>NZ_JAEKFF010000006.1:217500-2756366 GCF_016650715.1 Pseudomonas sp. TH39(2020) | reverse complement strand
TTGAGCTTTATTCGGATTTGAGCGTAATACGCGCAAATGCCTTCTTCCCAGCCTGGCAAACATGGGTCGCACCCAGTACGTATATAAAGGTGCGATCGACAACCTCACCATCTATACGCACACCACCAGAACCTAGAAGGTCTCGCGCGACAGCCGAGTTCTTGACCAGACCTGCCTTATTAAGGACAGCAGCAATCGGCATGTCTTCAGTAGCAGTTAATTCGATCTCTGGCAGATCGTCCGGCAGCTCGCCTTCCTTCATACGGTTACCCGCCGCACGGTGAGCATTGGCCGCAGCCTCCTCACCATGGAAACGCGCAACGATCTCTTCAGCCAGCTTGATCTTGATATCACGCGGATTGGCACCCGCCTCGACATCAGCACGGAACGCATTGATCTCATCCATGGAGCGGAAACTGAGCAATTCGAAATAGCGCCACATCAGCGCATCCGGAATGGAAACCAGCTTGCCGTACATCACACCCGGAGCTTCCTGAATACCCACGTAGTTGCCCAAGGACTTGGACATCTTCTTCACGCCATCCAGACCTTCGAGCAGCGGCATGGTCAGAATGCACTGAGCCTCCTGACCATATCCACGCTGCAGTTCACGCCCCATCAACAGGTTGAACTTCTGATCAGTACCACCCAGCTCGACGTCCGCGCGCAGAGCAACCGAGTCATAACCCTGAACCAGCGGATAGAGGAACTCGTGAATGGCAATTGGCTGATTGGTGGTGTAGCGCTTGTCGAAGTCGTCGCGCTCGAGCATGCGAGCTACGGTGTACTGCGAAGTCAGACGAATGAAGTCGGCCGGCCCCATCTGATCCATCCAGGTGGAGTTGAACGCAACTTCGGTTTTCGCCGGATCAAGAATCTTGAAAACCTGGGTCTTGTAGGTCTCGGCATTCTCGAGAACCTGCTCGCGGGTAAGTGGAGGACGCGTAGCACTCTTACCGCTCGGATCGCCGATCATCCCGGTGAAGTCACCTATAAGGAAGATCACCTGATGCCCCAGCTCCTGGAACTGGCGCAGCTTATTAATAAGCACGGTATGACCCAGGTGCAAATCCGGCGCGGTCGGATCGAAGCCTGCCTTAATACGTAGCGGCTGGCCACGCTTGAGCTTTTCGATCAGCTCGGACTCGACCAACAGTTCTTCCGCACCACGTTTAATCAGCGCTAGCTGCTCTTCAACCGACTTCATAACAGACCCGCAAGGCTCGAATTCAAAGGGAACCAACCATACAAGATCGCGCGTCAAATACAAGTTTTGCCCGGCGCACGGACACCAATCCACAGACTCAGCGTTCGCGGACTTGCTTCAGGGATGATTTGGTTATATTTTATACAGTTATTTCATCTTCATCATGTCATTCATCTTTTCCAATTCATCTTTTTCAAAGTCAAAAATTACCTATGACCAAAGAATCGTCTAAAGCGCCGCCGCTTTACCCGAAGACCCACCTGCTCGCAGCAAGTGGCATCGCCGCCCTTCTGAGCCTGGCGCTTCTGGTATTTCCTTCCAGTGATGTTGAAGCAAAAAAAACGACCCTGAGTCTTGAACTGGAAAGCCCTGCTGAACAACTGACACAAGATCAAGACGCTGCCGAAGCGGTCCAAGCCACAAATGAGCCAGCAGCGTCCCCTTTTGCACAGATCGAAAACAGCGCCGAAGAACCCCAGGAAACCGCTCAGGCCGCCCCCGCGCCAGCACCTGTGATCGAAGAAAAAAAGTCTCCAAACCACAGGGAAGTGATCGTCTCTAAAGGCGACACCCTCTCCACCCTGTTTGAAAAAGTCGGCCTTCCTGCAGCTTCGGTGCATGAAGTGCTGGCCAGCGACAAGCAAGCCAAGCAGTTCAGCCAACTCAAGCACGGCCAGAAGCTTGAATTCGAACTGAGCCCCGATGGCCAGCTGACCAACCTTCACAGCAAGGTCAGCGACGTCGAAAGCATCACCTTGACCAAAAATGACAAGGGCTATGCGTTCAACCGCATTACCGCAAAGCCTACCGTGCGCTCGGCCTATGTTCATGGCGTGATCAACAGCTCGCTGTCACAGTCCGCTGCACGCGCCGGTTTGTCCCACAGCCTGACCATGGACATGGCCAGCGTGTTTGGCTATGACGTCGACTTCGCCCAGGATATTCGCCAGGGTGACGAGTTCGATGTCATCTACGAACAGAAAGTCGTCAACGGCAAGGCTGTCGGCAATGGCCCGATCCTTTCCGCTCGCTTCACTAACCGCGGCAAGACCTACACCGCCGTGCGTTACACCAATAAACAAGGCAACAGCAGCTACTACACTGCTGACGGCAACAGCATGCGCAAGGCGTTTATCCGTACCCCGGTGGACTTCGCCCGGATCAGTTCGAAATTCTCAATGGGTCGCAAGCACCCGATCCTGAACAAGATCCGCGCTCACAAAGGCGTCGACTACGCAGCGCCGCGTGGCACTCCAATCAAGGCAGCCGGTGACGGTAAAGTGTTGTTGGCCGGTCGCCGTGGTGGCTACGGCAACACCGTGATCATCCAGCACGGCAATACCTACCGTACGCTGTACGGCCACATGCAGGGCTTTGCCAAAGGCGTGCAGACTGGCAGTAGCGTCAAACAAGGCCAGGTGATCGGCTACATCGGCACCACCGGACTTTCCACCGGACCGCATTTGCATTACGAGTTCCAGGTCAATGGCGTGCACGTCGACCCACTAGGCCAGAAAGTGGCGATGGCCGATCCGATCTCCAAAGCTGAACGCGCACGTTTCCTCGCGCAGAGCCAACCGCTGATGGCGCGCATGGATCAAGAGAAATCCACGCAGCTGGCTTCGAGCAAGCGCTAAGCCATGACGCTCTATATAGGTGTGATGTCCGGGACCAGCCTCGATGGCCTGGACATTGCCCTGGTCGAGCTGACCCCGGCAATCAAACTGATTGCCACGCAATACATTCCCATGCCTGACTCCCTGCGCACCGAGCTGCTTGGCTTGTGCGCCAGCGGCCCGGACGAGATTGCCCGCTCCGCCATCGCCCAGCAGAACTGGGTGAAACTGGCGGCACAGGGTATTCACACCCTTCTCGACCAACAAAAACTGAAACCCGAAGACATTCGCGCGATTGGCAGCCACGGCCAGACCATTCGCCACGAGCCGGCGCGCGGCTTCACCGTGCAGATTGGCAACCCTGCTCTTCTGACCGAGCTGACCGGCATCACCGTGGTCAGCGACTTTCGCAGCCGCGATGTTGCGGCTGGCGGACAAGGCGCCCCACTGGTCCCAGCCTTTCACGAAGCGTTGTTTGAAGAGCGAGCAGGCAATCGCGCGGTATTGAACGTTGGCGGGTTCAGCAACCTCAGCCTGATCGAGCCCGGCAAACCCGTAGCCGGTTTCGACTGTGGCCCGGGCAATGTTCTGCTGGATGCCTGGATTCACCAGCAACGTGGCGACAACTTTGATCGTGACGGTCAATGGGCTGCCAGCGGCAAGGTCCAACCAGTTCTGCTGAACGAACTGCTGAGTGATCCATTTTTCGTGACCAAAGGCCCGAAGAGCACCGGCCGCGAAGTATTCAACCTTGCATGGCTGACACAGCATCTATCGAAACTGTCGACCTTCGCCACCGAAGACGTGCAGGCAACCCTGCTCGAACTGACCGCCCTGACTATCGTCGAGTCACTGCAAAGTGCTCAATCAGATACCCAGGAACTGTTGGTCTGCGGCGGCGGCGCCCACAACGCCACGCTGATGAACCGCTTGGCCAGCTTGCTGCCGAACACCAAGGTCAGCAGCACCGCGGCTTACGGTGTAGACCCGGACTGGGTCGAAGCCATGGCCTTCGCCTGGCTGGCCCATTGCTGCCTCGAAGGCATCGCTGCCAATCGCCCGAGCGTCACCGGCGCGCGTGGCCTGCGCGTACTTGGCGCCATTTACCCTGCCTGACTAGCCATACCGAATCCCAGACAACAAAACGCCGCAGAGCCCTGAGGCCATGCGGCGCTTGGTGATGCGGTGATTGCGATCAGATCGAGAACGAAGAGCCGCAGCCACACGTGGTGCTGGCGTTCGGATTCTTGATCACGAAGCGCGAACCTTCCAGACCTTCCTGATAATCCACCTCGGCACCTGCCAGGTACTGGAAGCTCATCGGATCAACGACCAGACTCACCCCTTCGCGCTCGACAATGGTGTCGTCATCGGCCACTTCTTCATCGAAGGTGAAGCCGTACTGAAAACCTGAACAACCGCCGCCCGTAACGAATACGCGCAGCTTCAAGCGATCATTCCCCTCTTCATCGACCAGGCTCTTCACCTTGTGCGCGGCACCGTGGGTGAATTGCAAAGCCGTGGGGGTGAAGGATTCGACGCTCATGCTAACTATCTCCCGGCGTTACGCCGCCATAATGCGTGATGACGGGCATTATCCGCTTCTCCTAGAAAATTGGTCAACTATTGTTACGGTATATCAATAAACCCGATCGCCAGCCCGAAATACAAAAAGGCCCGTCAGACGGGCCTTTTTGCTGAGCGGAATAAACCTTACGGCAGCATGCCTGCATGGGACAGACCCAAGCGCTCATCCAGCCCGAACAAAATGTTCATGTTCTGCACAGCCTGCCCCGACGCACCTTTGACCAGGTTATCGATCACCGATAACACCACCACCAGATCACCATCCTGCGGACGATGCACGGCAATACGGCAAACGTTGGCACCGCGCACGCTGCGGGTTTCCGGATGGCTGCCGGCCGGCATGACATCGACGAACGGTTCGTTGGCATAACGCTTTTCAAACAGCGCCTGCAGATCCACCGAGCGATCCACGACAGTCGCGTAGAGCGTCGAGTGAATGCCGCGAATCATTGGCGTCAGGTGCGGAACGAAGGTCAGACCGACGTCCTTGCCCGCTGCACGACGCAGACCCTGGCGAATTTCCGGCAAGTGACGGTGCCCTTTGACGGCGTAGGCCTTCATGCTTTCCGACGTCTCGGAGTACAGCGAACCTACGGACGCGCCACGACCGGCACCACTGACGCCGGATTTGCAGTCAGCAATCAAGCGCGTGGTATCGGCCAGACCTGCTTCTAGCAATGGCAGAAAGCCCAATTGCGTAGCCGTCGGGTAGCAACCCGGCACGGCGATCAGGCGAGCCTGCTTGATCTGCTCGCGATTGACTTCCGGCAAGCCATAGACAGCCTCTTCCAGCAGTTCCGGCGCGCCGTGCGGCTGACCGTACCACTTGGCCCACTCATCAGCGTCTTGCAGACGGAAGTCCGCCGACAGGTCGATGACTTTGGTCCCGGCCGCCAACAGTTCGCCAGCCAGCGCATGGGCAACACCGTGAGGCGTGGCGAAGAACACCACGTCGCAAGCGCCCAGCGTCTTGATGTCCGGAACGCTGAATGCCAGACCATCGTAATGACCGCGCAGGTTCGGATACATATCAGCCACGGCCAGACCGGCCTCGGATCGGGAAGTGATGACGACCACTTCTGCTTGCGGATGCTGCGCCAACAGACGCAGCAGTTCGACACCGGTGTAACCCGTGCCGCCGACGATACCGACCTTGACCATAAACCTGCCCTCAACGAACCCACTGGAAAGCCGTCGATAATAGGGCCCGTATCGTCCCGCGACAACCGGCAAGGTGACGTGCGGAGCCCCAAGCCTCTACTATCCGGGCTACCGTGAACCTGGGAATAACTAAAAATGCTTTATCTGTGGCTCAAAGCGCTTCACATCGTCAGCATGGTCTGCTGGTTTGCCGGCCTGTTTTACCTGCCGCGCCTGTTCGTCTATCACGCTCAAAGCGAAGACACCGTCAGCAAGGAGCGCTTCAGCGTCATGGAGCGCAAGTTGTACCGAGGCATCATGGGCCCGGCGATGATCGCCACCCTGGTATTCGGCATCGCACTGATCGCCCTCAATCCCGGCATCTTCAGCCAAGGCGCGTGGATACACGCCAAGTTGACCCTGGTGGTGATCCTGATCGGCTACCACCACATGTGCGGCGCCCAGGTGAAACGTTTTGCCCGTGGCGAGAACACCCGCAGTCATGTCTTTTATCGCTGGTTCAATGAAGTGCCGGTTCTGATATTGCTGGCCATTGTGATTCTGGTCGTCGTTCGGCCGTTCTAACGCCAATAAGCACAACTCACCGGGGTACTTCCAATGTCGCTGCCCGCTCTGCTCGAACAGCGTTTGCGTCTGCCAGTGGTGGCAGCGCCAATGTTCCTGATCTCCAACCCACAACTGGTACTCGCCTGCTGCCGTAATGGCGTGGTGGGCAGCTTTCCTGCGCTGAACCAGCGCGAGAGCAGCGGCTTCAAGGCCTGGCTGGAAGAGATCGAAGCAGGGTTGGCGACACTGGAGAATCCGGCGCCTTATGCGGTGAACCTGATCGTCCACAACAGCAACCCGCGGCTGCAAGCGGACCTGGCGATCTGCATCGAGCACAAAGTGCCGATTGTGATCACAAGTCTCGGCGCCGTGAAAGAACTGGTCGATGCCGTGCACAGCTATGGCGGTCTGGTGTTCCATGACGTGACGACTCGTCGCCACGCAGAGAAAGCCGCCGAGGCCGGGGTCGACGGTTTGATCGCCGTGGCAGCGGGCGCCGGTGGACACGCCGGAACCTGGAGCCCGTTCTCGCTGATTGCCGAAATACGCCAGTTCTTCGACAAGACCCTGCTGCTGGCCGGTTGCCTGAACCACGGCCACGAGATTCTCGCGGCACAACTGCTCGGTGCGGATCTGGCCTACTTCGGTACGCGATTTATCGGCACAACCGAAAGTCATGCACCTGACGCCTATAAAGAGATGCTGCTGACTTCCAGAGCCGCGGACATCATCCATACTCCAGCGGTGTCGGGCATACCCGCGAGCTTTATGCGTCAGAGCCTTGAGGCAGCGGGTTTCGACATGGCAGCGCTGCAAGGCAAAGGTGAGGTGGACTTCGGCTCCAAACTCAAGCCCGCAAGCGATGAAGCCAAAGCCTGGAAAACCGTCTGGTCCGCAGGCCAGGGTGTCGGCGAGATCGATGACCTGCCAAGTGTCGATCAATTGGTCGCTCGCCTTGACGCCGAGTACCGCAAAGCACTGGAGCTGGCGGCAGCGCTGCCCAAGCGCTGGCCACGCTGACAGGAAAACTTGGCCAGCCCATTCCGGCTGGCTTTACACTCAACCCGCAATACTCCCTAAAACATTCGCGACAAGGATGCCTCGCAATGAGCGAAAACCGTTTCAAGATCGTGTTCGACGGCGCTCTGCTGCCAGGTGTTGACGTCACCACCGCCAAGCTCAATCTCGCCGAGTTATTCAAAAGCGATGTGACTGCCATCGAGCGACTGTTCAGTGGCAAGCCGGTTGCACTCAAACGCGACCTGTCCCAGGCCGATGCGCAGACTTATCTCCAGGCGCTGACCAAAACCGGTATCGATGCCCGGATCGAATCCGAACCCCCAATCGAACTGAACCTGGCTGACGTTCATGAACACGCCCCTGCCGTCGCGGCAGATCCCGAATCCCCTTACGCACCACCCCAGGCTCCCGTTGGCGAAGCCGTGCCTGCGTTTTCCACACTCAAGCCGCTCAGCTTCGAGGGTCGGATCGGCCGCTTGCGTTATCTGGCCTGGACGATGTCGCTGACGCTGGTGACCCTTAGTGCTGGCGCTGTACTTGCCGTTTTCGGCTTGGCCCTCATCACTACGGACTCGACCGCCGGCCTGATTCTCGGTGGCTTGCTGGCCTTTATTCTCTTCGTGGCGCTCGCGTTCGTCAGCATTCAGTTCAGTGTCCAGCGTCTGCACGATATCGGCTGGTCTGGCTGGCTCTGGCTGCTGACCCTCGTGCCGTTCGTGGGCAGCATCTTTCCGTTCGTGATGATGATCGCGCCGGGTAATAACACCGCCAATCGATACGGTGCGCCATCACCGCCCAACAGCACCGCGGTCAAGATCCTGTCGTCATTGTGGCTGGTGTTTATCGCGATCCTGTTCATCGGCGGACTGACCGGTGGCCTTACTACCCTCCAGAGCGAATACGAAAGCGCCACCCAAAGCAGCTATGAAAGTGACTCCGTGACCACCGAAGAGATCGAAGATCAAACCGCCGTGGAAGCAGAGCCAGCGCCAAATTCAGCCGACGATGCAGCCGAAGAAGCCCAGCCCCCTGTAGACTCTGCGAAAGAATGAACAGCGCTCCCCGCCCGTGACACCTGCGTCGCCGGCGCGGAGCTGTTGCGATGGAGAAATGCATGACCCGTTACGCTCTGATCACTGGCGCTTCCAGCGGCATCGGCCTGGCGATGGCCGAAGCGCTGGCCCGGCGCGGCCGCAGCCTGATTCTGGTGGCCCGTCAGCGTGATCAGCTGGAAAGTATTGCTATTGAGCTAACCCAACGTTTTGGCGTGGAAGTGTTGTTCCGAGCCTGCGACCTCGGCGAGCCCCTACGGCTGTCCGGTTTTCTGCTGGAGCTGGAGGAAGGCGACCGACAGATCGATTTGCTGGTCAATTGCGCCGGCATCGGCACCTGCGGCCCTTTCCTGGCTCAGGACTGGATGACCGAGCAGGACCTGATCGAAGTGAACATCCTCGCACTCACTCGCCTGTGTCACGCGATCGGCAACAGTATGGCGCTGCAGGGCGGCGGACAAATTTTGAATGTCGCCTCGGTGGCGGCGTTCTATCCCGGCCCGTGGATGAGTACTTATTACGCCAGCAAGGCTTATGTGCTGCACTTTTCCGAAGGGTTGCGCGTCGAACTGAAAAAATGCGCGGTCAAGGTGTCGGTGCTCTGCCCCGGCCCTACCCGCACGGCGTTTTTCCGCACCGCGCAATTGGACACTGCCAAACTGGTCGACAGCAAAATGCTGATGAGCCCCGAGGAAGTCGCGCTCTACACCGTCCGGGCTCTGGAGAAAAATCGCGCCATCATTATTCCGGGTCGGCGCAACCGCTGGCGCGCCTTCCTGCCGCGGCTCGGCTCACGCTGGCTGACCCGGACAATCGCCGGCATGGTCAACAAGGCTTACTGCCCGCGCTGATCGCACCCTCAAGGTAAAAGGCTGGGCTCGGGCATAACCCATGGTTACACTCAGGCCAGCCCAAACAACGGAGAAAAAAGCTGTGGATACTCTGTTCACCAAGATCATCAACCGGGAAATCCCGGCGAAGATCATTTACGAGGACGACCAGGTACTGGCCTTCCACGACATCGCCCCACAGGCACCCGTGCATTTTCTGGTAATCCCGAAAAAAGCGGTGCGCACGCTTAACGACCTGACCGAGGACGACAAGGCATTGGCTGGGCATATTCTGTTCACCGCCCAGCGTCTGGCCCTGGAACTGGGTTGCGAAGAGGGCTTCCGCGTGGTCATGAACTGCAATCCACTGGGTGGGCAGACCGTCTATCACATACATATGCATGTATTGGGTCAGCGCCAGATGCATTGGCCGCCGGGCTGATTGGAGTAAGCCCTGTGGGGGCGGGCAATCCCGCTCCCACAAGGACCTGCGTCGCAATGACCCAGCGCAAACCTTCCCCGGCCGATTGGGTTAAACTGGCCGCCGAGATTCTTCCCGGAGGTCAGCATGACTACCCAACGTCACTACTCGCCGATTGACCGCCTTCTGCTGCAAGCCGATGCCGCGATGCGTACCTTGTTGCCCTTCAGTGGCCAGCCGTACCGTCCTTCGCCCGCTATCGTTCAGCCGGATGCGCAAATGAGCGACGAAGACACCCGGCACGTCGCCGGGCTGATGCGCATCAACCACACCGGCGAAGTCTGTGCCCAGGCGCTGTATCAGGGTCAGGCCCTGACCGCCAAGCTGCCGCAAGTGCGCGCCGCCATGGAACATGCCGCTGAAGAAGAAATCGACCACCTGGTCTGGTGCGAACAACGCATAAAACAGTTGGGCAGCCACACCAGCATTCTCAATCCGCTGTTCTATGGCATGTCGTTCGGGATTGGCGCGGTGGCCGGGTTGATCAGCGATAAAGTCAGCCTGGGTTTCGTTGCCGCGACCGAGCATCAGGTGTGTAAACACCTCAACGAACACCTTGAGCAACTGCCAGTCGAGGACGAAAAGTCCCGGGCGATCCTCGAGCAGATGCGCATTGATGAAGAACACCACGCCGAAAGCGCGCTGGAGGCTGGGGGTTTCCGCTTCCCGGCACCAGTGAAGTTCGGCATGAGCCTGATGGCCAAGGTCATGACCAAGAGTACTTACCGGATCTGATCCCAAACACAGGGCACAAAAAAGGGCGCTTTCAGCGCCCTTTCTTTTTGCTCTCAGGAATCAGCTCGGCATGTTGCGCGCGTAGAAGATTTCCAGCATTTCGTGTTTCACACGCTCGGTCACCTGAGCACGCTGCTCAGCGGACAGGCTGCTGGTGGCATCGCCGAACAGGTAGTTATCCAGTTCGAAGTTCTTCAGCAGCATTTTGGTGTGGAACAGGTTTTCCTGGTAAACGTTCACGTCGGTCATCTGGTACGCGTTGCGGGTGTCTTCGGAAAGGTAGTTCTGAATCGAGTTGATCTCGTGGTCGATGAAGTGCTTTTTGCCCTCCACGTCGCGGGTGAAACCGCGCACACGATAATCCACGGTCACGATGTCCGAATCGAACTGGTGGATCAGGAAGTTGAGCGCCTTAAGCGGTGAAATGACGCCACAGGTCGACACATCAATGTCCACACGGAATGTCGCGATGCCATCGTCCGGATGGATTTCCGGGTAGGTGTGCACCGTGATGTGGCTCTTGTCGAGGTGGGCCAGGATAATTTCAGGCAGCGGGCCCGGGGACTCTTCGATCTGACTGTCGGTAGGAGTCACCGGCTCTTCAGAGATCAAAATCGTGACACTGGCGCCCTGGGGTTCATAGTCCTGACTGGCGATGTTCAGGATGTTGGCACCAATGATATCGACAACTTCTGTGAGGATCTGCGTCAGGCGCTTGGCGTTGTACTCTTTATTGATGTACTCGACGTAAGCCTGTTGGTCCTGCGGGGTTTCCGCATAGCAGATGTCATAGATGTTGAAGCTCAAGGTCTTTGTCAGGTTATTGAACCCGTGGAGCTTGAGTTTGCTTTTCACCGTTAAAAACTCTCTATGTATTGCGGCCCGGCCGCATGATCAAGCATGCCCGTCAGATGCGTACGATGCACCTGCGTAGGACGGTTAACACCTCTTCACAATGTCGATTTTGGTTGTATGTCCGGGTGCGCGGCCTGTCGGCGGACGGGCTACTACCCTGAAAAAGTGGCGCATTGTGCAGACGTCAGCTTGGGATCGCCACAGTCTGCACTGCCTTTATGATAGTTGAATGTCGATTCAACCGAGCTCGATGATCTCGTAGTCATGGGTAATTGCCACGCCAGCCGCACCAAGCATGATCGACGCCGAGCAATACTTCTCGGCAGACAGCTCGATGGCGCGTTTGACCTGGGCTTCTTTCAAGCCGCGGCCCTTGACCACGAAGTGCATGTGGATCTTGGTGAAAACCTTCGGATCTTCGGTGGCACGCTCGGCTTCGAGGAAGGCTTCGCAGCTTTCAACGGCCTGACGGGACTTCTTGAGGATGCTGACCACGTCGAAATTGCTGCAACCGCCAACACCCAGCAGGAGCATTTCCATCGGCCGGACACCCAGGTTGCGACCGCCGGCATCGGGCGGACCGTCCATGACCACGACATGACCGCTGCCGGATTCGCCGAGGAACATGGCTTCGCCAGCCCATTGGATGCGTGCCTTCATCGCCAAGACTCCACTGTATAAAAAAGGGTCGCCAGCTTAGCACAGGGGCCTTGATTGACGACGCCTCGCCTTCCTACGACGCAAGCCGCTGAGCTGTAGGTAAATTCTCGAATATTGCAGGAAGTGTCTGTTAAGCTGGCGCCAATTCACTGGCGCATAGCCAGCTTTGTAGCAACCTCAGCGACTCATAAGAAAACCAAACACACCGTGAAGTCTTTTCGGGATACAACCATGGTTGCTATTACCCCAACACCCAAGATCAAGAACCTCGACAAGCTGCTGATGCACTGCCAGCGCCGTCGTTATGCGGCCAAAAGCAACATCATTTGTGCCGGCGACCGCTCGGACACACTGTTCTTCATCATCAAGGGTTCGGTCACCATCCTGATCGAGGATGACGATGGCCGTGAAATGATCATTGCCTACCTGAACTCCGGAGACTTTTTCGGCGAGTTGGGCCTGTTCGAACAGGCCGGCCTGGAACAGGAACGCAGCGCCTGGGTGCGCGCCAAGATCGAATGCGAAGTCGCGGAGATCAGCTACGCGAAATTCCGCGAGCTGTCCCAACAGGATCCAGACATTCTTTACGTGCTCAGCGGACAAATCGCACAGCGGCTGCGCAACACCACCCGCAAAGTGGGTGACCTTGCATTCTTCGACGTAACCGGCCGCGTCGCACGCTGCCTCTTGGAACTGTGCAAGCAGCCAGATGCAATGACCCATCCCGATGGCATGCAGATCAAGGTGACCCGTCAGGAGATCGGGCGGATTGTCGGTTGTTCACGTGAGATGGTCGGTCGCGTACTCAAGGACCTGGAAGAACGCAATCTGGTGGACGTCAAAGGCAAGACCATGGTGGTCTTCGGTACGCGCTAAACCCTGAACATGTCTGCCAGCAACTCGCGGTACAACGTGTCGAGCCGCCCCAACGCATCAGGTGCTGCATATTTTTCATGAAGAGCAATGTGGCTCTCGGCGCGAACTCGCTGCTCCAGGCCACAGGCTTCATTGAACCGGTTAACCGCCGCCACCATCGACTCACGCTCGTTATCGAGCAACAAAGCACCGTGCACCAACCCTACCGGACGCGTACCGCCCTTGCTCTGGCGCCAGCGTTGAGCCGTGCCGACCATCTTGCGCCCATCAAGGTTGACGTTGAAACGCCCATCACAGAACGCACCCTCTATTTCGCCCAAAGACGAAACACCGCCCAGTTCATCGAGTAACTGACAAATCGGATCGCAAAGCCGCCGATAACCGGTTTCGATGCGGTTCTGGTCACCCTCGCTACGCGGTGGCGCGTAGACCAGTGCGATGTTGATCGTTGAGGCCGATTGCGGTACCGGTTCACCGCCGGTTTCACGCAACAACACCGGCCAACCTGCCGCAGCCGACACTTCGCACGCGGCCTCGAACCCAGGCAGACGATTCAATCGTCGCGGCATGACCAGCGCCTTGTCACTGGGTTGCCAGAACAACAGCCCAAACTCCGAATCGCCGGTGCACACATGGGCCAACAGATCCTGTTCGGCGAGCAAGCCGGCTTCGACGGTCAAGGCGATGGGCTGGGTCATGGCAGTAGACATCCTTTGTTTGGGGTATAAAAAAGCCGGCATCGCCGGCTTCTTCATTAAGTCACGTTCAGTCGAGTGTAGAACCGCTCACCGCGATACCACGCTCAGGAAAGAACAGACGCTGCAGCTCGGTGCCCGGACTTTCGGCGCGCATGAAC
This sequence comes from Pseudomonas sp. TH39(2020), assembly GCF_016650715.1. Classification (NCBI taxonomy): domain Bacteria; kingdom Pseudomonadati; phylum Pseudomonadota; class Gammaproteobacteria; order Pseudomonadales; family Pseudomonadaceae; genus Pseudomonas; species Pseudomonas sp. TH39(2020). The sequence continues at coordinate 2,742,884 of NZ_JAEKFF010000006.1, read as the reverse complement.
GCTTCGCCAACCAGGAACGCGTACACATCGCTGATTTCCATCAGTTCAACATCGGCCCGGTTGAGAATGCCACTTTCGGTGATCACCAAGCGATCACGCGGGATACGCGGCAACAGATCGAGGGTGGTTTCCAGATTGACTTCGAAGGTGTGCAGGTTGCGGTTGTTCACGCCGACCAACGGAGTGTCCAGGGTTTTCAAGGCCCGCTCCAGCTCGTCGCCATCGTGAACTTCTACCAGCACATCGAGGCCGACACTTTTAGCGACGGCAGCCAACTCGGCCATTTTCACGTCATCCAGTGCGGAGACGATCAGCAGCACGCAGTCGGCGCCCAACGCTCGGGCTTCAATGATCTGGTACGGATCGATCATGAAGTCCTTGCGGATCACCGGCAGTTTGCACGCCGCCCGCGCCTGTTGCAGATACGCATCGGCGCCTTGGAAGTAATCGATATCGGTGAGCACCGACAGGCAGGTCGCGCCACCCTTCTCGTAACTCTTGGCGATGTCGGCGGGAACGAAGTTCTCGCGGATAACGCCTTTGCTCGGTGAAGCCTTCTTGATTTCTGCAATGACCGCTGGCTGCTTGAGCTTGGCCTGAGCCAACAATGCCTTGGCAAAACCACGGGGTGCATCGGCCGCCTTGGCCAGACTTTCCAGCTCCGCCAGGCTTACGCGAGCGCTACGCTCGGCGACTTCCTGGACTTTACGGGCCAGAATGTTTTCCAGAACCGTCGGTACACTCATCCCTCATTCTCCACTTTGAATACCGCGGTAAATGCACCCAACTCCTCCAGTTTTTCCCGAGCGAGGCCTGTGTGCAGCGCATCGTGCGCCAGGGCAACGCCTTCTTTCAAACTGCTGGCATGGTCGGCGGCGTACAGCGCGGCACCGGCATTGAGCATAATCATTTCCGCGGCTTTCTGACCGTTCTCGGTCTTGCGCTTGCCCAGAGCATCGCGAATCAGCTCGAGGGAAGCCGCCGGGCTATCCACTGCCAGACCGTGCAGGCTCTGGCTTTTCATGCCCAGGTCTTCTGGCTCGACCCAATACTCGGTGATCTGGTCATCCTTCAATTCCGCTACAAAGGTTGGCGCCGCCAGACTGAACTCGTCCAGGCCATCCTTCGAGTGCACCACCAGCACGTGCTTGCTGCCCATACGCTGCAAGACTTCGGCCAGTGGCCGGCACAACGCCTGATTGAACACGCCCACCACCTGATGCTTCACGCCGGCCGGATTCGTAAGCGGGCCGAGCATGTTGAACAGCGTGCGCAAGCCCAGATCCCGGCGCGGGCCGGCGGCGTGCTTCATGGCGCTGTGATGGGTCTGGGCGAACATGAAACCGATGCCGACGTTGTCGATGCAGCGCGCCACTTGAACCGGGGTCAGGTTCAAGTAGATGCCCGCCGCCTCCAGCAAATCGGCGCTGCCGCTTTTGCCCGAGACCGCACGGTTACCGTGCTTGGCGACGGTGCAACCGGCCGCCGCGACCACGAACGAGGAAGCGGTCGAGACGTTGAAGATATTCGCACCGTCACCGCCGGTACCCACTACATCGACGACGCCGTCGAGGGTCTTGAGTTCGACCTTGTCCGCCAGCTCGCGCATGACCGACACGGCGCCGACGATCTCGTCGATGCTTTCACTCTTCATGCGCATGGCCATCATGAACGCGCCGATCTGCGCATCCGTGCATTGACCGGTCATGATTTCGCGCATGACATCGCGCATCTCATCGGTGCTGAGGTCGAGCTGTTCGACGATACGGCTCAGGGCTGTCTTGATATTCATGAAAAGTCCTTAGCGCGTGCCGCCGGTTTGTTTGAGGAAATTAGCGAACAGCTCATGGCCCTGTTCAGTGAGGATCGACTCAGGGTGAAACTGGACGCCCTCGATGTTCAGTGTCTTGTGGCGCAGGCCCATGATCTCGTCGACCGAACCGTCTTCAAGCTGGGTCCAGGCGGTCAGCTCCAGGCAATCGGGCAGGGTTTCGCGTTTGACGATCAGTGAATGATAGCGGGTGACTGTCAGCGGATGGTTCAGGCCTTCGAAAACACCCTTGTCCTCGTGGAACACCGGGCTGGTTTTGCCGTGCATGACCTGACGGGCGCGCACCACATCGCCACCAAAGGCCTGGCCGATGGACTGATGCCCCAGGCAGACGCCCAGAATCGGCAGTTTGCCGGCGAAATGTTTGATCGCTTCGATCGAGATGCCGGCTTCGGTCGGGGTGCAAGGACCGGGAGAGACGACAATCCGCTCAGGGTTGAGCGCTTCGATTTCGGCAATGGTGAGCTCATCGTTGCGCACGACTTTGACCTGGGAGCCAAGCTCACCGAGGTATTGCACAACGTTGTAAGTAAAAGAGTCGTAGTTATCGATCATCAGCAACATGGCGTTAAGAACCTCTTGAATTTACTGACTTTGAATACAGCCTTCGAATGATTTACCCGCAGCGTCCTGCACTTTGTCAGTCGCTGGAGTCGCGCTGCAAAGCGGTTTGTCTTGCGGGTAAAGAAGGCAAAGCGGTAAAGATCCGGCCGGGCCGGCAGAAGGATTCAGGCGCGCCAACGCCAACGGGCGTGTGCCTTGATGACTTGATCCAGAAGTTTGCTGACGATCAACACGGGGAAGGTCTCATTTATACGTCTCGGCACAGTAACTTAGCTGGGCAGAGCGTGCAATATGGGGCGATCGAAGCTCTTGAAACAATTGACGGGTTCGCGCCGAACGGCAACAGCCTCTATAGTTTTTGGCACTGTCGTTTTGCTTACTACAACAATAACAAACGGACTTGCTCATGATCAGACAGACATTGGCTGTACCGCTTGCCGGCTGCCTGCTCGCTATAGCCTGCACCCAGGCGATCGCGGCGCCCAACCCTTATTCGAATTTCATCGTCTTCGGCGACAGCCTCAACGATGCCGGGCAGTTTACCGACACGGGCGGCCCTCCCGGCTCGACCCTGCGCTTCACCAACCGGACCGGCCCGGTTTACCAGGACGGCAGCGGCGAAGCCTACTCCGCCAACTCGACCCAACTGCTGGGTGGAAGGCTCGGGTTTTCACCGGACCAGACGGCCGCTTCAACCTCGGCGGCGCGTGCGAACCAGGGCCTGCCGGACGGGAACAACTGGGCCGTTGGCGGTTACCGCACGGACCAGATCCTCGACTCGATCACCACCGCATCTGCCACGGGTGAACGCACGCGTTCGGGCTATCTGCCGACAAACAACTTCAGCGCCGATCCGAATGCGCTGTATTACATCTCCGGGGGCGGGAACGATTTTCTTCAGGGACGTGTACAAAGTGGCGCTCAGGCGAATGCCGCTGCGGATCGACTGGCCAACAGCGTCCAGGTTCTGCAAACCGCCGGCGCCCGGTACATCATGGTCTGGCTGCTGCCCGACCTGGGTTTGACGCCCGCCATCAATGGCACGCCCCAGCAGACACCCACCTCACTGCTGAGCTCTGCCTTCAACCGGCAACTGGTCACCCGTCTCGCGGGGATCGATGCCGAAATCATCCCGTTGAACATTCCGTTGCTGCTGCAGGAAACCTTCGCCGATCCGGCTCGATTCGGTTTTGCTACAGGCCAGAACCTGACGGCGACTTGCTTCAGTGGTAACAGCTGCACCGAAAACCCTACGTATGGCATCAACAGTGCCACCCCGGACCCCAGCAAGCTGATTTATAACGATGGGGTTCATCCGACCGAAGCCGGGCAAAAGCTGATTTCCGACTATGCCTATTCCTTACTGGCTGCGCCTTGGGAGCTGACGTTGTTGCCGGAAATGGCCCACGCTACCTTGCGTGCGCACCAGGATGAACTGCGCAGCCAATGGCAATCGGACTGGGAGAACTGGCAGGCGGTCGGGCAATGGCGCGCGATTGTCGCCGGTGGCGGCCAGCATCTGGATGTCGATAGCCAAAGCAGCGGCGCCAGCGCTGATGGCAGCGGTTACAACCTGAACATCGGCGGCAGCTATCGTCTCAATGACGCCTGGCGCGTCGGTGTGGCGGCGGGTTTCTATCGTCAGAACCTGGAAGCAGGCAATAACGACTCGGACTACAAACTCAACAGCTACCTGGCCACCGCCTTCGCCCAGTTCCAGCAGAATCGCTGGTGGGCCGATGCCGCGTTGACCGGCGGCAAGCTGGATTACGACAACCTCAAACGCAAATTCGATCTGGGTGCCAGCGAAGGAGCGGAAAAAGGCGATACCGATGGCTATCTGTGGGCCTTCAGCACACGGGTTGGCTACGACATTGCGCAACCGGGCAGCGAGTGGCACTTGTCGCCCTTCATCAGCGCCGATTACGCAAAAGTGGAAGTCGACGGCTATTCGGAAAACAGCACTCGTTCCACGGCGCTGACCTTTGATGATCAGACTCGCGATTCAAAACGTCTGGGCGCCGGTCTGCAGGGTAAGTATCAGATCACCCCGCAGACTCAAGTGTTCGGCGAATACGCGTATGAGCGTGAATACGAGGATGACACTCAGAAAGTAAACATCGCGCTCAACAGCCTGCCGTCCCTGGACTTCAAACTGGACGGCTATACACCGCAAAGCCACTTGAATCGCGTGAGCCTGGGGGTCAGCCACAAGTTGACGGCCGATCTGGCGCTGCGCGGTGGGTATACGTTCCGCAAGGATGATGACTTTACTCAGCAAGGGCTTACCGTTGGGGTTGCGTTGGACTTCTGATCCGGTGAACAGCAGGCACAAAAAACGCGGTGCCCTCACAGGTGCCGCGTTTTTTTATGCTGGTGAAGTCGTTGTGGGAGCGAGCCTGCTCGCGAAAGCGGTGGGTCAGACAACTTCAATGTTGGCTGTGCTGGCCTCTTCGCGAGCAGGCTCGCTCCCACAGGTTTTGCGTGAACTCAGCTTTCCGGGGTTTGTTCAGCCAGGGCCACTGCACGGAACATCGCGCGGCGCTTGTTCAGGGTTTCTTCCCATTCCAGCGCCGGCACCGAGTCGGCAACGATGCCGCCCCCGGCCTGCACGTGCAGTTCGCCGTTCTTGATCACCGCGGTGCGGATCGCGATCGCGGTGTCCATGTTGCCGTTCCAGGCGAAATAACCGACGGCGCCGCCGTAGACTCCACGCTTGACCGGTTCCAGTTCGTCGATGATTTCCATCGCGCGAATCTTCGGTGCGCCAGACAAGGTGCCCGCCGGCAGAATCGCCCGCAGTGCGTCCATCGCCGTCAGGCCGGCCTTCAATTGACCGGTGACGTTGGACACGATGTGCATCACGTTGGAATAACGCTCGATCACCATCTTTTCAGTGAGTTTCACCGAACCGATTTCCGAGACCCGACCGGTGTCGTTACGGCCCAGATCGATCAGCATCAAGTGCTCGGCAATTTCCTTGTCGTCGGACAGCAGGTCTTTTTCCAGCGCCAGGTCGGCCTCTTCGTTGGCGCCCCGAGGACGGGTGCCGGCGATCGGGCGCACGGTGATCAGGTTGTCTTCGACCCGCACCAGCACTTCCGGAGAACTGCCGACGACGTGGAAGTCGCCGAAGTTGAAGAAGTACATATAAGGCGTCGGGTTGAAGCAACGCAGCGCGCGGTACAAGTCGATGGGCGCAGCCTTGAAGTCGATCGACATGCGCTGGGACGGCACGACCTGCATGCAGTCACCGGCCAGGATGTATTCCTTGATGGTGTCGACGGCTTTTTCGTAATCGTCCTGGGTGAAGCTCGAACGAAACACCGGATCAGCAGACTGTTGCTTGCTGAAATCCAGGCCACGGCGCGGGGTAATCGGCTGACGGAGTTTTTCCAGCAGCTCCTCCAGACGCACCTGACCTAGTTCGAAAGCATCGTCTTGCGAGGGATCGGCCAGAACAATCGCGTGCATCTTGCCGGCGAGGTTGTCGAACACCACTACCGCGTCGGAAACCATCAGCAGAATGTCCGGTACGCCCAACGGATCCGGGTTCGGGCACTTGCCCAGACGCTTCTCCACATAGCGCACGCAGTCGTAACCGAAGTAACCCACCAGACCGCCATTGAAGCGCGGCAGCCCAGGGATGGTCGGCACGTTGTAGCGGGCTTTGAATGCTTCGACGAACGCCAGCGGATCTTCAGCCTCATGACTTTCGATCTCGATGCCGTCGTGGGTCACGCTGACGTGATGGTCGTGAACCCGCAGCACGGTACGGCACGGCAGGCCGATGATCGAGTAACGCCCCCACTTCTCCCCGCCCTGCACCGATTCCAGCAGGTAGGAGTTGGGCTCGTCGGCCAGTTTCAGGTAGATCGACAGCGGTGTGTCGAAGTCGGCCAGGGTTTCGCAGGCAAGCGGGATGCGGTTGTAGCCGGCAGCGGCCAAACGCAGGAATTCTTCGCGGATCATGGGGTAGCCTCGTGGCTTGAGGGTCTAACAGTCAGGTATGCAAACGCGCCGGCAGGCCGGCCAGGAACAAGTCAGGCGCGCCAACGCCAGCGGGCCAGGGCCTTGATGACTTTCATCCAGAGTTTGCGAGTGACCACCACGATGGCGTTTCCAGAAGGGGGTTGAACAGCGTCGGGCAACGTTATCTCAGCGGCCGGATCCAGGCAACCGCGAATTAACTTGCGCAGATCGTCGATCACCAGCGCCGGCGACTCTTCGGCAATCGGCCGGCCGTGGTTATAGCCGTAACTGAGCGCCACACATTTGACCCCCGCCGCTTTCGCCGCCAGCACATCGCTGCGCGAATCGCCGACGAACAAGGATTGCGACGCCGGGATGTTGGTCATTTTCATCACGAAAAACAGCGCTGCCGGGTCCGGCTTTTTCTGTGGCAGGGTGTCGCCGCCGATGATCAAGCGGAAATAACGGCCGATTTTCATCTGATCCAGCAGCGGCGCGACGAAACGCTCCGGTTTGTTGGTGATCAGCGCCATCTCGACACCCTGCTTGTGCAGCCATTTCAGGGTATCGCGCACGCCGGGGTAGACCACCGTCAGCTCGTGACCGTCCTCATAAAAGCCGTTGAACAGCTCCAGGGCATGCTCGGCTTCGACCTCATCGACACCCTCGGCGTCGATGTGGTTGGCCAAGGCCCGGCGTACCAGCGTGTGCACGCCGTTGCCCACCCACTCACGCACCGATTCGATGCCGGCAGGTTTTCGCCCGAGTTTGAGCAGCATGTTATCCACAGCCGCTGCGAGGTCGGGGACCGAATCGACCAGCGTGCCATCCAGATCGAACATCACCAGCCGCGGCAGAGACCCCGGGAACAACTGCTCAAAGCCACTCATGGGCGGGTCAGCGCCAGTTCGGAACGCATCTTTTCAATCACCTCTTGGTAGTTCGGTGCATTGAAGATCGCCGAGCCGGCGACGAAGGTGTCGGCGCCAGCAGTGGCGATTTCACGAATGTTGTTCACGTTCACGCCGCCGTCGATTTCCAGGCGGATGTCACGCCCGGAAGCATCGATCAGCGCCCGCGCTTCACGCAACTTGTCGAGGGTGCCGGGGATGAACTTCTGCCCGCCGAAGCCCGGGTTGACGCTCATCAGCAGGATCATGTCGACCTTGTCCATCACGTACTTGAGCACGTCCAGCGGGGTCGCCGGGTTGAACACCAGGCCCGACTTGCAGCCACCTTCGCGGATCAGTTGCAGGGAGCGGTCGACGTGCTGGGTGGCTTCCGGGTGAAAAGTGATGTAGGTCGCGCCGGCTTCGATGAAGTCACCAACGATGCGGTCCACCGGGCTGACCATCAGGTGCGCGTCGATCGGCGCAGTCACGCCGTACTTGCGCAGCGCGGCACACACCATCGGGCCGATGGTCAGGTTCGGCACGTAGTGGTTGTCCATGACATCGAAGTGCACGAAGTCGGCGCCAGCGGCCAGGACGTTGTCCACTTCTTCACCCAGGCGGGCGAAGTCGGCGGAGAGAATCGACGGAGCAATTACGAAGGGCTGCATGACGCACCTTTTTTGAGCAGAATCACGATGGCGCGCATTGTATACCTCATGCTTTGACCCGCGCACCGTGGCCGCGATGATCAGTAGGCCGCTCGGTAAATCTTCTCTATGTCGACGGCACTCAATTTGCGCGGATTGTTGCGCATCAGGCGCTCAATTCCCGCCGCTTCCACGGCCATGGCCGGGATGGCGTCTTCGGGAACGCCGAAGCTGCGCAGGCCCGGCGGGATTTCCACCGCAGCGCACAACTCGGTCATCGCCTCTACGGCCTTGTCGGCCGCGTCGTTGGCGCTCAGATGAGCGGTCTTCACCCCCATGGCCTCGGCGATATCTTGCATGCGCTCCACGCAGGCCATTTTGTTCCAGGTCATGACATACGGCAGCAGCAAGGCGTTGCTGACGCCATGGGCAATGTTGTAACGGCCGCCCAGCGGATACGCCAGCGCGTGCACCGCGCCGACCCCGGCATTACCAAACGCCATACCGGCCATCAGGCTGGCGGTGGCCATGTCTTCGCGGGCCTGGAGACTGGACGGATTGGCGTAAGCCTTGGGCAGCGCCTTGGCGATGAGCTTGATGGCGCCGATGGCCAGCGCGTCGGTAATCGGTGAGGCGTTGAGCGACAGATAGGATTCGATGGCGTGCACCAGTGCATCGACGCCGCTGGCGGCAGTGACACTGCGCGGACAGGTCAGGGTCATTTGTGGACTGACGAGCGCCACGTCCGGCAATAGATAGTCGCTGACGATGCCTTTCTTCAGCTGCGCGACCTTGTCGGAGAGGATCGCCACGTTGGTGACTTCCGAGCCGGTGCCGGCGGTGGTCGGAATGGCGATCAGCGGCGGGCCTTTGCGCGGCACCTGATCGATGCCGAACAGATCCTCCAGCGCGCCGTGATAGCCGGCGTAGGCCGCGACACTTTTAGCGATGTCGATGGCACTGCCGCCGCCCAAGCCGATCAGTCCGTCATGCCCGCCCTCGCGGTAGACCCGCATGCAGTCTTCGACGATGGCGATTTCCGGGTCTGGCAATACACGGTCGAAAATTTCGTAGGTTCGGTCGCCCAGCTGCGCCAGCGCCAGCTCGACCGTGCCGGACTTGACCAATGCGGCATCGGTGACGATCAGCGGGTTGTCGATGTCCAGGCGTGTCAGTTCAGCCGCCAGTTGCTCGATGGCACCTGCGCCGGTGATTAGTTTGTGAGCGATTTTGAAAGAGGAAAGACTCATGTGCGCAGCCTCTTATAGATAGGGGAGCTGGGCACAAGAGTAGCTGGGGATTGGGGTTTGTCTGCTATTCAGGGGGTGAATGATCGATGGGTTTGTGGCGCGGGACAGAAATGGGGTGGGTCCGTTGGATCGACCCCTCACCCTAACCCTCTCCCCAGAGGGTAGAGGGGACTGACCGAGGTGCTTGTACTGAATACGTCGACCTGAAAATTCCGAGTCGAACTCCGCTTCTGAAAACACCGAAGATCGGCTCCCTTTCCCCCTCTCCGCCCTGGGGAGAGGGTTGGGGTGAGGGTGGTTCCTTAGCTCGCCACTAAACCTGGGCGGTACGCAGTTTTTCGCTGCGGCCGCGCAGCCATTCCAGGGTCAGCAGCAGGATCACCGAGAAGGCAATCAGCAACGTCGCCGCGGCGGCGATGGTCGGGCTGAGGTTTTCGCGGATGCCGCTGAACATCTGCCGTGGCAGGGTCGCTTGTTCAGGGCCGGCGAGGAACAGCGTCACCACCACTTCATCGAACGAAGTCGCGAAGGCAAACAGCGCACCGGAAATCACGCCAGGCGCAATCAGCGGCAACGTCACCCGACGGAACGCCGTCAGCGGCGAAGCACCCAGGCTCGCAGCGGCGCGCACCAGGTTTTGGTTAAACCCCTGCAACGTCGCCGACACCGTGATGATCACAAACGGCACGCCCAACACCGCATGCACAACGATCAACGAGATATAGCTGTTGCCAAACCCCAATGGGGCAAAGGTCAGGTAACTGGCCACACCGATGATCACCACCGGTACCACCATCGGCGAAATCACCAGCGCCATCACCAGCGGCTTGCCGGGGAAGTCACCCCGCGTCAGGCCGATGGCCGCCAGCGTACCGAAGATCATCGCCAACACAGTCGCTGCCGGAGCAACGATGATGCTGTTCTTCAGCGAACGCATCCACTCGGCCGAAGCGAAGAAGTCCTGGTACCAGTGCAGCGAAAAGCCTTGCAGCGGGTACACCAGAAAACTCCCGGAGTTGAACGACAGCGGAATGATCACCAGTACCGGCAGAATCAGGAACAACAGGACCAGCCCGCAGAGAATGCGCAAGCTGTAGAACCACACCCGCTCAATGGGCGACATATAAGGACTCAGCATTTCGTTCTCCCCTTAGCTCAGGCGCAGGCGACTGGCGCCCACCAGCCAGCTGTAAATCAGATAAAGCACCACGGTCGCCAACAGCAGCAGCCCACCGAGTGCGGTCGCCATGCCCCAGTTGATGCTGGTGTTGGTGTAGAAGGCGACGAAGTAACTGACCATCTGATCATTCGGGCTGCCCAGCAAAGCCGGGGTGATGTAGTAGCCGATGGCGAGGATGAACACCAACAGGCAACCGGCGCCGACACCGGCATAGGTCTGCGGGAAATACACCCGCCAGAAGCTGGCGAACGGGTGGCAGCCGAGGGAAATCGCGGCGCGCATGTAGGTCGGCGAAATGCCTTTCATCACGCTGTAGATTGGCAGAATCATGAACGGCAGCAGGATGTGCACCATGGAGATGTAAACCCCGGTGCGGTTGAACACCAGCTCCAGCGGTTTATCGATGATGCCCATCGCCATCAGGCCGCTGTTGATCAAGCCACCCGATTGCAGCAACACGATCCACGCGGCGACCCGCACCAGGATCGAGGTCCAGAACGGCAGCAGCACCAGAATCATCAGCAGGTTGCTTTGCCGTGACGGCAGGTTCGCCAACAGGTAAGCCAACGGATAAGCCAGCAGCAGGCAGATCACGGTGATGATCAGCCCCATCCAGAACGTCCGGGCGAAGATATCGAGGTAGATCGCCTGATCGGGCGTGGCCGGGGCGATTTCGCCGAGGTCGTCGATACGGTGATCGACTGCCGCCAGCAAGTAATAAGGCGTGATGCTGCTGGTGTTGCGGCGCACGGCTTGCCAGTAGGCCGGATCGCCCCAGCGCTCGTCGAGACCTTCCAGCGCTTCTTTATAAGAGGCCGGTTCGGTGGCAAACGGTAAGGCGCGTGCGGTTTTGGTCAGCAGGCTGCGGTAGCCGGCCAACTCCATGTTCAAGCGCTTGGACAAATCGCCCAGGGTCTGATGCTTGCGGGCTTCAGCGAGGTCTTCGCTGGCCGCCTTGTAAACCGGTTCTGCGGGCAGGCCTCGGCCATCCCAACTGGCGATAGCCGTCACGGTGCGCGGCATGCCGCCGACCACTTCCGGGTTACCGACACTTTTGTAGAGCAGCGCCACGATGGGCACCAGGAACACCAGCAACAGAAACAGCACCAACGGCGCGATCAAGGCTTGTGCTTTCCAGCGGTTGATCCGCTCGGCGTGCTTGAGCCGCTGCTTCAAGGTGGGGTCGGTGCCCGCGTTCAGGGGAATGGCGGTGGCCATGGCGTACTCCGGAAATCTTTGATCGTTACAGAAGCGGCAAACGCCGCCTCGAACTTTGGGTGCTGATCGTTCCCACGCTCTGCGTGGAAACGCATCCAGTGACGCTCTGCGTCACAGGGACGCGGAGCGTCCCGGGCGGCATTCCCACGCGGAGCGTGGGAACGATCATCCGGTGAACCGTCGTCCTGTGTGACTTGCTTACTTGGCAGCCCAGGAATTGAAGCGCTGTTCCAGTTGCTCACCGTTGTCAGCCCAGAAGCTGACGTCGATCTGCACCTGGTTGGCGATGTTTTCCGGGGTGGTCGGCATGTCTTTGAGGACATCCTTGGCCAGCAACGGTACGGCTTGAATGTTGGCCGGGCCGTAGGCGATGTTTTCCGAGTAGGTCTTCTGCTGCTGCGGCTGCACCGAGAACGCGATGAATTTCTTCGCCGCTTCAGCGCGTGCTTTATCCAGACCTTTCGGGATGGCCCATGCGTCGAAGTCGTAGATGCCGCCGTTCCACACGACTTTCAGGTTGCTTTCTTTCTGCACGGCAGCGATCCGGCCGTTGTAGGCCGAGCTCATGACCACGTCACCGGAAGCGAGGTACTGCGGCGGTTGAGCACCGGCTTCCCACCACTGGATGCTTGGTTTGAGCTCATCAAGCTTCTTGAACGCGCGGTCCTGACCATCCTTGCCGGCCAGTACTTTGTAGACGTCTTTCGGCGCAACGCCGTCGGCCATCAGAGCGAATTCCAGGGTGTACTTGGCGCCTTTGCGCAGGCCACGTTTGCCCGGGAATTTCTTGGTGTCCCAGAAATCCACCCAACTGGTCGGTGCAGATTTCAGCTTGTCGGCGTTGTAGGCCAGCACGGTCGACCACACGAAGAAGCCCACGCCGCATGGCTGGATGGCGCCTTTGACGTAGTCTTCGGACTTGCCGAACAACTTCGGATCAAGCTGCTCGAACATGTCTTCGTCGCAACCACGGGACAGTTCTGGCGATTCAACTTCTACCAGGTCCCAGGACACGCTCTTGGTGTCGACCATGGCTTTGACCTTGGCCATTTCGCCGTTGTACTCGCCTGCCACGATCTTGCCGTTACCTGCCGCTTCCCACGGTGCGTAGAAGGCTTTGACCTGCGCTGCCTTGTTCGCCCCGCCAAAGGACACCACGGTCAGGTCCGGGCCCGCCGCCATTGCGTGTGCCGCACCGATCATGCCCATGACCAAAGCGGTGAATTTCAGGGATCTCAACATTTATTGTTCTCTCCACGTGCAGGGTTGGTGTTGTTGAAGCAGGGGGGCGATCAATGCGCCTCTAGAAGTGGGTCGAGCGCGCGAACGTGTTCGACCTGCCAGCCAAGCGGTACTACGTCGCCGACGGCCAGCGCGGGATCGAGCTCGGCAATCGGTTGTTTCACAAAAAAATCGGTCTTGCCGCAGACTTCCAGGCGAACCCGGACGTGGTCGCCCAGATAGATGAATTCCTCCACCCTCCCTGAGAAGCGGTTGACGCATTGATCGCTTGCGCCGTTGAGGCTAATGCGCTCGGGGCGAATCGACAGCGTGACCGGTTCGCCGGTCTTGCCGACGTTGACCGCCAGGGCTTCAACCTTTTCACCGCGCCCCAACTCAACCACGCAGCGATCGCCGGTGTGGCTGTGCAAGCGGCCGTTGAGGCGATTATTCTCACCGATGAAGTTGGCGACGAAGGTGTTTTTCGGCTCTTCGTAGAGGGTGCGCGGCGGCGCGATCTGCTGGATTTCGCCCTGGTGGAAGACTGCCACGCGATCGGACATGGTTAGGGCTTCGCCCTGGTCATGGGTCACGTAGACCACGGTCACGCCGAGGCGCTGGTGCAGGTGCTTGATCTCCATCTGCATGTGTTCGCGCAGTTGTTTGTCCAGTGCGCCGAGGGGTTCGTCCATCAACACCAGTTGCGGTTCGAACACCAACGCGCGGGCCAGGGCCACACGCTGCTGCTGACCGCCGGACAGCTGTGCCGGATAACGCTGGGCGAAGGTGTCGAGCTGAACCATGCTCAGGACTTTTTTGACCTTGTCGCTGACATCGCTCTTGTTCAAGCCGCGGACTGTCAACGGGAACGCCAGGTTCTCGGCAACGGTCATGTGCGGGAACAATGCGTAGTTCTGGAACACCATGCCGATGTCGCGCTTGTGCGGCGGCACGTTGTTGATGGAGCGCCCGGCCAGCTGGATTTCGCCTGCGGTCGGTGTTTCGAAACCGGCGAGCATCATCAGGCTGGTGGTCTTGCCGGAGCCGGACGGCCCGAGCAAGGTGAGGAATTCGCCTTTGCGAATCTCCAGGTTGAGGTCTTTGACGATCAGGTTCTCGCCGTCGTAGCTTTTTTGTACTCCACGAAAGCTGACCAGAATATCGCTGGCCCCTGCGCTTGAATCGACCTGGCTCATACCCACACCTTTGTTGTGATGACTGCTGTGGACTAAGCCTAGTGGACGCTGCTGACCACGCAAATCGGGGTGCAGGAGAGAATGGCCTCAGCCGTATGGAAGGTTGGGGGTAGGGATTGCCCTACAAGGATGGCGGGGATGGATAGGGGCAGCGGCAATCTTGAAGCTGCAAGCCACAAGAATGGGCAAAAGCGGCTTTGCAGGATGTCGTAAATGGACATGCCATCGAAAACCTGTGGGAGCGAGCCTGCTCGCGAAAGCGGTGGATCAGACAAAGATATGCCGACTGACACACCGCTTTCGCGAGCAGGCTCGCTCCCACAGTGGTAGATCGGAGACCTTTAGAGGAGTTTGTGCTCCATGGCGTACTTCACCAGTTCCGCCAGGGAGGTGATGTTGAGTTTCTGCATCAGCCGCGCCTTGTGGGTGCTGATGGTTTTGCTGCTCAAGGCCAGTTGCTGGGCGATGTCGTTGACGTTGGCGCCCTGGGCCAGGCGTTCGAACACCGAGAATTCGCGCTCGGACAGCAACGAGTGCAACGGCCGCGAATCGGTCAGGCCGACTTCGAAGACCATGCGATCGGCCAGGTCCGGGTCGATGTAGCGCCCGCCCGCCGCGACCTTGCGGATCGCCGTCAGCAGCAGCGCCGGATCACTGTCCTTGGTCGCGTAGCCGGCCGCGCCGACCTTCAACGCACGGGCGGCCATTTGCGCTTCGTCATGCATCGACAACACCAGAATCGCCGGAGGATTGTTCAGCGCGCGAATCCGCGGAATCGCCTCCAGCCCGTTAACCCCAGGCATGGAGATGTCCAACAAGACCACTTCGCAGGGAACATGACGCAAGGTCTCGAGCAACTGCTCGCCATTGCTCGCCTCCCCTACCACCAGCAAATCCTTGGCCAGGCCGATCAATTGCTTGATGCCTTCGCGGACGATGGTGTGGTCTTCGGCTACCAGTACACGGATCACGTTCTTCTCCAGATTCAAGATCTTTCGCGAGCAGGCTCGCTCCCACAGTGATCGGGGTGTGTCGGAGATCTGTGCACTGACCCAACTCCCTGTGGGAGCGAGCCTGCTCGCGAAGGCGTCAGTACAACCAACACAAATTTGTCAGGCTTCATCCACCGGCACTCGCACGCTCAGGGTCGTGCCTTCACCCGGTTCACTCTCAAGCGACAATTGCCCGCCCATGATCAACACTCGCTCGCGCATGCCGACAACCCCAAAGGATGTCGACCTACCGGTGGCGGGGACAAATCCTACGCCATCATCGCTGACGGTCAGACACAACTCGTCGCCTTCCAGCGCCAATGTCAGTTCGACAGTATGCGCCTGGGCATGGCGCATGACATTGGTCAGCGCTTCCTGAAGGATCCGGAACAGGCCAATCGCCTTGGCGTCACTGAGCACCGGCAGGTTCTCCGGCACCTGCACCAGACACGGAATATGCGTGCGCGCCTCGAATCGGCGGGCCTGCCACTCGATGGCCGAGGCGATCCCGGCGTCGAGAATCGGCGGCCGCAGCGCCGTGGCCACGTCGCGTACCAGTTGGAACAGCTGAGCGATCAAGCGCTTCATGCTGTTCAAGCGTTCGTTCAGACCGGGGTCGAGCTGGGCGTAGGCCAGTTCACACATCGACGTTTCCAGCTTCAGAACGGTCAACATCTGACCCAGTTCGTCGTGTACTTCCCGGGCGATGCGGGCCTTTTCCTCTTCCCGCACGCTCTCCAGGTGCGCGGACAACTCACGCAACTGCTCGCGAGAACTCGCCAGTTCCAGTTCGATGCGCTTGCTCTCGCTGATGTCCCAGACGATTCCGTCCCAGACATAGGCGTCGTCTTCGAGTCGACGGGTGATGGCCTTGATCTCGGCCCAGCGTTGTTCGCCCGAACGGGTGAGAATCCGTCCCTGCCACGACCAGTCACTGTCGGTATCCAGCGCATGGTCCTGGGTTTGGTGATAACTGGCCTTGTCGTCCGGGTGCACGAGGCTGCGCAGGCCTTTGTCGCGATGGGCCAGGGTGGCCGGTGAGTAACCCACCAGGCTCTCGCTGCCTTCACTGATGTAGGCAAAGTCGATCTGCCCCGTCACCGGTGCCCGCTCCAGACGAAAGACCAGTCCTGGTACGTTGGCGGCGATCCCTTGCAGACGTGCCTCGCTTTCCTGCAACGCAGCCAATGCACGACGGCGCTCGGTGACGTCATTGAGGTAGACCACCAGGTATTCGCTGTCGCGAAATCGCAAAAAGCTCAGCGAAACATCCACCGGCAAATTGCTGCCATCCGCCCGTACGCAGTTGGTTTCGAAACTTTGCGGACCGTCCTCGCTGGCCCGGGCGCGTTTCCACAGGTTCAGCCAGCGATCCATGTGCAAGCCGGGCTCGAAGTCGATCAGCGGCCGATCAATGATCCCACCCGCCGGATAACCCAGCATGGTTTCGGCCGCGCGATTGGCGTAGCGCACATGGCTGTCCCAGTTGACCCAAAGGATGCCGACAGTGCTCTGATCGATGGAAAACTGGGTGAGGCGCAAGGCTTCTTCGCTGGCGGCACGCAGCGCAATGTCTTCGCGCGCTGCCCGCAAACGATGCTCAAGACTGTGCTGCTGCCGACGCTGCCAGAACACGATGGCCATGCTGCTGAGCATCAGCACCGCCAACAACAGACAGAGGTTTTGCCAGAAACCCGGGGACTCGGTCAGGCGCGGGTATTTGGGTTGCAGCCATTGGTTGTGCAGCTGCTCCAGGTCCTTGGCCGGGATCGCCCGCAGCGCGCTTTCGACGATGCCGGCCAGTTCTGGCCAATCCCGGCGCGTGGCCACCCGCAACAGTTGCGGCAGACCGATATCACCGACCACCACCAGCCCGGCGAACTCCGGTTCGGCGGACAAACGCCCCAGCTGCGCTTCGTCGACCACGGCGTAACTGGCCTGCTGACTCAATAACAGTTGCAGTGCCTGGCGTTCGATCGGGACGCCTTGAAGGTTCAGGTGCGGGTAATTGCTGCGCAGGTAATCGGCGGTGGCGCCGGGCATGCGCACGGCGACGCGGGTCTGGCTGTCGAGTTTTTCCAGCTCTACCACGCCGGTGCTTTTCTGGTCGCTGACCACCAGTTGCGGCACCCGCATATACGGGTCGGAAAACTGCCAGAGCCGCAGGCCCGCGGGGGTTTGGGTCAACCCCGGAGCGATGTCGATTTCACCCTCGCGCGCGGCGGCTTCCAGTTGCGCCAGGTCGGGAAAGTTGCGCCAGCTCAGCTCGACTTTGAGCGCCTTGGCCAGCCACTTCATCAGCTCGACATTGACCCCGGACAAACGCTGCAAGCGGCGATCGTATTGGGCGTAGGGCACTTGCAACACCAGCCCCACGCGCAATTCGCCATGTTGCGCCAGCCATTGCTGCTGGCCCGCGGACAATTGCGCGACGTGCACTGGTGGCGCGGGAGCCGCCCAGCCCATCAAGGGAAACCACAAACAGCCGATAACCCACAGGCAGCGAAAACGCATCATCGAAGTCTCACACACTGACAAATACTGACCAACCCATTAGGCTGCCGGAATAACTTCTGGCCTGGAATATCCGATGCCCCCTGTCTACCGCCTGGCACTGCCAGCATTGTGCCTGTCGCTGATCCTGCCTTGCGCCTTTTCCGTCGAGGCTGCCAACCCGGCACCTGCCACTACGGAAACACCCACCGAAGAAAAACCGGTCGAGCGCCAACCGCTGCTTGAGCGTAGTCAGGAAGAAGCGTCTGCACTTGAGCGACAGATCCCTGCTCAGGAACAGCAGCAACTGCAAGCGGGCAGCGACACGTTTCTGGCCTTGTGGAAACCGGCCAATACCGCCGACCCCAAAGGCGCGGTGATTATCATCCCGGGCGCCGGCGAAACCGTTGACTGGCCGCAAGCAATCGGTCCATTGCGACGTAAATTGCCGGACGCCGAGTGGAGCAGCCTGAGTATCACCTTGCCGGACCTGCAAAGCGACGCCATTGCGCCGCGTATCGTAGAAGTGGCACCCACACCCAAAACCCCTGACACCGGTAGCAAAGACTCGACCACCGCCGCGCCCATCGAGCAAGCGGCGGGCGGTGAAGCGGAGGTGGCGGACAAGGCGATCACCGAAACTACCGAGGAACAGGCCAAGGCTGACGCTGAACGAATCTTCGCCCGCATCGATGCCGCCATTGCCTACGCCGAACAGCAAAGCGCTCGCCGCATTGTCGTACTGGGGCATGGTACTGGCGCTTACTGGGCCGCGCGCTACCTGAGCGAGAAGCAGCCCCCGCAAGTGGAGAAGTTTGTGATGGTCGCCGCTCAGATGCCGGCAAAAGCCAAACCAGAGCTGGTCGAACTGACACCAACCCTGAAGCTGCCCACCGCAGACATCTTCTATATGGACAAGCCGCTGGATCGCAACCTGGCGCTGGAACGCTTGCAGGCCAGCAAACGGTTGAAGACTTCGGGGTTCAGTCAGGTCTCGCTCAAGGCATTGCCGGGTAATTCCAAGGCTGAGCAAGAGCAGCTGTTCCGTCGGGTACGGGGCTGGTTGAATCCACAGAACGCGGTGAACTGATAGACCGCGTCGCCCCATTCGACCTGCTCGCGATGGCGGCTTCAGAGACAACACAATCTGTTGCCCTAACGAAAATCCCGCCGCTCGCGAATCAATGTGTAGGCGCTATGCAGTTCGCGAGTCTTGTCAGTGGCTTCGCGCACCTGCAGCGCCGTCGCACCGCTGCCGGCGATCTTGTCCGGGTGATGGCGACTCAGCAGGCGTCGATAAGCATGCTTGATCTGCGCCGGCTCGGTGGTCGCCGAAACGCCCAAAAGCCGCAGAGCATCTTGATAGGTCAGGGCGCTGCTGGCCTGTGCAAACTTGTGCTGCTCGTAATCGGCTGACAGAGCCTGAACCTGTCGTGACGTCCAGCCCAGCCATTTACCCCACTGCCTGATCAGCTCTCGTTCAGCGTTACCGGCGCGGCCATCCGCCCAAATCATCCGCCAACAGGCGCGCAAGACGCCTTCGGCCGCATGGGGCTGAGCGCTCAAGCGGCGCAAATAACCGCGCAAGCGGTCATCTCCCGACTTGCCGCGATTGAACGCGGCAATGGCCCGGCGCTGGGCCGACTCGGTCATATCCAGAGAACGCATTTCCTGACGGGCCTGCTGGATGTGGCCTTCCACCACCCGTCCATCGCACTTGGCCAGCCGCCCCAGCAACACAAACAGCAGTTCATCGTTGCGCAGCACCGAGCGGCCACCGAGTTTTTCTCGCAAGTGCGCCCAGCTCTGTATGTGCAAGTGCCGGTCCAGCACCTGCCCCAACAAGGCGCCAAGCATGGCCCCCGGAATGCTGGCGATGTAAAAGCCCGCTCCGGCTCCAATCAGAGTCCCTGGCCACAACATGTCAGCGTCTCGCTTCTAACAGGGTTTCGACTTCAGCCAGACGTTCGTGAGTGCCAACATCCACCCAATGTCCATTCAGGTGCTCGCCGGTGACTTGTCCATCGGCCATGGCCTTGCGCAGCAGCGGTGCAAGCTTGAAGGCGCCGGCGGAGCAACCGTCGAACAGCTGCGGGTGCAAGACCGCGATGCCGCTGTAGGTCAGGGTTGCAGTGTCCGGTTGACCGTCGCGTACTTGCCCGTCGATGAGGCTGAAATCGCCGGTCGGGTGATGGGCAGGGTTGTCCGCCAACACCAAATGCGCCAGCCCGGTGATGGGTTGGTGCAACACGCTGAAGTCGTAGTCGGTCCAGATGTCACCGTTGACCACCATAAAGGCCTCGTCACCCAGCAACGGCAGCGCGCGGAAAATCCCGCCTCCGGTTTCCAGCGGCTCACCTTCCGGCGAGTACTGAATACGTACGCCGTATTGCGAGCCATCACCCAGGTAGTTTTCGATCAACTGGCCGAGCCAGGCATGGTTGATCACCACCTCGGTAAACCCCGCCACCGCCAAGGCTTTCAAGTGATACTCGATCAACGGTATACCGCCAGCGCGAACCAGCGGTTTCGGCGTGGTCAGGGTCAGCGGGCGCATGCGCTCGCCTTTCCCTGCCGCCAGAATCATTGCCTTCATGCATTCGCTCCAGCACGCAGACTCATCAGCAACACATCCAGCTCGGCCAGTTCAGGACGGCGGGCGATCACGGCATCTATATATGCAAAGAAGCGTGGCACATCGCCGAGATAGCGTGGCTTGCCGTCACGGTGGCAGATGCGGGCAAAGATGCCGATCACTTTCAGGTGCCGCTGCACGCCCATCAGGTCACTGGCACGCAGGAAATCTTCGAAGTCAGGCTGAACCGGGATCCCGAGATCGCCCGCTTGCTGCCAGTAGGCTTCCAGCCAGCCGCGCACACGCTCCTCGGGCCAGCTGAGGAACGCATCCTTGAACAGGCAGGTCACGTCGTAGGTCACGGGACCATAGACTGCGTCCTGGAAATCCAGCACGCCGGGATTTGGCTCGCTGAGCATCAGGTTGCGCGGCATGTAATCGCGGTGCACCAGCACTTTAGGCTGGGCCAGTGCGCTGTCGATCAATAGCTCAGTCACGTTCTGCCAGAGCATTTGCTGCGCCGAGTCGAACTCGATGCCCAACTCGCGCTTCACGTACCACTCAGGGAACAATTCCAGCTCGCGGCGCAGCAACGCTACGTCGTAACTTGGCAGTGGTGCAACCATCGGCAACTGCTGAAAAGCCAGCAGCGCTTGCAGGGCACCCTTGAACAAATCGTCGGCATTTTCGCTGTCGATCACGTCCAGATAAGTCTTGTTGCCCAGGTCATTGAGCAAAAGAAAACCACGTTCGAGGTCTTCGGCATAAATTTTCGGAACATTTATTCCGGATTTCGCCAGCAAAAAAGCGATATCCACGAAGGGTTTACAGTTTTCCTGGGGCGGTGGCGCGTCCATCACGACGAAGCTTCTGCCCTCGCCTTCCCAGCGAAAATAACGTCGAAAACTCGCATCGCTACTGGCCGCGGTCAACGTGGCCGGGGGTACGGCACCCCAACCCTGTTCTGCAAAGAGGGCAGCCAATTGCTCATCGAGCCAAACTTTCAGGTGTTGCAAACGTACATCTTGGTCAGGCATTGCAAGGGTCTCCGACGGCGCTAGCCGTCAAGCGGGTCATGCTTTATTATCCAGCATCTTTTTCAGACCATCGAGAGGCGTGCGGCCCACACCGCGGGCAGATGGCACGCAGGAAGCCCGGACTAATAAGATGGCATTGAAATCCCCCGCGTTTCGTAAAAAATTTCCGTTGTTGGTTACCGGCAGTCTGCTGGCCCTGCAACCTCTAGCCACTTCGTTCGTGGTCGCCGCGGAACAGTATGACTGCTCAGTCTCTGCTTCGGGTGCCTGGAACTGTGCGCCAAAATCTCCAGCAGCTGCGCTGCCACCTCGCCCCGTCCATGACGGCAGTGCGGCGGTAAGCTCGAGCGGCGAGACTCCGGCCGACAGCGGTTTAAGTCAAGACACCGGCGCCAAGCCTGTGCTGGTGACCGAATCCAAGGGCCGTGGCCTGAAGTCGCGTAGCGAAGACTACAGTCACCTCGATTGGGTTCCGCGCGAGAAGCTCACTGCAGCGCAATTGGCCGAAACCGGTCCTTACTGCGCTGGTTCCTATATCGAACCAATTCGCCCTGGCATGAATGACAAGACGAATAAAAGTGACGCTCCGACCTTTCTCGGCGCCAAAGCCTCTCGCTATAAGCAGGATGAGCAAGTCGCGACCCTCGCGGGTGACGTGGTCATGCGTCAGGGCAGCATGCAGGTCGAAGCCGATGAAGCGAACCTCTACCAGGCCGAGAGCCGTGGCGAACTGAGCGGCAACGTCCGTGTTCGTGACAACGGCGCGCTGATCGTGGGCGACCACGCCGACGTGCAACTCGATACCGGTGAAGCCAAGGTCGACAACGCCGAATACGTGATGCACAAATCCCGTATCCGCGGTAATGCGCTGTACGCCAAACGTGCCGAGAACGCGATCATCCGCCTCAAGGATGGTACGTACACCACGTGCGAACCGGACAGCAACGCCTGGCAGCTCAAGGGCAACAACATCACCTTGAACCCGGCCACCGGTTTCGGTACCGCGACCAACGTGACGTTGCGGGTCAAGGACATTCCGGTCCTTTACACGCCGTACATCTATTTCCCGATCGATGACCGTCGCCAGTCCGGCTTCCTGCCGCCGACTATCGGCACCGGCAGCGATACCGGCTTCATGCTGGTCACACCGTATTACTTCAACCTGGCACCGAACTACGATGCCACGTTGTACCCGCGCTACATGAGCAAGCACGGGCTGTTGATGGAAGGCGAGTTCCGTTACCTGACCAAATCCAGCGAAGGTCAATTCGGCGCCGCGTACCTGAACGACGAAGATACCGATCGCAAGCTGCAGACCGACTACGAAAAAACCCGGTACATGTACAACTGGCAGCACAAGGGTGGTCTCGACTCGCGCGTCTTCACGCAAGTCGACTACACCAAGCTCAGCGATCCTTACTACTTCCAGGATCTGCAAACTGATCAGATCGGTGTAAAAAGTGCCGATTACGTGAACCAGCAGGGTTCTGTGAGCTATCGCGGCGACAGCTACACCGCTCGCCTCAACGCCCAGGCCTATCAGCTGGCGACCGTATCGAACATCACGCCGTATGATCGTTTGCCGCAGATCACTTTCAATGGTCAGCTGCCGACTCACCCGGGCGGCCTGAACTTCGACTACGAGACAGAAGTCGTACGGTTTGACCGTGACTTGAAGGACGGTAACTTCGTAAACGAAGATGGCACCGTTGAACCGCGTCTTGATAACAACGTTCAAGGCCTGGCACGTGCCAACGGCGACCGTTTGAATCTCAAACCGGGTGTCAGCTTGCCGTTGGACTGGACTTATGGCTTCGTGAAGCCATCGCTCAAGTACCAGTACACCCAGTATCAACTGGATCTGGACGGTACCGGCAAGAGCCAGATCGCAGCTCAAAATCAAGCCGCAGCTGCAGCCGGGACCGAGAATCTCAATGGTCAATTCGGCAGCAGCCAGAACCGTGGCGTGCCAATCGCCAGCATCGACAGCGGCCTGTACTTCGATCGCAACACCCAATGGTTTGGCAAGAATTATCGCCAGACCCTCGAACCGCGCCTGTTCTACCTGTACGTCCCTGAAACGGATCAGGAAGACATTCCGGTCTTCGACACCAGCGAATACACCTTCAACTACGCGTCGCTGTTCCGTGACAACCGCTTCTCCGGCTCCGACCGCGTCGGCGACGAGAACAAGCTGTCTCTGGGCGTAACCAGCCGCTGGATCGAAGACAACGGCTTCGAACGTCAACGCATCAGCGTCGGCCAGGCCTTTTACTTCAAAAACCGTGAAGTGCAGTTACCAGGCATCGATGCTAAAACCCGCGAAGATGCGAAATCCAAGGTTTCGCCTTATGCGCTGGAGTACGAATATCGCTGGAACCGCGATTGGCGCACCACCGCCGATTACAATTGGGACCCGGACACCCGCAGCCCTCGCTCGGGCAGCGCGATGTTCCACTATCAGCCTGAAGACAACCCGAACAAGATCATCAACGCCGGCTATCGCTATCGTAATGACCAGATCCGTTACGACCAGAACACCGGTCAATGGCAGGTGGGCGGCGGAGACTACGGCACCCCGGGCCAGCCTGGCTACGTGAAGGATTACTACAAAATCAAACAGCACGACTTCTCGGTGATGTGGCCTATCGTGCCGCAGTGGAACCTCATCAGCCGCTGGCAGTATGACTACAACCGCAACCGTACCCTGGACGCCTTCGGTGGTTTCGAGTACGACAACTGCTGCTGGAAACTGCGTTTGATCAGCCGCTACTTCGTCGACTATGACGAAAACAGCCAAGACACCCCGCAAAACGAAAAAGGCGACCACGGCGTCTTCCTACAAATCGTTCTGAAAGGTCTCGGCGGCCTCACCGGCGCCAAAGTAGAGAGCTTCCTCGACAAAGGCATCCAAGGTTATCGTGAACGTGAAGACCAAGCTTTCTGATTGTCTGCGCCCGCTAGTGTTGGGCGCGTTGTTCCTGGGTACCGCGGCGAACGCCGCGGTGCAGTCCATCGATAAAGTGGTGGCCATTGTCGATAACGACGTGGTCATGCAGAGCCAACTGGACCAACGGGTCCACGAAGTTCAGCAAACCATCGCCAAACGCGGTTCTGCTGTACCACCGGCCAACGTGCTGGATCAGCAGGTACTTGAACGTCTGATCGTCGAAAACCTGCAACTGCAGATCGGCGAACGTTCCGGCATCCGCATTACCGATGAAGAACTGAACCAGGCTGTCGGCACCATTGCCCAGCGCAACAACATGTCCGTGGATCAATTTCGCGCCGCCCTGACTCGCGACGGTCTGTCTTACGACGACGCCCGCGACCAGATTCGCCGCGAGATGGTCATCAGCCGTGTGCGTCAGCGTCGTGTGGCCGAGCGTATCCAGGTTTCCGAACAGGAAGTGAAGAACTTCCTTGCTTCCGACCTTGGCAAAATGCAGCTGTCCGAAGAATTCCGCCTGGCCAACATCCTGATTCCTACGCCGGAAAGCGCCAACTCCGACGCGATTCAGAATGCAGCCAAACAGGCCGACACGGTTTACCAGCAGCTCAAGCAAGGCGCTGACTTCGGTCAGTTGGCAATCGCCAAATCCGCCAGCGAAACCGCACTGGAAGGTGGTGACATGGGCTGGCGTAAAGCCGGTCAACTCCCACCTCCGTTCGATCGCATGCTGAGCACCATGGCTGTCGGCGACATTACCCAGCCAATGCGCACACCGGGCGGCTTCATCATCCTGAAGATCCTCGACAAGCGTGGCGGTGAGACCCAGACACGCGATGAAGTGCACGTGCGTCATATCCTGGTCAAACCGAGTCCGATCCGCGACGAAGCAAAAACCAAAGCCCTCGCTGAGTCCCTCTACACCCGAATCGAAGCGGGCGAAGATTTCGGCGAACTGGCGAAAAGCTTCTCGGAAGATCCGGGTTCCGCCCTCAACGGTGGCGACCTGAACTGGATCGACCCAAATGCATTGGTGCCTGAATTCCGCGAAGTGATGGCCAAGACCCCTCAAGGCAAACTGTCCAAGCCGTTCCAGACCCAATATGGCTGGCATGTACTGGAAGTCCTTGGCCGTCGTGCCACTGACAGCACCAGCCAGGCCCGCGAGCAACAAGCAATGACCGTATTGCGTAACCGCAAATACGACGAAGAGCTGCAAACCTGGCTGCGTCAGATCCGTGACGAAGCATACGTAGAGATCAAACTCCCTGGTGCAGACCAGGCAGCGCAGTGAACCCCAAGCGTTTCGCGCTGACACCCGGCGAACCGGCCGGCATAGGTCCTGACCTGTGCCTGCTGCTCGCCTCGCAAGCCCAGCCACACCCCCTGATTGCCATTACCAGCCGCGACCTGCTCCTTGAGCGGGCCGTGCAGCTGGGGGTGGTGGTCGATTTGCTGGCGGTAAATCCGGACAACTGGCCGGATGTACCCGCGCCAGCCAACAGCCTGTATGTCTGGGATACACCGCTCAACGCCAAGGTCACTGCCGGGCAACTGGACAAGGCCAACGCGGCTTTCGTTCTCGAAACCCTGACCCGAGCGGGCCAAGGCTGCATGGATGGGCATTTTGCCGGCATGATCACAGCCCCTGTACACAAGGGCGTGATCAATGAATCCGGGATCGCCTTTTCCGGGCACACAGAATTTCTCGCCGACCTGACCCATACCGCACAAGTGGTGATGATGCTCGCCACTCGCGGATTGCGCGTGGCGCTGGTCACCACTCATCTGCCTCTTCGCGAGATTGCCGATGCGATCACGCCGGAGCGTCTGGAACGGGTCACGCGAATTCTGCACGCCGATCTACAAGAAAAATTCGGTATTGCCCAGCCACGCATCCTCGTGTGTGGGCTCAACCCCCATGCCGGCGAAGGCGGACACCTGGGCCATGAAGAAATCGACATTATCGAACCTACATTAGAGCGCCTGCGCGGCGAAGGAATGGACCTTCGTGGCCCCCTGCCCGCCGACACTCTGTTTACCCCCAAGTATCTGGAGCACTGCGATGCAGTGCTGGCGATGTACCACGACCAGGGCCTGCCTGTGCTGAAGTACAAAGGCTTCGGCGCGGCCGTCAACGTGACCCTCGGCTTGCCGATCATCCGCACATCGGTCGACCACGGCACTGCCCTGGACCTGGCCGGCAGCGGCAAAATCGATACCGGCAGCCTGCAAGTCGCCCTGGAAACCGCCTACCAGATGGCCGAGACCCGTTTATGACCGAGCATTACCAACACCGGGCGCGCAAGCGCTTCGGCCAGAACTTCCTGCACGATGCCGGCGTTATCGACCGCATCCTGCGCGCCATCCACGCCAAGCCCGAAGACCGTCTGCTGGAAATCGGCCCTGGCCAGGGTGCGCTGACTCAAGGCCTGCTCAACAGCGGCGCCCAGTTGGACGTAGTGGAACTGGACAAGGATCTGATCCCGATCCTCAACCAGCAATTTGCCAGCAAGAGCAATTTCAACCTGCATCAGGGCGACGCGCTGAAGTTCGACTTCACCAGCCTGAACGCCGCGCCGAACAGCCTGCGGGTGGTCGGCAACCTGCCGTACAACATCTCTACGCCGCTGATTTTTCACCTGTTGCATAACGCCAGTCTGATTCGCGACATGCATTTCATGCTGCAAAAGGAAGTGGTCGAGCGCCTGGCAGCAGGCCCTGGCGGTGGTGACTGGGGTCGCTTATCGATCATGGTTCAGTATCACTGCCGGGTTGAACACCTGTTCAACGTTGGCCCGGGCGCGTTCAATCCGCCGCCCAAAGTCGATTCGGCTATCGTGCGCCTGGTGCCTCACGCGGTACTGCCGCACCCGGCCAAGGATCACAAGCTGTTGGAGCGTGTCGTGCGCGAAGCCTTTAACCAGCGCCGCAAGACCCTGCGCAACACCCTCAAGCTGCTGCTGAGCAACGCTGAAATCGAAGCCGCCGGTGTTGATGGCAGCCTGCGTCCCGAACAGCTCGATCTGGCCGCCTTCGTGCGCCTGGCCGACAAGCTCAGCGAACAAGTCCTACAGAAGCCCGCCGCCGACTGACAGGCTATGAGCGTTATCGGGTAGGACACCAGCCTCCATGTCTGGTTTACTACCCGATACTTGGCCTAGACTGATCTCCATCAGCTACGCCCCGCGTTCCGCTTCGTTTAAGGCCTCTTGCATGTCCGATCCTCGTTACCAGGTCGACGTCAGCGTCGTCACCCGCTATCTGGCAGAACAATCGCAACCCGAGCAAAACCGCTTTGCCTTCGCCTACACCATCACCGTGCACAACAATGGCGAGCTACCGGCCAAACTGTTGTCGCGGCACTGGGTGATCACCGACGGTGACGGGCATGTCGAAGAGGTTCGCGGAGCCGGCGTTGTCGGCCAGCAACCGTTGATCGACGCGGGCGAAAGCCACACCTACAGCAGCGGCACCGTCATGACCTCCAAGGTCGGCACGATGCAGGGTACTTATGAAATGGTTGCCGACGACGGCAAACACTTCGACGCCATCATCGCCCCATTCCGTCTGGCGGTGCCCGGAGCTCTGCACTGATGGCAACGTACGCCGTCGGTGATCTGCAAGGCTGCCTTCAAGCATTGCAATGCCTGCTCAAGCAGGTCGCCTTCGACCCGACACGGGATCGTCTGTGGCTGGTAGGCGATCTGGTCAACCGTGGCCCGCAGTCCCTGGACACCTTGCGCTTCCTCTATAGCATCCGCGAATCGCTGGTATGCGTGCTCGGCAACCACGACCTGCACTTGCTGGCTGCCGGGAAAAACATCGAACGCTTGAAGAAATCCGATACCTTGCTCGAGATTCTCGCAGCGCCCGATTCCGCGGAACTGCTGGAGTGGCTGCGTCAGCAAAAGCTCATGCATTACGACGAACAGCGCGATGTCGCCCTGGTACATGCCGGCATTCCGCCCCAATGGTCACTGCGCAAGGCCTTGAAGTATGCCGCCGAAGTCGAGGCTGCATTGCGCGATGACAACCTGTTGCCGCCCTACCTCGATGGCATGTACGGCAACGATCCGGCGAAATGGGACAACGACCTCAAAGGCGTGACACGCCTGCGGGTGATCACCAACTATTTCACCCGCATGCGGTTTTGTACCGCCGAGGGCAAGCTTGACCTCAAAAGCAAGGAAGGCCTCGACAATGCGCCACCGGGCTACAAACCCTGGTTTCAGCACAAAGAGCGCAAGACCAAGGGCCTGAAGATCATCTTCGGCCACTGGGCCGCTCTGGAAGGCCGATGCAATGAGCCTGGCATCTCGGCCCTCGACACCGGTTGTGTCTGGGGTGGCGCCCTGACCCTCATGAATGTCGACAGCGGTGAACGTCTGTCTTGCAAATGCGATGAGCATGGCCTTGCCCTGCCGCCAGTCGCCGCACTTATCCCCGAACCATCGTCAGCCAGCGCCCCGCGCTAGACTGCGCTTTCAGCCGAGCCACAGGAGCCCGCCATGAGCGAATTCAAACGTATCCCCCCAGAACAGGCCCAGGCCCTGCGCGAACAAGGCGCGGTGGTGGTCGATGTCCGCGATCCGGCAACTTTTGCTGCACTGCACATCGCCGGCTCGAAGCATCTGGACAACGTTTCCATCTCTGATTTCATCCGTGCCGCCGATCTTGATGCACCGACGGTAGTGGTCTGCTATCACGGTAATTCCAGCCAGAGCGCGGCGGCGTACCTGATCAGCCAGGGCTTCTCCGACGTCTACAGCATGGATGGCGGTTTTGAGCTGTGGCGTACGACTTATCCTTCGGAAACGGCGCAAGGCACTTCCGAATAATATTTTTGTAACGCGCAAGCCCCGGCTGCCGCGGGCTCGCGCGGTGGCAGACGAACGGTCTGCCACAACTAATTACGTATCTCGCCTTTACCTCCCGAATAAGCAACTATCCTTAAGCGCAGGCCATCCAAAACAGGGGAGAGCCGGTACACCGGCGCGCGGGTCATCGGGAGTAGCTTTCGGGGTAGTCAGCTTCGAAAGAGTTCTGGGGGGTAAACAGCGACTGCATATTCGGTCGCTGCCAGCATCGACTGAATGATCCGGCGTCGGCTCCACGTATCGAGCGAGGTGACGTCATGAGTATCTTTAGCCACTTCCAACAACGCTTCGAGTCCACACGCCAGGAAGAACTCTCGCTGCAAGAGTATCTTGAGCTGTGCAAAAGCGACCGCAGCGCCTACGCCTCAGCCGCCGAGCGTCTGTTGCTGGCCATCGGTGAGCCGGAGCTTCTCGACACCTCGGCCAACTCGAGGCTGTCGCGAATCTTTTCCAACAAGGTAATCCGCCGCTATCCGGCCTTTGAAGACTTCCACGGGATGGAAGAATGCATTGACCAGATCGTGTCGTATTTCCGCCATGCCGCTCAGGGCCTGGAAGAGAAGAAACAGATTCTCTATCTGCTCGGCCCTGTGGGTGGCGGTAAATCATCCCTGGCCGAGAAGCTCAAGCAGCTGATCGAAAAAGTGCCCTTCTACGCAATCAAGGGCTCGCCGGTATTCGAATCACCTCTGGGTCTGTTCAACGCCACCGAAGATGGCGCGATCCTCGAGGAGGATTTCGGCATTCCACGGCGCTACCTAAACACCATCATGTCGCCATGGGCTACCAAACGCCTCGCCGAATTCGGCGGCGACATCAGCCAGTTCCGCGTTGTGAAGCTGTATCCGTCGATCCTCAACCAGATCGCCGTGGCCAAAACCGAGCCGGGAGATGAAAACAACCAGGATATCTCGGCGCTGGTGGGCAAGGTCGATATCCGCAAACTCGAAGAATTCCCGCAGAACGATGCCGACGCCTACAGCTATTCGGGCGCACTGTGCCGGGCCAACCAGGGCCTGATGGAATTCGTCGAAATGTTCAAGGCACCGATCAAGGTGCTGCACCCACTGCTGACCGCCACTCAGGAAGGCAACTACAACAGTACCGAAGGTCTGGGGGCAATTCCGTTTACCGGGATCCTGCTGGCCCACTCCAACGAATCGGAATGGCACACCTTCCGCAACAACAAGAACAACGAAGCCTTCATCGACCGGATCTACATCGTCAAAGTGCCGTACTGCCTGCGGGTCAGCGACGAAGTGAAGATCTACGACAAGCTCTTGTTCAACAGCTCCCTGGCCAAGGCTCACTGCGCGCCAGACACCCTGAAGATGCTTGCCCAGTTCACCGTACTCTCGCGACTGAAAGAGCCGGAAAACTCCAACATCTACTCCAAAATGCGCGTGTATGACGGCGAAAATCTCAAGGATACCGATCCGAAGGCCAAGTCGATCCAGGAATACCGCGACAACGCGGGTGTCGACGAAGGCATGAACGGCTTGTCGACCCGCTTCGCGTTCAAGATCCTGTCGAAAGTGTTCAACTTTGATCCGCACGAAATCGCTGCCAACCCGGTGCACTTGCTTTACGTGCTGGAACAACAGATCGAACAGGAACAATTCCAGGCGGAAACCCGCGAACGCTATCTGCGCTTCCTCAAGGAGTACCTGGCACCGCGTTATATCGAGTTCATCGGCAAGGAAATCCAGACCGCCTACCTCGAGTCTTATAGCGAGTATGGCCAGAACATCTTCGATCGCTACGTGCTGTACGCCGACTTCTGGATCCAGGACCAGGAATACCGCGACCCGGAAACCGGCGAGATCCTCAACCGCGTAGCGCTGAACGAAGAACTGGAGAAAATCGAAAAACCGGCCGGCATCAGCAATCCGAAAGATTTCCGCAACGAAATCGTCAACTTCGTGCTGCGCGCCCGGGCCAACAACAACGGCAAGAACCCGACCTGGCTCAGCTACGAAAAACTGCGGGTGGTCATCGAGAAAAAAATGTTCTCCAACACCGAGGACCTCCTGCCAGTCATCAGCTTCAACGCCAAGGCCAGCAAAGAGGACCAGCAGAAGCACAACGACTTCGTCACACGGATGGTCGAGCGGGGCTACACCGACAAACAGGTACGACTGCTGTCCGAGTGGTACCTGCGGGTCAGAAAATCACAATAACCCGCTGCCGGTCAGACCGGTTGTCGTCAGCCAGAGGCCTGTGTACGCATTTTCTGTTACACAGACCTCTGGAAGGTGTTCGAAAGTCGGTAGCGAGGTCAGTCAGCGTCCAAAAGCGCTTGGGGGAGCGTGAACATCCCTTGGCACCGTCGATGCTGCATAACCGCTCGCCCCTTTCAGGACAGCTTCTAAGGAGCAGTCATGAGCTATGTGATCGACCGACGTCTCAATGGCAAGAACAAGAGCACGGTGAACCGTCAGCGGTTTCTGCGGCGTTACCGTGATCACATCAAAAAGGCTGTCGAAGAGGCGGTCAGCCGGCGCTCCATTACCGATATGGAGCACGGCGAACAGATCAGCATCCCCGGTCGCGACATTGACGAGCCGGTGCTTCACCACGGTCGCGGTGGCAAGCAGACCGTCGTGCACCCGGGCAACAAGGAATTCACCAGCGGCGAGCACATTGCCCGCCCGCCCGGAGGTGGCGGTGGCAGAGGACCCGGCAAGGCCGGCAACTCGGGCGAAGGGATGGACGAATTCGTCTTCCAGATCACCCAGGAGGAATTCCTCGAATTCATGTTCGAGGACCTTGAGCTGCCGAACCTGGTCAAGCGCAACCTGACCGGCACTGACACCTTCAAGACCGTTCGTGCCGGGATCAGTAACGAGGGCAATCCGTCGCGGATCAACATCATCCGCACCTTGCGCTCGGCCCATGCACGGCGAATCGCCCTGTCTGGCAGCAGCCGGGCAAAATTACGCGAAGCCAAAGAAGAACTGCTGCGACTCAAGCGTGACGAGCCAGACAACTTCGGCGATATTCAGGAAGTCGAAGCAGAAATCGAAAAACTCAGTGCGCGCATTCATCGCGTACCGTTCCTCGATACCTTCGACCTCAAGTACAACCTGCTTATCAAGCAACCCAACCCCAGCTCCAAGGCGGTGATGTTCTGCCTGATGGACGTGTCCGGCTCCATGACCCAAGCGACCAAGGACATCGCCAAGCGTTTCTTTATCCTGCTGTACCTGTTTCTCAAGCGTAACTACGACAAGATCGACGTCGTGTTCATCCGCCACCACACCAGTGCCCGGGAAGTGGACGAAGAGGAGTTTTTCTATTCTCGCGAAACCGGCGGCACCATCGTTTCCAGCGCCTTGAAACTGATGCAGGAGATCATGGCCGAACGCTATCCGAGCAATGAGTGGAATATCTATGCCGCCCAGGCCTCCGACGGCGACAACTGGAACGACGACTCGCCGATCTGCCGCGACATACTGATCAACCAGATCATGCCGTTCGTGCAGTACTACACTTACGTTGAGATCACCCCGCGCGAACATCAGGCCTTGTGGTTCGAGTACGAACGCATCGCGGAAGCCTTCTCTGACACTTTTGCCCAGCAACAACTGGTCTCGGCCGGGGATATCTATCCGGTCTTCCGTGAACTCTTCCAGCGCAGGTTAGTGACATGACCGCCAAAGAGCAGAAGCGCCAACCCATTTCCACCGGCTCCGAATGGACGTTCGAGCTGATTCAGGCCTACGACAAAGAAATCAGTCGTCTGGCGGCTCGCTACGCGCTCGATACTTACCCTAACCAGATCGAAGTGATCACCGCCGAGCAGATGATGGACGCCTACGCCTCCGTCGGTATGCCGCTGGGTTATCACCACTGGTCCTACGGCAAACACTTCCTCAGCACCGAGAAATCCTACTCTCGCGGCCAGATGGGGCTGGCGTACGAGATCGTGATCAACTCGGACCCGTGCATCGCCTATTTGATGGAAGAAAACACCATCTGCATGCAGGCGTTGGTCGTCGCCCATGCCTGCTACGGGCATAACAGCTTTTTCAAAGGCAACTACCTGTTCCGCACCTGGACTGACGCCAGTTCGATCATCGATTACCTGGTCTTTGCCAAGCAATACATCATGCAGTGCGAAGAACGCCACGGTATCGACGCGGTCGAGGACCTGCTGGATTCCTGCCACGCCCTGATGAACTATGGGGTCGATCGCTACAAACGCCCCTATCCGATTTCCGCCGAAGAAGAACGTCGCCGGCAAAAGGATCGGGAAGAGCATTTGCAGAAACAGATCAACGATCTGTGGCGGACCATTCCAAAAGGTGCGGACAAGTACAGCGACAAGGACAACGCGCGCTTTCCCGCCGAACCTCAGGAAAACATCCTCTACTTCATCGAAAAACACGCACCACTGCTGGAGCCATGGCAGCGGGAAATCGTGCGGATCGTGCGCAAGATCGCTCAGTATTTCTACCCGCAACGCCAGACTCAGGTGATGAACGAGGGATGGGCCACGTTCTGGCATTACACCCTGATGAACGACCTGTATGACGAAGGCCTGGTGACCGACGGCTTCATGATGGAGTTTTTGACGTCCCACACCAGCGTGGTCTATCAACCCGGCTTCGATAGCCCCTACTACAACGGCATCAACCCCTACACCCTGGGTTTTGCCATGTACCGGGACATTCGCCGCATGTGTGAACACCCGACCGAAGAGGACTACCGCTGGTTCCCAGAGATTGCTGGGACCGACTGGCTGTCGAGCATCAAATTCGCCATGAGCAGCTTCAAGGATGAAAGCTTCATCCTGCAGTACCTTTCACCCCAGGTGATCCGTGACCTGAAGCTGTTCAGCATTCTTGATGACGACCAGAAAGATGACTTGCTGGTACCGGCGATTCACGACGAAGGGGGTTACCGCATCATCCGTGAAACCCTGGCGGCGCAGTACAACCTGGGCAATCGTGAACCCAACGTGCAGATTTACAGCATCGACCGGCGTGGTGACCGCTCGCTGACCTTGCGTCACCAGCAACACGACCGCAAACCGCTGGGCGAGTCCACCGAGGAAGTGCTCAAACACCTGCACCGCCTCTGGGGCTTCGATATTCATCTGGAAACCCTGCAAGGGGACCAGGTGATGAAAACCCATCATGTTCCGCCCAGAGGTGAACACAGCGAAGGGGATTACGGCCGGCTGGACCTGGCTGTCATCCATCTTTGATCCTGTTTCTGCCTCCGGAGGTTCGACGCAAAGGTTATTCTGTCGGGCTAACGGAGGTTTTTTATGCAGATTTATAAAGTCGGCGGTGCGGTACGCGATCGCCTGCTGGGCAAGCCTGTCACCGACATCGACTGGGTTGTGATTGGCGCCACCACTGAAGAAATGCTCGCCAAGGGCTTTCGGCCGGTGGGTGCGGATTTCCCGGTTTTTCTTCACCCCAAAAGTGGTGAGGAATACGCCCTCGCCCGGACCGAGCGTAAAAGCGGACGCGGTTACGGCGGTTTTACCTTTCACGCCAGCCCAGAAGTCACCCTCGAAGAAGACCTGATTCGCCGTGACCTGACCATCAATGCCATGGCCGAAGACGATCAGCAGAACCTGACCGATCCTTACCACGGCCAGCGCGATCTCGAGGCGCGCCTGCTTCGTCACGTTTCCCCCGCGTTCGCCGAAGATCCGCTCCGGGTTCTGCGTGTTGCCCGCTTCGCAGCGCGTTATGCGGGGCTCGACTTCACCGTGGCGTCGGAGACACTGGAACTGATGCGCCAACTCAGCGAATCAGGCGAACTGGAGGCCTTGACCGCCGAACGCAGCTGGAAAGAAATTTCCCGCGCCCTGATGGAAGATCAGCCACAGGTGTTTATCGAAGTGCTGCGCGAGTGTGGCGCTCTCAAGGTATTGATGCCGGAAGTCGATGCCCTGTTCGGCGTACCGCAACCGGAAGCCCACCACCCGGAAATCGACACGGGCGCGCACACCTTGAGCGTGCTGGAGCAAGCGGCGCGGCACAAACAACCACTCACCGTGCGCTGGGCCTGTCTGCTGCACGACCTCGGCAAGGGACTGACGCCCAAGGAGGAGTGGCCCCGACACATAGCTCATGAGCACAAGGGCTTGAAACTGATCAAAGCGGTCAACGAACGCTTCAAGGCGCCGAAAGACTGTCAGGAGCTGGCTCTGCTGGTGGGCGAATATCACACCCACGGCCATCGCGCTCTGGAGCTGAAGCCGTCGACGTTGCTGGAGTTGCTGCAGAGTTTTGACGTTTACCGTCGGCCGCAGCGGTTCGAGGAATTTATCGCGGCGTGCGAGATGGACGCGCGCGGACGTAAAGGGCTGGAACAGCGAAGTTATCCACAAGCGGATTATTTACGGGGGGCGGCGAATGCTGCCCGGACCGTGGCGGTTCAGCCGTTGCTGGAGAAGGGATTCAAAGGGCTGGAGCTGGGTGAGGCGATCAAGCGAGAGCGACTTAAGGCGCTGAAGGCCTACAAAGAGGCGGCGTCTGCCTGAAAAGCTTCGCGAGCAAGCCCGCCCCCACACGGGACAGCGCACATCCCTGTGGGAGCGAGCCTGCTCGCGAAGGCGTCATCCGCATCACAACAATGCTGAAGGGGTCAGCTGCTCACCGCGCCACTCAAACGCCACGGGCGCCAACACCTGATCAATCTGCGCCTCACCCCACAGGGTCGCAAAGCTTTTGCCTACGCCCGGATGCACGCGATCCGGCGCAATCAGCGACAACGGCCACAGCACGAAGGCATTTTTCAGAATTTCTGCCCGCGGCAGGATCAAGCCATCGAAGTTGCCCACCAGATCGCCGAACAGCAGCACGTCGATATCCAGCGGCAAACCCTTGCGATCCGGCGCATAACGGCCGTTGTCCGCCTCGATGAATTTCAGCCGGCGATCCAGCTCCATCAGCGGCAAATCGGTAAAAGCCGACACCACAAAATTGAAGAATG
This sequence comes from Pseudomonas sp. TH39(2020), assembly GCF_016650715.1. NCBI lineage: Bacteria > Pseudomonadati > Pseudomonadota > Gammaproteobacteria > Pseudomonadales > Pseudomonadaceae > Pseudomonas > Pseudomonas sp. TH39(2020). Next base: position 2,707,028 of record NZ_JAEKFF010000006.1, on the reverse strand, counting down.
GCCCGCTCTTGATCCCCACCGGCTGACTTTCGAACACCGCCGAGCAGCGTATATCCACCAGAAAACCTGCCAAGGCTTCCAGGCCAGCCTGCAAATGGGATTCGCGCTCGATATTGCTACCGAGCCCGAGAAACACCTGAGTCAGCGACATCCGCGCTCGATCTCCACGCCCACACCACCCGTGGCAGCCGGAATGGCGCCTGGCTTGGTCAGCTTGAGGCGCATCCAGGTGATCTTGAACTCGCTCATCAGCACTTCAGCCAGACGTTCGGCGAAGGTCTCGACCAACTGGAACTGCGCCTGCTCGGCAAAAGCCTGGATACGCGACGACACACTGGCGTAATCGAGCGCCAGCGTCAGGTCATCACCGGCGGCGGCCGGGCGATTATCCCAGGCGAAGCTCAGATCAAGACGCAAGCACTGTCGGATGCCTCGCTCCCAGTCGTAGGCACCAATCACGGTGTCGACTTCCAGGCCCTCGATAAACACTCTGTCCAAGCACTTTTCTCCGCTGCACGACAAGGGCGCAATGCGCCGTTAGAATCAGGGCGTCCTCGCCCGGAATAGTTAGCATGTTTTGGTTACTGGCGACCCTCGCCTACCTGCTCGGCTCTCTGTCCTTCGCCATTTTGCTCAGCCGCCTGACCGGTAACCCCGATCCGCGAATGAGTGGCTCGGGCAATGCCGGCGCCACCAACATGTTGCGCCTGGCCGGCAAAAAACTCGCCGTCCTGACCTTGATCGGGGACCTCTTCAAAGGCCTGCTACCCGTACTGATCGCCGGCATTGCGGACCTTTCGCTTCAAGAACAGGCCTGGATCGGCGTCTGTGCCGTGATCGGTCACCTGTTCCCGCTGTACTTTCGCTTTCGCGGTGGCAAGGGTGTCGCCACCGCTGCCGGCATGTTGCTGGGCCTCTACCCGCCCGCCGCACTGCTGGCGGTCTGCGCCTGGCTGCTGACGTTCTACCTGACTCGCACCAGCTCACTGGCGGCCTTGATCGCCACACCGCTGACCCTGCCGCTGCTGGCCTGGCAAGAACCGGCGGCACTGCTGCCCATGAGCGCACTCACGGGGCTGATCGTCTGGCGTCATCGGGGCAATCTACGCGACCTGTTTGCCGGGCGCGAACGGCATTTTTAATTACCGGGCATGAGCGCCGCTCATCACAGCGCAGACAATTGCTCCATCGGCCAACGCGCCTGCACGCTGATCGCCAGGCTTTCATGCTGACCGGCCTGCAAACGCTGGCAACCGGCAAAGGCAATCATCGCGCCGTTGTCGGTGCAGAACTCCGGACGAGCATAAAAAACATCGCCCTTCATGTCGCCGAGCATCTTCTCCAGCGAAGTACGCAGTGCCTTGTTGGCGCTGACGCCGCCAGCGATCACCAGACGCTTCATACCGGCCTGTTTCAGGGCACGCTTGCACTTGATGGTCAAAGTCTCCACCACGGCCTGCTGGAACGCCAGCGAGATGTCGCAACGGGCTTGCTCGCTGTCGTCCCCGGCGCTGACGCTCTGCTGCCAGGTGTTCAGGGCGAAGGTTTTCAAGCCACTGAAACTGAAAGCCAGCCCTGGACGGTCGCACATCGGGCGCGGGAAAGTGAAACGTCCTGCAACCCCTTGCTCCGCCAGCCGAGCGATTTCCGGGCCACCCGGATAATTGAGGCCCATCATCTTCGCGGTCTTGTCAAAAGCTTCACCGGCGGCATCGTCGAGGGTCTCGCCCAAGAGCGTGTATTGACCGATCCCGTCGACCTGAACCAGCTGCGTATGACCGCCAGACACCAACAAAGCGACGAACGGGAATTCCGGTGGTTGCGACTCCAGCATCGGCGCCAGCAGGTGACCTTCCATGTGGTGCACACCCAGCGCCGGAATACCCCAGGCGAAGGCCAGCGCCTGAGCGCAAGAGGCGCCCACCAGCAAGGCACCGACCAGGCCAGGACCCGCGGTATAAGCGATGGCGTCGATCTCGGTCGGCACACAGTCAGCTTCGGCCAACACCTGACGAATCAAGGGCAGCATGCGTTTGACGTGGTCACGCGAGGCCAGCTCCGGCACGACCCCGCCATAGGCGCGGTGCAGGTCGATCTGGCTGAACAGCGCATCGGCCAGCAGGCCGCGTTCACTGTCATATAATGCGACACCGGTTTCGTCGCAGGAGGTTTCTAATCCCAGTACTAGCATGGGTTTGCGCCTTGTTTAGGCTGAATTCGAAGGCGCGCATAATAGTCGCCACGTGATGCCCCGACCAGCGGTTTTCGATCAGAGGCTTTGCATTCCGAGCGATGAGGGGTTAACATCCGCAACCCTTAAAAACCGACGTCTTCAAGTGCTCTTTTGCCACGAGGATGTTGACCCCGGTAATGAATGAAGGTAGCTCTGGATGCCAGCCGTCAAAGTAAAAGAGAACGAACCCTTCGACGTAGCTCTGCGTCGTTTCAAGCGCTCCTGCGAAAAAGCCGGTGTACTGGCTGAAGTTCGTAGCCGCGAATTCTACGAGAAGCCTACTTCTGAGCGTAAGCGCAAAGCAGCAGCCGCTGTTAAGCGTCACGCCAAGAAAGTTCAGCGCGAACAGCGCCGCGCCGTTCGTCTGTACTAATACACAGACGTTCGTAGCAAGCTTCTGCCAAGCCCGGCCCTCAGCCGGGCTAATGGCATTTGCGGACAACGCTTGATGCTTCACCGTCAAAGCCGCACACGCGACCGAGACAAATCTGCTTCACAGCGTCAGACCTGGCTCTTTTGCCAGCGGTGCACGTCTTTTCTGACGAGCCTTCCAAGGCTACTGACGAGCACACCCACTGATTCCTCTCACGACGATCAGCCCAAGGCACCTTCTTGCGTGCCAGCTTATGAGCTATCCGAGGCCATCAACAGGCCGCAGCCGGATTCAGCGCAACACTTTCAAATAGTCGAATACTGATTGGTACTAACGTCAGTGGATTTTCGGCAGATACACTTCCCGACAGCGATTACGCAGACGACACTGGTCGAGCCGCACATTTTGCGCGCCTCAAACAACGACCCGCGCTCAGCCGCTCTTCGTTTCGGATCAATTGCAGCGCAGATGACGAGAACGCCATGGCCGGGCTAATTCCCCAGAGCTTCATTGACGACCTTCTGAACCGCACCGACATCGTCGATGTGGTCAGCTCGCGCCTGCAAATGAAAAAGGCCGGCAAGAATTACACCGCTTGCTGCCCGTTCCACAAAGAGAAAACCCCCTCCTTCAGCGTCAGCCCCGACAAGCAGTTCTATTATTGCTTTGGCTGCGGCGCTGGTGGCAACGCCCTCGGCTTCATGATGGACCACGACAATCTGGATTTCGTCCAGGCTGTCGAAGAACTGGCCAAAGCCGCCGGCATGGAAATCCCCCGCGAAGAAAGCGGACGGCCGCACAAACCGCGGCAGCCGACCGATTCGCCGCTCTACCCGCTACTCACCGCCGCCGCCGACTTTTACCGTCAGGCACTGAAAAGCCATCCATCGCGAAAAGCAGCTGTGGATTACTTGAAAGGTCGCGGACTGACCGGCGAAATCGCCCGAGACTTCGGCCTCGGCTTTGCCCCGCCCGGCTGGGACAATCTGTTCAAGCACTTGAGCAGCGACACCCTGCAACAGAAAGCCATGATCGATGCCGGCCTGCTGATCGAGAACGCCGAAACCGGCAAACGCTATGACCGCTTCCGCGATCGCGTGATGTTCCCGATCCGCGACAGCCGCGGACGAATCATCGCCTTCGGCGGCCGGGTATTGGGCGACGACAAGCCGAAATACCTGAATTCACCGGAAACCCCGGTATTCCATAAGGGCCAGGAACTCTACGGCCTCTATGAAGCACGCAAGAACAACCGCAACCTCGACGAAATCATCGTCGTCGAAGGCTACATGGATGTTATCGCCCTCGCCCAGCAAGGCCTGCGCAATGCTGTCGCGACCCTGGGCACCGCCACCAGCGAAGAGCACTTGAAGCGCCTGTTTCGCGTCGTGCCCAACGTGCTGTTCTGTTTCGACGGCGACCAGGCAGGTCGAAATGCCGCCTGGCGGGCATTGGAGGCAGCGCTGCCGAGCCTGCAGGACGGGCGGCGCGCACGCTTTCTGTTCCTCCCCGAAGGCGAAGACCCGGACACGCTGGTCCGCTCCGAAGGCACTGATGCCTTCCGCGCACGGATCAACCAGCACGCCCAACCATTAGCGGATTATTTTTTTCAACAGCTGACCGAGGAATCGGACCCACGCTCGCTCGAAGGCAAGGCCCACATGGCCACCCTCGCCGCGCCGCTGATCGACAAAGTCCCGGGGGCGAACCTGCGCATCCTGATGCGTCAGCGCCTGACTGAAATTACCGGGCTTAGCGGTGAAGCCGTGAGCCAGCTGGTACAAAGCGCACCTCAGGAAGCACCGCCGGCGTACGACCCGGGCATCGATTACGACGCCATGCCGGATTACAGCGACTACCATCAGCCGCAGGCACAAGAGATGTATGTGCCGCAGCAGGAATGGACGCCGAAGAAACCCGGCGCAGGCGGCAAAAAATGGGACAAAAAACCGTGGGACAAAAACGGTAAACGCGGTGGTGATCACGATCAACCCCGCGCACCACGGGTGCCGGCCGCTGTAGAGCCACCGACCCTGGCCGCCTTGCGCACGCTATTGCATCACCCGCAACTGGCCGAGAAAGTCGAGGATGCCGGGCACTTTGCTGCCGAGGATCACACCAACACGCAATTACTGGTGGCCCTTCTCGAAGCCGTACAGAAGAATCCCAAGCTAAACTCATTTCAGTTGATTGCACGCTGGCACGGTACGGAGCAAGGACGTTTGCTCAAGGCGCTGGCGGAAAAGGAATGGCTGATTGACGGAGATAACCTTGAACAACAGTTTTTCGACACCATTACTAGCTTGTCAGCCCGCCAACGCGAGCGAAACCTGGAACAACTTCTCAGGAAAGCACGTCAAAGCGAACTGAGTGCCGAAGAGAAAAATCAACTGCGCGACCTATTAAGTCGCAATGTTTCCGCAACAAGCCCGACCTCAACTGGCGCGTGAGGTCATAGCTCAGGTATAATCCTCGGCTTGTTTTTTGCCCGCCAAGACCTTCAGTGGATAGGGTGTTATGTCCGGAAAAGCGCAACAGCAGTCTCGTATCAAAGAGTTGATCACACTTGGTCGTGAGCAGGGTTACCTGACTTACGCGGAGGTCAACGACCACCTGCCGGAGGATATTTCAGATCCGGAACAGGTGGAAGACATCATCCGCATGATCAATGACATGGGGATCAACGTATTCGAGGTTGCGCCAGATAAGGATTCTCTTATGCTGGCCGACGCCGATACCGACGAAGCCGCGGCCGAAGAGGCAGCAGCAGCGTTGGCAGCGGTCGAGACCGACATTGGTCGCACCACCGACCCAGTGCGCATGTACATGCGTGAAATGGGTACGGTAGAGCTCCTCACACGTGAAGGCGAAATCGAAATCGCCAAACGTATTGAAGAGGGCATCCGCGAAGTGATGGGCGCAATTGCGCACTTCCCTGGCACGGTTGACCATATTCTGTCCGAATACACTCGCGTCACCACCGAAGGTGGCCGCCTGTCCGACGTTCTGAGCGGTTATATCGACCCGGACGACGGCATTGCGCCGCCTGCTGCAGAAGTGCCGCCGCCTGTCGACCCGAAAGCCGTGAAAGCGGACGACGACACCGACGACGACGACGCTGAAGCCAGCACCGACGACGAAGAAGAAGCCGAAAGCGGTCCGGATCCGGTCATCGCAGCTCAGCGCTTTGGCGCTGTCTCCGATCAGATGGAAATCACCCGCAAGGCGCTGAAAAAGCACGGTCGTGGCAACAAGCTGGCAATTGCCGAGCTGGTGCTTCTGGCTGAGCTGTTCATGCCGATCAAACTGGTTCCGAAGCAATTCGAAGGCCTGGTCGAGCGTGTTCGCAGTGCCCTGGATCGTCTGCGTCAGCAAGAGCGCGCGATCATGCAACTTTGCGTTCGCGATGCTCGTATGCCGCGTGCCGACTTCCTGCGCCAGTTCCCGGGCAATGAAGTCGACGAAAGCTGGACCGACGCACTGGCCAAAGGCAAAAGCAAATACGCTGAAGCCATTGGTCGCCTGCAACCGGACATCATTCGTTGCCAGCAGAAGCTGACCGCGCTGCAAACCGAAACCGGTTTGACGATCGCCGAGATCAAGGACATCAACCGTCGCATGTCGATCGGTGAGGCCAAGGCCCGCCGCGCGAAGAAAGAGATGGTAGAAGCGAACTTGCGTCTGGTGATCTCCATCGCCAAGAAGTACACCAACCGTGGTCTGCAATTCCTCGATCTGATCCAGGAAGGCAACATCGGTTTGATGAAAGCGGTAGACAAGTTCGAATACCGCCGCGGCTACAAATTCTCGACTTATGCCACCTGGTGGATCCGTCAGGCGATCACTCGCTCGATCGCCGACCAGGCCCGCACCATCCGTATTCCGGTGCACATGATCGAGACGATCAACAAGCTCAACCGCATTTCCCGTCAGATGTTGCAGGAAATGGGTCGCGAACCGACCCCGGAAGAGCTGGGCGAACGCATGGAAATGCCTGAGGACAAGATCCGCAAGGTATTGAAGATCGCTAAAGAGCCGATCTCCATGGAAACCCCGATCGGTGATGACGAAGACTCCCATTTGGGTGACTTCATCGAAGACTCGACCATGCAGTCGCCGATCGATGTCGCCACTGTTGAGAGCCTTAAAGAAGCGACTCGCGAAGTTCTGTCCGGCCTCACTGCCCGTGAAGCCAAGGTTCTGCGCATGCGCTTCGGTATCGACATGAATACCGACCACACCCTCGAGGAGGTTGGTAAGCAGTTCGACGTAACCCGTGAACGGATTCGTCAGATCGAAGCCAAGGCGCTGCGCAAGCTGCGCCACCCGACGAGAAGCGAGCATTTGCGCTCCTTCCTCGACGAGTAACAACAAAACCCCCGGCCCAGGCCGGGGGTTTTGCTTTTATACAGATTAAATCCCCCGCACCTCCCTCCCTCCGAATTGCCCGTCTACACTCGAAACATTCCCCGAGCCATAACGAGACCGTTATGCCCAGACTGCCGACCGTGCTTTTTTTGCTGTCGCTATTGACCTGGACCGCAACGGCTGGCGCGCTGACTCTGACCGACGAAGAACGTAGCTGGCTTACGGCCCACCCGGACTTGCGCCTGGGTGTCGATGCGTCATGGCCACCCTTCGAGTTTCGCGACGATCAGGGCCGCTATCAGGGTCTTGCAGCAGACTATATCGACCTGATCCGTCAACGCCTGGCCATCAAGCTCACGCCCATCGAGCCCGTTAGCTGGACCGTTGTCCTGGAACAGGCCAAACAAGCCAAGCTCGACCTGTTGCCTGGCATCATGTCGACCCCGGAGCGCCAGAGTTATCTGTCGTTCACACGCCCCTACCTGGACTTTCCGATTGTCATCCTTGCCCATGTCGGAGGCCCCCAGCCACGCAAACTCGAAGACCTGTACGGGTTGAAAGTCGCCGTGGTGGAAAACTACGCCCCCCACGAACTGTTGCGCACCCACCATCCCGATCTCAATCTGGTAGCGATGCCCAACGTCAGCTCAGCACTGCAGGCGCTGGCAACTGATGAAGTGGATGCGGTGGTCGGCGATCTCGCCTCCAGCGTCTGGAGCCTGCGTCAGCTCAAGCTCGACGGGCTCTACGTCAGCGGCGAAACCCCCTATCGCTATCAATTGGCGATGGGCGTGCCCCGGGACAACAAAATACTGGTCGGCATTCTGGATAAAGTCCTGGCAGACATGACCCCGGACGAAATAAGCGCCATCCAGGAGCACTGGGTCGGCAACGTCCTCGATCATCGAACCTTCTGGTCCGATCTGCTGGTTTACGGTCTACCGGGATTGCTCCTGCTGATCATCGTGCTGGTGGTCGTTATCCGGATCAATCGCCGACTGAGCTCAGAAATCGCTCGCCGGGTCGATCTGGAACAAGAACTGCGCAGCAGCGAATACCACTACCGCGGACTGGTAGAGAGCCTTTCGGCCATCGCCTGGGAAGCGCGGATCAGTGATTTCACCTACAGCTACGTATCGCCCCATGCCGAAGATCTGCTCGGTTACCCCCTGTCTCATTGGCTGATTCCGGGCTTCTGGCGCAACATCATTCACCCGGCCGACCTGACCCGCGCCCAGACCTTTTGCGATCACGAAGTACTGGCCGGGCGCGACTACAGTCTCGATTACCGGGTCATCACCGCCGATGGCCGCTGCATTTGGGTGCGCGATATTGTCAGCCTGATTGAGCACGGCCATGAACCGGTGTTGCGCGGGCTGATGATCGACATCAGCGAAGCCAAGCGCACCGAAGAGGCGTTGCGCCTGTCGGAACAGAAGTTCGCCTCGGTGTTCCAGCAATGCCCGGACATACTAGTCATCGCGCGACTCTCCGACGGCTGCCTGCTGGAGGTCAACGAAGCGTTCGAAGAACAGATCGGTCTCAAGGCCGAAGACGTCATCGGCCAGACGGCCACCGACCTGAACATCTGGGGCATACCCGGCGTCGGGCCAGGCTTGTTGCAACGGTTGCAGGCCGGCAGCATCCGTAACCTGGAGATGCCCTTTCGCCGCAACAATGGCCAAGTGTTTACCGGCCTGATCTCCGCTGAACCGTTCGACCTCGATACAACCCCTGCGCTGGTAGTGGTCGTGCGGGACATCAGCCAGCTCAAGGAAACCCAGAAACAGCTGCAAACCTCCGAAGAGAAATTCGCCAAGGCCTTCCATGCCTCTCCCGATGGCTTGCTATTGTCCCGGCAGAGCGACGGCTTACTGATTGAGGTCAATGAGGGTTTCAGCCGCATTACCGGTTTCAACAGCGCGATGTCCGTGGATCGCTCCGCCCTCGAGCTGGGAATCTGGGTCAATCTCAACGAACGCAAACAGATGCTCGATCTGCTGCACCGGGACGGATTCGTCCGCGACTTCAGTTGCCATATACGCCGCAGCGACGGGCAGATCCGCCTTTGCGAGGTGTCCAGCCGTCCGCTGCCGATCGGCGATGAAGATTGCATGCTGACCATCGCCCGGGACATCACCGAGCGACACCTGATGCAGGAGAAACTGCAACAGGCCGCGACGGTATTCGAGAGCACCGCCGAAGGTGTATTGATCACCGACACTCAACAGCACATCAGCGCGGTCAACCGTGCGTTTACCGAAATCACCGGCTACAGCGAGAGCGAAGCGTTGGGCCACACCCCTCGCCTGCTCGCCTCGGGCCTGCACGACAGCGCGTTTTATGCCGCCATGTGGCATCAGCTGACCGCCGAAGGTCATTGGCAGGGCGAAATTTCCAACCGGCGCAAAAATGGCGAGCTTTACCCGAGCTGGCTGACCATCAGTGCGGTGCGCAACCGGGACAGGTTCATCACCCACTTTGTCGCGGTGTTCGCGGACATTTCCAGCCTCAAACACGCCCAGGCCAAGCTCGACTACCAGGCTCACCACGACCCGCTGACCGGGCTGCCGAACCGCACGCTGTTCGAGAGCCGATTGCTGACTGCGCTGAACAACCAACAGGAAAACGGCGGCCAGGGCGCGGTGCTGTTCCTGGACCTGGACCGTTTCAAACACATCAACGACAGCCTGGGTCACCCAGTCGGTGACCTGCTGCTCAAGGGCATTGCCGTGCGCCTCAAGGAGCAGTTGCGCGACATCGACACCGTGGCGCGCCTGGGCGGCGACGAATTCATCATCTTGCTGCCCGGGCTGCAGCAATCCAGTGATGCCGACAACATCGCGACCAAATTGCTCAATTGCTTCAGCGCACCGTTCCAGGCTGGCGAGCATGAGTTTTTTATCAGCGCCAGTATCGGCACCAGCCTGTATCCCAAGGATGGCTGCGACGTCGCCACGCTGGTCAAGAACGCCGATGCGGCGATGTACCGCTCCAAGGCCAAGGGTCGCAACCGGGTCGAAAGCTACACCCGCGACCTCACCGCTCAAGCCAGCGAGCGAGTGGCACTGGAACATGAACTGCGACGCGCTATCGAGCGCAACGAACTGCACCTCCATTATCAACCGAAGATCAGCCTGGTCGACCATCGCCTGGTCGGCGCAGAAGCGCTCATTCGCTGGCGCCACCCGACCTTCGGCGATGTTCCACCGGAGCACTTCATTCCGCTGGCCGAAGAAAACGGCATGATCCTGCAAATCGGCGATTGGGTTCTCGAAACCGCCTGCCGGCAGATGTTCGAGTGGAATCAGCTTTACGAACCCGTCGGCCCGCTATCGGTCAACCTCGCGGGCGCTCAATTGCGCCAGCCGAACCTGCTCGGTCGGATCGAACAATTGCTCAAGGACAACCGCCTCAAACCCGGTTTCTTGCAACTGGAAATTACTGAAAACTTCATCATGAGCCAGGCTGAAGAGGCGCTGGCAGTGCTGCATCAACTCAAACACCTGGGTGTGCAACTGGCAATCGACGACTTCGGCACCGGTTACTCGTCCCTGAGTTACCTCAAACGTCTGCCACTGGATATTCTCAAGATCGACCAGTCTTTCGTCCGCGGCCTGCCGGATGATCCCCACGACGCAGCCATCGTTCGCGCCATCATCGCCCTGGGCCGCAGCATGCAATTCACCATCATCGCCGAGGGCGTCGAAACCCTCGCGCAGCAGCAATTCCTCGCCGCCGAAGGCTGTGAACAGATCCAGGGCTATATCGTCAGCCTGCCCTTGCCACCGGAAGAATTTGCCGCGACGTTTCTTCGTATAGCCATTTCAGACTTTTCGGATAGCACAGCAGAGAAACCGTCGCTATAATCCGCGGCCTACTGAGGGCCTATAGCTCAGTTGGTTAGAGCAGGGGACTCATAATCCCTTGGTCGTAGGTTCGAGTCCTACTGGGCCCACCAAACAAGAAAGCCGCGCAATGCGCGGCTTTTTCGTACCTGATGTTTAATGCAGTTTGCTGTAAGCGCTCCATGAACCCCACATTTTAAAGGTGGGGCTCATGGAGCGCTTACCGTCAACTTCTAGAAGCAACGGCTAACCCTGGAATAGCCTGCACCGGCCGCAGCCGTTCAAGCATTGCACCCGTCAACACGACCTCATACGTATCCGCCGCCCTACCCCATTGCTCCACGATGACCATGCCGTCAACCAGCACGCGTCCCAATTCGGTAATCGTATCGGCCAAGTCCTCTACGACTTTTTGAGTCCGAAACCATACGCGATCAGTAATCTCTTTCAGCTCAGCCGTTATGCGGTCAGACGACGCCGGATCCGTATCGGGGTAGGCGATATTGCGCAGCAAGTGCCGTAACTCCCTTATTTTTGCGTAATCCTGTTCCGCCCCGAGCTCTCCTTTGAGGATGGCTGTCGCTTTCGACTTATCGACGCATTTTTCGGGCGAATGCTTTGAAACTAATGCCTGCCCCATAGCGCCAGCAAACAGGACCATCATCCGCGCTTCCAGATGCTCCTTCATGGCTTCCATCGACGAAATTGACCGCACCAAGCTAATGGACGCCCCGCCTTGATGCCTTAAGTCCATGGTCACTGTCAGGGTCACGCCGCCCGTTTCAAACCCCAAGGCTCGGGCAATGACGTAGTGCGCCATTTCGTGATTGGCAATCTGCAACGCACGTTCCCGTACAACGGGCGGCATTTTCTTTGTCATTTCCATCGCCTCGCATCCCTCGATTTCGCATTCGACTACGACTGACTGTTGGTGTCCATCCTGTCGATCGCGCCTTGTTCAAGCCAAAGAAAAACCCGAGATGTAGAAAACGGTATGAACGGTACTGAGGCGAGATCAACCATCCGCGGTGCGAGATGTGCCTGTAACATGCCAACCCATTGATCTGTGCCGCTGGAGACGACCTTTGCCTGACACTCGCCCACCCATTCTTGACGAAATCGACCGCCAATTGATTGCAGCCCTGCAGATCAATGCCCGCGAAAGCGTGGCCATGCTCGCGCGACAATTGGGCATCGCTCGCACCACCGTGACTTCGCGTCTGGCCCGGCTGGAAAAAGCCAAGGTGATCACCGGTTACGGCGTGCGTTTGGGTCAACGTGTCGTGGATGGCGGCTTGCAGGCGTACGTCGGGATCACGGTGCAACCGCGCTCGGGCAAGGAAGTGTTGCGACGTCTCAGCGCGATGGCTCAGGTGCAACAATTGTGCGCGGTCAGTGGCGAATTTGATTACGTGGCGTGGTTGCGCACCGATTCACCTGAGCAGCTGGATCAGTTGCTGGATCAGATCGGCAGTGTGGATGGCGTGGAGAAGACCACGACCTCGATCATTCTCAGCAGCAAGATTGATCGCGGCCAGCCGGTTTAATCCAATCTGTTCGTCACACTCGTCAAATTGCAGCACTAATAAGCAAAACGACGACACATTGCGTCTTATTAACGTGCTCTACGCTCACTAGAATGGCTGCCATCTTTTCCTATACTCAGACGCGCACTCCGCGTCCGGTCGCCAGCAAGGTCAGCCATGAACAAGAACAATCGCCATCCTGCAGACGGTAAAAAACCAGTCACCATTTTCGGTCCGGACTTTCCCTTCGCCTTCGACGACTGGATCGAGCACCCGGCCGGCCTGGGCAGCATTCCTGCGCACAACCAAGGCGCTGAGGTTGCGATCGTCGGTGCCGGCATCGCAGGCCTGGTGGCTGCGTATGAATTGATGAAACTGGGCCTAAAACCCGTCGTCTACGAAGCCTCGAAAATGGGCGGTCGTCTGCGCTCGCAGGCGTTCAATGGCGCCGAAGGCATCATCGCCGAGCTCGGCGGCATGCGTTTCCCGGTGTCGTCCACCGCGTTTTATCACTACGTCGACAAGCTCGGCCTTGAAACCAAACCTTTCCCGAACCCGCTGACACCTGCCTCGGGCAGCACGGTGATCGACCTCGAAGGTCAGACCCATTACGCACAGAAGCTGGCGGATCTTCCTGCACTGTTCCAGGAAGTCGCCGACGCCTGGGCCGACGCGCTGGAAGCCGGTTCGCAGTTCTCTGACATCCAGCAAGCGATCCGCGACCGTGATGTGCCGCGCCTCAAAGAGCTTTGGAACACCCTCGTTCCGCTGTGGGACGACCGCACCTTCTACGACTTCGTTGCCACTTCCAAAGCCTTCGCCAAGCTCTCGTTCCATCACCGCGAAGTGTTTGGTCAGGTCGGTTTCGGTACCGGCGGCTGGGACTCGGACTTCCCGAATTCGATGTTGGAAATCTTCCGCGTGGTCATGACCAACTGCGACGATCACCAGCACTTGGTGGTCGGCGGCGTTGAACAAGTGCCGCTGGGCATTTGGCGTCACGTGCCGGAGCGCTGCGTGCACTGGCCCGAGGGCACCAGTCTCAGTTCGTTGCACAGGGGCGCTCCACGCTCCGGCGTGAAGAAAATCGCCCACGCAGCAAACGGCCGTTTTACGGTCACCGACAACTACGGCGACACCCGCGAATACGCCGCTGTTCTGACCACGTGCCAGAGCTGGCTGCTGACCACCCAGATCGAATGCGACGAAACCCTGTTCTCGCAAAAGATGTGGATGGCCCTCGACCGCACCCGCTACATGCAATCGTCGAAAACCTTCGTGATGGTCGACCGACCATTCTGGAAGGACAAGGATCCAGAAACCGGCCGCGATCTGATGAGCATGACCCTCACCGATCGCCTGACTCGCGGCACCTACCTGTTCGACAACGGCGACGACAAGCCGGGCGTGATTTGCCTGTCGTACTCGTGGATGAGCGACGCGCTGAAAATGCTCCCGCACCCAGTGGAAAAGCGCGTGAAGCTGGCGCTGGATGCATTGAAGAAGATCTACCCGAAAGTCGACATCGCTGCGCGGATCATCGGCGATCCGATCACCGTGTCCTGGGAAGCCGACCCGCATTTTCTCGGGGCTTTCAAAGGCGCCCTGCCCGGCCACTATCGCTACAACCAGCGTATGTACGCGCACTTCATGCAGGCTGACATGCCGGCCGAGCAGCGCGGGATTTTCATCGCTGGTGACGATGTTTCATGGACGCCTGCCTGGGTCGAAGGCGCGGTGCAGACTTCGCTTAATGCGGTGTGGGGCATCATGAAACACTTCGGCGGTGAAACTCACGCCGAGAACCCGGGTCCAGGAGATGTGTTCAACGAGATCGGTCCGATCGCCCTGCCCGAGTAAGAGGAATCCGAAATGCGCGTAGCCCTTTACCAATGTCCACCGCTGCCCCTGGATGTCGCAGGTAATCTGCAACGTCTGCATCAATTGGCGCTGGAGGCCAAGGGCGCGGATTTGCTGGTGCTGCCGGAGATGTTTTTGACCGGTTACAACATCGGCATCGATGCCGTCAGCGTGCTGGCGGAAGTGCACAACGGTGAATCGGCGCAGCAAATCGCGCGCATCGCCAAGACGGCCGGGATCGCCATTTTGTATGGCTATCCCGAGCGCACCGAGGATGGGCAGATCTACAACGCCGTGCAGTTGATTGACGCCAATGGCGAGCGGTTGTGCAACTACCGCAAGACTCACCTGTTCGGCGACCTCGATCACTCGATGTTCAGCGCCGGACCGGATGAGTTTCCGCTGGTTGAACTCAATGGCTGGAAGCTCGGCTTCCTGATCTGCTACGACCTGGAATTTCCGGAAAACGCCCGACGCCTGGCCCTGGCCGGCGCCGAGCTGATTCTGGTGCCCACGGCGAACATGATTCCCTACGACTTCATCGCCGACGTCACCGTCCGCGCCCGGGCCTTCGAAAACCAGTGCTATGTGGCTTACGCCAACTATTGCGGCAACGAAGGCGAGATCCAGTATTGCGGCCAGAGCAGCATCGCCGCGCCGGATGGCAGCCGCATCGCCCAGGCCGGCCTCGATGAAGCACTGATTGTCGGCGAGCTGGATCGTCAGTTGATGGTCGAATCCCGCGCCGCCAATCGCTACTTCCTCGATAGGCGCCCCGAGCTTTACAGCGAGCTTAACAAGCGCTGATCAACCGTTATCCGCTAGCATTGGCACTTCTCTGCTCTGGAAGTGCTCATGCCTGCGCTGAATCACCCCCACCTTCACACTGAAACCCTGGCCAACGGTCTGCGGGTGACGCTGCGTCATGTGCCCGATTTGAAGCGCAGTGCTGCGGCGTTGCGGGTCGCTGCCGGCAGCCATGACGTGCCGCTGGCCTGGCCCGGACTGGCGCACTTTCTCGAACACTTGCTGTTTCTCGGTACAGAGCGCTTTCCCGCAAGCCAAGGCCTGATGGCCTACGTCCAGGGTCATGGCGGTCAGGTGAATGCGCGGACCAGCGAACGCACCACGGACTACTTTTTCGAGTTACCGCCGCAGTCGTTTGCCGGGGGACTGGAGCGCCTGTCGGACATGCTCGCTCATCCGCGTATGAATCCAGACGATCAGCGGCGGGAACGGGAAGTGCTGCACGCAGAATTTGTCGCCTGGTCGCGGGATACGGCCGCTCAACAGCAATTTGCGCTGTTCGACGGCCTTTCAGCGGCGCATCCACTCCGAGCTTTTCATGCCGGCAACCGCTACAGCCTTCCGGTGCCGCAGCCTGAGTTCCAGCACGCCTTGCAGGATTTCTATCAGCGGTTTTATCAGACCGGGCAGATGACCTTGAGCCTGACGGGGCCGCAAAGTCTCGATGAGTTGAGGGCGATGGCTCAGCGCTTTAGCGCTGCGATTCCCGTAGGGGAAAAGGTCCCGCAACAGGCGCCTACATCACTGATGGATTCTTCGGACAAAAGTTATCAACAGGCTGGAGCGCGTCGACTGGATCTGTTGTTTGCCGTCGACGCATTGCCCGATTCATCGCCCGAGGCGCTGGCGTTCCTGTGTCATTGGCTGAACGCCGCGAAACCCGGTGGTCTACTGGCGCAATTGCGCGAGCACGGGCTGGCTGACAGCCTGAAAGCTGCGCCGTTGTATCAGTTCGCCGGCCAGGCTTTGTTGCACATCGAATTCACGTTACCTGCCAACGCGACGCCCGACGGGATCCGCGAACAGCTACTGGATTGGCTTGGGTTCTTTGCCTCACAGCACCCCTGGACCGGGTTGCGCGAACAATACGCCGCCCTGCTGCAACGTCAGCAGCAAGTCAGCGGAGCCCTGCAACTGGCCCGACTGGACAGCGAACAGCGTGAAACAGGGTTATCCGAATCGGGCATTGCAGCCCTCAAGGAAGTCCTGAAACAAATCGGCGCTGTGGATAACTTCACCGGCCAATGGCAACTGCCAACACCTAATCCGTTTCTGCGCGCAGAGGCTCCGGCCCCAAGTGCCGGACTGATCCGCGGCCAGACCAGCAAACACCGAGGCCTGCGGACCTTTGCCCAGGATCGCTCACGCGGTCGTCGTGAACGTTCGCCCATGCAGTTCAGTCAGGCATTGCCGGACAGCAGTGCCGAAGGTGCAGTTTACCTGCGCTGGCGTCTGGACTCGGCACCTCGCAGCAACGTTCAGACGAGCCTGGAAAAGCGCCTTCAGCCGTTGCGTGAAGACGCTCGTCAGGCAGGTGTCGATTTTTCCTTCAGCGCATCGGGCAATGAATGGCTGCTGAAAATGACCGGGCTACAGGAGCCGATGCCGACCGTCCTCGAACATGCGCTGAAAGAACTGACAACACCTGATGCGGGCTTCTCGCAAGAAGAACCGCCGAGCGTTGCGTTGATGCCGATTCGACAGTTGCTTAAAGCGCTGCCTGATCACTGCCTTGAGCGCACCGCTGACTCGGACGATTTGATGCAGCTTTGGTTGGGCGCACGCTGGGATGGTCTGGCGACCGGGCTGTCCGCCCAGACACAAGCAGCGATGGGCCTTGCCTTGAGTCGTGTGCCCGGCACTGCGGACAATCACCTGACGCCGCCCTCCCCAATAAACGCGCAACATCTGTGGAGCGCGGTCGATACCGGGTCCAGCGAACACGCGCTGCTGCTCTTCTGTCCGACCGCAACTGCAAACATCGCTGATGAAGCCGCCTGGCGCTTGCTGGCTCACGTCTGCCAGACGCCGTTTTACCAACGCCTGCGGGTAGAACTGCAGCTCGGTTATGCGGTGTTCAGCGCCCTGCGGCAGATCCATGGGCAGACCGGGCTGCTGTTCGGCGTGCAATCGCCCAGCGTCGCCCCTCTGGATCTGCTGGAACACATCGAACACTTCCTGAGCGGATTGGCCGGGATGATCGACGCCATCAATGACCAGTCCTTCATTGACCAACGCCAGGCCCTGGCCGATCAATTCGATAGCGCGGCACTGCCCAATGCGCCGGCCGCCGAACTGCTCTGGCAGGGCAAACTGGCCGGCCACTCGTCGGAATATCTGACTCAACTGCCTCAGGCAATTCTGAAGATCGACCGCGAAACGTTACTGGCCGCGGCACAACGACTGAATCAGGCCGAAGGCGGTTGGCGCTGCCTGGCCAGCGGCCTGTGCCCGGGCTCGCCTTGGCAAGCGGCAAAATGATCATTACCGGTGCTGCAATTAGCTTTCTCAAAGATTCCCGGCCAATCGCCCTGTAATTTTGAGTAACATAGCCACCTAACTATCTGAACATCTCCGGCTGGAGGTGGACTATATGTATAGATCTCAACTGTCCCATCACCTGAAGGAGCGCTTTTATGTCCTGGTCCAAACCTGCTTACACCGACCTGCGTATCGGCTTTGAAGTCACCATGTACTTCGCAAGCCGCTAATCTTTTTGTAGCGCAGTGCAACGCCTCGGCTCGCCGAGGCGTTTTTATTTTCAGTTTTCAAAATGATGGAGCGGCCATGTTTGTCCAGATTCTAGGTTCCGCCGCCGGCGGTGGTTTCCCCCAGTGGAACTGCAACTGCGTGAACTGCGCCGGCTTCCGCGATGGCAGCCTGAACGCCAAAGCGCGGACCCAGTCGTCCATCGCGATTTCCGATAACGGCGTGAACTGGGTGCTGTGCAACGCATCGCCGGACATCCGCGCCCAACTCCAGAGCTTCGCCCCGATGCAACCGGGCCGCGCCCTGCGCGATACCGGCATCAACGCGATCATCCTGATGGACAGCCAGATCGACCACACCACCGGCCTGCTCAGCCTGCGCGAAGGTTGCCCGCACGAGGTCTGGTGCACCGACATGGTCCACGAAGACCTGAGCACCGGTTTTCCGCTGTTCACCATGCTGACCCACTGGAACGGCGGGCTGACCTGGAACCAGATCGAGCTCGACCGCTGCTTCACCATCCCGGCCTGCCCAAACCTGCGCTTTACCCCCCTGCCGCTGCGCAGCGCCGCACCACCGTACTCGCCGCACCGTTTCGACCCGCACCCGGGCGACAACATCGGCCTGATCGTTGAAGACCTCAACACCGGTGGCAAACTGTTCTACGCACCGGGCCTGGGCAAAGTCGACGCACCGCTGCTGGAGATCATGGCCGGCAGCGATTGCCTGCTGGTGGACGGCACGATGTGGGATGACGACGAAATGCAGCGCCGTGGCGTCGGCACCCGCACCGGTCGTGAAATGGGTCACCTGGCACAGAACGGCCCCGGCGGCATGCTCGAAGTGCTGGAACAGCTGCCCAACCAGCGCAAAGTACTTATCCACATCAACAATACCAACCCGATTCTTGATGAGGATTCGCCAGAGCGTGCAGAACTGGCGCGGCGCGATGTTGAAGTGGCGTATGACGGCATGAGTATTGTGCTGTAGGGATTTGTTCCCTCAGTTCCCGGAGAACCGAAATGACTGACACCGCAATGTCCCCCGCCGAGTTCGAAGCAGCCCTGCGCGCCAAGGGCGCCTACTACCACATCTATCACCCGTATCACGTGGCGATGTATGAAGGCCGGGCAACGCGCGAGCAGATCCAGGGCTGGGTCGCCAACCGCTTCTACTATCAGGTGAACATCCCGCTCAAGGACGCCGCAATCCTCGCCAACTGCCCGGACCGCGAGATTCGTCGTGAGTGGATTCAGCGCCTGCTCGACCATGACGGTGCCCCCGGCGAAGACGGCGGCATCGAAGCCTGGCTGCGTCTGGGCCAGGCCGTCGGCCTCGACCCGGATCAGCTGCGCTCGCAGGAGTTGGTACTGCCCGGCGTACGTTTTGCCGTCGACGCCTACGTCAACTTCGCCCGCCGTGCCAGTTGGCAGGAAGCCGCCAGCAGCTCGCTGACCGAACTGTTTGCGCCGCAGATCCACCAGTCGCGCCTCGACAGTTGGCCGCAGCATTACCCGTGGATTGATCCGGCCGGCTACGAGTATTTCCGCACCCGCCTGGGCCAGGCTCGTCGCGACGTGGAACACGGCTTGGCGATCACTTTGCAGCACTACACGACGCGGGCCGGCCAAGAGCGCATGCTGGAAATTCTCCAGTTCAAACTGGACATTCTTTGGAGCATGCTCGATGCCATGAGCATGGCCTACGAACTGAAACGCCCGCCGTATCACAGCGTGACCGAGCAACGGGTCTGGCATAAAGGAATCACCTTATGAGTTTTGATCGCAGCAAGACCCCGAGCTGGCGTACCGGCTACCGCTACCAGTACGAACCGGCGCAGAAAGGTCATGTGCTGCTGTACCCGGAAGGCATGATCAAACTCAACGAAAGCGCCGCACTGATCGGCGGTTTGATCGACGGCGAGCGTGATGTCGCGGCGATCATCGCCGAACTGGACGCCCAGTTCCCCGGCGTACCCGAGCTCGGTGACGACATCGAGCAATTCATGGAGGTCGCCCGTGCTCAGCACTGGATCGAACTTGCCTGAATCCGTGTCAGACAAGTTACCGCCCAAACCGGAAATCGGCCTGCCGCTGTGGCTGCTGGCCGAGCTGACGTATCGCTGCCCGCTGCAATGCCCGTACTGTTCCAATCCGCTGGACTTCGCCGAGCAAGGCAAAGAACTGAGCACCGAACAGTGGATCAAGGTATTTCGCGAAGCGCGGGAGATGGGCGCCGCGCAATTGGGCTTCTCCGGCGGCGAACCGTTGGTGCGCCAGGACCTCGCCGAGCTGATTGCCGAGGCGCGCAAGCTGGGTTTCTACACCAACCTGATCACCTCCGGCATCGGCCTGACCGAGCAGAAAATCAGCGACTTCAAGAAGGCCGGCCTGGACCACATTCAGATCAGCTTTCAGGCCAGCGACGAGCAGGTGAACAACTTGCTGGCTGGCTCGAAAAAAGCCTTCGCCCAGAAGCTGGAAATGGCCCGCGCAGTGAAAGCCCACGGCTACCCGATGGTGCTGAACTTCGTGACCCATCGGCACAACATCGACAAGATCGACCGGATCATCGAGCTGTGCATCGCCCTTGAGGCGGACTTTGTGGAGCTCGCCACTTGCCAGTTCTACGGTTGGGCGCAGCTCAATCGGGTCGGTCTGTTGCCGACCAAGGAACAACTGGTCCGCGCCGAACGCATCACCAACGAATACCGCGCAAAACTTGCAGGCGAAGGGCATCCGTGCAAGCTGATTTTCGTCACTCCGGACTATTACGAAGAACGCCCGAAAGCCTGCATGAATGGCTGGGGCAGTATTTTTCTGACAGTCACGCCGGACGGAACCGCTCTGCCGTGTCACGGCGCCCGACAGATGCCGGTGCAGTTTCCCAACGTGCGCGATCACAGCATGCAGCACATCTGGTACGACTCGTTCGGCTTCAACCGCTTTCGTGGTTACGACTGGATGCCCGAGCCTTGCCGCTCTTGCGACGAGAAGGAAAAAGACTTCGGCGGCTGTCGCTGCCAGGCATTCATGCTCACGGGGGACGCGAGCAATGCCGACCCGGTGTGCAGCAAGTCGGAACATCACGGCGTGATCCTCAAGGCCCGCGAAGAAGCCGAGCACGCGACCCAGACCATCGAACAACTGGCCTTTCGCAATGAACGAAATTCACGACTCATCGCTAAAAGCTGAACCCTTCAGCGCTGCCAAGGCTGTTGCGGCCGGCATCGACTTCGCCGAGTTGCAGGTCGGCCCACATGGTTTGTTCTGGAACGAGTACCGCCCCGAGGACGCCGCCTGCCGAATCTGGCATTGGCGAGGCGGCCAGGCGCACTGCCTGACGCCTGCGGGCTTCAGTGTGCGCAGTCGCGTGTACGAATACGGCGGCGGCGCGTTCTGTCTGACCGATGACGGGATCGTTTTCGTCAACGAGGCGGACCAACAGCTGTATCGACAGTCGCTGGCCGGCGAGACACCTGAGTTACTGAGCTTGGGCGAATGCCGATACGGCGATCTGCAGTTCGCTAACGGGCAGGTATTGGCGGTTGAAGAAAACCGCGATCGGCATCGCCTGGTGGCTATCGATGTGGCTGACGGAGTACGTCATCTGCTGGCCGAAGGCGCTGATTTCTATGCCGCGCCGACGTTGAGTCCCGACGCGCAACGACTGGCGTGGATCGAGTGGGACCGCCCGGATCAGCCATGGACCGCGACTCGCCTGATGGTCGCCGAACGCCAGAACGATGGCCGTTTTGCTCTGCCGCGTTGCGTGGCAGGCGAAGACGCTGAGGAATCGCTGCAACAACCGAGGTTCGATACAAGCGGCCGTCTGTTTTGCCTGACAGATCGCAGCGGCTACTGGCAGCCTTGGGTGGAATCGGCAGACGGTCTTAGCCCGCTGCCGAGTGCCGCAGCGGATCATGGGCCAGCGCCGTGGCAGCTGGGTGGCAGCACCTGGTTGCCGCTGAGCGAAGGCCGCTATCTGGCGAGCTGGACCGAAGACGGGTTTGGCAGACTGGGTGTTTGTGGTGACGCCGGTGAAGATTTCACGGGCGATTACAGCCGCTTCCGCTCTCTCGCACTGGATGAGCAGTTCATTTACTGCATCGCCGCTTCGCCAGTCAGTTCGTCGTCAGTCATTGCCATCGACCGCCAGACCCGGCAGCTCAAAACACTGGCTGGCGGTATTGCACCGTTGCCTGCCGAGCAGATCAGCGTCCCGCAAACCCTGCGTTACCCGAGCGGTTCGGGCGAGGCGCACGGCTTCTTCTATCCAGCAATGACCCGTGAGAAAAAACCGCCTCTGGTGGTGTTTATCCACGGCGGCCCGACTTCGGCCTGCTACCCCATGCTCGATCCGCGAATCCAGTACTGGGCGCAACGCGGATTCGCCGTGGCCGACCTCAACTACCGCGGCAGCAGTGGCTATGGTCGGGCTTATCGACAAGCGCTGCATTTGAGCTGGGGCGAAGTGGACGTGGAGGACGCCTGCGCAGTCGTCGCTCATCTTGCCAAACGCGGACTGATCGACGGTAACAAGGCGTTTATTCGCGGTGGCAGTGCCGGTGGTTACACCACCCTGTGCGCATTGGCCTTCCACAACGTCTTCCGCGCCGGCGCCAGCCTGTATGGCGTCAGTGACCCTGTGGCGCTGGGCCGGACGACTCACAAGTTCGAAGGCGATTATCTGGATTGGCTGATCGGCGACCCGGTGCAGGATGCCGAACGCTACGCCGCTCGAACGCCGTTGCTGCACGCGGGCAACATCAGTAAGCCGGTGATTTTCTTTCAGGGTGAACTGGACGCCGTGGTGGTGCCGCAACAGACCCGCGACATGGTCACGGCGTTGCAGGACAACGGCATTCTGGTTGAAGCGCATTACTACGCTGACGAACGCCATGGCTTTCGCAAGGCCGGCAATCAGGCCCATGCGCTGGAGCAGGAGTGGTTGTTTTATCGAAGAGTGATGGCGTTGGCGGACTGAAGTCTGCTGCCCGTGCAGGAATTGTGTCGCCCCATTCGCGAGCAGGTCGAATCGTCGCACCGTCGCTCCCACAATGGATCTGTGGTGTACAGAAACCCCTGTGGGAGCGAGCCTGCTCGCGAAAGCGATCTAACTGGCGCCGTGAAACTCAGCGCTTGGCAATGATGTACACCGCATGCACGATCCCGGGGATGTAACCGCACAGTGTCAGCAGAATGTTCAGCCAGAACGCGCCGGCGAAACCGACTTGCAGAAACACACCCAGTGGCGGCAACAGAATGGCGATGATGATGCGAATAAAGTCCATGGGGCAGCTCCTGATTTGAAGTTGGCTCGCGTGAGCCACACAGCTAATCGACCTTTGCCGTTCGTCAGGGTTCAGTTCTGTGACTTCCGAGCAGCAACCCATCGCGGTGAATTTCGCAGACAAAAAAACGCCCCACGCAAAAAAAATCAGGCATGGGGCGATGCGTTATACCGCGAGACGGTTCGGGAATTCGTGTAGGGCGGGTCTGATCAGACGGCAATCCCTTTGCGGCACTGCAGTTGCGCAGTGCGCACACGGGAGAAGGCACGGGCCAGGCGCAGGAGCATTTCGTCAACGTTGGCTTTACTGACGGTCAGGGCCGGGGTAAAGCGCAGGCAATCAGGCTGCGCAGCGTTGAGCAGCAAGCCTTCGTACAACGCCGCTTTGACGACGGCGTCAGCCGATTCGTCGGACAGGTCAAGGCCCCAGAACAGTCCTTGCCCGCGCAACTCGCCGTGACCATAGCGATGGGATAAACGCTGAAGACCTTCGCTCAGGTGCTGACCGGTTTCCCCGACATGATCGAGAAACCCCTTGTCCTGCACGCTGTCGAGGACGGCAAGACCGGCAGCCGTCATCAGTGCATTGCCATGATGAGTACCTGTCACTTCGCCGACCTCGAAACAGCAGGCCTTACCCCGTGCCAGCAATGCCGCTAATGGCACGCCACCACCCAGCCCTTTACCGAGAACAACGATATCTGCCCGCACGCCGTAGGATTGTTCGGCGAGCAAAGTGCCACAACGCCCTAAACCGGTTTGCACTTCGTCGAAGATCAGCAGAATGCCCAGCTCACGACACAGGTGCTCGACGCCTTTGAGGTAATGCTCGGTCGCCGGTATCACCCCGGCTTCGCTCTGGATCGGTTCGAGCATGATCGCCACGGTCTGAGCGTCGACGGCCGCATGCAAGGCTGGAAGGTCATTGAACGGAACATGACTGAAGCCTGGAAGCAGCGGCTCGAATCGGTTGGTCAGAATCGAACTGTCCGACGCCGAAATCGTCCCCAGACTACGACCATGGCAGCCGTTGTTGGCAACGATGATCCGCGAAGCCCCGCCGCGATGCCGTTGACCCCATTTGCGTGCCAGTTTGATCGCCGCTTCACACGCTTCGCTGCCGCTGTTGAGCAGGTACGCCTGATCACTGCCGGTGCTGGAGCATAGACGCTCAGCCAGATTAAGCATGCCGCGGTTATGCAGGCCGAAACCGGGATTGATCAGCGACTGAGCCTGCGTCGCGATGGCGTTGACCAGTACCGAAGGGCTGTGCCCGAGGCTATTGGCCCCGCCACCCTGTGAGAAATCCAGATAAGCGCGGTCTTCGCTGTCCCACAACCATGATCCCTGGCCGCGCACGAATATCTGTTTCGGTCGCTCGACACTGGGCATCAGGCACTCGCTGGAAAGATTGGCGTCTTTGGACGGCAAGAAGGCATCGACGGCCAAGTCTTCGAGACTCGGAGGATTGCGCCGCAAGCTGAACAAGTTCATCTGATCAAACCCCGTGCGAGGTTTTTTGCCTTACCTATGTAAACACCATCGAAGCAAACGGTATTCATCGCGCTCTGTGGCCCTGTAAGCCTTGTGAATGCGGTTAGACTAGGCTCAGACAAGGCCCTGAGCCATTTCGTTTTCCCAGCATTTTCGATAAGCAC
The DNA here is from genome assembly GCF_016650715.1 of Pseudomonas sp. TH39(2020). Lineage (NCBI taxonomy): Bacteria > Pseudomonadati > Pseudomonadota > Gammaproteobacteria > Pseudomonadales > Pseudomonadaceae > Pseudomonas > Pseudomonas sp. TH39(2020). The sequence goes on along the minus strand of NZ_JAEKFF010000006.1, from coordinate 2,682,354 downwards.
ACCTTATGGATTTCAAGCAACTGCGTTATTTCGTCGCGGTCTACGAAGAAGGCCATGTGGGCCGGGCTGCCGAGCGGCTTTCAATCTCTCAACCGGCGCTGTCCCAGCAGATCCGCCACCTCGAACAAAACCTCGATGTGAGCCTGTTCGAACGCAGCAGCAAACGGCTACTGCCAACCCTGGCTGCTCACACTTTGTACAACCACGCCCTGCCCTTGCTGGATGGATTGCAGCGGGCACGGGAAGCCTTGGGCAACTTCAAGGGCCAGGCACTGCGCACATTGGCCATCGGTGTATTGCAGACCGTCCATACCAGCCTGGTGCCGCAGATGCTTGAACGCGTGCGCAAGGCGCAGCCGCATTTGGTGGTACAGATCTATGAACTGACGGGGCTGGAAATCGAGCGGCGCTTGCTCAACGGCTCGCTGGACATCGGCATCAGCTATCTGCCACCTCGTCAGCCGGGGTTGCATGGCGTGATGCTGTACGAAGACGAGCTGACCCTCGTCATCCCGGCGGATCACCCGTTGCGGGAATTCAAGAAAGTCTCGATGAGTCAGGCCGCCGAATTGCCGATGTTGCTGCTGGGCGAAGAGTTTCAAGTGCGGCAGATCTGGCAGGCACAACTGGCCAATCTGGGACGACGTCCGCAGGTGCAGGCCGAGCTGAACAACATGGCGGGGATTCTCGACAGCCTGCCGCACACACGACTGGCGACGGTGCTGCCCGGACGCTCACAACAGGCACACGGCAACAAGGAACTGTTGTGGAAACCACTGAGCGAGCCGCGGGTGCCGCTTAAAGTTGGATTGGTATGTCGGGATGTGCAGCGACAACAGGCCTCGCTGGCCTTATTGCGGACGTTGCTGGAAGAAGTGATGAATGGCTTGAATGGGCGTTTGAGCAGCCCGGCAACACTGGATGAGATGAGCTGAGCACTTTTCTTCAGGCCAAAGAAAACCCCGCCGAAGCGGGGCTTTGCAGACTGTTTCCCTGACATCCATTTCACTCCGCCGTCCTGGCAGAATCCTACGTGTCCGTGTTGTTGCTTTGCGCTTCCTGCGCGACGTCCATGTGAAGTAGATTAGCTGTGGATCCAATCTTCATCTATGGGAGAAGAGCAGCACGTCATGTAAGAGAATGCTTACATGACGTTACATTGTCAGAACTGCCCTGCATCCAGCAGGAACAACGACTCGCTGCCGGCCTTCACCGACGCGCTCAACGAGTGAATGCGCGGCAGCAGACGTGCGAAATAGAAGCGCGCCGTGCCCAACTTGCTCGCGTAGAAATCGTCCTGCGCCTCTTTGCCAAAAGCGGCCTTGGCCATCAGTGCCCACATGTACGCATACGCCACGTAACCGAATGCTTGCAGGTACTCGACCGAGGCAGCACCGATTTCGTTCGGGTTGTTTTTTGCCCGATCCAGCAACCAGGCGGTCAGTTCGTCGAGAGTAGTCACCGCATCGTTCAGCGGTTTGGTGAACTCCACCAGATCAGCGCTGGCGGTCGCGGTGAAATGACGGATCTCGTCGGCAAACAGGTTGTAGAACGCGCCGCCGGTGCCGACGATTTTGCGCCCGACCAGGTCCAGCGCCTGAATGCCGTTGGTGCCTTCGTAGATCTGGGTGATGCGCACGTCGCGCACCAGTTGCTCCTGGCCCCACTCACGGATGTAACCGTGGCCGCCGAAAACCTGCTGGCCGTGAACCGTGGTTTCCAGGCCCAGGTCGGTCAGGAACGCCTTGGCCACCGGAGTCAGCAAGGCCACCAAATCTTCCGCGCGTTTGCGGGTCGTGGCGTCTTCGCTGAACTTGGCGGTGTCCAGTTGCATGGCCACGTAAGTCGAAAAGGCACGACCGCCTTCGTTCGAGGCTTTCATGGTCAGCAACATGCGACGCACGTCCGGGTGGACGATGATCGGGTCGGCAACCTTGTCCTTGTTCTGCGCGCCGGTCGGCGAACGGCTTTGCAGACGATCGCGAGCGTACTCGACGGCGTTCTGGTAGGAGCGCTCGCCGGTGGCCAGGCCTTGAATACCCACGCCCAGACGCTCGTAGTTCATCATGGTGAACATCGCGGCCAGACCTTTGTTTGGCTCGCCGACCAGATAACCCACGGCCTCGTCGAAGTTCATCACGCAGGTCGCGGACGCCTGGATGCCCATCTTGTGTTCGATCGAGCCACAGTTCGCCGGGTTACGCGCGCCCAGGCTGCCATCGGCATTGACCATGAACTTCGGCACCAGGAACAGCGAAATGCCTTTCGGCCCCGCTGGCGCGTCCGGCAGTTTGGCCAACACCAAGTGAATGATGTTCTCGGTCAGGTCGTGCTCGCCGCCGGTGATGAAGATCTTGGTGCCGCTGACCTTGTAGGAACCGTCGGCCTGAGGCTCGGCCTTGGTGCGGATGATCCCCAGGTCGGTACCGGCGTGTGGCTCGGTCAGGCACATCGAACCGGCCCAGACACCGGCGTACATGTTCGGCAGGTACGCGGCTTTCAGCTCTTCGCTGGCATGGGCGTTGATCGACAGGCAGGCGCCCGCGGTCAGCATCGGGTACAAACCGAACGACAGGCTGGCGGAGTTGACCATTTCTTCGACCTGCGCCGAAACGGCTTTGGGCATGCCCATGCCGCCGTAGGTGGGATCGCCACCGACACCGACCCAACCGCCTTCAGCGTAAGTCTGATAAGCCTGTGGGAAACCTGCCGGCGTGGTGACAGCACCGTCCGCCCAATGGCAACCTTCTTCGTCAGCCGCACGGCTCAGCGGCGCGATACTTTTGCTGGTGACTTTGCCGGCTTCTTCAAGAATGGCTTCAACCGTTTCAGCATCGACGGTCTCGGCCAGCGCAGGCAGCTCAGCCCAGAGTTTGGCGACCTCGAAAACTTCATTGAGGACGAAGCGCATATCGCGCAGGGGCGCTTTGTAGTCAGCCATGGCAAACCTCGCAAGATCTAAACAGGTGATTCGTAGGAGTGATGTTTTCGTTGGCTCCGAGTGTAACCCAACAACTTTTGCGACACATAGGGTCAGACAGTGACCGTTTTGTAATTTTTAGTCACCGACTAATCAGTCACAAAAAAACCCGCAACATGGCGGGCTCCTTTGTCACTGGTTTTAAAGATTAAAGCGCAAACAACTCCGCCGGCAGCTTCATCAGGCAATCGCTACCCGCTTCGATGGCGGCGCGATGAGCGGCAGTGCGCGGCAGCAAACGCTTGAAGTAAAACTCGCTGGTCGCCAGTTTTGCCTGGCAGTAATCGGCATCGCCGATTTCCGAATCGAGCTGCGACTGAGCGACCAGCGCCATGCGCAGCCACAGATAGCCGAGGATGATGTAACCGCTGTACATCAGGTAATCCACCGAAGCTGCGCCGACTTCATCCGGGTTTTTCATCGCCGCCATGCCGACCTGGGTGGTCATCTCTCCCCACTGCTGATTCAGGTCGTTGAGCTGCGCCACATAGCTGGCGAGTTGTGGATGCCCGGCGTTTTCCGCACAGAACTTGTGGACGATTTTGGTGAACCCACGAAGCAATTTCCCCTGACTGCCGAGGACTTTTCTGCCAAGCAAGTCCAGCGCCTGAATGCCGTTGGTGCCTTCATAGATCGGTGCAATCCGGCAGTCACGAACCAGCTGCTCCATGCCCCACTCGCGGATGAAACCGTGACCACCGAACACCTGCATGCCGTGGTTGGTCACTTCCAGCCCGGTATCAGTCATGAAGGCTTTGCAGATCGGCGTGAGGAACGCCAGCAGGTCTTCGGCGTCCTGACGCGCCGTCTCATCCGGACTCAGATGCGCCACGTCCAGCAACTGCGCGGTGAAATAAGTCAGCGCCCGATTGCCTTCGTTGAAGGCCTTCATGGTCAGTAACATCCTGCGCACATCAGGATGAACAATGATCGGATCGGCGGCTTTTTCCGGCGCTTTCGGTCCGGTCAGTGCGCGCATCTGTAGACGGTCGTTGGCGTACTTGATCGCGCCCTGAAAGCTCGCCTCCCCCAGACACAAACCCTGCATGCCGGTGCCCAGTCGTGCATGGTTCATCATGGTGAACATGCAATTCAGTCCCTTGTTCGGCTCTCCGATCAAGAAGCCCTTGGCGTCGTCGAAGTTCAGCACGCAGGTAGCCGAGGCCTTGATGCCCATTTTGTGTTCGATGGAGCCGCAGGAAACGCCGTTGCGCTCTCCCGCCTCACCTTCGTCGTTGGGTAGGAATTTAGGAACGATAAACAGTGAAATGCCCTTGGTCCCGGCCGGAGCGTCCGGCAGTTTCGCCAGCACCAGGTGAATGATGTTGTCACTCATGTCGTGTTCGCCGGCGGAGATGAAGATCTTGCTGCCGGAAATCGCATAGCTGCCGTCGGCCGCAGGCACGGCGCGGGTTTTGATGATGCCCAGGTCAGTGCCGCAATGGGCTTCGGTCAGGCACATGGTGCCGGTCCATTGACCAGCGGTGAGTTTGCTCAGGTAAGTCTGTTTTTGTTCCTCAGTACCATGGGCGTGGATTGCCGACATCGCGCCATGAGTAAGGCCGGGGTACATACCCCAGGAGGTGTTGCTGGAGCCGACCATTTCGCTGATCACCAGCCCCAGCGAACTCGGCAAACCCTGGCCACCGTAAACCGGATCAGCCGCCAGACCGTGCCAGCCACCTTCAACGTATTGTGCGAAGGCCTGCTTGAAGCCTGTAGGCGTAGTCACCACGCCATTGTCGAAATGGCAGCCTTCTTCGTCGCCGCTACGGTTCAGCGGGGCGAGAACGTTCTCACAGAACTTTGCACCTTCTTCGAGGATCGCATTGACCATGTCCGGGCTGGCATCAGTGGCGCCCAGCGCGGCGTAATTGCTGTGAAAATCGAAGACGTGGTCGATCAAAAAGCGCATGTCGCGCAGGGGAGCTTTGTACTCAGGCATGGTCATTTCTCCGGCAGCAGATCCCCCAAACCTACTGCCGCGCACCCGGCCTCACAATCACAGTCCAGACGCTGAATGCGCCATCATCACTCAATCATTGGCGGCGTCCATGCGCACCGCGCCACGACGGTTCTGACCGAACGCCACGACACAGTTTCGACCGGCCCCCTTGGCGCTGTAGAGCGCCTCGTCAGCGGACTTGAGCACTTTCTCGGGGGTGCGCTGCTCCAGTCGTTCGGCCACGCCGATGCTGACGGTGACCGACACACTTGAGGCGCCCGAGCCCGCGCGACGCTGACGACCTTGCTGGTCATCCTGAGGACGGCTGTCCTGATTGCGCAGTTGAATGTTGTAGGTGGCGATGGACTCGCGGATGACTTCCAGGTGCGGCATGCACTCTTCGAGGGTCTTGCCTGCGAACACCAGGGCGAATTCCTCACCGCCGTAGCGATACGCCCTACCGCCTCCGCCGATTTTCGACAGTTTGCTGGCGACCAGTCGCAGTACCTGGTCGCCGACATCGTGACCGTGGGTGTCGTTGAATTTCTTGAAGTGATCGACGTCGCTCATCGCCAGCACGTAATTGCGGCCGAGCCGCTGCATGCGTTCGTTCAGCGCACGACGTCCCGGCAAACCGGTGAGTTCGTCGCGGAACGCCATCTGATATGCCTCGTGCGCCACGGCGGCCGCGATCATCAACATGACCTGGCTGCACATGATGTTCAGGGTAAACGGCAGGATGAAGGTTTTCGGCAACATCCAGAACAAGCCGAGCAAACCGACCAACTGCGCCGCATGCAGCGGTCGCGGGTTGCGCCAGTACTGCCAGGCGAGCAGCACGAAAGAGGCGATGAACACCGGATATGACAGCTGGATCAGGCTCATCCACGCGCCATGCAGTGCCGGCCAGCGAATTTCCGAGAGCCACATCAACAGCGCTTGTGGATAACTTTGTTCGAGACCCAGCGCGACGCTACCGAACGCCAGCAACACAGCGAACCGCGCCACCATGTCTTGAAACAAATGAGTGCGTTCCTGCCACGCGGCGAAGATGCCGAACAGCAGCGGCAACAGCAGGCAACACAAATGGAACACCACGGCTGCGTCTTCGCGGACCTTGCCGTTATCGCGGTAAAAGTCGGTCTGGGTGTCAAGCAGGAAGTAGGCGATGTACACCGTGACCATCAGAAACAGCTCACGCTGACGTCGGTAAACCGCGCAGTAAGCACCGCCGAGCAACAACACCAGGGTTGGCAGTACGTTGAACAGCGAGGTGAAAAAGACGTTCAGATCCTTCACGTACGCAGCCGCCAGCCCCGCGAGCAAAAGCAGTAATGACGGCAGGAAATGGCTGAAACGTACAGCGGAAGAACGCGGCAAGGGTAAAGCTCCGACCCGGCAAACAAAGATGGCATTGTGCCTTCTCTTCGAGCGACATGTCACATCGCCACCCTCTTTAACGGCAGCAAAGGCATTCTTCTTAGCGTTTTAGTCAGGAATATTTACGCGTCGATATCGCGCACAAAAAAGCCGCTGCTCCCGAGGAAGCAGCGGCTTTATGAATCGACAGCGTTGGGCTTAGTAACCCAGCGCGAAGTCTTCTTCTTTCATGTCCATCAGGTTGTTGGCGCCCGACAGCATGGTGACAACGTGAGTGCGGGTACGCGGCAGGATGCGCTGGAAGTAGAAGCGCGCAGTCTGCAGCTTGGCGGTGTAGAACGCCGTTTCGGTGGTGCCGGCAGCCAGTTTCTCGGCAGCCAGACGTGCCATGTCCGCCCAGAAGTAAGCCAGGCAGGCGTAACCGGAGTACATCAGGTAATCCACCGACGCCGCGCCGACTTCTTCGCGATCCTTCATGGCCGCCATACCGACCTTCATGGTCAGCTCGCCCCACTCTTTATTCAGCGCAGCCAATGGCTCGACGAACTCTTTGACCGCTTCGTTGCCTTCGTTGGTCTGGCAGAACTTGTGGACGATCTTGGTGAAGCTTTTCAGGGCTTCGCCTTGAGTCATCAGCACTTTACGGCCCAGCAGGTCGAGTGCCTGGATACCGGTGGTGCCTTCGTACAGCATCGAAATACGGCTGTCGCGAACGTTCTGCTCCATGCCCCACTCTGCGATGAAGCCGTGGCCGCCGTAGATTTGCACGCCGTGGTTGGCGGATTCGAAGCCGACTTCAGTCATGAAGGCTTTGGCGATCGGCGTCATGAACGCCAGCAGTGCGTCGGCCTTCTTCTTCTCTTCTTCGTCCACGCCGTACTTGACGATGTCGACTTGCTTGGCAGTGAAGTAAACCATCGCACGGTTACCTTCGGCGAAGGCTTTCATGGTCAACAGCATGCGACGTACGTCAGGGTGAACGATGATCGGGTCAGCGGCTTTTTCCGGCGCTTTCGGGCCAGTCAGGGAGCGCATTTGCAGACGATCACGAGCGTATTTCAGACCGCCCTGGAAGCCGATCTCGGCGTGAGCCAGACCTTGCAGCGCGGTGCCCAGACGTGCGGTGTTCATGAAGGTGAACATGCAGTTCAGGCCTTTGTTCGCCGGGCCAATCAGGTAACCGGTGGCCGCGTCGAAGTTCATCACGCAGGTGGCGTTACCGTGGATGCCCATCTTGTGTTCCAGGGAACCACAGGTCACAGCGTTGCGTGCGCCGACCGAACCGTCTTCGTTCGGCATGAACTTGGGCACGATGAACAGCGAAATGCCTTTGGTGCCAGCCGGAGCATCCGGCAGACGTGCCAGCACGATGTGGACGATGTTGTCGGCCATGTCGTGTTCACCGGCCGAGATGAAGATCTTGGTGCCAGAGACTTTGTAGGAACCGTCGGCCTGAGGTTCAGCCTTGGTGCGCAGCATGCCCAGGTCGGTGCCGCAATGCGGTTCGGTCAGGCACATGGTGCCGGTCCATTCGCCGGAAACCAGCTTGGTCAGGTAAGCCTCTTGCTGCTCAGGCGTGCCGTGCTCGGAAATGGTGTTCATCGCGCCATGGGACAGGCCTGGGTACATGCCCCACGACCAGTTGGCTTCGCCAACCATTTCGCTGACGGCCAGACCCAGAGACTCCGGCAGGCCTTGGCCGCCGTGCTCTACGTCATGAGCCAGGCTTGGCCAGCCGCCTTCGACGAATTGTTTGTAGGCTTCTTTGAAGCCCGTCGGGGTTTTAACGCCGGACTCGCTCCAGGTGCAGCCTTCGGTGTCACCCACGCGGTTCAGCGGAGCCAGCACCTGCTCACAAAACTTGGCGCCTTCTTCGAGAATGGCGTCAACCATGTCTGGAGTTGCGTCCGAGCAAGCCGGAAGGCTCTGATAGTGCGCTTCGTAGCCGAGCAGTTCGTCACGAACGAAGCGAATATCACGCAAGGGGGCCTTGTAGTCAGGCATAGCGATAAACCTCTGCTGATGTAACCGGGAATGAACGACCGCGTTGATTTGTTGTGACGGTCAAACAGTTGTTTGAAACATACGTTTACGCCTAAATCTTGTCAAGCGCCGATCTTTTGCCGTTCGTCATCACCTGAGGCAAATACCAGACCCACAGCCACGCAACACCGTCGCCTGAGCGATTCGCGGTGGAGGAAAGATTAGTTGAGAGAGAAGGACTCACGCAGAAAAACGCCGCGAATATTCGCGGCGTTGAGGGAACGGGTCCAGCGAGGGTTCAAGCGTAGGTATCAATCAGCGTACCGAGCACTTCATCGGATGCCTTGGCGACTTTGACGCCTAGTTCAACCTGAAATTTGCCTTGGGACATCTCGACCATATTGCTGGCCAGGTCCGACTGCTGACTGCGATCCACCGAACGCAGACGATCGACCTGAGCCTCGGAAGACTGGCTGGTCACCGAACGCTCGATCGTCGTGTTGGCGATCTGCCCAGAGGCTTGATCGACACGGTTCTGCCCTGTCTGAATAGTGCTCAGACCGGCATAAAAAGCGGTGTTTCCTGAGATTTCCATGGGAGAACTCGTCCTACAAAGGATCAACAGCGGCCATTGAACCAGACCCACTGACAAAAGGCCCGACAAAAACACTAATGGCACAGTGCCTCGTCATAGTTAAAACCCCTGCCAGAAAACTCAGTCCAGTAGATCCAGTTGCAGATGCTCCGCCACCGCTTCAGCCGTTACCAACTTGAGTTTCGGTACTCGCCCAAGGCACGGCGCCGGGATCCGCTCAGCGAGTGTCGCAAGGTTTTCTTCCAGGCGCGAAGTCTTCGGATCGATGATATTGGCCACCCACCCCGCCAACTGCAAACCGTCCTGAGCAATCGCCTCGGCCGTCAGCAGCGCATGGTTGATGCAACCCAGGCGCACGCCCACCACCAGGATCACCGGCAGATCCAGCGCCATCGCCAGGTCCGACAGATTGTCCTGATCCGCCAACGGCACTCGCCAACCTCCGGCACCTTCGATCAAGGTGAAGTCCGCTTGCATATCGAGAATTTCCCGCATGGGCGTCAACAGTGATTGCACCGTCAATGCCACGCCGGCCTCCCGCGCTGCCAGGTGCGGCGCGATCGGCGGTTCGAACGCCATAGGGTTGACCTGTGCATAAGTCAAAGGCACTGAGCACTCCGCCAGCAACGCCAACGCATCGGCATTGCGCAAGCCCTTGGGCGTGACATCGCATCCTGAGGCGACCGGTTTGCCCGCCGCCGTGCTCAAACCGGCCGACCGCGCGGCATACAGTAAACCTGCTGCAATGGTGGTCTTGCCGACATCGGTGTCAGTGCCGGTGATGAAATAGGCTGCGCTCATAAGGGTTTCTCCAAAACGGCGTAGACCACTTGATAAGTCGCCGGCAATCCTTCGGCCTGACGAAACCGCTCATAAGCCTCGATCAAACCGAGGATCCGCGCCCTGCCGGTCAAACCACCCGGTCGACCGGGGTTCAGGTTGTGGGCACCCAGCGCCTTCAGTTCATGGGTCAGGCTGCGCACATCCGGGTAATGCAACACGTGCGGTCGGGTTTCCAGACTCGCGACGCTCAACCCACTGTCCGCGCAAAGCTGTTGATAAACCCCGAACTCGCGGAAGCGGTTGACGTGCACCATGCCATCCACCTGTCGCCAGCTGTCACGCAGCTCGAACAGTGTGCCTACGCAAAGACTAGCAAACGCGAAAATCCCACCCGGTTTCAACACCCGATGCGCCTCACTGAGCACCGAAGCGAAGTCCGCGCACCACTGCACCGCCAGGCTGGAGAAGATCAGATCGCAGGTCGAATCCTGCAAGGGCAAGCGCTCGGCATCGCCAGCGATAAAATGCGTTGCACCACCCAATGGCCGGGCGTGATTGAGCATGCCTTCGGCGATGTCCAATGCCAGCCCGTGACTTGCAGGAAATCGCTCGCCCAATGCACGGCTGAAATGCCCGGTGCCGCAGCCCAGGTCCAGCCAGACACCCGGCACGAAGTCCTCTGGCAAACGACTCGACAATTCACTGCCAACGTCGCGCTGCAATTCGGCCACGCTGTCGTAGCTTGCCGCCGCACGGGAAAAAGATGCCGCTACCTGGCGTTTGTCGGGCAAACCGCCGGGCAGGCTGGGAAAGGATAAATCAGTCATCACCGGACTCATGCAAAAAGGCCTGAATCGCCCCCGCCACACCGTGGGGGTCTTCCAGAAGAAACGCGTGACTGGCCTGCTCGATCAGACCAATTTCAACATCCGGCAGCAATGTCAGCAGGTCGCCCGCCGCTTCGGCGGGAACCAGTCCGTCGAGACCAGCGAACAAATGGAGTTGCGGGCCGCGGAACGTCTGCAAAGCCTGGCGGGTATCCAGTTGAGCGAGCAACTCCAGGCCGCTCATCAGCACCTCTGCCGAAGTGTGTGGCGCGCCACCGAGCAACAGCCGAGACAACCCGCGCGGGTCTTCGGCACCCTGAGCGCAGAGCAGCGAGAAACGTTTCAACGTCATGCGAGGATCAGCCTTGCAGCCGGCCAGAAACGCATCGAAGGTTTCGGCAGGCATCGCACTCGGCCATTGCTCATGCGCGACAAAAGAAGGATTGCTCGCCAGGGTCAGCAAGCCGCAGCAGCGATCGCCGCGCCGGGCTGCCAACGCTGAAGCGAGCATGCCGCCCAGCGACCAGCCGCCGAGCCAGGTGTCCTGAGGCACCGTCGAATCCAGCTCATCGAGCCACTCCTCAAGATCGCTCGATTCCAGTTCCGGCAACGGTTCAATTTCGACCCGCAAGTGTTCATCCAGTCCTTGTAACGCCGCCGCCAAAGGCTCCAGGGGAGAAATTCCGAGGCCCCAGCCGGGCAGCAGAATCAGACGATCACGCATGGCTTGGCTCCGGTCCCAGTTGTTGAAAACAATCGGCCAGTCCATTTAACAATAGCTGTACCTGCGCCTCGCTGTGCGCTGCGGTCAGGGTCACCCGTAGTCGGGCGCTGCCAGCGGGCACGGTCGGAGGACGGATCGCAGTGACCATCAGACCGCGTTCACGCAGCATCTGCGACAGTCGAACCGCACGCCCGGCATCGCCGATCATGATCGGCTGGATCGGCGTGAAGCTGTCCATCAACTCCAGGCCTATCTGCTCGGCACCGTGGCGGAACTGGCGGATCAACGTTTTCAGATGCTCACGTCGCCAGTGCTCAGTGCGCAGCAACTCAAGGCTTTTCAGCGTCGCACAGGCCAGCGCCGGCGGCTGGCTGGTGGTGTAAATGTAGGGACGGGCGAACTGAATCAGGCTCTCGATCAGCTCTTCGCTGCCGGCAACAAAAGCACCCGCCGTACCGAAAGCCTTGCCGAGGGTGCCGACCAATACCGGCACATCCTCCTGGCTCAGACCGAAATGCTCGACGATCCCGCCGCCATTGGCACCCAGCGGACCAAAGCCGTGAGCGTCATCGACCATCAACCATGCACCTTTGGCTTTCGCCTCCCGAGCCAGCGCCGGCAGGTCGGCGATGTCGCCGTCCATGCTGAACACGCCGTCGGTGACCACCAGGGTATTGCCGGTCGCCTTCTCGAGACGCTTGGCCAGACTCGCCGCGTCGTTGTGCAGATAGCGATTGAAGCGCGCTCCGGACAACAGACCGGCATCCAGCAGGGACGCGTGATTCAGCCGGTCTTCCAGCACCGTATCGCCCTGCCCGACCAGCGCGGTGACCGCGCCGAGGTTGGCCATGTAACCGGTGGTGAACAACAGTGCGCGCGGGCGACCGGTGAATTCGGCCAAGGCCTCTTCAAGCGCGTGATGCGGACTGCTGTGGCCGATGACCAAATGCGACGCCCCGCCGCCGACGCCCCAACGGGCCGCACCAGCACGCCAGGCTTCGATCACTTGCGGGTGATTGGCCAGGCCCAGGTAGTCGTTGTTACAGAACGCCAGCAACGGCTGACCATCGACCACCACTTCCGGGCCTTGAGGGCTTTCGAGCAATGGGCGTTGGCGGTAGAGATTTTCGGCACGACGGGCAGCAAGGCGTGCGGCGAGATCGAAAGACATGCAGGCCTCGTGGATCAGAATTCAGAAGCGATGTCGCAGAACCTGTGGGAGCGAGCTTGCTCGCGATGGCGTTGGTCCAGTCGACATTCATGTTGAATGTCAGTCCGTCATCGCGAGCTAGCTCGCTCCCACAGTGTTTTGCATTTCAATCAGAGGTATCAGTGGCACGATCAAACAGCAGCGTTATAGAACTGCTCACTGCTCTTCTGCTCAACCAGTGCTTGTTCGATCGCGGCCTGATGCACTTCGTCAGCGTGCTCTTCGCGCGCTTCCGGCAGAATGCCCAAGCGCCCGAACAGTTGCATGTCCTTGTCGGCCTGCGGGTTGGCGGTGGTCAGCAGTTTGTCGCCGTAGAAAATCGAGTTGGCACCAGCGAAGAACGCCAGGGCCTGCATCTGCTCGTTCATCGCTTCGCGGCCGGCGGACAGGCGCACGTGGGATTGCGGCATCAGGATGCGCGCAACCGCGAGCATGCGGATGAAATCGAACGGGTCGATATCGTCGGCATTTTCCAGCGGCGTACCGGCGACTTTTACCAGCATGTTGATCGGCACCGACTCCGGATGCTCCGGCAGGTTGGCCAGCTGGATCAGCAGATTGGCGCGGTCATCGAGGGACTCGCCCATGCCGAGGATGCCGCCAGAGCAGATCTTCATCCCCGACTCACGCACGTAGGCCAGGGTTTGCAGGCGCTCGCTGTAAGTGCGGGTGGTGATGATGCTGCCGTAGAACTCAGGCGAGGTATCGAGGTTGTGGTTGTAGTAGTCGAGGCCCGCATCGGCCAGCGCAACGGTCTGGTCCTGATCGAGACGACCGAGGGTCATGCAGGTCTCCAGGCCCATGGCTTTCACGCCCTTGACCATTTCCAGCACATAAGGCATGTCTTTGGCCGACGGATGTTTCCACGCCGCGCCCATGCAGAAACGGGTCGAACCGATGGCCTTGGCGCGAGCGGCCTCTTCGAGGACCTTCTGCACTTCCATCAGCTTTTCTTTTTCCAGGCCGGTGTTGTAGTGACCGGACTGCGGACAATATTTGCAATCTTCCGGGCAGGCACCGGTTTTGATCGACAGCAGCGTCGACACCTGGACCCGATTGGCGTCGAAATGCGCGCGGTGCACCGTCTGCGCCTGGAACAACAGGTCGTTGAATGGCTGAACGAAGAGTGCTTTGACTTCGGCCAAAGACCAGTCATGACGCAGGGTTGCAGTGGTGCTGGCGCTCATGGGCGTTTCCTTTGTTTTATGCTTGGCAAGCGGCTGGGGAATGGAATACCCACAGACGCGACACGGATGTTCGGCATATTTAAGGAAGACTCATGCGCTGTCAACCACGATACGATGGACCGGTTTACATCTGGTTAAAAAACGAACAGCGCTGTTTGCTCTGTTCAGAACCCGCCGATGAATGCACACCCATCTGCATGGCCTGTGAAACGGAGTTGCCCTGGCTGGGCGATCAATGCCAAACCTGCGCTCTGCCGTTGCCCACCGCTGGCCTGACCTGCGGTCAATGCCTGAAACAACCGCCAGCCTTCGAACGTGTTGCCGCACCATGGGCTTACAGCTTTCCGGTGGACACGTTGATCACACGCTTCAAACATTCTGCGAAGTGGCCATTTGGCCGCCTGCTCGCCGAACTTCTCACTCAGTTCCTGCAACATCGCTTTGATGAAGACCTGAATCGACCCGATGCGCTCATCCCGGTTCCGCTGGCCTCCAAACGACTGCGTAAACGGGGTTTCAACCAGGCCGCGATGCTCGCCCGTTGGCTCAGCACCAGCCTCGACATTCCGTGCGATGAAACGCTGTTGCTGAGGATTCAGGACACCAGCGCCCAACAGGACCTGAATGCCGAGGCCCGCAAAAAGAACCTGCGCAACGCCTTCGCTCTGGCACCCGATGCTTTCATCAACGGTCGTCACCTGGCGCTAGTGGATGACGTACTCACCACCGGCGCCACGGCCCAAGCCCTGGCTCGCCTGCTGATGGACGCCGGCGCTGCGCGGGTGGACGTCTATTGCCTGGCCCGCACACCCAAACCCGGCGATGCGCCCTGACTTGACTCCCGAGCCCCAAGCCGCCAACGTCCTTCCCATCGCCACAGCCCAAAGCGTCTTGCCATGTCCTTGCCTACGTTGTTGTCGCAGCACATTGTCCGTCGTCCGCAGCGTATTGCGTTGCTGCAACACATCGCCGAACAGGGCTCGATCACCCGCGCCGCGAAAAGCGCGGGCCTGAAGCTACAAAGCGGCCTGGGACGCCATCGACGAACTGAACAACCTCGCGCAAAAACCGTTGGTGGAGCGCAGTGTCGGCGGCAAGGGCGGCGGTGGCGCCAAACTCTCCAGCGAAGGCCAGCGCGTATTGCGCCTGTATCAAAAGCTGCAAGCCTTGCAGGCTCAGGTGCTGGAAGCCGCCGAAGATGCCAGCGATCTCGACTTGCTCGGCCGACTGATGCTCAGAACCAGCGCGCGCAATCAACTGCATGGCAAGGTTGTGGCGATTGATACCCAAGGGCACAACGACCGGATTCGTCTTGAATTGGCCGAAGGCTTGAGCATCGATGCGCAGATCACTCACGACAGCACCCTGCGTCTGGACCTCGAAACCGGCACCGAAGTGGTCGCGCTGATCAAGGCCGGTTGGCTGGAGTTACTGGGCATCGATCAAGTGGCAACACCCGGCAATAACTGCCTGAAGGGCATCATCGAAGAAATTCTCGACGCCGAGGACGGCCCCAGCGAAGTGCGCATCGGCCTGCCCAACGGCCAGACACTCTGTGCTCTGGCCGAACCGCTGCACTTGAAAACCCTCGGTCTGGCCGACGATAAACCGGTGCTGGTGCAGTTCGCGCCATCCAACGTTTTACTCGGTACACCGCTTTGAAACACAAGTGTCATTAACGCTCATTAAGGTGACTGCAAAAACCCGCAGGGAGCCTGATGTGAGCCTATTAGAAGACAACCAATCCACCGACCTCGAGAAAATGGTCGGCCTCAGCCGTCGAGGCTTCATCAGCGCCGGCGCCCTTTGCGGTGCAGCAATGTTCCTGGGCGGCAACCTGCTGAGCCGCAGCGTGCTGGCCGCCAGCGTCAGCGCCGGCTCCAGCAAACTGTTGGGTTTTGACAGTATTCCCGCCGCCACCAGCGACGCCATCACCCTGCCGCCAGGTTACAAATCTTCGGTATTGATCAGTTGGGGCCAGCCCCTGCAGAAGAACGGTCCGGCATTCGACCCGAGCGGCAACGGCACGGCCGAACATCAGGAAGTCCAGTTCGGCGACAACAACGACGGCATGAGCCTGTTTGAATTTCCCGGTGACAACAACCGGGCGCTGATGGCGATCAACAACGAATACACCAACTATCGCTACCTCTACGCCCACGGCGGCATGCCGCAATCGGCTGCTGACGTGCGCAAGGCACTGGCCTGTGAAGGCGTGTCGGTGATCGAAGTGCAGCACAAGAACGGCCAGTGGCATTTCGTCCAGGGCTCGCGCTACAACCGGCGCATTCACGGCAACGCGCCGATCAGCCTGAGCGGTCCGGCCGCCGGCCACACGCTGCTGAAAACCAGCGCTGATCCGCACGGCAAGAACGTCCTTGGCACCTTCCAGAACTGCGCCAACGGCAAGACGCCGTGGGGCACGTATCTGACCTGCGAAGAAAACTTCACTGACTGCTTCGGCAGCAGCAATGCCGAACAAAAGTTCGACGCCGCACAGAAACGCTACGGCGCGGTGGCGGCCAGTAAAGAGATCAACTGGCACCCACACGACGAGCGTTTCGACCTGGCGAAAAACCCCAACGAACTCAACCGTCACGGTTGGGTCGTGGAAATCGACCCGTTCGACCCGCAATCGACGCCAGTCAAACGCACTGCACTGGGCCGCTTCAAACATGAAAACGCCGCCCTGGCCGAAACCAGTGACGGTCACGCGGTGGTGTACATGGGCGACGATGAGCGCGGCGAGTTCATCTACAAATTTGTCAGCCGCGACAAGATCAACCACAAAAACCCCAAGGCCAATCGCGATCTGCTGGACCACGGCACCTTGTACGTGGCGCGCTTCGATGCGGGCGACGGCAATGCCGATCACCCAAAAGGCCAGGGCGAATGGATCGAACTGACCCACGGCAAAAACGGCATCGACGCCAGCAGCGGTTTCGCCGATCAGGCCGAAGTGTTGATTCACGCCCGCCTCGCAGCCAGCGTGGTGAAAGCTACGCGCATGGACCGCCCGGAATGGATCGTCGTCAGCCCCAAGGATGGCCAGGTCTATTGCACGCTGACCAACAACGCCAAGCGTGGCGAGGACGGGCAACCGGTGGGCGGGCCGAACCCGCGCGAGAAGAACGTCTACGGGCAGATTTTGCGCTGGCGCACTGACCGTGACGATCACGGCTCGAAAAGCTTTGCCTGGGATCTGTTTGTGGTCGCGGGCAACCCGGGCGTCCACGCCGGCACGCCGAAGGGCGGTTCGTCGAACATCACACCGCAAAACATGTTCAACAGCCCGGACGGCTTGGGTTTCGACAAGGCCGGAAGGTTGTGGATTCTCACCGATGGCGATTCGAGCAATGCCGGTGATTTCGCGGACATGGGCAACAATCAGATGCTGTGTGCCGACCCGATAACCGGGGAGATCCGCCGCTTCATGGTCGGGCCGGTGGGCTGCGAAGTGACAGGAATCAGCTTCTCGCCAGACCAGAAGACCTTGTTTGTCGGGATTCAGCATCCGGGGGAAAACGGCGGGTCGACGTTCCCTGAGCATTTGCCGAATGGCAAGCCGCGGTCTTCGGTGATGGCGATTTCACGGGAAGATGGCGGGATCGTCGGCGCCTGATCGGGCCTCTTCGCGAGCAGGCTCGCTCCCACATTGGATCTGTGGCACACCGCAAATCTCCTGTGGGAGCGAGCCTGCTCGCGAAAGCGTCAGCCCAAACACCACTCATCTCAAGGCCAGGCCCTAAAGACCCCCCGTCTGCGCTACCATGCTTGGCCGGACGCGGCAGCCTGCTGCGCGCAGGAGTCAGCATGGCCCACCCGTTTGCAACCCTCACCCCAGACCTCGTGCTCGATGCCGTCGAAAGCATCGGCTTTCTCAGCGACGCGCGCATTCTGGCGCTCAACAGCTACGAGAACCGTGTCTATCAGGTCGGTATCGAAGACTCCGAGCCGCTGATCGCCAAGTTCTACCGTCCGCAGCGCTGGACCAACGAAGCGATTCTCGAAGAACACCAATTCACCTTCGAACTCGCCGAGTGCGACGTGCCGGTGGTCGCGCCGATGATTCACAACGGTGCCAGCCTGCACGAACACAACGGTTTCCGCTTCACCCTGTTCCCCCGCCGTGGTGGCCGTGCGCCGGAGCCCGGCAATCTCGATCAGTTATATCGCCTGGGGCAACTGCTCGGTCGCCTGCACGCCGTCGGCGCTACAAAATCGTTCGAACACCGCGAAGCGCTGGGCGTGAAAAACTTCGGTCATGACTCGCTGACGACATTGCTCGAAGGCAATTTCGTACCCAAAAGTCTGCTGCCAGCCTACGAGTCCGTGGCTCGTGACCTGCTCAAGCGAGTGGAAGAGGTCTACAACGTTACGCCGCACAAGAACATTCGCATGCACGGCGACTGCCACCCCGGCAACATGATGTGCCGCGACGAGATGTTCCACATCGTCGACCTGGATGACTGCCGCATGGGCCCGGCGGTGCAGGACATCTGGATGATGCTGGCGGGTGATCGTCAGGAATGTCTCGGTCAGTTGTCGGAATTGATGGACGGCTACAGTGAGTTCCACGACTTCGATCCGCGGGAACTGGCTCTGATCGAACCGCTGCGCGCCTTGCGCCTGATGCACTACAGCGCCTGGCTCGCCCGCCGCTGGGACGACCCGGCGTTCCCGCACAGTTTTCCGTGGTTTGGCAGTGAACGGTATTGGGGCGACCAAGTGTTGGCTTTGCGTGAGCAACTGGCTGCACTGAACGAAGAACCGCTGAAGCTCTTCTGACCAACACAGATCCAAATGTGGGAGCGAGCCTGCTCGCGAAAGCGGTGTGTCAGACGACATTGATATCGACTGACCTGTCCTCTTCGCGAGCAGGCTCGCTCCCACAGGTATTGTGTTCACAATTGCCCAACCTAATCAGGTAGGACATCCGTAGACAATTCTCCTTACAATCCCCTCTTTGTTAGCTGCCTAAGCAAGGATTCTGCATGCAAGCTGCCAACCCGCGTCGCGGGTACATCCTGGGCCTGAGTGCCTACATCATCTGGGGACTTTTCCCGCTCTACTTCAAAGCCATCGCCAGCGTGCCCGCCGTGGAGATCATCATCCACCGAGTGCTCTGGTCCGCGCTGTTCGGCACCTTGTTGCTGATGGTCTGGAAACATCCGGGCTGGTGGCGCGAGTTGCGTGATAACCCGAAACGCCTGGCAATCCTGGCCCTGAGCGGCACGCTGATCGCCGCCAACTGGCTGACCTACGTCTGGTCGGTGAACAACGGGCGCATGCTCGAAGCCAGTCTCGGTTATTACATCAACCCGCTGGTGAACGTGCTGTTGGGCATGCTGATACTTGGCGAACGACTGCGGCGCATGCAATGGCTGGCGGTTGGCCTGGCGGCAGTCGGCGTCGCGCAACAGGTCTGGCAAGTCGGCAGTCTGCCGTGGGTGTCGTTGGTGCTGGCGTTGACCTTCGGTTTCTACGGATTGATCCGCAAGCAAGCGCCGGTCAAGGCGCTGCCAGGGCTGGTGGTGGAAACCTGGATGCTGGTGCCGATTGCGGTCGCCTGGTTGCTGTTCAATCAGACCGCCACTAGTGCGCAGCCCGAGTTCTGGACCACATCCCAAGCCTGGTGGCTGGTGGCCGCCGGTCCGGTGACGCTGGTGCCGCTGGTGTGTTTCAACGCGGCTGCACGGCATTTGCCCTACACCACGCTGGGCTTTCTCCAGTACCTGGCGCCGACATTGGTGCTGCTGCAAGCCGTTCTGTTGTTTGGCGAACATTTGTCGTCGAGCACACTCATCGCGTTCATCTTTATCTGGGCGGGCCTGGCGGTTTACAGCATCGACGCGTGGATAAGTCTGCGCCGCCGCAGCTGATCAAAAAACGCACAAAACTCTGCAAGCCACGAATCTCGTGGCCTGCATCGATCCTTCCCAAGGTTATCCACAACGTGATCCCCGGCGTTTGTGCGCAAGTCCCTGAAACTGCTGGTTTTTTGATCAGTTCCTGAAGAGTCCCGGCCGACGTGGCCTAGAGGACGGTCTCTACAGGTTATCCACAGGCAGGTGCACGTATAACTTGGATAACCTGTTCAGGGTTCACTGCGCAGCACCAATTCGACCATCAAATCATCCGCCAGGGTTTCCAGGCGCGATTGCAGCACGTCCAGGGATAGCGTCAAGGGCACTGCGAGAATCGCTTCAGCGTGGAATAAAGGCTCGCTGCTCATCGGCGCCGGACGTACTTCGGTCACCAGACGCTCCAGGTTCACCCCCTGTTCACTCAGCAGACGCGTGATGTCGCGTACGATCCCCGGGCGGTCATTGCCCACCAATTCCATGGCGATCGGTTTCCAGGTGCAGGATTGCTCGATGCCGCTTTCGGCAATCAGCACGCGAATGCCATGGGCGGACAACGCCTGTAAGGCATCTACCAATTCGTCGTAAGCCTCGGCCGGCACGCCCACCCGAAGAATCCCGGCGAACTGCCCGGCCATGCGTGACATGCGGCTCTCCAGCCAGTTGCCGCCGTGCTCGGCGATGCATTGGGCAATGCGCTCGACCTGCCCTGGCTTGTCCGGAGCGAATACAGTGAGTACGAGGTGGTCCATGGCGCAGCCCTCTTTTGTTATAGAAAAAGAAGTATAGGCAAAGGTGGTTGCTGCGCTGAATCGGCTGACGCCTTCGCGAGCAGGCTCGCTCCCACAGGATCCGCGCAGGCCTTTGTGGGAGCGAGCCTGCTCGCGAATGGAGCACCGCCGGTCTAGTAGGAAAAACAAATCGTGTACAAGTTTTTATATTTAACTGGAACAATCCAATAGTTTTTTGAGAACATCCCGCTCCCCGACGTGACTGCAATGCGTCATGGCGTCGCAGAACGACGTAATTAGTCTAATTTTCACAAGCGCAATTCATCATGTAGTATGCCGCAGCGCGCACTACATAACGCTGGATCGATGTCTGCCGCAGGTGCAGCCACAACCCTGAAAGCCCCGTCAGCAAGGCCTCAACGCCGTTGATTGGTCATAACCCAGCCGCCCGCAATGGCATGTACTGGTCGAAAGGTTTGTGGTTTAAATGCCAGAGGCTTGATTGTTAAATTGAAGAGCTGAAAAGCGAAATAGCTGAGCAGAGTGAGGCAAGCAATGACTGAACACGTTCAAGTCGGTGGCCTGCAGGTCGCCAAAGTCCTGTTCGACTTCGTGAACAACGAAGCCATTCCCGGTACCGGCCTCACCGCCGATAAGTTCTGGGCCGGTGCCGACAAGGTCATTCATGACCTGGCGCCGAAGAACAAAGCCCTACTCGCCAAACGCGATGATTTCCAGGCTCGTATCGATGGCTGGCACCAATCCCGTGCCGGTCAGGCGCACGACGCCGTGGCCTATAAAGCCTTCTTGCAAGACATCGGTTATCTGCTGCCAGAAGCGGCTGATTTCCAGGCAACGACGCAAAACGTCGATGACGAAATCGCCCGCATGGCCGGTCCACAGCTTGTGGTTCCGGTGATGAACGCCCGTTTCGCGCTCAATGCCTCGAACGCCCGTTGGGGTTCGCTGTATGACGCGCTCTACGGCACCGATGCCATCAGCGAAGCTGGCGGCGCGGAAAAAGGCAAAGGCTACAACAAGGTTCGCGGCGACAAGGTCATCGCCTTCGCCCGCGCCTTCCTCGACGAAGCCGCGCCATTGGCTGCCGGCACTCACGTCGATTCCACCGGCTACAAGATCGTTGACGGCAAACTGGTGGTCGCCCTTAAAGGCGGCAGCAATACCGGCTTGCGCAACGATGCACAGCTGATCGGTTTCCACGGCGATGCAGCCGCACCGACCGCGATCCTGCTGAAAAACAACGGCCTGCACTTCGAAATACAGGTCGACGCCAGCACCCCGGTCGGCCAGACCGACGCTGCCGGCCTCAAAGACATCCTGATGGAAGCCGCGCTGACCACCATCATGGACTGCGAAGATTCCGTCGCTGCAGTCGATGCCGATGACAAAGTGGTGATCTACCGCAACTGGCTCGGCCTGATGAAGGGCGATCTGTCGGAAGAAGTCTCCAAGGGCGGTCAGACTTTTACCCGCACCATGAACGCCGACCGCACCTACACCGCCCTCGATGGCAGCGAATTGAGCCTGCACGGTCGCTCGCTGTTGTTCGTGCGCAACGTCGGTCACCTGATGACCATCGACGCGATCCTCGATAAAGAGAGCAACGAAGTGCCGGAAGGCATCCTCGACGGTCTGGTCACCAGCCTCGCGGCCATCCACAGCCTCAACGGCAACAACTCGCGCAAGAACAGCCGTACCGGCTCGGTCTACATCGTGAAACCGAAGATGCACGGCCCGGAAGAAGCAGCGTTCACCAACGAGCTGTTCGGTCGCATCGAAGAAGTACTCGGTCTGCCGCGCAACACGCTGAAAGTCGGGATCATGGACGAGGAACGCCGTACCACGGTCAACCTCAAGGCCTGCATCAAGGCTGCCAGCGAGCGTGTAGTGTTCATCAACACCGGTTTCCTCGACCGTACCGGCGATGAAATTCACACCTCCATGGAAGCCGGCCCGATGGTGCGCAAGGCGGACATGAAGGCTGAGAAGTGGATCGGCGCCTACGAGAACTGGAACGTCGATATCGGTTTGAGCACCGGCCTGCAAGGTCGCGCGCAGATCGGTAAAGGCATGTGGGCCATGCCGGACCTGATGGCAGCGATGCTCGAACAGAAAATCGCTCACCCGATGGCCGGTGCCAACACTGCATGGGTTCCATCGCCGACCGCTGCTGCGCTGCATGCGCTGCACTACCACAAGGTCGATGTGTTCGCCCGTCAGGCCGAGTTGGCCAAACGTGCGCGCGCTTCGGTGGATGACATCCTGACCATCCCGCTGGCCGTCAATCCAGACTGGACTGCAGAGCAGATCAAGAACGAACTGGACAACAACGCCCAGGGCATTCTCGGTTATGTGGTGCGCTGGATCGACCAGGGCGTGGGCTGTTCGAAAGTGCCGGACATCAACGACGTCGGCCTGATGGAAGACCGTGCGACGCTGCGGATTTCCAGCCAACACATCGCCAACTGGCTGCGTCACGGCATCGTCACTGAAGATCAGGTCATGGAAAGCCTCAAGCGCATGGCGCCAGTGGTTGACCGTCAGAACGCCAATGACCCGCTGTATCGTCCGCTGGCACCTGACTTCGACAGCAACATCGCCTTCCAGGCGGCGGTCGAACTGGTGGTCGAAGGCACGAAGCAGCCGAACGGCTACACCGAGCCGGTCCTGCACCGTCGCCGCCGCGAGTTCAAGGCTGCCAATGGCCTGTAACTAAACGCTGACGCCGGACAAAAAAAGCCCTGATCGAGAGATCAGGGCTTTTTTGTTTCAACTCGGTACCTACGCATCCATTCCCAACTCATGCTTGACCAGCTCCAACAGCTTGCCGGTATCGACAGGCTTGAGCAGGAAGTCGACCACGCTCAAGTGCATCGCAGCGATCGCATCTTTCACGTCGGCGTCACCGGAAACGATGATGAACGGCATTGCCGCCCGAACCGATTCACGGACCTGGCGGATCAGGTCCAGACCATCGACATTTCCCATCCGCAGATCGGTAATCACCAGGCCAATCGATGGCATCGTCTCCAACATCTTGAGTGCCGTTTCGCCACTGGCGGCAGTCATGCAACGCACCCCGTCCAACGCCAGAATCTCCGACAGCAACTCGCGCGCGTCTTTATCGTCGTCGACGATCAGCACCCGTTGCGGCGGCAGGTCAGGTTCCAGCATGACGTCACTCAGCGCCTTGCGCTCGGCGTCACTCAAAATATCGTGGTCGGACATAGCTTTCTCTACGTTTTCAATCCAATTGCTATCACTTCCGTGTGACATCACCCAGCAGACCTTCAGGGTGCACTTCGTCGGAAAGTTTTCCTATAGCCAATGTAGGAGGTTTTTCCCACAGTTGCGTCAGACATTTCCCAAATACCGACAGCTTCACTGCCTACCTAGACTTACGTCCAATGGGCACCCTGCGCGCGGGGGCCGACCATGGCTGAGTCATCCGACAACAACAATTCAAAAAAAGACTGCGGTAATGGTTATGAGCAAAGAGGACGCCTTCACACAGGCCGGGAAAACCGCGGTGTTGCAAAACATCCAGGGCACATTGCAATTCCTTCAGCGTTTCCCGCCCTTCAATCAAATGGAACACGCCCACCTGGCGTACCTGGTCGAACAGTGTCAGCTGCGTTTTTATGCGCCCGGCGAAAGCATCCTCAAGCCCGCCGACGGTCCGGTTGAGCATTTCTACATCGTCAAGCAAGGCCGGGTCGTGGGTGAACGTCCCCACACGGCCAAGGGTGGGACCGAAACCACCTTCGAAATCACTACCGGCGAATGTTTCCCCCTCGCCGCCCTGCTGGGTGAGCGCGCGACTCGTACCGAACATTTGGCCTCCGAAGACACCTTTTGCCTACAGCTGAACAAGCTGGCGTTCATCAAACTGTTCGCGATTTCCAACGCGTTTCGCGACTTTGCCCTACGCGGCGTGAGCAGCCTGCTGGATCAGGTCAACCAGCAAGTCCAGCAAAAAGCCGTGGAAACTCTCGGCACCCAGTACTCGCTCAATACCCGTCTGGGCGAATTGGCCATGCGCCATCCGGTCACCTGCAGCCCGACCACGCCACTGCGTGAAGCCGTGACCCTGATGCATGAGCAGCAGGTCGGCAGCATTGTGGTGGTCGACGAACATAAAGCGCCGTTGGGGATTTTCACCCTGCGCGACCTGCGCCATGTGGTGGCCGACGGCACTAACGATTTCAACGAAGCTATCGAACGCCACATGACCCGGGCGCCGTTTTACCTGTCGCCGGACCACAGCGCCTTCGATGCGGCAATTGCCATGACCGAGCGGCACATCGCCCACGTCTGCCTGGTGAAGGATCATCGCCTGTGCGGCGTGGTCTCGGAACGTGATCTGTTTTCCCTGCAACGGGTCGATCTGGTGCATCTGGCGCGGACTATCCGCAGCGCCCAGAAGGTGGAAAATCTGGTCGCGATGCGCGGCGAGATCGGCCAACTGGTAGAGCGCATGCTGGCCCACGGCGCCTCTTCAACCCAGATCACGCACATCATCACCCTGCTCAACGACCACACCGTGTGCCGGGTGATCGAACTCACCCTCGCCGAGAAAGGCGACCCCGGAATTCCGTTCAGCTGGCTGTGCTTTGGTAGCGAAGGCCGTCGCGAACAGACGCTGCACACTGATCAGGACAACGGCATTCTGTTCGAAGCCCGGGACGCGGCCCACGCCGCCGAGATTCGCGGCAAATTGCTGCCCATTGCCCAGCAGATCAACCAAAGCCTGGCGCTCTGCGGTTTCACCCTGTGCAAGGGCAACATCATGGCCGGCAACCCGGAGCTGTGTCTGTCCCGGGCCGAGTGGTCACGACGTTTTGCCGCGTTTATCCGCGAGGCCACGCCGGAGAACCTGTTGGGTTCGAGCATTTATTTCGACTTGCGGGTGGTGTGGGGCGACGAGCAAGGCTGCGAGCAGCTGCGTCAGGGCATTCTCGATCAGGTGAATGACAACCGACTGTTCCAACGGATGATGGCCGAGAACGCCCTGCGCAACCGTCCGCCCGTAGGACGTTTCCGTGAGTTCGTACTGGCTCGCAAGAATGGCGAGAAAGCCACCCTGGACTTGAAGGTCCAGGGGCTGACGCCGTTTGTCGACGGTGCCCGACTGCTCGCGTTGGCCCATGGGGTCGAGGCGAACAACACGTTGGAGCGCTTTCGCCAACTGGTGGACAAAGGAGTCATCGAACGCCTGGACGGTGCGGCGTACGAAGAGGCCTATCACTTCATCCAGCAAGCCCGCATGCAGCAACATCAGCTACAGACTCGGGAGAACTTGCCCTACTCCAACCGGGTCGATCCAGACAGCCTCAATCATCTGGATCGACGGATCCTTCGTGAATCCCTGCGCCAGGCACAACGCCTGCAAAGCAGCCTGGCCCTGCGGTATCAGCTATGAGCCTGTTTTCATGGCTGCGCCCGGCAGGTCCGAGCCTTCCCGGTGAACTTCAACAACGTCTGCAACGCTTGCCTTCGGCGGCAGAGCTGGGCGAGTGCAGCCTGCGCGAACAGCGCTGGGTGGTGCTCGACCTGGAAACCACCGGATTGAACCTGAACAGGGATCGGGTGTTGTCCATCGGCGCGGTGGTGATCGAGGACGGGGCCATCGACTTCAGTCAGCAGTTCGAACGCACGTTGCAATGCGCCGACATGAAGTTGGCTCCCAGCGTGTTAATCCATGGCCTGGGACCGAGTGCAATTGCCGCGGGCAGCGACCCTGCTCAGGCCTTGGTCGAATTCATGGAGTTCGTCGGCGACAGCCCGGTGCTGGCGTTTCACGCGCCATTCGATCAGCACATGCTCGGGCGCGCCTTGAAAGATCATCTGGGCTACAAATTGCAGCATCCGTTTCTGGATGTGGCTGATATCGCACCGCTACTTTGCCCCCAGGCGCACATTCGCGATGCCGGGCTGGATCAGTGGATCGACTGGTTCAAACTGGAAGTGTTCGAGCGCCACAATGCCAGTGCCGATGCGCTGGCCACCGCTGAGCTGGCGTTGATTCTGTTCAGCCGGGCGCGGCTGCTGCAGATTCATAGCCCGTTGAATCTGCAGCAGCGGTTGAGTCAGTGGAAGCGCAGACAGCGAGCGCCCTCTTTCTGACAGCCACCGCAATCCTTTGTAGCAGCTGCCGAACGCAGCCTTCGGCAGCTGCTACAAGGTTCGGTGCCGGGTCCAGAATCCCGGTTATCCCCACCCGACCAGCGCCAATTGCTTACCTCCCCCGCCTCTGCCACAATCGCGAACAATTCTCGTTAGTTAATACTTCCCAATCGGTGATGCTGCGTGTCGTCAGTCCAAAGCCCTCAAAGTGAGCTCGTTGGTGCGTTGTATCGCGACCATCGCAGTTGGCTATTGGCCTGGCTGCGACGCAATGTGGCCTGTCCGCAACGGGCCGAAGACCTGAGTCAGGACACTTTCGTGCGTTTGCTGGGTCGTGAAGAGCTGAAGGAGCCGCGCGAACCGCGCGCGTTTCTGGTGGCGATTGCCAAGGGTCTGCTGTTCGACTATTTCCGCCGCGTCGCGCTGGAACAGGCCTACCTCATTGAACTGATGCTGATCCCCGCAGGTGAACAACCGTCGGTGGAGCAACAGCAACTGATTCTCGAAGACCTCAAAGCCATCGACCGCCTGCTTGGCAAGCTCTCAAGCAAAGCCCGGGCGGCGTTTCTCTATAACCGTCTCGACGGCCTCGGCCACGCCGAAATCGCCCAGCGCCTGGGCGTGTCCGTTCCCCGAGTGCGTCAGTACCTGGCCCAGGGCATTCGTCAGTGCTACATCGCGTTGTACGGTGAGCCGGTATGAGCCCGGTCAGCTCTAAACCCGTCTCAGCGCAGGTGCTGGATGCCGCGATTGCCTGGCAGTTGTCCCTGGACTCCGGCAACCCGGTGGAGCGCGAAGAGTTCGCCAAATGGCACGCCGCCCACGAAGAACATGCGCGGGCATGGCGCCAACTGGGCATGCTCGACCAGCGCTTCAGCGTTGCCAGCGGCCCGGCTCGCACTGCTTTACTGCAATCGCGCGAAAGCATTCGCCGGCGTGTGCGCAAACTCGGCAGCGGCGTGGCCAGCATCGTCGCGGTGATCGGGTTGGCGTTGTTCGCCGGTGATCGTTACCTGCCGATCGACTATTGGCTGGCCGACCAGCGCACTGCCACCGGTGAGCAACGCACCCTGCGCCTGACCGACGGCACGCTGATCAACCTCAACACCCACAGTGCCGTGGATGTGCGTTTTGATGAAAAACAACGGCTGATCATCCTCCAGGAAGGGGAAATCCTCGTCGAAACCGGCCATGGCGACGCCCGGCCGTTTATCGTCGAAACCCGCGAAGGCAGCCTGCGCGCGTTGGGGACAAGGTTCTTGGTCAAGCGCGAAGAAGAAGGTACGCGCCTGAGCGTGCTGAAATCGGCGGTAGCGGCCCATCCCGAGTCGAGTCCTGAAGAGCAGATTCTGCGTGAAGGCCAACAAGTCCTGATGCGCAGCAATGGCCTCGGGCCGATCGTCGCGCTCAACCTCGGCGCCGATGCCTGGACCCGCGGCATGCTGGTGGTGGACAACACACGGCTGGAGGACCTGATTCATGAACTCGGTCGTTATCGACGCGGGCATCTTGGCGTTGCTCCAGAAATCGCCGACCTACGCATCACCGGCAGCTTCCCGCTGCACGACACCGATCTGGCCCTGAGCGCCCTGCTGCCGACCCTGCCGGTGCAGATCGAACAGCACACGCCGTGGTGGGTGACGGTAGCGAAGGCTGAAGGCAAGTGATGTTGAGCCAGGTAAGACGCCTTCGCGAGCAGGCTCACTCCCACATTTGAAATGCGTTCCCTTGTGGGAGCGAGCCTGCTCGCGAAGGGGCCATCAGCTTCAGCACAAACCTGATGACATCTGACAATCCATAACGGCTTGTTTACTGAATCGAAATTATTTCCAATCAGCTCTATCACTTTCGGATTCTCGTGCGGCACCTAGGCAATTGAGAAACATTTCCATTCAGGAGCCGCTGTATGTCCCGTTCGCTAGACACCGTGTTGCGCCCCAGTTTGCTGGCGATTGCCATTGCCCTTTGCGCCCCTCTGGCCAGCAGCCAGCTGATGGCCGCTGAACAGGCGTCCAGCGTTCGTGCCTACAACCTGCCGGCCGCGCCCTTGGCCAGCACCCTGAACCAGATCGCCAGCCAGGCGGGTCTGGCGCTGTCGTTGAATCCTTCACTGGCAGCGGGCAAGACCTCGGCGCCGGTCAAAGGCCAATTCGACGCAGCCGGCGCTCTGCGTGAAGCCTTGCGCGGCACCGGTCTGCAACTGGAACAGAGCAGCGCTGGCACTTATAGCCTGGTGGCCGTGCCTGAAGGCGTGATGGCCCTGCCGGAAACCGCCGTCATTGGCGTGGAAAACACCGAAAGTGCCTGGGGACCGGTGCAAGGTTACCTGGCGACCCGCACCGCCGCCGGCACCAAGACCGATACCGCGCTGGTCGAAGCACCTCGCTCGATTTCGATCGCCACCCGCGAGCAAATGGACGACCGCAATGTGCATAGCCTCGATGACGCCGTGCGCTATATGCCCGGCATCGTCGCGAGTAGTTACGGCAGCGACACCCGTGCCGACTGGCTGCGCGTGCGGGGTTTCGAACCGACGCAATTCCTTGATGGCCTGCCACTGCCAAAAGGCGTGTACGCCAACCCGAAACAGGAAACCTGGAACCTCGACCGCCTCGCCCTACTACGCGGACCGGCCTCGTCGGTTTACGGCCAGACCCCGCCAGGCGGCTTGCTGGACATGGTCAGCCGTCGTCCCAGCGCCGAGTCGAGCAGCGAAATCCAAGTGCAATACGGCAGTGACAACCATCGCCAGATAAACTTCGCCAGCACCGGCAAGATCGACGACGAAGGCCAGTTCCTCTACGGTTTGAGCGGTGTGGTGCGCGACAGCGGCACGCAGATCGACCACGTCGACAACAAGCGCTACAACATCGCGCCGAGCCTGACCTGGAACATCGACGAAGACACCCGGTTCACCCTGCTGACGCAATTCACCCGCGACGATACCGGCATCACCAGCCAGTTCTTGCCGGTGCAAGGCACCAGGATCCATTCGCCACTCGGCAAGATTTCCCATCACAAGAACCTCGGCGACCCGGACTGGGAATTTTACGACCGCACCTATTACGCACTGGGCTACGCCTTTGAACATCGTTTGAACGATGTCTGGCAGTTCAAGCAGAACCTGCGCTACACCAAATCGGACCTGTCCTTCCAGGCCCTCACCCCCGGCGCCTACCCGTTCACCCAGGTCGATGCCGAGGGCAACGTTGGCCGCTCGAGCACCAGTGTCGACGAGGACATCAGCCAGTTCGCCGTGGACAACAACTTCCAGGGCGACTTCGCGACCGGCGACATCCGTCACACCCTGTTGATCGGCCTCGATCACCAGCGCACCAACACCAACTACACCTCGATCTTCGGTGACGGTCTGACCACCAACGTCAACAACCCGATCTATGGCCAGCCCATTGTTCGTCCGCCACGTTCGGCGGCGTTCTATGACTACGACCAGAAGACTTACCAGACCGGCCTGTACGTCCAGGACCAGATGGCCCTCGACCAATGGCGTCTGACGTTGGGTGGTCGTGAAGACTGGGTCCACACCGGCACCAGGTTCTTCAACAAAGGCGATGCCACCAACACCGAGCGCGACAAGAACTTCAGCGGCAACGCGGCGATCAGCTACGTGTTCGAATCGGGCTTCGTGCCCTACTTGTCCTACGCCGAGTCGTTCCAGACGACCAGCAACGCCACGGCATCGCCGACCGATTCGTTCAAGCCGACCGAAGGCAAACAGTGGGAACTGGGCATCAAGTACCAACCGCCTGGCAGCAGCACTCTGTTGACCGCTGCGGTCTACGACCTGACCCAGAAAAACGTCTCCGTCACCACGACCAACTCGGACAACGTTTCGATCACCAGCCAGACCGGTGAAGTGAAAGTCAAAGGCCTGGAACTGGAAGCCGTCTCTGACGTGACCGAGAACCTCAAGGTGATCGCCGCTTACACCCTGGCAAAATCCGAAGTGCAGAAAGGCGATTTCAAAGGCAATCGCCTGCAACTGATGCCCAATCAACAGGCTTCGCTGTGGGCCGATTACACCTGGCACAACGGCGTGCTGGACGGTTTCGGCATCGGCGCCGGCGCTCGCTACACCGGCAATACCTACGGCGATCAGGGCAACACCTGGCTGGGCAAGGCCGACGCTTACACGGTGTTCGATGCGGCGGTTCATTACGATCTGGGTCGTCTGGACAACAGCCTGAAAGGTGCCTCCCTGGCCCTGAACGCCACCAACCTGTTCGACAAGGACTACATCTCCACGTGCGACAGTTTCTATTGCTACTACGGCGACCAACGCAGCGTCGTCGCCAGTGCCACTTACAAGTGGTAATGGCCTGACCTTGCACGCCCAAGTCCCGAGCCGTCCGACATGGACGGCTTTGGTATTTCTGAAGGCTATGAAATGAAAAGCAAAACAATTCGCCGCTGGTCCTTCGTCCACACCTGGACCAGCCTGATCTGCACCGTGTTCCTGCTGATGCTCGCGCTGACCGGCCTGCCATTGATCTTTCACCACGAGATCGACCACTTGCTGGGCGATGCCGCTGAACTGAAGGCGATGCCGGCGGACACCCCGCTGCTGAATTTGCAGCAGTTGGTGCGGGCGGCTGAAAAGCATCGGCCCGGCGAGGTCATGCAGTATTTCGGCTTTGACGAAGAAGAGCCCAACGCCGCGATTACGATCATGGCGGCCACCGCCGGCACCGAACCGAACTCGTCTCACACCTTCATGCTCGACGCCCGCACCGGCGAAGCGCTGGAGATGCCGTCGGCCAACGGCGGCTTCATGATGATCATGTTGCGCCTGCACGTGGACATGTTCGCCGGTCTGCCGGGCAAGTTGCTGCTGGCGTTCATGGGCATTCTGTTCGTGGTGGCGATTGTCTCCGGGACGGTGCTGTACCTGCCGTTCATGCGCCGTTTGAAATTTGCCACCGTGCGCCAGGACAAATCCACCCGCCTGCGCTGGCTCGACCTGCACAATTTGATCGGCGTGGTGACGCTGACCTGGGCCTTGGTGGTCGGCGTCACCGGCGTCATCAGCGCCTGCGCCGACCTGCTGATCGCCGCCTGGCGCAACGACAGCCTGAGCGCGATGGTCGCGCCGTACCGCGACGCACCGCCACTGACACAACTGGCGCCCGCGACCCGCTTGCTCGACATCGCCAAGGAAGTCGCACCGGGCATGCAGCCGGACTTCATTGCCTTCCCTGGCACACGCTTCTCCAGCGAACACCATTACGCGGTGTTCATGAAAGGCAGCACTCACTTAACCTCGCACCTGCTGACACCGGTGCTGATCGACGCCAGTACCCTGCAAGTCACCGCCGTGGCCGAACGTCCTTGGTACATGGACGCCATGGGCATGTCTCAACCGTTGCACTTCGGCGATTACGGCGGCATGCCGATGAAGATCCTCTGGGCGACCCTGGATGGGCTGACCATCATCGTGCTCGGTAGCGGGGTTTACCTGTGGGTGGTGCGGCGCAAGGCGGCGAAACCGGTGCTCGATAACGCGGAGAGTCCAGCATGAGGCCGAGGCAGTCGAATTTCTGGAAGGTTTTCTCCACCCCTACAGTCATCGCCCTGCTCAGCGCCGCGGGGTTGTTTGCCGCGTTGCTGGGGGATGGCGTGTGGGACGCGTTGAGCTGGCTTGGCCTGGGCATTCCCGCCGCCCTTGCCCTGCGCGGCCTGCTGCAGCGCCGCTGATCCAAATCGATTGGCGAACTCCTGTAGCAGCTGTCGAGCAGCGCAAGGCTGCGTTCGGCTCGGCAGCTGCTACAGAGCCACAGATCAATGCGCCAACCGCTTGAGCTCCCGGATCAACGCGCTATGCTGCCCAGCACTGCCCCATACCGAGACGCTGCCATGTCCGCCGCCAGCATGACCCTGTTCCACAACCCCTTGTCGCCCTTCGTTCGCAAAGTCATGGTGCTGCTGCATGAAACCGGTCAACAGGACCGCGTGGCGCTGCAAGACTGCGTGCTCACACCGGTCAGCCCGGACCTGATACTCAACGAAGACAATCCGCTGGGTAAAATTCCGGCCTTGCGCCTGGCCGATGGCAACGTCATCCATGACAGCCGGGTGATCCTCGATTACCTCGACCACCAGCACGTCGGCAACCCGCTGATACCGCGCGACGGCTCAGCCCGCTGGCGGCGCCTGACCCTGGCCTCCCTGGCCGATGGGATCATGGACGCTGCGGTGCTGATTCGTTATGAAGTCGCCCTGCGTGCCCCGGAAAAACACTGGGACGAATGGCTCGATGGCCAGCGCGAGAAGATTCGTCGCGGCCTGGCATTGCTGGAAGCGGACGCGATTGC
This sequence comes from Pseudomonas sp. TH39(2020), assembly GCF_016650715.1. Lineage (NCBI taxonomy): Bacteria > Pseudomonadati > Pseudomonadota > Gammaproteobacteria > Pseudomonadales > Pseudomonadaceae > Pseudomonas > Pseudomonas sp. TH39(2020). The sequence continues at coordinate 2,649,666 of NZ_JAEKFF010000006.1, read as the reverse complement.
CGAGCTGACCAGCCATTTCGATGTGGCGGCGATCAGTGTTGCCTGTGCGTTGGGTTACCTGGATTTGCGCCATCCGGATCTGGAATGGCGCACGACGAATCCGAAGCTGGCGAACTGGTACTTTGAGGTGAGTCAGCGGCCTTCGATGCTGGCGACTATGCCGAAGGTTTAGAACTTCGCTCGCTGTCAGGGCCTCTTCGCGAGCAGGCTCGCTCCCACAGTTGATCTTTGGTGGGCACGAATTTTGTGTTCACAGGAGATCCCCTGTGGGAGCGAGCTTGCTCGCGATTGCACCACACCGGATCTAACGCAAACAACCCGCGAATCAGCGTCGCCAACACCTCGCCCTCCTGCTGATCCTCACGCAACCCCAACGACCGGCTCATTCCACAGCCCCAATATCAAACGCCAACGGCTTGGCCGACTTCGGCCCAATCCCATACCAGTCCAGCTTGCGGGTCAGCACCATAAACACGCCCAACAACCCGAACAACAGCAGCGAACCCATCAACAACGCGTAATCCTCTGCACTGAGCAAGCCATAGAGCAAGCCATACAACGCCGCCAATCCCGCCGAAAAACTCAAGCCGTGACGCACGCTGCGTAGCACATGGCAGACATAAAACCCGATCAACAACACACAGCTGCCCGCCGATAACAGATACGCCAGGGCAAAGCCGATGTGCTCGGACAGCGACAACAACAGCAGGTAGAAAAACGCCAGGGCGACGCCCACCAGCGCGTACTGGATTGGATGCACGGCCATGCTTTTGAGTACTTCGAACAGGAAGAATCCGGCAAAGGTCAGGGCAATGAACAGCAGCGCGTATTTGATCGCCCGATCACTCTTGAGGTACTGATCCACCGGATCGATGAAACTCACCCCGAAGTTGCGGCTCTTGAACTCGTCACAACGGTCGCTGGTCAGGCAGTTGGTCAAGGCTTCTTCCAGGTTGGTGGAAAAGAACGAAGTCTGCCAATTCGCGGTAAAACCTGTCCCGGTGACTTCACGCTGAGCCGGCAAGTACTTGCCGATAAAGCTCGGGTGAGGCCAGTTGGCCGCCAGTTGCACCTTGCTGGTTTTGCCGACCGGAGTGATCTGCAACTGGCCGGTGCCCTGCAGGCGCAGGTCAAAGGCGAACGCCAGTTCCGCGCCTTTGTGCCTGTCCAGCGCGGGCAACATGACGTGTGCCCCCTCGCCTAGCCAGCCCAGCTGCGTGCCCGGTTCAAAGTCCAGACTCTGACCATTGAGGTCCAGTTTCAGGGCATTTTCGATCCCGCGGATATCGCTGATGCCTATCGTCAGAAACGCTTGATCAAACTGATAATCGGCGAAATCTTCCTTGATGCCCAGCTGCGCGGGAATCGAAAACAGGCCGCTGATGTGGTTGTCGGCGTGGTACAGCCGCGCCTCGTAAATACCCCGCGAGCGCAACTCGGTCTGCACCTTGCCGTCGAGCTCGAAACGCTCCGGCAGAAAATACAGATGGCCGCGTTCTTCGCCGGTTTCCTGGTAGCGCTTGTTGGTTTTCTCATTGGTCTTCCAGATCCGCACCACTTTGCGATACGGCACCACCATCAGCGGCCCGCTGAGTTGCTGGCTATAGCTGGAACTGCGGGCGATGTCTTCGAGGACACCGTCGCGCAGTTGCTGGCGGTCCTGGATCACGCCGTTAATCATCAGGAGCGGGATCAGCAACAACAGAATCAGAAGGGCAATTGCCCCGAGTTTTAGGGTCAGGCTGCGGTTCATGGGACTCTCCCTGTTTGGATGGGGCGAGTCTGGGATTTGTATGTGGAGGGGGTGTGGGGGGAATGTGGAGACTTTATGGAGAGTGTTTTCGACAGGGAAAACCACCCCTCACCCTAACCCTCCCGAAACGTCGGACCGCCCCAGGGGGTAGAGGGGACTGACCGAGGTGTTCCTGAGAAATTTTGCGACCGGGGAAATAGAGTCGAACTCAGGTTTTGAAAAGCTTGAAGATCTGCTCCCTTTCCCCCTCTCCCGCGTGGGGAGAGGGCTGGGGTGAGGGGTGGCTCTAAGCAGGCATACACAACTTGACCTCAACGCCGTCGTCGACATTACCGATGCTTACCGCTCCACCATGCAACTTCACCACCTCCTCAACAAAGTTAAGCCCCAGCCCTGTGCTTTTGCGCCCACTGTCCGGGCGCGGCAGCGAATAGAATCGTTCGCTCAACCGCGGTAACGCATAGTCGGGAATCGCCTCGGCCTGGTTGAACAGTTTGAACTCGATCTGCTCACCGATCCTCTCGGCGCTGAATCGCAGCAAGCCCTGCGCCGGGGTGAAATCCAACGCATTCTCCAGCAAATTACCCAATGCCTGACGCAACAGGAACGGTTCACCGGTCAGCACCAGATCCGCTGCAACGGTGTGCTCCACGCGCAACTGCTTGCCTTCGATGCGCGCCGCCTGAGCGCTCAGCAATTCATCTACCAACTTCGCCAGCGGTACCGCCACCCGTTCCTCCAGCCCTTGGCGTTGCTCGACCAGGGCCAGATTCAACAGGCGTTCGATCAACTGCTGCATCCGCGCGCTTTCGCTGTCGATGTTGCTGACAAAACGCTGTTGCTGGGCCAGCGGCATCTCGCCTTGCAGCAACTCCGCCGCGCCGCGAATCGCCGCCAGCGGGCTTTTCAGTTCGTGGGTCAATGTGTGCACGTAACGCTCAACGTAGGCTTTGCCTTCGAGTTGCGTGCGCATCTGCTCCACCGCCGTCGCCAGTTGCTCGAGTTCACCGCCACGGTAGTGCGGAACCTCGACCCGTCGACCTTCACTGACTGCCTGAGCGTAAGCAGTCAGCCGCCGCAGCGCCGCGCTCAGCCACCAGGACAACAGCGCGCCAAACAGCAGACCGAGGCCGATCAGCCCGGCACCCCAGGCAAGCAATCGCCGTTCGGTGCGATCAACGTATGGCTGCAACGAGCTGTTGGGTTTGGCCACGGTAACCACGCCGATGATCTGGCCGTTGTCGCGGATCGGCGCGCCGACGTGCATCACCGAGGAGTTCGGATCGTCCGGATCGCTGCGGCTGGAACGAGCGCCATATTCGCCTCGCAGGGTCAGTAAAACGTCGTTCCAGCGCGAGTAATCCTGCCCCACAGCCACACCGCTGGAGTCCAGCACCACAACGCCCTTGGCATCGGTGACGTAGATCCGGTGGTTGACCTGATTCTTCGGCAATCCCCAGATGCTCGCCTTCGGTTGTCGTTCGCCATAAGCCTTGAGCAGTTCCGGCCAACGGTTCTGATTCAGGGTGCCGGCCTTGAAGTCGTCGCGCAGAATTTCGGCCATCAGGTTGGCGGTGTCGACCAGCGTTTCTTCGGTTGACTGGCGCACGCCGGGACGGATTTCTTCCATCACGGTGTTCAGAACGAAGTAACCGGTCAGGCCGATAAACAGCACATAAACCAGAAAAATCCGGATCCCCAGAGGCATCAGCTACGCCCCGGGCTGTAACTGTAGCCGAGGCCGCGATGGGTCTGGATCGGCTCCGCGTCGGCCTTCACCTGACGCAATTTGGCGCGCACGCTCTTGATGTGGCTGTCGATGCTGCGCTCGTACCCGGCATCAGCAGCCACGCCCAGCGCATCGAGCAATTGCTCGCGGCTGAAGACGCGTTCGGGTTGGTCCAGCAGGCATTGCAGCAGACGGAACTCATGGCGGGTCAGGGTTAGAAGCTGACCGCGGTAGCTGATCTGCACCCGTTCGCTGTCAATGCGAAACAGCGCCGATGCCACCTCGGCGGTCGCTCGCGGCGCCATGCGTTTGAGAATCGCCCGGACCCGCGCCGCCACTTCCCTTGGGCTGAACGGCTTGACCACGTAATCGTCGGCACCGATTTCCAGGCCTACGACGCGATCGATTTCAGCATCACGGGCGCTGAGGAAGATCACCGGCACTTCGCTGAAACGCCGCAATTGCTTGCAGGTCTCGAAGCCGCTGATGTCCGGCAGACCAATGTCGAGAATGATCAGGTCGGCCGGAGTCTGGCGCTGATGCTCAAGCGCAGCGGCGCCAAGGCTCAGCCAGGTGGTGGTGAAGCCCTCGCCCTGCAAGGCGAAAATCAGGGTGTCGGCAATCGCCGCTTCGTCTTCGACAATCAGGATATGAGGCATGGCGTCCGAGCCCGGGAGTTAAGTGGGCGAACGGTGCCCCAAGGCTCACGTCACGTCAATGAGACCACTTGAAATCAGCAGTCGGGTTTGTCCGCCGTAAAGCGCCGTGCCGGGTTCACCGCCGCGCCGAACTCACGCAAGGCTTTGGCACCGATCAACAAAGGGTAGTTGAAGCTGCTGCGGTCGGTGAGGTTGACCTCAACGGTGCGCTTGACGTTGCCCAGGCACAGTTCCAGATCGACCACCGGACGCTTGGTGGGTTCGACGGCGTCCTTGTCATCCTCGTCTTCTTCGGAGCGGGTCTTGATTTTGCTGATCCGCGCGACCTTGTGTTCGTAGACCTTGTTGCTCGCGCCTTTGGTAGCGAGGCGGAAACGCACCCACTCGTCGCCGTCACGGGTAAAGGTTTCGATGTCTTTGGCCGACAGCGACGCGGTCAGGGCGCCGGTGTCCATCTTGGCCTTGAGGACTTCGCCACCGATTTCCGGCAGCGCGATGTATTCGTAGCGCCCGTACAGGGTCGGCTCAGCGGCCAGGACCGGCAGGGCCACGAGGGAAAGCAGAGCAAGGAGGGATTTCACGTAATGGGCTTCCTTGGGCAATTGGGGCGTCGAACGCGGAATTTTAGACCGCCAGTAGGGAATTCGTTCGTTCTTCAGATCTTTCGCGAGCAGGCTCGCTCCCACAGGGATCTCTATTGTTCACAGTTCATGTGTTCAACACACAAATCCTGTGGGAGCGAGCCTGCTCGCGATGGGGCCGGAATGATCACGACAGGACCAGCATAACCACGTAAAGGTGAAACATTCGTCGTCGCCGATTTGGCCTGCCGTCCGAAGCTGCTTATCATTGCGCGCCCAAAAGCTTTCAAGAGTTATTTATGCGCCGCCTGCTCACCGGCTGTTTCGTTACCCTGCTGCTGTTGCTCAACACCCTGGCCCTGTTCGGGCCGCTGATGGTATTCGCCTTGCTCAAACTGGTCCTGCCCGGGCGCTTGCGTGATTACGCGTCATGGACGGTCATGGGGATCGCCGAGACCTGGGCCGAAATCGACAAGCTGATTTTCCGCCTGTGCATCCCCACGCAATGGGACATCCGCGGCGGCGATGACCTGCGGGTCGACACGTCGTATCTGGTGATCAGCAACCATCAATCCTGGGTCGATATCCCGGCGCTGATCCAAACGCTGAACCGACGCACACCGTTCTTCAAGTTCTTCCTCAAGAAAGAGCTGATCTGGGTACCGTTCCTGGGGTTGGCGTGGTGGGCGCTGGATTACCCGTTCATGAAACGCTACACCAAGGCATTCCTGGCGAAACACCCTGAGTTGGCTGGCAAGGATCTGGAGATCACCAAAGCGGCGTGCGAGTTGTACAAACGTCAGCCGGTGACGGTGGTCAATTACCTGGAAGGCACACGCTATACCGCGGCGAAAAGTGCCCAGCAGCAATCACCCTTTATGCACCTGCTCAGGCCCAAGGCTGGCGGCGTGGCGTTCGTACTGGCAGCAATGGGTGAACAACTGGACGCCGTCCTTGATGTGACGGTGGTGTATCCGCAGCAGACGATCCCGGGATTCTGGGATTTGCTCAGCGGCAACGTGCCGAGGGTCATCATCGACATCAAGACCCGCGAACTCGACCCGGCGCTGTGGCAGGGCGATTACGAAAATGATCCGCCGTTTCGCGACACCCTCCAGAACTGGGTCAACCAGCTCTGGATCGAGAAGGACCTGCGCATCGACGCGTTGCGCGCCGAGCGCCGCTGAATTAGGTACCGGTGCCTGCGCCCCAGATCCCGCCCAGGTTTGTCAGCAGCGACCCGCCGACGCCCTGCTGACCGAAAAATTGCAGAAGCACGGGGGCAAACAGGCCGATCATGCCAGTGTCCATGCCCAATGCGTTGAAGGCACTGTTCAGGTCATTGGTGTTACTCACGTTGCCCAAGACGTTGCCCAGACCTGCCGCTTTACCGGACGAGCCAAGCAAGCCGCTGAGGACGCCCAGTTCACCGCCACCGGACAGTAAGTCGATTCCGGGCACGCTTTTGGCCAACGCCGAGTAGTCGGTCGAACTCAATTGATTCTTCGCCAGACCGAGCATCGCCCCGGCACCGCCAATGGCTTGTTCTGGTGTCACGTTCAATTGGCTGAGCGCACTGAGCAGACCGGCCGTCTGCGCGGTCGGCGCGGCTGCGGCGGCGTCATCGTCCTGCGTGCCGGAGATGGCATTGGCCGCATCGAACAGGCTGAACTGAGCAAAGACCGGACTGGCCGCCAGACACATCAGCGAAGCCAGTGCAAAACCGCGTGAAATCTTCATCCAGACATCCTCATGGGCCATGAAAACCGCCCGGCAATGGGCGGCGAAAAACCGTGGTTTGGACTGGCATCCCGGGGGATTGTTCCCAGCCTTGGCGAGCCCCTGACGAACAGTCGAAAAAGAATTCACCGGCGCTGCATCCAGTCTGGCCCCGCCCGCGTATATCAAGCACGGACAGACACTCCTGGCCGATTCCCTTCACGAGGATCATCACCATGAAACGCACTTCGATCAAAACGCCGTTGATTGCCAGCCTGCTGACCCTGACCCTTGGCGGTGGATTCGCCCTGAACACCGTGCAAGCGGCAGACACGAGCCATGCGGTCATCGTCGGCGGCCAGAGCATGATGCCGAGCAAAGACATCATCGATAACGCGGTGAACTCCGCCGACCACACCACCCTGGTCGCCGCCGTGAAAGCCGCAGGCCTGGTAGATACCCTCAAGGGCAAAGGCCCGTTCACCGTGTTCGCCCCGGTGAACTCGGCTTTCGCCGCCCTGCCGGCCGGCACGGTCGATACTCTGCTCAAACCCGCCAACAAGGCGACCCTGACTCACGTCCTCACCTACCACGTGGTCGCCGGAAAACTCGACATGCTGACCCTGGCCGAGAAGATCAAGGCCGGTGGCGGCAAAGCCGAACTGACCACCGTCGCAGGCGGCAAGCTGTGGGCGATGATGAACGGCCCGCACAACATCACAATCAAGGATGAAAAAGGTGACGTCGCCGACATCACCACCTATGACGTGTACCAGTCCAACGGTGTGATTCAGGTCATCGACAAAGTACTGATGCCGAAAAGCTGAGGGGTGCCGCCGACCCTGTCCATCGGGGTCGGCGGTTTCCGAGGTGGCCGCCCGTGAATGGAACTACCGCGCACCGTGAACTAACCTCTGCCTGCAACCGGCACCTCACGCAGCCCACCTCGATTGCCTGGAGAACTGCCATTCCCATCGCCGACGCCGATCAGCTCAGGCAGCTTCTGGCCCAGTGTTCACTGGGCGACCGCCGCGCTTTCGAGACGCTTTATCGCAGCGTCGGCCCACGGCTGCATGGCGTAGCGCTGCATTTCATGGGACGGCCGGATCTGGCTGAAGAAGTGCTGCAGGAAAGTTTCGTGCGCATCTGGAACAACGCCTCGCGCTATGAGGCGCATCTGTCGGCACCGCTGACCTGGATGATCAACATCACCCGTCATCAGGCCATCGATCAGTTGCGCAAACACCGCGACCGGCCGTTAAGCGACCTTGAAGAACAGGCGCTGGTGGATGAAAGCCCATCGGCCCACGAACAGCTCAGCAGTGCCCGTGAGGCCAACGCCTTGAACCGGTGCCTGGAAAGCCTCGACGGCATGCAGCGTCAATCGATCACCGTGGCTTACTTTCAGGGGTTGTCCTGCTCTGAGCTCGCCGAACACCTGGCCGCGCCGCTGGGCTCGGTGAAATCCTGGATCCGCCGCGGAATGGAGCGACTGCGCAGGTGCCTTGAATCATGAACTATCAAACCCCGACCCTGCGCCGCGCCCTCGCCGCCGATTACGCCATTGGCTTGATGCCGTCTGCCGCTCGACGGCGTTTCGAACAGTTGTTGCTGGAAGACGCCGCATTGCGCGCGGAACTGGCGCAGTGGCAGGAAAGCCTGGTCAGCTTGACCGAAGCCCTGCCGGAGCAGCCGGTGCCGGATCGGGTGTGGCAGGGAATTACGGCGCGGATTGAGCCGCAAGTACTGCACATGCCGGAAAAACGTCGGTTCTGGAGCTGGTTGCGAGTGACGGCTGCGGTTTGCTCGCTGGTGATCGCCGTGACGTTGGGCGTGATTTACAACCGCGACAGCGCGCGTTACAGCGCCACACTGCTGACGGCCGACGCGCAGCCGGCGCTGAAGGTTGAAGCGCATGAGGATTATTTGAACGTTGAGCCGCTGACGCTGGCGGCGGTCGATCCGGGGCGCAGTCTGGAGTTATGGGCGATTCCGGCGGATGGCAAGCCGATTTCCCTTGGGGTGATTCCGGCGGGCGGCAAGGGCCGCGTAGAGCTGAGCGATACGCAGAAGACGTTGATCGGCAAGCCGATTGCGTTGGCGGTCAGTCTTGAGCCGAAGGGTGGTTCGCCGACTGGGCAACCGACGGGGCCGGTGTTGTATCAAGGGGCGTTGGCGGCGTTGTGATCGACTGGAAATCGACCCCTCACCCTAACCCTCTCCCCAGGGGGGCGAGGGGACTGACCGAGTTGTCCTTAGAGCTACATCAACCTGAAATTCCTGAGTCGAACTCAGGTTTGAAAAGCATAGAGATCGGCCCCCTTTCCCCCTCTCCCTCTGGGGAGAGGGCTGGATTTCGAATACGACATACCTCGATCTGCCGACATCAAAAACACAAAAAAGGCGATCCGAAGATCGCCTTTGTTTTGCCTGAAGCCTTACGCCGCACTAAACAACTTGTGCGGATCGATCACAAACTTCTTCGGCACGCCCGCATCAAACTCGCCATAACCACGTGGCGCGTCATCCAGGCTGATCACCTCAACACCAACAATGTCGGCAATGTGGATACGGTCCCACATGATCGCCTGCATCAACTGGCGGTTGTACTTCATCACTGGCGTCTGGCCAGTGTGGAAGCTGTGGGATTTGGCCCAGCCCAGACCGAAGCGGATGCTCAGGCTGCCCATCTTCGCGGCTGCATCGACTGCACCCGGATCTTCAGTCACGTACAGGCCAGGGATACCGATTTTGCCGGCAACCCGAACCACGCCCATCAGCGAGTTGAGCACGGTGGCCGGAGCCTCGTGTTTCACGCCGTCATGGCCGTGACCACGCGCTTCGAAGCCCACGGCGTCGACGGCGCAATCCACTTCTGGCTCGCCCAGCAGTGCAGCGATCTGTTCGTGCAGCGGGGTGTCCAGGGACAGGTCGGCGATTTCGAAACCCTGAGCCTTGGCGTGCGCCAGGCGGACGGTGTTGACGTCACCGATGATCACCACGGCCGCGCCCAACAGGCGAGCGGAAGCGGCAGCGGCCAGACCGACAGGACCGGCACCGGCGATGTACACGGTGCTGCCCGGGCCAACGCCGGCCGTCACTGCGCCGTGGTAACCGGTCGGCAGGATGTCGGAGAGGCAGGTCAGGTCGCGGATTTTTTCCATCGCGCGATCGCGATCCGGAAGTTTCAGCAGGTTGAAGTCGGCATACGGCACCATCGCGTATTCAGCCTGACCACCGGTCCAGTCGCCCATGTCGACATAACCGTAAGCACCGCCGGGACGGGCCGGGTTAACACTCAGACAGACACCGGTGTGCATCTCTTTGCAGGAACGGCAGCGCCCGCAAGCGACGTTGAACGGGACGGACACCAGGTCGCCGATCTGCAGGTTCTCGACGTCGCTGCCCTTCTCGATCACTTCACCGGTGATTTCGTGACCCAGTACCAGGCCAGTTTGCGCCGTGGTACGACCGCGCACCATGTGCTGGTCGGAACCACAGATGTTGGTGGAAACCACACGCAGGATGACAGCGTGATTAATCTTCCTGCCGCGCGGGTCCTGCATTTTCGGATAGTCGATTTTCTGTATTTCGACTTTGCCATTGCCGAGATACACCACACCACGATTGCCAGACATGCTTTCACCTCGCTGTTGTTTTTATGTAGCGGTCGCGTCGCCATGGAGCGGCGGCGCGTTGATTGCTCGGGTTATTGCCTGTGTGTCTTTGCGTTGTTTGTCAGGGCCTCTTCGCGAGCAGGCTCGCTCCCACATTGGATCGGGGTGTACACAAGGTCTGTGACCAACACAAAACCTGTGGGAGCGAGCCTGCTCGCGAAGACGATTTAGAGAACGACCGTACGATTGGCGTTGAGAAACACCCGTCGCTCAATGTGATATCCAACCGCCCGCGCCAACGTCAGCCCTTCGATATCCCGCCCCTTGGCGATCAAATCTTCCGGGTAATGACTGTGGTCCACGGCTTCTACGCCCTGGGCGATGATCGGGCCTTCGTCCAGGTCGTTGTTGATGTAGTGCGCCGTGGCGCCGACCAGTTTCACGCCCTTGTTGTAGGCCTGGTGATAGGGCTTGGCGCCCTTGAAACCCGGCAGCAGGGAGTGATGGATGTTGATCGCCTTGCCGTCGAGTTTGCGGCACAGCTCTGGCGACAGGACTTGCATGTAGCGGGCAAGGATCACCAGTTCGGCGCCGGACTCTTCAATCACCTGCCAGACCTGACGCTCCTGGGACGGTTTGTCGTTCGGGTCCAGCGGGAAGTGGTAGTACGGAATCTGGTGCCAGTCGGCCAGCGGCTTGAGGTCCGGGTGGTTGGAAACCACAGCGGCCACGTCCATCGACAATTGGCCGATGCGCTGGCGGTAGAGCAAGTCGTTGAGGCAGTGATCGGCCTTGGAAACCATGATCACCACTTTCGGGCGGTAGTTCGGCGGCGTCAGCTCGAAAACCATGCCGAAGGCTTTGCCACGCTCTTCCAGACCTGCGCGGAAGGCTTGCTCGTCGAAGCCATCCGGCTGGCGGAATTCCACGCGAATGAAGAAACGGCCCGAAAGCCGATCATCGAAGGAATGGTGCTCGGTGACGTAGCAGCCCTGCTCGAACAGAAAGCGGGTCACCGCATCCACGGTGCCGAGGACGCTTGGGCAGTCGGCGGTCAGAATCCATGTGTCTGGGGCGCGGCTCATAGTGCGGTGACTCCTGTTCATTGTGCTGGGTGTCAGGGAAATCCCCCCCTCACCCTAACCCTCTCCCCAAAGGGGCGAGGGGACTGACCGAGTTGTTCTTGGAGCGACATCGACCTGAAATACCGAGGCGAACTCAAGTTCTGGAAAAGCAATTTCAAGCCAGACACACATTTTGAAAACACTGGAGATCGACTCCCTTTCCCCCTCTCCCCCATGGGGAGAGGGTTGGGGTGAGGGGTCGATCTCAAACCAGTCCTTGATAACAGGACCAACTCGCTCTGCTCTTAAGCCTGAACACTCAACCCGTACTCAGCCGCCGCATCCTGCAACCACAACCACCAGTAATCCGAGAAGCTGCGACGAATCAGCAGTTCCCAGGTGTCTTCCGCGGTGTGGCGGATCACCAGTTGCGACTTGGCAAACACGGTGCCCACAGCCTTGCCCACCGGAAAACTGTTGGGGTGCACGTCGTAGCTGGTGGACTTCATCAGCACCTGGCGCACGTTCGGGCCGCTCAGTTCGAGGAGCTGCTGGCCGCCGCTGACGTTGGTGATCGCGATGTGCAGGTCGCCCAGCGCTTCACGCAGTTTCTGCTCGGCGGCGAATTCTTCACCGGTCGGCACGATCAGCAGCCATTCATCCGGCCCCATCCATTGCAGGCTGGATTCGCCTTTGACGACGACGGTCAGCGCGCCCGGCAATTCGATACCGAGGGCTTTGTGCACACCGGCAGCGAACGCCGCATCGTGGCCATCGCCACGAATGGTCAGGTGGCCGAGGAGTTTTTCTCACGCACGATCACGCCGGCGCTTTTGCGACCCTTGCCCACCAGGCTGGCGAGGTCGGCGTGATGCAGCGACGACTCGGCCTTGGCCCCGGTGGTTGGGCGTTGTTGGTAAACATTGGCTGCGGTCATAAAGCACCTTTCCTGAATTCTGTTGGTTCTGGCCCTTGTGGTGACTGTGCCGCCGCTTTCGCGAGCAGGCTCGCTCCCACACTTGACCGCGATCTCCTGTGGGAGCGAGCCTGCTCGCGAAGGCGGTAGCAGGCACCCCACAGGACCCGAAGCCATTAGATGTTCTGGCGATCACCCTTTGGATCGAAGAACACCGAAGAAACGATTTCCGCCTCGATCACGCTGCCATCGGCCAGCGGTGCGAACACGCGCTCACCGATACGCTTCAAGCCGCCCTTCACAACACCCATGGCAAACGAATAGCCCAGGGAGTTGTGCAAGTAGCTGGAGGTGACGTGACCGACCATGGTCATCGGGATCGCTTGCTTGGTGTTGAACACCAGTTGTGCACCTTCCGGCAGCCATTTGTTCGGATCAATCGGCTTCAGACCGACCAACTGTTTGCGTTGATCACGCACGCAGTCTTCGCGGTTCATGCCACGCTGGCCAATCCACGAGAATGGTTTGGTGCGACCGACACACCAGCCCATGTTCAGGTCGTCCGGGGTCATCGAGCCGTCGGTGTCCTGCCCAACGATGATGAAGCCCTTCTCGGCCCGCAGCACGTGCATGGTCTCGGTGCCGTACGGGGTCAGGTTGTACTTCTTGCCGGCCTCGACGATTTTTTCCAGAACGCCCATGGCGTAGTCGGCCTGAACGTTGACTTCGTACGACAGCTCACCGGTAAACGAAATCCGGAACACCCGCGCCGGCACACCGCCGACCAGGCCTTCTTTCCAGGTCATGAACGGGAAGGCTTCGTTGCTCAGATCAATGTCGGTGACTTCGCTGAGCAGTTTGCGGCTGTTCGGCCCGGACAAGGTCATGGTTGCCCAGTGGTCGGTGACCGAAGTGAAGTACACCTTCAGGTCTGGCCATTCGGTCTGGTGGTAGATTTCCAGCCATTGCAGCACACGTGCAGCGCCGCCAGTGGTGGTGGTCATCACGAAATGGTTGTCGGCCAGGCATGCCGTCACGCCGTCGTCGAACACCATGCCGTCTTCTTTGCACATCAGGCCGTAGCGCGCCTTGCCCACGTCGAGCTTGGTCCAGGCGTTGGTGTAGATACGGTTGAGGAACTCACGCGAATCCGGGCCCTGGATGTCGATCTTGCCCAGGGTCGAAGCGTCCAGCAGGCCGACGCTGTCGCGCACGGCTTTGCATTCGCGCTTCACGGCAGTGTGCAGGTCTTCACCGTTTTTCGGGAAGTACCACGGACGTTTCCACTGACCGACGTCTTCAAATTCGGCGCCGTTCTTCACGTGCCAGTGATGCAGCGCGGTGAAACGCACCGGTTCAAAGATGTGCCCACAGTGACGGCCGGCCACGGCGCCGAAGGTTACCGGCGTGTAGTTCGGACGGAACATCGTGGTGCCCATCTGCGGGATGGTCACGTTCAGCGAACGGGCGGCGATGGCCAGACCGTTGACGTTGCCGAGCTTGCCCTGGTCCGTACCGAAGCCCAGTGCGGTGTAGCGTTTGACGTGCTCGACCGACTCGAAACCTTCGCGGGTCGCCAGTTCGATGGCGGCAGCGGTGACGTCGTTTTGCAGGTCGACGAATTGCTTCGGCGCACGTGCGGTGTTCTTTTCGTGCGGCACCTGGAACAGCGCCAGTGTTGGCTCTTCCAGACGGCTCAGGGCTTTCGGCAAGGTGCCTTCGACCACGCTGAAACCGGCTTCGCTGGCTGCGCGAGCGCCACCTTCAAAACCATCGGCCAGGGAATCGCCGAGGCCGTAGACGCCGTTGATGCCACCGACGCACACGCGTTTCTGCGGTGCTTCGCCCGGTACGAAACCGAGAATGTCTTCACGCCAGATCGGCTTGCCACCCAGGTGCGAGGCCAAGTGAACCACCGGGCTGTAACCGCCGGAACTGGCAACCAGGTCGCATTCAAGCCACTCACCTGGGCTGGTCACGGTGTGCGCTTTGACATCGATCGCGGCAACGCGAGCGGCGGTCACGTGCTTGCTGCCACGCGTCTCGATCACGGCGCTGCCGGTCAGGATGCGAATGCCTTTGGCGCGCGCTTCTTCAACCAGCGCACCGCGCGGATTGCTGCGGGCATCGGCGATGGCCACGACTTGCAGACTGGCGTCGAGCCAATCCAGTGCAACGCGATAGGCGTGGTCGTTGTTGGTCGACAGCACCAGTTTCTTGCCCGGAGCCACGCCGTAACGACGAATGTAAGTCGACACAGCGCCGGCGAGCATGTTGCCCGGCACGTCGTTGTTGCCGTAAACCAGTGGACGCTCGTGAGCGCCGGTCGCCAGCACTACACGCTTGGCGCGAACACGGTGGATGCGCTGACGAACCTGGCCAATCGGGGCGCGGTCGCCGAGGTGATCGGTCAGGCGCTCGTGAATGGTCAGGAAGTTATGGTCGTGGTAGCCGTTGACCGTGGCGCGCGGCAACAGCAGCACGTCCGGGGTGTCTTTCAGCTCGGCGATGACGCTGGCAACCCATTCGGTCGCCGCTTTGCCGTCGAGGCTTTCGCGGGAGTCGAGCAGGCTGCCGCCGAACTCTTCCTGCTCATCGGCCAGGATCACACGAGCACCGCTGCGTGCAGCGGCCAGTGCAGCGGCCAGGCCAGCAGGGCCACCGCCGACGATCAGCACGTCGCAGTGCTGGTTCATGTAGTCGTAGGTGTCCGGATCGTTCTCGGTCGGCGAGCGGCCAAGGCCGGCAGCCTTACGAATGTACTTCTCGTAAGTCATCCAGAACGATTGCGGGTACATGAAGGTTTTGTAGTAGAAGCCCGGCGGCATCAGCTTGCCGCCGACCTTGCCGAGAATCCCCATCATGTCGTTGTTCACGCTTGGCCAGCCGTTGGTGCTAGTGGCGACCAGACCTTGATACAGCGCTTGTTGCGTGGCGCGTACGTTCGGGATCTGCGTGGCTTCGGTCGCGCCGATTTGCAGCACAGCATTCGGCTCTTCGGCACCGGCAGCGAAGATGCCGCGCGGACGGGAATACTTGAAGCTGCGACCGATGATGTCCACACCGTTGGCCAGCAAGGCCGCGGCCAGGGAATCGCCCTCAAAGCCTTTATAGGTCTGGCCGTTGAAGGTGAAGCTCAGCACTTTATTGCGGTCGATCCGTCCGCCGTTGGACAGGCGATTGATCTGGCTCATACCTTCTCTCCCAGAGCCGTGGCGGCCGCTTTCGGGCTGTCGGTCTTGTCGGTGAATTGTGGCTTGGTGCCGATCTTGTAGGTTTCGAGAATCTCGTAGGTCACGGTGTCACGGGTGGCGTTGAAGTACTGACGGCAACCGGCGACGTGATCCCACAGCTCGTGGTGCAGACCGCGAGGGTTATCGCGGAAGAACATGTAGTCGCCCCACTCCTCGTCGGTGCAGTTGGTCGGATCCAGAGGGCGCGGGATGTGCGCCTGGCCGGATGCGTGGAATTCCTCTTCGGAGCGCAGTTCGCCGCAGTGAGGACAGAAGATATGCAACATGGGGATTTCTCCTGTTAGTGGGCAACCGCAGCAGCGCCGTGTTCATCGATCAACGCACCGTTGTGGAAACGGTCGATGGAGAAAGGTGCAGCCAATGGGTGCATTTCACCCTTGGCCAGACTCGCGGCAAACACGTTGCCCGAGCCAGGTGTTGCCTTGAAGCCACCGGTGCCCCAACCGCAGTTGAAGAACATGTTCGGGACCGGAGTTTTCGAAATGATCGGGCATGCATCCGGCGTGGTGTCGACGATGCCGCCCCACTGACGGTTCATGCGTACGCGAGACAACACCGGGAACATCTCGACGATGGCCTGAATGGTGTGCTCGATCACCGGGTACGAACCACGCTGGCCATAGCCGTTGTAGCCGTCGATACCGGCGCCGATCACCAGGTCGCCCTTGTCGGACTGGCTGATGTAACCGTGTACGGCGTTGGACATGATCACGCTGTCGATAATCGGCTTGATCGGTTCGGACACCAGCGCTTGCAGCGGGTGGGATTCGATCGGCAGACGGAAACCGGCGAGTTTGGCCATGTGCCCGGAGTTACCGGCGGTCACTACACCGACGCGCTTGGCACCGATGAAACCTTTGTTGGTTTCAACGCCGATGCATACACCGTTTTCCTTTCGGAAACCGATCACTTCGGTCTGTTGAATCAGGTCCACGCCCAGTGCGTCAGCGGCACGAGCAAAGCCCCACGCCACGGCATCGTGACGGGCCACGCCGCCGCGACGCTGGACAGTTGCGCCCATCACCGGGTAGCGAGTGTTCTTGGAGCAGTCGAGGTACGGAATCTCGTCGGCAACCTGTTTGGCATCGAGCAGTTCGCCGTCCACGCCGTTGAGGCGGTTGGCGCTGACCCGACGCTCGGAATCACGAATGTCCTGCAGGGTGTGGCACAAGTTGTAAACGCCACGCTGGGAGAACATCACGTTGTAGTTCAGGTCCTGGGACAGGCCTTCCCACAATTTCATCGCGTGTTCGTACAGGTGCGCCGACTCGTCCCACAGGTAGTTGGAGCGAACGATGGTGGTGTTGCGCGCGGTGTTACCGCCGCCCAGCCAGCCTTTCTCGACCACGGCCACGTTAGTGATGCCGTGCTCTTTGGCCAGGTAGTAGGCGGTCGCCAGACCATGCCCGCCACCGCCAACGATGACCACGTCATAGACCTTTTTAGGGGTCGGCGTGCGCCACATTTTCTGCCAGTTTTCGTGATGGCTGAGGGAGTGTTTGAAGAGGCCGAAGCCCGAGTAGCGTTGCATAGTCATTTACTCCAAAACCGCGCTCAGCGATAAACCGGGAAGTCCGCGCACAGGGCCGCAACTTGCTGCGCAACATTGGCCTCTACATCGGCGTCGCCGAGGTTGTCGAGGATGTCGCAGATCCAGCCGGCCAGCGTGACGCACTGGGTAACCTTGAAGCCGCGAGTGGTCACCGCCGGGGTGCCGATACGCAGGCCGGAGGTCACGAACGGCGACTGTGGATCGTTCGGGACAGCGTTCTTGTTCACGGTGATGTGGGCGCGACCGAGTGCTGCATCCGCCTCTTTGCCGGTGAGGCCCTGACGGATCAGGCTGACCAGGAACAGGTGGTTATCGGTGCCGCCGGACACTACATCGTAGCCGCGTTTGATAAATACGCCGGCCATGGCCTGGGCGTTGTCGATCACTTGCTGTTGGTAAGCCTTGAAACCAGGTTCCAGCGCTTCCTTGAAGCACACCGCTTTACCGGCAATCACGTGCATCAGCGGGCCGCCCTGGGCACCCGGGAATACTGCCGCGTTGAGCTTCTTCTCGATTTCTTCGTTGGACTTGGCCAGGATCAGGCCGCCACGCGGACCGCGCAGGGTCTTGTGGGTAGTGGTAGTGACCACATCGGCGTATGGCAGCGGATTCGGGTACAGGCCAGCGGCGACCAGACCGGCCACGTGGGCCATGTCGACGAACAGCAGCGCACCGACCTTGTCGGCGATCTGACGGAAACGTGGGAAGTCGAGGGTCTTGGAGTAAGCAGAGAAGCCGGCAACGATCATCTTCGGTTTGCATTCGACAGCCAGGCGCTCGACTTCGTCGTAATCGATCAGCCCGGTTTTAGTGTCAATGCCGTACTGCACGGCGTTGTACAGCTTGCCCGAGGACGACACTTTGGCGCCGTGGGTCAGGTGACCACCGTGGGCCAGACTCATGCCGAGGATGGTGTCGCCTGGCTGGATCAGGGCCAGATACACAGCGCTGTTAGCCGAAGAGCCGGAGTGCGGCTGGACGTTGGCATAGTCGGCACCGAACAGTTGCTTGGCGCGTTCGATGGCCAGCGCTTCAACCTTGTCGACGTGCTCGCAACCACCGTAGTAGCGCTTGCCCGGATAGCCTTCGGCGTATTTGTTGGTCAGGCCACTGCCTTGCGCTTCCATGACGCGTTTGCTGGTGTAGTTCTCTGACGCGATCAGCTCGATGTGATCTTCCTGGCGTTGCTCCTCGGCATTCATCGCCGCCAGCAGTGCATCGTCGTAACCCTTGATCTGGTCTTGCTTGCTGAACATCGCGTCTCTCCCAGCGGCATCTATGCGCCATTCGTCTCGGTAAGGCACTGGTGTTTCGACAGTGCCCTTTGAATGCGATGGTATGACCGGCGCAGACAGGCCAAATGCCTACGGACGCCACGCAAAGGTGCGTTTACGACATGGATCGAAATGGCTGGCCGGACACAACCTTCGAACCAACGAAGATCCCCTGTGGGAGCGAGCCTGCTCGCGATAGCGGCCTCACATTCAACATTGATGTTGCCTGAGCTGCCGCCATCGCGAGCAGGCTCGCTCCCACAGGGTCAGGCGATGACCTGTCGCACTGCCAGCAACAGCAGGAAATGCGCGGGATAGAGCGCATACGCCCAACGGCGCATCGGCGGCGGCTTGAAAGACTGGGCATGTCGCAACAAGAGCAGCCCCAGCAATGGCGCGATCAGACAAGCGGCGATGCCGAGGATGGCTTCAACATTGTGAAACTGCGCGGAGGAATACAGCACTGGCCACTGATTGGCTGCCAGACAGACCAGCCCCGGCAACAGGCTGAAGTACCAGGGACGCTTGATCACCAGCAACATCGCCAGTGGCAACAGGACGCCGTAGAAGCCGAACATCAGTCGCTCCGGGAATAGCGCCGCCAGCAGCAAGGCGCCTGCCGCCAACAGTCGCGTTTGCAGGGTTCGGTCCTGCCAGCCACGGGCCACCAGCAATCCCAGCGCCAACGTGGGCAGCACGTTTAAGGTGTCGGGATCAGGAATGTACATCCGGTAGGGAATTTCGCTGATGGCGCTAAACAGCAGCAACCACCCCAGATAACGCCACTGGCCGTCGGTGGTTACTGCGCGGGCCCGCGCCAGGTTTGCGGCCATTGCCAAACAGAACCACGGGAACGCCAACCGCCCCGGCACATACAGAAGATCGACGGAATAACCGACATATCGCAGGTGATCGAGCACCATGCTCAACAGCGCCAGCCACTTGAGCAGATCCAGTGCCCCATCCCTTTGCGTCATGTGCATAATTGCCCGTCGTCTTTGGATTTTTCTGTCAGACGCATCGCGTGTGCTCCCCGGATGATCTTCGGTAAAGTGCGCACCATCATTGACCACGAGTCGCTTCACCATAAGCGCCTCGATCACGGAAAGCAGGGCCATGACCGATAAGAGCCAACAATTCGCCAGCGACAACTATTCCGGTATCTGCCCTGAAGCCTGGGCTGCCATGGAACAGGCCAACCACGGCCACCAGCGCGCTTATGGCGACGATGAATGGACCGCCCGCGCGTCCGACGATTTCCGCAAACTGTTCGAAACCGACTGCGAAGTGTTCTTCGCCTTCAACGGCACCGCCGCCAACTCCCTGGCCCTGTCGTCGCTGTGCCAGAGTTACCACAGCGTGATCTGCTCGGAAACCGCCCACGTCGAAACCGACGAATGCGGCGCACCGGAATTCTTTTCCAACGGTTCCAAGCTGCTCGTCGCCCGCACTGAAAACGGCAAGCTGACCCCGGAATCGATCCGCGAAATTGCGCTCAAGCGCCAGGACATTCATTACCCGAAACCGCGCGTCGTGACCCTGACCCAGGCGACCGAAGTCGGCAGCGTCTACACCCCGGAAGAAATCCGCGCCATCAGCGCCACGTGCAAAGAACTGGGCCTGAACCTGCACATGGACGGCGCGCGCTTCTCCAACGCCTGCGCTTTCCTTGGCTGCACGCCGGCCGACCTGACGTGGAAGGCCGGCGTCGACGTGTTGTGCTTCGGCGGCACGAAAAACGGCATGGCGGTGGGGGAAGCGATTCTGTTCTTCAACCACAAACTGGCCGAAGACTTCGACTACCGCTGCAAACAGGCTGGGCAACTGGCCTCGAAGATGCGTTTCCTGTCGGCGCCGTGGGTCGGGATTCTGGAAAACGACGCCTGGCTCAAATACGCCCGCCACGCCAACCACTGTGCGCAGTTGCTGGCCGAACTGGTGAGCGACATTCCAGGCGTGGAACTGATGTTCCCGGTGCAGGCCAACGGCGTGTTCCTGCAACTCTCGGAACCGGCCATCGCTGCACTGACGGCCAAGGGCTGGCGCTTCTACACCTTCATCGGCAACGGCGGCGCACGCTTCATGTGCTCGTGGGACACCGAAGAAGAACGCGTACACGAATTGGCGGCGGATATTCGCGAAGTGATGTCCCGCTAATCCCTCCCCCGTAGGAGCTGGTAGGAGCTGTCGAGTGAAACGAGGCTGCGATCTTTTGATCTTAAAAAACCAACATCAAAAGATCGCAGCCTCGTTTCACTCGACAGCTCCTACAGTCTGATCGTTTGCCCTGAAAGACATGGTCTACATTGTTTGTCGAGCCTTCGCTCACATAACAATAATCAGGAGCGCACGCATGTCTTTACAAGGCAAAACCCTGTTCATTACCGGTGCCAGCCGTGGGATTGGTCGTGAGATCGCGCTGCGGGCTGCGCGGGATGGGGCCAACATTGTGATTGCCGCCAAAAGCGCCGCCCCCCACCCCAAACTGCCCGGCACGATTTTCAGCGTGGCCAAGGAAGTTGAAGACGCGGGCGGCAAGGCGTTGGCCTTGCAGGTGGATGTTCGCGATGAACTCGCGGTACGCGAGGCGCTGGCCCAGGCCCACGAACATTTCGGCGCCATTGATGCGCTGATCAACAATGCCGGGGCGATCAAGCTGACCGGTGTTCAACACATCGAGCTCAAGCGCTTCGACCTGATGCACCAGATCAACACCCGCGCCGTGCTCCTGTGCAGCCAGGTCGCCCTGCCCTATCTGAAAAAAACCAATGGTCACATTCTTAACCTGTCGCCACCGTTGAACCTGGCGACGAAATGGTTCGCCCAATACAGCCCCTACACGGTGACCAAATACGGCATGAGCATGCTGACCCTGGGCATGAGTGAGGAATTTGCCAGTTATGGCATCAGCGTCAATTCGTTGTGGCCGCAGACGATGATTGCGACGGCGGCCATCGAGTTTCAGCTTGGCTCGAGGGAATCCTTCAAACACGCACGAACGCCGGCGATCATGGCCGATGCCGCCCATGTCATTCTGGACAGCAGCGGTCGCAGCATTACCGGTCGGTTGCTGATTGATGAAGAGATTCTGAGTGAGCACGGGGTGACGGATTTTGAACAGTATCGGTTTGCGCCTGACACTACCGACCCGCTGATGCCGGACCTGTTTGTCGACTAAAGAAAACAACCGATCAGAAAAGATACAAAACCTGTGGGAGCGAGCCTGCTCGCGAAGGCGTACTGACATTCAACATTGATGTTGACTGATCCGGCGCTTTCGCGAGCAGGCTCGCTCCCACAAGGGATTGGCGTTGCTTAAAACTCGATGCGCACGTCGCCCTTCGGCACGCTGCAGCAGGAAAGAATGAACCCTTCCGCTTCGTCTTCCTCGGTGATCCCGCCGTTGTGCTCCATTTCGACCTCGCCCCCCAGCTTCATCACCTTGCACGTCCCGCAAATCCCCATCCCGCAAGCCTTCGGAATCAACAGCCCCAACTTGGCAGCGGCGG
Source organism: Pseudomonas sp. TH39(2020) (assembly GCF_016650715.1). Lineage (NCBI taxonomy): Bacteria > Pseudomonadati > Pseudomonadota > Gammaproteobacteria > Pseudomonadales > Pseudomonadaceae > Pseudomonas > Pseudomonas sp. TH39(2020). The sequence goes on along the minus strand of NZ_JAEKFF010000006.1, from coordinate 2,628,039 downwards.
CGTGAACGGTTTCCCCCGGCGCCACACGAATGCTTTTCCCGGACGCGGTGAATTCCACCTGGTGCAGGTCCGCCACGTCGATGTCCGGTGCGTCTGCGGCGATTTCGGCTTGTTCCACCGCATCGGCACGGGCTTCCGCTGGCGTAGCGCCGAAGGATTCCTCGTGATAACGGGACATGTCGAAGCCAACCGCGTCGAGCATGCGCTTGACCGCGTTCATGTAGGGCGTCGGGCCGCAGCAGAACACTTCGCGCTCCATGAAGTCCGGGGCCATCAGTTCGAGCATCTTGTGGTTCAGGTAACCGCGATAACCGGCCCACGGCTCGCCCAGACCATGCTTCTCGCAGATCAGGTGCAGGCTGAAGTTATCGATTCGCGACGCCATGTGTTCCAGCTCGCGGTGATAAATGATGTCTTTGGGCGAACGGGCGCTGTGGATAAACACCATGTCGACGTTGCCGTTGGTGTCGTAGAACCAGCGCGCCATCGACATGACCGGCGTGATACCGACGCCACCGCTGAGGTACAACACCTTCGGCGCGGTGAAGTCCATGGCGTTGAACAACCCGACCGGCCCGTGCACGGCCAGCTCCTGGCCTTCATGCAGCGTGTCGTGCAGCCAGTTGGAGACCTTGCCGCCCGGTACGCGCTTAATGGTCACCGAAAAGCTGTAAGGCACCGACGGCGAGCTGGAAATGGTGTAGGAGCGCATGATCGGCACGCCTTCGATTTCCAGCTCCAGGGTGACAAACTGCCCCGGCTTAAAGAAGAACAGGATCGGCTGGTCGGCCATAAAGCAGAAGGTGCGCACATCCCAGGTTTCCTGGATGACTTTGACGCAACGGACGATGTGTCGACCATTGGCCCAGGTCTGGGTAGTTACCGGATTCAGGAAGCTGTTGGACATGCTGTTCTCCACCGCCGATGGTCGGCCTTATGTTGGCGATTCTGCGTAACGTGCGAACCACCCATTTACCTATCTGCGACATTCACATACTTATCGCGACCAGCCCGCATCTACCGGGGGTTGCGCGTCGGGAACAGATTGGGCCATGTCGCCCATGGATAAGGTTCTGGCGTGCGCCGGCCCCACACTCGCTCCACACAGAGACGATTTCTTTACACCCTTGCGTAGCAAACCGTATCAGCCACTATTTCGCCGGCCGCACAGAATGGCCTTGAGGATCAAATCGATGGACGTCACCGCAAAAATCAGCCTGGGCGATCCGCTGGAACCCGCACGCAAGGCCACCGCACAGATGCTGCAAGAGCGCGAGCGCACTTACTCGCTGCCGCAGCCGTTTTACTCTGACGAGCGGCTGTTTGATATCGACATGCAGGAAATCTTCCAGAAAGAGTGGTTGATCGCCGGTATGGCCTGCGAAATCCCGACCAAGGGCAACTACCTGACCCTGCAAGTCGGCAAGAACCCGATCATCGTGATTCGCGGCGCCGAGGGCGTGATCCATGCGTTCCACAACGTCTGCCGTCACCGTGGTTCGCGGCTGTGCACCAGTGAAAAAGGCAAGGTCGCCAAACTGGTCTGCCACTACCACCAGTGGACGTACGAACTGGACGGTCGCCTGCTGTTCGCCGGCACCGAGATGGGCGCCGACTTCGACATGAAGCAGTACGGCCTCAAACCGGTCAACGTGAAGACTGCCGGCGGCTACATCTTCATCAGCCTGTCGGAGAATCCGCCGGCCATTGATGACTTCCTGTCGACGCTGAACCATTACATGGAACCGTACGACATGGAGAACACCAAGGTGGCAATTACCACCACCTTGATGGAAAAGGCCAACTGGAAACTGGTGCTGGAAAACAACCGCGAGTGCTACCACTGCAACGCGTCGCACCCGGAACTGCTGAAAACCCTGCTGGAATGGGACGACGTCACCGACCCACGAGCCGACCAGGCCTTCAAGGACCACGTCGCCGCCTCCGCCGCTGCCTGGGAAGCCGAGAAGATTCCTTACGCCCACGCCAGCTTCGGTTTGCGTAACCGCATCGTGCGCATGCCGCTGCTCAAAGGCACCGTGTCGATGACCCTGGACGGCAAACAAGGCTGCGCCAAACTCATGGGCCGGATCAAAAACCCGGACCTGGGCTCGATGCGCATCCTGCACCTGCCGCACTCGTGGAACCACTGCATGGGCGATCACATCATCGTGTTCACCGTGTGGCCGATCAGCGCCCAGGAAACCATGGTCACCACCAAGTGGATCGTCCACAAGGACGCGGTCGAAGGCGTGGACTACGACGTGGAGCGCATGCGCCAGGTCTGGGATGCGACCAACGACCAGGACCGTCGCCTGGCCGAAGAGAACCAGCGCGGCATCAACTCCACGGCTTACCAGCCAGGCCCTTACTCCAAGACCTATGAGTTTGGCGTGGTGAACTTTGTGGATTGGTACAGCGAGCGGTTGCTGAATAACCTTGGGGCAGAGCCTGCGGCTTACCTCAAAGGCGTTCCGGTTCAGGGCTGACCTGACCACCCGATCGTTCCCACGCTCCGCGTGGGAATGCCTCTTCGGACGCTCCGCGTTCGGCTCTTGGGACGCGGAGCGTCCCTGGCTGCATTCCCACGCAGAGCGTGGGAACGATCATTGGGCTGATGAAGACCACCTCACGCTGCCATCCTCCCCAATAAACGTCTCTTCGATGTTCTCCCCCACCAACCGCACCTTCACATAACCATTCAGCACCCGATCCGGGTACGCCTCATCCCGCGCATTCTGCGTTTCCGACCACAACACCCGCGAATGCCCGTCCAGTTCACTGGCATTGCCATACGGAATCGCCCCGTGCCCGGCACAACGCGCATGCAGCCCACCTTGAGCCGCGTAGCAGATGCCATTGTGCAAATGCCCCCAATACCAGTAATCCGGCTCACGCCCCAAGGCATCACACACTGTTTGATACAGCGCGGTCTTGTTGTGCCCGGAGATATCAAAACCCTGGTGGTGGCTGAGCACCATGATCTTCTTGCGCTGGGGCAGGTCTTTCATCCAGGCGATCTGCTCCTTGTTCAGCGTGCCGTCCATGTACAGATTGATCGCATCGGAGGCGTAAGCGCTGTCGAGCCCGACCACCAGCCAGTCGTCGTTGTACAACGCGAAATAGCTGGTGCCCTGCTGCGCCGGAAAACGTTTAGCCAGTTCCTTGAAGTAACCGTGGGCACCGCTGTACATCTCGTGGTTGGAATTGAGGGTGAATGAACCGTGCTTGCCCATGGGCCAGCCGACCATGTCGACGTCTTCCTGTGAATGCGAGCCGGCGTAATACACATCCCCGAGGTGAATGGTGAAATCGGCCTGGGCCAGTTGCATCTGGTTGGCCACCGCCACTGCCGGGGCGTGGCTGTCGAACGGTCCGGTGCCCCAGTCGCCAGCGATCGCCAGCACCACGTCGCTGTCCATTTTCATCAGCGCCGGGTTAGTGGCGAACGGTGCGTGATGGCGCAGATTCTCGATCCACTTCAGCAGTGCCTCGCTCCACAGCAGATCCAGCAGTTCCCATTTGCGACATCCGAGCAGGCTGCCGTCCTTGAGCACCCGGGTTTGCAATTCGTCTACCGATTGCGGCAAGGGGGTGGCGTTGCCAATGTGCAGGATCGACAAACCGTGGGACAACTCCCACGGCACGCTCGGCTGATCGTCTGGCAGGTCGCCGTGTTTGAGCACGTACTGCGCCTGATCGTGACCCCGTTGCAGCAGCGCGACGATCGCCTCGAACTCCTCGGGCTCGAGATCGCTGATGAGCTTTTTCCAGGACATCTCCAGCCGCGTGAACAAACCGTGCAGGCGGACCTTGACCTTGTCGTATTCATGTTCCCAATGAGTGACGAGTGACATGTCGGTATTCCTCCATCCGTAGTGGGATTACAGGGTTTTCATGAACTCGATGAGCGCCCGCTTATCGAGTTCCGACAGCTGCGTGCCGTACAGGTGGCCACCGTTGTGGTTGCCCTCAAGACGCGTGTCGTATTTGAAGTCCGCCGAGGCTTTCATTTGCTCACCGCTGGTGACGAAGCCGACCTTGTCCTGGTCGTACACATCGGAGCCAGTGAAGAACACCTGCGGCCGCTGTTCCGGTGGTTGCAGCAAATCCCAGAGGGTCGGCACCGAACCGTTGTGCAAGTACGGCGCACGCAACCAGACGCCGTCGGTCGGCGTGTTGCTGTAGCTCTGGGTCTTGCGGTAGGCGCCAAAATCGAACGGCGATGTCTTGAAGCCGTGGAAGGCCGTCACTAAACCGGTGGTGAACGAGTTCAGCCGATGGGGATCGGTGCCCAGTTCATCAATGTTGGTGGTGACCTGACCGGTGTCGGCGCGGCCAAAATCATGGCAACCGGCACAGTTGTTTTCCCAGACCGGTTTACCCCGGGCAACCTTGGCCTGATCCAGCGCGAACGGCCAGGCCGGTGATTTGTGGCCCAGCAGCCAGTTGGTCACCCGGTTGAAACTGGCCGGCAGCACCGATTCCGGCGTCGCGCCCACGGCCATGGCCGCGGCGTAGTTGCGCTCATGAATGTCATTGTTGTTGCCGTCCCAGTGCAGGTACAGCGACTCCCGGGGTTTCTGGTTCCAGACTTGCGGCAAGTCGACGGTGCCGATAGTCGAGTCATCCGGGAAGCCGAACACCACCATTTTTGTCGGGTTGAAGGTGTCGGTGCGTCCCGGCCCTTGCGGTGCGCGCAGTTGCTGCCAGGCATAGGCCTGTTTCTGTTTGATCAGCGCGCTCGTGGCCATCGGAATGATCAGGTAGCGGGTATACAGGCGCTCGAAGAACCCGAGCTGGAACTTGCTGTTGATCGCGGTCATCACCGCGTCGGTGGTGAATTTCGGATCGCTGGCGCAATCGTAGGCGAACCACTGGAAAGCCTGCAGTTGCAGGGTATTGGCCGGCGCGGTGGCCACCGGGATGGCGACGTCGCTGGTATTGGCCCGATAGGAGCCGGTGTGACACAGGGCGCAGTTGGGCTCCACGGTCGGGTAGCCGATCTGCCGCTTGGCCATGCCGATGGGCAGATCCTTGCCGTTCTCGTAGAGGAAACCGAAGACTTCGTAGCCGCCGGGTTTTGGCATTTTTTCCGGGCATATCTGCGGCAACACGGCGAACAGGTAATAGGGAATCCGCGCTTCGATGCCCAGGCCGATGGCGGCGTACTTGTAGTGATCTTCATCGGAGGCGTATTGCTCTACCGGCACTACCCGCAGCATCTGGTACCAGGTCTGGTAACCGATGAATCCCAGCGCCAGCACCACGACCAGCGTGGCGACCTTGAAGCTGTGCCGCTGCCAGCGTAACGCCCAACCTGCGCGCCATTCCCGCCAGCCGTCGCGAAGCAACGCCAGCGGTCGATTCGCCGGAGCGCTGCCCAGGTACAGCAGGATCCCGAGGATCAGGAACATGCTCAGATCGCCCATCAGCATCGGCACGAACACCTGAGCCTGGTTGCTGGTGTTGATCAGGTAGATCCAGAATGCTACGGCGACCAGTCGCGACAACACGCACAGCCACGAATGCACGACGTATCGGGGTGCGTTGAAGCCTGACGGCATGTAGAACAGGCTGATTCCTACCAGCAGCATGCCGGCGTTTTCCAGCCACGGATCGGAGAGTTGCGGTGGCATCCCGAGCATCGAGGTCAGCAGCGCCGGAGCGAAAAGCGCCGGGATTGCGAAGACCATGTTCATCACGATGCCTAGCCAGATGAAGCGTTGAAACCAGCGGATGTAACTGTCCATATCATCCTTTTCCTTCTAATCCTGAACACCGTCCACTGTGGGAGCGAGCCTGCTCGCGAAAGCGGTGTATCAGGCAACGTCAATGTTGACTGTGCCGCCGCTTTCGCGAGCAGGCTCGCTCCCACAGGTTGTGCGACAAATCTCCAGCCACCGGCAGTGCTAGCCGAGGGCGGTTTTCTCCAGGTGTTGCAGGATGATCGGGTACACATCGACCACCGCATCCTTGCCAAACATGCAGTCGATATGGCCATACCCGGGCACCACATGCCGGCTATAGCGCTCCGGCCCGTGGACCTGGCACACGCGCTCGTAAGTCTTGAGCGTGCTTTCCGGCAGGTAGCACTGGTTGTCCGCGCCGCTGATAAAGCAGATCGGCATGCTCAACCGGTCGAAGTGCGGCATGTAGACATCCTCGCCCTTGAAGTCCACCAGATGCCCTTTGCGCACGATCAGCGCCAGATGCTCGAAGGTGTGCATGTTCGACTCGCCGAACAATTCGTGCAGGTTGTCGTGCAGGGTTTCGTTGAGGGTGTCGTGGCGATACAACGATGCGTACATGAAGGTGATGCGATGGCACACCGGGTTGGTGCAGTAGCCCTGAGCCTCGATCCGGGCGTAGCCGTTGAGGGCTTTGTCATAGAGTTTGTTGAACCAGTTCTCCTTGTTGTCGGCGTAAGCGGTGAGGGATTTGATGCCAATGGCGTCGAGCATCCCCGGCAGGTGCAAGCCGGCCTTCAGGCCTGTCGCTGTGGCCACAACGGTGTCCGCCGCAATCTGCGAGCAGACAACGGAACGTACGCCCTGCAACCCGGCCAGCAATGACATAAAGAAGGTCGTCGCGCCGTAGCAATGCACCACACACTGCACGTCCGGCGCCTGGGTCGCTTGCCGGATCTGTTCAATGGCAGCCTTGAAGTCGTATTGGGCGATCTGGTCGCCGTTCCATTCCTTCTTGCTCGCCGGCAGCAGGATGCTCACCCGCAAGTCCAGCAACCAGACGTCGTACTCGTGCTTGCACAAATACTCCAGCAGGTTGGTCTGGATGGTGTCGGTGGAGAAAATGTTCGACCCCACCCCCAACCCATGAACCAGCATCACCGGCCCTTTGCTGCCGCCCTGATAACGGGTCAGGCGCAGTTCGACGTTGTCTTCGGTCTCGAAGAAATGCACAACCGGGGTCGGCGCATCCAGCGGTCGCTTCAGCCGTGGTGGTGCGTCGGGGTTGAAGTAGATGTCGCCGGCAAACACGCCGCCGTAGCTCTCCCAGAGTATCCCGGCGAAGAACTTGCCGAAGCGCGCCAGCCCTTCGATGCGCTCGCGTTCGTTACGGGCATTGAGCACCTTCATGGTGGTCATTTGCTTGGCGAAATCGGTCGGATGGATGTGCATCACCCCCGAGCCGATCACCTCGCCGGTCTTGTCCGGCCCGCGATACAGCGTCACGTAGAGGGTGCTGGTGTCGTGCCAGATGTTCAGCACACCGTTGTCTTCGGGCACGGTTTTGAAGGCGCTGAAGAAATAGTCGTTGCCGTCCTCGGCGGTCAGTTTCATGTCGTACTTCATGTGCCGCACGCCGACCTGTTCCTGATACTGCTCAAACAGGTTGAACACGCCATTGCTGGCGGTCAGCGGCTGAGGCGACAGGCTCGGCGCGTTGACCGTCCCCACCAGCGTCGCGGCGTGCTCCGGCTCCTTGATCATGCGATTGAGGTCGTTGGCGGTGATGGTCAGGGTGAAATCGATGGGCGAGTTATCCGCCTCACCGCGCTTGGCCGCCGCTTCGTAAACCTTCAGGTCAGTGCTCTGGGCCGCCGTGAACGCCCGGGAGAAGTAGCCTTTCATGGTTTCGGTGAACTGCACGCCAAGGGTTTGTGGTGCCACTTGTTTGCGCGGCGCCGAGGGCAGCGTGTAGTCGATCTGCCATCCGCGATCGGCCGCCAGCAGGCCCATGTTGCGCTCGCTCACCGCCGAAATGGTCAGCAACGGGTTAACGGCCAGGGACGTCGGGATGACCGCGCCATCGGTCACGTACAAACTGGCATAGACATCGGTGCCGCTGGCCCCGCTGAACACCTGGCCCTTGTGGTTGACCACGCCCTGCCCCGCGTCCTCGCCCATGACACAGCCGCCCAACGGATGAACGGAAACGATGCTGTGCTTGAGCAGTTGGGTCCAGATCGGGTTCTCGACCCAGATCCCGCCCAGCGCCTTGGTGCTCAGGTGCAGGCGTTCGTTGCCGATCTTGACGTTTTCCTGCTCGCCGACGCCTGGCCAGTCGATGCGCAACTGATCCTTGCTGTCCAGCACCATGCGGCCCTTGCCGTCGTCGTGACTCATGATCAGGTACGTCTGCATGTTGTGCAGCGCGCCGTAGTACGGGCCACGGACGAAGCTTTCGGCTTCGCGCTCCTTGTACTTCAACTTGCCGGTCAAATTGTCGTCGGTGGGTTTGCCGATCAGCTCGGCGAACCCGGCCATGCTCGGCACCATCGGCCGACCGAGGGCACCGGGGATCGAACCTTCTTCAATGACCATTCGGCTGCGCCAGTCGCCTTCGGTGCGCAGGTCGATGACCGAGGTGATGCACGGGCCAACCGGGTGAAGTTCCTTGGCCGGATGAGCGCCAAAACCGATGCCGTTGATCGGTTGCTCGCAGTTGTGGCCAAAACCGAGGATGTCGCCATTACCGCTCATGTTTTCCCCGAGTTCGCCGGACATCGACAGGCCTTTGTCCCGGGAGCGCAGGAGGATTTCAGTAGAGCCCAGGGTGCCGGCGGAGACGACCACGATGTCGGCTTTGACGAACAGCGTCGGTGCGGAAAACTTCTCGCGACCGCTGTCCAGGTACTGGAAGTGCACGATCCAGCCATCGCCGTCGCGTTCCAGATGCCGCACCTCGGCCTGGCAGAAAATCTCCGCGCCGTGATTCCAGGCGTCCGGCAGGTAGTTCATCAGCGTGGTGTTCTTGGCCTTGTTGTTACAGCCTGAAACGCAGTCACCGCAATGGTTGCAAGGCAATTGCTCAACGCCGACGTGGTTGAGGTTGTTCGGCAGTTTGTCGAAGGTCACGTTGATCGGCGGCCTGTAGAAGTGCGCGCCTTGCTTGAGGTAATCCGCCGACTTCTTGTTGGCTTCGAGTTTGGGCAACACCGGCGAAGTGCTGGGGTACGGCATGGGCTTGAGCATTTCCCGAGCCCGGGCATAACCGTCCTTGAGCAAGGTGTCGCGATGTTCACGCACCGCCAGTGGCCAGCGGGGGTCGTCGAACACACCGGGCTCCGGCTCCAGGGCGACGTTGGCGTTGATCAGCGACGTACCACCCAGGCCGCAACCAACCACCACGTTCTGCTGGGCGTTGACGTGCAGGTCGAACAGGCCAGTGCGCGAGCCGATGTGACCGTCCGGGTCATGCACCTGCAATTCTTCGGTCGCCGCCACCATCGTGTTCGGGTACTCGCCGGGCTGCATTTCCCGCCCTCGCTCCAGCAGGCACACCCGCTTGCCGGCCCGTGACAGGCGCGACGCGGCAATACCGCCGCCGTAACCCGAGCCGATGACGATCACGTCGTAATGTTCCTTGATGTCGCTGATGGGCGTTGCGATCCGAGTCATGGGTCTATTCCTCTGTCAGGCAGATGGGGCAACTCTGCGGTTGCCTGCAATCAATGGGCGAACGAATACCTGGCCACTGAGTGAACTCAGCGGCAGCCAGCGGGGGCATTGGAAAAGGTCAGGCGCTATAGGCGAGCACGCTGATTGGTGGCGTGTCGGTGAATGCGTCTGCGCAACAAAGCCGCCGGCGTGGGCACGCAGGTTGCGCAACGAATGGGGGGCGAGCGATGTGGCTGGCTATCCATCACGCGTTCTCCCTGAACCAGATGTGGATAAGTGACGGCTGTCCTTGTGCCCTGAGAGTGAAGACAGCCGAGAGTTCGAAGTCAAGGAACCCATTTAGACCTGTATGAAATCTGATCTATTCCGTTCAGGCCTATACGGGACGTGGCTTCCAGGGTTTCGCGAACAAGTTATCCACACCTCCACCCACAGTTATTGGGGACAAATGTGGATTTCGTGGAGACTTTCTCCACAGAAAGCGAAGAAAATCCGTGACTTATCCAGAAGCAGGGTTTTGAACAACGATTGGTTGTTTTTTGATCTAAAGCTTGTAAGGCACGTTATACGTGGCTTGCAGAGGATGGCGAACACGTTATCCACAGAAGCGCCAACAGACTTTGGGGGCAACTTGGGCGGATCTGTGGAAAACCGTTGGAAGCCACGATAAATCGGGGTTTGCGCGAGGTTTATCAGCTTAAAACGGTGATTTGATCGTTTTTTGATCACTCGCCTGATAAGCCCGTTTTATATGGCTTGTAGAGGACAGCGAACATCTTATCCACAGATGCGCTAACAGAGATTGGGGGCAAGTATTGGCTCGCGCTGAAAGTTATCCTCTGGAAAAAGCGTGAAAAAACCGCTAGTTAGGCTGGTTGTTTTTTGTACGAAGGGTTGCAGGGCTTGATTTGTATGGGGTGCAGCGATGGGCGAACACCTTATCCACAGAAGCGCTAACAGGGATTGTGGGTAACCACGATCAGATCCTGTTCAAACACGACCGGCCCGAGTCGATGTCCAGATTCAACTCATAGTCATTGAATGCACGCCACCCAAGCAAAAGCGAAGGCACGTACTGACCCAGCAATAACGACGGAGGAATCGTAAAGTCCGGGTAGTAGTTGTAGCTAATCGATTGAATATGGCCCGACAGGCTCAATTCACCCTTGAAGGTCTGGGAAGGCGGCTTATCGGTGACATAAACGGGTGAGTTGCCCGGCGAGGACGACGTCAGGTAATCAGCATTGCCGGTGTCAATAATCGCCGGCATGGCCCGACGATCCAGGCGTGCGGAAATGGTCAGTCTTTGATTGATGTCGATACGCGCATAGGTAACTTGCGAATCGCATCGCGCGGGAGGTTCGGCGTTAAGCTCCAAGGTCTTTTTGGAGACCTTCAAACGCCCCAACTTACCGATCAGATCAAGTCCAAGTAAGTTATCCCGGTCGCTGACAAACACCAGGACGTTTCTGAACTCGCTCGAACCTATCTTTAAAGACTCAAAAACTCCGAGTTTGGCAGACAGGTCACGTTCACCATAGAACGTGCTGTAGCCATAGTGAGAGTCGGTTAATAACCTGATTCCCATCAACTTCGCGGTTTCGTGGTTGACCCGGGTTTGCGGTGCGCCGGTGTCCAGAATGAAGCGCGACGAGACACCATTGGCCGCTTTGACATCAAGGTAGGGCAGCACCTCGTCAGTCACGTGACCGTCATGGGTGTAAGGATGGATAACAAGTACCTCGTGCCGCTTCGCTCTTGTCACCGAAAAATCGCCGACCGTCCGCAGGGTCGCGAGGGATTCGCTGCCGAACATGGAAAACATCGCGTTGAGCTCAGGGTCATTCGCAATTGCCAGAGCATGGCGACGCTTGATCGCAAGATAGTATTCGGGAAGCTGGTTGGCGGTTTTGGCCTCGAACATTCGGGCGAAAACGGACACTGAACAATTCAGGTTTTTTTCAGCATCCAACACCTTGTCGCATTGCTGTTTCATCTGCGCCAGGGAGGCTTTTTGTCCCTGTTCAGACTCCAGCCATTTATAAAAATCCGGATCTTCCTTTCTGGTATCAGCCATCGAACTCGCGGATATACCCAGAAAAAACACAACAAGCATCACGCCACAGATCAGACATGTCTCATGTCGACTGACCGCTTGCATGTTCAACCCATTCTTGAAAACGAGTTTGATGAATTAGCGCTGCTGCCACCCCGCCCCGCTCATGGAAAGCCAGCTCATAGAAGAATGTAGCTCATCAGGGCCTATACATCAGATAGGCCTCACCCGTGACCCGAATCATCGGATGGGGAGTGATCTGGCAGGTATCGACGATACGAAAACCATGTCGCTCGTAAAACCGACGGGCGCCGGTGTTCACGGCGTAGTCGATCAGGCTCAGGCCATTGAGCCCCAACTGGTTGGCACGGTCGTAAGCGTAGGCGAGGAACTGCTTGCCCAGGCCCTGGTTTCGCCAGCCTTCATGCAGCGCCAGGCTGGAAATGTAGAGGGTGTCGGGGATTTCCATCGTGGCATACGGCGCCAGGACTGGATCGGTGACGGGAGCGGCCAGCGGATCGTGACGCATCACGTAGCTGTGCATCATGCCGATGACGCGACCTTGCGCCTCGGCGATGAGGCAGTTTTGATAAGAAAAATCGACGTCGTCACGGGCGTAACGACTGGCGCCTACGTCCAGTAAATCCTGGCCGGGTTGCGCCATCTGGCTCCAGATGTAATCCGCAGCCCCCTCAGACGAAATCTGGAACAAGCGAGCAATCTCCCGCGCATCCGCGCGCAGGGCGGAACGAAATTCAACGGTCATTGTTTCCCCATAAATGTCGGTGACACGAGCACCCTGTGGGAGCGAGCCTGCTCGCGAAATGCGGTGGATCAGTCGCCGGAGATGTTGACTGCGCCCCTTTCGCGAGCAGGCTCGCTCCCACATTAGATGGGTGTTGATAGCTGTTAGCGGACCACGCCTTCTTCGATCAGTAACTTGAGAATGGCTTCGGCACCGGCCTGCGCCGTAACGCCTTTGAGCACCTGACCGCCCCCGCCACTGGCCTTGGCCGTTGCCGCTTTCATCCGGTCGGCGCCGCTCTTGGCCTTGATCACTTTCAAGCGTTTAGGCCGTGGCTTGGCCGGTTGCAGCGTAGCGACCGCCAGCAGTTCATCGTCGATCACTTCGACTTCATCCGCCTGCAACACGCCACGCCGGGCCGGGCCGTAAGCGCTCTGCCGAGGTTTCGGTGCAGCGTTATCCACAGTTGCGAGGAACGGCAGCCGCACTTTCAGGCGACGGCGCTGACCACGTGGCAAGGCTTGCAGCACCAGCGCTGAATTACCGTCAATGGATTCAACTTGAGCCAGCCCCACGACCAGCGGCCAACCCAGGCTTTCGGCCAGCAGGAACGGCAACATGCCCGAGCCTTCACCGGTTTCCGCCTGGCTGCCGGTCAGCACGACCTGAGCCCCTGCGTCGCGCAAATACGCGGTCAATGCCGGCAGTGCATCGGCGCCTGAAGGTTGTTCAAGCACGTGCAGCTGTTCCAGGCCCATGCCCAGATACGCACGCAACGCCGGTTCCGCGACATCGCCGGCATGCAGCACTTGCAGGTTATCCCCAGCCAGCTGCAGACCCAGCTCCACCGCCCGCGCATCCTGTTCCGCGCGACGTGGCCGGCCGGAGGTCGGGTGGGCGCCGATGGACACCAGGCTGATGATTTTCGTGCTCATAACCCTTTCCTTCCCTTAAGCCGCATCGCGCTTGGCTTCGTTGCGGTAAGCCTCTACCGCATCGATCAAGGCTTGAAGAATCTCGGCGCTCTCGCCGATCACCGACAGGTCGGCCCGTTTGATCATGTCGCAGCCAGGGTCGAGGTTGATTGCCACCACCTTGTCGCAGGCACCGATGCCTTGCAGGTGCTGGATCGCCCCGGAAATCCCCACCGCCACATAAACCCGCGCGGTGACCCAGGTGCCAGACGCACCGACCTGACGGTCGCGCGCCATGAAACCATCGTCCACCGCAACACGGGACGCGCCTTCGGTTGCGCCGAGGGCTTCGGCCGTCCTGTGGAAAAGTCCCCAGTCCTTGACCCCGTTGCCGCCGGAGAAGATGAACTCGGCTTCGGCCATCGGAATCGCCGCCGGATCCACCGCCACCGCGCCCAAATCCTCGATGCGCGACAGGCTGCGCGCCACCGCTGTGGATAACTCCACCGGCAAGGCTTCGTGACGGGTTTCGCTGACCGGTTCGGCGCACTCCACGGCCGCCAGAATCAAGCGAGCGACCGGACGCGCAAGGTCTTGCAAGCCCGCACCGGCGCGGCCGATGCATTCCTGATCCTTGACCTGCCAGACCCGCGTGGCCGGGCGTTCGCCCAGCGCTGCGGCAAAGCGTCGACCCAATTCACCACCACCGCTGCGGCTGTCCGGCAGCAACCAGTGACGCGGGCTGAACTGGTTATCCACAGCCCGCAGGCCCTGGACTCGTTGTTCCGGTGCATAACCGCTGAATTCTTCGCCATCCAGCACCAGCAAGCGATCGACGCCTGCGGTGGCGAAGGCGTTTTCCTTGTGTTCACCGAAGACCACAGCCAACACCGCGCCGTCCTTGCCGGCCAATTGGTGAGCCAGGCCCAGCAAGTCGCGGTCGTGGCTGCTCAAGCGGCCGCCGACCATGTCTGGCACCACGCTGATGTAAAACGCAGGTGCAGGCACTTGATGCAGTGGCAATTGCACTTCAACCGCAGCCGAGCGTTTGCTCGCCCCGCCCTGTTGAGCGCCACTGCGGTCGATTCGCTTGATGCCGTTGGGGCCGATAAAACCGATGCCATGGGGATTTTTGCGGATGACGCCGTTAGGCCCCATCCAGCTGTGTTGAGCCGGTTGCATGGCCGCGTGCAGCGGATGCAGACGGTTACGGGCGATCCATTCGGCGCGTGGGTCGCGGCGGATAATGTCGCTCATCAGTGGGCCTCCGCAGGTTCACGTTGGGCCGGTTTGGTCGGCTTGCTCGGGGCAGCGTCTTCGAGCAACGCGTCCGCCACCAGTTCGGCGATGTCCTTGATCAGCGGTCGAGGTTCGACCACGCCTTCGAGCATCGCGGTGCACTGTGGACAACCCACGGCCACCAGTTCGGCGCCGGTTTCGCGGATGTCTTCCATGCGCATGTCGGGGATCCGTTGCTTGCCCGGAATGTCGGTGATTGGCGCACCGCCACCGCCGCCGCAGCAGCGCGAACGGAAACCGGAACGTTGCATCTCTTTCACTTCAATCCCAAGGGCGCGCAGCACTTCACGCGGCGCCTCGTATTCGCCGTTGTAGCGACCGAGATAGCACGGGTCGTGATAAGTCACGCTGCTGCCTTTGTGCTGACCGAGGTTCAGGGCGCCAGCGCCGATGATTTCCGCCATGTAGGTGCTGTGATGCTGCACGAGGTAGTTGCCGTCGAAGGCGCCGTACTCGTTTTTCAGCACGTGGAAGCTGTGCGGGTCGCAGGTGACGATGCGGTTGAAGTTGTATTTGGCCAGGGTCTGGATGTTGCGTTTGGCCAACAGCTGGAAGGTGGCTTCGTCGCCCAGACGCCGGGCCACATCACCGCTGTCACGCTCTTCGAGGCCCAGTACCGCGAAGTCGACCTTGGCCGCTTTCAGCACTTTGACGAAGGCGCGCAGGGTGCGCTGGTTGCGCATGTCGAAGGCACCGTCGCCGACCCAGAACAGCACGTCGACGGATTTCTTCTCGCTCATCAGATTGAGGTTCAAGTCCGCCGCCCAGTTCATCCGCCCACCCGGGGCGAAGCCGCCAGGGTTGTCGGTGGCGATCAGGTTTTCGAGGACTTCGGCACCCTTGTTCGGGGTCGCGCCTTTTTCCAGGGTCAGATGGCGACGCATGTCGACGATGGCGTCGACGTGCTCGATCATCATCGGGCACTCCTCGACACAGGCGCGGCAAGTGGTGCAGGACCACAGGGTTTCAGCGTCCACCAGACCGTTGACGATCGGTTGATGCGGGTTGCCGGCGTGTTCGCCAATCGCTTTGCCTGGATAGGGGCTACCGGCGAATTTGGCATCAGTGCCACCGGCAAGGCCGACGACCATGTCTTGAATCAGCTTTTTCGGGTTCAGCGGCTGGCCGGCGGCGAACGCCGGGCACGCGGCTTCGCACTTGCCGCACTGCACGCAGGCGTCGAAGCCGAGCAGTTGGTTCCAGGTGAAATCCTTGGGTTTTTCCACGCCCAGTGGCGCGTTTGGATCGTTCAGGTCCAGCGGTTTCAAACCGGTGGAACGGCCGCCGCCAAAACGCTCGGCGCGACGGTGCCAGGCCAGGTGCAAAGCACCGGCGAAGGCGTGCTTCATCGGCCCGCCCCAGGTCATGCCGAAGAACAGTTCGCTAACGCCCCACAGCACACCAACGCCGAGGATCGCCGCCACCACCCAACCGCCGAAGTTTTCCGGGAGGATGCCAGCGACCGGCAGGGTCAACAGGAAGAAGCTCGCCGAGAACGCCAACAGGCTTTTCGGCAGACGCATCCATGGCCCTTTGGAAAGGCGAGCCGGTGGGTTGCGACGACGCAGGAACATGAAAATCGCACCGACGAACATCACCGCCGAGGCAATCAACAGGGCAACACCGAGAATGCGATTGTGCAGGCCGAAACCGTGAACCAGGATCGCCAGCACAATGGACGCCACCGCACCGCCAGCCGTGGCGACGTGTGTGTTGGCGATGTATTTGTCCCGCGCGACGACATGGTGCAAATCGACCATATAGCGCTTGGGCATGGCGAACAGGCCGCCGATCAGGTCGACTTTCGAAGCCCGGCCTCGGCGCCACATAGCCACCCGCCGCAACGCGCCGAGGACGGCAAGGCCCAGGGCTGCGAACAACAGGATTGGAAGAAGGGTGTTCAACATGTGGAGCTCCCAAAGACCTCGGGGTCTTGCAGGCTTAACTAGCTGGATACCTTGCTCGATTCCTGTGGGAGCGAGCCTGCTCGCGAAAGCGCTGGGTCAGTCGACATCAATGGCGGCTGACAGATTGCATTCGCGAGCAGGCTCGCTCCCACAGGGTTATCCACAAGCTCTTAGAAATCCTTGCACAACCGCAGCGCGTCGTAGATCGCCGCGTGGGTGTTGCGTTGCGCCACGCAGTCGCCGATGCGGAACAGCAAGTAGCCGTCACCCGGTTGGCTCAGCGAAGGTTGTGGCTTGATCGCGAACAGGGCTTCGATGTCCATCTGGCCTTTGTTGCGCGAGCCTTCCTTCAGGGCGTAGTAGATTTCTTCGTCCGGACGCACGCCGTTCTCGACGACGACCTGGTCCACCACCCGCTCCTCTTTGGCGCCGGTGTATTCGTTTTCCAGCACCGCCACCAGCTTGTCGCCTTCGCGGTAGACCTTCTCCAGCATCATGTCCCCGGTCATGATCACTTCTTTGGGGTACATGCTGCGGTAGTACGTCGGGAACGAGGTGCCGCCAATCGCCACGCCCGGTTTGATGTCGTCAGTGACGATCTCGACCTGGCTGCCCTTGTCGGCGAGGAAGTCGGCGGTCGACATCCCGGTGAACTCGCAAATGGTGTCGTAGACCAGCACGTTCTTGCCCGGTGCAACCTTGCCATCGAGGATGTCCCAGCTGCTGACCACCAGGCCTTCAGCCGCGCCCCAGTGCTCGTTCTGCTCCAGGAATGGGTGACCGCCGACGGCGAGTACCACCACGTCCGGACGCAGGTCGAGAATGGTTGCCGCATCGGCCGCCACGCCCAGGCGCAGGTCGACTTTCAAACGCGCCAGCTCAAGCTGGAACCAGCGGGTGATACCGGCGATCTGGTCCCGTTGCGGGGCTTTCGAAGCGGTCGTGATCTGCCCGCCAATGAATTCTTTCTTCTCGAACAGGGTCACGTCGTGGCCACGTTCAGCAGACACACGAGCGGCTTCCATCCCGGCAGGACCGGCACCGACCACCACAACCTTGCGCTTCACACCGGTCGACTTCTCGATGATGTGCGGCACGCCCATGTATTCACGGGAGGTCGCGGCGTTCTGGATGCACAACACGTCCAGGCCCTGGTACTGACGGTCGATGCAGTAGTTGGCGCCGACGCATTGTTTGATCTGGTCGACCTGACCCATTTTGATTTTGGCGATCAGGTGCGGGTCGGCGATGTGGGCGCGGGTCATGCCGACCATGTCCACGTAGCCGCCTTCCAGAATACGGGTCGCCTGGTTTGGGTCCTTGATGTTCTGCGCGTGCAGCACCGGGGCCTTGACCACTTCTTTGATACCGGCGGCCAAATGCAGGAATGGCTCCGGTGGATAACTCATGTTCGGGATAACGTTGGCCAGGGTGTTATGGGTGTCGCAACCCGAACCCACCACACCGATGAAGTCGATCATGCCGGTGTCGTCGTAGTACTTGGCGATCTGCTTCATGTCCTCGTGGGACAAGCCGTCCGGGTGGAACTCGTCACCGCACAGACGAATGCCGACACAGAAATCCGGGCCGACTTCAGCCCGCACAGCCTTGATCACTTCCAGGCCGAAACGCATGCGATTCTCGAAGCTGCCGCCCCATTCGTCGGTACGTTTGTTGACTCGCGGGCTCCAGAACTGGTCGATCATGTGCTGGTGCACGGCGGACAGCTCGACACCGTCCAGGCCACCGGCCTTGGCCCGCGCGGCGGCGCTGGCGTAGTTGCCGATCACCCGCCAGATTTCTTCCGGTTCGATGGTTTTGCAGGTCGCACGGTGCACCGGTTCACGGATGCCCGATGGCGACAGCAGGGTTGGCCAATGCTCGCCGTCCCAACGGGAACGACGGCCCATGTGGGTAATCTGGATCATGATCTTGGCGCCATGCTTGTGCATGGCATCGGCCAGGTTCTGGAAGTGCGGAATGATCCGGTCGTCGGCCAGGTTGACCGACTTCCACCAGCCTTGCGGGCTGTCGATGGCCACACTGGAGGAACCGCCGCAAATCGCCAGGCCGATCCCGCCCTTGGCTTTCTCTTCGTAATACTTGACGTACCGGTCGGTGGTCATGCCGCCGTCGGTGGCATAGACCTCGGCGTGCGCGGTGCTGAGCACGCGGTTGCGGATGGTCAGTTTGCCGATCTGGATCGGCTGGAACATTGCTTCGAAAGCCATGGCGGGTTCCTCGACTTACAACGGCTTGACGGTGAACAGGCCGTCGTCGTGGCCTTCTTCGGAGCCACCGTAAACCTGTTCGGCAACGGTGCGGATCTTGCTGCCACGGGCTTGCAGAATCTGGTCCATGGCACCGGCAAACCAACCGGTGAACATGTAGTCGACCTTGCGCCCGACCTTGCCGTAGACGTAGACGAACGCCGAGTGTTCGAGCTTGACGCTGGCAGTGCCTTTGTCGAGGTCGATGTCCTGGATCTTGAACAGGCCCCAGCCGCGCTGCGACAGGCGCTTCATGTAGTGCTCGAACACCGCAACGCCTTCCAGGCCGTGGCATTCAGCTTCTTTTTCACACCAGTGCCAGGCGGATTTGTAGCCGGCCTTGTAGAGGATTTCGGCGTAGGCGTCGGCGCCCAGTACTTCCTCGATGCCCATGTGGTTGTTGACGAAGAAATGACGCGGCACGTACAGCATTGGCAGGGCGTCGGAGGTCCAGACACCGGTTTCGCTGTCGACTTCGATTGGCAATTGCGGGGCGATCTTGGCCATGGAAACTTAACTCCAGAAAAATTTTGGTGTTGCCCCCGGCGCGGACGGCCGGGGGAAAGGATTCAGAGGTGCTGCGGCTTACTCGCCCCAGACGTCCTTCAAGACGTTGACCCAGTTCTCGCCCATGATCTTGCGGACCACGCGCTCGGAATGGCCGCGCTTGAGCAGGGTTTCGGTCAGGTTCGGGAACTCGCCGACGGTGCGGATGCCCAGCGGGTTGATGATCTTGCCGAAGCTGGTCAGGCGGCGGGCGTAGCCCTTGTCATGGGTCAGGTATTCGAAGAAGTCCTGGCCATGGCCCTGGGTGAAGTCGGTGCCGATACCGATGGCGTCTTCGCCGACGATATTCATGGTGTATTCGATGGCTTCGGCGTAATCGTCGATGGTCGAATCGATGCCCTTGGCCAGGAATGGCGCGAACATGGTCACGCCGACGAAACCGCCGTGATCGGCGATGAACTTCAGCTCTTCATCGGATTTGTTGCGCGGGTGAATTTTCAGACCCGACGGCAGGCAATGGGAGTAGCAAACCGGTTTCTTCGATTCGAGGATGACTTCTTCGGAGGTTTTCGAACCCACGTGGGACAGGTCGCACATGACGCCGACGCGATTCATCTCGGCGACGATTTCGCGACCGAAACCCGACAGGCCGCCATCACGCTCGTAGCAGCCGGTACCCACCAGGTTTTGCGTGTTGTAGCACATCTGCACGATACCGACGCCCAGCTGCTTGAACACCTCGACGTAGCCGATCTGGTCTTCAAAAGCGTGGGCATTCTGGAAGCCGAAGAGGATGCCGGTCTTGCCCTGCTCTTTGGCTTTGCGGATATCGGCGGTGGTGCGCACCGGAATCACCAGGTCGCTGTTCTCGCGAATCAGCTTCTGGCTGGCGGCGATATTGTTCACGGTGGCCTGGAAGCCCTCCCACACCGACACGGTGCAGTTGGCCGCGGTCAGACCGCCCTTGCGCATGTCTTCGAACAGCTCACGGTTCCACTTGGCAATAATCAGACCGTCGATAACGATGCTGTCGGCGTGCAATTCGGCTGGGCTCATCAGGCTGTCCCCTATTAGCGATTCATGCGCCGAATCGTATGCCGGCGCTTTGGGGCCAGCATATGCCTGAGGGAGGGGGCAGCCGGGTGCAAAAACGACAGGGGGTTTGCCGAAAGCGTCAATCCGCGACAAAGGGTCGTCGCCGGACGTCATGGGCCACCTGTTCAAGGGCCCGCGCATGAGCCAGAATTCGCGGCATTACTGGATGCTTTACTGGAATAAGGGGCGGCGGCGCAATGAAATCGATCTTCCTGGCTTTGGCACTGATAGCGACCGGCGTACACGCGGCGGAAGAGTCCGACGACAACCCCTGCGACAAAGTCGAAAACGAGGTTCAGACCCTGGAATGCTCGGCCTTCAGCAGAACCACCGCCGAACAGTTGCTCAAAGACAACTATCAGGGCCTGAACGAGCGCATGCAAACGGCCTACAGCAAGAACCCGGCGCAACTGGCCGACATCACCGGCAAGCTCAAAGCCGCACAACAGCAGTGGTTGAAGACACGAGATGCGGATTGCGCGGTTGAGGCGTTTCCGGCGACGACCGGTAGCAAGGCATTCACCATCGCGCAGAATGATTGCGTGGCGCGAATGAGTGACGAGCGGTCGGAGTTTTTGGAGTCGATTGGGCAGGAGTAAGCACAAACCCCAGCCAACAAGACCTGTAAGCTGAACATCTTCAGCCAGTAAAGGGATTCAAATGAAAATCTGCGGCATCGAAATCAAAGGCAGCGAAGCCATCATCGCCGTGGCCTCCCTCGACGATCAGGCCCTTAGCCACATCCCGCTGAACACCAAGAAAATCGCCCTCGACGATGACGACGAAGCCGCCAACGTCAAAGTCTTTGCCGCTCAGGTGGCGTCGTTTGTGCGCGAGAACTCCATCGACCGGATCGCGATCAAGAAGCGCAGCAAAAAAGGCGAGTTCGCCGGTGGGCCGACCACGTTCAAGATCGAGGGTGTTTTCCAGTTGCTGGGAAATTGCGAGGTCACACTGCTGTCGCCACAGACGATTAATGCACAGAACAAGAAGTTCGACTTTGAACTTCCGGCCACGCTGAACAAGTATCAGCATGAGGCGTTTAAAGCGGCCTGCTCGGCATTGATGAAGAAGTAACGCCCACAGCGGATCAAAACTGTGGGAGCGAGCCTGCTCGCGATAGCGGTGGATCAGTCGACATCAACTTGAATGACAGACCGCCATCGCGAGCAGGCTCGCTCCCACAGGGGGTCTATGGTGTTGTCGAAATCTGTGTTCAAACCAGTTCTCGCCCATCCCCCAACCGTCGTCGGTCCTCTCGCGGGCACCGGGCAAATTTTGCCCGATAGCTTCGGGTGAAATACGACGGCGATTCAAACCCGCACGCAATACTCACTTCCAACACACTCATGTCCGTCTGCCGCAGCAGCTGCCGGGCTTTTTCCAGTCGTAACCGCAGGTAGAAATTGCTCGGTGTGTCGTTCAGGTGCAACCGAAACAAGCGTTCCAGCTGCCGCCGTGTCACCTTGATCGACTCCGCCAATTCCAGCGTGCTCAGCGGCGGTTCGCTGTGCTGCTCCATCTCCCCAATCACCTGCACCAGTTTCTTGTTGCTGATGCCATAACGCGTGGCGACTTCCATGCGCTGGTGATCTTTGCGTGGGCGAATGCGGCCGAGTACGAATTGTTCGCTGACCTGGATCGCCAGTTCCGGGCCATGGGCCTGGCTGATGAGGTCGAGCATCAGGTCGATGGACGCGGTGCCGCCGGCGGAGGTAATGCGCCGGCGGTCGATCTCGAACAGCTCCTGGGTGACGCTGAGCTGTGGATAGGACTCCTTGAAGGCGTCGATGGCTTCCCAGTGCAGGGTCAGGCGATGGCCGTCGAGCAGGCCGGCTTCGGCGAGGACGAAGCTGCCGGTGTCGATGGCGCCGAGGGTCACGCCTTCGTTGTCCAGGCGGCGCAACCAGTGTTCCAGCGCCGGGGTTGCGAATTTCAGGGGCTCGAAGCCGGCGACCACCAATAGCGTTGCGCCCTTCTTCAGCGGTTCCAGCGCCGCATCAGCGTTGACCGACATGCCATTGCTGGCCAATACCGCCCCGCCATCCGCGCTGAGCACATGCCAGCGGTAGAGCTCGCCACGAAAGCGATTGGCGACTCGCAGCGGCTCGATGGCCGAAATGAAACCGATGGCCGAGAAACCCGGCATCAACAAGAAGTAGAAATCCTGGGACATGGAGCGCACTCGACTGGCAGGTAACGAGAGGGCGGGTAGCGTGTGGACGTTGATACGCCACTTGCACGCGGCATTCAAGAGCGCAGGTCGCCGCAGTGCAAGAGCTGGTCGCCGCAGTGCGTTTTCACAGGGCCTTAGCTGCGTAACTTGGCATCACCGGCACACAAAGATGCCGGAACCCACAATAACGTCTGCCGAGGAACCCGACATGAAACGACTGATCAGCAGCTGTGTTCTTGCACTCAGCGGTACCGCTTTCCTGAGCGCCAGCGTCATGGCGGCCGAACCTGCTTCATGCCAGAACGTGCGCATGGGCGTCGTGAACTGGACCGACGTGATCGCTACCAGTGCCATGACCCAAGTCCTGCTCGATGGCCTCGGCTACAACACCAAACAAACCAGCGCGTCCCAGCAAATCATCTTTGCCGGGATCCGCGACCAGCGCCTGGACTTGTTCCTGGGCTACTGGAACCCGCTGATGACCCAGACCATCACCCCGTTCGTCGCGGCCAATCAGGTCAAGGTGCTTGAGGCGCCAAGCCTGAAAGACGCTCGCGCCACACTCGCGGTACCGACTTACCTCGCCGACAAGGGCCTGAAAACCTTCGCTGACATCGCCAAGTTCGAGAAAGAATTGGGCGGCAAGATCTACGGCATCGAGCCAGGCTCGGGCGCCAATACCCAGATCAAGGCAATGATCGCCAAGAACCAGTTTGGCCTCGGCAAGTTCCAGTTGGTCGAGTCCAGTGAGGCCGGCATGCTCGCGGCGGTGGATCGCGCCGTGCGACGCAAAGAGGCCGTGGTGTTCTTCGGCTGGGCGCCGCATCCGATGAACGTCAACGTGAAGATGACGTACCTCACCGGCAGTGACGACGCCCTGGGCCCGAACGAAGGCATGGCCACGGTCTGGACCGTCACCGCGCCGAAATACGCCGAGCAATGCCCGAACATCGGTCGTTTGCTGAGCAACCTGACCTACACCGCCGAAGACGAGAGCCGGATGATGCAGCCGCTGCTGGATCACAAGGACGCCTTCGAATCGGCCAAGCAATGGTTGAAGGATCACCCGCAAGACAAGCAACGCTGGCTCGAAGGTGTGACCACCTTCGATGGCAAGCCAGCCGCTGAAAACCTGCAACTGACCGCCAAATAAACCCGATTGAACCACCGACTCGCAGCCCGACCGGGCTGCGAACGGAATCATCACGCCTGTAAGGAACCCGCCTCATGAACCACGACGTCATCATCACCTGCGCACTCACCGGTGCTGGCGACACGACCAGCAAAAGCCCACACGTGCCGGTCACCCCGAAACAAATCGCCGCGGCCGCCGTAGAAGCTGCCAAGGCCGGCGCCACTGTCGTTCACTGCCACGTTCGCAATCCCGAAACCGGCAAATTCAGCCGTGATGTAGCACTGTATCGCGAAGTGATGGAGCGCATCCGCGAGGCGGACGTCGACATCATCGTCAACCTCACCGCCGGCATGGGTGGCGACCTGGAAATCGGTGCTGGCGAGAACCCGATGGAGTTCGGCCCGAACACCGACCTGGTCGGCCCGCTGACCCGTCTGGCCCACGTTGAAGAGCTACTGCCGGAAATCTGCACCCTCGATTGCGGCACCCTGAACTTCGGCGACGGCGACACCATTTACGTGTCCACCCCAGCCCAGCTGCGCGCTGGCGCCAAACGCATTCAAGAGCTGGGCGTGAAGGCCGAGCTGGAAATCTTCGACACCGGTCACCTGTGGTTCGCCAAGCAGATGATCAAGGAAGGGTTGCTCGACGACCCGCTGTTTCAACTGTGCCTGGGCATCCCGTGGGGCGCGCCGGCCGACACCACCACCATGAAAGCCATGGTCGACAACCTGCCTGCCAATGCGGTCTGGGCCGGCTTCGGCATCGGTCGCATGCAAATGCCGATGGCTGCGCAAGCGGTGCTGCTCGGCGGCAACGTGCGGGTCGGTCTGGAAGACAACATCTGGCTGGACAAAGGCGTACTGGCGACCAACGGCCAACTGGTCGAACGCGCCTCGGAGATCCTCAGCCGTCTCGGCGCCCGTGTTCTGACGCCGGCGGAAGGCCGGGCAAAAATGGGCCTGACCAAGCGCGGTTAAACACGAACAACTTTTTCCAATTGTGGGAGCGAGCCTGCTCGCGAAGAGGCCGTCACATCCGGCATCTCTGCCGACTGACACTCCGCATTCGCGAGCAGGCTCGCTCCCACATTAGGTCACCGAATTCTTTTAGGACGTCGCCATGAGCTTTATCACTGAAATCAAAACCTTCGCCGCCTTGGGCAGCGGTGTCATCGGCAGCGGTTGGGTGTCCCGCGCCCTCGCTCACGGCCTCGACGTGGTGGCCTGGGACCCGGCGCCCGGTGCCGAAGCCGCGCTGCGCAAACGCGTCGCTAATGCCTGGGGCGCTTTGGAGAAACAGGGCCTTGCGCCGGGTGCGTCGCAGGATCGGCTGCGCTTTGTCGCAACCATTGAAGAATGCGTTCGTGACGCGGATTTCATTCAGGAAAGCGCCCCTGAGCGTCTGGACCTGAAACTGGAACTGCACGCCAAAATCAGCGCGGCGGCCAAGCCCAATGCCTTGATCGGTTCCAGTACTTCCGGCCTGTTGCCGAGCGAGTTCTACGAGAGTTCGACGCACCCGGAACGCTGCGTCGTCGGCCACCCGTTCAACCCGGTTTACCTGCTGCCGCTGGTGGAAGTGGTGGGCGGCAAAAACACGGCTCCCGAAGCCGTTCAAGCGGCCATGAAAGTCTATGAATCCTTGGGCATGCGTCCGCTGCATGTGCGCAAGGAAGTACCCGGTTTTATCGCCGACCGCTTGCTCGAAGCGTTGTGGCGTGAGGCGCTGCACCTGGTTAACGACGGTGTGGCGACCACCGGTGAAATCGATGATGCGATTCGCTTTGGCGCGGGTCTGCGCTGGTCGTTCATGGGCACGTTCTTGACGTACACCCTGGCGGGTGGCGATGCGGGTATGAGGCACTTCATGGCGCAATTCGGGCCGGCGTTGCAGTTGCCGTGGACGTATCTGCCGGCGCCGGAACTGACCGACAAGTTGATTGACGATGTGGTGGATGGCACCAGCGATCAGTTGGGCACGCACAGCATTTCGGCGCTGGAGCGCTATCGTGATGATTGCTTGCTGGCAGTGCTGGAGGCGGTGAAGACCACCAAAGAGAAGCATGGGATGGCGTTCAGCGAATAATAAGCCAGCAAGACCGGCCGCATCGCGAGCAGGCTCGCTCCCACAGGGAATTTGCTGGGTGACACAGTTTAAGTTCACACCTCAAATCAACTGTGGGAGCGATCCTGCTCGCGATGACGGCAGCCCAGTCACCCCAACACTCCGGATCCTCATCATGCCCACCCTCACCACCTACCAAACCAAAATCATCCCCGACTGGGTCGACTACAACGGCCACCTGCGCGACGCCTTCTACCTGCTGATCTTCAGTTACGCCACTGACGCGCTGATGGATCGCCTGGGCATGGACAGCAACAACCGCGAAGCCAGCGGCAACTCGCTGTTTACCCTCGAACTGCACCTCAATTATCTGCACGAAGTGAAGCTCGACGCCGACGTCGAAGTGCACACCCAAATCATCGGCCACGACAGCAAACGCCTGCACCTCTATCACAGCCTGCATCTGGCGGGTGATGAGAAGGAATTGGCGGGCAACGAGCAAATGCTGCTGCACGTCGATCTTGCCGGGCCGCGCTCCGCACCGTTCAGCGAAGACACCTTGAGCAAGCTGCAAGCCATCGTCGCCGAGCAAACCGACCTTCCCGCCCCCGACTACATTGGCCGAGTGATCGCGTTACCCCCTAAAAAATAACAAGGAGATCGCCATTGAACACCGCCGCCGCTTTTGCCGACTTCCGTACTTACCCGTTGATCAGCGCGTTGACCGCCGTACACACCCTGGCGGACCGAATTCAAGTGAAGTGGGCCGATGACCGTGTCAGCCCCTTTCATCATCAGTGGCTGCGGGACAACTGCCCGTGCCCGCTGTGCGTCTACACCGTCACCCGCGAACAAGTGCTGGAAGTCGTCGACGTCGCCGAAAACCTCAAGCCCTCGGACGTCATCGTTGATGCCGAAGGCTGCCTGCGTGTCGACTGGCAGGACGGCCATCTCAGCCGCTTCGATCCTGGCTGGTTACGGGCCCACGCCTACGATGACGAGTCCCGCGCCGAACGCCGGGCTGCCAAGCCAAAAAGCCAGCTCTGGAACAGCAACCTGACGCTGCCGGTGTTCGATTACCAGGCGTTGATGAACGACAACGACGCCTTGCTGCAATGGCTGCTGGCCGTGCGCGATACCGGCCTGACTCAGGTCCGCGGTGTGCCCACCGAGCCTGGCTCGTTGAAGTTGATTGCCCAGCGGATTTCCTTCATCCGCGAGAGCAATTTTGGCGTGCTGTTCAACGTGCAATCCAAGGCCGATGCCGACAGCAATGCCTACACCGCTTTCAACCTGCCGCTGCACAGCGACCTGCCAACCCGGGAGTTGCAACCGGGGCTGCAATTTCTGCATTGCCTGGTGAATGACGCCGAGGGTGGCGAGAGTATTTTCGTCGACGGTTTTGCCATTGCCGAAGCCTTGCGCGATGAAGATCCCGAGGCGTTTAAAAGCCTCTGCGAAATCCCTGTGGAGTTCCGCAACAAAGACCGCCACAGCGACTACCGCTGTCTCGCGCCGATCATCGCGCTGGATGCCTTTGGGCAGGTGTCGGAAATCCGCATGGCGAATTTTCTGCGCGGTCCGTTCGATGCGTCGGTCGAGCAGATGCCCGCTCTCTATCACGCCTACCGCCGCTTTATTGCGATGACCCGGGAAACGCGATTCCGGGTGATGACGCGGTTAAACCCCGGCGAAATGTGGTGTTTCGACAACCGCCGCACCCTCCACGCCCGCAACGCCTTCGACCCCGCCACCGGCGCCCGGCATTTTCAGGGTTGCTATGTCGACCGTGATGAATTGTTGTCGCGCATCCTCGTGTTGCAACGCTAGACCGCGTCATCGTTCATCGCGAGCAGGCTCGCTCCCACAGTTGACCGGGTTCTTTCAGAGTATTGCGGTTGAATGTGGGAGTGAGCCTGCTCGCGATGACGCCAGCCCAGACACCCCATCTCTCCCTGAATTACAGGCAAAAAAAACCCCGATCAAGCCGTGACAGGATCGGGGCAGAGGTGGGTACTGTTGAGGAGCCGTTGCGCGAGGGTGACCAAACCTTCGTGAAGCCAGCTGATCCCAGTGTGCCCACTCTCCCTTCTCGCAAGTTAGCCGAAAACGACCTGTTCATAGGTATTGCGGCCATTGCGACAATTCGTCCTTGCCGCCACTCCGTACCCCTACGAGAATCGAACCACGACACCGTTCCCTGAAGAAGGATTGCGTCATGATGTACGCCGATTTGATTGACCAGGAAGACCTGTTGGGCCAGCTCAAGGCGTTAGGATTTGCAGTACCCCCTGGTGCCACCGCTGAGCAGGCCTGCGAATGCGCGGTACGGGGCTTGAACAACGAACGGGCAATGGAACTGCGGACCATGGTCAAGCAGATGTACACCAGCAGCGCGACCATTCTGCCGGCCGTGCGCCAGGCCATCGACAGGCAATTGCTGCCCGCGTTGGCGGAGTATCAGCAGAGCCGTAGCGCCTGATAAACCGCTTTCGCGAGCAGGCTCGCTCCCACAGTTGACCGATTCCTCTCAGAGGAACGCGATCTAATGTGGGAGCGAGCCTGCTCGCGAATGAAGGCGCCTCGGTTTAGAGTCTTACGCTAGCAAACGTCGACTCATTACGCGCCTGACTCAACGCCGACAACGGCCCGGACAACGGTGACAACACCAGTGCTTGCGGCAGCGGCATCATCGCCACTTGTTGCGTGGTGTTGGAGCCTACGCGCTCGTCACGCGGCGGAATGCCGAAGTATTCGCGGTAGCACTTGGAGAAGTGCGGCGTAGACACGAAGCCACACACCGACGCCACTTCGATGATCGACATCGGCGTTTGCTTGAGCAGTTGCCGAGCGCGGATCAAGCGCAGTTTCAGGTAATAACGCGATGGCGAGCAGTGCAGGTATTTCTGGAACAGCCGCTCC
Source organism: Pseudomonas sp. TH39(2020) (assembly GCF_016650715.1). Lineage (NCBI taxonomy): Bacteria > Pseudomonadati > Pseudomonadota > Gammaproteobacteria > Pseudomonadales > Pseudomonadaceae > Pseudomonas > Pseudomonas sp. TH39(2020). Next base: position 2,599,581 of record NZ_JAEKFF010000006.1, on the reverse strand, counting down.
AGCTGACGGCGCGACACGGCGACGTACACCGCCAGTTCGTCGAGGTCGATCGGCTCTTCGAGGTTGGCCTCCATCAGCGCGACGATTTCCTGCAGCTTCGGCTGGTTGGTGCCGAGCATATGCTTGAGCGGCACACGCTGGTGATCCTGCTCGTTGCGGATGCGCTCGTAGACGAACATTTCCGAGATCGCGGCCGACAGTTCACGGCCATGATCGCGGCTGATCAGGTGCAGCATCATGTCCAGCGGCGCGGTACCGCCGGAGCTGGTGAAACGGTTACGGTCGAGGGTGAACAACCGGGTGCTCATGGCCACACGCGGAAACGCTTCCTGCATAGCGGCCAGGCATTCCCAGTGCACGCTGCAATCGAAACCGTCCAGCAAACCGGCGCAGGCCAGCGCCCAGCTACCGGTGCAGACCGCGCCCAGACGCTTGGACTGACGCGCCTGGCTTTGCAGCCATGACACGTGTTCACGGGTAACAGTGCGTTGAATACCAATACCGCCACAGACAATGATGGTGTCCATGGGAGGCGCTTTGTGCATGGAGGCGTCGGGGGTGATCTGCAGACCGTCACTGGCCCAGACCTGACCACCGTCGACGGTCAGAGTGGTCCAGCGATACAGCTCGCGGCCGGACAATTGGTTGGCCATACGCAGGGGTTCTACTGCGGAGGCCAGAGAAATAAGCGTGAAATTGTCCAGCAGCAAAAAGCCGATGGATTGAGGCGCACGGTTCTGGGGTTGGGCCCCGGAGTTGAACGTCGTCATCGCGGTATCTCCTCACACAAAGCGGGTGATGGCCTCAGGCGGAGGCTCTTGTTATTGCCATCGTTCTCGCGTGGGAGACGGGCTTTGTAATGACAGAGCAAATGCCATGCCTAAAGTTGAATGGCCGTTCAATAACTCCTGAAAACGACGTCGCACCGCGTCTATATAAGCCGCGCCGCGAGTGGGGGTTATAAGTGCCATTATCGGCGGGAGGCGCTCTGCCCCGTTGGGCGTGAGCAAATCGGTAGCACTTGTGGGAACAGGGCTACAGCGACCTGGTGAAGAGTGTCACCGCAAGCACAGGTGACAGGCGGTAATGGCCAACTTGGATCCCGGATCTCGGGCAAGTGGCTTATCTGTAAGCGACGCGCCAAAACGTGGCGCGTTTTGATTCCGGTGTTCACTTAGCGCGCAGTTTTGACTGGTCTGACGCTATCGCGAGCAGGCTCGCTCCCACATTTGATCTGCGTCGTTCACAAATCCAGTGTGGGAGCGGCGGTGCGACGATTCGACTTGCTCGCGAAGCAGGCGACTCGGTCTTACTGAATCAGCACTCGACGGCGCTAACCGCCAACCCACCGCGCGATGTCTCTTTATATTTGTCATGCATGTCCGCGCCGGTATCACGCATGGTGCGGATCACCCGATCCAGCGAGATAAAATGCTGACCGTCGCCACGCAGCGCCATCTGCGCTGCGTTAATGGCTTTCACCGCGGCAATCGCATTGCGCTCGATGCACGGGACTTGCACCAGCCCGCCCACCGGGTCGCAGGTCAGACCGAGGTTGTGTTCCAGGCCGATTTCCGCTGCGTTACACAGTTGCTCCGGTGTCGCCCCCAGAATCTCCGCCAGCCCGGCCGCCGCCATGGCGCAGGCCGAACCGACTTCGCCCTGGCAACCGACTTCGGCACCGGAAATCGAAGCGTTCTTCTTGCACAGAATCCCGACCGCTGCCGCACTGAGGAAATAGTCGACCACGTTGGCGTCGGTCACCACCTCGCTGAATTTCATAAAGTAGTGCAGCACCGCCGGAATGATCCCCGCCGCGCCATTGGTCGGTGCAGTCACCATGCGCCCGCCAGCGGCGTTTTCCTCGTTGACCGCCAGGGCGAACAGGTTGACCCACTCCATGGCGCTCAAGGTCGAGCCGATCACATTGGGTTTGTTCAATTCTTGCAGGCTACGGTGCAGTTTGGCCGCGCGACGGCGCACATTCAGGCCGCCGGGCAAGATACCTTCGTGCTTGAGGCCTTGTTCGACGCAATCCTGCATGGCGCGCCAGAGTGTCATCAGGCCGGCGCGGATTTCCTCTTCGCTGCGCCAGACCTTCTCGTTGGCCATCATCAATTCGGCGACGCGCAGGTTGTGCTTCTGGCACAGGCTCAGCAGTTCGACGGCGCTGGAGAAATCGTACGGCAGCACGGTGCGGTCCAGATCGACCACGCCGCTTGAAGCCTGCGCCTCATCGACGACAAAACCGCCGCCGATGGAATAGTAGGTGTCGCGATGCAGCTCGCCGTCATCACCTTCGACGATCAGCGTCATGGCGTTGGGATGGAACGGCAGGTTCTCGTCGATCAGGCGCATGTCCCGGGCCCAGATGAACGGGACCGACAAACGACCGTCGAGCAATAGTGTGTGGGTTTCGCGCAGGGTTTCGATGCGAATGCCGATTTGCGACGGATCGATCGCGTCCGGCCACTCGCCCATCAGGCCCATGATCACTGCGTTGTCGCTGCCGTGACCGATGCCGGTGGCCGATAACGAACCATAAAGCTGAACTTCGACGCGCCTTACTTGTTCCAAAAGACCCTGCTCACGCAAACCTTGCACGAACAACGCCGCGGCCCGCATAGGTCCCACGGTGTGCGAACTGGAAGGGCCGATGCCGATTTTGAACAGGTCGAAAACACTGATAGCCATTACTGCCGAACTCCTGGATGTGCCAACTCCAGACGCAAAAGCGCCCAGTGACGGAGCTGCTACGCTCAAGCTGCAATCCGCCGAGATGGCCGCATCATCAGGCTTTTGTCATGTCGTTCGACGTCTCACACCGACGCACTCATGCCCACCAACGCCGCGAGGCTTTGACGCTGCGTTTTCGCCGTTTTTTTGCGGATCAGAGGGGAAAAAGGGGCTGAAAAAAGCTGTAAACGACGTCACCGACACTGGATGCGACCATCCCTGTACTGGTTACGACGCACCCTGTAGGCGTCAGATTTTCACTGGTACATGATCGTATCGACTCGATTGCAAGGCGCCGTGGTAGAGCTGTCTCCAAAACGCCATCCAACCGCAACCTATAAGTGCGGTGGTCCAGTCGGAACACTGCCAAAAAAAACACCAAGGAGTCCATCCATGAAAGGTTCCCCGTCGTTGTTGTTGGCCGCCATGCTGAGTCTGCCGTTTCTGGCTCAAGCCGCAGAACCGGCTCAGTGCAACACCGTAAACTTCTCCGATGTCGGCTGGACCGATATCACCGCAACAACCGCCACCACCAGCGTCGTCCTCCAGGCACTGGGCTACAAGACCAAAACCACGATGATTTCCGTGCCGGTAACCTACAAGTCCCTGGCCGACGGCAAGAACATGGACGTATTCCTCGGTAACTGGATGCCGACCATGGAAAACGACATCAAGGCTTATCGCGATGCCGGCACCGTGGACGTCGTACGCACCAACCTCACCGGCGCCAAGTACACCCTCGCCGTACCTCAGGCGCTGTATGACAAAGGTCTTCACGACTTCTCTGATATTCCGAAATTCAAGAAAGAACTCGACGGCAAGATCTACGGCATCGAGCCGGGTAACGATGGCAACCGTCTGATTCAGAGTATGATCGACAAGAACGCCTTCGGCTTGAAAGACGCCGGATTCAAGATCGTCGAGTCCAGCGAAGCAGGCATGTTGTCGCAAGTCGACCGCGCCCAGAAACGCGACACCGCCGTGGTGTTCCTCGGCTGGGCGCCGCACCCGATGAACAAGCGCTTCAAGATCCAATATCTCACCGGTGGTGACGATTTCTTCGGCCCGGACTTCGGTGCCGCCACCGTGGCGACCAACACCCGCAAGGGTTATGTCCAGGAATGCAGCAACGTCGGTCAGCTGCTGAAAAACCTGGAGTTCACCGTCGACATGGAAAGCTCGCTGATGGGCAACATCCTGGACGACAAGATGAAGCCTGACGCGGCCGCCAAGGCCTGGCTGAAAAAGAATCCACAGGTCCTCGATACCTGGCTCGCTGGCGTGACCACCATTGACGGTAAACCAGGCCTGGAGGCCGTGAAAGCCAAGCTCGCGCAGTAATCGCTTACGCCGGGCGAGTTCGCTCGCCCGGGCTGTTTATTTCCTTGCATGCGGACGTTCACTACCATGCTGATTGATCAGAAAATCCCTTTAGGCCAGTACATCGCGGGCTTCGTTGAATGGTTGACGCAACATGGCGCCAGCACCTTCGACGCAATCGCCGTGTCACTGGAAACGATGATCCACGGCGTGACTTTTGCGCTGACCTGGTTCAACCCGCTGGCATTGATCGGCCTCATCGCGCTACTGGCACACTTCATTCAACGAAAATGGGGCTTGACCGTTTTTGTCATCGCCTCCTTCCTGCTGATCCTCAATCTGGGGTACTGGCAGGAAACCATGGAAACCCTTGCCCAGGTGTTGTTCGCCACCCTGGTCTGCGTGGTCATCGGCGTGCCGTTGGGCATTGTTGCCGCGCATAAACCGATGTTTTACACACTGATGCGTCCGGTGCTCGATCTGATGCAGACCGTACCGACCTTCGTGTACCTCATTCCTACCCTGACCCTCTTCGGTCTGGGTGTGGTCCCGGGTCTGATTTCTACGGTGGTGTTCGCGATTGCCGCACCTATCCGCCTGACTTACCTGGGTATTCGCGATGTTCCCGCAGAATTGATGGACGCCGGCAAAGCCTTTGGCTGCTCGCGCCGTCAGCTGCTCGCGCGCATCGAACTGCCCTACGCCATGCCAAGCATCGCGGCCGGTATCACCCAGTGCATCATGCTGTCGCTGTCGATGGTGGTGATCGCGGCACTGGTAGGCGCCGACGGCCTGGGCAAACCCGTGGTCAACGCACTGAACACTGCTGATATCGCCCTGGGCTTCGAAGCGGGCCTGGCGATCGTACTGCTGGCGATCATGCTCGACCGTATCTGCAAACAACCCGAAGCCAAAGTAGGGGGTGACGCATGAGCATTATTCGCTTCGAAGACGTCGACGTAATCTTCTCCAAAGACCCGCGCGAGGCCTTGAAACTCCTCGACCAGGGCATGACCCGCGACCAGATCCTGAAAAAGACCGGGCAGATTGTTGGCGTTGAAAAGGCCAGCCTGGACGTCGAAAAAGGTGAAATCTGTGTACTGATGGGCCTGTCCGGCTCCGGCAAGTCCAGCTTGCTGCGCTGCATCAACGGCCTCAATACCGTCAGCCGCGGCAAGTTGTTCGTCGAGCACGAAGGCAAGCAGATCGACATCGCTTCCTGCACCCCGGCGGAACTGAAAATGATGCGCACCAAGCGCATTGCGATGGTGTTCCAGAAGTTCGCCCTGATGCCTTGGCTGACCGTTCGCGAGAACATCAGCTTCGGTCTGGAAATGCAGGGTCGTCCAGAGAAGGAACGGAGAAAACTGGTCGATGAAAAACTTGAGCTGGTGGGCCTGACCCAGTGGCGCAACAAGAAGCCGGACGAGCTCTCCGGTGGTATGCAGCAACGTGTGGGCCTGGCCCGCGCGCTGGCGATGGATGCCGACATTCTGCTGATGGACGAACCGTTCTCGGCCCTTGACCCGCTGATCCGCCAAGGCCTGCAAGACGAACTGCTGGAGCTGCAAAGCAAGCTGAACAAAACCATCGTATTCGTGAGCCACGATCTAGATGAAGCCCTGAAGCTCGGCAGCCGTATTGCGATCATGAAAGACGGTCGCATTGTTCAGTACAGCGTGCCAGAAGAGATCGTATTGAACCCTGCGGACGATTACGTGCGGACCTTCGTGGCCCACACCAATCCGCTGAACGTACTGTGCGGTCGCAGCCTGATGCGCACCCTGGACAACTGCAAACGCATCAACGGTTCGGTATGCCTGGATCCGGGCGGCGATTCGTGGCTGGACCTGGCGGAAGGCAACACCATCAAGGGCGCTCGCCAGAACGGCGCGAGCCTGGATCTGCAGAACTGGGTGCCGGGTCAAGCGGTTGAAGGGTTGGGTCGTCGGCCAACGGTAGTGGATTCGAACATCGGCATGCGCGAAGCGCTGCAGATTCGTTATCAGACGGGTAATAAGCTGGTGCTGCACGACAACAACAAGGTGGTCGGGATTCTCGGTGACAGTGAGCTGTATCACGCACTGCTCGGCAAGAACCTGGGTTAAAGCAACACACACAAAAACGCCGCGAGAGGATCGCGGCGTTTTTGTTTACGGGATATCGGGTCAAACAGCTTTGTCGGTGAAGGCCCCTTCGCGAGCAGGCTCGCTCCCACATTTAACCGTATCTCTCTGGTAGAACTCGGTCACCTGTGGGAGCGAGCCTGCTCGCGAAGAATACGACTCGGTGCTTCAGACAGAAACACCGCGCCCTTCAACCTTTAGCTATAGACACGGCCAAGGAGCTGCCGATGGCTTTCAAACTGATCAAGCACGTCACGGGTGATCTGATCCTGAGTGAAGCCCATCAAGTCGTAGTCCTGACTGCCGTTGTGCAGGTACACCTCGGCGCGGTAGTAACGTGCGCGGGGTTCATCAGCACTTTCAGCCGAAACCATGTCGCTCGCCGCTGCCAGATAGCCGTCCAGGCTTACTTCGTAGACAAAAGGGTTGCCCTCTTCCATCTCGATCCGCAGCCCCATGCAACGCTTCGACTTGCCCAACAGCGTCTGCACATCCAGACCCTGAGCACGCAATTGCACAGCCGCATCTTCCAGCGCCGGGCTGACTTGCTTGTCCATGAAACGCTGAACAATCGACTGATTCGGCTGCAAGTCCAGCTGAGTCAAACGCTCGCTGAAACCACGACGACCGCGGGCTGCGAGCTCCGCTTGCTCCTGTTCGATCTGCACGTCCTGGCGCATCGCCTTGTGCAGGCCAAACATGAAGAACACCAGCACCACCGAGAACGGCAGACCGGCCAGCACCACCATGGTTTGCATGGCTTCGAAGTTACCGGCGAACAGCAGGCCGATGGTCACCAGTGTGATCACCGCCGACCAGAAGATCCGCAGCCAGTGCGGGGCATCTTCGTCGACGTTGCCGCCCTTGCACGAAAGGTTCGCCATCATCACCGCGCCGGAATCCGCCGGGGTCAGGAACAGCACGAAACCGACAAAGATCGACACGCCGATCACGATCTTCGACGCCGGGTAATGCTCAAGCAATTGGTAGATCGCCATGGACGGCTGTTCCAGCGCCGTCTTGCCGAGCTCCACCGCCCCATGGTTCATCACCAGGTCCAGGGCCGAGTTACCGAAGATCGACAGCCACGCCAGGGTGAAACCCAGTGGAATCAGCAGCACGCCGGCCACCAGTTCACGCACCGTGCGACCACGGGAAATACGCGCGATGAACATACCCACGAATGGGGCCCAGGAAATCCACCAGGCCCAGTAGAACAGGGTCCACAGGCCCAACCAGCGGTCAGACTTCTCGCTGTCGCCTTCGTACACATAGAGGTCGAAGGTCTTCAGCACCACGCCGTTCAGGTAGTCGCCGATGTTTTGCACAAAGCCGTTGAGCAGGTGCAGGGTCGGGCCGAACAGCAGCACGAAAATCAACAGGCCGCTGAACAGCACGATGTTCAGGTTGGACAGACGGCGAATACCGTTTTCCACGCCGGATACAGCCGCGATGGTCGCCACGGTGCTCATCACGATGATCACGATCAGCAGGTTGGTGTTGCTGTGTTCCATGCCGAACAGGTTTTCAAGCCCCGACGACACTTGCAGCGAACCAATCCCCAGGTTCGTCACCAGACCCAGCAGGGTCACGAACATGCCGAAACCATCCACCGCATGACCGGCGGCGCCTTTGACCCAACGCTCGCCCACCAGCGGATACAGCGCCGAACGCAACGCCAGCGGCTGGTTATGACGGTAAGCAAAGTAAGCAACGGCCAGGCCGACCAATGCGTAGATCGCCCAGCCGTGCAGGCCCCAGTGCAGGAACGTCAGCTGAACGGCCTGACGTGCAGCGAGGTTGCTGCCGGCAACGCCTTCCGGCGGATTGAAGTAGTGGTCCAGCGGTTCGGAAGCACCAAAGTACAACAGCGAGATGCCGATCCCCGACGAGAACAGCATCCCCGCCCAGGCGCCGTAACTGAAGTCCGGGGTGTCGTCCTTGCTGCCCAGCTTGAGCTTGCCGTAGGACGAAAACGCCAGGCCGACCACGAAAACCAGGTAAGCGGCGATCACCACCATGTAGTACCAGCCGAAGCTGCGGGACAACCAGGCCTGGGCAATACCAAGCAATCTGCCGGCCTCTTGCGGGGCGATGATCAGAATGGCGGTCAACAACAGGATCAACGCGGTAGAGGTGTAGAACACCCAACCGTTGACCGTCACCTTCTCGGGTGGGGTCTTTATAAGAGAGGCAGAACTCATGGCACAGATGCTCCAGGCAGTGCGAGAGAAGAACACAAGGCAACGCGTTACCCGACCAATCGGTTAGTTGGCAGCCGACCAGCGGGTGATATAAAGACAGCCCGAAAAAAGCCCGAAGCCCATGAGCGCCAGTGCGCGTGGGTTTCGAGCGTTTTCGGATGTCGTTTTTCCGCCAACTACATGTAGGAAAAACCTGTAGGCAGCGACGAATTGTCGCAGATCTTATTCTTTGTTGATTGAACGTTCAATCAAAACAAAATAGACTGGCCTTCAATCCGATAGACGTTTTACGTCAGCCGGAAGGCCTAAGGAGATGTGCAAGATGCCCAAGGTCGGTATGCAACCCATCCGCCGCCAGCAGTTGATCGAAGCCACATTGCAGGCGGTAGATCAGGTCGGAATGGGGGACGCCAGCATTGCGCTGATCGCCCGTTTGGCCGGTGTCTCGAATGGCATCATCAGTCACTATTTTCAGGACAAGAACGGCCTGATCGCTGCCACGGCGCAGTATCTGATGAGCGTCCTCAGCGAGAACGTCACCGCGCGCCGTCAGGCGCTGGAGGACAGCAGCCCGCGGGCGCACCTCCAGGTGATTATCGAAGGCAACTTCGACGCCAGCCAGGTCAATGGCCCGGCAATGAAAACCTGGCTGGCCTTCTGGGCCACCAGCATGCACCACCCGTCTTTGCACAGGTTGCAGCGGATCAACGATCACCGTCTGTATTCCAACCTGTGCTGCCAGTTCCGCCGTGTATTGCCGCTTGATCAAGCGCGCAGTGCAGCCCGAGGCCTGGCAGCCCTCATTGACGGTTTGTGGTTGCGCGGCGCGCTGTCGGGAGATGCTTTCGACACCGAGCAGGCGCACCAGATCGCTTACGAATACATGGATTTACAACTGGCCAAGCAGGTGAGTTAGAGCACATATAAACGCTCAGCCCCTGAACTGCTACTGATCGGTGTTGCCACAACCTTATGGCATCACCGCAGTGGCCTACGCCAACCACTTATGCACTTGCGAGGACACTATGGCCCGTTTCGAACTGCAAAAACTTTACATCGATGGCGGTTACTCCGACGCCAGCAGCGACGCCACCTTCGAAGCCATCAACCCGGCTAACGGTGAAGTCCTCGCAACCGTACAGCGTGCGGCCAAGGAAGACGTTGAGCGCGCCGTCGTCAGCGCCGAAAAGGGCCAGAAAATCTGGGCCGCGATGACCGCCATGGAGCGTTCGCGCATCCTGCGTCGTGCCGTCGACATCCTGCGCGAGCGCAACGATGAACTGGCTGCCCTGGAAACCCTGGACACCGGCAAGTCGTTCTCCGAAACCAAGTACGTCGACATCGTCACCGGCGCTGACGTGCTGGAGTACTACGCTGGTCTGGTTCCGGCCATCGAAGGCGAGCAAATCCCGCTGCGCACCACTTCGTTCGTCTACACCCGTCGCGAGCCGCTGGGCGTCGTGGCCGGTATCGGCGCGTGGAACTACCCGATCCAGATCGCCCTGTGGAAATCCGCCCCTGCCCTGGCAGCCGGTAACGCGATGATCTTCAAGCCAAGCGAAGTCACTTCCCTGACCACGCTGAAACTGGCCGAGATCTACACCGAAGCCGGCGTTCCGGCTGGCGTGTTCAACGTGCTGACCGGCAGCGGCCGTGAAGTCGGCACCTGGTTGACCGAGCACCCACGCATCGAAAAGATCTCCTTCACCGGCGGCACCGACACCGGCAAGAAGGTCATGGCCAGCGCTTCCGCCTCGTCGCTGAAAGACGTGACCATGGAACTGGGCGGCAAATCCCCGCTGATCATCTTCGACGACGCCGACCTCGATCGCGCCGCCGACACCGCCATGATGGCCAACTTCTACAGCTCCGGTCAGGTCTGCACCAACGGCACTCGCGTGTTCGTGCCAAGCCACCTGAAAGCCGCGTTCGAAGCCAAGATCGTTGAACGCGTCGCACGCATCCGCGTCGGCAACCCGGAAGACGAGAACACCAACTTCGGCCCACTGGTCAGCTTCGCCCACATGGAAAGCGTGCTGGGTTACATCGCCAAAGGTAAGGAAGAAGGCGCTCGCGTCCTGTGCGGCGGCAGCCGTCTGACCGAAGGCGAATTCGCCAAAGGCGCGTTCGTGGCACCGACCGTGTTCACCGACTGCACCGACGAGATGACCATCGTTCGCGAAGAAATCTTCGGCCCGGTGATGAGCATCCTGACCTACGAAACCGAAGAAGAAGTGATCCGTCGTGCCAACGACACCGACTTCGGCCTGGCCGCTGGCGTTGTCACCAAAGACCTGAACCGCGCTCACCGTGTGATTCATCAACTGGAAGCAGGTATCTGCTGGATCAACGCCTGGGGCGAATCCGACGCCAAGATGCCGGTCGGCGGCTACAAGCAGTCGGGCGTGGGCCGTGAGAACGGCATCAGCTCGCTGAACAACTTCACACGCATCAAATCGGTACAGGTCGAACTGGGCGATTACGCCTCGGTGTTCTAAGCCCCGGCTGAAAACCCTGTAGCAGCTGCCGAGGTACGAGGCTGCGTTGCGTGTCCGCAGGACCGCCCTCAGAGGGCCGCTGCGCGACCCAACGCAGCCTCGTACCTCGGCAGCTGCTACAGGCGACCTGACCAACTTCAAGAGGGTGCATTCAATGTCCCAAGAATTCGATTACATCATCATCGGTGCCGGCTCGGCCGGTAACACCCTGGCGACCCGTCTGACTGAAGACGAAGGCGTCACCGTCCTGCTGCTCGAAGCAGGCGGTCCAGACTACCGTGCAGACTTCCGCACGCAAATGCCGGCCGCTTTGGCGTTCCCGCTGCAAGGTCGTCGCTACAACTGGGGCTACGAAACCGATCCAGAGCCACACATGGACGGTCGCCGGATGGAATGCGGTCGCGGCAAGGGCCTGGGTGGTTCTTCGCTGATCAACGGCATGTGCTACATCCGCGGCAACGCGATGGACTACGACAACTGGGCCAAACTGCCAGGTCTTGAAGACTGGGACTACCTGAACTGCCTGCCGTATTTCCGCAAGGCTGAAACCCGCGACATCGGCCCGAACGACTATCACGGTGGCGAAGGTCCGGTCAGCGTGACCACGCCAAAAGCCGGCAACAACCCGCTGTTCAACGCGATGGTTGAAGCCGGCGTGCAAGCCGGTTACCCGCGTACCGAAGACCTGAACGGTTATCAGCAGGAAGGTTTCGGTCCGATGGACCGCACCGTGACGCCGAACGGCCGTCGCGCCAGCACCGCTCGCGGTTACCTGGACATCGCCAAGAAGCGCTCGACCCTGACCATCGTCACCCACGCCCTGACCGACAAGATCCTGTTTGAAGGCAAGCGTGCGGTCGGCGTGCGTTACCTGATCGGCGCCGCTGAAGAGCGCGTTGAAGCCCGCGCCCGCAAAGAAGTTCTGCTGTGCTCCGGCGCTATCGCTTCGCCGCAGATCCTGCAACGCTCCGGCGTCGGCCCGGCCGAGCTGCTGAAAAAACTCGACATCCCGGTGGTCCATGACCTGCCGGGCGTGGGTGAAAACCTGCAGGATCACCTCGAGTTGTACCTGCAATACGCCTGCACTCAACCGGTCTCGCTGTACCCGTCGCTGCTCTGGTACAACCAGCCGGCCATCGGTGCCGAGTGGCTGTTCAACGGCACCGGTATCGGCGCCAGCAACCAGTTCGAAGCCGGCGGTTTTATCCGTACTCGCGAAGAGTTCGATTGGCCGAACATCCAGTACCACTTCCTGCCGGTCGCGATTAACTACAACGGCAGCAACGGCGTGAAAGAGCACGGTTTCCAGGCGCACATGGGTTCCATGCGTTCGCCGAGCCGCGGTCGCATCCAGGTCAAGTCCAAGGATCCGCGCGAGTACCCGAGCATCCTGTTCAACTACATGGCCACCGAGCAGGACTGGCAGGAATTCCGCGACGGCATCCGCCTGACCCGTGAAATCATGCAACAGCCTGCACTGGACGCTTACCGTGGCCGCGAAATCAGCCCGGGCATCGACGTGCAAACCGACGAGCAGCTCGACAAGTTCATCCGTGAACACGCCGAAACCGCGTTCCACCCATCCTGCTCGTGCAAGATGGGCACCGACGAAATGGCCGTGGTTGATGCCGAAGGTCGTGTGCACGGCATGCAGAGCCTGCGTGTGGTCGATGCCTCGATCATGCCGATCATCACCACCGGCAACCTGAACGCGCCGACGATCATGATCGCCGAGAAAATCGCCGACAAGATCCGTGGTCGCAAGCCGTTGCCGCGTAGCAAGGCTGCCTATTTCGTGGCCGGCGATGCGCCGGTGCGTGGCAAGCCGTTGCGGGATGTGAGCCTGACTGCTCAGTAAGTCTTAACACCGCGGCGGGGCCTTCGCGAGCAGGCTCGCTCCCACATTTGATCTTGGGTGTTCACAGAATTTGTGTTCACTGAAGATCTCTTGTGGGAGCGAGCCTGCTCGCGAAAGCGTCCGACCAAACGACACAGATCTGCCTGCCCCTCCCTCGGTTAACCTTTCCTACACCTCTCCAAGCTTGATCCTACCCCCACGCAGGCCTAATCTAGCGCCACGCAAACGTTTCACCCCCCTCGCAACATCGATACACCGCCACTCCATACCAAGGAGGTTCCCGAATGTTCGATTTCCACCCCCAGCTCAAGCAGCGCTTCGCTGCCTTGCGCACGGGCGCTGAATTCTTTTCGCTGCGTTATGTGCGCGAGTCCGGTCAGTACCTGTCGGTGCGCAAAAACGTTGCCGAACCTCCCAGCCTGAGCCGTGACGAAGGCGCGATGCTGACCGTTCGGGTCAACGGCGTCGAAGCCTACGCGGCGACCAACGACCTGTCGCAACAAGGCCTCCAAGCCGCACTGGAGAAGGCCGAGCAACAAGCCCGCCGACTCAAGCCCCACGCCCTGCTCGACCTCAGCGCGCAAGTGGTCTCCAGCGACCGCGCCGACTACTTTTCGCCGAACCTCGACCAGCCCTTCCCGTCCCTGAGCGATTGCTACCAACTGCTCGGTGCCGAATCCGCCGCCGTGCCCAAGGATGAGCGACTGGTGAACTGGGAAGTGAGCATCGGCATCACCCATGTCGAACAGATCTACCTCAGCAACGCCGGCGCCGAACTGCGCCAGGCCCAGCGGTTCGTCTACCCGAGCCTGGAAGTCACCGCCTACGACGGCAACGACAGCCAGACCCGAACCTTGGGCCGCGAGAACTTCGGTCAACAGGGCGGTTTTGATGTGATCAGCCGCTGTGGCCTGGTCGGCGCCGGTCCAAAAATCGCCGATCAGGCGCTGCAATTGCTGCTGGCGCCGAACACCCCGAAAGGCCCGCGTGACCTGCTGTTGATGCCGGACCAGATGATGCTGCAGATCCACGAGTCCATCGGTCACCCGCTGGAACTGGACCGCATCCTCGGTGACGAGCGCAATTACGCCGGCACCAGTTTCGTCAAGGCCGAAGACTTTGGCAGCCTGCAGTACGGCTCCAAACTGCTCAACGTGACCTTCGACCCGGACATCCCCGAGCAGCTCGCCAGCTATGGCCATGACGACGACGGTACTGCCGCGAGCAAACAATTCCTGATTAAAGAAGGCTTGCTGCTGCGCCCATTGGGCGGCGCGCTGTCGCAGTTTCGCGCGGGCATGGAGGGCGTGGCCAACAGCCGCGCCTGCAGCTGGAACCGTCCGCCGATCGATCGCATGGCCAACCTGAACATCGAGGCCGGCGATCAACCGCTGGAGCAGATGATCGGCAACATCGAGCACGGCATCTTGATGAGCACCAACCGGTCCTGGTCCATCGACGATGCCCGCAACAAGTTCCAGTTCGGCTGTGAATGGGGCCAACTGATCGAAAACGGCGAACTCAAAGGCGTGGTCAAGAATCCGAACTACCGGGCGATTTCCGCGCAGTTCTGGAAAAGCCTCAGCGCCGTTGGCGATGCCAACTCCGTCAAGGTCCTGGGCACGCCGAACTGCGGCAAAGGCGAGCCGAACCAGGTGATCCGTGTCGGCCATGCCTCGCCGGCCTGTGTGTTCAGCAACGTTGATGTGTTTGGGGGAGATGCCTGATGAGTACGTCGAAAAATCAGGCCGAGTCATTCAAAGTCTTGGTCAACTGGGTGCGTGATGCGATTCGCGAGCCGGAACAATTCACCCTCAGCTACGCCGCCGAATCCTCGGCCTTCGTGCGCTTCAACCACGCCAAGGTCCGTCAGGCCGGGCAGGTGCAACAGGCGAGCGTCGGTTTCAAACTGATCAACGAGGGGCGCCACGCCGACCTGAACATCACGCTGTCGGGTGATGCCGCAGTCGATGTGCAGCGCCTGGCCGAAGGTCTGCAACAGCTGCGCGAAACCTTGCCGTTGCTGCCGCAGGATCCCTACCTGCTGCTCAACCACAACGGTTGGCAGAGCAAGAATGTTCAAGATCACCCGCTGCCGGACACCGAGCAGGTGGTCGCTGAAATCACCCAGGCCGCCGAAGGGCTGGACCTGGTGGGTTTCTACGCCGCCGGCCCGATCAGTCGTGGTTTCGCCAGTTCTTCGGGCGCGTTCGGCTGGCATCAGGCCAACAGCTTCAACTTTGATTTCAGTCTGGTCCATGAAAACGGCCAGGCGGTGAAAGCCAGCTACGCCGGGCACGACTGGAACAGCGAAGGGTTTGCCAAGCGCTTTGCGCAGGCACGCGAGCAGTTGGCGTTTCTCGGCAGACCGCAACACACCCTGGCGCCGGGTCAGTACCGCGCGTATCTGGCGCCGGCAGCCCTGGGAGAAATCATGGACATGCTGGGCTGGGGTGGTTTCTCGGCGCAGTCGATTGCCAGCAAAAACAGCCCGCTGCAGAAGCTTTACGCGGGCGACAGTGCGTTCAGCCCATTGGTATCGGTCGATGAAAAGGTCAGCGGTTCGTTGAGCCCGGCATTCTCCGGCGAAGGTTATCCGCGCAGCGATCTGGGGTTGATCGTCAATGGCAAGGCCGGCGCGCAGATGGTCAGTTCACGCAGTGCGGCCGAGTACGGCCTGACCGCCAATGGCGCCAGCGGTGGTGAAATGCCAAGCGCAGTGAACATGGCGGCCGGTACGTTGCCTGATGCAGAGATTCTCAAGCAATTGGGCACTGGCCTGTACATCAGCAACCTCTGGTACCTGAACTACTCGGACCAACCGGCAGCACGCCTGACCGGCATGACGCGGTTTGCGACCTTCTGGGTCGAGAACGGCGAGATTCAGGCGCCGGTGAGCACCATGCGATTTGATGACAGTGCCTACAGTTTGCTGGGATCGCAGCTGGAAGCGTTGACCGAGGAGCGCGAGCTGATGTTGTCGGCAAGCACCTACAGTCAGCGGGCCACAGCGTCGGCGTTGTTGCCGGGGGCGCTGATCAACCGGTTGACCTTGACCCTCTGACACCGATCGTTCCCACGCTCTGCGTGGGAACGATCATCGTCGTCGTATAAATCAAATGAGGTCCCATGCCCAACCGCCCGCCTCTCGACGCTGTCACCGCCCGCTGGGTGCCGTGGGTCGTCGCCATCGCGTTCTTCATGCAATCCCTCGACGGGACCATCCTCAACACCGCCCTGCCCGCCATGGCCCGAGACCTGGCCGAAGACCCTCTGCGCATGCAGGGCGTAATCATCGCCTACATGCTCACCGTCGCGCTGCTGATCCCCGCTTCAGGCTGGATCGCCGACCGTTTCGGCACCAAGAAAATCTTCTTCAGCGCGATCCTGTTGTTCAGCCTCGGCTCGTTGCTCTGCGCGCTGTCGAGCACCCTGAGCATGCTGATTGGCGCACGGGTGATTCAGGGCCTGGGCGGTGCGCTGATGTTGCCGGTCGGGCGACTCGTGGTGTTGCGCGCCTACCCTCGTTCGGAGCTGGTGCGGATCATGGGCTTCATTACCATTCCCGGTCTGCTCGGCCCGTTGATCGGCCCGACCATGGGCGGCTGGATGGTGGAATACCTGACCTGGCACTGGATCTTCCTGATCAACCTGCCGGTCGGCGCTGTCGGTTGCTACGCCGTGTGGAAATTCATCCCCGACCTGCGCGGCACTGAGCGCACCCGCTTCGATAGCCTGGGCTTTTTACTGTTCGGCGCCGCAATGGTCCTGATCACCATCGCCATGGAAGGCCTCGGCGAATTGCACCTGCCGCACTTGCGCGTGATGTTGCTGCTGTTCGGCGGCATGGCCTGTCTGGCGGCGTACTGGTTGCGGGCCGGACACATTGATAATCCGCTGTTCGCGCCGTCATTGTTCAAGACCCGGACGTTTGCCGTGGGCATCCTCGGCAACCTGTTCGCCCGTCTGGGCAGCGGCGCCCTGCCGTTTCTCGTTCCGTTGCTGCTGCAAGTGGCGCTGGGTTACTCGCCGTCCCAGGCCGGGATGAGCATGCTGCCGCTGGCGGCGGCAGCGATGGTCGCCAAGTCGGTGGCGCGGCCGCTGATCGAACGCTTGGGTTATCGCATCGTGCTGACCGGCAACACATTGGCGCTGGGGCTGATGTTGGCGAGCATGGGGCTGGTCAGCGAGCAAACGCCGTATTGGTTGCTGTTGGTGATGCTATCGATTCTGGGGGCGATCAACTCGTTGCAGTTCACCGCAATGAACACCGTAACCCTGATCGACCTCGACGACGCCAGCGCCAGTAGCGGCAACAGCTTGCTGTCGGTGGTCGCGCAATTGTCCCTGAGCCTTGGCGTTGCCTGTGCCGGTGCCTTGCTCGGCGGGTTCACCGCAGAAGTCGGCAACGATGGCGTGGACACGGTTTTGGGCGCGTTCCAGCTGACCTTTGTGACGGTCGGGATCATGGCGATGCTGGCTGCAACCATCTTCTCCCAGCTCTCAAAGGAAGACGGACGGCGCGTCAAGCGTCCGGAAGAGCACATAGAGCCTTAGGGCGAATGGCCACCGGACTGGTACACTGCGCGACATTTTGTTTTGCAGGCCAGTCCCGTGACCACCATCGCCACCGCTTTTAATACTTTGCCGCTGTCCGCTGCCATGCTGGCTAACCTCGACTCCCTCGGTTATGCCCAGATGACGCCGATCCAGGCGCAAAGCTTGCCGGTGATCCTCAAGGGGATGGACCTGATCGCCCAGGCCAAGACCGGCAGCGGCAAGACCGCCGCCTTCGGTATTGGCCTGCTGAACCCGATCAATCCGCGCTTCTTCGGTTGCCAGGCGCTGGTCATCTGCCCGACTCGCGAACTGGCCGACCAGGTTGCCAAGGAAATCCGTCGACTGGCCCGCGCCGAAGACAACATCAAGGTCCTGACCCTGTGTGGCGGCGTGTCGTTCGGCCCGCAAATCGGCTCTCTGGAACATGGCGCGCACATCATCGTCGGCACCCCGGGTCGTATTCAGCAGCACCTGCGCAAGGGTTCGCTGATTCTTCATGGCCTGAATACCCTGATCCTCGACGAAGCCGACCGCATGCTCGACATGGGTTTCTACGATTCCATCGAAGAAATCATCGCCCAGTGCCCGGAACGTCGCCAGACCCTGCTGTTCTCCGCCACGTACCCGACGGGTATCAAGCAGTTGGCGTCGAAATTCATGCGCACCCCTCAGATCGTGAAGGCCGAGGCGTTCCACGACGACACGCAGATCGAGCAGCGCTTCTACGAGATTTCCCCGGAAGAGCGCATGGACGCCGTGGTCAAAGTCCTCGCGCATCATCGTCCGGCCTCCTGCGTCGCCTTCTGCTTCACCAAGCAGCAGGTTCAGGAAACCGTCGATCACCTGACCTCCAAAGGCATCTCCGCCGTCGGCCTGCACGGCGATCTGGAACAGCGTGACCGCGACCAGGTGCTGGCCATGTTCGCCAACCGCAGTACTTCGGTACTGGTCGCCACCGACGTCGCCGCTCGCGGTCTGGACATCGATGCGCTGGACATGGTGATCAACGTCGAACTGGCCCGTGATTCGGAAATCCACATCCACCGTGTCGGCCGTACGGGCCGCGCCGGTGAGAAAGGGATTGCGATCAGCCTGGTTGCACCGTCCGAAGCGCACCGTGCCCAAGCCATCGAGCAACTGCAGCAGTCGCCGTTGAGCTGGGATCAGCTGGACAACCTCAAATCCCAGGGCGGCGCACCGCTGCTGCCGGTGATGAGCACGCTGGTCATCGGCGCTGGCCGTAAAGACAAGGTGCGTCCGGGCGACATTCTTGGCGCACTGACGGGCGATGCCGGTATTCCGGGCGCTCAGGTCGGCAAGATCGCGATTTTCGACTTCCAGGCCTATGTGGCTGTAGAACGCGGGATTGCCAAGCAAGCCTTGCAACGCCTGAATGACGGCAAGATCAAAGGCCGTTCGTTGCGCGTTCGCATTCTGTAAGGACACTGTATTTCCCTGTGGGAGCGAGCCTGCTCGCGATGGCGGACTGTCAAACAACATCTATGTTGAATGTGCAGGCCTCATCGCGAGCAGGCTCGCTCCCACAGTTAGTTTTGTGGTGAGACATCAAGAGGACACCGTTTTGCGCTCTACCGAAGTCGTGATCATTGGCGCTGGCGCCGCAGGTTTGATGTGTGCGCTGACCGCCGCCGGGCGCGGGCGCAAGGTGATGTTGCTCGACCACGCCAACAAGGCCGGCAAGAAAATCCTGATGTCGGGCGGTGGCCGCTGTAATTTCACCAACATGTACACCGAACCGGGCAATTTCCTCTCGCAGAACGAACACTTCTGCAAATCCGCCCTGGCCCGTTACACCCAGTGGGATTTCATTGGCATGGTCGCCAAACACGGCGTGCCATACCACGAGAAAAAACTCGGCCAGCTGTTCTGCGATAACAAATCCAGCGACATCCTCGACATGCTGCTCAACGAGTGCGATCAGGTCGGCGTCAGCCTGCACCTGGACACCTCGATCCAGCACATCGAGAAAATGGAAAGCGGCTACCTGCTGCAGACCACCCTCGATCAGATCACCTGCGAATCGTTAGTGATCGCCACGGGCGGCTTGTCGATCCCGACGCTGGGTGCGACCGGTTTCGGTTATCAGGTGGCCAAGCAGTTCGGCCACGACTTGCTGCCGACCCGCGCCGGGCTGGTGCCATTCACCATCACCGATCAACTCAAGGAGCTTTGCACCGAGCTGTCCGGTACGTCGGTGGATTGCCTGGTGAGCTGCAACGACCAGAGTTTCCGCGAGAACATCCTGTTCACTCACCGCGGCCTCAGTGGTCCGGCGATTTTGCAGATTTCATCGTTCTGGGAATCCGGCGACACGGTGGAGATCAACCTCATGCCGGACCACGACGTTCCGAGCTGGCTGCAACAGCAGCAAGCCGAACGTCCGAACAGCGAGCTGAAAACCCTGCTGGGGGAAATTTTCACCAAGAAGATGGCCAACCTGCTGGCGGATAACTGGTTCGTCTCCAAACCGATGAAGCAGTACACCCACGCGGAAATTGCCGACATCGCCGAAAAACTGGCGAGCTGGAAAGTGGTTCCGGCTGGCACTGAAGGTTATCGCACCGCTGAAGTGACATTGGGCGGCGTCGATACCAACGAGGTGTCGTCCAAGACCATGGAGTCGCTGAAAAGCCCCGGCCTGTATTTCATCGGCGAAGTGCTCGACGTCACCGGGCATCTGGGCGGTTTCAACTTCCAGTGGGCGTGGGCCTCGGGTTACGCCGCCGCGCAATACGTCTGACAAACACAAAACAAAATGTGGGAGCGACGGTGCGACGATTCGACCTGCTCACGAAAGCGGTCTGACAGACAACTTCAATGTTGAATGTGCTGGCCTCTTCGCGAGCAGGCTCGCTCCCACAATGGTCATGCATGAAGCGCAAAGGAACAGATTTTGCTGTCAGATGTGATCGGCGCCATTGCGTCGGCGTCATTACTGGCTCAATTTAGCGTCATTGCCTCGGAAGGCCCTCGCACTTCATGTCATCGACCCCCTTTAGTCAGTCTCTGCGTCGCCTCTGGGCGCTGGATAAATTCAGCTACAGCGTGCGGGTGTTCATCGCCCTGACCGGCAGCATGGCGCTGTGTTGGTACAAGGATGAAATGGGGCTGCTGATCCCGCTGTTCCTCGGGATCATCGCCAGCGCCCTGGCCGAGACCGACGACAGTTGGCAAGGCCGCCTTAACGCACTGGCCGTGACGCTGGTGTGCTTCAGCGTCGCCGCCCTCTCCGTCGAACTGCTCTTCCCCTACCCCGTTATTTTTATCATCGCCCTGGCCCTGGCCAGTTTCGGCCTGACCATGCTCGGCGCCTTGGGTGAACGCTATGGCGCGATTGCCTCGGCGACGTTGATTCTGTCGGTCTACACCATGATCGGCGTGGACCAGCGCGGCGGCGCGGTCACCGATTTCTGGCACGAGCCGGTGCTGCTGGTGGCCGGTGCGGCCTGGTACGGTTTGCTCTCGGTACTGTGGCAGGCGATGTTTTCCAATCAGCCGGTGCAGCAAAGCCTGGCGCGGTTGTTCCGCGAGTTGGGTTACTACCTGAAGCTGAAATCGTCGCTGTTCGAGCCGATCCGGCAGATGGACGTGGAAGCGCGTCGACTGGAACTGGCGCAGCAAAACGGTCGTGTCGTGGCCGCACTGAACGCCGCCAAGGAAATCATCCTGCACCGGGTCGGCGACGGTCGACCGGGCTCGAAACTCAGCCGATACCTGAAGCTGTACTTCCTCGCTCAGGACATCCACGAGCGCGCCAGTTCCTCGCACTACCCTTACAACGCCCTCGCCGATGCCTTCTTTCACAGCGACGTAATGTTCCGCTGCCAGCGCTTGCTGCGCCAGCAAGGCAAGGCCTGCCGAGCGCTGGCCGAGTCGATTCAGATGCGCCAGCCGTTCATCTATGACGCCAGCTTCGCCGAAGCCCTGAGCGACCTGCACGCCTCCCTCGAACACTTGCGCATTCAGAGCAACCCGGCGTGGCGCGGATTGCTGCGATCGTTGCGGGCACTGGCGGCCAACCTCGGCACGCTCGATCGTTTGCTCAGCGACGCCAGCAACCCCGATGCCCTGGCGGACGCCACCGACAGCAGCCTGCTCGACCGTTCGCCACGCAGCCTCAAGGATGTTTGGATTCGGTTACGCACGCAGCTGACACCGACGTCATTGCTGTTCCGTCACGCACTGCGTTTGCCCCTGGCCTTGAGTATCGGCTACGCGATGGTGCATTTGATCCACCCGTCTCAGGGTTACTGGATCATCCTCACCACGCTGTTTGTCTGCCAACCGAACTACGGCGCCACCCGCCGCAAACTCGGCCAACGGATCATCGGCACCGCCATCGGCCTGACCGTGGCCTGGGCGTTGTTCGATCTGTTTCCGAATCCCTTGGTCCAATCGTGCTTCGCAATCGCCGCCGGGGTGGTGTTCTTTATCAACCGCACCACCCGCTACACCTTGGCGACGGCCGCGATCACCTTGATGGTGCTCTTCTGCTTCAACCAGGTCGGGGATGGTTACGGGCTGTTCCTGCCGCGGTTGTTCGATACCTTGCTCGGCAGCCTGATCGCCGGACTCGCCGTGTTCCTCTTCCTACCGGACTGGCAGGGCCGACGCCTGAACAAAGTGCTGGCCAACACCCTCACGTGCAACAGCATTTACCTGCGCCAGATCATGCAGCAATACGCCGCCGGCAAAAGCGACGACCTGGCGTATCGCCTGGCCCGACGCAATGCGCACAACGCCGACGCCGCACTGTCGACGACGCTCGCCAACATGCTGATGGAACCGGGGCATTTCCGTAAGGAAGCGGATGTCGGTTTCCGCTTCCTGGTGCTGTCGCACACCTTGCTCAGTTATTTGTCCGGACTGGGCGCACACCGGGAAACCCAGCTACCACCCGACGTGCGCGAGCATTTGATCGACGGTGCCGGGGTGAGACTGGCCGCCAGCATTGATGAAATTGCCCAAGGATTGGCGAGCAAACTGCCGATTGCGATTCAGAGTGATGAGGAAGAGGCACTGGCCAATACGCTTGAACAGATGCCGGACGAAATCGATGAAGGCCAACGATTGGTGCAGACGCAGTTGGCGTTGATCTGCCGTCAGCTTGGGCCATTGCGCACGTTGGCGGCGCACCTCATCAAGGAAACGATTAAGGATTGAGATCTGCGGTCGCTGGGCGGGCCTCTTCGCGAGCAGGCTCGCTCCCACATTTGATCTCTGTCGTACACAAAATCTGTTCCCACTGGAGACCTAATGTGGGAGCGAGCCTGCTCGCGAAGGGGCCATCAGCCACACCACAACGCTTACATTCCATGTTGCTTCATCAACCGCTGATAACTCCCATCCACTTTCATCGCCGCGATCTCGCGGTCGAAACCGGCGACGATCTGTTCATGCCCGGGGTTCTTCAGGCTGACCAGGATGTGCAGGCTGTTCTCGCTCAGTGGCTGGGGCAAAAACTCCACGGCATTGCGCACCTTGGTTGATTCCCGGGCCAGGTAGTAACGCGCGACGTATTCGTCTTCCAGCGTCAATTTGACCCGGTCGGCGGCGACCATGCGCACCGCCATGGCGAAGTTGTGCACCGGGACTTTCTGCAGCGATACGTCGTCATCGAACGCCGGCGAATAGGCGTAACCGCGCACCACCGCTATCGGGTAGGTATGCAGTTGTTGCAGGTTGTTGTATTCGATCGGCGTGTCTTTGCGCTTGAGAAAGCGCACCCGGTTGAGCAGGTATTCGCCGGAAAACTGGCCAAGCTTCGTGCGATCGTCGGTGTACCAGGCGTTGACCAACACGTCGTATCGACCCTCGCCTACCCCCAGCAAGGCCCGCGCCCAAGGCACTTGTTCAAAGTCACTGGCATAACCGGCCCGGGCCAGCGCTGTGCTGACGATGTCCGTGGCCAACCCACCGTTGACCAGCGTGGCGTCGGTAAAGGGCGGCCAGGCATCGGCGACCAATCGCAGCTTTTCCGCTGCCGCGCCTTGAGTCAGCAACAGCAATCCAATCAAAGCAAAGGCTCGATGCAATTGGGGCATGCTAGAAAATCCTTAGCGGGCGGAACGCCCGACGTGTTTTCAGCCAAAACTCCAAGGCCGCCGTACTGCCAAACCCAGGTACTAACATTAACTCATCGAAGCCACTGCACAGCGCTTCATCTCAGATTACACAAACAAGACAAAGCCGCGCGAAATGAATGATGGCATTTTGGCCTTCATCACAGATTTCTCTGCCTGAAGACATCTTTCGTCTGGGCGCTTAGTATCGGAGCGACGATGTTCAAGGAGTGTGAAAATGACAATCGATTGGGTCTGCAAGCACCACAATGATCTGGGCAAAGAGCAGCTGTACGCCATTCTTCAGCTGCGGGCAGAGGTGTTTGTGGTCGAGCAGAAATGCCTCTATCAGGACATCGACGGCCAGGATCTGGAGGGTGACACCTGTCATTTAATGGCCTGGGACGGGGATCGGCTGGTGGCGTACCTGCGGTTGCTCGACCCGGAGTTACAGGGTGGCGACGTGGTCATCGGCCGAGTGATCATTGCCCCTCAAGCGCGCGGTACAGGGCTTGGGCATGAGTTGATGGCGCAGGCGTTGAAGCAGGCTGAAAAGCGCTGGCCTGAAGTACCGATCTATCTCTCGGCCCAAGCGCATTTACAGGGGTATTACGGGCGGTACGGGTTTGTGGTGGCGGGCGAGGAATTTCTCGAGGATGACATTCCGCATATCGGGATGCGCCGTCCGTAATGATCGTTCCCACGCTCTGCGTGGGAATGCCTCAATGGACGCTCTGCGTCCGCTTTTGGGACGCGGAGCGTCCTGGGCTGCATTCCCACGCAGAGCGTGGGAACGATCGGAGTCGAGAGTTCAAGGATACTCCAGCACCGCTTTGATCTGCCGAAGATTGCGCTCGATCCACCCCCGATCTATCGCCCCCCACTCGCGAATCCGATAGCGCCCGGCATGATTGCGCGCACCATCTTCCTGCTCGAACTCGCAAACAATGTCCAGATCCGCCAATGCCGCGATGGTGTCCTGAGCCGTGCGCCGGGGCATTCCTGTCACTTCGGTCAGCGCCGGGACGCTGCTGGCCAACCCGCTATCAATCAGGTACGCCACGTACAACCGGCGATAGAAGCTGCTCTTGGTCTTGCTTACATCCATCTAAACACTCCCGATTGCGATATTTTGATCTCTATTGCATGTCCCGCCACGTCAGGTACACCCGCACATCGAACTCCACCTGGTGATACCCCGGCAACATGTGTTCGCAAAGCTTGTAGAACGCCTTGTTGTGATCCGACTCTTTGAAGTGCGCCAGCTCATGCACCACGATCATTTTCAGAAACTCGGCAGGTGCATCCTTGAACAATGAAGCAACACGAATTTCTTTCTTGGCCTTGAGCTTGCCGCCCTGCACCCGGGATATCGCGGTGTGCAATCCGAGGGCGCGGTGGGTCAGGTCCAGGCGGTTGTCGAACAACACCTTATCGACGGCCGGGGCGTTACGCAGGTATTCCTGCTTGAGGTCCAGCGTATAGGTGTACAACGCCTTGTCGCTCTGTATCCGGTGTTTTTCCGGGTAACGCTGGCTCAAGTAGTCGCCCAGCCGACCGTCGGCGATCAGCTGGCGCACCTGGTCCTGCAGCGCGGCGGGATAGGCCTGGAGGTATTTCAACGCGGTCATTGGGGCGGCAACACGATTCACGAAAAGGTCGCCAGTGTAGCGAATTCAGCCGGTCAGCGTGTTCCAGTCGAACGGCCGCACAAAGTCGCCGACGTCCTCGGCCATCATCGGCCGTGCGACCAGAAACCCTTGCACGTACTCGCAACCATTGGCTTGCAGCCACTGATATTGCGCAACGGTTTCCACCCCCTCGGCAATCACCAGCATCCCGTACTCCTTGCACAACTCGATCACATTGCGCACCAGCGCCGCATCGCGTGAGGACTCCAGAAGCCGGGCAATCAAATGTCGGTCGAACTTGAGCGTGTCCAACTCCAGATCCCGCAGATGAGACAGCGAACACGGCCCCGAACCAAAGTCATCCAGGGCCACTCGCACACCCAGGTTACGCAGCAGGCGCAGCTGTTTGCGGGTTTCCTCGGGGTTTTGCATCAAGGCCTCTTCGGTGACCTCGACTTCCAGATGGCGCGCCTGCAATCCATGGCGCTCCAGCACCTGGCGCAACTCAGTGACCAGATTGGGCATACCGAATTGCGTACTGCTCAAACTGACGCCCAGCACCAGGTCGTCGGCAAACAAGGTTTCCCAGGCTTTTCGCTGGCTCGCCCCTTGTTGATAGATCCAGCTGCCCAGGCGACTGATCAACCGCGCCTCTTCCAGTAATGGCAAAAACAGCCCCGGCGGTACATCGCCGACGCTCGGATGTTGCCAGCGGATCAGCGCCTCAAACCCGCGAATCTGCCCGCTGGCAATGGCCACCTGAGGTTGATAGACCAAATTGAAATCACGGTTCTCGATCGCCGCGCGCACACTTTCTTCGAGCATCAGCCGCGAGCGTGCCCGGCCGTTCATTTCGTGATCGTAGAAACGATATTGCTGACGGCCGGCGCGCTTGGCTTCGTACATGGCGATGTCTGACGCACGTAACAAGCCGTCGAGATTGGAACCGCAATCCGGGTACGTCGCAATGCCGATGCTGGCGCCCAACGCGATATCCAGACCATCGATCTGCTGACAGATCGATACCCGCTCGATGAGTTTCTCGGCAATTTTTGCCGCTTGCTCGGGGAATTCCAGATCCAGCAAAGCGGTGAACTCATCACCGCCCATGCGCGCCAGAATGTCGAAGGGCCGCAGACAGGCCTTCAACTGCTCGGACACCCACCGCAGCACCCGGTCGCCGGCATCGTGACCGAGGGAATCATTAACCCGCTTGAAGCCGTCAAGGTCCAGATACAGCAGCACCCAGGCGCTGTCGGAGCGGTCGCCACGCAACAGCAGGTTTTCCGCCGTCTGGTAAAAACCGCGACGATTGAGCAGACCGGTCAAGGGGTCAGTGACCGCCTGGAACTCCAGTTGCTGATGCAGATGGCGCACCACCGACATGTCCAGGACCGTCACCACCATCGCCTGTTGTTCGCTGGGCAACGGTGCGCAGGACAGCGCCACGGGCACCTGCTGACCGGGCGCCGTACGCAGCAATGCATCATGCAGGCGCAGGGTTTCACCGCGTTTGTAACCGGCGAACAACTCGGAGTCGGCCCAGATCGGGATGTGCGGTTTTTGCAGGAAATCCAAGAACTCTTTGCCTTGCAGGTCTTGCACCGTGGCATTGAGCAGCCGCGACATCGCCGGATTGGCAAAGCGGATCAGACCGTCCTCACCGACCACCAGGATGCCTTCGGCGGCATTGTCCAGCACCGAGGCATTAAACGCGCGTGCGACCTCCAGATCGTGGCTCAGGCGCTGCAACGCTCGGCGATTGCGCTGATGCTCGAGCAGCGCCTGGACTTTGGGCTTGAGAATTTGCGGGTCGAACGGTTTGAACAGGTAATCCACCGCGCCGCTGGCATAGCCCTTGATCACGGCGTCCTGGGACTGTTCGTTGGCGGTAAGGAAAATGATCGGCGTGAGGCGGGTTCGCTGGCTGCCGCGCATCAGGCGTGCCACTTCAAAACCGTCCATGCCCGGCATCTGCACATCCAGCAGCACCAGGTCGACATCGTGTTCGAGTAACAGACTGAGCGCCTCGAAGCCCGAGGCGGCGGTCATGACCTGCCAGTCCTGGCGCTGCAACAACGCGCGCATGCTGATTAGGTTTTCAGGGTAATCATCGACGATTAAAAGGATTGAGCTGCCTTCAGCTGGCGTGGGTTGCGCGCATTCCATGCTGCTTCTCTTATGCGGGACGTCAGGCCGGTTTCTCGTGAAAACCGGACAAATACCAAGCCTTCACTCTAGACCGGGTTCTGCAAAAGCAGAAGCTATCAGTACGCCATCACTTAACCAAATCGTCCATTTGCCGACTAACGGTCGGCGCTACAGGCCCCTGAAACCGGGAAAGATGGCCTTTTAACAGGATTTTGACGTCACCCGTTTGTCATTTGCGCATTAACAAATTGAACTTCTGCGATTATAAGGATGGCCCCCAAGGCGCGTGCCAGAGCTTCTGGAACGTGCGTGCAGTAAAAAAAACGTGGAAGCTTTTGTCTATGATCGATCTCGCAACCTGGAACCTCAGCGTTCCCGTCGGCAATCCGCCGTACACCGTTGAAACGTCAAAACTGGTGGATGGCTTCAAGGACCAATACTTCCACTCCGACACCGGCACCTTGTTTTTCTGGGCCCCGGTCACCGGTTCCAAAACTGAAAACGCGAAATACCCCCGCACCGAACTTCGCGAAACCTACAGCAATGGCACCCTGAAAAACTGGCTCTACGGGGACGCCGACAATACCCTGCGCGCCACCCTGGCGGTGAATCAGGTACCGAGTTCGGGGAAGATCGTTATTGGCCAGATCCACGCCTATGAAAGCCAGAAACCGATGGTGAAGCTCGAGTATCAGTACTCGACCAGCACACAGTCGGGCAACATCGTCGCCAAGGTTCGTATGCACCCTGATGACGATGCCGCACGGATAATCACCATTGCTACCGGGGTGAAACTGGATCGGGAGTTTTCCTACCTCATCCACCTCAGCCCTAAGGGGGCATTGGGCATTAGCGCTGCGGGCTACCAATGGGACACCGACATCAGTAAGACCTGGAGCGTCAAGCCGCTGTACTTCAAGGCCGGTGTTTATGTGCAGGACCACACCGGGTACACCAGCGAAGGCGGGGAAGTGACGTTCAGCAAGCTGGATATTGATCACAATAAGTAGCCCACCCCCACTGATCGCTCCCACGCGCAGCAAAGGAATGCAGCCCGGGACGCTCCGCGCCCCAACCCTCCCCAAGAACAACTCGATCTCTGTAGCAGCTGCCGAGCCTGCGGGGCTGCGTCCGAGGACGAAGTCCTCGCAAGCCCGGTGAACCAGGCCTGCCTGAATAAATACGCTGTCTGATTTACGACTGCTCCGTCCGAACGCGGCCCGAGCCGAACGCAGCCTCGCAGGCTCGACAGCTGCTACAAAATCCTGGCGTCCGTAAAATTCGTAGGACTACTCCGACCGTGGTGAGGGGGCTTGCCCCCGTTGGGATGCGAAGCAGCCCCAAACCCTGCTACGCAATTTCCTCAGACACACCGCAGCGCCCGGTTCTGTTGCCGCTACGCCACCGAACGAGACCAAACCGTCTCGCCACATGACCGGAAAGGCGTCCTACAGCCCGGTTGCGGCTACCCGAATCGCTGCCTAAAGTTGGCCTGTCGCTGACATCGTTGGCGATAGGGTTTCGCAGCCCTAACGGTACGAGTAGCTCTCCTTTTAGATACGAGGAAGATTTACTTATGACAATGAACAATCCACCCCGCCGCTTCACTCCCATGTCCCAATTCGCCACCGATTACCCCGTCCTGCTCATCGACAGCGACGCCCCGCTACGCGAACTCCACAACTGCGTCAGCGAACGCCTCAACGCCGTCCTCAAATATCTGAACCTCATGGCCTGTACCAGCCTGCCCGACTACGCCGAGAACGACATCAACACCGTCACCAACATCGCCCGGATCATGGTCCAGGATGTGAGCGATGTGTTTCGGGTAATTGAGCAGCGCGGGTTTGACGAGAAATCGAACCGCTAAAATAAGATGGATTCACCTATATCGGACTTTTCTGCCTCGATCCTTAAAAATGTCCGTTATAAGTGACATTGATTCGCCGAGCATTAGCTGCGCCGCTTAAAAATCTCCG
Source organism: Pseudomonas sp. TH39(2020) (assembly GCF_016650715.1). Classification (NCBI taxonomy): domain Bacteria; kingdom Pseudomonadati; phylum Pseudomonadota; class Gammaproteobacteria; order Pseudomonadales; family Pseudomonadaceae; genus Pseudomonas; species Pseudomonas sp. TH39(2020). The sequence goes on along the minus strand of NZ_JAEKFF010000006.1, from coordinate 2,570,435 downwards.
ACCACAAAAAACCCGCCTCTCGGCGGGTTATTTAATGGTTCTTTAATGGGATTCTTTAATGGGACAGATCTATTTAAGCATCTGACTTTCAAACCGCTCTTGCCGTTGACTGTGGGACAACCAGCGCTTCGATATCGTCGACATTGATCATTGTTTTCTCGTCAGTACCCACCAACGTCAATTCGAGTTTGCCATCAATGCACGTACTAAAAAGACCAGACACTACCTTACCAGCCGTCAGCGTTACATCAATCCGCTCATTACTATTCAGCAACTCTAATCGGGCTGCAATAGGAAGCTGGATACTAGAACCGCCACCAAATTTACTATTTTCCATGGCTACACTCTCCGCACATCAAGACAGACGATAAAGATAAAGAAAGCATAAGAAAGGAGCAGATCTATTTAATCCACCTAACTCTTTCTTCTCGGGTTGCGCATTCACACTAGGTAGCAACCAGCATTAAGTCACCTGTAACAAATGACAGTTTTTAATACGTTTTTGCGATAACAGATATAACTTTAGAGAAATACTGAGAACGGCTTTTCCGGCAGGGGCACGTCTATTTGCTGCTACGTTCTCCTATCACTACAAGGACGTAGGTTATATGCCCAGAATGGGACGTGTTGTGTTACTCAATTATCCGCACCATGTCGTGCAACGCGGCCAACTGACGGGCAATCCTCGATTTATAGACGAAATTGAACAAATCACTGGATTGCGAATATCGCATCGAACGCGCGACAGGCCTGCGAAACAACTCAAATAGAAGTACTAGGGGGCGATTAAATAGATCTGCCCCCTTTTAGATGTTAAGTTTTTTATTGCAAAAAGTTATTAAAAACTGTCATTTATTACAGGTACACCTGGAGAAGACAGCAACTAACATCTTCCATGCAACATGCGAAGCAGAAAGCCAGACAAACAAATAAATCTCTTTTCCACTCTACAAAATCAACCAAGCAAGTTAAATACTCACCAGGAGAAAAAAATGGGCTCTTTAAACGGGACGTTCTACGGGGCTTATGGGGATAATCAAATTTATCTATCCATTACCCACTCTGACGATATTACTGGAGAAATCAGAGGTACTCTTTCGAACTACGGGTCAACCAGCACCGTTAACGGCAGCTACACCATGACTCAGCAATTCGCACAGATTTTCTTGAATACTTGGGGGCCCAGTACGGAACAATGGAGTTTGATAACTTATGACTACAATACGCTATCGGGTACGCGAAACATCATGGGCCCTACAGGCGTAACTCAGCAGCAGATAGCCGGGCTGGGGCGGGTTTGACTGCGTCCAAGCAAAATTCCGGTCATAAGAAACCCGCCTCTCGGCGGGTTTCTTATCAACGCTATAAAACGCTCAGGCTCAATTCACCTTAGCGTTCAACTCACCTTTCAAGTAACGCTGATACATCGCTTCCAGAGAGATCGGCTTGATCTTCGAAGCATTACCCGCAGTACCAAACGCTTCATAACGTGCGATACACACATCACGCATCGCCGTCACGGTCGCGCCGAAGAATTTACGTGGGTCGAACTCGCTCGGGTTGGTAGCCATCAGGCGACGCATCGCACCGGTGGACGCCAGGCGCAGGTCGGTGTCGATGTTGACCTTGCGCACGCCGTGCTTGATGCCTTCGACGATTTCTTCAACCGGTACGCCGTAGGTTTCTTTGATGTCGCCGCCGTACTGGTTGATGATCGCCAGCCAGTCTTGCGGAACCGAAGACGAACCGTGCATCACCAGGTGGGTGTTCGGGATGCGCTTGTGGATTTCTTTGATGCGGTCGATGGCCAGCACGTCGCCGGTAGGCGGCTTGGTGAACTTGTACGCGCCGTGGCTGGTGCCGATGGCGATGGCCAGGGCGTCGACCTGAGTGCGTTTGACGAAGTCAGCGGCTTCTTCCGGGTCGGTCAGCATTTGGCTGTGATCCAGAACGCCTTCGGCGCCGATGCCGTCTTCTTCACCGGCCATGCCGGTTTCCAGCGAACCCAGGCAGCCCAGCTCGCCTTCTACCGATACGCCGCAGGCGTGAGCCATGGCCACGGTTTGTTGGGTGACGCGGATGTTGTAGTCGTAGTCGGTCGGGGTCTTGCCGTCTTCGCCCAGGGAACCGTCCATCATCACCGAGCTGAAGCCCAGTTGAATGGAGCGCTGGCAGACGTCAGGGCTGGTGCCGTGGTCCTGGTGCATGCACACCGGGATGTGCGGGAATTCTTCGATTGCCGCCAGGATCAGGTGACGCAGGAACGGTGCGCCGGCGTATTTGCGAGCACCGGCCGACGCCTGGACGATCACCGGGGAGTCAGTCTTGTCAGCGGCTTCCATGATGGCGCGCATCTGCTCAAGGTTGTTGACGTTAAAGGCTGGAACGCCGTAGCCGTACTCGGCTGCGTGGTCCAGCATCTGGCGCATGCTGATAAGTGCCATTGTGTGTGTATCTCCCGGTTGAGGGTCGTTAATCGTGCCAGCCTGCCGTAGCGACGGCGGCTATTCAAGTTATTGCAGATCGGGGGTCAGCCCTGCCTGCCAATTCGGTGTTGCCTAAATCTTGCGGCGTTACTGCGCTTTGCAACCGCGGCCGATCAAATCATTGGTGGCGACCCAGTACACCAGGCCTTCCTCACCTTTTATGTGAAACGCCAGCATGTCATTGCTGTACAGCGAACCGTCGGCGCCCGGTTCATGCTTCAAGCGGTAGACCTGATCGGCACCGCCCAGGCGAACGTCGACTTCCTTGCGGCTTTCATCGGTGTAGCGCCAGAGCACTTTGGCCTGACTGTCGCAGGTCCAGGTGGACCAGCTGTCCGTCGATTCGGCAGGCTTGAACAGGTTCAAATTAGCGCAACCTGCCAGCAGAGCCAGCGCCGTAACGGCGATAAAACCTTTCATCCATGTTCCTCGACTGACGACGCACGCCGCCAGCCCTGAGTAAAGTGTCAGACCCGTCAAGGGCAGCCATGTTCCTTGGCCGGGGTCTGTGTCTCGTATTTGTCCAGGCCATCAGGCCCGGAACGCTTGTTGATCACCGGGTTGGTTTCGGCCTGCCAGTCGGCCTGGTAGCAGCCTTTATCCTGTTCAGGCGTCTCGGGTACCTTCGGGGCTTTCGGGTTACTCCCGCAAGCTGCCAACGACCCCGCGATAATCAACAGCGCTAATGTTTTGACCATCTGAACACTCCTTTGCCTGGTCAAATGGGCGGCCTCAGGCCTTGGCCCGGCTTTCCAGGACTTCAACGGCCGGCAGCACCTTGCCTTCGACGAATTCGAGGAACGCGCCGCCACCGGTAGAAATGTAGGAGATCTGATCGGCAACGCCATATTTATCGATAGCGGCCAGGGTGTCGCCGCCGCCAGCGATGGAGAATGCCGAGCTTTCTGCGATGGCCTGGGCCAGCACTTTGGTGCCGTTACCGAACTGATCGAATTCGAACACGCCCACCGGGCCGTTCCACAGGATGGTCTTGGACGACTTCAGCAGCTCGGCGAAATTCGCCGCGGTCTGTGGGCCGATGTCCAGAATCATGTCGTCTGCGGCCACATCAGCGATCAGCTTGACGGTAGCGGTGGCGCTTTCAGCGAATTCCTTGGCAACCACGACGTCAACCGGCAGCGGTACGCTGACCTTGGCGGCGATGGCGCGAGCGGTGTCCAGCAGATCAGGCTCGTACAGGGACTTGCCGACCGGGTGACCGGCAGCGGCCAGGAAGGTGTTGGCAATGCCGCCGCCGACGATCAGCTGGTTGCAGATCTGGCTCAGGCTGTTGAGTACGTCGAGTTTGGTCGACACCTTGGAGCCGGCAACAATCGCCGCCATTGGCTGGGCCGGGGCGCCGAGGGCTTTGCCCAGTGCGTCCAGTTCGGCGGCCAGCAACGGGCCAGCGGCCGCGACTTTGGCGAACTTGGCCACGCCATGGGTCGAACCCTCGGCGCGGTGAGCGGTGCCGAAGGCGTCCATCACGAACACGTCGCACAGGGCGGCGTATTGCTGGGCCAGTTCGTCAGCGTTCTTTTTCTCGCCTTTGTTGAAGCGCACGTTTTCGAACAGCACGATGTCGCCGGCCTTCACGTCAACGCCGCCCAGGTAATCGGCCACCAGCGGCACTTCACGCCCCAGGGCCTTGCTCAGGTAGTCAGCGACTGGCTTGAGGCTGTTCTCGGCCGAGAACTCGCCTTCGGTCGGACGGCCAAGGTGCGAGCAGACCATCACGGCCGCACCTTTTTCCAGGGCCAGCTTGATGGTCGGCAGCGAGGCCAGGATTCGCGCATCGCTGGTGACTACACCGTCCTTGACTGGGACGTTGAGGTCTTCGCGGATCAGTACGCGCTTACCTTGCAGATCGAGGTCGGTCATCTTCAACACGGTCATGGGTCGCATTTCCTACTGTTTTGGAGAGGCAGCTGCTTGCAGATAGTGCTCTGCAACGTCCAGCATTCGGTTGGCAAAACCCCATTCGTTGTCGAACCAGGCCAGGATGTTCACCAGCCGTGGGCCGGAAACTCGAGTCTGACTGGCATCGACGATGGCCGAATGTGGGTCGTGGTTGAAATCACAACTGGCGTGAGGCAACTCGGTGTAGGCCAGAAGGCCTTTGAGCGGGCCACTGGTGGCGGCCTCGCGCAAAATCCGGTTGACCTCAGTGGCATCGGTGTCACTCACGGTCTGCATCGTAATGTCGAGGCAAGACACGTTAACCGTCGGCACCCGCACGGCTTTGGCCTGAATTCGCCCGGCAAGTTCCGGTAACAGGCGTTCGATGCCACGCGCCAGACCAGTGGACACCGGAATCACCGACTGAAACGCCGAACGGGTGCGGCGCAAGTCTTCGTGATGATAGGCGTCGATCACTGGCTGATCGTTCATCGCCGAGTGAATGGTGGTGATCGACACGTATTCCAGACCAATGGCCTGATCCAGCAGGCGCAACAGCGGCACGCCGCAGTTGGTGGTGCAGGACGCGTTGGACACCAGCAATTCATCACCGGTCAGGCAATCCTGGTTCACGCCGTAGACGATGGTGGCGTCGACATCCGCCTCGCTGGCCATCGGCTGGGAAAACAGCACCCGCGGCGCGCCGGCGTCGAGGAAACGCTGGCCGTCTTCACGGGTGTGGTAAGCGCCGGAGCACTCCAGCACCAGATCGACACCCAGCGACGCCCAATCGATGCCTTCGGGGGTGGCACTGCGCAGGACCTTCACGCAGTCGCCATTAATATGCAGACAATCGCCGTCGACCTTCACTTCGCCGGGAAAACGCCCGTGAGTGGAGTCAAAGCGTGTCAGGTATTCGATGCTGGCCATGTCAGCCAGATCGTTGATCGCAACAATTTCAAACCCGGCCTTATCGCCTCGCTCAAACAACGCACGCAAGACGCAACGACCAATCCGGCCGTAGCCGTTGAGTGCAACTTTGTAAGGACGCGGTTGAGGCATGGGGTTCTCGATTACCGTGGTGAATCCGTCATTGCAGCGTTGAATGTTCCATCGTCATCGCGAGCAGGCTCGCTCCCACATGGACGGTGTAGATCCCTGTGGGAGCGAGCCTGCTCGCGATAGCGTCAGATCAGACGATACATTTTCTGGATCAGTCTTCCAGCAGCTCTTCAGCCTGACCCAGGATGTTTTCCAGGGTGAAACCGAACTCTTCGAACAACGCAGGCGCAGGCGCCGACTCGCCGTAGGTGGTCATGCCGATCACGCGGCCTTCCAGGCCCACGTACTTGTACCAGTAGTCCGCGTGGGCGGCTTCGATGGCGATACGGGCGCTGACCTGCAACGGCAGAACCGCTTGCTTGTAGCCGGCGTCCTGAGCATCGAACACGCTGGTGCAAGGCATCGAAACAACACGCACTTTGCGACCCTGTTCGGTCAGCTTGTCGTAAGCCTGAACCGCCAGACCCACTTCAGAACCGGTAGAGATCAGGATCAGCTCAGGCTCGCCGTCGCAGTCCTTCAACACGTAACCGCCACGGGCGATGTCGGCGATCTGGAACGCATTGCGGGTTTGGTGTTGCAGGTTCTGACGCGAGAAGATCAGCGCCGAAGGGCCGTCCTTGCGTTCCAGAGCCAGCTTCCAGCACACCGCCGACTCAACGGCATCGGCTGGGCGCCAGGTGTCGAGGTTCGGCGTGCTGCGCAAGCTGGTCAGTTGCTCGATCGGCTGGTGAGTCGGGCCGTCTTCGCCCAGACCGATGGAGTCGTGGGTGTAGACGAACACGACACGCTGCTTCATCAGCGAGGCCATGCGCACGGCGTTGCGGGCGTATTCCATGAACATCAGGAAGGTCGCGCCGTAAGGCACCAGACCGCCGTGCAGGGTCACGCCGTTCATGATCGCGCTCATGCCGAACTCGCGAACGCCGTAGTACATGTAGTTGCCGCTGGCGTCTTCAGCCGAAACACCTTTGCAACCTTTCCATAGGGTCAGGTTGGAACCGGCCAGGTCAGCGGAGCCGCCCAGCAGTTCAGGCAACAACGGGCCGTAGGCATTCAATGCGTTCTGGCTGGCTTTACGGCTGGCGATGGTTTCGCCCTTGGCGGCGACTTCAGCAATATAAGCAGAGGCTTTTTCAGCGAAGTCTTCCGGCAGTTCGCCGCTCAGACGACGAATCAGCTCGTTGGCCAACTCAGGGAAGGCAGCAGAGTAGGCAGCGAAACGCTGATCCCATTCGGCTTCGGCCGCGCGACCGGCTTCCTTGGCGTCCCACTCGGCATAAATGTTGGCCGGGATTTCGAACGGACCGTGGTTCCATTTCAGCGCAGCACGGGTGAGAGCGATTTCCGCGTCACCCAATGGGGCACCGTGGCAGTCTTCCTTGCCTTGCTTGTTCGGCGAACCGAAACCGATGGTGGTCTTGCAGCAGATCAGCGTCGGCAGCTCGCTTTTGCGCGCGGTATCGATTGCGATCTTGATCTCTTCCGGGTCGTGACCGTCGACGTTGCGGATGACCTGCCAGTTATAGGCTTCGAAACGCTTAGGCGTGTCGTCGGTGAACCAGCCTTCCACTTCGCCGTCGATGGAGATGCCATTGTCGTCGTAGAAAGCGATCAGCTTGCCCAGGCCCAACGTACCGGCCAGGGAGCCGACTTCGTGGGAAATGCCTTCCATCATGCAGCCATCACCCAGGAACACGTAGGTGTGGTGGTCGACAACGTTGTGGCCCGGACGGTTGAACTGCGCCGCCAGGATTTTTTCTGCCAGGGCAAAACCAACGGCGTTAGCCAGGCCTTGGCCCAGTGGACCGGTGGTGGTTTCAACGCCTGGGGTGTAGCCGAATTCCGGGTGACCCGGGGTACGGCTGTGCAACTGGCGGAAGTTCTTCAGGTCTTCGATCGACAGATCGTAGCCGGTCAGGTGCAGCAGCGAGTAGATCAACATCGAACCGTGACCGTTGGACAGCACGAAGCGGTCACGGTCGGCGAACGATGGATTGCTCGGGTTGTGCTTCAGGTAGTCACGCCAAAGTACTTCGGCGATATCCGCCATACCCATAGGGGCACCGGGATGGCCGCTGTTGGCTTTTTGCACGGCATCCATGCTGAGGGCACGAATGGCGTTGGCACGCTCACGACGGCTGGGCATCGCTGTTCTCCTGGGGGCTGAATAAAACGAAACGGAAAAAAGGCGAGCATTTTCCCTCACCCACCCGCCTCGGGGCAATGACAGATAATCATCTGGAGGCGTTTTTCCGGTGGATGAAGTCGCATTCGCCTGGTGAAACCTTTCCGCTGACGACTTGTAGAGTGACCCTTTCCCCGAGAAGTGCCATCTATCGAGCAATATCAAAACTTTTTGATATTGCTCTTGCGGTGTTTTCTGACCGTCACTAGACTGCTGGCCTTATGAATTTACGTGTGCCTTCCATTCGACATGACGATTGCGATGAGCTGGCGGCCCTGTGCAAGGCCGGCGGCGATCCTCTGCGGCTGAATGTATTGCGCGCGCTGGCCAACGATTCGTTTGGCGTACTGGAGCTGGCGCAGATTTTTGGCATCGGCCAGTCCGGCATGAGTCATCACCTCAAGGTATTGGCCCAGGCCGCTCTGGTGGCGACGCGCCGTGAAGGCAACGCGATTTTCTACCGTCGCGCCCTGCCCCACACCGACCTGCTGGGCGGCAAATTGCACGCAGCCTTGCTGGAAGAAGTGGACAACCTGACCCTGCCTGCTGAGGTGCAGTCGCGGATCGCTCAGGTCCATGGGCAACGAGCGGCGGCCAGCCAGGACTTTTTCTCACGGGTCGCGGAGAAGTTTCGCGCCCAGCAAGACTTGATCGCCGGTCTGCCGCAATACCGCGAAAGCGTGGTGGCATTGCTCGACAAGCTGAGTTTCAGCGAAGGCGCCACGGCCATCGAAGTCGGCCCCGGCGACGGCGCATTTCTGCCGGAACTGGCGCGCCGCTTCACCCAGGTCACGGCGCTGGACAACAGCCCGGCGATGCTCGAACTGGCGCACCAGGTTTGCGAACGTGAAACGCTGGCTAACGTCAGCCTGCAACTGGCCGATGCATTGAACGGTGTCCGCCTCAAGGCTGACTGCGTTGTACTGAACATGGTGCTGCACCATTTCGCCGCGCCGGCCGAAGCACTCAAGCACATGGCCGACTTGCTGCAACCGGGCGGTAGCCTGCTCGTGACAGAGTTATGTAGCCACAACCAGAGTTGGGCCAGGGAGGCCTGCGGTGATCTATGGTTGGGGTTTGAACAGGACGATTTGGCCCGTTGGGCCACCGCTGCGGGACTCGTTCCCGGGGAAAGCCTCTATGTAGGCTTACGTAATGGTTTCCAGATCCAGGTCCGCCATTTTCAGCGACCGGCTGGCGACACTCACCATCGGTAAATTCAGGAAAAAATCGAGATGAGCGAATACTCCCTCTTCACCTCCGAGTCCGTGTCCGAAGGGCATCCGGACAAAATCGCCGACCAGATTTCCGATGCGGTGCTGGACGCCATCATTGCTGAAGACAAATTCGCCCGTGTAGCGGTCGAGACACTGGTAAAAACCGGCGTTGCAATCATCGCAGGTGAAGTCACCACGTCGGCCTGGGTCGACCTGGAAGAGATCGTGCGTAACGTCATTCTGGACATCGGCTACAACAGCTCCGATGTCGGCTTCGACGGCGCCACTTGCGGCGTGATGAACATCATCGGCAAGCAGTCCCCTGACATCAACCAGGGTGTCGACCGTGCCAAGCCTGAAGATCAAGGCGCCGGCGACCAGGGCCTGATGTTCGGTTACGCCAGCAACGAGACCGACGTGCTGATGCCAGCACCGATCACCTTCTCGCACCAGCTGGTTCAGCGTCAGGCCGAAGCCCGTAAATCCGGCCTGCTGCCTTGGCTGCGCCCGGACGCCAAGTCGCAAGTGACTTGCCGTTACGAAGGCGGCAAGGTTGTCGGTATCGACGCCGTTGTACTGTCGACTCAGCACAACCCTGACGTGTCCTACAAAGACTTGCGCGAAGGCGTGATGGAGCTGATCGTCAAGCACGTACTGCCTGCCGAACTGCTGAGCAAAGACACCCAGTTCCACATCAACCCGACTGGCCAGTTCATCATCGGTGGCCCGGTAGGCGACTGCGGCCTGACCGGTCGCAAGATCATCGTTGACAGCTATGGCGGCATGGCCCGTCATGGCGGCGGCGCGTTCTCCGGTAAAGATCCATCGAAGGTTGACCGTTCGGCCGCCTACGCGGGTCGTTACGTGGCCAAGAACATCGTGGCAGCCGGCCTGGCCGAGCGTTGCGAAATCCAGGTTTCCTACGCGATCGGTGTTGCTCAGCCGACGTCGATCTCGTTGAACACCTTCGGCACCGGCAAAATCAGCGACGACAAAATCGTCAAACTGGTTCGCGAAGTGTTCGACCTGCGTCCATACGCAATCACCACCATGCTCGACCTGCTGCACCCGATGTACCAGGAAACCGCTGCGTACGGCCACTTCGGTCGTACTCCGACCACCAAGACTGTGGGCGATGACACTTTCACCACCTTCACCTGGGAAAAGACCGACCGCGCTGATTCCTTGCGCGCTGCTGCCGGCCTGTAAGACTTCCCCGGCGGTACCAAAAGCCCCGCACGGTTCGCCGTGCGGGGCTTTTTATTGCGCTCACTTTAGACCGAGTCGTGGCCTTCGCGAGCAGGCTCGCTCCCACACTCGTCCCTGTCGCACACAATTTTTGAGTCCGCTGCAGATCCAATGTGGGAGCGAGCCTGCTCGCGAAGGCGGCAGACCAGCCACCATCAGAAACACCCGGCAAAATACCCACCCACCTCGCCCGCAAATACTGACTAGCCTTGAAGCATCTCCCCGAGCAAGGACGCTCACGATGCCGCTCGACCTGCGCGTGTTTTTCAGTTTTCTACTGATGATTTGCTGCCTGACCACCCACGCTGCCGATTGCCCCGACTGGCCACCCGCACGCGCCCTGGACGAAATCACGTCACTGCAGAAACAAATCGACCTCTGGGACGACAGCTATCACCGGCGCGGCCGCTCATTGGTCGCCGATGAACTCTACGATCAGTCCCGTGCACGACTGACCGAATGGCGCACGTGTTTCGACCTGGACCAACCCGCGGAACCGCTACGCACCGCGGGCGGCACTATGCCTCACCCCATCGCACACACGGGCCTGGAAAAACTCCACGATGGTCGCGCCGTCGAAGCCTGGCTAAAAGGACGGAGCGATGTCTGGATTCAGCCCAAGATCGATGGCGTGGCGGTGACGCTGATCTACCGCAAAGGCCTGCTGACTCAGGCAATCAGCCGCGGTGACGGAATAAATGGCCAGGACTGGACGGCTTCGGCGCGCCAGATCGCCGCCATCCCCCAACAATTGCCACAGCCGCTTGACCTGTTGCTGCAAGGTGAACTCTATTGGCGCCTGACCGACCATGTACAGGCACGCGCCGGCAGCCTCAATGCACGCGCCACAGTGGCCGGTTTGATGGCCCGCAAAAAGTTAAGCACCGAGCAAGCCGCCGCGATCGGCCTGTTTGTCTGGGACTGGCCCCAAGGCCCGGCCAGTTTGCCCGCCCGCATCGCCGTCCTGGATGAGTTGGGTTTCCCGAGCGCCGCACCTTACAGTCACTCGATCAAGGTATTTACCGACGCAGAACGCTGGCGCGATCACTGGTATCGCTCGCCCCTGCCCTTCACCAGTGATGGCATCGTCCTGCGCCAGGATCAGCGCCCACCCGCCGAGCGCTGGCAAGCTAAACCGCCTTATTGGAGCGTCGCCTGGAAATACCCTTTTGCCCAGGCCCTGGCCGAGGTGCGCAAAGTCCACTTCAAGATTGGACGGACCGGACGGATCACCCCGGTACTGGAACTGACACCGGTCATGCTCGATGACCGGCAGATCAAGCGAGTCAGTGTGAGCTCACTGCAACGCTGGGAAACACTGGATATCCGGCCCGGAGATCAGGTCGCCATCAGCCTGGCAGGCTTGACCATTCCCAGGCTTGACGGTGTCATGCTGCGCAGCACCCAACGCGCTGAATTGAGCGCACCGCTGGCGGAAGACTTTCATCATTTGAGTTGCTGGCAGCCGACACCGGGGTGCGAAAGCCAATTCCTCGCCCGACTGACCTGGCTCAGCGGCAAGCAGGGCCTGGCGTTACCACATGTCGGCCCTGGCACTTGGGAGAAGCTTTTCGAAACAGGCCGTCTGAATGGCCTGCTGGATTGGTTGACCCTCGATGCTCAAGAGCTTGCTAACATTGACGGCTTCGGCGAACGCAGCAGCGCTCGTCTTTTGAACAGTTTCAATAGTGCCCGACAACGCCCTTTCGCTCGCTGGCTCAAAGCCCTGGGTTTACCGCCGACCGGCCAGGCGCGGCTTGCCGACTCGTGGCAGGAACTGGCACAACGAACTATCGAACAATGGCAGGCAGAAGCGGGCATCGGCCCGGGACGCGCAGCGCAATTGAGCGCATTTTTCCGCGACCCGCAGGTCTTGGCCTTGAGTGAAACATTACGTCTTGCGGAGATTGACGGCTTTTAGCGGCCGGCGATGCCCGCCAACCCGGGAACCCAATGGTGTCGCTGGGCTCAAACACCCCATCGCCACATCGACCCGATCGCTTTTTCACATGGAGCTTTTATGAAACTTCTTTCACCGCTCGCCCTGTTGACCCTTTGCAGCGTGCTGGCCGCTCCACTGATGGCCGCCGAAGAAGCTCCGGGCCTGACCGGCTGCGCCGCAAAGAAGCAGGGCTTTATCAACCAGATTGAACTGGCCAAGTCTCACGGTAACGCCGATCAGCAGGCAGGCCTTGAAACGGCCCTGAGCGAAGTCACTGCTCATTGCACCGACGCGTCCCTGAAGAAAGAACGGGAGAACAAGGTGCTCGACGCCAAGCACGACGTCAGCAAGCGTCAGGCTGACCTCGACAAGGCCATGAACAAAGGCGACGCCGAGAAGATCAACAAGCGCAAAGACAAACTCGCCGAGTCCCGCAAGGAGCTGCAGGACGCACTCGATGAGCTGGATAAGTAAGGATCAGTTCAGGACTCAATGATCCCGGAACTCTTTATGGCAAGCGCTGCAGGCATCTTCGACCTTCTGCACCGCCGGCCCAAGGTTACTGGCCTTGTAAGGCTGAACCTTGCTGGCAATCACCAATTCACCGGTGGCGACTTCAAGGGTGCGGGCCATGTCCTGGAAGTGTTCCTGTTTCTGCCAGACATCGCTCTTGGCGCTGGTGTGATCTTCTTCGCGCACCTGCGGAAAATGTTTCCAGGGTTCACGGGACAACGCATCGAGCTTCACGGCACCGTCAGCGAATTTCGGGCCGTCGAACGGAATGCGACCACGCAACATGCCGCCCAGGTCTTCGCCGGTCTTGAGCATTTGCTTGAAGATCGCCTTGCGCTGGCCCAGCGGCGAGTTGGGATCGACACCACCGCAGGCGGACAACGCCAGGCAGGCCAGCAATACAACAGAAAGTCTTTTAAGAGTCATGGTGGCTTCAGGTCACGGGAAACGGCGGTCAGTATCCTCGCGTCATCGGCAAAGACCAATAGCCCTATTATCAATACGGGTTGTTTGAGCGCATGGAGCACTCAGGCAACCGACAAAGGAATTACTCCATGAACAGCCGTTTCAAGGCATGGCGTCACCACCTCGCCTGGACCCTTCCGATGGTAGCCGTGCTTGCGGGCTGCACCGGTGGCGACAACAACACACCGAAAACCCACGCCCTGGCGACCTACTCCAGCGCCACGTGGGAAGCACTTCCGACGGTGTCCGACAACGACCTGGTCGCCGGCTTCGGTTCGTGGCGCAGCGCCTGTACCCGACTCAAAGCCGACCCGGTGTGGGGCTCGACGTGTGCGGCTGCCACCAACGTGCCGCAAACCGCCAGCGACATTCGTGGCTTCCTCAAGCAGAACCTCGACGTCTACGGCCTGCGCGCCGCCAATGACAATCCCAACGGCTTGATCACCGGCTATTACGAGCCGGTCTACCCCGGCAGCCTGACCCAGACCGAAGTGGCAAACATCCCGGTGTACGGTGTGCCCGAGGACATGATCATCGTCTCGCTGGACAGCATTTATCCGGAACTCAAAGGCAAACGCCTGCGCGGACGACTCGAAGGTCGCGTGCTCAAGCCTTACGACGATGCGGCCAGCATTGAAACCAAAGGGGTCAAGGCACCGGTTGTTGCCTGGCTGACCGATCCGATGAACCTGCAATTCCTGCAAATCCAGGGTTCGGGTCGTATTCAGCTCGACGATGGCCGCCAGTTGCGCATCGCGTATGCCGACCAGAACGGTCACCCGTATCGACCGATCGGCCGCTGGCTGGTGGACCAGGGCGAGCTGAAAAAAGAAGAAGTGACCATGGGCGCCATCAGCAATTGGGCCAAGGCCAATCCGACGCGCATTCCGGAACTGCTGGGCAGCAACCCCAGCTACGTATTCTTCACCCGCAATCCGGACAGCAACGAAGGACCTCGCGGCTCGTTGAACGTACCGCTGACCGCCGGCTACAGCGCGGCGGTGGATCGCAAAGTGATTCCGCTGGGCAGTCTGTTGTGGTTATCGACCACTAAACCGGACGGTACCGCACTGGTACGCCCGGTTGCCGCTCAGGACACCGGCGGCGCAATTGCCGGCGAAGTCCGTGCAGACCTGTTCTGGGGCACGGGCGATGCGGCCGGGCAATTGGCCGGCGACATGAAACAGCAGGGACAGATCTGGATGCTATGGCCTAAAGGCGCAGCCCTGCCTCAAGTGCCTCAGGTGACCGACAAGCTTTAAAGTCAAAAGACCGTAGGCTCCTACATGATCAGGTTCGCCGCAAAATCGCGGATGAGCATCGATCCTGTAGGAGCTGGCGAAGCCTGCGATCTTTTGATCTGGCTCTTAAACAGAAACCACAAAGAAACTGACGATCAACCCCAGCCCCACCAGCCACATCAGCGACCGCAAAATCGCCCAGTCCGCCAAGTAGCAAATGATGTACAGCAGCCGACTGGTGATGAACAACACCGCCAGCACGTTGATCGTCACCAGTTCGGCATTGCCGGCCAGGTGCGCGACGATCACCGCCGCCGCGAACGCGGGAGTCACTTCAAAACTGTTCAGATGCGCCGCATACGCGCGTCGGCCCAAACCATTCAGTGACTCGAGAAAGTCACGGGGGTCATGGTTGTCTTTCGGCCTGAACCCGCCACTGACCCTGGCGATGCTCGTGCAGATATAGGGCAGGAAAATCGCGATCAAAATGCACCACAGAGCAACCGTCATAACGCAATCCCTTCTTCAAGTTTCAAGAGTCGAGCTCCAGTCAAAACTTCATCACCAGCATGCCGATCAGCACCAGCCCACAAGCTAAGAGCCGCGGCCTGCCGAAAGGTTCTTTCAGGTAACGCATGCCGAACAGCACCACCAGGATCACGCTGATCTCGCGCAATGCCGCCGCTTCGGCAATCGAGCCCAGCTGCATGGCCCACAGCACCAGAGCGTAGCTGAACAACACGCAAAACCCGACCGCCAAGCCCAGTCGCCACTGTTCACGCCAGAACAACATGAAGGCCGGTCGTTTACGCACCAGCGCCAGTAACGGGAACGGCCAGGCGCTGAGCAACGTGACCCACACCAGGTAATCCAGCGGATGCGACCAGCGCCGCAACGCCTGGCCATCGATGAAGGTGTAGCAGCCGATGCACAGGCCGATCAACGCCACCACCGGTAGCATCGACCATGGCAATCGCGCACCGCCGCCGCCCTGCCAGAGCAGGCAAAGCATGCCGAACGGGATCAACAAAATCCCGAAGATCTGCTGGTTCGTCAGCACTTCTCCGGCAAAAATCAGCGTCAGTGCCAGCACCACCAGTGGCGACAAGCCACGCGTCAGCGGATAGACCAGCCCGAGATCACCGACCCTATAGGCCTGGATCAGCAAATAGCGATAGAGCAATTCAAACGCCGCCGACGCCAGAATCCACGGCCAGAGGTCCAGGGGTGGCAACGCCACGAACGGCAGCATCAGCACGACAAACAGCATTGCCACGCTGTCCATGCAGGCCACCACCAGCAGCCGTTCCGCACTGAATTTGATCAGGGTATTCCACGCCGCGTGCAACAGCGCCGCTACTAACACCAGTGCTGTTGCAAGCACGGCACACTCCTTATTTTGTCCCGCCCTCTGTAGGAGCTGTCGAGTGAAACGAGGCTGCGATCTTTTGCTCCTGGAAAATCAAGATCAAAAGATCGCAGCCTCGTTTCACTCGACAGCTCCTACGGAGTTCAGCTGGATAATTGATTCGCCATATGTCAGCAGCTGTTTATACTGCAAGCGACCACGCCGCACTCAGTTGCGCACAGACTAATTCCAATAATTTCTGCCACCACCCGCTCTCGTCGAGAACGGGCGTCGGCATGCGTATGCCTGATCAGAGCGTCAAGACTACCGACAGAGACCTTGCGCATGCCACTCGCCTTGCTTGCCCTCGCTGTTGCCGCGTTCGGCATCGGCACCACTGAATTCGTCATCATGGGCTTGCTGCCCGATGTCGCCCGCGACCTTGCCGTCAGCATCCCCCACGCGGGCCTGCTGATCACCGGCTACGCCCTGGGTGTGGTGTTCGGTGCGCCGATCCTCGCGGTCGGCACCGCCAACATGCCGCGCAAAGCCACGCTGCTGGGCATGACCCTGATGTTCATCCTCGGCAACATTCTTTGCGCATTGGCGCCGAACTACGCCACGCTGATGGCCGCACGAGTGATCACCGCGCTCTGCCATGGCGCGTTCTTCGGCATCGGTTCGGTGGTCGCCGCCGGTTTGGTGGCACCGAACAAACGCGCCCAGGCGATTGCGATGATGTTCACTGGCCTGACCCTGGCCAACGTGCTGGGCGTGCCATTGGGCACCGCGCTCGGGCAATACGCCGGCTGGCGCTCGACGTTCTGGGCGGTGTCGGTGATCGGTGTGATCGCGGCTATCGCGCAATGGGTCTGGTTGCCGAAGGACATCGCCATGGACAAGGCCAACCTCGCCAGCGAGTTCAAAGTACTGGGCAAGGTCAACGTTCTGTTGGCCTTGGGCATGAGCGTGCTGGCGTCGACCAGCCTGTTCAGCGTCTTCACTTACATTGCCCCCATCCTGCAAGACATCACCGGGGTCAGCCCGCATGGCGTGACCATCATGTTGCTGCTATTCGGGGTCGGACTGACCGCAGGCAGCATGCTCGGCGGTCGCCTGGCTGACAGTCGCTTGCTGCCGTCGCTGGTGGGCATGGCACTGGCTGTGCTGGTCGTGCTGGCCGCGTTCACACAGACCAGCCACTCAGTGATTCCAGCCGCAATCACGCTGGTGTTGTGGGGCATCTTCGCCTTTGCCCTGTGCCCAATTTTGCAACTGCTAATCATCGATCAGGCCCATGAAGCGCCGAATCTAGGCTCAACGTTGAACCAGAGCGCGTTCAACCTCGGCAACGCAGCCGGTGCGTGGATTGGCGGGCTGGTCGTCGCCAGCGGTGCGGATCTGGCGGACTTGCCGTGGACCGGCGCGCTGGTCAGTGGCTTGACGGTGCTGACGGCGCTTTTCTACATCTATCTGCAACGTCGTAGTGCTGCTGCGGTCAATGTGTCCGGCTGAATAACGGCATCGCCCATGACATTGCCTTCGCGAGCAGGCTCGCTCCCACATGGACAGCGTATCCCCCTGTGGGAGCGAGCCTGCTCGCGAAGAAGCTGACTCGGTGTATCTGCCCAACCCTATCAACCACCTCATCCAAAGGACCCCGGATGCTTGAACTCGTCGCTGCGTTTATCTGCCTCACCACGCTCCTCACCTACGTGAATTTCCGCTTCATCGGCCTGCCCCCGACCATCGGCGTCATGGTCACCGCGCTGATGTTTTCCCTGTTGTTGCAAGGCTTGAGTTTCATTGGCTACCCCGGTCTCGAAGAACGTGTGCAACAGTTGATCGGCCAGATCGACTTCGGCGATCTGCTGATGAACTGGATGCTGTCCTTCCTGCTGTTTGCCGGCGCCTTGCACGTCAATCTGAATGACCTGCGCAGCTATCGCTGGCCCATCGGTTTGCTGGCAACCTTCGGCGTGTTGATCGCCACCGCGGTGATCGGCAGCCTCGCCTATTACATTTTTGCCCTGTTCGGCTGGCACGTAAGCTTCTTGTATTGCCTGCTGTTCGGCGCGCTGATTTCCCCCACCGACCCGATCGCAGTCCTCGGCGTACTGCGGACCGCCAACGCCTCCAAGCCCCTGAAAACCACCATCGTCGGCGAGTCGCTGTTCAACGATGGCACCGCCGTGGTGGTGTTCACCGTGTTGCTGGGCATCGCGCAACTCGGCGAAACCCCGACGGTCGGCGCCACGGCCATGCTGTTCGCCCACGAGGCGATTGGCGGCGTACTGTTTGGTGGGCTGATCGGTTACCTGGTGTACCTGATGATCAAGAGCATCGAACAACACCAGATCGAGGTGATGCTGACCCTGGCGCTGGTCATCGGCGGCTCGGCCATGGCGTCGGAACTGCACGTCTCCGCTCCGATCGCGATGGTGGTCGCCGGCCTGATCATCGGCAACCTGGGCCGCAACCTGGCGATGAACGACATGACCCGAAAGTACCTGGACGGTTTCTGGGAATTGCTCGATGACATGCTCAACGCGCTGCTATTCGCTCTGATCGGCATGGAGTTGTTGCTGCTGCCGTTCAACTGGTTGCACGTGCTGGCGGCGAGTTTGCTGGCGCTGGCGATTCTGCTCTCGCGCCTGCTGACGGTGGCGCCGGCCATCGTGCTGCTGCGGCGCTGGCGCACAGTACCGCGCGGGACGATCCGGATTCTGACCTGGGGTGGTTTGCGCGGGGGTGTTTCGGTGGCGCTGGCCCTGGCCTTGCCGCTGGGTCCGGAGCGCGACTTGCTGCTGAGCATCACCTACATCGTGGTGCTGTCGTCGATCCTGTTGCAGGGCTTGAGCATCGGCAAACTGGTCAAGCACGTGACCAAGGACGAGCCTGCGCCAGCGGCACAGGGCGAGCATCACTGATTACTTTTTGGTCTTCTGCGGGTCGGGCTCCGGGCCTTGATCCGCAGACTTCTTCGGCGGGCCACTCTCGCTGCGAATTTGCGCATGACTGATCAGCGCGAAGATGAAGCTGCCGCCGATGATGTTCCCCGCCAGCGTCGGCCCGGCGAACACCAGCCAGAAATCCTTCCACGGCAACTCGCCAGCAAACACCAGATACGAGACCTCGGCGGACCCGACCACGATGTGGGTGAAATCCCCCAGCGCCATGAGGTAGGTGATGAGGATGATGATCCACATCTTCGCGCTCTCCATGGACGGAATCATCCAGACCATGGTGGCGATCATCCAGCCCGACACAATGCCTTTGGCGAACATCTGGCTGGCGTCGTTCTCCATGATCTTTCGCCCGATATCGAGGAAGGCCAGGTCAGTCTTGCTGTCGAAAATCGGCAGATTCAGCATCACATACGCCACCAGCAACGTGCCGCAGAGGTTACCCACCAGCACCACCGACCACAGGCGTAGCAACCGCCCGAAATTGTTCAGCGTAGGTTTGGTCATGATCGGCAGCACCGCCGTCAGGGTGTTCTCGGTGAACAATTGCTGACGGGCGAGGATCACCGCAAGAAAGCCTGCGCAGTAACCGAAACTGGCGATCACCTTGAAGCCTTCGCCGTCCGGCAGACGGGAATTGAGCAGCCCCATGGCCATCAGCGACAGGCCCATGGTCAGGCCGGCGGCCAACGCCGACCACCACAAGGCGGCGACACTGCGCTCGAGTTCCTGATCGCCCTGGGTGCGGATGATTTCGTGCAGCACCGCCGCCCGCGGCGGCTGGCTCTTGTCGACGTCGTGCTGTTCTTCAGGCGAGAGGTTCGGGGTCTTGCCGTCTTTCTTGGTGTCCATAAAGCTCCTGAACCTGTGGCGTGTCATGTAGGTACGACACGCGGGGTTCGGCGCTGTTCAGTGGTCCGTCAAATCATCGTTAACCAGTAGACCGCTTTCGCGAGCAGGCTCGCTCCCACAATGAATCTCAGTCGTTGTCAGCGTTTGTATTCGCTGAAGATCAAATGTGGGAGCGAGCCTGCTCGCGAAGGGCGCGCCGCCGATATCACTCGTTGATGCCATCATCCTTGAACTGGTCTTTGACGTACTTGATCTCGGTTTGGCCGTGTGCCGCGGGCAAGCCGTCTTCACCCAGATTGACGAAGACAATCTTCTCCACCGTGAGGATGCTTTTGCGGGTGATCTTGTTACGCACTTCGCACTTCAGGGTGATTGAGGTGCGCCCGAACTCGGTGGCGGTGATACCCAGTTCAATGATGTCGCCCTGGCGCGAGGCGCTGACGAAGTTGATCTCGGAAATGTACTTGGTGACCACACGCTGATTGCCCAGCTGGACGATGGCGTAGATCGCCGCTTCTTCGTCGAGCCAGCGCAACAGGCTGCCGCCGAACAGCGTGCCGTTGGGGTTGAGGTCTTCGGGTTTTACCCATTTGCGGGTGTGGAAATTCATATTCACTCCTGAGCGTCTTGCCGAATGATGGTGGGCATCATGGCAGAGCCCGACCTAGAGCTCTATTACGCATCGACTATGGTCTCGATTACCGTTCAGACATTGACCAACAGAAACGCTTTGGAAGTATCGCTCACACGGCTATAATCGCCACCGTTTCAAAACGGTCATCTTCACGTGGCCCGCATGGCCAGTTTTTCAGCTCAAATTCGGATGCCAGAAGTCCAGAGCCAAGGCGCTGTGACGAGTCATAGCCAGCTATGGCGAGGAACAGCAACGTAGGATCTGGGCTTTTGGCGCCGAAGTTGAGCTGAAAAAACTGGCCATGCGGGCCACCTGATACCGTTTTCCCGCCACCTGTCCGAGGGGCGCTGCAGCAGGCTAGACCTGTCAGGCTCGGATGGGGCGTTGCTTGACCGTTATCGGTCAGACACTAAACGCACAACGGCGCCCATTCGCATACATTACGAATGGAGGCTCATCATGAGCGCTGTTATCACGCCTGCAGATTTTAACGATTACAAAGTTGCCGACATGTCCCTGGCTGCCTGGGGCCGTCGCGAAACCATCATCGCCGAATCCGAAATGCCAGCCCTGATGGGTCTGCGCCGCAAGTACGCCGGTGAGCAGCCGCTCAAAGGCGCGAAGATCCTCGGCTGCATCCACATGACCATCCAGACTGCCGTGCTGATCGAAACCCTGGTTGCCCTGGGTGCCGAAGTGCGTTGGTCGTCCTGCAACATTTTCTCGACTCAGGACCAGGCCGCTGCCGCTATCGCTGCTGCCGGCATCGCGGTTTACGCCTGGAAAGGCGAAACCGAAGAAGAGTACGAGTGGTGCCTGGAGCAAACCATCCTCAAAGATGGCGCGCCTTGGGATGCCAACATGATCCTCGACGACGGCGGCGACCTGACCGAGTTGCTGCACAAGAAATACCCGGCGATCCTGGACCGCGTCCACGGCGTTACCGAAGAAACCACCACCGGCGTTCACCGCCTGCTGGACATGTTGGCCAAGGGCGAGCTGAAAATCCCGGCCATCAACGTCAACGACTCGGTGACCAAGAGCAAGAACGACAACAAGTACGGCTGCCGTCACAGCCTGAACGACGCGATCAAGCGCGGTACCGATCACCTGCTGTCCGGCAAGCAAGCGCTGGTCATCGGTTACGGTGACGTGGGCAAGGGTTCGGCCCAGTCCCTGCGTCAGGAAGGCATGATCGTTAAAGTCTCCGAAGTTGACCCGATCTGCGCCATGCAAGCCTGCATGGACGGTTACGAGCTGGTTTCGCCGTTCATCGACGGTATCAACAACGGCACTGAAGCAAGCATCGACAAAGCACTGCTGGGCAAGATCGACCTGATCGTGACCACCACCGGCAACGTCAACGTTTGCGACGCAAACATGCTCAAAGCCCTGAAGAAGCGTGCTGTGGTCTGCAACATCGGTCACTTCGACAACGAAATCGACACGGCTTTCATGCGCAAGAACTGGGCATGGGAAGAAGTGAAGCCACAGGTTCACAAGGTTCACCGTACTGGCCCGGGCACTTTCGACGCTCAGAACGACGACTACCTGATCCTGCTGGCCGAAGGCCGTCTGGTTAACCTGGGCAACGCAACCGGCCACCCAAGCCGCATCATGGACGGTTCGTTCGCCAACCAGGTTCTGGCTCAGATCTTCCTGTTCGGCCAGAAGTACGCCGACCTGTCGCCAGCCCAGAAAGCCGAGCGCCTGACCGTTGAAGTACTGCCGAAGAAACTCGACGAAGAAGTGGCCCTGGAAATGGTCCGCGGTTTCGGCGGCGTTGTGACTCAACTGACCAAGACCCAGGCCGACTACATCGGCGTGACCGTTGAAGGTCCGTTCAAGCCGCACGCTTACCGCTACTGATTCGCCCTGCTGCTCGCTCCCACATGGACCGTGCAAGCCTTCCCGGCTTATGAGTTCCAAGGATATGACCATGTCCCAAGACCGTCGCTACAGCTTCGAGTTCTTCCCTACGAAGACCGATGCTGGGCATGAAAAACTGATCGCCACTGCCCGTCATCTGGCGACCTACAATCCTGACTTCTTCTCCTGCACCTATGGCGCTGGTGGTTCGACCCGTGATCGCACCCTCAACACCGTGTTGCAGCTCGAAAGCGAAGTCAAAGTCCCTGCCGCACCGCATTTGTCCTGCGTTGGCGACAGCAAGGACGACTTGCGCGGCCTGCTGACTCAATACAAGGCAGCCGGCATCTCCCGTATCGTTGCCCTGCGCGGTGACCTGCCTTCCGGCATGGGTATGGCCAGTGGTGAAATGCGCCACGCCAATGACCTGGTTGAATTCATTCGTGAAGAAACCGGCGATCATTTCCACATCGAAGTCGCCGCCTACCCGGAAATGCACCCGCAAGCGCGCAATTTCGAAGACGATCTGACCAACTTCGTGCGCAAGGCCAACGCTGGCGCCAACAGTGCGATCACCCAGTACTTCTTCAACGCCGACAGCTACTTCTACTTCGTCGAGCGTGTACGGGCGATGGGCGTGGACATCCCGATCGTTCCGGGGATCATGCCGATCACCAACTACAGCAAACTGGCGCGATTCTCCGATGCCTGCGGTGCGGAAATTCCGCGCTGGATCCGCAAGCAGCTGGAAGCCTACGGCGACGACACCCAGAGCATTCAAGGCTTTGGTGAGCAAGTCATCACCGAGATGTGCGAACGCCTGCTGCAGGGTGGCGCTCCAGGGCTGCACTTCTACACGCTGAACCAGGCCGAACCGAGCCTGGCGGTGTGGAAAAACCTGAAGTTGCCGCGCTAAAAGCCGTTAAAGCAAGACCAAGAGATCGCAGGCTTCGCCAGCTCCTACATCGGGCGTGTTTAATCCCCGTAGGAGCTTTCGCAGCCTGCGATCTTTTGCTTTTAACGCCCTTTTATTGTGCAGCACACACTGAGTTAGAGCTTCTGGATCCCATTTCTGGCTCTTTCCGGTTTCTCGTCGTAATCTCAAGTCATGCCTTTGATCGCGCAGTTACTGACCATGGTTATTTTTACTTGCCTGAGCTTCGCCGCTCGGGGCGAGAAGCTGCGCATTGTCACTGAGCCGTGGGCGCCATACGTCTATGAGGAAAACGGCAAATCCCTGGGGCTGGACTACGAAACCACGGCCATCGTATTCAAACGCCTGGGGATCGAAGTGGAATGGCAGTTCCTGCCGTGGAAACGCTGCCTGTCGATGCTTGAAACGGGCCAGGCAGATGGCGCGCTGGACATCTTCCACAGCGATGAGCGCGACGCCACCCTGCTCTACCCCGGCGAACCGCTCTCGGAAGTGGAGTTCGTGATGTTCTACGCCAATGAGCGGCCCCACCCTTTTCACACCCTGGCCGACCTGAAAGGGCTGACCATCGGCACGTCCCCAGGCTATCTGTACAGCCAGGACTTCAGCGAATCGACCCTGTTCATTCGCGAACCGGCACCGACCCATGAAGCCAACTTCGGCAAACTGGTGCGCGGGCGGATCGACCTGCTGATCACTGATCGCAGGGTTGGTCAGCACTTACTCGACGAATTGGGCATCCGCGACAAGATTACCGAAAACCCGACCGTCATCAGCCACCAGAGCCAGTACCTGGCAGTACGCCGCAACGCCGGCATGGACTTGTTGGTGCAGCGCTTCGGCGCCGAACTCAAACGCTTCAAGCGCGAGCCTGCGTACGCTGAATTGAGCGCCCGTTACGGCGCCGAACCGGCCGCCGAGATCAAAGCCACCAGAGCCACCGCCGCCAACGGAAAAACCGTTGAGCAGCAGGAAAGCGGCGCGCAGTGATTGCTCTGTTATACTCCGGCCTTCCCGCCAGGCTCACGCCCGGACGCTCGGACTTGTTCAAGGCATCTCGACCCCGCTACAGCGCAGCTTTTCAGCCCGCGCGAGCACTCCAGATGAGCCTTCTTGGCCCAGCAGGACCGGACGGGATTGCGTTCCTCTTAAACGCCATTCGCGCCAGGCAAGACTCCCATTGGGCCAAGCCCTAACTAAAACAGGATTACTCATGTCCTTTGCTTCCCTCGGTCTCTCCGAGGCTTTAGTCCGCGCCATCGAGGCAGCGGGCTATACCGAGCCTACTCCGGTGCAACAGCGGGCCATTCCCGCCGTGTTGCAAGGTCGCGACCTGATGGTCGCGGCTCAGACAGGTACTGGCAAAACCGGCGGCTTCGCCCTTCCGATTCTGGAGCGGTTGTTCCCCAACGGTCACCCGGACAAATCCCAGCGTCACGGCCCGCGCCAACCGCGCGTACTGGTCCTGACCCCTACCCGCGAACTCGCGGCTCAAGTACACGAGAGCTTCAAGGTTTATGCCCGTGACCTGAAGTTCGTCAGCGCCTGCATCTTCGGCGGCGTCGGCATGAACCCACAGGTTCAGGCCATGTCCCGCGGTGTTGACGTGCTGGTGGCCTGCCCTGGCCGCCTGCTCGACCTCGCCGGCCAAGGCAGCGTCGATTTATCCCACGTGGAAATCCTCGTGCTGGACGAAGCCGACCGCATGCTCGACATGGGCTTTGTCCATGACGTGAAAAAGGTCTTGGCCCGTCTGCCGAGCAAACGTCAGAACCTGCTGTTCTCGGCGACCTTCTCCAAAGACATCACCGACCTCGCCGGCAAGCTGCTGCATAACCCGGAACGCATCGAAGTCACGCCGCCGAACACCACGGTCGAGCGTATCGAACAGCGCGTGTTCCGCCTGGCCGCCAGCCACAAGCGTTCGTTGCTGGCGCACCTGATTACCGCTGGCGCCTGGGAACAGGTGCTGGTGTTCACCCGCACCAAGCACGGCGCCAACCGTCTGGCCGAGTACCTGGACAAACACGGCCTCAGCGCCGTTGCGATCCACGGTAACAAGAGCCAGAACGCTCGCACCAAAGCCCTGGCCGACTTCAAGGCCGGCGAAGTGCGCATCCTGGTCGCCACCGACATCGCCGCTCGCGGCCTGGACATCGATCAGTTGCCACACGTGGTCAACTTCGAATTGCCAAACGTCGACGAAGATTACGTTCACCGTATCGGTCGTACCGGCCGTGCCGGTCGTTCGGGCGAAGCGATCTCGCTGGTCGCTCCGGACGAAGAAAAGCTGCTGAAAAGCATCGAACGCATGACCAAGCAGAAGATTGCCGACGGCAACCTGATGGGCTTCGATTCCAGCGCTGTAGAAGCCGAGAAGCCTGAAGTCCGCGAGCGTCCGGATGTGCGTAACCCGCGCAACCCACGTGGCCCGCGCGGCGACGGCCCGAACGGCACCGGTGGTGGTGGCGGTCGTAAAGACAAAGGCAAGGACAAGGGCGGCAAGGAAAAACCTGCAGCCACTGGCCGTGGTGATCGCCCGGCGCGTGAACACAAGCCACGCGAAGGCACTCCGGCCCGCGAACAACAGCGTCCAGCACCACGCGCTGCTGCTGCAGACCGTGCTCCGGACGAGTTCCTGGACGACGATATTGATAACTTCGGTAACCGCGTCGACTACGTTCCTCAAGCCAAACCGGCTCAGGGCCGTGGTCGCCGTCCGGGTGCTCCGGCACAAGGCGCCGCAGCTGGCGCAGGTGCAGGTACTCCACGCACTGGCGGCGGCGGCAAGCCTCAGGGTCGTCAAAGCGGCCCACGCAGCAGCGATGGTGCTACCACCGGCACGCCGCCGGCCAAGCGCAGCGGCCCACGCAATGGTGCTCCACGTGACGGCCAGGCCCGTCGCGAAGAGTCCCGCAACCGCCGCCCGGCCCGTACCGACGACCAGCCTCGTTCGGAACCGGCCGTGCAGAACCCGCGTGGCCCGGCACCGAAGATCATCCATAAAGAGTCGAAAACCGATCGGTTCCCGACTCCTGAGCAACTGGATCAACTGCCAGGCCGTCCGCGCGGCGAGAAACCAGCCTTGCTAACCCGCAATCGCTGAGTGTCACTCACAAAAACGCCCCGACTGGTTCGGGGCGTTTTTGTTTGTACCGATCATCACGATCGTTTTTGGTCAAACCGCCGCACTCACGCAACGCTTCCTTCTTTATGAAAGAGTTTGGCAACGATCATCCAGCGGCCATCGACTTTCATCACGTTCAGATAATCAACCATGACATTGTCGAACAGTCGCAGACGCACCTTGACCATTGCCATTTCCGGAGACATGACGTCAATCATCAAAATCTCATCCAGGCTCGCAAACCCGCGCTCCTGCGGCGACTGACGTCCTTGTACGATGGCGCGATATTCTGCGTAAGGACGCACCGTTACCGCCCCGTCCTGAGCGCTATAGAGGACACAGCCGGGATGGAAAACCTCGTCAAACCGGTTCAAATCCTGGTTTTGCAACGCGCTGAAGTAGTTCTCCAACATTCTCTGAATTTCATTGATTAGCATGTACGGATCCTTGTCGAGCGGAAATGAAGTCACCAACGCTCACTGAGCGTGAGACGGATTATCCGTAGCCTCGTCAATTCATGTATAGCGGCGATTTCTGCCCGGTTCAGTGAATGGAATTCACCTATTGAAACTACCTCCGCTAGCGGCCCTCCGGGCCTTTGAAGCCTTGGCACGATTGGGCAAGGTCAACCTCGCGGCATTGGAACTGCACGTCACCCACAGCGCTGTCAGCCACCAGATACGCTCGCTGGAGGAATACCTGGACGTTAGACTGACTGAACGTAGTGGCCGCGGTGTGGTGCTGACAGAAGAGGGGCGTGTGTACGCCTATCAGATCCGGCAAACCCTGGGTGAAATTGCCGGGGTAACGGAAAGATTCCTGTCCAAAACCCGACACCCGCAACTGACCCTTTCGGTGCTGCCGTCCTTTGGAATGTTTTGGCTATTGCCACGCTTGCAAGGGTTTATCGACGCGCAGCCCGGATTGCGCCTCAAGCTGGCAGCCAGTATGGAGTTTTCAAGTTTCGAGGGCGGCCTGATCGATGCGGCGATCCGGTTTGGCCACGGAAAATGGCCAGATGTGCACTGTGAGCCGTTGATGCAGGACTCCTTGTTGGTCGTCGCCGCGCCGGGATTCAATCTAGGATGCTTGCCTGTCGATGCCGAGTCCGTTCTGGGACATCCATTACTCCACGCCAGTGAAAGCTGGTCGACCTGGCTTGCTGCTGCTGGCGTTGAACAGATGCGTCCGCTCGCGGCACTAGAGTTCACTGACTCGACTTTGATGCTTGAAGCGGCGCGCCTGGGTTATGGAATCGCGCTAACCCGTCGCTCGATTGCTCACGCCATGATCCAGTGCGGGCAACTGGTTAAACTGACCGACGTTGAACCGCTGCACGCATCCCGTTATTTCATGCTTTGGCCGACCCACACACAACGCTCGGCGCAGTTGGCGAGCCTGCTGACTTGGCTACGCAATGAAATCGCCGACTACCAAAGCAGCCTCTCCTGAACACCAGGCAGCAAAACGCCGACCCTGAGGTCGGCGTTTTGATGACGCAAACAGCTTACTTCGCTTTGACACCTTCAAACGTCACATACAGCTCGACCGCGTCGGACGCTGGGCCCAAATCTTTCTGTTTGCCGAAATCGGAACGCTTGATGCTGGTGGTGCCTTCAAAGCCAGCACGGTAGCCGCCCCATGGGTCCTTGCCTTCACCCAGGAAAGTGGCCTTGACCACGACCGGCTTGGTCACGCCCAGCAGGGTCAGGTCACCGGTCACGTCCGCAGTGTCTTTGCCAGCGGCGTTCTTGCCGGTGGGTTTGACGCTGGTGGAAACAAACGTGGCTTTGGCAAACTTGCTCACATTCAGGAAGTCACCGCTGGCGATGTGCTTGTCGCGCTCGGCATGGTTGGTGAATACGCTGGCGGTGTTCACGTTGAACTCGATCTTGCTGGCTTCCGGCTTGGCCGCATCGAAGCTGAACTTGCCATCGATATCCTTGAAGGTACCGGTGATGAAGCTGTAGCCCAGGTGGCTGATCTTGAAGTCAACGAAGGCGTGCTGGCCTTCTTTGTCGACGACGTAGTCAGCCGCCATCACGTTAGCGGACAGCAGAGCAGAACCGATTGCCAGAGCGGCGAGCGTCTTTTTCAACATGCTTTCTATTCCTTTGGAGTCGAGGTTGAGCTTCAAGCTTTGCGGCCCAGCATTCGCGTCAGGGTCGCATCACGATCGATAAAGTGGTGCTTCAGTGCTGCAAACGCATGGAGACCGGAAAAAATGACCAGCACCCACGCCAGATACAGATGAATCACACCAGCGGTGTCTGCCTGATCCGGTAGTCCGGAAACCAGTGCAGGAACTTCAAACAGGCCAAACACCGGAATCCCGACACCTTCTGCGGTGGAAATCAGGTAACCGGCAATCATCACAGCGAACAGACTGAAATACAGGAACAAATGGCCGAACATGGCGCCAATGCGCGTCATGCGGCTATAGCTTTCAAGTGCGGGTGGTGGCGGGCTGATGAAACGCCACAGCACCCGTAGAACCATGACGACTAACAACACCAGGCCAATGCTCTTGTGCAAGTCGGGCGCGTCTTTGCGCCAGACGCTGTAGTAGTCGAGACCGACCATCCACAAGCCCAATGCAAACAGACCGAAGACCACCAGCGCCACGCCCCAGTGCATGAAAATGCTGACCCAACCGTAGCGCGAAGAAGAATTACGTAGCTGCATTGCCCAAATCCTGTGAGAACTGCGCCCAAGACTATCGAGTTATCTATCGAGTTAAAGCGGAAAATTTCGCTTTGAAGTATCGAGAAATACGATCAAGAGTCTGAAATGGGTGAGTTAAGGAAAGATTAAAGACCCCTGTGTAAGAAAAAATGAAGTCCAACTAAAGAACACCTGCGCCATAAGGTTTATTCGATTCTTGATATTGGTTTTCTTCGGGCATAAAAAAACGCGGCATTTCTGCCGCGTTTCTTTAATCCCGAAGCTTACTGCGCTTTGGTATCTGTGGCCGGAGTCGCAGCGGGCTTGACCGCTACTTTCTTCGCCGGTTCAGCCTTCTTCACCGGGGCCTTTTTAGCCTCGGTTTTGGCCGCAGGTTTTTTCGCCGCAGCTTTGACCGGGGCTTTTTTGGCTGGTTCGGCTTTCACCGGGGTCGCTGGTTTCGGCGCTTCTACCGGTGCTGGCGCTGGGGCCGGCTCAGGTGTTGGAGCCGGTGCCGGAGCAACCGGAGCCACTGGCTCTGGCGCCTTGACCGGTGCCGGTTTGTCGTCGGAACCACCGAACAGGTTGGTGAAGAAGTTACCTTTCTTCGCCGCTACCGCGCCGGCCGCCGCAACGGTCGCTGCCGGAACAACCTTCGCCGGTTCAAACGACTTGCCGGCCGCCAGGTCTTCTACCTGACTGGCTGCCCGCTGACCGGTGCGCAATGCACCTTCCAGCGTGCCCGGGTACAAGGTGTCAGTGTGTTCGCCGGCAAAGGCTACACGCTGAATCGGACGCTCCCACAGACGCCAGTACTTGCTGATCTGGCCAGGACCGAATGCCAGGTAAGCGCCGCCCATCGATGGGTCGGTGCTGTAGCGGCGGATTTCATAACCGGTGAACGAACCGCGCGCCTGTGGATAAAAGGCGTGCAGACGGATCAGCACCTGATCGACCATCTGCTTATCGCCGAAGGCTTGCATCACGCGCGCGTTGTCGCCGGACAGGTTGATCACCACGTTGGCGCCGCCCTTCAGCGCCGGCTCAACCCACAACATGCCCAGACCGGCGTTGCTGTAGATCTCGCCGGTCATCCGCGCCTTGCTTTCCCACACGGGCGTCTTGAACTTCAGCATGATCTGGTCGCGCCAACCGTAGTTGGTGCCTTTGATCGCGCCCATGTGCTGGGCATCCAGCGACGGAGTCATCTGAATCTTGTTCAGTGCGCGCAGTGGCACGGCCACAACGACGTAATCAGCCTGGTAGCCAACGCTGCCGACTTTGACGGTCACGCCGTCCTTGTCCTGAGTGATCGCCGAGACCGGAGAGCTGGTCTTGATGGTTTTCAGTTGTTTGACGAAGGCCTGTGCCAGCACCGGGCTGCCGCCGGGCAGGCGCGAAGCACGCAGGTCACGGTCGGCAACGCCAAGGTAGACGCGGCTTTGCTGTGCGAAGTACAGCAGCGACAGGCGCGACGGTTCGTCATAACGGGTACGAATCTGCTGATTCACCAACTGACGTGCCGTGGCTGGCAGGTTCAGACGGTCGAGCCAGTTGGCCACGTTGATCTGGTCCAGCGCGAACAGTGTGCTGTTGGCGGCCGGGTTCTGCGGGTCTGCGATCGAACGCGCCAGATCATCCAGGGTCTTTTCGTAACGTTTCAGCGCTTCGGCGGTGGCCGGCTGTTTGGTCGCCAGATCGGCGGCGGTAAAATATTCACCGTCGATCAGGTAGCCAGGAGTCCGCACGAATTCAGGGGCTGGCGTGGTGGTCAGCTTGAATGTCGAAACGTATTTGTTCAGAACCGGCTGGGTCTTGTCGTTGCCGATCCACTCACTGGTGGCCATGCCAGAGCGACCGCCCATGCTCGGTTTGGCTTCCAGCAGGGTGACCTGCCAGCCCTTGTTTTGCAGTTCGTAAGCAGCGGTGAGGCCGGCCAGCCCTCCTCCGATCACGATCGCGGTTTTATCCTTGGCCAGCGCAGACACGCTGAACAGCCCCAACATCACCAGCGCACAGGCGCGCAGCCAACCAGCAGACATTCAGAGAACTCCGGAAATACACGAGGACATAACGGTTTTACGAGCCAGACGGCTCAAAGAACCGCGAAGAATACGTCAGCCATCAAAAGGCCGCCAGCGACGTCTATCCACCTATACAAAGTAGCTCAATCCACACAATGGGTTGTCCCCGTGACGCGCATTGCATAGGCTTGCCCGATTGTTTGCCCGCGCACGTCGCGAGCCGCCTCGAGGAGACTGAAAATGGGCCTGAATAATCAGTGGATGCAACGCGATCTCGCGGTGTTGTGGCATCCCTGCACCCAGATGAAAGACCACGAACAGCTGCCGCTGATCCCGATCAAACGCGGTGAAGGCGTTTGGCTGGAAGATTTCGAAGGCAAACGCTACCTCGACGCCGTCAGCTCCTGGTGGGTCAACGTGTTTGGTCACGCCAACCCGCGGATCAACCAACGCATCAAGGATCAGGTCGATCAGCTGGAGCACGTGATCCTTGCTGGTTTCAGCCATCAGCCAGTGATCGAGCTGTCCGAGCGCCTGGTGAAAATGACGCCGGAAGGCCTGACCCGGTGCTTCTACGCCGATAACGGTTCGTCCTGTATCGAAGTCGCGCTGAAAATGAGCTTTCACTATTGGCTCAACCGCGGCCAGCCAAACAAGAAGCGCTTCGTCACCCTGACCAACAGCTACCATGGCGAGACCATGGCGGCGATGTCGGTGGGCGACGTGCCGCTGTTCACCGAAACCTACAAGGCCCTGCTGCTGGACACCATCAAGGTGCCGAGCCCCGATTGCTACCTGCGCCCTGATGGCATGAGCTGGGAAGAACATTCGCGCAACATGTTCGCTGCCATGGAACAGACCCTGGCCGAGAACCACGACACCGTCGCTGCGGTGATCGTCGAGCCGCTGATTCAGGGCGCCGGCGGCATGCGCATGTACCACCCGGTTTATCTGAAACTGCTGCGCGAAGCCTGCGACCGCTATGGCGTACACCTGATCCACGACGAAATCGCCGTCGGCTTCGGCCGCACCGGGACGATGTTCGCCTGTGAACAGGCCGGTATCCGCCCGGACTTCCTCTGCCTGTCCAAGGCCCTGACCGGCGGTTACCTGCCGTTGGCGGCCTGCGTGACCACCGAAGATGTCTACAGCGCGTTCTACGACGACTACCCGACCCTGCGCGCCTTCCTGCATTCCCACAGCTACACCGGCAATCCGCTGGCGTGCGCGGCGGCATTGGCGACTTTGGATATCTTCGAAGAAGACAACGTCATCGAGAACAACAAGGCGCTGTCTCTGCGCATGGCCAGCGCCACCGCGCATCTGGCCGATCACCCGAACGTTTCGGAAGTGCGCCAGACCGGCATGGTACTGGCCATCGAGATGGTCAAGGACAAGGCCACCAAGGAAGCTTATCCGTGGCAGGAACGTCGCGGCTTGAAAGTGTTCCAGCATGCGTTGGAGCGTGGTGCTTTACTTCGACCGCTGGGCAGCGTGGTGTACTTCCTGCCGCCGTACGTGATCACGCCTGAACAGATCGACTTTCTGGCCGAAGTGGCCAGCGAAGGCATCGACATTGCGACCCGCGATAGCGTCAGTGTTTCGGTGCCGAAAGACTTTCATCCGGGCTTCCGCGATCCGGGCTAATTGATTTCACTTAAGCTTTCGTGGCGTCAGGGCTGACGCCTTCGCGAGCAGGCTCGCTCCCACAGGATGTACGCGGTCAACTGTGGGAGCGAGCCTGCTCGCGAAGGCGTCGCCATGATCTTCACATGAATTACAGAGACCCAGCATGAGACTGTCCCGCTTCTTTATCGACGCCCCCTTGAGCACCGGCGAACACGAGTTGCCCGAGGCCCAGGCCCATTACATCAGCCGCGTGTTGCGCATGGCCGAGGGTGATGCGCTGCAACTGTTCGACGGTTCGGGCCATGAGTTTCGCGCCACGCTGGTGGAGGTCGGCAAGAAGCGCGTCGTCGTGCAGATTGATGAAAGCTTCGCCGGGCAGGTCGAGTCGCCCTTGCAGATCCATCTCGGCCAGGGCTTGTCCCGTGGCGAGCGGATGGATTGGGCGATTCAGAAAGCCACCGAACTGGGCGTCACTGAAATCACCCCGATCTTCAGCGACCGCTGTGAAGTCCGGCTGAAAGACGAGCGCGCCGACAAACGCCTGATGCACTGGCGCCAGGTGGCGATCAGCGCGTGCGAGCAATGCGGGCGTTCACGGGTGCCGGTGATTCACCCGCCGCTGCTGCTGGCCGATTGGCTGAAGCAGACTCAAGCAGAATTGAAGTTGGTGCTGCATCCGGTGGCCGAGCCGTTGGTGACTCATGCGAAGCCGGCGACGCTGGCGTTTTTGATCGGCCCGGAAGGCGGATTGTCCGACGCTGAAGTCGAGCAGGCCAAGGCTGGCGGCTTTCACGCTGCCCGCCTCGGCCCTCGCGTGTTGCGCACCGAAACCGCACCGGTGGTGGCATTGGCGGTGGCCCAACAACTGTGGGGCGACTTCTGACCCCATGATCGTTCCCACGCTCTGCGTGGGAACGATCAGTCAGGAGCTATTGCACCGGATCACTCACCGGTTTGGCGATGATTGCCTTCAGTTCGCTGGTCATCGGGAATTCCAGGTTCAGGCCTTTGGGTGGAATCGGTTGCTGGAACCAGCGCTGATAGATGCCGTTGATCTCGCCCGAACTGTACAGATCGGCGAGGGTTGAGTTCACCAACTCGAGAAACTGCGGATCGTCCTTGCGCACCATGCAGCTGTAGATTTCCCGCGACTGCTCCTCACCCACCACCACCCAGTTATGCGGATCGCGGGCCTTGGCGCGTTCGCCGTAAAGCAGCGCGTCGTCCATATAGAACGCCGCCGCCCGACCCGACTGCAACATCTGGAAGGCTTCGCCGTGGTCCTTGGCGCTGATCACGAACATATCGACCTTGTGATCGACGTTGTAGCTCTTCAGAAACCGTTCATTGGTGGTGCCGGCGGTGGTCACGACGTTCTTGCCGCGCAGGTCGGCGAAGCTTTTGATGCCGCTGTCCTTCGCCGTGAGCAACTGCCCCTTCACGTAGATAAACCCGTAGGAAAACGCCACTTGCTGCATGCGCTCGGCCGTCACGCCGGTGGAACCGCACTCAAGGTCGACCGTGCCGTTCTGCACCAGCGGAATGCGCGTCTGCGAGGTCACCAGGTTGTACTTCACCTGCAGATCCGGCAGTTCAAGCTTTTGCTTGATGCGCTCGACAATCTTGCTCGCCAGGTCCACCGAATAGCCCATCGGCTGCCCCGTGTGATCACCCACGTAGGAGAACGGCACCGATGCGTCGCGATAGCCCAGCGTGATGCTCTTGGCATTGGCAACCTTGTTCAGCGTGCCGGTCAGTGGCGCTTCGTTGGCCTGGACCTGGCTGGCGAGCAGCAGGCCGAGGGTGCAGCCGATCAACGTGATTTTTTGCATTGTTATTCTCCGTTGTAGGTCAGTTGATTAGCGGCGGGCGGCGATCACGGTGATTTCCACCAGAACCTCTGGACGGGCCAGTTGCGCCTGCAAAGTAGTGCGGGTCGGCGCCTTGCCCGGCGACAACCACTGCGACCAGACCTCGTTCATGGCGGCAAAGTCGCGACCAATGTCGTTCAGGTAAATGGTCGCGTTGAGCAGATGATCCTTGTCGCTGCCAGCTTCGGCCAGCAACGCATCGATTTTCGCCAGCACTTCGGCGGTTTGGCCGGTGACGTCGGGGCTGTCACCCGGAACCTGTCCCGAGAGAAATACCAGATCGCCAAAGGTCACCGCGCCAGAGAGCCGGCTGTTGCTGTTGATACGGTTAATGCTCATCGGTTTTTCCTTTTCAAGTCAGGCGACGCGGGGGCGAGGCCCAGCATTTCGATTGAAGGGGTGCGCCGCGCGATCAACTCGCTGAGCAACCGAGCGCTGCCACAAGCCAGGGTAAAACCCAGGGCGCCATGGCCGAGGTTGAGCCACAGGTTGCGGTACGCCGTAGCGCCAATCAACGGCACGCCGCTGGGGGTGGCCGGACGCATGCCGGCCCATTCGATGGCGGCATCGTAATCGCCGGCATTGGGTAAGGTTTCCTGCGCCTGGCGCTTGATCAGCGCCAGGCGTTTGGGGTCGAGCGCCGGGTCGAAACCGACAATGTCGACCATCGCCGCCACGCGCAGTTGGTCACCGAGGCGGGCATAAACGATTTTGCGGTTGTAATCGGTAATGCTCAGCTCCGGCGCACGATGTTCGGCGCGGATGGGCAAGGTCAGGCTGTAGCCCTTGAGCGGATACAGCGGCAGGTTCATGCCGGGCAATGCCAGCGCCGGACTGCGATGGCCTGCGGCAATCACCAGTTGCTCGACCGGCAGCACTTGCGAACCCATTTCTACGGCCTGCACCGCACCGTCCGCGTGGCGAATGCCGGTCACCTTGCGCCCGAGCAAAAACTCGCAACGCCCCGACACCTTGAGTCGAGCCAGCAGTTGCTGGCAGAAAGCATGGCAATCGGCGACTTCTTCGTCAGGCGTATAAATCGCGCCCACAAACGGCGCCTCGGCCAGTGCAGGCTCCAGCTGTGCGCATTCGGCCCGCGAAAGCACGTGCTGCTGTTGCGGATCAGCCAGGCCATGGCGAGCGTGTTCGAAACTGGCGGTTTCACGAAACGTCACCAGTTTGCCGTTACGCCGCCAGCCGAAACCGTCGAGGCGGTCTTCTTCGCGCCAGCCTTGCAGCGTGGACTGGCTCAGCAGCGCCAGACGCAGCAGGTGCGCGCCATTGCGCTGATTCACCGAACGACGGCAGGCCGCCAGGAAGGACGCCATCCAGCGCCATTGCGCCGGGTCCAGGCGTGGGCGCAGCTTCAACGGCGAGTCACCGCGCAGCATCCAGCCAAGCGCCTGCAACGGTACGCCGGCATCGGCCAGTGGCGCGACGTAACGGTAGGACAACTGGCCGCCGTTAGCGAAACTGGTCTCGCTGCCCAACGAATCCCGGGCCTCGATCAGCGTCACGTCGATGCCGTCGCGCACCAGTGCGTAAGCCGTCGTCAGGCCGATGACGCCACCACCGATGATGCAAACCCGCTGAGCCATGTCTGTCCTTAACCGTTGTTGAAACAGGCTTCAGGTTAGGACCAGGTGACAGCCGTTGAACAATGCATAAAGATGCCTGCCCCATAAACAAAGGTTATGGACTTGCCATGCGACTGCGACACATCGAGATTTTCCAGGCCATTCGCCAGACCGGTTCGGTCAGTGGCGCCGCGCAGTTGCTGCACGTGTCGCAGCCGGCGGTGAGCAAAGTGCTGCAACACGCCGAGCAGCAACTGGGCTTTCCGTTATTCCTGCGGGTGCGCGGCAAATTGCAGGCGACGCCCGAAGCGCTGGAGCTTGAGCGCGAAGTCGACAAGGTCACCGAAAGCCTGCAAGGCGTGCGACGTCTGGCCCAGAGCCTGCGTCGCGAGCCGGGTCACAGCGTACGGATCGGCGCGATCCCGGCGCTGGCCCTGTCGCTGCTGCCGCCGGCCATCAACGAGTGGACGCAACGCTACCCGGACATCGTCTGCGAACTGTCCAGCGCCCACAGCCGTGAGCTGATGCAGAATTTGTTGATGCGCGAAGTGGATGTCGCGCTGACCTTGCAACCGCCGGATCATCCGGGCCTGAAGGCGCAGCCCTTGGCCTGCGGGGTTTTGGTGGCGCTGGCGCCGTTGGGCTATTGGACCGACGACGCCTTGGGCCAACCGTTGCCATTGATCGAACTGGCCGGTGCGCCGCTGATCGGCCTGTCCAGCGCCGACCCGCTGGCGGCCAGGCTCGACAGCTACCTTGAGGCAGTCGATCCGCCGCCACGGGTTCGCATCGCCGTGCAGACCTATTCGCTGGCGCGGGCGATGGTTGAATCCGGTGCCGGGCTGGCGGTGATCGACCCGTTTACCGCGCTCGGCGCGTCCCCCGCCACCACGGCGATTCGACCTCTGGCACCCGCGTTACCGATCACGTTGTATGCAGTCACCCGCGCCGACGAACCGCCACCCCATACCTTGAGCGACTTGTTGCAGGTGTTCAGCCGACGGGCGCAGGCACAACTGGATCGCCTGTGCCCCTGTGGGAGCGAGCCTGCTCGCGAATGCGGTGGATCAGTCAGCGATGATGTCGCCTGACATGACGCTTTCGCGAGCAGGCTCGCTCCCACAGGTTTTTCAAATAGCTGCAGTGCGGTCTACAAGACGTAAAACATAATCGCCACAAAGTGCAGCAAACTCCCGGCGATCACGAACAGGTGCCAGATCCCGTGGGCATGGCGCAAACGACTATCCAGCGCAAAAAAGACAATGCCCACGGTGTACAGCACGCCACCCGATGCCAGCCAGGCGAAACCTGTACTGCCCAACGCCGCCAGTAACGGCTTGACCGCCACCAGCACGATCCAGCCCATCACCGCGTAGATCACGATCGACAGAATCCGCGCTTCCGAACGCGGTTTGATTTCTTGCAGGATGCCGATCAGCGCCAATCCCCAGACAATCCCGAACAGCGTCCAGCCCCACGGCCCGCGCAATGTCACCAGGCAAAAAGGCGTGTAGCTGCCGGCAATCAGCAGGTAGATCGAAAAGTGATCGACCTTCTGCATGATCGCCTTCTTGCGCCCACGCACGCTGTGGTAAACGGTCGACGCGCTGTAAAGCACCAACAAGGTGAACCCGTAAATCGCCACACTGACGATCTTCCACGGGCTGCCGTCCATGCCGGCGATCACCAGCATCCACACCACCCCGACAACCGCTGCCACCGCCCCGACCAGATGCGTCCAGGCGTTCAATCTTTCTCCGTGATACATGCGTTGCTCACCTCAAGATTCGTTGCAACATCGCGCAAGGCTCAGGCCTGAAGGGTAAAAGCGCAATGTTTCAAAACACAAATCCCCCAAGAACCCACATACGTGCACAATCGAGTTATTCGGATAAGAGCCACGCCCATGCTGATCGATGAAGAGTTGACCCTGAAAAAACTCGAGGTGTTCCTGGCCTTCATGCGCACCGGCAACCTGGCCCGTGCCGCTGCCGAATTGCAGACCAGCAACGTCAGCGTGCACCGGGCGATCCATTCCCTGGAAAGCGCCCTGCGCTGCCCGCTGTTCAAGCACGAAGGCCGCAATCTCACGCCCCTGGAAAGCGCTTATGTGCTGGAAGAACGCGCGCAG
Organism: Pseudomonas sp. TH39(2020); assembly: GCF_016650715.1. Taxonomy (NCBI): domain Bacteria; kingdom Pseudomonadati; phylum Pseudomonadota; class Gammaproteobacteria; order Pseudomonadales; family Pseudomonadaceae; genus Pseudomonas; species Pseudomonas sp. TH39(2020). Next base: position 2,532,548 of record NZ_JAEKFF010000006.1, on the reverse strand, counting down.
AAGCTGATTCAGGACGTGGTCGAAACCGTGCGCCTGACCCGCGAAGCCGCCGGGTTCTCCGCCGAGCGTTTCAAGCTCGGCTCGCTGTATTCGCTGACGGTGAAAACGGTGCCGCAGCTGATCATGGGCCTGAAGATCCGCCGCAGCGAACTCAACATCGACCTGATCCTCGGCTCGAACTTCGACCTGCTCTACAAGCTCAAGAACATGGAAGTCGACGCGATCCTGGTGTCGCTGGACGAGAGCGTCAACGACCCGGACTGCGAGCAGATTCAGCTGTTTTCCGACGACATCTTTCTTGCCACACCGGCTGATTCAAGGTTTGCCCAACGGACCGAAGTTGATCTCGCCGAAGTGCGCGACGAGACATTCATTACGCTGACCCAGGGCTTTGCCACGCACCAGGACGGTAATCGGGTGTTCAAGCAGGCGGGGTTCGAACCGAAGGTGGCGATGCAGGTCAACGACATCTTCACCCTCCTGAGCATGGTCAGCTCGGGAGTGGGTTATGCGTTGCTGCCGGGACGGATTGCGGCGGTGTATGAGAACCGGGTGAAGCTGATTCCGTTGCAGGAAAAGTATCGGTTGCAGCAGCACATTGGGGTGGTGTTCTTGAAGGCCAAGGAGCGGGATCCGAATCTGTTGGCGTTGCTGGCGGAGTGTCGGATGTATGCCAATCGCCAGGCTTGAGACCGCGGCGCCCCTATCGCGAGCAGGCTCACTCCCACCCTGGAATGCATTCCACTGTGGGAGCGAGCCTGCTCGCGAAGGCGTCGGTACAATCAGCGAAGATCAGCGGGTCAGCCGACAATCCCGCGAACAATGAAGTACAACAACGAAGGCCCAAGCAAGCACCCAAGCCCGGTGTGGAACGTCGCGGTCAACGCGCCATAAGGCACCAACCGCCGATCCGTCGCCGCCAACCCGGCCGTCACACCACTCACCGTCCCGGCCAGCCCGCCAAACACCATCGCCGAACGTGGGTTATCCAGCCCCATCCAGCGTGCGGCCATCGGCGTGCCGACCATCACAAAAATCGCCTTGATCAACCCGGTGGCAATCGACAACGCCACCACATCCGAACTCGCGCCAATCGCCGCCCCGGTCACCGGCCCGACGATGTAGGTCACCGCACCCGCGCCGATGGTGGTCATGCTGATCGCATCGCGATAACCGAACGCCCAGGCCATGCTTGCGCCGACAATGAATGGCAGGATCGTGCCCAGCAGCAGCGCAATCACACCGATCAAACCGGCCTTTTTCGCTTCGGTGGCTTGCACTTCGAAGGCCGTGGCAACGATCGCAAAGTCCCGCAGCATCGCGCCGCCCATCAGACCGATGCCGGAAAACAGCGTCAGATCCGCCAGGCCTTTTTGCCCGCCCGTCATCGTGCCGCCGACCCAGGCCAGAACAAGCCCGATGACGATGGCAATCGCCGAACCGTGAATCCGTCCGAATGTCAGGCGCTTGGACAGCACCACCGACACCCACATGATCACGCCGACGAACGCGAACGCGGTGACCAGACTGTTATTGGCCAGACCCTTCTCAATGAGTTCCCACATATCAGCGACCTCCTACTGGAGTGCCGACCGGCGTTACTTCCGCCGGTTCATCGGGCAACGGTTCGCCTTTGTGAGTCCGGCTGATCAGCGCAATGGTGCAACCGCAGATCACCACCGAACCGATCGCCGCCAGCACCGCCACCGGGCCGCCGTGCAGGGCGGTGACGACGTTCTGTTGCGCGGCCATCGCGACCACTACCGGAATGTACATGGCGCCCCAGAAGCCGACGCCCATCTCGCAATCCTTGGTCATGCCGCCGCGTTTTTGCATCCACAACCGCGCGCAGATCAACAGGATCATCGCGATCCCGACACCGCCAACGTTGGATTTCACGCCCAGCAACACGCCAAGCATGTCGCCCACGATCACCCCTGCCAGCGTACAAATCGCCAACAGTGCCACACCGTAAATAATCATTGTTGTCGTCCTCAAAGTGCATCGTCGAATGTTGTTTTTGTTGTTCGAAGGCCTGAGTCGGTGTTCTAGGGTTGGCGGCTTCCCTCCTCACGCAACAGCGCCTGCAAGGTATCGAGCCGCGCACCGTCGAAGGCAATCACGGTGCCCTGCTCGAACACCCGGCGAGCCAGCCCGGTCAGCACCGCACCGGGCGGCAGTTCGATCTGTAGACGTACGCCGCGCTCGTAGGCGCTTTGTACCGTGCCGCGCCAATCCACCACGCGGCACATGTTGAAAGCCAGGTCATCGCGCAAGGCTTCGATGTTGATGATGGGCCGGGCGCGACTGCCGCTCAGGTAGCCCAGTGCCGGTGTTTTCAGCTGCACCTTGGCGAAGGCTTCGGCCAGGGTTTTCGCAGGTGCGTCCAGCAGCGGGCAGTGGGACGGCACGCTGACGGCCAGACGTTTGGTCAAGCCCGCACCGCGACCTTTCGCCAACTCGGCGACCGCTTTCATCGCGCCATCGCTGCCGGCAATCACCACCTGGTTATCGGCGTTGATGTTGGCCAGGTAAACCGGCGTGTCGACGCTGTGAACCTGCGCCAGCAAACTTTCCACCGTGGCCAGATCCAGTCCCATGATCGCGGTCATGCCGTAACCCTGTGGATAAGCCTGCTGCATCAATTCACCGCGCAGGCTCACCAGATGCAGCGCATCGCTGAAGCTCAAGGCACCGGCAACCACTGCCGCCGGGTAAGCACCGATGGACAATCCCGCCACGTAATCCGCCGTCATTAACAACTGGCGTGAAGCCGCGACGCCAGCGATCAGCAGGCAGAGCTGCACGGCCCTTGTCGATTTCAACGCCTCGGCAGAATCCAGCCGCAATGTATCTTCGCCAAGCACTTCACTCGCCTCGATCACCGTCTCGCGAGGCAAACGATGCAGCATGCCCGGCTGCTGCGCGCCCTGGCCGGGGAACACCAGCAAGCTGCTCACGCTGCTTGCTCCTGTGGATTCCACGGATCAATCACCAGAAAAGCCTGGCTCGCATTTTTCAGCAAAACCCGACGTGCAGAGCTGGCCCATTCGCGCAAGGCGACTGCACCGAATGGCGTCTGCAACTGCATGTCCACCTGGCAGACAGCAGCATCGAGAATCTTCACCAGTTCCTGCGCCTGCACACGATCCAACGGTCGCGGTGTGCGGAGGATCAAGTCGAGATCGCTGCCCTCATGCAATGCCTGAAAACCGCTGGCCAATTCAAACCCGGCACTGCCGCTGACACCCCAAACCCACTCACAGGAATCGAGCATCGGCCGCAGTTGATTGAGGGCGCGCACTGCCGGTAAATCCCGATCAATCGAGACATGGCAAAGCGCTTCCGGCCGGACTTGTCGCTGGATTGCATCGACCGACATCACCGTTGCATAGCGCTGCTCACGCAAACGTCCACGCACACCGACCGCGATGTGATCCGCCGCGCTCAACGCACGCCGAACCACCACCGGTTGACCCGCACTGATCGACTCGATCACCCACGAAGGTGCATCCGCAGGCAACTGCTCCGGGGTCATCCCCCAGAGCAGGTCGTGGGCCAAAAGCGTGTTCACCACTGCTCTCTCAGCAATTGGCGCACCTGGCTCGACGCCGCGCGGTTGCTCGCGCCCAAGCGGCTGCTCAGGTCTCGGCCACTGGTGGCGACATCGCCAATCGCCTGGGTCAGGCATTCAGTCACCCGCGTCAGATCCGCCGCCGTCGGCTGCTCGATCTGTTCCACCGACAAGGTTTCCCAGAGCAACCCAAGGCTCGCGTAGCTGTCGATGTCATACGCCATCGGCGGCACGCTGGCGGCCAGTGCTTCGAGTTCTTCGACGCTGCGCAACGTCACCCGCGCCGCCGAAGCCTTGCCCATCGCATGAACCATCACGCCCGGATCGCGCAGGGCAATCAGCCGATTAGCCTGATACCCATGAGCGAGAAACGCCCCGGACATTGCTTTGCCCACCAGCAAACCGATCACGGCATGGCCGGCCAGTCGGGCGCGGGCATAACTGTCTGCGGCACCGGCCAGGGCCTGATGAATGCCGAGTGCTTCTTCGCGCCGACCGTAGGCCTGACTCGGCACATCGACGATGGCGATCAAGGCGCGTTTCTGCGATTTATCCAGATCCGCTGCGATGACGTCATCCACGGCTTTGGCCAGTCCCCAACCTTCCAGCAAACCGACCTCGCCATTGCGGGCGCGGACGAAACGGTTGTCGGGATCAGCCACCACCGCGATAAAGCGAACGGGTTGGTCACCCAATACACCGTCGGCAACCTTCAACGAAGCGGGCAAACCATCAACCGGTTTGGCGCCCGCACTCAAGGCGTTGAACCAGTTCAAACCTCTCAGGGAATACGAACTCATGAGCGCTCTCCTTGATACAGATCGCGAACCGTCGACGGCTCGATTTGCGGCTCGGCGTCCAGACGGGCCAATCGTTGCAGGAACAGCTCGGCCTGACGGCTGCGTTGTTGCGCAGGCAAACCTTGCTTGAGCAATTCACCGACCTGCTGCTGAACCTGCGCCACATCGTCAGCGACAAAACGATCCACCAAACCACTGGCGAAACGTTGCTCGCCACCGGTCAGGCTCCAGATGAAAGGACGATCACGGGAGTCGTATTCCTCAAGCCCGGCTTCCTGTTCGATCACTTGCGGACCGTTGAGGCCAAGCCGCGCTTCCTGAGTCACCAGCAAATAACTGCACAACCCGGCGGCAATCGACATCCCGCCAAAGCAGCCGACGCTGCCCGCCACCACACCCACCACTGGCTGGTATTGACGCAGATCGACAATCGCCGCATGAATATCGGCAATCGCCGCCAGCCCGAGGTTGGCTTCCTGCAAACGCACGCCACCGGTTTCCAGCAGCAATACGGCGCGAGTGGGAATGCCATTGCGGTTGTCTTCGGCCGCCAGCTCCAGCGCACCGGCAATCTTCGCCCCGCCGACTTCACCGAGGCTGCCGCCCTGAAACGCGCCTTCGATCGCGGCGATCACCACCGGCAAACCGCCGATGCTGCCCTTGGCGATCACCACGCCGTCATCGGCTTGCGGCACTACGCCCTGACGCGACAGCCACGGCGATATGACGCGCTGAAACGGGTCGAGTAATTCGCGGAAGGTGCCCGCGTCGAGCAAGGCTTTCGCCCGTTGCCGGGCGCCGAGTTCGACGAAGCTGTGTTTGTCGAGGAGCGTTGCATTGTCAATCATGGCCGATCTCCTCAAAGCCTTGTTCCAGACGCAAGCGCACCACGCCAGGCGTCGCGCCGAAATCGTGGATATCGATGGCCATCGCCGGCGGTGTCTGACCGTCGAACATCCGCGCGAACAGATGCTGCCAGCGTTGTTCGGCGCCGTTGACCGAGGTCTGCACCTTGATCGTCAGCTTACCGGCCTGGCCCGGCTCGATCAGCACTTCCAGATCGCCCGAGCCGACACAGCCCACCAGCGTCCGGCCGCGTGGCGGCTGCCCGGCAGGGAATTCAAAAGATAAGGTTTCCATCAGAAAGCTCCGGATTCGATGCGGTCGATGAACAAGCAAGCGGCGAGCAAGTCAGCAGCGCCGCCGGGCGAGGCGTTCAACGCGATCAGTTGTTCATCCAAGTCATGCAAACGACGACGACCGCCGAGGCTGGCACTGCCGCCCGCATCGAGCACGGCTTGCGCGCCGAGTTGCATGGTCTGCAGGCCTTGTTCGCCGGCGCGGTAGAGGACGCAGGTGTCGGCCAGATTTGTCATGATCGCCAGCAAGGCATCGAGCCGGGCGTTCTGCTCACCATGACCGGCGGCGCGGCTGCGTTTGAGTTGCGGCAGCGCCCGTTGAATCACTGCCGGGAAACCGAGCTGCGCTTCTTCACGGGCACCGCGAGCGCCATAACGCTGGGCGACTTGCGCACCGTGGCTCAGAGGACGCGGCGCGTAGCGGTCGTCGAGCAAGGCCAGACGTGCGGCGCGCAAAGTGATCGAGCCTGCAGCCGTGGATTCGGGTTCCAGTGCAGCCGACGCGACCAACAGACCCAAGGCCCAAATCGCCCCGCGATGGGTGTTCACCCCGCCCGTGGTGGCGAGCATCACTTCCTCGCCTTCACGACCGATCAGGCCAATGGCTTCGCGCAGTGGCAGACCGACCTCGCCAAATTCGGTGGCGGCCTCCGCCATTTCCTTGAACGCCGGCCACAGGGACAGCGCCGAGGCGTGCATCAGCCCGAGGTGCAAATCGGTGTGCGCGCCATTGCCGCGACGGTCGACCAGCGCCGGTTTCGGCGACAGGTCCGCTTCGTCAATCAGCACGTCCACGGCCAGATCCGCCAGCCGCTCAGCCAGGGACAGGGTTTTCGGTTGCAGGTTAAAGGCGTGCATTACCAGCTCCTGAACTTGGCGGGCGGGTTGTAGAGGCCACCGGACCACTCGACCAGATCAGCCACGCTTTTAGCCGCCAGCAATTCGCGGGTGGCGTCGGTGCGGCGGATACCGAGGTCTTCGGGCAAGGCGATCAGGCCTTCACGGCGCATGCGCGCGGTGTCTTTCGGGTTGTGGCGCAGACCGATGACGGTGACTCCGGCCACGGCCGCGATCATCGCCTGACGTTCTTCCAGCGAACGCGCCTTGTACAAATAGGCGATGCCTTCTTCGGTCAGCAGGTGGGTGACGTCGTCGCCGTAGATCATGATCGGCGCCAGCGGCATGCCGCTTTTTCTCGCCACTTCGACTGCGTCGAGGGTTTCGACGAAGGTCGGTTTGCCGCCCTCCTGGAAAGTCTCGACCATTTGCACCACGAGTTTCTTGCCCCGCTCCAGCAGCGCTTCGGGCGCATCGTCATGGCGCATGTCGAGCCAGGCTGGGGTGCCGTGACGACGACCGCGCGGGTCATGGCCCATGTTCGGCGCACCACCGAAACCGGCCAGGCGGCCGCGCGTCACGGTGGAGGAATGGCCGTCGCCATCGACTTGCAGCGTGGCGCCGATGAACAGGTCCACCGCGTATTGCCCGGCCAGTTGGCAGAACATCCGGTTGGAGCGCAGGGAGCCATCGCGCCCGGTAAAGAACACGTCGGGCCGGGCGGCGATGTAGTTTTCCATGCCCAATTCGGTGCCGAAGCAATGCACGCTTTCGACCCAACCGCTTTCGATGGCCGGGATCAAGGTTGGGTGCGGATTGAGGGTCCAGTTGCGGCAGATCTTGCCCTTCAGGCCGAGGGATTCGCCGTAGGTCGGCAGGATCAATTCGATGGCGGCGGTGTTGAAACCGATGCCGTGGTTCAGGGACTGGACGTTGTGTTTTTCGTAGATCCCGCGGATCGCCATCATCGCCATCAGCACATGCACAGGCTTGATGTGGCGCGGGTCGCGGGTGAACAGCGGTTCGATGTAAAACGGCTTGTCGGCCACCACCACGAAATCTACCCAGGACGCGGGGATGTCGACGCGGGGCAACTCGCTGACATCGTCCACCAGTTGATTGACCTGGACGATGACGATGCCGTCACTGAAGGCGGCCGGTTCGATCAATGCGGGCGTGTCTTCGGTGCTCGGGCCGGTGTAGATGTTGCCGGCACGGTCGGCCATGAAACCGGCCGAGAGCACGACGTTGGGGATCAGGTCGACCACCAGTCGCGCATAGAGCTCGATGTAGGTGTGAATCGCGCCGATTTCCAGCAGGCCATCTTCCAGCAACTGGCTGATACGCAGGCTCTGGGTGCCGGCGAAAGAGAAGTCGAGTTTGCGGGCGATACCGCGTTCAAACAGGTCCAGATGCTCGGAGCGTCCGACGCTGGGCATGATCATGTGCAGATCATGCAGCTTCGCGGGATCAGCCTTGGCCAGGGAGCGGGAGAGGAAATCCGCCTGCTTCTGGTTATTGCCCTCCAGCACCACACGGTCGCCGGGCAGGATCAATGCCTCCAGCGCCGCAACGATTTTGTCGGTGGGCAAGACCACACCGTCGGCGAGACCCCGTACCAGCTCGAGACGCCGCTGCTTTTCGCTGCGCCGCCGCGTCCATCGCGAGTCGGGGGATATTGTTGTTGTCATGACCACTCCACGGGTTCGCTGTCGTGGGAGTCACCTTAGGAGCATTGGGTGGGGGGCATCAATCAAGCGGAGTGTTGGATTGTTACGGTCAGGGTAATGGTTGGTCTGGTTTTCTTTTGTGTGAGTTAAATCCACCCCTCACCCTAACCCTCTCCCCAGAGGGGCGAGGGGACTGACCGAGGTGTCTTACGCTATACATCGACCTGAAAAACCGAGTCGAACTCAAGTTTTGAAAAGCTTGAAGATCGGCTCCCTTTCCCCCTCTCCCCTCTGAGGAGAGGGGACTGACCGAGATGTTCTTGGAGCTACATTGACCTGAGATATCGAGTTGAACTCAGGTTTTGAAAGGCTTGAAGATCGGCTCCCTTTCCCCTCTCCCCTATGGGGAGAGGGCTGGGGTGAGGGGTGGATTTCGAACACACCTAGTTTTTTGTGTTGAAAAATCCGTCCTCAGAACGCTCCACAGCAATCATCGACAAGTCCCAAAAAAGGACCGATCAGTCCCTTTTTGGGACTCTTCAACCTTCATCAGCCAAATGGGGATTTGTGTTTAAAAGTTTCTCCGCAGGAACGGTGTGAGGCTACGCAGTCTGGCGTCGCTGCCTACAGCAATGCCGGAACCCGCTGACTGGTGCGGTTTTGCGTTGATCTTTATCGTTTCCGGGTCGCTGCCAACCTCAGCGACCGGGATTGGAACCCCGTGGTGTTAACGAGGCAAAAGCGCCTTTCATAACGTATGCTTGCGCACCTTTTAATGTGTGCACTCCGTTATGGCGGCTGTGCGCGGGAGACCTTAGTGTCTGTCGGGTTTTGTCCGTTTGCCCGGGTTCCAACCCGCGTACAGCTGCCACCCCTTCGATTGGAACCCGATGGAGCAGCTGAAACTCATTAAATGGAGCTTCACTATGTTCAAACCAACTCCCAACCCGCCGGAAACCGACACCGGTGCCGATGCATCCCTCGAAGCCGAAAAACTCAAGGAAGCCGCCGACCGCGTCTTTTCCTACTACTTCCCACCCCCTGAAAAACCGGGCAAGCGCCGCAAACATCACCTCTTCAGCGTCTCCCCCGATATTGACACCGAAGCCCTTCTGACCAATGCCTCCGAAGACCTGCTGTCCATCAGCGCCATTGCTGCCGATCTGGCGGACGATGTGGAAGGCTCACGCCGTTCTGTAGCCTTGGCGCTCAGCCGCATGGCGGATGGGGTGCAGTTGTTGGTGGAGCGGGCGCTGGATCATCATGAGACGGCGCAGATGAAGGCTCAGGCCGGAGTTTAGCAGTGAAGTATCCGGTAGCTTGACGGCCGCCTTCGCGGGCAAGCCCGCTCCCACAGGTTTTTTGGTTGCCTCAGATAATGGGCACTGCGCGGACATTGTGGGAGCGGGCTTGCCCGCGATGAGGCGGTGAAATCACCACAGTACCCGGATCAGTTGGCTAACCCTGCTGTAATAAGCAACGCCTCCAACGCCAACAAATTCGGCACCTTGGCCACCTGTTCCCCCACCTGCACCGCCGCCTGTTCCAGCGAACACAACGGCACATCCACATAGCTCAACTGACTATCAAGCTTGTAAGACCGCGGAATCCCCTGCACCAGCAAGGCGATGAATTTCAAATCGGGCCGCCCGCCGAGAGCATTGAGAATCACAATCCGCGCCCGCTCACCGATGACGATTTTCTGCCCACACGCCGACTCGAAACTCAGCAACGGAATCTGCCGGTTCCGCCACATGACCCGCCCGAGGTACCACGGTGGAGTGTCGAGGTCGAAGGCGCTGGGTTGGTAATCGATAAGCTCCGCCACCGCGACGTTAGGCAGGATCAGGTTGCGGTCAGCCAGGGGCAGCAGCAGGCCGGTGAGGTTGCTGGTGCGGTGCTCAAGCATGGGTTTTGCTCCACAGGGTGATGCTTTCGAGCAGCACCGATTCCTGGTACGGCTTGCCGAGGTAGTCGTTGACGCCGATGGCCATGGCGCGGTCGCGGTGTTTCTGCCCGGTGCGGGAGGTGATCATGATGATCGGCAGGTGCTGCAGACGTTCATCGGCGCGTACCTGGGTCGCGACTTCAAAACCGTCCATGCGCGGCATTTCGATGTCCAGCAGCATCAGGTCAGGCATGTGGTCTGCAAGCAGCAGCATGGCGTCGACACCGTCCTTGGCGGTCAGCACGTTCATGCCGTGGCGTTCCAGCAGACGGCTGGTGACCTTGCGCACGGTCACCGAGTCATCGACCACCAGCACCAGCAGCGGTTTATGCGGCTCGACCTCCGCGTCCTGAGTCGCTGACTGTTGCGGCACGCGGGCCTGCATCGCGCGGATGGGCGCCAGCAAGTCGAGAATCAGCACCACCCGCCCATCGCCGAGAATCGTGGCCCCGGACAAACCCTGCACCGCTGCAAACTGCGGGCCGAGGCTTTTGACCACGATCTCGCGAGTGCCAGCCATGGAGTCGACTTGCACCGCAATGTGCCGCTCGTTGCACTGCACCAGCAACACCGGCAGCGGCAGGCTCTGCCCCAGCAGTTTCGGGCGGTGGCTGGTTTTCAGCAGTTCGCCGAGGTAACACAGTTCATAGTGTTGCCCGGCGTATTTGTAGGTCGGCGGATCGAGCCGGTAATGCCCTTCAAGCTCGTTGGGCAGCACGCGAACGATGCCGTCGATGGTGTTCAGCGGGATCGCGTACTGATCATCAAAGCACTGCACCATCAGCGCCCGGTTGACCGACACGGTAAACGGCAGGCGAATCCGGAAGTGCACGCCCTGCCCCGGCACAGAGTCGATGCTCATGCTGCCGCCGAGCTGCCGGACCTCTTCATGCACCACGTCCATGCCGACGCCGCGCCCTGAAATCTGGGTGATTTTCTCGGCGGTGGAGAACCCCGGTTCCAGGATGAATTGCAGTACATCGCGGTCGCTGATGTCGTTGTCCGAGGCCAGCAACCCGCGTTTGATCGCCTTGCGCCGCACCGCGTCCAGCGGCACGCCGGCCCCGTCGTCGCGGATGTCGAAAATGATGTCGCCGCCCTCTCGCGACAGGTCGAGGGTGATACGACCCTGAGCCGGTTTACCCGCCGCGATACGCACCTCGGCGGACTCCAGGCCATGATCCACGGCGTTGCGCAGCATGTGTTCCAACGGCGCGGCCATGCGTTCGAGGACGTTGCGGTCCATCTCGCCTTCGGCATTGCCGACGATAAATTCCACGTCCTTGCCCAGTTCGCTGGAGACCTGCCGGACGATCCGCTTCAAGCGCGGCAGCATCCGTTCGAACGGCACCATGCGCGTGCGCATCAGGCCTTCCTGCAATTCGGTGTTGATGCGGCCCTGCTGTTGCAGCAGGTTCTCCGCGTCCTGATTGCGTCGGTCGAGGGTTTCCTTGAGGTCGAGCAAGTCGGAGGCGGATTCGAACAGCGCGCGCGACAGTTGCTGCAACTGTGAGTGGCGATCCATTTCCAGCGGATCGAATTCTTCGTAGCCCAGGCGTTCGGCTTCGACTTGCTGGCGGCTGAGAATCCGCCCTTGGGTTTCAGTATCGAGGCGACGCAACTGGTCGCGCATGCGCTCGATGGTGGTTTCCATTTCGCTCAGAGTCACACGTGCATCGTTGACCTGTTGTTCGATCCGGCCACGGAAGATCGACGTTTCGCCGGCCAGGTTGACCAGATCGTCGAGCAGTTCCGCCGAGACCTTGACCATGTCCGCGCCGGCATCGGGTTGTGGTGCCGGCGTCTCGACTTTCGGCGTTGCACTCGCCACGACCGGTACCGGTGTTTCGGGCACGGCCGGATGACTGAAATTCTTGATCGCGTCGATCAGTTGATCGGCGGGCGGCAATGGCTGACCGGCACGGGTCGCGTCGAGCATCTGCGCCAGTCGGTCGTGGCTGCTTTGCAACAAGCCGAACAACGCGGCGGTGGGTTGCAGCACGCCAGCGGACAGGCCTTCGTAGAGGAATTCCAGCTCATGGGCGAGGTCGCCGATCGGCGCGATTTCCACCATCCGCGCGCCACCCTTGAGGGTGTGTAAATCACGCAGCAGGGTTTCCACTTCCTGACGATTCGAAGGCTCGGCCTGCCAGCGCACCAGCGCCGCGCCGGAGTTTTCGATGATGTCGAAACCTTCTTCGAGGAAGATCTCCAGAAGCTCCGGATCATGCCCTGGTGAATCCTCGGCCCGTGCCGGTTCGACCGTTTCAACAGTGCTGGCGTTGCCCTGGCGAAACTCGCGAATGGCCTCGATCACCTCACCCGGATCGCCCAATGGCCGCTGGTTCTGCAACTGATCAAGCAGCTGCTCGAGCCGGTCATGACTGTGTTGCAGCAGGTGCGCCAAGGCTTCGCTGTAGGCGTAACGGCGGTCCACCAGCCCTTCATAAAGGCTTTCCAGTTCATGGGCCAGCTCACCGACCGGCTCGACCTCGGCCATCCGCGCACCACCCTTGAGGGTGTGCAAATCTCGCTGCAACGACAACAACGGCGCGGCGTTGTCCGGGTCGCTCAGCCAGCGCTGCAAAGCCTGACCGGCGCTTTCGAGGATATCCACCGCCTCTTCGAGGAAGATCGAAACGATCTCATCGTCCAGCTCAACCTGGGTCGCGGTCTGTTCCAGTTCGGCCGTGGCACTGCCCAGTTCCCGGATGCTCAACGTGCGGCTGCCATCGCTGCGAATCAGCCCCATCGCCGACGGATCCAGGCTCTCATCGAGCAACCCGCGCAAGGCCCGAATGCGTTCCGGTTGCGGGCTGACTTCCTGGCCGGCGGCCAGTTCGTCGAGCATGTTGATCAGCGCTTCATGGGCACTTTGCGCCTCATGGAAAAACGCCTCGCTGACCGCCAGGCTGCTTTCTTCCACCGCACCATAGAGGTCGAGCAAGGCTTCGCAGAGTTCATCCACCGGATGCAGATCAGCCAGGTGCGCGCCTTCGCCGAGGGTGGTCAATTCGTCCAGCAATGCGCTGAGTTCCTGACGCTCGCCGGGATGTTGCTGCCAGCGCTGCAACAGGCTTTCGGCGTCCAGCAGGATGTCCATGCCTTGGGCGAGGAAGTTGTTGATCAGTTGCGGATCACGCTTGATGCGCAACCCGGTATTCGGTGCACTCAGGAGCGTTTCCAGGCGCTCGGCCAGCACCGCCTGGGTTCGCTCGATCAATGAGCGGGCGCCGGGAATCTGCGCCAGTGGATCACGCTTGAGCTGTCGCAAGCCGAGACGGAACAAGCCTTCGGCTTCGAGCAGCAGTTCGACTTCGTCCAGGTCGAGGGCGATCAGGTGCGCCTTGTACTCCCGGGTCAGATGATCCAGCGGTCTTGCCAGCTCGGCGATCGGCAATACGCCAGCCATGGAGGCGCTGCCCTTGAGGGTGTGCAGCGCCCGCTGCAACTCGTCGCTGGCGTGCAATGGCACGTGCTCGGCGGCTTTATCGAGGAAACGGTTGAGGCTGCCCAAATGGGTTTCGGCTTCGTTGCGGAAAATCTCAAGCAGCAGCGGATCGAGGGCTGCGACGTCTTGTGCGTCCTCGTCGGGTATCGGCTCATTGCCCTTGGCCAAGGCGTGGGCGCGTGCGGCCAATTGGTCAACGTCGTTGCGCTGGCGCTGGGCATGGTTGGCAAACTCGGCCACCAGTTCCGGCAGCAGATTCAGCGCATCGCCCAGCAGTTGTTGCACCGCCGACCCTGGCGGAACGCTGCGTTCCAGTATGCGGTTGAGCAGGTTTTCCACCGCCCAGGCCAGTTCGCCCAGCACCAGCGCGCGGACCATCCGGCCACTGCCCTTGAGCGTATGGAAGGCCCGGCGCAGTTCACTCAGGGCCGACTTGCTCTCGGGATCGGCCAACCAGCGCGGCAGGTACTCCCGGAGGATTTCCAGGACTTCACCGGTTTCTTCGAGGAACACTTCCCGCAGCTTCATCGTCCACCGGTTCTTCACCGGTGGGTGGCGGCAACAGGCTTCCCGGGGTGGTCAGGGCGGGCGGGTTGACGGAGGACACAGGGCTGGCCAAGACATCGGCCAGTGACTTGACGGTCTCAGGGTCGTCCAGTTCCTGCAGATCCTGCATGACCTGCGCTTCACTCGGGCTGAGCACATCTTCAAGCACCGGTACCTGCTGCTCGCTGGGGAAAAAGCCGAGTGCGGCCAGGCTTTTTCCGCGACGTCGAGCAACTTTTCGCCCGGCGCTTCGGGGTCGTCGCTGAGGCGCTCCAGGTAATACTCGATGCTGGTGATGACGTCGGCCAGGCTGTCCAGCTCCTGCCAGCCGGGGTGATCCGGATCCAGCAGCAGGTGCTCGCGGATGAAGTGGTTGCACGTTTCGATCAGGCTCGCCGCACGGCTCAACGGAATCATCGCCAGCGCACCGCGCACTTGGGTCAGCAAGGCCGGCAATGGCTGCAAGTGCTGGCGATCCCAGTCGGCGTCGATGTAGTCGACGATCATGTCCTTGGCCTGTTGCAGGCAGATGCGCGCTTCCTTGATCACGATCTGATGGATCTGTGTCAGGTCGGTGGTCGGCAGGCGGCTTTCTTCCTGACTTTCCGGCTCGACGGTGCCGACCATGCCGGCCAGCGTCGCTTCGACGTAGAGCAAGGCCCCGGCAACGTCCATCAGGATCGCGTCGTTGGGCTCACGCTGGCCCTGGGCGAGGCTCAGCACCACCGCCAGTTGATCGATGATGACCTTGCGTGGCTGGCCGAAACCGAGCACCGCCAGGGTGTCGGCGATTTGCCGCAGGGGCGCCAGCAGGCTTTCGAGGTCCGAGGTGTGTTGGCGGTCGCTGCGCACGAACAGGTCGAGGCGCTCCTTGACCCGCACCAGCTCTTCACACAAAGCGGCCAGCACCGAACGCATGGCATCGCGGTCGGGACCGGCCAGCCGTGCTCGTTCTTCGTCGACCATCGCGCTGTCAGGCAGCGCGTCGTCCAGTCCGTAGCGATCTTTCATGGTCAGCATCTGCCCGGTGGGATGTTCGGCCTTGGCAATGTAGAACAGCAAACTCTTGAGTAACTCTAGCGGCGCCGGCTGATTGATGCCCGGCATGCCCTGTTCGAGCAGGCGCTTCAGTTCTTTGTCGGCCTCCTTAAACAGACTGCGCAACGCCGGACTGTTAGCAATCGAGCCACCGCGCATGCCTTCGACCAGCGCCGAGGCGACTTGCCACAACGGGCTCAAGGGCGCGTTGCCGCACAGCCCTTCGAGGCGCGCAAAAACCTTGGTCAGGTAACCGAGATTGGTTTCGCCGTCCTGTTCTCGCAGTAATCCGACCAGGGCCATCTGCAACATCTGCCGCAACTTGCGCAGCACGTTCGGTAAATCCGCCGGCTCCAGCAGCGCCAGCGACGCTTCGTCCTGTGGCGGCAGGTCCGGCAGTTGCGGGCTGAACAGGCTGGTTTCCGACAACAGGCTTTCACCACGAGCGCTGCGCAGATCGTTGATCAGTGGCAACACGACCAGCGGCAGGTCGCGGCGCGCACCTTGCACCCGATCAAGGTAAATCGGCAGCTGCCCAAGGGCTTGCAGCAACAGGTGGAGCGTCTCATCGCGATGACTGACGCGGTTCTGTTGCAAGGCGGTGGTCAGATGTTCCATCTCTTCGGCGAGCAGCGCCGCGCCGTAGAACTCGACCATCTGCAAACTGCCGTGAACCTGATGGACGCATGCCAGGCATTCACTGAGGGCGTGCGTCGCCTGCGGGTCATCAAGCAACGTTTCAATCGCCTGGTGAGCCACTTTCAGCGTTTCGGCAATCTCGCCTTTGACCCACTCGAGGGCCACATAGTCGTGCCGATCACCCATAACCACTCCAAATCACTGCTCTACTCAAAAAAAGCATTCGCTCGCAGGCGTTTCACACTTTATCCACAGCCGCAGCCTTGGCGGCCGGCAAGGTGAAACCGGACACCGAACGCCGCAGCTGGCTGGCCATTTTCGCCAGGTTGCCAATGCTCTCGGCGGTGGCGGTGGAGCCGGACGAGGTCTGCGTGGTGATCTGCTGGATCACGTTCATCGTCAGGGAAATCTGACCGGCCGAGGACGTCTGTTGCTGCGCGGCGTTGGAAATACTCTGGATCAACGCGGCGAGGGTCTTCGACACGCCTTCGATTTCTTCCAGGGCCACTCCGGCATCCTGCGCCAGACGAGCGCCACGCACCACTTCGGTGGTGGTCTGCTCCATGGAAATCACCGCTTCGTTGGTGTCAGTCTGAATCGCCCGCACCAGGGTTTCGATCTGCCGGGTGGCGGCGGACGAGCGCTCGGCCAGCCGCTGGACTTCATCGGCGACCACCGCAAAACCGCGCCCGGCATCACCGGCCATGGAGGCCTGGATCGCCGCGTTGAGCGCAAGAATGTTGGTTTGGTCGGCAATGTCATCGATCAGGCTGACAATGTCGCCGATTTCCTGAGAAGACTCGCCAAGGCGTTTGATGCGCTTGGCGGTGTCTTGAATCTGCTCGCGAATATTGTCCATACCGTGGATGGTGTTGTGCACCACCTCGTTGCCCTTGTTGGCGATTTCCACCGAGCGTTCGGCCACCGCCGATGATTCAGCAGCGTTGGCCGAGACCTGATCGATAGACTGGGCCATGTCGTTGATCGCGGTGGAGGCTTCCGCAATCTGCTGCGCCTGATGCTCCGAAGCCTGGGCCAGGTGCATGGCGGTGGCCTGGGTTTCCTGCACGGCAGCAGCGACCTGGCCAGCGGTGAGGTTGATGGTCGCCACCAGATCGCGCAATTGGTCCACGGAATAGTTGATCGAGTCGGCGATGGTCCCGGTGAAGTCTTCGGTCACCGAGGCGGTCACGGTCAGGTCGCCGTCCGCCAGGTCTTCGATCTCGTCGAGCAGGCGCATGATCGCGTTCTGGTTACGCTCGTTCTTCTCGGCCGTTTCGCGCAGTTGACGATTGGTTTCCCGGACCATCACCAGGCCAATGAGGATGATCGACATCAGCGCCAACAGGCCCAGCACGTAGCCGCCAATGGTGTCAGTGCTGCGCCCGCCAGCCAGGTTTTCGAAACCGCCGGCCAGGTGCGAGGCTTCCTCGAGCAGGGTCTGCGACAGGGTGAAGATATTGGTGGCCGATTCACGGACCTTGAACAGCTCCGGCGAGGTTTCGAGGATTTCATCCACCGAACCCGAGACGAATTCGAACAGCTCGGAAATCTCGATCAACCGCGCACGAGCATCGCGGTCTTCAACCTGGCTGACTTTCAGTGACGGATTGCCCTGGAGCATGCCGTTGAGCACCTGGCCGAATCGCGCCGCATCACGACCGAAGGCGTCGGCGGCCTGCTGCGAGTTTTCATCACCGGACAGCACGGTGTTCACCGCACCGAGAATCCGTTCAGCCAATAGCGACTGACGCTGCGCCATGGCCACCTGCGCGGCCGGGGCCCCGCGCTGGAGGAGCGTTTCGACGACTTTTTCGTACTCGACCTGCAACTGCGGCACGGTTTCGGCCAGGGTCGCGGCGACTTGATGCAGCGACAGCACGGTCTGTTCGCTGGAGAGGATCGCGTCGGTGTTTTTCAGCAAGCGTTCCCAGTCCAGTTGCACGGCGCGCATTTCCGGGCGCACGGTGGATGGCGCTGGCGGCAGGCCGGTGGCTGGGTCGCCTTTCTTCAGATAGCCCCAGCGTTGGGCAAAGTCATTGCGCGCATCGCTCAGCAGCTTGAACGCCGCAGCCTTGCCGGCAGCCGCTTCGGTGGCGTTCTTGGCAATGCGCTGGGACAACACGCGCAGCTCACCGGCGTGGCCGATGTACTGTTTGTCGTACGTGGCCTGGGTGTTGAGGTACGCGAAGTTGGCGAACAGCAGCATGATGAAGACGATCAGCGCGATGAACAGCGCGATGATCTGTGACCGGCTGCGCGACCCTTCTGGCTTGCCTGTTTTTGCTTTTATCATCGGTCCTCGCCTGTTAACCAACACCTGTGAACCTTGCCGAGAACCCTGTGGGAGCGAGCCTGCTCGCGATTCAGGCGCCGCGGTGCATCAGAAAAACCGCGTTATCGTTCAATCGCGAGCAGGCTCGCTCCCACAGGGGATGGTTCGGCGGTCAAATGGCCACGTTCATGAATCCTTGTGACTGCACCAATGCAAACGGGCTGAACACCTGCCAGGTCTGCTCACGCTGAAACCGGCCTTTGATGAATGGTGCAATCGGGCCGCTCAAGGTATCTACCGGCTCAAGGCTGTCCTGGGCAAAGTGCTGCAAGCCGAAAACTTCATCGACCATCAACCCGGTAAACACCTCGTTATGCTCCACCACCAAGACCCGGCGCTGCTTGCGCACAGCTGACAGCTCATGCCCAGGCTCGTTACCAGAAAAGAAGCCACACAAATCGATGATCGGCAACAGACGCCCGCGCAGGTTGGCCACGCCCTTGACCCAGGGTCTGACCCCCGGCAGCTGGGTACACCTCGGCTCGTGCAACACTTCGCTGACCTCGCCCATCGGCGCGACGTACCAGTGTTCGCCCAGACGGAAGCCGATGCCGCTCCAACTGTCTTGTCGGGTCGGCTGGGACGGCAAGTCCGCCGCCAGCAGACGACAACGCTGGTCGATCTGCAGCAGCAGTTCGAAAGCCGTCAGCGACTCGGTCATGGCCGGACGATCAACCGGCCAGCACGTTGTTCAGGGTTTTGATCAGGGTTTCTTCGTCGACCGGTTTGGTCAGGTAGTCCTTGGCGCCCTGGCGCGTGCCCCAGACCTTGTCGGTTTCCTGATCCTTGGTGGTGATGATGATCACCGGGATGTGCCCGGTTTCCGGGTCTTTGGTCAGCTGACGGGTCGCCTGGAAACCGTTGAGGCCAGGCATGACGATGTCCATCAGCACCGCGTCGGGTTTTTCCTGACGGGCCAGCGCCACGCCGTCGGCGCCGTTTTCGGCTTTCAACACTTCATGACCGTGCTTTTCCAGCATGCCGGTCAGTTTGTACATTTCGGTCGGCGAATCATCGACGATCAGAATACGTGCCATGGTCTTCCCCATTCTTGTCGACGCCGGGCCCGCTGGCCGAGCGTCACTGTGCGTGTCCTACTGCGGCAAAACGGCGGCGAAGCCCGGAACATGGGCCTGGATCGCGTTCAGCAGTTCTTCCTTGCTGAAAGGCTTGGTCAAAAACTGGTCGGAGCCGACGATGCGCCCCTTGGCCTTGTCGAACAGCCCGTCCTTGGACGACAGCATAATCACTGGCGTGGACTTGAACGCACTGTTGTTCTTGATTAAAGCGCAGGTCTGATAACCATCCAGACGCGGCATCATGATGTCGACAAAGATAATGCCGGGGTGATTGTCGGCAATCTTGGCCAGGGCATCGAAACCATCGATGGCCGTGATCACTTCACAACCCACGTTCTTCAACAGCGTTTCGGCGGTGCGGCGAATCGTTTTCGAATCGTCGATCACCATGACCTTCAAGGCGCTGGAATGCTGTTCCATATTTGCTCTACCGTCGCCTTTGCGAATCAAATTGTCCGTTTTCGGGTTACCGGCGGCTCGAAACCCTTGATGTTCAAGGGCCAGCGCGACATGGCAGCCTTTTTAGCACAGTCTCCAAAACCAATCTATCGGCCAACCCTGGCAGTGGTTTTTCCTTGACCGGGAACACACTCAGCGCCACTCTGACGCCACTTTTGCAGGTCACTGCGACCCACCCAATTTCGAGGAAAAACCCATGAGCGTTCGCGTCGGGATTGTCATGGACCCTATCGCCAGCATCTCCTATAAAAAGGATAGCTCGCTGGCCATGCTGCTGGCCGCACAGAAGCGCGGCTGGGAACTGTTCTATATGGAACAGGGCGACTTGTACCAGGCCGAAGGCGAAGCGCGGGCGCGGATGCGTCCGTTGAAAGTCTTCGCCAACCCGGAAAAATGGTTCGAGCTCGAAGCCGAGACCGACGCGCTGCTGAGCGATCTGGACGTGATCCTGATGCGCAAGGATCCGCCGTTCGACATGGAATTCGTCTACTCCACTTACCTGCTGGAGCAAGCCGAACGCGCTGGCGTGCTGGTGGTCAACAAGCCGCAAAGCCTGCGCGACTGCAACGAAAAGCTGTTCGCCACGTTGTTCCCGCAGTGCACGCCGCCGACCATCGTCAGCCGTCGCCCGGACGTACTGCGTGAATTCGCCGATCACCACGGCGACGTGATCCTCAAGCCGCTGGATGGCATGGGCGGTTCTTCGATCTTCCGTCACACCGCTGGCCACCCGAACCTGTCGGTGATCCTCGAAACCCTGACCCTGCATGGCAAACAGCAGATCATGATTCAGGGTTACCTGCCGGCGATCGTCGATGGCGACAAGCGCATCCTGATGATCGACGGCGAGCCGGTGGATTACTGCCTGGCGCGAATTCCTGCCGCCGGTGAAACCCGTGGCAACCTCGCCGCCGGTGGCCGTGGCGAAGCCCGACCGTTGACCGAGAAAGATCGCTGGATCGCCGCACAAGTCGGCCCGACCCTGCGTGAAAAAGGCCTGCTGTTCGTCGGTCTCGACGTGATCGGCGAGCATCTGACGGAAATCAACGTCACCAGCCCGACCTGCATTCGCGAGATTGATAATGCGTTTGGCACCGACATCGGTGGCCTGCTGATGGATGCCATCGATCAGAAGCTCAAGGCCCGTTGATATAGAACAGCCAAGAAACGACCAACATTGCGTTATCATCCGCGGCCTGTGAAAAACGCGATGTTGGTTTTTTTGTCATGACGCTCCCGTCCGATCTGCCCGCTGAACTCGCCCATCGTGGCGTGCGCCCGGCTGATCGCCTCGGTTTTACCCTGTTTCTCGCGGCGCTGATTCATTTGGCCTTGCTGTTGGGCGTCGGCTTTACGATGGTCGAACCCAAGCAAATCAGCAAAACCCTGGAAATCACCCTCGCCACCTTCAAAAGCGAAAAGAAGCCTGAGAAAGCCGATTTCCTCGCTCAAGAGAATCAGGAAGGCAGCGGCACCCTGGATAAAAAGGCAATTCCCAAGACCACCGAGGTCGCGCCTTTCCAGGACAATAAGGTGCAGAAAGTCACGCCACCGCCAGCGGCCAAGCCTGAAGTGCAGGAAGCCGCACCGAAGGCAGCCGTGACCACCATCGCGCCCAAGCCAAAAAAGGCCGCGGCCAAAACTGAAGAACCCAAGCCCGCCACCAAACCCGCAGTCGCCGCGCCGACCTTCGACAGTGAACAGCTGTCCAACAGCATCGCCAGCCTGGAAGCGGAACTGGCCAACGAACAACAGTTGTATGCCAAGCGCCCGCGTATCCACCGTCTGAGCGCCGCGTCGACCATGCGCGACAAAGGCGCCTGGTATAAGGACGAGTGGCGCAAGAAAGTCGAGCGCATCGGTAATCTGAATTACCCCGACGAAGCGCGACGCAAGCAGATCTACGGCAACTTGCGCCTGATGGTTTCGATCAACCGCGATGGCTCTCTCTATGAAGTGCTGGTACTGGAGTCGTCCGGGCAACCGCTGCTGGATCAGGCGGCGCAGCGCATCGTGCGGCTGGCGGCGCCATTTTCACCGTTTACCGGAGATTTGTCGGATATCGACCGTCTGGAAATCATCCGCACGTGGAAGTTTGCCCGCGGGGACAAGCTCTCCAGCAACTGACACCTCACAAATCCTCTTTTGGGAGCGAGCCTGCTCGCGAATGCGGTGTGTCAGCCAACATTAATGTCACTGGTACGCCCTCTTCGCGAGCAGGCTCGCTCCCACATTTGATCTCGGTTGTTTGCAGGATTGGGACAATTCCAACGCATCCTCAGCTTGTCAGTTCGCCCCTCCAACGCCACACTAGCGCTCATGAAGAACGTCAGCCCCAGCTACCTCAAGCATCACTTCCTGATCGCCATGCCTCACATGGTCGACCCGAACTTTGCGCACACCTTGACCTACATCGTCGAGCACACGGCCAATGGTGCCATGGGGCTGGTGGTCAATCGTCCGCAAGACCTCAACCTGGCCGATATCCTCGAGCAACTGCGTCCCGACATCGAACCGCCGATGCTCTGCCAGCATGTGCCGATCTTCATCGGCGGCCCGGTGCAGACCGACCGCGGTTTTGTTCTCCACCCCTCCGGGCAGAGTTATCAGGCCACCGTTGAGCTTGATGAGAAACTGGCCCTGTCGACCTCCCAGGACGTACTGTTCGCCATCGCCGACGGCGTCGGTCCGGCGAAAAGCCTGATCGCCCTCGGTTACGCTGGCTGGGAAGCCGGGCAGCTGGAAGCCGAACTGGCCCAGAACGCCTGGCTGACCTGCCCGTTCGATGCCGATATTTTGTTCAACACCAGCAGCGAACTGCGCCTGGAAGCAGCGGCCAAGCACCTGGGCGTCAATCTCAGCCTGCTGACCAGCCAGGCGGGACACGCCTGATGGCCCTGCGCCTGATTTTGGGTTTCGATTACGGCACCAAACAGATCGGCGTTGCGGTCGGCCAGGTGATTACCGGTCAGGCCCGCGAGCTGTGTACCTTGAAGGCACAAAACGGTATTCCCGACTGGAATCAGGTCGAAGCCCTGATTAAAGAGTGGAAACCCGATGCCGTGGTGGTGGGCCTGCCCTTGAACATGGACGGCACGCCGAGCGACATGTGCCTGCGCGCCGAGAAATTCGCCCGCCGCCTCAACGGCCGCTACAACCTGCCCTTCTATACCCACGATGAACGCCTGACCACCTTCGAAGCCAAGGGTGAACGACGTGATCGTGGCGGACAAAAGGGCAGCTATCGCGACAACCCGGTGGACGCCATCGCCGCCGCCCTGCTGCTGCAAGGCTGGCTCGACGAAAACACCGCATTGTTCGAATCCTGAAGAGCCGCAACAAGCGTCTCTACTTAGCGACAACCCGAGCCACCTCTCCAGCAGAGCCCGGCTCGGGCCCAAGAAGGAGCAACCATGAGCCTGCCCAATCCCGCCGAACTGATCAGCCAGATGGCGACCCGTCTCAAGGCGCACCTGGAACACCGTGGCATCAGCGAACCGCGCTACATCGGTATTCGTACCGGCGGCGTCTGGGTCGCCCAGGCGTTGCTCGATGAACTGGGCAGCGATTCGCCCCTCGGCACCCTGGACGTCTCCTTCTACCGCGACGACTTCAGCCAGAACGGCCTGCACCCGCAAGTGCGCCCTTCGGCTCTGCCGTTCGAGATCGAAGGCCAGCACCTGGTGCTGATCGATGACGTGCTGATGAGCGGCCGGACCATCCGCGCCGCCCTCAATGAGCTGTTCGACTACGGCCGCCCGGCCAGCGTGACATTGGTGTGCCTGCTGGACCTGGACGCCGGCGAGCTGCCAATCCGCCCGAACGTGGTCGGCGCGACCCTGTCGCTGGCCGCCCACGAACGGGTGAAACTGTCCGGCCCGGAACTCAAGCTCGAACTGCAAGAGCTCGCCCTTTAATTCGCCCTATTGAGAGTCCCCCTCGCGATGACGCCTCTAGAAACCAAGCGCCCGCTGCAGCTCAATGATCAGGGCCAGCTGCGCCACTTCCTCTCGCTCGACGGTTTACGCCGCGAGCTGCTGACGGAAATCCTCGACACCGCCGACTCGTTCCTCGAAGTCGGTGCCCGGGCGGTGAAGAAAGTCCCGTTGTTGCGCGGCAAGACCGTGTGCAACGTGTTCTTCGAGAACTCCACCCGCACCCGCACCACCTTCGAACTGGCGGCCCAGCGGCTGTCGGCGGACGTGATCACACTGAACGTGTCCACGTCGTCGGCAAGCAAGGGCGAAACCCTGCTCGACACCCTGCGCAACCTGGAAGCCATGGCCGCCGACATGTTCGTCGTGCGTCACGGTGATTCCGGCGCGGCGCACTTCATCGCCGAACATGTCTGCCCGCAAGTGGCGATCATCAACGGCGGCGACGGCCGTCACGCGCACCCGACCCAGGGCATGCTCGACATGCTCACCATCCGTCGGCACAAGGGCGGCTTCGAAAACCTTTCCGTAGCCATCGTCGGCGACATCCTACACTCGCGGGTCGCGCGCTCGAACATGCTGGCGCTGAAAACCCTCGGCTGTCCGGATATCCGCGTGATCGCGCCGAAAACCCTGCTGCCAATCGGCGTCGAGCAGTACGGTGTGAAGGTTTACACCGACATGACCGAAGGCCTGAAAGACGTCGACGTGGTGATCATGCTGCGCCTGCAGCGTGAACGCATGACCGGCGGCCTGTTGCCGAGCGAAGGTGAGTTCTACCGCCTCTTCGGCCTGACCACCGCGCGCCTGGCCGGCGCCAAACCGGATTGCATCGTCATGCACCCGGGGCCGATCAACCGTGGTGTGGAGATTGAGTCGGCGGTGGCCGATGGCCCGCACTCGGTGATCCTCAACCAGGTTACCTATGGCATCGCGATTCGTATGGCCGTGTTGTCCATGGCCATGAGCGGGCAGACTGCCCAGCGCCAATTCGAGCAGGAGAACGCCCAGTGAAGCTCAGCATTCTCGGCGCCCGCGTCATCGATCCAGCCAGCGGCCTGGATCAAGTTACCGATATCCATATTGAAGCCTGCAAGATCATTGCCCTTGGCGCCGCGCCAGCCGGTTTTGTCGCCGTCGACACCCTCGACGCCAAAGGCCTGGTCGCCGCCCCTGGGCTGGTTGACCTGAACGTCGCCCTGCGCGAGCCGGGCTACAGCCGTAAAGGTTCAATCGTCAGTGAAACCCGCGCCGCCGCGGCCGGTGGCGTCACCAGCCTGTGCTGCCCGCCGAAAACCAAACCGGTGCTGGACACCTCGGCCGTGGCCGAACTGATCCTCGACCGCGCCCGCGAAGCCGGCAACACCAAAGTGTTCCCGATCGGCGCCCTGAGCAAAGGCCTGGACGGCGAACAGTTGGCCGAACTGGTCGCCTTGCGCGATGCTGGTTGCGTGGCCTTCGGCAACGGCCTGGACAGTTTCCGCAACACCCGTACGCTGTGTCGGGCGCTGGAATACGCCGCAACATTCGACCTGACGGTGATTTTCAACTCTCAGGACCATGACCTGGCCGAAGGTGGCCTGGCTCACGAAGGCCCGACCGCCAGTTTCCTCGGTTTGCCGGGCATTCCCGAAACCGCCGAAACCGTGGCTCTCGCGCGGGATCTGCTGCTGGTCGAGCAAAGTGGCGTGCGCGCGCACTTCAGCCAGCTCACTAGCGCCCGTGGCGTGGCCCTGATCGCTCAGGCCCAGGCTCGCGGCCTGCCGGTGACGGCCGATGTCGCCCTGTATCAGCTGATCCTGACCGACGAAGCGCTGATCGACTTCAGCAGCCTCTATCACGTCCAGCCGCCGCTGCGCACCCGCGCCGACCGCGATGGCCTGCGTGAAGCGGTGAAATCGGGTGTGATCTCGGCGATCTCCAGTCATCACCAACCCCACGAGCGGGATGCCAAACTGGCGCCGTTCGGGGCCACCGAGCCGGGCATCAGTAGCGTTGAACTGCTGCTGCCGTTGGCGATGACACTGGTTGAGGATGGTTTGCTGGATCTGCCGACGCTATTGGCGCGCTTGAGCACCGGACCTGCCGAGGCATTGCGCCTGCCGGCGGGCAAACTGGCGGTAGGTGGACCGGCGGACATCGTGCTGTTCGATCCGGCGGCTTCGACCGTGGCCGGCGAAACCTGGCTGTCCAAAGGTGAAAACTGCCCGTTCATTGGCCACAGCCTGCCGGGCGTGGTGCGTTACACCCTGGTGGATGGACGCATTAGCCACCAGGCGTAAGCGCGACCTGATCGTTCCCACGCTCCGCGTGGGAATGCAGCCCGGGACGCTCCGCGTCCCTTCCGAAGCGGACGCGGAGCGTCCATTGAGGCATTCCCACGCAGAGCGTGGGAACGATCATCACTGGAAAGCGCCTCTGTTCTGCGCATTGCGAATCGACACCTGATCATTCAGCGTCCAGAAGTCATACAGCACCCCCAGGAAAAACAACCCGCCCGTCACCAGGTACAGCAATCCGCTGATCCACTTCCCCTGATACATGCGGTGTACGCCGAATACCCCAAGAAACGTCAGCAGAATCCACGCTACGTTGTACTCAATGGGCCCGGCGGTAAAACGCAGGTCCGCTTCACGATCCATGGCCGGGATCAGAAACACGTCGATCAGCCAACCGATACCCAACAAACCGAAGGTGAAGAACCAGATCGTCCCCGTCACCGGCTTGCCGTAATAGAAGCGGTGAGCGCCGGTAAAACCGAAAATCCACAGCAGGTAACCGATGACTTTGCTGTGCGTGTCTTGATGCGGAACGGGCGGTTGATAGGTGTTCATGAAGGACCTCGATTCACACGATAGATAAATATTCTTTAAATCTTTGTGACTTTTTTACAGGTTGCCGACGTATGGCAAATGCTACTGTCTCTCCCGTCAAAGCCTTATAACACCTGACTTGTGTCCGACAATCGCGTCCATTTTCTGCTTATTTGGTTCCGTTGACCCCAAGGTTGAATCGACCAACGGGCTCGGAAGGGCCAAAAAAGCTGTTATAAAGTTGCGCGCTAACTTATATGAGCCTTGCCTAATGCGTCCATTTTTCAAGACATGGCTAACCATTTGCCTTTTGATGCCACTGGCCGCCCACGCCACCAATCGTGAGCAACGTCTTCCTAACGTTAATGGTTACACCCAAAAATCCCATGTTTCTGCTCCTTCGAGCAAAAACAAACAGACCGTAAAACGCACTCATCAACTGAGCAGCAACAAAAGCGGCCTGGTTCCGCCAATGGCGACCAATGAAAGCAGCAACGTGCTGAGCCGCGCAGTCAACGTCCTCGGTACACCCTACCGTTGGGGCGGCAGCAGCCCAAGTAAAGGGTTCGACTGCAGTGGCCTGGTGAAATACGCGTTCAACGACGCCACGTTTGACCTGCCGCGCACTTCCAACGCCATGGCCAGCGGTCATGGGGAGAAAGTCGATCGCAAGGATCTGAAGCCTGGCGACCTGATTTTCTTCAACATCAAGAGCCGCCGGGTCAATCACGTTGCCATCTACCTGGGCAACGACCGCTTCATCCACGCACCACGTCGTGGCAAGTCGGTGAGCATCGACACGCTGAAAAAGCCCTACTGGGAAAGCCACTACGTGGTTGCCAAGCGGGTTATGCCGAAAGAGAAGAACACCCTACAGGTTGTTCAACGCTAACCTGATCGCTCCCACGCTCTGCGTGGGAATGCAGCCCGGGACGCTCCGCGTCCCAACAGCGGACGCAGAGCGTCCATTGAGGCATTCCCACGCAGAGCGTGGGAACGATCTACTCCCCCTTCAAAAACCATCCGGCGTGCGCGCCTTCTCCCGCGCATGCTCGCGGCTGATCAAGCCCTTGCTCACCAGCTCCTTCAGGCACATATCCAGCGTCTGCATCCCCAGGTTTCCCCCGGTCTGAATCGACGAATACATCTGCGCCACCTTGTCTTCGCGAATC
Source organism: Pseudomonas sp. TH39(2020) (assembly GCF_016650715.1). Lineage (NCBI taxonomy): Bacteria > Pseudomonadati > Pseudomonadota > Gammaproteobacteria > Pseudomonadales > Pseudomonadaceae > Pseudomonas > Pseudomonas sp. TH39(2020). The sequence continues at coordinate 2,505,113 of NZ_JAEKFF010000006.1, read as the reverse complement.
AGGTTACGGATCGCTGACGTGCCGAGCATGATTTCGTGGGCCGCGATCCGCCCGCCGCCAATCTTCTTGACCAACGCCTGCGATACCACCGCCAGTAACGACTCGGACAGCATCGAACGAACCATCGACTTCTCGTCCCCCGGAAACACATCCACCACCCGATCGATGGTTTTCGCCGCCGATGTCGTGTGCAGCGTGCCAAACACCAGGTGACCGGTTTCGGCGGCGGTCAACGCCAGGCGAATGGTCTCAAGATCGCGCATCTCCCCCACCAGAATCACGTCCGGGTCCTCCCGCAGGGCCGAGCGTAGAGCCGTGGCGAAGCTGCGTGTATCACGATGGACCTCACGCTGATTGATCAAGCATTTGCGCGATTCGTGGACGAACTCGATCGGGTCTTCAATGGTGAGAATGTGGTGATGGCGATGGCTGTTCAGGTGATCGATCATTGCCGCCAGGGTGGTGGATTTGCCGGAACCGGTCGGACCGGTCACCAGCACCAGCCCCCGCGGCGCTTCGGTAATCTTGCGAAACACTTCCCCCATACCGAGGTCGTCCATGCTCAGGACCTTGGACGGAATGGTCCGGAACACCGCGCCAGCACCACGGTTGTGGTTGAACGCGTTAACCCGAAAACGTGCCACGCCGGGCACATCAAAGGAGAAGTCGGTCTCCAGGTGCTTCTCGAAGTCCACCCGCTGGGTGTCGTTCATGATGTCGTAGATCAGCGCCTGCACCTGTTTGTGGTCCAGGGCTGGCAGGTTGATGCGCCGCACATCGCCGTCGACCCGAATCATCGGGGGCAGGCCGGCAGACAGATGCAAGTCGGACGCGCCCTGTTTCGCGCTGAAAGCCAGCAGCTCAGTGATATCCATAGCGTTCCTCAATTCCAGTAGAATGCCGCGAACCTTCAGCCGCCGGCGCCTCTTGATGTCCACGATAGCAGACAACATTGCTCAGGTTAGTTCACGCATCCACGCCGCTGCCGTCGCCGCAAAACGCGACGAAGACAGCGTCCAGCTGCTGGCCGTGAGCAAGACCAAGCCCGCCGAAGCCCTGCGCGAAGCGTATGCCGCCGGCCTCCGCGACTTTGGCGAGAACTACCTGCAGGAAGCCCTGAGCAAACAGCTCGAATTGGCCGACCTGCCCTTGATCTGGCACTTCATCGGCCCCATTCAATCGAACAAGACTCGCGCTATCGCCGAGCACTTCGCCTGGGTGCATTCCGTGGATCGTTTGAAAATCGCACAACGCCTGTCCGAACAACGTCCTGCCGAGTTGCCCCCACTGAACATCTGCATCCAGGTCAACGTCAGCGGTGAAGCCAGCAAGTCCGGCTGCACCCCGGCCGACCTGCCGGCCCTGGCCAATGCCATCAGCGAACTGCCGCGCATCAAGCTGCGCGGGTTGATGGCAATCCCCGAGCCAACTGAAGACCGCGCCGCCCAGGATGCCGCTTTTGCCGCTGTGCAAAGCCTGCAAGCCAGCCTGAACCTGCCGCTCGACACACTTTCCATGGGCATGAGCCACGACCTCGAGTCCGCCATCGCCATGGGCGCCACCTGGGTCCGTATCGGTACAGCCCTGTTTGGCGCTCGCGGCTCTCAACAAATGCATGGCCAGCCTTGAAATATGGCTGACTCCTCTCTTTATAAGGACCTGACATGAGCAAGACTCGTATTGCCTTTATCGGTGCCGGCAACATGGCCGCCAGCCTGATCGGCGGCCTGCGCGCCAAAGGTCTGGATGCCGCGCAGATCCGCGCCAGCGATCCGGGCGCTGACACCCGCGCTCGGGTGAACGCTGAACACGGTATCGAGGTGTTCGCCGACAACGCCGACGCCATCCAGGGCGCCGACGTCGTGGTACTGGCGGTCAAACCTCAAGCGATGAAAGCCGTCTGCGAAGCGCTTCGCCCAAGCCTCAAGCCGAATCAACTGGTGGTCTCGATTGCAGCCGGCATCACCTGCGCCAGCATGAACAACTGGCTCGGCGCCCAACCGATCGTGCGCTGCATGCCCAACACCCCGGCGCTGCTGCGTCAGGGCGTGAGTGGTTTGTTCGCCACGGCTGAAGTGAACACCGAGCAACGCAAACAGGCGCAAGAACTGCTGTCCGCCGTCGGCATCGCACTGTGGCTGGATGAAGAACAACAACTGGACGCGGTCACCGCCGTTTCCGGTTCGGGCCCTGCGTACTTCTTCCTGCTGATCGAAGCCATGACCGCCGCCGGCGTGAAGCTCGGCCTGCCAGCAGACATCGCTGCACAACTGACCCTGCAAACCGCCTTGGGCGCTGCTCACATGGCCGTGGCCAGTGACGTCGACGCTGCGGAACTGCGTCGCCGCGTGACGTCGCCTGCGGGCACGACGGAAGCGGCGATCAAGTCGTTCCAGGCCGGCGGCTTTGAAGCCCTGGTAGAAAAAGCACTCGGCGCCGCTGCGCACCGCTCGGCCGAGATGGCCGAACAATTGGGTCAATAAGGAGCCTTACATGATTGGATTGAACACTGCAGCGGTCTACGTGCTGCAAACCCTCGGCAGCCTGTACCTGCTGATCGTGCTGCTGCGCTTCGTGCTGCAACTGGTACGCGCAAACTTCTACAACCCGCTCTGCCAGTTCGCCGTGAAGGCCACTCAGCCGCTGCTCAAGCCATTGCGCCGGATCATCCCGAGCATGTTCGGCCTGGACATGTCCTCGCTGGTACTGGCGATCCTCGTGCAACTGGCGTTGATGGCCCTGACCTTGCTGCTGACTTACGGCACCACCGGTAACCCGCTGCAATTGCTGATCTGGTCGCTGATTGGCGTGACCGCGCTGTTCCTGAAGATTTTCTTCTTTGCCCTGATCATCAGCGTGATCCTGTCGTGGGTCGCACCGGGCAGCCATAACCCTGGCGCCGAGCTGGTGAACCAGATCTGCGAACCAGCCCTGGCGCCGTTCCGCAAGATTCTGCCCAACCTTGGCGGCCTGGATATCTCGCCGATTCTGGCGTTCATGGTGCTCAAGCTGATCGACATGCTGGTGATCAACAACCTCGCCGCCATGACGATGATGCCGGAAATCCTGCGTCTGCTGATCTGACCCGGTGAGCTACTTTCGCTGGGACGGTGACGACCTGATTCTGGAATGTCACCTGCAACCGGCGGCCCGCAGCGATGATTTCTGCGGGCTGCATGGGGATCGATTGAAGATTCGCCTGACGGCGCCGCCGGTTGAAGGCAAGGCCAATGCGTATTTGATGGCGTTTCTGGCCAAGGCGTTTGGGGTTTCCAAGAGCCAGGTGAGTTTGATTAGCGGGGAGTTGAACCGGCAGAAACGGGTGCGGATCTGTTCGCCGAAGAAGCTGCCGGATTTGCCGGATCTCACCCCACCGTGATCGTTCCCACGCGCAGCAAAGGAATGCAGCCCGGGACGCTCCGCGTCCCAACCGAAGCGGACGCAGAGCGTCCATTGAGGCATTCCCACGCAGAGCGTGGGAACGATCGTTAGCGGCGGGGAAGTTAGCTTGCTGCTAGGGGCAGCGGTCTTTAGACTTACGCCTCATTTCAACGAGAGCAGGGTCGATGCCAGCTGCCTTCCCCCCCGATTCTGTTGGTCTGGTGACGCCGCAAGTGGCGCACTTCAGCGAACCCCTGGCCCTGGCCTGCGGCCGTTCGCTCCCAGCTTATGACCTGATCTACGAAACCTACGGCACGCTGAATGCCGCGGCGAGCAACGCCGTGCTGATCTGCCACGCCTTGTCCGGTCATCATCACGCTGCCGGCTTCCACAGCCCCAACGACCGCAAACCCGGTTGGTGGGATAGCTGCATCGGCCCCGGCAAGCCAATCGACACCAACAAATTCTTCGTGGTCAGCCTGAACAACCTCGGCGGCTGCAACGGCTCCACCGGCCCGAGCAGCATCAATCCGGAAACCGGCAAGCCGTTTGGCGCCGACTTCCCGGTGTTGACCGTGGAAGACTGGGTGCACAGCCAGGCACGCCTGGCAGACCTGCTCGGCATCAGCCAATGGGCCGCCGTGATTGGCGGCAGTCTCGGTGGCATGCAGGCGATGCAGTGGAGCATCACCTACCCCGATCGCATTCGCCACTGCCTGGCCATCGCCTCGGCCCCCAAGCTGTCGGCGCAGAACATCGCGTTCAACGAAGTCGCGCGCCAGGCGATCCTCACTGACCCCGAGTTCCACGGCGGTTCGTTCCAGGAAGCGGGCGTGATCCCCAAGCGTGGCTTGATGCTGGCGCGGATGGTCGGGCACATCACCTACCTGTCCGACGACTCTATGGGCGAGAAATTCGGTCGTGGCCTCAAGAGCGAAAAGCTCAACTACGACTTCCACAGCGTCGAATTCCAGGTCGAAAGCTATTTGCGTTATCAGGGCGAAGAGTTCTCCGGACGCTTCGACGCCAACACGTACCTGCTGATGACCAAGGCGCTGGATTACTTCGACCCGGCAGCGAATTTCGACGATGACCTGGCGAAAACCTTCGCCAATGCCCAGGCCAAGTTCTGCGTGATGTCTTTCACCACCGACTGGCGCTTCTCCCCTGCCCGCTCGCGGGAACTGGTGGACGCGCTGATGGCGGCCAAGAAAGACGTCTGCTACCTCGAGATTGACGCTCCGCAAGGCCACGACGCCTTCCTGATTCCGATCCCGCGCTACCTGCAGGCGTTCAGCAACTACATGAACCGAATTACGTTGTGAGAAAGCCATGAGAGCTGATCTGGAAATCATCCAGGAATGGATTCCCGCCGGTAGCCGCGTACTCGACCTCGGCTGCGGCGATGGCGAATTGCTGACCTGGCTGCGCGACAACAAGCAAGTCACCGGCTATGGCCTGGAAAACGACCCGGACAACATCGCCGAGTGCGTGGCCAAGGGCATCAACGTCATCGAGCAGGACCTGGACAAGGGCCTGGGCAACTTTGCCAGCAACAGCTTCGACGTCGTGGTCATGACCCAGGCGCTGCAAGCCGTGCACTACCCGGACAGAATCCTCGACGAAATGCTGCGCGTCGGCCGCCAGTGCATCATCACCTTCCCCAACTTCGGTCACTGGCGCTGCCGCTGGTACCTGGCGAGCAAGGGCCGGATGCCGGTGTCCGATTTTCTGCCGTACACCTGGTACAACACACCGAACATCCACTTCTGCACCTTCGAAGACTTTGAAGCGTTGTGTCGCGAACGTGAAGCCAAGGTCATTGATCGGCTTGCCGTGGATCAACAGCACCGTCACGGGTGGGCCAGTAAGCTATGGCCTAATCTATTAGGTGAAATCGGTATTTACCGCGTCAGCAGCCCCGGGCTGCAAGACCACAAGGTCGCGGTCTGAGTCACGACACTTCGAGGAGAATGAACATGGGTCGTCTAGCGCTGTTTGTACTTACTGCCTGCCTGAGCGTCACCGCCATGGCCGCCGACGTCATCAAAGGCGAGCGTCAGGAAACTTTTGGCGACGTGACGGTGCACTACAACACCTTCAACTCCACTTTCCTGACACCCGACATCGCCAAAGCGGCCGGGCTGACGCGAAGCAAGAACCAGGGTGTGATCAACGTCTCCGTGCTCAAGGATGGCAAGCCTCTGACCGCTGAAGTCAACGGTACGGTCAAAGACCTCACCAGCCAAAGCGTCTCGTTGAATTTCAAACAGATCACCGAACAGGGCGCTATCTACTACATCGCGCAATATCCGGTCGACCAGCAGGAAACCCGTACCTTCCAGATCAACGTGAAGAACGGCGATAAAATCAACACCATCAATTTCAACCAAGAGCTCTTCCCCGGCGAATGATCAACTTCACGCAACTCGTACTGGCCAGCCACAACGCCGGCAAACTCAAGGAACTTCAGGCCATGCTCGGCGAATCGGTGCAACTGCGCTCGATCGGCGAGTTCAGCAGCGTCGAACCTGAAGAAACCGGCCTCTCGTTCGTCGAAAACGCCATCGTCAAGGCCCGCAATGCCGCGCGCATCTCCGGCCTGCCAGCACTGGCAGACGATTCGGGGTTGGCAGTGGATTTCCTCGGCGGTGCGCCGGGTATCTACTCGGCTCGTTACGCCGATGGTCAGGGCGATGCGGCGAACAACGCCAAACTGCTCGACGTATTGAAGGACGTGCCGCAAGCCGAGCGCGGTGCACAGTTCGTCTGTGTGCTGGCGCTGGTGCGTCACGCCGATGATCCGTTGCCGATTATCTGTGAAGGCCTGTGGCACGGACGAATCCTGCCAGCAGCCAGCGGCGAACACGGTTTTGGTTACGATCCGCTGTTCTGGGTGCCGGAGCGCGATTGCTCCAGCGCCGAGTTGAGCCCGAGCGACAAGAACCTCATCAGCCACCGCGCCCGTGCAATGGATCTGCTGCGCCAGCGTCTGGGCCTGAAATGATCCACGACTCATCCGCGTCGCCGCTGATCTTCGGCGGTGCCGCCCAATCGCCTCGGGCCGCGCTACCCGTGCTGCCGCCCCTGGCGTTGTACATCCACATCCCGTGGTGTGTGCGCAAATGCCCTTATTGCGACTTCAATTCCCACACCGCCAGCCCGGTGCTGCCGGAAGAAGAATATGTGGACGCGTTGCTGGCCGACCTCGATCAGGACCTGCATGCGGTCTATGGTCGTGAGCTGAGTTCGATCTTCTTTGGCGGCGGCACGCCGAGCCTGTTCAGCGCTGAAGCCCTGGGCCGTTTGCTCAAAGGCGTCGAGCAGCGCATTCCGTTTGCCAGCGACATCGAAATCACGCTGGAAGCTAATCCCGGGACGTTCGAACAAGAGAAGTTCGTCGCCTACCGCGCGCTGGGCATCAATCGCCTGTCGATCGGCATCCAGAGCTTTCAGGAAGAGAAACTCAAGGCGTTGGGGCGGATTCACAACGGTGACGAAGCGGTACGTGCCGCCGGCATGGCCCGTCAGGCCGGGTTCGACAACTTCAATCTGGACCTGATGCACGGTTTGCCCGATCAGTCCCTGGACGACGCCCTGAGCGACCTGCGTCAGGCCATTGCCCTGAAGCCGACCCACTTGTCCTGGTATCAACTGACCCTGGAACCCAACACGGTGTTCTGGAACCAGCCGCCGACGCTGCCGGAAGACGACACGCTGTGGGACATTCAGGAGGCCGGCCAGGCGCTGTTGGCCGAGCACGGTTACGCGCAATACGAAGTCTCGGCGTATGCCCAACCCGGCCGTCCGGCGCGGCATAATCTCAATTACTGGAGTTTCGGCGACTTCATCGGCATCGGCGCCGGGGCTCACGGCAAGCTCAGCCACCCGGACGGGCGCATCGTTCGTACCTGGAAGACCCGCTTGCCGAAGGACTACCTCAACCCGGCCAAAAGCTTCAAGGCCGGGGAAAAAGCCCTGACCAATGAAGAACTGCCGTTCGAGTTTCTGATGAACGCCTTGCGCCTGACCGAGGGCGTGGAATCGCGACTGTATCCGGAGCGCACCGGGCTGAGCCTGGAAAGCCTCGCCGAAGTCCGTCACGAAGCCGAACAAAGTGGCTTGTTGCAGGTCGAACCGTCACGTCTGGCGGCCACCGAGCGCGGACAACTCTTCCTCAATGACTTGCTGCAGACATTTTTGAGCTGATTTCAGCCTTAAGGGAAAACGAATGGATTTGATACTCGACCTGCTCGCCACCGCGTCCCGCTGGAGCCGTAGCAACCTGTCTGAAATCGCTCTGGCACTGGTGGGTTGTCTGCTGGTGTTGTTTGGCGCGGATATCAAAGGCTGGGTCGACGCACGTCTGGGCAGCATCGCCGGCGCCTTGCGCGTCCCGCTGATGGCCCTGTTGTGCATGGTCGGCAGCGGCGTCGCGCTGATCTACGCCACGCCGTGGATCATCAAAGGCCTGAGCCAGTTCAACAACTACAGCCTGGCGCCGGTGTTGTTGGTGGTGCTGGTGTTGATCGGCGTCGTCGCAGACCGCCGCTGACTTCAGCTACAACCGAAAACAACTGTGGGAGCGAGCCTGCTCGCGAAGGCGTCATAACATTCAACATCATCGTTGAATGTCAGACCGCTTTCGCGAGCAGGCTCGCTCCCACAGTTGGTAGTGCGTAGGGTTTAGGACTGTTTTTCGAACTTCAAATCCCACACGCCATGCCCAAGACGTTCGCCGCGGCGTTCGAACTTGGTGATCGGGCGCTCGGCCGGGCGCGGGACGCATTTGCCGTCTTCGGCCAGGTTGCGATAACCCGGCGCAACGTTCATCACTTCCAGCATGTACTCGGCGTACGGTTCCCAGTCGGTGGCCATGTGCAGCACTCCGCCGACCTTCAACTTGCTGCGCACCAGTTCAGCGAACGACGCCTGAACGATGCGACGCTTGTGGTGGCGACTCTTGTGCCACGGGTCCGGGAAAAACAGCATCAGGCGATCGAGGCTGTTGTCGGCCACACAGCGGTTGAGCACTTCGATCGCGTCGCAATCGTAGACCCGCAGGTTGGTCAGGCCCTGAGTGAGCACGCCATTGAGCAGCGCGCCAACACCCGGACGGTGCACTTCAACGCCGATGAAATCCTGCTCTGGCGAGGCCGCGGCCATTTCCAGCAGCGAATGGCCCATGCCAAAACCGATTTCCAGCGAGCGCGGCGCCGAGCGACCAAACACCTGATCGAAGTCCACCGGCGCGTCGGCCAGCGGCAGCACGAACAGCGGCGTGCCCTGTTCCAGACCGCGTTGCTGGCCTTCGGTCATGCGCCCGGCGCGCATCACGAAACTCTTGATGCGACGGTGTTGGCGCTCGTCGCCTTCTTCCGGCTGGATAGGCGTGTCGTTTGATTCAGTCATCAATGGCTCTTACTTGATCAGACCATCCAGCGGCGAGGAGGCGCTGGCATAGAGTTTTTTCGGCATGCGGCCGGCGAGGTAGGCCAAGCGACCTGCAACGATGGCGTGTTTCATGGCTTCAGCCATCATGATCGGCTGCTGGGCATGGGCGATGGCCGAGTTCATCAGCACCGCTTCGCAACCCAGTTCCATGGCGATGGTAGCGTCGGAAGCGGTACCGACACCGGCATCCACCAGCACAGGAATCTTGGCTTCTTCGAGGATGATCTGCAGGTTGTACGGGTTGCAGATCCCCAGGCCCGTGCCGATCAGACCAGCCAGCGGCATCACCGCGATAACGCCGATTTCCGCCAATTGACGGGCGATGATCGGGTCATCGCTGGTGTAAACCATCACGTCGAAGCCTTCCTTGACCAGCACTTCGGCGGCCTTGAGGGTTTCGATCACGTTAGGGAACAGGGTTTTCTGGTCCGCCAACACTTCCAGCTTCACCAGGTTGTGGCCACCAAGCAGCTCACGGGCCAGGCGGCAGGTGCGCACAGCCTCGGTAGCGTCGAAGCAACCGGCGGTGTTAGGCAGGAAGGTGTAGCGATCCGGCGACAGGACTTCGAGCAGGTTCGGTTCGCCCGGGTTCTGGCCGAGGTTGGTGCGGCGCACGGCGAAGGTGACGATCTCGGCACCCGAGGCTTCGATGGCCAGGCGGGTTTCTTCCATGTCGCGGTACTTGCCGGTGCCTACCAGCAAACGTGACTGGTAAGTACGACCGGCCAGGACGAAGGGCTTGTCGCTACGAACGATGCTCATGGGAAATCCTCTGTTGGGGTGAGGTTCTTGCAGAATTCTGTGCCCTTAAGGGCCGGGCGACTAGCCGCCGCCGATAGCGTGAACCACTTCGACGGAATCGCCGTCGTTTAGCGTGGTTTCTGCGTGCTGGCTGCGCGGGACGATATCCAGATTGAGTTCGACCGCCACCCGGCGCCCGGTCAGTTCCAGACGGGTCAGCAGTGCCGCAACGGTTTCACCGTCGGGCAGTTCAAGGGATTCGCCGTTCAACTGAATGCGCATACCGAATGCCGCCATCATTTTTAGGGGCTGGCATTCTAGCCCGATCAGTCTTGGCGACCCAAGCCATTCGTCATGAAATGGACTGCTCGGTCAGCTCAACCGCCAGGCGGCAAGCCCCAGGCACAACCAGCCGACCAGAAATGCCAGCCCGCCGAAGGGGGTGATGATCCCTAGCTTGCTGACGCCGGTCACGGTCAACAGGTACAGACTGCCGGAAAACAACAGTATGCCAATGACAAACGATGCACCCGCCCAGGTGATCAGGCGCCCGGGAATCTGCGTGGCCAACAGTGCAACGCCCAGCAACGCTAAGGTGTGCACCAATTGGTAGGTCACGCCGGTGTGGAAAATCGTCAGGTACTCGGGGGTCAGGCGGCTTTTCAAACCATGGGCGGCAAACGCGCCAAGGGCAACGCCGGTGAAGCCGAAAAAAGCGGCCAGCATCAGAAAGCCACGCAGCATGAAGAACTCCAGTCAGACTCGATCCACAGGGTCTGTATAATGGCCCGCTCAACGGGTTCGGCCAAGCCATCTCTATGCTGCGTTTATTTTTACGACGATTCATGAAGGCCCTGCTCTGGTTCGCGGGTGGCAGCGTATTGCTGGTGCTGATCTTTCGCGTGGTACCGCCACCGGGAACCGCGTTGATGGTCGAGCGCAAGGTCGAATCCTGGTTCGACGGCGAGCCCATCGACCTGCAACGCACCTGGAAACCCTGGGATGAAATTTCCGATGACCTGAAAGTCGCAGTGATTGCCGGCGAAGATCAGAAATTCCCGGAGCATTGGGGCTTTGACTTTGGCGCGATCCAGGCCGCACTGGCCCACAACGAACTCGGCGGAACGGTTCGCGGCGCCAGCACCCTGAGCCAGCAGGTCTCGAAGAATCTGTTTCTGTGGTCCGGCCGCAGCTGGCTGCGCAAAGGCCTGGAAGCCTGGTTTACCGGGCTGATCGAAGTGTTCTGGCCCAAGCAGCGAATTCTTGAGGTTTACCTCAACAGCGTTGAGTGGGATGACGGTGTGTTTGGCGCTGAAGCAGCAGCCAGGCATCACTTTGGCGTCGGCGCTCGTTCGCTGTCCCGGCAGCAGGCCAGTTTGCTGGCGGCGGTGCTACCTAACCCGCGGGTGTGGAGTGCCAGTCATCCAACCAGCTATGTCGCACGGCGGGCGGGATGGATTCGACAGCAGATGAGTCAGCTCGGTGGCGATAGCTACCTTGTAGGGATCAATGATTCACGCCGCGCGCCTTGGGCTCAATAACACTGCAAATCCCCTGTGTGGGCTTGCTCGCGAAAGCGATTGATCATTCATATTCATATCGACTGACCTGACGCCTTCGCGAGCAGGCTCGTTCCCACAGGGGCCGGCGCCAGACGAAAAAACGGACACAAACAAAAACGCCCCGATCAATGATCGGGGCGTTTTTTTATGCCTGAGCTGCGGTTAGGCGGCGATCGACAGCTTGAGCTTGTTCATCGCGCTCTTCTCGAGCTGACGAATACGCTCGGCCGACACGTTGTACTTCTGCGCCAGGTCATGCAGCGTGGCTTTTTCTTCTGCCAGCCAGCGCTGGTAGAGGATGTCACGGCTGCGGTCGTCCAGCACTTCAAGCGCTTCGTGCAGGTTGTGATTGGAGTTGTCGCTCCAGTCGGCATCTTCCAGCTGACGGGCCGGGTCGTACCGGTGGTCTTCCAGATAGTTGGCCGGCGATTGGAAAGCACTGTCGTCGTCCGCTTCCGCGGCCGGGTCGAAGGCCATGTCATGGCCGGTCAGGCGACTTTCCATCTCACGCACTTCCCGAGGCTCTACACCGAGGCTTTCCGCCACACGGTGAACTTCCTCGTTGTTCAGCCACGCCAGACGCTTCTTCTGGCTGCGCAGGTTGAAGAACAGCTTGCGCTGGGCCTTGGTGGTCGCGACTTTCACAATGCGCCAGTTGCGCAGGATGAACTCGTGGATTTCCGCCTTGATCCAGTGCACAGCGAACGAAACCAGACGCACACCCATTTCCGGGTTGAAGCGCTTCACAGCCTTCATCAGGCCGACGTTGCCTTCCTGGATCAGGTCAGCCTGAGCCAGACCGTAGCCGGAATAGCTACGGGCGATATGTACAACAAAACGCAGGTGAGCGAGCACCATCTGCCGAGCCGCCCCCAAATCCTGCTCATAATAGAGACTCTCGGCCAGTTCGCGCTCCTGCTCCGGCGTCAGCAATGGAATGCTGTTCACCGTGTGCACATAGGCCTCCAGGTTTGCACCCGGGACCAGAGCATATGCAGGTTGCAAAGAATTGGTCATACGAAAAAACCTCCGACTTACATAACTCGTGCAGTTCAGCACTGCGAAAATTGACCGGAAACCGAAAGACAAGTTCCCATAAACGCTGAAAGGTCAATACGAGCAAAATGATATTACTTAGGCGCAAGCTCCCTCAGGTGGCGTGCGACTGCAATCCATGCACCGATATACCCCAACAGCACCGCGCCAAGCAAGAGAGACAGACCGTCGGCAACTGGCACTCCGGCCAGCGCGAAATCACTGCCGTACAAACCGGCCAGCCCAACCACTGCGTCATTCAGCCAATCAAGGCCGAACGCCAATACGCCCCAGGAAAGAATCCCCGCACCGAAGCCATAAAGCGCACCCATGTACAGAAAGGGCCTGCGCACATAGCTGTCAGTGCCGCCGACGAGTTTAATCACTTCTATCTCTGTGCGGCGGTTTTCAATATGAAGACGAATGGTATTGCCTATCACCAAAAGTAATGCAGAAACCAGAAGCACGGTCAGACCGAAGACAAAACGGTCACCCAGCTTGAGGATGGCTGCCAGACGCTCGACCCAGACTAGATCAAGTTGCGCCTGTTGTACCTTGGGCAACTCGGAAAGTTTTTGTCGTAATGCTTCAAGGGCTGGCTTATCGACCTCGTTCGGCGTCACCAAAACCACGCCCGGCAGCGGGTTTTCCGGCAGTTCCTTGAGCGCCTCGCCCAGACCTGATTGCTGCTGGAACTCTTCCAGCGCCTGATCGCGGCCGACATATTCCGCATCAGCTACGCCAGGCATGCCTTTGATCTGCTCGCGCAACGACTCGCCTTCAGCAGGGCTGGCCTCGATTTGCAGGTACAGGGAAATCTGCGCCGCACGCTGCCAGGAACCGCCGAGACGCTCGACGTTACTTAGCAAAAGTGACAGGCCCATCGGCAAACTCAGGGCAACCGCCATCACCATGCAGGTGAAGAAGCTACCGATGGGCTGCTTGCCCAAACGACGCAAGCTATCGAGCAGGCTGGCGCGATGACTCTCGACCCAGGCACGAAACAGTGTGGCGAAATCCGGGCCGTCATCATCGTCGCGTTTTTTCTTCTGCGGTTGCTGATCGGCGGCCTTCGGGGCCACGCGCTCGGAAACCTTGGGGCTGCGTGTCGCACTCATACGCCGGCCTCCCCGTCACCGATCAATCGGCCGCGTTGCAGGGTCAGCATGCGGTGGCGCATGCGGGCGATCAGTGCCAGGTCGTGACTGGCAATCAGCACGCTGGTGCCCAAACGGTTGATGTCTTCGAACACGCCCATGATTTCTGCCGCCAGACGTGGATCGAGGTTACCGGTCGGTTCGTCCGCCAGCAGCAAGGCCGGGCGATGAACGATGGCGCGGGCGATGCCGACGCGCTGTTGCTGACCGGTGGACAGGTCGCCAGGGTACAAGTCGGTCTTGTCCGACAGCGCCACGCGCTCCAGCGCCGAATCCACACGCTTGGCGATCTCGGCCTTGGACAGCCCCAGGATCTGCAAGGGCAGCGCGATGTTGTTGAACACCGTGCGATCGAACAGCAGCTGGTGATTCTGGAACACCACGCCGATCTGGCGTCGCAGGTAAGGAATCTGTGCGTTGCTGATGGTGCTCAGGTCTTGCCCGGCCAGCAGCAATTTGCCGGTGGTCGGACGCTCCATCGCCAGCAGCAGGCGCAACAAGGTGCTTTTACCGGCACCAGAGTGGCCGGTCACAAACAAAAACTCGCCCCGACGGACTCGAAAGCTCAGCTCATGCAAGCCGACGTGACCGTTCGGGTAGCGCTTACCGACCTGTTCGAAACGAATCATGAACGCTCCCGCTCGGCAAACAATGCCTGGACAAAGGGTTCTGCTTCAAAAGTACGCAAATCATCGATGCCTTCACCGACGCCGATGTAGCGAATCGGCAAGCCAAACTGCTTGGCGAGGGCGAAAATCACCCCGCCTTTGGCGGTGCCATCGAGCTTGGTCAGCGCCAGGCCGGTCAGTTCGACGGTCTGGTTGAATTGTTTGGCCTGGCTGATTGCGTTCTGCCCCGTACCGGCATCGAGCACCAACAGCACCTCGTGAGGCGCGTCGGCATCGAGTTTGCTGATAACCCGGCGAACCTTCTTCAGCTCTTCCATCAAATTGTCTTTGGTGTGCAGGCGACCGGCGGTGTCGGCGATCAATACGTCGATGCCACGGGCCTTGGCCGCTTGCACGGCATCGAAGATAACCGAAGCCGAGTCCGCGCCGGTGTGCTGGGCGATGACCGGGATCTTGTTGCGCTCGCCCCAGACCTGCAATTGTTCGACGGCGGCGGCGCGGAAAGTATCGCCGGCCGCGAGCATGACTTTCTTGCCTTCGAGCTGCAGCTTCTTCGCCAGCTTACCGATGGTGGTGGTCTTGCCGGCACCATTGACGCCGACGACCAGGATGACGAACGGCTTGGTCTGCGAGGTGATTTTCAGCGGTTGCTCGACGGGCTTGAGCATGGCCGCCAGTTCCGCTTGCAGGGATTTGTACAGCGCATCGGCATCGGCCAATTCTTTACGGGCGACCTTCTGGGTCAGATGCTTAATGATCACCGACGTCGCCTCGACGCCAACGTCGGCGGTCAGCAGGCGGGTTTCGATGTCTTCGAGCAGCTCGTCATCGATGATCTTCTTGCCTAGGAACAGGCTGGCCATGCCTTCGCCGATGCTGGCGCTGGTCTTGGACAAGCCCTGTTTCAGGCGGGCGAAGAAACCGGCTTTGGTTTCTTCGGTACGCGCAGGCTCGGCAGGCGCTTCGACGGGAACGACGGGGGCGGCGGCAACGGGAGCGACGACCGGTGCCGGCGCTTGAACAACCGGGGCAACCGGGGCAACGAATGCGGGCACCACAGGCTCTGGAACAACCGGCTCAGGCTCGGCTACCACAACTGGCACGACAACTGGCTCAACCACTGCTGGCTGAACGGGCTCAGGAGCAAATGCAGTCGGTGCCGGAATCGGCGGCGTTACGTGGGGCGCCAGCTCGTCTTCGACCAATGCCACCGGCTCTTCCGCCACGGGCAACGTCAGCCATGGCTCGGCAACGGGCGTGAGCGGCACCTGGGCCACGACTTCGGCGACAACATCAGGCTCAGGCTCGGTGACCGGTTGCAGCACCCGCTCGGCGATCGGCAAGACAATCGGCGCAAGCTCTTCTTCTATTACCGGCGCAGGCGTGGGCTCAGAAAGTGGCTGTGGCTGTTCGACGACGGGTTCCTGCGGCTTTTTGCGCAGCCATCCGAACAGGCTTTTCTTCTCACCAGCCGCAGCTGGGGCTTTCTTGTCGTCGTTGGAACCAAACATGGAGGACGGCTATCTCACGGTAGCGACGCGCCAAAGGGCGCCTCGGCAAATAAATATTCGATGCAGAACAGACTGCGATTGACCCAGCTTGTTCACGCGCAACATTTTGTCGAGGTGCAAACAGCACCTCAAAGGTCGACTAATACGAAGGACTGGAACGGCATCGTCGGCGAAAACGCAGAGTTTAGCTGACAAACTCAAAGCTTTAGCCGTAAACCCAAACAACCTGCTGACCGATCAAAGGCCTGATAGGCGTGGCCGCCAGTAAAACGGATCAGTATCCTAGCACCCTCTCGCCCGCCGACGCTAAGACCAAGCGGGCAGCCCCAAAGGTTTAAAAACGAATGAATGCTCTAGCCCGCCGCGCTGCAGGCCTGCTGCTCAGCACAGTTTGTCTGCCCCTCTCGGCCCTGGCTGCCGATCCACAACCCACTCACGAATTCACCCTCGATAACGGCCTGAAGGTCGTCGTGCGCGAAGACCATCGTGCGCCAGTGGTGGTTTCCCAAGTCTGGTACAAGGTCGGCTCCAGCTACGAGACTCCGGGTCAGACCGGTTTGTCCCACGCCCTGGAACACATGATGTTCAAGGGCAGCGAGAAAGTCGGCCCCGGCGAAGCGTCGCTGATCCTGCGCGACCTCGGCGCCGAAGAGAACGCGTTCACCAGCGATGACTTCACGGCGTATTACCAGGTGCTGGCCCGCGACCGTCTGGGCGTGGCCTTCGAGCTGGAAGCCGACCGCATGGCCAGCCTGCGCCTGCCGGCCGACGAGTTCGCCCGCGAGATCGAAGTCATTAAAGAAGAACGTCGCCTGCGCACCGACGACAAGCCGATGTCCAAGGCCTACGAACGCTTCAAGGCCATGGCCTACCCGGCCAGCGGTTACCACACGCCAACCATCGGCTGGATGGCTGACCTTGACCGCATGAAAGTCGAAGAGCTGCGCCACTGGTACCAATCCTGGTACGTGCCGAACAACGCCACGTTGGTGGTGGTGGGCGACGTGACCCCGGACGAGGTCAAAACCCTGGCCCAGCGCTATTTCGGCCCGATCGCCAAACGTGATGTACCACCGGCGAAAATCCCGCTGGAACTGGCCGAACCCGGCGAACGGCAGATCACCCTGCATGTGCAGACCCAACTGCCAAGCCTGATGCTGGGTTTCAACGTGCCAAGCATCGCCACCGCTGAAGACAAACGCTCGGTCAACGCCTTGCGCCTGATTTCCGCCCTGCTCGACGGCGGCTACAGCGGACGTATCCCGACACAACTGGAGCGCGGCGAAGAGCTGGTCTCCGGCGGTTCGTCGAGTTACGACGCCTATACCCGTGGCGACAGCCTGTTCACCTTGTCGGCAACGCCCAATACCCAGAAAAAGAAAACCATGGCTCAGGCTGAAGCGGGCCTGTGGAAGCTGCTCGAACAGCTGAAAACCACCGCGCCGTCCGCTGAAGAACTGGAACGCGTCCGCGCGCAGGTCATCGCCGGCCTGGTTTACGAGCGTGACTCGATCACCAGCCAGGCCACCGCTATTGGACAACTGGAAACCGTCGGCCTGTCGTGGAAGCTGATGGACACCGAACTCGCCGAGCTGGAAAGCGTGACCCCGCAAGACATCCAGAAAGCCGCCAAGCTGTATTTCACCCGCGAACGTCTCAGCGTCGCCCATGTATTGCCAGAGGAGACGACTCATGAGTGAGCGTAAAAAACCGCGCCTGGCGCTGATTGGCCTGATCGCTGTCGCCTTGATCGGGTCTGCCGCGTTCTACTTCTCAAAGACCGACGAATCCAGGGCCAGCGAAGCCCTCGACAAGGCCAAGACCAGCCAGAAACTGCAATCACTGGCCGAACTCGACGGCAAAGCGCCCAGCCACCGCACCCTGGACGTGCAGACCTGGAAAACCGCCGAGGGCGCCAAGGTGCTGTTCGTTGAAGCCCGGGAGCTGCCGATGTTCGACATGCGCCTGATCTTCGCCGCCGGCAGCAGTCAGGACGGCGACGCACCTGGCCTCGCCGTGCTGACCAACGCCATGCTCAACGAAGGGGTGGCCGGCAAAGATGTCGGCGCCATCGCTCAGGGCTTCGAAGGCTTGGGCGCAGACTTTGGCAACGGCGCATTTAAAGACATGGCACTGGCTTCCCTGCGCAGCCTCAGTGCCGCGGACAAACGCGAACCGGCCCTGAAGTTGTTCTCTGAAGTCATCGGCAAACCGACCTTCCCGGCCGATTCCTTTGCGCGCATCAAGAACCAGATGCTCGCCGGTTTCGAGTACCAGAAGCAGAACCCGGGCAAACTGGCGAGCCTGGAGCTGATGAATCGCCTGTACGGCGATCACCCGTACGCGCATTCCAGCGACGGCACGGCGAAAACCGTTCCGGCGATTACCGTGGCGCAACTGCGGGCGTTCCATGAGAAAGCCTATGCGGCTGGCAACGTGGTGATTGCGCTGGTGGGCGACCTGTCTCGCACCGAGGCCGAAGCGATTGCCGCACAAGTCTCCGGCGCGTTGCCAAAAGGCCCGGAGCTGGCGAAAATCCCGCAACCGGAGGAACCGAAAGCCAGCATCGGCCACATTGAGTTTCCGTCCAAGCAGACCAACCTGATGCTCGCGCAATTGGGCATCGACCGTGACGACCCGGACTACGCGGCACTGTCCATGGGCAACCAGATCCTCGGTGGCGGTGGTTTCGGTACACGACTGATGAGCGAAGTACGCGAGAAGCGCGGCCTGACTTACGGTGTCTATTCGGGCTTCACCCCGATGCAGGCGCGCGGCCCGTTCATGATCAACCTGCAAACCCGCGCCGAGATGAGCGAAGGTACGCTGAAACTGGTGCAGGACGTGCTCGCCGACTACCTTAAAACCGGCCCGACCCAGAAAGAACTCGACGACGCCAAGCGTGAATTGGCCGGCAGCTTCCCACTGTCCACCGCCAGCAACGCCGATATCGTCGGCCAACTCGGCGCCATGGGTTTCTACAACCTGCCGCTGAGTTATCTGGATGACTTTATGCGCGAGTCCCAGAGCCTGACAGTCGAGCAAGTCAAAACCGCACTGAACAAACACTTGAGCACGGACAAAATGGTCATCGTCAGCGCTGGCCCGACCGTGCCGCAAAAGCCGTTACCGGCCCCAACTGATAAACCTGCCGAGCAACCGCTCGGGGTTCCGGAGCATTAATGGCCACTCGTCCTAAAAAACCCGTACACAACGTCCATAACGGCGTGAACCAACTGCGCATCATCGGCGGTGAATGGGGCAGCCGGAAGCTGAGCTTCCCGGATGCCCCGGGCTTGCGCCCGACCCCGGACCGGGTGCGTGAAACCCTGTTCAACTGGCTCGCGCCTTATGTCGCTGGCGCCAAGGTTCTGGACCCGTTCGCCGGCAGCGGCGCGTTGTTCCTCGAAGCCTTGTCCCGTGGCGCGGCCATGGGTCAGGCGCTGGACGCCAGTAACATCGCGGTCGCCAGCATCAAGGAACATCTGGGCACGTTGCGCTGCACCACCGGCCAGATTCAGACCGCCGATGCCCTGCGCTACCTGGAAACCCAGACAGCGACTGCTTACGACCTGGTGTTCCTCGATCCGCCGTTCAACCAGAACCTGTTGCCAGGCGTTTGCGCATTACTTGAAGAGCGTC
Organism: Pseudomonas sp. TH39(2020); assembly: GCF_016650715.1. Lineage (NCBI taxonomy): Bacteria > Pseudomonadati > Pseudomonadota > Gammaproteobacteria > Pseudomonadales > Pseudomonadaceae > Pseudomonas > Pseudomonas sp. TH39(2020). The sequence goes on along the minus strand of NZ_JAEKFF010000006.1, from coordinate 2,486,001 downwards.
AGTGGCTGACCGATGAAGCATGGATCTACACTGAAAGCGAGAATGCGCCATCGAGCCTTGGCTTACCAGGCAACTGGCGCCTGCACCGGGAGCAGAAATCCGGGCGGGTGTATTACGCGTTGTGGCAACGTATGGCAGAGATTGCCGGTTAATCAACCGGCCTGAAAAAGGTGCGCGCCTTAAACGAGGCTCGCACCGCTGCATCGAGAACCATCGTGCCCCATCTGTCAGAACGCTTCACCCCCGCCTTCGGCCTCGGCAACCCGCACTTGCAAACCTTGTGGGGACCGCTGTGGCGCAAAACCACACACATCGAACGCCAACGCGAACGCCTGTGGCTTGAGGATGGTGACTTTCTCGATCTCGACTGGCACGGCCCGCACAGCGCCAATGCACCACTGGTACTGGTGTTGCACGGCCTGACCGGCTCTTCAAATTCGCCTTACGTGGCCGGGATGCAGAAAGCACTGGGCGCCCAAGGCTGGGCCAGCGTCGCGCTGAACTGGCGCGGCTGTTCGGGCGAGCCAAATCTGTTGCCGCGCAGCTACCACTCCGGCATCAGTGAAGACCTGGCCGAAACCATCAAACACCTGAAAGCCCAACGACCGCTCGCGCCGTTGTATGCGGTTGGCTATTCCCTGGGCGGCAATGTGTTGCTCAAGCACTTGGGCGAATCCGGCAGCAATAGTGGCGTGGTCGGTGCGGTGGCGGTGTCGGTGCCGTTTCGGCTCGATCAATGCGCCGACCGTATCGGCCAGGGTTTCTCGAAGGTCTATCAGGCGCATTTCATGCGCGAGATGGTGGCCTACATCAAGAACAAACAACGACAGTTCCAGCATGACGGACGCGAGGAAGGACTGGCGGCATTGACCGCGCTGGGCTCGCTGGAGAACATGCGCACGTTCTGGGATTTCGATGGCCGGGTCACCGCGCCGCTGAACGGGTTCGTTGATGCCAAGGATTACTATCAACGCGCCTCAAGTCGCTATTTCCTTGGCGAAATTCGTACGCCAACCCTGATCATTCAAGCGGCCGATGACCCGTTTGTCTTTCCTCATAGCCTGCCGCACGCCGACGAATTGTCTGCCTGCACTCAATTCGAGTTACAGACCAAGGGTGGGCATGTCGGCTTCGTCGATGGCTCGTTCAGGCAACCGGGTTACTACCTGGAACGCCGCATCCCGCAGTGGCTGACCGCCGTGGGTCGCCAGTAAGGCCATGGACGTCGATCAGGGCGAGTCGATCCGATTCTGGCAAACAGCGCCACTGGCCGGCGTCGAGTTATTGTCCGCGCGCTACATCGAACACCGTTTCGCTCCCCATGTGCATGACGGTTATGTGATCGGCATGATCATGGCCGGCGCCCAACGCTATCGCTATCGCGGTGCCGAACACCTGGCCGGTAGCGGCACGCTGGTGCTGATCAATCCGGACGAACTGCACACTGGCCATAAAGGCACGGAGGATGGTTGGTTGTATCGGGCGTTCTATCCGGACAGCAGTCAGATTCTGTCGCTGTTGGCGGAGCTGGAACTGCCGACCAACAACTTGCCGGCGTTCGGCGCGACGCTGTATCGCGATCCGGATCTGGTGAAGGGTTTCTGCCAACTGCATCGTTTACTGGAAAGTCCGTCCACTGCCTTGCAACAACAAACGGTCTGGCGGGAAATGATGCTGTCGCTGCTGCAACGGCACGCGGCCGTGCCGATTGCCGGCAAGCCGGGCAAGGAACATCGGGCGGTGACGCTGGCCAAGGATCTGTTGCATGCACAGTTGGCGACGCCGCCCTCGCTGGAAGAACTGGCAGCGGCGGTCAACCTTTCGCCCTTCCACTTCGCCCGGGTGTTCCGCCGCGCCACGGGCATGCCGCCGCATACCTGGCTGATGCAGCAGCGCATCGCTCGGGCGCGGGCGTTGTTACAGAACGGTTGTTTGCCGCTGGAAGTGGCGACGCAGTTGGGGTTTGCTGATCAGAGTCATCTGAGTCGGCAGTTCAAGCAGGTTTACGGGGTTGGGCCGGGGGCATATCGAAGTTCCCGCCTACGGTGATATCTCAACGCATCAATTACCCCCTGTGGGAGCGAGCCTGCTCGCGAAGGCGGTGGGCCAGTAGACATCAATGCTGACTGACACTCCGCTTTCGCGAGCAGGCTCGCTCCCACATGGGTTAAGCGTTTATTCGCCGATGGCGATGCCGTGCGCAGGATCGTTGATCCACTCGCTCCATGAACCGGCATACAACGAACCCAACGGATAACCGGCCAGGCACAGCGCGAACAGGTTGTGACAGGCCGTCACGCCAGAACCGCAGTACGCCACCAGATCGGTCGGCGAACGATCACCGAGCTTCTCGGCAAAACGCTGTTTGAGCTGATCGGCCGGCAGAAAACGCCCGTCGCTGCCCAGGTTGTCGGTGAACGCTGCACATTGCGCGCCGGGGATGTGCCCGGCAATCGGGTCGATCGGCTCTACTTCGCCCTTGAAACGCGGTAATCCGCGGGCATCGAGCAAGGTCAGCGCGGGCTGGCCGAGACGTCGCTGGAGCTGTTCGGCGCTCAAGATCAGCGCGTTGTCAGGCGTCCCCGTGAAGGTGCCACGTTCAATCTGCGGCGCATCAAGACTCAGGGGCAAACCGGCCGCGTGCCAGGCCTTGAGCCCGCCATCCAGAATGAACACGCCGTCACGTTTGCCCAGCCAGGTCAGCAACCACCAGGCCCGCGCCGCGTAGGCACCCGGACCGTCGTCGTACAAAATCACGTCGCTGTCGGCGTTGACGCCCCAGGCTTGCAGACGTTCGATCAAGTCTTCAGGTTCAGGCAACGGATGGCGCCCGGTCACACCCTTGACCACTGTCCCGCTCAAATCACGCTCAAGATCGGCAAAGCTCGACCCGGCGATATGCCCTTCGGCATAGCTGCGCTGACCGTAGTCCGGGTCTTCGAGGGCAAAACGACAATCCAGAATCACCAGCCCCGGCTGCTCCTTTTTCAGGTCCAACGCTTGCGGGCTGATCAGTTGCGCAATGGGCATAACGGGCTCCTGTGATTGGGCAATGTTTGATCCTACTGCACTTTCTATCCCACTTCTTCAAGCGCTTGGGCCAGCGGCACGTAAAACTCCTCGAACAGCGCATTCACCGCATCGCGGGACTGATCCGTGACAAAACCGGCCTCCAGCACCAGCACCTGATACACCCCACGTTTGATGGCCTGTTCGCTCAGGTGATTGGAATTTTCACGGGTGGTGCAGAGAAAACGCACCCAGGACGTCAGGATGATCCAGGCGTTGAGCGTCAGGGATTCGATCTGAACCTTGTCCATCTGCAGGATGCCGGCCTCAACGAAGCCCGCGTAGATGTGCGTGCCATAGATCAGACAGCGCTGGGAAAAGCGCCGATAGCGGGCGGCCAGCTCCGGATCACTGTCGAGCAGGTGCTCCAGATCGCGGTGCAAAAACCGGTAGCGCCACATGGCGGCCAGCAGTTCCTGAAGGTAGAAGCGCTTGTCTTCGACCGTGGCGGCACGACCCTGGGGCGGGCGCAGGAAGCTGTCCACCAGGCTTTCGTACTCACTGAACAGCACGGCGATGATCGCCTGCTTGTTGGGGAAGTGGTAGTAGAGGTTGCCCGGGGAAATTTCCATATGGGCAGCAATGTGGTTGGTGCTGATGCTGCGCTCACCCTGCTGATTGAACAGCTCCAGGCTGTTCTGCACGATGCGCTCGCTGGTTTTGATCCGAGGGGCCATGGCTTGGGCTTTAATTCAAAGTGCGTTGACGGGCATCTTACGACCTATCCGCGAGTGGATAAAACAAAGCTGCGCCAGGATGTCATTTGACTTTATAGAGCATAGACTCTAAAAAGTCCCTCATTACAATAAATCCGGAGCCGACCATGACTGCTGACATCGCCTACCTGCAGAACCTGCAGCAGCCCCTGGAAGAGCTCCAGACCCTGTTCGACGCCCAACGCGCGGCGTATGCCGCCAATCCGATGCCGCCCGCCGCCCAGCGCCAGCAATGGCTAAAAGCCCTGCGCGATCTGTTGAGCAATGAGCGTCAGGCACTGATCGATGCCATCAGCCAGGATTTCAGCCACCGCAGCGCCGATGAAACCCTGCTTGCCGAACTGATGCCCAGCCTGCACGGCATTCACTACGCCAGTCAGCACCTCAAAGGCTGGATGAAGGCGTCGAAGCGCAAGGTCGGGATTGCCTTTCAACCTGCGGCGGCCAAAGTCGTTTATCAACCTTTGGGTGTGGTCGGGGTGATCGTGCCGTGGAACTACCCGCTGTATCTGGCCATCGGGCCATTGGTAGGCGCGTTGTCGGCAGGCAATCGGGTGATGCTCAAGCTCAGCGAATCGACCCCCGCCACCGGTGTGTTGCTCAAGGAACTGCTGGGCCGAATCTTCCCGCAAGACCTGGTCTGCGTGGTACTGGGCGAAGCCGATATCGGTGTAGCGTTCTCCAGATTGCGTTTCGATCACCTGCTGTTCACCGGCGCCACCAGCATCGGCAAACACGTGATGCGTGCGGCGGCCGAGAACCTGACCCCGGTGACCCTCGAACTCGGCGGCAAATCCCCGGCCATCGTCTCTCGCGACGTGCCGCTCAAGGATGCTGCCGAACGCATCGCCTTCGGCAAGACGCTCAACGCCGGGCAGACTTGCGTGGCCCCGGACTATGTCCTGGTGCCGGAAGATCGCGTCGGAGCTTTCGTCGAAGCCTATCGTCAGGCGGTTCGCGGGTTTTATCCGACATTGACCGACAACCCGGACTACACCGCGATCATCAATGACCGGCAATTGGCGCGCCTCAACGGCTACATCAGCGACGCCACCAGCAAGGGCGCGCTGCTGATTCCGCTGTTCGACAAAGGCCAGGGGCGCCGCATGAGCCACAGCCTGCTGCTCAACGTCAGCAACGACATGATGGTGATGCAGGACGAAATCTTCGGCCCGCTGTTGCCGATCGTTCCGTACAAGGATCTGGATCAGGCCTTTGCCTATATCAATGAACGACCCCGTCCGCTGGCCCTGTATTACTTCGGCTACGACAAGCGTGAGCAACACCGCGTACTTCACGAAACCCATTCCGGCGGTGTGTGCCTGAACGACACCCTGCTGCACGTCGCTCAGGACGACATGCCATTTGGCGGTATCGGCGCCTCGGGCATGGGCCATTATCACGGCCACGAAGGTTTCCTGACCTTCAGCAAAGCCAAAGGTGTGCTGATCAAACAGCGGTTCAATGCGGCGAAATTGATCTACCCGCCGTACGGAAAATCCATTCAGAAGCTGATTCAGAAGCTGTTTATCCGCTAACGATCACCACTGGGTAATAACAAGAATGAGCCCAAGCCTGTCCGATACACCCGCGTTGTCACGGCGCGGATTGCTTAAATTCAGCCTGGGTGCCAGCGCTTTTCTCGTCACCGCCGGTTTGGGCGCAAGCCTCAGTGGCTGCTCATCGAGCGTACCGGCGAGCGGTTTCGCGATTCTGCGCAGCGGTGACTTGCTGTTTCTGCGGGCTCTGATTCCGGTGATGCTCGACGGTGCTGTGTCCGTCGAAAAAATGCCGACGGCCGTCGGTGAAACCCTGCACTGCCTGGATAACGGTTTGAATCATCTCTCGCCGGAAATGCTCAAGCTGACCCGGCAGTTATTCGACGTGCTGGGAATGAGCATCACCCGCGGCCCACTGACCGGGATCTGGGGCAGTTGGGAAAACGCCAGCAGCGAGGAGATCCGGCACTTTCTGGATCGCTGGGAAAACAGCTCGTTAAGTCTGCTACGCATGGGCCACAGCTCATTGCTGCAACTGGTGATGATGGCTTGGTACAGCCGGTCGGAGTCGTGGGCGCATTGCGGGTATCCCGGACCGCCTACGGTTTAAGACCGAGTCGACCCTTTCGCGAGCAGGCTCGCTCCCACAGGGGGTACGCGATCCAATGTGGGAGCGAGCCTGCTCGCGAAGGCGCCAGCCGTCTCACAACAGCTTCCAAAAATAAAAAGAGAGACCAACGATGCCCGTACCCGATCCGTTCCGCGAAGGCCTGGCCCGTGGCTGGAAAACCTACAACGGCTCACAACTGACCCAGGACCTGACCCTCGAAGCGGACGTGGCGATTATCGGCAGCGGCGCTGGCGGTGGCACCACCGCCGAAATCCTCAGCGCCGCGGGCTACAAGGTATTGCTGATCGAAGAAGGCCCGCTCAAGACCAGCAGCGATTTCAAGATGCTCGAAGACCAGGCCTACACCAGCCTCTACCAGGAAGGTATCGGCCGCATGAGCAAGGACGGCGCGATCACCATCCTTCAGGGCCGGGCGGTGGGCGGCACCACACTGATCAACTGGACCTCAAGTTTTCGCACGCCGGCCCCGACCCTCGACCACTGGGCCAAGGAACACGACGTCAAAGGCCACACGCCGGCCGAGATGGCGCCATGGTTCGAGACAATGGAGCAACGCCTGGGCGTCGCCCCCTGGATGATCCCGCCCAACGCCAACAACGACGTGATCCGCAAAGGCTGCGAAAAACTCGGTTACGCCTGGCATGTGATCCCGCGCAATGTGCGTGGTTGCTGGAACCTTGGCTACTGCGGCATGGGTTGCCCGACCAACGCCAAGCAATCGATGCTGGTCACGACCATCCCGGCGACCCTGGAAAAAGGTGGAGAGTTGCTCTATCTGGCTCGCGCCGAAAAGCTCTTGATCAGCGGCGACAAGGTCACGGGCTTGCATTGCGTAGCGATGGACGACCGCTGCGTCTCACCTACCGGACACACGATCACAGTCAAGGCGCGGCATTACGTGCTGGCCGGTGGCGGGATCAATAGCCCGGCGTTGCTTCTGCGCTCCGAGGCGCCCGATCCGCACAAACGGCTGGGTAAACGGACTTTTTTACACCTGGTGAACATGTCGGCCGGGCTGTTCGACGAGGTGATCAACCCGTTTTATGGCGCGCCACAGTCGATCTATTCCGACCATTTTCAATGGCAGGACGGCACCACCGGAAAAATGTCTTACAAACTCGAAGTGCCGCCGCTGCACCCGGCACTGGCCACGACCCTGCTCGGCGGTTTCGGCAAGGAAAACGCCCAGCACATGGAAAACCTGCCCCACACCCACGCCATGCTGGCGTTGCTGCGGGATGGTTTTCACCCGGACAGCCCCGGCGGCAGCGTCGAGTTGCGCGGTGACGGCACGCCGGTGCTCGACTATCAGGTTTCACCCTATGCCTGGGACGGATTGCGTCGGGCGTTCCACAGCATGGCCGAGATCCAGTTCGCGGGCGGTGCCCATGCGGTGATGCCGATGCACGCTGACGCTCGCTACGTGAAAACCCTCGCCGAAGCGCGCACGCTTATCGACGGACTGAACCTTGAGCTGTATCGGACACGCCTGGGCAGTGCCCATGTGATGGGCGGTTGTGCCATGGGTGAAGACCCGAAAAACGCCGTGACCGACAGCCTCGGCCGGCATCATCAGTTAGGCAATCTGTCGATTCATGACGGCTCGCTGTTCCCCACCAGCATTGGCGCAAACCCGCAATTGTCGGTCTACGGACTGACGGCGCAGTTGGCAACTTCTTTGGCCGAACGTTTGAAAAACCCATGAAAAGGGAGAATATTCCAATCGTCTATAGCGCTTTCTTACCCAAAAGGCGACTTGGCCGACCGGGAAGGCTGCGATACCATCCGACTCCCCAACGGACTCCCGCCAGGACGACGCGATGAACCGAGTGTTGTACCCAGGTACCTTCGACCCTATTACCAAGGGCCATGGCGATCTGGTCGAACGCGCCGCGCGCCTGTTCGATCATGTGATCATCGCCGTCGCCGCCAGCCCGAAGAAAAACCCGTTGTTTCCCCTGGAACAGCGTGTGGCGCTGGCCCGCGAGGTCACTAAACATCTGCCCAACGTTGAAGTCGTCGGCTTCTCGACGTTGCTGGCGCATTTCGCCAAAGAGAAGAACGCCAACGTGTTCCTGCGTGGTTTGCGCGCGGTATCGGACTTCGAATACGAATTCCAGCTGGCCAACATGAACCGTCAGCTGGCGCCGGATGTGGAAAGTCTGTTTCTTACCCCGTCCGAACGTTATTCGTACATTTCCTCGACGCTGGTCCGTGAAATCGCAGCCCTGGGCGGTGATATCACCAAGTTCGTCCACCCTGTGGTGGCGGACGCCCTGAACGAGCGCTTCAAGAAGTAACAACCGCTCAAGCGGCGCCCGCGTGCACTGCGGGCGCCAATGCGGCACAATTGTGCGCATTGGTTTATTGCGCCCGGGCCTTCCGCCCTGGCTGGAGTTAGCATGTCCCTGATTATCACCGACGATTGCATCAACTGCGACGTCTGCGAACCCGAGTGTCCGAACGCCGCCATCTCCCAGGGCGAAGAGATCTACGTGATCGACCCGAACCTGTGCACACAGTGCGTCGGCCACTACGACGAACCTCAGTGCCAACAGGTGTGCCCGGTGGATTGCATTCCGCTGGACGAGGCGCATCCGGAGACTGAAGAGCAGTTGATGGAGAAGTACCGGAAGCTTACCGGCAAGGCTTGATTCAGATAGTTTTGTAGCGGCTGTGCCGGCCTCATCGCGAGCAGGCTCGCTCCCACAGTTAATCGCGGTCTACTGTGGGAGCGAGCCTGCTCGCGATGAGGCCATCAGCCACACCAAAGATGTAACTGACTTTCACTCCCGCTGTTCAAACCCCTCTCCGACACACCCCAGACACCGCACGAACGCCGCTTTCGCCGGGTCGACCACCAACGCCTGTCCCGCATCGCCGACGCCGCCGCCCAGCACGGTAAACGGCAACGACACCACAAACGCTCCGGCACCAATCACCGTCGCCACGACCAGCAAGGGTCGGGCAATCAGCAAATCGCCGAGCATGGCGTACGCCGGGGGGTTCTGGATGGTGTAACGCGGGTCGCCGCTACCCGTGTTTGCTGCCAGCGCTGGCACACCGACGCTCAGCAGCAAAACGACGACAACGGTTCGAAACAGGTTCATGGCACGGTCCTTGGGCTAGGCAGTCAGAACACTGACTATAGACCCTGGGCGTTTCAGCTCTGACAACGCGGGCAAAAGACGCTGGCGCGCTGCCCGAGCTTCACTTCCCGCAGCTCCGTGCCACAGACCTTGCAGGGCGCACCGCCCCGGCCGTACACGAACAGTTCCTGCTGGAAATAACCCGGCTGACCGTCACCGCCGATAAAGTCGCGCAGTGTGGTGCCGCCGCGCTCGATAGCGGCCGCCAGGATGCGCTTGATCTCGATCGCCAGTTTCAGATAACGCGCCCGAGAGATGCTTTTGGCCTCGCGACGCGGGTCGATACCGGCGGCGAACAACGCTTCGGTTGCGTAGATATTGCCCACGCCGACCACCACCGCGTTGTCCATGATGAACGGTTTGACCGCCATGGATCGCCCGCGGGACTGCTGGAACAAGCGCTCACCGTCGAACAGGTCGGTCAACGGCTCCGGCCCCAGGCGAATCAACAACTCATGGTTGAGTGGATCGAGACTCCAGAGCATCGCGCCAAACCGGCGCGGGTCGGTGTAACGCAAGGCCAGGCCGGATTCCAGTTCGATGTCCACATGCTCATGCTTGGCCACCGGCGTGCCGATTTCCACCAGACGCAGATTTCCCGACATCCCCAAATGGCTGATCAGCGTGCCGACTTCGGCATTAATCAGCAGGTACTTCGCGCGTCGCTCCACCAACACGATGCGCTGGCCAGACAGCCGCACATCCAGGTCTTCGGGAATTGGCCAGCGCAAGCGCCGCTCACGCACGATCACCCGGCTGACGCGCTGGCCTTCCAGGTGTGGCGCAATTCCGCGGCGAGTGGTTTCGACTTCAGGCAGTTCCGGCATGGTGCTCTCGAATCAGGCGGTGCAACGCTCAGCGGTGAGCGCCAAGGTCGCGAATCGTTTGTTTAAGTGTCTCAAAGTCGTAGTCCGAGAGGCCGACGTAATCGAGAACCAGCGGTGCGATGCTGTCCCACTCGTGGTCATCACGCTGGTTGCCCAGCACCCGGAAGGACGCACAAATGTGCTCGGCCATTTTCAGGATCGCCAGCAGGTTTTTCAGCTGACTGTTGCGCGACGACTCATCGCTGAAGATCGCCAACGCATTGTGGTGATTGGCGATGGCGGCGGTCACATGCTCCGGCAGGCGCCAGGATTTGGCGGTGTAATAACCCACCACCGCATGATTGGTATTGAACACCCGATTCTCAGTGTCCACCACCCGACATTCGGCGCTGGCGCTGGCGTAAGCCTCTTCCAGAACGGTCATGTAGTTGGGGAAGCGCTGGAGCATCAGCGGCACACCGCAGTCATGGAACAGACCCAGGGCGTACGCTTCATCGCCGGCCTGGGCGCCGATGCGCTTGGCCAGGGTCAGGCAGGTCATCGCCACGTCCTGAGCGGTATCCCAGAAACGATTCAAGGTAACGATGGTGTCGTCGTTCATCTCGCCCTTGATCGACTGCGCGTTGATCAGGTTGATGATCGAGCGGCTGCCCAGCAGATTCACCGCGCGCTGAATCGAGGCGATCTTGTTGCTCAAGCCGTAATACGGCGAGTTGACGATTTTCAACAAGGCGCCAGAGAGGCCCGGGTCCTGGGAGATCAGCTTCGCGATCACCTCCAGATCCGGATCGGGCATGTACTGTTCCATCTGCAAATCCACCATGATTTGCGGCTGGGCCGGCACGCTGATGCCTTGCAGGGACTGTTGAATCTGTTCGGAAGTCAGCTCTGGGGACATAAGTACACACTCTGGGACAGGCGGCGATTCTAACCCTTATAAAGTTGGATCCGACACCTTGGCCGGTGCATCGACTGAAGTTTCATCAAAGCTCGGACCTTCCTCACCGCATGTCCATCCGCCAAACCGTGGCCGTGCACAACACGCTATACTCCCGCTCTTTTTTCCGGAGCGACGTCATGTCCCTGCCTAGCCTGCGCCTCAAAGCCAACGCCGACCGTCGCCTGCGAAACGGCCACTTGTGGGTCTACAGCAACGAAATCGATGTAGCCGCTACTCCTTTGCACGGTTTCAAGGCCGGCGACCAGGCGATCCTCGAAGCAGCCAGCGGCAAGCCGCTGGGCATCGTTGCCATGAGCCCGAACAACCTGATCTGCGCCCGCCTCTTGTCGCGCGACATCAAGTTGCCGCTGGACAAGTCGTTGCTGGTGCATCGCCTGAACGTCGCGCTGTCCCTGCGTGATCGCCTGTTCGACAAGCCGTTCTATCGCCTGGTCTACGGCGATTCCGACCTGCTGCCAGGTCTGGTAGTCGACCGTTTCGGCGACATCCTGGTGGTACAGATCGCTTCGGCAACCATGGAAGCCCATAAAGAAGACGTGATCGCAGCGCTGACCCAAGTGATCAAGCCTAGCGGCATCCTGTTCAAGAACGACTCCGCTGCCCGTGATGCCGAAGGCCTCAACCGCTACGTCGAAACCGTGTTCGGCCTGGTGCCGGAGTGGGTTGCCCTGGAAGAAAACGGCGTGAAATTCGAAGCGCCCGTCATCCAGGGACAAAAAACCGGCTGGTTCTACGACCACCGCATGAACCGCGCGCGTCTGGCACCTTACGCCAAAGGCAAACGCGTGCTGGACCTGTATAGCTACATTGGTGGCTGGGGCGTGCAAGCGGCTGCGTTCGGCGCCAGTGAAGTGTTCTGCGTCGACGCATCGGCCTTCGCCCTCGACGGCGTCGAGCGCAACGCTGCGCTGAACGGTTTCGCCGACAAGATGACCTGCATTGAAGGTGACGTGTTCGAAGCCCTGAAAGAGCTGAAAGCCAGCGAAGAGCGTTTCGACGTGATCGTTGCCGATCCTCCGGCGTTCATCAAACGCAAAAAAGACATGAAGAACGGTGAAGGTGCCTACCGTCGCCTGAACGAGCAAGCCATGCGCCTGCTCAGCAAGGACGGCATCCTGGTCAGCGCTTCGTGCTCGATGCACCTGCCCGAGGACGATCTGCAGAACATCCTGCTCACCAGCGCCCGTCACCTGGACCGCAACATCCAGATGCTGGAGCGTGGCGGTCAGGGCCCAGATCACCCGGTTCACCCGGCCATCGCCGAAACCCGCTACATCAAGAGCATCACCTGCCGCCTGCTGCCAAACAGCTGATTTCGCCGGTTTGACGGGGAGCCAGCCGGCTCCCCGTTCTGTTATCTGTTATTGAACTCTCCAACTTCCTACACCAGCGGTCTTAATGACTTGCAGGACGTTTCGCTTTGTCTTTTATTTTAACGGACAGAACTTACAAGATTCATCCAGCCCGCAGATCAATCCGACAAAATTACTGGAACATTCCTACCCAATCTCCCCTTGATAAGAACTCATTACAAACTATGATTAAGTCGTCACAAAGGAGTGACACTCACTATCAATTACAAGGAGTTCAAAACATGAAAGCAATTACTCTGGAAACCAACAAAATCGCCAACCTGGCTTTTCTGGTTGCTCCAAAAGCCCGCTAAGTAAATGAAACGCTGGGGAGTGCCGGCTACCCAGCGTTTTCTATGGCAAAGACCAGAGTGAGTCGCCAATCATGCAGATTAACCCTTATATATTCATACTGCCTCGCACGCCCGACCAAATAGTCTGGGATTACAAGAACCACAAACAGTTCGAATTGAATCTTGAATACTCAACCCGCCTCGCACACCTTATTGACAACCCTGAAACGTTTGATGACAACAACATAATAGACACGCAACTCCTGAACGCGGGAATACTCACACCTTCAATACAAGACTCCCTTGAATGGGGCTGGGATGAACTGTCGAAGATATTTCATATCGGCACCAAGAACATTCCTTGTAAATATGTCCCCCTGGATATTAATGAATGGTCGAGAAACTATCTGGACCATTGCGCCGAAGTACTGGCCACTCCTGCCCCGGAGGTCAGACTCACAGAACGCCCGACAAGCGAGCGGATTGCCCTGCCCCAACCTCCCTGTCTGCCGCAGAGCGCACTTGCAAAGACCTTGATCGACCGAAAGACCTGTCGCTCCTTCACGGGTGAAAGGGTTTCTCTCGCCGATGTGGGCACACTTTTGTATTTGTCCCTTGGCTATCTGCGTGAGCGCGATAACGACATCGACGAAACCATCGCTGAAGGTCTCGGCGCCCGGCGTAGCAGTCCATCCGGTGGCGGGCTGAATGCCTGCGAAGGTTTTCTTCATGTTCAAAACGTCAGAGGCCTGAATCCCGGGCTCTACGCCTACCACCCCGACGAACATGCGTTGAGCTTCGTCAATCCGGTGCCTGAGTCGCCCTTGGGCCAGTTGTTGTGTGGGCAGCATTTCATCAACAACCTGCCAGTCGGCCTGTTCATCACCGCTCGCTTCGACAAACTGTGGTGGAAATATGAACACTCGCGGGCCTACCGAATGGCTTACGTCGAGGCAGGTCATATTTCCCAGACCTTTCAACTGGTGGCCACCGCACTTGGGTTAAGCACCTGGCTGACCGGTGCGCTGGCGGACGATCAGGTCGAAACGTTGCTGGGGATCGAGGACAGCGCCGAACAAGCGTTGTTTTTTGTGGGCTGCGGCCAGAGTGACGGACAAGTGATGTGCAAGGAATTGAAAGCGCTGCTGCGCAACCGAGGTTCACAACAATGACCGAGCCCCGCACAGGCGAGCTGTCACTGCCCGACGCCTGGGCACAGCGCTTCACACTCGGCGACTGGAATGCCCGCGCCTCGGTACGAACCAGCGAGCACACCTATCAATTGCCATCAGATCTGGAACGGCAACTGGAAACACGACACTGGTTCCCGCCCGCCTTCCTGCCCTACCTGAATCACCCGGTGATCGAAGCAGCCGGCAGCGCGATCACCCATCGTTTATCGGCCAACCATCTGGTGTATTTCCTCGACTACACCACCCGGCTCGAACATCGAATCGTCAACCGCTCCGTGGAAACCATCGTCCACGATGAGCTCGGCGTGTCCATCCCCCGACGGATGAAAACAGCCGCCCTCCAGCTTTATACCGATGAGGGTTATCACGCGCTGTTCTCCAATAGTCTCGCCGAGCAGATAGCCGACCTCTATGGCATGACCCAACGCCCGGTGATGCCGCACCGCATTACCCGACTGAACACCCTGCTTGACCACGCACCTGACAGGCATAAGGCGCTGGCCTGGTTTCTCGTCGGTTTCGTGTCCGAGACCATCATCGCCAGGGAACTGCTCGAGGTTTGTCGCAACGAGCTGGTGTCCAGCGTCCAGGAAATGCTCAGGGACCACCTCACCGACGAGGCCCGACACAGTCGTTATTTTTGCGAGGTGTTCCATTATCTGTGGCTGACCCTGAACAGCAGCCAACGCACGTTCGCCGCGAAGCTGCTGGTGGACATCATCCTGATGTTCTTTGAGGCCGATGAGCGATGGCTGAAGGAAAGCCTGAACAGCGTGGGCCTCAGGGAGAATTGCGTCGCAGAAATCCTCAGTGCCCTGACCGGCCCGCAAGCCTGCCTTCAGCGCGCCCGATCAGGTGCAGGCGCGACGCTACAGGCAATGGAAAAGGCAGGTTTTTTCGACCTGCCTTTTAACCAGCAGCTCTTCGCACAGGCAGGACTTGTCGATGGATGAAGGAAAATCTGCGGTCAGCGTCAAACACCGCCGCTCTGCGATCACCCTGTTAATGACCATGGTGATGCTCGGAGTCTTTCCTCTGGATGTCCTGCTGCCATCGTTCCCGGCGCTGGCCGAACACTTCCGGACCACGCCAGGTGACATCGCATTTTCCATCAGCCTGTTTGCCATCGGGATCGCACTTTCCCAACTACTGGTCGGGCCACTCTCGGATGTCATCGGGCGCAAAAGTCTGCTGCTGGCGGGAATGGCGGTCTCGATTGTCGGTGCGACTGGATGCGTGCTGTCCACCGACTACGCCTGGTTCCTGATGTTCCGGGTGGTGCAGGCCATCGGCTGCGGTTGCTTCGTGCTCTCGCAGGCGCTGGTCCAGGACCTATTCGACGGCAAGGAGCGGGATCAACTGCGGATTCTGATGGTCACCGCCAGCGGGATCTTCATTTCCGTCTCGCCACTGGCTGGCACCCTGTTGCAACAGGCACTGGACTGGCCCGCAAGCTTCATTGTCTTTATTGCCCTCGCCGCCGCCGTGTTCCTTAAGGCGTGCTTCTTTCTTGAAAACCGGCACACCGCCACAACCCCGCGCCGAAGCATTCTTCAGTCCTACCGGCGCGTCTGTCGCGATGCGGGTTTCCTCGGCTATTGGCTGATCGCCGCCATCGCCTTCACCTGCCACTTTTCCTTCATTGTCATCTCGCCCCTGATCTTCATGGAGCAGCTACAACTGTCGGCCTACGAGTTTTCCCTGACACTGCTGCTGTATGGCGCGGCCTACATCATCGGCGGCATTGTCGCTCGAGTCCTCGATGGACGAATCGCGTCCAATACACAGATCGTCGTCGGCCTGGGCCTGATCTTTGTTTCGGGGCTGGTGATGCTCCTACTCTCAAACCTGCTGGGGCTTTCTACCCTGACGGTGCTGATCCCGATGATCATTTGCACCGCCGGCACGACCATCGCTCGCCCTGTTGCCACCTCCAAAGCCATGGAAATGTTCCCGGACATGGCCGGCACCTCGGCGTCGGCCGGGAACACGCTGGTCTTCATCTTTGGCGGGCTCATCAGCGCCCTGATCACCCTGAGCGCAACTCACCTGCAAACGACTCTGGCGCTGAGTTTCCTCGTCCTGAGCACTGTCGGCGTTTCCCTCAACACACTGATCACACGTCGGCAGTTGACACTGAATAGCGGGTGATAGCTGCCGGCCGTCATCCCACACACCCCGTCAGCGCTGGATCCCCCTTTTCCGGCATTCCCTCCTGACGCCAGCCGTGTAGAATCGCGACATTCATCGCCAGTCATCCCCCGGCGGGTTTATGAGCTCAAGCTGAAGCGCGCGGCGATCCCGCAAAGTTATCGGCAACTTCCGGACACCCGGCCATTTCTGAGTGTTCCAGACGTCAATAGAAGCTCACTTCCCTTTTGATACCTGATTAGCCGCCCGGAGTGCTTCATGCCTGATTACCGCTCGAAAACATCCACCCACGGCCGCAACATGGCCGGCGCCCGCGCACTGTGGCGCGCTACGGGGATGAAAGATGACGACTTCAAAAAGCCGATCATCGCCATTGCCAACTCCTTCACCCAGTTCGTACCGGGCCACGTCCACCTCAAGGACCTGGGCCAACTGGTCGCCCGCGAAATCGAACGCGCCGGCGGTGTAGCCAAAGAATTCAACACCATCGCCGTGGATGACGGCATCGCCATGGGCCACGACGGCATGCTGTATTCGCTGCCGAGCCGCGAGATCATCGCCGACTCCGTCGAATACATGGTCAACGCCCACTGCGCCGACGCCATCGTCTGCATCTCCAACTGCGACAAGATCACCCCTGGCATGTTGATGGCCGCCTTGCGCCTGAACATCCCGGTGATCTTCGTCTCCGGCGGCCCGATGGAAGCCGGCAAGACCAAACTGGCCAGCCACGGTCTCGACCTCGTCGATGCCATGGTGATCGCCGCCGACTCCAGCGCTTCTGACGAGAAAGTCGCTGAGTACGAGCGTAGCGCCTGCCCGACCTGCGGTTCGTGCTCCGGCATGTTCACCGCCAACTCGATGAACTGCCTGGTCGAAGCCCTCGGCCTGGCATTGCCGGGCAACGGTTCGACCCTGGCCACCCACAGCGACCGCGAACAGCTGTTCCTGCAGGCCGGCCGCACCATCGTCGAGCTGTGCAAGCGTTACTACGGCGAGAACGACGAGTCGGTATTGCCGCGCAACATCGCCAACTTCAAGGCGTTCGAAAACGCCATGACGCTGGACATCGCGATGGGCGGCTCCACCAACACCATCCTGCACTTGCTGGCCGCGGCCCAGGAAGCCGAGATCGACTTCGACCTGAAGGACATCGATCGTCTGTCCCGCCACGTGCCGCAACTGTGCAAAGTCGCGCCGAACATCCAGAAGTACCACATGGAAGACGTGCACCGTGCCGGCGGGATCTTCAGCATCCTCGGCTCGCTGTCCCGTGGAGGTCTGCTGCACACCGACCTGCCGACCGTGCACAGCAAAACCCTGGCCGAAGGCATCGCCAAGTGGGACATCACCCAGACCACCGACGAAGCGGTGCATCACTTCTTCAAGGCCGGTCCTGCGGGCATCCCGACGCAAACCGCGTTCAGCCAGTCGACCCGTTGGGAAACCCTGGACGACGACCGTGAAAACGGCTGCATCCGCAGTGTTGAACACGCTTACTCGAAAGAAGGCGGCCTGGCCGTTCTGTACGGCAACATCGCGCTGGACGGCTGCGTGGTGAAAACCGCCGGCGTCGACGAGTCGATTCATGTCTTCGAAGGCAACGCGAAGATCTTCGAAAGCCAGGACAGCGCCGTACGCGGCATCCTCGCTGACGAAGTGAAGGCCGGCGACATCGTGATCATCCGTTACGAAGGCCCGAAAGGTGGCCCGGGCATGCAGGAAATGCTGTACCCGACGTCTTACCTGAAATCCAAAGGCCTGGGCAAAGCCTGTGCCCTGCTCACCGATGGTCGCTTCTCCGGCGGCACCTCGGGCTTGTCCATCGGCCACGCTTCGCCAGAAGCGGCGGCGGGTGGTGCGATTGGTCTGGTGCAGGATGGCGACAAAGTGCTGATCGACATTCCGAACCGCTCGATCAACTTGTTGATCAGCGACGAAGAAATGGCCGGCCGTCGTGCAGAGCAGGATCAGAAAGGCTGGAAGCCTGTGGAAAAACGTCCACGCAAGGTGACCACCGCACTGAAGGCCTATGCCCTGTTGGCAACCAGCGCCGATAAGGGTGCCGTGCGTAACAAAGCGATGCTCGACGGGCTGTAAGGCTTAATCGTCGAACAAAAAAATACCCCGCCAAGTGCGGGGTATTTTTTTGCGGCGACCTCGGTCAAATGTGGGAGCGGGCTTGCTCGCGAAAGGTCCGTCACATCCGACATTGATGTCGACTGACCCACCGCCTTCGCGAGCAAGCCCGCTCCCACATTTGTTAAATGTCAGCTGTGAGGGCAAGCCTGGTCTCGGTTACTGAATCTCTTCAGGCTTGACGATCACCCAGTTCTTGTCCGCCGTGACCTGCAACCCTTCCTTGGCCTGAGCTGCGGCGTGCTTGGCCATCATGCCGTTAATCTGGGTCATGTATTTGTCTTTGCGGTTGACCCACAGGTGGATGCCACCCTTGGCCACGTCGACATCGTGGAACAGCATGTAACCGTCGCTGGTCGGAGTATCGCCGCCCACCAGTACCGGTTTTTTCCACTCATCGATGTAGGTCAGGATCGCTGCGTGCTTGCCGGCCATCCAGGTCGCCGGGGTCCACAGGTACGGGGTCAGTTCGAGGCCAAGGTTAGCCTTCTCGTCGTACTTGCCCGCGGTGATCTGCTTGCGCGCCGTGGTCAGCTCGCCGGTCTTGCGGTCCTTGAGCAGCGTGGTCACGCCGATTACGTTCTGCGGTTTGACGTTGTAGCCGTACTTCGGATCGGCAGCGACCATGCGCACCAGTTCTTCGGAGGCGGCGGTCATCACGTAGACCTCGATGCCGTTCTCCATCAGCTTGTTGTAGAGCTCTTTTTGGCCGGTGAAGATTTTTGGCGGATTGACGTCGAGGTTCTTGACCGCGTCGCCTTCGTAATACGTCGCCGGCACCGGTTTACCGGACGCCATCAACTCATCGACATAGCCTTTGAGTTCCTGGAGGGTGAAGCCGGAAAACACTTGAGCGACCCATGGGTAGCAAACCATGTCGTCGACTTCGCAGAGTCGATAGTAGTAGCTGAACAGGCTTTCCTTGTGGTCGGCAGTGTCCTTGAACGGCATCAGCTTCAGGGAGGGGTCGAGCTTCTCGCGGGTGATCAGGCCCTTGTTCTCCATGAACGGCAGCAACGACTCTTCGAGGTCGTAGCGGTAACTGGTGTTGTCCATGTCGAACACCGCGTAGTTACCTTTGTTGGCGTTGGCGGCAATCATTGCGTCCAGCGCCTTGGCCTGATCGGCTGGCCAATGCTTCAAATCCGTGGCGAATACCTGGCCGGCCAGGCCCAGGCAGAGTGCGGCGACCAGAAATTTCGGTGCGAGCTTCATCGGCATGCTTCCCTTATTAAAAGACCCTGATTCAAAGAGATCGACGCTATCAAATTAATATGACACTCCTCGTCTACCTGCGACCGCTCACGTCCCTTTCGCGTCAGCTGCATCCCCGACAGCGACACGCGCTTATTCCAAAAACGACAGTTTCAAGATGTTTTTGATATTAATTCATTAGATATCAAGCTGTTAGGCTTGCCGGTTCGCGGCTGCCCCGGAAGGTAGCCGGCACAAGTCTTTATCGGAGTTCCAATGAATCTGCCGCTGATCCTCAATCTGCTGGTGTTCCTCGCCCTGCTCTTTGGCCTGGCGCAAACCCGTCACACCACGTGGAGCCTGGCAAAAAAAGTCCTGCTCGCGTTGGTGCTGGGCGTGGTGTTCGGTGTGGCTCTGCACACCGTTTACGGTGCCGGCAACCCGGTACTGAAAGCCTCGATCGGCTGGTTCGATCTGGTGGGCAACGGTTACGTGCAGTTGCTGCAAATGATCGTGATCCCGCTGGTGTTCGCCTCGATCCTCAGCGCCGTAGCCCGTCTGCACAACGCCTCGTCGCTGGGCAAGATCAGCTTCCTGACCATCGGCACGCTGCTGTTCACCACGGCCATTGCGGCGCTGATCGGTATCGGCTTGACCAACCTCTTCGGCCTGACCGCCGAAGGCCTGGTGGCCGGTACTCAGGAAATGGCCCGCCTGCAAACCATCCAGACCGACTACGCGGGCAAGGTTGCCGACCTGAATGTGCCGCAGCTGTTGCTGTCGTTCATTCCGCAAAATCCGTTCGCCGACCTCGCTCGCGCCAAGCCGACCTCGATCATCAGCGTGGTGATTTTTGCTGCGTTCCTTGGGGTCGCGGCGCTGCAACTGTTGAAAGATGACGTCGAGAAAGGTCAGAAAGTGATCAACGCCATCGACACCCTGCAAGCCTGGGTGATGCGTCTGGTGCGTCTGGTGATGAAGCTGACCCCGTACGGCGTATTGGCGCTGATGACCAAAGTGGTCGCCGGCTCCAACCTGCAGGACATCATCAAACTCGGCAGTTTCGTGGTGGTTTCCTACATCGGGCTGGGCCTGATGTTTGTGGTCCATGGCCTGCTGGTGTCGGCGGCCGGGATCAATCCGCTGCGCTTTTTCCGCAAGATCTGGCCGGTGCTGACATTTGCCTTCACCAGCCGCTCCAGTGCCGCGACCATCCCACTGAGCATCGAAGCCCAGACCAGCCGTTTGGGTATTCCACAATCCATCGCCAGTTTCGCCGCGTCGTTCGGCGCGACCATTGGCCAGAATGGCTGTGCCGGTCTGTACCCGGCGATGTTGGCAGTGATGGTTGCACCGACTGTGGGCATCAACCCGCTGGACCCGCTGTGGATTGCGACGCTGGTGGCGATTGTGACGCTGAGTTCGGCGGGCGTGGCCGGCGTGGGCGGTGGCGCGACGTTTGCCGCGTTGATCGTGTTGCCGGCGATGGGCTTGCCGGTGTCACTGGTGGCGTTGCTGATTTCGGTTGAGCCGCTGATTGATATGGGCCGTACGGCGTTGAACGTGAGTGGTTCGATAACAGCCGGTGCGATCACCAGCCAGATCATGCAGCAGACCGATAAAGAGCTGCTGGATGCGGATGAGCATTCGGAGTTGGCTGACGCTTAAGTCGTTCAGCGACTGAGTGGGCCTCTTCGCGAGCAGGCTCGCTCCCACATGGTTCGGCGGTGTTCACACAATGTGAGCCTCACCTCAAACCACTGTGGGAGCGAGCCTGCTCGCGAAGCTTTTAAGCTTTCTCCCAAACTTCGAAGTTGTACGCAGGCTTGTCATCTACGGCCGGATTCTCGGTGTTCGACACCAACGTCCACTCTTTCAAATCAAACTCCGGAAACCACGCATCCCCTTCCGGGCTCAGCGCCACGCGCGTCAAATACAACCGATCAGCCTGCGCCAACCCTTGCGCATACAACTGCGCCCCACCAATCAGCATCAGCTCATCGACGCCTTGTTCCCGAGCCCACTCTTCAGCGCGAACCACTGCAGCCGCAAGCGACGGATAAACCTCCGCGCCTTCCAGCAGCAGATCCGCCTGACGGCTGACCACGATGTTCAACCGGCCCGGCAACGGACGACCGAGGGATTCCCAGGTCTTGCGACCCATGATGATCGGCTTGCCGAGGGTCGTGGCCTTGAAGTATTTGAAGTCCCCCGGCAAGTGCCAGGGCATGCTGTTGTCGACGCCGATCACACGGTTTTCACCGAGGGCTGCAATCAGGCTGAGGGGGAGTGATTTAGTCATGCCGGCGAGGATACCAGAGCCTCCCGTACCCCGATAAGCGTCACAGCGGTTATGCTCACCGTTCAATTGAGCGACGGGATGCCGCGTGACTGAACTGACTCCACTGCAAAACCTCTGGCTGACCGAGACGGTGCGCCTGCGTGAAGAACACGCCGGCCCCCTGGATGATCTGGAAGCCAACCGACTGGCCCGCAGCGCGGGCGGCGATCTGCCGACACGCATTCAACGCCGCGCCCTGTGGCTGGCCGAGCGCGACGGACTGATCAGAGCCCTCAAACATTGGCTGCAAGGCGCACGTCTGGCGCTGATCGTGATGGCGGTGCTGGCCATTGCCAGCGGCGCCGGCCTGGCGTTTGCCGCGTTGGGCGACGGACAAACTCCGGTGAATGTGTTCTGGGCTTTAGGCAGTTTGCTCGGACTGAACCTGATTCTGTTGCTGAGCTGGGCCTTGGGCCTGGTCTTCGCTGGCGAACACGGCGCCACCCTCGGCCGCTTGTGGTTATGGCTCAGCGAAAAACTCGCTCGCGATGCCAAAGCGGCGCAACTGGCCCCAGCCCTGCTGCTCTTGCTGCAACGACAGAAACTCAATCGCTGGGCGGTCGGCGTACTGGTCAACGGTTTGTGGTTGCTGGCAATGCTCAGCGCGCTGGTGATGCTATTAATGCTGATGGCGACCCGGCGTTATGGCTTCGTCTGGGAAACCACGCTCCTCGGCGGCGACACCTTCGTCGCCTTGACTCAAGCCCTCGGCGCCCTACCGGCCATGCTGGGTTTCAACGTTCCGACCGTGGAAATGATCCGCGCCAGCGGCGATACCGCGCTCAACATCGAAAGCGCCCGTCAGGCCTGGGCAACATGGCTGGTCGGCGTGCTGGTGGTCTACGGTGTTTTGCCGCGACTGTTGCTGGCGCTGTTTTGCCTGTGGCGCTGGAAAACCGGGCAAGCGGCATTGCGTCTGGATTTGAATCTGCCCGGTTACGCCCAACTGCGCGAACGGCTGATGCCGACCAGTGAACGCCTGGGCATCAGCGACGCCGCCCCCGAACAGCTTCATCAAATTGAAAAGGGGATCAGCGACCTGCCAAGCGATGGCGCGCTATTGGTGGCCATCGAGCTGGACAATCAACGCCCCTGGCCGCCGCCACTGCCGAAAACCGTGAACAACGCCGGCATCCTCGACAGCCGCGAATCGCGGCACAAACTCCTCGAACAGCTGAGCCGCTTTCCCCGGCCCGCCTGGCCATCGCTTGCGATCCGCGACGTTCGCCGGACCGCGGCAGTCTGGCACTGATCGCCGAACTGGCTCGCAGCGCCAGCGCCACCCGCGTCTGGCTGCTGCAAGCTCCGCCGGGCGAAGCGCTGGACGCCGAAAGGCTGGGTGACTGGCACGTGGCGCTGCAACAGCTGGACTTGCCGTTCGCCGATTGCGCGCCGTTGAACTGGCTGGAGAGCGGCCATGACTAACCCCTGGAAACCGCCCTTGAAGCTCGCCGTGGTCGGCCACACCAACGTCGGCAAAACCTCGTTGCTGCGCACCCTGACCCGTGATGTCGGTTTCGGTGAGGTGTCCCATCGCCCCAGCACCACACGACACGTCGAAGGCGCGCGGTTGTCGGTGGACGGCGAGCCGTTGCTCGACCTCTACGACACCCCTGGCCTGGAAGACGCCATCGCCCTGCTCGACTACCTCGAACGTCTGGAACGCCCCGGCGAACGCCTCGACGGCCCGGCACGTCTTGCGCGCTTTCTTGAGGGCAGCGAAGCGCGGCAGCGTTTCGAACAAGAAGCCAAGGTGCTGCGGCAACTGCTGACCTGCGACGCCGGTCTCTACGTGATCGACGCCCGGGAACCGGTCCTGGCCAAGTACCGCGACGAACTGGAAGTGCTGGCCAGTTGCGGTAAACCGCTGTTGCCGGTGCTGAATTTTGTCAGCAGCGCCAACCACCGCGAACCGGATTGGCGCGAAGCGTTGGCACGCCTCGGCTTGCATGCGCTGGTGCGCTTTGACAGCGTTGCACCGCCGGAGGATGGCGAACGTCGACTGTATGAAAGCCTCGCGCTGCTGCTGGAAAACGCCCGCCCGCAACTGGAACGTTTGATCGCCGATCAGCAAGCCCAACGCCAGGCCCGGCAACAAAGTGCGGCGCGGCTGATTGCCGAATTATTGATCGACTGCGCCGCGTGCCGGCGCAGCGTGGTCAGCGAAGCCGAGCAAGAACAGCAGGCAATCAATGAACTGCGCAAAGCAGTTCGCCAACGGGAACAACGCTGCGTCGAAGCGCTGCTCAAGCTCTACGCCTTCCGTCCACAGGACGCGGCGGCCAGTGATTTGCCGCTGCTCGATGGCCGCTGGGGTGACGACCTGTTCAACCCGGAAACCCTGAAACAACTCGGCGTGCGAGTCGGTGGCGGTATCGCGGCCGGCGCGGCAGCCGGTGCCGGAGTCGACTTGCTGGTAGGCGGCCTGACCCTCGGTGCGGCCGCATTGGCTGGCGCGATTGCCGGTGGCGCCCTGCAAACGGCCCGCAGTTATGGCAGTCGGTTGATGGGCAAGATCAAAGGCCAGCGAGAACTGACCGTCGATGACAGCGTGCTGCGGCTATTGGCGCTGCGTCAGCGACAACTGCTGCAAGCCCTGAATACGCGTGGCCATGCGGCGATGGACAGCATTCAAGTGGCCACCCCCAGGACAAGACCTGGCGCGAAGGCAAACTGCCCGAACCGCTGAACAAGGCCCGGGCGCATCCGCAGTGGTCATCGCTCAATCCCCATCCGAAGTTGAGCCAGGCGGAACGGCAGGAGCAGGTTGAGGTGTTGGCGCAGCAACTCTGAATCTGATCGTTCCCACGCTCCCGCGTGGGAATGCAGCCCGTGACGCTCCGCGTCACTGGACGCGGAGCGTCCCTTGAGGCATTCCCACGCAGAGCGTGGGAACGATCAACCGTCGCTCCCACATTGGAATGCGTTCCCCCTGTGGGAGCGACGGTGCGACGATTCGACCTGCTCGCGAAGGCCGTTACTCGGTTTCGGTATTGATCACCGCCAACCCAGCTTCAAAAACTGCTTTACCAACGCTGTGACACGACTTCGATCCGTGCGATTCGAGCGCCCGAAGCAGCCGTTGCCTCACGCGGTAAATCCTCATCCTCGATAAACCGGTAAAGCACGGTATCGGCTTGCCCCTGGCCGGTGGAGTCCTGAGCGATTACTTTCAAGTAACGCGTGAACGGGCTCACTACCATTTGAATTCCAGGTAAGTACGACTCAATAACGACACCAGTTCCTGATCCGTGGCATCGATATCTCCATCGTTATCCGCATCGAAGTGAATCACCCAGTCCAGCGTGCCGTTGTTATCCGTGTCGTAGCTCGCTGCGGTGGAAGTCAGGGTTTTGTCAGTCGGTTTGCCGATGCCTTCGTGAAAGTGCAGGCGCACAGTATCTGGTGAACAATCGCGGCCAATGTTTTCGGTGAATATCTTCAGATAGCGCTTGGACAAGTTTCGACGATTGAACCACCCTAACTTCAAAAAAGTCGTGGCAAAAACCCTGAGTAAAAGTTCGTCCTGAAAACTTCTCTTACCATCGTTGTTCACGTCACCGACCTGCCAGTCAACAATCCCATCGGCGGTGTTATCCACGGCGTAGGCCTCGCGGACAAGCACGTCTTTACCTTTGCATTGTTCAAAAAAATAAAGGCGTACGGTATCGGCTTTGCAATCTTTACTTCTGTCTTCGGCAATTACTTTCAAATAACGCATACAGGTTTGGCTCATTGAAAAAAGGTCCACTCACGGTAGCTCGCTCACGGCGGCCTTTATGTGAGAGCGATCTCTTTTTTCCGTAGGCCAGTTCATCATGAGGGGAAAGCTACACACCTCTTCGCGAGCAGGCTCGCTCCCACAGTAGTTTCGCAGTGGACACAGAATCTTTGGTCGACACGCTCACCTTGTGGAAGCGAGCCTGTCAGTGACTTTAGGCCGCCAACAGCCGCACCGCTTTGTTCTTCAACACCGCCAGATCAATCACCGGCACATGCATCTCTTTCGCCATTTCATCCCACTGGCGCATGCGCAAGCTCACGGTACACTGCGGGTCCTGCTCGAACGCCTCAGCCTCTTCAGCCGTCATCATTCCGCCCTGATATTCCAGCGTCCGGCGGCTGGCTTCGCTCAAGCGCTCGTAGTATCCCGGTTCTTTAAGTGTCAGATACCGCTTGGCTTGAACGTGGTACTCCACCAGCCGCGCCATGCGATCGCTGAAGCCGGCGCGGCGCAGGTAATCGGCGCCCAGGCGCTCATGACTGACCACGCCAAACCCGCCCATGTTCTCGGCACTCTCGGCGCAGATATGCCCGATGTCGTGGAAGAACGCGGCCAGCACCACTTCGTCATCGAAGCCCTCGGCCATGGCCAGTTCGGCGGCCTGGGACATGTGCTCGATCTGCGACACCGGCTCGCCGATGTAGTCGCTGTCGCCAAAGCGTTCGTACAACCCAAACACCTCGGCGATCACTTGCTCATTGCGGTCCATCAATGCTCTCCCAACAACGTCGCTACGTTACGTTCAGCCATCGCCGGCCCGACGCTCATGCCGACACCCGTGTGCATCAGTGCCACGCTCACTCCCGGCATCGGACGCAGGAACGAGAACGGCCCCGGTCCACGAGAACCATAGACGCCCTGCCAGCGTTCGACCACTTGCACCTTGCAACCCAGGGTGTGTTCCGCGAGCTCAATCATCCAGTTGTCCACCTGCTCGGCGTTGAACGGCGACGGGTCGCTGCCGTAGTGGTGGGAGTCGCCGATGATCAATTCACCATACGGCGTCGGACTGATCAGCAGGTGAATACCGTTTTCATGCAGGTGCGGTTCGTCTCGCAGAATCTGCGCCTGCACCGCCGCCGCTTCCGGCAGATCGGCGAAGGCGCCGTAGTGCACGCAGCTCAAACCGGTGAGCAGCGCGTGTTGCAGGTTGAGGTTGATTTGCGGTCGAGCGCGGAGCATTTGCAGGCGGCAGATTTGCGGGTTGAGCTCGGCGATTGGCTCAGCCAGCAGCGTCTGATAATCGTGGCCGGAACAGACGATGATCTGCTCGGCACTGAAGGTTCCGGCGGTGCTGTGCAAGCGGCCGGGCTCGATGTCGCGCACGAGTGTGGAGAAGTGAAACGTGACGCCGAGTTCGCGGCGCAGGTAGTCGATCAGCGCTGGAATCGCTTCACGGGAATACAGTTGCTGATCGTCCATCCCGTGCAACGCGGCGCGGTGATGGCGGAACTGTCCGCCGTATAGATCGCGCAATGCTGCGCCGCGCAGCAGATCGACACGGTAACCGTGTTCCACGGCGCGGCCGGCGCAGAAGGCTTCCAGCAGGTGTTCTTCAGCGTCGGTGCGAGCGAACAGGTACGAGCCATTGCGCTTGAGTTGCAGGCCGGCGAGTTGTGCCCATTGGCCCCAGATCTCGCGGCTGGCCTTGGCCAGTTCGAGCATCGGGCCCGGTGGCTGGCCGGTGACCAGAGCCTGACCGAAGTTGCGCACCGAGGCGCCGAGCGGCGTTTCGCTGCGTTCGAAAACGCTGACCTTGAGACCGCGCCTGGCGGCAGCGTAGGCGTGGGACAGGCCGAGGATGCCGGCGCCTACAATCAGCATGTCGTTGTGTTGTGTCATGGGGGTTTTGTCCTGAATTCACGACCGCTATCGCGAGCAGGCTCGCTCCCACAGTTGATTGGGGACAACCCCAAATCTCCATCCACTGGAGATCCAATGTGGGAGCGAGCCTGCTCGCGAAGGGGCCCTGTCAGCCGATGAAGATCTTACTTGGCGACCACTTTCTCGGACTTGCCGTCATAGCGCTTGCGCCACTCGCTCAGGATTTCATCGCGATTCTTCGACGCCCAGGCAAAGTCGTTCTTGATCAAACGCTGCTCATAATCCGCCGGTAATTCGGTCTGCGGCTTGGCAATACCTGGCTGCGCGAGCACTGCGAAGTTCTCTTTATAAAGCTCCATCGCCGCCGGGCTGGCGGAGAAGTCAGCCAGTTTCTTCGCGGCCTCTTCATGCGGTGTGCCCTTGATCACAGCCGTCGCTTCGATCTCCCAGCCCAGGCCTTCTTTCGGCAGGATGATGTCCAGCGGCGCGCCCTGACGCTTCAGCTGAACAGCCGGGTATTCAAAGGAAATGCCGATCGGGAATTCACCCGAAGCCGCCAGCTTGCACGGCTTGGAGCCGGAGTGAACGTACTGGCCGATGTTCTGGTGCAGGTCGTCCATGTACTGCCACCCCTGCTTCTCGCCGAAGGTTTGCAGCCAGGCGCTGACGTCGAGGAAACCGGTGCCGGACGAGGCCGGGTTGGGCATCACGATCTTGCCTTTGTACTCAGGCTTGGTCAGGTCCTGCCAGCTCACCGGCTTGCTCAGGCCCTGCTTCTCGGCTTCGACGGTGTTGAAGCAAATGGTCGCGGCCCAGACGTCCATGCCGACCCAGGCTGGCGGGTTGGCGGCGTCGCGGTAGTTGCCGCCGATCTTGCCCAGGTCCTTCGGTGCGTAGCTTTGCAGCATGCCTTGCTGATCGAGAATCGCCAGGCTTGAAGCGGCCAGGCCCCAGACGGCGTCAGCCTGTGGGCGGGCTTTTTCGGCCAGCAGTTTCGCAGTGATGATCCCGGTGGAGTCGCGCACCCACTTGATCTCGACGTCCGGGTTGGCCTTTTCGAAGGCTTCTTTGTAGGTCTTCAGTTGTTCGGCTTCGAGGGCGGTGTACACCGTCAACTCGGTTTTCGCCGCAAAGGCGTTCAGGCTGAAAGCGGTGAGGACAGCAGCGGCCAGGGCCAGGGGCTTGAACATGATCTTTTCCTGTTTTTGAGTTGAGGGGCTTTCGGTTTCAGGAGCGGCGAATCAATTGCCAGGCGCGGTCTGCCGCCAGGCCTGGGAGCGACGCAGCAAACCGCGCGAAGCCCAGGCCAGCAGCAGGGACACGCCCGCCGAGGTGAACAGAATCAAAGTCGACATCGCCGCCGCGCCGCCGACGTTACCGGCGTCGTCCATGTTCAGCACCGCCACTGCCGCGAGGATGGTGTCGGGGCTGTAGAGGAAGATCGCCGCCGAAACGGTGGTCATGGCCGATACGAACAGGTAGCGCACGATGTCCAGCAGCGCCGGCAGGCAGATCGGCACGGTGACGCGCAGGTAATGCCGATACAGCGGCGCCTTGAGCGACAGCGCGGCAGCTTCGAACTCGGCGTCGAGTTGGCGCAGTGCGGTGGTCGCGGTCATTTGCGCGGTGGTCAAATAGTGAGCAATGGTGCAGACCACCAGCAGGGTCATGGTCCCGTAAAGCACATGCAGCGGGTTGCCGCTGAGGTTGAAGAAAAAGACGTAACCCAAACCCAGCACCAGACCCGGCACCGCCATCGGTACGAAACTGAGCATGCGCAGTGTCAGATTCAGTCCGCGCTGGCCCTTGGTTTTTTCCATCAGGTACGCGCCGGTGAAGATCAGCACGCTGCCGATCAGCGCCGTGCACAAGGCCATCTTCACGCTGTTGCCATAGGCCAGCCAGCCACCGCCTGCGGTGTCATTGAACTGATAGTGGTTGAGCGACAGCGACAGGTTGTACGGCCAGAATTTCACCAGTGACGAATACACCGCCATGCCGAACACCAGCAGCAATACCGCGCAGATCAGCAGCACGATGGTCAGGTAGCAGCCGTCCCGCAGTTTCGACGGCGTCGGTTGAAAGACCTGTGCCCGACCGCTCATGGAGTCGCCGTGACGCCGACGCAGCCAGGCGTCGACACCGAAGCTGAACAACGCCGGCAGCAGCAGGACCATGCCGATCAACGCGCCGCGACCGAATTGTTGCTGGCCGACCACGGCCTTGTAGGCTTCCAGCGCCAGCACCTGATAATCGCCACCGACCACCACGGGCACGCCGAAGTCGGTGATGGTCAAAGTGAACACCAGACAGAACGCCGCGAACACAGCCTGACGCGTTGCCGGCCAAGTGATGCTGCGAAAGGCTTTCGCCGAACTGGCGCCCATGCTGGAGGCAGCATCGAACAGTCGCGCATCCGCCAGGGACAGCGCCGACAGCAGAATCATCAGCGCGTGTGGGAAGGTGTAGATGACCTCACCCAGAACAATGCCCCAGAAGCCGTAGATATTGTCCGAGAGCAAACCGCGCAACATGCCCTGGTTGCCGAACAGATAAACCAGCGCAATGCCCGGCAACATCGACGGCGCCATCAACGGCAACAGCGACATCCCGCGCCAGATGCCTTTGCACGGTATCAACGTGCGTTGCAGAGCGTAGGCAAACAGGTAAGCCAGCGGTACGACAATCGCCGCAACGCTGAGGGAAACTTTCAGGCTATTGCCGAGCAACCAGTGGAAATTCGCACTGGTCACCAATTCACGGGCGGCCACCAGACCGCCGCCCTGCCCGGCTTCCGAGCTGAAACCGCGCCAGAAGATCGCCAGCAACGGCATCAGCACCGCAACGCCGAGCAACACCAGTAACAGCACCTTGCCGCCGACCACGAACACCCGGTCGCCGATCTCGGCACGGGAGGTCTGCCGAACCTGCTTGTGCGGTATCGGCAGCGCGAGGTTCGCGCTCATCAGGCAAACACCTGCAGGCTGCGCGGAGGCAAGGCGACCATGATCTGCTGGGCGCCGAGGCGCGGCATGGCTTCCGGCGCGAGTTCCGCCAGCAATGCATGGCCTGGTAATTGATCAAGTTCGAAGCTCATGCGGCAGCGGTTGCCGAGGAAGGTGATCTCGCGAACCTTGGCCGGGAACAGGTTTTCTTCATGCACGGGCGGGTTGACGTTGATCGCTTCGGGGCGGCAAAACAGACGACCCGATGCGGCGTTGCCCGAATCGGCGGCCAGGCGCATGTTCATCCCGCCGACCTGGGCGTGGCTGTCGCTGCTGCGCTGGAATGGCAGCCAGTTGCCCTGACCGACGAACTCCGCCACAAAGGGTGTGGCCGGGCGGTCGTAGATTTCCTGTGGCGTGGCGTATTGCTCGACCTTGCCGTTGTTCATCACGGCGATGCGGTCGGCCATCAGCATGGCTTCGTCCTGATTGTGGGTGACCATCAGGGTGGTGACGCCGAGGTTGCGCTGCAGTTGGCGCAGTTCGGTGCACAAATGCTCGCGTACGCGGGCGTCGAGGGCCGACATCGGTTCGTCCAGCAACAACAAGGACGGCGCCGGCGCCAGGGCCCGAGCCAGCGCGACGCGTTGCTGTTGGCCGCCAGACAACTGGCCAGGATACTTTTTCTCACTGCCGATCAGGCCAACCAGCTCCAGCATCTGACCGACACGCTTGCGCACTTCATCGCGACCACTGCCGGCGAGGCCGTAGGCGATGTTCGCTTCGACGGTGAGATTGGGGAACAGCGCGTAGGACTGAAACAGAATGCCGTAGTCCCGAGCCTGGGGCGCCAGGTGGGAAACGTCGCGATCGCCGAGGTACAACTCGCCGCTGTCCTGCTTCTCAAGACCGGCGATGCAGCGCAGCAAGGTGGTTTTGCCGCAGCCCGACGGACCGAGCAGACACACCAGCTCACCGGCCGCCACGTCGAGGGAAACGTTATCCAGCGCGGTGAAGGCGCCGAAGCGTTTCTGCACGCCGCGCACTTTCATCGGGGCGCCGGGGTTGGTCAGGGCAGTTGCGATCGAGTGGTTCATGGACAGGCCTCATCAAGCAGATGAGGCCCATCCTAGGTTTGTAATGCGTCCGTCATGTGGCAGTGAGGCAAAAACGGCTGATAGTGGTATTCGAGGATTTGGGTTGGCGTTATTGGTTGTCTGGTCTGGCGCCTTCGCGAGCAGGCTCGCTCCCACAGTTGACCGCGTACCCACGTGGGAGCGAGCCTGCTCGCGAAGAGGCCGGCACAGTCACCACTGAACTCAAGCCGGAGCCATTTCCTGCGCCAACCCCAGAAACGCCGCCGGCAGTCGCGCGCCTTTGCGCTCCTTGAGGCAGTACAAATACTCGGGAATCTGCGGCGCATTCTCGATGGTCAGCACGCGCAGTTGCGGATCATGCGGCACTTCCTGCCGGGCAATGATGCTGATGCCGATATTGCGCAACACCGCCTCACGGATTGACTCACGGCTGCCAATCTCCAGCAGCGGCCCGAAACTCACCCCGGCGCTGGCCAGCAATTCCTCGGTCAGGCGTCGAGTGGTCGAGCCCGATTCGCGCATCAATAACGTATGCCCGGCCAACGCACTGAGCGGCACATGGTCGTGGACCGCCAGCGGATGATTGCGATGCACCGCCAGCACCAGCGGATCGCTGCCGAGCACCCGGCGAATCAGCCGCGCATCCTCCAGTAACTGCGAAGAGGCAGCGACATCGACCCGGTAATCCTCCAAGGCTTCAAGCACCTGCTGGGAGTTACCGATTTCCACTGACACCTCCACCTGCGGCAAGCGCTCGCGAAAGGTCTTCACCAGATCGAGGATGTAATACGGTGCCGTGGCGGCAATGCGCAACGTGCCCTGGACCTGACCGCTGTTGCGCAGGAAAAACTCGATGTCGGCTTCCTGCTGCAACAGCGCCTTGACCATCGGCAACAGCCGCGCACCTTCATCGCTGACACTGAGGCGGCGGCCGCCACGGTAGAACAACTCAACCGAGTACTGACTTTCCAGATTGCGAATCTGTGTGGTCACCGTGGGTTGGCTCAGGCCGAGCTTTTTCGCCGCCAGGGTAATGCTGCCCAGGCGGGCAACCATGTAAAACGCCTTCAGCTCGGCACTCAGCACACCCTTCCCTCATCGTCTTATTTACGCAGCAGGCGCAAACCGTTAAACACCACCAACAGGCTCACGCCCATGTCGGCGAACACCGCCATCCACATGGTGGCGATCCCGGCGAAGGTTACCCCAAGAAAGATCGCTTTGATGACCAATGCCAAGGCGATGTTCTGTTTGAGGATGCTTGAGGTTTGCCGTGACAGCCGGATGAAGGTCGGGATCTTGCGCAGATCATCGTCCATCAGGGCGACATCGGCAGTCTCGATGGCGGTATCAGTGCCCGCCGCCGCCATGGCAAAACCGATCTCGGCTCGCGCCAGCGCCGGCGCGTCGTTGATGCCGTCGCCGACCATGCCGACGATATGGCCCTGTGCATAAAGGGCTTCGATGGCTTCCAGCTTTTCGGTCGGCAACAGGTCGCCCTTGGCCTCGTCGATGCCGACTTGCGCGGCAATCGCCTGAGCGGTGTGGACGTTGTCACCGGTCAGTATCAGGGTTTTGATGCCCAGCTCGTGCAGTTGCTGGATTGCTTCGCGGCTGGACTCTTTCACGGTGTCGGCCACGGCGAACAGCGCCAATGGGCCGGACTTGTCGAGCAGCAGCACCACGGACTTGCCCTGTTGCTCCAGCGCGAACAGCTTTTCTTCCAGTTCGGGCGAGCACAGGTTCAGTTCTTCCACTAAACGGTGATTACCCAGGTGGTAAACCTGACCGTTAATTTCGCCGCGCACACCGCGACCGGCCAGCGCCTCAAAGTTATCCACAGTCAGCGCTGCGAGTTGTTTATCCACAGCCGCTTTGGCAATGGCCAAGGACACCGGGTGATCGGAGCGACCGGCCAGCGCCGCCGCAATCGCCGGGGCCAATTCATCGGCAGTTGGATCAAGGGACAAATAATCAGTCTGCACCGGTTTGCCGTGCGTGATCGTGCCGGTCTTGTCCAACGCCAGGTAATCGAGCTTGTAACCGCCCTCCAGATAGACGCCGCCCTTCACCAGAATGCCTTTGCGCGCCGCTGCCGCGAGGCCGCTGACGATGGTCACCGGGGTGGAAATCACCAACGCGCATGGGCAGGCGACCACCAGCAACACCAACGCCCGGTAGATCCAGTCAAACCACAGCGCGCCCATAAACAGTGGCGGAATCACCGCCACCGCGAGCGCCAGGATAAACACTGCTGGCGTATAGATTTTCGAGAAGCTGTCGACGAAGCGCTGGGTCGGTGCTCGCGCGCCCTGGGCCTGTTCTACGGCGTGGATGATTCGCGCCAGAGTCGAGTTGTTGGCCGCCGCGGTCACGGCGTATTCCAGAGACCCAGCCTGGTTGATGGTGCCGGCAAAGACTTTGTCACCGACAGTCTTCTCAACCGGCAGGCTTTCACCGGTGATCGGCGCCTGATCGATGGTTGAACTGCCCGCCACCACTTCACCGTCCAGACCAATCCGCTCACCGGGACGTACCCGCACTCGCGCACCCAACTCGATGGATTTGACAGGCAGCAAGACCCAACTGCCGTCGGCCTGCTGCACCGTGGCCTGTTCCGGGGTCATCTGCATCAGGCCGCCGATGGCGTTGCGCGCCCGGTCCAGCGACTTGGCTTCGATCAACTCGGCCACGGTGAACAGGAACATCACCATCGCCGCTTCCGGCCACTGACCGATCAGGATCGCACCAGTCACCGCGATGCTCATCAGCGCGTTGATGTTCAGGTTGAGGTTTTTAAGTGCGATCCAGCCCTTTTTATAGGTGCCGAGGCCGCCGCTGAGAATCGAGATCAGCGCGATGACCGCCACAACCCAGTT
This sequence comes from Pseudomonas sp. TH39(2020), assembly GCF_016650715.1. Classification (NCBI taxonomy): domain Bacteria; kingdom Pseudomonadati; phylum Pseudomonadota; class Gammaproteobacteria; order Pseudomonadales; family Pseudomonadaceae; genus Pseudomonas; species Pseudomonas sp. TH39(2020). The sequence goes on along the minus strand of NZ_JAEKFF010000006.1, from coordinate 2,451,957 downwards.
CGGCGCAGCGTTGGTGAAGTGGATAACTTCGGCGACCAGTGCGCCAACACCCGACAGCGCCAAGGGCCACCAGGGCTTTCTCTCGGGAGCCGGTGCTGGCAGTTCAGCGCCCTGCTCTATCGGCTCGGCCTGCATGCCGAGGGACTTGATCGCGTCGATGATCGGCGCGGTGCTCGGCAGGTCATGGGTGACGCCCAACACGCGGTTGATCAGGTTGAATTCCAGCTGCTGCACGCCCACGAGTTTGCCGAGTTTGTTCTCGATCAGCGTCTGCTCGGTCGGGCAATCCATGGCGTCGATGCGGAAATTGCTCAGTCGCGCGCCGGCCGTTGGGGTTTCGCTGAGTTTGATCAGCGACGGTGCCGCCACTTTGGACGAACAGCAGGAATCCCCGTGGCTGCCATGGTCATGTTTCTGTACAGGCTGCAGCTTGTGGCTGTGATCGTGATCGTGATCGTGATCGTGATCGTGATCGTGATCAGCCTCGGGTTTGTTGGTGTGAAGGGAATCGCTCATTGGGTCGCGTCCGGAAAAGGTGCCTGTTGCCAAGTAAAGACCCTGTAGCCACTATAGGGTCAAGCACCCTTTTGGAGATTGTCGTCATGAAGATCGGAGAACTGGCCAAACTCACCGACTGCGCCGTGGAAACCATCCGCTACTACGAGCGCGAAAACCTGCTGCCGGAGCCGGCCCGCAGCGACGGCAACTACCGCGTGTACACCCAGGCCCACGCCGAGCGCCTGACTTTCATCCGCAACTGCCGCACGCTCGACATGACGCTGGAGGAAATCCGCAGCCTGCTGGCCCTGCGCGACAGTCCGCAGGATCAGTGCGAAAGCGTGAATGCCCTGATCGACGAACACATTCATCACGTGAAGGCGCGGATCGATGGGTTGATGGCGTTGCAGGCACAACTGCTCGACCTGCGCCAACGTTGCAGCGAAGGGCCGGATATCGATCAGTGCGGGATTTTGCAGCGGCTGGAGGTCAGCGGCGGGGTTGTGGCGACGGAGGTTGAGCATTCGCATGTGGGCCGCAGTCACGGTCATTAGCTACACCACAAAACAACTGTGGGAGCGAGCCTGCTCGCGAAAGCGGTGGGTCAGTCGACATCAATGTTGAGTGACTAACCGCATTCGCGAGCAGGCTCGCTCCCACAGGGTTGTGCGCTAAGGCTTAGACCGCCATCGGCGCCGTCATTGGGGCGTGGTGCTCGTAACCTTCCAGCGAAAAATCGCTCGGCTCGATCAACTCCAGCCACTCCGGCTGATAAACACCGGTCTTGGCAAACTCCGGCACACGGTCGCTGATCACCAGTTTCGGCATCGGGAACGGCTCGCGCTTGAGCTGTTCATTGAGCATGTCCAGGTGGTTTTCGTAGACGTGGGCATCACCGATGAAATAGGTGAACCAACGCGGCGTGTAGCCGGTCAGGCGACCGATCAGGCTCAGCAAAGCGGCGCCTTCGGTGAGGTTGAACGGCGTGCCCAGGCCCAGGTCGTTCGAACGGATGTAGAGGGTCAAAGAAATCTCTTTGGTCTCCACATTCGGGTGGAACTGATACAGCAGATGGCACGGCGGCAAAGCCATTTCATCGAGCTGCGCGACGTTCCAGCCGTGGAACAGAATGCGGCGGCTGCCCGGATCCTTGATGATGGTGTCGACGCACTGGCGGATCTGGTCGATCGCCTTGTACAGCACCACATAAGCCTGACCGTCTTCTTCGCCTTCAGCGATTTGGCGATAACCTTGGCTCAGGGTCTGCTCGATGGCGGCCTGGTTGCTGACCGGAATCTGCTTGTACGCCGGCCATTTGCGCCATTGCACGCCGTAGATCTCCCCAAGGTCGTCCTCACCCTGGCGGAACGGGTTGGCCAGCCACTGCGCGTTTTCGTTGGCGTTCTGATCCCAGACCTTGCAGCCCAGCGCACGGAACTCGGCGGCGTTGTTCACCCCGCGCAGAAAACCGCACATCTCGCCGATGGCCGATTTGAAGGCCATTTTGCGGGTGGTGATTGCCGGAAAACCTTCCTTCAGGTCATAACGCAGCATCGCGCCAGGGAAGCTGATGGTGTTCACGCCGGTGCGGTTGGCCTGTTTGGTGCCGTTCTTGATGACGTGGGCGACCAGTTCGAGATATTGCTTCATGAGTTACCTGTGTCCTTGAACCCGGGACTGTCGCCCCGGGGTTCGAATTTATACGGCCGCCGCTGGAGCCGCCGGTGCACGGTGATACGCCAGCCAGATCAGGTACAGACCGCCGACGATCATCGGTACGCACAGTACCTGACCCATGGTCAGCCAGTTCCAGGCCAGATAGCCCAGTTGCGCGTCCGGTACGCGGACGAATTCGACGATGAAACGGAAAATGCCATAGAACAGCGCGAACATCCCGGACACCGCCATGGTCGGCCGCGGCTTGCGCGAGAACAACCAGAGAATGGCGAACAGCGCTACGCCTTCGAGCGCGAACTGGTACAGCTGCGACGGGTGACGCGCCAGTTGCGCCGGATCGGTCGGGAAGACCATCGCCCACGGCACATCGGTGGCCTTGCCCCACAACTCGGCGTTGATGAAGTTGCCGATACGTCCGGCGCCCAGACCGATCGGCACCATCGGTGCAACGAAGTCCATCAGCTGGAAGAACGACTTGCCGTTCTTTTTACCGAACCACAACGCGGCCAACATCACGCCGATGAACCCGCCGTGGAACGACATACCGCCCTTCCACACTTCAAAGATCAACAGCGGGTTGGCGATGTAAGCACTCAGATCGTAGAACAGTACATAGCCCAACCGCCCGCCGACAATGACCCCCATCGACATCCAGAACACCATGTCGGAGAGCTTCTCTTTACTCCAGGTCGGGTCGAAGCGGTTCAACCGGCTCGACGCCAGCAGCCAGGCGCCGCCGATGCCGATCAGGTACATCAAGCCGTACCAGTGGATTTTCAGCGGACCGATGGCCAATGCCACCGGGTCGATCTGCGGGTAAGGCAGCATTGCGACTCCTCGTTAGAGTTGAAACCTTTAAAATTCCCGGGCGACGCTGTCACGCCAGGATTAAGCCAGGATTGCGGTGTGTCAGAGCAAAAAGTTCAGGCCAACGCAGAACAGCAAAGCGGCGAACAGTCTTTTCAGCAACTTCGGCGACAGGCTGTGGGCCAGTCGTGCGCCGAGGCGGGCGAAGAACATGCTGGTCAGGGCGATCCCCAGCAACGCCGGCAAATAAACAAACCCGAGACTATGGGCCGGCAGCAATGGATCGTGCCAGCCCAGAATCATGAAAAATAATGCACTGGACAAGGCAATCGGCAAGCCGCAGGCGGATGAAGTCGCCACCGCTTGCTGCATCGGTACACTGCGCCAGGTCAGAAACGGCACCGTCAGCGAGCCGCCGCCAATCCCGAAAATCGCCGAGGCCCAGCCAATCACACTGCCGGCCACGGTCAGACCGACTTTACCCGGCACCGTTCGACTGGCCTTGGGTTTGAAATCCAGTGCCAGTTGCGCAGCGATGACCAGGGCGAAGACGCCAATGATTTTCTGCAGATTGGGCCCGGAGATCGCCTCGGCCGTCAACGCGCCGAAACCGGCACCCATGAGAATACCGAGGGTCATCCAGGCAAAAATCGGCCAACGTACGGCACCACGACGGTGATGTTCGCGGATCGCATTGACCGAGGTGAAGATGATCGTCGCCAGGGACGTGCCGACCGCCAGGTGCGTGAGGATCGACGGATCGAACCCTTGCAGCTTGAAACTGTAAACCAGCACCGGAACGATAATGATCCCGCCGCCGACCCCGAACAGCCCGGCCAGCACACCTGCACAGGCGCCGAGCGCCAGATAGAGCAGAAATTCCATGCGCATCCCCAAATGAGAGCGGCATGGTAACGGATGCATGGCCTCAAGCTCCACTGGATGGCGATGGATACCCACACGATGACTGAGTAGAGTGGGCAGAAAACACACAAGGACTGCCTTATGTGCCTGATTGTTTTCGCTTGGCGACCGGGTCACGCCCAGCCGCTGATCGTGGCGGCCAACCGCGACGAATTCTATGCCCGGCCCAGCCTGCCTCTGGCGCAATGGCCCGAAGCACTGCACGTGCATGCCGGTCGCGATCTGGAGGCGGGGGGCACCTGGCTTGGTGTTGGCGCCCATGGACGCTTCGCCGCGCTGACCAATATCCGCGATCCGCACCAGCCACCCGCACGCACCTCGCGAGGGGAGCTGGTGGCGCGATTTCTTAGCGGGGATATGCCGATAGATGACTATTTGAGCGACGTTGTTGCACGTTCGCTGGAGTATTCCGGATTTAATCTGCTGATCGGCAACGCCAACGAGCTATGGCACTTCAATGCCCGGGAGACTGAGGCGGTGATGCTGCCACCGGGGGTTTATGGGTTGTCGAACGCCGGGCTGGATACGCCATGGCCGAAGCTGCTCAGGGCGCGGGCAGCGCTGGAGGAAGTGCTGGACGATCCGCAACCCCAGGCTTTATTGGCGTTGCTGAGCGATCCGCAGGCGGCGCCATTTGCCGAACTGCCGGATACCGGGGTCGGGTTGGCCACCGAGACGTTGCTGTCGAGTGTATTTATTGCCAGTCCGACTTATGGGACGCGAGCGAGTACGGCGTTGATTGTTCAGGCGGATGGGACGCGGTGGATGGTGGAGCGGAGTTTTGGGCCGTATGGCGGGCATTTGGGGGAAGTGGAGATCAGGGTTTAGATTGGTGCTGTCAGGGCTGGCCTCATCGCGAGCAGGCTCGCTCCCACAGGGGACTTGTGTAGATCACAAATCAAATGTGGGAGCGAGCCTGCTCGCGATGGGGCCATCAGCGTTTTATAGGGTTTTGGCCGAAGCCGGATTAATCATCCGCGCCAACCCAAGGTTCTTCAGCGCCAATTGCAGCGAACTGTGGATAACTTGCGGGTTGTCGATGGTCATCAGCTCCGCGAGCAACTCCTTGGCCTTGCTCAGATTGATCTGACGCAACATCCACTTCACTTTCGGCAAGTTGGTGGCGTTCATCGACAGGCTGTCGAAGCCCATCGCCATCAACAGCACCGCCGCCGCCGGATCGCCTGCCATCTCACCGCAGATGCTCACTGGCTTGCCTTCGGCATGAGCGTCACGCACCACGCTCTGAAGGGCTTGCAGCACCGCTGGGTGCAGGTAGTCGTAGAGGTCGGCTACCCGCGGGTTGTTTCGATCCACGGCCAGCAGGTACTGGGTCAGGTCGTTGGAACCGACCGACAGGAAGTCCACTTGCCGCGCCAGTTCCTTGGTCTGATAAACCGCTGCCGGAATTTCGATCATCACGCCGATCGGCGGCATAGGCACGTCGCAGCCTTCGTCGCGGACTTCGCCCCAGGCCCGGTGAATCAGGTGCAGGGCTTCTTCCAGCTCGTGGGTGCCGGAGATCATCGGCAGCAGAATCCGCAAGTTGTTCAAGCCTTCGCTGGCCTTGAGCATGGCGCGGGTCTGAACCAGGAAGATTTCCGGGTGGTCGAGCGTGACGCGAATACCGCGCCAGCCGAGGAACGGGTTGTCTTCCTTGATCGGGAAGTACGACAGCGACTTGTCGCCGCCGATGTCCAGGCTGCGCATCGTCACCGGTTGCGGGTGGAACGCGGCGAGCTGCTCGCGATAAATCGCCAGCTGTTCTTTTTCACTCGGGAAGCGCTGGTTGATCATGAACGGCACTTCGGTGCGGTACAGACCGACGCCTTCAGCGCCACGCTTCTGCGCTCGCGCCACATCCGCCAGCAGGCCGGTGTTGACCCACAGCGGCATGCGGTGGCCATCGACGGTCACGCACGGCAAGTCCCGCAGTGCATCCAGCCCGAGCGCCAGTTGCTTCTCTTCCTCGACCACTTCGGCGAACTGCTTGCGCAGCACTTCGCTCGGGTTGGTGTAGACCTCGCCGTGGTAGCCGTCGACGATCATCTGGATGCCGTCGACCTTGGAATACGGCAAGTCGACCAGGCCCATCACCGTCGGGATACCCATGGCGCGTGCCAGGATCGCCACGTGGGAGTTGCCGGAACCGAGGACCGACACCAGACCGACCAGCTTGCCTTCCGGCACCTCGCCGAGCATCGCCGGCGTCAGTTCTTCGCTGATCAGAATGGTGTTGTCGGGGTAGACCAGGGTCTGCTGACGCTCTTCCTGCAGATAAGCCAGCAAGCGCCGACCGAGGTCTTTGACGTCCGAGGCGCGCTCACGCAGATAGGCGTCGTCCATCAATTCGAAACGGTTGACGTGTTCGGTGACCACCTGACGCAACGCGCCCTGAGCCCACTGGCCAGTCTTGATCACGGTGGTGATTTCGCTGCCCAGTGACGCATCGTCGAGCATCATCAGGTAAACATCGAACAGCGCGCGCTCTTCCGGGCGCAACTGATTCGCCAGTTTGGCGGACAAGGCGCGCATGTCGGCGCGCACGCCTTCGATGGCAGTCTTGAACAGCCCGAGTTCGGCGGCGATATCGGTGATGGTCTTGTCGGGCACCACGTCCAGATCGGCCGGCGGCAGCATGACCACCGCGGTACCGACTGCCGCACCCGGCGAACCCGGTACGCCGATGAACTTGGCTTCCTGGATGCCCTTGCCTTGACGGCCCAGCCCACGGATCGAACCGGTGGCTTCGGCGTGGGCGATAACACCGGCAAGCTGCGCGCTCATGGTCACGAGGAAGGCTTCTTCACCTTCATCGAACTGGCGACGTTCCTTTTGCTGAATGACCAACACGCCGACGACGCGGCGGTGGTGAATGATCGGCGCCCCGAGGAACGAGGCGTAGCGTTCTTCACCGGTCTCGGCGAAGTAACGGTAGCGCGGGTGATCCGCGGCGTTTTCGAGGTTCAGGGGTTCTTCGCGCGTGCCGACCAGGCCAACCAGACCTTCGTTGGGTGCCATGCTGACTTTGCCGATCGAGCGCTTGTTCAAGCCCTCGGTGGCCATCAGCACGAAACGGTTGGTCTCAGGGTCAAGCAGGTAGACCGAGCAGACCTGGCTGCCCATGGCCTCTTTGACGCGCAACACAATAATCCCCAACGCCGCCTTGAGATCCTTGGCGGAGTTAACTTCCTGGACGATCTTGCGCAGCGTATTGAGCATGGCTCGGGGTCGAACTCCGTCGTCAGTCGCGCGATAAAAGGCGCGGGGCAAGCTCTTTGAGAGCGCGTCGATACACTTCGCGCTTGAATGTCACCACCTGGCCCAACGGATACCAATAGCTGACCCAGCGCCAGCCATCGAATTCCGGTTTACCGGTCAAATCCATCCGCACCCGCTGCTCGTTGGAGACCAGGCGCAGGAGAAACCATTTCTGTTTCTGGCCGATGCACAGCGGTTGGCTGTGCGTTCGGACCAGACGTTGCGGCAAACGATAGCGCAACCAGCCCCGGGTGCAGGCGAGAATTTCAACATCTTCGCGCTCAAGCCCCACTTCTTCGTTCAACTCGCGGTACAAGGCGTCTTCCGGCGTCTCCTGGGGGTTGATTCCGCCCTGTGGAAACTGCCAGGCATCTTGATTGATACGGCGAGCCCATAGCACCTGTCCGGCATCATTCGTGAGAATGATCCCGACATTGGGGCGGAAACCATCGGGGTCGATCACGGCAACAACCTCGCAAACGCATGTCGCCGCATTGTTCCACAAAGGTTGTGATAGCAGCAACGAGCCGGCCTACCTTATGTGCACTCTTGTGAAAAGTCCGTATTCTGAACGCCTTTCTACAGACTTTTCAGCGAGTAACTGCAATGCGGCTGGCTTTATTCGACTTGGACAACACGCTCTTGGGCGGTGACAGTGACCACGCCTGGGGCGATTACCTCTGCGAGCGCGGCTTCCTCGACGCCGTCGCTTACAAGGCACGCAACGACGAGTTCTATCAGGATTACCTGGCCGGCAAACTGGATAACGATGCCTACCTGAACTTCTGCCTGGAAGTCCTCGGCCGCACCGAGATGGCCACGCTGGATCAATGGCATCTGGATTACATGCGCGATTGCATTGAGCCGATTGTGTTGCCCAAGGGTCTCGAACTGCTGGCCAAGCACCGCGAGGCGGGTGACAAGTTGGTGATCATCACTGCGACCAACCGTTTTGTTACCGGGCCGATTGCCCAGCGTCTGGGCGTCGAAACCCTGATCGCCACTGAATGCGAGATGGTTGATGGTCGCTACACAGGGCGCAGCACTGATGTTCCGTGCTTCCGGGAAGGCAAGGTCACAAGGCTGAGTCGTTGGCTGGAAGAGACCGGGCATTCGCTGGAAGACAGTTACTTCTACAGCGACTCGATGAATGATTTGGCGCTGCTTGAGCAGGTAACGAATCCGATCGCCGTCGATCCGGACCCGAATCTGCGGGCTGAAGCCGAGAAGCGTGGCTGGCCGGTAATGACTCTGCGCGACTGATATCGCCTTCGCGAGCAGGCTCGCTCCCACAGGGTTTTGTGCAAGACACACAACTGTGTGAGCGGCGCAAACCCCTTGTGGGAGCGAGCCTGCTCGCGAAGATGTCGACGCGGTCTTAAGCCTTAAACCGGCTTGGCGCCCATCAACCCCGCAATCGCGACAAAACAAACAAAACTGAACAACGCAAGGGCGAAGGTGAACTTGCCATTGCCTCCCGGAACAGTGCGTAGCCGATTCAGCCGCACCAGCAACCAGAACCAGCCCAACGCCGCGACGGTGTAAAGCACACTGGAAGCCAGCAACCAGATCTGCCCCAGCGGCCAGCCCACCAGATGCACCATCCACCAACCGGTAAATGGCATGCTCAGCAGCGCCAGCCCCATCACCAGCCAGATGAACACCTGCGGCCGTTGCAATGTGCGTGCGTGAGCCGTCGCGTCTCCGTTACGGCGTGTACGCCAGACCCAGATCGCAAGCCCCAACGCACTGACCAGCAGCAACACCGTCGCCACCATATGAGCGACTTTCAGGGCAGTTAACGTTTCCATTGTTCGATTTCCTTATGGCCTGGCCATCAGCGTAGCCGCTCAGCCGAGAAACAGCTGATAGGCCGGGTTGTCGCTTTCGTCCCAGTACGGGTAGCCGATTTCTTCCAGCGCAGCGGGCACCAGATGGCGTTCCTCGTGAGGCACTTGCAGCCCCGCGACCACACGACCATCCGCCGCACCATGGTTGCGGTAGTGGAACATCGAGATGTTCCAGCGCCCGCCGAGCTTGTTGAGGAAGTTGAACAGCGCACCCGGACGCTCCGGGAACTCAAAGCGCAGCACCACTTCATCGACCACGTGAACAGCACGTCCGCCGACCATATGACGAATGTGCAACTTGGCCAACTCGTTGTCGGTCAGATCGAGCACCGGGAAACCCTGCTCGGTCAGACTGGCAAGCAGCGCACTGCGCGGGTCGTTTTCCGGGTGCGTCTGCACGCCCACAAAGATGTGCGCCTCGCTGCCGGTGTTGTAGCGGTAGTTGAATTCGGTGATCTGGCGCTTGCCGATGGCCTCGCAGAACGCCTTGAAGCTGCCCGGTTTCTCGGGAATGGTCACGGCGATAATCGCTTCGCGCCCCTCGCCCAGTTCAGCACGCTCGGCGACGTGGCGCAGACGGTCGAAGTTGACGTTGGCGCCGGAGTCGATGGCCACAAAGGTATGCCCGGTGACACCGCGTTGCTCGACGTATTTCTTGATCCCGGCCACGCCCAAGGCGCCGGCAGGTTCGGTGATCGAGCGGGTATCGTCGTAGATGTCCTTGATCGCCGCGCAGATTTCATCGGTGCTGACGGTGATCACTTCATCGACATAATCTTTGCAGATATCGAAGGTGTACTGACCAATCTGCGCCACGGCGACGCCGTCGGCGAAGAGGCCCACGGTCGGCAGGATCACGCGTTCGCCAGCGGCCATTGCGGCTTGCAGGCAGTTGGAATCGTCCGGCTCGACGCCGATGATTTTGATTTCAGGCCGCAAGTACTTCACATACGCCGCGATTCCGGCAATCAACCCGCCGCCGCCCACCGGGACGAAGATCGCGTCCAGACGGCCAGGGTGCTGGCGCAGAATCTCCATCGCCACCGTGCCCTGCCCGGCAATGGTGTGGGGATCGTCGTAAGGGTGAATGTAGACGTAGCCTTTTTCGTCGACCAGTTTCAGCGAGTAGGCCAGGGCTTCCGGGAACGAATCCCCGTGCAGCACCACTTTGCCACCGCGTGAACGCACGCCTTCGACTTTGATTTCCGGGGTGGTCTTGGGCATCACGATGGTCGCTTTCACGCCCAACACTTTCGCCGCCAGGGCCAGGCCTTGCGCGTGGTTGCCCGCGGAAGCAGTGACCACGCCGCGAGCGCGCTCTTCATCGGACAGCTGCGTGAGCTTGTTGTAGGCGCCGCGAATCTTGAACGAGAACACCGGCTGCAAGTCTTCGCGCTTGAGCAAAATACTGTTGCCCAGCCGCTCGGAGAGCTGGCGGGCAGTCTGCAATGGGGTTTCTACGGCAACGTCATAAACGCGCGAGGTGAGGATCTTTTTGACGTACTGTTCGAGCATCGGAAAGCATCACTGAGCGAGTTGGGCAGGGCCAAGGAGTCTAACCCGGCTTTCGGGCGGGCGACCACACGAATCAAGAGGTTTTAGCCCGGCATGGGGCTATAATGCCGGCCTTTCCGTTCTCCCTTTGCCCGCTTCGGAGCCCGCATGACCCAGGATCAACTCAAACAGGCAGTGGCTCAGGCCGCCATCGACTTCATCCTCCCGAAACTCGACGACAAGAGCATCGTCGGGGTCGGCACCGGCTCCACCGCCAACTGCTTCATCGACGCACTGGCCAAGCACAAAGGCGCGTTCGACGGCGCGGTCGCCAGCTCCGAAGCCACCGCAGCCCGCCTCAAGGGCCACGGCATTCCGGTGTATGAGCTGAACACTGTCAGCGACCTGGAGTTCTACGTCGACGGCGCCGATGAAAGCGATGAGCACCTGAACCTGATCAAGGGCGGCGGCGCAGCCCTGACCCGCGAGAAGATTGTGGCGGCTGTGGCCAAGACCTTCATCTGCATCGCCGACGCCAGCAAACTGGTGCCGGTGCTCGGTGCGTTCCCGCTGCCGGTGGAAGTGATCCCAATGGCCCGCAGCCACGTGGCCCGCGAGCTGGTGAAGCTCGGCGGCGACCCGGTCTACCGCGAAGGCGTGCTGACCGACAACGGCAACATCATCCTCGACGTGTTCAACATGCAGATCACCAACCCGGTGGAGCTGGAGACGCAGATCAATGCGATCGTCGGCGTGGTCACCAACGGTTTGTTCGCGGCACGTCCAGCGGATTTTCTGTTGCTGGGCACCAGTGAAGGCGTAAAAACCCTGCGCGCAAAATAAAACATACGCAAAACCTGTGGGAGCGAGCCTGCTCGCGAAGGCGGTCTGTCAGCCGACATTTCCATCGGCTGACAGGGCCTCTTCGCGAGCAGGCTCGCTCCCACAGTTGTTTTGGGGGGTTGGTCAAGGTTGTGTTGGTTTTTTGAAGACGTAGAACAGGTTCGGCTCGCTCACCAGGTACATCGTACCGTCGTCATCCATGGCGATCCCTTCCGCTTGCGGCACTGTCTTCTGCAACCCCTGACGCCCCTTGCTCAGTGACAGGGTACTCAGCGGTCGCCCGTCCACATCCAGTTCCAGAATCAGCCGCGACTCATCCGACAATGCCAACAAATGGCCGCTGCGCTCGTCGTATTGCAGGCTCGACAGGTCCGTCACGAACATCCCGGCATCGCGCTTGGGGTTGTTCACGACGTGCACCGCGTAGGATTTTTCCGGGTTGTAATGCGGAAAGCCCTGCACTTCGTAGATCAGCATCGGGTCGCGCTCCTTGGCGACAAACAACCGCTTGCCCACCGAGTCGTAAGCCAGGCCTTCAAAGCCCTTGTTGCCGCTCATGTGCACGCCAAGGGTCATCTGCTCGGCATCCGCTGCGTCGAGGAACGTTGTGTCCTTTTCCAGATGAACCTTGATCAGCCGCTGCTGACGCTCGTCAGTGATCACGTAAGTGTCAGCGCTAATGAATTCCACCGCTTCCGGATCGCCAAACCCGATCAGCGCAATGCGTCGAACAATCTGGCCGTCCAGCGACAGTTCGATCAGCTCTGAGTTTTTGTTGGTGACGGTGAACAGGCTTTTGCGCACAGGATCGAAGGTCAACGCCGAAACATCGTCGTCCAGCCCCACAATGACTCGCGCCTCGACCGCTACCTGGTACTGATCCAAAGCGATGGACTGAGCATTCACTGGCTGCCAAAGCGTGTGCAGATTGAACCAGGCGCGCTCGAACAGGCGCAGGTGCTGGCCGCCCGCAATCAGAGCGATCAGGGCTATCACCGACAGGATCAAAAGCAGAGGCTTGGGGCGGGCAAGTCGACGCATTCAGGCAAGCTCGAAAACAGAACGGGCGGATGAAATACCACGGCAGTCTGAATTGAAGCTTAATGGCCAGTGGCCGCGGTCCCGCAGGTGTACCCCAACAGGCGACCGCGTGCCACCCTCACGGCGGGCTTATTTCTGCTTTTCGAAGCGGTAGAACAGGTTCGGCTCGCTCACCATGTACAGCGTGCCCGCCTCGTCCATGGTCACGCCTTCGGCGCGAGGAATGGTCTTTTTCAAACCATTGAAGCCGCCGAGCAAGGTCATGAAGCTGACCTGCTCGCCCTTCTCGTCCAGTTCCAGCAACAAGTGGGAGTCGGCAGACAGCACCAAGGTGTGGCCAGTGCGCGGGTCGATGGCCAGCGCCGAGAGGTTGCGGATGTCCAGTTCATCACTGGCGAGTTTTTGCTTGTCACCGGTGAGTGTCTGGCCATCGTTGCTTTTCCAGGTGAACAACGCCGGTGGACGCTCTTCACCCAGCAACATTTGCTGATTGCGCGAATCCCAGACGATGGCTTCGAACGCCTTGTTCTGGTCCTTCGAAGGGCCGAGATCGTATTTCGGAAAGTTGGCGATGTTCAGCTCGCGGGTATCGGCATCGACCTTGACGATGGAGAGCATGTGGTCACGCTCATCGACGATGGCCAACAGACCGTTGCCCATCACAGTCACGCCTTCCGGGTTGCTCCAGCCCACCAGCGGCATTTTGCGCAGCACGTCGCCCTGCAGCGTCAGTTCGACGAGGAACGGGTTTTTGCCCATGACCGAGAACAGGGTTTTGGTTTGAGGGTTGTAGGCCAGGTCGGACGCTTCGTCCTTTTCCATGCCCGGCAGCAATTTGGCATCGATCACTGCCCGGTAATCCGGTAACCAGACACTCTGCTGACGTTCGGCTGGGCTTTCGAAACGCTCCAGCACCCAAAGCACACCACGGTCATCCCAATGCATCGCAAACGCGAGGCCATAGGCGGCGGCCACCAGCAAAAGCCAGAAATACCAACGCATGAAAAAGCGCGAGCGGCGGGCAGTTTTAAGCTTGGGCATTGGTTGTTGGGTGACCATCGAGGGATGAGTTCCAGAAATTCAGGCTAAGGGTAATAGCACTATTGGGACCGGCTCAGACGCCGCAAGTCCCGGAATTATCCGGACGAGATGTGAAAAAAACGGGAAATGGCGGGAAAGCCCTTCCATTGCCCATCACAGAAACCAAATGTGGGAGCGAGCCTGCTCGCGATGAGGCCAGCACATTCAACAATGATGTCGAATGACAGACCGCTATCGCGAGCAGGCTCGCTCCCACAGGGTTTGGCGGTGTTTGGTTTAGCGCACGCTACTGGTGAAGCTGCTGGCGCCTGGCAATTCCAGCACCAGTTCGTCACCGACATTCAACGGACCAACGCCAACCGGCGTACCCGTCAGGATCACGTCACCGGCCTGCAGCGAGAAACAGCCGGCCATGTGCTGGATCATCGGCACGATCGGGTTGAGCATTGCGCTGCTGTTGCCATCCTGGCGCACTTCGCCGTTGATGGTCAGGCGGATGCCGATGTCGGTCAGGTCAGCGAACGTGCTGCCGGACACGAATGGCGCAATCACCGCTGCACCGTCGAAGGACTTGGCAATCTCCCAAGGCAGGCCCTTGGCTTTCAGCTCGGCCTGCTTGTCGCGCAGGGTCAGGTCCAGGGCCGGGGCGAAGCCGGAGATAGCATCAAGCACTTCTTCACGGCTCGGTTTGGTCGACAAAGGCTTGCCGATCAACACCGCGATTTCCGCTTCGTAATGCACCGAACCGCGCTCGGTCGGAATGCTGAAACCACCTTCCAGCGGCACGACGCAACTGCCCGGCTTGATGAACAGCAGCGGTTCTGTAGGCACCGGGTTGTCCAGTTCCTTGGCGTGTTCGGCGTAGTTACGGCCAATGCACACCACTTTCCCCAGCGGGAAGTGAATACGCGTACCGTCGACATACTGGTGCTGATAGCTCATTACCGACTCCTGTTTCGTAGCTCTTAAATTCAAAAGTCAAACAGCGAAAATCTTGCCCGGGTTCATGATGCCGTTCGGGTCGAACACCGCTTTGACGGCTTTCATGTACTCGATCTCAACCGGCGAGCGGCTGTAGGTCAAGTAGTCCCGCTTGGTCATGCCCACGCCATGTTCGGCGGAAATCGAACCGTTGTACTTCTCGACGGTTTCGAACACCCACTTGTTGACGGTCGCGCACTTGGCGAAGAACTCGTCCTTGCTCAGGTTTTCCGGCTTGAGGATGTTCAAGTGCAGGTTGCCGTCGCCGATGTGGCCAAACCAGACGATTTCGAAATCCGGGTAGTGTTCGCCGACGATCGCGTCGATTTCCTTCAGGAAAGCCGGGACTTTCGACACGGTGACCGAAATGTCGTTCTTGTACGGCGTCCAGTGGGAAATGGTTTCGGAGATGTATTCGCGCAGCTTCCACAGGTTTTGCAGCTGGGTTTCGCTCTGGCTCATCACGCCGTCCAGCACCCAGCCCTGCTCAACGCAGTGCTCGAAGGTTTCCAGGGCGTGGTTGGCCACTTCTTCGGTGGTCGCTTCGAATTCCAGCAGCGCGTAGAACGGGCAATCGGTTTCGAATGGCGCGGGTACATCGCCCCGGCCCATGACCTTGGCCAAGGCTTTATCGGAGAAGAATTCGAAGGCGGTCAGGTCGAGTTTGCTCTGGAACGCGTGCAACACCGGCATGATCGAGTCGAAATCGGCCGTGCCGAGGACCATGGCGGTGAGGTTTTTCGGCGCGCGGTCCAGACGCATGGTGGCTTCGACCACAAAACCGAGGGTGCCTTCAGCGCCGATGAACAGCTGACGCAGGTCGTAACCGGTGGCGTTCTTGATCAGGTCTTTGTTCAGCTCCAGCAGATCGCCTTTGCCGGTGACCACTTTCATGCCTGCGACCCAGTTGCGGGTCATGCCGTAGCGAATGACCTTGATCCCGCCGGCATTGGTGCCGATATTGCCGCCAATCTGGCTGGAGCCTGCCGAAGCGAAGTCCACCGGGTAGTACAGGCCTTTTTCTTCGGCGACGTTCTGCAGGTGTTCGGTGACCACGCCCGGCTGGCAGACCGCGGTGCGGTCGGTCATGTTCACGTCGAGGATCTGGTTCATGTAGTCAAAGGACACGACGACTTCGCCATTGGCCGCTACGGCTGCAGCGGACAGCCCGGTGCGACCGCCGGACGGCACCAGCGCGATTTTGTGCTCATTGGCCCAACGAACGATGGCCTGAACCTGCTCGGTGGTCTTGGGGAACACGATGGCGGTCGGGGCGGGGGCGAAATGCTTGGTCCAATCCTTACCGTAAGCATTCAGGGAGTCGGCATCGGTCAGCACCTTGCCAGGCTCAACCAGGGTCTTCAGCTCTTCAATCAGGGCAGGATTGGTCATCGACAGAACTCTCGAACAATTCATGGTCATCCTGAGAACGCTTCACGTCGCAGGAATGAGTGTTTAGCGGGGTGCATATGCTAGCATACCGACCCCGCAGGATAGTGCCCAACGGCTATTCTGTGGCGACGGCTTTCCTGCCGTCCGGGTCAGCGTCTGCTGGCTATTTCCTGCCATTTTTCTCCGGGATACAGGTTTACGCAGATGAGCAAGACTTCTCTCGATAAGAGCAAGATCAAGTTCCTTCTTCTCGAAGGCGTCCACCAATCGGCTGTCGACGTCCTCAAGTCGGCGGGCTACACCAGCATCGAGTACCTCACAGGTTCTCTGCCGGAAGCCCAGCTGAAGGAAAAGATCGCTGATGCGCACTTCATCGGCATTCGCTCCCGCACTCAACTGACCGAAGAAATCTTCGATCACGCGAAGAAACTGGTCGCTGTCGGCTGTTTCTGCATCGGCACCAACCAGGTTGACCTTAATGCTGCCCGCGAACGCGGCATCGCAGTGTTCAACGCTCCGTACTCCAACACTCGCTCCGTCGCGGAACTGGTGCTGGCCGAAGCGATCCTGTTGCTGCGCGGCATCCCTGAGAAGAACGCTTCCTGCCACCGTGGCGGCTGGATCAAGAGCGCGGCCAACTCCTTCGAAATCCGTGGCAAGAAGCTCGGCATCGTCGGTTATGGCTCGATCGGTACTCAACTGTCGGTCCTGGCGGAAGGCCTGGGCATGCAGGTGTACTTCTACGACACCGTGACCAAGCTGCCATTGGGCAACGCAACTCAGGTCGGTAACCTGACCGAGCTGCTGGGCATGTCCGACATCGTCACCCTGCACGTTCCGGAAACCGCTGCGACCCAGTGGATGATCGGCGAGAAAGAAATCCGCGCGATCAAGAAGGGCGGCATTCTGATCAACGCGGCTCGCGGCACTGTAGTTGAACTGCAAGCGCTGGCGGACGCGATCAAGGACAAGCACCTGATCGGCGCGGCCATCGACGTATTCCCGGTGGAGCCTCGCTCCAACGACGAAGAGTTCGAAAGCCCGCTGCGTGGCCTGGACAACGTGATCCTGACCCCGCACATCGGCGGCTCCACCGCTGAAGCGCAAGCCAACATCGGTCTGGAAGTGGCAGAAAAACTGGTCAAGTACAGCGACAACGGTACGTCGGTGTCCTCGGTCAACTTCCCGGAAGTGGCCCTGCCGGCTCACCCTGGCAAGCACCGTCTGCTGCACATCCACGAGAACATTCCGGGTGTGATGAGCGAGATCAACAAGGTCTTCGCCGAAAACGGTATCAACATTTCCGGTCAGTTCCTGCAGACCAACGAGAAAGTCGGCTACGTCGTGATCGACGTCGACGCCGAGTACTCGGAAATGGCGCAAGAGAAGCTGCAGCACATCAACGGCACCATTCGTTGCCGCGTGTTGTTCTGATAGTGACTTGAGTGACAAAAAAAGGAGACCTTCGGGTCTCCTTTTTCATGAGCGCGACGAATGTTACTTAACGTTGACGGTGATTTTCTTCGACACGATCGGCGGATCGAACGGCATGTGGCCGCTATCGCCCAGTTCCAGCTGCAAGGTGTGTTTGCCCGGCGTCAGCTTTACTTCAGCCTGGGTCTGCGCCTTGCCGAAATGCAGGTGGTTGGCATCGTTGGGGATCGGCGCACCGGCGGCAGGCAGTTGATCGACATCGATCAGCAAGTGGTGATGGCCGGTGTTCTTGGTGACATCGCCCGCGGGCGCCAGCGCAATGTTCTCGACAGCGAACTTGACGACGACGGTTTGCGGAATGGTAGCTCCGTCCGCAGGAGAAACGATGGACACTTCTGCACCTTTGGGAGCCGGTGTAGCAGCCGTTGCCAGCATCGAAGCACCCATCAACAGGCCAGCCAATGCTGCTCGTGACATAAAGGTTTTCATTCTCTTCTCCAGTTTTTTCGTAAAATCCGTGCGGCCATGACAACTTCACGGCCATTCGTTGTCGAAGGCTCTCGACAACCATAGCAAAGCGAGCCTGAACAGAGCGTCGCGATAATGAATTCAAAGGAGTGACCATGCGTTTTTTGCCTGGCCTGATCTGCCTGCTACCCCTTCTGAGCCCTTTGGCTCATGCCGAACTGATTGACGATGTAAACGACCGAGGCGAATTGCGTATTGCCCTTGAGGCTAATACACCGCCCTTCAATTTCAAGGACGACGGCAAACTTACGGGCTTCGAAGTCGAATTGGGGCAACTGCTGGCTGACGAACTGGACGTACGGGCCGACTTCGTCGTTACCGATTCCGGCGATCTGTTGCAAGGTGTTGAAACCGGCAAGTACGACGTCGCCATCAACCACATAGCAGTGACCCCGGACCTCAAGGATCGTTTCGACTTCAGCGAACCTTACATTCACACTGATGCGCAATTGATCGCGCAGAAGGAAGAGCAACCGCGCTCGATGCTGCTGGTACAGTCGCTGACGGAAGAGAAGCCGAAGGCTGGCCCGGCAGTGAGCCTGGCGATTCCGTTTCAGAAAGGTAACCCGGCGTTTCATGCCAGCCTGGAAAACGCGCTGCAGCGGATCAAGGCGGATGGGCGATTGGAGGCGTTGTCGCAGAAGTGGTTGGGGGCGGATACGAGTGTGGCGCCCAATCCCTAGATTCGTCAGCCGCTAGAACCTCCCCTCACCCTAACCCTCTCCCCAGGGGGGCGAGGGGACTGACCGAGGTGTCTAACGCTATCCATCGACCTGAAAAATCGAGTCGATTATGGATTCAGTAAAAATCGTTCAGGTCGCAAAATTTCTTCAGACCCTCACGATCAGTCCCCTCGCCCCCTGGGGAGAGAGTTAGGGTGAGGGGATGGATTCCGGATCAGCCCAAAACACCCAAAGCTACCGCCGCCTTAACCAACTCCAGCTCACTGAAGACCTGAACGCCATGGCGCTTGAGCAACGCCGCAGTCACTCCCTCGCCACTCACCTTCACCCCACTGAACGTCCCGTCATAGGTCAACAGATTCCCGCAAGACGGGCTGTTGGCCTTGAGTACGGCAATGCGGATGCCGTGCTTTTGCACCAGGTCCAACGCCTGATAAGCCCCCGAGAGAAACTCGGCGCTGACGTCCTCGCCCTCGGTGGTGATCACTGAGGCATGGCCATCAAGCACTTCACCACCCTGCCCGCCCGGAATCTCGGCCGCTGCCCTTGGCGTCGGCAACCCGCCGGCTACCTCTGGACACAACGGCACCACCCGACCTTCATCAAGCCACTGCTGAAGCTGATCGAACGGCCCACTCGCCCCGCCGTCGTAACGTACGCGGTGCCCCAGCAGACAGCGGCTTACCAGAATTTTTTGCATGATCAGAACGGCTCGTTGCCACGCCGCTGGAACCAGCCGGTCAACGACAGGCGATCCCGGGTCGCGGGCAGGACTTCGTGGGGCACTTCACCCGACAGGAACACCACCAGGCACCCACCTATGGGCACCACATCATGTTCGACGCTTTCATCCAGGTACATGC
The DNA here is from genome assembly GCF_016650715.1 of Pseudomonas sp. TH39(2020). Classification (NCBI taxonomy): domain Bacteria; kingdom Pseudomonadati; phylum Pseudomonadota; class Gammaproteobacteria; order Pseudomonadales; family Pseudomonadaceae; genus Pseudomonas; species Pseudomonas sp. TH39(2020). The sequence continues at coordinate 2,432,640 of NZ_JAEKFF010000006.1, read as the reverse complement.
GTAACTGGCCGCCGTGCTCGGGCAGCCAGGCGTCATTGAGATAGACCACCGCCGACACCATGCGCCGGTCGTCGTCGCGGAAACGGTCGACATGCTTGAGGTAGAACGCGCCGGGCGGGTACAGCGCGAAATGGCTTTCGAAATCTTCCAGGCCCAGAAACAAACCGCGATTCATTGCCTCGCGCAGGCTGTCCATCAAATCCAGATAGCTGTCGCAAGCCAACGCCTGGCCGGGCTCGATCCACTGGATATGGTCGCCACGAATGCTTTCGCGAATCTCGGATGTCGACCCGCGCCCCACGGCGGCCGGGGCTAATTCGCCCTCGGCAGCACGTTTACGGCACTCAGCCGCCAGTTCCTGGGTCAGACCCAGAGGAAGGAAAACATGCTGCTGCGACCAGCCGTGCTCAGCCAGGTCGTCGACGATACGTAACAGCAGCGGGTGATCAGAGGGTATTGGCATGCCGCGCATAGTATTCCTGTGCCTGAAAATCCGACAGAGCCGCGCAGCGGGTTGATACGAATTCTCGACAAGGACGAATGCCACACGGAGAATAGTCGCCTGCTGACAGGAGTCCCTATGCGCCGTTTGCTTTTTTCACTGTTGATGTTCTGTGTATTGCCCGCTTGGGCAGACGGCCACGACCAGTTGTACAAGGTCGCCGGTTGGCCAGAACAACGCGCGCATTTCAACGACGCTCTCTCGGCCGCTCAGCAGCGGTACCAGAACAGTCTGCCGCCGGCAGTGTTCCAGGCGCTGGTGAATAACAGCAATCAGCGCTTTGCCCCCCAGGCCGTCGACCAGCGCGCCGAAGCGCAATTGCGCAAGACCCTCGCCGATCCGAAACCTGCGCTGACATTCTTTCAGTCACCCTTGGGCAAGAAAATCGTGGCCGCCGAATTGCTCGCGACCCGTCGCGATCAGCTGGCAAAAAACGCCAAGGGTTTGCCCAAGATCCAGGCCAGCGACAGCCGCATGCTGATCATCGGCCATCTGGCCCAGGCCCTGCCCGCTCGCGAGGCTGGCGCGGAAGTCAGCCTGGCGATTGCCGGCGTCGCGGCCGACAGCCTCAGTTCGATGATCCCCGGCCTGCTCGGCGGTGGTCAGGCTCAAGGCATGTTGAATGGTCAGCGTCAGCGCTTGATGGACCAGATCGGCAACGACCTGAACAACACGCTGTTGTATGTCTATCGCGACCTGTCAGATGAAGAACTGGAAGAGTTCGCGACCTTCGCCGAATCCACCGAGGGCAAGGCTTATTACCAGGCAGCATTGGCGGCGATTCGCGCCGGGTTGGCGGTGGGGCAGGATACGCCGAGCCTCACCCAGTAATCTTCGGTGCCTGATAGATCGCTATCGCGAGCAAGCTCGCTCCCACAGTAGATCTGTGGCGTACACAAAACCCCTGTGGGAGCGAGCCTGCTCGCGATGAGGCCCTGACTCCCGCTAAAGATTCCGACCCTTGATCCGCTTGGTCAAAAACCCGAAATACTCCCTCCGCAACGCCAGCGTCTCATTCGCCAGATGATGCCGCGCCTCAGGCAACATCAACACCTGCGGCCGATCGAACTTGCTCCGCAACACTTCAAGGTTATGCTCCCAATCCACGGTCATGTCTGCCTGCCCCTGCACAATCAGCGGTCGCCGCATGCTGTACGGTGCGGCTTCGATGCGCTTGATCCAGCGCGCCAGCGCACCGACCCAGGCGGTCGGCAAACGGAGCGGCTGCAACGGATCCGCTTGCAGGAAGGGCAGAAAATCCGGGTCGTTGGAGTTCTCGCTGAAGCGCCGGGCGATGGCTTTGACGAAAGGCTTGAGCAGGTAATAGCTGAGTTGCGACCAGCCCCAGCCCCGCGGCCTTACCAACGGCGACAGCAGAATGACCTGGCCCTGGGCCGGACTGCTGGCGCCCTCATTGAGTACATGATCGATCACAATCGCGCCGCCGGTGCTTTGCCCGCACAGGTGCCACGGCTGCGGCAGATCGAGGGATTGTGCTTCGGCGAACAATCCTTGCAGCGTGTCCTGATACTCGGCGAAATCCTTGATGCTGGCCCGTTCGCCGCTGGACAGTCCGTGCCCGGGCAGGTCGCAGGCAATCACCGCAAAATTCTGATCCAGCGCCCATTCGATCACATGCCGGTAAAGCCCGGTGTGATCGTAAAAACCGTGGAACAAAAACAGCGTCGCCTTCGCCTGCTCGGGCCTCCAGACCTGGCTGACCACTTCATAACCATCGACCGCGAAACGTCCAAGGCCACTGCGCACGTTGCGCCTCGCAAAATCCAACCCGTAGAAATGCTGGTAAGCCAGCGCTTCCTCCGACAGCGGCTGCCAGTCGGCCAGCGGCCGCAGGCTGGCACGCAGGTGATCGGGATCGAAAGTGGCAGACATGAGCAATTCCAGAACGCGAAACGGACTTTATGGGCCTGCGATATTCATCTGTTGGGGCAAGCATGGCAAGCTAGCGCACCTTCGAGGACTGAAATCCATGCGCTCGCCCTACCGCGCCACACTGCTTGCCAGCCTGCTCGCCCTCGTGTGTGCCGGCATGCTGTGGGCTGCCTACGACTGGTTTCAGGGCCGCTATCTGCGAGCGTTCAGCGAGCACACCGCGGTGTTCTCCGGTGACCCGCTGCGCTTGCCCGACAACCTCGCTGGCCCCGGCGCCATCCGCCTCGTGCACTTCTGGGACCCGGCCTGCCCGTGCAATGTCGGTAACCAACAACACCTGAGCGAACTGGTTGAGCGCTATGTACCGCAAGGCGTGGAGTTTTATGCGGTACAAAAGCCTGGCAGCCACGGTCAGTTGCCGAGCACCTTAAGCGGCCTGAAAAGCATCGCCGTCCTGCCAGGCTCCGAACAGATCCCCGCGAGCCCGGCCGTGGCGATCTGGGATCGCAGCGGCAAACTGGCGTATTTCGGCCCGTACAGCGAAGGCCTGACCTGCAATTCCAGCAACAGTTTTATTGAACCGATTCTGCAAGCGTTGAACGAAGGCCGCGCAGTGAATGCCACGCACACACTGGCCGTGGGTTGTTACTGCCCGTGGCCCGTCGACACAGCGAAGTAAGGCTGACAGGAGACGCGAATCCCTCCTAAGTGCGATGGCCATATCGGCAAGCCGTGTTAAACAGTGGCGCCAGGGAGCTGCTGCCACTCATAACAACAAGGAATCACCATGAAACGTAGCCTGACCGTACTCGCCCTGCTGATTGTTGCGCTCGCCGCAGGGGCAGGTTGGTACGTCTACAGCAAGCAGCCGTCACGCCAGGGCATGGTGGAACTGCAACACTTGCAGGGTTCGGTCATCGTGCGTTACGACGAGCGCGGCATCCCGCACATCCGCGCTGAAAACGAAACCGACCTGTACCGCGCCCTCGGGTACGTGCACGCCCAGGACCGGCTGTTTCAGATGGAAGTCCTGCGCCGCCTCGCCCGCGGCGAGCTGGCCGAGGTACTGGGCCCGAAACTGCTCGACACCGACAAGCTGATGCGCAGCCTGCGCATTCGCGAACGCGCCGACACCTACCTGGCGAACATGGACAAACAGTCGCCGGCCTTTATCGCCATGCAAGCCTATCTGGATGGCATCAACCAGTATCAGGACAGCCATTCAAAACCTGCGGAGTTTGATGTGCTAGGCATTCCCAAACGCCCATTCACCGCCCAGGACACCATCAGCATCGCCGGTTACATGGCCTACAGTTTTGCCGCAGCGTTTCGCACCGAACCGTTGCTGACCTACGTGCGCGATCAGTTGGGCGCCAACTACCTGAACGTCTTCGATCTCGACTGGCAGCCCAAGGGCGTGCTGGCGAAAAACCGCAGCGCTGCCATACCACCCCTCGCCAGTACCGACTGGAAAGAGCTCAACGCCCTCGCCCGCCTCAGCGAGCAGGCACTGGCCGACAACGGCTTGCCGCAGTTCGAGGGCAGCAACGCCTGGGCTGTCTCCGGCAGTCGGACCAAAAGCGGCAAACCGCTGTTGGCCGGCGACCCGCATATCCGTTTTTCCGCGCCGTCGGTGTGGTATGAAGCGCAGCTCTCGGCGCCGGGTTTTGAGCTCTACGGCCACTATCAGGCATTGATGCCGTTCGCCTCTCTCGGGATGAACCGCGACTTCGGCTGGAGCATCACCATGTTCCAGAACGACGACCTGGACCTGATCGCCGAGAAGGTCAATCCAGACAACCCCAATCAGGTCTGGTATCGCGGCAAGTGGGTGGACATGGTAACCAGCGAACAGCAAATCGCGGTCAAGGGCCAGGCACCGGTGACACTGGTGCTGCGCCAGTCGCCCCACGGTCCGATCGTCAACGATGCGCTGGGCAGCAGCGTCGGCAAAACGCCGATCGCCATGTGGTGGGGTTTTCTCGAAAGCCAGAATCCGATCCTTGAGGGCTTCTACCAGCTCAACCGCGCCGACACCCTGGCCAAGGCGCGCAGTGCCTGCGCAAAGATCCAGGCGCCGGGCCTGAACATCGTCTGGGCCAACGCCAAGGGCGACATCGGCTGGTGGGCAGCGGCGCAGCTGCCAAAACGTCCGGCGGGTGTGCGTCCGGGGTTCATCCTTGATGGCAGCACCGCCGACGCGGACAAGGACGGCTTCTACCCGTTCAGCGCCAACCCGCAGGAAGAGAACCCGGCGCGGGGCTACATCGTCTCGGCAAACTTCCAGCCGGTGTCGCCGACCGGCATGGAGATTCCCGGTTACTACAACCTGGCCGATCGAGGTCAGCAGCTCAATCGCCAGCTCAGCGACAAAACCATCAAGTGGGACCTGGACGCCAGCCAGAAGCTGCAACTGGGCACCACCACCGCTTACGGCCCGCGCTTGCTGGCGCCGTTGTTGCCCGTACTGCGTGAAGTGGTGAGCGATCCCGCCGAACTCAAACTGGTTGAGCAACTGGCCCAATGGAAAGGCGACTACCCGCTCGATTCCACCAGCGCCACGCTGTTCAACCAGTTCCTGTTCAACCTGGCTGACGCGACGATGCACGATGAGCTGGGCAATGATTTCTTCGAGACTTTGCTGTCGACCCGGGTGATTGATTCCGCACTGCCTCGCCTGGCCGCGACTGCCGATTCACCGTGGTGGGACAACCGCAACACCCTCGGCAAGGAAACCCGTGCCGATACGGTCAAGGCGGCGTGGCAGGCGAGCATTGCACATCTCAAAACCACCCTCGGCGGCGATTTCGCGCAATGGCAGTGGGGCAAGGCGCACACGCTGACCCATGGCCATCCGCTGGGGCAGCAAAAGCCGCTGGATCGGATCTTCAATGTCGGCCCGTTCGCAGCCCCCGGCACTCACGAAGTACCGAACAACCTCTCGGCCAAAATCGGCCCGGCGCCGTGGCCAGTCACTTATGGTCCCTCGACCCGCCGCCTGATCGACTTCGCCGACCCGACCCACAGCCTGACCGTCAACCCGGTTGGCCAGAGTGGCGTACCGTTCGACAGCCACTATGACGATCAGGCTGAAGCGTATGTCGAAGGAATCTACTACCAGGCGCATCTCAACGACGAAGAAGTCACGGCCAACACCCGCAGCACGTTGAAGCTGTTGCCGGCGCGGGCTACGCAGTAGTTGATCGTTCCCACGCTCTGCGTGGGAATGCAGCCCGGGACGCTCCGCGTCCCTGCCGAAGCGGACGCAGAGCGTCCATTGAGGCATTCCCACGCAGAGCGTGGGAACGATCGATCAGCGTTTAAACCATCGCCGCAAAGTTCAGCCTGAACTGCTGCGGCGTCACGCCCAGCCTGCGGTTGAACACACTGCGCATGTGCTGGGCATCGCGAAAGCCGCACTGATAAGCCACGGTCTTCAGCGGCGATGGGGTGCTTTCAAGCAGCACCCGCGCCGCATCCACCCTGGCCCGTTCGACGAATTCCGCCGGGGTGGTTTTCGCCTCTTTGGCAAACACCCGTGAAAAGTTGCGGGCACTCATGTTGGCGGCGTTGGCCAGGTCGGCAATCGTCAGGTCCCCCGTCAGGTTGGCCAACACGTAGAGCTGCACCAACGCCACGGCAGAAGTGGGTTCGGCGTGTGGCGTGAGGAAAGGGCTGAACTGTGACTGCCCGCCCGAGCGTTGAGTGAACACCACCAGACGTTTTGCCACACTCAGCGCTACCTCCGGCCCGTGATCCCTGGCCAGCAAGTACAGCGACAGATCAATCCCGGCCGTGACACCCGCCGAGGTGTAGAGCTCGCCATCCTCCACGTAAAGGCGATCCGCCTCGACCTGAGTCGACGGGCACAACTGCGCCAGCGCCGCCGCGTCGCCCCAGTGGGTGGTCACCGTTCGCCCTTCCAGCAACCCGGCCCGGGCAAGCATGAACGCGCCGTTGCAGATCGAGCCAAAGCGTCGCGCCCGGGCGCAGGCACCACGCAGCCAGGTATCGAATGCCGCACCGAAATCCATGAACGGCAACTGCGGCCCACCGGCCACCAGCAGCAAGTCGTAGGCCTCCAGCGCTTCGCTGAAATGCCGATGGGCATTGAGTGACAAACCGTTGGAACACGCCATCACCCCGCGCTCGACGCCGATCACCTCCAGTCGATAGTGATCTGGCGGTTCGAGGAAACGATTGGCTTCGCAGAACACATCCATGGGACCGGTGACGTCCAGGGACTGAACGCCGGCGAAGACCACGATGGCAACGGTTTTACTCATGGCAAAATTCGCCTTCCAGGTATTGAAATGAAAGTCGGCGTGCATCCCGGATTATCTGTTTCAACCCTAGCCAATCCGTGCGCAACAAGCGAGGTTGGCGCGATATGCATGCTCATTGGCCGGGATCGCAGCCATGGATCGATTGTCCTGTTTCGGGTGCGCGAACAGACTAAACCCTTCAGCGCCGCCACGGCGTTCCCCACGAGGAAAGCACCATGAGCAGCACCATCGCCGGTATCAAAATCCCCGACAGCGCGTTGGCCAAGGCCACCACGGAATATATTCGCGACGTCGAATCAGACCTGCTGTATCACCACTCGCGCCGGGTGTTTCTGTTCGGTGCCTTGAGCGGCGAACGCAAGCAACTGGCCTACAACCCCGAACTGTTGTACGTCGGCGCGATGTTCCATGACTTGGGTCTGGTGGAAGGTCATCGCACTGACGACGAGCGCTTCGAAGTCGATAGCGCCAACGCTGCCAAAGCGTTCCTCAAGCCTTACGGTTTGTCCGACGATGATATCGAACAGGTCTGGTTGTCGATTGCCCTGCACACCACACCGGGCGTGCCGCAACACCTGCGGCCTAATGTGGCGCTGGTCACCGCTGGCGTTGAAATGGATGTGTTGGGCATCGATTACGCCGCGTTCCCCAGCGCACAACGCGAAGAAGTGGTGCATGCCCACCCGCGTGGCGAAGGGTTCAAGGAGTGCATCCTGTGTGCGTTTGCCAATGGCTTCAAACACAAACCGGACACCACTTTTGGCACCGTGAACGCGGATGTGCTGGTGGATAGCGAGCCAGGCTTCAAACCGATGAACTTCGTCGAGATCATCCGCAAGTCCCCTTGGGTGTCGTAAAACAACTGTGGGAGCGAGCCTGCTCGCGAAGGGGCCATGTCAGTCAACACAGATGTCGACTGATAGACCGTTTTCGCGAGCAGGCTCGCTCCCACATTGGAACGGGGTTGGCCACGGATTTGTGGTCAACCCGACATCAGGCTCAAGCCGCTTCCGGCGCCTGGGCGCGACGCACGTCTGGTTGTTTCCAGGAGTCGGCAGCGCCTTCTTCGATCGCCTGCTGAATCGCACGTTTGCGACTTTCTTCGGCACGACGGCTGAAGAACCAGACCAGGAACGTCATGATCGATACCGCCAACAGAATCAGACTGGCCACGGCGTTGATCTCGGGCTTCACCCCCAGACGCACCGCCGAGAACACTTCCATCGGCAGGGTCGTGGAACCAGGACCGGACACGAAACTCGCCAACACCAGGTCATCCAGGGACAAGGCGAACGACATCATGCCGCCGGCCCCCAACGATGGCGCGATCATTGGGATGGTGATCAGGAAGAACACCTTCCACGGCCGCGCACCCAGGTCCATGGCCGCTTCTTCGATGGACAGGTCCAGCTCACGCAAGCGCGCCGAGACCACCACCGCCACATACGCCGCACAGAACGTGGTGTGAGCGATCCAGATGGTGATGATGCCGCGTTCCTGCGGCCAACCGATCATCTGCGCCATCGCCACGAACAGCAGCAACAGCGACAGACCGGTGATCACTTCAGGCATCACCAGCGGCGCGGTAACCAGGCCACCGAACAGCGTACGCCCCTTGAAGTGGGTGATACGGGTCAGCACGAATGCCGCCAACGTACCCAGTGCCACCGCCGCCACCGCCGTGTAGCAGGCGATTTCCAGCGAGCGCACCACCGAGCCCATCAATTGAGTGTTGTCCATCAAACCGACGTACCACTTGATCGACCAGCCACCCCACACCGTCACCAGTTTCGAGGCGTTGAACGAGTAGATCACCAGGATCAGCATCGGCGCGTAGATGAACAGCAAACCCGCAACCAGCATGAAACTTGAGAAACGGAAGCGCTTCATTCTTTACCCTCCATTTCTTTGGCCTGACTGCGGTTGAACAGAATAATCGGCACAATCAGGATCGCCAGCATCACCACCGCCAGGGCAGACGCCACCGGCCAGTCACGGTTGTTGAAGAACTCTTGCCAGAGCACTTTACCGATCATCAGGGTTTCCGGACCGCCGAGCAGTTCCGGGATCACGAACTCGCCCACCACCGGGATGAACACCAGCATGCAGCCCGCGACGATGCCGTTCTTGGACAGCGGGATGGTGATCTTCCAGAAGCTGTTGAACGTGCTAGAACCCAGGTCGGACGCGGCTTCCAGCAGGCTGTTGTCGTGCTTCACCAGGTTGGCGTAGAGCGGCAGGATCATGAACGGCAGGTATGAATAAACAACGCCGATGTACACCGCGAGGTTGGTGTTGAGGATCTGCAGCGGTTCGTCGATCCAGCCCATGGTCATCAGGAAACCATTGAGCAGACCGTTGTTGCTGAGGATGCCCATCCACGCGTAAACGCGGATCAGGATCGCGGTCCAGGTCGGCATCATGATCAGCAGCACCAGCACCGTTTGCATCTCTTTGCGGGCACTGGCGATGGCGTAGGCCATCGGGTAGCCGATCAGCAAACAGAGGACGGTGCTGATCAGCGCCATCTTCAACGAGCCGAGGTAAGCGGCGATGTACAACTCGTCGCCGGCCAGCATCGCGTAGTTGCTCAGGTTAAGCAGCAACTGCACTTTTTGGTCGAGGTAGCTGTAGATCTCGGTGTACGGCGGAATGGCCACGTCGGCTTCGGCGAAGCTGATCTTCAGGACGATGAAGAACGGCAACATGAAGAACAGGAACAGCCAAATGAACGGAACCCCGATGACCAGCTGGCGGCCACCGGGAATTATTCGACTGAGGCGGCGTTTGAATTTGCGCATGTTCATGAGCGAAGTACCACGCCGCTGTCGTCTTCCCAATACACGTAAACCTGGTCACCCCAGGTTGGGCGCTGACCACGGCGCTCGGCGTTGGCGACGAAAGACTGGACGATCTTGCCGCTCGGCAGTTCGACGTAGAACACCGAGTGACCACCGAGGTAGGCGATGTCGTGCACCTTGCCGCTGGACCAGTTGTATTCGCAGGTCGGCATGGTCGGCGTCACCAGCAGTTTTTCCGGACGGATCGCGTAGGTCACGGATTTGTCCTGCACCGACGTGCTGATGCCGTGGCCCACGTAAATCTGGCGGTCCAGGTCCTTGCAGGTGATGGTTGCGTGGCCTTCGGCGTCGTCGATCACTTCACCGTCGAAGATGTTGACGTTGCCGATGAACTCGCAGACCAGACGGCTGGTCGGGGTTTCGTAGATGTCGATCGGGCTGCCGATCTGGGCGATCCAGCCCAGGTGCATGATCGCAATGCGCTCGGCCATGGTCATGGCTTCTTCCTGGTCGTGGGTCACCATGACGCAGGTTACGCCGACCCGCTCGATGATCTCGACAAGCTCAAGCTGCATTTGCGAACGCAGCTTCTTGTCCAGAGCACCCATCGGTTCGTCGAGCAGCAACAGTTTCGGCCGCTTGGCCAGGGAACGCGCCAGGGCCACACGCTGACGCTGGCCACCGGACAACTGATGCGGCTTGCGCTTGGCGTACTGCGTCATCTGAACCAGCTTGAGCATGTCCGCGACACGGGCATCGACTTCAGCGGCAGGGATTTTGTCCTGCTTGAGGCCGAAGGCGATGTTCTGTGCCACGGTCATGTGCGGGAACAGGGCGTAGGACTGGAACATCATGTTGATCGGCCGCTCGTACGGCGGCATGTCAGTGATGTCTACGCCATCGAGGTAAATGCGCCCCTCCGTGGGCCGTTCGAAGCCTGCGAGCATACGCAGCAATGTGGATTTGCCCGATCCCGAACCGCCGAGCAGGGCGAAAATCTCGCCTTTCTTGATTTCCAGGGACACATCGTCCACGGCAATCGTCTCGTCGAACTTCTTCGTGACCCGGTCGATTTTGACCAACACCTGTTTAGGTGACTGGTCGCCCTCGAGGGCTTTCTTATAGGCGCCGGAGGCAACTGCCATTTACGAAACTCCCAACAAAATTTGCAGTCCGCCCGAGGCGAGCGAACCTTGGATAGTTTGAGCTTTGTTGCTATTTACCCGACTTGACCTTGGTCCAGCTGCGGGTCATCAAACGTTGAATGTTTGGTGGTAACTCAATAGACACGTAAGTCTTGTCGAGGACGGCTTGCGGTGGATAAACCGATTCGTCCGTGCGGATGGATTGCTCCATCAATTTGTCCGAGCCAGGGTTGGGGTTCGCGTAGCCAACCGAATCGCTGACCTGTGCAATCACTTCAGGCTTGAGCAAATAGTTGATGAAGGCGTGGGCTTCCTTGACGTTGGCCGCATCCTTGGGGATCGCCAGCATGTCGAACCAGAGCGCACCGCCCTCTTTCGGAATCGAGTAAGCGATGTTCATGCCTTTGCCGGCTTCAGCCGCGCGGGCCTTGGCCTGGAACATGTCGCCGGAAAAGCCGATCGCCACGCAGATATCGCCGTTGGCCAGGTCCGCGATGTATTTGGACGAGTGGAAATAGGTCACGTAAGGCCGCACCGCCAGCAACTTGGCTTCGGCCTTTTTGTAGTCTTCGGGGTTGGTGCTGTTGGCGTTCAGGCCCATGTAGTTGAGGACCGTGGGCATCATTTCATCGGCGGAGTCGAGGAACGCCACGCCGCAGCTGTGCAGTTTCTTGATGTTTTCCGGCTCGAACACCACATCCCAGGAATCGATCTTGTCGAGGCCCAGTACAGCCTTCACTTTGTCGACGTTGTAACCGATGCCGTTGGTGCCCCACAGATACGGCACGGCGTACTGGTTACCCGGATCGTTTTGCTCCAGGCGCTTGAGCAGCACCGGGTCAAGGTTGGAATAGTTGGTCAGTTGTTTCTTGTCGAGCTTCTGGAAAGCACCGGCCTTGATCTGCTTGCCGAGGAAGTGGTTGGACGGCACGACCACGTCGTAACCGGTACGCCCGGCCAGCAACTTGCCTTCCAGGGTTTCGTTAGAGTCGAAGACGTCATACACCGGTTTGATGCCGGTTTCTTTCTGGAAGTCTGCCAGGGTCGTCGAACCGATGTAGTCCGACCAGTTATAAATATGCACAGTGCCAGCGGCCTGGACACTAACGGCAAGCGTCAGTCCCGCGCCGACCAGCAGTGCATTGCGCAACAAAGAAAAAACAGGCACGTGGAGGTCCTCTAAAATTAGTTGGGCCCAAGTTGCCCCGCGTTACATGACAGCCATGGCGGCCTGACAACAAAACCGGCGCGCAACTTACCCTCGAAAAACCGTTCCAGCAAAACTTTCTGTCATTTAATTACACCTGTTGCCGTCACCGCGCAGGCGGCGGCAACAGGTGATTGCCTCAAACCGGCTTACTTACCGGATTTGATCTTGGTCCAGCTGCGAGTCAGGATCCGCTGGGTCGCGGCCGGCAAGTCGGCAATCGCGTACAGCTTGGCCAACACGTCGGCCGGCGGGTAGATGCCCGGGTCGCTGGTGATGTCTTTATCAACCAGTGCGGTGGCGGCGGCATTACCGTTCGGGAAACGCACGGCGTTGGTGATGGCGGCCATGACTTCCGGCTTCTGCAGGTAGGTCATGAACTTGTAGGCGCCTTCGACGTTTTCGGCATCTTTAGGGATGGCGACCATGTCGTAGAAGCTGCCTGCACCTTCTTTCGGAATGTTGTAGCTGACTTTCACCTTGTCACCGGCTTCAGCCGCGCGGGACTTGGCCTGGTAGATGTCGCCCGAATAACCCACGGCTACGCAGATGTTGCCATTGGCCAGGTCGGAGATGTACTTGGACGAGTGGAAGTAGGCGATCGAAGGACGGACTTTCAGCAGCAGGGCTTCGGCCTTGTCGATGTCTTCTTTCTTCTGGCTGTCGGTCGGCAGGCCCAGGTAGTGCAACGCCGCCGGAATCATCTCGGTTGGCGAATCCAGCAGGCTGATACCGCACGACTTCAGTTTGGCGGCGTTTTCAGGCTTGAAGATCAGGTCCCAGGAATTGGTCGGTGCATCGGCACCCAGTGCAGCCTTGACCTTCTCGGCGTTGAAGCCGATACCGATTGAACCCCACATGTAAGGGAAGGCGTGTTCGTTGCCCGGGTCGCTCACCGATACCGCTTTGAGCAGGTCAGGGTTCAGGTTTTTCCAGTTAGGCAGCTTGGACTTGTCCAGCTTCTGGTAAACGCCAGCCTTGATCTGCTTGGCCAGGAAGTTGTTCGACGGCACGACGATGTCGTAACCGGACTTGCCTGCCAGCAACTTGGCTTCGAGGGTTTCGTTGCTGTCGAAAACGTCATACACCACCTTGATCCCGGACTCTTTCTCGAAGTTCGCGATGGTGTCCGGTGCGATGTAATCGGACCAGTTGTACACGTGCAGAACCTTGTCATCGGCCTGAACTGCACCCGCCATCACGCCCATCAGGGACATGGCGAGAAGGGTCTTGCCAGCTATCTTCATACCTAATGCCTTCATCGGTAATGCTCCAATTTTTTCTTTTTAACCACGTGTTCAGCGGCCTTTCCTGGGCATCTGAAACAACCGGTAGTCTGGCAAGATCCAAGGCAGGCTTTCAAGGAAAGACCCATCCTTTGTTTGCTCTGAGCGAAATGCGAATTTCACACCCCGCTCAGAGCCTAGCACTTAGCCCTGCAATGCACTCAGGGTCAGGTCCAGACACTTGCGTGCCTTGGTCACCAACTCATCGATTTCAGCCGGTGTAATCACCAGTGGCGGAGCAATGATCATGGTGTCGCCGACGGCGCGCATGATCAGGCCGTTCTCGAAGCAGAACGTGCGGCAAATCATGCCTGCGCCCTTGCCTTCGTAACGCTTGCGAGTGGCTTTGTCCTGCACCAGCTCGATCGCCCCCAGCAGACCCACCCCACGCACTTCCCCCACCAACGGGTGATCGTTCAGTTCCCGTAAACGCTTTTGCAAATAGGGTGCCGTTTCTGCATGAACGCGCTCGATAATTTTTTCTTCGCGCAGGATGCGGATGTTTTCCAGTGCCACCGCAGCCGCCACCGGGTGCCCGGAATAGGTGAAACCGTGGTTGAAATCGCCGCCTTCATTGAGCACCGCAACCACTTCGTCACGCACGATCAAGCCACCCATAGGGATGTAGCCAGATGTCAGGCCTTTGGCGATGGTCATCATGTCGGGTTTGAGGTCGTAGAAATCGCTACCGAACCACTCACCGGTACGGCCGAATCCACAGATCACTTCGTCAGCCACGAACAAGATGTCGTACTTGGCGAGGATTTCCTTGATGCGCGGCCAGTAGGTGTCTGGCGGAATGATCACGCCGCCGGCACCCTGGATCGGCTCGGCAATAAAGGCACCGACGTTGTCCACGCCGACTTCCAGAATCTTCTCTTCCAGCTGATTGGCCGCCCAGACACCGAACTCTTCCGGTGTCATCTCGCCGCCTTCAGCAAACCAGTACGGCTGCGCGATGTGGACGATGCCCGGGATCGGCAAGTCGCCTTGTTCGTGCATATACGTCATGCCACCCAGGCTCGCGCCGGCCACGGTGGAACCGTGATAGCCGTTCTTGCGGCTGATGATGACTTTCTTCTTCGGCTGGCCCTTGATCGCCCAGTAGTGACGAACCATACGCAGCATGGTGTCGTTGCCTTCAGAGCCCGAACCGGTGAAGAACACGTGGTTCATGCCTTGTGGCGCGATATCGGAGATGGCCTTGGCCAGTTCCAGCACCGGCGGGTGAGCCGTCTGGAAGAACAGGTTGTAGTAAGGCAGTTCGCGCATTTGTTTACTGGCGGCATCGGCCAGTTCATCGCGACCGTAGCCGATCGCCACGCACCACAGGCCGGCCATGCCGTCGAGGATCTTGTTGCCTTCGCTGTCCCAGAGGTAAACGCCCTTGGCGTTGGTGATGATCCGCGGGCCTTTCTCTTTCAGCTGCTTGAAATCGCTGAACGGGGCCAGGTGGTGATCGTTGCTCAGGGTTTGCCATTCACGGGTTTGCGGGTTGTTGCTGGTCATGCGAATTCTCCTAAGATTTTCAGTGAGAGCGCCGCCAACATCAGCGGCGCCCGGCGCATCAGACGGCGAAGAGCAGGAATTCCCGCTCCCACGAACTGATCACGCGCTTGAAGTTTTCATGCTCGGCCCGCTTGACCGCGACGTAGCCAGTGATGAATTTTTTGCCCAGGTACTTCTCGATAGTCGCGCTGTGTTCCATGCGTTCCAGCGCGTCTTCGATGGTCAGTGGCAGGCGCAGGTTGCGGCGTTCATAGCCACGCCCCACCACCGGCGCACTCGGGTTCAAGCCTTCGACCATGCCGATGTAACCGCAAAGCAGGCTCGCGGCGATCGCCAGGTACGGGTTGGCGTCGGCGCCCGGCAGGCGGTTTTCCACCCGACGGTTTTGCGGCCCGGCATCCGGAACCCGCAGGCCCACGGTGCGGTTCTCTTCGCCCCACTCCACGTTCACCGGCGCCGAGGTGTCCGGCAGGAAGCGGCGGAACGAGTTGACGTTCGGCGCGAACAGCGGCAACAGCTCGGGGATCAGTTTCTGCAAACCACCGATGTGGTTCAGGAACAGCTGGCTCATGCTCCCGTCTTCATTGGAGAAGACGTTCTTGCCGGTTTCGATGTCGATGATGCTCTGGTGCAAGTGCATCGCGCTGCCCGGCTCGCCAGTCATGGGCTTGGCCATGAAGGTGGCGGCCACGTTGTGCTTGAGCGCGGCTTCGCGCATGGTGCGCTTGAACACCAGGATCTGGTCGGCCAGGGACAGGGCATCGCCGTGACGGAAGTTGATTTCCATCTGCGCCGTGCCGTCCTCGTGGATCAGCGTGTCGAGGTCAAGCTCCTGCAATTCGCACCAGTCATAGACGTCTTCGAACAGCGGATCGAATTCGTTTGCCGCTTCGATCGAGAAGGACTGGCGACCGGTTTCCGGGCGACCGGAACGGCCAATCGGCGGTTGCAGCGGGAAGTCCGGGTCTTCGCAGCGCTTGGTCAGGTAGAACTCCATTTCTGGCGCCACGATCGGCTGCCAGCCCTTGTCGGAATAGAGTTTCAGCACCTTTTTGAGCACGTTGCGCGGCGACAGTTCGATCGGGTTGCCTTGCTTGTCGTAAGTGTCGTGGATCACCTGAGCGGTGGGCTCGATGGCCCAGGGCACAAGGAATACCGCGTTCTGGTCGGGGCGGCAGATCATGTCGATGTCGGCCGGGTCGAGCAGTTCGTAATAGATGTCGTCTTCGACATAGTCGCCGGTCACGGTCTGCAACAGAACGCTCTCGGGCAGGCGCATGCCTTTTTCGGCAATGAACTTGTTGGTCGGCGATATCTTGCCCCGGGTGATCCCGGTCAAGTCGGCGATCATGCATTCGACTTCTGTGATCTTGTGGTCTTTCAACCAATCGGTGAGCTGGTCGAGGTTGTTACTCATAAATGCCTCTTAGGCTGAGTTTCCTGACTCTTATAAGTCAGGCGTTGTTTGACGCATCGGCGTCGCGTTGTAATGCGTACTTGCGGCAGGCATCGCCAAATGCCTGGAAGATCGCAAGGTAATCCGGGTTTGAGCTTACCTGCCATTCGGGATGCCATTGCACTCCCAAAGCAAAACCCTTGCCCTGCGGGACCGAGACGGCCTCGATCAACCCGTCAGGAGCCAAGGCCTCGACGCAAAGGCCTGGCGCCAGACGTTCAACGCCCTGGCCATGAATCGAATTGACCTGTATCTCGCTCGCCAGGCCCAGACCTGCGAGCACACCACCCGGTTGAATGTGCACCGGGTGACTTGGTGCATACTGTCCTTCAAGCGGTAGGCTATCGTCTTCACGGTGATCCATGAATGGACCGGCTTCGTGGACTTTTTGATGCAGGCTGCCGCCGAACGCCACATTCATTTCCTGGAAGCCGCGGCAAATACCGAGCACGGGAATACCGGCGGCGACTGCGGCGCGGATCAACGGGAGGGTGGTGGCATCACGTGCAGAATCATGAGCAGTGCCCGGCGCGCTGGCTGGGCCGCTATAGTGAAACGGTTCTATATTGGAAGGAGAGCCTGTAAAGAGGATGCCATCCAGACCGTCCAGAATATCGGACGGTGCCAGCAAATCAGCCAGGGACGGAAGAATCACCGGCAGGCCCTTGGACGCTGAGGCCACGGCGCGGACGTACTTGTCGCCACTGATGTGATAAGCATGCAGACCGATCTGCTTAGAGCAGGCGGTGACGCCGATTAACGGCAGGCGAGACATGAAGCACCCCGGTATTATTGGTGTTATGGGTTTGAATCGAGCTTAGCCTTGTTCATTTTTTTACACAACACCCCCGTAAAAAATACAACACGGCCCGCTTCAGCCCGCAGGCGCTAAAGCGATCAAAGGCATAAAAACGCCCCAAAGTGCCTCAAAAAAGGCCAATGGGTGCTTTTTTAGGGCAAAAAAGGCCTCGCTTGACTTCGGCATGCCGTTCGGGTTGACTGGAATCCGAAGAGATCAATGATTGATATTTTTAACAACAAAGGTGTTGCATCATGTCGGTACCCCCGCGTGCCGTTCAGCTTAACGAAGCGAACGCGTTCCTTAAGGAACATCCTGAGGTTCTGTACGTTGACCTTCTGATTGCGGATATGAATGGTGTGGTGCGCGGCAAGCGCATTGAACGCACCAGCCTCCACAAGGTTTACGAGAAAGGCATCAACCTGCCGGCCTCTCTATTTGCTCTGGATATCAATGGCTCGACGGTGGAAAGCACCGGCCTGGGCCTGGACATCGGCGATGCTGACCGAATCTGCTATCCAATCCCTGACACCCTCTGCAACGAGCCTTGGCAGAAGCGCCCTACTGCGCAACTGTTAATGACCATGCACGAACTTGAAGGTGAACCTTTCTTCGCGGATCCCCGTGAAGTGCTGCGTCAAGTTGTTGCCAAGTTCGACGAGATGGGTTTGACCATCTGCGCCGCGTTCGAACTGGAGTTCTACCTGATCGACCAGGAGAACGTGAACGGTCGCCCGCAACCGCCTCGCTCGCCAATCTCTGGCAAGCGCCCGCATTCGACACAGGTTTACCTGATCGACGACCTCGACGAATACGTCGACTGCCTCCAGGACATTCTGGAAGGTGCGAAAGAGCAAGGCATCCCTGCCGACGCGATCGTCAAGGAAAGTGCCCCGGCGCAGTTCGAAGTGAACCTGCACCACGTGGCCGACCCGATCAAGGCCTGCGACTACGCGGTCCTGCTCAAGCGTCTGATCAAAAACATCGCCTACGACCATGAAATGGACACCACGTTCATGGCCAAGCCTTACCCGGGCCAGGCGGGCAACGGTCTGCATGTCCATATCTCGATTCTTGATAAAGATGGCAAAAACATTTTTGCCAGTGAGGATCCCGAGCAGAACGCCGCACTGCGTCACGCGATCGGCGGTGTGCTCGAGACCCTACCGGCGCAGATGGCTTTCCTCTGCCCGAACGTCAACTCCTATCGTCGTTTCGGCGCACAGTTCTACGTGCCAAATGCACCGTGCTGGGGTCTGGACAACCGTACTGTTGCGGTGCGTGTGCCGACGGGTTCCGCCGACGCGGTCCGTCTGGAACACCGCGTTGCCGGTGCCGATGCCAACCCGTACCTGCTGATGGCTTCGGTCCTGGCAGGCGTGCACCACGGCCTGACCAACAAGATCGAGCCGGGCGCACCCGTGGAAGGCAACTCCTACGAGCAGAACGAACAAAGTCTGCCGAACAACCTGCGTGATGCGTTGCGCGAGCTGGACGACAGCGAAGTCATGGCCAAGTACATCGACCCGAAATACATCGATATCTTCGTCGCGTGTAAAGAGAGCGAGCTGGAGGAGTTCGAACACTCCATCTCCGACCTCGAGTACAACTGGTACCTGCATACCGTGTAAGTGGTTGCAGTAAAAACAACGCCGCAGGCTTCACAGCTTGCGGCGTTTTTTATGGCCGCCTGCGGCGGTTCGCGAGCAGGCTCGCTCCCACAGTTGATCTCCAGCGAACATACATTTTGTGTTCACAGGAAATCCCTGTGGGAGCGAGCCTGCTCGCGAAGGCGGTCGGGAAGACAACATAGATGCCTGCTCGTACAATGCCCGCTGCCCCGCAGGAGACTTCGATGACCCGACTCGCCACCCCACGCAAACCCCGCGCCCGCAGCCAGGCCCGGATCGATTCGATACTCGATGCCGCCCGCACGCTGCTGGCTGCCGAGGGCGTGGCCAGCCTGTCGATTTACAGCGTCGCCGAACGCGCGGAAATCCCGCCCTCCTCCGTCTACCACTTCTTTGCCAGCGTCCCGGCGCTGCTCGAAGCCCTGACGGCCGACGTCCATGCTGCGTTCCGTGCCTGCCTGCAAGCCCCCATCGACCATGACGCCCTCAACGGCTGGCGCGATCTATCGCGACTGGTGGAACAACGCATGCTCGCGATCTACAGCGAAGACGCCGCCGCCCGCCAGCTCATTCTTGCCCAGCACGGTTTGACCGAGGTCACCCAGGCCGACCGTCAGCACGACATCGAACTCGGCGACCTGATGCACAAACTCTTCGACCACCACTTCGAGCTGCCGAGACTGCCGACGGACGTCGATGTGTTTGCCCTGGCCATGGAGCTTGGCGACCGCGTCTATGCGCGCTCGGTGCAACAACACGGACAGATCACCCCACGCATGGCTGAGGAAGGGATGCGGGTATTCGATGCCTATCTGGGTCTGTATTTACCGCCCTACCTGTCCAAGCGCGACGCATAACGCAACGAGGTGTTCATGTCACACGTTCCAGACCACTACCTTGGCGTGTGGCAACGACGCCTGATCAACTTCCAGTCGGGGCGCGTCGACAGCGAAACAGCCGTGTACTGGCTGCAGACCCCGCGCTTGTTTGCCGACCTGCGCATCCCGCCTGCCCCGCTTCCGGCCTTGCCGCTGGAGCAACAGAATTACGCTGACTGGCTGACCCTGAGCGAGCAAAAAGGCTTCGCCGGCGTAACCGAGGTCAATGGCGACATTTGCCAGTGGCATCGCAAACTCGACTACCAGCCCGTCAGCGCCGAAGAAGACATCGGGCGCATGCATTTCGAAACCAGTGAACGCCTGATCGAAACCGCCTTGGACGACAGCTACTACGAGATCTGGGAGCGGTTGCCGGACTCTCGCGGCACCTGTCGCGGTCAGTGGTTGCAGGCGGTCGATGATCCGGCGCGATTTGCCTGCCTGGTGCTGGCCGGTGACTACTTTCTGTTCGCCGCCAGCCGCGCGGTCGCGCTGAACCCCGGCGGCCATTTGCGTGAACACATCGACGGAGCAAGCGCACAGCAACGGCTCGCCTGCGAACTGTCCTTCGGTCGCCACCACGGCGGGCACACGCCGTGGCACATCGACTATTCCACACTGCCCATGCTGACCGGCCAGCCACTGTTGCCGGCAGACATCGATCCAAACGCCAGTGAGCTACTCAGCGACCCACGGCTGCTGTCTTCACTCGGCACCTACGCGCCTGCCGACGGTTGGCGTTGCGTGCCCGAGCCCTGAACACCCGCGCATAAAAAACCCCGAAGGGTTCACACCCTTCGGGGTTGTGCACAATGCACGCGCTTACAACTTGGCGATCGACACCTCGGTGGATTTCACAAACGCGATCACTTCGCTGCCGACCACCAGTTCCAGCTCTTTCACCGAGCGAGTGGTGATCACCGAGGTGACGATGCCGGAAGCGGTCTGTACGTCGATTTCGGACAGTACGTCGCCGAGTACGATTTCCTTGATGGCGCCTTTGAACTGGTTGCGAACGTTGATGGCTTTGATCGTCATGATGTTGATTCCTGTCGTTGGATAAGGCTTGAGTTATTGAGCCCAACGCAATTGCGTAGGCAATGGTGAAACAGGTTCCGGTGCCGGCGGTTCGCCGGGCAACGCCAGCACGCGATTGAGGACTTCGGTTTCCAGCGCCGCCAGCCGATGGGAGCCGCGAACCCGAGGGTGCGGCAGCTCAACGTGCAGGTCGAGGCCGACTTCGCCCTCTTCGATCAGGATCACCCGATCGGCAATCGCCACCGCTTCACTGACGTCGTGGGTGACCAGCAACACGGTGAAACCGTGCTTTTGCCAGAGCCGTTCGATCAGCTGCTGCATTTCAATTCGGGTCAGTGCGTCCAGCGCGCCCAGCGGTTCGTCCAGCAACAGCAAACGCGGTTGATGGATCAGCGCGCGGGCCAGGGCCACACGTTGCTTCTGGCCGCCGGACAAGGCCGCCGGCCACTCATTGGCGCGATCGGCCAGACCGACCGACTCCAACGCTTCCAGCGCTTGCGGACGCCAGTTGCCCTTGAGCCCGAGGCCGACGTTGTCGATGACCTTTTTCCAGGGCAGCAAACGCGCTTCCTGGAACATCAATCGGGTGTCTTCCCGCGCCTCACTCAGCGGTGCAGAGCCTGCGAGCAATTCACCGCCCGTGGGTTTGTCGAGACCGGCGAGCAAGCGCAGCAAGGTACTTTTACCGCAACCGCTTCGACCGACCACGGCGACAAACTGACCGGCCGGGATGTGCAGATCGATCTCGCGCAGCACCTGCCGCGAGCCAAAGGTTTTTTGCAGTTTGCGCACCGCCAGCGGAATCCCGCGCAGCAGGCGTGGAGGTTGTTGAGCCGTCATGCCGCACCTCCTTTAACAACCTGATAGGCCGGGTGCCAGCGCAACCACACGCGTTCAAGTCCACGGGCCGCGAGGTCGGCGAGTTTGCCAAGCACGGCGTACAAAAGAATCGCCAGTACCACCACGTCGGTCTGCAGGAACTCCCGGGCATTCATTGCCAGATAGCCGATGCCGGCGCTGGCGGAAATGGTTTCCGCGACGATTAACGTCAGCCACATGAAGCCCAGCGCGAACCGCACACCGACCAGAATCGAAGGCAGCGCCCCCGGCAGAATCACCTGACGGAACAGGCTGAAACCGGACAAGCCATAACTGCGGGACATTTCCACCAGCGCCGGATCGACGTTGCGGATGCCGTGATAGGTGTTGAGGTAGATCGGGAACAACGTGCCCAACGCCACCAGGAAAATCTTCGCCGACTCATCGATGCCGAACCACAGGATCACCAGTGGAATCAGCGCCAGGTGCGGCACGTTGCGGATCATCTGCACCGAACTGTCGAGCAGGCGCTCGCCCCATTTCGACAGGCCGGTGATGAAGCCCAGGGTCAGACCGATACTGCCGCCGATGGCGAAGCCCAGCGCCGCGCGCCAGCCACTGATCGCCAGGTGCGTCCAGATTTCACCGCTGCGCACCAGGCTGACGCCGGCTTCGATGACCGCGATCGGCGCCGGCAGAATCCGTGTCGACAACCAGCCCGCCGACACCGACAACTGCCACACCGCCAGCAGCAACACCGGCAACGCCCAGGGCGCAAGGTTATGGATAAGTTTCTTCATGGCGCGCCTCAGCTCTGCGACGCGGCTTTGGGAAGAATGTCATTGGCGACCATCTCACCAAACGGGCTGACGTAACCGGCGCTTTTCGACAATTCCGGGCGCTCGATATCGAGGTGCGGGAACAGCAATTCGGCGACGCGGTACGACTCTTCCAGGTGCGGGTAACCGGAGAAGATGAACGTGTCGATGCCCAGGTCCGCGTATTCCTTCACGCGAGCGGCCACGGTCGGACCGTCGCCCACCAGCGCCGTGCCAGCACCGCCGCGCACCAGGCCAACGCCAGCCCACAGGTTGGGGCTGACTTCCAGGTTGTCACGGCTGCCACCATGCAGCGCGGCCATGCGCTGCTGCCCGACCGAGTCGAAACGCGCCAGAGAAGCCTGGGCACGAGCAATGGTGTCGTCGTCCAGATGAGAGATCAGCCGCTCCGCTGCTTGCCAGGCTTCGGCATTGGTTTCACGAACGATCACATGCAAACGAATGCCGAAGCGCACGGTGCGCCCGAGCTTCGCGGCTTTGGCGCGTACTTGTTCGATCTTCTCGGCAACGGCGGCCGGAGGTTCGCCCCAGGTCAGGACCATTTCGACCTGCTCTGCCGCGAGGTCTTGCGCCGCTTCCGAAGAACCGCCGAAGTACAGAGGCGGACGCGGTTGCTGGATCGGCGGGTAGAGCAACTTCGCGCCCTTCACGCTGATGTGCTGACCGTCATAATCGACGGTTTCGCCTTCCAGCACGCGGCGCCAGATGCGGGTGAATTCCACCGAGGCTTGATAGCGCTCTTCGTGAGTCAGGAACAAACCGTCGCCGGCCAATTCTTCCGGATCACCGCCGGTTACCAGGTTGAACAACGCACGGCCGCCAGACAGGCGATCCAGCGTCGCAGCCTGACGCGCGGCCACCGTCGGGGAAATGATCCCGGGGCGCAGGGCGACGAGGAATTTCAAACGCTGGGTCACCGGGATCAGCGACGCGGCCACCAGCCACGAGTCTTCGCAGGAGCGACCCGTAGGAATCAGCACCCCGCCAAAGCCCAGCCGATCCGCCGCTTGCGCGACTTGTTGCAGATAACCGTGGTCGACGGCGCGAGCGCCTTCAGCGGTGCCAAGGTAATGGCCGTCGCCGTGGGTAGGCAGGAACCAGAAGATATTGAGGCTCATGGAGTGGTCTCCTTAGGGATTCGAATTACTGAGCGTTGGCAACAGCCGCCGGTGGCGTCCAGATCACGTCTTTGATGCTCAGCGGCTTTGGAATCAGCTTGAGCTGGTAGAAGCTGTCGGCGATTTTCTGTTGCGCGGCGACCACTTCAGGCGTGATGAACAGCGCGCCGAAACCTTGGCGCTTCATCGAAGTGAGGGTGATATCTGCCGGCAGGCCGAGCAGTGGCGAGACTTGTTTGGTCACCTCGATGGGATTGGCCTTGGACCATTCACCGACTGCACGCACTTCTTCCACCAGGGTCTTGATCACCTCAGGATTTTTCTGCGCGTATGGCTTGGTCGCGAGGTAGAACTGATGGTTGTCGACGATCCCTTGGCCATCACGCAGGGTGCGTGCCTGCAACTGTTGTTCGGCGGCGGCCTGGTACGGGTCCCAGATCACCCAGGCATCGACGCTGCCACGTTCGAACGCAGCGCGGGCATCGGCCGGCGGCAGGAATACGGTCTGGATGTCGGTGTATTTGAGGCCGGCATCTTCCAGTGCGCGGACCAACAGGTAATGAACGTTGGAGCCTTTGTTCAGGACGACTTTCTTGCCCTTGAGGTCTTGTACCGATTTGATCGGCGAGTCCTTCGGCACCAGGATCGCTTCGCTGTGCGGCGCTGGCGGTTCGTAGGCGACGTAGAGCAGATCGGCGCCGGCGGCTTGAGCGAATACCGGTGGAGTTTCACCCGTAACGCCGAAGTCGATGGAGCCGACGTTCAGGCCTTCGAGCAGTTGCGGGCCGCCGGGGAATTCAGTCCATTGCACGTCCACGCCTTGGGCGGCGAGGCGTTTTTCCAAAGTGCCTTTGGCTTTGAGCAGCACCAAAGTGCCGTACTTTTGATAACCGATTCGCAACGTCTCGGCTTGTGCTTGAGAAATAACGCCGAAGGACACAGCCGCAGCAAACAGAGCGACCAGACCACGACGCAAAATGACAGTGCGCATGGCGCTCTCCTTTTTGCAGTTGGGTTTTGGCTGCACCTGCTTGGCCGTTGGCGGCTGAGTAAGGTGAGTACATCAAATTCAGGTGTGGCTTAAGCGCTGGCTTAAATGCTCCAGCGAGCAGTCAACAAACGTTCAGTCAACAGGTTCGGATCGATCGGCTTGGGCCGTCGGGCCATGGCGCTGAAAAACAGCTCCAGTGATTCATTCAGTCTTTCTTCCAACTCCGGTGCCAACTGCGCCTGGACGCTGCCTTCGCCGTAAGCGATCTGACTGTCTACGGCGAATATCCCGTGGAGCATTTCCTGGGCTTTCAACGCCGACAGCACTGGCTTGAGCGCGTAGTCCACCGCCAGCATGTGGGCGATGCTGCCACCGGTGGCCATGGGCAAAACCACCTTGTGGGCCAGGGCACGCTCGGGCAGCAGGTCCAACACCGTTTTCAATGCGCCCGAGAACGACGCTTTGTAAACCGGCGTGGCGATCAGCAGGCCATCGGCGTTTTCAATCTGCTGCAGCAGGTCGATCACCTTCGGGCTGTCGAAGCGTGCATGCAGCAAGTCTTCGGCCGGGAAGTCCCGTACCTGGTAACTCACCACTTCCACACCTTGCTCCTGCAACCAGCGCTGGGAGCGCTCCAGCAGCACCCCGGAACGGGAGCGTTGGCTGGGACTGCCACCGAGTGAGACGACCAGCATTCAGAGGATTCCTTTAACGGTGTTGGCGATTCGCGGTTTGCGATCTCGCCTTGATGAAAGTGACCTTAACAGGGGATTGTTATATCCATAAATCATATTTATTCATGTTCTTATGCGCTTTGGAGATATAAGAAAGCACTTCGTACGGACGAAAAAAACCCGTCGAAACGGCCTGAAATCCCCTGCTTTATGGATACCGCGGTGCCTGTCAGTCCGCCTTCGCGAGCAGGCTCGCTCCCACAGGTGCGATCCAATGTGGGAGCGAGCCTGCTCGCGAAGGCGATACCAGCCACACCGAAAATGCTGATGGCTTACCTGTTCGGCTGTGGCGTCAGACGCAGGTACGGCTTCACCGCGCGATAGCCCTTGGGAAAGCGTTTCTTGATTTCATCTTCGTCCTTGAGCGACGGCACAATCACCACTTCATCACCGTCCTGCCAGTTGGCCGGGGTGGCCACCTTGTAGTTGTCGGTGAGTTGAAGCGAGTCGATCACTCGCAGAATTTCATGGAAGTTACGACCGGTGCTCGCCGGGTAGGTGATGGTCAGCCGAACCTTTTTGTTCGGGTCGATCACGAACAGCGAACGCACGGTCAGGGTGTCGTTGGCGTTGGGGTGGATCAGGTCGTAGAGGTCCGAGACCTTGCGGTCGGCGTCGGCAAGAATCGGGAAGTTGACGAGGGTGTTCTGGGTTTCGTTGATGTCTTCGATCCACTTGTGGTGCGAGTCCACCGGGTCCACGGACAGGGCAATGGCTTTCACACCGCGCTGCGCAAATTCGTCCTTGAGCTTGGCAGTGAAGCCCAACTCGGTGGTGCACACCGGGGTGAAGTCCGCCGGGTGGGAAAAGAGCACACCCCAGCTATCGCCCAGCCATTCGTGGAAACGGAGGGTGCCGGCGCTGGAATCCTGTTCGAAGTCGGGGGCGATATCGCCCAGTCTGAGGCTCATGGTGCTGCTCCTGGTGAGTGCTTGTTGAGGTCAACTGTGCCTGCATTTTTTATTCATTAAAAAGAATAAATATCGATTTGTTTAGATCGTAAATGAATATTAAAAATGTGTTCACTGGACCTCGGCGACGATCAGGACGACCATCACCCACAAGGTTCGAGAAGGCCTTGAGTTGCTGCACAAAGAGGGAAATTTCGAGGAAGGTTTACGGGGGTGAGCCTGACTTGAAAACGCAAAAGCCCCGCCCGGCGAGATGCCGGGCGGGGCTTTTTTGCTTCAGTTACGCGAGGGCTATTACAACAGCGGGATCGAGTAGCTGACGATCAGACGGTTTTCGTCCTGGTCGCGCTGGCCTGGAACGTCGTTGCGCCACATGGCGTTTTTCCACGTGAGGCCCAGGTTTTTCAGTGGGCCTTCCTGGACGACGTACGCCAGGGTCAGGTCGCGTTCCCATTCGGAACGGCCAGTTGCGTTGACGCTCGTCTGAGCAGCACCCACTTTACCGGTGGTGTCGATGTTATCGCCACGCAGGTAAACGATGCCGGCAGTTGCGCCTGGCAGGCCAAGCTTGGCGAAGTCATACGAGTAGCGAGCTTGCCAGGTACGTTCGCCGGCGCGAGCGAACTTGGCAATCTGCGAGTCGGTAGTGAGGTAAGCCGACGAGCCGTCACCCTGGTTCAACCAAGGGAAATCGCTGTTACCGTTGCTGACTTGGTAACCGCCACCGAAGGTGTGACCGGCAACCGAGTACAGGAACAGGCCGCTGTACAGGTTGTTGTCGACTTTGCCTTTGGTGATGCCCGTGCCGTAGTCACCTGTGGTGAAATAGGCGGACTCATGGCCGTTGGCGCCATCGTCACGGCTGTTGAAGTAACGGAAGTCAGACTTCAGTACGCCCGGACCGATCGACCAGTTGTGAACCAGACCCAGGAAGTGCTGTTTGTAGAAATCTTCCAGGTTGCCGTAGTAGTACTGAGCAGTCAGGTCTTTGGTGATCTTGTAGTCGCCACCACCGTAGATGAACTTGTTGCTGTCACGGCCAGTAGCGGTGGGAGAGTTCGCACCGGCAATCGACAACTCTTCGTTGTTGCTGGAGTTACGACCTTTGGCGTGCTCGATCTGACCACCGACCACGGTCAGGTCCTTGATCTCGTTCGAGGTGATCTGGCCGCCCTGGAAGGTTTGCGGCAGCAGACGACCATCGTTGGTCACGATCACCGGCAGTTTTGGCTGCAGGGTGCCCAACTTCAGCTCAGTCTGGGAGATCTTGGCCTTGGCCGTCAGACCCAGGCTGGAGAAGTTATCAACCGCTTCACCGTTAGACTTGCTTGGAAAAACGGTGCCGCCGTAAGAAGTCGACGTGGCGCCATTAGTGCCGCCGCCCGAATCCAGACGCACACCCAGCAGGCCGATAGCATCGATACCGAAGCCGACGGTGCCTTGGGTGTAGCCGGAGATGAAGCGCAGGTCGAAGCCTTGGCCCCATTCTTCGTTCTTGTTTTGAACGCCGTTGGCCTTGACCCTGGCGGTACCAGCGTCAGAGTCACGGTTATCGGTATTGATGTAGAAGTTACGCAGCCCCAAAGTAGCCTTGCTGTCTTCGATGAAACCGGCGGCGCCTGCCTGCTGCGCCAAAACCCCTACGGCCACAGCCAGGGCCAAGGTGGACTTGTTCATTTGTTTCGCTCCTATCGTTTCTAATTTTTTGAGGTCCTGGGTCGAATGCCCTGGATCCAGAAATGCTCGGTGGGTGCCAGACCGCGTGACTACGGCGATGGCCTGACCCCTGTGATTTTTGCCCGCATGATAAACACAAAAAGAATTATTTCATCATTTTTCATGCCATTCAGGAATATAGCTCCGCGCTATTACTCCGAGTGGGGACCCAAGGTATCGGCTCGTAAGCCACCCACTTTAGGCGTTTGGTTTAAAAGCTAAAAAGAATAAAAAGTCACAGCATAAGATTTGTTTGGAATATTAAAAAAAGCACAAAAAAAACCTCGCCGGCGGGCGAGGCTTTTTCTGACGGCTATTACAAGAAGCTGTAGGTGTAGTTGAAGATCAGACGGGTCTGGTCTTGATCAAGGGTGCTGGTGTTGCCACGGTAGGTACCGTGACGCAGTGTTGTGCCAAACCCTTTAAGTGCACCCGTTTGAATCACGTAGTCGATACGCGCGTCGGTCTCGTGCTCACTCAGGTCTTTACCAGTACCGTTGGTAGCCTTGATGTCTTGGCCATTCAAGTAAGCAATCGAAGCTTTCAAACCTGGCACGCCCAGCGAGGCGAAGTCATAGGAGTACTGACCGAACGTGGTGTTTTCACCGGCACGGATAAAGCTGCCAACCGTGGCGTCGGTAAACGAGTAGAAGCTGGCGCCGCCGGCACCTTCTTGACGACCGTCATCGACAAGACTGCCTTGGTTCAAGAAAACGAAGCCGCCGTCATCGTTGACACGCTGGTGCCCGAGCAGGAACGCGTTACCACCCAGGGTGTAGGTGAACATGGCGCTCCAGGTCTTGTTATCGACCTCGCCCGGGGTCCTGGCAAAGCCGTTGTTGTTGTTGAAGCGGTAACCCACATCGCCGTTCTTACCGTCAGAGCTGCTATCGAAATAGCGAATATCGGTCTTGAAGGATTGGTTAGGGGCGATCGGGTAAACGTGCACCAGGCCGAGGAAGTTCTGCTTGTAGTAGTCTTCCAGGTTCGCATAGTAGTACTGCAGCGTGAGGTCTTTGGTGACCTTCCAGTCAGCACCGGCGTATTGGAATTTGTTGCTGTCCTGAGTACCGCCAGCCACTGCGAGGCCAGTTCTGTTGGACGAGGCGCGACCCGACGCGTGCTCCAGTTGACCCAAGTTGAAGGTCACATTGTCAATTTCCTTCGAGGTGATGGTGCCACCGTCAAAGGTCTGCGGCAGCAAACGGCTGTCGTTCGCGATCAGGATCGGCAGGTTAGGTGCCAGAGCGCCACCTAAGTGGGCCTCGGTCTTCGAGAAGCGCGCCTTGACGTTGCCATCCAAACGGCTCCACTCATCCGCCGCCGAACCATCGGAATCGCTAGGGAAGAATGAGTTGCTGTTACCGCTCGGGTGGTGACCCTTGCCGCCATCCAGATGGATACCAACGAGCGCCTGGGCGTCGATACCAAACCCAACGGTACCTTGGGTGAAACCGGACAGGTAATCGAACTTGAGTCCCTCAGCGGTTTCTCGCTGTCTGTTACCAGGAGTGCTCGCACCTTCACGCATATCAGCGTCGTAATACATGGTGCGGGAACTGACGGAAGCCTTGCTGTCTTCCAGGAAACCCGCGGCGCCTGCCTGCTGCGCCAAAACCCCAACAGCCACGGCCAAGGCCAAGGTCGACTTGTTCATTGTTTCGCTCCTATCGTTTCTAATTCTTGTGTTCCTGGTCCCGGGTCGTATGCCCGGGATCCTAAGATCCGCGATTAGCGCCAGACCGTGACTCACAAGTCAATCGTAACTATGTGTGTCTACGACCATGGTCTAATCCCCCATAGATTCGCTCCTTGCCGGGCAATGAACGCGTCATAAACCCAAAAAGAATCACCCAACTCTTTTTCATACCGTTTAGGCATTTAGCTCTGCCCCACCCGAATGAGGCGGAAGGCGGGCGCTGGGCCCATAAGCTAATTACTAAATGGTATTTATTAGCCTTTTTTTAGATCGATTAGCTTTTACGCAATTCGCAATCCATCGAAAGGCAGCGCCATGACGACCAAACGCGCAATATCCAGCTTAATTGTTACAGTTTGTGTATCGCTAGTAATTTCTTCAAACGCTCACGCGGCGAACCTCACGGTCGGTTATCAAACCGGCATCGACCCCAGCAAGGTCCCCCAGGCAGGTGGACTGTACGAGAAGACCATAGGCCAAAAAATTGATTAGCGTCGTTTTAATAGCGGCCCGGAAATGGGCCAAATTCCCCAAGGTCACGCTGGACTCGTTCGCCGACCATGCCGCGCATAAGGACAGCTGACTCGGTATCGGTGCAAAAAATCGCCAAACTGACCGGTGCCAATGCCGTCGATGTGCCGGAGTTGCTGGCCGGTTCCACGCTCTGAGTCACAACGATCAAACGCAGAGCGTGGAACGATCAGGTCAGAGGGTTTTTTCGAAGATCTTCGAATTACGCTGATAGTTGTACAGCGACGCCCGCGCTGATGGCAGACGTTCAACACTGCTCGGCACAAACCCACGCTCACGAAACCAGTGAGCGGTCCGGGTCGTTAGTACGAACAAGGTTTTCAGCCCCTGAGCCCGGGCGCGGGTTTCGATGCGCTCCAGCAGCTCATCACCACGACCGCCATGGCGATACTCCGGGTTCACCGCCAGACACGCCAACTCCCCGGCATCCGAATCAGCAATCTGATACAGCGCGGCACACGCGATGATCATGCCTTCGCGCTCGACCACACTGAACTGCTCGATCTCACGCTCAAGCACCTCGCGGGAACGCCGCACCAGGATGCCCTGCTCTTCCAACGGGCTAATCAAG
The DNA here is from genome assembly GCF_016650715.1 of Pseudomonas sp. TH39(2020). NCBI lineage: Bacteria > Pseudomonadati > Pseudomonadota > Gammaproteobacteria > Pseudomonadales > Pseudomonadaceae > Pseudomonas > Pseudomonas sp. TH39(2020). The sequence goes on along the minus strand of NZ_JAEKFF010000006.1, from coordinate 2,402,280 downwards.
TCCAGCAAACCGCCGACGTCTTCGATGGCCGCTTCGCGCACCACCTCGAATTGCTCCTGGGCCACCAGCGTACCGCCGCCATCGCGGGTGAACAGTTCGGTAAGCAATGCGCCGTTTTCGACATAACTGACGATATGGCTGCGGGCGACACCGCCGCGACAGGCTTCAGCGGCCGCATCCAGCAGCTCGGCCTGATAGTTGCTGCCCAACCGCTGCAAATGCGCCGGCACTTGTTGCGGACGCAACTCACGAACCAGGCGACCGTTTTCATCGATCAGACCCAGATCGGCGCCGAACAACAGCAGTTTGTCCGCCCCCAGATCGATGGCCGCGCGGGTGGCGACGTCTTCGCAGGCGAGGTTGAAAATCTCACCGGTCGGCGAGTAACCCAGTGGCGACAACAGCACGATGGAACGCTCATCCAGCAGGCGATTGATGCCCTTGCGGTCGACCCGCCGCACTTCGCCGGTGTGGTGATAGTCGACACCTTCGAGCACGCCAATCGGCCGCGCCGTTACCAGGTTGCCGCTGGCCACCCGCAGACGCGAGCCCTGCATCGGCGATGAGGCCATGTCCATCGACAGCCGCGCTTCGATGGCGATACGCAGCTGGCCCACCGCATCGATCACACACTCCAGCGTTGCAGCATCGGTGATGCGCATGCCGTGGTGGTAATGCGGGGTCAGGCCGCGCGCAGCCAGGCGGGTTTCAATTTGCGGACGGGAACCGTGAACCAGCACCAGTCGCACGCCCAGGCTGTGCAACAACACCAGGTCGTGGACGATGTTGCCGAAGTTCGGGTGCTCCACGCCGTCGCCGGGCAGCATGACGACGAAGGTGCAATCGCGGTGGGCGTTGATGTAAGGCGAAGCGTGACGAAGCCAATTAACGTATTCGGGCATGAACCTGGGCCTGTAATAAATAGCAGCCAAAAAATGGGCGAAACAGAAAAACGCACAGCGGGCTGATGGTTATCGTCGGAACAGGCTTGGCGACACGCGCGCTCTCCTCATGAATACGGGTTGGTACACCGGCAATTTATACGTCAAAACACAGAACCTGTGGGAGCGAGCCTGCTCGCGAAGGCGGTGTGTCAGATACATCAATTTCAACTGGCACACCGCCTTCGCGAGCAGGCTCGCTCCCACATGGATCGCTTTCAACTGACGGGCATTGGCGTTTTGGCCGGTGTCAGGCAGTAATGTTCAATCAGTTGACGTAATAGATGCACGGTAGGCTGCAAACGTGACATTTCGAGGTATTCCCCCGGCTGGTGCGCACAGGCGATGTCGCCAGGGCCGAGTACCAGGGTTTCGCAGCCAAGACGCTGAAGATAAGGCGCTTCGGTGCCGAACGCCACTGCTTCGGCGAGATGCCCGGTGAGCTTTTCGGCGACCCGGACCAATTCAGAGTCCTCGGCCTGCTCGAAGGGCGGCACTGCGGGGAACAACGGCGCGTAATCAATCTTCACCTGATGCCACTCGGCAATGGGCTTGAGCTTCTGCAGAATCTCCGCGCGCAGGGCATTGGGGTCCATGCCCGGTAACGGGCGCAGATCAAACTCCAACGAACACTGGCCGCAAATACGGTTGGGGTTATCGCCGCCATGGATGCAGCCGAAATTCAGGGTCGGCGTCGGCACGCTGAACTGTGGATTACGGAATTCACGCTGCCACAGCAGGCGCAAACCGCGCAGCTCACCGATGGCATCGTGCATGGCTTCGAGGGCGCTGTGGCCCAGGCGTGGATCCGAGGAGTGGCCGCTCTGGCCGAGGATGTCGATGCGCTCCATCATGATGCCTTTGTGCATGCGGATCGGCTTGAGCCCGGTCGGCTCGCCGATCACCGCCGCACGACCGAGTGGACGCCCGGCTTCGGCCAAGGCACGAGCGCCGGACATCGAGCTTTCTTCATCGCAGGTGGCGAGGATCAGCAGCGGTTGCTTGAATGGCTGATCGAGCAGCGGTATGACGGCTTCGATGGCCAGCGCGAAAAAGCCCTTCATGTCGCAACTGCCCAGCCCGATCCAGCGACCATCCACTTCGGTCAGCTTCAGCGGATCGGTCTGCCACAGCGCGCCATCGAACGGCACCGTGTCACTGTGACCGGCCAGCACCAAGCCACCGGGGCCGGAACCGAAACTGGCCAGCAGGTTGAATTTTCCGGGGCTGACCTGCTGGATGTCGCAGGTAAAACCCAGATCGCCGAGCCACGTCGCCAGCAAATCAATCACCGGACGGTTGGTTTGATCGAGGCTGGCCTGCGTGCAGCTGACGGACGGCGCAGCGATCAGTGCAGCGAACTGATCTCTCATGGACGGCAAAGGCATCGCTGACTCCAACTCCCGAATTGAAGTCCATCATAGAACCATCTGGCGACAGGAATAAACCGTCGCGGCCGTCACCAAGCGTCAACAGACCCTATCTCGGATGAGTCCTGTACACTGCACGACCTTGGCAGCCACACATTCCCCCCGGCTGCGCTCCCGATCCTGGATTTTCCGGCCATGCAGAAAGAAACCGAAATCAAACTCCGCGTCAGCCGAGAAACTCTCGCTGCCCTGCGCGAGCACCCGCTCCTGAAAAAACGCAACAAAAGTGGCTGGGAACGCCGTGAGTTGATGAACCAGTACTTCGACACGCCTGAGCGCGACCTGGCCCGCGCCAAGGTTGCCCTGCGCCTGCGCCGCGATGGCGAAGAAGTGATTCAGACCCTCAAGACCCGTGGCCAGAGCGTCGCCGGTTTGTCCGAGCGTAACGAATACGACTGGAACCTGCCCAAAGCCAAGCTCGACGTGAAGAAACTCGACGGCGAATGCTGGCCAGAAGAGTTGGCCGAGCTGGACAAGAAGACCCTGAAGCCAATCTTCACCACCGATTTCGTCCGCGAACGCGCGGAAATCGCCTGGGGCCGTGGCAAGACCAAAGTGGTGATCGAAGCCGCACTGGACCTGGGTCACGTGATCGTGGGCAAGCAGAAAGAAGAAATCTGCGAGCTTGAACTGGAACTGCGCGAAGGCGAGCCGGCCGCTCTGCTGGAACTGGCCGCCGAACTGGCTGCGACCCTGGCCCTGATGCCGTGTGACATCAGCAAGGCCGAGCGTGGTTATCGCTTGTACGACGCCAACAGCTATTCGTTGAGCCTGCCGGCGCCGCAGATCACCGCTGAAACGCCGCTGGACGACGCTTTCGCCGCGCTGAGCTGGCACTTGCTGAGCAGCAGCCAGCGTCTGGCCGAGCAGTATCGCTTCAATGGCCACTGGCGCCTGTTGCAGGACTGGGTCGAAAACCTGGCTGAATTGCGCGCGCTGCTGAGCAGCCTGGGCCAAGCCGCACCGCGTCAGTCGACACACGATCTGCGCGTCGCGCTGGATGCCTTGCTGGAAGACTGGCGCCCACTGGTGCAAGCCGGTGTCGACGACGAAGACGTGCGCAAAGCCGCGCCGGAGCAGTTCCTCGAAGAACTGGAAGACCCACGCTGGGGCTTATTCTCGCTGAACACTTCGCGCTGGTTGCTGGCCCGCACCTGGGCTGCCGATCGCAATGTCCGCGGCAATCGCCAGGGCGCTGCGCAATTGGGTAGCTGGTTGCCGCGTTTGCTGGGTGAAGAAGCGACTTCCCTGCAACTGCAGCGTTATCAGCAACAGCCGGAAGACCTGGCCGAGCAACTGCCGCGCATCGAGCGCATCCAGGCCTGGCTACACCACGCCCGCAGCGTGCTGGACATCCCGGAAATGGATCGCCTGTACGGTGAGCTGAAACAGCTTGCTCAATTGGCGAACGAGCCGATCACCGATGAATCGCTGGATGCGCGCAAGCAGCAGGCGATCGCGGTATATCAGAATCGTGCCTGGAAGATGCTTCTGCGCATGTAATACCACCTTCGCGAGCAGGCTCGCTCCCACACTGGATCTGTGCCAGACACACATCCCCCTGTGGGAGCGAGCCTGCTCGCGAAGAGGCCAGCCCGGTCACCGAAAAACTCAGACTGGCAAACTCGTCGTGGATTTGATCTCCGACAACGCCACGATCGAGTTCACCTCCTGAATCCCCGGCACCATCGACAGCTTCTCGAAAAAGAAGCGCTCATACGCCTCGATGTCCGCCGTCACAATCCGCAGCAAGAAATCCACCGCCCCCATCAGCACATAACATTCCAGCACTTCGGGAAAACCGCGAATTGCCTCGGTGAATTCGGTGAAGTTCGAACGCCCGTGAGCGTTGAGTTTGATTTCGGCGAAGATCTGCGTGTTAAGCCCAATTTTTTTCCGATCAAGCAGCGTCACTTGCCCGCGAATGATCCCCTCGTCCTTCATCCGCTGTATCCGCCGCCAGCACGGCGACTGCGACAGCCCCACCTGTTCCGCAATCTGCGCACTGGAAAGTGAAGCGTCCTCTTGCAGTAACGCGAGGATCTTGCGGTCGTAGCCATCCAGCTCGCTATGCATAAAAAAACCTTCAATTGATCACTTTACGAATCAAGCAATTCAAATAATTGCCAATAATCCCCATCATAGATAAGAAATGCCCGGCACCGAATGTAAAAATTTCTCCAGTGATTTTGGAGACCGACCATGCCGCATCTAGAAGCCGTCAACACCCCGCACACCCGCGCCGATGTCTGGAACGTCAGCAACGCCCACTGCCGTGTTCATTACCAACTGTTGGCCGAGGCCGAACCGGATTTGCTGTGCCGGGCGTTCAACCTGTTCGCTTTGCAGTTTCTGACGCCGCAACAGGTCAACGTGCAGCGGACGGACGATCTGTTGTCGATCGACATAGTGATAGACGGCCTGAGCTGGCACCGCGCCCAAGTGATCGCGGAAAAATTACGTAACCTGATCAGCGTCTGTTCGGTTGAGCTGCAAGCGGCTGATTGCGTATGGAATGAACCGGCTCAGGCGACTGGCTGAAAAAACTCGACACGGCTTCGTCGGGTAGTGGCCCAACGGTCTGCGGGTCCGCGACTATCCTTTGCGAACTGTTGTTCATGAGGAGCCCGCATGTCCGTTCAACTTGCCATTCAGGACCGCTGGCTGGATCTCAATGATTTGCTGCGTGAACTGGTCGCCCAAGGCTTTATCAGCCAGGACTCGGCCGAGCACGCGCTCAATGCTCGACGCCGTCACGCTGCCAATGGCCAGATGCACCCACTGGAATTCATCGCCAGCCAACACCTGGACGATCTCAGCCGTCCCGGCAAACACCTCGACCTGGAAAGCCTGACGCTTTGGCTGTCGCAGCAGGCCGGCCAGCCTTACTTGCGCATCGACCCGCTGAAAATCAACGTGGCGGCCATTACCCCGCTGATGTCCTACGCGTTCGCCCAGCGCCACAAGATCCTCGCCGTGTCCATCGATCGCGACGCGGTGACCGTGGCCAGCGCCCAGCCCTACGTCACCGGCTGGGAAGCCGACCTGACCCATGTGCTGAAACTGCCGATCAAGCGTGTGGTGGCCAACCCGGTGGACATCCAGCGCTTCAGCGTGGAGTTTTTCCGCCTGGCCAAATCGGTCAGCGGTGCGACCAACGCCGATCAGCAGATGAACACCCTGGGCAATTTCGAGCAGTTGCTCAACCTCGGCGCCAGCGACCAGGAACCGGACGCCAACGACGCGCATATCGTCAACATCGTCGACTGGTTGTTCCAGTACGCCTTCCAGCAACGCGCCAGTGACATCCACATCGAACCCCGGCGCGAACAAGGCACGGTGCGCTTTCGCATCGACGGCGTGCTGCACAACGTCTATCAATTCCCGCCGCAAGTGACCATGGCCATCGTCAGCCGCCTGAAAAGCCTCGGGCGGATGAACGTCGCGGAAAAACGCAAACCCCAGGACGGCCGGGTGAAAACCAAAACCCCGGACGGTGGCGAAGTCGAGCTGCGGCTGTCGACTCTGCCGACGGCGTTCGGCGAAAAAATGGTCATGCGGATCTTCGACCCGGAGGTACTGCTCAAGGATTTCGATCAGTTGGGCTTCTCCGCCGATGACTTGCGCCGCTGGCAGGACATGACGAGCCAGCCCAACGGCATCATCCTTGTCACCGGCCCGACCGGTTCCGGCAAGACCACCACGCTGTACACCACCCTGAAAAAACTGGCGACGCCGGAGGTCAACCTCTGCACCATCGAAGACCCGATCGAAATGGTCGAGCCGGCGTTCAACCAGATGCAGGTCCAGCACAATATCGACCTGACCTTCGCCGCCGGTGTGCGCGCACTGATGCGACAGGATCCGGACATCATCATGATCGGTGAGATCCGAGATCTGGAAACCGCTGAAATGGCGATCCAGGCTGCGCTCACGGGCCACTTGGTGCTGTCGACACTGCACACCAACGATGCGCCGAGCGCGATCAGCCGCTTGCTGGAGCTGGGCGTGCCGCATTACCTGATCAAAGCCACGGTGCTCGGCGTCATGGCCCAGCGCCTGGTCCGCACCTTGTGCCCGCATTGCAAGGCGCCGCTGACCCTGGGTGAAGAAGACTGGCAAACCTTGACCCGGCCCTGGCAGGCACCGTTGCCGAACAACGCACATCGCGCCATCGGTTGCCTGGAATGCCGCGAAACCGGATACCGCGGCCGCGCCGGGGTCTACGAAATCATGCAGCTGACGGACGGCGTCAAAGCGCTGATCAACCCCGACACCGATTTGCTGGCGGTGCGGCGTCAGGCCTTCAAGGAAGGCATGCGCAGTTTGCGGTTGTCAGGGGCGCAAAAAGTGGCGGCGGGTTTGACGACGATCGAGGAGGTGCTGCGAGTAACGCCGCAGAGCGAACAAAAGTAGGCGCGGCCGTCATGGAACTCGATTGGGGGATTGGCAATCCAACGCCGTAGTTAACCCAGTGGAGTCACCCAATATGCGTCTCAAACTTGCTGTCGCTACCATCGCCTTGTTGTCCCTTCCTGTCGGTTCGGCGATGGCCGATAGCTTTTGGCGTAACGTCATCTCATCCGGTGCGACCACCGGTTCGACCTACCTGACCTTCAAGGATCACAAACTGATCGTTGCTGCCCAGGACGATGCCGGTAGCTTTGTCGCCAGCGACGGCGGCATTCGCGGCCCATACCTGGAGGCCGCGATGCAGAAAGTCCGCGCCGACAACCCTGGCCTGCAGGCCACGGACATGGAACTGGCGAACGCGATCCTGGCGAAGAATGCCGTCGCGTCGGAATAAGCGTTGTTGCTGAATAAAAAATGCCGCTCTCACTGAGCGGCATTTTTTTTGAACCAGAGAAATTGCACAGCTATTTCCTACGCAGGCTAACGCCAAAACGCTGACATGCAGTCGAGTTTTCACCGACCTACTGATGAAAGCTCTGATATGAGCGCCAGACGTACGAACTCAAACTTTGTCGATTCGGATTACCCCCACAAGCGAATCGACTCACATGAAAAAACCAGTCTTATCTTTACTTCTGCTGGCCGCCTACAGTCACGTTTCCCAAGCCGAAGGCCTGTACGGCTCGATAAAAATCCAGAGCGTCCAGCAAGACCTTGCCGACGCCCTGCTCACAAGTCCCAGGGTGAACAACCGTATCGTCAGTCCGGAACGCAACAAAGATGTCGGCGGCTCCGTTGCGCTCGGCTATGAGTTCATAGGTGGCTGGCGTCTGGAAAGCGAGTACACCATCAAGCAGGACTCGGAGTTCAAGAGTTACTGGGCGCCATTCAACGCCAACGTTAACAACATGCAGGTCTCATCCAAGCGCCTGATGTTCAATGCCTATAAGGACTTCCCCCTGACCCAAAGCCTATCGCTGTACGCCATGGCCGGCGCAGGCGTGGCCCATATCAATTCCGAAGGTTACCAGTCCAACCCTTCACGTCGATTTGCCAACAATACCCAAAACAATTTCGCCTACAACCTGGGCGTCGGTGCAGACCTCAAACTGACCCGGCAAATTACCGTCGGCACCGGCTACCGCTATGTCGACATGGGTAAGGTTGAAACCGGCTATAACACCTTCGCCAACCGCATCAATGCGCGGGACGAACAACTAAAGGGCAAGCTACAAGAGCAGAATCTTTACGTTGAAGCGCGGATGTCGTTCTGATTCATGACTCAAAAAAATGCCGCTCTCCATGAGCGGCATTTTTTTGCCCGCTGCAAAACCCTGTCAGCGGTAATCGTCCACCGGGACGCAAGCGCAAAACAGGTTCCGGTCGCCGTAAACGTTATCGACACGGTTCACCACAGGCCAGTACTTATGCGCCTTGGTGTGAGCATCCGGCGTAACCGCCTGCTCGATGCTGTAGGGCCGCTCCCAAACCCCGGTGATATCCGCCAGGGTATGCGGTGAACGTTTCAGCGGGTTGTCATCGGCCGGCCAGTTGCCGTTCTGCACCTCGGTAATTTCCGCACGGATACTCAGCATCGCCCCGATAAACCGGTCCAGCTCTGCCTTCGATTCACTTTCGGTCGGTTCAACCATCAACGTCCCCGGCACCGGAAACGACATGGTCGGCGCATGGAAGCCATAGTCCATCAGCCGCTTGGCGACGTCCTCCTCGCTGATCCCGGTCAGCGCCTTGAGTGGCCGCAGGTCAAGAATGCATTCGTGAGCCACCCGCTCGTTGCGCCCGGTGTAAAGCACCGCAAACGCACCGGACAAGTGCTGCGCCAGGTAATTCGCGGCGAGGATCGCCACCTCACTGGCATCCGCCAATTGCGGTCCCATCATCGCGATGTACATCCAGCTGATCGGCAGGATGCTCGCACTGCCCCAGGGCGCCGCACTGACTGCGCCGTTTTGCGCCAGTGGCCCGTCAATCGGCACCACCGGGTGATTGGCCACGAACGGCGCCAGATGCGCCCGCACACCAATCGGCCCCATGCCCGGCCCGCCGCCACCATGTGGAATGCAGAAGGTCTTGTGCAAGTTCATGTGGGACACGTCGGCGCCTATGTCCGCCGGACGCGCCAGCCCGACCTGGGCGTTGAGGTTGGCGCCATCCATGTACACCTGGCCGCCGTGGCTGTGGATAACTTCGCAGATTTCGCTGATGCCTTCCTCGTATACGCCGTGGGTAGAAGGATACGTCGCCATCAAGCAGGCGAGTTTGTCGCCCGCCTCGGCTGCTTTGCCTTTGAGGTCATCCAGATCAACGTTGCCCGCCTCGTCGCATTCGACGATCACCACGCGCATCCCGGCCATCTGCGCCGAAGCCGGGTTGGTGCCGTGGGCCGAGGACGGGATCAGGCAAATATCCCGGGCGCCCTGATGGCGGCTCTCGTGATATTTGCGGATCGCCAGCAACCCGGCGTACTCGCCTTGGGCGCCGGAGTTGGGTTGCATGCAGATCGCGTCGAAACCGGTAATCGCGCAGAGCCAGCGCTCCAGTTCTTCGATCATCAGCGAATAACCGACCGCCTGTTCTTTTGGCACAAACGGGTGCAGGTTGGCGAACTGCGGCCACGTGATGGGGATCATCTCGCTGGTGGCGTTGAGCTTCATGGTGCAGGAGCCCAGCGGGATCATCGATTGATTGAGCGCCAGGTCCTTGTTCTCCAGTTGCTTGAGGTAGCGCAGCATCTCGGTTTCGCTGTGATGGGCGCTGAACACCGGGTGACGCAGATAAGGCGAGGTACGCAGCAGACCTGCGGGAATGCCGGAAGCAAGAGCTTCAGCGTCCAGTTCGTCGACGTTAAGCCCATGATCAGAGCCGAGGAACACATCAAACAACTTCGCGACGGTGGATTCGTCAGAGGTTTCGTCGAGGCTCAGCCCCAACTGCCCACGCCCGAGAATGCGCAAGTTGATCTGTGCAGCCTGGGCGCTTTCGATGATTGCGGTCTGAGTACCACCGACTTCCAGCGTCAGCGTGTCGAAAAAGTGTGTGTTGAGGCGGGTGATGCCGTGGCGCTCCAGGCCAGCGGCGAGGATGCTGGTCAGCCGATGGACGCGTTGGGCAATGCGTTTGAGCCCTTCCGGACCGTGGTAGACCGCATAGAAACTGGCAATGTTGGCCAGCAGCACCTGAGCGGTGCAAATGTTCGAGTTAGCTTTCTCCCGGCGGATATGTTGCTCGCGGGTTTGCAGGGCCATGCGCAAAGCGACGTTGCCGCGAGCGTCCTTCGACACACCGATGATCCGCCCGGGAATCGCCCGTTTGTATTCATCGCGACTGGCAAAAAACGCCGCGTGAGGGCCGCCGTAACCCATGGGCACGCCGAAACGCTGGGATGAACCGAACACCACGTCGGCGCCCAACTCCCCCGGCGGCGTCAGCAACAGCAGACTCAGCAGATCGGTTGCGACACACGCCAAGGCTTGCTGCGCATGCAGATGATCGATCAATGGACGAAGATCGCGGATTTCGCCATGGGTGTCGGGATATTGCAGGAGCGCACCGAACACCTGGTGCTGTTTCAAGTTATCCACAGTGTCGATGATCAGCTCGAAGCCGAACCCTTCTGCTCGGGTCTGCACCACGGAAATGGTTTGCGGATGACAGTTTTTGTCGACGAAGAACAGATTGCTTCTGGACTTGGCGACACGCTTGGCCAGTGCCATGGCTTCCGCCGCCGCCGTGGCTTCGTCCAGCAGCGAGGCGTTGGCCAGTTCCAGGCCCGTGAGGTCGATGGTCAATTGCTGGAAGTTCAGCAGCGCCTCGAGCCGCCCTTGGGCGATCTCTGGTTGATACGGTGTGTACGCGGTGTACCAACCGGGATTTTCCAGCACGTTGCGCACAATGACGGTCGGCGTGAGGGTGCCGTGGTAGCCCATGCCGATCAGGCTGGTCCAGACCTGGTTTTGCTCGGCGTAACCGCGCAGTTTAGCCAGCGCGGCTTCTTCGTCGAGGGCGGGCGGCAGGTCGAGCGGCCTGTTCAGGCGGATTCCCGGCGGCACCGTCTGCTCGATCAACTCGACCCGGCTGCCGAGGCCGAGGCTGTCGAGCATCGCCTGTTGCTCGGCGGCATCGGGCCCGAGGTGGCGGCGAAGGAAGGCATTGGGGTCGCGTAACTGGCTCAAGGACGGCAACTGGGACATGACGGGCTCTCTCTTGACTGGCGCTCAACGTCGATGCAACACGGTCAAACCAGCATAGCAGTCGATACCCGAGCGGATGGCGTGGCGCCGTCGACCAATCCGGATCATCATGTTCGGCGCCAACATTAACGTCCGCCATCGGGTCTCTACAGCTCATGAGCCAATTGCCATTTCTGCCGTTTTCCAAACCCACCATCGACGAAGCCACGATTGCCGCTGTGGGTGACGTATTGCGCTCGGGCTGGATTACCAGCGGCCCCAAGGTCCAGGCCTTTGAAGCGCAACTCTCTGAGTATTTTGGCGGGCGCCCGGTGCGCACCTTCAATTCCGGCACCTGCACCATGGAAATCGCCTTACGCATTGCCGGTATCGGGCCGGGCGATGAAGTGATCACCACGCCGATTTCCTGGGTTGCCACCGCCAACGTCATTCTGGAAGTCGGCGCGACGCCGGTGTTTGCCGACATTGACCCGACCACCCGCAACATCGACCTGGATCAGCTGGAAGCGGCAATCACCCCGCGCACCAAAGCGATCATTCCCGTGTACCTCGCCGGTTTGCCGGTGGACATGAGCCGGTTGTATGCGATCGCCAAAAAACACGGATTGCGGATTGTCGAAGACGCCGCGCAAGCCTTGGGCTCGAGCTGGAACGGCCAACGCATTGGCTCAACCGGCGATTTCGTGTCCTTCAGTTTCCAGGCGAACAAGAACGTCACCTCGTCTGAGGGCGGTTGCCTGGTATTGAACAATGACGAGGAAGTGCGACTGGCGCAAAAGTACCGTTTGCAGGGCGTCACCCGTAGCGGCTTCGATGGTCTGGATGTCGATGTGCTGGGCGGTAAGTTCAACATGACCGATGTTGCAGCGACCATTGGTCTGGGGCAGTTTGCTCATATCGAGGCGATCACCGCTCATCGTCGAGAGCTGGCCAGGCACTATTTCGCTTGTTTTGGCGAGGATTTCGAAACGTTGTATGGGGCTCAACTGCCCCCGGCGGATTTCGAGAACACCAACTGGCATTTGTTTCAGCTGGTGCTGCCTGAGCGCAGGGATGGCCAACCGGCACGGGCTACTTTCATGGAACAGATGCAGGCGTTAGGTATCGGCATCGGCTATCACTACCCGCCGATTCACCTGCTGAGTCTTTATCGCGAGCGCGGGTTCAAGGAAGGGATGTTCCCGGTGGCCGAACGAGTCGGTCGCCTGATTGTTTCGCTGCCGATGTTCACCGCCATGACTAAAGCGGATGTCGAGCGGTCGGTGGCAGCGGTGAAGTCCGTACTAAATCCATAGACCCTGTGGGAGCGAGCCTGCTCGCGAAGTGGGAGTGTCAGTTGGCATAACTGTTTGCTGACACACCGCTTTCGCGAGCAGGCTCGCTCCCACATAGATTTCGCAAGGCGACGATTATTCGCCGATGGCAGCCTTGTAACCGGCGGCATCCAGCAGCTTGTCCAGATCGCCAGCGTTGCTTGGCTTGAGCTTGAAGATCCAGGCACCGTACGGGTCGGAGTTGAGCAACTCAGGGTTAGCGCTCAGTTCTTCGTTGATGGCAATCACTTCACCGGCAACCGGGGAGTAGATGTCCGAAGCGGCTTTAACCGACTCCACCACACCGGATTGATCACCGGCAGCGAAGACTGTTCCGACTTCGGTCAGCTCAACGAACACCACGTCGCCCAAGGCTTCCTGAGCGTGATCGCTGATGCCCACGGTGACGCTGCCATCGGCTTCGAGACGGGCCCACTCGTGACTTTCGGCAAAACGCAGGTCGGCAGGAATATCGCTCATGTTCTGTGTCCTCAAGAGAATTGTCAGCGGTCGTTGCCCGCCAAAAAAGGTTAGATCAAGGTTTTGCCATGGCGTACGAAGGTCGGTTTGACCACTCGGACCGGGTACCACTTGCCACGGATTTCCACTTCTGCGCGGTCGGCTGTTGCCATCGGCACGCGCGCCAGTGCTATCGACTTGCTAAGCGTAGGAGAGAAACTACCACTGGTGATCTCCCCTTCGCCAACATTGGCGATGCGGACCACTTGATGAGCGCGCAAAACCCCACGCTCTTCAAGGACCAGACCGACCAGTTTGTGCTGCACGCCACCCGCCCGCTCGGCTTCCAGAGCGCTGCGACCGATGAACTGGCGAGTGGCCGGTTCCCAGGCAATGCTCCAGGCCATGTTGGAGGCCAGTGGTGAAACGTCTTGATGAATGTCCTGACCGTAGAGGTTCATACCGGCTTCGACCCGCAGAGTATCGCGCGCCCCAAGGCCGATCGGCGAGATCCCCGCGCCCACCAGATCGTTAAAGAATCCTGGCGCTTGATTGGCTGGCAGAACGATTTCCAGGCCATCTTCGCCGGTGTAACCCGTGCGTGCGATGAACCAGTCACCATCAGGCTGGCCTTCGAAGGGTTTGAGCATCTGAATCAGGTTGCCGCGGGACTGGGTCACCAGTTCGGAGATTTTGTGCCGGGCCTGAGGACCTTGAATGGCCAGCATCGCCAACTCGGAGCGCTCATTGAGCTGCACATCGAAACCGTCGATATGGGCCTGCATCCAGGCGAGGTCCTGATTGCGGGTGGAGGCGTTGACCACCAGCCGATAACCATCCTCGAGACGGTAGACGATCATGTCGTCGACGATGCCGCCGCGCTCGTTGAGCATGGTGCTGTACAAGGCACGGCCAGGGCTGTGCAGACGTTCGACGTCATTGGCCAGCAAATGCTGGAGCCAGGCCTTGGCCTGAAGGCCACTGACATCAATTACGGTCATGTGGGATACATCGAAAACCCCGCAATCGCGACGCACCTGATGGTGTTCCTCGACCTGCGAGCCGTAATGCAAAGGCATATCCCAACCGCCAAAATCGACCATCTTCGCGCCGAGGGCGAGATGAAGGTCATACAGAGGCGTGCGCTGTCCCATGGGTTTCTCCTTCCGGGCGTGGCGAAGATGCGGGCCGGTGCTGCACGGCTGTAAGCCTTGAAATAGAAGGCTTGCAGCCGATTTCAGCGACCTGATCCGTAGGACGGACCGCACCGAATGCCGCGCATTGTAGCCTCAAGGTGTAGGACTGGCACCTAGGCGTTTCGATGCGCCGAACGTCGAATCAATCCGATGACCGGTAGCAGGCCGACCAAAACCAGAGTCAAGGCCGGCAAAGAGGCCCTCGCCCACTCGCCTTCGCTGGTCATTTCGAAGATCCGCACCGCCAGCGTATCCCAGCCAAACGGGCGCATCAGAAGGGTCGCGGGCATTTCCTTGAGCACATCGACGAACACCAGCAACGCAGCGCTCAACGTTCCTGGCAGCAATAACGGCAGATACACTTTGAAAAACAGTCGTGGCCCACTGACGCCCAGGCTACGTGCCGCTTCGGGCAAAGATGGCCGTATTCGCGCCAGACTACTTTCCAGCGGCCCATAAGCCACCGCGATGAAACGCACCAGGTAGGCCAGCAACAACGCCGACAGGCTGCCCAGCAGCAATGGCTTGCCGGCGCCCCCCAGCCAACCCGACAACGGGATCACCAGTTCGCGATCCAGGTAACTGAAGGCCAGCATGATCGACACCGCCAGCACCGAACCCGGCAAGGCGTAGCCGAGGTTGGCCAGGCTGATGCCGGTGCGGATCGCTCGGGTCGGGGCCAGACGCCGGGCAAACGCCAGCACTAAAGCAACACTGACGGTGATCAGCGCCGCCATGCCGCCCAGGTACAACGTATGGACGATCAGCCCCGCGTAACGCTCATCCAGGTCGAAGCGCCCGCGTTGCCAGAACCACGCCACCAGTTGAAGCACTGGAATGACGAAAGCGCAGGCGAACACCAGACCGCACCAACTCATGGCCGCCAGCGCCTTGAAACCATGCAGGTGATACAGCGCCTTGACCCGTGGTCGTTCGTTACTCGTCCGGTTGGCCCCGCGAGCACGGCGCTCGCCGTACAGCACGATCATCACCACCAACAGCAACAGGCTGGCCAGTTGCGCGGCGGTGGAGAGGCTGAAGAACCCGTACCAGGTCTTGTAGATCGCGGTTGTGAACGTGTCGAAGTTGAACACCGACACCGCACCGAAATCCGCCAGCGTTTCCATCAACGCCAGCGCCACGCCAGCACCGATGGCCGGGCGCGCCATGGGCAACGCGACTCGCCAGAACGCCTGCCATGGAGATTGCCCCAGGACTCGCGCCGCTTCCATCAAGCCTTTGCCCTGAGCCAGGAACGCGGTTCGCGCCAACAGGTAAACGTAGGGATAGAAGACCAGCACCAGGACCAGAATCACGCCGCCAGTGGAGCGCACGCGCGGCAACCTCAAGCCCGAGCCGAACCATTCGCGCAACAGGGTTTGCACGGGGCCGGCAAAATCCAACAGGCCGACGAAGACAAATGCCAGCACGTAGGCGGGAATGGCGAATGGCAGCATCAGGGCCCAGTCCAGCCAACGCCGACCGGGAAATTCGCAGAGGCTGGTGAGCCAGGCGAGACTCACGCCCAAGAGCGTCACGCCGATACCGACGCCGAGCACCAGGGTCAGGGTATTGCCCAGCAGGCGCGGCATCTGGGTATCCCAGAGGTGGGACCAGATCTGATGATCGATGGTTTGCCATGACAACAGCAAAACGCTAAGTGGCAGCAGGACCAGCGCAGCGATGGCGAAGACCAGGGGATACCAGCGGCGTTGGGCGGGGTGGGCCAAGGA
Organism: Pseudomonas sp. TH39(2020); assembly: GCF_016650715.1. Lineage (NCBI taxonomy): Bacteria > Pseudomonadati > Pseudomonadota > Gammaproteobacteria > Pseudomonadales > Pseudomonadaceae > Pseudomonas > Pseudomonas sp. TH39(2020). The sequence goes on along the minus strand of NZ_JAEKFF010000006.1, from coordinate 2,386,584 downwards.
GATTCTCTAGAAAATATTTGATTGTGCCCACGCTCTGCGTGGGCACCCATCTTGTGACGCTCTGCGTCACGCTTCGACGCGGAGCGTCGGTGGATGCATTCCCACGCAGAGCGTGGGAACGATCAGGGTCGCAAAGGCGCGAAGTATAACGGTGGACTCAGTTCCAACCCGCCCGATCCATCATCCGAATCGCTTCAGCCTGACGCTTGCCGGCAATTTCCACAGGCAAGGTATCAGCCACAAACTTGCCCCAGCTCGCCACTTCTGCAGAAGGCTGAACCGCAGGGTTGGCCGGGAATTCCTGGTTCACGTCAGCAAAGATCTTCTGCGCTTCCGGTGTGGTCATCCATTCCACCAGGGCCTTGGCCGCTTCCGGGTGCGGGGCGTGTTTGGTCAGGCCGATGCCCGACAGGTTCACGTGCACGCCACGGTCGCCCTGGTTCGGCCAGAACAGCTTCACCGCCAGGTCAGGCTTCTGCTTGTGCAGACGACCGTAGTAGTACGTGTTGACGATCCCGACGTCGCATTGACCCGCGTTGATGGCCTCCAGCACCGCGATGTCATCCGAGAACACGTCGGTGGACAGGTTATTCACCCAGCCCTTGAGAATCTTCTCGGTTTTGTCGGCGCCATGGACTTCGATCATGGTGGCGGTCAGGGACTGGTTGTAGACCTTCTTCGACGTGCGCAGGCACAGGCGGCCTTCCCAGTTCTTGTCGGCCAGACCTTCGTAGGTGGTCAACTCACCGGGTTTCACCCGATCGGTGGAGTAAGCGATGGTCCGCGCCCGCAGACTCAGGCCAGTCCAGGCATGGGCGGAAGAGCGGTATTGCAGCGGGATGTTGGCGTCGATCACCTTGGAGGTGAACGGTTGCAGGATGCCCATTTGCTCGGCCTGCCAGAGATTGCCGGCATCGACGGTCAGCAGCAGATCCGCGGTGGCGTTCTCGCCCTCGGCCTTGATCCGCTGCATCAGCGGCGCTTCCTTGTCGGTGATGAACTTCACCTGCACGCTGGTTTTCGCGGTGTAGGCATCGAAGACCGGTTTGATCAGCTCGTCGATACGCGAGGAGTAAACCACCACCTCGTCAGCGGCCTGGGCAGCAGTGCTACCCATCAGGGTCAGGGCGAGCGCGGTCAGTAGACGCTTCGGTACCAACATGGGAGCGATCTCTCGATTGAAAAATTGAAGCCAAATGATATGGACTCACATTTCGCTTCTCAATCGAACAGTTCGCGGAGGCGTTACCAGATGTTGCGCAGCCTGAAATTGATGGTGGATGTACCGCCGCCTTCGCGAGCAAGCCCGCTCCCACACTTGGAATGCATTTCAAAATGTGGGAGTGAGCCTGCTCGCGAAGGGGCCATCGCCTCAGCGAAAATCTCAGGCCTTGGCAAGTGCCGGCAGATCCCCGGTCAACCCCAGCGCCTCACGCACGAACAGCGCCTTGGCTTCGGGCATTTGGTCGACCATCTTTAACCCGGCATTGCGCAACCAGCGAATCGGCAACGGATCAGCCTGGAACAGGCGCTCGAAGCCCTCCATCGCCGCCATCAACGCCAGGTTGTGGGGCATGCGCCGACGTTCGTAACGGCTGAGCACTTTCACATCAGCCAGACGCTCGCCACGCGTGGCCGCTTGCAACAGCACTTCGGCCAGCACGGCGGCATCGAGAAAACCAAGGTTCACGCCCTGCCCGGCCAATGGGTGAATGGTGTGCGCCGCATCACCGATCAACGCCAAACCTTCAGCCACATAACGCTTGGCATGACGCTGCCGCAGCGGTACGCACAGACGCGGATCGGCGCTGAGCACCTTACCGAGTCGGCCTTCGAAGGCCCGCTCCAGCTCTTTGCAGAAACCCTCGTCATCCAGCGCCATCAGGCCTTCGGCTTCGCTCGGGGTGGTCGACCAGACGATCGAACACCAATCCTGCTGACCGTCACGCTCCAGCGGCAAAAACGCCAGCGGACCGTTGTCGGTGAAGCGCTGCCACGCGGTCAGTTGATGAGGTTTGGTGCTGCGCACGCTGGTGACAATCGCGTGGTGCATGTAGTCCCACTCGCGCGTCGCCATGCCGGTCAGACGCCGAACGGCGGAATTGGCGCCATCCGCTGCGATCACCAAAGGTGCGCGCAAGGTGCGGCCATCAGCCAGGGTCAGCAGCCAGTCATCGCCGGAACGACGCATTTGTTCCAGGCGCGCGTTGGCCAACATTCCGAGATCGCAGTCGTGCAAGCGGTCGAGCAAGGCGTCCTGAACCACACGGTTCTCGACGATATGCCCCAGCACGTCGGCATGCACACTGGCTGCCGAAAAATGGATTTGCCCGGTGCCGCTGCCGTCCCAAACCTGCATGTCGGTGTAGGGGCTGCTGCGCCGATTGGCGATGCCGTCCCAGACGCCCAGACGTTCAAGAATCCGCTGGCTGGCAGCCGATAAGGCGCTCACTCGCGGCTCGAACGAAGCCTGAGCATCGAAGGGTTTGACGCTCAGGGGGCTGCCGTCCAGCAGCAGGACTTCCAGCCCGCTGTCCTGCAACGCCAGCGCCAGGGCGCTGCCGACCATTCCGGCCCCGACAATCAGCAGATCTGCGCGCATTTCCATGCTTTAAGCCTGTCTCGCTTGCGGCTTGAGCCGCACGTAAAGGGTTTTTCCGACCCGCGCCACCAAAGTGCCGGCGCCGTCATGAATATCGACCTGCAATTGCGGCAGGTACTTTTCGCCATCCGCTGTCTGCCGACGGATTTCGTCGAGCAAGGTATCGTCGATTCTGAAGCTGGCGAAGACCGGGCCTTTGCCCGGCGCAATGAAATCGATGTCGGCGGCTTTGTCCCAGACGATGTATTTCGGTCCGAGGTTTTCCAGCAGCATCAGCATGTAGAACGGATCAACCATCGAGTACAGGCTGCCACCAAACTGGGTGCCGACGTAATTTCGGTTGTACCAGCCCAAGCCCATGGACACCCGGATGTCACGGAAATCATCACTGATGTATCTCACTCGGACCCCGGCGCCGAGGTACGGTGGGTAGTAGTTCATCACCCAACACATCAACCGCGCTTTGCCAAACGTGTTGGTCAGCCACTTAAGCATCGGGACGCGTTCCCAAACCCATAGCCTGCCGGGCGAACCAGCGTTTGGCCGGCGGCAACAGGTCCAGCCCGAGCAGACCGATGTTGCGGCCCAGGGAAACCAATGGTTGAGTGCTGCCGAACAAACGGGTGACCTGATCGGAGAAACCCACGGTCAGGTTCTGATCCAGACGCTGACGCTCGCGGTAGGCCTGCAAGGTCGCAAAGTTTCCGGGAGATGTTTCGCTGGCCAGCAACGCATTGGCCAGCGCTTGAGCATCACGCAAAGACAGGTTGAAACCTTGCCCGGCAATCGGGTGCAGGCTGTGGGCAGCATTGCCGAGAATCGCCAGGTGCGGACGCACCTGCTCTTCAGCCTCGATCAATGTCAGCGGGTACAAGTGCCGCGCACCAACCTGCTTCAAAGTGCCGAGGCGATAACCGAACACGCCTTGCAACTCACTGAGGAAGCTCTTTTCATCAAGGGCCGCCAGCCGTTGCGCGTCCATGCCCAATCGAGTCCAGACCAGTGCGCAGCGGTTTTCCGGCAATGGCAACAAGGCCATCGGCCCGTCATCGGTGAAACGCTCGAAGGCCATGCCGTTGTGCGCTTCACTCGGGGTGATGTTGGCAATCAACGCGCTCTGGTTATACGGGCGCTTTTTGATGCCGATCCCCAGTTGCTCGCGCAGGCCGGAACGGCCGCCATCCGCCAGCACCGCAAGATCGCATTCCAGAGTGGTTTCGTCGTTGAGGGTCAGGCGATAGCCATCGGTCAGCGGCTCCATGCGCGTGACTTCCGCCGGGCAACGCCAGCTGATCACGTCCTTGTCCAGACCTTGCCAGAGGCATTGGCCGAGCCAGGCGTTTTCCACCACATAACCCAGCGCCGGAACGCCCTCTTCCATCGCCGACAATCGCGCGGTGGAGAAGCGTCCACGGTCGGAGACATGAATCTGTTTGATCGGCTCGGCGCGGCGGGAGATTTCCTGCCACACGCCCAAGCGTTGATAAATCTGCTTGGCGCCGTAGGACAACGCCGAAGAACGGGCGTCGTAGCTCGGTTGATAGGTGTCGCCGGGGGCAAACGGTTCGATCAGCACGATCTTCCAGCCGCGAGCCTTGGCCCCGGCCTGCAGTGCCAACGCCAGGCTGGCGCCGACCAGACCACCACCGATGATTGCCAGATTGACTCGACTCATGCCGCTTGTGTCCGCGCGGCGGCCATCAAGGCCTCGATCTCGGCGACCGTTTTCGGTACGCCTTTGGTCAGGATTTCACAGCCGGTTTTGGTGACCACTACGTCGTCCTCGATGCGCACGCCAATGCCGCGCCATTTCTTCGCTACGTTCTGGTTGCCCGGGGCAATGTAGATGCCCGGTTCCACGGTCAGCGCCATGCCGACTTCCAGCACACGCCATTCGCCGCCGACCTTGTATTCGCCGACATCATGCACATCCATGCCCAGCCAGTGGCCGGCGCGGTGCATGTAGAACGCTTTATAGGCTTCGCTGGCGATCAACTCGTCGACGTCGCCCTGCAACAGGCCCAACTTCACCAGACCGGCGGTAATCACCCGGACCGTGGCCTCGTGGGCCTGATTCCAGTGTTTGTCCGGGGCGATTTCGGCAAACGCGGCTTCTTGCGACGCCAGCACCAGCTCGTAGATTGCCTTCTGTTCCGCTGAATACTTGCCATTGACCGGCCAGGTGCGGGTGATGTCGCTGGCGTAGCAGTCGATTTCGCAACCGGCATCGATCAGTACCAGATCGCCGTCCTTGAGCACCGCGTCATTCTGCTGGTAATGCAGGATGCAGCTGTTGCGCCCAGCGGCGACGATCGAACCGTAGGCCGGCATTTTCGCCCCGCCTTTGCGGAATTCGTAATCGAGCTCGGCTTCGAGGCTGAACTCATGCAGCCCCACACGACTGGCCTGCATCGCGCGGATGTGTGCCTGTGCGGAAATCCGTGCGGCTTCGCGCATCACTTTCACTTCTGCCGCCGATTTATACAGGCGCATGTCGTGAAGCAGATGATCCAGGGCAACGAATTCGTTCGGCGGCTGGGCGCCGAGGTGCGCTTTAGAGCGGATCACGTTGATCCAGTCCATCAGGTGCCGGTCGAATTCCGGGTTGCTGCCCATGGCCGAATACACCCGGTCACGACCTTCGATCAGGCCCGGCAGGATGTCGTCGATGTCGGTGATGGGGAAGGCGTCGTCGGCGCCAAAGTCGCGAATCGCGCCTTCCTGCCCGGCGCGCAGGCCGTCCCACAACTCTCGCTCGGCATTGCGTTCACGGCAGAACAGTATGTATTCGCCATGTAAACGTCCAGGCATCAAAACGATGACCGCCTGAGGCTCTGGAAAACCGCTGAGGTACTGGAAGTCGCTGTCCTGACGGTAGACGTGCTCGACGTCGCGGTTGCGGATCGCAACGGCGGCGGCGGGCAGGATGGCGATGCTGTTGGGTTCCATCTGCGCCATCAGGGCCTTGCGGCGACGGCTGTATTCCGATTTCGGGATATGAATCATGGGCAGATGGCTTTCCCTGGCGCGCGATTAATGCAACGACGGTTTGGCGGCAGCCGGCGCGTCCGGCTTTTTGTTTTCGGTGAACAGCAGCAGCGGCGCGACGCGCAGGTACTCCATCACTTCCATGTAATCGCTTTCGCCGTCGTCGGACTCTTCCAGGGCGTCTTGCACCTGTGAAATAGCTGCCAGGTCCTGAAGTACTTCGGTGGCCTCGGTGCTCAGCATGCTGCTGTCACGGCAGTTCAGGCCAAAACCGCTGAGGAAACCCTGGCACCATTGGCCCAGTGCGGCGGCGCGGTCGGCCAGTGGTTCGTCATCGGTCGGCAGCAGCAGAACGACGGTCACGTCGTCGCCGGTGAGCTCGCCCTTGACCATCTCCTGCAAGCCGATCAAGGCGTTGCGGACATTATCCTGCGGCTCGCTTTCGAGCAGCTCGGCGGCATCGACCAGCCAGCCTTCGGCATCGAAACCGGCACCGGCGCAGCTGCGGCCGAGCAACAGGCCATGCAGTTCGGCAGGCGAGACATTATGACCGCTGGAAGTCAGCAGTTTGGCGAAGGCTTGGTACGGGGAATTCTGAATGGGCATGGGCAGCTAGGCGCCAGACGGCGCTATGTCTAGAATGAAGGCCTTGTATCCTACATCGACAGACTCGCCAAGACTATTAAAGGCTGTCCGCCAGCTACCACTCATCAAGCACAATTTCAGTGGACACAATGGAAGACACCGACCTGCAAGCGCTGATGGCCAGACTCGAACTGCTAATTACCCGCGTCGAGCAACTAAAGAGTCAAAACGGACTCCTATTAGCTCAGGAAAAGACCTGGCGCGAGGAACGCGCTCACCTCATTGAAAAGAACGAAATCGCCCGGCGTAAGGTCGAATCAATGATTTCGCGCCTCAAGGCCCTGGAGCAAGACTCATGAGTTCAAGCAATAGCGTTACCGTGCAGATCCTCGATAAAGAGTATTCGATCATCTGCCCGCAGGAAGAGCGCAGCAATCTGGTGAGCGCCGCCCGTTACCTGGACGGCAAGATGCGCGAAATCCGCAGCAGCGGCAAAGTCATCGGCGCCGATCGCATCGCCGTGATGGCCGCCCTGAACATCACCCACGATCTCCTGCACAAGGAAGAACGCCCGGATGTACAGGCCAGCGGCTCGACCCGCGAGCAGGTTCGCGACCTGCTGGATCGCGTCGATCTGGTGCTCGCAACCGATCCGGACGTCACCAAGGGCTGAAACGCGAAACCGCTTGGGGTATACTCGCATCACTCCCTGGGGTGCTTGCCAGTTGACCACGTCCCTGAGCCGATTCGCACTACCCTGGAAGTTGCACGTTGGGCTGGTGTGCATGTCCGCTAGACGGAAAGCCTTAAAGCCTACTGCATCTTCCACCTTGAACTTTCGGGTTCAAGGGCTAAGTCAGCAGCGGTTCATCCGGGGAGCCTGATTCCAGTCCGATGCCGGTTTAAATACCGGCATCGGCTTTTTTACGGGTACGCTTTACGTACTCGTACTGCCGAAGCCGAATCCATGACCGAACCTGCGCTGCTGCCCCGCCCGCAACTTCGACGCATGCTGCGCAAGGCCCGCCGCGCACTGACTCCCAGTCAGCAACGCCAGGCCGCTCGCGGGCTGTACAAGCAATTGGCCCAGCAGCCGCTGTTTCGCCGCGCAAAACACATCTCCCTGTATCTGCCCACCGACGGTGAAATCGATCCGCGTGTTTTGCTGCGTGCCGCTCAACGTCGGGGCAAGGCGACTTATCTGCCGGTGCTCAGCGCCTGGCCGCGAACCAAAATGGTGTTCCAGCGAATTCGCCCCGGCGAAAAACTGAAACCCAACCGCTTTCGTATTCTCGAACCCCGGCACAACCTCGCCCGGCAACGCAAAGTCTGGGCGCTTGATCTGGTGTTGTTGCCATTGGTGGGGTTTGACGATGTCGGCGGACGCCTGGGCATGGGCGGTGGTTTCTATGATCGAAGCCTGGCGTACCTGGCACGCCGTAAAAACTGGCGCAAGCCGACGCTATTGGGCCTGGCCCATGAATGTCAGAAGGTCGAGCGATTGGCTCAAGCGAGCTGGGATGTGCCGTTACAGGGAACGGTGACAGACAAGGCGCGGTATTTCGCCGGCTAGACGCCACTGGAATCAGCGGCGTCCGAAGACAGTTTCAGCGTCTGAAGGCCGACGGCTGTTGTTGCTGCGCGATTTCGATCGGAGCGTCTGTCTTGTTGCTCCACAGGCTTTGGGCATAGCCGGTGGTCACGACGCCGAGGCCGAACAAAATAACCAAAATCCATAGTAAATCCGGTTTGCGTTTCATCGATTGCCCCCCAAAGGCACATCAACACGATGACAGCAGCGGTTTCCGTTGTAGGTGTAGGCCGTGCAGCAGCGTCAAGCTTAGAAGGCCGGCATTTTGCGACAACGTGAACCGACACGCAAACGCTGGCGTCAACCGACCGTCGGTTTGTCATAAAATTCCCTGACAACTTGCCCACCCACTTCGCAAGGAGCAAAAACCATGGCTTATTGGCTGATGAAATCCGAGCCCGACGAGCTCTCGATCAAGGGCCTGGAGACGCTTGGCAAAGCGCGCTGGGACGGGGTTCGCAACTACCAGGCGCGTAATTTTCTGCGGGCCATGGCCGTGGGCGACGAGTTTTTCTTCTACCACTCCAGCTGCCCCGAACCGGGGATCGCCGGGATCGGAAAGATTGTCGAAGCCGCGTATCCGGACCCGACGGCGCTGGAGCCGGAGAGTCATTACTTCGATCCGAAAGCCACGGCAGAGAAAAACGCCTGGAGCGCGATCGATGTGGCCCACGTCGAAACGTTCACGAAAGTCCTGAAACTCGATTACCTGAAACAACAAACAGCGCTGGCCGAGATGCCGCTGGTGCAGAAAGGTTCGCGACTGTCGGTTATGCCGGTGACGGCCGAGCAATGGGCGGCGGTGATTGCATTACGGGCTTAAGCCATGCAGCGACTGCAAGAATGCTTTCGCGAGCAGGCTCGCTCCCAGGCCCGCCCGGACAGTGAAGGACTTATTGGATAATGAGGTTGTTGAACAACAGATCCTCAACCACCGGGTTGCCGGTTTCGTCGCTCATGATTTGCTGGGTCTGCTTCAGGGCTTCCTGACGCAGCTTTTCCTTGGCCTCGACGTTGTTCATCGCTTCAGTGGTCTGCTGGGCAAACAACGCCACCAGTTGATTACGAATCAACGGCTCATTGGCTTTCACCAGTTTGGTCGCCTCATCACCGGTCACTCGCAATGCCACATCGGCCTTGTAGACCTTGAGCTTCGGCGTCCCGTCCAGCCCATAGTTGCCCACGAATGGCGGGCTCAGGGTGATGTAATTGACCTTCGGAGCTGCACCTTCTTTGGCTTCTTCGGCCATCGCTGCCACAGGCAGAGACAGGGCCAGCAACAACATGATCCACGCTTTCACAATTCGCTCCTTATCCGGTTTGCGGCCTAGCATAACGACCCGCCGCTCAAGCACAAGCTTATGGCTGACTATCAGGGCCGGGCATGCTCGTTGACCCATCGACTCACACACCTACACTTATCGGCCATCACTCCCAAAGGAATAGCCCTGATGAAAGCCGTGCTGTGCAAAGCCTTCGGCCCTGCCGAATCGCTGGTGCTGGAAGACGTCGCCAGTCCTGTCGCGAAGAAGAATGAAATCCTGCTGGACGTGCACGCCGCCGGGGTGAATTTCCCGGACACGCTGATCATCGAGGGCAAATATCAGTTCAAGCCACCCTTCCCGTTTTCCCCGGGTGGCGAAGCGGCTGGCGTGGTCAGCGAAGTAGGCGAAAAGGTCAGCCACCTCAAGGTCGGCGACCGGGTCATGGCGCTGACCGGCTGGGGCAGTTTCGCCGAACAGGTCGCGGTGCCGGGCTACAACGTGCTGCCCATCCCGCCATCGATGGACTTCAACACCGCCGCCGCGTTCAGCATGACTTACGGCACTTCGATGCACGCGCTCAAGCAACGGGGCAACCTGCAACCGGGTGAAACCTTGCTGGTACTCGGTGCTTCCGGCGGTGTCGGTCTGGCCGCCGTGGAAATCGGCAAAGCCATGGGCGCCCGCGTGATCGCCGCCGCCAGCAGCGCTGAAAAACTCGCGGTGGCCAAAGCTGCCGGCGCCGATGAGCTGATCAATTACAGCGAAACCAGTCTCAAGGACGAAATCAAGCGCCTGACCGATGGCCAGGGCGCCGACGTGATCTACGATCCGGTGGGCGGCGACCTGTTCGACCAGGCCATCCGCGCCATTGCGTGGAACGGCCGCCTGCTGGTGGTCGGCTTCGCCAGCGGACGCATCCCCGAACTCCCCGTGAACCTCGCGCTGCTCAAAGGCGCAGCGGTGGTCGGCGTGTTCTGGGGCTCGTTTGCCCAGCGCCAGCCTCAAGACAACGCGGCGAACTTCCAGCAATTGTTTGGCTGGTTTGCCGAGGGCAAGTTGAAGCCGCTGGTGTCGCAGGTGTATCCACTGAGCAATGCGGCGCAGGCGATCAATGATCTTGGCCAGCGCAAAGCGGTTGGGAAAGTGGTGGTTCAGGTTCGCTGAGCCGAATAAAGCGGTCTGGACTTCAAAATCAAGTTGTCAGGCCGCTTACTTCCCATCCAATCGAAGGACATTTCCCAAAGCCTCGTCCTACCCTGGAGCGAAATGCGGCATGAAGACCCGCAAGTAACGCTTCCTACAACGCCCTACAGTTATACCTGAGCGACATGTTCATAAAAGAACATGCAATCTCCAACATTTCCGCTATTTGACCAATGCGAACCGGTGCTATTTTCGGTAACGAAACTGTAACATTCGCATCCGCAGTCAAAACAAGAAATCTGGAGCTTTTGAATGTTTGCTTTCTTTCGTCCTGCCGCACATCAGGCTCCATTGCCTGAAGAAAAAATAGACAGCACCTACCGACGCCTTCGCTGGCAGATCTTCGCCGGGATTTTCTTTGGCTATGCGGGGTATTACCTGCTGCGCAAGAACTTCTCCCTGGCCATGCCGTACCTGATCGACGAGGGTTACACCCGTGGTCAGCTGGGTTTGGCGATGTCGGCGATCGCGATTGCCTACGGCCTGTCGAAGTTCCTCATGGGACTGGTGTCCGACCGCTCCAACCCGCGTTACTTCCTGCCCTTCGGCCTGCTGGTTTCGGCCGGGGTGATGTTCATTTTCGGTTTCGCGCCCTGGGCTACGTCCAGCGTCACCATGATGTTCATCCTGCTCTTCATCAACGGCTGGGCTCAGGGCATGGGCTGGCCACCGAGCGGCCGGACCATGGTGCACTGGTGGTCGCAGAAGGAACGCGGCGGCGTGGTGTCCGTGTGGAACGTGGCGCACAACGTCGGCGGCGGTTTGATCGGTCCGCTGTTCTTGCTCGGCATGGGCTTGTTCAATGACTGGCACGCTGCGTTCTACGTACCGGCAGTGGTCGCTCTGGCGGTGGCGGTGTTTGCCTTCATGACCATGCGCGACACTCCGCAATCGGTCGGCCTGCCGCCGATCGAGAAGTACAAGAACGACTATCCCGAAGGTTACGACGCCAGCCACGAAGACGAATTCAGCGCCAAGGAAATCTTCGTCAAGTACGTGCTGCGCAACAAAATGCTCTGGTACATCGCCATGGCCAACGTCTTCGTCTACCTGCTGCGCTATGGCGTACTGGACTGGGCACCGACCTATTTGAAAGAAGCCAAAGGTTTCAACGTGGATAAAACCTCGTGGGCGTACTTCTTCTACGAATGGGCCGGGATCCCGGGCACGCTGCTGTGCGGCTGGATGTCGGATAAGATCTTCCGTGGCAACCGTGGCCTGACCGGCATGGTATTCATGGCGTTGGTGACCGTGGCGACCCTGGTGTACTGGCTCAACCCGGCCGGCAACCCGACAGTCGACATGATCGCGCTCGTCTCGATCGGCTTCCTGATTTACGGCCCGGTGATGCTGATCGGCCTGCAAGCGCTGGAATTGGCACCGAAGAAAGCCGCCGGTACGGCAGCGGGCTTCACGGGTCTGTTCGGTTATCTGGGTGGTTCGGTCGCGGCCAGTGCAGCGATGGGCTACACCGTGGACCACTTCGGCTGGGACGGCGGTTTCGTGCTGCTGATCGGCGCATGCTTACTGGCGATGGCCTTCCTGGCCCCGACGCTGCGGCACAAACAAGTCGCCAGTCAGAGCCGCGAAGCAATCGCCTGATCGGCCTTTGATTTGCAGCGCTTGAGCCGCGCCTCCAGATTCCGGTCTGGCATGGCGTGGCTACGCAGGGCGTGGGCGGTCTGCTCGACATAATCGCGAGTAGTGCCGTAACGCCCGCAAGCGTTTTCGAACACGTGGCTCAGCACGTGATCCGGCAAGTTGCCCGCATAGCTGGGCAGATGCCGCTCCAATACAAACCCCAACGCCTGAACCTGACTTCCGTCTTCAAGACGGCAGTTGAGCCAGTGTGGGCGATAAGACGGGAATGGCATTTCGCGCTGCCAAAGTGCGTAAAGAGAGGCTTCAAGTTGTTCTTCAGGCAAACGATAGGCGAAGCCGCTGCAAGAACCACCGCGATCCAGGCCGAATACCAGCCCAGGCACTTCGGGTGTGCCGCGATGTTCGTGGGACCATAAATACAAACCGCGATGGTAGCCATGCACACGACCACGCACTCGCTCCACCGCTGCGCATTCGGGACGCCAGATCAGCGAGCCGTAAGCGAACAGCCACACCGGCCCGCCCTTGTGGCGCGCCATCGTCGACTGCATCGAGCTGAGCAATTGTTCGTGCGTGAGCTGCGGCCCCAGATCGAGCCGCGGAGGGTAAGCCAGATTCAAAAAAGCAGATTCAATGGCACTCATGGCGATGAAATTTCGGCCCTGCAATCATTACAAAATATAAGCAACATTCACGTCATAGAACATATAGCAGTAATACTAAAACGAAAAGTGCTAAGAGACAGTCAACCTTCCGGAGCCGCCATAAGCAATCAAATGCCGAAGCTGAAGGCCTGCCCATATACCCTAATACCATTTAGAAAAACTCTTAAATACCAGAATGAAATATACATAAGCATTCGCGCGTCTAGGATAAAGACCACTTAGGAGAAACTTCCTACACATCCTTCAGCTTTTCCATCTGCCCGTTGCGGTATGTATTGCGTATAACGACCACCCCAGGCGCAAGCCAAACTGCCTTACAGGCCCTGAACAATGAAAAAACCATGGATTTACGGACTACTTCTGGTGCTCATGGCGCGGCTTTCGCTGGCAGAAGATACCGCAGGGAAAGACACGGGCTCCTGGTATTTGCAGGCCAGCGTCTACACCAAACACTACTCCGACGACTCCGATCACAATAACAATCAGGACCTCATCGGCCTTGAGCGTGAGCAAGCGTCCGGCTGGTTGTTTGGCGGTGCAACTTTTCGTAACTCGTTCAGCCAGCGTTCATATTATGCGTATGCGGGCAAACGCTACGAGAGCGCCGACTATCCCGTGTACATCAAACTGAGTGGTGGTTTGCTACAAGGTTACAGCGGCAAGTCCAAGGACAAGATCCCCCTGAATCACTTCGGCGTCGCGCCGGTGATCATTCCTTCAATCGGTGCACACTACGGACCGGTTGCAGCCGAGCTGGTGTTGCTCGGCTTCAATGCCGTCATGGTGACGACTGGGGTGCGCTTCTAGAACGGCTCGCCCACCTAGGATCGCGGGGCGTAAGCAAATACATCGGCGCGCATTTGATGGGCGTCCATCCCGGCTTCGACCAAAGCATCCAGTGTGCCGTAGACCATGGCCGGAGAGCCGCTGGCGTAGACATGCAAGGATTTCAGATCCGGAAAGTCCTCACACACCGCTTCGTGCAACATGCCGCAACGTCCCTGCCAGCCACATGAATCGCTGACGATTTTATGCAGGAACAGATTGGGCAGCTTGAGCCATTGATCCCAATGTTCGACCTCATAAAAGTCCTCGGGACGACGCACGCCCCAATACAGATGCACTGGATGTTTGAAGCCCGTGGCACGGCAATGTTCGATCAGGCTATGAATCTGGCCCATGCCGGTGCCCGCAGCGATTAGTACCAATGGCCCATCGGGCAATTCCGCCAAATGTGTATCGCCGAACGGCATTTCGATCCGAACCATGGCGTTGCGTTGCAACTGGTCGATCAGGCTCAGCGCACTACTTTCGCGCGCCAGTACATGAATTTCCAGATCACGCCCGCCATGCGGTGCCGAGGCCAGGGAGAACGCGGATTTCTCACCATTCTCGCGCTCGATCATCAAGTACTGACCGGCGTGATAACGCGGCGGCTTGCCGGCCGGCGCTCGCAGACGCACACGCCAGGTATCGCCGCCGACGTCCCTGCATTCAATGACCTGACACGACAAGCTGCGCACCGGTAATTCTCCCAGCGCGAGCACGCCATCCCACAGCACGATGCAGTCTTCCAGCGGCTCTGCAATGCAAGTGTAGAACTCGCCATGGTCGCGCACACCGCCTTCCTGTTCGACCCGCCCTTCCACCAGCAGTGCGGCGCACACGTGGCAATTGCCGTTTCGACAGCTTTGCGGGCATTCGTAGCCCAAACGCCGCGCGCCATCGAGAATCCGCTCGCCGGGCAGAATCTGTAGCACTGCTCCGGAGGGCTGCAAGGTTACACGCATCAATCTATTCCTAACTGATTCCAGATGGCATCGATCCGCTGGGTAACGGCTTCGTCCTTGACGATCACCCGGCCCCACTCGCGAGTGGTTTCGCCCGGCCATTTATGCGTGGCATCGAGCCCCATCTTCGAACCCAGGCCGGAAACCGGCGAGGCGAAGTCCAGGTAATCGATCGGCGTGTTGTCGATCATCACCGTATCGCGCTTGGGGTCCATGCGCGTGGTGATGGCCCAGATCACGTCGTTCCAGTCGCGTGCGTTGATGTCGTCATCACAGACGATAACGAACTTGGTGTACATGAACTGTCGCAAAAACGACCAGACACCCAGCATTACCCGCTTGGCATGGCCGGGATACGACTTCTTCATGGTCACGATGGCCATGCGGTACGAGCAGCCTTCGGGCGGCAGGTAGAAGTCGGTGATCTCGGGGAACTGCTTTTGCAGGATCGGCACGAACACTTCGTTCAGCGCCACGCCGAGAATCGCCGGCTCATCAGGTGGGCGGCCGGTGTAGGTGCTGTGGTAAATCGGTTTGATGCGGTGGGTGATACGCTCGACGGTGAACACCGGGAAGCTGTCGACTTCGTTGTAGTAGCCGGTGTGGTCGCCGTACGGGCCTTCATCAGCCATTTCGCCCGGATGGATCACGCCTTCGAGGATGATCTCGGCGGTGGCCGGCACTTGCAGGTCGTTGCCTCGGCACTTCACCAGTTCGGTGCGGTTGCCGCGCAGCAGACCGGCGAAGGCATATTCGGAGAGGCTGTCCGGCACCGGCGTCACGGCACCGAGAATGGTCGCCGGGTCAGCGCCCAACGCCACGGACACCGGGAACGGCTGGCCCGGATGCTTCTCGCACCACTCGCGATAATCCAGCGCGCCGCCACGGTGGCTCAGCCAACGCATGATGACCTTGTTGCGGCCAATCACTTGCTGACGATAGATGCCGAGGTTCTGGCGATCCTTGTTCGGACCTTTGGTGACGGTCAGACCCCAGGTGATCAGCGGGCCAACGTCACCGGGCCAGCAGGTCTGCACCGGCAGCATCGCGAGATCGACGTCGTCGCCTTCGATGACCACTTCCTGGCACACCGCGTCTTTGACGACTTTCGGCGCCATGGCGATGATCTTGCGGAAGATCGGCAGCTTGGACCAGGCATCTTTCAGGCCTTTCGGTGGCTCGGGTTCCTTGAGGAACGCCAGCAGTTTGCCGATCTCGCGCAATTCGCTGACCGCTTCTGCACCCATGCCCAGCGCCACGCGCTCAGGGGTGCCGAACAGGTTGCCGAGCACAGGGATGTCATAACCCGTGGGCTTTTCGAAAAGCAGGGCCGGACCTTTGGCACGCAAGGTGCGGTCGCAGACCTCGGTCATTTCGAGCACTGGGGACACCGGAACCTGGATGCGCTTGAGTTCGCCGCGCTTTTCCAGGCCGCTGATAAAGTCGCGCAAGTCGCGATACTGCATGCGTGAGCCTCGTGTTGGCCGTGCCGTTCGGGGGTGGCAGTTTAGCGCCGAACCCCTCTATTCAGAACCACGAACTGCCGGTTCATCAAAAATCAGATAGCAAAAAGCCGGGTTTCCCCGGCTTTTTGGCCTGTTCGACTTACTTGCGTTTCATCGACAGGAAGAACTCATCGTTGGTCTTGGTCGTTTTCAACTTGTCGACCAGGAACTCGATGGCAGCGATTTCGTCCATCGGGTGCAACAGCTTGCGAAGGATCCACATGCGTTGCAACTCGTCGTCGGCAGTCAGCAACTCTTCGCGGCGGGTGCCGGAACGGTTGATGTTGATGGCCGGGAAGACGCGTTTTTCGGCGATACGACGATCCAGCGGCAGTTCCATGTTGCCCGTGCCTTTGAATTCTTCGTAGATCACTTCGTCCATCTTCGAGCCGGTTTCAACCAGCGCGGTGGCGATGATGGTCAGCGAACCGCCTTCTTCGATGTTCCGCGCGGCGCCGAAGAAACGTTTCGGTTTCTCCAGGGCGTGGGCATCGACACCACCGGTGAGTACTTTGCCGGAGCTCGGGATCACGGTGTTGTAGGCGCGAGCCAGACGAGTGATGGAGTCGAGCAGGATCACCACGTCCTTCTTGTGTTCGACCAGGCGCTTGGCCTTCTCGATCACCATCTCGGCAACCTGCACGTGGCGGGTTGGCGGCTCGTCGAACGTCGAGGCAACCACTTCGCCGCGCACGGTGCGCTGCATTTCGGTCACTTCTTCCGGACGTTCGTCGATCAGCAATACGATCAGATGAACTTCAGGATTGTTACGTGCGATGTTTGCCGCGATGTTCTGCAGCATGATGGTTTTACCGGCTTTCGGCGGTGCAACGATCAGACCGCGCTGACCTTTGCCGATCGGGGCGCACAGGTCGATGACACGACCGGTCAAGTCTTCGGTGGAACCGTTGCCGGCTTCCATCTTCATGCGCACGGTCGGGAACAGCGGGGTCAGGTTCTCGAAGAGAATCTTGTTTTTCGCGTTCTCGGGACGATCGTAGTTGATCGTGTCGACCTTGAGCAGCGCGAAATAACGCTCGCCTTCCTTGGGAGGGCGGATCTTGCCAACGATGGTGTCACCGGTGCGCAAGTTGAAGCGACGGATCTGGCTCGGCGAGACGTAAATATCGTCTGGGCCGGCGAGATAGGAAGCGTCAGCGGAGCGAAGGAAGCCGAAGCCGTCCTGGAGAATCTCCAGCACGCCATCACCGGAGATTTCCTCGCCGCTTTTAGCGTGCTTTTTGAGCAGGGAGAAAATCACGTCCTGCTTGCGCGAACGGGCCATATTTTCTATGCCCATCTGTTCGGCCAATTCGAGCAGTTCGGTAATCGGCTTTTGCTTGAGTTCAGTCAGATTCATATAGGAATGACGTAATCATTTATGGAGGGGGGGAAATTAAGCTTTTGGCTTAATGAGGCCGCGCCGCAGAGAAGGCGACAGGATCGCGTACTTATTCGAAAAGGAGTGCGTCGGCGACGGCTAGCAGGGGGCAGTGGAGAAACCAGTGCGGGGCCGAATGTACCACCTGAGTTTCGGAGCGTCTAGCCCTGAATAACGAAAAGGCCCCGCAATGTGCGGGGCCTTTTTGATGACGCTTGAACGACGCTTAGATGTTGGCGTCGAGGAAGGCAGCCAGTTGCGACTTCGACAGCGCGCCAACCTTGGTTGCTTCAACGTTGCCGTTCTTGAACAGCATCAGAGTCGGGATACCACGCACGCCGTGCTTGGCCGGGGTTTCCTGATTTTCGTCGATGTTCAGTTTGGCAACGGTCAGCTTGCCTTTGTAGGTTTCAGCAATTTCGTCCAGAACAGGAGCGATCATTTTGCAAGGGCCGCACCATTCAGCCCAGTAGTCGACCAGTACAGCGCCTTCGGCCTTGAGGACGTCGACGTCGAAGCTAGCGTCGGTGACGTGTTTAATAAGATCGCTGCTCATGGAAGTCTCCAGGTTGTAAGCAAAAAAACGTGGCCCATCATAGCTGCCCTTCCCTCGTTCAGGAAGGTGCAGATGATTGAGTCTCGCTATGGTGCCGCATGAGTTTGGGTATAGCCCAAGTCACGAGGTGGCGGGAGCGACGAAGGCAATTCCTGTTCGCAGTGCCGCGTTACGCACATGTTCGTGCATGGCCTTCTGCGCAGCACCGGACGCCCGCCGGGCCAGCGCGCGGAGGATTTTGCGGTGTTCCTGCCAGGTTTCCATGGCCCGCTCTGCCCGGATAAACGGTAGTTTCTGGCTCTCCAGAAAGATGTCGGCGCTGGCCGTCAGGATGCTCAGCATCGCCTGATTGCCGCTCGCCAGCAGGATGCGCCGGTGAAACTCGAAATCCAGGCGCGCCGCGGCCTCGAAGTCGCTGGCCTTCAATTCGATGCGCATCGCGGCGACGTTATCTTCCAGTGCATCGAGCTCGTGAGTACTCAGGGTCACCGCCGCCAAACCGGCGGCAAAACCTTCCAGGGCATAGCGCAACTGGAAGATGTCCAGCGGCGAGGCTTGCGCCGCAAATGGCCAACTCACCGCCGCATCACCTCGCGGCAAATCAACCGGTGACTGCACGAACACGCCTTTGCCCGGCTGGATGCTGATCACCCCCAACGCACTCAATGACGACAACGCTTCACGCAGCGACGCACGACTGACGCCCAATTGCACCGCCAAATCCCGTTGCGAGGGCAAGGCATCGCCCGGCCCGAAACCTTGTTCGGTGATCAGTTTACGGATGGCTTGCAGCGCCACTTCGGGTACGGCGCGGGAGATCGAGTTCATGGTTTTTCAGACGAACCAGGCCAATGAGCGGTTAGTTGTAAAGCTATTCGCGACGCCCGGCAAGTCGTGCCCCATGGGGGTTCGACGGATTCCGGCGATGCGCTATCGGGGTGCAAAACCACGCACGACTGTTCAGACCAGTAAGACCGAGAGACTCCAGCAAAACCGTGGCCTTGCGCCCCCAAAACCCGATATTGGCACGGCCCATGCTCTGTCGATCCGCAGAAATCACTTCTCGCCGATTCGGAGATTTGCCATGACCTTGCGTTACCGCGCCCTCCTCGCAACCCTGTTTGCCAGCCTGATGCTCAGTCAGGCGCCCGCCCACGCCGACGGTCTGGAGGATGTGGTCAAGCGCGGCGTCCTCAAGGTTGCCGTACCTCAGGACTTCCCGCCCTTCGGCTCGGTCGGCCCGGACATGAAACCGCGCGGCCTGGACATCGATACTGCAAAACTGCTGGCCGACCAACTCAAGGTCAAACTCGAGCTGACGCCGGTCAACAGCACCAACCGTATTCCGTTCCTGACCACCGGCAAGGTTGATCTGGTGATTTCCAGCCTCGGCAAGAACCCCGAGCGCGAGAAGGTCATCGACTTCTCCCGTGCCTACGCGCCGTTCTACCTCGCCGTATTCGGCCCGCCGGAAGCCGACATCAAAAGCCTGGACGACCTCAAGGGCAAAACCATCAGCGTCACCCGTGGCGCCATCGAAGACATCGAGCTGACCAAAGTCGCGCCCGAAGGTGTGACCATCAAGCGCTTCGAAGACAACAACTCGACCATCGCCGCCTACCTCGCCGGGCAAGTCGATCTGATCGCCAGCGGCAACGTGGTGATGGTGACCATCAGCGAGCGCAACCCGAAACGCATTCCGGCGCTGAAAGTGAAGCTCAAGGATTCGCCGGTCTACGTCGGCGTAAACAAAAACGAGCCGGCGCTGCTGGACAAGGTCAACCAGATCCTCGCCACCGCCAAGACTGACGGCGCGCTGGAGAAGAACTCCCGGACCTGGCTCAAAGAGCCGCTACCGGCCGATCTCTGATCGTCGTTGCGGAGACTGGACATGGCTTATCAGTTCGATTTCATACCGGTGGTGCAAAACACCGACCTGCTGCTGCGCGGTGCCCTGTTCACCCTTGAACTGACGGCCATCGGCGCGGTGCTCGGGGTGAGTCTGGGCATCGTCGGGGCGTTGGTGCGGGCGTGGAACATCCGCCCGTTCGCCGGCATTTTTGGGGTCTATGTCGAGTTGATCCGCAACACGCCGTTTCTGGTGCAGTTGTTTTTCATCTTCTTCGGCCTGCCGTCACTGGGCGTGCAGATTTCGGAATGGCAGGCGGCGGTGCTGGCGATGGTGATCAACCTCGGCGCCTATTCGACCGAAATCATTCGTGCCGGCATTCAAGCAATCCCTCGAGGACAGCTTGAAGCCGCTGCGGCGCTGGCAATGACGCGCTTCGAAGCCTTTCGCCACGTGGTGCTGCTGCCGGCGCTGGGCAAGGTTTGGCCGGCATTGAGCAGCCAGATCATCATCGTCATGCTCGGCTCGGCGGTCTGCTCGCAGATCGCCACCGAAGAGCTGAGCTTCGCCGCCAACTTTATTCAGTCGCGCAACTTCCGCGCCTTTGAGACCTACGCCCTGACCACGCTGCTCTACCTGTGCATGGCGCTGCTGATCCGCCAGTTGCTGAACTGGATTGGCCGCCGCTTCATTGCGAGGAGCAGCCAATGAGCGATTTCACCTTCTGGGACGTCGTACGCAACCTGCTCACAGGCCTGCAATGGACCCTGGCGCTGTCGCTGGTGGCATTTATCGGTGGCGGACTGATCGGCTTGCTGATCATGGTCATGCGCATCTCGAAAAAATCCCTGCCGCGCAGCTTCGCCCGCACCTACATCGAACTGTTCCAAGGCACGCCGCTGTTGATGCAGCTGTTTCTAGTGTTCTTCGGCGTGGCGTTGGCCGGGGTGGAGATTTCGCCGTGGATGGCCGCGGCGATTGCCCTGACGCTGTTCACCAGCGCCTACCTGGCAGAGATCTGGCGTGGTTGCGTCGAATCGATCCCCAACGGCCAGTGGGAAGCCTCGTCGAGCCTGGCATTGAACCCGCTGGAGCAACTTCGCTACGTGATCCTGCCGCAAGCGTTGCGGATCGCCGTGGCACCAACCGTGGGCTTCTCGGTGCAGGTGGTCAAAGGCACCGCCGTCACCTCGATCATCGGCTTCACCGAACTGACCAAGACCGGCGGCATGCTCGCCAACGCGACCTTCGAACCCTTCATGGTCTACGGCCTCGTGGCCCTCGGTTACTTCCTGCTCTGCTACCCCTTGTCCCTCAGTGCGCGCTACCTGGAAAGGAGACTGCATGCCTCTGCTTAGAATTTCCGCCCTGCATAAATATTACGGTGACCACCATGTGCTCAAAGGCATCGACCTGAGCGTCGAGGAAGGCCAGGTGGTGGCGATCATCGGTCGCAGCGGCTCGGGAAAATCCACCTTGCTGCGCACCCTCAATGGCCTGGAATCGATCAACGACGGCGTGATCGAAGTCGATGGCGAATACCTCGACGCTGCCCGTGCCGATCTGCGCAGCTTGCGGCAGAAAGTCGGGATGGTGTTCCAGCAGTTCAACCTGTTCCCGCACCTGACGGTCGGCGAAAACGTGATGCTCGCGCCGCAAGTGGTGCAGAAAGCGCCAAAAGCCAAAGCGGCCGAACTGGCGCGGGAGATGTTGGAACGGGTCGGGCTGGGGGAAAAATTCGATGCCTTTCCGGATCGCTTGTCTGGCGGGCAGCAACAGCGGGTGGCGATTGCCCGGGCGCTGGCGATGTCGCCGAAGGTCTTGCTGTGCGATGAGATTACCTCGGCGCTGGACCCGGAATTGGTCAATGAAGTGCTGAGCGTGGTCCGGCAACTGGCCAAGGAAGGGATGACGTTGATTATGGTCACCCATGAGATGCGTTTTGCCCGGGAGGTTGGGGATAAGTTGGTGTTCATGCATCAGGGCAAGGTGCATGAGGTGGGGGATCCGAAGGTGTTGTTTGCCAATCCGCAAACGGCGGAGCTGGCGAATTTCATTGGTACGGTTGAAGCCGCGGTGGGCTGAAGGATCTTTAGTGCCTATCAGGCCGTCTTCGCGAGCAGGCTCGCTCCCACATTGGTTCTGCGTTGTCCACGGCATTGGCGGCAACACCGAACCCTGTGGGAGCGAGCCTGCTCGCGATTGACCGCGCAGCGGTCACTGCATAACTGCGCAGGATCAAAGCTTTGAACCGTACGCGTTGGCGGCAGCGTTTGATCGTGGCACGATGTCGAGGTTATCGACCGAGACCCCCTGACCATGCCGCAATCCCAAGCCAAGAATCTGTCCCTGATCGCCGCAATCGACCTGGGCTCCAACAGCTTTCACATGGTCGTGGCCAAGGCCCAGAACGGCGAAATCCGTATTCTCGAGCGTCTCGGGGAGAAGGTTCAGCTGGCCGCCGGCATCGACGATGAGCGCCAGCTCAGTGAAGAATCCATGCAACGCGGGCTCGATTGCCTGAAGCGTTTTGCCCAACTGATCAACGGTATGCCGCCCGGCGCCGTGCGGATCGTCGGCACCAACGCCCTGCGTGAAGCCCGCAACCGTGGCGAATTTATCCGCCGCGCTGAAGAAATTCTCGGCCACCCGGTGGAAGTCATCTCCGGTCGCGAAGAAGCACGCCTGATTTACCTCGGCGTTTCCCACACCCTCGCTGACACCCCGGGCAAACGCCTGGTGGCCGACATCGGCGGCGGCAGTACCGAATTCATCATCGGCCAGCGCTTTGAACCACTGCTGCGCGAAAGCCTGCAAATGGGCTGCGTCAGCTACACCCAGCGCTATTTCAAGGACGGCAAGATCACCCCGGCCCGCTACGCCCAGGCGTACACAGCGGCGCGGCTGGAGATTATGAGCATCGAACACGCCTTGCATCGCCTGACCTGGGATGAAGCCATCGGCTCCTCGGGCACCATCCGCGCCATTGGCCTGGCGCTGAAGGCCGGCGGACACGGCACCGGCGAGGTCAACGCCGAAGGCCTGGCCTGGCTCAAGCGCAAGCTGTTCAAACTGGGCGATGTCGACAAGATCGATTTCGAAGGCATCAAGCCCGACCGCCGGGCGATCTTCCCGGCGGGCCTGGCGATTCTCGAAGCGATCTTCGACGCGCTCGAGCTGCAACGCATGGACCACTGTGAAGGCGCCCTGCGTGAAGGCGTGCTCTATGACCTGTTGGGCCGTCATCATCACGAAGACGTCCGTGAGCGCACCCTCAGCTCGTTGATGGAGCGTTATCACGTCGATCTGGAACAAGCGGCGCGCGTTGAACGCAAGGCGTTGCATGCCTTCGATCAAGTGGCTGAGGATTGGGAGCTGGATGACGGGGTCTGGCGTGAATTGCTCGGCTGGGCGGCCAAGGTCCATGAAGTGGGCCTGGACATCGCTCACTATCACTATCACAAGCACGGCGCTTATTTGATCGAGCACTCGGACCTGGCCGGGTTCTCCCGCGAAGACCAACTGATGCTTGCGCTATTGGTGCGTGGCCACCGCCGCAATATTCCGAAGGACAAGTTTGCCGACTTCGGCGATGACGGCATCAAGCTGATTCGCCTGTGCGTGCTGCTGCGCTTTGCGATTCTGTTCCAT
The DNA here is from genome assembly GCF_016650715.1 of Pseudomonas sp. TH39(2020). Classification (NCBI taxonomy): domain Bacteria; kingdom Pseudomonadati; phylum Pseudomonadota; class Gammaproteobacteria; order Pseudomonadales; family Pseudomonadaceae; genus Pseudomonas; species Pseudomonas sp. TH39(2020). The sequence goes on along the minus strand of NZ_JAEKFF010000006.1, from coordinate 2,363,351 downwards.
CACATCCGCGGCACCCAGGAAATGCCCCAGGTCGTCCTACAGGCCAATGGCGACAGCCTGGATGTGTTGTTCCCGGAAAACTGGCTGGACGAAAACCAGCTGACCCAGGCCGACTTCGGCCTGGAAGCGGAATGGCTGACCCGGGTGGGCTTTGTGCTTAACGTTCGCTGAAATTGAAAAAGGCCTTCTTCGGAAGGCCTTTTTTGTGTCCGCGATTCGGCAGACGATGCAATCCCCATGTGGGAGCGAGCCTGCTCGCGAAGGCGGCTGAACAGTCAACATTGATGTCGAATGTAATGACCCCTTCGCGAGCAGGCTCGCTCCCACAAGTTTTACTTGTTATCGGACCGCCAGAATCGGGCTGCCCAATCGCTCCAGCAGCGTTGCCTGCGCGCTGCGCGGGTTCTGGTTGCCGGTCGGCGTGTTGCGGATGTAACGGCCGTCCGCCTGCAGGCTCCAGCTGTGAGTGTTATCGGTGAGATACAGCTCCAGCTCTTTCTTGACCCGCATGATCAGCTTCTTGCCCTCGACCGGGAAGCAAGTCTCGACGCGCTTGTCGAGGTTACGCTCCATCCAGTCGGCGCTGGACAGGAACATCTGCTCTTCGCCGCCATTGAGGAAGTAGAACACCCGGGTGTGCTCCAGGAAACGCCCGATGATCGAGCGCACGTGGATGTTGTGCGAAACCCCGGCGATGCCCGGACGCAGGCAGCACATGCCACGCACCACCAGATCGATACGCACCCCGGACTGACTGGCCTTGTACAGCGCGCGGATGATCTTCGGATCGGTCAGCGAGTTGAACTTGGCGATGATGTGCGCCGGTTTGCCGTCGAGGGCGAACTGGGTTTCCCGGGCAATCATGTCGAGCATGCCCTTCTTCAACGTGAACGGCGCGTGCAGCAGCTTCTTCATGCGCAGGGTTTTACCCATGCCGATCAGCTGACTGAACAGTTTGCCAACGTCTTCACACAAGGCGTCATCCGAGGTCAGCAAGCTGTAGTCGGTGTACAGACGGGCGTTGGCCGCGTGGTAGTTGCCGGTACCCAAGTGGGCGTAACGGACAATCTCGCCAGCCTCACGACGCAAGATCAGCATCATCTTGGCGTGGGTCTTGAAGCCGACCACGCCGTAGATCACCACCGCACCGGCCGCTTGCAGACGGCTGGCCAGTTGCAGGTTGGACTCTTCGTCGAAGCGCGCACGCAATTCGATCACCGCAGTGACTTCCTTGCCGTTACGCGCCGCATCGACCAGCGCATCGACGATTTCCGAGTTGGCGCCGGAGCGATACAGGGTCTGACGGACCGCCAATACATGCGGATCCTTGGCTGCCTGGCGCAGCAGGTCGACCACCGGGGTGAACGACTCGAACGGGTGCAGCAACAGAATGTCCTGCTTGCTGATCACGCTGAAGATGTTCTCGCTGTTTTGCAGCAATTTCGGGATCTGAGGAGTGAACGGCATGTATTGCAGTTCTCGCTGGCTGTCCAGGCCGGTGATGCTGAACAGGCGGGTCAGGTTGACCGGACCGTTGACCTGATACAGCTCGGTCTCGTGCAGGTTGAACTGCTTGAGCAAGTAATCGGACAGGTGTTTCGGGCACGTGTCGGCGACTTCGAGGCGCACCGCGTCACCGTAGCGACGGGAGAACAACTCGCCGCGCAGGGCGCGGGCCAGGTCTTCGACATCTTCGGTGTCGACGGAGAGGTCGGCGTTTCGAGTCAGGCGGAACTGGTAGCAGCCCTTGACCTTCATGCCCTGGAACAGGTCATCGGCGTGAGCATGGATCATCGACGACAGGAACACGTAGTTGTCGCCCGAGCCGCCCACTTCTTCCGGCAACTTGATGACGCGCGGCAGCAGACGTGGCGCCGGGATGATCGCCAGACCGGAATCGCGGCCGAAGGCGTCGATACCTTCGAGCTCGACGATGAAGTTCAGGCTCTTGTTCACCAGCAACGGGAACGGGTGCGTCGGGTCGAGGCCAATCGGGGTAATGATCGGCGCGATTTCGTCGCGGAAATAGCGGCGCACCCAGGTTTTGATCTTGGTGGTCCAGTGACGCCGACGGATGAAGCGGACCTGATGCTTTTCCAGCTCCGGCAACAGAATGTCGTTGAGGATCGCGTACTGGCGGTCGACGTGACCGTGTACCAGCTCGCTGATGCGGGCCAGGGCCTGGTGCGGTTGCAGGCCATCGGCGCCGGCTTGTTCACGGGCGAAGGTGATCTGCTTTTTCAGGCCGGCCACACGAATCTCGAAGAACTCGTCCAGGTTGCTGGAAAAGATCAGCAGAAACTTCAGCCGCTCCAGCAACGGGTAGGACTCATCCAGCGCCTGTTCCAGCACGCGGATGTTGAACTGCAGTTGCGAGAGCTCGCGATGGATGTACAGGCTGCTGTCATCCAGACCGGGAATGGCAATCGCCGGCGCCGCTACTGCGGGCTCGGTCACCGCTGCGGGAGGAGCAGGCTCCAGTTCCGGCGGGGTTTCGGCGATTTGCTCCACCACAGGTTGAGCGTCTTTTACGGCAACTTCAGTGAGTACTTCGGTATTCATCGAATGTTCCTGGGAGGGCTATTTTTGCTCTCGTAACAATTGAGCGGCACGGACGGCAAAGTAAGTCAGGATGCCATCAGCGCCTGCACGTTTAAAAGCGGTCAGGGATTCGAGGATAACCCCTTCGCTCAACCAGCCATTCTGGATTGCCGCCATGTGCATGGCGTATTCACCGCTGACCTGATAAACAAAGGTCGGCACTTTAAATTCTTCTTTGACCCGGTAGAGGATATCCAGATACGGCATGCCTGGCTTGACCATGACCATGTCTGCGCCTTCTGACAAGTCTGCCGCCACTTCATGCAGCGCTTCGTTGCTGTTGGCCGGGTCCATTTGATAGGAGGCCTTGTTGGCCTTGCCCAGGTTCAGCGCCGAACCGACCGCATCGCGGAACGGGCCGTAATAGGCGCTGGCGTACTTCGCCGAGTAGGCCATGATCCGCACATTGACGTGATCGGCCAGCTCAAGCGCTTCGCGGATCGCCTGGATGCGCCCGTCCATCATGTCCGACGGGGCCACCACCTGAGCGCCGGCTTCGGCGTGGGACAGCGCCTGCTTGACCAGTGCGTCGACGGTGATGTCGTTCTGCACGTAGCCTTCTTCGTCGAGGATGCCGTCCTGGCCGTGGGTGGTGAACGGGTCCAGGGCGACGTCGGTGATCACGCCCAGCTCTGGGAACTGCGCCCGCAATGCGCGGGTGGCGCGCTGAGCAATGCCGTTGGGGTTCCAGGCTTCGGCGGCGTCCAGAGACTTGAGCTCCGGCGGCGTCACCGGGAACAACGCCAAGGCCGGAATCCCCAGCTCGACCCACTTGGCCGCTTCTTCAAGCAACAGATCGATGGTCAGGCGCTCGACGCCCGGCATCGACGCCACCGCTTCGCGACGGTTTTCACCGTCCAGCACAAACACCGGCAGGATCAGATCGTCGACGGTCAGAACGTTTTCACGGACCAGTCGACGCGAAAAATCATCACGGCGATTGCGACGCAGGCGGGTTGCTGGAAACAAACGGTTGGCGGGGGTAAAGCTCACGGCAGACTCCTGAGCCCGCGTTGGCGGGCGAGCGTGACAGTTATAAGCGGCCATTATGACGAACACATGACAGTTGTGCTTAGCCCTGTGACACGTAGCCGCATTCCATTGTCCTTGTAGGAAATGTTCACGTCGAGACACATTTGGACACTTTCATGAATGATCACGAAGGGTTAGGCTGCGCGTTCATTTCGCCAGCATCCAGACAATGCTCCAACAATTTCTTCAGGAATTCGGCTACTTCGCCCTCTTTCTCGGCACGTTTTTCGAAGGCGAAACCATTCTGGTGCTCGCGGGCTTCCTCGCGTTCCGCGGATACATGGACCTCAAAGTGGTCATGATCGTGGCGTTCCTCGGCAGTTATGCCGGTGATCAGCTGTGGTATTTCCTGGGGCGCAAGCATGGCCGCAAGTTGCTGGCGCGCAAACCGCGCTGGCAATTGATGGGTGACCGGGCGCTGGAACACATCCGCAGGCACCCGGACATCTGGGTACTGAGCTTCCGCTTTGTCTATGGCCTGCGCACGGTCATGCCGGTGGCGATCGGCCTGTCGGGCTATCCGCCAGGACGTTATCTGCTGCTCAACGGGATTGGTGCCGCGATCTGGGCCGCGGCGCTGGCTGCCGCCGCCTATCACTTCGGTGCGGTTCTCGAAGGCATGCTCGGCAGCGTCAAGAAGTACGAGCTGTGGGTGCTCGGCGCCCTGCTGATACTGGGCTTTTGCTTGTGGCTGCGCCGACGCTTCAAGAACGCCCGTCTGGCGAAGAAGATCTACGCCGACGAGCAGGCCTTGAAAGCTGAACAAGCCAAAACCAACAAACCTACGACGCCAGTCGAGTGAAACGGTTTCTGCAACAGTAGAGACCAATACCACTGAGCAGGCTGTAACTCAGCAGGCCGACCCAGCCTGCCGCGCTGGCCGGCCAAAGCCCAACGACCGGCGCCAGCCACACCAGCGGCACATTTGACGCCAGGCGCAGCAGCTCCAGCTTCAGCGCCCACGGGCGATTCTCCAGGGCCACGCCCAACGTAAACAAACCCAGCGCCACGGCACTCCAGCCGAGCACCAGCGCGGCGGTTGGCAAACTCTGCTCCAGGTTCATCAAGTAGCTGCCCAGCGCGATGTAGACGCAGAACTGCAACACGACGTAAAGCTGCTGACGCCCGTCCAGCGGCACCTCGAATTTACGGAACTGACTCAGGTCTGGCTTATTCATCGGGTACCTGGCCGCCACATCCGCCGGCCGCCAACCGGTGCGCATGAACCAGATGCGCAGCTTGTCCCATTTGCTTTGCGCACGCCGCGCGTCATCCCACAGCTGCGCGTAGAACTGCACGTTCGCCCACAACGGATTCCAGCTCGCGAGCGGCGTGGTGACACCGAAAATCACCGGTTCGTTATCGTCCTCTTCCTGAAACGAGCCAAATAGACGGTCCCAAATAATGAACACCCCGCCGTAGTTGCGATCCATGTAGAGAGCGTTCTGTGCATGGTGAGCCCGATGATTGGACGGCGTGACAAAGAACCACTCGAACCAGCCGAGCTTGGGAATGTGTTTGGTATGCACCCAGAACTGGTACAGCAAGTTCAGCGAGGCGACGCTGATGAACACCAGCAGCGGCACGCCGAGCACGGCCATCGGCAGATAGAAAATCCAGCTCAACAGGAAGCCGGTACTGGTCTGGCGCAGCGCCGTGGACAGGTTGTAGTCCTCGCTCTGGTGATGCACTGAATGCGCCGCCCAGAGAATGTTGCGTTCGTGGCCCATGCGATGCAGCCAGTAGTAGCAAAAGTCGTAGAGGACAAAGGCGAATACCCAGACCCAAACGCTGTCCGCCGAGAGCTTGAAGAGCGCCAGGTGCTCAAGGGCAAACGCATACGCCACCAGACCGACGCCTTTGGTCAACAGGCCGGTGGTGGTCGACAGCACGCCGGTGCTCATGCTGTTGATCGCGTCCGCCACGCGATAATTGCTCACTGCGCGCCAACGGTCAGCCAGCAGTTCGACGGCAATCAGCACAAAGAAAAACGGCACCGCATACAGAATGAAGTCCATGACGCGCCCTGATCGGAATCTTGAGGACAGATCCTAGGTGTAGTCGCGAATTAACCCTATGGCAACGAGTGACAAATTAGTGGACATTTAACGCCATGAATCTGGAGAAAAGCCCATGAGCAAAAAAATTGCAGTGATCCTATCCGGCTGTGGCGTATACGACGGCGCCGAGATCCACGAAAGCGTGATCACCTTGCTACGTCTGGACCAGCGGGGGGCTCAAGTGCAGTGTTTCGCACCGAACATCGCGCAGCTGCATGTGATCAATCACCTGTCCGGCGAAGAAATGCCCGAGTCGCGCAACGTACTGGTGGAATCGGCGCGGATCGCCCGGGGCAATATCAAGGATATTCGCGAAGCGGACGTTGAAGACTTCGATGCGCTGATCGTTCCGGGCGGTTTCGGGGCGGCCAAGAACCTGTCGAACTTCGCCGTCGAAGGCGCCGGCTGCACCGTGCAACCGGAAGTCCTGGCGCTGGCTGAGGCCTTTGCCGAGGCCGGCAAACCGGTCGGGCTGATCTGCATCTCGCCGGCGCTCGCGGCGAAGATCTATGGACCGGGCGTGACTTGCACCATCGGCAACGACGCCGATACTGCCGCCACCATGAACAAGATGGGCGCTACACACAAAGATTGCGCGGTGAGCGACATCGTCGAAGACAAGGCTCGCAAACTGGTGTGCACCCCGGCTTACATGCTTGCGCAATCGATCAGCGAGGCAGCGTCAGGCATCAACAAACTGGTCGACCGCGTTCTGGAACTGACCCACGAGAATGACGTGTAAACACGGACAAATGTGGGAGCGAGCCTGCTCGCGAAGAGGCCGTTACCTTCAACGCCTATGTTGACTGTCAGGCCGCTTTCGCGAGCAGGCTCGCTCCCACAAGGGGTTCTATGTCTGGCTCAAGATTTGCGGGAAAGCCGCGTAAGGATCCGGTCCAGCGCATTGGCAAACGCCTGCTTCTCACGCTCACCAAATGGCGCTGGCCCGCCGCTCATCTGCCCCTGTTCACGTAGATCGGTAAACAGGTTACGCACCGCCAACCGATCGCCCATGTTCTGCGCATCGAACTCTTTGCCCCGTGGATCCAGCGCCGCAACACCCTTTTTCACCAGACGGTCGGCCAGCGGCACATCGCTGCAGATCACCAATTCGCCGGGGACCGCGTATTCCACCAGGTAGTCGTCGGCGGCATCCGGACCACTCGGCACCACGATCAGCTTCACCAGGGCCAACCCCGGTTTGATCTGCGGCTGTCCGGCCACCAGCACCACTTCGAACTGGCGCTTGAGGGCGAACTTCACCACCAGATCCTTGGCCGCCCGGGGGCAGGCGTCGGCATCGATCCACACACGCATCGTGTTTTCCTCGGGTCAAAAAGCTTCGCGAGCAGGCTCGCTCCCACAGGTTATACGCAAATCCTGTGGGAGCGAGCCTGCTCGCGAATATGAGCGAAGCGAATGCTTTTAAGAAACCGGCACCCGCCGCTTCTCGGCCAGCCGGCTACGGCCATACAGCACGATGATCGCGATGATCGCCACCGCCTGCGCACTCAGCGAATACGCATCAGCGTGGATCCCCAGCCAGTCGAAGTCAAAGAACGGCACCGGCCGGGTGCCGAAAACCCCGGCTTCCTGCAACGCCTTCACGCCATGCCCGGCAAACACCACCGACAACGCACACAACAGACCGGCGTTGATACTGAAGAACAACGACAGCGGCAGTTTCGCCGAGCCGCGCAGGATCACCCAGGCCAGCCCCACCAACATAACCAACGCCGTCGCACCACCCGCCAGTACCGCGTTATGGCCCGCGGGACCTGCCTGCAGCCACAGGGTCTCGTAGAACAGAATCACTTCAAACAGTTCGCGATACACCGAGAAGAACGCCAGCGTCGCAAACCCGAAACGCCCGCCGCCTCCCACCAGGCTGCTCTTGACGTAATCCTGCCAGGCCGCCGCGTGACGACGGTCATGCATCCACACGCCGAGCCATAGCACCATGACGGCAGCGAACAATGCCGTCGCACCTTCCAGCAATTCCCGTTGCGAACCGCTGACATCGATCACATACGCTGCCAGCGCCCAGGTCCCCAGACCGGCCAGCAGCGCCAAGCCCCAACCGACGTTGACGCTGCGGACCGCTGATTGCTGGCCAGTGTTGCGCAGGAACGCGAGGATCGCCGCCAGCACCAAAATCGCTTCCAGGCCTTCGCGCAACAGAATCAACAGGCCGGAGATGTAGCTCAGCGACCAGCTCAAACCATCGCTGCCCAGCAGGCCGGCGGACGCCTTCAACTTGGCCTTGGCCGCGTCCAGACGTTGCTGGACCTGGGCCACCGGCAGACCGTCCTGCAACGACTGACGGTAAGCCATCAGCGATTTCTCAGTGTCTTTGCGCACGTTGGCATCGACGTTATCCAGAGAACTTTCGACCAGTTCGAAACCCTCCAGATAAGCCGCCACCGACAGGTCATAAGCCTGATCGTGATCACCGGCACGGTAGGCCGCGATGCTCTTGTCCAGCGTTGCGGCCGTGTAGTCGAGCAACTGCGCCGGGCCACGCTTGACCTGAGGCGGTTGCGCTCGCTGCGCACGGAACGTCGCCGCTGCTTGCGGCCCCTCGGCAACCTGCACTTCTGCGGGAGTCTGACGAGCCAGGTCGGCGATGTTGTAGGTTTTTTCGGACTTTGCAGTAGCCGGGGCGGCGCTGAAGCTGGCGATGTAGGTCGCCAGGTCCCAACGCTGACGATCGTCCAGCTGATCGGCGAAGGCCGGCATGTCGGTGCCTTCGACGCCCATTCCCAAGGTGTTGTAGATCGCGTAGAGGCTCAGTCGGTCCAGTCGCGCAGCATCGCGCAGATTGGCTGGCGGCGGCGTCATGCCGACGCCTGCCGGGCCGTCACCGGCGCCCGCGTCGCCGTGGCACACCGAGCATTGCTGTGCATACAGCGGAGCACCACGGCTCGGGTCGGGGGTAATCACTGGGGCCTGACTGACTTCATAAGCCACCGCAAGCTTCGCCCCAAGCTGCCGAGCCTGGCGGGCGACGTCGGCGCCGTCTTTGCGCGCAGCGATTGCGCTGCGCAAGTCGCTGACGCCCTGCTCCAGCTCCGCGCGTTCGGGCCTGGCCGGCAATCCGCTGATCAGGTCTTGCAGAACCCCGAGAAACTCCAATTGTTCGCGGTATTCCGACTCATCAATGACCTTACCGGCCTGGACCGTTACCGGGTAATCGGCGCCAATGTAGTCGAGCAAATGCAGCGCCTTTGGCGCGCCTTCCGCCGTTTCGGCCAGCGCGTTGAAGCTGCAAAACGCAATAACAGGCAGCACTAGCCATGCCAGAAAGCGGGAGGAGGCAATCATGAACGAATCTCAATTGGAAATACGAAGTAACACATTGTTCACTTCCAATGCCATTCACTCAAGCTTTGTCTGAGGTGGCCGCTGAAGTACAGGAACAAAGTGCCATCATCCAAGTCTATAATTTGCCGCCTCATGCCGGCTTATTTTCAAGGAAGACACACAGCAAATGGCCACCCGCCTGCGCTTCATGTTTGTACTCAGTGCGTGCCTGCTACTGAGCGGCTGCCCCACCATGCGCAACTACAACGAGGAACTGGGGGAGACACTCGATTACTTCAACGCGGGGCATCTCGACGGGGCACTGGCCGTACTTGAGCGAAACAATCCCATTGCGCCAGGGGATCTGCTCTATCACTTTGAGAAAGGCGAATTGCTGCGGCTCAACGGCGATATGAGCGGCAGTTTTGAAACGTGGGACTACGCCGACCGGTTGATCGAGGGGTGGGAAAACTCGCCAAGGTTCGACACCTTCAAAAAATTCACCGAGTTCAATAGTTACGCCCTTAACGACAAAGTCCGCTTATACGACGGCTACGATTTCGAGAAGGTCGCCCTGACCACGCAAATGGCCCTGACTTGCCTGTCCAGCCCCGACGTCGCAGCCGCCCGCGTCATGATCAAGAAAACCCACGAGCGCGAGGCAACCATTGCCCAAAAGCGCGACCTGCAATACCTGAAACTGGAAAACCAGGCTGAAGAAAAAGGGATCTCCCTGAAGTACAAAGACCTTCAGGGCTACCCGGTAGCGACCCTTGATGCCCCCGAAGTGGTCGCGCTGAAAAACAGCTACCAAAGTGCGTTCAGCCATTACCTGGCCGGTTTCGTCTACGAAACGCTGGGCGAAAAAGACCTCGCCGCGCCGGGTTATCGCCAGGCAGTTGAACTGCGCCCCAACACGCCGCTGCTCGAGCAAGCATTGCGTAATCTGGACAAATCACCGCTGAAGGCTGGCGAGAGTGATGTCCTGCTGATCGTGCAAACCGGCCTTGCGCCAGCGCGCAGCTCGGTTCGCGTGCCGATTGCGGTGGACGTCGACGGCGAAACCTTCATTACCAATATGTCGTTTCCGATCATCGTCCCCGACACCTCCACGCCCCCTGTGGACTTCATCACCGTGGACGGCAAAAAACAGAAACTGACCCTGCTCAACAGCTTCGGCGACATGTCGCGCCGCACTTTGCGCGATGACATGCCGGGCATCATCCAGCGCACCCTCCATCGCGCTCGGTCCAATGCCGAATACCTGGCCTACCTGAGAAAGCACAGACCCGAGAAACTGGAGGCGGCGATCCTGGAACAAACGCAACGAGAGGATGCCGACACACGTGGCTGGCGTACCTTGCCCGACAAGACATTAGTGGCGCGTCTGCGGCTCAAGAAAGGCGTACATCAACTGACGCTGCCCAACGCGCCGGAATTTTCGCCGCTCAAGTTCAAGATCGATCAGACACATCAAGCCTTCAGCCTTCGGGCGGTGAGTAACCGGATTTACGCCGCCGATATCGCCATGCAGCTCGACGCCACTCCCGCATCGCAAGCTGCAGTCGGCCCTGCCCTACCCTGAATGGAGATTTTCATGGGATTGAAATGCATCGCCGTTGTCGCTCTGGCCCTGTTGGCCGGTTGCGCCACACCGCCACCGCCGCCGGAGCCGGGCAGCGCTGCCAGCAAAGTCATGGCCACGGGACCGCTTGAACACGTAGCCATAGGCCCGATGCGCATGGCCCGGGAAAACGGCTTCCTGACGGTCAACGCGCAGCTGAGCAATACCGACACCCGCAACAGAACCTTGTACTACCGCTATCTGTGGCTGGGGCCGGAAGGTTTTCCCGTGGCCGAAGCCGACACCTGGAAAAGCTTGACCCTGTACGCCGAGCAAACCAGTTTTGTGCCGGCCATTGCTCCCGTGCCACAAGCCGTGGATTTCCGCCTGGAGATCAATACGCCGTGAACCGCCCACTTGAGACCTTGCCCATGTTTGTACGCGCTTCCTTCCTGGCCCTGAGCGCTTTGCTGATCGGTGGCTGCGCCGCCAACCATTCGCCGGTGTTAGGCAGTGGCAACATCAGCTACGGCGACCCGAAAGCCGTGGAACTGGTGACTAACGAATTCGGGTCGACTGACCTGCAGATGATCGCTGAAAGCATGACCCGCTCGCTCGCGCAGTCGGGCGTTCTGAAGGGGCGGCCGGTGGTTCAGGTATACGACGTGATGAACAAGACCAGCGAGTACATCGACACCCGCGAAATCACCACGTCGATCAAGACCCAACTGATGCGTTCCGGCACCGCGCGCTTTGCCAGCGACAACACAGACATGCAGAGCCAGGTCGACCACCTCAAACTGCAGAACCAGAGCGGTCTGTACAAGAAAAGTACGGTGGCCAAAACCGGCAACATGATCGCCGCCCGCTACCGCCTGGAAGGCTCGATCAGTTCGATTATTAAGCGCAGCAACGATTACAAGGACGTCTTCTACAAATTCAGCCTGCAATTGATCGACGTCGAAAGCGGGCTGGCGGAGTGGATGGACGAGAAAGAAATCCGCAAGACCACGGAGCGCTGAGCAATGCGTGCATGGATTGGCATCATGGCCCTGGCTTGCGCCGTTGGCGCCCAGGCAGCCCCGAAAATCGCGGTGACCGACTTGGCTTATGAAGCGAGCGTGGATCAATACGTTCACGTGATCTCGGCCCGGGACAATCATCAGCAGGACTATTACGGCACCAGTGGCTCGTCCAGCTATGACGAGTACACGACGCAGAACAGCTATCTGGAACAGACCGAAATCAGGCGTTTCAGTGGTGACATCAAAGGTCAGATGCTCAAAACCGGGATGTTCCAGCTGATTCAGGGCACGCCCTACACCACCAGCGCTAAAAGCGATGTGTATGACGTGATCAAACGCATCAAGGCCGGCCACTTCAAGGGTGCCGACTACGTGCTGTTCGGCACGCTGTCGGACATCGACTTCACCCAGGACATGAACGAGCTGGCCAATACCGACAGCTATTCGGCAGTGCTGGCACTGACCTTGGTGGCCGACTTCAGCCTGATCAACACCAGGACTTACGAGATAACCTCGGCCTTTACCGCCATGGGCGAGGCTCAGGACACCAAACTGGTGAACAACCGGGATATCCACGTTTCATTGAACCGCCCGCGGGTAGTGCGTGAAGTTTCCCGGTCTCTGGGCGAGGATGTTGCCCGACAATTGAGCGAACAGCTCGGGGATGGAAGTTATGAGCCGTCAGGACAACCGGAGCCGCGCAATGACCTGCCACCGGATACCGCGCCGGTCATCCTGCGCTGATCCGTGAAACAAAAAAGGCGACCCCAAGGGTCGCCTTTTTTGTGCCTGGCGGTTTTACACCACGGCTTTGCGAAGGGTCGCCATGAATGCCGCCGCACCAATGAACAGCCCGGCAAACGTGCGGTTCATGCGTCTCTGCTGCTTGGGCGTGCGCAACATTCGCAGCACCTTCGATGCAAGTCCGGTGTAACCGGCCATGACGATCAGATCAACGCAGACCATGGTCACACCAATGATCAGGTACTGGATCAGCAGCGGCGCATGCGGATCAATGAACTGCGGCAACACCGCCAGCATGAACACCAGCGCCTTGGGGTTGCTGATGTTCACCAGAAAACCGCGGAACACCAGGGCCATCGGCTTGCCAATCTGACGCACGGCCGCGTCATCGCTCATGTCGCTGGGCAGCGCACGCCATTGCTTGATCGCAAGGTAAACCAGATAGGCGACACCGAACCATTTGATCGCATAGAAGGCCGTGGCCGAGGCCGTGAGAATCGCGCCAACACCAGCACCGACAATCGCAATCTGCACCGCCAGACCCAGTTGCAGGCCCAAGGCGTTCCAATAACCGCGCCAGAACCCGTATCGCAGACCGCTGGACATCGACGCAATGGCGCCGGCACCGGGGGATAGGCTGATCACCCAGCAGGCGGCAAAAAACGCCAGCCATGTTTGAAGCTCCATTGCACACCTCGACTCAGACTCGTGACAGACGTCTAAGCTAATGCGGCTTTGGGCCGATGACTACCGATTTTTTGCAGGACAGAGTTGAAGCCGACCAGCGTTTACAGCTGTAGGGCCCTTTCGCGAGCAGGCTCGCTCCCACATGGAATTTGTGAGCGCCACAGATCTACTGTGGGAGCGAGCCTGCTCCGGGCGGCGTTCCGACGAAAGCGATAGGTCAGACGACAAAAGACTTACTTTTCGAAACCGCTGGAAGGAAATAAATCGCTGCCGCGCCAGCGTCGCACCGAGCGCTGGAAGAACAGGCTGTTGGGCACTTGCACCATGGCACTGCCGGTGCCGAGTTCTTCGGCTTCGATCAGCGTGGTGTAGAGCAGGTTGATCGCCACCACCCGGCCTTTGACGCCGGGCTTGTCGGTGGTGTCCACCAACTCGACCACGTCACCCAGGCGAAACGGGCCGACGGTGAAGATCAGGATCGCGCAAAGCAGATTGGAGAGCACACTCCACATGGCGAAGAACGCCACTGCCGCTACCGCGACAAACCCGGACAACGCGGTCCAGAGCACCGTCGCCGACACCCCGAGGCGTTCCAGCACGAAGATCAGCGCGCTGCCCATGATCAGCCAGCGCAGGCCACCGCGCAGCGGCATCAGCAATTGCGGCGGCAACGGATAGCGCTCACCCAGGCGAGTCAGGCACTTGGCAACGCAACGCTGGGCAACATATCCCGCCAACAGAATCAGCAGGATCTGCACGAAGAGCCAGATCGGCTCGATCCACACAGCAGGCAATGGCAGCTTGAAGGCTTCCATCAAGACAGAGCCTCCAGCTCCGCCTGCATGCTTTCAAGCAATTCCAGCGCTTCCATCCAGGCTTCTTCCAGCTCGGCTTCACGGACCTTCAGCTTGGCCTGTTCGGCCAGCAGATCACGCAAATCGTTCTTGCGCGCCGGCTCGTAAATGTCGCTGTCGCCGAGGCTGGTATCGATCTTCGCCAGTTTCTCGTGCAGCTTGCCCAGCTCGGCTTCGAGCTTGTCAGCCTCGCGCTTGTGCGGTGCCAGTTGCTGACGCAACGCAGCCGCCGCCTGGCGCTGGGCTTTCTTGTCGGTCTTGTCCGGGTTGACCGGCGTATTGCTGACCGGGGCGTTGCGCTGACGGTAGTCCACCAGCCAACGGGTGTAGTCTTCCAGGTCGCCGTCGAACTCCTCGACCTTGCCGTCCGCCACCAGATAGAAATTGTCAGTGGTGCTTTTGAGCAAATGGCGATCGTGGGAGACCACCAGTACCGCGCCACTGAATTCCTGAAGAGCCATGGTCAGCGCAAGGCGCATTTCCAGGTCCAGGTGGTTGGTCGGTTCGTCGAGCAGCAACAGGTTCGGCCGGCCCCAGGCGATCAATGCCAGCGCCAGTCGGGCCTTTTCGCCACCGGAGAAGTTCAGCACCGGCTCATCGATACGCGCGCCGCGGAAGTCGAAACCACCAAGGAAGTCGCGCAGCGTCTGCTCGCGCTCGGTCGGCGCCAGGCGCTGCATATGCAGCAACGGGCTGGCCTTGGAGTCGAGTGAGTCCAGCTGATGTTGGGCGAAGTAGCCAACGACGGTGTTCTCGCCACGGGTCAGGCGGCCGGACAACGGCTCAAGTTCACCGGCAAGGTTTTTGATCAGGGTCGATTTACCGGCACCGTTCGGGCCAAGCAAACCGATCCGCGCACCGGGGGTCAGTTGCAGCTTGACCTTCTCCAGCACGGCTCGCTCGCCGTAACCCAGTCGGGCGTCGGAGAGGTCAATCAACGGACTGGAGATTTTCACTGATTCGCGGAAAACGAAATCGAATGGCGAATCGACGTGGGCGGCGGACAGTTCTTCCATCCGCTCCAGCGCCTTGATCCGGCTCTGGGCCTGACGGGCCTTGGTGGCCTGGGCCTTGAAGCGGGCGATGTAGCTTTCCATGTGCGCACGTTGCGCCTGCTGCTTCTCGTAGGCCTGCTGTTGCTGGGCCAGACGTTCGGCACGGGCGCGTTCAAAGGCGCTATAACCACCGCGATACAGGGTGATCTTGCGCTGATCGACGTGGGCCACATGATCGACCACGGCATCGAGGAAGTCCCGGTCGTGGGAAATCAGCATCAAGGTGCCGGGATAGCTTTTGAGCCACTCTTCGAGCCAGATGATGGCGTCGAGGTCCAAGTGGTTGGTCGGTTCGTCGAGCAACAACAAGTCCGAAGGGCACATCAAAGCCTGCGCCAGGTTCAGACGCATCCGCCAACCACCAGAGAAATCTCCTACCTGGCGATCCATCTGTTCATTGGTGAACCCAAGGCCAGCCAGCAGTTTTCGGGCCCGGGCATCGGCGGTGTAACCGTCGGCGCTGTCGAGTTCCGAGTGCAGGCGGGCCTGAGCGGTACCGTCATGGGCCGCTTCGGCTGCCGCGAGGTCACGTTGCACCTCGCGCAGACGCAGGTCGCCATCGAGCACATAGTCGACCGCTACCCGATCTAGGGTGTCGATCTCCTGGCGCATGTGGGCGATGCGCCAGTCCGCCGGCAGGAAGCAATCACCCGAGTCCGGGTGCAGGTCACCCAGAAGCAAGGCGAACAGGCTCGATTTGCCGGCGCCGTTGGCACCGATGAGGCCGGCTTTGTGGCCGGCGTGCAGGGTCAGCTCGGCGTCTTCTAGCAGACGTTGAGGGCCACGCTGTAAAGTCAGGTTCTGAAGTCGAATCATAATGGCGGCGGAGTCTACCAGCTTCGCTCGCAACTGGCGCGAGTAGCACTATGTCCTCTGACCTGTGGAGCTTTTCCCTTAGTACTTACGCCCGTCCCGGCGTTGAACCCGCATGCCTGCAATTACAGTCGGCGGGTATCAATGTGTGCTTGCTGCTCTGCGGACTGTGGCTGGGAGAACGTGGCGTCGCCTGCAACGAACAACGATTGCAGCAACTGCGTAGCGCGGCCGAGCCGTGGGACGCAGACGTGGTGCAACCGCTGCGAGCCTTGCGGGTGAATTGGAAAGCCGTTGCCACCGACGATAGCGAACTGAATGCTTTGCGCGAGCAAGTGAAGGCACTCGAACTGGAAGCCGAGCGACATCTGTTGGTGCGACTGGAACGATCGGCGTTGAGTTGGCCGCAAGGTGAGGCGACCGATCTATCGGCCTGGCTGGAAGGTGTAACGGCAGGCGCCGCCCACCTGGACCGCGACGCGCTGCATCAGCTGCGCGTCGCGGTAAGCAGCACTTAGGAAGCGCTGGGTGGGGTGGTTGCTGCGATCGATGCGGCGGCCGGCGTTGGTGCTGGCGTGGCTGTCGAGGTGGCTGCTGCTAAAGCAGATGTTGCTACCGGAGCCGGGTTGGCTGGCTTGGCAACTGGCGCGGCGGCCGGCTTGGCGGCAACCGGTTTTTTCACCGCTGGTTTTGCAGCCGGTTTGGCAGCGGCAGGTTTGGCTGCTGGTTTCGCTGCAGCAGGTTTTGCAGCAGTGGCTGGCTTGGCTGCAGCAGGTTTTGCAGCAGCAGTTTTGGCAGCCGGTTTGGCTGCAGCTTTTGCAGCTGGTTTTGCAGCTGGCTTGGCAGCTGTTTTAGTCGCGACTGATTTCGCGGCAGGCTTGGCAGCAGGTTTCGCAGCGGCAGTTCTAGCCGTTGGTTTTGCGGCCGGTTTGGCAGCTGCTTTCGCCGCTGCAGTTTTCGCCACCGCCGGTTTAGCAGCAGCGGTTCTTGCAGCCGGTTTAGCGGCAGCTTTTTTGGCAGCGGCTGGCTTGGCGGCAGGTTTGGCGGCGGCTGTTTTTGCAGCCGGTTTTGCAGCGCTTGCAGCGACTGGTTTTTTCGCCGCAGGTTTAGCGGCAGGTTTTGCTGCGGCTTTCACCGGTGCTTTGGCAGCCGGTTTGGCGGCAGACTTGGCCGGTGCTTTTGCAGCAGCCGGTTTGGCAGCGGCTTTCTTGGCAGGAGCCGCAGCAGGCTTGGCCGAACGCAGGGACAACGCCTTGCCGACAGCCTCTTGTACACGACCGACGCCCTGGGCCAGTTTCAGGCTTTCTTGAGCATCGCGCTTGAGTTGCAGAATGTAGCTGCGAGTTTCGGATTGACGATCCTTGAGGGCATCGAGCAAGTCCTCAAGCTCCTTCACCGCTCCCTTGGCTTTGGCTTGTGCCTTGGCCTTGCCGGCCGCCGCAGCGTCCTGCAATTTGGTACGGGACTTGTGCAATTTTTCTTGCGCTTTTCCGCGTTGCTTTTCCAGTTTGGCGAGCAGTTTTTCAGCATCAGCCAAGGCTTGGGAACAAGCGTTTTCCAAGTGCTCGAGCAAGCTGCCCGAGAGTTGTTGGAGTAAGTGCAACGGAGTATTTACAGGCTTCTTGGTGGCCGACATGGTTTACCTCCTGGCTGACGTGGGTGCGGCTCATACTAGACCTCTGCTGCTACCGCCGCTAGGGCATGTTGACAGTATCCAAAGCGCTGCGTTGCAACGGATTGAAATTCTTCTGCGCTTGCGCAAAACCAGTTCACCGTCGAGCGCATTCACACTGGCATAATCCACCGCATCTCAGGTCGGAGAGTGCCCATGTCGCGCTACCTTTTTTTATCACTGTGCGTGTTTTTTTCCGTGGCCCAGGCCGCCGAAAAAACCAAAGAAAATGACACTCATGATCTCTCTTACAGCCTGGGCGCAAGCCTCGGCGAACGCCTGCGCCAGGAGGTTCCCGATCTGCAACTTCAGGCGCTGATCGAAGGCTTGCAACAAGCTTATCAAGGCAAACCCCTGGCGCTGAAAGATGAGCAGATCGAACAGATTCTTGCCGAGCACGAAGCCCAGGTCGCCTTGCAACCGAGCATGCCGCAAAGCGAAGTTGCCCTCGAAAAAGAGCAGGCTTTTCTCGCTGAGGAGAAAACCAAACCGGGCGTTCGTGAGCTGGCCGATGGAATATTGCTAACGGAGTTGGCGCCAGGCACGGGTGCCAAAGCTGGCCCCAACGGCAAAGTCCAGGTGCTGTATGTCGGTCGTCTTCCCGACGGCACGGTGTTCGATCAGAACAGTCAGCCGCAGTGGTTCAGTCTCGACAGCGTGATCAGCGGATGGCGCAGCGCGTTGCAGCAAATGCCGGTCGGTGCGAAATGGCGCTTGGTGATTCCATCGGCCGAAGCCTATGGCGCCGAAGGTGCCGGCGACCTGATTGCACCGTTCACACCGCTGGTATTCGAAGTTGAATTGCGCGGTGCCACAGGCTGAATAGCGGAAACGAAAAACGGCGCGCATAGCGCACCGTTTTTGGAGGTTTTGCAGGAAGGGGGTTCAGGCCTGAACCGGGTCCTCTTCCTTGTGAGCGGTGTGCAGCACTTCGATCAGGCAGTCTTCCAGCTCGAAGCGCTCGTGCAACAGGCCACCCAGCTCTTTGAATTTCTCTGCCACGCATTGACCTGCATCACACAGGTCATTGAACGCTAGCAGCTTCTCGGTGATGACATCGATGCGAGGGTAGATGGTCTCGGCCAACTCAAGCCCGCGAGTGTCACCAAACGCTTTGGCTTCACCGGTCAGCTGTTCGTAGATCTCGAAGTGCCCGGCAGACACGTAATCGACCAGCACGCCGCAGAATTCCTGCAACGGCTTACGGTTCTCACCCAGTGCCTCAGGCTTGGCGCCGAGAGCATCATAGGCCCGAACCAGCTCGTGACGCTCCTGCAACCAGCGATCGATCAGCAGATGCACTCCACCCCAACGTTCCTGAGCATTCTGACAACTTTCGAGCATGGTGATCTCTCTTCCCTTGTGGGTCATGCTGCCCTACACCCGTCGCCACACTTGAAGGTCAAGTATCGGCCAGGCAGAGCGTCATTCGAGCAACATAATTCCAATGACACGTGCGGGCCAGATTATGCCCGCGCGACAATGGCTTCAAGGTACGCAGGAGATAAAGTTCATACAAGTGTTTAATCACCCGCCGGCGCCCGGTGCGACGAACCGCCGCTGGGCGGTCGCAGACAGGCTTTCCAGACAACGCGCAGCAGCTGATAAATTCCCAGAATTGTCATCGCCATGAAGAACAGCAGACTCCATTCAGGAATGCTCAGGTCGAACAGTGTCCAGGAAATCTCCGCGCACTCTGCCTCCCCTTTAAACATCTGCGTCACCTGACAAAACCAGGGCATGTCCTCGTACTGAACTGCCAGATTGGGCGAGCACGTCAACAGCTGATGCATTGGATCGCTCTGCAGCAATACCTGCCGCCACGCCGTGACCGTACCCGCCATACTGCAAAACAGCGCGAGCATCCAATACAGGAAAGACCCGAAGCGGCCCGGCCCATGCACCGAAGCCACCAGGCAGATACCTGTGAGCAACGCGAGGCAAAAGCGCTGTAACAGGCACAACCCGCAAGGCTTGAGGCCGACCGCATATTCCAGGTAATAGGACACGCCCAAGGCCAGGGCACCTGCAATGAAAGCCATGAAAAACAAGGAGCGTGAGCAGGCCAAAGACATGGCATTTCCGTAACAGTAGAGACAGGCGGTTACGGTAGAGGAAAGCGCGGCAGCCTTTCAAGGCAGGCCAGCGGGGACACTTCAACAGAAGTGTAGGGAATTCCCGACAGGAACGAGAGGATTAGGTGTAGTCCTCTGTAGGACTCTGCCGCTGACGGACTACAAAGGTAAAATCCCGACAGTTTGCAGGCAACTGGATCGCTCCTTCGAGCGACCCGTCATCCACTCTTCAAGCGTGAACAGGAACCGGCAACGGTGCCGCCAGCAAGCGCTCGTCCAACAAGCCCAAGCCCTCCTGGAACAACTGATTGCTGCGCTCGGTGTCACCCAGCTGCGCCAGCAGCCGCGCCAGTTCCGCGCAGGCTTCCGGGTTGCGCTGCACGCGCAAGCTGCTTTCCAGATAATCCCGGGCCTTGCCCCAAAGGCTGCTTTGCAGACACAAGCGCCCCAAGGTCAGCAGCAGGCTCGGGTCGGCCGGATGATCCTTGAGCCAGCCCTCGGCGGTGTGCAGTTGACGTGCCGGATCGCTACCGCGAACGAGTCCATAGAGGCGCGCCAGATGACTGTCGTAGTTGCGTTTGAGCGCCGTTCGCAGGATCTCTTCGGCCTCGACCTGAGCACCCAGTTGCCGAAGTTGCTCGGCATAAGCGAGCACCAGTTGCGGCTCCTGACGTTGAGCTGAGGTCAACTGCTGCCAGGCGCGATTGAGCGATTGCAAGCCGACCGTCCCGTCTTCTTCCTGATGCGCCGCCAGGGACAGGTTCTCACCCCAGGCCCGGCGTTCCAGTTCGGCCAGCTCGGCCGGCGGCAGGACTTTGTCCTTGCGTAGCTCCGGCAGCAGACGAATCACCGCCGACCATTCGCCCCGCTGTTGGTGCAAGCGCTGTAACTGGCGCAAGGTCTGGACGTTATGAGGATGACGCTCGTGCATGGCCTGCAGGGTCACCAGGGCGCCTTCGGTATCGCCGCGGTCAGTCTGCAATTGCGCGTGGCTCAGGGCAATCGCCAACTCTGCCTGGGGTTGTCGCTCTAGAGCGCGCTCCAGCAGGTTGTCGCTTTCCTCATATTGACCTTGTTCGTTCGCGGCCCGGGCAGCGCCAAGGTAGTAAAGCAGAGGCTGGCGCTCGGCTTCCGCAGCCCGATGCAGATGGCGCTGCGCACTGGCCCAGCGACCTTCGGCCAGGTCCAGCTGACCGTGCTCAATCGCCACCTGCACACGGCGACTGCGATTGCGCCGCGACCAGGGATTGACCACGCCGCTGGAGGTCGTCACCAATTCGATCAACGCCTTGATGCCCCAGAACACCAGCCAGAGCACGGCGACCAACGCCAGAGTTGCCCACAGGCTCGATTCGTAACGGAAGCTTTTATAGGCGATCAGCACGTAACCGGAATGCTCGGCAATCGCCAGCCCCAGCGCAGCAGCAGCGGCGATCACCAGGAACACGATCACATAGAGGCGTTTCATGGCGTCGCCTCCTGAGCGGTGTCCGCTGCAGGTTTGGCCATCGGTTTGATCGAGTCCTCGGCGTTGACATTACGCCGCTCCAAATACCCCTGAACCGCACTCAGCGTGCCGGTCAGGTCTGGCGTGACGACGGTGACCGGTTGCTTGCTCAACTCGCCAACCTGCTCAAGCATCACTTTGCTCTGAGGGTTGTCCGGGTTGAAGTTGCCCTTGAGCACGTCCCGCGCTTCGGCCAGCGCCTGGGTATAAACCACGGCCTGGCCATTGAGCGCGGCCCATTGCGCCTGCTCCAGCGCCAGGCTCAGGGCCAGGCGCACCTGGCTCAGGCTCTGCCCGGCCAGCAACGGACGCACATTCTTGTCGGCGTTAAAGTCGATGCGGATGTAGCGCGAGACCTGATCCCACCATTGCGCCCAACGACTGGCGCCGTCGCCATCGGCGGTGAGCCCCAACAGGGATTCACCACGGTCCTTGTACTCGGGTGCCAGCTCGGTGAGGCTGATTACCTGATCGCGCAGCGCCCCCAGTCGAAGGAAAAGACCGGTGCGATCCGGCTGTTGGGTGCTACGCAATGCCACCAGCGTTTTGGCCACTTGCTCGCGAGCGGCAAAGGAACCCGGATCGTTCTGTTCGCGCAGAATTTCATCGGCGCCCTGCACCAAAGCCTGGGCACTGCTGATGTCCTGCAACGCGGAAAGACGCAGGCTGGCCAGACGCAGCAGGTGCTCGGCCTCGGCCAGACGCCAATCCTTGCGGCTGGCGCCGAGAACCGTTTCCAGACGTTGATTCAAGCGTTGCTGATCGCCTTGAAGTTGAGTGACCAAACGACTGCGCGCATCGAGCTCGGCGGCGGCAGGCATTTGTTCCAGGCGAGCAGTCAGACGTTGTTCATTGAGCTTCAGGTCCTGTGCCTGATCGCTCAATGCCTGGACCTGACTCAACTGCAGTTGAGTATTGGCTTGCAGGTGACGCACCTGCCAGACTCCCCAACCGCCCACGGCGACACCGGCAGCGCCCAGCAGCAGCGCGACGATTGCCAGCCCATTGCCTCGGCGCTGCACTGCAGCAGACCCTGTTTCAACCGGTGCTTCAACCGGTGCATCGAGCACTGGCTGGACGTCATCTTTAGGCAAGGCTGTTTCGCTCACGTATCCATCCTTTGCATTAGAGAACGGGTCCGGGATGCTCCCGTAACGCCGTCAGCAAAGCCGCGGCACTGGCGCCACGACAATCCACAACTGTTTGGGCCCCGGCGGCACGTGCCAGCTCGGCGACCCTGGGACTTGGAACAAACAACGGCAACCGCGCCAATTGCGGCCAGGCATCGCCGGCCAATTGATGCAGGTGCTCAAAACCCTGTCCACTGCTGACCACCAGCCCGTTCAAGCGTTCCGCTTCGATCAGGTCAGGCAGCACTGCCGGCGGGTATTGCGGCAGGTCGCGGCGGTACAACTCCAGATACTCGACACTAGCACCAAGCTCGCGCAAACGCTCAGCCAGCAACTCGCGCCCGCCCTCCCCGCGCATGATCAGCACGCGTGGACCGGGCCGCGCGATTGCCTCGCGCAACTGAGGAAGTTCAAGCAAGGCTTCGCTGTCATCGCCATCCACCGGAAAGCTGATGTCCAACCCGCGATCCTCGAGGATCTGCGCGGTGGCTGCCCCCACGCTGAACCACTTCAAACGAGGGGGTTGCGACCGATACCTGTCGAGCAGATCCACAGCAATTCTGGCGGCCGGTTTACTGACCACGATCACCGCGCAATAGCGATCCAGCCCCTGAATCACCTCGCGCATTGTGTCAGAGGCAGGAATCGGCTCGATCTCCAAAAGCGGCAAACAGCTGCTGAAAATCCCCTTTTCGGCCAAAAGACAGCTCAGCGCCGCCGACTCATCCGCGGGACGCGTCAGCAGCAGGCGCCAGCCCGTCACTCGTGACCTGCCTCGCCGTAAACTGCTTTCAGAATGTCGTTGGCGCCTTGACTCAGCAGGTCTTCAGCCACTTGCACGCCCAAGGCTTCGGCATCGCTACGTGGCGCACGAGCCTCGGCGCTGAGCAGCAGACCGCCGTTCGGATCACCGACAAGACCACGCAACCAGATCTGCTCGCCTTCAAGCACGGCATAGCAGGCGATCGGTACTTGGCAGCCGCCATTCAGATGTTTGTTGAGAGCACGTTCGGCCGTCACGCGGGTGGCGGTGTCCTGATGGTGCAGCGGTGCCAACAGCGCGTGAATTTCGCTGTCGACGCTGCGGCATTCGATACCCACCGCACCTTGGCCACCGGCCGGCAGACTGTCGTCGACGCTGATGGCCGAGGTAATCCGATCTTCAAAGCCCAGGCGAATCAGGCCGGCGGCGGCGAGGATAATGGCGTCGTATTCGCCGGCATCGAGCTTGGCCAGGCGCGTGTTGACGTTGCCGCGCAGGAAGCGAATTTCCAGGTCCGGACGACGGGTCAGCAACTGGGCCTGACGGCGCAGGCTGGAGGTGCCGACGATGCTGCCTTGCGGCAATTCGTCCAGGCTGGCGTAGGTATTGGAAACGAAGGCATCACGCGGGTCTTCGCGCTCGCAGATGCAAAACAGACCGAGGCCTTCAGGGAAGTCCATCGGCACGTCTTTCATCGAGTGCACCGCAATGTCGGCTTCGTTTTCCAACAGCGCGGTTTCCAGTTCTTTGACGAACAGGCCCTTGCCGCCGATTTTCGACAGTGGCGAGTCGAGCAACTTGTCACCGCGACTGACCATGGGCACCAACGTCACGAGCAGACCCGGATGGGCTTCTTCCAGACGGGCTTTGACGTATTCGGCCTGCCACAGGGCGAGTGCACTTTTACGGGTGGCGATGCGGATTTCGCGAGAGGACATGGATCAATCCGTACTGAATAGATACGGCGGATAATAACAGCTCAACCAAATCCACTTTGACTTGTATCAGAAAACGCGTGGCCTCCCTGGCCTCAGACATCCAGCAAACGGGATGAAACCCGCCCGTAATTGGCGGATTAAAGCTGTTGCATCATCTTGCGCACGCCGGCCACATGCCGTCGGCTGACGATCAGGGCGTCGCCGTTCAAGCCTTTGAGGAACAGCTGAAAATGCCCCAGAGGCGTGCGTTGCAGGCGTTCGATGCGTTCGCGGGCGACCAGCGCATTGCGGTGGATTCGCACGAAGCGGTCGCCAAATTCATCTTCAAGGGCCTTGAGCGGCTCATCCAGCAGCACTTCGCCGCCTTCGTGGCGCAAGGTCACGTATTTGTGATCCGCAATGAAGTAGACCACCTGACCCAGCGGGATCAGTTCGATACCTTTACGGGTACGGGCGCTGATGTGGCTGCGCGGTCCGCTGCCACTTTCGGCGGCGGGACGGGTCAGGGCCGCGAGCTGGACGCGATTGGGCCGCTCGGCTTTTTTCAACGCTTCATGTAATTGTTCTGTACGCACAGGTTTCACCAGATAGCCTACGGCGCTGGCCTGTAAGGCTTCCACGGCAAATTCATCGGGCCCTGTGCAAAACACCACGGCGGGCGGGGTTTCGCGTTCGCACAATCGCGCAGCCACTTGCAGGCCATCGAGGCCCGGCATGCCGATATCGAGCAGCACGATATCGGGTTTGTGGCTGTCGATCAGAGCCAACGCCTCATCGCCGTTCGTGGCGCTAGGCTCCAGGACACTGTATCCCTCAAGTTCGCCAACCATTCGGCTCAGGCGCTCGCGGGCAAGGGGTTCGTCATCAACGATCAGGACATTCATATTGCGCTGGATTCCTGCGTGAGTCTCGCACAAGGATAGCGTAGACAGGTGAAGTGACGTCCGTCACCGCGATCCACGCTAAGACTAGCGCGAGGGCCAAAAAGTGCCGCCCGACCGACGGTTAAATTTTCATCTGTCGTGCGTTTGGCGGCCCAGGCCCGCGTTGGCGAGGCATCGCCGTAGGGTTTGTTGATACACAATATGAACACCCCCTCTTCTTATAGTCAGCTGCAGCGTCTGGAAGTGCGCTGATCCTACTGTCCAACTGTAGACGGTTGCCGGCACGATATTGCTCAATTGAAAAATATCGTTGCGCAAATCCCCTCGCGTTGACGTGAGTATGGACTTGCGCATGAGAAAAAAACGTCTCGACCAGTGTCAGCGACAGCATTGGCAACCCTGTTATTATCCGCGACAGCTTTCTACGCCATCTTTCTTCAGCCGACACGAGCGAATTCATGAGCACTGACAAGACCAATCAGTCCTGGGGCGGCCGCTTCAGTGAACCCGTCGACGCCTTCGTCGCCCGCTTCACCGCCTCCGTCACTTTCGACCAGCGCCTGTATCGCCACGACATCATGGGCTCGATCGCTCACGCCACGATGCTGGCCAAGGTCGGCGTGCTGACCGATGCCGAGCGCGACAGCATCACTGATGGCCTGAAGACCATCCAGGGTGAAATCGAGGCCGGCCAGTTCGACTGGCGCATCGACCTCGAAGACGTACACATGAACATCGAGGCGCGTCTGACCGACCGCATCGGCGTCACCGGTAAAAAGCTGCACACCGGCCGCAGCCGTAACGACCAGGTCGCCACCGACATCCGCCTGTGGCTGCGTGACGAGATCGACCTGATCCTGAGCGAAATCACCCGCCTGCAAAAAGGCTTGCTGGAGCAGGCCGAGCGCGAAGCCGGCAGCATCATGCCGGGCTTCACTCACCTGCAAACCGCGCAGCCGGTGACCTTCGGGCACCACATGCTGGCCTGGTTCGAGATGCTTAGCCGAGACTACGAGCGTCTGGTCGACTGCCGCAAACGTACCAATCGCATGCCGCTGGGCAGCGCCGCACTGGCCGGTACCACCTACCCGATCGACCGCGAATTTACCGCTCAACTGCTGGGCTTCGACGCCGTGGGTGGCAACTCGCTGGACAACGTGTCCGATCGTGACTTCGCCATCGAGTTTTGCTCGGCCGCGAGCATCGCGATGATGCACCTGTCGCGCTTCTCCGAAGAGCTGGTGCTATGGACCAGCGCGCAGTTCCAGTTCATCGATCTGCCGGACCGTTTCTGCACCGGTAGCTCGATCATGCCGCAAAAGAAAAACCCGGACGTTCCGGAGCTGGTGCGTGGCAAGACCGGCCGCGTATTCGGCGCGCTGATGGGCCTGCTGACCCTGATGAAAGGCCAGCCACTGGCCTACAACAAGGACAACCAGGAAGATAAAGAGCCACTGTTCGACGCCGCCGACACGTTGCGCGACTCGCTGCGGGCCTTTGCCGATATGATCCCGGCAATCAAACCCAAGCACGCGATGATGCGTGAAGCAGCCCTGCGCGGTTTCTCCACCGCCACCGACCTGGCCGACTACCTGGTTCGCCGCGGCCTGCCGTTCCGCGACTGCCACGAAATCGTTGGCCATGCCGTGAAGTACGGCGTGGAAAGCGGTAAAGACCTGGCGGAAATGAGCCTGGAAGAGTTGCGCAAGTTCAGCGACCAGATCGATCAGGACGTGTTCGCCGTGCTGACCCTGGAAGGCTCGGTGAATGCCCGTGACCACATCGGCGGGACTGCGCCGGCACAGGTCAAGAAGGCTGTGGCTCGCGGCCAGGCATTACTCGCCAGCCGCTAAACCGCTAAAAGCTTCGCGAGCAGGCTCGCTCCCACATTTGGAATGCGTTCCCCTGTGGGAGCGTGCCTGCTCGCGAAAGCGGTCTTGAAGACGCTGTAAATCCTACTTCTTGCCGGCGACCATCGCCAAAAACGCTGGCATTGCCGCGTCCTTGTCCTTTGCGATCCGCTGCACATTCGGATTTTGCCCCAGACGCTCCAGCAACGCCTTGGCCGCCGGCATCTCAGCCAGCAAATCCAGGTCAAACAGCTTCTGCGCCACCGCACAGGCCAGCGGCACGCTGTAGAGGAAATACAAATCCGCAATGCTCAGGCTGTCACCTGCCACGTAAGGGGCGAACTTGCCGTGCCTGCCCAGTGAGGCAAACCCCAGCAGCAACTCGGCTTTGGTCTTGTCCTTGATCGCATCCGGCACAGTCATGCCGAAAAATGCTTCGGCGTAGCAGGCACGCCCCGGTAATTCGATGTACAGCTCGATTTCCTTGGCCAGCGCCAGGACCTGCGACCGCTCAAAGGGATCGCTTGGCAACAGCGGCGTGCCTTTCTGGCTGTGTTCGAGGTATTCGAGAATCACGCTGGTTTCGTTGACGAAACCCTGTTCGACGCCCAGCACCGGCACCTTCCCGCGCGGGCTGATGGCTAATGCCTCGGGGCTCGGCCCCGGGTAAAACAGTACCTCTTCAAACGGCAGTCCCTTCTCGAGCAGCGCCAGCTTGACCATGTTGTAGTAGTTGCTGACGGAAAATCCATAAAGCTTGAGCATCACATAGCCTCCAGGCCGTGCGGGGTTGGCAGGTGCCTTTTATAGAACGCCGCGGTGTTTCTTGCCAGCAGCATCACAGCGCTGAATGCAGGTAAACTGGCCGCCTTAACTTGAGGAGCCTGCCATGAGCGAGCCAACCCCCGGCATCAACAACGACGACATCGACGAAGAAGAGTTCGCCGAAAACACCCTGGTCGAAGCCATCGAAAACCAGATCGAAAGCGACAATCCACCGGCCGCCAAGGCAACCTTCAACAAGCTGACCCTGGTGGGTTACGAGCGTGAAGAAATCCTCAACCTGATGGCCCACGTTCTGGCAGTGGAAATCGACGCGATCCTCGAAGAAGACCGCGCGTTCAACACTGAATGGTATGAAGCCGCGCTGCGTGCATTGCCAGAGTTGCCGCCCGAAAAGAAATAAGCCAACCCCGTTTCGGGCGCGGGCTTCTGTGGTGAGGGGATAAATCCCCTCACCACAGGCAATCTCCACAACCACAAAAACCCGCTCCCACACAGTTTGTGACCAATCTCTCCTGCCCTTCCCCAGACCCTGTCTACACTGGTAACCACCCCGCTGCCGCACCACCCACCGGGGAATGCTTCCCAAGGCGAAAAAACCCTGTCGCGAGCACTGGACATGCCGCCCGAGTGGGATCACCTTAGGGACGCTGTCGTCCAATTCCTAGAAAGTCTGGAGTCCTTATGTCGCTTACCCCTGAGTTGGTTGCCGAACTGGAAATCCTCGCACTCTTCAACCTGGACAGTTCCCAGGAAGGTTTGAAAATTCATCAGACCGCTGCCCCGAAAGCCATTGCCGCCGCCCAAAGACTGTTCGACAAAGAACTGATCACCCAGCCAGATGGTGGTTATCTGACCAGCCTGGGTCGTGACGCCGCGCAAAATGTGCAAACCGTTCTGACCATTCTCAACGTCCGGGAAACTGCCTGAGCATTACCGTAGCGCCCACGGAAACCCCTGCTACGGGATTTCCGCGGGCACATTTCGTTACCTGCCTGTTACCTGCCGTCGCCCCGCGATAAAAATCTGACGCCAGAAAAACAAAATCAGCTTAAAAGTCCTGGAGCCGAGGCGCTAAACTGCCCCTCATTCGCAGACACCCACGTCTGTGCCCCGCGAGCCGGTTTGAGCTGACATGACCCGCACCCATGAAATCCGCCCCGATCTGGACGAGGGAATCGACCGCAAGGTTCTCAGCCAGCTGCGCGCACGTTTTCTGAAGCTCAACGAAGGCCGTATGGCCCGCGCCATGGAAGGGTTGTCGACCCGCCAGCAAGCGGTGCTGACCTTGTTGCCGCTGTTTTTCCACGTCAATCATCCGCTGTTGCCAGGGTACGTTTCGGGCAGCACGCCGGCCGGGCTGTCGAATTACGAACCCGATGCCAACGCCCTCGCCGAAGCCCAACGCCTGACCCGCTCGTTTTCCTATAAGCCCCGCCACGGCAGCAATCCGCCGCGGCCGATTCACGGCCTGTTCCTGATGGGCAGCCTCGGCACCCTCGCCCAGGCCGACCAGAGCGACATGGACGTGTGGGTCTGTCATGGGCCGGACTTGAGCGAAAGCGAGCTCACTGAACTGCGCAAAAAATGCCAGCTCCTCGAAATCTGGGCTGCCAGTCAGGGCGCCGAGGCGCATTTCTTCCTGATCGACCCGACCCGTTTCGTACGCGGCGACCGTGATACGCAACTGAGCTCGGAAGACTGCGGCACCACCCAGCACTATCTGCTGCTGGACGAGTTTTATCGCACCGCGATCTGGCTGGCCGGACGCACGCCCGTCTGGTGGCTGGTGCCGGTCTACGAAGAAGCGAGCTACGACCGTTACACCCACACCCTGATGTCCAAGCGCTTCATCCGTGCCGACGAAACCCTGGACCTGGGGCATCTGGCCTATATCCCGCCGGGGGAGTTCATCGGCGCCGGACTCTGGCAGTTATTCAAGGGCATCGAGTCGCCGTACAAATCGGTCCTCAAACTGCTGCTGATCGAGGTCTATGCCAGCGAACACCCCAAGGTTCATTGCCTGAGCCTGCGCTTCAAGCAAGCGGTGTTTGCCAATCGGCTCGACCTTGACGAGCTGGACCCGTACGTCGTGGTCTACCGACGCATCGAGGAATACCTCACCGCCCGTGGCGAGCCGGAACGGCTGGAGCTGGTACGGCGGGCGTTGTACCTGAAGGTCAATCGCAAACTCACCGGCAGCAGCAGTCGCACTCAGAGCTGGCAGCGCTCGTTGCTCAAACGCCTGGCCCACGAATGGCAGTGGGATCATCGTCAACTGGCCCTGCTCGATAGCCGCAGCCAATGGAAAGTCCGCCAGGTCGGCTCTGAACGCAGGGCCTTGGTCAATGAGCTCAATTACAGCTATCGCTTCCTGACCCAGTTCGCCCGCAACGAACAGACCGTCAGCCTGATCAACAAGCGCGACCTCAACGTGCTGGGTCGACGGCTGTACGCAGCTTTCGAGCGCAAGGCCGACAAGGTCGAGTTCATCAACCCTGGCATCGCCCCGGATCTGGCCGAAGATACCCTCACGCTGGTACACGCGCCGAACAAAAAAGAATCGGGTCAAACTCAGTGGGGTTTGTACAACGGCAGCCTGACAGCCCTCGAATGGGAGCATTTCGCACCGATCAAGCGCAGCCGCCAATTGCTGGAACTGCTGACCTGGTGTCACCGCAACGGCGTGATCGACAGCAGCACTCGCCTGGCCTTGCATCCCGGCACCAGCGACCTGAGCGAGTTCGAACTGTTCAACCTGCTCGGCAGCCTGCAACAGAGCATCGTCCTGCCACTGACGACCGTCGCCGAAGAACCGTTACTGCGCGCCAGTGTGCCGAGCGAAGTGCTGATTCTGGTGAACGTCGGCGTCGATCCACTCAAGCACCACCGCGACCTGAACATCCTGATGACCACCGAGCGCACCGATTCCCTCAGTTACGCCGGTGTCCGGGAAAACCTGGTGCTGACCCTGGATCAGGTCACGCTCAATAGTTGGAACGAAGTGCTGGTCAGCCGCTTCGACGGCCCCCACGCACTGCTCGACTGCGTGCGCGATTACCTCAACAACCTGCCCGACGGGCTACAACAACCCACGTTGCGGGTTCGTTGCTTCTGCCACAACCGCGCACAGTTCATCGCCCGGCGAGTCGAAGAAATCCTCGATACCGCGCAGAACCTGCTGTTGAGCAAACTCAATCATCGCTACCTGATTCAGGTCCAGCAGCACTACCACGTGTTGGAACTGGTGCCCGGTCAGGTCAATCATGTCGCCCTCGCCACGCTGCCGGCACTGGTCGATTACCTGGGCGAAGAGCTGGCAAGCTACAGCCCGCTGCACCTGGACACGATGGCACTGGAAGACCACGACCTGGCGCTGGTCCTGCCGATGGGCCAGCCCGATTGCATTCAGGTGTTCTACCGGATCAACGAATACCGCGCCGACCTGTACGTGCTGGATGAATTCAATGCCCTTTGGCAGCAGCGCTTGCCCTACCACGACGAGCAAAGCCTGCTGGTGCCGCTGCAACGTTTCCTGCAATCGATCCAGTACCGGCGCGACGCCTTGCTGCCGATGGACGTCGCCCAGCCGCTGAGCCTGGACACCTTGTATTACCAACTGCTGCCCTCCGGCCCCGTACGGGCGCGTCGGGTCGAAGCTCGGCCAGCGCCGCAAACCCCGGTCAACAAACCGTTCTACGACGTGCAGGCGATTGTCGGCAAAGCCGCACCGGGACAGGTGCAGGTCACGTTGTATTGCAATCAGCGGGAATTTTCAGAGTTGGAACATGGCGACCGATTGTTCAGCGTGGTCGCCCGGGAAATCGTCGAGCAGCGCCGTGAAACCGAACGCTATCGCTGCTACATCACCGACCTGGACCTGTCGGGCCTGCTCGGTGATGGTCAGAGTTCAAGCATTTTGTATTTGCGCTACAAGGCTGACCTTGAGCGCGCATTGAACGAGGCGCTCGAGCAGGTCTGAGGGGACGTCATTCCGGGAAGGCGCCGCCATTGGCAGGCTGCGATTCGACTTCCAGCAGAGTCAGTTTCAGGGTCTTGCCACCCGGAGCCGGCCAGTCGATGTGCTGACCCACCTTCATACCGAGCAAAGCACTGCCCACTGGCGCAAGAATGGAAATTTTGCCTTCGTCGGCATTGGCTTCCTTCGGGTAAACCAGTGTCAGGTGATAGTCCTTGCCGCTGATTTCTTCACGGCAATGCACACGCGAGTTCATGGTCACGACATCGGCTGGCACCTCGTCGTGACCGACCAGGGTATCGGCGCGGTCCAGTTCGGTTTGCAGCGCGATAACGCCCGGCAGCGTGTCATCCAGGCTGTCGATCAGGCGCTCCAGACGTTGCACGTCCAGACGGGTAAGGGTAATTGAAGGTGCGGTCATGATTTGGGCAGACTCCTTTCTTCTGCACAGAAAAAGCAAAACCCCGCCAGAAAAAGGCGGGGTTTTCACGAGCCTCGATGGGTTGAGGCGTTTCTCGACACTATCACAGCTCAATAAATATACAAGTGAGGGGTGACCACGGCCCGGCGCAGACCTTTTGGAGAGGGGGTTGCCACAAAAGCCCTTATGCCAAGGCTTTGCGCTGTGCCGCCTGGGCGCAGATAACCCGACGCCGATCGTCATCGGCCGAGCGCCATTCGCGGATGTCTTCGACATGGCGAAAACACCCAAGGCAGACCTTCTGCTCATCCAGCCGACACACGCCGCTGCACGGCGAAGCCACCGCCGGGCTGACATTGCTGTAGAGCGGTTTGGGCGGGCGAACGGGGGCAAGCTGGGTCACGATCTCACAGACCTTCGAAATCGAGCTCGGCGTCAGCTTGCAGCTTGACGATGCGCTCGAGCATTTCGCCCAGCTGCTCTTCGCTCTTGTCGCACATCCAGCGCTCGCTCTCTTCGTCGTAATCGAAGTGGAAACCACCGGACACGGCCGCCAACCACAGCTGCCGCAGCGGTTCCTGACGGCTGAAAATCAACTGGCTGCCGTTTTCGAACTTGACGGTGAGCACACCGGCCGAGCTCTCCAGATCGATATCCAGGTCACACTCGTCAAAAATATCCTCCAGCGTCTGCTGGGTGGCATCGACCAGATCGTGGAAGCGGGCTTCAGTCAAACTCATTGCGGGAACCTCAAAAAGTGTCTACTCACGCTCAAGCGCCGCAAGATACGGGCGAGCCCCGGTGATTGCAAAGGATAACGACCAAGCGCCGATATAGGTACATCAAACGCAGGCCCTGTGGGAGCGAGCCTGCTCGCGAAGAGGCCGGCACATTCAACATCGTTGTGGGCTGACACACCGCCTTCGCGAGCAGGCTCGCTCCCACAGGGTTTGCACTTGGCCAGTCGGCATCGGCCCAAGCCCCGCCGGACGGGAGCCCCGTCGCATAGGCAAGCTGCCGGGTGGCCGGTATACTCCGGCGCAATTAACGCATTTTCAAGGATTTCGCCATGAAGCGCCTGATCTCTTCCCTTGCTGCGCTCCTCGCGGTTGCCTGCCTTGTGTCGGCCTGCGGTCAAAAAGGCCCGCTGTACCTGCCTGACGATAGCCAGGACCCTGCCGAGCAAGCCAAGTCGTCGCAGAAGTCTCCGTCGAAAGCACACAAGCACGACGTCTACCAATAAGGGAACGCCATGGACGCTTTTAACTACCGTGACGGCGAGCTGTTCGCGGAAGGTGTTGCCCTGTCCGCCATCGCCGAACGCTTTGGCACACCGACCTACGTCTACTCCCGTGCGCACATCGAAGCCCAGTACCTGGCTTACGCCGATGCGCTGGCCGGCATGCCACACCTGGTCTGCTTTGCGGTCAAGGCCAACTCCAACCTGGGTGTACTGAATGTCCTGGCGCGTCTGGGCGCCGGTTTTGACATCGTCTCCCGTGGTGAGCTGGAACGTGTACTGGCCGCTGGCGGCAGCGCCGACAAGATCGTCTTCTCCGGTGTCGGCAAGACCCGTGACGACATGCGTCGTGCCCTGGAAGTCGGCGTGCACTGCTTCAACGTCGAATCCACCGATGAGCTGGAGCGTCTGCAAGTCGTCGCCGCCGAGCTGGGCGTTCGCGCGCCGATCTCGCTGCGCGTGAACCCGGACGTCGATGCCGGCACCCATCCGTACATTTCTACCGGTCTTAAAGAGAACAAGTTCGGCATCGCCATCGCCGACGCCGAAGACGTGTACATCCGCGCCGCCCAACTGCCAAACCTGGAAGTGGTCGGTGTCGATTGCCACATCGGTTCGCAACTGACCACCCTTCCGCCCTTCATCGATGCCCTCGACCGCCTGCTGGGCCTGGTCGACCGCCTCGGCGACTGTGGCATTTACCTGCGCCACATCGATCTCGGTGGTGGTTTGGGCGTGCGTTATCGCGATGAAGAGCCGCCATTGGCTGCCGACTACATCAAAGCCGTGCGCGAGCGTCTCGACGGTCGTGACCTGGCGCTGGTGTTCGAGCCAGGCCGCTTTATCGTCGCCAACGCCGGCGTGCTGCTGACCCAGGTCGAGTACCTCAAGCACACCGAACACAAAGACTTCGCCATCGTCGACGCGGCCATGAACGACCTGATCCGCCCGGCGCTGTACCAAGCCTGGATGGACGTCACCGCCGTGCGCCCGCGCACTACCGCGGCTCGCGCCTACGACATCGTCGGCCCGATCTGCGAGACCGGCGACTTCCTGGCCAAGGATCGTGAGCTGGCCCTGGAAGAAGGCGACCTGCTGGCCGTGCATTCGGCTGGTGCCTACGGGTTTGTCATGAGTTCCAACTACAACACCCGCGGCCGTGCCGCTGAAGTGTTGGTGGACGGTGATCAGGCATTTGAAGTGCGTCGCCGTGAGACGGTAGCCGAGTTGTTTGCTGGCGAAAGCCTGCTGCCGGAGTAAAACCATGCTGCTGCGTTTTACCAAGATGCACGGCCTGGGCAATGACTTCATGGTCCTCGACCTGGTCAGCCAGCATGCGCACATCCTGCCCAAACACGCCAAGCAATGGGGCGATCGGCATACGGGTATCGGTTTCGACCAGTTGCTGATCGTCGAAGCGCCCAGCAACCCGGACGTGGATTTCCGCTACCGGATCTTCAACGCCGACGGCTCCGAAGTGGAACAGTGCGGCAACGGTGCGCGCTGTTTCGCGCGCTTCGTGCTCGACAAGCGCCTGACCGCGAAACGGCTGATCCGCGTCGAGACCAAAAGCGGCATCATCGAACTGGATATCCGCAGCGACGGGCAGATCGGTGTCAACATGGGCGCACCGCGCCTGGTGCCGACCGACATTCCGTTCGACGCGCCGGAACAGGCCCTGAGTTATCAGGTTGACGTCGACGGCACCGCGGTCGAACTGGCCGCCGTGTCCATGGGCAACCCCCATGCCGTGCTGCGGGTCAGCGATATCAACAACGCACCGGTGCATGAACTGGGGCCGAAAATCGAAAACCATCCGCGCTTTCCGGCGCGGGTCAATGTCGGTTTTCTCCAGGTCATCGACCGGAACCGTGCGCAGTTGCGCGTCTGGGAACGCGGGGCCGGGGAAACCCAGGCGTGCGGAACAGGCGCTTGCGCTGCTGCAGTGGCCGCGATCAGCCAGGGGTGGATGGATTCGCCACTTTTGATCGACCTGCCCGGCGGGCGCCTGTCCATTGAATGGGCAGGCCCTGGCCAACCGGTCATGATGACCGGCCCGGCAGTGCGCGTTTATGAAGGACAAGTGCGTCTTTGAGAGAGTCGAATCCATGAAAGATAAGCCCCAGGTTCCCGCCCTACAGCCCGACGAATCCCCTTCCGAAAGCCTTGAGGCGGCGGCGATTGCCGCGTACCTGGAGGCTCATCCGGATTTCTTCGTCGAGCATGAAGAACTGCTCGCCACCTTGCGCATTCCGCACCAGCGTGGCGACACCATTTCGCTGGTCGAACGCCAGATGACCATCCTGCGCGACCGCAATATCGAATTGCGTCATCGCCTCTCGCACTTGATGGACGTGGCCCGCGACAACGACCGCCTCTTCGACAAGACCCGCCGCCTGATTCTCGCGCTGATGGACGCCACCAGCCTGGAAGACGTGGTGATCAGCGTCGAAGACAGTCTGCGCCAGGACTTCCAGGTGCCCTTCGTCAGCCTGATTCTGCTGGGCGACAACCCGATGCCGGTCGGCCGCTGGGTCACTCATGCCGACGCGCAAACGGCCATCGGCGGTTTGCTCTCGGAAGACAAAAGCGTCAGCGGCAGCCTGCGTGAACACGAACTGGACTTCCTGTTTGGCGAAGAACAGCGCAAACAGATCGGCTCCACCGCCGTCGTCGCCATCAGCTACCAAGGCATCCACGGCGTCCTGGCCATCGCCAGCCGCGACCC
Source organism: Pseudomonas sp. TH39(2020) (assembly GCF_016650715.1). Taxonomy (NCBI): domain Bacteria; kingdom Pseudomonadati; phylum Pseudomonadota; class Gammaproteobacteria; order Pseudomonadales; family Pseudomonadaceae; genus Pseudomonas; species Pseudomonas sp. TH39(2020). The sequence goes on along the minus strand of NZ_JAEKFF010000006.1, from coordinate 2,327,643 downwards.
GCAGCACTACAAGAGTTCGGTGGGCACGCTGTTCCTCAGCTACATTGCCGAAGTCATGGGCCGCGTGCTGCCACGGGTCAACACCTCCCTGCGCTCGGTACGCTGATCGTGGAACGGCAACTGGACGCTTACTGCGAACACCTGCGCAGTGAGCGGCAGGTGTCGCCTCACACGCTGTACGCCTACCGCCGCGACCTCGACAAAGTGCTGGGCTGGTGCGTCAAACAGAACATCAGCAGCTGGGCGGCCCTGGACATCCAGCGCCTGCGCAGCCTGATCGCACGCCTGCATTCACAGGGTCAATCGTCCCGCAGCCTGGCGCGGCTGCTGTCGGCGGTGCGCGGGCTCTATCACTATCTGAACCGCGAAGGCCTCTGCGACCACGACCCGGCCAACGGCCTGGCACCGCCGAAGGGCGAACGTCGGCTGCCAAAAACCCTCGACACCGACCGCGCGCTGCAACTGCTTGAGGGTGCGGTAGAGGATGATTTTCTGGCGCGTCGGGATCAGGCGATCCTGGAGCTGTTCTATTCCTCAGGTTTGCGGCTTTCAGAACTGACCGGGCTCAATCTGGATCAGCTGGACCTGGCCGACGGCATGGTTCAAGTGCTCGGCAAGGGCAGCAAGACCCGACTGCTGCCGGTCGGCAAAAAAGCTCGCGAAGCGCTGGAGCTGTGGCTGCCGCTACGGGCCATGACCAACCCGGCGGACGACGCAGTGTTTGTCAGCCAGCAAGGCCGGCGCCTCGGCCCACGGGCGATTCAGGTGCGGGTTAAGGCCGCTGGCGAGCGCGAACTGGGACAGAACCTGCATCCGCACATGCTGCGGCACTCCTTTGCCAGCCATTTGCTGGAGTCCTCCCAGGACCTGCGGGCGGTTCAGGAATTGCTCGGCCACTCGGACATCAAAACCACCCAGATCTACACCCACCTGGACTTCCAGCACCTGGCGACGGTTTACGACAGCGCCCATCCACGGGCCAAACGCATCAAAGGCGATGAGTCATGAGAATCCAATTGATCACCTTCGACCTCGACGACACCCTATGGGACACCGCCCCGGTGATCGTCAGCGCCGAAGCCATATTGCGTGAATGGCTGACCGAACATGCACCAAATCTGGGCGCCGTGCCGGTGGAGCATTTATGGGCGATTCGCGAGCGGATCCTGAGCAGCGAGCCGGGCCTCAAGCATCGCATCAGCGCCTTGCGCCGCCGAGTCTTGTTCCACGCACTGGAAGAGGCCGGTTACGACCATGATCAAGCTTCGGATCTGGCCGACAAGAGTTTTGAAGTGTTTCTACATGCGCGGCATCAGCTGGAAATCTTCCCGGAGGTGCAACCGACCCTGGAGACGCTGGCCAATCACTACGCCCTCGGCGTGGTCACCAACGGCAATGCCGATGTGCGCCGGCTAGGGCTGGCGGATTACTTCAAGTTTGCCTTGTGCGCCGAAGACATCGGCATCGGCAAGCCGGATGCGCGACTGTTTCATGAGGCGTTGCAGCGGGGTGGTGCGACGGCTGAAACCGCCGTGCATATCGGCGATCATCCAGGTGACGACATTGCCGGCGCCCAGCAGGCGGGATTGCGGGCGATCTGGTTTAACCCGGCTGGCAAGGCCTGGGAAGCCGAGAAGGCACCGGATGCCGAGATTCGCAGCTTGAGCGAGTTGCCAGCGTTGTTGGCTCGGTGGAACGCCCAACACTGATCCGGAATTCACATACAACCCTTGTGGGAGCGAGCCTGCTCGCGAAAGCGGTGGGTCATCCGACATCTATTTTGAATGTGATGCCCCCTTCGCGAGCAGGCTCGTTCCCACAGTGGATAGTGCCAAGTCCATACCTTTTCTTCGCCCATGAAAAAGCCCGCAGCGACGGCGGGCTTTTTCAGCAAGCAAGTAGCAGGCTCAGATAGGCCGGCTGCCGTACTTGTTATCAGGCTTCTTGGGCGGATCGGCGACCACATTGGCCTCCACTTCCTGCACCTTGCCGCCTTTGGCCAGGAACTCTTCCATGGCCCGCGCCAGAGCATCACGCTCCTTGTTTTTTGCTTCGACGCTCGGCAGCTCATCGATCGATACCGCTGCCTTGGCTTTGCCTTTGGCGGTCGGAACGGGCGCTTCACCGCCATCGTCTTCAGCGACGTCGTCCGTCGCCGCTTCCAGACCTTCTTCGGTTTCGTCGTCGTCGCCTACTTCGAGGTCGTCGTTTTCCAGATCATCGTCGCTCATGTTCTACCTCATGACTTGCGAAAAGCAGATTAGTTATAGCCCAGCATCGCCGTCTGTCGAAGGCCGCCGGGAAAAATTCTACAAACGCTGGTAACCAGCGGTTTACGCCTCTTCACCATGCACGGTGGCGAGGACTTTACGGGCACCGCCAAAATCACGGTGCTCGCCCAGATAAACGCCTTGCCAGGTCCCCAGCGCCAGTCGGCCTGCCGAAATCGGCAAACTGAGCTGACAGCCAAGTACGCTGGCCTTGAAGTGCGCCGGGAGGTCGTCCAGGCCTTCGTCGTTATGCTCATAGCCGTCTGCTCCTTGTGGGATCAGACGATTGAAAAATCGTTCGAAGTCGCGACGTACCGCCGGATCGGCGTTCTCGTTGATGGTCAACGACGCCGAGGTATGCTGCAGCCACAAATGCAACAGACCGACCCGACATGCCTTGAGTTCAGGCAGGCCGGCGAGTAACTCGTCCGTTACCAGATGAAAGCCCCGGGGCCTCGCCCGCAGAGTAATCAGAGTCTGTTGCCACATACAGTTCTCCGCACGTTCGGGGCGCATTCTAGCGCGCTCTGGGAAAAAACAAAGGCCCTAATATTCCTTCTATCATGTAAGCCATTGGCCGCAGAAAAACGCCCGTCGTAAACGCCACTAAACGTGTACGAAAAAACCTTTCAGCAGTTACTTCACTGACAAACTCCAGACAAAAAAATGCCCGGCAAGCCGGGCAAGTTTTTTGTGCGCGTACTTACAAGTTGTAGCCGCGTTCGTTGTGAAGTGCCAGATCGATGCCGACGGCCTCTTCTTCCTCAGAGATACGCAGGCCCATGACAGCGTCCAGGACCTTGAGGATGATGAAGGTGACGATCGCGGTGTAGATCACCGTGAAGCCCACGCCTTTGCACTGAATCCAGACTTGTGCGGCGATGTCGGTGACGGTGCCGAAACCTCCCAGCGACGGTGCAGCGAAGACACCGGTCAGGATCGCGCCGAGGATACCGCCGATACCGTGTACGCCGAAGGCATCCAGGGAGTCGTCATAGCCGAGTTTGCGTTTCAGGGTGGTGGCGCAGAAGAAGCACACCACGCCGGCGGCCAGACCGATGACCAGAGCGCCCATCGGGCCCACGGTGCCAGCGGCTGGCGTGATTGCAACCAGACCGGCCACAACACCTGAAGCGATACCCAGAGCACTTGGTTTGCCGTGCGTGATCCACTCGGCGAACATCCAGCCCAGTGCAGCGGCGGCGGTTGCGATCTGGGTCACCAACATCGCCATACCGGCAGTGCCGTTGGCCGCAGCAGCGGAACCGGCGTTGAAGCCGAACCAGCCAACCCACAGCATGGCAGCGCCCATCAGGGTGTAACCGAGGTTGTGCGGCGCCATCGGGGTAGTCGGGAAGCCTTTGCGCTTGCCCAGTACCAGGCAGGCAATCAGACCGGCCACACCGGCGTTGATGTGCACCACGGTGCCGCCGGCGAAGTCCAGCACGCCCCAGTCCCACAACAGGCCGCCGTTACCGGACCAGACCATGTGCGCGATCGGTGCGTAAACCAGGGTAAACCAGACGCCCATGAAGATCAGCATGGCGGAGAACTTCATCCGCTCGGCGAAGGCACCGACGATCAGCGCAGGGGTGATGATGGCGAACGTCATCTGGAAGGTGACGAACACCGCTTCAGGGAACAGCGCCGCAGGGCCGGTCAGGCTCGCTGGCGTGACACCGGCGAGGAATGCCTTGCCCATGCCACCGAAGAACGAGTTGAAGTTGATGACGCCTTGTTCCATGCCGGTGGTGTCGAACGCGATGCTGTAGCCATAAATGACCCACAGGATGCTGATCAGACCGGTAATGGCAAAGCACTGCATCATCACGGAAAGAATGTTTTTGGAGCGAACCATGCCGCCGTAGAACAGCGCGAGGCCGGGAATGGTCATGAACAGCACGAGGGCTGTCGAGGTCATCATCCAGGCAGTGTCGCCGGAATTGAGGACTGGGGCCGCCACTTCGTCTGCCGCCATAGCCAGGCCGGGCATTACGAGGGACAACAGGGCTCCTAGCCCTGCGAATTTACGCAGAGTCATATTGTTTTCTCCTGGGGCGTTGGGTTTGTGGCGGCTTAGATTGCGTCGGTATCGGTTTCGCCGGTACGGATGCGAATCGCCTGTTCCAGATTGACCACGAAGATCTTGCCGTCACCGATCTTGCCGGTGTTGGCAGCCTTGGTTATCGCCTCGATAACCCGGTCAAGATCCTTGTCGTCAATGGCGACATCGATCTTCACCTTTGGCAGGAAATCGACCACGTATTCCGCGCCGCGATACAGCTCGGTGTGACCCTTCTGCCGACCGAAGCCTTTGACTTCAGTAACGGTAATGCCCTGCACGCCGATCTCGGACAGCGACTCGCGTACGTCGTCCAGTTTGAACGGCTTGATGATGGCAGTGACTAGCTTCATGAAAACTCTCTCCCGAATTGGTGGACTTGCCCCAGGAAAACAAACCCGACTCAAGTCTAAGCGCAGTGCCTGGCTTTGTAACGCATCGTCGGCCTTACCTGCCCGTCCGACGCCTGCTAACCACTCCGCACGAAACACTTCCCCCGTTCCGCTTGGCGCACTGCATTCGTCACAGTGACTGCATCAGTGCATGGGTCAGTACCGACTAAGCAGAAAGCTTGCCATCTCGCCGAAACCCACTGATTTCAAGCTTTTGGCCGCTGTTGCAAGCGGCTTCGCGCAAATGACCTGACGGATACGCACAACAACAGTGCGCGGCCGTCCGTCCCCATGCGCGAAAAGCGTGCACCCCTGACTGCGAGATTGACTATAGACACTGCGTGATACACTGCCCGCCATTGTTGACAGGACATTTCCCATGCTCGCACCCAAAGACTTCCTCGATGCCCTGAGCGGCACTGCCTCCCGCCTCTTCAGCGGCGACACCCCGCTGCCGAAAAGCGAAATCGAAAGCCAGTTCAAGGCTCTGTTGCAGAGCGGCTTCAGCAAGCTGGATCTGGTGAGCCGGGAAGAGTTTGATAGCCAGATGGTTGTGCTCGCACGGACGCGTGCACGGTTGGAGAGCCTTGAGGCGAAGGTGGCGGAGCTGGAAGCGAAGCTCAATCCACCTGCGGAATAATGCGGTCCCCTGTGGGAGCGAGCCTGCTCGCGAATAGAGTCACCTCGGTCTCCAGCCATCCCACACTGAACAGACCACCCCTGTAGGAGCTGCCGAAGGCTGCGATCTTTTGATCTTCAGCCCCGCCACCATCTCGGCAACGTCCTACAAAGATCACACCGCCGTCCGATTGCGCCACAAAGCCCCGGTTCCTAAGCTCACCCAATGCTGAATGTTCAGCACTGGGTTTGGCGACCTGGATACCCCGATGCGGCACGACACATTCGGACAGGGAAATTCCCGTCTCGATTTATGGCGGCTGTGCGTGGGAGACCTTCGGGTCTGCCGGAATTCGGGCGTCGCCGGTTCGCCAACCCACGCACAGCTGCCACCCTTTTCGTTTGGCGACGATCAGAGGCAGTTTCTCTCCACTCGACCCCGAGAACTGCACCATGGATGAAAACTATCTGACGCCACACATCTTCACCCGCCACAAACTCCACCTCCACGCTCTACTGTTGGAAAACCAAGCGTGGTTCTGCGCCCGAGACCTGGGCCGATTGCTTCGCCTGTTCCTCGACGAACGCGCCGTCCGCAAACTCGATCCCGACCAACACCAAACTTTACGAATGCCCATCCACGGCAGCATCGAAAACACCCTGATGATCAGCGAATCCGGCGTTTACGCACTGCTGGTCTACCACTACTGCCCCGAATACCGGGCCCTGCGCGAATGGCTAACCCACGACGTAGTCCCCTCCCTCAGAGACGCCCAGCAACCCACCTCAACCGAACGCCCGATCCTGAGCCTGCTGAACTGGCCCGAGATGTCGTTGAATTTGCTGCACTGGAATAACCAACCGTGGATTCGCTTGCAGGATGTTCCGCACATGCTGGCGGATAGTGAACGGCCGCAGCGCTCGATCAATGCACCGTGGTGGAAGCGTGCTTCCCGAATACTCCTAGCATTCTAAACGACAAAAAAACCCCACGTTTGTAACGTGGGGTTCGTTCAGGAGCAGAGGATCAGGCGCAGTGCGAAAGACGCTCAACCTGATCCCGGATCGCAGCCCCTCGTTCAATCTCAGCTTTACGCAAATCGTAAGTCGATTGCAGGTTCAGCCAAAACTCGGGGGTCGTATCCAGACAAATAGAAAGCCTGAGAGCCATATCAGCACTGACGCCCCGACGCTGAAGCACGATGTCGTTCACCGTGGGGGTCGAAACGCGCAACGCTCTGGCCAGAGCAGCAGCCGTAAGGCTCAGAGGCTCCAGGTATTCCTCTTTCAGGATCTCGCCAGGGTGCACCGGGCGCATACCATTCTTAGTCATTACTCACCTCAGTGATAATCGACGATTTCGACGTTCTCTGGTCCGTTAGGGCCCCAAACAAAACAAATTCGCCATTGAGCGTTGATGCGGATGCTGTGTTGACCTCTTCGATCCCCCTCCAACGCTTCCAAGCGATTACCCGGTGGTGATCGAAGGTCAATCAGTACGGCAGCAGCACCAAGCATCGTCAGCTTTCGTTCCACGACACTCAGAATGGCTGACCACATACGGGTCTTACCGTTGCGAAACAGGTACTCGGTCTCAGAACACTTAAAGCTAACGATCATAATTTAAAGCTTAACGTTATGCATTAATCTTGAGTGTAGAAGCTGAACTCATGAATTCCAACCCACCGCTTCCAGTTTGGGCCCTCCTTTCAAAACTTTAGGAAATAGACTACCTACGTCCTTCAGAAGGCCTTTGAATTCAAGCCGAATCCTACAAAAATAAGTGCCAATTCTTATTGCGCCCCAACCACGCTCACCTCTTAAGCTGACAGACCTAAAAAGCAGTCTTCAAATCCAAAAGAGGTCGCTATGAAACCCAGAAAACGAAAAGCCAAACTGCTCTTGGTCGCTGAACATCATGCTGAGGCGCTCCGGTTAGCCGGGAACGTATCGGCGAATCAACGCCGCTTTTTCGATGTCGCCGTTGCTCACGGCAAAGAACTTGAGCCGAGTGGCTGGCTTGCAGGCACGAGCCTGACTAAGCTCCCCAAAGAAACCGTCTGACTCGCGTTTTTTTTCGCCTCCGAATTAGCTCATCAGCACTCGCAACATCCTGCGAAAGTTTGGCGCCTCCATCGACACGCGAAATCACCACCTCCCGACTACCCTTCAAAAACCGCAGGAAGCGGTCCTCGTCAGCTCAAGGAACGACCATGTCCCTTTCCATCGTCCACAGTCGCGCCCAGATAGGCGTGGATGCGCCCGCCGTTACCGTCGAAGTCCATCTGGCCAATGGCTTGCCATCGCTGACGATGGTCGGTTTGCCCGAAGCGGCCGTGAAGGAAAGCAAGGACCGGGTGCGTAGCGCGATCATCAATTCAGGGCTGCAATTCCCGGCGCGGCGTATCACCTTGAATCTCGCTCCCGCTGACCTACCGAAGGACGGCGGACGATTCGATTTGGCGATTGCCCTGGGGATTCTGTCCGCCAGCGTCCAGGTGCCGACTTTGACGCTGGATGACATTGAATGCCTCGGAGAATTGGCGCTGTCAGGCGCGGTACGTGCGGTGAGAGGCGTATTGCCAGCTGCGCTAGCAGCACGCAAGGCCGGGCGTTCGCTGATGGTGCCGCGGGCGAATGCCGAGGAGGCGTGCCTGGCGTCGGGGTTGAAGGTGTTTGCCGTGGATCACCTGCTGGAAGCCGTTGCGCACTTCAACGGACATACGCCGGTGGAGCCCTACGTTTCCAACGGGTTGCTTTACGCCAGCAAGCCCTATCCGGACTTGAATGAAGTGCAGGGCCAACTTTCGGCCAAACGCGCATTGCTGATTGCGGCGGCGGGCGCTCATAACCTTTTGTTCAGCGGACCACCCGGGACCGGGAAAACGCTGTTGGCGAGTCGTTTGCCAGGGCTGCTTCCTCCTTTGGCCGAAAACGAGGCGCTGGAAGTCGCAGCCATTCAATCCGTCACCAGTTGCATGCCCTTGAGCCACTGGCCGCAAAGACCATTCCGCCAGCCCCATCACTCCGCTTCCGGGGCGGCATTGGTGGGCGGCGGCTCGAAACCGCAGCCCGGCGAAATTACCCTCGCCCACCATGGCGTTCTGTTCCTCGATGAACTCCCGGAATTCGATCGCAAGGTGTTGGAAGTCTTAAGGGAGCCCCTGGAGTCCGGCCACATCGTGATTTCCCGCGCCAAGGATCGAGTGAGGTTTCCGGCCCGCTTTCAGTTGGTGGCCGCGATGAACCCGTGCCCCTGTGGGTATCTTGGCGAACCGAGTGGCAAATGCAGTTGTACGCCGGACATGGTCCAGCGCTACCGCAACAAGCTGTCGGGGCCGTTGCTGGACCGAATCGACCTGCACCTGACCGTCGCCCGGGAAGCCACGGCGTTGAACCCTGCGCGCAAACCCGGTGACGACACTGCCACCGCCGCAGTACTGGTCGCCGACGCACGAGAACGACAACATAAACGCCAGGGCTGCGCGAATGCTTTCCTTGATCTGCCGGGCCTGCGCCAACACTGCAAGTTATCCACAACCGATGAGACCTGGCTGGAAACGGCGTGTGAGCGATTGACCTTGTCGCTGCGAGCGGCCCACCGCCTGCTCAAAGTCGCGCGCACCTTGGCTGACCTTGAACAAGTCGATGGGATCACCCGCGAACATTTGGCGGAAGCGTTGCAATATCGGCCTGCCTCAGCGTGACAAGGTCAAAGAGAATTTTGAAGGTTAACCCGGCCAGAAGGCGACAATATGTTACCGCCTAGATTTCTGAACTTCGTAAAAACGTTGACCGAAAAGACGGAACAAGGCGAGTTCTCCTGGAGTTATGACGACAACAACTCCTTCGTAAAACTAACAGAAACAGGCTTTTCCCTTTCACTACGCTACAACTTCAACGCTGATGAAAAATATGCGGAGTACGTCATCTATTACTTCGATGATATCGAAGACAAGGAGTACCGGTTTTATACCAATCAAACCTGGAGTGACTTCGATTTCATCCGGCGGTTGTTTGATGCCGCACAAGCCTCAAAAATGAAACTTCCCTTTTGACCCTTCAATGAGCAGTGAACACCACATGCGAGATCACTGCTCACCTAGCATTTGTCGATCGATAGAGAGACGCGGCTTACTCCTTGGTCAAATCCACCAATGGAATCTGCCGCACTTCAGTCTCCCGCCCACCTTGAATATCACTCACCGTCTTCAAGGCCTTATCCACAGCCCCTTTATCCGCCAGCAAGCTGTACCTGATCTGAAACTGCTTCTGCTCCTTCACCCCAATCATCGGCACCAAACCCAGTGGCCGCTGATACCGACGGTTGTAGGAAAAGCTCGTTCCCGGTTCAAGACCCGTGACATAGCCCTGCCCTTGGGTGTCCGTATTTTTCCACAGGGAGAACACCGGCAACTGTTGAGTATTGAAACCCACGGAAACCCCGAGGCTGCCGGCCTTGTTATGCAATACGGTCAGCGTATCGCCCTTGGCGTCGGCATACGGCACGACATTGTAAACCGTCTCGTCGTAATCCTTGGTTGGCGCGCGGTAGGTCTGCCAGTCTGGCAAATCCCCTTTGGCCTTGTCGTTGAACGGCGACACCTGTTTAACCGGCGCAGCAAACCGGGCGCCCTCTTCCAGGAATGGAGTGCTGAAGTTGCTGTGATACAGCGCCTGATACTCCTTCGGATAGTCGCCGTTGTTGGTCAGGGTGTCGTTGAGGGCGAATGCTGCGCTGCCGGGCTCGGTGACCAGTTCCGTTATCACCGAGAAGTCGACTTTCTTGAACGCCTGCTCTTTCAGCTCGCCGCGCAGGCTGATGGCGTAAGGCGGTTTTTCATCGATGTGCAAAGTGACTTTGCTGGCCGGAATGTTGGCGGCACGGCCGTGGAGGGTCAGCAGTTCACCGTTGTCCATGCCGGGATGACCGACCCACTCGTAGCCGCAACGGGCGACCAGTTCGTTAAAGCCCTCAAGCCAGCCCAGCCCGCCGCGGCCGTTGAGTTCGATGAAGGACGGATTGACCACGTCCTTGACGGGCGAGTCCCAGCCCATACGCACATTACCGACCGACGCCTGCAAAACGTTCATCCCACGAGTGGGGACCACCGAAAGTTTCATTGTGCCGTTATCGATGTCGACGATGCTGACGCCCTCCTGTCGACCGCCGTGCAAGTTACGAAGGGTCACGGAGAAGGGTTTGTCGGTTTTTACACCGAGTTGCTGGCTGGTGACCTGCCAGTTTTGGGCAGCCTTGTCGCTGTCGAGCAGAACGTAATCCCAGGCCATGGCGTGGGAGGCGGACAGCGCGCCAAAGGCAACGACGAATTTGAGCGGAGTCATGGGGAAGCCTTTCTTGGAGTTGTGCGTTTTTTATAGCGCTGGTGAAACGATTCAGCAAGCCTAAAAAGCGTACACCCGAGCCTTCCCGAGCCAATTTAAATTGACCTCATGCAACCTCCGCACGCTTACGCTAGTCTCATACGGTTTTGAACCTCCGGCAGATTGACGGCGACATCATTATGACATTAAGGTCGCCAGCTAATTGCAGGAGCAAGAGCAGACACCTTTGTCTGTCATTTTTGCGCAGCGGAACATATGGAGTTTGAATGCGCGGGGCACTATTACGCAGCGGTAAGAGCGGGTCATTCACTGCCCTGGGCGAGACAGGTCAACCGGTATACCGGGCGGCCCTGCAATTGCGCGAAGCCATTCGCCGCAAGAACCCCGAGATGGTCGATCATCTGGCCATCCCTCAAAGCGACGAACTCGGTAACCAGATCGATTGGTACAGCGGTCTCGACGGCGATGTGATCCCGTGGAGCAGCGCGACCGAAGAAGAACGTGCCCCTGCCCGCCGCCAGCTTGAAGCCCTGAAGACCGCGCTCGACGAGTTGAGCCAGCGTTTCCTGGGCACTGATCCGGCTGAACAGCAGCAAGGCGACAAAGCCGTGTTCGGCAAGCTGCTCAAGCGTGTGATTCATTTCCCCGACGAAAACTTCGTCTACCTGGTGCAAGGCAAACCGGTGCTGACCTTTTGGGGCTTCGAGCATGCCGGTACCGGCAATCGCGATCCCCTGCACTGCCTCTATCAAGTTCCGCCCGCGTTTACGCTGCCACCGGTGGTCGAAGCCGCGCCCGTGGTTGCGCCTCCCGTCGTGCCGGTGATTGCTCGTCCGTGGTGGCGGCGCTGGTGGTGGCTGTTGCTGCTGCCGTTCTTGCTGCTGCTTTTGTGGCTATTACTGGGCTTGCGTGGTTGTGTGCCGATTCCGCTGGTGGCGGTCGATCTGCTCCCCCAGGGCGTCGTACCTGTTGAAAGGCAACTGGAAGAGCCACAACTGACCGGCCATGCCACGACGCTCAATGGCGTTCCTGTGACGGGCACCGTTGTAGGCTCCACCACGGGAACCGGCACCGCTGTGACCGGAACCCATGACGTGGAAGCGCCGGCGGTCGAGGGCAACGAGGCTGATGCAACGCCGGCAGACCTGGCCAAAGACCCAGCCAAAGACCCGGCAGCCGAAGACCCAACCGCGCCACCCGAAAACAAAACTGCGCCGCCGGATATCACATCGCCCGAGGCCGAAAAATCCGCCGCCGCAAAACCCGGCCCTCCCCTGAGCATTCCGCCAGACGCCGCCGATGGTGCCGCCAAGTTCCTCGACGGTCAGTTCCGCGCCGGTGCCGGTATTCAGGATCGCCGAACCGGCAAACCCCTGCGTCTGGAATACCAGCTCAAGGACGGTAAAGGCGAAGTCACCGTACACCAGGCCGACGGCACGAAATGCAGCGGGCCGGTGAGCGCTACTATGAAGGGTGGCAGCCTGGCCATCGACAGTCAGGGCCAGGCCGTATGTGGCGATGGCAGCACTTACGACATGCCAAAGGTCAACTGCCGCAAAGGGGCGACCACAGTCGCAGACTGCACCGGCGGTTACGGCAAAGAACAATTCCCCATGTCCATGCGGCACGTGGCCGAATAAAAACGGAATAACCCGACATGTTGCCTGAAGTCACCCAATTCGAAGACACCGTCACGCTGGTCAGCGACACCGGCATCCAGTTCATGGATTTCGCCCTGCGCCTGGATCCTCGCAAGGAACCGGCCGGCGAATTCGCACCGATGATCAGCGGGCTGATCTGCCGCCTGTCGTACAACGAAGAGAAAGACTTCTTTTTCTACGAGCCGGAGCCGGAAAAGGTCGAGAAAGCCAAACCTGCGTTCAGCGTCGACATGAAAAGCAGCGTCGAGTTGCTGGACGGTATCTGGCTGCCGACCCCGTTTTTCCGCTTCATGCCGCCGCACCGCTTCGATGAAGGTCCGACCAACTGGTCGCGCATGCGTCTGGTGAAACTGGCGACACCCGACATTGACGGCAACACCCACCGCCTGACGATGGCCTTCGATAGCCGCGTGATGCCCAAGCGTGACGGCACCGCTTACCTGGCGCCCAACGAAGAAGACATCAGCTCCGGCGTGTCCTTCAAACTGGCGACGAAGGCCAGCGAAACCCGCTGGTTCCTGGCCCAACCGTGGGTCAACGAGTGGCTGTTGGAAGTGTTCAACGAGGGCAATGCCCACCGCTCGCGCGCAGAGCTGGACACCGACATCCGCGCCAACTATCACTTGGCGCACTACCTCAACTTGCTCAGTCTATTGAGCAAGCCGTCCGCCGCCCAGCAGTCGACGGCCCGTGCGAAAGTTGAAATCCCTGAGCTGAAAGTAGTCGCCAACGACAGCAATGGCCTGGTCAAACCGATTCCGGTGGACCTGGTGCTGGACGTCGGCAACTCGCGCACGTGCGGCATCCTGATCGAGAACCACGGTCAGGCCGGTTCCGGGTTGAAACAGAACTACGTGCTGGAACTGCGCGATCTGATCACCCCGGAACACACCTACAATCTGCCGTTCGAAAGCCGTGTGGAATTCGCCCAGGCGTACTTCGGCAAGGACCACTGTTCGGTCAAGAGCGGCCGTCACGATGCGTTCCAATGGGCGACGATTGCCCGCGTCGGCAATGAGGCCAGCCGTCTGGCCAGCCGTCGTCGCGGCACCGAAGGTTCCACTGGCCTGTCCAGCCCGAAACGTTATCTGTGGGACGAAAACGCCTACGGCCACGGCTGGCGTTTCAACTGCTCGTACATCAAGACCGACAGCGAGCCGTACGCCACGGCCGCGCCGTTCTCGCACCTGATCAATGAAACCGGCGAGGCGCTTTACAGCCTCGAAGAAGACGATCGTCTGCCGGTGTTCATGCCGCGTTACTCGCGCAGCTCGCTGATGACCTTCATGCTCGCCGAAGTGCTGGCCCAGGCGCTCTCACAAATCAACAGCCCGGCCCAGCGTTCCCGCCAGGGTCACACCCGCGTGCCGCGCCAGCTCAACAGCATCACCCTGACCGTGCCGCCGGGCATGCCGCAGGCCGAGCGCAGCATCCTCAACGAACGCATGCTGCAAGCCATCGGCCTGGTGTGGAAGAGCCTCGGCTGGCATGCCGGCGAAGAGGATCCACACCAGGATCAGGCCATCAGCCCGCGCACGCCGATCCCGAGTATCCGCGTGGAATGGGACGAAGCCTCTTGCGGCCAGTTGGTCTACCTGTACACCGAGGTCAATGAGAACTTCGCCGGTCACCCCGAAGAGTTTTTCGACACCATCGCCCGGCCCGACAAGACCGACCGCGAACGCATCACCCTCGCCACCATCGATATCGGCGGCGGCACCACCGACCTGGTGATCACCGACTATCGCCTCGACCGTGCCGGCAACACTGGCAGCGGCAGCAACGTGCACATCGTGCCCGAGCAGCGTTTTCGCGATGGTTTCAAAGTCGCCGGCGATGACATCCTGCTGGACGTGATTCAGGACTTCATCCTGCCGAGCTTCGAAAAAGCCTTGCAGAACGCCGGCGTGAAAGCCCCGGATTCGCTGATGTCTCGGTTGTGCGGCGATGAGTCGGTCAGCGCCCAGGACATGATTCTGCGCCAGCAATTGAACCTGCAGGTGTTCGCACCGCTGGGCCTGGCGCTGCTCAAGGCGTACGAGCATTACGACCCGCAAGTGCCGCAAGAAGTCACCCCACAAAGCTATCACCAGTTGCTCGGTGACAACGCGATCAGCCAGACCGTGCTCGACTACGTCAACGCCGCCGTGCGCCGCGATGTCGGTGGCCAGAGCGGTTTCGACCTGTATGCCGCGCCGATCAGCTTTGACCTGCAGAAGCTTCACGCCGCGTTCCTCAACGACCAGATCAACATCACCAAGATTCTCGGTGCGCTGTGTGAAGTGGTTGCGCATTACCCGTGCGACGTCCTGCTGCTGACCGGCCGCCCTTCGCGCCTGCCCGGCATCCAGGCGTTCATTCGCAAGGTGTTGCCACTGCCACCGGGGCGCATTCTGGCGCTGCAAAACTACCGCACCGGCGGCTGGTATCCGTTCCACAAGAACGGCCGGATCGACGACCCGAAAAGCACCGCGTCGGTGGGTGCCATGCTCTGCCTGTTGTGTGCCAATCACAGCGTGCCGAACTTCTACTTCCGCTCTTCGGCGCTCAAGCCGTATTCGACGGTCAAGCACATCGGCGTAATCGACCTGAACAACGTGATCAAGGATGCCGACGTGCTGTACCGCGACATCCAGTCCGAAGACTACAAAATCAAGCTGCCGGAAATCGGCGTTGGCGATGCCGCCGACACGCCGCAACTGGAAATGCGCGGCGATCTGCGCCTCGGTTTCCGTCAGTTGGCCGCTGATCGCTGGGCCGCTTCGCCGCTGTACACCTTGCGGTTCACCAAGGCCGGTCGGGAGAAGTTCTCCCGGGCGATCGGTGAAAACGGCAGCGCGCCGCTGCTCAAGGTGCGGTTCGAGGTCAAGCCGGCAGACAAATACACGCGCAAGCAGGATCTGGTCAGCGACCGCCTCTCGGTTCGCGACATCGAATCCAACTGTAACAACGTCAACTTCAACCCGCGCAGCGACCTCGAGCTGGAACTCAACACCATGCTCGACGCCGGCCTGAGCGAGACCAAGTACTGGCTCGACAGTGGAAGTGTGAAACGCAAATGAATGATCTGACCCCCGATCAAACTCAGCTCTCTGCCAGTTGGGCCGCTGTTTATGAAGGCGCCGGTCAGGCGCTGGACTGGATTGGCCAGACGCGCGGCAATGCCCCGCGCCTGGACAGCGAAGCCGACAACCTGAACATCCGCCTGCACCGCGCCCGCAACCTGGCTCAAAGCCTCGGTCGCGTGGCCTGCACGCCGATGACCATCGGCTTTTTCGGTTTGTCCCAGGCCGGCAAGTCCTACCTGATTTCGGCCCTCGCTGCGGGTCAGAACGGCAAACTGGAAACCGATTTCGGTGGCCAGCGCCTGGACTTCATCAAGCACATCAACCCGGTGGGTGGCGGCAAGGAAGCCACCGGCCTGGTGACGCGCTTCAGCCGTCGAGCAACGGAAAGTCAGGACAATGACTTTCCGGTAGAACTCACGCTGTTCAAGGAAATCGAGCTGGCGAAGATCCTCGCCAACTCCTGGTTCAAGGATTTCGACCTTGAGCGCATTTCCTACGAGATCGACGAAGAGCGTATCCAGCGCGTACTTAAACCGTTTGAAGGCCGCGAAACCGGGCCGCTGCAAACGGGCGTCAACGCCGACGATCTGGTGTCGCTGTGGGATTACCTGCGCGACAACTTCCGCAACTCGGTGAAGAAACTCGAGCACCTGTATTGGCCAAAGGCTTTACAACTGGCACCACGCCTGAATTTTCAGGAGCGGGCCGAGCTGTTTTCGATCCTGTGGGGTGAGCAAAGCGAGCTGACACGGGTGTATCAGCAACTGGCCGGTGCGCTGCACAAGCTGGGCCTGCCCGAGACCGTGTTCGCACCGTTGAAGGCCTTGGTGAGTTTCGAAAACGACACCTATAGCCAGCGCGACAGCATCATGAACGTCGACATTCTCGAACGCTTCGGCAGCCCACGGGACTTGCCGATCGACGTTCGACCACTGGTTGGCGATCGCCTGCAAAACAGTCAGGCGATTGCGGTTGCGCAACTGGCGGCGTTGACTGCCGAAATGACCTTCCGCCTGATCGAAGCGCCGCTGGATGACATCGTCAATCAGGTCGACCTGCTGGATTTCCCCGGTTATCGCGGGCGCAAGAAACTGCACGAGATCGCCGACTCCAACGACCCGCAATCCGCCACCAAGGACAACTCCGTTTCCCAGCTGATCCTGCGTGGCAAGGTCGCCTACCTGTTCGAACGCTACACCGACAACCAGGAAATGAATGCGCTGGTGGTCTGCACCGGTTCGACCAAGCAGAGCGACGTCAACGACGTAGGCCCGGTGCTGACCCGCTGGATCGAAAAGACTCAGGGCGCCGACTCGGCCGCTCGCAGCAAGCGCGACACCGGTCTGATCTGGGCGCTGACCATGCTCGACCTGCGCATTACCAACTCCCTGAGCCTGACACCTGATCAGTACGACGAGAGCTGGAACGGCATGGTCAAGCTGACCATGCTGGAGCGCTTCGGTAGCCTGAGCTGGATGAGCGACTGGGCCGGCACACCGTTTCAGAACACCTTCCTGGTGCGCAAACCGCGCATGGACGCGGCGTTCATCGAACAAGACGCGAGCGGCGCTGAAACCGGCCTCAATGCCATCTACCAGGAACGTGTCGACGCACTGGGCACCAGCTTCGTCGGCAATGCCCTGGTGTGCAAACACATCAAGAACCCGGCCAATGCCTGGGCACAAATGCTGCGCAACGATGACGGTGGCATCAGCCACTTCAGCAGCAGCTTCACTGGCGTAGCCAACATCGAATTCAAACTGCAGCGCATCCGCGAGCAATTGAGCGAATGCCTCGAAGGCCTGACCACCCATGGCCTGAGCACCTGGTATCACGCCGACGGCGACGGTGCCGCCGCTGCGAAGAAAGCCCAGGCGCAGATGATTCTGACCGGCCTGGGCCGTCGTCCGGCAGTGCTCGGCGAGTTGATCGATCAACTCGACATGCCGAGCGAAGAGGTGCGCGACCTGTACCTCAGCGGCGTGTACGAAACCGATGACGAGCCAACCGTGAGCGATGAACCGGTCGCCCCGACGCCGAGTCAGAGCCTGTATGGCAACGACGCCGGTTTCGATTTCGATTTCGGTGACGACACGAGCCCTGACGCACCGGTCAGCAGCAGCAAAAACGGCACCCCCGCGCCCGAGCTGCAAAGCAACGAGCACCGATTCGCCAAAGCAGCGTTCAAGGCCTGGATCGCGCACCTGCGTGAACTGACCACCCGGCAAAGCCTGCTCAACCTGCTCGGTCTGGAGAAAGCATTGCTGGAAGCGGTGGTCGACGAATTGATCACCGCCGGCTATCGCCAGGACTTGCCGGGCCAACTGAGCCGCGCAGTACTCAAGCGTGCACAAAGCGGCGCGCGGCGCGATCAACTGGTCGAGCGCCAGGTACTGGAAGTGCAACGGGTGTTGCGCGATTTCGTGTCGTGGTTCGGCTACCTGCAGAAGCCGGTGAGCGAGCGTCCGAACAGTCGGGCCGGTGCCAAGGCGCCGCTGTTCTCGTTCTACACCGACGTTGGCCCGGGACAAGTGCCCGTGCTGCCCGCGCAACCGGCCAATCAGGCGCAGCGGTATCTCGGCGATTGGCTCTCGGGCCTGGCCTACCTCACGCAGGACAATGCCGGCCATGGTGCCGGACGTGAAATTACCCCTGAACAGAACGAACGGCTGGGCCAAGTGCTCACAGCCTTCACAGCGAGATAAGCAATGCCAATTCGTGTCGACCTGCTCGCGTTAGAGCCCAATGTGCCTGGTCAGGCCCGCCTCACTGTGAAGAAGTGGCAGGGTGGCGAGGAACAGCTGGAGTTTTCCATTCAGCGTAACCAGGACGGTTTTTACCTCCAGGACCACAAGGCCTGGAGCAACAATCCATTCTGGTTCAAGGTCTCGCGTTTCAACGTCACGGCCAGCGGCGAAGGCCTGGAAGCACAGGTCGGCCCGGACGTGGTCGACCCGCTGCTGGAAGGTAGCGCCAACTCGCAATTCCAGATCGAACTGCGTGAACAGAGCCAAGGCCATGCGGACAAAGGCGTGGTTCGGCCAGGCGTTGGCGTGTTGCCGTCCGCGGCCGGCGGCCAGACGCGCTCGACGTATGGTGGCGCCGAACTGACGGCGCCGAGTGCACCGGCACCGGCACCGGAAATCCCGGAAATCCCGGAGCTGCCTGAACTGGTCCTGTCCACCGCCGAGCCCGAAGTGGAGTTGGAGTCGGTGTCCACCGAGCCCGACTACGCACCGCCTCCCGCCCCGGTGAAGAAAAGCAACAAAGGCCTGATCGGCCTGTTGATTGTCGTGTTGTTGCTGCTGGCCGCGGGCGGCGGATTCTGGTTCTACAAACGCCCCCTGGCGCCTGCCCCGGTGGCCACAGCCGCTGCCGCCGCACCGACCGGCGCCGACGCTCAAGCCTGCACCCTCGAGAGCATGAACAGCCTGCCCGAATTGACCTTCGTCCAGACCTGCATCAAGGCTGCGCCCGACAGTGCCAAGTTGCTGGAGATCATCAACCAGGCCAAGGCCGGCAAACACTGCGGTGTCGCCCAGCGCCTGTACGCCAACCGTGCCCAGGCCGGTGACGCGCTGATCGCCAACGCTTATGCCCGTGAATACGACCCTAAATACCTGAAAGCCAGCGAGTGCTTCCCGGTCGCAGACAACGCCACTGCGGCCTATTGGTACGAAACTATCCTCACCCAGGACCCGAACAACGCCGAAGCCAAGCAGCGTTTCGAGGAGTTGCAGAAGTGATGCGCTCGCCTATGAGTCGATTCCTGCTGAGCAGCGCCGCCCTGTTGGCGTTGTGCATCAGCCCGCTGTCCCAGGCCGATGACAAACCGCTGATCCAGGCCGGTAAAAAGACCCTGTTCCAACGCGTGCTGACCACACCAGGGTGCAAGATCAGCCCGACGGCGGGCGGCGCCGCAGGTGACGAACAGCCTGTGTTCAGCCGCTTTTACGTGTACGAACGTGCCCAAGCGAACAACGCCGAATGGCTGAAAGTCGGCCCCGACAGTTACGGTAAAACCATTGGCTGGTTGCCCGCCGGTTGCACCACCGACTGGAAAATGCAGCTGACGCTGGCCTTCACCAACCCGGCCAACCGCGACCGCTTGCTGTTCTTCAAGGACCGCACCACTGTCGAAGCCATCCTTGATGCACCGGACCCGGTGAGCAAAGTTGCGCCGCTGCGGGCCAAGTTGAAAAAGGGCCAGCAAGCACCGGGTGTGCTGGCTGAAGAGCCTGAATATTTCGTCGACCTGCAAAAGCAGTTCTATCTGCTGCCGGTGCTCAGCGGCGAAGAAGTCATGACCGAAGGCGGTTTCCGCACGCGCCTGCTCAATGTCGCGTCGGTCAGCAAACCAGATGACAAGAACGCCAAGGGCGGATCTGCCAACAACGCTGCCGGCGGCAAGGAGCCCGAGGACAAAAACGCCAACCAACTGAAGGAATTCAGTGCGGCGGTGGTGTTTGTCATCGACTCGACGATCTCGATGGACCCGTACATCGACCGCACCCGCGAGGCGATCCGCAAGGTTTATCAGCGGATCGAAGCGCAGAACCTCGGCAAGCAGGTCAAGTTCGGCATGGTCGCCTTCCGCTCCAACACCCAGGCGGTGCCGGGGCTGGAATACACCACCAAGATGTACGCCGACCCTACCAAAGTGAAAGACAGCGCCGACTTTTTCGCCAAGATCGCCGACCTCAAACAGGCCACCGTGTCGAGCAGCAGCTTCGATGAAGACTCGTTTGCCGGCGTCATGGAGAGCATCGACAAGGTCGACTGGAGCCAGTTCGGCGCGCGCTACGTGGTGTTGATCACCGACGCAGGCGCCATCGAAGGTGACGACAAACTGTCGAAGACCGGTTTGAGTGCCGCGCAGGTGCGCATCGAAGCCGCCAATCCGGGCGTGGCGATTTACACCCTGCACTTGAAAACCCCGGCCGGGGCCAAGGACCACGCCAAGGCCGAGGCGCAGTACCAGAACCTGTCGACCTACCCGGGCACCAACACCTCGCTGTATTACCCGGTGAACGCTGGCGATATTCATGAATTCGGGCGTAAGGTCGACGCACTGGCCGCCGCGATCACTACACAAGTGAAAGCCGCCTACATGGGCGAGGACGCCATCGGCAGTGCGGCGAACGCCAAGCAGGACCCGGCCGAGAAGAAAATGCTCGAGGACGCGGCGCTGATCGGCCATGCCATGCAACTGGCCTATCTCGGCGAGAAGACCAACAGCAAGGCCCCGCCGGTGTTCAAGGCGTGGATCACCGACCGCGACCTGATCAAGCAGAACATCCCGACCACCGATGTGCGGGTGCTGCTGACCAAATCCCAGCTCAGCGACTTGAGCGATGTGATGAAGCAGATTCTCGATGCGGCCAACGAAGGCCTGATTTCACCGACGGAAATGTTCAATCGCCTGCGTTCGGTGGCGGCGACCATGGGCGCCGATCCCAATCAGCTGAAGCAGAACGGCAACGCCAAACTGGCGGACATGGGCGTGCTCGGCGAGTACCTCGAAGACCTGCCCTATCAGAGCGAAGTGCTGAACCTGGATGAAGAGACCTGGAAGAGCTGGGACGGTCTGGCGCAAGAGAAATTCATCCGCACGCTGAACACCAAACTGCGGCATTACCAGCGTTACAACGCGGATGTCGACCGTTGGGTCGCTTTAGCCAAGGACAGTGATGCACGGGACAACGTGTATCCCGTGCCACTGGAAATGATGCCTTAACGAGACGCCGATGCTCGATATCAAGAACCTGCTGGTGCGCCGTGGTGAAGGCGCACAGGCTCATCACGTGCGACTGCCGCACTTGCAGGTCGGTGCCGGAGAAATCCTCGCCATCACCGGCGAGAGCGGCAGCGGCAAAAGCACGTTGCTCGAAGCCATCGGCCTGTTGCTCGCGCCGATTGAACTCGAGCGCTTTCGCCTGGGCGCGGCGCACGCTCAAGACATTGCCCAATTGCTCGCCACTGATGACCAGCCGGCTCTCGCGGCGGTGCGTTCACGGCACTTGGGATTCATTTTGCAGAGCGGCGGCTTGCTGCCGTTCCTGAGCGTGCGCGACAACATCAGCCTGCCGCGCCGGTTGCTCGGGATGCCGGCAAAGAGCGAGCACATCGACCATGCGGTTGACGTGTTGCGCCTGCAAGGGTTGCTGGATAAACAACCCCAGGCCTTGTCGATCGGCGAGCGTCAGCGCGTTGCCTGCGTGCGCGCCATTGCCCATGAACCGCTGTTGCTGCTGGCCGACGAGCCGACCGCCGCGCTCGACCCCCACAGCGCCCGGCGTTTGTTCGAGTTGCTGCTGAGCCTGGTGTCGAGCATGGGTTTGAGCGCGCTCGTTGTGTCCCATGACTGGGCCTTGCTGAAAGATTTCGGCTTGCCGCGCCTCGGCGCCATCAGCCGTCAGGGAGAGACACTGTTTGAACCGATGGACTGATCGCTTGCGCCTGCTGGGCTCACTGGCGCTGCAAGACCTCTGGCACGACCGCAAGGTCTCGCTGTGCATCGCCGCGTCCCTGGTGGCGGTGATTGCGCCGTTGTTGCTGCTGTTCGGGCTCAAGCACGGGGTGGTCAGCCAGTTGCAGGACGAACTGCTGCGCGACCCGCGCAACCTTGAAGTGAAGATGCTCAGCAACGGCAACTACGACACGGCCTGGATCGAGCGTTTGCGCCTGCGCCCCGAAACCGGTTTTGCCCTCGGCCAGACGCGCTCGCTCAATACCCAGGCTGACCTGCTGATCGGCATGCAACGGTTTGTCGAAGGCGCGGAAATCATTGCCACGGAACCGGGCGACCCACAACTGGACCTGGCGTCGCTTACCCCCGTCGGCAATCAAGTGATCCTCAGCGCCAGCGCCGCGCAGCGCTTGCAGGCCAAGGTCGGCGACAGTGTGCAGCTGAGGGCGTTGCGTCGTCTGGAAGGTGTTAACGAGCGCGGCGAAATGACGCTGACAGTGCTGGCGGTGCTCGACGGCGCCCGCTTCGGCCGCGCGGCCGGGTTTGTCGCCCCGCCGCTGCTGCTGGATCTGGAGCGCTTTCGCGACGGTTATCAGGTCAGTGCGTTCGGCGTTATCACCGGCAAGCCTCTGGGCGATCTGCAACCGCTGTATGCCCGTGCCCGCGTGTATGCGCGCGACATCGATCAGGTCGCGCCGCTGGAGCGCTGGCTCAACGAACAACACATCGAAACCTCAAGCCGGCTGGCCGACATCGACAACGTCAAAGCCATCAACCATGTGCTGGGGCTGATCTTCGGCGTGATCGCCGTGGCCGCACTGATCGGCTGCGTGGCGTCGATGGTCGGCGCATTTCTGGCCAACATCGACCGCAAGCGCAAAAGCCTGGCGGTCTTGCGTCTGCTGGGTTTTAAGCGCCGGGCCGTCGGCGGTTTCGTGGTCCTGCAAGCGCTGGTGCTGAGCCTGGCCGGCTATGTCGGCGGGCTGGGGTTTTATGCCGTCGGCAGTCATTTATTCGACTACTTGCTCGGCAGCAGCCAGGCCACCGGCACCTTCGTTTGCCACATCACTGTCTGGCATGGCCTTGCCGCCCTGCTCCTGACTTTTTTGGTCGCTGCATTGGTGGCCGTGATCGGTGCCCTGCGAGCCATCAACATCCAACCTGCGGAGAGTCTGCGTGAGCTATAAACGTTTTGGCTTGCTGTTGCCCCTGAGCCTCGGCTACCTGCTCGACGCCTCGGCGGCGGGCTGGGAGGAGAAGTTTTACAACCCGATGCCGGACGCCGCCGACGTGGTGTTGCCAATGCCTTGCGAAGGCTCGATGGTGTTTCGCAAGGTGTTTATTCCGGTGGCCGGCCCGCTCGACGATTACCCGATCAATATTGGTCAGGACGGCGCGGAATATGGCTATGTCGAACAGACCCGCCCGACCTTTATCGCCGGCAGTTTTACCGGGGCCAAGAACGACAAGTCCCGCTACTACCTGATGGCCAAGTACGAAATGAGTCAGTTGCAATACGCTGCGCTGACCGAAGCAACCTGCCCCACCGCCGCCACCAAAATGCGCGTGCCGCAAACCGCAGTGAGCTGGGTACAAGCCATCGACGCCGCCGACAAGTACAACCTGTGGCTGCGCAAAAACGCCGCCGACAAGTTGCCCAAGGAAGACGGCGCACAGGGTTTCCTGCGCCTGCCGACTGAAGTCGAGTGGGAGTTTGCCGCGCGCGGCGGGCTGGAAGTCGGTGCCGCGGAATTCCGTGATACACACTACCCGATGCCGGACGGCATCAACGCCTACGAGTGGTTCGCCGGGGCGCAATCGTCCAACGGCAAAGTGCAGTTATCCGGCCTGCAAAAGCCCAACCCGCTGGGTCTGCACGACATGCTCGGCAACGTCGACGAAATGATGTTCGAGCCGTTTCGCCTGAACAAACTTGATCGCCAGCACGGTCAGGCCGGCGGCTATGTGGTCCGTGGCGGCAACTACCTGACCGCCCAGGCCGACCTGCGCACGGCGTTGCGCAAGGAAGAGCCGTATTACAACGCCGACGGCCAGGTGAAAAACAAAACCACCGGCCTGCGCCTGGTCATGGTGTCGCCGACCCTGACGTCTCGCGAACGGGTCGCCAGCATCGAAAGCAGCTGGAAAAAACTCGGCACCGGCAGCAAGGAAGTCGAATCCGCCGACAAAGGCACCGTGCAATCCCTGAACAGCCTGGCCTCGGGCGTCGAAGACAAAGCCCTCAAGGAAAAACTCAAGGCCCTGGAGAACCAGCTGCGCGCCAGCAACCAGCAGCAGGAAGAAACCCGCGACCAGGCGATTCGCGCCAGCCTCAATCTGGGCGCATTCTTGTGCACCAAGATGCTCGACGACGGCCAGTACGTGGACTTCCTGCAAAAGAACTACAAGCTCAACTGTGAAAGCGCGGACAAAGACGCCAGTTGCGACATGCGCAAAGGCAAGCTCGACGAGCAGAAGGATCGCCTGCACAAACTCAGCCGTTACTATGCCAGCAGCCTGGTGGAATCGGCGACCTTGTACGGCCAGCCATTGCTTGAAACTCAAGTCCCGGTGATGGAAGAAATCATCACCCGCAACAAACAGCTGCAAGACCTCAAACCTTACTTGCGCACCCACTGGGCCAATCAGAAGGCGTTCCTGCAAAAGCAGAAGATCGACACTGAAGCCTGGCTGAACAGCTGCAAAACCGTTACTCAATAACTCACCTTAATAACAACACGTCAACACCGTCACCGAGGAGTTTCACCATGTCGCGCAGCCTTTGGACTCGCTTCAAGCTACAGATCGCTTTCGTTGTCGCCGGCAGCCTGCTGCTGACCGGTTGCGCCAACACCGGTAGCTCCTTGCTCGGCGAAAGCGACGGCACCGACCCGCGCCTGACCCAGGGCCAAGATTCAGAGTTCTTCAGCAAGTCCGGCTATCAGGCCTGCGCCATGGGCGCCGGTGTCGGCATCCTCGCTTGCGCGCTGTCCAACAGCAACAACAAAGCGGTGTGCGCCGCCGCCGCCGGTATTACCGCGTGCGGCGTGGCCATGGGTGCGAACTACTATCTGGATCAGCGTCGCAGCGAATACGCCGACACCACCACCCGCTTGGCTAAAATGAACAGCGACGTCGAACAAGACACGCAGAACGTGATCGCCCGTACCGCGACCGCTCAGCAAGTGATCAAGGATGACCAGGCGCAAATCGCCCAGATCAAAAAGGACATCGCCAACAAGAAAGTCGACAAGGCCAAGGCCCAGGTGCAAATCGCCGAGATCGATTCGAACATCGCACGCCTGCGTAAAGACCTCGGCAACATGCGCATCAAAGTCACCGAGTACACCAAAGTGGCAGACGCCGAGCGTGCACAAGGCGCCGCCGGCGCCGAGATCAAGCAGGTGGACATGAACATTATGAAAATGAACCAGAAAGTCGCCGCCCTGCAGAAGGAAGTCGACGGTCTGTACAGCCAACGCTCCGCAATCACCCTGGGCTAAGCACATGACGCTACGACAACTGGCGGTCCTTACCGCCGTCCTGGCCTTGAGCGGTTGCGCGACCAAGCCGGGCGAATGCGATGCGACCAATCGCGACAGCAGCATGCTGACCAAGATGAACTGCGACTACTCCGGTGGCTACAGCGATCAGGTCAAGCAGAAGGAACTGGCCCTGAGCGAGTCCCGTCAGCAAAACGCAATGTTCCGTCAGGTGTACGAGAACATTCAGGCCCAGCAGCTGAGCACCAAAACCGACCTGGCCAGCCAGCAGAAATCCCAGGCGGCGCTGAATCAGTCGCTGGGGCAGCTGCTGACCTCGCTCAAAGCACGGCATGGCAATGAAAGCCAGGTGCAGAAGCAGATTGCCGGGCTTGAGCAGCAACTCAAGGCTTCGCAGGCTGCGCCAACGACCAAAGCCACTCCAGCGACGCTGAAGGCCAAGCAGGAAGAGCTGAAGGCGTTGCAGAAGAAGGTCAATCAGCTGCAATTCAGCCTCGGCTACGAAGAGTAACTTTTCACCCCGCAGGCCTCCTGATGGAGGCCTGCACTTTTTTCAGGAATCGTCGTCATGCAGCGGGTCATCAGGGATGCGCAAGCCACACCGGAGGGGATGAGTGCGCTGCAAGCCAAAGTCGCCCTCATCCAGAAACACTTTCCGCCGACCGTCGCCAGCCTTTTTGCCATCCCGCGGATGGGCAGCGGCGACGTGCTGGAGTGGTGGACCGAACTGGGTGGGCAACCTACACCCTACGCTGACCTCAACGAGGACGCGCAACGACGTTTGCTGGAAACCTATGAAGTGCGCCAGACGTCCCTCGGACAGCTGGCGGACGAACTGCAAAGACGCGGTCAACCGACGGAAGCCGAAGACCTGCGCAGCCTGCTCGGCACACCGGAGCTGGACAAACTCTACAGCCTCAACGGTGAGCCATTGGTGGTGCGCTGGAACCAGCGCCCGCCCAAACCGATCGTACCGCCGGTTGTTCCGCTGGTGCCGGTTGTTCCGCCATCGCGTCGTGGCTGGTGGATCGCGGCGGCCTTGCTCGCGTTGTTGTTGCTGCTTCTGGCGCTGTGGCTTTGGTGGTTCTTGCACCGTGAGCCGGTTGTCGTGGCTCCACCGGTTGCGCCGGTTGCGCCCGTGGTGACGCCCGCCGAGAAACCGGTTGAGCCTGTTCCCGAGCCTGTCGTGGAACCGGAACCTGCTCCGGAACCAGAGCCCGTGCCCGAACCAGCACCAGTGCCGCCACCCAAGCCGGTCCCACCACCAAAACCGGTCGTGGCCGCGCCGCCACCACCACCGCCGCCACCGCCGCCACCTCCAGCCCCGACGCTGGACAACTACGCATGCCGCAAAAAAGCGCCTGATGCCGTGCCCCCGCAATTTGTGGTAGTGCTCGACACCTCGGGTTCGATGGATTTGAACATCAAGTCAGTGAAAGCCGACGAGGACTGGTTCTTCGGCAATGAGATGAACAAGTACCTGGACCCGAACCGCACCATGCAGATCTTCGCCAAGCCCAGCCGCATGGACGTCGCCAAGGACTCGCTGGCCGGCATGATCAATGGGCTGGACCCGAAGATCAACACGCGCCTGATCACCTTCGCCGGTTGCGAAAGAACACCGGACCAGGGCGTGTTCAAGTTTGGCGATCGTCAGCGGTTGATCAACGGGATTCGCGGTCTGGTTCCCAACGACGGCACCCCGCTGGCCGACAGCCTGGCCTACGCCGCCAGCACGGTCGACGGACGCAATAACGATGCAGTGATCGTGATGTTTGTCGACGGTGAGGACGGTTGTCAGAAAGACGCTTGCGCGGTGTCCCGCCGAATCGCCAGAGAACAGCCGCGCCTGCGGGTCAACGTGGTGAAAATCGGCGCCGGTGGCCCGTCACGCTGCATCGCTGAAAATACCGGTGGCCGGGTTTACAGCAGCACCAATGCGGCTGAGCTGGGTAGCCAGCTGAAACAGGCAACCAAGGAAGTGTCCAGCAATGCCAAGTGCAACTGACTTGGGAACAGATCCTGAATTGAGGTGACCCCATCGCGAGCAGGCTCGCTCCCACACTGGATTTGTGATCGACACAAAACCCTGTGGGAGCGAGCCGGCTCCGGGCGGCGTTCCGACGATAGCTATTTCAGCGGCGCCTCAACGAAACCGGTCAACCTCGTGACGCAAGTCCGCCGCGAGCTTCTCCAACTCTTTGGCGGTCACGGCCAGGTTCGACACCACTTCGCGCTGCTCACTGTTGGCCAATGCAATGCTTTGCAGGTTGCTGCTGAGCAATGTCGCGGTACTGCTCTGCTCCTGGGTCGCGGTGGTGATCGCCGCAAATTGCTGACCGGCCGAGCGGCTTTGCTCGTCAATCCGCGCCAGGGCCGAAGCCACGTTGGCGTTGCGCGACAGGCCTTCCTGCATCAACAGGTTGCCCTGCTCCATGGTGCTGATGGCGTTACCGGTTTCCTGCTGAATGCTTTGGATCATGCCGGAAATTTCGTCGGTCGCTTCGCGAGTGCGTGAGGCCAGGTTACGAACTTCATCGGCCACGACGGCAAAACCACGCCCCTGCTCACCGGCACGAGCGGCTTCGATGGCGGCATTGAGCGCCAGCAGGTTGGTCTGATCGGCAATCGAGGTAATCACCCCGACAATGCCACCGATTTCCTGGGAGCGCTGACCCAAGGTATTGATCACCGTCGCCGTGCTGTTCAGCGCTCCAGCAATTTGTTCCAGGGACGAGGACGCTTCGTCCATCGACGTACGACCGATCTGGGTTTGCTGTGCGTTTTCTTGAGCCAGACGCTGAGTGCTGCCCATGTTGTCGGCAATGTTCAGGGACGTTGCGCTGAACTCTTCCACGGCGCCGGCCATGCTGGTGATTTCGCCCGACTGCTGCTCCATCCCTTCATAGGCGCCACCGGACAGACCGGACAAGGCCTGGGCACGGCTGTTGACCTCTTGCGAGGCCTTGCGGATGTGCTCGACCATGGTCGACAGCGCCTGGCTCATCTGGTTGAACGCGCGGGCCAGCTGACCGATTTCGTCATTGCTCGATACGTTCAGACGCACGCTCAAATCACCGGCGCCCAAGGCTTCCGCCTGACGCACCAGATCACCCAGCGGCGCCAGTTTGCTGCGCAACAGCCAGACCGCCGAACCCACAGCGATCAACATCGCCAGCAGACTGCCAATCGCCAATTGAATGCCGACACTCCAGGTCACGGCACGGATTTCGGTTTTCGGCATGCTCGCTACTACCGACCATGGGCCGCCTTCAAACGGTACGGCAATGCTGTAGAAATCTTCGGACTTGTCGCTCCAGAACTCGCCCTTGCCCGGCGTTTTCGCCAAACCAACGATGGTCGGCGTCGCCTGATCCAGCGCTTGCACACCCGCGATCGGCACCAGCCATTTGCCTTGGTCATCGAGCAACGCCAGGGAGCCGGTCTGGCCGATACGGAAGCGCTTGAGGTTGGCAAACTGCGCGTTCTGCGCGTCGGTGTAATCGAATCCTACGAATAGAACAGCAATCACCTTACCGCCGCTGTCACGTACGGGGGTGTACTGAGTCATGTAGGAGCGTTCGAACAGCAAGGCGCGACCGACGTAGGCCTGCCCCGCCATCAAGCGGGCATAGGCCGGGTTCGCGTGATCGAGCAGCGTGCCAATGGCTCGGGTGCCGTCCTGTTTGCTCAGGGACGTGCTGACCCGAATGAAGTCTTCGCCGCTGCGCACAAACACAGTCGCAACGCCGGCGGTCATTTGCTTGAACTCGTCCACTTCCTTGAAGTTGTTGTTCAGCACTTCGCTGCCCAGGTGCAGGCCCGGGGTCTGAGTGCCCGCCACGGCCACCGGCTCGTCCGGATGCACGCTCAACCCTGCGCTGAAGCGTTTCTCGAACAGACCGGCCAAGCGCTGGGTGCTTTCACGCAACGTGCCGTGAAAGGTGCTCAACTGATCAGCCAGCAAACGGGCTTCACTGGCCAGGTGTTCTTCGCGGGTCGAGAGGTTGGCGGTGTCCAGCGAACGCAGGGCGAACACCGTACTGCCGCTGATGACAATCGCCAGTATCACGGCAAGCGCAAGACCAAGCTGTGAGGCGATCCGGGCACGAGGTTGGGACATGACAGCTCCTGGCCGAGCGACCGGATCTTCCTTGATCTGGCTGCACACTCAGCAAAATTCTAATAATGGGAATTGCGTCGAACCTGCACGAAGGTTCCACCTGCATTTTCGGCGGGAAAACGGAATACTTGAGTAATTAACCGGGATATGGCTCAAGGCCGCCATTGCGGCGGCTCTATCGATTCAGCCCAAGTGTTGAACGTCGGGCAATTCCATTGCTCGGGCTTCGCCTTGCAGGAAGTCGCTGAGCCTGCGCAAACGTTCACCTCCGGGGCGGGTTTTCGGCCAGACCAGGTAATATTTCTCACCGCTGGCGACGGCCGTCGGCCACGGCAAACTCAGACGTCCCTGAGCCACATCCTCCGCCACCATCAGCAGATCGCCCATGGACACGCCATAACCTCGGGCGGCGGCGATCATGCCCAGTTCCAGCGTGTCGAACACCTGCCCGCCCTTGAGCGACACCTGATCCGCCAGCCCCATGCGTTCCAGCCAACTGCGCCAGTCGCGACGATCCGGTGTCGGGTGCAGCAGTTCGGCATTGGCCAGCCGCGCGACATCCCACGGTTGATCCTGCAGAAGATTCGGCGCACCGACTGGAATCAGCTCTTCCGGGAACAGGAAACTCGCCTCCCAGTCCGGCGGAAAATGCCCGTTGCTGAGGATGACGGCGCAGTCGAACGGTTCATGGTTGAAGTCCACCGAGTCGACGTCCATCCAGGCGCTGGTCAATTGCACCTCGTTGCCCGGCTGCAGGTGCCGAAAGCGGCTGAGCCGTGCCAGCAGCCAGCGCATGGTCAGGGTCGACGGTGCTTTCATCCGCAGGATGTCATCTTCGGCGCGCAAGGTATTGCAGGCCCGCTCCAGGGCGGTGAAGCCTTCGCGAATGCCGGGCAGGATCAACCGCGCCGATTCGGTCAGTTGCAGATTGCGTCCGCTGCGGTGAAACAGCCGACAGGCAAAATGCTCTTCTAGCGTACGAATGTGCCGACTGACCGCACTTTGGGTGATCGATAATTCTTCGGCCGCACGGGTAAACGAGCTGTGCCGCGCCGCCGCTTCGAATGCGCGCAGGGCATACAAGGGAGGAAGACGACGGGACATTCGGAAAGCTCCTATAGCGGGATTCGGTCACCCTAGCAGAAACTTTCCAGCATGAGTTTGAATCATGCAACCCATCCTTTTTATCCCTTTGTGCAAACCCCGGAGAGCGCCGAGAATCGACGCTTTCCTGTCCCTCTTTAATTATCGAGCGTGATGACCATGCAGCATCCAGCACGTACCGAACTCTGGGCCATCCTGCGGCTGGCGGGGCCGTTGATTGCCTCGCAGTTGGCGCACATGCTGATGGTCCTCACCGACACCTTGATGATGGCGCGCCTGAGTCCAGAGGCGCTGGCCGGTGGCGGCCTGGGCGCAGCAACTTACTCGTTCGTGTCGATCTTCTGCATTGGCGTGATCGCCGCGGTTGGCACCCTCGTGGCCATCCGTCAGGGTGCGGGCGACATCGTCGGCGCCGCCAGGCTGACCCAGGCCGGGTTATGGCTGGCGTGGTTGATGGCGTTGGTGGCCGGGCTGCTGCTGTGGAACCTCAAACCGGTGTTGCTGCTGTTCGGCCAGACCGAAACCAACGTCCACGCGGCCGGGCAGTTCCTGCTGATCCTGCCGTTCGCCCTGCCCGGCTACCTGAGCTTCATGGCCCTGCGCGGCTTTACCAGCGCCATCGGCCGGGCAACACCGGTGATGGTCATCAGCCTCGGCGGCACCGTGGCCAACTTCCTGCTCAATTACGCCTTGATTACCGGCATGTTCGGTCTGCCGAAACTGGGGTTGATGGGCATCGGGCTGGTGACCGCTGTTGTCGCCAACTGCATGGCGCTGGCGCTGGCCTGGCACATCCGTCGGCATCCGGCTTACGACGCTTATCCCTTGCGCCAAGGCCTGTCGCGGCCTAACCGTCAATACCTCAAGGAACTGTGGCGCCTGGGTCTGCCGATTGGTGGCACCTACGCGGTGGAAGTCGGACTGTTTGCGTTCGCCGCGCTGTGCATGGGCACCATGGGCAGTACGCAAATGGGCGCACACCAGATTGCCCTGCAAATCGTCTCGGTGGCGTTCATGGTTCCGGCGGGGATTTCCTATGCGATCACCATGCGCATCGGGCAGCACTACGGCGCCGGGCAGCTGCTGAATGCACGGCTGGCCGGACGGGTCGGCATCGCTTTTGGCGCGGCGGCGATGCTTGCCTTCGCCATGGTCTTCTGGTTGCTGCCGAATCAGTTGATCGGTTTGTTCCTGGACCACAACGACCCGGCGTTTCGCGACGTCATCAACCTGGCCGTGAGCCTGTTGGCGGTCGCCGCGTGGTTCGAGCTGTTCGACGGCACGCAAACCATCGCCATGGGCTGCATTCGCGGGCTCAAGGATGCCAAGACCACGTTCCTCGTGGGTTTGGGATGTTATTGGCTGATTGGCGCGCCGGCTGCCTGGTGGATGGCCTTCCATTTGAATTGGGGGCCGACGGGTGTCTGGTGGGGGTTGGCGTTGGGGCTGGCATGCGCGGCGGTGAGCCTGACGTGGGCGTTTGAGTGGAAGATGAAGCGGATGATTCGGCAGGAGCCTGCGCCGCGGAATAGTTTCCCGGTCGCCCAGCCTGACTGAGACCCCCTGTGGGAGCGAGCCTGCTCGCGATAGCGGTCTGTCAGTAAATAACTATGTCAACTGACACTCCGCTATCGCGAGCAGGCTCGCTCCCACATTTGTTCGTGGTTAGCTCACGACTTCCAGTGACGGCTGCTGGCTCGAACCGAACGTCAAATACTCAACCAACTCCGCTAACGGCAACGGCTTGCTGATCAAATATCCCTGCACCTGATCGCAGCCAAACCCGCGCAACAGATCCAGCTGCTCCGGCGTTTCTACGCCTTCGGCGACCACTTCAAGATTGAGGTTGTGCGCCAGGTTGATCATCGCGTGGACCAGTTTGCGATTCTCTTCGCGCTGTTCCATGCCGCCGACAAAGCTCTTATCAATCTTCAGCAAGGTAATCGGCAGGCTGTTGAGGTGCACAAACGAAGAGAAACCGGTACCGAAGTCGTCCAGGGAAAAGCGCACACCCAGACGCCCCAGGGCATCCATGGTCTGCTTCACCAGATCACTGCGGCGCATCACCGCGGTTTCAGTCAGCTCGAACTCCAGCCATTGCGCCTCGACACCGCGCTCGGCAATCAGCCGGCTCAGGGTCGACAACAATTGGCTGTCCTGAAACTGCCGGAACGACAGGTTGATCGCCATGTGCAACGCCGGCAAACCCCGTTCGCGCAACGCTTGCATGTCGCGCAAGGCGCGGGAAATCACCCAGTAACCGAGCGGCACGATCAAACCGCTCTGCTCGGCCAGCGGCACGAACTCACTGGGTGGCAGCAAGCCGCGCTCGCCATGGCGCCAGCGCACCAAGGCTTCGAGGCCGACGATCTGCCCGTCCTCAAGGTTCAGGCGAGGCTGGTAATGCAGTTCCAGTTCATCCCGGCGCAACGCCCGGCGCAGCTCGCTTTCGAGATCGGCCATGCTGCGGGCATTGCGATTGATGCGTTCGTTGAAGATGTGAAAGGTACAGCCCTGAGTACTTTTGGCTTGTTGCATGGCGATGTGTGCGTGCCACATCAGCGGGTCGGCGCCGGCCTGGGCCCGGGCGTGGGCAATACCGAGGCTGGAACCGATCAACAGGCTTTCGCCGTCGACCCAGTAAGGCTCGGCCAGCGCTTCGGTAATGCGCTCGGCCATCCATTCGGCGCGTTGAGGCGCGCGGCGGGTGTCGATCAGCAGGGCGAACTCATCACTGCCCAGTCGTGCCAGCTGATCGCCGGCCTCAAGCTGGCTTTTCAGCCGCGCGACTACTTGCAGGATCAACCGGTCACCGGCCTGGTGACCGAGGGCATCGTTGGCATGACGGAAGTTGTCGAGATCAAGGTGACCGAGGGCCATACCGCGGCCGTCGTTTTCCGCCAGACGCGCCGCCAGCAAGGTCTGGAAACCCTGGCGATTGGCGATGCCGGTGAGCGGGTCTTGCTCAGCCAGGCGCTGCAGGGTGTTTTCCAGCACGCCACGCTCGCGCACATGCCGCAGGCACCGGCGCAACATGCCGGGATCAAGGTGATCGCGTACCAGCCAGTCGCTCACCCCATCGGGCGGCGCCAGTGGTTCGTGCTCGAGCAGCAATACCGTCGGCAGGCTGCAACGGCCAGGTAGAGGTTGAAGCGCTGGAATCGTCAACAACACCGCGTTGCGGTTGTCATCGAACAGACTGCTGACTGACTCCCAGCTCGGTGCGCTGATGAGCACGGTCGAGCTCCCCATCGGAGCCAGACACTCGCGCAACAACGCTGCCCACGCTGGCTCTTCGGCCAGTAGCAGCAAACGCAAGGGTTCGACAGGCGTAGACAAGCTAGCTCCCTAGACTCTGCAAAGATGTAGGCGGCGGGCATTATGCAGCGCCGGTAACCAATGACCAAATGACCTCGGTTATCAAACGCGGCTTTGTATCTTGAATAACGAACAATAGACGCACATTCAACGCGCATCCTGCGTGAAAGTATCAAAACCGGCAAATATAGATAGCGTCCTGCGTCACAAGTCGGAGAGAGCAGCACAAATCGCTGAGCCTGTTAAAATGCCGGCCCATTTCGCAAACGACTCCCTGATTTCGTATGTCCCGACTCAATCCCCGGCAGCAAGAAGCCGTGAGCTACGTCGGCGGCCCTCTTTTGGTGCTCGCCGGTGCAGGCTCCGGCAAGACCAGCGTGATCACGCGCAAGATCGCCCACTTGATCCAGAATTGCGGCATCCGCGCCCAGTACATCGTCGCCATGACCTTTACCAACAAGGCCGCGCGGGAGATGAAGGAACGGGTCGGCACCTTGCTCAAGGGCGGCGAAGGCCGCGGCCTGACCGTCTGCACCTTCCACAATCTGGGCCTGAACATCATCCGCAAGGAACACGTGCGGCTGGGCTACAAGCCGGGTTTCTCGATCTTCGACGAGACCGATGTCAAAGCCCTGATGACCGACATCATGCAGAAGGAATACTCGGGCGACGACGGCGTCGACGAGATCAAGAACATGATCGGCTCGTGGAAAAACGACCTGATCCTGCCGCCCGAAGCCCTGGAAAACGCGCGCAACCCCAAGGAACAGACCGCCGCCATCGTCTACACCCACTATCAGCGCACGCTCAAGGCGTTCAACGCGGTGGACTTCGACGACCTGATCCTGTTGCCGGTGAAGCTGTTCCAGGAACACGCCGACATCCTCGAAAAATGGCAGAACAAAGTCCGCTACCTGCTGGTGGACGAATACCAGGACACCAACGCCAGCCAGTATTTGCTGGTGAAGTTGCTGATCGGCACGCGCAACCAGTTCACCGTGGTGGGTGATGACGACCAGTCGATCTATGCCTGGCGCGGTGCGCGCCCGGAAAACCTGATGTTGCTCAAGGATGATTACCCGTCCTTGAAAGTGGTGATGCTGGAGCAAAACTATCGCTCCACCAGCCGCATCCTGCGCTGCGCCAACGTGCTGATCTCGAACAACCCGCACGAATTCGAAAAGCAGTTGTGGAGCGAGATGGGCCACGGCGACGAGATCCGCGTGATCCGTTGCCG
This sequence comes from Pseudomonas sp. TH39(2020), assembly GCF_016650715.1. Lineage (NCBI taxonomy): Bacteria > Pseudomonadati > Pseudomonadota > Gammaproteobacteria > Pseudomonadales > Pseudomonadaceae > Pseudomonas > Pseudomonas sp. TH39(2020). The sequence continues at coordinate 2,292,472 of NZ_JAEKFF010000006.1, read as the reverse complement.
CAACGAAGACGCCGAAGCCGAGCGTGTGGCCGTGGAATTGCTGACCCTGCACCTGCGCACGGACCGGCCGTACAGCGATTTTGCGATCCTGTATCGCGGCAACTACCAGGCCAAGCTGATAGAGCTGAAGCTGCAACACCACCAGATTCCGTATCGCCTCTCTGGCGGCAACAGCTTTTTCGGACGTCAGGAAGTAAAGGACCTGATGGCCTACTTCCGCCTGATCGTGAACCCGGACGACGACAACGCCTTCCTGCGAGTGATCAACGTCCCACGTCGGGAGATCGGTTCGACCACGCTGGAAAAGCTCGGCAACTACGCCACCGAACGCAAAATCTCGATGTACGCCGCCACCGACGAAATCGGTCTGGGCGAGCATCTGGATACGCGCTTCACCGATCGACTGTCGCGCTTCAAGCGCTTCATGGACAAGGTCCGCGAGCAGTGCGCCGGCGAAGACCCGATCTCGGCGCTGCGCAGCATGGTCATGGACATCGACTACGAGAACTGGCTGCGCACCAACAGCTCCAGCGATAAGGCCGCCGATTACCGCATGGGTAACGTCTGGTTCTTGATCGAGGCGTTGAAGAACACCCTCGAAAAAGACGAAGAAGGCGAGATGACCGTCGAAGACGCCATCGGCAAACTCGTCCTGCGCGACATGCTGGAACGTCAGCAAGAAGAGGAAGACGGCGCCGAAGGTGTGCAGATGATGACCCTGCACGCCTCCAAAGGTCTGGAATTCCCTTACGTGTTCATCATGGGCATGGAAGAGGAAATCCTCCCGCACCGCTCCAGTATCGAAGCCGACACCATCGAAGAAGAACGTCGGCTGGCCTACGTCGGAATTACCCGAGCGCGCCAGACGCTGGCCTTCACCTTCGCCGCCAAGCGTAAGCAATACGGCGAGATCATCGATTGCGCGCCGAGCCGCTTCCTCGATGAGCTGCCGCCGGACGACTTGGCCTGGGAAGGCACCGACGACACGCCCGTTGAAGTCAAAGCCGTTCGCGGGAATACCGCATTGGCGGATATACGCGCGATGTTAAAGCGCTAGAATCGACTACTTTTTAACCAGCCTTAGACGCATAGCCGTCCTTAGAGGAAAGCTTCATGGAAGCACTGCACAAGAAAATTCGCGAAGAAGGCATCGTGCTTTCCGACCAGGTCCTGAAAGTCGACGCCTTTCTGAACCACCAGATCGACCCGGCCCTGATGAAGCTGATCGGCGACGAATTCGCCACGCTGTTCAAGGATTCGGGCATCACCAAGATCGTCACCATCGAAGCCTCGGGCATTGCGCCGGCGATCATGACCGGCCTGAACCTCGGCGTACCGGTGATTTTTGCGCGCAAGCATCAGTCCCTGACCCTGACCGAAAACCTGCTGTCGGCGACGGTTTACTCGTTCACCAAGCAGACCGAAAGCACCGTGGCGATCTCCCCGCGCCACCTGACCAGCAGCGATCGCGTGCTGATCATCGATGACTTTTTGGCCAACGGTAAGGCGTCGCAAGCGCTGATCTCGATCATCAAACAGGCCGGCGCTACCGTCGCGGGTTTGGGTATCGTGATCGAGAAGTCGTTCCAGGGCGGCCGTGCGGAACTGGATGCTCAGGGTTATCGCGTTGAATCCCTGGCCCGCGTTCAGTCGCTGGCTGGCGGTGTCGTAACCTTCATCGAGTAACCCGCAACACCGCATTTCCCCTGTGGGAGCCAGCCTGCTGGCGATGGCCGTCTGTCAGTCATGAAGGTTTTGACTGACACGACGCCATCGCCATCGCCATCGCCAGCAGGCTGGCTCCCACAGGTGTTTTGTGTTGGCTGTTATGGCGCGGTGGCTTTGAGGCCGGTGAGCAATAGCCGCTGAAACAAATCCTCTTTCAACCCTTCCGGGTTGGTCAGCTGCATGCGTTCCAGATGTTCGGGAAACGATGAAGGCTCCGGCGCATCCAGCGCTGCCTTGCCCAACTCCAGAATCTCCGTGAGCTTGAACTTGCTCTTCAGCCAGTTCAGCGCCCGCAATAGATCCTTCTCCTCAGCGGTGAAATCGCAGCCCAACGGATACTCTGGAAACAACTGCGGATGCCGCGCCTGGATGGCCTGCAAGCGTTGCGGACTGTTGTCGGCGAAGCGTGGATCAATACGGAAATTCTTCGGTAACTTGTCGGCTGCCTGAGCCTGTTCGATCAACCCCGGCTGAAAACGGGAGTCACTGATATTCAGCAACGCCTCGATCACCGCCGCATCGGTCTTGCCCCGCAGATCGGCGATGCCGTACTCGGTGATCACGATGTCTCGCAGGTGTCGCGGGATCGTGCAATGGCCGTACTCCCAGACAATGTTCGAACTGACCTCACCGCCTGATTCGCGCCAGCTGCGCAGAAGCAACACTGAACGCGCCCCTTCCAGTGCATGTCCTTGTGCAACGAAGTTGTATTGCCCGCCGACACCGCTGAGCACTCGCCCGTCTTCGAGCTGATCGGCCACGCCTGCACCCAGCAAGGTCATGGTAAACACGGTGTTGATGAAACGCGCATCAAGGCGCTGCAAGCGTTTGAGTTCTTCCTGACCGTAGAGCTCATTGATGTAGCTGATGCGGGTCATATTGAATTCGAGCCGCTTGTTGTGCGGCAGCTCGCGCAGGCGCTCATAGAAACTGCGCGGCCCAAGGAAGAAACCGCCATGCACCGAAATGCCGTCAGTTTGCGCGGCTTCATCCAGCGTGCCGGCATTCGCCTGTTGCTGGGTCGGCACATCCGGATAGACCTTGCGCCGCACGATCCCCGCGTCGGCCAGCACCAGCAAGCCGTTGACGAACATTTCGCTGCAACCGTAAAGGCCCTTGGCGAAAGGTTCGACGCCGCCTTCGCGGTCGATGAGTTGCGCCCACTGGCTGAGATTGATATCCGCCAGCAATGCCTTGTAACCGACATTGTCAGCTTGCCGCGCCAGCAGCGCAGCGGTCAGGGCATCACCCATGGCGCCGATGCCGATCTGCAAGGTGCCGCCGTCGCGCACCAGCGTGCTGGCGTGCAGCCCGATGAAGTGATCCTGGAAACCCACCGGCATGTTCGGCGTGGAGAACAGCGTGGTGCTGTCCTTCTCGTCGATCAGCAGGTCGAACGTGTCGATACCGATTTCAGCATCGCCGGGCATGTACGGCAAATCGTTGTGCACCTGCCCCACCAGCAGGATCGTCTCCCCCGCCGCCCGGCGTTTAGCGATCATCGGGAACAGGTCGAGGGTGATGTCCGGGTTGCAGCTCAGGCTCAGGCGGTCAGGGTGTTCGCTGTGGCTCGCCACCAATTGCGCCACCAGGTTCAATCCGGCGGCGTTGATGTCTCGAGCGGCGTGGCTGTAATTGCTGCTGACGTAATCCTGCTGGGCCTGTGCGCTGTGGAGCAGGCTGCCGGGCTGCATGAAGAATTGCTGAACATGGATGTTGGACGGCAGGCTGTCGCGATGCAGGTCGGCCAGAAAATCCAGTTCCGGATAATCGCCAAAAACCCGCTCGATGAAGGGCTCGAGAAAGCGCTTTTGCAAACCGTCACCCAAGGAAGGACGGCCCAGGCACAGGGCGGTGTAGATCGTCAGCTGCCGCTCGGGCAACTGCGCGATGCGTTGAAACAGCGCGTTGACGAAGTGGTTGGGTTTGCCCAGACCGAGGGGCAGGCCCATGTGGATATGCGCCGGCAACCGTGCCAAGACATCATCGACCGCTTGCTCGATAGAACACAGCTGCACCATCTGATCCTCCCTTACATTCCGTGAATTGGGGTTGGACCGAGCTTGCCGCGTCTTTGCTGCAATGAACAGTCTCAGCCGTAAATCGCACGCACAAAAAAGCCGCTCGAAAGCGGCTTTTTGATGAAGATGAAGGCTTATTTCAGGCCGGACATCTTCTGGATGGCGCCTTTGAGCTCGGCGTCTGCGCAATCGGCGCAGGTGCCTTTTGGCGGCATCGAGTTGAGACCGGAGATAGCCTTGGCGAGCAGGCCGTCAACACCACCTTCTTTCTTGGCGCGCTCGCCCCAAGCGGCGGCATCACCGATTTTCGGCGCGCCCAACAGGCCGGTGCCGTGGCAAGCGTTGCAGTGTTTGGCAATCACTTCGTCAGGAGTTTTGGCACCACCACCGCCGCCAGCAGATGCCGCGACTTCCATCCCCTTGCACTCTTTACCCTGAACGCAAACCTGGCCGACCGGCTCAAGGCGTTTAGCAATTTCGTCGTTGGTCGCAGCTTGTGCGCCGACTGCCCAAAGGGCCAATACGGTTGCTGGTACGGCCAGCATTTTCATAATTAGATTCACGCGTTCACCCTCAATGGTGGCTAGTCACGCCCACGGCCACGGTTCGCAGGCGGGCGCAAGTATAACGGTAAGCCCGCCACACTGAAACAACCCTAAAGTCGGAGGGGTCTTATGCGTGGCGGAAAAACATCTCGGGCACCTGCGCAATGCTCGCGGGACGCCTCTTTTCTTAGAAATTCGCTGGAGTCGCTGCGCTGATTAGTCGCGCTGGCGCATCGAACGGATTACGGAAACGGTGCGGTTTAGTACTTTCAAAGTAGTAGCTGTCGCCGGCTTCGAGCACAAAAGTTTCAAGCCCTACCACCAGTTCAAGTCGACCTTCGAGCAAAATCCCGGTTTCCTCGCCCTCATGGGTGAGCATCTCGTCACCGGTGTCGGCGCCTGGCGGGTAGATTTCGTTGAGGAACGCGATGGCCCGGCTCGGATGAGCCCTGCCGACCAGTTTCATGGTCACTGCGCCATCGGAAATATCGATCAGCTCGTTGGCTTTGTAGACGATCTGAGTCGGTTTTTCCTGCAGGATCTCTTCGGAAAAGAACTCGACCATGGACATGGGAATCCCGCCCAGTACCTTCCTCAGCGAACTGATCGAGGGGCTGACGCTGTTCTTCTCGATCATCGAAATGGTGCTGTTAGTGACGCCCGCGCGTTTGGCGAGTTCACGCTGGGAAAGTCCTTTGAGCTTACGGATGGATTGCAGTCGTTCACCGACGTCCAATGCTGGAGCCTCCAGGGATTCAGGTTGTTGGAATATTGAGCGTTATCATGGCGACAGCGTTCAGTATTTACAACACTTGGACCTGAATCCTGTTCGGTGAAGCGACTTTCGGTCGGGACGCTTTGACTTAAGCCCCGGAATAGAGCATTGGCACCCGGCGCAGGTTGCAGAAGATCTGGTAAGGAATCGTGCCCGCGGCTGCGGCCACGTCACTGGCGAGAATGTTTTTGCCCCACAACTCGACGGTCGAACCAAGGCCGGCTTGCGGCACATCGGTCAGGTCGATGCAGAGCATGTCCATCGACACCCGGCCAATCAACTGGCTGCGCTGCCCGGCAACCATCACTGGCGTACCGGTCGGTGCCTGACGGGGGTAGCCGTCGGCGTAACCCATGGCCACCACGCCCACGCGCATTGGTTTCTGGGTGATGAATTTGGCGCCATAACCGATCGGCTCGCCGGCCGGCAGTTCACGCACGCAAATCACTTTCGATTCGAGGGTCATCACCGGTTGCAGGCGGGACGCCACGGCATTGGCTTCTTCAAACGGAGTCGCGCCGTAGAGCATGATGCCCGGGCGAACCCAATCACTTGGAATCTGCGGCCAACCAAGCACAGCCGGCGAGTTACGCAGGCTGACCTCAGCCGACAAGCCCTGGCGCGCCGCTTCGAACACAGCAACCTGTTCGGCACTGGCCTGACTGTGCAGCTCATCGGCCCGGGCGAAGTGGCTCATCAGTACAATCTTCGCCACCTTGCCGCTGGCCAGCAACCGTTGATAGCCCGCCTGATAATCCTTTGGATGCAAGCCCACCCGATGCATGCCCGAATCGAGTTTGAGCCAGACCGTGATCGGCTTGCTCAGTGCAGCGTTCTCGATGGCTTCGAGCTGCCACAGCGAATGCACCACGCACCAGAAGTCATGCTCGACGATCAGCGACAGCTCATCGGCCTCGAAAAAACCTTCCAGCAGCAACACCGGCGCACGAATGCCCCCGGCTCGCAGCTCCAACGCTTCTTCGATGCAGGCCACGGCAAACCCGTCCGCCTCGGCTTCCAGCGCCTGGGCGCAGCGCACCGCGCCATGGCCGTAGGCATCGGCCTTGATCACCGCGAGGGCCTTGGCCCCCGTGACTTCACGGGCGATTTGATAGTTGTGACGCAGGGCTTGAAGGTCGATCAGGGCACGGGCAGGACGCATGGCGGCAGACTTCTGGTCGGGTCATTGGGGAAGAAAAACCGGCGCTGGCTGACGGCGTGAACCGCCAGTAGCACCGGGAGAGGGATCTTTCTGACGGGTTTATGGCAGAGCGGCGACTACCGACAGCTCAACCAGGATTTCCGGTTCGCACAGCTTCGATTCAACAGTGGCACGGGCCGGTGCGACGCCTTTTGGCAGCCACTTGTCCCAGACCGCGTTCATGCCTTCAAAGTGCGCATCAATGTCTTTCAAGTAAATCGTCACCGACAGTAAACGGCTCTTGTCGGTCCCGGCCAAATCCAGCAAACGCTCGATGTTGGCAAGCGTTTCACGGGTCTGCTGTTCAATCCCGGCGTTCATATCGTCGCCGACCTGCCCTGCCAGATACACGGTACCGCTGTGGACTACGATCTGGCTCATGCGCTCATTGGTGAGCTGGCGCTGGATTGACATGTTTTGCGGACTCCTGAATTTTTTTGCCATAACGGGAAATATCGAGGCCTTCGGCGCTGATCTGCGGCGTTTTCTTCGCCATCAGATCGGCCAGCAAGCGACCGGAACCGCACGCCATGGTCCAACCAAGCGTGCCGTGACCCGTGTTCAAAAACAGATTGCTGAACGGCGTAGCACCCACGATCGGCGTGCCGTCCGGCGTAGTCGGACGCAGACCGGTCCAGAAACTTGCCTGGGCCAGATCGCCGCCCTGAGGATAGAGGTCGTTGACGATCATCTCCAGGGTTTCACGCCGACGCGGGTTCAGCGACAAGTCAAAACCGGCTATTTCAGCCATGCCGCCGACGCGGATACGGTTGTCGAAACGGGTGATCGCGACCTTGTAGGTCTCGTCGAGGATAGTCGAAGTCGGGGCCATCGCCGGGTTGGTGATCGGCACAGTCAAGGAATAACCCTTGAGCGGATACACCGGCGCCTTGATACCCAGAGGCTTGAGCAGTTGCGGCGAGTAGCTGCCCAGGGCCAGCACGTAGCGATCAGCGGTTTCCAGCTTGCCATCGATCCAGACACCGTTGATGCGGTCGCCGGCGTAGTCGAGGCGCTGAATGTCCTGGTCGAAGCGGAATTCAACACCCAGATTCGCAGCCATCTCGGCGAGCTTGGTGGTGAACATCTGGCAGTCGCCCGTCTGGTCGTTCGGCAGACGCAGGGCACCGGCGAGGATGCCGGTGACGCTGGCCAGCGCCGGCTCAACGCGGGCAATGCCGGCGCGGTCGAGCAGTTCGAACGGCACGCCGGATTCTTTCAGCACGGCGATGTCTTTCCAGGCGCCGTCGAGTTGGGCCTGGGTGCGGAACAGTTGGGTGGTACCGAGGCTACGGCCTTCGTAGGCAATGCCGGTTTCGGCGCGCAATTCATCGAGGCAGTCACGGCTGTACTCGGACAGGCGGACCATGCGCTCTTTGTTCACCGCATAACGGCTGGCGGTGCAGTTGCGCAGCATCTGCGCCATCCACAGGTATTGGTCGATGTCGGCGGTGGCCTTGATCGCCAGCGGTGCGTGGCGCTGCAACAGCCACTTGATGGCTTTGAGCGGCACGCCTGGCGCGGCCCACGGCGAGGCATAACCCGGCGAAACCTGCCCGGCGTTGGCGAAACTGGTCTCCATCGCAGCGGCCGGCTGACGGTCCACGACCACCACTTCAAACCCGGCACGCGCCAGATAGTAAGCACTGGTGGTACCGATGACGCCGCTACCCAAGACCATAACGCGCATTTTCATATCCCTCATCGCGGCTTGCCGCTGACGTTCGTAGTTGTCGAGCATTGATGTGCGCAGTGTAAAAAAGATTAGGCAGTGCTTTTCACTATATAAGTGCCTATATTTGGCGAGAATTCTCGGCAAAAACGCTTTTCACGGAGGCGCATCCCCTATGCGTACCAACACTCAGACCAAACGTGAGCTGGACAAGATCGACCGCAACATCCTGCGGATCCTGCAAGCGGACGGACGCATCTCCTTCACTGAGCTGGGGGAAAAGGTCGGGCTCTCGACCACGCCGTGTACCGAGCGGGTCCGGCGGCTGGAGCGCGAAGGGATCATCATGGGCTACAACGCCCGACTCAATCCGCAGCACCTCAAGGGTAGTCTTCTGGTGTTCGTCGAGATCAGTCTCGACTACAAATCCGGCGATACTTTCGAAGAGTTCCGACGCGCGGTCCTGAAGCTTCCCCACGTGCTGGAGTGCCATTTGGTGTCAGGGGATTTCGACTATCTGGTGAAGGCGCGGATTTCCGAGATGGCCTCGTACCGCAAACTGCTGGGCGACATCCTGCTCAAGCTGCCGCATGTGCGCGAATCCAAGAGCTACATCGTGATGGAAGAGGTGAAAGAGAGCTTGAACCTGCCGATTCCGGATTGAGCCTACAGAGTTGCCGATCGTTCCCACGCTCTGCGTGGGAATGCAGCCCGGGACGCTCTGCGTCCCATCCAGAGCCGAACGCGGAGCGTCCGTTGAGGCATTCCCACGCAGAGCGTGGGAACGATCACACGAGCACTTGGCGGGTAGATGCCATGTACTCGTGAATCTGCTTCTCGACCCGCGGATGAATCAGCTCCACCGGCCCCCGCCCATTTGGGCACGGCAAAGTCTTGGTGGTGCCGAACAACCGGCAAATCAGCGGCCGCTCGTCATACACAGTGCAGCCATTGGGTCCGAGGTGAACGCAATTAAGCTCATCCATCGCAGCGTCCTGCTCGGCCCGGGTCTTGCGCGGCAGGCGGGACATTTCTTCCGGTGAGGTGGTCACCGGCCCACAGCAGTCATGGCAGCCGGGCACGCACTCGAACGAGGGGATCTGCTGCCGTAGCGTGCGAATTTTCTGACTGTTGCAGCTCATCGAAGCGGTGACCAAAAGCGGAATAGAGCGGGATTCTGACGTAAAAGCCCAGATCCAGACAGCACCAACCGACCAGTGTTGCCCGTGTCCGAAGGTCCGGCTTATGCTCCGTCAAATTTTCTAGACACAAGAATCAGGATCACGCACATGAATGCCCGTGCTCAGCAACCTGCCCCGAACTACCAGCACCCTGCTTCTTACTACGCCGCCAGCAGCCTGCCGCAGCCCGATCATCCGGTGCTCACAGGCGACCTGGTGGCTGACGTGTGCGTGGTCGGTGGCGGGTTCTCCGGGTTGAACACGGCGCTCGAACTGGCCGAACGCGGCTTCAATGTGATCCTGCTCGAAGCTCACAAAATCGGTTGGGGCGCCAGCGGACGCAATGGCGGACAGTTGATTCGTGGCGTCGGCCATGGCCTCGATCAGTTCGCCAACGTGGTCGGTGCGGACGGCGTGCGTCAGATGAAACTCATGGGCCTGGAAGCGGTAGAAATCGTCCGACAGCGCGTCGAGCGTTTTCAGATCCCTTGCGACCTCACGTGGGGCTATTGCGATCTGGCCAACAAACCCCGCGACCTCGAAGGTTTCGCTGAAGACGCCGAAGAGCTGCGCAGTCTCGGTTACCGATACGAAACCCGTCTACTGCAAGCCAGTGAAATGCATTCCGTAGTGGGTTCCGATCGTTACGTCGGCGGTTTGATCGACATGGGCTCAGGGCACCTGCATCCGCTGAACCTGGCATTGGGCGAAGCCGCCGCCGCGCAGCAGTTGGGGGTGAAGCTGTTCGAACAATCAGCAGTCACCCGCATCGATTATGGCCCCGAGGTGAAGGTCCATACCGCCCAAGGCTCGGTTCGCGCCAAGATGCTGGTGCTGGGCTGCAACGCCTACCTCAATGAACTCAATCCCGAACTCAGCGGCAAGGTGCTGCCCGCCGGCAGCTACATCATCGCCACCGAACCCTTGAGTGAAGCGCTGGCACACTCACTGCTGCCGCAGAACATGGCGGTCTGCGATCAACGGGTCGCGCTGGATTACTACCGGCTCTCGGCGGACCGCCGCTTGCTGTTTGGCGGCGCCTGCCATTATTCAGGTCGCGACCCGAACGACATCGCCGCCTACATGCGGCCGAAGATGCTGGAGGTTTTCCCGCAGCTGGCCGGGGTGAAGATCGACTATCAATGGGGCGGGATGATCGGCATCGGCGCCAACCGTCTGCCGCAGATCGGGCGACTCAAGGATCAACCGAATGTGTATTACGCCCAGGCTTATTCCGGTCACGGCGTGAATGCCACGCACCTGGCGGGGAAGTTGTTGGCTGAGGCTATCAGTGGTCAGCAGAGTGGAGGGTTTGATCTGTTTGCCAAGGTGCCACATATCACGTTCCCTGGCGGTAAGCATTTGCGCTCGCCGCTGTTGGCGTTGGGGATGTTGTGGCATCGGCTTAAAGAGTTGGTCTGAGGGATTCCAGCGTCTGTACCGACGCCTTCGCGAGCAGGCTCGCTCCCACAGGACCTGTGTCGTTCACAAATCCCCTGTGGGAGCGAGCCTGCTCGCGAATCGGTTCAAAGAACACCGTAAGACTCAGATCCGCCAGAACGGTTTAAGCCCCTCCTCCCGCGCCTGCTCCCGACTCAACCCGACGTCCTTGAGCTGCTCGGTCGTGAGTTCCAGCAACGCCTTGCGCGTGTGCAGACGATGCCAGAACAGGCCCCAGCGACTCAGGCCGGACGGTGCGTTGCGCATGACCGCCTCGCGTGCGCCGTTGTTTTGCCCCGCCGCCAGTTCCTGACTGTGTAACGTCAGCCGCACATCGCTCAAGCCGTTCATTTTGATTGCTCCTGTTTACTTGGGTAGCCAGAGCTTTCATGATGCGTCGACGGCAAAAAGCATTACAGATTCAACGAGACTGTATTAACTCCATACAGTTTTTGCATTTCAGCGTCTGAATCCCATATTTTCGACCCATCTGTACTGGTCAACCGAATCACCCACACCGAGACTGCGCCATGACCCTTTACGTCAACCTCGCCGAACTGCTCGGCACGCGTATCGAACAGGGCTTCTATCGCCCCGGTGACCGGCTGCCGTCGGTGCGGGCGTTGAGTGTTGAACACGGCGTCAGCCTGAGCACGGTGCAGCAGGCGTATCGCGTGCTCGAAGACAGCGGCCTGGCGACACCCAAACCCAAGTCGGGCTACTTCGTACCGGTGGGTCGTGAACTGCCGGAGCTTCCGGCCGTTGGCCGCCCGGCGCAGCGGCCGGTGGATATTTCCCAGTGGGATCAAGTGCTGGAACTGATCCGCGCGGTGCCACGCAAGGATGTGGTGCAACTGGGTCGCGGCATGCCGGACATCACCACGCCGACCATGAAACCGCTGCTGCGCAACCTGGCGCGAATCAGCCGGCGGCAGGACATGCCCGGCCTGTATTACGACAACATCTACGGCACCCTCGAACTGCGCGAACAGATTGCCCGTCTGCTGCTCGATTCCGGCTGCCAGTTGAGCGCCAACGACCTGGTGATCACCACCGGTTGTCACGAAGCGCTGTCCACCAGCATCCGCTCCATCTGCGAGCCGGGCGACATTGTGGCCGTGGACTCGCCAAGCTTTCACGGCGCCATGCAGACACTCAAGGGCCTGGGCATGAAAGCTCTGGAAATCCCCACCGACCCGCTCACCGGGATCAGCCTCGATGCCCTCGAACTGGCGTTGGAGCAATGGCCGATCAAGGCCATACAGTTGACCCCCAACTGCAACAATCCGCTGGGCTACATCATGCCGGAGTCGCGCAAACGCGCGTTGTTGACACTTGCACAGCGCTTCGACGTGGCCATCATCGAGGACGATGTGTATGGCGAACTGGCCTACACCTACCCACGTCCACGCACGATCAAGTCCTTCGACGAAGACGGCCGCGTCCTGCTGTGCAGTTCCTTTTCCAAGACCCTGGCACCGGGGCTGCGTATCGGTTGGGTGGCGCCGGGACGGTATCTGGAACGGGTGCTGCACATGAAATACATCAGCACCGGCTCTACCGCGCCGCAACCGCAGATCGCGATTGCCGAATTCCTCAAGGCTGGACATTTCGAACCACATTTGCGGCGGATGCGCACCCAATACCAGCGCAATCGCGACGTAATGATCGATTGGGTCAGCCGTTATTTTCCGGCCGGTACCCGCGCCAGTCGTCCTCAGGGCAGCTTTATGCTCTGGGTCGAGCTGCCGGAGGGTTTTGACACCCTGAAACTGAATCGTGCGCTGCACGACCAAGGCGTACAGATTGCCGTCGGCAGTATCTTTTCCGCCTCGGGCAAATACCGCAATTGCCTGCGGATGAACTACGCCGCCAAGCCAACGCCCCAGATCGAGGATGCTGTACGCAAGGTCGGCGCGGCAGCAATCAGGCTGTTGGCAGACATCGACGGTGTGAGCGGCTGACCCTGCGGCACATCAGTTCACCACAAAAATGCCGCGACTTTCGAACCGGGTCACGTCCCGAACCTGCGTCGCCTCTTGGCTGGCTCGTGCCTCAAGCTCAAGCTCAAGAACCAGTCGCTGACCTGCCGCCACCGTACCGTTGCGCCACGGCATCATTCGGTCGCCAGGCCTTAACGTGTCCGGGTTGGGCGTGCCCTCTTCACCCTTGCGTACCCAATCCACCGTCAGGCCGTCCAGTTGAGCACCGAGGATCCGTACCTGTAATGTCCCCTCCGAGAATCGATAGAGCTGGGCATTCGCCGCCGACGCCTCCAGCATGAGCGTCATCGGCATTGCTTCTGCGCACTGCACCTGAAGACTGGTGCGCCGCCTGCCAAAGCTTGCTGAAGCACTGCCCGTCGAGTTTTCCAGCAAGGCCCCGCGAGTTGTCGACCCAAAGTCCAGCAGTGCAGGCGACAGCGTAGCTGTGCAACGCTCGGCGGCCTGTACCTGAACGAAGGGAGATGAAAGCAAAACGCCAAGCGCCAAGGTGCGGGGCCCCGCACACAAGATGTCGGGAAAAAAACTCAATACCGCTGATTTCATGGGCGTTCCTTTAATCGAACTATAGACATCACCCCACCTCGCAAACCGCTTCAGCTGTCTCGAAAAGTGCTGATGACTCGGAGGGCGTCGGGGCAAGTTTCAGGGCCACGTTGCACGTGTTGTCCTCGGACAGCGCCAACTGCAACTGCATCTCGCTCTGCGCATCGAGAAGAAAAATTTTTCCAGCGTCGACCACTGTCGTCAGGTATTTTTCGCCGGCATAGACCGCCACCCCCTTGGCCACTGGCTGGCCTTGCGCCGTATGCACCACGAGCAATACGCGCCGGGCACTGACGAGTGCGAAATCAAATACCTGGACCGAACCACGTCCAGCCTCAACCTCCTGATAGCCATTGAGCACGTCGACGCTACGCGGCAGGCTGGCCGTTTCGATCTCTACCTTGGTGTTGCGGTAGGCCGGCAGACTGGCCGCGACGGCACGCCCGGCACCGTCTGTCCAGACCGGCCCCTGTGAGGTGCGTATTTTGACACCCGCCGATTCACCTACCTTCACCAGTCCGAACGTGTCGCGCAGGGGATAGGGCGACGGTGTGACTCCATCCGCGTGGACCGCCAAACCGCCACGCAAGGCGACGTCATAGGTCTTGGACCCGGAGCCACTGTGGGAGTAACCCAGAGCTGCACGGGTGTAGCGCGGCAACAGGTTGACGCGCCCATTGATGCCTGTGGCGCCTCTTTCGTCGCGGTCGGCAGCGATGCTATAGGCCAGTGTGTCGCTGACTTGCTCACTCAACTGCGCCCCACTGCTCAATCCTGCGCGGTCGTCGCGCCGTGCATAAGTGCTCAAGCTACGCTGAGCACCCAGCGGCATGCTCAGCGAGAGGTAAGCGCCCGTGCCTGATGCATTGTTTGCTTGGCCACCGAAGCTGCGCTCCAGATTGGCTGAAAGGCTCACCCCCCCGAAAGCACGCGACCAGGAAAAGCCCAGGCGTGATTGCGCCTCACCGTTGACCGTGGCATTGCGTGACAACACAGCGCCAAACGTTCCTGACTGTGTGGTTGTACCGCTCAACGAAGCCCCCAACTGCTGGCTGGCGCGAGACTCGGGCCGATCAAGCGTTTGATTCCAGGCAGTGTCCGACAACGTGCGAAAACCTTCAGATTGCTGCGAGGCCGTCAGGCTTGCAGACAATGAGGGGGCGAGAACGGTACTGAGCGCTGCTTGAAACTGAGCGCCACGCGTTTTCGAGGTCAGCACGCCAGAGACCACCTGCTGAGCACTGACTGTGGTTTGATCAGTCAGCGCCTGATGGATCCCCCAACCGACCGATTGATAGTCGTTGGCCCCCATTACTCCGACACTCAACTGCGTACCTGGCCGCCATTGCCAGTCATTGCTGAGCGTGGCAAACGTCGGGGTTTCGCGATTATCGCCAGTTATTCGGCGAACCTGACCAAAGGCCAATGAATAACTGGCACTCGAACTGCCAGTCGCTCTGCGCAAGCTCCCCGAAGGCACGGTGAATCGCCGCCGCGAACCATTTTCCTCATTCACCGTCACGTCAAGATCAAGGTTGTAGCTCAACAGTGGCAGGTCCCTGAGGGTGAAAGGTCCGGCGGGGACGACGGTGGTGTAGATCATTGCACCGTTTTGCCGCACCTCCACTCGAGCCGGTGAATAAGCAATGCCTTCGACGGCAGACCCGGCACCAAATCCTTTGTTCTCCAATGCGAGCGCAGATTCAGGCAGAAACTGAACCCCAGTAAACGCCCCTCCAGCGAACAATGGCGTGGCCAGTGTAAGTTGACCCAACTGCATCTGGGTCTTGTAGCTTTCCAGGGTCCGTTCTGCATAGGCATTCAGATGCTCAACGCGAGTAACTCCCTGAAACGAAGCGTACGATTGGCGGCTCCGAAAAATCCAATCCCCGGCATTCAGGCCGGCTTCGGTGTTGAGGCTGTGATACTGACTCGACTGGCCATTGAACTGACTGCTGACCGCCAACGCGTCATAGTTGAACAGGCCCGCGACGCCACCATTGGAGAAACTGCGCTGGCCCGGCCCCGGAGACGCCAACAAGTGCGTGGGCACCAGCAGACTGACCTGTTCCTTACCCGGGTCGAGCCGGGCAATCGCTTCCGGAAACGCTGTACTGAACAGCACGCAAGCGCCCTTGCCCGAATCCTGCGAGAGGCCAGAGGGAACACGAACACCACCGCCGGTCAGCAACCCCGTGTCGACACACAGCTCACCGTTTTCATTAAACCTGCCGAGCGCACGCCCCTTTGCCACGCCGTTGACTTCCAGTGCTATCCGCCGCAGACCTTGCTCGAATCGCGGCGCCAAACTGAAGTACTGCGCCAGTTTCGGGTCAATCCCGCGGTCTTTCAGCACTTCGGCGTCGAACGCCACACGCTCGTCGGCAAGGGCTTGATCAAAAACCGTCACGCCGTAGGTCATTCCGGCGACAAGCGCCACCCTAGCCCCACGAGTGCCGAACATTACTTGACGACCAGCGGCGCGTCATAAGTACCCACCGCAAAACCGTAGGTCGTTGCGGGGGACAGACGTACCGTTGTGCTTGAGGCCAACAATGCGGCGCCCGCCAGCACAAGCTCTTCACCCGGTAAGACATAGGTTCGCGGCAAATCCAGCATCACACCAGATGGCATGACGCTGACGGATTTGGACAGTCGAACGACATAAGGGCTGGGGTTTTTGACCTTTAGCTGAGCGCCGTGCAGCGACCAGTTCAAACACTTCCAGGGCTCAACCTCGACCGGCAGATTGGCCGGACGCAGGATCACCGGAATGTTCTGCCTCACACCCAGGACTATCTGAGCATCACTCTTTGAGGTTTTCGGCAGGATGCCTTCGAAGATGACACGCTTGAGGCGCTCGGTTTCGAGCGGTTTGCTGCTTTGCAGAATGAACCGGATCTGCTGTGTTCCACCGGCTTCGACCCGCGCCACAGGCGGACTCAGTACCAACAGACTTTCTTCGTCCTCGGGCGTGTTCTCGATAACGGTATACAACAGCGCGGGTTGGTCATCGGTGTTCTTGACGTTGATCGTGGCTTCGCCGAGGGACTCTTCCACCAGCAGTACCGGCACTTCCGGCACCATGCCGACGCCCATTGCGCCCGACGAAATCGACAGACCAATCGCAATCAACGCAACAAGCGCGACGTGCTTTTTTAATGAATACATGATGATTTCCAGGCGTACCAACGCAGCGATCCGGTTTGGAACGTGCGTCGAGGCTGTGCTCTTTTGACGAAGGGACCTGGCGATAGAGATTCAGCGGGCTATGCAGCGCCCTTGCTTCTGCGCTGGTAGCAGCCGTCTCTATCGCCCGGTTTGAAACAAGGTTGTGTTCAGGAAATCAGCCGTCGCCGTCCTGAAAAAACCTGTCTTAGAGGTAGAACACGTCGAAAATCACCGAACCATCGACTTTGAACGAGGTGGTGGTCGCCGGCAGTTGACGGGTGGGCCGGATGGCGGCGGCCACTTTCATTTCGAAAGTGTGTACCCGGGCGGCAGCCGGACCGGCAGCCGCACTCAGGCCCCAGGAGTAAGTGGTCGGGAAGTTCGAGACCATGCGACTGCCAGGCAAGCGCCAGTTCAGGTTGTCTGGAGTGCGAACCAGGAAAGTCTGCTCACGATTGTCAGTCGTGGCCTTGCCAACCCGCAGGCCAAACCCACCGAGACCCACGCCAGAGCTGCCGGCGTTACCCAAGCCGTAGTAAAGATTTTCACCGAAAAACCCTGTAGGGCTGAAGACCAGGTTCGGAGCCTTAGTCGCGGCACGGTTATCTTTCACACCGAACTCAACGGCGGCCGGGGCATCGCAGCGGATATTCAGGGAAATATCATGTTCTGGCAGATTGTTTTGAGCCGTAGGACTCAGAGAGCTTAAAGTGATCTGGCCCAGGTCAACGTTAGTGCCGCCCGCGAAACTTGGCGTACAGGAAGTTGGAACAATGTTACCTGTAACGGTCAATCCGACACTGGCCGCCGACGCCATCATGGGAGAAACAGCAACAGCCGTCGCAGCAACTAAAAACAGCTTTTTCATTATTAAATTCCTTGTTAGACAGATATCAATCGCATGCTTTGCATACGAAAAAAGTCCGATAGCAAATCAAGCCAAGCGATCATTGCGGATAGCGTAAGCTTTATCTGTAGGAATATTCGCTACTAGCCCGAGGGTTATTCTCAAAAGCTCGTAGCTGTTCGAGTCAAGGTTTGCAAGGCGCTGCCCGAAAAAGCGTGTAGCATCTTCCTCGCACTCTGTGTGACTTTCACGCACCCTCTAAATACTCGTCCGCGAGGATATCCTCCGGCTAAATCCTGGCACCCTCTATCACTGACTCTATTGAAATCAACTCAAAATATTTAAAACAGCGCCCAATTAAAAACATCTTCGCAACCATTAAACCCGAAACTATTACATCGCCCCTAAACTTACTTGCGATCACTTCAACTTTAACCCAGATGTAAAGTTAAAAGTTCAAACCACGCCTCGTTCTGTTCGCCCCGTTGATGCCTCACTTGGGCAGGCCGTGCCATACTTCGTCTTTGCCGTGATGCGAGACATCCGACTTGAGCTCCCGACCAACCCTGGCTTTTCTCCTGTTGCTCAGCGTGTGCTTGAGCGGTTGCGCCACGTTCGATGCGCAAAAACCCTCTAGCCAGGCACTGCCGGCGACCCAGTCCAGCTTCGGCCGCTCAATCCAGGCCCAGGCTGCGCCTCATCAGGGCCGGTCGGGCTTCCGCCTGCTGTCCGACAGCACCGAAGCCTTCACGGCCCGCGCCGAGCTGATCCGCAACGCCCAAAGCAGCCTGGATTTGCAGTACTACATCGTTCACGACGGCATCAGCACACGGATGCTGGTGGACGAACTGCTCAAGGCCGCCGACCGAGGTGTGCGCGTGCGCATTCTGCTCGACGACACCACCAGCGATGGCCTGGATTGGATCATCGCCACGCTGGCGGCACATCCGCAGATTCAGATCCGTGTGTTCAACCCATTGCACCTTGGCCGAAGTACCGGCGTGACACGAACGGTGGGACGGTTGCTCAACCTGTCGCAGCAACACCGGCGCATGCACAACAAGCTGTGGCTGGCCGACAACAGCATGGCCATCGTCGGTGGACGCAATCTGGGGGATGAGTACTTCGATGCCGAACCCAACCTGAACTTCACTGACATCGACATGCTCGGTGTCGGCCCGGTTGCCGAACAGCTGGGACACAGTTTCGACCAATACTGGAACAGTGCGCTGAGCAAGCCGATCGACGAGTTCCTCTCGAGCAAACCGACGGCCAGGGACCTGGAAAACACCCGGACCCGACTGGAAGAATCGCTTGAGGAAACGCGCAAACAGAATCACGCGCTCTACCAGCAGTTGATGACCTATACCACTCACCCGCGCCTGGCAATCTGGCGTCGGGAGTTGATCTGGGCCTGGAACCAGGCACTGTGGGACGCGCCGAGCAAGGTGCTGGCCGACGGTGAGCCCGACCCGCAGTTGCTGCTGACCACGCAGTTGGCGCCCGAGCTCAATGGCGTCAGCAAAGAGCTGATCATGCTTTCGGCCTACTTCGTGCCCGGCCCACCGGGGCTGGTGTACCTGACCGGGCGCGCCGATGCCGGGGTGTCGGTGAGCCTGCTGACCAACTCACTGGAAGCCACTGACGTCCCGGCGGTGCATGGCGGTTACGCGCCGTATCGCAAGGCACTGCTGGAGCATGGCGTGCATCTGTTCGAATTGCGTCGCCAGCCTGGCGAAGGTGGCGGCAGCGGACCCCGTCTGTTCTACAGCAAGTCCTACCGCGGCTCCGACTCCAGCCTGCACAGCAAGGCGATGATCTTCGACCAGCAGAAGTCTTTTATCGGCTCGTTCAATTTCGACCCACGCTCAGTGCTGTGGAACACCGAAGTCGGGGTACTGGTAGACAGCCCGGAACTCGCCGCGCGCGTGCGTGAACTGGCGTTTCAAGGTATGGCGCCGGCCATGAGTTATCAAGCCAAGCTGGAAAATGGCCAGATTGTCTGGGTCACCGAAGATGACGGCAAACTGCACACGCTGACCAAGGAGCCGGGGAGCTGGTGGCGGCGCTTCAATGCGTGGATGAGCACCACCGTCGGCCTTGAGCGGATGCTCTAGGCCGGTTCAGTCACCGTGCCAAACGCCCCTTGTCGCGACAGCAAAATCACCAGGCCAAACGCACCGGCCGCCATCAGCAGTGGCAACGCATGCCCGCTGATCCACTGACTGCCGGCGCCGGCCGCCAGCGGTCCGACCAGGCAACCGATACCCCACAGCTGCGCGATATGCGCATTGGCGCGCACCAGTGCATCGTCGCGATAGCGCTCGCCGATCAGGATCAGTGACAAGGTGAACAAGCCGCCCGCACTGGCACCGAACAACACCCACAACGGCCAGATCAGCAACGTGTCGATCAAGAACGGGATGGCCAGGCTCGATATCAGCAGGACCACCGCACACCCGGTGAACAACGTACGTCGCGACAAGCGATCGGCCAGTGCGCCAATCGGCAACTGCAGCAAGGCATCACCCACCACCACCGTGCTGACCATCGCCAGCGCAATTTCCGTCGTAAAGCCCTGACGCAGGCAATAAACCGGCAACAACGTCAGGATCATCGCTTCGAACGCTGCGAACAGCGAAACCGCCCAGGCAATCGCCGGCAGGCCACGGCAGAAACCCAGCAAGTCGCTGAAGGTCACGCTGCAGGCTTCACTGGTCGGCGCGCCGCTGCGGCCCATCAACAGGAACGGTGCCGCCATCAGCAAACCGACGCCGACCCAGAATCCGTAATCGTGCTCGGTGCCCAGTACGCCAAGCAGCAACGGCCCGGCCAGTTGACTCAGCGCATAGCTGCTGCCATACAACGCCACCAATCGCCCGCGCCACTCTTCCACCACAAGCTGGTTGATCCAGCTTTCGCCGAGGATGAAGACGAGGGTCAGGATCACCCCGATCATCAACCGCAATACCAGCCAAACCGGATAGCTCGGCAACAGCGCCAGCAAACCGATGGACAACGCCCCGGCCCACAGGCACAGACGCATCAGATTGGCCGTGCCCAGCCGCGCGGCCAGATGGCTGGAAATCTTGGCCCCCAGCAATACGCCAATGGCGGGCATCGCTGCCATCACACCGATGGCGAACGAGCCGTAACCCCAGCTTTCCAGGCGAAACGACACCAACGGCATGCTGACGCCCAGCGCCAGGCCGACACTCAAGACAGACGCCAACACGGCGAAATAAGTCGCCCAACGCATTTCCCACGCTCCTGTGGATATTATTTTTCAGGCCCGACACAAAACAATGTGGGAGCGAGCCTGCTCGCGAAGAGGCCAGCACATTCAACATCAATGTTGACTGTTACACCGTCTTCGCGAGCAGGCTCGCTCCCACAAGGGATCTACGTCGTTAAGAAAACCGACTTACAACTTGATCCAGGTCGCCTTCAGCTCGGTGTACTTGTCGAACGCATGCAGCGACTTGTCGCGACCGTTGCCGGACTGCTTGAAGCCACCGAACGGGGCCGTCATGTCGCCGCCGTCATACTGGTTGACCCACACGCTACCGGCGCGCAGTGCCTTGGCGGTCAGGTGGGCCTTGGAAATATCCTGGGTCCACACCGCTGCGGCCAGGCCGTAAGGGGTGTCGTTGGCAATCGCAATGGCTTCTTCGGCGGTATCGAAAGTGATCACCGACAACACTGGGCCGAAGATTTCTTCCTGAGCGATTTTCATCGCATTGCTGACGCCGTCGAAAATGGTCGGCTCAACGTAGGTGCCACCGGTTTCCTGAAGAATGCGCTTGCCGCCCGCCACCAGTTTGGCGCCGTCGGTGTGGCCGGATTCGATGTAGGACAGCACGGTGTTCATCTGCTGGGTATCCACCAGCGCACCGACGTTGGTTGCCGGGTCCAGCGGGTTGCCCGGTTTCCAGGTTTTGAGGGCCTCGATCACCAGCGGCAGGAATTTATCCTTGATCGAACGCTCCACCAGCAGGCGCGAGCCGGCAGTGCAGACTTCGCCCTGGTTGAAGGCGATGGCGCCGGCAGCCGATTCAGCGGCAGCTTGCAGATCCGGAGCATCGGCGAACACGATGTTCGGGCTCTTGCCGCCGGCTTCGAGCCAGACGCGTTTCATGTTCGATTCGCCGGAGTAGATCAGCAGTTGCTTGGCGATTTTGGTCGAACCGGTGAACACCAGGGTGTCCACATCATTGTGCAGGGCCAGGGCTTTGCCGACGGTGTGACCGTAGCCTGGCAGGACGTTCAGCACGCCTTTCGGAATACCGGCCTCAACGGCCAGCGCAGCGATGCGAATGGCGGTCAACGGGGATTTTTCGGATGGCTTGAGGATCACCGAGTTACCGGTGGACAACGCCGGGCCGAGTTTCCAGCACGCCATCATCAACGGGAAGTTCCACGGCACGATGGCGCCGACCACGCCGACCGGCTCGCGAGTCACCAGACCCAGCTGGTCGTGGGGAGTGGCCGCCACTTCGTCGTAGATCTTGTCGATGGCTTCACCGCTCCAGCTCAGCGCTTGCGCCGCGCCAGGAACGTCGATGTACAGGGAATCGCTGATTGGCTTGCCCATGTCCAGGGTTTCAAGCAGTGCCAGCTCTTCGGCGTGCTGTTTCAGCAGGCCGGCGAAACGAATCATGGTGGCTTTGCGTTTGGTCGGTGCCAGGCGCGACCAGACGCCGGAATTGAAAGTGGCGCGGGCGTTTTCAACAGCACGTTGGGCGTCGGCGGCGTCACAGCTGGCAATCTTGCCCAGCAGACGGCCATCGACCGGACTAATGCACTCGAAGGTCTCGCTAGAGACGGCATCGGTGTATTCGCCATTGATGTAGGCGCGGCCTTCGATCTTCAAATCGCGAGCCCGTTGTTCCCAATCGGCACGAGTCAGGGTGGTCATTCGAGTGTCCTCCTCTTATTGAATACGAGCGCCCCGCGGTCTTCGCGGGCGTCCTCAGGAATTCTGCCCGGCCAGCCTGCTTTTTCGGCCCAAGGCAACCGCCACCCTAAACCAGTGGCCGGGGTTGTTTCAATATATTTGACATAAGGTCGGCAAACGGCCTTGCGGTGTTCATTTTAATAAACATAGACTTTGGACTTTCCAGCCATCGCGCCGCAATCACGGGGGATTACAAGAATGAGCATCCAGGACATCGTCGACTTCAGCCAGGCCACCACCTTGCCCGATCGTTATCGACCAGACCCGGCGAAAGTCCTCAAGGGCGACCCCGAACAAGCAGTGTACAACCACTACAACAGCCCTTGCGGCCAGATGAGCGCAGGCGTGTGGGAAGGCGAAGTCGGCCAGTGGCATGTGAACTACACCGAGCATGAATACTGCGAGATCGTTCAGGGTGTTTCAGTGCTGCGCGACAACGAAGGCAACGGCAAGACCCTGCGCGTGGGCGATCGCTTCGTGATCCCGGCCGGGTTCAGAGGCACCTGGGAGGTGCTGGAGCCGTGCCGCAAGATCTATGTGGTGTTTGAACAGAAGGCTTGAGGATTTGTGTTAGCTGGGCCGACGCTTTCGCGAGCAGGCTCGCTCCCACATAGGATCGCGGTTTAATGTGGGAGCGAGCCTGCTCGCGAAGGGGCACCAACAGGCAACGCACAACCCGCAGGCAACAAAAAAGGCCCGTATCTCGCGATACGGGCCTTTTTCGTAAGAGAGAAAAATCAATTACTTGATTTTGCCTTCTTTGTAGATCACGTGCTTACGAACAACCGGATCAAATTTCTTGATCTCGATTTTGTCCGGAGTAGTGCGCTTGTTCTTGTCGGTAGTGTAGAAGTGACCAGTACCGGCGCTCGAAATCAAACGAATCAATTCACGCATGATTAGCTCCCTTAGATCTTGCCAGCTTTGCGGATTTCGGCCAGCACGACAGTGATGCCACGCTTGTCGATGATACGCATGCCTTTGGCAGATACGCGCAGACGCACGAAACGTTTCTCTTCTTCAACCCAGAAGCGGTGATGCTGCAGGTTCGGCAGGAAACGACGACGGGTTTTGTTGTTTGCGTGGGAAATGTTATTCCCAGTCACCGGACCCTTACCGGTAACTTGACATACTCTCGACATGCCTCAGCCCTCTAAAACCACATGCCCAACCCGGCATGGGTTGGCCGCTTAATCTCTCAGTCATTTGGCGCCAGGCGCCGCGTTTCTTTAGAGGTCTTACCGGCTACACCTACAGTGAAGGAACCGGGCCCCTAGAAAAGAGCGCTGCTTTATACCAGAAAGACTGGAGAGCAACAACATTCCGTGTGCGCGGACTTGATAAATTCCCCATTTTTCGGGCTCCGAGCGCCTTGGATAAAGGCTGTGGTCGATGAAGACCGCTCGTCGCAGAGAATCGGCCAACCGACCGATTCTGGGTTTTCCTCGGCCCGCATCACCGAAAACAAGCGCACATAGTCCCCTTAAAATGAAAAAGGGGATAGTCATTTGCAAAAGAGCCCACTAGGGTAAGCCTTTTCCAGACTGCACTTGCAGATGGGCCTTCGATCTGTAAAGGAATCCGACCATGCGCCTCGCTGCCCTACCGCTGTTGCTCGCCCCTCTTCTGCTGAGCCCATTGGCCCATGCCGACGCGCTGAGCGTCTGCACCGAGGCAAGCCCGGAAGGCTTCGACGTGGTGCAATACAACTCGCTGACCACCACCAACGCCTCGGCCGACGTGCTGATGAACCGCTTGGTGGACTTCGATACCGCCAGCGGCAAAGTGGTTGCCAGCCTCGCGGACAGCTGGGAAGTCACGCCCGACGGCTTGACCTATGTCTTCAAATTGCACCCGCAGGTGAAATTCCACCGCACTGAATACTTCAGCCCGACGCGTGACCTGACCGCCGAGGACGTGAAATTCAGCTTCGACCGCATGCTCGACCCGGCAAACCCTTGGCACAAAGTCGCCCAAAGCGGCTTCCCACACGCCCAGTCGATGCAGCTGCCGGCGCTGATCAAGAAGATCGACGCGCTCGATCCGCTGACCATACGTTTTACCCTCGACCACCCGGACTCGACCTTCTTGCCGACGCTAAGCATGGGCTTCGCTTCGATCTACTCCGCCGAGTACGCCGATAAACTGATGAAGGCCGGCACCCCGGAGAAGCTCAACAGCCAGCCAATCGGCAGCGGGCCGTTCATCTTCACGCGCTTCCAGAAAGACGCGTCGATTCGCTACAAGGCCAACCCGGATTATTTCCGTGGCAAGCCTTCGGTGGATCCGCTGATTTTCGCCATCACCCCTGACGCCAACGTGCGTTTGCAGAAATTGCGCCGCAACGAGTGCCAGATCGCCCTGTCGCCCAAGCCTCTGGACGTACAGGCGGCGCTGAAAGAACCGACCCTGAAAGTGGAAAAGACTGACGCCTTCATGACCGCGTTCGTCGGCATCAACAGCCAGCATCCGCCGCTGGACAAGCCTGAAGTGCGCCAGGCGATCAACCTCGCGTTTGACAAGGCCAACTACGTCAAAGCCGTGTTCGAAGACACCGCCCAACCTGCCAACGGTCCGTACCCGCCGAACACCTGGAGTTATGCCAAAGGCCTGCCGGGTTATCCGCATGACGTCGAAAAAGCCAAAGCACTCATGGCGAAGGCCGGGCTCAAGGACGGTTTCCAGACCACCATCTGGACCCGACCTTCTGGCAGTCTGCTCAACCCGAACCCGAGCCTCAGCGCTCAAATGCTGCAATCGGACCTCGCGGAAATCGGCATCCAGGCCGAGATCCGGGTGATCGAATGGGGCGAGCTGATTCGCCGCGCCAAGGCCGGTGAACACGACCTGTTGTTCATGGGGTGGGCCGGCGACAACGGTGACCCGGACAACTTCCTCACCCCGCAGTTTTCCTGCGCCGCGGTCAAATCCGGCACCAACTTCGCACGCTACTGCAACCAGGACCTGGACAAGCTGATCAGCGCCGGCAAGACCACCGGCGAGCAAGGTGTGCGTACCAAGCTCTACGAACAGGCCCAGGCACAGATCCAGCAGCAGGCGCTGTGGCTGCCGCTGGCCCACCCGACTGCCTTTGCGCTGACGCGCAAGGATGTTGAGGGGTATCAAGTGAGCCCGTTCGGCCGCCAGGATTACTCGAAGGTCAACCTCAAGTAATCCGACCCGACACAAATCCCTGTGGGAGCGGCGGTGCGACGATTCGACTTGCTCGCGAAAGCGTCCATTCAGTCACTGAATAGGTTGACTGACACGACGCCTTCGCGAGCAGGCTCGCCCCCACAAGGGACTCACTTAACTCCGAAAACCTCGCTCACATCCACCCGTACTCGGCCATAGACAGTGGATCGCCGTCACCGATGATGAAATGGTCGAGCACCCGCACATCGATCAGGTCCAGCGCCTCTTGCAGGCGCTTGGTCAGCGTTCGGTCGGCTTGACTGGGGTTGGGATTACCCGACGGATGGTTATGGCAGAGGATCAACGCTGCGGCGTTGTGGGCCAACGCGCGCTTAACCACTTGCCTCGGATAGACACTAGTGCTGTCGATGGATCCGCGAAACAGCACTTCAAAGGCCAGCACTTGATGCCTGGAATCCAAAAAAAGACAGCCGAACACCTCGTGAGGCTCATGACGCAGCATTGACTTCAGGTAATCACGAACCGCCTGCGGATTTTCCAGCGCCGATTTTTGGCGCGCACGTTCGGCCAAATGCCGCCGGCTCATTTCCTGGACCGCTTGCAACTGAGCGAATTTCGCCGGCCCGAGCCCCAACTGCCTGCTGAATGCTGCTTGATCGGCCTCGAGCAGTGAGCGCAGGCTGCCAAACTGACTCAACAGGTGCCGCGCCAGATCTACCGCGCTTTTACCCGACACACCCGTTCGTAAAAAAATCGCCAGCAGCTCGGCATCCGAAAGACTCCCCGAGCCCAACTCAAGCAACCTCTCCCGCGGCCGCTCCGCCGCCGGCCAATCACGAATACTCATAGCACCTCCCTGGTCTGTGGGCGCCGCTGTTCCGTAGCGGTCGCTGTGATATCGTAGCCCATCTTTTTTGCGGGCGATTTCACTCCTGGGGAGGGGGTATCGCCATGCAGTCATCAACGAAATGAAAGGCAGACCTATGCAGCGGCTGTATCGGAAACGCATCGTTCTGGGCGTCGGCGGCGGCATTGCTGCCTACAAGAGCGCCGACCTGGTTCGCCGACTGATCGACCAGGGCGCCGAAGTGCGCGTGGTCATGACCCGTGGCGGCAGCGAGTTCATCACGCCGTTGACCATGCAGGCCTTATCCGGCCACCCGGTCCACCTCGACCTGCTGGACCCCGCGGCCGAAGCCGCCATGGGCCACATCGAACTGGCCAAATGGGCCGACCTGGTGCTGATCGCCCCCGCCACCGCGGACCTCATTGCCCGCCTGGCCCAAGGCATTGCCGACGACCTGCTGACCACGCTGGTGCTGGCCACCGACGCCGTGGTCGCCGTTGCCCCGGCGATGAACCAGGCCATGTGGCGCGACCCGGCCACCCAGGCCAACCTGCAAACCCTCGAAAGCCGTGGCCTGAAAACCTTCGGCCCAGCCTCCGGCAGCCAGGCCTGCGGCGACGTCGGCATGGGCCGCATGCTCGAAGCCACCGACCTCGCCCAGTGCGCGGCGGACTGCTTCCAGCGTCAGGCGCTGACCGGCAAACACGTGCTGATCACCGCCGGCCCGACCCAGGAAAACATCGACCCGGTGCGCTACATCACCAACCACAGCTCCGGAAAAATGGGCTTTGCCCTGGCCGAAGCCGCGGTGGAAGCCGGCGCCCGTGTAACCCTGATCACCGGCCCGGTGCACCTGCAGACCCCGGATCGCGTCACCCGCATCGACGTGGTCAGCGCCCGCGACATGCTCGCCGCGTGTGAAGCCGCGATCCCTTGCGACCTGTTCATCGCCTCGGCAGCGGTCGCGGATTACCGCCCGGAAGTCGTCGCCCCACAGAAACTCAAGAAAGACCCTACGAACGGCGACGGCTTGTTGCTACAGATGGTGCGTAACCCAGACATTCTGGCCACCATTGCCACTCGCCCTGACCGTCCGTTCAGTGTCGGTTTCGCCGCCGAAACCGAACACTTGCTCGATTACGCTGCACGCAAGTTGAAAGACAAGAACCTCGATTTGATCGTCGCCAACGACGTCGCCAACCCGAGCATTGGCTTCAACAGCGAAGAAAATGCCTGCAGCGTGATCGACCGTCAGCTACACGCCACACTTTTCGCCCAGACCAGCAAGAGCAAGATTGCTCGCCAGCTGATCACTTTTATCGCCGAACGTCTGAACCAGGTTTAATTTACATGCACACTTTGCAAGCCAAGATCCTCGACCCTCGCATCGGTACCGATTTCCCGCTGCCGCAGTACGCCACGCCAGGCTCCGCCGGCCTCGACCTGCGCGCCATGCTGGAAAAAGACACCGTCATCAAGCCGGGCGAAACCCTGCTGATTCCTACCGGCCTGTCGGTGTACATCGGTGATCCAGGCCTGGCGGCGCTGATTCTGCCGCGCTCGGGCCTGGGCCATAAGCACGGCATCGTGCTGGGCAACCTGGTCGGCCTGATCGACTCCGATTATCAAGGCCCGCTGATGGTGTCGTGCTGGAACCGTGGCCAGACCGACTTCAACATCGTGGTCGGCGAACGTTTGGCTCAACTGGTTTTGGTGCCGGTGGTTCAAGCGCACTTCGAGATGGTCGAAGAGTTCGTTGAAACCGAGCGTGGCACTGGCGGTTTCGGGCATTCCGGCAGCCATTGATGATTTCCTTGTGGGAGCGAGCCTGCTCGCTCCCACAGGTTTTGCACTGAATTGCACAGACGTCATCTGGAAGGTTTATCACTGAAAATCAACGCATTGGCCGTTCCATTACACGCTGATGTCGGGGTCATGGCCTTTACACACCACGAACTCTCAGTGGAAAACGCCGTCATACCCTTCAGTTTGAGCCTGTCGACGAGTTCTTCGCAGCAGGTCCAGCCACCCTTCGAGATGGAGCATTTCCAGTAATGAGCACCCCAGCCCAAGTCGCACCCAAGTTCCCCGACAGCATCTTCCGCGCCTACGATATTCGCGGCACCGTCCCGGAATTCTTGAACGCTGAAACCGCTTATTGGCTCGGTCGCGCCATCGGCTCCCAGAGCCTGGCCCAGGACGAACCCAACGTGTCCGTCGGCCGTGACGGTCGCCTGTCCGGTCCAGAACTGGTCGAACAACTGATCAAAGGCCTCGCCGACAGCGGTTGCCACGTCAGCGACGTCGGCCTGGTGCCAACGCCTGCGCTGTACTACGCCGCCAACGTGCTGGCCGGCAAATCCGGCGTCATGCTCACCGGCAGCCACAACCCGTCGAACTACAACGGCTTCAAGATCGTCATCGCTGGCGACACCTTGGCCAACGAACAGATCCAGGCCCTGCACGAACGCCTCAAGACCAACAACCTGAGCAGCGGCAAGGGCAGCATCACCCAGATCGAGATCCTCGACCGCTACAACACCGAAATCGTCCAGGACATCAAACTCGCCCGCCGCCTGAAGGTGGTGGTCGATTGCGGTAACGGCGCCGCCGGCGTGATCGCCCCGCAACTGATCGAAGCCCTGAACTGCGAAGTCATCCCGCTGTTCTGCGACGTCGACGGCAACTTCCCGAACCACCATCCGGATCCGGGCAAGCCTGAAAACCTCGTGGACCTGATCGCCAAGGTCAAGGAAACCAACGCTGACCTGGGCCTGGCCTTCGACGGCGACGGCGACCGCGTCGGCGTGGTGACCAACACCGGCAGCATCGTCTACCCGGACCGCCTGCTGATGCTGTTTGCCCGTGACGTACTGGCGCGCAATGCTGACGCGGAAATCATTTTCGACGTCAAATGCACCCGTCGCCTGACACCGCTGATCAAGGAATACGGCGGTCGTCCGCTCATGTGGAAGACCGGTCACTCGTTGATCAAAAAGAAAATGAAGCAAACCGGCGCCCTGTTGGCCGGCGAAATGAGCGGGCACATCTTCTTCAAGGAGCGCTGGTTCGGTTTCGACGACGGCATTTACAGCGCCGCGCGTCTGCTGGAGATCCTCAGCAAAGAAAAATCCACCGCGGAAGAGCTGTTTGCGACCTTCCCGAACGATATTTCTACGCCGGAAATCAATATCCATGTGACCGAAGAGAGCAAATTCAGCATCATTGATGCTCTGCACGACGCGAAGTGGGGCGAAGGCGCCGACCTGACCACCATTGACGGCGTGCGAGTCGACTACGCCAAAGGCTGGGGCCTGGTGCGCGCGTCCAACACCACACCGGTGCTGGTGCTGCGCTTCGAGGCCGATGACGAGGCGGAATTGCAACGCATCAAGGACGTGTTCAAAGTCCAGTTGAAGCGTGTTGCACCTGATCTCCAATTACCGTTCTGATTTAACGAAGCACCCGGAGCCCTGAATGACCCTCGAACGCGAAGCCGCCGCCAACACCGCCAAGGTCCTGTCCGAAGCGCTGCCTTACATTCGCCGCTATGTCGGCAAGACGCTGGTGATCAAATACGGCGGCAACGCGATGGAAAGCGAGGAGCTGAAAACCGGCTTCGCCCGCGACATCGTGCTGATGAAAGCCGTCGGCATTAACCCGGTGGTGGTTCACGGTGGCGGCCCGCAAATCGGCGACCTGCTCAAGCGTCTGTCGATCGAGAGCCACTTCATCGATGGCATGCGCGTGACTGACGCGCAAACCATGGACGTGGTGGAAATGGTCCTCGGCGGCCAGGTCAACAAGGACATCGTCAACCTGATCAACCGTCATGGCGGCAGCGCCATCGGCCTGACCGGTAAAGATGCCGAGCTGATTCGTGCGAAAAAGCTCACCGTGACCCGCCAGACGCCGGAGATGACTCAACCGGAAATCATCGACATCGGTCAGGTCGGTGAAGTGGTCGGGATCAACACCGACCTGCTGAACCTGCTGGTCAAAGGTGACTTCATCCCGGTGATCGCGCCAATCGGTGTCGGCGCCAACGGCGAGTCGTACAACATCAACGCTGACCTGGTGGCCGGTAAAGTCGCCGAAGCGCTGAAAGCTGAAAAGCTGATGCTGCTGACCAACATCGCCGGCCTGATGGACAAGTCGGGCACGGTCCTCACCGGCCTGACCACCCAACAGGTCGACGATTTGATCGCCGACGGCACCATCTACGGCGGCATGCTGCCGAAGATCCGTTGCGCGCTGGAAGCCGTGCAAGGTGGCGTGGGCAGCTCGTTGATCATCGATGGTCGGGTGCCGAATGCGATTCTGCTGGAGATCTTCACCGATACGGGCGTGGGTACTTTGATCAGTAATCGCAAGCGTCCCTGATTTATAGAGCCTTGAAAGATCGCAGCCTTCGGCAGCTCCTACAAAAGCGGATTTTCGGATGTACGAAAACTCTGTAGGAGCTGACGAAGTCTGCGATCTTTTTTATGCGCATAGGAAATGTCTTACCCGAGTCAACGAAACGTCCGACATCGCGGAAGAACAAATCTGCATAGGATCCTCCCTGTATCCACAGGAGATCTTCCCCATGAAAAAAGACCACGTTCCCTACGGCAGTGATGTTTCAGCAGGCACTTACGAGTGCGCAGACTGCGGGCGCGAATACACCAATCAGTCAAAGACTTCGCTTCCGCCGTGTCCAGACTTCAAACCAAGCACCCACGTACTCAATGGCTGGAATATCCTGACCGGCCAAGGTGACGCCGTGGCAGATCCGTATCCAAACAAGCCTTCCAAGTAATCACGGGAGCCTGAACCATGCAGATCTCGTTCACGATTGACGCCCAGGCATTCGACCTCGAGCAAAAGGAGCCAGTCAAAAAGACCCTGAGGATCTCCGACCACGAAATCGCCCACGCCCTGCAGCGCATCGCCAAGGCGAGCCTGACCGAATACTTGAAAATGCTGGTAGAAGGCGGCATGCCGAGTCGGGCCGATGAAGCGAAACAGGACCGCTTGCTGTATCTGATTCAAAGCTACTTCGGGCAGACATTGCCGACCGAATCCCAGATATCGACGATTTTTCAGCTGACCCAGAGCCAAAGCAAAACCCTGCTGAAAAACACGGTTTCGCGCTTTCGCAATCAGTTGGACGAGATCCTTCAACACAGCATGAGGGCCGTGATCGAAACGGCAGAGCATGCGCAGACGGTTTATCTGGTGGTGATCAGCTCTGACGTCATCCGTGATGAACTGAACATGCTGATCACCCAGAACGAGCCGACTTTCAAACCCATTACAAAACGCAAAGGCAGCGCCGGGCAGTTTGAAATCAGTGAAGATTCCCACGCGCTGTTGTGCCAGACACTGGGCCTGAATGCCGTTCAGTGACATCGTCGCGGTCAGCGGTTTGCTGCTGACCCTGACCACCTTCATGTTCAACCTGGCGTGGCCAAGGCTGCAAGAAGCGTTGGAACTGGATGAAAAACAGCCAGGTGCGCTTGCCAGAAAACGCAGCCGCAAAACAGTAATGAACGTTTTGTTCGGCCGCGCTCTTCCACTGACGGCCGCCTTCGCGGCGCTGTTTTACGTCAACTTCCCTGCCGCCGTGAGGATCATGGGAAGCAGCACGCTGGATCTGTGGGATTTCGACGTGGATCGTACGCTCTACGTGCTAGTCGTCCTGGCACTGCTGGTGTTTGCGCTGTTCAACCTGGGATTGGCACTAAAACTAATAGGAAAATGGCAAAGACTGCGCTGACGACATAAAACAAAAGACCCCGCTCAGACTGGCTGAGCGGGGTCTTTTTTTGTACGCCGCTCCCACAAGGGATTGTGGTTAGACGCCGAACTGCGCGCGGTAGGCTTCTACGGCTGGCAAATGCTGCTTGAGCTGCGGATCGTCAGCCAGGAATTCGAGCACCTGGTTCAGCGAAACAATGCTGATCACCGGAATACCGAAGTCGCGCTCCACTTCCTGGATGGCCGACAACTCGCCGTTGCCACGCTCCTGACGGTTCAGGGCGATGAGCACACCCGCCGCCTTGGCGCCGTCCTGGGAAGCGATGATCTGCATCACCTCGCGGATGGCAGTGCCAGCGGTGATCACGTCGTCGATGATCAGCACGTCGCCGGTCAACGGTGCGCCGACCAGGCTGCCGCCTTCGCCGTGAGCCTTGGCTTCCTTGCGGTTGAAGCACCATGGCAAATCACGATCATGATGCTCGGCCAGGGCCACTGCGGTGGTCGCCGCCAAAGGGATGCCTTTGTACGCCGGGCCAAACAATACATCGAACGAAATACCGCTCTCGATGATGGCTGCCGCGTAGAAACGACCCAGCTGCGCAAGAGCCGAGCCCGAGTTGAACAGGCCGGCATTGAAGAAGTAAGGACTGGTGCGTCCGGACTTCAGGGTGAACTCGCCGAAGCGCAAAACGCCGCGATCGATGGCAAAACGAATGAAATCGCGCTGATACGCTTGCATGAAAAAAACCCCAAATACCACGGATTTAGCTAATTAGGTTGACGCCGTGTATCATACACGCACGCGATTTTTGGGGCCATTTATGCGGATCATCAGTGTGAACGTCAATGGTATTCAGGCTGCAGTGGAGCGAGGGTTGCTCAGTTGGCTGCAAGCACAGAATGCCGACGTCATCTGCCTGCAGGACACCCGCGCCTCCGCCTTTGAACTGGACGATCCAGCCTTCCAACTGGATGGCTACTTCCTTTATGCCTGCGAAGCCGAAGTTCCCGCCCAAGGTGGCGTGGCTTTGTATTCGCGGCTGCAACCGAAGGCAGTCATCAGCGGTCTCGGCTTCGAGACGGCCGACCGCTACGGGCGCTACCTGCAAGCCGATTTCGACAAGGTCAGCATCGCGACCTTACTGCTCCCTTCGGGGCAGAACGGCGATGAAGACTTGAACCAGAAGTTCAAGCTAATGGACGATTTCGCCCGTTATCTGGATAAACAGCGACGCAAACGTCGCGAGTACATTTACTGTGGCTCGCTGTACGTGGCGCAACAGAAGCTGGATATCAAAAACTGGCGTGACAGCCAGCAATCCCCGGGCTTCCTGGCACCTGAACGTGCCTGGATGGACGAGATTGTCGGCAACATGGGCTATGTCGATGCCCTGCGTGAAGTCAGCCGGGAAGGTGACCAGTACAGCTGGTGGCCGGATAACGAACAGGCTGAAATGCTCAACCTCGGTTGGCGTTTCGACTATCAGTTGCTGACGCCGGGTCTGCGCCGTTTCGTACGTAGCGCGCGCTTGCCTCGTCAGCCACGGTTCTCGCAGCACGCACCGCTGATCGTGGACTACGACTGGACGCTGACTATCTAGGTTTCTCTGACACGAAAACCTGCTGACCGGTTGACGAAAATGCCCGTATCGAAAGATACGGGCATTTTTCTTATGCGCTAAACCTTCAAACAGCGGCGAAAAACGGCAGCGCCAGATACAACTTGATCACGATGACATTAATGATGTCGATGAAGAATGCACCCACCATTGGCACCACTAGAAACGCTATCTGCGAAGGCCCATAACGCTGCGTCACCGCTTGCATGTTAGCGA
Source organism: Pseudomonas sp. TH39(2020) (assembly GCF_016650715.1). Classification (NCBI taxonomy): domain Bacteria; kingdom Pseudomonadati; phylum Pseudomonadota; class Gammaproteobacteria; order Pseudomonadales; family Pseudomonadaceae; genus Pseudomonas; species Pseudomonas sp. TH39(2020). The sequence goes on along the minus strand of NZ_JAEKFF010000006.1, from coordinate 2,258,802 downwards.
TGGCAGTTGGCGTTGCTCCTAGTCCGAAACCGCAGTGCCCCGCCGCCAGAACTGCCGCATCGTAGTTGCTACCCATCATTCTGAATGTCACGAAAATCGCAAACAGTGCCATGATCAACGCTTGCGCAGCCAGGATGATAAAGATCGGCACAGCCAGTGCTGCCAGATCCCACAGTTTGAGCGACATCAGAGCGATCGCCAGAAACAGCGATAAGCTGACATTCCCCAACACGGAAACTTCACGCTCAAACACCTGATACAAGCCAAACGCTGAAAGCCCGTTCCGTAAAATCACACCCACGAACAAGACGCAAACGAACGTCGGCAGCTCAAATGCAGTTCCTTGGAGCAGACCATTCAGGATAGAACCAACCAGCAAGCTGACCGCGATCAGAGCGAGTGTCTCGATAAACGAAAATGGCGTGATCGAGCGCTCTTTGTTCGGTTGCTCAAAGCCCTTTGGCAGCCGTGGCTTTTCTTGCTCGAGGCCGGGCACCTGGACACGTTTGATGAGCAGGCGAGCGACCGGACCACCAATCAAGCCGCCTAACACCAGGCCAAACGTCGCAGAGGCTATCGCGAGCTCAGAGGCAGAAGCCAGACCGTACTTCTCACTGAAGACCGTTCCCCACGCAGCGCCTGTACCGTGACCACCCGCCAAGGTAATCGAGCCTGTCAGCAGGCCCATCAAAGGATCGAGTCCCAACGTTTTTGCAAGCGCGATGCCCATGGCATTCTGGACCACCAAAAGCGTGGTGACCGCCAGTAGAAAGATCCCCACTACGCGCCCGCCTTTCTTCAGGCTGGCGAAGTCTGCGCTCAAGCCGATGGTGGCAAAAAAAGCCAACATCAAGGGAGTTTGCAGTGAGGTGTCAAATCGGACGTCAATATCAAGTCCCCGCAAAGCCAGGAGAAGCAGAGCAACCACCAGGCCGCCTGCTACAGGTTCAGGGATATTGTAGTTGCGTAAAAAACCAATTCGGGTGACTAGTCCGCGCCCCAATAACAGCACTAAAGAGGCGGCCACAAGTGTTCCATAAAAATCGAGCTGAACCATCGGGATTATTCTTTTATATATACGTTCAGAGGCGAACTTTTTACCTGGACACGCCTCATGAACAGATTGATCTTCTCAACACTGATTTGCTTTAAATTCAAGGACCTTCAATGGTCCGAATATATCGAAATATTTCTGAAGGAATATTACTTGGGGCAACTTTATCAACCGCGAAGTCTCATTGCCAAGCACATAGGCGGTGCAGAGGCGAAAGCAGTTGTGACTAGAAGTGTAAGTGCGACAGTGCGCAGCAATACCTGCGGCAGCTGGATATTGCTAACGGCAACGTTTGGGAAGTTAATCCAATTTATAAAAACAAATGCCCCGACAAGTCAGGGCATTTGTTTTAAAGCGTGGCGAACTGCATTTTCACACAGCGGTCGCTCCCACAAGGGAATCTAGCGCTGATCGTTATTTGATCAGCCGCCAAGTGAACGGATACCGGTACGGCACCCCTTCATTGGCCTTCACGCCGCCGATGATCGTCAGCACCAGCGCACCAATCGCTAGCAAACCGAACAGGAAGAACCCGACGATCACCACCATCAGCAGCAAGCAGATGGCGGAGGCAATGGCGACGGTGATCTGAAAGTTCAGCGCCTCCTTGCCCTGCGCATCGATGAACGGGTCCATCTCGCGCTTCATCTGCCAGAGAATCAGCGGGCCGATCAACGTGCCAAACGGAACCCAGATCCCCAGCAAGGCGGACAAGTGACAGAACATCGCCCACTGCCGAACCTCTTTGCTCGGTGTGGGAAGCAGCTGTTGCTCGTCACTCATAACGTCCTCCTTGTGTGGAGCGGTCCGATCAATCGGCCAGTGCAGCCTTTTGCAGTTCGAAGATTTCGGTCATGCCTTTCTTCGCCAGTTCCAGCATAGCGTTCAGCTCTTCCGGCTGGAACGGTGCGCCTTCGGCAGTGCCCTGGACTTCGATGAAGCCGCCCGTGCTGGTCATCACCACGTTCAGGTCGGTCTCGGCGGCCGAGTCTTCCAGGTAGTCGAGGTCGAGTACCGGCTCACCCTGGTACATACCCACCGATACGGCAGCAATCATTTGCTTCAGCGGGTCGCCGCCTTTCAGGCCGCCGCGCTTCTTGATCACTTTCAAGGCATCGACCAGTGCAACCATGGCGCCGGTGATGGACGCGGTGCGGGTGCCGCCGTCAGCCTGGATCACGTCGCAATCGACGTACAGGGTGACGTCGCCCAGCTTGGACATGTCCAGCGAAGCGCGCAGGGAACGACCGATCAGACGCTGGATTTCCAAGGTGCGGCCGCCTTGTTTGCCACGGCTCGCTTCACGCTGGTTACGCTCGCCAGTGGCGCGCGGCAGCATGCCGTATTCAGCGGTCAACCAGCCTTGGCCCTGACCTTTGAGGAAACGCGGCACGCCGTTCTCGACGCTGACGGTGCAGATGACTTTGGTATCACCGAACTCGACCAGTACAGATCCCTCGGCGTGTTTGGTGTAGTTGCGGGTAATGCGGATCGAGCGGAGCTGATCGGCAGCGCGACCACTTGGACGTTTCATAGGGAATACCTGTACGGGGGACGGAAAACTGCGGAGCATTATAGAGCCGCAGGGCCGTGAGTGGGCACTTCTAAAAAATCCCCCGACGACTGAAGGCCCTGAATAGCGCTTTACCGACGGCCTGCTGCCCTTTGTCACTCCGTGTGTTTGGGCGCATTCGCCCCACTGCGCTACAATCCTGCGCCTTTGCTGCCTCTGGGCTTAAATTCATATAGATCAGGCCTGCGAAACCTTTGGTAACGCATGAACCTGCATTGCGAGGTACCTCCATGGTGCACAGCATGACCGCCTTCGCCCGCGTCGAAAAAGCCGGCACCCAAGGCACCCTGAGCTGGGAACTGCGCTCGGTCAACAGCCGCTACCTGGAGCCGCACTTGCGCTTGCCAGAGTCCTTTCGCGACCTCGAAGGCGCGGTCCGCGAAGCCCTGCGCCAGGGAATCTCCCGGGGCAAGCTCGAATGCACCCTACGCTTCACCGAAGAAAATACCGACAAACCCCTGCAAGTGGACCGCGAGCGCGCCGCGCAATTGGTCGCCGCCGCCGAGACCATCGCCGGCCTGATCAAAAACCCGGCCGCGCTGAACCCGCTGGAAGTCCTGGCCTGGCCCGGCGTGCTGGTGGGCGACGCGACCGACCCGCAAGCCCTGAATGCCGAAGCCCTGGCGCTGTTCAACGAAGGCCTGAAAGAACTCAAGGCCGGCCGCGAGCGCGAAGGCGCGGAGCTCGCGCGGTTGATCAACGATCGCCTGACCTCCATTGAAGAAGACGTGGTGACCCTGCGTGAGCTGGTCCCGCAGATGCTTGCCACCCAGCGCCAGAAAGTCCTCGACCGCTTCGCCGACATGAAGGCCGAGATGGATCCGCAGCGGCTGGAGCAGGAAATGGTCATGCTCGCGCAAAAGAGCGACGTCGCCGAAGAACTGGATCGCCTGAGCACTCACATCATCGAAGTTCGCCGGGTGCTCAAATCCGGTGGCGCTGCCGGTCGGCGCCTGGACTTCCTGATGCAAGAGCTCAATCGCGAAGCCAACACACTGGGCTCCAAAGCTTTCGACCCGCGCAGCACCCAGGCGGCGGTCAACCTCAAGGTGTTGATCGAGCAGATGCGCGAACAAGTGCAGAATATTGAGTAAGGCAACCCTGACATGACCCACAGCACCGGCACCCTGTACATCATTTCCGCACCTTCGGGCGCGGGCAAGAGCAGCCTGGTCAAGGCCTTGACCGACTCCGACCAGGAGATCCGCGTCTCGGTTTCCCACACCACCCGCGCCATGCGCCCCGGTGAAGTGAACGGCGTGAACTATCACTTCGTCTCCCGCGAAGCGTTTGTGAAGATGGGCGAACATGGCGACTTCCTGGAGCGCGCCGAAGTGTTCGGCAATCTCTACGGCACCTCGCAAAGCCACTTGCAGCAGACCCTCGACGCAGGCCACGACCTGATCCTGGAAATCGACTGGCAAGGCGCCGAGCAAGTGCGCAAGTTGATGCCCCAGGCCCGCTCGATCTTCATTCTGCCGCCGTCATTGCAGGCCTTGCACCAGCGCCTGACTAATCGCGGCCAGGACAGCGACGAGATCATCGAAGGCCGGATGCGCGAAGCCGTCAGCGAGATGAGTCACTACGTCGACTACGATTACCTGATCATCAACGACGATTTCGCCCACGCACTGCGCGATTTACAGGCGATTTTCCGTGCCAATCAGCTTCATCAGAAGCGCCAGCAGCAGCGTCACGGAAAACTTTTGGCCGAATTGCTCGGCTAAACAGCTCTTCCCAAAACCGTTGCAAGGGCTTTACATTGGCACTTGCAGCGCGTTGAAGGGCTTGGTCAAAAAATCAGCGCTTCCCTAATCGCTGGTGATTTTTTAAACTGTTGAGTCCGCTCGCCCAACCGGGCAGCGCGCATATTGCATTCGCTCCGAGGAATACCATGGCCCGCGTAACCGTTGAAGATTGCCTAAACCACGTGGAAAACCGCTTTGAGCTGGTCATGCTGTCTACCAAGCGTGCCCGTCAACTGGCCACCGGCGGCAAAGAGCCACTGGTTCAGTGGGAAAACGACAAGCCTACCGTTGTAGCCTTGCGTGAAATCGCTGAAGGCCTGATGAGCTACGAGTTCATCGCCAACGCTGAAATCGTCGAAGACGAACCGCTGTTCGCAGCGTTCGAGGACGAGTCCAACGAGGCAGTCTAAGCCATGCCTGGTCGACGTAGCACGGCGCGGGGTCACAGCGAACGGCAGGTTTCATCATGCCGAGCATAGACGCCCTCGCCGATCGCTTATCGACCTACCTCGGCAAGGACCAGGTCAACCTGGTCCGCCGAGCGTACTTCTACGCCGAACAAGCCCACGACGGCCAACGCCGCCGTAGCGGTGAGGCGTACGTCACGCACCCACTCGCGGTTGCGAATATTCTTGCCGACATGCACATGGACCATCAGAGCCTGATGGCTGCGATGCTGCATGACGTGATCGAAGACACCGGTATTGCCAAGGAAGCGCTGCAAGCGCAATTCGGCGAAACCGTGGCCGAACTGGTCGACGGGGTCAGCAAACTGACCCAGATGAACTTCGAGACCAAGGCCGAAGCCCAGGCTGAAAACTTCCAGAAAATGGCCATGGCCATGGCCCGCGATATTCGCGTGATCCTGGTCAAACTGGCCGACCGCCTGCACAACATGCGGACCCTGGAAGTCCTGTCCGGCGAAAAACGCCGACGGATCGCCAAGGAAACCCTGGAAATCTATGCGCCTATCGCCAACCGGCTGGGCATGCACGCCATCCGCATAGAATTCGAAGACCTCGGCTTCAAGGCCATGCACCCGATGCGTTCCGCACGGATCAACCAGGCGGTCAAACGCGCCCGGGGCAACCGCAAGGAAATCGTCAACAAGATCGAAGAATCCCTCAGCCACTGCCTGGCCATCGACGGCATTCAGGGCGAGGTCAGCGGTCGTCAAAAACACCTCTACGGCATCTACAAGAAAATGCGCGGCAAGCGTCGGGCCTTCAACGAGATCATGGACGTCTATGCGTTCCGGATCATCGTCGACAAGGTCGATACCTGCTACCGCGTACTGGGTGCTGTGCATAATTTGTACAAACCGTTGCCGGGTCGCTTCAAGGATTACATCGCGATCCCCAAGGCCAACGGCTACCAGTCGCTGCACACCACGCTGTTCGGCATGCACGGTGTACCGATCGAGATTCAGATCCGTACCCGTGAAATGGAAGAGATGGCCAACAATGGCATCGCCGCCCATTGGCTCTATAAATCCAGTGGCGACGAGCAGCCAAAAGGTACTCACGCCCGCGCCCGCCAGTGGGTCAAAGGCGTGCTGGAGATGCAGCAACGCGCCGGCAACTCGCTGGAATTCATCGAGAGCGTGAAGATCGACCTGTTCCCGGACGAGGTCTACGTGTTCACGCCCAAAGGCCGGATCATGGAGCTGCCCAAAGGCTCCACGGCGGTCGACTTCGCTTACGCGGTGCACACCGACGTGGGCAACAGCTGCATTGCCTGTCGGATCAATCGACGTCTCGCACCGCTGTCCGAACCGCTGCAAAGCGGCTCCACGGTCGAGATCGTCAGCGCCCCCGGGGCTCGACCGAATCCGGCGTGGCTCAACTTCGTGGTCACCGGCAAGGCGCGGACTCACATCCGCCATGCGTTGAAACTGCAACGCCGCTCCGAATCCATCAGCCTCGGCGAACGCCTGCTGAACAAGGTTCTCAACGGGTTCGACAGCTCGCTGGAGAAAGTAGCAGCCGAGCGCGTCAAGGCGATGCTCACCGAGTACCGCCTGGAACTGATCGAAGACCTGCTCGAAGATATCGGCCTGGGCAATCGCATGGCTTACGTGGTCGCCCGCCGATTGCTTGGTGAAGGCGAACAGCTGCCGAGCTCGGAAGGCCCGCTGGCGATTCGCGGCACAGAAGGCCTGGTGCTCAGTTACGCCAAGTGCTGCACGCCGATCCCGGGCGACCCGATTGTCGGCCACCTGTCCGCGGGCAAAGGCATGGTCGTGCACCTGGACAACTGCCGCAACATCAGCGAAATCCGCCACAACCCGGAAAAATGCATCCAGCTCTCGTGGGCCAAGGATGTCACCGGTGAATTCAATGTCGAACTGCGCGTCGAGCTGGAACATCAGCGCGGCCTGATCGCTCTGCTGGCCAGCAGCGTCAACGCGGCCGACGGCAATATCGAAAAAATCAGCATGGACGAACGCGATGGTCGCATCAGCGTGGTCCAACTGGTGGTCAGCGTGCACGACCGCGTACACCTGGCCCGCGTGATCAAGAAACTGCGCGCCCTGACCGGGGTGATTCGCATCACCCGCATGCGTGCCTAAGCCCACTATTACAAGGAGTCATTCATGACCAAAACAGTTATCACCAGCGACAAGGCCCCGGCCGCCATCGGCACTTACTCCCAGGCGATCAAGGCCGGCAACACCGTTTACATGTCGGGTCAAATTCCACTGGACCCAAAAACCATGGAACTGGTTGAAGGCTTCGAAGCCCAGACCGTCCAGGTGTTCGAGAACCTCAAAGCCGTGGCTGAAGCCGCTGGCGGTTCGTTCAAGGACATCGTCAAACTGAACATCTTCCTCACCGACCTGAGCCACTTCGCCAAGGTCAACGAGATCATGGGCAAGTACTTTGACCAGCCTTACCCTGCCCGCGCCGCCATCGGCGTAGCAGCCCTGCCAAAGGGTTCGCAGGTTGAAATGGATGCCATTCTGGTCATCGAGTAATGCGTCCGGTGCAGCCTTCTAAAGGCTGCGCCGATCTTGCTTTGAAAGGATTCCACCATGCGCCAAGCGCTAGCTCTCTCGCTGGTCGCCCTACTCTTGGGCGGTTGTGCCAGCAACCCTGCCGACCGTGACATCAGCGGCACCTGGATCAATCAGGCGGCCATCGATGTTGCAGCCAAAGGCGGCCCCCTGCGCGAAGCGCTCCAGGCCTATGGCCCGAACCTGGAATGGGACGTCAACACCAAGGCCGGTCAGGCCCGCTACACCAACGGTTTTGAAAACGTCGATGGCAAGCTGCTAGGCGAAGAGTCCGGCGCCTGGAAGGTCGACTTTTATGGCAGCTCGGGTAGTGAGCTGAAGCGTGACGGCAAGCAATTGAGCCAGGTCGCCAGCGACAATGAGCCGGAGCAAGTCTTCGACCGCGCGCAGGTTACGGTGCCAGAGGGCGCACCGGTGGGCGCCAGTTTCGAACGCGCACTGTATTCAGCCTACATGGGCGGCAGCTGGAAAGTCGTCAGCGGTCCCGGTGAAGGCAATACCGTGCAGTTCCAGGCTGACGGCCAGGTTGCAGGCCTGCCGGGGGCGGATCGTTATGCCCTGTGCCTGGCCGGTGATTGCGCGTCGATGAGCGGCGGCAATGACAACATGTGGCTACAGGCGAATGGTCAGGGCAACACCTGGATCTTTGCACGCAAGGGCAAGGAACTGGAAATCCTCCAGGCAGTGAACACCGCACAGGCGGATGAAATGCCGCAGTTCACCCCGGGTGATCGCAAGTGGTTGCTGGAAAAACAGTGATACAGAATATAGGAGCCTACGGGCTCCTTTTTCTTTAGCCTGCGCCGTGAAATTCTTCACCCCTCTCAAGGATTGAACATGCGCCCACTGCTTGTCCTCAGCCTTTTGCTGCTCGGCGGCTGCACCTCTATTCCCGCAGAAACGGATATCAGTGGTATCTGGATCAATCAGGCGGCCATCGATGCAGCGGCCCAAGGCCAGTCTTTACATGAATCCTTAAACACCCATGGCCGGAATCTGGAATGGGACATCAACACTCGCACCGGCAAGGCGCAAGTGAGCAGCGGTTTTGAGAGGGGTGGAGGCCAACTGCTGCAAAAGTCCCCCAATGCCTGGACCGTCGACTACAACGGCTACGGCACTGACGAGCTGCGCCTGGATGGCAAGCGACTGACCCAACTGGCCAAGGAGCACGTCCCCCAGCAGGTGTTCAGTCGCCCCAGCAAGACCGCCAAAACGCAGACGAAGTGGGGTAGCACCTTCAGGAGCGCCCTGAACGCTGCTTATATGGGCGGGCAGTGGAAAATCATCGACAGTCACGGAACAGGCCAGCGGGTCGAGTTTACGGAAGATGGCCATGTTTCAGGCTTACCGGGAACCGATCGATACGAGTTATGCCTGGACGGTGATTGCGCCAGCCAAGGCGCAGGGAATGACACCTTGTATCTGGGCACGGGCGACCTGAGTGACACATGGATTTTCGTTCGCAAAGGCAAGCAACTGGAGATTTTCCAGGCAATCAATCAATCCCGGCCAGACGAAATCCCCCAATTCACCCCCGGCCCACGCCAGTGGCTGCTGGTAAAACAATGACCCAAAAACAAAGGCGCCCGCAGGCGCCTGTTGTTTAGAAGCTCGCTCAGCTCAACTCCCCCTGGGCAAGTATCGCGGCATAACCTTCGCGGTAACTTGGGTACTTCGGTGTCCAGCCCAAGGCTTTGGCCCGCACATTGCGGCAGCGCTTGCTGCCAGTGCGCCGCACGCTCGCGTCGTCATCCCATTCGGTCACGCCCAAATACTCTCGTAGCCAGCCCACCACTTCTGCCAGTGGTGCTGGCGCATCGTCGACGCCGATATAGACGTCATCCAGCGCCACGCCACGCCGGTCCGCCTCAAGCAAGCAGGCCATCAGCCCCGCCGCGTCGTCTGCATGAATACGGTTGCCATACAACGGCGGGTCGACCGCAACGCGATAGCCGCGGCGAACTTGGGTCAACAGCCACTCACGGCCGGGACCATAGATACCGGTTAAACGCACGACGCTGGCAGGAATGCCGCTATTGAGGGCAATCTGCTCGGCTTCCAGCATCACACGCCCTGAATAGCCAGCGGCTACAGCAGGCGAAGTCTCATCGACCCACTCGCCATCCTGCTGGCCATACACACTGCTGCTGGAAACAAACAGCAGGCGGTCGGGCACCTGACCGTAGTCGCCCAGCCACTCCAGCACGTGCTGCAAACCCTGAACATAAGCGGCGCGGTAACCCGCCTCATCGTGATCAGTGGCCGCCGCGCAATACACCAGGTAATCCACCGCACCGACTGGCCAGGTCGCTGGACAGTCTTCATTGAACAAGTCACCGGCAACGCCAATCACCCCCTTGGGCAGGCGTGAGACGTCACGCCTCAGGCCATGAACCTCCCACCCGGAAGCGATCAATTGCGTAGCCAGACGACTGCCAACATCACCGCAGCCGGCGATCAAAACAGAAGGCGCGGACATCAGAAAACTCCCTCAAGAAAGGTACAGACTAGCGCCCGAAATGGATAAGCAGCTAGTAATGGAGGAAAAAAAGAGACGCTATTACTTTTGTTAACAAGAATTAATTGCAATAATGCCAGCCACTTTTGTTCTCGGCCTTACGAGGCCTGGAAGAGCATTTACCGTTTTTCTTTCTCAGGTCCGGCCAGCATGACACCCAATCAATTCCCCGCTTCGCCTACCAAACGACCTCGCGCCTGGAGCGCTCTGGCCGCCCTGCTGCTTACCCTGATGCTCGCACCGGTCGCCGCCTTCGCTGATGAAGCCTCGGCACCCGCCGCCCATGAGCCTTCGGCTCAAGCAACACCTGACGTACCGAGAAATCCTGACGGCAGTGTCGATACTTCCTCCCTGCCTCCGGAAGTACAAAAAGCATTAGCCGAGTTTGGCGATGCGGCGAAGAAGATGAATGAGCCGCAAGAAGAGGCCAACTCGCTGGGCATGGCCCACGACCTGTCGCCATGGGGTATGTACAAGAACGCCGATATTATCGTGAAAATCGTGATGATCGGTCTGGCCATCGCCTCGATCATCACCTGGACCATCTGGATCGCCAAGGGTTTCGAGCTGATGGGCGCCAAGCGTCGTCTGCGCACCGAAATCGTCCACCTGAAAAAAGCCACCACGCTTAAAGAAGCCAGTGCGACAGCCACCAAGCATGGCACCCTCGCCAACTTGCTGGTGCATGACGCCCTGGAAGAGATGCGTTTGTCGGTCAACAGCCGCGAGAAAGAAGGCATCAAGGAACGCGTCGCCTTCCGCCTTGAGCGTCTGGTCGCAGCCTGCGGTCGGAACATGAGCAGCGGCACCGGCGTGCTCGCCACCATCGGCTCTACCGCGCCGTTCGTCGGCCTGTTCGGTACCGTGTGGGGCATCATGAACAGCTTCATCGGCATCGCCAAAACCCAGACCACCAACCTCGCCGTCGTGGCTCCCGGCATCGCCGAAGCCCTGCTGGCAACCGCGTTGGGTCTGGTGGCCGCGATTCCGGCCGTTGTGATCTACAACGTATTTGCCCGCTCCATTGCCGGTTACAAGGCACAAGTATCCGATGCCTCGGCTGAAGTCCTGCTGCTGGTTAGCCGTGACCTCGATCACCTGCCGACCACCGAGCGCTCCGCGCAACCCCACATGGTCAAAGTAGGGTAATCAGCCATGGGCTTGCATTTGAGAGAAGGCGCAGACGACGATCTGGCCGAGAACCACGAAATCAATGTCACACCGTTCATCGACGTGATGCTGGTGCTGTTGATCATCTTCATGGTGGCGGCCCCGCTCGCCACCGTGGACATCAAGGTCGACCTGCCCGCTTCCAGCGCCAAACCGGCGCCACGACCAGAGAAACCGGTGTTCCTCAGCGTCAAGGCTGACCAACGCCTGTTCCTCGGCGAAGACGAAGTGAAAGCCGAAGCACTCGGCGCCACCCTCGACGCCAGGACCAAAGGCAAGAAAGACACGACGATCTTCTTCCAGGCCGACAAAGGTGTGGATTACGGCGACCTGATGAGCGTGATGGACAACCTGCGCTCTGCCGGTTACCTGAAGGTGGGTCTGGTCGGACTCGAGACGGCAGTCAAGAAATGATCACGACGCGCCAAAAGCTGACGCGTTACAGCGCGAGCCTGGCCGTGGTGCTGGGCGTCCATGCGCTGGCCATTGCGCTGGCGCTGAACTGGACGTCGCGCCCACCGATCGAGCTACCGCCGCAGGCGATGATGGTCGAGTTGGCGCCAGTTCCGGCACCGGCACCACCGAAGGTCATCACGCCGCCACAGCCACCCGCCCCGGTGGAAGAACTGCCGATACCGAAACTGGCTGAAGTACCGAAGGCCGAGATTACGGTGCCGAAACCGGTCAAACCCAAGCCAAAGCCTCAACCGCCCAAGCCTGTGGAGAAAAAGCCGGAACCGCCTAAAGAGAAGCCGTCCGAGGAAAAACCGAGCGACGCGCAACCGACTCAGGCGCCAACGGAGAAATCCGCTCAGCCGGCACCGGGCCCTTCACCGGCGCAGCAAGCGGCCAAGGCCAGCTGGCAGAGCGAATTGCTCGCGCATCTGGCCAAGCATAAGAAGTATCCACCCGCTGCAAGATTGCGGAACAAGGAAGGTGTGAACCGTCTACGTTTCGTGGTGGATGCGCAAGGTAATGTGTTGTCGTTCGAACTGGAGAGCCCTTCCGGCAACGCCGATCTGGACCGCGCCACCCTGCAAATGATCCGCGAGGCTCAACCACTGCCCAAGCCGCCGGCCGACATGTTGACCAACGGCGCCATCGAAATCGTCGCACCGTTTGTTTACTCGCTGGAAAAACGCCGGCGCTAAACCACCGCCGAACCATTGTGGGAGCGAGCCTGCTCGCGAAGAGGCCATCACATCCAACATCCATGTTGACTGATACACCGCATTCGCGAGCAGGCTCGCTCCCACAAAGATCTCCGGCAGCAGGAATATCCGTGAAAGGCACCCGAAAGGTGCCTTTTGCATATCCGCCAGCGGCAAACCTGCTTTGCCCTGTGTCACTCAACACACTCAGTCTGATAACGTGCGTCTATCGATTGCAGCCGGTATGCTTGGCTCGCAACTTCATGGACGCTTGCTATGACTCTTACAGAATTACGCTACATCGTTACCCTCGCCCAAGAGCAGCACTTCGGCCACGCGGCCGAGCGTTGCCACGTCAGTCAGCCGACCCTGTCGGTGGGCGTGAAAAAGCTTGAAGACGAACTCGGTGTGCTGATTTTCGAGCGCAGCAAGAGTGCCGTGCGCCTGACCCCGGTCGGCGAAGGCATTGTCGCCCAGGCGCAGAAAGTGCTGGAACAGGCCCAAGGCATCCGCGAACTGGCCCAGGCCGGCAAGAACCAGCTGACCGCGCCGCTGAAAGTCGGCGCCATCTACACCGTCGGCCCGTACCTGTTTCCGCACCTGATTCCACAACTGCACCGGGTCGCCCCGCAGATGCCGTTGTACATCGAAGAAAACTTCACCCACGTGCTGCGCGACAAACTGCGCAACGGCGAGCTCGACGCGATCATCATCGCCTTGCCGTTCAACGAAGCTGACGTGCTGACCCTCCAGCTCTACGACGAACCGTTCTACGTCCTGATGCCGGCCCAGCACCCGTGGACCCAAAAAGAATCCATCGACGCCGCCCTGCTCAACGACAAGAGCCTGCTGCTGCTCGGCGAAGGCCACTGCTTCCGCGATCAAGTGCTGGAAGCCTGCCCGACCCTGGCCAAAGGCAACGACGGCGCCAAGCACACCACCGTGGAATCCAGTTCCCTGGAAACCATCCGCCACATGGTTGCGTCTGGCCTGGGCATTTCGATCCTGCCGCTGTCCGCGGTGGACAGCCATCACTACGCCCCCGGCGTCCTCGAAGTGCGTCCACTGACGCCGCCGGTACCGTTCCGCACCGTGGCCATCGCCTGGCGCGCGAGCTTCCCGCGGCCGAAGGCGATTGAAATTCTCGCTGACTCCATTCGCCTGTGCTCGGTGGCCAAGCCGCAAGCACCGGTGGTTGCGGCCTAAGTCGCTGCCATGACCGAGTTGTCGCAAGTGTCGGTGACGGCACTCAAGGGTGTCGGCGAAGCCATGGCCGAGAAGTTGGCCAAGGTCGGCCTGGAGAATCTCCAGGACGTGCTTTTTCACCTGCCGCTGCGCTATCAGGACCGCACTCGCGTGGTCCCGATCGGCCATTTGCGACCCGGGCAAGACGCGGTGATCGAAGGCACCGTCAGCGGCGCCGACGTGGTCATGGGCCGTCGCCGAAGCCTGGTGGTACGCCTGCAGGACGGCACAGGCGGGCTCAGCCTGCGTTTCTACCATTTCAGCAACGCTCAGAAAGAAGGCCTCAAACGCGGCACACGCATTCGCTGCTACGGCGAAGCACGGCCCGGTGCGTCGGGGCTGGAAATCTACCACCCGGAATACCGCGCCATTACCGGTGACGAGCCGCCGCCGGTGGACGAAACCCTGACCCCGGTTTACCCACTCACTGAAGGCCTGACCCAACAGCGCTTGCGCCAGTTGTGCATGCAAACCCTGACGATGCTCGGCCCGACCAGCTTGCCCGACTGGCTGCCGACCGAACTGGCGCGGGACTATCAACTGGCGCCGCTGGCCGATGCAATCCGCTACCTGCACCACCCGCCGGCCGATGCCGATGTCGACGAACTCGCCCTCGGGCATCACTGGGCGCAGCACCGTCTGGCCTTCGAAGAACTGCTGACCCATCAACTGTCCCAGCAGCGCCTGCGCGAGAGCATGCGCTCCCTGCGCGCACCGGCAATGCCGAAAGCCACCCGGCTGCCGGCCCAATATCTGGCCAACCTTGGCTTCACTCCAACCGGCGCTCAGCAACGGGTCGGCAACGAAATCGCCTACGACCTCAGTCAGCACGAGCCGATGCTGCGGCTGATTCAGGGCGACGTCGGCGCGGGTAAAACCGTGGTCGCTGCCCTCGCTGCACTCCAGGCCCTGGAGGCCGGTTATCAAGTGGCGCTGATGGCGCCCACCGAAATCCTCGCCGAGCAGCACTTCATCACCTTCAAACGCTGGCTCGAACCGCTGGGCATCGAAGTCGCATGGCTGGCCGGCAAGCTCAAAGGCAAGAACCGCGTGGCCGCACTGGAGCAGATTGCCAACGGCACACCGATGGTGGTTGGCACCCACGCGCTGTTTCAGGACGAAGTGCAGTTCAAGAACCTCGCACTGGCGATCATCGACGAACAGCACCGCTTCGGTGTGCAGCAACGGCTGGCCCTGCGGCAGAAAGGTGTCGGTGGGCGGATGTGTCCGCATCAGCTGATCATGACCGCGACACCGATTCCCCGGACGCTGGCCATGAGCGCCTACGCCGACCTCGACACCTCGATCCTCGACGAACTGCCGCCCGGCCGGACCCCGGTGAACACCGTGCTGATCACCGATACCCGGCGCGTCGAAGTCATCGAGCGGGTGCGTGGCGCCTGTGCCGAAGGGCGTCAGGCCTATTGGGTGTGCACGCTGATTGAAGAGTCGGAAGAGCTGACCTGTCAGGCCGCCGAAACCACTTACGAAGACCTCACCGCCGCCCTCGGCGAGTTGAAGGTCGGGCTGATCCACGGTCGCATGAAGCCCGTCGAAAAAGCCGCGGTCATGGCCGAATTCAAGGCCGGCAACCTGCAACTGCTGGTCGCCACCACGGTGATTGAAGTCGGCGTCGACGTGCCCAACGCCAGCCTGATGATCATCGAAAACCCGGAACGCCTCGGGCTTGCGCAATTGCACCAGTTGCGCGGTCGTGTGGGTCGGGGCAGCGCGGCCAGTCATTGCGTGCTGCTTTACCATCCGCCGCTGTCACAGATCGGTCGTCAGCGTTTGGGCATCATGCGCGAAACCAACGACGGGTTTGTCATCGCCGAAAAAGACCTTGAGCTGCGCGGCCCCGGCGAAATGCTCGGTACGCGTCAGACCGGCCTGCTGCAATTCAAGGTCGCTGACCTGATGCGCGACGCCGATCTGCTGCCCGCCGTGCGCGACGCCGCCCAGGCGCTGCTGGAACGCTGGCCGGATCACGTCAGCCCGCTGCTCGACCGCTGGCTACGTCATGGGCAGCAATACGGCCAAGTGTGAGCACCGTCGCAGTTTCTGAACCACCGTTCTGAGCAAGCTGGTTATACTCCTGCCATTGTTTTAAAACGGATACAGACCATGACCGAAGTTGCCCTCGCACCCGCCACCCCGCACGCTCCGTCGGTTATTCGGCTGATGCTGGGCAAACTGGGTATCGCCTACGAAGAAGTCCTCGACCATCACGGCCTGAACGCCGCACGCAAAGTGCAGGCAGTTCTGCTCGATGACGCCGTGGGCACGCTCATGGTGCTGTTCCCGCAGAGCCAATTGCTGGACCTCAATAGCCTCGCCGAACTGACGGGTCGCCGCCTTACCGCCGTGTCGACCGAACGGCTGGTAAAAATGCTCGGCAAACACAACCTGAGCCTGCTGCCCGGTATGCCGGCGCTCACCAGTACACCGTGTCTGTATGAAGAAAGCCTGCTGCGCGAGCCGAAGTTGCTGATCAACTCGGGCGAGCCGGGCATGTTGCTGGAGATCACCAGCGAAGACTTCAAGAGCATGCTGACCAAGGCCAGCGCCGCCAACTTCGGCGAAGCGCTGACCAGCATTCGCCCGAACCTCGACCGCCCCCACGATGACCGCGAGGAAATCACCCAGGCTGTTCAAGCGTTCACCGCACGGCGCATCCAGCAACGCCTGGAAGAGACCATCGAAATTCCGCCGCTGGCCGAGACCGCGCAGAAAATCATCAAACTGCGCGTCGACCCCAACGCCACCATCGACGACATCACCGGCGTCGTTGAAACCGACCCGGCCCTGGCCGCACAAGTCGTGAGCTGGGCAGCGTCGCCGTACTACGCTTCGCCGGGCAAGATTCGTTCAGTAGAAGACGCCATCGTGCGGGTGCTGGGTTTTGACCTGGTGATCAATCTGGCGCTGGGCCTGGCCCTGGGCAAAACCCTGAGCCTGCCAAAAGACCATCCGCAACACACCACGCCGTACTGGCAACAATCGATCTACACCGCCGCCGTCATCGAAGGCCTGACCCGCGCCATGCCCCGCGCCCAGCGCCCGGAAGCCGGCCTGACCTACCTCGCCGGCCTGCTGCACAACTTCGGCTACTTGCTGCTGGCCCACGTCTTCCCGCCGCACTTCTCGCTGATCTGCCGCCACCTGGAGGTCAACCCGCACCTGTGCCACAGCTACGTCGAGCAACACCTGCTCGGCATCAGCCGCGAACAGATCGGCTCATGGCTGATGCGCTACTGGGACATGCCCGAAGAACTGGCCACTGCGCTGCGCTTCCAGCACGACCCGGGCTATGACGGAGATTACGCCGAGTACCCAAACCTCGTGTGCCTGGCGGTGCGTTTGCTGCGCAGTCGCGGGATTGGGTCCGGGCCGGATGAAGACATCCCGGACGCCTTGCTGGAGCGTGTGGGGCTGACTCGCGACAAGGCCAACGACGTCGTCAGCAAAGTGCTTGAGGCTGAAGTGTTGCTGCGCGAACTGGCTTCGCAATTCAGCCAGGCCTAAAAGCACCACGGGCAAGCCACGCTCCCACAGGATTTACGCAATCCCTGTAGGAGCGAGGCTTGCCCGCGATGAATCCCCCGCCGATCTACCTGAATCACCACAACCCCTGTGGTGAGGGGATTTATCCCCGTTCGACTGCGCAGCAGTCGCAAACCCAGCCAACACGGTACGCCTGATGCAACACAGTCTCAGGTTTCAGGGCCGCTTCGCAGCCCAACGGGGCGGTGCGACGTTTCGCTAAATCCCCTCGCCACAGGGTTAACCATCGACTCAAGCCTTGGCTTTAGCGTTCGCCTTGCGCGGCTTCAAATATTTGGTCAACCCCTGAAACCAGATCACCAGCGCCGGATTCCCCTTGATCTGAATCGACTTGTCCTGAATCCCCGTCATAAACGCCAACTGCTTGTTCTTCGCCTGCATCGTGGCAAAGCCATACGCCGCGTCTTTAAAGGCAATCGCAAACGCCGGCTCGGCATACACGCCGGACTTGCTGGTGATGCGCTGATCCTTCACAAAGAAATGCCGCGCCACCTTCCCGTCCAGGGTTTGTAGCTGAAACACCAATTCCTTGTCACCCAACTGCTGCTGAAACGCAGGATTAGTCCGACTGGCCTTACCCATCAACAAACCCAGCATCCACAGAAGAAAACGAAATTTCATGCGCACAGCCTCAAAAGGAAAATGAACGGCCGGCGCAGTGTAGCGGCTTCATGCAAGAACGCCACTATCTGGTTGCGTTAGAAGAAGATACAGGTCTTTTTGACGCCAATGACTACCAAGTCACGCCAACCTGACCGTTCCCACGCGCAGCAAAGGAATGCATCCCGTGACGCTCCGCATCACCTCTCGACACCTTCCCTACACCTGAAGAAACACAAACTGTAGGAGCTGCCGAAGGCTGCGATCTTTTGATCTTGATCCCCTCAAACCTCTCGGACATTTCCTTCAACACGCCGGGCTGTCCGTGAACTAGTCAGTCTTCGGTATCACCGATAGTCTCTGGTGGTCGCCACAAAATCGGTGACACGGACGTGCAAGTCCGAATCCAGGTGCGCAATTGCTTATGGCTATTCGTCGAGCGTTTTCCTATGCTCGCGGATCGTTATGGCGGCTGTGCGTCGGAGACCTTCGGGTCTGCCGGTTCCTGGATCGGTCTTGCACACCAACGCACAGCTGCCACCTCTTTCGAAGTGCAAAGCGAAACGGTGTCGGTCTCTTAATTCCAGGAGATACATCTATGATCAAGCCAACACCGAATCCCCCCGAACACGAAGACACATCCCCCTACGAATCCTTCGATTCCAAAAAACTCCACGAAGCCGCCGAACGTGCCCTAGATCTTCACCTCGGCACACCTGCGGATAAAAAACCTAAACGTCGCAATGGCGACCTCTTCATCGTCGCTCCCGACCTCCACACCGAAACCGTCCTGGCCAACGCCTCGGAAGACCTGCTGTCCATCAGCGCCATCGCCGCCGACCTGGCCGACAGCGTAGAAGGCTCACGCCGCTCCGTCGCACTGGCACTCAGCAGAATGGCGGTCGGTGTGCATCTATTAGTAGAGCGAGCTCTGGATCACATTGATTCGCCGGATCCGGCGGAGCATCGGGCTAAGACGTAGCAAGAAATACGAAGGGGACTGACGTCCCCTTCTTCATTCCAATGCATTGTCACGTCTGCACTCCGAGCTTTAAATGCAGTGACTTGCCTTGACCGATTCCGCCCCCTTCAATCCAATCCACCATCACCTGCTTCTCCAAAGGCAGCCGAGAGAATGCACGCTGCACGGCCTGACACTGCTGAACGCCGCCAGGAAAGTTCCAAAAGCACGAAAAAGCTGAAAATCACCATGCATCTACGCATACTTGTGCCGCACTTTCAGAATGGAATCTTCAAATGCCTTTTGCCTTACCCCGCCCTATCCTTGTCCACACCATGATGCTGGCCAGTATGGCTTTTACCACAATTGCTGCCGCCAACAGTTTCGACTGTGCGAATGCTGCGACACCTACAGAAAAGACAATATGTTCTGACCCATACACGCTTGGATTGGATCGTAAATTGGGGCAGGCATGGAAAACAGCAAAGGCAACAGTGAAAGACACCGTGATGCTGAAGGCTGATCAACGCCAATGGATTAAAAACCGCGACCACTGCGCTGCCGACTTTCATTGTTTGCGACGCAGTTATTCGATGCGGATTGCAGAGCTCCAACATGCAGGTAAACCATTCAATTGGAAAGGAACCTGGCAACGTATCCCGGCAGGGAGATTCGACAGCGCCGAATGGAAGATAAACGGGCGCGCGCCACAGTTCGGTTTCAGCTCAAAAGCGTCAAATAAAATGGGCTCAGGAAATTTGACTGGTACGTTCAACCTGGAAGGCTCCCAAGGTATTTATCGAAGCGAAGATTGCACGTTATTGATGACACCAACCACCGGCCTCCTTTACGTCATCCAAGTGGGTGAATGCCACGGAACTGACGCAGCCTTTGGCGGACATTATGTCGCATCCGAACAACCACTTGATTTGAACTATGACCTGTTGTCGCTGGGACTCCTCCGGACGCAAGAAGAAGACGATGCGGCTCGGCAATTGCTTAAGGATGACTATCAAACCGTTCTGGATGCCAGTGACTCGTTTTACTACGTAGACGAGTCCGCCGCAGACAACCTGGGGGCTCAAGTCGCCAACATTCGGGTTTTGGGGCTTCCTCCTCCCAACGCCGCACTAATCATGCGCGGACGCGACGCTCAACTTTGGGTCGCGGTGCTGGTCAGCGATCAGAAGCAGAATTACCGCGTGCGCTATTACACTAACGTGCAGGGCTGGAAGGGACGTTTGCCAGGCCCGATTCAACGCTGGTATGCCGAACAATTCGATTGGCGCAAGGCGCCGCTGGATTACATGCCGTAGGCGCCAAAGGAAGGGGACGGATTGTCCCCTTTTCCATCGAATATCAAAGTTACTTTAACAACGCTTTCAAACCTTCATAATCATAGCGTGTAAAAGATTCCTCAATACCTTTTGCCGCCACCTCTAAATACTGAGGAGATTTCAAATCACTAACCTTATATACAGAAAATATTGTGCCAGAGCTGAACTGATGCCGGATGCTGTCTTGCGTAACAGCAACTGACGGAGATTTGGAAACCAAATCGTCCTTAGATTTATAGGTTCTCACCAAATGGATGTCCTTGTACTGAGCCTCATCCACATTCAAAGCTACCACCGGAGTCTTACCCAAAGACTCTATTGAAATTTTTCCCGTAGCGTTTTTCCACTCGTCAGAAAACTCATAGATAGACTCCTCATAATCCTCGACAAGCGGTCTATTAAGATCACAAACAGCCTTGTTGATGAGAATACCATTTCTGTCATTACGTATATTTGCATATATGCAATCGACAACGACATTGTCTCCTTGCCTACTCAGCGTAAAGTACGCTTCAAACGGAGTGCTCGATGCCAAGTTTTCATAGTGCAACGCTTTAGTGCCATTGAAGTCAACAAAGTCTCTCGTAACTTCTCCTTTATCGCCAATGACACCGTCAACAATTTTGCTTCCACCCGACCAGCTAACTTTTAGGCTCTGAGTCGCTTCATTTACTTCATAAACATCGCCCGCAGAGACTGTTGCTTTTTCAGCAGCAGATACGGTAATCGAGAGGCCAATGAACAACAATGCAAACAGGTTTTTCTTTTTCATTCTTATCGAGTCTCCGGCGCTACGGATGTAGCTCTCAAAATAGCTTCAAATTTAGTGGCGTAACTCGCGATCAGAACCTTCTGGTCGGAACCGTTGATAACTTTACGAGCGCCTTGATAGTCCTTGGTGGTGTTATTTACATAGGTGCCCAATTTTTGATTGGTAAAAATACCCTCTTTCATACCCCAAATCATAATGGGAACTGAATTTTTAAATCCAGCGGCCTCTTCAGGACTTCCAACAAAATCTATCCCGAAATAATCTTTGGCTTTCTGATAGTTGTTTTTCCATGTCAAGTGCACCAAACCACGCCCGCGGTATTTAAAACCGTCACCTTGGACGGTGTTTCCATTACCTATCGCTCTCTCCCTATGCGCAGCACTCGCCGCAAGAACAGGATCATACTTGTCGAAATAACTAACCGACCCGATCTCCGGCGCAGCACTAAAATATTCGGCGATTGTGTAGTTGTATGCCTCATGCCTGGCCGTTGCGAACATATACGACAATTCATATATCGTCAGCATTTCTCTATTTTTATCGACGTAGATATTTATGTTTTTTACGATTTCCCGTAGATTTTCTTTCGACTTCGCTGAAAGTGCGGGAGATTCCGCTTGGAATGATGCGTGCTGTTCGGCATACATAGCAACAAATCGTTCTACATCTATGTATACGGATTGACTCATGAAGTTATCAAGCAACGCTATCGGGTGAAAATGCCAAATCAAGCTAGAACTCATAGCCGCCTTTCCCGCAAGCTCATCCCAAAAAACATACTTGTCAATACGCTCTTTTTCATGCTTCAACGTCTTCGGGGAGGTTTCCAATAACTGATATAACTTACTCCACTTTGCAGAGTCCGCTTTGTCCTTCCATTCGGTCGGATGATGAGCGATCAGCTTCGACCACCGTGAACGTGTATCAGCATTTTTTAACGCATTCGCGAGCTCAGCTGAATCGACTTGACCGTCGTGGTTTGTGTCAATTTTGGCGAACAAATCGTTGAAGAACTGCGGCATATCTTCGGGATCAAGGAAACCATCCGCCGTAGCGTTTGTTTCTTCAACAATCTGGAACCCCAGTTTTTCCCAGTCGTGCTGGGTGATGATTTTCGCGCCTGCTTTTTTTACCAGTCCGCTGACCGGTTGACCGTCGTCGGTGATGCTAACGCTGTACCAGTCTTCCGTGCCGACCTTGATCATTGGGACCTTGCCGAGGTTGACGGCGTGGTCGAGCTTTAGCGGTGTCGTGCCGGTCGCCGGGGCTACTTTCTTAAGCTCCGTTCCGGTCGTCAATTGAAGGTACTGCTTACCTGTTTTAAGGCCAGCGAGGTTTTTGAGGAAATCTTTCACTTCCGCTTCGGCGGTGAATATTTCGACGTGAACCTGAAACTTGCTGTCCGACGCGCCTTGCTCGCTGGTGAGATTTTCCGTCTGCCCCAAGTAACCGATCGGGTCACCCGCCTTTATGCCGGTGCTGGTGGCTACAACAGTATCGAATTCGCTGGGCGTGACGGTCTCCCAACTTACGCATTTATTCGGCAGTACGTTCTCCACACAGGCCCAGAACGTCGGCGGCACAACACCATTCCCCCAAAGCGCACCACTCACTAATGTGCAAGCGGCCATGCGCAGCGTTTGATTGCCGACGGAAAGGTTCAACACCGCTTTACTGTCGAATTCGATGACGCTGCCAACGTTCAGCTGCAGCGTCCCTTTCGGACTACCGGCTGGCTGTCCATTAGTGGGGGTTGCGGGCGCGTCGTACAGCGGCAAGCGCTTCATCAACTTCGCTTTAACCTTGCCCTGCCAATAGTTCGGCCGAAGACGCTCGGGCAGCAACTCTTCCTTCCAGATTTGAGTATTGGCGGTGTTTTTGTAGGGCACTCCATTTTTCAGGTAAGCGAACCAGACTGCATCTCCAACGCCACGAGTTTTGGTCGAGCCTTTTTTCACACTTCCGGAAAGAATTTTACCTTTGGCATAAGTCAGCTCGCCGCTGTTGGCCGTTTCGAGAATTTCTAGTTGAGTGCCATTAACCAGTTTTCCGTCGGCCTGCGAGACGACACCGGGCTGGGGCGCCGTTGGATAGGCATTGAAGTCACCGACCTTCATGGTGACTTTCTTGTTGGGCGTTTCTTCAGGGGCCAGCGGATAACGAGCATGAGGCAACAAGTGCATGTAGAGGCTGTAGAAATTCAGCTTGTTTTGCTTGCCCTTGTTCGGTCCTTCTTCCGCGTTCGGCGCCGATTTGAATTCGTGACGCACCAGGCAGAAGGAGTTGGAGTACTTCAGTTTTTTCTCGTTGTCGCCGAAAGTCGACTCTAGATAATCTTCGTTAAGGCGATAAGCAACGACTTCGCCATCGGCCATGCAGCGAACGGGCTCATTCAGTACACATTGTGGGGCACTTGAATTGGTAATGTGGATACCGCCATGCCAGAACTTGTTACTGCCCAGCAAGTAGTGTCCCGACGTTTCACCTTCGAGCGCTTTGTAGACTTCTTCCGCGTCAGTGAACTGCTTCCCGTCAGCCTTCCTGAATGGATACTGGAAATTCATCTGAGGTGCAGGCCCTGCCGGGGCAGGTGCTGGAGCAGGAGCAGGCGCTGGCGCCGGTTGCGCACCCGTCCTGTATTGAGCTTTCGGACGCAAAAACTTTTCTGGCATCGGCCAGTAACCGCTCTGGTTCCCATACTTAGCGGATTTCGGCCCAGAAGAAGATTGCGAGCCGAAAAAATTCCCCGCGGTCCGTACTGAGTTGATGTCCTCGACTACCCCCGTATGCCCGTGGAAATTGATCCACAGTGCAATATCACCGGGCTCGACGCTCGCGAGCGGGATGACTTCAAAATGGGTTACGTCAGCATTTAACTGTCCCGTTGTCAGGTACGGGATTGAATATCCCGCATCCTTCAGCATTCGGTACAACAAACCTGAGCAGTCGATTTCCTTGCGACCGTCGGCGTCGGCGTCGGCGTACCCTTTCGCAGGGCCGTATTCATATTGGCTATGCGGGTAGTTAACCCGCTGTTCAAGTAGGCCGGTACTCATCGGAAGCTTCCTGCTTTAAGACATTGAGTTGAGTTATCAGCGACGACGCCCTGGGCCGCTAAGTGGTCAACACCTCGCGTACCGGACTCACTATCCATTTTCTGAACCTCCAGATAACAAGCCATTGCTCTGGGCAGATCAGCAGGGACAACAGTGCCGACTTCATACACCTCCCCTAGTTGGATAAGTGCATCAACTGAGCCTCGGCGCGCGGCGCTTTCCAATGCGGCCATTGACTGTTGCGGATTGATACAGACGTGCTTGTCGTCGTATTCACCCTCATCGCAGTAAAAATTTGCAAGCGCCACGCCTGCGTCGGGAATGCTTTTTGAAGCAGCAACCAAAAGATCCAAAATTTTGGTGTTATCCAAGCGTGGAGCTTGTCCAGAAAGACTGATTCCCGCAGCAGACAATGCAGCTTGCGGCGAACCCTGCTGTGCGCCGGCTAAATAGCTATCCAGCGCTGCGGCGTACAGATAAACACCGGACTCGGGCGAAGCATGATTGGCCAACCTGTCATACCACACACCTTTCCTCAGTTCTGGCTCACCGGGTGATAGTTTCTCCGTTCGAGCCACACCCTCTAAAACGTTTTTAAGCGACCAATTTTCGACACGACTCAGAACCCAGCAGTTGTCGTTTTTGAAGACGAAAATTTTCAGAACTCCGCCCACCTGGTCACGGACGATCACCTTGTCAGGTAATTCGACCTTAATGGTGAGATTCGAATCAGCGGCTTTTTCTGGAATGAGAACGCTCAATTCCGTAGCGTCCAGCGTTGTGAGTTTACGTTTGACTACCTTCGGCTTATCACCATCGAAAACCACTCGAATCTCTTGAACGGGAGAGGCGATAAAGGCCTTCTGTATTTCCGGCTGGGAGGCGAAAACTTTAACGAACTCTGCAAAGTCGTCGCTCGGACATTGAGCTTCAATGGACGACGAGGCAAAGGCACTGGTGTGCATACCTAAGGTCAGCAATGCGATGGAACACCACTTCACCAGACTTACGTGTTTGTTTGTTGTCATCACGAATCTCATCACTCAGAAAACACAAAAAAAGCCTTCGGCTTAACCTTTTCAGGCGGCGCGTTCAACAACGCCTGATCCATCAAACTCCCCGCCTTATCCTTATCCGCCGCCCCCGGCAGCACCGGCGGTTTAATCCCGATCCCGGTCCCACTCCCCGCCGAACCGCCAGCATTGATTTTGATCACCGGCCCAACCACGGTAATCCCGTCAGCATCGAGCTTGATGAAGCTACCACCTGCTTTTACTGTCAGCTCCATCCCGGCTTCGATGACAATCTTGTCCCCAGCCTTCAGATGAATCTCTTTCCCAACGCTAGTCAGCTGCGCAGTCCCCAACTTCACATGCTGGTTCTGCCCAATCGTCAGGTGGTCATCCATCCGCGCTTCAGTCTTGCGATCCGCAATCGTGGTCCGATGCTCTTCCGCCTTCAGCTCGGTGTAAGTGTTCTTCTCCACCGTGTCATGGCGCTCATTCCCGACCCGAATCTTCTGATCATGCTCAATGTTTTCATCCCAATCCCGCTGGGCATGGATGTAGATCTGTTCCGCACCTTTCTTGTCTTCGATGCGCAGTTCGTTGTATCCGCCGCCCCCCGGTGAGCTGAGGGTTTTGAACACGGTGCGAGTCTTGTTCGCCGGCAAGTCGTAGGGGACGAGGTTTTCCTTGTGGTACAGACACCCAGTCACCAACGGCTGATCCGGATCCCCTTCAAGGAACGTCACCAGCACTTCCATACCAATACGCGGAATGACAATCGCGCCATACCGATCCCCAGCCCAACTCGAAGAAACACGCATCCAGCAGCTGGTTTTGTCATCCGCCAACCCTTCACGATCCCAGTGGAATTGCACTTTGATGCGGCCGTACTGATCGCAGTGAATCTCTTCACCTTTAGGCCCGGTGACCATCGCAGTCTGACTACCGAGCACACGCGGTTTCGGATGCTCCAGCGCCGGGCGGTAGAACACGTCCCACGGGGTGGCGAGGAAGCGGTTGCGGTAGCCTTGGTGGAAGTCGTCCTTTTTGTCGGTGGTGTCGCTGGTCACCGACTCTTCGAGGACTTGCGGCTGTTTGCCTTCGTGGACGATTTCGGTGAGCAGCCAGAGGTCGTTCCACTCGGTGCGCGGGTGGTCGGACATTTCCAGGAAGTGGCCGCTGACCAGGGTGGTCTGATCGCTTTTGCCTTCGGCCTGGCGGTAGTCGGCGCGGTGGCGTTCGAGGGCGCGTTGGCTGAGGAATTTGCCGCGTGCGCGGTCGATGAAGCGGCCGGGGTAGTCGTAGTCTTCGAGGTCCGGTTCATCGCTTTGCGCCTCGGGTTTGTAGGCGGACTCAAGTTGCAGGCGAGGTTTTTCGAAGTCGTAGTCGCGACGGGTGACGCGGCCGGTGCGGGTTTCCAGGCGCAGTTTGAAGCCTTTGATCACCGGTTCGTCGGCGACCATGCCGCTGCCTTGCACATATGCGGTCGGCTGACCGAGTTTCGGGAACACGGTCTGGTCGTCGCCGAACACCAGCAGATGGGCTTTTTCGCTGTGCTGGAAGTGGTAGTGAATGCCTTCTTCTTCGCACAGGCGTTGGACGAAGTGCAGGTCGGTTTCGTCGTACTGCACGCAGTAGTCGCGGTCCGGGCAGGGTTGGCTCAGCTGGAATTTGTAGGCGTTGCCCTTGATCCCGTGTTCGTCGAGGATCAGCGCGATGATTTTCGGCGCCGACATCTGCTGGTAGATGCGTTGGTTGGTGCGGTGGTGCAGGTATTGCAGTTGCGACACCAGGGAGATTTTGTAGCGGGTCAGGCGTTTGCCGGCATCACCTTGGGCGACGCGGTAGATCTGGCCGTGGATGCCGCTGCCCTGCGGATCAAGCGCCAGAAATGCCTGCTTGTGCAGGAGTTTTTCCAGGTCGAGGTCGGGGTTTTCGCTGACCAGTTCCAGGTCGAAGCGATACGGCTGGCTGATGCCTTCGGTGCCGGTGAACGACAACACTTGCAGGTCGCCGACGTAGTCTTCCACGGTCAGGCTGAAGTGCGTTTCGTTAGCTGGGTTGAACATTGCTTGCTCCCTGTTCGGTAGTCATCCGTTACGCCCGCAGTCGCAGGCGTTGCAGCAAAGACGAAGTGGCGCCCATGGCGTCACGCAGTTGTGCGGCGGTGATGGTGCGCTTGGCCGCATCGAAAGCCAGCGCCGTTCGCAGGGCTGGCCAGCAGTGTTTCGGTAGGTTCCTGGGGGCGTGCAGCTCGCGTTCGAGGTGGCCATCTCTGGCCTCGGTCGAGGGCAAGCGGCGGAACGGGTGTTTACCGCCCGCCAGTTCGTAGAGCACGCAGGCCACGCCATAAATATCCGCACTGGCCGACAGCGGTTGGCCTTCGAGCAGTTCGGGGGCGGCGTAGCCGGGGGTCCAGGCGTTGAAGCGGTTGCGGCTCAGGTGTGGCAGGCCGGGCAGGATGCCCTCCTCGGCCTGGCCCAGACCGAAGTCAAACAGGCGCACGCCCTCTTCGCTGAGCATGACGTTGCTCGGCTTCATGTCACCGTGCAGCACGCCGCGAGCGTGGGCGAAGGCCAGCGCGTCGAGCAGCGGCAGCGCGATGTCGCGCAGTTCTTTCCACGGCAGGCCCAGCGGCCGCTCGCAGAGTAGTTTGTCCAGGGTCAGCCCACGCATGAGTTCCATGGTGATGAAGGCGCGCTGGCAGTCGGTGTCCACTTCAAAGCTGTGCAAACGCAGCACGTTGTCGTGGCGCAGGCGTCGGGTCAGGGCGAACTCGCTGTAGAGCAAGGCACTGGCGTCCGGCGATTCGGCAAATTCTTCGCTGAGGATTTTCAGCGCGATGTAAGGGTCGGGATCGCCGAACTGCTCACTCAGCAGATCCCGTGCGCGGTAAACCGCGCCCATGCCGCCGGCACCGAGCAGGCGCTCGATGCGGTAACGGCCTGCCAGCACGTCGGGCATTTCGCCAACGCTGGCCTTTGTAGGCGCCAGTGCGGGCTCAGCTTTATGCGACTTGGCAAACGCAAAGTAAGTCAGGTTATTGGCTTCCTCGTCGGTCACCGGCAGGTCGTCGAGCGGCGGCATGAGTTGAGTCATTTTCGGATCACCACAGCAGTCAAATTGTCCCGGGCCGAGCCACGCAGGGCGCCGTCGAACAGACGCTCCAGCGCAACGTGCGGCGCGGTCAGGCTCAGGGCGTTGCCCAAGGCATCGGTGCTCAACCCCTGGTACAAACCATCGCTGCACAACAGAAACGCATCGCCGGGGTAAACCTCGAGTTCAAGCACATCCAGCGTCAGCTGCTCCGCAGCCCCGACCGCACGGGTCAAGGCATGAGCAGAAGGATGGGCACGGGCGTCTTCGACACTCATGTTTTGCTCGTCGATCAGTTGCTGTTGCAGCGAATGGTCCTTGGACAGCTGATACAAACGTTGGCCGCGCCACAGGTAGCAACGGCTGTCGCCGGCCCAGATGCAGGCCGCGCGATTGCCTTCCACCAGCAGCGCCACCACGGTGCTGCCCATGATGCTGTCATGGCGCCCGGCGGTGACGGTCAACTCCTGACCCAAGCGGCGGTTCAGCCAGTGCAAACACTGGCGAATGCCTTTGAGTCGTTCGTCGAAGTCGTCCTGCACCGGCAATTCCGCCAGGCTGGCGACGATCAACTGGCTGGCGATGTCGCCACCCTGATGACCGCCCATGCCGTCCGCGACCACCCACAGCCCCTGTTGTGGGCAGTCCAGGAAAGCATCTTCGTTGCGCGCCCGAACCTTGCCCGGATCGGTACGCGCAGCGCTGCGCCAGGGACTGGCAACCAGCATCAGAGCTGCACCGGCATACGGAAGGTACGCAGCACGCCCATGTCGAACGGGTTCGGTGTGCGCTGGCTCGACAGCAAGTAGTTGGCGCGCAGGCCGCCCACATCAGCTTTCAGTACCAGCACATCGCGACCGCTCAGGTACTCGGTCTGCATCAGGTCGAACAGACGGAAGAGCGACCATGGGCCGGTGTTCTTTTCGATACCGATCGGGCGGCCGGCCATTTTGTCGAGGACCAGGCTGGTGCGACCGTCTTCAGCATCGGTCGGCCATTTGAACGACACCGGCACGATCGGGCCGTGGCGGTATTCGATGGTCTTGTCACCAAACTTGAACTCGGAACGGCTGACAGCCGGGTCGAGGGTGTACGGCTCCAGTTTGAATTGCACTTGCGGTTCAGCCGGGTTGATCGAGAAGAAGCTCTGGCGAATCACTTGTGCCGCGGCCATCTGGTCGAGGTAGACCTTGGAGATCGGCATGCTGTGACCGTCGATGCTGCGCAGACGGTAGTTGCCTGGATCGCCACTCACGAACGGACGCATGTAGGTCTCGAAGAAGCGATCGTTGATGCCCTGCGCCTTGAAGAACTCGCGGAAGTCGCTGATCGCAACGTCGCTGGTGCTGTGGGCGCTAAACGGGTAACGCTTGTTGATCGCCTTGCCATAGAAGCTGTACAGCTCGCTCTGATAACGCTGGTTCAGGTACTGGTAGGAATCGTTCAGCACCAGACGCCAGGTGTCTTCAGCCAGTACGTTGAACCACACGCTGACCGGACGCGGCAGACGGTTGGAGGCATTGCGCAAGTTGCTCAGCGCATCACGCTGGCCGCTCATGCGGGTCTTGGCCATTTCAAACGCAGCCTGTTCCGGCGCGCTGGCACGAGCGAGGCTCGCCAGTTGCAGTTGCAGGTCGTTGAGCGCCGTCAGGGCCGGGGTCAAATCAGCGGCTGGGCCGTTGTTGTCATCCAGCAAACGGTGCAGCGGTTCGAAGCGACGTTGCAGGGATTTCTTCGCGGTGTCCGGCAGGTTCTTGGACATGTCTGCGGCTTTGTCAGCCGCGGCCGCCGCGAGTTTGCCGAGCTTGCCGCCCTTCTCGCCCAGTTTGTCCGCCGCCTCGGCAGCTTCATCAGCGCTGTCGGCGATCACAGGGAAACGGGTGTTCTCGCGCACTTCCACCAGCAGTTGTAGCACGGGGGAGTTGGCGGACGTCAGGCCCGCCAGTTGCTCGGCGCCTTCACCGGCGTCGTTGATCGGTGGCAAGGCAACCTGGCCAACCGCTTCACTCCAGAAGTTGGCGTAGTCGCGGAAGTACAGTTGCTCCAGTTCGACCATCAGGCGACGCAAGTCCATGCCGCTGATGCCCGAGCCTTCGCCCAGCACCCAGTTGTCACGCAGGAGGTCGGTGACCAGCGCAGAGCCCTGGACCGAAAAGTACTGTTGATAACCCTGTTGGGTGTAGAAACCCGGGATCACGTATTCGGTGCCGACAAACAGCGAAGCTTGCGGGCCGATGTGTTGGCTCAAACGGTATTCCGGGAGGTTGCGAGCCTGCTCGCGCAGCATCCGGTAAACCACGTTGGCCAGCGATTCGCTGCGCAGGACCTGACGCGCCTGAGCCACCAGTTGATCGTTCAACGGGTAGATAAACGGCTGCTTCAGCAAACGCTCGAAGTGGGTGTTCAAACCGTTCTGCACGGCGGTGTTGCCGGCGTAACGCTGGGACCATTCGGTAGCGACCCAATCCTTGAGCCACGGGCCGTCGCGACGGTCTTTCATGTTCAGCATCAGGTACGCACGCAGGCTGTTGAGCAAGCGTTCGCGGTCCTTCATGTTGGCGCGGATCTGACCTTCCAGCAGCGTCGCGACCTTCGGCAGCAATTGCGCTTCGAGCTCACGCTCGTAGGCCTCCTTGACCACCGGATTGACCTCTTCGCCCTGGTACAGACCACCGCGCTCGTGGTAACTCACGTCGCCTTTTTTCGGGAAGACCTGAGTCGCTGCGTAGCTGGTGTCGAGGGGCTTGAGCACCGCCATGGAATCATCACGCGCGGTCAATGCCGAGCGCTGTTGCGTCCAGTTGGTCGCCAGGCTGCGCAGGTTTTCCAGACGCTCGTAGTTGGCCGAAAATCCGCCCGCCCACAGCATGCCGAACAGCGCCAATGCCGCCAATGCGCCCACGTACAACGCACGCTGGCCCCAATGAATGCGGCTGCGTTCGCGCTTGTCCAGACCGGCCAGATCGGCCTCGGGGAAAATCACCCGGCTGAGCAAGTGGTGAATGAAGCGCGAACGGCCGCTGCGCAAGGTCGGCAGCACGCCAGCGTTCATGCCCAGATTGGCGCCGATGCCGGCGGTGGTCTGGTCCATCTCTTGGGTCAGGTGCGGTGCGCTGGTCAGGTAGAAACCGCGCAACTGGCTGACACGCTGGTAACGGTTGCCGGTGAACGCCATGTCGACGAACAGGCACAGACGCTCGCCGATCTGCCCCAGTTGATGCGGGAAGTCGAGGATGCGGCCACGGCGCTGGGTGTCGCGCTCCTGGTGCATGCGCATGATCACCTGGCTGTTCAGGCGACGCAGCAGCTCTTCGAACTCGGCGCGCAGGACGGCGACGTCGGTGCCGCTCTGCTCTTTGCGGAAGCTGGTGCCGAGCACCTGATCGCTTTCTTCGCGGGTCAGTTGATCAAAGAACTCGTCGAAACCGAGCAGCGTGTCAGCCTTGCTCAGCACCAGATAAACCGGCACATCGACGTGCAGTTTCTGATGCACGTCTTGCAGACGGGCACGCACCTGGCGAGCCAGGGTATCGAGGTCTTGCTCGCTGCCGCTCAGCAGTGTTTCCACCGGAATGGTCACCAGCACACCGTTCAACGGACGGTTGCGGCGACGCTTGCGCAGCAGGTCGAGCAAGGTGCTCCAGGCGCTGCCATCGACTTCGCCATCCGACTGGGTCAGGTAACGTCCGGCGGTGTCGATCAGCACACCGTGGTCGGCGAAATACCAGTCGCAATGACGGGTGCCGAGGGTGTCGCGGGTCAGCTTGCGATCGATCTTGTTGATCGGAAACTCAAGGCCCGAGAAGTCCAACAGGCTGGTCTTGCCGCTGCCCTGCGGGCCGATCAGCAAGTACCACGGCAAATCACTGCGCCAGCGTTCGCTGCGACCGCGATAGAGGCTCGAAGTCTTCAGGGTTTTCAACGCATCCTTGAAGCGCACGCGAAGCTCTTTCTGCTCTTCGTCGATCAACTCTTCACGGCGGATACGATCCTGGCCGTCTTCGGTGTCTTCGATAGCCTTTTTGCGTACGCCAGCGCGCCAGCTGACGAAGACCATGGTCAGGCCCCAGATCAGGAACAGCACACTGATGGTCAGCAGGCGGGAGGTCGAACCTTCCCAGAACTTGTAGTCATCGACGGCCAGCAGCGGCCCGACGAACCACACCAGCAGCGCGACGAACAGCACCACCAGCAAGGTCCAGACCCAGGTCTTGCGCAAGAATGCGCCGACTTTCTTGAAAAACTTTTTCATCACACGTCCCTGTTTACGGCTGCGACTGCGGCTGGACCGCGGCCGGATCTAGCTGCTGATAAGGTTGCAGAACGGTTTCGCGTTGCTCGCCCAGTACCCAGGCAAAGCCCGAATACATCACCACCAGGCAAACCACGGTGAACAGCACCACCATCCACGCCGGCACGATGCGCACCAGGCTGCGGCGCTGATCGTTCAAGCCTTCCCAATGGGGCGAGAGTTCGCGAGGCACGTCGCCGCGCAGTTGACGAATCTGGCGATACAAGGCGTCGCGGATGCCTTCGAGCTCGAGCATGCCGCGGGCTTGCACGCGGTACTTGCCCTCGAAGCCCAGCGACAGGCACAGGTACATCAGTTCCAGCATCGGCAGGTGCTTGACCGGGTTTTTCGACAGGCGATCCAGCAGCTGGAAAAACTTCTCGCCGCCGAAGGTTTCGTTGTGGAAGCTGCTGAGCAGGCTCATCTGCGACCACTCGCTTTCGTTGCCCCACGGTGTGGTCACGACGGCCTCGTCGACCACGGTGCAGAGCACGTAACGCGCGGCCATCACCTGGCTGCTTTCGGCGCCGTTGTGCAGCGCCCGCACTTCAAACAGTTTCAGCCCGGCGGTCAGTCGCTCGTTGAGCGCGTACATGTCTTCGCGGGTGTCGCTGTGCTTGAGTCGCACCACTTCCGACAACAGGTCGGACGCCGCGGCCACCAGCGAATTGAGGCTGATGTTGAAGGCTTCGGCCGGGCGCAAGCGTGCGGCGTAGATCATCCGCTCTTCGAGCTGTTCAAAACGCGGCGGTGCGGCGAAATCGGTTAGCGGACTCTGCGCCGGGCCGTGGCCCTGGCGGTCGAGCAGGACGGTTTTATCGTCCTGGTTGTGTTCCATGTCCTTGATCATGTCGGTCAGTTCCTGATGGCCCAGAATTTCAGTTCAAGCTCGGCAAATTCGCCGGACACGTGGAACGCGAAGCCGCCGGAGCGCTCGAGTTGGGCCAGGTCTTCGGAACTGAGTTCGAGAATGAAATAGGTTTTGTTGGAGTGGAACGCGATCTGCCGCGGGGCCACCGGCAACGGTTTGACCTTGATGCCCGGCAGATGCAGGTTGACCAGTTGGCGGATGCGCTCCACCGGGCCGACCTTGAGGTGCGCCGGCAAGCGATGGCGCAGTTCTTCGGAGTCGCAGTTGGCACTGGCGGCGAGCACGAACGAGGCCGAGCCCAGCAGTTTGTGGTCGTGCAACGGCGAGACGATGATCCCGTACTGGCGCGCTTGCAGGACCAGTTCGATGGCGTGCTGTTCGAGCACCATCGACAGCACCTGACGAATCGCTTCCATCAGTTTGCGGAAGCTCGCGCCCTGATCGCTGTGCTGGTAGCGGCTGTCCAGGCGCGGGCGTTTGCTGTCGCTGGAGAAGGTCGCCAGATCGCCGAGCATGGTCAGCAGCGTGCGGTACAACTCTTCCGGGTGAACCTGTTCCAGGCCGAGGTAGTGGCGCAGCAGCAGTTCGGTGCGGTTGATCAGTTGCAGCATCATGAAGTCGCCGACTTCCGCGCCACCGACCTTGCCGTTGGAACGAATGCGCTCGGCGATGGTGTCGCCCCGGTGGCCGAGCATGCTGATCACTTCTTTCAGACACGACAGCAGGTAGCTGGACGAATGCGCCTGAATGTAGGTCGGCACGAAGTCCGGGTCGAGGCTGATCACGCCGTCGGGCGTGGTGTCGAGCACTTCGCAGATCTTCAGTTTCACGTAGGCCTGGTCGCTCTGTTGCTCACCGAGCAGCAGTTTGAAGTCCGGGCGGCCGCAGCTGACCTGGCTGGCGGAATCGTCGCCGGCGTTGGAGTCGGCCACTTCCGCTTCGTACGCGGTGTAGCGCGCCAGCACGTCGGATTGCTCCGGACGACGCGACTCGATGTGGTTGCCGGTGACCAGCGGCAGCGCCAGGTAGATCGGCGTGTTACCGGTGTTCGGCGGCACGTCGAGGGCCAGCGGCTCGGTGTTGCCGCCGAGTTCGAACAGGCTGCCGTCCGGCAGAATCCCCGAGGCCTGGCTGATCACCAGTTTGCCCATGTTGAGGAACTGCAAGTCGATGTCCAGGTTCAGGAAGCCCCAGGTGTAGCTCCCCAGCAACTGAGTGCGGGTCTTCATCTGGTGGTCGTAGTAGCGATCGTTGTGCTGGAAGTGCTGCGGACGCAGCAGCATGCCTTCCTGCCAAATCACTTTATGGGAATTCATGATCAGTCATCTGCCTTGGCGAGCGTTTCGTTGCTATTGCGAATACCGGCCTGGTCGAGGGTCAGATCAGCGTCGGTGACTTCTACAGGGGTGACTTGCACCGTGTAGCGCCATTTGGTTTCCGGCAGATCGCGGTAGGCGGCGAGAATGCCGACGTAGCGACTGCCCTCCTCCACGCTGAGTTTCATCTCCACGGTTTCACCTGGACGCAGTTCAATTTCTTCGCTGGCCACCAGGTCCGGGGCCAGGGATTCCTTGGCGCGCTCGTACAGGCTGAAGAAGTCAGCGTTCTCGAACGTCACCGGATGCTTGAGCTCGAACAGACGCACAACGATCGGCGACGGACGCCCGTTGAGGTCCGGGTTCAGCTGATCGCTGGCGGTCAGCTTCAGGTTGAGTTTGGTGACGTGGGAATACGGCGACAGCGACGAGCAGCCGGCCAGCAGCACCAGGGCCGCGAACGCCATCAGCGTCTTGAAAAAAGCGGTCGAGCAGCGAGACATGCGCATCATCCTTGGTGGTCGGTGTGAAGGGTGGAAATCAGGCGGATCTGTTCTTCGTAGGCCTGAGCGAAGTCGCGGGCCAGCAGGCGCTCGCTCCAGTCATCGTCCTGGCGCAGGGCCTGGTGATAACGACCGTAAGCTCTCCAGCGACTGCCGGACGTGGCGAGCAACGGCTTGTTGTCGCGCTCGAAACGCAGGGTCAATTGCTGTGGCGAGAAGTGTTCCAGCGTGCCGCGAACGGCAGCGCGACTGGCGGTCAGCAACGCCACCTGATGCGCCTGCAAATCGCGGAACGCACGGGAGATTGCTTGCTCAGCCGGCAACTGGCCCGGCTTGTTCGGCTGCAACAAAATGCCCAACGCTTCGCCGGCATCGACGGCAAATTTCAGCGGGTTCTTTTGGGTGCCTTGCACAGTGGTCTGGGCCAGACGCAGTTCGTTTTTCAGTTCGCTGCGGGTGCGCAGGCTCTGCTGCAAACCACCGACGCTTTGCTTGAGCAGGCGTGCGGCGTTCAGCGCCAAGGCTTCGCGGGCATCGTGGTCGAGGCCTTTGAGGTCCACGCCCAACGCGGCACCGAAGTGCTCCCAGAAACCTTCGCTCTGACGCTCGACCGCTTTGGGCGGTGGCGCGGGTGTTGGCTCTGCCGGGGCGTTGATCAGCTCTGGCACCATCAGGCTTTCCATGTCGATGCGCGCATAGTCGGCGCGCTGACGGGTGTCCTCGATGGTCGTGCTCGGGGAGATCAGCTCGTCGATTTCCGAATACACGCGCTCTTGCTGATCGAGGGCATTGAGCGGGTCGAGATCGAGAAACGCATCGTCCGGAATGATGCTGCCTGCCACTTGCGGACGGCCGACTTCAACGTCGAAGGTCGCCGGATCGCGTACCAGCCGCGCACGGATCTCGAAGTCACCCAGCACGTAGACGCTGCCGTGCTCGATGCGCATCGCTTCGCCCTTGCGCAGGCGCGCGCCGCTTTCGCTGTCCTGGATACCGTTGCTGCTGGTATCGGTCAGGAAAAACGTGCCTTCGCGATAGCTGATCAACGCGTGGTGGTTGGACAGGTGACGCTTGCGGTCCGGAATGATCCAGTCGCAATCCTCACCCCGACCGATCACGCCACCGGCCTGTTTGAAGGTCTTCTGGCACAAATCCGTGGGCACGAACTGCTTGGTGTTGAGCATTTCGAAAACCAGTTCCATGGTGATACTCCTTGCGGTCACTTGCCGCGATTGACCGCCTGCGGATCACCCAATGGGCGATAGGTGTTGTCGTTGTATTTGTAATTGCCGCTACAGCCGCCGAGGCCGCATAGAACGACGAGGGTCAGCAGGACGGCTTGCCAGTGACGAACAGACATCAGAGGGTCTCCAGGGGTAGACAAAGTACAAAGCGCCGACCCGTTGGGGCGGCGCTGTTAGAAGCGGATAAGGTGAAATCGATGGTCGTTTGCCTAGCCATCGAAATCACCCAAATTGATATTCAGGCGCCCGAGGCGATACAGCAGCGTGCGGCGTGGAAGCCCGAGTTCGCGGGCCGCGAGGGTTTGGTTGCCGTCGTTTTTGCGCAGGCAATCGAGCAACAGACTGCGTTCGACCTGCTCCAGGCGTTCGCGCAGGTTCAGGCCGCTGCTGTCTTCCGGCATGGCCTCCATGCGCAGAGAGAAATGTTCGGCCAACAACTCACCGCCCTCGCACAGCAGCACCGCACGTTCGACCAGACCTTTGAGTTCACGCACGTTGCCGGGGAAGGCGTAACCGGACAGGTGATCCAGCGCCGCATCGGACCAGCGCACCGCATCGCGCTGCAAGAACGAGCAGGCCTTGTCGGCGAAGTGCCGGGCCAGGTCGAGAATGTCGCCTTCGCGCTGACGCAGGGCCGGCAACTCGATCGGAAATTGCGCGAGGCGGTAGTACAAGTCCTCGCGAAATTTGCCTTCGCTGACCAGCACCGACAAATCCCGGTGCGTCGCGGCGATGATGCGCACGTCGATCTTGTGGGTGTCGTTGGAACCCAGCGGGCGAATCTCGCCCTCCTGCAGAACCCGCAACAGCTTGGCTTGCAGGGACAACGGCATGTCGCCGATTTCATCGAGCAGCAAGGTGCCGCCGTTGGCCGCGTCGAACAGCCCGGCACGGTCGCGATCAGCACCGGTGAACGCACCTTTGCGGTAGCCGAACAATTCGCTTTCCAGCAGGTTCTCGGGGAACGCCGCGCAGTTCTGCACGATGAACGCCTGGGAACGGCGCGGGCCGCAATCGTGAATCGCCCGCGCCACCACTTCCTTGCCGGTGCCGGTTTCGCCGCGCAGCAGCACGGTATACGGGCTGTGCAGGACTTTGCTGATCAACGAATAGGTCTGGCGCATGGCCGAACTCTTGCCGATCAAACCGTAACCGCTGGCGCTCGGAACGCTGACCTTCACTGGCCGCGCATCACTGGTTGGCTGACACAGACGTTGCAGCAAATGCAGTTGGCCGAGCACGAACGAACCGAGTTGACCGAGGGAATCGGCAAAACCTTGCAGGTCGATGTGCCGGCGACTGGCGCACACCAGCAAGCCTTCGACGGCTTTCTGCTGATTGACCAGCGGCACACACAACAGCGACTGCCAAGGCATGGCCTGAGGTGGCAGGAAACTGGTTTCGTGCAAGCTGCCGCTCAGCTCGCTGAGACACACCACGCGGCTCTGGCACAGGGCGAATTGCAGCAGTTGTTCACCGTTGTAATCCGCCGGCAGGCTCTCCGCTTCCCGGGGTTGCAGGATGCCGTTGAGGCATTCGGCGTTCATCCCCAGGCACGTGTGAGTCGCGTCCAGCAGGTACAACTGCGTCAACTCACAACCGCTGAGCTCGGCCAACCCGCGCACGAAGTCACCCAGCAGCGCAGCACCGTCCGCCGCGCGCGACAAGCTGGCGAATTGCGCCAGCAAGGCTTCGGCATAGACCAGCGGCTGCGGCACTTGAGTGAACATCACACCCACCTCAGGCGAACTCGCAGGTCACGCTGGCGTTGCCGTCGAGCGTCGCGTGGACACGCTTGAGGCTTTCGCCCGTGGCCATCGCATCGAGCAAGCGGTCTGCCACCAGCGGCAGCACGTGCAGGTCGAGCAAATGGTCGATCAGGCGCGCGCCACTGTCGCTCTGGGTGCAGCGTTCGGCCAAGTGATCGACGAGGTCTTGCGAGAAAGTGAAATCCAACTGACGACGGTTCAGGCGCTCGCCCAAACGACCGAGTTTGATTTCGATCAGCTCGCGCAGCACCGGGCCGCCCACCGGGTAGTAAGGCACCACGCGCATGCGCGCCAGCAGCGCCGGTTTGAAGTGTTTGCTCAGCACCGGGCGGATGGTTTCTTCAAGGACTTCGGCCGACGGCCGCGCGCCGTTTTCACAGAGCTCGGCGATGCGGTCGCTGCCCAGGTTCGAAGTCATCAGGATCAGCGTGTTGCGGAAGTCGATCTCGCGCCCTTCGCCGTCGTTGGCCACGCCTTTATCGAAGATTTGGTAGAACAGGTTGAGCACATCCGGGTCGGCTTTCTCGACTTCATCGAGCAGCACCACCGAATACGGTTTCTGGCGCACGGCTTCGGTGAGCATGCCGCCCTCGCCATAACCGACGTAGCCCGGTGGCGCGCCGATCAGGCGCGAGACGGTGTGCTTCTCCTGGAACTCGGACATGTTGATGGTGGTGATGAAACGATCACCGCCGTACAGCAAATCCGCCAGGGCCAGCGCGGTTTCGGTTTTGCCGACGCCGCTCGGGCCTACCAGCAGGAACACGCCGACCGGCGCATCAGGTTTGTTCAGGCCGGCAGCGGTGGCGCGCATCGAGCGGTCCAGTGCGTGAACGGCTTGTTCCTGACCACGGATGCGGGTGCGCAAATCGGTGGCGAAGCTCGCGACCTTGGCGTTGTGCTCACGGGCCAGTTGGGCCAATGGCACACCGGTCCAGGCGCTGATCACTTCGGCGACCAGACGCGGGCAGACTTCAAAACTCACCAGACGTTCTTTGATCTGAAGTTCGGTCAGGGCGCGGTGGGTTTCGTTCAGCGCGACTTCCAGGGATGCGACGCTTTGCGCTTCGTCCACAGGGGCTTCGAGCGTTTCGATCACGGTGCCTTCGGCGTCTTCCTCAACCGTGACAGTGGGCTCGACGGCGGCAGCTTCGCGGGCCTTGGCCAGTTGCTGACGCAGGTCCAGCAGACGCTCTGCCAGTTCTTTCTGCTCGGTCCAGAGGGTTTCCAGCACGACCATTTCGTCTTCAGCTTCGGCCAGGCGATCTTCCAAAGCGTCCAGCGCTTCGTGATCGATCAGCAGACCGGCCTCGGCATCACGGCGCAGGGCCTGACGCTGACGACCACCTTCAGCCAGTTCACCACGCAGGCGTTCAAGGCTTTCCGGTGCGGCGGCGAGGCTGATGCGCACGCGAGCGCACGCGGTGTCGAGCACATCGACGGCTTTGTCCGGCAGCTGACGGCCCGCGAGGTAGCGAGCAGACAACTCGGCCGCTGCAACCACCGCGTCATCGCGCAGGTAGATGCCGTGGCTCTTCTCGTAGACCTGCGCCAGACCACGAAGGATGGTCACCGCTTCGCTGACGGTCGGTTCGTGCAGTTGCACCGGTTGGAAACGACGGGCCAGGGCCGGGTCTTTTTCGAAGTATTTTTTGTATTCCGCCCAGGTGGTGGCGGCGATGGTGCGCAACTCGCCACGGGCCAGGGCTGGCTTGAGCAGGTTGGCCGCGTCGGAACCGCCGGCATTGCCGCCCGCGCCGATCAGTGTGTGAGCTTCGTCGATGAACAGGATGATTGGTTTCGGCGAGGCTTTGACTTCGTCGATCACGCCTTTGAGGCGACGTTCGAATTCACCTTTGACGCTGGCGCCCGCCTGCAACAGGCCCATGTCCAGCGACAGCAACTCAACGCCTTTCAAGACTTGCGGCACTTCACCCGCCGCGATGCGCGAGGCCAGACCTTCAACGATGGCGG
This sequence comes from Pseudomonas sp. TH39(2020), assembly GCF_016650715.1. Lineage (NCBI taxonomy): Bacteria > Pseudomonadati > Pseudomonadota > Gammaproteobacteria > Pseudomonadales > Pseudomonadaceae > Pseudomonas > Pseudomonas sp. TH39(2020). Next base: position 2,218,963 of record NZ_JAEKFF010000006.1, on the reverse strand, counting down.
TTTTACCGACACCGGCTTCACCGACCACAATCGGGTTGTTCTTGCGGCGACGGGCGAGGATGTCGACCATCTGACGGATCGCGCCATCGCGGCACAACACCGGGTCGAGTTTGCCGTCGCGGGCTTGTTGGGTCAGGTTGTGGGTGAAGCGCTGCAGCAGCGATTCGCCGGGCACAGCGGGTTTGCCCGTCGCCGGTTGTTCTTTCTGCGACAGGGCGAATTCTTTCAGGCGCTCGATGTTCAGTTTGGCCAGCAACGACTGGTAGCGGCTGCCGGCGTAGCGCATCGGGTTGCGCAACAACGCGAGGATCAACGCGGCTTGCTCGACCTGGCTTTGGCCCAATTCAAGGTTGGCCACCAGCAACGCATCTTGCAGCCACTGCACCAGTTCCGGGGCGAACACCGGGTTGCGCGAAGCGCTGTGCTCGACCCGCGATTGCAACGCGGCGCTCAGCTCACCGGCATCCACTTCGGCGTCTTGCAGCGCGCGTGCGAGCAAGCCTTGCGGGCGCTCCAGCAAGCCCAGCAGCAAGTCTTCGACGAGGATTTTGCTGCCGCCACGGGCGACGCAACGTTCGGCCGAACTTTCCAGGTCACGACGGGTTTCGGCGTCCAGCGCCTGGATAAGTTGTTGCAGGTCTACGTTGATCATAGGTCTCACGTCCTTAATGAATTTTGCTGCCGAGGGTCACCACGCCGTCCGCTTTTTCGCGGCCCAGCCAACTGGTCCATCCCAGGCGACAGGCGTTCTGCTCACCGATGCGCAGTTCGCGGATTTCTTCCTGGCGCAGGACCAGGCGAATGTCGTAATCGAGCGGGTCACGCAGGGTGAACCGCACCAGCGCGCACAACGGCTGGTAGCCAAAACCGATGGGCAGGAACTCGTGAAAGCGTTGCCAGTCGAGCTCGCGGATATGGATGCGGAATTTGCCGCTGCGGTCGCGCACGTGTTCGCCCAGTACCAGGTCTTCGCCGAGCAGGCTGTTGGCGCGACCGAGGCGATTACGCTGCTCGTCGAGGATTTCCACGCGACGCTCGATGCACTGCTCGATGGTCAGTTCAGCGTGTTTGAAGTAGTAACGCAGCACCGCCTCGATCAGCGCCGCCGAGTGCGCCCGCAAGCTGAGCAAGCCGAGGTACGGCAGCAGGCGTTTCCAGTTCAGTTCCTGGGCCCGGCGGATCTCTTCGCCACCGAGGCCAATCAGCGCAAACAACTGCGAGGAAAACGGGTCGAGGGCGCCGCTCCGGAAGCTCGCGCGGTAGCGGTACTTCTGCCAGATCGGCAGCATCAGCCGTTGCAGGCGATGGTGAAAAAGATCGAGGAAGTTGCGGGTCGGGTTGCCGTCTTCGCTGTCGCCCAGGGCCTGTTCGCCGTAGAACGCCGGCAACGGCGAACCGGAACCGACCAGGCCAATCAGGTTGAAACGCAGACGCGCGCGCAGGTGGCCGTGCTCGGTGAAAAACTCCACGCGATCAACGTCACTGCCGGGAAAACCCAGGCTCGGGTTGGCCTGGAATTCCAGCTGATCGTACAAATCGTCCTGGCTCAGGTGCGGGTGGGCCTCGCGCAGCCGGTCAACTACCAGCAGCACGGCCTGAAACAGCGAGTACTCGCGTATTCCTCGGGTCAGTCCGCTTAAAGCAGCGGCTGAAGGCCCATACGTGGTGTCCATTGGTACACCTCTCCCTGTGTGCTTTTTACCCGCAGCTCGTGGTACGAATTGAGACTGGCGTAAAGCGCGAAAAACTCATTAAGAACCGAAGCGAAAACGAACAGATCGCCCTCGCCGATATACCCTTCCGGGTCGATGGTCAGCTCGGTGCGCAACCCGCGTACCGGCAACCCTCGGTGCAAGCGATCGACGTGTTGGTGTTTGATCGACTTGAGCCCGCCCAGCAGGCGCTTGCTGACTTTTTCAGCGTGTTGGTCGTAGTAGCGCGGCAGGTCGTAGGTTTCGAGAATCACCTTCAACGCATTGACGTCGGCCAGCGACAGATAGTTAAGCGACATGTTGCTGATCAGCTTCCAGAGGAAGTCACGGTTCAGCGGCGGCGCATAACTGGGCGTGGCCGGGGTGATGTTGCGGAAACTGAGGAACTCCGGCGTCTCCTCGCAGGCCACGCAGATGTCGCCGAGCTTGAGCTTGCGCGGCAGGTTCTGGTTGGTGCACATCAGCTCGATCGACAGGGTTTCGTGGGCTTCGGTGTGACGGATGCCGAAGCTCAGGTAGGTGTCGAGGCCGTCGTGCAACGAGGACGAACGCTGGCGAATGCTGTAGTGCGGACGGCTGTTGGGCACGTCGAAACTCGGGTCGTGCTCGAACGATTCGAACGGCACGTACTCCTGATAACCGAGGCCGCCGGGCTTCCAGCCGGTAACGGTTTCCACCGAAAACACACCGCAGTTCTGCAGGTCGTATTCGGCTGGCAGCAGCAGGTATTCGTCCTGCTTGCCGTCGAGGCGGATTGGCAAGGCATCGTGCTTGAACAGGTTGACGATGGGCGTGCAGTAGAGCTTCACGTTGTCCAGCGTCGGACGCAGGCGCTGGATGCCGCTCTTGCGAATATCGAAGCGCAATTCCAGGCCGCGCATCTGCTTGAGCGTGTCTTCCGGCAGGGCTTTGAGCAGGTCCAGACCGTTGATGTCGACGAACAGGAATTTGTCCTGAAAGGCGAAATATTCCTGCAGGTAGCGGTAGCCACGGAAGGTGTTCAACGGATACGGGATCAACGCCTCTTCTTCGGCAAAACCCACCGGCTGCACGCGGTCGCCGGGCATCTTGAATGCCATTGGCGTGCCGTTGACGCCATTGATTGGCTTGCCGGCGCCGTCCAGCGGGATCAGCTCGATGCCTTCCAGGTTGCGCAACAGACTCAGGTAAAGCATCTGGCTGATGTAGCGCTCACCGGCGAAGTGCAGACGCAGACGGCTCAGCTCCAATTCACCGAGGTGGCCGTCAGCGCTCATCTCCAGACGCAGGCTCAACAGCGAACCGTCGCCCTTCACTGAGTAATTCAACGCGGCCAGATCCAGCGGCAAGACTTCGGTCGGGTAGCACGTGCGGAAACGGCAACGCACGTCATCGATCGGCACGCTCTCAATTGGAGTGTCGCGCTCGACCATCAACGCAGGACCCGAACGCTTCAACGGGTCGAACTGCAAAATGCTGAATGCCGGCAGCGGCCGCATATAGTTGGGCCACAGCAGGTGCATCAACGAGTGGCTGAGTTCCGGCAGTTCGTCATCGAGCTTCTGGCGCAGGCGACCGGTCAGGAATGCAAAACCTTCCAGCAACCGCTCCACGTCCGGATCCCGCCCGGCCTGGCCGAGGAAAGGCGCCAACGCTGGACTACGCTCGGCGAAACGGCGGCCTAACTGGCGCAGTGCGGTGAGTTCGCTTTGGTAGTAGTGGTTAAAGGACACGGGGTACCTTCCTGGTAGTGGAACTCATGAAAAAACTGTCCTGTAGAGCGCTACCCTGAAAAAAATTGGACTAGGGCAGCATTCATTTTTTTGAATGCTCCGCGACGGATCATTAGTAAGTTTCACTGAACACCCAGTGATTAAAGCTGTAAAGAACAACAGCACCTACAACTGAGGAAGCCAAGAATGAAAATCCATTGTGCGAGCTTTTATATTTAAAAAATTTCAATAACGCTTCTACAAAACGATAAAAAGAAAACCCCATCACGCTCGGGGTTTTCCATCTTATTTTAGAACCGGATATCAGCGGCATTCTGGAATTATCCAACTTTCCCAGCCTTCGGAGCCTGGGTACACAATCATTTCACCACGAAACTCTGGAGCAACGCCGGCATTTCCTTCTCTCATCCAGAGATTCCACTCAGACGTTTCCAACAATTCATCATTCTTCGTATAAACACGATAAAAATATGGACTACTGAAATATTTAAAGATACGCCCAGCGACGACACCCAGGACTTTGTAATCAGGTGCATATGTGGCGATATAACACTCGCCCGAATCATTCCAATCCGTGCGCAAGGGTTTTGCAGTCCATGAGCTCTGCACTTTCAACCCAAGAAGGACCAATAGCGGTAGCGCCACAACCATCAAGAGAATGAATACTCGCTTTCCAATAGCAGTTCTCATGGCGCTACCTTAGGCTTAACAGATCTTTGCGAAAACTCAGAAAAATCGTCAGCAGTAAAACGATGGTGAATAGACACAGGTACTTTTTTAACAGTTGAGTACACGAACAAATCACCGCCCTTGCCATATTTCTGACGATATTGGTTATAACTATCGTTGGTAACCTTGAAATAAACTTTCCCGTCAACCTCGTAAGTTTTCGGCGCAGTAAAGTATGCGTAGACGCTAGGCTTCACCACACCATCATGGTTCCAGTAACCAAGCAACTGGTCATCACCGCCTTCGTTCAAAAACTCATACGTGTCACGTATGTAACATCCAATCTCTTCAATGTGCAGTGTGGCCGCCATTTTTTTGGTCTTAGGCGTGGTGCTAAACTTCGTAACTGCAAACTTAACGACAAACCCTCCCAACGTTCCGTACACGTCATCTAAAGGATTGTTCTTTTTTTCCGATGTCGATGTCCCGATAGGTCTGAAGTTATATTGTGTAACGCTTTCCAATGCCCTTGCGCTTAAAGCGCTGTAGTCATAAGTGCCTTTTACAAGATCCTGATTTGCCTCATCGAGCACTCCCAGTGACCTCATACACGTCATAAACTGCAAAAGACCTGGCGCCAGTTGCGTCAAACCTTTTTGACGACCGATAAGTTCATTGTATTGGCTGGGATTTGTCACTTTACCGATCAGCTCTTTGATCACTTCGCCCGTGTGGGGCGAAGCAGTGGTGAGCCAATCAAAATTCAGATCATCGAACAGCTTCTCCTGGGCAATCTTGTCAACCGCCAGACGCCCCAGTTTTTCGCTTGAAGACATCACAAATGGTGCACCATCTAGCCACCGCTGCATGATTCGGGCGCTCTCCTTCCAGCCCATCTTCGTCATCACACCTGGAATATCCGTGACCTGGAAATCTTCCACAGTCGCCTCCACTGGCTTCTTGTCAGAAGAAGGAGTGAGCTGGGCCGTTATAGGTGCGGGTGCAGACATGTGATGGTCCCTTATGCAATCACGATAGAAGACTGTGGTTCGAAAGTGAGCGTGACGCTTTCAGCCAAATGGGACGCTATCGAGGCTGTTTTACCCTGTGCATCCGTAACGCCTTTGAACTCTTTGCCTGATGCCGTACGCAAGGTGTATGCGCGGTCAGCAACCGGCGCTCCGGTTTTCGGATTACGCACCACAAAGTGCTGGCTGAACGGCCACTGAATCTCCACCGGCAACGGCGCCACAAACGGCACCGGCGAATGCGAATTCCCGATAATCACCGTCCCGGACCCGGCCGTAACCTTGTTGCCATGTGTCCCAACCGAATCAACCGTCGCAGCCGGTTTTCCATTAATCAAAACCGTCGTCGCCAACCCGCCCGACATCGCACCACCACACGCCGAGGCATCGCCTTGGCGGGCGGCCGCGAGGCCGTCGAAGAAGACGTTGCCGGAACCGGCGGCGATCGGGTTGGTGCCGTGGCCGGGGAGCGGGCAAGCGGTAGGGTCGGTGACACGTGCTGCGGGTTTGCCGGACATACGAATCTCCTTAGTTGACCTTCACTTGACCGCTGCCATCCAGGCGCGCGGCGAAACTGACCTGACGCTTGAAACCATCAACTTCCAGCAAGCCTTCGATGCTGAAGGACAGGCGAAGCTGATCGTGGTCACGCGGCAGGGAGATGACATGCACATTGCTCAGGCGTGGCTCGTAGGCTTCGATGAAATTTTCGATGGCCAGACGGGCCTGACTCAGGGAGTCGTGCAGGCTCAGACGCATGTCATTGAGATCGGGTAGCCCGTAATCGGACAGCGTTTGCACACTGCCCGCACGGGTGCTGAGCATCTTGGCCAGATGGGCAGCCACGGACGCCATGGCGGAGACCTCGCGGCTCCAGCCGACGCGTTTGTCCGCGTCGCCACCCAGGCGTTCGAAAAGGCTGCCGTATCCAGTCATGAGTTAGCTCCGCTTACTCTTTGTCCAGCTTGCCAACCAGCGACAGGGTGAAATCGGCACCCATGTACTTGAAGTGCGGGCGCACGTTCAGGCTGACGCGGTACCAGCCAGGCTCGCCTTCGACATCGCTGACGATGATCTGTGCAGCGCGCAGTGGACGACGGCCACGCACTTCGGCGCTTGGGTTTTCCTGGTCGGCCACGTACTGGCGGATCCACTTGTTGAGTTCCAGCTCGAGGTCGGTACGTTCTTTCCACGAACCGAGTTGCTCGCGCTGCAGCACTTTCAAGTAGTGAGCCAGGCGGTTGACGATCATCATGTACGGCAGTTGGGTGCCGAGCTTGTAGTTCAGCTCTGCTGCCTTGCCTTCTGCGCTGATGCCGAAGAACTTCGGCTTCTGCACCGAGCTGGCGGAGAAGAACGCCGCGTTGTCGGAGCCTTTGCGCATGGTCAGGGAGATGAAGCCTTCCTCGGCCAGTTCGTATTCACGACGGTCGCTAACCAGAACCTCGGTAGGAATCTTGGTTTCGATTTCGCCCATGCTTTCGAAGTGGTGCAACGGCAGGTCTTCAACCGCGCCACCGCTCTGCGGGCCGATAATGTTCGGGCACCAGCGGAATTTGGCGAAGCTGTCGGTCAGCTTGGTGCCGAACGCGTAGGCCGTGTTGCCCCACAGGTAGTGCTCGTGGCTGTTGGCGACGGTTTCTTTGTACACGAACGATTTGACCGGGTTTTCTTCCGGGTCGTACGGGTTACGCAGCAGGAAGCGCGGCACGGTCAGGCCAACGTAACGGGAGTCTTCCGACTGGCGGAAGCTCTGCCATTTGGCGAATTGCGGGCCTTCGAAGTGATCTTTCAGATCCTTCAGGTCCGGCAAACCGGTGAAGCTTTCCAGGCCGAAGAATTTCGGGCCGGCAGCCGCAATGAACGGCGCGTGGGACATGCAGGCAACGCTGGACACGTACTGCATCAGTTTCACGTCCGGCGAGCTTGGGGACATGAAGTAGTTGGCGATGATCGCGCCAACCGGCTGACCACCGAACTGACCGTATTCAGCGGTGTAGATGTGCTTGTACAGGCCCGATTGCATCACTTCCGGCGAATCTTCGAAGTCGTCCAGCAGGTCGTCTTTGGAGACGTTGAGGATTTCGATCTTGATGTTTTCGCGGAAGTTGGTGCGGTCGACCAGCAACTGCAGGCCACGCCACGACGATTCCAGGGACTGGAAAGACGGGTGGTGCAGGATTTCGTCCATCTGGCGGCTGAGCTTGGCATCGATCTCGGCGATCATGCGGTCAACCATGGCCTTCTTGACTGGCTCACCGTTGTTCTGCGGCTTGAGCAGCTCTTCGATGAAGGCCGACACACCGCGTTTGGCGATGTCGTAGGCTTCGTCGTCCGGCGTCAGGCGGGTTTCGGCGATGATGCTGTCGAGAATGCTGTATTCGCCGTTCTCTTTGCTCTTTTGCTGTGCTGCGCTAGTGCTCATTGTTGGCTTCCTTGACTGATGGGGGCTCAGACGTTCTGGGGGGCGTCCTGGGCGGCGGCGTTCAAGCCCAGCTCACCCAGTACGCGACCGCGGGATTCGTCGTCGGCGAGAACGCCTTCGATGGCTTTGCGGAACGCAGGCGCGTTACCCAGCGGGCCTTTGAGGGCCACCAGCGCGTCGCGCAGTTCCATCAGTTTTTTCAGCTCAGGCACTTGCTCAACCAGGCTGGCCGGGTTGAAGTCCTTCATCGAGTTGACGCGCAGCTGCACGCCCAGCTCTTCAGTGCTGCCCTCTTCCTGAAGACGGTTCGGCACGTTCAACGTCAGGGTCAGCTCTTGCTTGGCCAGCACTTCGTCGAAGGTCATCTTGTCGATGCTGATCGGCTTGCGATCTTCGACTTTACGTTCGTCCTTGCGGTGGGTGTAGTCACCGATTGCCAGTAGTTTCAACGGCAGTTCAATCTCTTCCTGAGCACCACCGGTGGCAGGTTTGAAAGTGACGTTGATGCGTTCCTTGGGGGCTACCGAGCCTTCTTTGGCCATGGCTATTCTCCTTGCGGTTGTGGCCCGGGGGCCTATTCGAGTACCACTTCGAGATCGAGGTGGCACAGCCTGCGATAAATCTCTTCCTTGCGTTCACGTACGGCATGGTTCTGCGGCAACAACTCGCAGCAGCTATGCAGTAAATGCAGCACTTCCAGCGCAAGATCGGGCTCCCAGGCGTTCAGGCCTGAGTCCTGTAATGTTTGGTCCAGGGTTTCGAGTTGGGTCCTGGCCAGTTCGTATTTCTTGGCCATGAAGCACAGCCGCGCGAGGGCGAACTGCCAGAAGAACCGGGCGCGTCCGCCTTGGGCGCTTTGCAGGCCTTGCTTGAGGATCTGCACGGCGGCCTTGAGGCCGTCCTTGCGCAGGATCGGCAAGACTTCTTCCAGGGCCAGTTCCCAGGCTGGCTGGGTGTCGGCGACTTCGACCTTGCGCGGCGCGCTGGCGCTTTGCAGATGTGGCATGACGTGGGCGCTGACCCAGGCGCGAGTGGCCGGATCAGCGAACGGCGCGCCGTCATGGAAGCGCAATTCGATGATGCCGGGCAGGCGCTGAATCAAAAGCGCGAAGTGGATTTCCACTTCGCGCATAGCCATCTCGGCGTTCAGGCCCTGGAGGCACTCCCAGACCATTCGCTGGCCATCGAACCAGAACGGCGCCTTCGCCAGGCTCGCCTCCAGTTCCACCAGCAGATCGGCGTATTTGGCCTGGTCGTAACGGTCCTGGTAAGCCTTGAGCTTGTCGGCGGGCAAACCGCGCAGAACGGTGATCTGCTCGGCGTTGCGCTCGGGCACCGCGTCGATGGGCAACCACAACAGTGTGCGATTGAGGCGCAAGGCGCGCAGGTCGGTGGCTTTCTGCTTGAGCCACCAGGCACACAACGGCCGCGCGCTTTCCTGCTGGGCACGCAGGGCTTTATGGGCTTCTTTTTCGTTGTCGATCGGTGCGCCGGGGGTGAACAGTTGCGTGGCGGCTTGTTTGACCTGGGCCACGGCGGCGCCGACCACACCGGGCTCCGGCTGGTTGTCAGCGGCGCGCTGGACCATGTTTTTTAAACGACGCGAGATTGGCAGCAACAACGGGGCGTCGTCGCCCAGATGTTCGGTGCAGGCAGAATCGAGGCCTTCCAGATGTTCCACCAGACGGCGGAACATCGGCAACTGCTCTTTGATCGCGACGTTTTCGGTCAGCACCTGCTCAAGACGCGGTACCAACCAACTGACGGCAGCGGAGCGGGTGCGGGCCTTATTGGGATGAACCTCGGCCCAGTGGTTCTCGCACAGGTGGTGCAGAAGTCCGAGGCCGGCCAGCAGCCCCTGGAAGGATTCGCGCTGGTACAGGGCCCAGGTCAGCCAGGCGCCAACCCGCAAGTCCTTGGACTGGGTGCGCAGCAGGTTTTCACTGTTTTCGCGGATTTTCAGCCAGTCGATCTGACCGCTTTCGTGCATGGATTGGGCTTTGCCCAGCTCGCTTTCCAGCGCCTCATATTCGCTCGAAAAGCGAACGTCCTCGCCCGCGAAATTCTCTTTGGAAACAGAGGCTTTTGCGAGTTCGAGGTAATGAGCGGAAAGTTTGCTTGAGTAGGACATCCCTGGCCTTTAGTTAGGATTACAGTCATACGTCCATTGGAGTTCCAACGACGCGAGACAGAATCAAAGAGCTGCGATGAGTCTCATCCAATTGAGTTCGTGCTCTTTCAAGTGCGCGCATCGTAATCACAATGATGGCCACTAGCAAGCATCTGATTAAACAACAAGACGAAGTGTATTTTTATCTCGTAGGAGATGTCCCTATATGTAGCAGGGGGATCCCTGATATCCGCTTAACAATTCATCGCTCGACCTAATGGCCTGAAACCACTGAGATAGAGCCATCAGCCCCTCCACCTTAATAAATGCCGTATTCATTGCCGATTCGCCCCTGAGACAGGCGCGAAGCATGCCAAAAATACAAAATTATGAATGTAGGAGCATTCCGAAATGTTACCGATATCAGTGAATAAAACGACGAGCGACAACAACCAATAAGAAAAGTGCCATCATTGTGATGGCATTTTTATATTTCAAACAAAGTTCCAAAATGGAACTTCCGGTATCGCGGAAATTTCATACCGGGCTTCAAGACCCCTCCTACATCAATACTTTGGATGCCTTGTTAGCGTGCACGGCATTTTGGCGACCTGCTCGGGCCAGGCATGGTTTGAACGGCGCGATTTCTCTCTCTTAGCTTAAGGACGAGCTACTCGGAAGCAAAAGGATAAGCGCATGCTTGCATCGGCTAACGCTGCTCACTTCACCCTTGTGATCCCTACGGTTCGCAACGATTTTAAAGTACTGGCTTTTAAAGGCACTGAAAGCATCAGCGCCTTGTACTCGATTCGAGTCGATCTGGTCAGCGAGTACCCGGATATTGATCTGGAGAGTCTGCTCAGCCAACCGGCATTTCTTCAATTCGGGCTTAACGGCGAGGGCATTCACGGTCGCATCGAAAACGTGGTTGTCGGGGAATCGGGGAAGCGCCTGACCCGTTATCATCTGTCTCTGGTGCCTGCGTTGCACTACCTGCAATTCAGTCACGATCACCGGGTTTTCCAAAACCTGACAGTGCCGCAAATCATCACCCAGGTACTCCAAAGGCATGGCATTCAGGCTGATGTATTCACCTTCCATGTCAGCACCAGCGTCGAGCGCGAGTACTGCATTCAATACGGGGAAAATGATTTCGAATTTCTCCAGCGCCTGTGCGCCGAAGACGGTATTGCATGGCATCACCAACATTCGCCTGAAAGTCATTTACTGGTGTTCACCGACGACCAGGTCTTTTTCCCGACGCTAGGCGCAACCCCATATCGACAAGACACCGGCATGGTCGCGGAGCATCCGGCCGTCAACCGGTTCGCCATGGGTTTCAGCACTCGCACCAGCACGGTCACACGCCGCGACTATGACCTGAAACGCCCTGGCCTATTGCTGGAAAGTCGCTTCACCGCCGAGTTCACCCCCGAGCTTGAAGACTACCGCTATCCGCTGCTGATGAAGACTGATAAACATGGCAAACAGCTAGTCCGCCAAGCGCTGGAGCGACACCGTAGCGACTATCAGTTGGTCGAGGGAGCAAGCAATCAGCCTACGCTGCGCAGCGGTTACTTGTTCGACCTGACCGAACACCCGCGAAAAACCTGCAATGGCATATGGTTGCTGGTAAGCCTTCATCACGAAGGGAAAGAACCGCAATCTCTGGAAGAAGCGTACGTCAGCGACGAGACACCCGCTGACGGTTTCACTCAAGGCTACCGCAACCGTTTTAGCGCCATTCCATCAGACGTGCTCTACCGCCCTCCTCAGCGCCCCCGAAAACCTGTGCTTGTCTGCCAGACCGCTCGTGTCACAGGACCGCCCGGAGAGGAGATTTTTTGCGACGAGTACGGCAGGGTTCGCGTCGAACTTCCTTGGGACCGAGCAGAACTCAACAGCGAAAAAAGCAGCTGCTGGCTACGGGTTGCCTCCAGTTGGGCGGGCGAAGGATTTGGAGCAGTGACCATCCCGCGCGTCGGGATGGAAGTGGTCGTGACTTTTCAGGAGGGCGACCCGGATCAACCGTTGATCACCGGTTGCGTGGCCAACAAGGTCACGTATGTCGCTCATCAATTGCCCGAGAACAAAACCAGAACAGTGCTGCGTAGCCAAAGCTCGCCGCGTACTGGCGGCTACAACGAATTGTCGATTGAAGACCGCGCCGGGCGGGAAAAAATCTACCTGCGCGCCCAACGCGACATCGAGCAATTGATCCTCCACGACAGCCACAGTCTGATCAACAACGACCGCTTCGAGCAGGTGGACAACCACAGCACCAGCCTGATCAAGGGCAAGGAATTGCACACCACCCAAGGCATGCGAAGCACGGTGATCGGTGGTGATGAGTTGATCACTATCAGCGGCAACAGCAGCACGACGTCCGCTGGTTCGCTGGTTCGCTGGTGATTCACGCCGGTCAACAGGCGCATGTCACCGCCAGTAACGTGGTGATCGATGCAGGCATGAGCCTGACGCTCACGGCGGGTGGTCACCACATCGTCATCAATGCGAGCGGGATCTTCAGCAGCGTGCCCATCGTCGAGGGTGGTGCGCCACTGGCGGGTATTCAGCCGCTACAGGCTCTACAAGCTCCGGCTCGCACCGCCAATGCCGTCATCGCCAACCCAATGTCCATCGTCGCCAGCGCCCGACAGCAGGCGGCGGACTACTGCCCGCTTTGCGAGGCCTGTCTTGCTGGCCAATGCAGCATTGGAGAAGTCGCATGAATACCCTTGAACAATGGCTGTTCGATCAATCCCGGTCCGCACGGGAGCTTTATCTGGTGCTCGACTCGGACGGTCAGCTCGACGAGCGCAATGCATTAACCAGGGAACTGGGCGCCGATCAGTACCGCAATCTGTATGTGGGGACGGCGGCTAATTCAATGGCGCAAGCAGGACCTGTTCTTTTTCAGGTGAGTACCGTCAAACATCCGGTCATCCAGGCGCTGCTTGACACGCCGGAGCGTCATTGGGGCTGGCTGGCCAGTGCCGCCCTCACGGACCTTGATGCTTTGGCGACTCACTGGCGCGACCGGCTGGTAGTCGGTGATCGCCCGAATCAGGCGCTGTATCGCTTCCACGATAATCGCGTACTGGGGCGCGCCCTGAGCCATCTGCAACCCGAGCAGTACACCGATTATCTGGGGCCGATCGCCAGCGTCTGTTACTGGCACGCGGAGCAATGGACGGTCACTGACAACCCTGACCCCGGCGAACACCCGCTACCGGTTGATCCGGCCTGGTTGAAAACCCCGACGCCGGACATTGTCTACGCGAACGTGCAGTTCGATAACACACGCCGCTACCTGATCCGTGAGCACACCGAAGCCTTGGTTGCCCTCGCCACAGAGCGCGATGTGGATGACTGGTTGTGGGGCTTGATTCAATTGGCTCGTTTATGGGGATGGCAACAACCGGAGCAGGTGCATTTTTTGCTGACTCAGTGCTTGAAAGCGCCTGGGTACTTGCCTCCCAAGGCATGGCAACCGAAGCCGGAAGAGGATTCAGCGGCGCATTTTGAGCGGGTGTATCAGCAAGTGTTGTATTGGGAGGGAGATGCACACTTATAAAGCGCGTCGTCAGTACCTTAAAAACATACGAAATCACCCAATCAATGCGAACTTTCAAAACGACAATATGAAAAGAATTAAATTAGCAGCAAACAGAATGATCGTAATTTTGATTACGACCTCTTTAACTGGTTGCATTGGTTACACCCTAAAAACACCTGATCCTTATACGCGCAGCGGAGACAAAACAACCCGTGAGTGGTGTGGGATTACGCTATGGGCTCTAATTTTACCAATCCCATTAATGCTGCCTGTATGCAAGGTGTACAAGGACCAAAAATTCAACTCTGATTTTTATGCGTGCGGCCCTCTTATGTTTCTAGGACCTTTAGTTCATAGCTACAAAGGGAACGCTTTGTGTGGAAAATTCCCTGGATAATCAAAGGTAAGCGCAAAAGGGAAGTGAGTTTGATTGTGTATGCGGAGAAACACTTGCTATCGGCTGCGGCGGATACACCAGCACCTTCCGCATACCGGCCGGTCGCCACACTTCCCCCATTTACGCAGGCTGTACGGAAAACAAGGACGTAACGCCATGACGCATCAGAAAGCGCTGTATTCGCGGGGATATGTCCCGCACATCAAACGAATCGTTCAAAGCCTGACACTCAGCAGTTGCCTCGCCCTGACCCTGGGTTGCTCTGCTGTCGGTAAGCCAAATACTTTTACCTTCGTCCCCGACTTCCCGCCCAACTTCAAGTACGAGCTGAAAGCCATCTACATCCCCGCCAAAGGGGAAACATGCAGCTTGCCCGGAGGGCGAAATTTTCAGGTCAGCTTCAATAAACCCAACATGGAATACGAGGCCACTGCCGAAATTGAGCTGTACAGGACCGTGAGCGACTGTCCGATGGCGTTGAACCTTGTGGAGCTCAAGGTCATAGGCGTTTTTGGCCCGGAACGAAGTGACAGCAGCTATGACTTCGCCTCATTTGCCGTGCGTCCAGAGTTGTTGGAGCGACACATGGGCACGTTCAGCGATGACGGCACAGGTGAGTTCTTCGGTGAATGCCAGTGGTTTTTCCGTACTGTCGGCCCCGAGCGTTACCTCATAAAAATCCTCTACTGCAAAAACACTGATGCGCAGGGGATCGTCACCAAAGGTCGTCCTTCTACGGCTTACACGCTAGATCAACTACCGGGGAAAACGGTAACGCTTAAGGTCAAGTTGGCCGTCGATGAAGAGCCTTACATGGGAGACACATGGGTGAAGGTGCCCAACGGCTGGAAGCGCTGCATGGGGAAAGGTTTTGAAGACCAGCATGCGTTTTGTTACGGCAACCATAAAGATTTCAGCACATTCAAGATGGTGGATGAGCGGATCTGCACCATTTACCCAGGCTGTACGGAAAACAAGGATGAGACCCCATGAGCGTTGAAGCTTTATCCGCCAATGATGCACCATTCATGCAGGGCAACATCCACGCCTGCCCTTTGCGTGGCCATTCGACGAGTTTTCAGTTAGTGGACGAGTTTGGTGATGGTAAGCCATATGCAGGTTTGCCCTTCGAGGTCACCGACTACGAAGATACTGTCTACTCAGGCAAGTTAGATGCGAACGGCGCCGGCAAAGTTACGAACCATTTTTGTGGACCGGTGGTACTCAAACTCAGTCAGGCGTATCAAGGGAGTAATGATGATTACAGCGAGCTAATTCGCAGAAAACACTACCCACTCCCCATCACCGAACTCCAAGTACGCGCCGAAAAAACCCGCTTCTTCAACAAATCAGGCGTACGAACCCAAGCCAATCCCGCAAAAGACCTCGCTGCCCCCACTACCTATTACCAGGTTGAAGTGAGTGAACTGGTAAAGCACGTGGCGCACTTGCCGCCCCTGGCCTTTCGTCGCGACCCACCCAATATGGTGGTGCACAAACTGCTGCGATCCACTCTCAAAACCAGAGCTTTCACAATTGTCGATAAAAGCGCCCCGGATGGAGGGCTAAACGGGGTCTTCAGTCAGATGGACATGGCCACGGTCGAGTTGGGTTTCTTCCCGCCACCGCCCAAACCAAAGGGCATCGCCCTGCTGCCGAACAAACACCATGTGATGGAAGTGCGGCCAATGAGAGCGCTACGCCCGATGTTGTCGACCGGCGACGAATTTTGCGCACTCAACCTCTATCAACTGGCCTTGATGTCGACCCTGAGTTACACCGACTTTGGTCAGGAGCCGAACACACAACCGGTCAAAACAGACAGCGTGAGCTTCCCCTTGCAGCCAACCAGCGGTAACTGGTTCGGCCATGCATTGCCGCAGTTTGATGAGTTGTGGAAAGTCGATGCTACACAGACGAAGAAGTACTACCCGCTGTATGAAGAGGTCCCTTATTCAAAACGGCTGGAAGTGGTGCCGTTCGACCCGTTGCTCTACCCCGAGGTCAACAATCCAGAGTTGGGAGATGAGCAGGAACACCCGGCCAAACTGCACTTTCTCGATGATCGCAATAATAAAAACAGCACGGACACCCAAGCCTTCATCACCCATCACGACGAATTGATATTGGTTAGTGTGCGCGGAACCCAAGAACTACTGCCCGACGGCCTGCGTGATATGCATGCCCAGCAGGTTCCTTTTGAAGAAGGAGAAGGCAAGGTTCACAACGGCTTCTACGGAGCCGCCAAGGTCGCCTACCCGTTTGTCGTGAGCTACCTGGAAAAATTCTACAGCGGACAAAAACTGCTGATTACAGGGCACAGTCTGGGCGGAGCGGCGGCGCTGATATTGGCTGAAATGTTGCGACGCAATAAACGATATGCGCCGAACATCGTGCTCTACACCTACGGCGCACCCCGCGCTGGCGATGCTACTTTTGTCGAAAGCGCCCACCCTCTGAGCCATCACCGTATCGTCAAACACAACGACCCCGTGCCGAGCGTGCCCGCCACGTGGATGAATACGCCGTCCGTGCCGATGTATTACAAGCATGGGGCGATAATTGTGCTGACCCCCGTCATTGGCTTGGCATACCTGGTTGTGAACATGATCAACTTCAGGGGCGAGCCCTACGGGCACCACGGCAAGCTGCGCCACTTCATGCCAGTGGTATCTGGCAAAGAGCACAAGTCCTCGATTCTGTGGGAGCCGGGTTGCAGCACGATCAACGATCACGGCTGTGCAGAGGCGTTGCATCAGCTCGATGGTCTGCCCAAACGTGGCTCACTCCTGCGGCAGATGACGGAGGCCTCCGATCACTCGATGGTCGGCAGCTACATACCCGGCTGCTGGGCCAGCCTGCGCCGTTGGCAGGAGGCACAGGAGCTCAAGCGCTCACTGGTGACCCTGCGAGAATTCGAATGGGTCGACGGCGCATTGAAAAACATCAGCAAACAACTGGACGACATCAAACGGAACATAGAAAAGAACCCCAGCGCTCACGCCAATTACCATCAAGACGCGCAAAAGACCGAGGCTCTAGGGGACGAAAAGGAAAAGATTCAGATGACCCGGGATCGCCTGGTAACCCTGCGCGGGCAGCGAGTCACTGAGGCCGACGTTTACGGTAGCTACGCCGACCAGCCCGAGTGGGTACAGGAGAACCTTCTGCGCTGGACCATGCACCCGGAAAACATCGTTCAGGAACAACTGGCGATGATTCCACCGGTCGCCGAAGACCACGACGCAGCCATTGCGGCAATGACCGGAGGGCATGCCGTGGGCACGCCATTTCATCTGGATATTGATTCGATTGTGTAGCGCTTAAGGGGCAGCGTGGCCGACACCACTCTCAAGTAGCTTTCCGTCAATTAAACACCGCCCGACAGTGCTTGTTTAAAACGGCTCAAGGTTACTTCCTGCAAGCTACAACACCTTGCGCCGTTGCCTACGGCTACGCCAGAATCCGCCGGCTTGTGCGCCTTGGGGGCGGTCGGTAACTTGGTTCTCGTCACTGCCCATCAGTGATCGGGTTTAGTCGCTCGCTGGTAATTGAAGTTGCACAAGCTTCTGTCAGACAGGTATTTCCTACCTGCATTTGATGGTGGCTGTGCGTAGGGCACCTTCGGGTGCGCCGGCTTCTTCAATTCCCCGGTCCGACTAACCTGCGTACAGCTGCCACCCCTTCGTTTAGTCGGCGAAGTGTTGTCAGCATCATTCAAGGAATTGAAGATCATGTTCAAGGTCACACCAAACCCACCCGACACCGATCCGGTCTCCCCCTACGAAAGCCCCGATTCAAACAAACTCAACGAAGCCGCCGAGCGCGCCCTCGACCATCACTTCCCGCCAGCCGACCCCAAACCACCAAAACGCAACGGCCAGCTCTTCAGCGTCTGCCCGGGTATCAACCCTGAAACCCTTCTCGCCAATGCCTCGGAAGATTTGCTGTCCATCAGCGCCATCGCCGCCAACCTCGCCGATGATGTGGACGGTTCCCGCCGCTCCGTAGCCCTGGCGCTCAGCCGCATGGCCGACGGCGTGCATCTGTTGGTGGAGCGAATGCTGGATCATCTGGATGAGCCGGAGATGTCGGCGATTCTCGCCAGGAAACAAAGCCGAGTCAGTTGATCGACCAAGAAAAAAGTACTCCGCCCCCCATAAAAAAATGGTTCTTCCCCGGAAAACCGTGAAGAACCTTTTTATTGGTGCGCCAGGCATGGCGAGTAGCGCCGTGACTGGCGCTGTTTGGCTCACTGTGGTGGTGAGTTGGAGGTAGAAGCCCTTTACACACCCGGCAAGAGGAGGTGTTCGCCAGAGGCAAGGGTGTCGCGGGTGACTGCGAATCTGAAGGAAACGCGAGGCAAAATGCTGGCCTGACGAACAGGAGGCGGTAGCGGAGGGAAGATACCCGTTACTGGCTGCATCCTTGCAACCAGCAACGAAGGGCTGTTACTACACATTGTTCAATGGGGCTTGCGAGCAACGTCGCAGTGAATCAGGCGGGATATCTCGATCATATCCACAACGGTTTTTTCATCGACCTCAAACCCGCGGCCTGAAAGCCCTGTATCGCTATTACTTGAGCGTGACGTCGAGCATCGGCGGGATAAAACCGTAGTCGTACTCGGCCACCACGAACGTCTGCTGCCCTTTTATCTTCATGCCCACCGTCGGCGCCTCAGTGCCGCCGATACGAATCTGCGTGCCGGTTTCGTCGGTCGGTACGCTGTCGATAAAGGAGGTCACCAGGCCGTTGGGCATCACATAGTGCGAGTAGGTCTGGAACGGCTGAGAAGACGGGTTGCCCAGCACCAGGCCGGAACCGTTCAACGGCACGTAAGGGCCGAACAGCGAATCCGCGACAAAACCGTACACCCCGTCCGGCCCGGTCACACCATCGGCATAGGTGAACGTATGGCTGATGGTGAACAGGTAGTACTTGCCGTCCTGGAACACGAAGTGCGGGCGTTCGGTCTGGTCGTTGACCCCCACAGCGGTCAGCAGCGGCGGTAGCATTTCCCAGTCGTCGCCGTCCGCGTCACGGGCCACGGCGATGCCGACACAGGCGGTCTGGAAGCGCGAGTTGCCGACGTTTTCATAACCCGGCGGTACATCGCCGATTTCCGCTTCACCCACCTTGTGCGAGCCGCGCTCGCCGGCCACGTTGCCCTCGAACAGCATGTACAGGTTGCCGTCCTTCGGGTCGCGGAATGGCCATGGATCACGGAAGCCCCAGAAAGAATTCTGTGCTTCGGTCTGGTACATCTTGCCGTCGGCCTCGAACAGCGGCTTGACCTTCTCGAAGCCGACCATGCTGACGCCATGTTCGGTGGTCACCACCCGGCCCCGCACCTTGACGATGGTCGCGCCCGGAGTGACGGCGGTGTAATACAGGTCCACCTCACCCTGGTCATTCAACAGGATCGGCGTACCGGCCCATTCGCGAACGGTCGGCGAAACCCCTTCAGCCATCACACGGCCGCCGAGTTTCCAGTCCTTGCCGGTACGAGAAAACCAGTAGTACATCTTTGCCCGACCGTGGCGATCGTTCCAGTCGCGGGTGATGTTGTAGTTGCCGTTCTCGTCGATGTACTCCGGGTCGTTTGGATGACGATCGGCAGTCAGGGTGAAGATCACCGACCAGCCATCGACGGACGTCACGTTACCATCCATGTCGCGCAGCGGCATGGTGTCCCAGATGAACACTTCGTTGCTCAATACCGGGAAATCCGCGCTGACCAGCGGTTGGGTGGTGGTGGGATCGTCCGCGCGGACTTTCAGCGCATCAGCGCGGGTCCAGAGGCTGGATTGATGGGGCGTTTTGCCGAATTTTTCAGTGTTGCTTTTCATAGGGTAATGCCTCGTCCATGAATGGATTCGAATAAATATTGATCAAAAAATACTGTATGCACATACAGCGAATTAACCTTAAGAGACTCAATCTTATGGGTCAAGAAAAAAATGCATTTGTGCATAATTTAATATTTTTCTGAAGCTGATACGTTTCAGCTTGCGATTTTTATAGAAGTTTTTTCTCAGCCAGATCGGCGACGTTGCCTGCAAAACACGTGCGTTTAACCGCTGGTCGGTCGAGGGTATGCGTAGCTGATGCAACGGGCGGAAGCAGGGACTGGGCGGATCGGTCAACTGAGTCAGCGCATCCTGCGCAAAGCCCAACAAGGCTGTGAAGAACCAAAAAAAATGGGCACCCAACCCAGTTGGCGTGCCCATTTTTTATCCCGCTCCCGCGCTACGCGGGAAGTCGGTGCGTGTTACGGATTAACGCTGTCTTTCAACGATTTGCCTGGCTTGAACGCAACAGTGTTGCTGGCCTTGATTTTGACGGGCTCACCGGTTTGCGGGTTTTTGCCGGTGCGGGCACCGCGGTGGCGTTGCAGGAAGGTACCGAAGCCCACCAGCGTGACGCTGTCCTTGCGGTGCAGAGCGCCGGTGATTTCTTCGAGAACGGCGTTGAGAACGCGGTTGGCCTGCTCTTTGGTGAGGTCTGCTTTTTCAGCAATTGCAGCGGCGAGTTCTGGTTTACGCATTAGTGAAGCCCCTTTGACGGTTTTTTGTTGTTATGTCCGTGCTGTTCTCGTTGGAACAGCGCCCAAAGCGCCGCAGATGCTCTACTCTGCGGCAGACGGGAGTGAGGATGGCACGCAGCGAAGAGCCGCGCCAGTCTCGGCGCGACCTTTGTAGGGGCAAAAGAGGGGTGATTCCGACAGAACGACCGGTATTTACGCCAGCAGTGCCGGAAGCTCTTTGTTCAGGGCCAGTTTTTCCATCACCGCCGCGCCTGTCAGGGCATAACCCAGCAGTTTGCCGCTGGCATCGCGGCACAATACCTTGATGTCCGCACCCTGCCCTTCGACTGTCCAGACGCCCTCCAAACCCCGTGGCGGCGGTGAAACCACCAAGGGACAGACCGGCGTTTTAACGGTGATGGGCATCGGGCCATAACTCACCGCCGTCGGGTTTCCGGCGAGGGTCTGGGCCAGCGCTCTCGCACAGCTCATGAGGGGCATCACGTACAACAGATTCAGCCCATCGACTTCGGCGCAGTCGCCCAGGGCATAGATATTGGCGTGAGAGGTTTTCAGCTGACGATCGACCACCACGCCGCGATTGACCTGCACACCGGCCGCAGCCGCCAGGTCGATGCGCGGACGCAGACCAATGGCCGACACCACTACATCGCAAGGGATCACCTGGCCATCGGACAGATGCGCTTCCAGTCCGTCAGCAACGCGCTGCAAGCGATTGAGCACCGGCCCGAGGTGGAAGCGTGCGCCCAGGCTTTCCAGACCGGCCTGGACCGCAGCGGCCGCCGCCGGGTGCAACAGGGTCGGCATGACCTGCTCGCACGGTGCAACCAGTTGCACCTCGTAACCGCCGAGGATCAGGTCGTTGGCGAACTCGCAACCAATCAGGCCGGCACCCAGCAGCAACACGCGACGTTTGCCGGCCGCCGCTGCGCGAAAGCGTGCGTAGTCTTCCAGATCGTTGATCGGGAAGACTGCGTCAGCCGCATCGCCTTCGATCGGCACTCGCACGGTTTCTGCGCCCCAGGCCAGGATCAGGTCACGGTAAAACACCGCTTCCTCACCGATCCATAAGCGCTTGTGGCCAGGATCGATGCCGCTGATGCGCGTGTGCGTACGCACTTCGGCCTTCAACTGCTCGGCCATGGTGCCGGGTTCGGCCATGCTCAGGCCGTCGGCGTCTTTGTTTTTGCCGAAGCCGGTGGAGAGCATCGGCTTGGAGTAGGAGCGTCCGTCATCGGCGGTAATCAGCAGCAGCGGGGTTTCGCCATCGAGTTTGCGAAACTCCCGGGCCAGGTTGTAGCCGGCCAGCCCGGTGCCGACGATCACGACAGGTGCGTTCATTCCTTACTCCTCTAATTGTTTTATGCAGCGATTTCGATCATTTCGAAATCCATCTTTCCCACGCCGCAGTCCGGGCACAACCAGTCTTCCGGCACGTCCTGCCACAGGGTGCCTGGGGCAATACCATCATCCGGCCAACCTTCAGCTTCGTTGTAGATCAGGCCGCAAACCACACATTGCCACTTTTTCATTCGGTTCATCCTCAGAAATCAGATTCTTACTGGCGCGAACGGTCGATGATTGGAGCGCTGCCGTCCGGCTCAGCGCGTTTTGTACTGATCGGGCCCGGCAGATGCAAGCCTGTTCGACGCAATGGCCGGCCGGATCAATCAAAATCGCAGGCTGACATGGTAAGCTCGCCGCCTCATTTGCTGCCAATAATGACTCACTGTGCCGCACTCAAAATCCCCCGCCGTGACCCCGCTTTGGCTCCCTCGCAGCCAACTGACGCCCCTCCCCGACACGTCTACGCTCGACTGGTTGTTCGACGAAGGCTCTTTGACTCGACGGTTGATCCGTTTGTCGAATGATGGCTTCAGCGTCACGCCACTCTTCGAAGGCTGGCAATCACTGCGCCCCGACGAATGTGCCGCGCTGGACCTGGCCGAAGGCAGCGAGGGCTGGGTGCGCGAGGTGTATCTGCGCGGCCACGGCGAAGCCTGGGTGTTTGCGCGCAGCGTAGCGGCGCGCAGTGCGTTGCAGGGCGACGGTCTGCACATGGACGAGTTGGGCAGCCGCTCCCTGGGCGAATTGCTGTTTTGCGATCAGGCGTTCCAGCGCCGCGCTATTGAGGTTTGTCACTATCCTCAGGAGTGGCTGCCGATGGAGTCCCGGGCAGCTGAACTGTGGGGCCGCCGTTCGCGTTTCGACCGCGGGGCCTTGAGCGTGCTGGTGGCCGAAATTTTCTTGCCGACCTTGTGGCACGCCACCCGCGCCCATCCGGAGAATTGCTGATGTACCAGAGCCTGCTCAAGTCCCTGAATCGCTTGAATCCACGGGCCTGGGATTTTATTCAGTTGACCCGCATGGACAAACCGATCGGCATTTATCTGCTGCTGTGGCCGACGCTGTGGGCTCTATGGATTGCCGGCAAAGGGTCGCCCTCGTTGGCCAACATCGTGATTTTCGTCCTGGGCGTGGTGCTGACCCGCGCCGGCGGCTGCGTGATCAACGATTGGGCAGACCGCAAGGTCGATGGCTACGTGAAGCGCACCGAACAGCGACCCTTGGTGAGTGGCAAGATCAGTTCCAGAGAAGCACTGGTGTTCTTCGCGCTGCTGATGGGCGTGAGTTTCCTGCTGGTGTTGTGCACCAATGCGGCAACGGTCTGGTTGTCGTTCGGCGGTTTGGCTCTGGCCTTCACTTACCCGTTCATGAAGCGCTACACCTATTACCCGCAAGTGGTGCTGGGCGCGGCGTTCTCTTGGGGCATGCCGATGGCGTTCACCGCCGAAACCGGTGAACTGCCGGCGGCGGCGTGGTTGCTGTGGATCGCCAACCTGCTGTGGACGGTGGGCTACGACACCTACTACGCCATGACCGACCGCGACGACGACTTGAAGATCGGCGTGAAATCCACGGCGATTCTGTTTGGCGAGGCGGATCGGGTGATCATTCTGACGCTGCAAGGGATGGCGCTGGGTTGCCTGTTGCTGGCCGGGTCGAAATTCGAGCTCGGTGGCTGGTTCCACCTCGGATTGCTGGCGGCGGCGGGCTGTTTTGCTTGGGAGTTTTGGTACACCCGAGGCAAGGACCGGATGCGTTGCTTCAAGGCGTTTCTGCACAACCACTGGGCCGGGTTGGCGATTTTTGTCGGGATCGTGCTGGATTACGCGCTGCGTTGATGGGCACGCTTTTATGTAGCAGCTGGCGCAGCCGAACGCAGGCTGCGCCAGCTGCTACAGGTTTACATTTTCGGCCCGGAGTTGGTGATGACGTGCCAGACGTCCTTCATTTTGTCGCCTTCCTTGTCTCCAGGTTTCTTGTCCTTCACGAAGTAATAAAGCGGCTTGCCGTCGTAAGCCCATTGCATCGTGCCATCGTCACGTTTGACGATCGTCCATTTACCTTCGGCTTTGGCACCCGCCTCCGCCTTGAACGGCGGCCAGTTTTCTGCGCACTGACCGGTGCACACCGACTTGCCGCCAGTGTCCTTGTCGAACGTGTACAGGGTCATGCCCTTATGGTCAGCCATCACACCGCCTTTCATCATGACGGGCTCGGCAGCAAAGGCCATTGTCGGTAACGCCAAGGCAGCGGCCAACAGCAGGGCTTTGAACGAATGCGAGTATTGCTTCATGGAAACCTTCCTTTGTGGTTGTCAGGATTCGGACTTAGAGCTTAGTTCAGGATCATGACAACCGCCGAGCGACTAAAATACTGTCACACGACTGCAATAATTCCGTTATCTAATGCGGCGCAAGACAGTTAAATGACAAGAGGATTAAAGGCATGGTTGGCAGGAGCATTCTGATCGTCGACGACGAAGCGCCCATTCGCGAAATGATCGCCGTGGCGTTGGAAATGGCCGGCTATGACTGCATGGAGGCTGAGAACTCGCAACAGGCCCACGCCATCATCGTCGACCGCAAGCCGGACCTGATCCTGCTCGACTGGATGCTGCCCGGCACGTCCGGCATCGAGCTGGCCCGACGCCTCAAGCGCGATGAGCTGACCGGGGACATCCCGATCATCATGCTCACCGCCAAGGGCGAAGAGGACAACAAGATCCAGGGCCTGGAAGTCGGCGCCGATGACTACATCACCAAACCGTTTTCCCCACGTGAGCTGGTTGCGCGCCTGAAGGCCGTGCTGCGCCGTGCCGGTCCGACCGATGGTGAGACGCCGATCGAAGTCGGCGGCCTGCTGCTGGACCCGATCAGCCACCGTGTGACCATCGACGGCAAACCCGCCGAGATGGGCCCGACCGAATACCGCCTGCTGCAATTCTTCATGACCCACCAGGAACGTGCCTACACCCGCGGCCAGTTGCTGGATCAGGTCTGGGGTGGCAACGTTTATGTCGAAGAGCGCACCGTCGACGTGCACATCCGCCGCCTGCGCAAAGCCCTCGGCGATGCTTACGAAAATCTGGTACAAACCGTGCGCGGCACCGGCTACCGGTTTTCTACCAAAGCCTGATCCGGAGTTTCCCCGCCCGACAAGCTGACAAGGACGCGCGTTCAAGTGAACCAAAACTGGCATGGCACCCTGATCCGCCACATGCTTTTGCTGGTGACCGGTTGCCTGGTGATCGGCCTGATTACCGGCTACTACGGCTGGAGCCTCGCCGCGGGCCTGGGCCTTTACCTGGCCTGGACCCTCAAGCAACTGCTGCGTCTGCACGAATGGCTGCGCCTGCACAAATCCGATGAGGCACCGCCCGATGGCTATGGCCTGTGGGGCGAAGTGTTCGACAGCATCTACCACCTGCAACGCCGCGACCAACGAGTGCGCGGGCGCCTGCAAGCGGTGATCGACCGGGTCCAGGAGTCTACCGCTGCGCTGAAAGACGCGGTGATCATGCTCGACAGCGACGGCAACCTCGAATGGTGGAACCGAGCCGCCGAAACCCTGCTCGGCCTCAAGACCCCGCAAGACAGCGGCCAACCGGTCACCAACCTAGTCCGCCATCCGCGCTTCAAGGAATACTTCGAGCAGGACAGTTACGCCGAGCCGCTGGAAATCCCTTCACCGATCAACGACCGTCTGCGCATTCAGCTGTACATCACCCGCTACGGCAACAACGAACACTTGATGCTGGTGCGCGACGTGACGCGTATCCATCAACTGGAACAGATGCGCAAAGACTTCATCGCCAACGTCTCCCATGAACTGCGCACGCCGTTGACGGTGATCTGCGGTTATCTGGAAACCTTGCTCGACAATGTCGAGGACGTGAACCCGCGCTGGTCCCGTGCCCTGCAGCAGATGCAGCAGCAAGGCGGACGCATGCAGACGTTGCTCAACGACTTGCTGCTGTTGGCCAAACTGGAAGCCACCGATTACCCGTCGGACAACCAGCCGGTGGCCATCGACGGCTTGCTGCAATCGATCAAGAGCGACGCTCAGCAACTGTCCGCCCAGCGCAATCAGAAGATCACCCTGGAAGCCGACCCGACGATTCTGCTCAAGGGCAGCGAGGCCGAATTGCGCAGCGCGTTTTCCAATCTGGTGTTCAACGCGGTGAAATACACCCCGGCGGAAGGCAATATCCGCATTCGCTGGTGGGGCGATGAGCAAGGCGCCCACCTGAGCGTGCAGGACTCGGGCATCGGCATCGACAGCAAACACCTGCCGCGCTTGACCGAACGCTTCTACCGCGTCGATTCCAGCCGCAACTCCAACACCGGCGGCACAGGGCTCGGCCTGGCGATCGTCAAACACGTGCTGCTGCGCCACCGCGCACGGATGGAAATCAGCAGTGTGCCGGGCCACGGCAGCACCTTTACCTGCCATTTTGCGCCGGCCCAGGTCACCAAATCCCGGGTCATCAGCGCCACCGACTGATACCGGCCGGCACGCGCCACTAGGCAAGCAACCGGTCAGCCGCTACATTGGCTGACTTGTGCCTGTCCTTCAGGCACCGCATTTCCCCCTTTTTTGAATACACGGAACCCGCAAAACTCCATCATGGACCCATCCCCTGGCTTGACCCTCGCGACACTCTTCGCCGATTTCGGCATGATTCTTTTTGCTCTGATCCTGGTTTTGCTCAACGGCTTTTTCGTTGCGGCGGAATTTGCCATGGTCAAATTGCGCTCGACCCGGGTCGAATCCATCGCTGAAAAAAACGGCTGGCGCGGACACATCCTGCGCACCGTTCACAGTCAGCTCGATGCTTACCTGTCGGCCTGCCAATTGGGTATCACCCTCGCCTCCCTCGGCCTCGGCTGGGTTGGTGAACCGGCGTTCGCGCACATCCTCGAGCCTTTGCTTGAGACCGTTGGCGTGCAGTCGGCCGAAGTGGTCAAAGGCGTATCGTTCTTCGCCGCGTTCTTCGTCATCTCGTACCTACACATCGTGGTCGGTGAGCTGGCCCCGAAATCCTGGGCCATTCGCAAACCCGAATTGCTGTCGCTGTGGACCGCCGTGCCGCTGTACCTGTTCTACTGGGCCATGTACCCGGCGATTTACCTGCTCAACGCCAGCGCCAACACGATCTTGCGTATTGCTGGCCAAGGTGAACCCGGCCCGCATCACGAGCACCATTACAGCCGTGAAGAACTGAAACTGATCCTGCACTCCAGCCGTGGCCAGGACCCGAGCGACCAAGGCATGCGTGTTTTGGCCTCGGCGGTGGAAATGGGCGAGCTGGAAGTGGTCGACTGGGCCAATTCCCGGGAAGACCTGGTGACCCTGGAGTTCAACGCGCCGCTGAAAGAAATCCTGGCGATGTTCCGTCGCCACAAATTCAGCCGTTATCCGGTGTACGACAGCGATCGTCAGGAGTTCGTCGGCCTGCTGCACATCAAGGATCTGCTGCTGGAACTGGCAGCCCTGGACCACATTCCGGAGTCGTTCAACCTCGCCGAGCTGACCCGGCCGCTGGAGCGGGTTTCGCGCCATATGCCGCTGTCGCAGTTGCTGGAACAGTTCCGCAAAGGCGGCTCGCACTTCGCCCTGGTCGAAGAAGCCGATGGCAACATCATCGGCTACCTGACCATGGAAGATGTGTTGGAAGTACTGGTCGGCGACATTCAGGACGAACACCGCAAGGCTGAGCGCGGGATCCTCGCGTACCAACCGGGCAAGCTGCTGGTGCGCGGCGACACGCCATTGTTCAAGGTCGAGCGCCTGCTGGGCATCGATCTGGACCACATCGAAGCCGAAACCCTCGCCGGGCTGGTCTACGAAACCCTGAAACGGGTACCGGAAGAGGAAGAAGTGCTGGAAGTCGAAGGCTTGCGGATCATCATCAAGAAGATGAAAGGGCCGAAGATCATTCTGGCCAAGGTGTTGATGCTCGATTGAGTGCAATGCGGTGAACCGCATTGACCCCAAATGAACGCAGCCTTCGGCAGCTCCTACGCCGAACGCGTACTCCTGTAGGAGCTGCCGCAGGCTGCGATCTTTTGCTTTATGGCCTTATTGTTTGCCCAACGCAAAGTTGGGCAAGTTGCCCACCGGTTGATTGAACTGGTACGGAATCGACACCAGCCCCAACCCGGTATTGCGCTGCACCACGAAATGCAGGTGCGGCCCGCTGCTGTTGCCGGTATTGCCTGACAAGGCCAGCGGACTCCCCACCGACACCCGTTGCCCCTCGCGAACGCTCACCGAACCTTGTTTGAGGTGCAGGTACACGCCCATCGTCCCGTCATCGTGCAGCACCCGCACGAAATTACCCGACGGATCGGTGCCGCGCCCGGTCTGGGCATTCTCGGTTTTCACCACCACACCGCCTCGCGCCGCGATGATCGGCGTGCCTTCGGGCATGGCGATGTCCATGGCGTAGCGGTTCTTTGGACCAAAGTGGCTGTATTGACCGTTGGCGCCCTGACTCAGCCGAAACGGTCCACCGCGCCAGGGCAACGGGTATCGATAGGCCATGGCGGCCCCTGAGGGGTCGCCCAGGGAGTATTCAAATTTTGGGGTATACGCGAGCGGCCTTTCGGACTGCGTGGCGGTGAGCAGCGCCAGACGAATACTGCTGCGTGCCGGCATCACCCGGTGAATCGGCCGGCTCGGCGCACCACTGACGTTCTTCAGCCCACCGAAGCTCAACTCGATTTCTACCGGCGCATACAGGTCATTGCGCACGTAAACGCTGTCCACGCCCTTCTTCTTCGTGATAACGAGGTACACCTGACGCTCAAGATTCTCGACCATGCGATCACGAAAAACGAACACCTTGGAGCCCGTCGTGGGGCGGTCGCTGTAGGAGACCACGCCATTGGCGTCGGTGGACTTGTAGATCGTCATGGCCATCGCCGAGGTGGATGCCATGAAAAGACCGCAGAAAAACAGCAGGCGCGCGAGCATGGGCAAGATTCTGTCGAGTAAGGCCTGGGTAGGAGCCTAGCAGCTGCAATGGACCCGGGTAGTCGGCAGATGTTTCAAATGATCGTTCCCACGCTCCGCGTGGGAATGCAGCTAGGGACGCTCCGCGTCCCACCGAAGCGGACGCGGAGCGTCCGGGGAGGCATTCCCACGCAGAGCGTGGGAACGATCAGCCGATCAGCGGTACAGATTACGCGCCCGGTACGAAATGCTTCTGCGCCGTACCACGTGCGATCAATCGCGAGATGTAGTCGAGCTTCTGCGCATCCTGATCGACGAAGCGGAAGGTCAGTTGCAGCCACTCGCTGTCGGGTTTCTGCTCGTGGGCGACGATGGCGTGCAGGTAGCCGTTCAGACGGGCGGTCTCGGCGTTATCGCCCTGCTCCAGGTCGAGCACGGCGCTGTCGAGTACTTGCGGCAGGGTGTCGGTGCGTTTCACCACCAGCAAGGCTTCCTTGAGACTCAAGGCCTTGATCACACATTGCTGAATGCCGTTCGGCAGGCGCAATTGGCCCTGGCCACGACCGCCCGTTGGCGCTGCGGAGGACGCTGGAGGCTTGATCGGCGGGCTGTTGAGCAGACCGCGAGACGGAGCGGCCGCCGGGGCTGGCGCGGCGGCGGCAGGTTTGGCGAACGGGTTGACCGGCGCCGCGGCGGGTGCGACCACGCCAGCCTTACCGCCCGTCAATGCGCTCAGGGAATCGTTGCCGAACGCCGAGTTCATTTTGGTCGGCGCGCTGTTCATCAAGGTGTCGAGCTTGCCGACCTTGTTCAGGGCCTGCTTGACCTTGGTCAGCAGTTGCTCGTTGGTGAACGGCTTGCTGACGTAACCCGAAACCCCGGCCTGGATCGCCTGGACGACGTTCTCTTTATCGCCACGACTGGTCACCATCACGAACGGCATGGTCTTGAGGTTGTCCTGCTCGCGGCACCAGGTCAGCAGCTCCAGCCCGGACATTTCCGGCATTTCCCAGTCGCACAGGACCAGGTCGAACGCTTCCCGTGCCAGCAAGGACTGAGCCTTCTTGCCGTTGACCGCGTCTTCGATCCGGATCCCCGGGAAGTAGTTGCGCAAGCACTTCTTCACCAGGTCACGAATGAACGACGCGTCGTCCACGACCAACACACTGACCTTACTCATCCATCACCCCTTTAAAAAATCCCGGCAAGCATACCGCTTTGCTGATGGCACATTGCCAAAAACCTTCAGTCACGCCGGGACATTTCGTTCGCGGGTGCTGCTTTCGAATTCATCAACCACAAACAAAAACGCCCGGCCAAAAGGCCGGGCGCTTTTCTCAGGCAATCTTACTTATCGTCAGCTTTGCCCGGAACATTAGCGGTTTCGCCACTTGTGCCTTCAACTTCTTCTTTCATGCGCTTGAGGCCCAGGTGCCGCACGTCGGTGCCGCGCACCAGGTAAATCACCAGCTCCGAGATATTGCGTGCGTGGTCGCCGATCCGTTCCAGCGAGCGCAGCACCCAAATGATGCTCAAGACCCGCGAGATAGAGCGCGGGTCTTCCATCATGTAGGTGGCAAGTTCACGCAGGGCGGTCTTGTATTCACGGTCGATGATCTTGTCGTACTGGGCCACCGACAACGCCAGGTCGGCGTCGAATCGGGCAAAGGCGTCCAGCGCGTCACGCACCATGTTGCGGACCTGATCGCCGATGTGGCGAACCTCGACGTAACCCCGCGGGGCTTCGCCTTCTTCGCACAACTGGATGGCGCGACGGGCGATTTTGGTCGCTTCGTCACCAATGCGCTCGAGGTCGATCACCGACTTGGAAATGCTGATGATCAGCCGCAGGTCGGACGCCGCCGGCTGTCGACGGGCCAGAATGCGCAGGCATTCTTCGTCGATGTTGCGTTCCATCTGGTTGATCTGGTCGTCGATCTCGCGAACCTGCTGAGCCAGGCCAGAATCGGCCTCGATCAGCGCGGTCACCGCGTCGTTGACCTGCTTTTCCACCAGCCCGCCCATGGCCAGGAGGTGGCTGCGCACTTCCTCGAGCTCAGCGTTGAACTGCGCGGAGATGTGATGGGTAAGGCCTTCTTTACTAATCATGTTGGCGTCCTTGGAGCGTCCGGTAAGGTGCGGTGGACCGCAGCGTCAGTTCAGTGAGCAACAACAGCTTCCTAGCCGTAGCGACCAGTGATGTAGTCTTCGGTCTGCTTCTTCGCCGGATTGGTGAACAGGGTGTCGGTGTCGCCGAATTCCACCAGTTTGCCCATGTACATGAACGCCGTGTAGTCGGAAACCCGCGCGGCCTGTTGCATGTTGTGGGTCACGATAACGATGGTGAACTTGGATTTCAGTTCGTAGATCAGCTCTTCGACTTTCAGCGTGGAGATCGGGTCGAGTGCCGAGCACGGTTCGTCGAGCAGCAGCACTTCAGGTTCCACGGCAATGGTGCGAGCGATCACCAGACGTTGCTGCTGACCACCGGACAGGCCAAGTGCCGACTCGTGCAGACGGTCTTTGACTTCGTCCCACAGCGCCGCGCCTTTCAACGCCCACTCGACGGCTTCGTCGAGGATGCGCTTCTTGTTGATGCCTTGAATGCGCAGGCCGTAAACCACGTTCTCGTAAATGGTTTTCGGGAACGGGTTCGGCTTCTGGAACACCATGCCGACCCGGCGACGCAGCTCGGCCACATCTTCGCCCTTGCGGTAGATGTTGTTGCCGTAGAGGTTGATTTCGCCTTCTACGCGGCAGCCGTCGACCAGGTCGTTCATGCGGTTGAAGGTGCGCAGCAGCGTGGACTTGCCGCAGCCGGACGGGCCGATGAAGGCGGTCACGCGCTGTTTCGGGATGTTCATGCTGACGTCGTACAACGCTTGTTTGTCGCCATAGAACAGGCTCAGGCCCGGCACTTCAATCGCGACGGTTTCCTGCTCAAGGCTCAAGCTCTGTTTGTCGCGGCCCAGGGCAGACATGTTGATGCCGTGGGTATGTGTTTCGTGCTGCATGGGAGGCTCCCT
The DNA here is from genome assembly GCF_016650715.1 of Pseudomonas sp. TH39(2020). Taxonomy (NCBI): domain Bacteria; kingdom Pseudomonadati; phylum Pseudomonadota; class Gammaproteobacteria; order Pseudomonadales; family Pseudomonadaceae; genus Pseudomonas; species Pseudomonas sp. TH39(2020). The sequence goes on along the minus strand of NZ_JAEKFF010000006.1, from coordinate 2,187,471 downwards.
GTGCTAACAAATTCGGTTCGGTTTTTGTGGGAGCCAGCCTGCTGGCGATTCAGGCAACGCGGTCAATCTGTAAACCGCGGTGATGCCATCGCCAGCAGGCTGGCTCCCACATAAAAATCAGCTATCCAGCGCTTTGTATTTTTCGCGCAGGTGGTTCCGGATGTACACCGCCGACAGGTTCAACGTGGCAATCACCAACACCAGCAACAGTGCCGTGGCGTACACCAGCGGCCGTGCGGCCTCGACGTTCGGGCTCTGGAAGCCGACGTCATAGATGTGGAAGCCCAAGTGCATGATCTTCTGGTCCAGGTGAAGGTACGGGTAGTTGCCGTCCAGTGGCAGCGACGGCGCCAGTTTCACCACACCCACCAGCATCAGCGGCGCCACTTCACCGGCGGCGCGAGCCACGGCGAGGATCATGCCGGTCATCATCGCCGGGCTGGCCATCGGCAGCACGATCTTCCACAAGGTTTCAGCCTTGGTTGCGCCGAGGGCCAACGAGCCTTCACGCACGGTGCGAGGAATCCGCGCCAAGCCTTCTTCCGTAGCCACGATCACCACCGGCACCGCCAGCAGCGCCAGGGTCAGGGATGCCCAGAGCAGACCCGGCGTGCCGAAGGTCGGCGCCGGCAAGGCTTCAGGGAAGAACAACCGGTCAACCGAACCGCCCAATACATAGACGAAGAAGCCCAGACCGAACACGCCGTAAACGATGGCCGGAACGCCCGCCAGGTTGTTCACCGCGATGCGGATCAAGCGCGTCATGGTGTTCTGTTTCGCATATTCACGCAGGTAAACCGCTGCCAGTACGCCAAACGGGGTCACGATCATCGCCATGATCAACGTCATCATCACGGTGCCGAAAATCGCCGGGAAGATCCCGCCTTCGGTGTTCGCTTCACGCGGGTCGTCACTCAGGAATTCCCAGACCTTGCTGAAGTAGAAACCGATCTTGGTGAAGGTACCCATGGCGTTCGGCTGGTAGGCATGAACCACTTTGCCGATGCCGATTTCGATCTCTTTGCCGTTGGCATCGCGGGCCGTGAGGCTGTCGCGGTTGAACTGGGCGTGCAGGTCGTTCAGGCGTGCTTCGATGTCCTGATAACGAGCGTTCAGTTCGGCGCGCTCGGACTCCATGTCCGCTTGCGCGGTAGCGTCCATCGTCCCGGCCAGTTCCAGCTTGCGACCGTGCAGACGGACGCGCTCGAGGCCGGAGTTGATCGCGCCAATGTCGGTTTTTTCCAGGCTCTTGAGCTGCGCGGCGAGTTTGTTGACGCGATCGACACGGGCCTGCAACTCAAGCCAGGCGGCTTCGCCTTCAGCAATGACCTTGCCGTCCTGTTTGACGTTGACCAGGTAGCCGTAGAAGTTGCCCCACTCACGACGCTCGATGGTCATCAACTCGGGTGGAGTTTTCTGATTGGTCAGCCACTCGCCGACGATCCACGTGAAGTCGTTGCCGTTCAGGTCACGGTTGCCGACCTTGATCAGCTCGCGGGTCATGAACTCCGGGCCCTGATCGGGCACCGGCAGGCCAGCACTTTTAAGGCGCTCGCGCGGCACTTCTTCTTTCTGCACCACTTCGCCGATGACGAGGTGATTGGCCTGACCCGGCACGTCGTAACTGGCGTGCACCAGGTCCGCCGGCCAGAAATGGCCCAGACCGCGCACGGCAATCACTGCCAGCAAGCCAATGGTCATGATGACGGCGATGGACACCGCGCCACCGCTGATCCAGACGCCGGGGGCGCCGCTCTTGAACCATCCATTCAGGGAGTTCTGTTTCACAGACTTCTACCTTTCTTAAAGCGACGAGTATTTCTTGCGCAGACGCTGACGAATCAGTTCCGCGAGGGTGTTCATGACGAAGGTGAACAGCAGCAGCACCAGCGCCGAGAGGAACAGCACGCGGTAGTGGCTGCCGCCGACTTCCGATTCGGGCATTTCCACCGCCACGTTGGCCGCCAAAGTACGCAGGCCTTCGAACAGGTTCATTTCCATGACCGGGGTGTTACCCGTGGCCATCAGCACGATCATGGTTTCACCGACTGCACGACCCATGCCGATCATCAGCGCCGAGAAAATCCCCGGGCTGGCGGTGAGGATCACCACGCGGGTCATGGTCTGCCATGGCGTGGCACCGAGGGCCAGGGAACCGAGGGTCAAACCGCGAGGCACGCTGAACACGGCGTCTTCGGCAATGGAGTAGATGTTCGGGATCACTGCGAAGCCCATGGCCAGACCGACCACCAGAGCGTTGCGTTGGTCGTAGGTAATGCCCAGGTCGTGGGAGATCCACATGCGCATGTCGCCGCCGAAGAACCAGGTTTCCATGTACGGGCTCATGTACAGCGAGAGCCAGCCCACGAACAGGATCACCGGAATCAGGATCGCGCTTTCCCAGCCGTCCGGCACTTTCAGGCGAATCGACTCAGGCAGGCGGCTGAAAACGAAACCCGCCACCAGAATGCCGATCGGCAAGAGCATCAGCAGGCTGAAGATGCCCGGCAAATGTCCTTCTACATAGGGTGCGAGGAACAGGCCGGCGAAGAAGCCGAGGATCACCGTCGGCATTGCTTCCATCAGCTCGATTACCGGTTTTACCTTGCGGCGCAGGCTCGGAGCCATGAAGTACGCGGTGTAGATCGCAGCGGCGACGGCCAGTGGCGCGGCCAGCAGCATGGCGTAGAACGCGGCCTTGAGCGTACCGAAGGTCAGTGGCGCCAGGCTCATCTTGGGTTCGAAATCGGTGTTGGCGGCGGTCGATTGCCAGACGTATTTAGGCTCGTCGTAGTTTTCGTACCAGACCTTGCTCCACAACGCGCTCCACGACACTTCCGGGTGTGGGTTGTCGAGCAACAGCGGTTGAATCTTGCCGCCGGCTTCCACGATCACGCGGTTGGCCCGTGGCGACAGACCAAAGATGCCTTGGCCATCGACCACTTGATCCACCAGCAAGGTGCGGTGAGCCGTGCTGTGGAACACGCCAAGCTTGCCGGACGCATCGAGGGCAATGAAACCTTTGCGACGTTCTTCAGCGGTGATTTCAACGATCGGCGCAGTGCCCATCTGGAAAGTACGAATCTGCTTCAGACGCAGTTCGCCATCGTGGTCGCGGGCCATGAACCACTGGGCCAAGCCACCCTTGGAATCGCCGAGGATCAGCGAGATGCCACCCACCAATTGAGTACTGGCAGTGATCTGCGCTTCGCCGTCATCCAGCAGTTTGTAGCGACCGTTGAGACTTTTGTCGCGCAGGCTGAACACGTCGGCCTGAGCCCGACCGTTGATCACATACAGCCATTGCTGACGCGGGTCGATGAAGATGTTCTTCACCGGCTCGGTCATCTGTGGCAGATCGATGCGCTTCTGCTCGTTGGTGACTTCACCGGTCATCATGTTTTCTTCGCTGGTCAGCGACAAAACATTGAGTTGCGAACCGGTGGAACCGACCAGCATCAAGGTCGTGTCGGTGGCGTTGAGACTGACGTGCTCAAGTGCACCGCCCGCCTCGTTCAGCGCAATCGGGGTTTCGCCATACGGATATTCAATGGCCGGCGAGATGGTCTTCTTGCCCGCGGGATAGCTGACTTTATAGGTGTGACGGAAAACCAGGGCCTGGCCGTTGGACAAGCCCACCGCCAGCAGCGGATGACCAGGCTGGTCTTCACCGATGGAGGTCACGGTGGTGCCAGCTGGAATCGGCAGATCGACACGCTTGAGTTCAGCGCCACTGTCAATATCGAAGAACAACGCCTGGCCTTTGTCGGAAACCCGCATGGCAACCTGGTTCTGCTCTTCCAGGGAGATCATCAACGGCTTGCCGGCGTCCTGCATCCAGGCCGGTGTGATGGCGTCCTGGGCGGTCAGGTCGGCCCCCTGAAACAGAGGCGCGACAACGTAAGCAAGGAAGAAAAAGATCAGCGTGATCGCACCGAGAACGGCGAGGCCGCCCACGAGGACGTACCAGCGGGTCAGGCGATCTTTGAGCGCGCGAATGCGGCGCTTGCGTTGCAACTCAGGCGTATTGAAGTCAATTCGCTTGGGGGGATTTGTAGTCATGGTGGAATTGGCCAGATCATTCATTCGCACACCCTAGCGATCCTGTATGACAGAAAGATGACAATGCAGTGACGCAACAAATCCGCCGCCCGTGGGAACTGGCAGCGGACCGAAAAATTGGGGGTTGTAGGAGCTGTCGAGGGAACCGAGGCTGCGATCTTTTGATCTTGCGGTTATAGACCAGATCAAAAGATCGCAGCCTCGTTTCACTCGACAGCTCCTACAGAGCCCGGGTTTACCCCGGACTCAAGGTTTTACTTTTTTGCGACTTCAGCACCGCCTTCCTGCAGACCCAGGTCAGCCAGTGCTTTTGCAGCAACCTTGGCTGGCAGTGGGATGTAACCGTCTTTCACCACAACTTCCTGACCCTGTTTGGACAGAACCAGTTTCACGAACTCGGCTTCCAGCGGGGCCAGAGGCTTGTTCGGGGCTTTGTTGACGTAAACGTAGAGGAAACGCGACAGCGGGTATTTGCCGTTCAGTGCGTTTTCTTCGCTGTCTTCGATGAACTCAGTGCTGCCCTTCTTGGACAGAGCCACCGTTTTCACGCTAGCGGTTTTGTAGCCGATGCCCGAGTAACCGATGCCGTTCAGCGAGGAGCTGATCGACTGCACAACCGAAGCCGAACCTGGTTGTTCGTTGACGTTTGGCTTGTAGTCACCTTTGCACAGGGCTTCTTCTTTGAAGTAGCCGTAGGTGCCGGATACCGAGTTACGACCGAACAGCTGAACCGGCTTGTTGGCCAGGTCGCCGGTCACACCCAGGTCGCCCCAGGTTTTGACTTCGGTTTTAGCGCCGCACAGACGAGTGGACGAGAAGATCGCGTCGACTTGTTCCATGGTCAGGTGCTGGATCGGATTGTCTTTGTGGACGAAGACAGCCAGGGCGTCCACGGCAACCGGGATAGCGGTTGGCTTGTAGCCGTATTTCTGCTCGAAGGCAGCCAGTTCGGTGTCCTTCATCTTGCGGCTCATCGGGCCCAGGTTAGAGGTGCCTTCAGTCAGCGCAGGTGGCGCAGTGGCGGAGCCAGCGGCCTGAATCTGGATGTTTACGTTCGGGTATTCTTTTTTGTAGTTCTCAGCCCACAGGGTCATGAGGTTGGCCAGAGTATCGGAGCCGACGCTGGACAGGTTGCCCGACACACCAGTGGTTTTGGTGTAGCTCGGGATAGCAGGGTCAACAGCGGCAACCGCGTTGGCAGTCGCAACGCCAGCAGCGACAAAAGTCATTGCCGCCATCAAACGCTTCAGTTTCATGCCTTACTCCTAGCAGATAGGTGTGTTAAGTCGGGGCCAAGTATCAGCAGGCCGTGTGAACACTCTATGGCTGAAATATGACAATTGGATGAAAGGCCAGCATTCGATTGTTTGCCGGGGCACCGCGTTATCGTTTTTCGCGAGCAAGGCCGCTCCCACAGGGGATCTGCGGTAAACACAGAACCAATGTGGGAGCGAGCCTGCTCGCGAAGAGGCCAGTGCAGTCGATGAAAGAAGTCCGCCTAGCGGCCCTTCTTCCAGAGGTACGCCCCCACCAGCACCCCGACACCGCAAATGATCGCTACGTAATAGGCGGGCCCCATCGGGCTTTCCTTGAGCAGCAACGTCACGATCATCGGCGTCAACCCGCCGAAGATCGCGTAGGCCAAATTGTAGGAGAACGACAGCCCGCTGAAGCGCACCACCGCCGGGAAGGCTTTGACCATCACGTACGGCACCGCACCGATGGTGCCGACCAGCAAACCGGTCAAGGCGTACATCGGGAACAGCCAGTCCGGGTGGTTGAACAGGCTGTGATAGAAGGTCCACGAACTGATCAGCAACGCAGCACTGCCGAACACGAAGACACGACCCGCGCCGAAGCGGTCAGCCAGTGCACCTGAGGCGACGCAGCCCAGGCTCAGAAACACGATCGCCAGGCTGTTGGCCTGCAACGCGGTGGTTGGCGAGAAGTGGTAGACGGTCTGCAGCACGGTCGGGGTCATCAGGATGACCACGATGATGCCGGCGGACAGCAGCCAGGTCAGCAGCATGGAAATCAGGATCGCCCCGCGATGGTCGCGCAACACGGCGCGCAACGGCACTTCTTCTGCCAGGGCCTTGCGCAGTTGCAGCTCGGCGAATACCGGGGTCTCGTGCAACCAGCGGCGCAGGTAAACCGAGAACAGGCCGAATACGCCACCCAACAGGAACGGAATCCGCCAGGCGTAATCCGAGACTTCGACCGGGGTGTAAATGCTGTTGATCGCGGTGGCGACCAGCGAGCCCAGCAGGATGCCAGCCGTCAGACCGCTGGTCAGGGTGCCGCAGGCGTAGCCGATGTGCCGCTGCGGCACGTGTTCGGAAACGAATACCCACGCGCCCGGCACTTCACCGCCAATCGCAGCGCCTTGAATCACCCGCATCAGCAGCAACAGGATCGGCGCCCACATGCCGATCTGCGCGTAAGTCGGTAGCAGGCCCATGATCAGGGTCGGCACCGCCATCATGAAAATGCTCAGGGTGAACATCTTCTTGCGTCCCAGCAGGTCGCCGAAGTGCGCCATGACGATGCCGCCCAGTGGCCGCGCCAGGTAGCCGGCGGCAAAGATCCCGAAGGTCTGCATCAAGCGCAGCCACTCGGGCATGTCGGCCGGGAAGAACAGCTTGCCGACCACCGTGGCGAAGAACACGAAGATGATGAAGTCGTAAAACTCCAGCGCACCGCCCAGGGCAGACAACGACAAAGTCTTGTAATCGCTGCGGGTCAGCGGACGTGAGGATTGAGTGGGCTGCGCGATGCTTGAGGGCGCGGTGGTCATGGCAAGGCTTCTCTTATAGTCGGATCTGCAACCCCAACAACGCTGGCGGAGGCTTGGGCAGGTCCGGCACGATAGCAAATTGTTCGAAAAAGCACATAGAGGTGCGTATTTGACGGTCGAAATGAGAACCGGACGGTCGTCTCGGAGTCTACCGATCGATATACTCGCAATCCTGCATCTGCTTGTAAGGGGTTGCTGTGCGAAAACGTCGTTGGCAGCCGTCAGCCGATTTCGCAGAGTTTCCCTTTAGGCGCCTTACGAAAAACGTGACGAACGTAGTATGTTCGGGGCTGAATCGTTTTTCCTTGAGACGGCTATTCACCTGAAGTACCAATGAGAGTCACGGGTCAGAGGCACCCCCGGCATGATAGAGCTCGAACAAGAAGATCCAATCCCGCAAGGCGACCTGGCCCTGCAAATTACCGCGCTTCCCCGCGAAACCAACGGCTTTGGCGATATTTTCGGCGGTTGGCTGGTGTCGCAAATGGATTTGGCCGGCACCGCAATGGCCAGTAAAGTCGCAGGTGGTCGCGTGGCGACGGTTGCGATCGACCGCATGGCATTTCTGGTGCCGGTAGCGGTGGGCGCTCAGCTCTCCTTCTATACCCAGGCGCTGGAAATCGGACGCAGCTCGATTCAGATGATGGTCGAAGTCTGGAGTGACGATCCGCTGTCCAGCGAATGGCGTAAAGTGACTGAAGCCGTATTTGTGTTCGTCGCCATCGACGGCAGCGGTCGCACTCGTTCGGTTCCGCCTAGAGCTCGTTAAACACTGCGACCTTTCTGCGGTCCATTGCAGTCATTGTTCCTGATCGAGAGTTGCCCCATGAGCACGCCCAACGTTGAAGCCGTGAAACTGGATGAACTGAACTGCTGGCGCATCCGCCACGGTCAGGCCGAACTGCTGGTTGCCCAGCAGGGCGCGCACATCCTCAGTTATCAAGTGGCCGGTCAACCGCCGCTGATCTGGCTCAACGACGAGGCAGTGTTCAAGACTGGCAAGAGCATCCGCGCCGGGGTTCCGGTGTGCTGGCCGTGGTTCGGCAATCTGCCGCGCAACCCGCAGAGCGTTCAGGCCATGCGCGTCAGCAACGAAGCGCCGGCCGCCCACGGGCTGGTAAGGGCAATGGACTGGGAATTGGGTGGCATTGAAACCGAGGGCGAAAGCCTCAAGGTGGAGTTTGTTCTGCCTTACCCTGAAGGCGGCTTGCCAGGCTGGCCACATCAAGTGGATTTGAAGCTGAGCATTCGTCTGGATGAGCAACTGCATATCAGCCTGACCAGCCATAACCAGGGCGCTGACAAAGTCACCATCAGCCAGGCGCTGCACAGCTATTTCGCGGTCAGTGATGTACGCGAAGTGCATGTCGAAGGGCTGGATGGCTTGAGTTACATCGAAACCCTGGACGACTGGAAAACCGTCACTCAGACCGGCGATCTGCGTTTTACCGGCGAGACCGATCGCATCTATCTCAATACCCCGGCGAAGCTGAGCATTGTCGATCCGGCCTGGGAACGGCGCATCGAGCTGACCAGCAGCGGTTCACGCTCGGCGGTGATCTGGAATCCGTGGATTGAACGCGCCGCGGCGTTCAGCGACATGGCCGACGATGGCTGGCAGCGCATGCTGTGCATTGAAACGGCGAATGTGATGGATGATGTGGTGACGCTCGCGCCAGGTGCGAGCCATACCCTCGGCGTCAGCATCGGCAGCAAAACCCTGTAACACCCCAACACCTATGTGGGAGCGAGCCTGCTCGCGAAGAGGCCATAACATTCAACATCATCGCTGACTGTTACACCGCTTTCGCGAGCAGGCTCGCTCCCACATTTTGAACACCTACAAATCCGACTCTTTGACCACTCGCACTTTCGCCGCATCCAGCGCATACGCTGCGTCAGCCAGGTCATTGTTGACCTTCTCAACCTTCAGCGTGCCGGTCACCCACAGCGGTGTATAGATGTCATTCAGCTTCAAACCTTTCGGATAACGCACCAACACCAATTGATTAGGCGGTGGCGGCGGCACGTGGATGCAGGCGCCCGGATACGGCACGAGGAAGAACAGCGTGCTGCGGCCCTGGGCGTCGGATTCCAGCGGCACCGGATAACCACCGATGCGGATGTTCTTGTCGTTCATCGACGGCACGGTTTTGGTCGAATACATCACCGCCGGCAAGCCCTTGCTCTGCTTCATGCCACCCTTTTGGGTAAAGGTGCCATTGGCTTCGGGGGAGTTGTGGTCGATTTCAGGCATGGCTTCGAGGGCTTTCTGGTCCGACTTTGGCATCAGTTCGAGCCAGTCGGTTTCCGGCAGTTCGCCGGCGTGGGCAAAGCCTGTACCCAGTAAAAGGAGAGTGAACATCAGACGGCGCATGGAGGTGCTCGGCAAAGGAGAGGACAGTGCAACGCCGAGCATTCTAGCCCTCTCTGCGTGCGGCGCAGAGGGGGCTTTGTCGCCTGAATCAGTTCTTTTTGATCAAGCCGTAGATCACCAGCAATATCACGGCGCCAACCAGCGCACCAAGGAAGCCTGCGCCTTGGCCGGCCTGATAGAAGCCCAGGGCCTGGCCGCCGTATGTGGCCGCCAGCGAACCGCCGATACCGAGCAGGATGGTCATGATCCAGCCCATGCTGTCGTCGCCCGGTTTCAGGAACCGAGCCAGCAGGCCGACGATCAAGCCGATAAAGATGGTTCCAATAATTCCCATGGCATTTCCCTCTGATTGAATGGCTGTGCGAAAGCCTAGTCAGACTTTGGCATCCTGCCATGAGAGAACGGCGGGCCCTGAATGGTTCCGCCGCTGCCACATGAAACTATTCGGCGATGAGCGCTTCGACCTTGAGGATCTGCTGCTCCAGCGTGGCCTTGTCGGCGCAGCGCAGGTTGGCGTGACCGACCTTGCGACCGACCTTGAACGCCTTGCCATAGTGATGCAGATGGCAATCGGCAATAGCCATGACTTTCTCGGTCTCCGGCACTTTACCGATGAAGTTGAGCATCGCGCTCTCGCCGACCTTGGCCGTCGAACCCAGCGGCAGACCGGCAACGGCCCGCAGGTGGTTTTCGAACTGGCTGCACTCGGCACCTTCAGTGGTCCAGTGACCTGAGTTGTGTACGCGCGGAGCGATCTCGTTAGCCTTAAGGCCACCGTCGACTTCAAAGAACTCGAACGCCATCACGCCAACGTAGTTCAGCTGCTTGAGTACACGGCTGGAATAGTCTTCCGCCAAGGCTTGCAGCGGGTGATCGGTGCTGGCCACGGACAGTTTGAGGATGCCGCTGTCGTGGGTGTTGTGAACCAGCGGATAGAACCTGGTTTCGCCATCGCGAGCGCGCACGGCGATCAACGACACTTCGCCGGTAAACGGCACGAAGCCTTCCAACAGGCAGGCCACGCTGCCCAGTTCGGCGAACGTGCCGACCACGTCTTCAGGCTTGCGCAAAACCTTCTGGCCCTTGCCGTCGTAACCCAGGGTGCGGGTTTTCAGCACGGCCGGCAGACCGATGGAAGCCACGGCAGCGTCCAGATCGGCTTGCGATTGAATGTCGGCGAACGCCGGGGTGGGAATCCCCAGGTCCTTGAACATGCTCTTCTCGAACCAGCGATCACGGGCGATGCGCAGGGCTTCGGCGCTCGGGTAGACCGGGACGAATTGCGACAGGAAAGCCACGGTTTCAGCCGGGACACTTTCGAACTCGAAGGTCACCAGATCGACTTCTTCGGCGAGCTGACGCAAGTGATCCTGATCGCCGTAATCGGCCCGCAGATGTTCGCCCAACGCGGCTGCGCAGGCATCCGGCGCGGGGTCCAGGAAAGCGAAGTTCATGCCCAGCGGAGTGCCCGCCAGCGCCAACATGCGACCCAACTGGCCGCCACCGATTACACCGATCTTCATCGTTAACAACCTCAGGCGATGCGTGGGTCTGGATTTTCCAGGACGCTGTCTGTCTGCTCAGCGCGGAATTTTTTCAGCACCGCGTGGAACTGCGGGTGCTTGGCGCCGAGGATGCTCGCCGAGAGCAGCGCTGCGTTGATCGCGCCGGCCTTGCCGATGGCCAGGGTGGCGACCGGAATGCCCGCGGGCATCTGCACGATAGACAGCAGCGAATCGACGCCCGACAGCATCGCCGACTGCACCGGCACGCCCAGCACCGGCAGGTGGGTCTTGGCCGCACACATGCCTGGCAAGTGAGCCGCGCCGCCGGCACCGGCGATGATCACCTCGATGCCACGCGCCTCAGCCTCTTCGGCGTACTGGAACAGCAGGTCCGGGGTGCGGTGGGCAGAGACCACTTTTACCTCGTAAGGGATGCCGAGCTTTTCCAGCATATCGGCGGTGTGGCTAAGGGTGGACCAATCGGACTTGGAGCCCATGATCACGCCAACCAGTGCACTCATCGTCGTGCCTCTTCTCTCTGGGCGCCCGCAGGCGCGTCAAAAAACAACAAGCCACGCGGAATGCGTGGCTTGAATGTACGAATTATGGCCGGGCGAACCGGCCGAAGGCCGCGCAGTATACCGTAAAGATACCGATAAACAGCCCCCTGCTCGACCATCTGTCATTTGGGGCCAAAGCGCCGTTTATTGACTTTTAGGTCAGTCGGCAGAGTCAAAAAACGGCCGAGCGATATAAAAGTGCATCGGTACTCTGTGAATAATAAGCCAGAATTAAATACATCGAATAATACCGGCAACTCCAACACACCTAACATCATGCAACACACAAAACTTCCATCTCATATAAAACCGTGGTTAATTCTTTTCAATTGCCCGTTAACCGACAGGCGAGAAACCTATTAAATAAACCACGCAATAACCCGCCAACTTGAACTGGCGGGCACGACGCACTTGCATAAAGAATTCAAATCATGACAACTATTAAAATATTAATTATTACGCTGACTGCAGCACTTTTAAACCTTGCCATTCCCGCCTACGCCACCCAGATTACTCAGAATAAAAGTCCAATTACAATATTCGCAATCTTCCATGACGAAGTCCCCCAGAACATAAGAGACACCGCTTACGCAGAAAACTTTCTCCCCTTCATCAAGGATTTCGAGGGGTTCACCGGCCGGCAGGTGAACATTGTGTTTGATCGCAATTCCCCGCCCTACTCAAATTTCAATTACAAATCCGAAGACCTCCAGAAGCTGATGCATCGGTGGAATGACTTATCCACAGACTACCTGGCGAAGAGGCGTGCTGAAGGCTTTCTCATCGCGCCGCTTGATCGTGTTCTCCTTATCACTAATGGTGTTATCAACGGCAGCCCGTTAATTACAGATACTGCAGGAGTCGCGCTACAACCAGGCAAAGCGGCCATCGCCTCTTTAATTCAAGTTCAAAACATTGCTCATGAGTTGGGCCACACCTTTAACGCAAGCCACGAAGCCGGGGAAGTTCTATATAACGGATGGTGGTGCGAAACATTTATGTTTCCGCCGCTACCCTTTCGCTATAGCTGCTTCAGGTTCAGCGGAGAAAATAAAACTCGTATAAATGACTACTTGAAAGCTTACAACTAAGGAATAGACAACACGCACTGCCGGGGTCTTGCCATAGGCCCCGGCTCTTTCAGGCCATCAGGTGTTGCTTGCAGCAGCCCCACCTTCCAGCTTGCGCCACAGCAACCGCACGTTCGCCTTGCGCACCAGTGCGCAGCGGTACAGGCGAATCTCCAGCGGCACATGCCATTGCGGGCCGCCGCAAACCACCAGTTCACCACGAGCCAGTTCGGCGCGCACGCTGAGCCGCGGCACCCAGGCAATGCCCAATCCTTCCAGCGCCATGCTTTTAAGGCTGTCGGCCATTGCAGTTTCGTAAATGGTGGTGAAACGCAGCGCACGCTGGCGCAGCAGCATGTTCACCGAACGCCCAAGAAATGCACCGGCGCTGTAGGCGAGCAGCGGCACACTGCCTTCGCCTTCCAGATCGAACAGCGGCTTGCCCTCGGCGTCCGCCGCGCAGACCGGGAGCATTTCGGTGTCGCCAAGGTGCAGCGACGGGAAGATCTCCGGGTCCATCTGCATCGCCGCGTCCGGGTCGTAGAACGCCAGCATCAGATCGCAACCACCTTCACGCAGGGCATGCACGGCATCACCGACGTTGGTCGCCACCAGGCGCGTCGCGATGTTCAGGCCTTCATTACGCAATTGCGCGATCCAGCGCGGGAAGAAACCCAGCGCCAGGGAGTGAGCGGCGGCGACCTGCATCACCTCGCCCTGCCCGCCTTCCAGGTGATGAAGGTGACGCAACACTTCACCGAGCTGCTCGACCACCGTTCGCGCGGTGACCAGAAACAGCTGCCCCGCCGCCGTCAGTTCAATTGGCGTGCGCGAGCGATTGACCAGGGTCAGCCCCAGCGCAGCTTCAAGGCTGCGAATTCGCCGACTGAACGCCGGCTGTGTCACGAAGCGTCGTTCGGCAGCCTGGGAGAAGCTGCGAGTGGCGGCCAGAGCACTAAAGTCCTCAAGCCATTTACTTTCAAGGTTCATCACGTCCTCCCGGACACGCACCAATTTAGGTCACACGCTCGCCGCCGACACGGCGTCACACGGGCATTATGCCGAATGTGCATAGGCTAGTGTTTAACAGCATTGGCCCAAAATTCTCCACAAGCCTAGCATTTGCAGTGTTCCGGCACAGACCGGGTCCATATCGAGATGATTTCTATCATGTCCTCCGCTGCATCTTTCCGCACAGAAAAAGACCTGCTTGGCGTACTCGAAGTACCTGCTCAAGCGTATTACGGCATCCAGACCCTGCGAGCGGTGAACAACTTCCGTCTCTCCGGCGTTCCGATTTCGCATTACCCGAAGCTGGTTGTCGGGCTGGCCATGGTCAAACAGGCCGCCGCTGACGCCAACCGCGAACTGGGTCACCTGAGCGAAGCCAAGCACGCTGCCATCAGCGAAGCCTGTGCACGTTTGATCCGCGGCGATTTCCACGAAGAGTTCGTAGTGGACATGATTCAAGGCGGCGCTGGCACTTCAACCAACATGAATGCCAACGAAGTCATCGCCAACATCGCGCTGGAGGCCATGGGTCACCAGAAGGGCGAATACCAATACCTGCACCCGAACAACGACGTGAACATGGCGCAGTCGACCAACGACGCCTACCCGACCGCGATCCGTCTGGGTCTGCTGCTGGGTCACGACGCGCTGCTGGCCAGCCTCGACAGCCTGATCCAGGCGTTCGCTGCCAAGGGCCAGGAATTCAGCCACGTATTGAAGATGGGCCGTACCCAGCTGCAAGACGCCGTGCCGATGACCCTGGGTCAAGAATTCCGTGCCTTCGCCACCACATTGAGCGAAGACCTGGCACGCCTGAAAACACTGGCACCTGAACTGCTGACCGAAGTGAACCTGGGCGGCACCGCGATCGGTACCGGCATCAACGCCGACCCGCGCTACCAGCACCTGGCCGTTCAGCGTCTGGCCCTGATCAGCGGTCAACCGCTGGTTCCAGCCGCCGACCTGATCGAAGCCACCTCCGACATGGGCGCCTTCGTGCTGTTCTCCGGCATGCTCAAGCGCACCGCGGTCAAGCTGTCGAAGATCTGCAACGACCTGCGCCTGCTGTCCAGCGGCCCACGCACCGGCATCAACGAAATCAACCTGCCGGCGCGTCAGCCAGGCAGCTCAATCATGCCAGGCAAGGTCAACCCGGTAATCCCGGAAGCGGTTAACCAGGTGGCGTTCCAGATCATCGGCAACGACCTGGCCCTGACCATCGCGGCCGAAGGCGGCCAGTTGCAACTGAACGTGATGGAGCCGCTGATCGCGTTCAAGATCTTCGACTCGATCCGCCTGCTGCAACGCGCCATGGACATGCTGCGCGAGCACTGCATCGTCGGCATCACCGCCAACGAAGAGCGCTGCCGCGAACTGGTCGAGCACTCGATCGGTCTGGTCACCGCGCTGAACCCGTACATCGGCTATGAAAACGCCACCCGCATCGCCCGTATCGCCCTCGAAAGCGGCCGCGGCGTGCTGGAACTGGTGCGCGAAGAAGGCTTGCTCGACGACGAAATGCTCGCCGACATCCTGCGCCCGGAAAACATGATTGCTCCGCGTCTGGTGCCTCTGAAGGCTTAACCGAACGCAACACCGGCGCTTGCTCTTTTAACGAAGAGCACCAAAGGCCACGCTCACCAGGTCGAGGGACTAGACACCTCTCACCTTTTGAGGGCTTGGGGATTTATTCCCCAAGCCCTTTTTTTTAACTTTTGAAGGACTTCTGTCTTCTGTGGGAGTGAGCCTGCTCGCGATGAACGATAACGCGGTGTAACTGAAATGCCGCGGTGTCTGCATCGCGAGCAGGCTCACTCCTACAAGGGCCTGGCTCAAAAAAGTCAGGTGTTTCAAAGGCTTCGTTTCGATGCTTGCACCACAACCGTGCAGACGGACGGCACGCTCATAGGTATAGTGCCGCCCCTCTTCGCGTGAGCGGTCGTCGGTAACGAGGCCCAAACCCATGCGAAACCCGAACTAATAACAACCCGCGATATGGAACCGGGACGAATCTTCGCCTCACCTGTTGTGCCACGCGCAAGCCGGTGTAACGCGATGTTTCTGACCCTCCAGCATTTGCATACACAAAAAACAGCGAGGAAAAATCCATGCTCGAAGTCATCAACGACTTCCTCTCAGGGAAAGTACTGATCGTGCTCATTGTCGGGCTCGGTAGCTACTTCACGATCCGCTCGCGTTTCGTTCAATTGCGCCACTTCTTCCACATGTTTGCGGTGTTCCGCGACAGCCTGAAAAGCAGCGCCGGTCAACTCAGTTCGTTCCAGGCCCTGATGCTCAGCCTCGCCGGCCGCGTCGGTGCGGGTAACATCGCCGGTGTCGGTATCGCCGTGACCCTGGGTGGTCCGGGTGCGGTGTTCTGGATGTGGGTGACCGCGTTGGTCGGCATGTCCAGCAGCTTCTTCGAATGCTCCCTCGGCCAGCTCTACAAGCGCTGCGACTCCGACGGCACGTACCGTGGCGGCCCGTCCTATTACATCCAGCACGGCCTGCAAAAACGCTGGCTGGGCATGATCATGGCGTTCCTGCTGCTGATCACCTTCGGCTTCGCCTTCAATGGCCTGCAATCCCACGCCGTGACCCACTCGCTGAACAACGCTTTCGGCCTCGACACCACCTACACAGGCTTGGCCCTGGCGGTGTTGTTGGGTCTGGTGTTCATCGGTGGTATCAAGCGCATCGCCAAGGTCGCTGACCTCCTGGTGCCGGTGAAAACCCTGGTGTACATCGGCGTGACCCTCTACGTGATCGTGCTGCAATTCGACCACGTTCCAGGCATGTTGATGACCATCGTCAAAAGCGCTTTCGGTCTGGATCAAGCCTTCGGCGGCCTGATCGGCAGCGCGATCGTCATGGGCGTGAAGCGTGGCGTGTTCGCCAACGAAGCGGGCCTGGGCAGTGCGCCGAACGTGGCCGCAGTGGCTTCGGTCGAGCACCCGGTGGCACAGGGTGTGGTTCAGGCGTTCAGCGTATTCCTCGACACCTTCGTGATCTGCACCTGCACCGCGTTGCTGATCCTGCTGTCGGGTTTCTACACCCCGGGCTTCGAAGGCGACGGCATTGCCCTGACCCAAAACTCGCTGGCTGCCGTAGTCGGTGACTGGGGCCGGAGCTTCATCTCCGTAGCCCTGTCGTTGTTCGTGTTCACCTCGATCCTCTACAACTACTACCTGGGCGAGAGCAACCTGCGCTTCCTGATCGGTGAAAACCGCAAGGCGCTGATCGGCTACCGCGCACTGGTTTTGGTGTTGATCTTCTGGGGTGCGATCGAGAACCTCGGCACGGTGTTCGCCTTCGCCGACATCACCATGACCCTGCTGGCGTTCGTGAACCTGATCGCGCTGTTCCTGCTGTTCAAAGTCGGCATGCGCATCCTGCGTGACTACGATGATCAGCGGGCTGCCGGGATCAAGACGCCGGTGTTCGATTCGAGCAAGTTCCCGGATCTGGACCTGGACCTGAAAGCCTGGCCAGCCAATCCGCCAGCGGCCGACACCAAGGCTGAAGCTGAGCCGCAAGGCGTACCCGCAGCGCAACGCTGATCGGTTAAAGTGCGAAAACCCATGTGGGAGCGAGCCTGCTCGTGAAAGCGGACTGACATTCAACATTGATGTCGACTGACACGCCGCTTTCGCGAGCAGGCTCGCTCCCACAGGGGAAGTCATTGTTCTCGGAGCGTCTCCATGAATTCCTCGACCTACCCTGCCGCCCAGCACGTCATGGTGCTCTACACCGGCGGCACCATCGGTATGCAAGCCAGCGCCAATGGCCTGGCCCCAGCGTCCGGTTTCGAAGCCCGGATGCGCGAGTATCTGCACAGCCAGCCTGACCTTGTCGTGCCGCAGTGGCGCTTTCGCGAGATGTCGCCGCTGATCGACAGCGCCAACATGAGCCCGGCTTACTGGCAGCAACTGCGTGAAGCGGTGGTCGACGCCGTCGATGTCCAGGGCTGCGACAGCGTGCTGATCCTGCATGGCACCGACACCCTCGCCTACAGCGCCGCCGCGATGAGTTTTCAATTGCTCGGCCTGCATGCCCGCGTGGTGTTCACCGGTTCCATGCTGCCGGCCGACGTAACCGACAGCGATGCCTGGGAAAACCTCAGTGGCGCGCTGGTTGCTTTGGGTCACGGCCTTGCGCCGGGCGTTCATCTGTACTTCCACGGCGAACTGCTGGACCCGACCCGTTGCGCAAAGGTACGCAGTTTCGGTCGTCATCCGTTCAAGCGACTTGAGCGTCAGGGTGGCGGTGCGAAGGCTTCTTCAATACCGGCATCGCTGATCTATAACCAGCCCAAGCAATTGGCGAAAGTCGCTGTGCTGCCGCTGTTCCCCGGCATCGGCGCCGAAATACTGGACGGCCTGCTCGACAGCGGCATCCAGGGTCTGGTGCTGGAGTGCTATGGCAGCGGCACCGGGCCGAGCGATAACCCTGAGTTTCTCACCAGCCTGGGACGGGCGCGGGACAAAGGTGTTGTTGTCGTCGCGGTGACGCAGTGCCATGAAGGTGGTGTCGAACTGGATATTTACGAGGCAGGCAGTCGCTTGCGTGGTGTCGGCGTGTTGTCCGGTGGCGGCATGACTCGCGAGGCTGCGTTCGGCAAGTTACATGCTTTGCTGGGCGCAGGGCTGGATAGCGCTGAAGTACGTCGTCTTGTAGAACTAGACCTCTGCGGCGAACTGAGCTGACACCCTGCAAACCCCTGTGGGAGCGAGCCTGCTCGCGATAGCGGTCGTCCATCCAACATTGATGCTGACTGACACACCGCCATCGCGAGCAGGCTCGCTCCCACAGGATCTCCATCAGGCATATAACTTGCTGCGTTTCAGCCATCCCAAGGCTGGAAGCCGCCCATGCTCCACTCCCACCTCACCACCCTCAACGCCGTCTCCCTTGTGCTCAACACCTTCAAGGCCGAAGGCTTGTCCAGCGAAGCGCTGCTGGCGGGAAGCGGCATCAGCGCGGCGGATCTGAGCCGGGCCGACACGCGCATTACCACCAACCAGGAGATGCAGGTCTGCGCCAACGCCGTCGCGCTCAAGCGTGACATCGGCCTGGAGCTGGGCCGCCGGATGCATGTTTCGTCCTACGGCATGCTCGGTTATGCGCTGCTAACCAGTGCCACCTTCGGTGACGCTTTGCGGTTGGCAATGCGTTATCCGGCGCTGTTGGGAACACTTTTCGAGCTGAGCCTGGAAGACGACGGCGAGCGCGTCTGGTTCGTCGCCGCCGATTACCGGGAAAGCCCGGCACTGGCGGTATTCAATGCCGAGTTCTGTCTGGTGTCGTTGAAAGTCATCTGCGACGACCTGCTCGGCCATCCACTTCCCGTGCTCGCTGCTCGCTTTGAACATAGCGCGCCAGACTATCAAGCGACCTACACCGAGCACTTCGACTACCCGCTGCACTTCGAGGCGCGGGACAACGCCTTCGCCTTTGATAAACGCTGGCTCGATCAACCCTTGCCACTGGCCGACGTCATCACCCATCAGGCCATGGTCGAACGCTGTCGCAAGCAGAACACCGAATTCACGGGTCGCCAGGTGTGGCTGGGGCGAATCCGCCAGCTACTCAGCGCGCAGTTGAATGCGGCGCCGGGGCTTGAGGGGTTGGCCGAGCAGATGAATTGCTCGGCGCGCACCTTACGTCGGCACCTGAAGGATCTGGGCTGCAGCTATCAGGAATTGCTTGATGAGCTGCGGTTCGAGCAGGCCAAGCAAATGCTGTGTGAGGACCAACTGCCGATCTATCAAATCGCCGAGGCATTGGGTTTCAGCGAGACAGCGAGTTTCCGTCATGCGTTTGTGCGCTGGAGCGGCGTAGCGCCGAGTCAGTTCCGGCCCTGACCACCCACTGATCGTTCCCATGCTCTGCGTGGGAATGCAGCCAGTGACGCTCTGCGTCACCGGGACGCGGAGCGTCCCAAGAGGCATTCCCACGCGGAGCGTGGGAACGATCGGCCAAGGCTCGCGCCAATAAGGGGCGAATTGCGGTCAATTCTTTTGGCCATATTGATCCCCTTTTGGCCTTTCCTGCCGTTCTCTCAAACACCGTGCGCCGCAAGACTGTGTTCAACCGAATCAGCCTGCGGAGAACAAGAAATGCTGACGATCTACTCGGACGATCACCACCTGCACCACGGCCGTTGCGAATTGATGGACGGGCAACTGATGCCCTGCTTTGAGATGCCGTCCCGCGCCGACCACGTGCTGCAACGCGTGCAATACCGCGACCTCGGTCCGGTCGAAGCGCCGCAGGATTTCGGCCTCGACCCGATCGCGCGCGTCCATAGCCGCGCCTACCTCGACTTCTTCAAAGGTGCCTGGGCACGCTGGACCGAATTCGGTACCGACGGCGACTTGCTGCCCTACACCTGGCCGGCCCGCACTTTGCGCCGGATCATCCCCACCAGCCTGCACGGCCAACTCGGCTATTACAGCTTCGACGGCGGCGCACCGATTACTGCCGGAACGTGGCAAGCGGCATACAGCGCGGCGCAAGTAGCGCTGACCGCTCAAGCCGTCATTCAACGCGGCGCACGCAGTGCCTTCGCCTTGTGCCGTCCACCGGGACACCACGCCGCCAGCGATTTGATGGGCGGTTATTGCTACCTCAACAACGCCGCCATCGCCGCTCAAGCCTTCCTTGACCAAGGCCATAAAAAGGTCGCAATCCTCGACGTCGACTACCACCACGGCAACGGCACTCAATCGATTTTTTACGAGCGCAGCGACGTGCTGTTCACCTCGATCCACGGTCATCCGGAAGCCGAGTTCCCATTCTTCCTCGGCTATGAAGATGAGCTGGGTGAAGGGGCCGGCGAAGGCTTCAACTTCAACTACCCTTTGCCGGCCGGGAGCGGTTGGGACAGTTGGAGTGCCGCGCTGGAACAAGCCTGCAAAGAGATCGAAAAGTACGGTGCCGACATCGTCGTCGTATCCCTGGGTGTCGATACGTTCAAGGACGATCCGATCTCCCAATTCAAGCTCGACAGCCCGGATTACCTCGCCATGGGCGCGCGCATCGCGAAGCTCGGCAAACCGACGCTGTTCGTGATGGAAGGCGGTTACGCGGTAGAAGAAATCGGCATCAATGCCGTGAACGTTCTCGAAGGTTTTGAAAGCGCCCAATGAGGAATTAGAACAATGATCAGTCTCAAGCGTTTTATCGCGCCAGCACTCTTCCCCACAGTGCTGTGCGCCACAGTGCTCAGTGGTGCCGTTCACGCTGAAGAGCGAACGTTGCGCGTCTACAACTGGTTCGACTACATCACCCCCAAAGCGCTGGAAGACTTCAAGGCCCAGAACACCCAGACCAAACTGGTCTACGACATCTTCGACACCAACGAAGCGCTGGAGGCCAAGCTGCTGACCGGCAACTCCGGTTATGACGTGGTCGTGCCGTCCAACGTATTCCTTGCCAAGCAAATCGAGGCCGGCGTTTTCCAGCCACTGGATCGCAGCAAACTGCCGAACTGGAACCACCTCGATCCCAAGCTGATGAAGCTGATCGAAGCCAACGATCCGGGCAACAAATTTGCCGTGCCGTACATGTACGGGACCATCCTGATCGGTTTCAACCCGGACAAGATCAAGGCTGCACTGGGTGACAACGCACCGGTGGACAGCTGGGACCTGATCTTCAAGGAAGAGAACATCAGCAAGCTCAAGCAGTGCGGCGTGGCCCTGCTCGACTCGCCGTCGGAGATCCTGCCACTGGCCCTGCAACACCTCGGCCTGGACCCCAACAGCAAGAAACCGGCGGATTACGAAAAGGCTGAAGCGCTGTTGATGAAGATTCGTCCGTACGTCACCTACTTCCATTCCTCGAAGTACATGGCCGACATCGCCAACGGTGACATCTGCGTCGCGGTCGGTTATTCCGGCAGCTTCTCCCAGGCCGCCAACCGCGCCAAGGAAGCCAAGAACGGCGTGATCGTCGACATGCGTCTGCCGAAAGAAGGCGCGCCGATCTGGTTCGACATGCTCTCCATCCCAAAAGGCGCGAAGAACCCGGAAGACGCCTACACCTTCATCAACTACTTGTTGCAGCCGCAGGTGATTGCACCGGTCAGCGATTTCGTCGGCTACCCGAACCCGAATAAGGACGCCACCGAAATGGTCGACCCGGCGATCCGCAACAACCCGAATCTTTACCCGACCGAAACGGCGATGAGCACGCTCTACACCCTGCAACCGCTGCCCCGTGACGCCGAACGGGCGCGGACCCGGGCCTGGACCAAGATCAAGTCCGGGACCTGAACAACCCATCGTTTACGCGCCATTGAAGACCCGCCCCGTGCGGGTCTTTTTTTTACCTGACGATATTTAAGTACCACCCGACCGATCCAACACCCCGCTACTTTCCGGACCTGACCGGCGCGTTTGCGCGCACGTCCCAGTCCCTCAGAAAGGAATGCACATGTCCTCTACCGAAACGAATGCTGTCGAAGCCGATCCGGCATCCAGCAACCCCAGTGATCTGCTCACCCAACTGGTCACCGGCCCCTCGATCAGGGAAGTCGCCACCCGTATTCTTCAACAGGACCTGAAAAAGCTTTATCCACAATTGGAAATCGATCCCAGGATGGCGATGGTCGTCACACCGCGCTGGAAAATCATCGCCGGGGCGGTCCAGCCCGGGTCATTGAGATTCGAGTCATTGACGGACGCGCTATTGCGACACTTCGGCTCAGGCGAGTCAGTGACCTACCTCGACGGTGAACACTTCCTGAGCCTTAATCCCAAGGCGATCACACCCATCCACCTTCCGGTCAAGATCGATGCGATCGGGCGCCTGATCAATAAACTGTCCCCCCTCCTGTTGGTGGCTTACCAGGAACAACAACTTGAATACTGGGACCAACCCACCCACGGCACGACCCTGCGTTGGCAGGCGTTGTCGCAGTCATTGCGCCAGGTCTGGAATGTAGAAAAGGTTGAGGGCTGGGATGTGCACCAGCTGGCCATTGCGCGCAGTGTCTTCAATTATCCCGATGCGACGTTGCGAGGCCCCCACGACACCTACAAGACCCGGGTCTGTCTGATCGACTTCGACCGGCTCGATGGCACCGTATCCAGCCACCTCAATCGTACGGATTTGACGGTCGTGATCGGCACCGTCGGGACACGCACGATCATTCTGACCCACTCCATCGCGACGGGCTTCCTGGCCTATGAATCGCTGGAAAAACTGGGCGAGATCCTGCCCGGTTACGTTGAAAAACTGCCCCCAGAGGCCACGCTTCAATGGCGCCTGTTCGAACCCTCCGGGAATTTTTTTAATCATCAGGCCACCGCACTGATTGCTCTCCAGGCTGATGTCATTGCCAGCCTGGCGTATGCAAAACGGGCCAGCAGGCCGGCGATCACCACCCCCTCCCGTCCCACAGCAGAGGTGACCGGTACGACTCAGGCCGAGCAGGATTCGCACTTCGAAAAGGTGCAGCGTCTGATCCCCGAATGGCTGAACAACGCTTCGCCATTCGATCTGGGTTGCTACAGCCGACACCTGTTGGATCTGGCGCTGCTACAACTGCGAAACAGCGGCAAATCCTTCGACGACGATATTGCTCCGATCAAGACGTTCGCGCTGGATGCGCTTCGAGCCCACATGCTCAAAAGCCACAGTGACGTTGCCCAAATGAAGCTTGAGAACGTCGAGATCGTTATTGTCAGTCAAGTGGTGTGGGGAGCATTCACGGCCCCCGGCATGAGCGAGACCACACGCCTGGACCTCGCCGAACTGGCACTCGAAAACCTCATCGCCCTCCCGCTGGGCAACCAGTCGGTTCAGTACAAAGACGGCACAGCGGTGCCGGCCTGGATGACACCCGACTACCTTAAGACCGCAATCAGCACCGTCGACATTGGCACGGCTTACCCGGCGTGGGTCAAGGGCAAGCTGCTGGATGACCCGCTGGAATCGCTGCGGCGTCAACGCCTCTACGCCAGTAACCTGCGCATCCAGCTGCCGCTGCAAGCATTGCAAAGCAAGATCCTTGGCGAACACGGCATCGACGAGCGGGGCTATCGCTACGTTGTGGCGGTGATGAATGTGCTGAATGCCGATCGGTGGGTGGAGGGGCAAGAGATCGTCATTCGCCCTCTGGCGTTCATCCCCAGCCAGCGGGACAGCAAAACCCCTGACGAAGTCACCAACATGTATGTGATCGGGCCGCGGGACATGGACAAGGGGCCTTGCATCCTCTATCGCCCACTGCTTGAACAACCGTTGGCGCAGTATCCCGCGGCCGCCAACCTGCTATATGCGATCAACCACTCCAAAGAGCTACGGGCATCAACCCTGGCGTGGTTGCCGGACAACGTTCGGTTCAACTATTCGCAGTATGTCTTCCCGGGGGAATTGCCTTCGGTCTGGACGTTGTCCCAACTGCTGGTCGATCCAGCCATTTCCTTGCAGATGAGCGGACCCGTGTTGTTCGGGCAGAGAGTGATAGAACACGACCGCCTGGCGACTCTGTTCAAGGCCAACGCCAACGCGATGGTCATGAAGGGTGAGCGAGACTCGGTGTCCAATGCCGAAAGCCGTTGGGCCAGCTTCAAACAACACGCCTGGATGATATTCAGCGCCGTGTTGCCGTTTCTCGGTCGCACCGCCGGAACAGCTGCGTGGATCTGGCAGATTCTGGACGACCTGCAAGAAGGCATCGACGCCCGGGAAAACCAGGATACGACGGCACAATGGTCGGCCCTGACCGACTTGTTCCTGACCCTGGGCATGGTGCTGGCTCACCACGCGACCGCCCGACGCCAACCCGCGCGAGACCGCGTATCGCAGACCGAAACACCCATCATTGTCGGCGCGGAGAAAAGCCCTCCGGCCCAGACCCCGGCCAGCATACAGCTGCCTGATATTGCTGCTGATTATCTGCCAGCCGAACACCAGACCTCACTTCATCCCACAACCGCACTCAATAGCAGCCAAGGGCTGGGGCCAACCCTGGACCGGTACAAAATCCCCAAACCGCAAGGACTCGGGGCGGCCAGTACCGAAGGCTCGCACAAGCACCTCTATGAACATCAGTCCAAATGCTATGCCCCGGTTGGCGAACGATGGTTCGAGGTCTTCCTGAACGACGATGGAATCGTTCAGATCATTGATACCCGCCAGGAACCGTCCATCAACGGACCGCTGTTGATCAACAACTCCACAGGTGAATGGTTCATTGATATCAGGCTGCGACTGCGTGGCGGCGGCAAAAAAAGCAAGCTCAAGGCATTACAACAAGCGAACGCAACCAGAATCGCCAGCATCAAGACTCATCTGGCCGTCTTCGATGCGCAGATAGCATCCAAAAGAAAAGGTATTGCCGACGCCTACAACGCCATGAAAAATGCCCCCGCCGATGCAATCGACGCCACTCGACAAACATTTCTCGAAAAACTGGAGGCACGCACCGACGAATATGAAACCACGATCGAGAAAGTCAAATCGCTCAATCTGGTGGAGGAAGTGCCTAACTATCGTGACGCGATGATCGAAATGCTGGGAACTCAACTGTTTTTCAACCAAACCTGGATCGACCAGAAATACCCGGCATTCGTCGAGGCCCTGCGTCTGACCATGGAACATCTCGATGCCAAAGAAAACAGCGGCCCTCCTCCCCCCGCCGGCACGTTTGAAACCATGTCAGACCTGACCCAGGGCATTATTCAGAAGGTTGAGTTCGCTCAGTCCCGCTTCCAGGAATTGACGCGTCTGGGCAAAAATGCCGAGCAGTTGTCCCTGGAGTATCAAAAAAAACTACCCAATTTCGACCTCCAGGACCTCCGGTCCCTTCAGGTCACCCTCGCCCGCGAGCTGTGCCTCAAACCTGGCGAAACGCCCGAACTGTCCGCAGCCAAAGCTTCCATCGTGCAGATTGTCGAAGATGCCGATCTGACGGTGAATAGTGCGATGGAGTTGATGCGTGATGAGCTGCTGAGCTCGGGTGACCGGATCGAGGCCTTGAACAACCTGGTCGACCAGTTCGCCGCTATCGAACAGCGCCTGCAGAGCTTCGCCGGAACGTACCCGGAGCAGATTGTCAAAGAGCAATTTGAGCGGCTGCAGGTCCGCGTTGGCGAGTTCAATCAGCAGACCGTCGGGCATCTGGCGGACTTGTTGCGCAAGCAGCGACTCCTGGAGCCTGCACCCGGCCCGTCACGCCCCTCATCGGCGTCAAACAAGAGAGTCATCAAGACGCGTTTCAAAGGCACCGTGATCGGCAAAACCCGCAAAACCACGCCCGGCCACCCGGTCCTCGTGGATGTCACCGCGCCGGTGACCGGCAAGGTGATCGCCACCTTCCACGAAAAAACACCAGGGGTCTGGATCGAGCGGGTGACGAAGAAACCGGCCCCCAGAGAACGCCTGCCTGACCCGGGGACACGTATAACGGCAGGAAAAGCACTGCTGGATACTCTACCGTCCTTTACCCAACGTACCGAAGCTGACTCAAAACAGCCCAGGCAGATCCCGGTGGAAATAGAAGAAGCGTTCCACCAGCAGGCCTCCCGCCTTGAAGACGCCACCAAGGCGATCAACGCAGCGCTCATCCAAAGCAATGCCACGCAGGACCATACGAACGACGCACGACCGGTATTGGCACAACTGGCCACACAAACCACCCGGCTCTATGCCGAAGGCCATCGCCTGCGGCTTGAGATGACCAAACGACAACCGCCTACCGCCGCACGCGTCGAGTGGTTACGCAGTAAAGGTGAAGTCGACATTGTGCGTGTGGGAGAGCGACGTCGGCTCAAAGGGCCGCGCCGGGATTATCTGCAGGAATACGAAGTGCGTGAGGCCACCACCGCCCGCGTGCTGTGGTATGCCCACTTCCACTACGCCCAGCTCAAGGATGGCGTCCAGTCCTTTACCGCCGCGCACCTGAAAACCCGCGAGCAACGATTGCTTGGCCGTGTCGATATAGGGGCAAGCACCAGCAACCAGGAAGCGATCGAGATCTATCGCAGCGAGATCAGCCCTCTGCTGGCCCGATCGCTGTTCTTCTCTCAGGCACCCGCGTCTACCTGACCGTTACCACAGACCCATCTGCCGATGGGTCTTTTTAACCGCGGCCATCGACTGCCACCTCACCGGCTGTTTCGCCCATATCGGGTGCTGGCGGCCGCCCTCTACTCCGGTCAAAAAGGAAAATGACCATGACACAAGTATCCACACCCACTCCCCCAAGCAACGCAACACTGCTGCTGGACAGAAGTAATCTGGTCAGCCAGACCAATCAGGGCCCCACCCTCGACGATGTCAGCTCGCAAGTGCTGCGCGAAGCACTGAAACAGCTTTATCCGCAGCTCGACATCGACCCCGACCAAACACTGATCGTCACTCCAGGATGGCGCATGGAGGATGGAACCTTGAGTGCCGACTCGCCATACGTGGAGACATTGACCCATGCGCTGGTGCGTCTGAGCTGGAGCGCAGGTGTCGCGAACTTCATCGAAGGTGAGCACTTCCTGATGCGAATTCCCCTTACCAGCTCTCCCGTTCATCTCGCCGTCAGTGTCGAAGACATTGCCCAACTGCTGAACGATCACGTCTCCCTGCTATCCGTCGAGTTTCAACAGTGCGCACTGGCTTTCTGGAATGAGGCGGTAAACGATCAGCCCCGCTGGCATGGGCTCTGCGAGACGCTGAGAAACACGTTTAATGTTCAACAGGCAAAGGGCTGGAGCGCCGATCAATGCGCCGTGGCCCGTGCGGTGTACAACTATCCGGACAAAACCGAACGGGCGTTGAAAAACACTGAAATCCCCGGCATCACAGCCTGCCTGATCGACGTGGACTACAGCGAAACCACCAACACCGCCCATCTCATGTTGGGAGGTGCAATTGCCCTGAAGGCTACTTATAAACAGCGCGAACAGATCATGCTGTACACGATAGAAGACGGCTACGAGGCCTTCGATTCTCTGGAACAACTGGGCGCGTCGCTGCCCGCCCGGATCGACATGGACCTGGCAGGTCGCACACTCAAGTGGCAATTGGTCGAGCCAGCAGGCAACATTTTCGATCACATGGCCTGGGCGCTGATCGCCTCTCAAATGGACGCCATCAACGCATTCATCCCCTCGGTCTCGACCGCCGGGACCGGAAAAACCCCTGGCTTGCGCACGGCAGTCACCCCGGCAGGACATTTCAGCTCCGCCGACAAGAGCCGCATCGAGCAGGTTGAAGCGGCCATACCCGATTGGTTATCAAACGCCTCGGCCAGTCATCTGCAAGACTACAGCCGTGGTCTCTCCTATCTGGGAAAACTACGAAACGCCTCAGGCCTGAACGATATTCCGCTGATCGGTGCGTACGCGCAGACCAAAATGCGTGAAGCCATCGTCACGGACAAAGTCAGCGAAGGGGCCGCGCAGCTACCGCTGGATGACCTGCAAATCACTGTCACCAACAGCTTCATCGCCGGCGGGCTCACCTTGCCCAACCCGCATGACCGGCATATCGAAAGCCTGGGTGATTTCGCCCTGCAAAATACCGCGCCCTACCTGGCAGAACTGCATTTCAAAAACAACGAAACCGTCCCCCAATGGCTGACGGTTGATTACCTCATTTCCATGGCCGCTCAGGTCAATGTCGGCAAGACCTACCCACAATTGCTCAGAAGCAAACTGATCGATGATCCGGCACAAGTCGCGCTCCAGAAGCAGCGCTACATCAGCCAACTACCCGACCTGCTACGGCTCAAGGCACTGGAGTGCATGCTTCAACAGGAAGGCGGGGTCGATGAAACAGGCTATCGCTACATCTGCGAGTTAATGGACGTCGCACTCGGAAAACCGCGACCAGGTAATCTCGATATCGTGATTCGCCCCCTCACGTTCAGTCCTCGGCATCGCCTGCTGCCTGGCGGTGACACCGTCACAAACATGTTCATCGTCGGCCCGCGGAAAAAAACAGACGCTCCCTGCCTGCTTTACCGGCCACTGCTTGAGCAACCTATATTGCAGTTTGCCTCGCAGGCAAACCTGGTTTACGCCCTGCACCAACCGGGCGAGCTGCGCGACTCCGTACTGGCCTGGCTCCCGACCCCGGCGCTGAGCTTCGAATATGCGCAATACGTCTTTCCCGTGGGGCTGCCTTCGCCATGGCTGGCGACTCAGTCCGATATCGATACGCTACTCACTCTGGACCTGGCCGGGCCCATCGACCTGGGAACCAAAGAGATCGTCGACGACATACTGGCAACACTGTTTAACAGCAACGCCAGCACCATGGCGGAGCAGGCGGATCGGCAGTCACTGTCCAATGGCGAAAGACGCTGGGCACTCTTGAAGGACAGTGCCTGGGCGATCTTCAACGTTGCCTCAACCTTCTTGAGCGGGCCTGTGGGGACCGCCGTCTGGGTGTGGCAAAGCATCAGCGAGATCCAGCAAGCGCTCGATGCCCATGAACAAGGCGACACGCTGGTCGAGTGGAGTTCATTGGGTGATGTGCTGGTGACACTTGCTATTGTGCTGACTCACCGCGCTTACGAGCAGCGTCATAGCGAATGGACCGGGCATTCGCGCAAGAAACCGGCATGGGAACTGCCGTCACCTCCAGCACCACGTCCATTACCCGAGCCTGTCCCTGCGACGATTTCCATGGATCCCCTGGTATTTGAACTGTCCGCAAGCCATTCCTCTTCACTGGAAATCGGCGTATCGGTCCCTCGTCGCTCAGGCCCGACACTGGACGCCTTTCTGGACACGCTCAAAGTCAGCGCGCCGGATCTGAACAGCACCGAGCTGAACACACTGAATGAGAAACCGCCCCATCTGAATCAGCTCAACGATACGCACTACGCCCAGGTCGGCGAGCGCTGGTTCAAGGTCAGCATCGATGACGACGAGGAAGTGCAGATCCTCAATCCAAATGACCCCATGCGTCCTGGCCCGTTGCTGGTTCATGACCAGCACGGCAAGTGGTATGTCGATACACGGTTGCGACTGCGTGGTGGTGGTCCCAAAAGCCGTATGAAAGCCTTGAAGCAAGCAAAGGAGAACCGCAAACTCGAGCTGAATACTCAGTTAGAGACATTCAAGGGCCAGGAAAAAACCCATCAGGAAGCACTCGATCGCCTCCAGATCGCTATGTCCAAGGCTGCCGCCGAGAACCTCGAAACAGCGTCCAGGTCTTACACCGACAAACTCGATGAGCGAATCAAAAGCTATGGAGAGGCCCTCGAACAGCTACGCGAATGGCGCTCGCTGGGCGGTGAAACCAATTACACCTACACGTTGTTGCGCCTCACCACCGAGCAGCAAAAGTTCCTGTCACTCTGGTTAACGGTGAAGAACAATCAATACGTTCGGGTCACGCAACCACTGGAGGAACAGGCCCATATCAACAGTGCTGAACCGGTGCCCGGGAACCTGGCCGTCATTCAGCAGGCAACCGTACTGAGCAACGCCATAATCGAACGGCTTGAGCTGGCAAAAGCCACTCTGGCGGGCCTCAAGGTACTAGGCCGCACAGGGCTCACCAGAATCCAAGCCCTCACAATGCTCCTGCCAAAATCCACCCGACTGGACTTCAAGGCCAACGAAATCGGTATGGCCTACGAACTGTGCATTCAAGAGACCTCTGACGAGACCATGCCACAGGCTCGAGCGGCAATCGCCAGCATTGTGGTCGAAGCCGCCGAGGCCAGCCATGAAGTCGCTGATATGACGAAACAGCCGAGCGTTACCGAGCCGCCCGAGGAGCGCATCAAAAAACTGTCCAGGCTGGCCGACATCTATGCCGATACCCATCAGCGCATCCAGGACCTGCCAACCCGATACCCCGGGATGGTCCGCCAATCGCCTCTCGACCACCTTCAAGCATTGATCTCGGAATTTCAGGCACTGACGCTGACCCAGCTCGACGACCTGCTTCCCGAGGCCGAAGAGTCTTTCCTCCAGGAACCTCCCCAACCTGTTGTCGCAGGGCCGTCGCGGCCCAAGGTCAAAATCAAAGTCACCAAGACCCGTCCACGCGTCGTGGAAAGCGAAGCCCCCCAAATACCCGAGCAGGTGAAAGAGGAGGAGGCGTTCCACAAGCTCGCCCCCAAAAGCGCACAACCAGCCAGACCCGCTCTGGATGATACAGATACCATCGCTGCCGCCCTGAACCTCAACCTGGACGTAAACGATTTCATCAGACGCACCAACCGGGATGCCGAACGTGCGAACCGAATCCCTGCCGATGTGCAGGATCTGTTCGATCAACAGGCGCTCAAACTGGAAGAGTCTGCAACAAACCTCGACAGGGTCATGAGCAACATCAAAAGTGCCGGTAAACAACTTCCTCCCATATCAGGCCAGAGCCAGGTAATGCGTGGAGCAGCCATCAGGCTCCGCAACGAAGGCATCAGTACCCGCACAAAAATGCTCAAGAAGCGCAAACCCAGGCAGGAGTACTTTCAATGGTTGCACGAGAACCGACAGATCAAAATCGTCCGCAACGATCAAGGCAGGATCAGAACCAAGGGGCGCAAGGACTACTTTCAGGAGTACCGGATTCTCGACACCCGCAACAATGACCAGGAACTGTGGGTTGCGCATTTCCACTACGAAACACTTGAGAGCAACGCCACTCAACCCACCGCAGCTCACCTGAAAGTATCTGAAAAATACCTGGCGACGCTGGAGACCGAGCTTCGGCAACAGCTGGCCACACTTCAACCGATTGACTACGTACTACGTCGAATTACCAGTGCGTCCACCCAATCGCTGTTCCTGACACTTGAACCCCAGTGATAAGTAAAAAGGCTGGTTGCCAGCCAGCCTTTTTACCGACGCCAGGCACTGAGCAGACGCACAAGCGCTGACTCGATGGCTGCTTCCGGCACCGCCGCAAAACCCAGCACCAACCCCGCTCGCTGATCCGCCGGAGTGTTCGAATCCGGTAGCCAGTAACTGCTCAGGCCGTTGATCTCGACATCGACGCTGGCGGCGGCTTCAATCAGTTCGCGTTCGCGGGCCTGAGTGTCGACCGCCACCGTCAAGTGCAGCCCAGCTGCCACACTCGGCAGGCTGCCAACTCCGGGAATGTCCGAGGGCCAGTTGGCCAGAAGTGTATTGCGGCGACTCAACGCGGCGCGGCGCATGCGGCGGATGTGCCGCTGGAAATGCCCGGCCGCCATGAACTCGGCCATGACGGCCTGGGTGCTCACCTCGGAATGCCGAACATCGACCGCGCGACGCTGGGCGAAAGCGTCTACCAATGCCGGAGGCAGCACCAGATAGCCCAGGCGCAATGCCGGAAAAGCCACTTTGCCGAACGTGCCGACGTAGAGCACCCGCCCGTGACGATCTAGCGCAGCCAGCGGGGCCAGAGGCGCGCCGCTATAACGATACTCGCCATCGTAATCATCCTCGACGATCCACCCCTCGGTTCGCTCGGCCCAGGCCAACAACTCCAGCCGCCGCGCCAGACTCATCACCACCCCGGTCGGGTACTGATGCGACGGCGTGACATAGGCCAGTCGACAATCGTTGAGCCCGTTCAATTCGGTGCAGTCGATGCCCTCGCTGTCCACCGCCACCCCATGCAATCGCGCACCGGCCACGGCGAACGCATGACCCGCCGCCCGATACCCCGGATTCTCGATCGCCACGCCATCGCCCGGCTCTACCAGCAGCTGTGCACAAAGGCTAATCCCCTGCTGTGCGCCACTGGTGATCACTATTTGTTCAGCCGTGCACTGCATCCCCCGGGAACTGCGCAAGTACGCGGCAATCAGACCGCGTAATCGTGCATCGCCCGCAGGATCGCCATAACACAACTGCTGGAGATCCGGTTTACGCCAGAAAGCCGCATTCAGCTTGGCCCAGACCTCGAAAGGAAACAGGTCGAACGCAGGAACACCGACCCGGAACGCACGGGGCGGACCACTGGGCGGCAAGGCCAAATGGTTCTTTTCCACGCGTCCCAGTGCCCCGCTGTGGATAACTTTGCTGGATGAAACCACAGGTAAATCCAGCCAATTTGTGGATAAGGCTGTGGGTAACCCTGTTGACAACCCTGTGGATACTTTTGTGGATAGTTTTTTCACCGGCAACACTGCTTGAGGCAATTGCGCGACATACGTCCCATCCCCCACACGTCCTTCAATAAAGCCCTCGGCGTAGAGCTGATCGTAGGCACGGACCACGCTGTTTCGGGAAATCGACAACGCCGCCGCCAGATCGCGACTGGCCGGTAATCGCGTACCGCTGGCCAGCCGACCGTCGAGCACTCGCACCCGTAAGGCTTGATAGAGCTGACGACTCAAACCCTGGCGTCGATCGAGTTCGATACCCGCGGGGTTGAATGACAAGGACAGTGGCTCGCTGGTCATGGCAATGGACCTATGAAATTTGTCGTTAATGGCTCTTACAACAGACCAATAGCCTGCCTAGGATGCAGGCATTCGCCAAGGAAAATCTCCATGTACACGCCAAGCAGCTTTGCCATAGATGATTTGCATGAAGTGCACCAGCAGATACTCGGCACCCGCCTTGCCATGGTGGTCACCCACGGGGAGCAAGGTTTGCAAGCCAGTCATCTGCCGCTGCTGTTCAACCCCGACCACGGCCCGAATGGCACCCTTTACGGCCACTTCGCCCGGGCCAATCCGCAATGGAAGGAACTGCAGAACGGCGCCGAAGCTCTGGTCATTTTTGCCGGTGCCGACGCTTACGTCAGCCCGGGGTTTTACCCGAGCAAAGCCGAGCACGGCAAAGTCGTGCCGACCTGGAACTACGTCGCCGTGCATGCGTACGGCACGGCCGAAGTGTTCACCGACGCCGATCGCCTGCGCACTCTGGTCAGCGCGCTGACTGATCGTCATGAAGCGGGTCGCGCCAGTCCATGGAAAGTCGCCGATGCCCCCGCCGACTACATTGACGGGATGCTCAAGGCCATCGTCGGTTTTGCCTTGCCGATCCAGCGCCTGGAAGGCAAACGCAAGCTCAGCCAGAACCGCAACGCTGCAGACATCACCGGTGTGCGCGAGGGGCTTGCCGCCAGCCCTGATGTGCACGACCAGGCCCTCGCCCACTTGATGCGTTAAGGAATGAACATGAGTCAGATCGCCATCCGCCAGGTCAGCGCCGACGACCACGCCGCCTGGTTGCCGTTGTGGCAGGCCTACCTGCGTTTCTACAACACCGAACTGCCTGAGGCGGTCACCCAAAGCACCTGGCAGCGCCTGCTCGACCCGAGCGAACCGACCCATGCCGCGCTGGCCTGGGCCGATGGCAAAGCGGTGGGCATGGTGCACTTCATCTACCATCGTTCGAACTGGAGCATCGAAAACTCCTGCTACCTGCAAGACCTGTTAGTAACGCCTGAAACCCGCGGCACTGGCGTCGGTCGACAGTTAATCGAATTCGTATACGCGACAGCCAAAGAAGACGGTTGCTGCAAGGTCCACTGGCTGACCCACGAAACCAACGCCACCGCGATCCAGCTCTACGAGCGCATCGCCGAACGCCCCGGTTTTATCCAGTTTCGCAAAGCCCTGTAAGGTTCAAGGAGAACAGCATGTCGACTTCACTCGCCGACTGGAAAGGCGTTCCGGCGCCATCAGTCCAAACCATTGAAGGGCGTTTCATTCGCCTGGAAAAACTCGACCCGGCGCGTCACGCCGACGGTTTGTGGAAGGCCCTGCAAGGCCCGGGGGCCGACCCAAAACTCTGGGACTATTTGCCTTACGGTCCTTTCCCGGAGCGCAGCGTGTTCAACGATTGGCTGAACAATCATGCGGCCAATAGCGACCCATACTTCTTCAGCGTGATCGACCGTGCCAGCGGCGATGTGCAAGGCATCCTCAGTTTGATGTCGATTGTTCCTTCACAAGGCCGGATCGAGATCGGCCATGTCACTTTCGGTGCGCCGATGCAGCGCTCGCCGAAAAGCACCGAGGCGGTTTATCTGCTCGCCAAAGAGTCGTTTGCCTTGGGTTATCGACGCCTGGAGTGGAAGTGCAACAACGGCAACGCCCGCTCCAAATACGCGGCCGAGCGGCTGGGGTTCAGCTTTGAAGGCGTGTTTCGCCAGCACATGGTGGTCAAGGGGCAGAATCGGGACACGGCGTGGTATTCGATTCTGGACTCGGAATGGCCAGCGATCGGGGCGGGGTTTGAGCGCTGGCTGTCCGATGAGAACCAGACAGATTCGGGGCAGGTGAAAACCCTGGCCGAGTGCCGCGGGTAATCTTCGGCGCCTGGACGGACGCTTTCGCGAGCAGGCTCGCTCCCACATTGGATTAGGGCTGATCACAATCTTGTGACCAACCCGAAATCCTGTGGGAGCGAGCCTGCTCGCGAATGGCTTCACGCCAGTTTCTGGGCAAGCACCGCAATATGCTCCGGCCCGATCCCGCAGCAACCACCCAAATGACTCGCGCCGCGTTCTTTCCAATCAGCCGCCCACTGCAAATAACCCGGCGGATCGAGGTCTTCACGCAACGGGTCCAGACCGTCGTTGGCTGTGGCCTCTTTCGGTTGCGGCGGGAAGGCGTTGGCGTAAGCGCCGATGTGAATCTTCACACCCAACTGCTCGAAGGTTTCCCGCGCGGCATCAATCGCAGCACCGATTACTTCCGGCTGGCTGCAATTGAACAGCAACGTCTCGACGCCCAGCTCAGCCGCCACGGCTGCGGCGTCAGCCACCGGCTCACCCGAACGCAAGCGCGGCACTTCGTCCGTGTCCTCATCCTTCAGGGTAAACGACAGCCAGAACGGCTTGCCGTCCGTTGGCAGACCGGCATGGATCGCTCGCGCTTCAACGATCGAGCTCTGGGTTTCCGCCAGCCATAGATCGACATGCGGTGCCAGCCCCTTCACCAACGGCGCCAACAATTCAGTCGCCCGAGCAGCGTCGAAAAGGTCCGGACGATAGGAACCAAACAGCGGCGGCAATGAACCGGCCACACGCACCGCTTTGCCCGAAGCCTCTACAGCGCGCCGAGCCAGCTCACCGGCCAACGCCGCGAGCGCCTGCCCTTCTGCTGCAAAACGCTCTTCGCCAATGTGAAACGGCACCACCGCGTAACTGTTGCTGGTGATCACGTTCGCACCGCTTTCGATATAAGCCGAGTGCACCGCCTCTACCGCTTGCGGCGCTTCGCTCAAAGCCAGCGCCGACCACTCGGGCTGTCTGAACGGCGCGCCTCGACGCTGCAACTCACGACCCATGCCGCCATCCAGAATTACTGTGCTTGCTGCGCCCATATGCTTTTCACTCATAAGCTTATGAAAATAACTCACTACCAGAGTCGTCCTTATAACTATTTAATACGCACCATCCGGTTAATAACAACCTCTTTTTTATCAGGGATCGACTGTGAAATTCCAACCGCTACTGGCCCTGGGCCTGACGATTCTGGCTGCCTCCACCCAAGCCTTTGGTGGCGCCACGCTGGATCGCGTCGAAAAAAAGAAAGAGCTCGTGGGCGTGTTGATGGAAAGCTATCCACCCTTCTCGTTCCTCAATGATCAGAACCAGCTCGATGGATTCGACGTCGACGTAGCCAAGGCCGTGGCAGACAAACTGGGCGTCAAACTGCGCCTCGAAACCCCGTCCTGGGACGTGATCGCCGCCGGCCGCTGGAGTGGGCGCTACGACATCTGCATCTGCTCCATGACCCCGAGCAAGGCCCGCGCCGAAGTCTTCGACTTCCCGGTCGAGTACTACGCCTCGCCAGCCGTGATCGTGGTCAACGCCAAGGACGACAGCATCCACAGCGCCAAGGACCTGAGCGGCAAGAAAGTCGGCCTCACCAGTGCCTCCAGCTACGAAAGCTACCTGAACAAGAACCTGGTGATCGAAGGCGCCGAAGACACTCAATTGCAGTACCCGTTCGAGGACGTGCAGATCGCACCGTATGACACCGACAATGTGGCGTTCCAGGACCTCGGCCTGGGTGCTGGTGTTCGACTGGACGCGATCCTCACCAACCTTGTCACCGCACAACCGCGCCTCACCGAAGACAAACGCTTCAAGCTCGCCGGCGAGCCGCTGTACTCGGAGCCGAACTCGGTGGCCATTGAAAAAGGCGACGCCCAGTGGGACGCCAAAGTGCGTGACGTCTTCGCTCAGCTGAAACAGGACGGCACCCTGAGCAAGCTTTCGCAAAAATGGATCGGCGCCGACATCAGTAAATGACTTCTTTCCCAAAACCTCCCCAGCCGCCGCAACCGGTGGCTGAGTCGCGGCTGCAACGGTTCTTCGGTTTCCGCACGCGGCTGTACCTGACCTGGGCAGCGATGCTCGGGTTGTTCGCCAGCTTCTTCCTGAGCTTCGACCTGAAGTTCTCAATCATCCTCGACAAACTGCCGAACCTGATCGGCCTGCACCTGGCGCCCAACGGCTTTTTGCAGGGCGCGGCACTGACGCTGTTTCTGTGCCTGTGTTCGATCGTGACCTCCTCGCTGCTGGGCTTCATCACCGCCCTGGCGCGGCTGTCGAAAAGCGCCGTGGCCTTCGGGATTGCGAGCTTCTATGCTTCGTTTTTTCGTGGCACACCGCTGCTTATCCAGATCCTGCTGATCTACCTCGGCCTGCCACAACTTGGCATCGTGCCCGGTGCCATCGCCGCCGGCATCATTGCCCTGTCGCTCAATTACGGCGCCTACCTGAGCGAAATCTTCCGCGCCGGCATCCTCGGCGTCCCCCACGGCCAACGCGAAGCGTCCCTGGCGCTGGGCATGCGCGAAACCGTGATCTTTTGGCGAGTCACCCTGCCCCAGGCCATGCGCACCATCATCCCGCCAACCACCAACCAATTCATCTCGATGCTCAAAGACTCGTCGCTGATCTCGGTGATGGGGGTTTGGGAGGTTATGTTTTTGGCGCAATCGTATGGGCGCTCGAGCTATCGCTACATCGAGATGCTGACGACAGCGGCGGTGATTTATTGGGTGATGTCGATTGGGTTGGAGCTGATTCAGGCACGGATGGAGCGGCATTATGGGAAGGCGTATTTGAGCCGTAGTTAGCGAAAGGCAGATGAGTTTCCGAGTTTGCGATAGCCGACCTTGTCTCGATTTGTTGTAAGAAAAAGCGTCAGCCCCAACAGGTAAAAACAGCCTTCCCCAGGAGGCTGGCAATTTTCTACACAACCTTCTGACAACCCCCGCAATCCTGCGGGAAGCAGCTGACATCGGTACCTATAGCCTGCCTCTTAGAGTTTGGCCTCCTGTCAAAAGAGGCCGTACTCGATGCCCGTTCAACACAAATACCGACCAAAACACCTGGCGCTGGCCGTTGCGCTTGCGCTGGGTTGCACTGAATTTTCGATGGCTCAGCAAATCTCCGCGGATACCACCGCACCTCCGGTTGAATCGCCAGAGCAGCTCATGGCGGCGCTGGACGCATTTATCAATGATCCCGCCATCGACAAAAGCACCATCAGCAAAGCAGCGGATGGTGTTGATCGGACATTCGGCGACGGAGATGATCTGGTCATTGTGTCTGGCCGCGGAGTCCTTTCCGGATTGATCGACGGTGGTGACGGTGTCAACTTCCTGCAACTCGATACCGCGAGCGGTGGCACGTTAGGCGAGAGTCGTCGTTTTGAAGGCATGGAGATCAAACGAAGCACTTGGACCATGAATGGTTCCGGTGATTTCAATACCGGTGTCTTGATACGTTCAAAAGCAACGCTAATCAATAATGGGCATATCCAGGGTGGGGCGTTGACCCAAGGAACGCTTGTCAATAACGGAAAGATTGGCGGCGGAGCGACCGTGCAATCAGGAGGCACCCTGAACAACCCGGGAACTATCGAAGGCGACGTCGTTATCCATGAAAAAGGCGCTTTTGCGGGCAACGGTTTAACGGGTTCCCTGAAGGTAAACGGAAAGCTTTCTGTTGACGGTTTGCACGGCGCACCGACAGTTAAAGGTGACTTGGATCTCTCAAAAACTGCCGAGCTAGCCTACGAGGTCAATGCCGGCCGCAAAAGTGAAACGATATTAGTCGATGGAACCGCCAACCTTGGCGGCGCAACACTGAACATCGTTGCAGCACAGGGTGACTACCCGCTAATCAGCGAAAACAACATCCTTATTGCCAATAAAGTCGAAGGGGAATTTGGGGAAGTCCTCAACAACCTTGCCTTTTTAACGCCCAAGGTCAAATACGAAGAAAAGACTGTCGACCTGATCTTCGTCCGTAACGATGTGACGATCGAGAGTGTCGCAACCACGGATAACGGCAAGCAAGTCGCCCAAAGCATTGAAGAGCCAAAGGACATACCTCAAGCACCCACCGTCGCTGAAGCCCCGAATCCAGTTGCAAGTGCCGACACATCCGTTCCAGTCTCCACACCGACAACTACCGCTGAAAAACCTTCGACAGCCGCAACATCACCCACCACCGAGCAGCCCGTCACAGCCGCAACTCCACCCCCTGCTACCAATTCCGTCGCCACAGTGCCAAAGGCATCCAGCCCCATTAACGCTGCTGTCGCAGCCCTGCTCAGCGCTGACAAACAGACGGCATCTGTTGCCATCGAACAGCTGGCTGGCGGCCAGAACGCCAACCTTGCGAAAGCGACCCTGAACAGTGACAGCCCAATCAGCGCGACCATGCTCTCGGCCATGCGTCAGCTGGACAGCGCCAGTAGCTACAGCAATTCCACCAGGCGCAATGCACCACGCCGGGCCGCCGGCAGTGATGACAATGGCCGAGTCTGGCTTCAAGCATTGGGTCACGGTGGGACGCTGGATCGCGATTACGACGCGCTGAAACACACAACCCACGGCCTGGTACTGGGAGCGGATTGGGGCATCGATGAGGAATGGCGCATCGGGGTCTTGGGCGGGAAGTCCGAGACTCGCCTGGACAGCCGCGGACTCGACGGCGATCTCGACAGCTGGCATTTGGGAGCTTATGCCCTGCGTCAAAACGGACCAGTCTCCCTGCGCCTGGGTGCGACCTACAGCAGCCACGACGGCAGCACTAAACGCCGGGTTGCCTTCAAAGGTTTCAGCGACCACCCTGAAGGCCGTTACGATGCCAACACCCAGCAGGCCTTTGCGGAATTGGGTTACAACCTGGGGCAGGCGAACGTCAGCATCGAACCGTTTGCCAGCCTGGGCTACCAACGCTATCAGCGCGACACTTACACGGAAAAAGGTGGCGCAGCGGCACTGAAGGTACACGGTCAAACGCAGAACAACTTGAACAGCACATTCGGCCTGCGCCTGGCGAAGCTCAACACTCTGGATAACGGTATGCAACTGACGCCGCGGTTCAGTGCCGGCTGGAAACACACTTACGGGGACATCTACAGCGATACCCGCCAACGATTGGTGACGGGCGGAAAAAACTTCACCGTTTCCGGCGCGCCGCTGGATCGTGACAGTCTGCTGGTCGATGCTGGGCTGGACCTTGGATTGTCAGCAAAACACACCCTGGGCGTCGGCCTCACTGGCGAGATCGGCACCGACAGCCGAAACCACGGCGTCACGGGTCAGTGGCGAATGAGTTTCTAATACCCACAAATCCCGGGCGAAAAAAAAGGGGAGCACATGCCCCCCCGAGGTTTAAAGCGGTATATCGAGGCTGTTAACTCAGCCTTCGATCTCGATCAGGATTTCGCCCGGGTTCACCCGGTCGCCCTTGGCCACGTGGATGGCGGTGACTTTGCCGGCGATGGCCGATTGGACTTCGGTTTCCATCTTCATCGCTTCGGTGATCAGCACGGCCTGGCCGGCTTTCACGGTGTCGCCTTCCTTGACCAGCACGTCGACGATGTTGCCCGGCATGGTGGTGCTGACGTGGCCCGGTGCAGTGGCTTGCTTGCGCTTGCTGCTGCCGCCGCTGACGAATTCGTTGAGCGGCTCGAACACCACTTCTTCCGGCATGCCGTCGATGGTCAGGTAGAAGTGACGCTTGCCTTCAGCCTTGACGCCAACACCGGTGATGTCGACGCGGTAGGTTTCGCCGTGGACGTCGATGACGAACTCGGTCGGTACCCCTTCGCCGCCGGCTGAGGCCACGCTCCCGGCTTCAGGGATTGGCAACAGCACTTCTGGGGTCAGGGTGCCGGCGTTGCGTTCTTCGAGGAACTTGCGACCGATGTCCGGGAACATGGCGTAGGTCAGCACGTCTTCTTCAGACTTGGCCACCGTACCGATTTCAGCGCGCAGCTTGGTCATTTCCGGCTTGAGCAGGTCAGCTGGACGCACGTCGATCACTTCTTCGCTGCCGATGGCCTGGCGACGCAGTTTTTCGTTCACGGTGCCCGGCGCTTTGCCATAGCCGCCTTGCAGGTAAAGCTTCACTTCGTTGGTGATGGTCTTGTAGCGCTCACCGGCCAGCACGTTGAAGAACGCCTGGGTGCCGACGATCTGCGAGGTCGGGGTCACCAGCGGCGGGAAGCCGAGGTCTTCACGAACGCGCGGGATTTCGGCCAGCACTTCGCTCATGCGGTTCAGGGCGCCCTGCTCTTTCAACTGGTTGGCCAGGTTGGAAATCATCCCGCCGGGTACCTGGTTGACTTGAACGCGGGTGTCGACGGCGGTGAACTCGCTTTCGAACTGGTGGTACTTTTTGCGCACGGCGTAGAAGTACAAGCCAATCTCTTGCAGCAGTTCCAGGTTCAGGCCGGTGTCGAACTCGCTGCCTTTAAGGGCGGCGACCATCGACTCGGTGCCCGGATGGCTGGTGCCCCAGGCGAAGCTGG
Organism: Pseudomonas sp. TH39(2020); assembly: GCF_016650715.1. NCBI lineage: Bacteria > Pseudomonadati > Pseudomonadota > Gammaproteobacteria > Pseudomonadales > Pseudomonadaceae > Pseudomonas > Pseudomonas sp. TH39(2020). The sequence goes on along the minus strand of NZ_JAEKFF010000006.1, from coordinate 2,146,392 downwards.
AGATCGCGGTATCGATGTGGTCGGCACCGTTCTCGATGGCCTTGAGTTGGCACATCGCGGCCAGGCCTGCGGTGTCGTGCGAGTGAATGAACACTGGCAGCGATTGCTCGGATTTCAGCGCCTTGACCAGTTCGCCGGTGGCGTACGGAGTCAGCAGGCCTGCCATGTCCTTGATCGCCACCGAGTCGCAACCCATGGCTTCCATCTGCTTGGCTTGCGCCACGAATGCCTCGATGGTGTGCACCGGGCTGGTGGTGTAAGCGATGGTGCCTTGAGCGTGTTTGCCAGCTGCTTTCACCGCTTCGATGGCGACGCGCAGGTTACGCACGTCGTTCATGGCGTCGAAGATGCGGAACACGTCGATGCCATTGACCGCGGCCTTGGCGACGAAGGCTTTGACCACGTCGTCGCTGTAGTGGCGGTAGCCCAACAGGTTCTGGCCACGCAGGAGCATTTGCAGGCGAGTGTTAGGCAACGCGGCGCGTAGTTGGCGCAGGCGCTCCCACGGGTCTTCTTTGAGGAAGCGTACGCAGGCGTCGAAGGTCGCGCCGCCCCAGACTTCCAGCGACCAGTAGCCGACTTTGTCGAGCTTGTCGCAGATCGGCAGCATGTCTTCGGTGCGCATGCGGGTCGCGAGCAGCGATTGGTGGGCGTCGCGCAGGATTGTGTCGGTAACGTAGATTTGCTTGCTCATTATTCTATTCCTCACAGGCCTGCGTGGGCGGCGATGGCGGCGGCGATGGCCAGGGCCAGCTCTTCGGGTTTGCGCTTGATCGAGTAGTTGGTCAGTTCAGGGTGGCTTTCAACGAAGCTGGTGTTGAACTGGCCGCTACGGAATTCCGGGTTACGCAGGATTTCCTGGTAGTACGCGGCGGTGGTCTTGACCCCTTGCAGACGCATGTCGTCGAGGGCGCGCAAGCCACGGTCCATCGCCTCTTCCCAGGTCAGCGCCCACACCACCAGTTTCAGGCACATGGAGTCGTAGAACGGCGGAATGGTGTAGCCGGTGTAGATCGCCGTGTCGGTGCGCACGCCGGGACCGCCGGGCGCGTAATAACGGGTGATCTTGCCAAAGCTCGGCAGGAAGTTGTTTTTCGGGTCTTCGGCGTTGATCCGGAATTGCAGCGCGAAACCGCGGTGCTGGATGTCTTCCTGTTTCACCGAAAGCGGCAGACCGGAGGCAATGCGGATCTGCTCACGAACGATGTCGATGCCGGTGATTTCTTCGGTGATGGTGTGTTCCACCTGCACCCGGGTATTCATCTCCATGAAGTACACCTCGCCCTCGGCGAGCAGGAACTCCACGGTGCCGGCGTTCTCATAACCCACGGCCTTGGCTGCGCGCACCGACAGGTCGCCGATGTAGGCGCGCTGTTCAGGGGTCAGTTGCGGGCTCGGGGCGATCTCGATGAGCTTCTGGTTGCGACGCTGGATCGAGCAATCACGCTCGAACAGGTGCACCACGTTGCCAAAGCTGTCGCCGAGGATCTGCGCTTCGATGTGTTTTGGATTGACGATGCATTTTTCCAGGAACACTTCCGCCGAACCAAAGGCCTTGGTGGCTTCGGAAATGACACGAGGGAATGCTTGTTCAAGTTCTTCCCGGCTGTCGCAGCGACGGATACCACGGCCACCACCACCGGAAGTCGCCTTGAGCATCACCGGATAACCGATGCGGTCGCCTTCGATCAAGGCTTCCGCGATATCCGCGACGTTGCCTTCGGTCCCCGGGGTAACGGGTACGCCAGCCTTGATCATACTGCGACGGGCTTCGGTCTTGTCGCCCATGCGGCGAATCACTTCAGCCGATGGACCGATGAACTTGATGCCGCGCTCCGCGCAGATATCTGCCAGTTCAGCGTTTTCCGAAAGGAAACCGTAGCCGGGGTGCAGCGCATCGCAACCGGTTTCTACCGCCAGATTCACCAGCTTGCGCGCATTCAGGTAACCGGCCAGTGGCTCGGCACCGATGCTGTGGGCCTCGTCCGCACGCTTCACATGCAGCGCATGGCGGTCGGCGTCGGAATAGATCGCGACCGAGCGAATGCCCATCTCGGCGCAGGCACGTACGATTCGTACGGCAATCTCACCACGGTTGGCGATCAGGATCTTTTTTATCACTTGGAGGTTCCCTTGAGCCGGTGGTACCCACGACCTGCCAGACAGGTCGACGCGTGACCAAATGTTTCAATTCAGTCGCAGCCCCACACTAGCCCTCACAAGGGATTAACAAAAATGAATAATTATTGGGTCAGGCATAAGTAAAGACTTATAGTTGATTCATCAGCCTGCGGTGAGAGCGTCTATAAAATGCGTAAGTCATTGATGCGTATGACATTGCGTCAATTGCAGATCTTTAATGAAGTCTGCGATTTGCGGTCTTACAGCCGAGCAGCCGATGAAATGTCTCTCACACAACCTGCCGTGAGCCTACAGATTCGTCAACTTGAAGAGCTGATTGGGCAACCTCTGTTCGATTACGTCGGCAAAAAACTCTACATGACCGAGGCAGCCGAAGCCCTTCAACGCGCCAGCCGGGACATTTTCGGGCGTTTGGAAAACCTCGACATGCAGCTTTCAGACATGCAGGGATCACTGCAAGGTCAGCTGAAACTGGCGGTGGAGTCCAGCGCCAAGTATTTCGTGCCGCATCTGTTTGCCGCGTTCAAGCGCCAGCATCCGGAAGTGAACCTGCAACTGACGGTGGTCAATCGCGGGCAGGTCATTCGACGACTGTCGGACAACCGCGACGACCTGGTGATCATGTCCATGGTGCCGCAGGACATGGGGCTGGAGTTCTTGCCATTCCTCAACAACCCGATCGTTGCCGTGGCGCCACCGGATCATCCGCTGTGCCACATGGGCCCGCTGCGTTTGCAGGATCTTGAACCCTACACACTGCTGATGCGCGAATCCGGCTCCGGGACGCGGCTGGCTTGCGAAGAATATTTCAAAGAGAAGCGCGTGCACTTCAACCAGACCCAGGAAGTCTCGTCAGCCGAAGCACAGCGTGAATGTGTGGTGGCGGGTCTGGGCGTGGCGCTGTTGACGCGTCACGCCCTGAACCTTGAGTTGGCGACCGGCGGATTGATCGAGTTGCCGGTCGAAGAGCTGCCGCTGTATCGCAGCTGGTGCCTGGTGCAAGCCAAGGCGAAACGGCTGTCACCGGTGGCGCACGCATTCCTTGCGTTTATTCGCAGTGAGCGGGTGCAGATCAGCGCGCTGGTTGAGCGTTTCGACGGGAAGTTGCCGGTGCCGCCTGCCAGTAGTTGAGCTCCAGCTCAGGGAAATCACCGATCTCGGCCAGCAGTTGGCGACGTTCGCAGCGATCTTCGATAGCGCGGCGAAATTCCATGCGGCGCTGGTCTTCCTGCTGACGACGGGTTCTGGCGGCGCTGTTGCGTTCTTCGTAGGGCTGGGCCATTTCGAGTCTCCCAAGGCGATTACGGGAGTTTCAAGATAGGCGCGAGGGATGACGGTTTGGCGGCGGGCGGGTTACAGGGAGATGAACCTTGCCGAGTGATGTGAACCCAAAAAGCAAAGATCGCAGGCTTCGGCAGCTCCTACAGATGTACACATTTCCATGTAGGAGTTGCCGAAGGCTCCGATCTTTTGACTTTAATCGTCCAGCGCTTTTACCGATTTAGGCGACAGCCGCAAGCTGCGCAGGCTGCGCTTGACGCTCTTGAGGTGATTGACCAGGCTCGGCCCGCGCGCCATGGCCACGCCCATCGCCAACACGTCGATCACCACCAGGTGAGCGATCCGCGAGGTCAGCGGCGTATAGATCTCGGTGTCTTCATGCACATCGATCGCCAGGTTGACGGTCGACAGTTCGGCCAGCGGTGTCTGGCTCGGACACAAGGTAATCAGCGAAGCACCGCTTTCGCGCACCAGATTGGCGGTGATCAACAAATCTTTGGAACGCCCGGACTGGGAAATACAGATCGCCACGTCGGTCGGTTTCAACGTCACCGCCGACATCGCCTGCATGTGCGGGTCGGAATACGCCGCCGCCGTCAGCAACAAACGGAAGAACTTGTGCTGGGCATCGGCCGCCACCGCACCCGAAGCGCCAAAGCCATAGAACTCGACCCGCTGGGCCTGCGACATGAGCGACACAGCACGCTGCAACTCCACCGGATCGAGCTTCTCGCGAACCTCCATCAGCGTGTGCAGGGTGGTGTCGAAGATTTTCAGGCTGTAGTCAGCGACCGAGTCGTCTTCATGAATCGCGAACTGCCCGAAGCTCGCGCCGGCAGCCAGGCTCTGTGCCAGCTTCAACTTCAAGTCCTGGAAACCGGAGCAACCAATGGCGCGACAGAACCGCACGATGGTCGGTTCGCTAATGCCCACGTTGTGGGCCAGGTCGGCCATGGAGCTGTGCATCACCGCCGCAGGATCAAGCAGCACGTGGTCGGCGACCTTGAGCTCCGACTTGCGTAAGAGGTGGCGTGACTGGGCGATGTGTTGCAGCAGATTCAAAGGGCTGGACTCTTTGTTATTGGCAGGTGCCGGGGATGTAGCAAGCTTGTAGTTATACTACATGAATCGGCTTTTTGCCTGCTCAATGCGTAACTCGATGTCCCCATTTCACGCCACATGCGCTCCATGTAGCCCCTACAAGGGTTTTGCGTCCGCACGCAACAGCGCCGCCAGGCCATCAGCCTCGACCGGGCGGCTGATTAAATAACCCTGCACTTCATCGCAATGCTCGGCTTTCAAAAACTCAAGCTGCTCCGGCCGCTCCACGCCCTCAGCGACCACTTTCAGCGACAAGCCGTGCGCCATCGCAATGATCGCCCGGGTGATCGCAGCATCCTCGCCGCCCTCCCCCAGACCCCGGATAAACGCCTGATCGATCTTCACGTAATCCACCGGGATGCGTTTGAGGTAGCTCAGGGACGAATACCCGGTGCCAAAGTCATCAATCGCCAACTTGACCCCCAAATCACGCAATTGCTGGAAGGTCGCGATGATGTGCTCGACGCTGTCCAGCAACTGACTTTCGGTGAGTTCCAGCTCGAGGTAGTGCGGCGCCAGACCGGTTTCCTCCAGCACCTGACGCACAAGGCTGACCAGTTTGCCCTGACGCAATTGATGCACCGACAGATTGACCGACACCCGAATCGGCGCAAGCCCCTGACGCTGCCACTCACAGGCTTGCCAGCAGGCCTGACGCAATACGAACTCACCGATCGGGCCGATCAACCCGGTTTCCTCGGCCAGACCGATGAAGTCCCCCGGCGGCACACGGCCCATGGTCGGGTGATCCCAGCGCACCAGCGCCTCGGCGGCATTCAACCGACCCGTGGCGAGGCACAGCTTCGGTTGGTAAAACACCTTCAGCTGCTTCTCTTCAATAGCCTTACGCAGCTGATTTTCCAGCTGCAAGCGCTCCAGCGTGCTGGCTTGCAGGCTGTCGGTGTAGAACTGGAAGTTATTTCCACCCAAGTGCTTGGCGTGCTGCATGGCCATATTTGACTGATGGACCAGCGCGGAAATTTCTCGCGCGTTGTCCGGCAACATACTGATGCCCATGGACGCGCTAACCACCAGTTCATGGCCCTCGACAGTGATCGGCAAACGCAGCTTGGTCGACAGTCGGGTCGCCACCCGCGCCAGGCTCGACAGGTTGCCGTAGGCATTGAACAACACGGCAAACTCATCGCCGGATAAGCGAGCGATGGTGTCTGCTTCAGGCAACGCATTGACCAGCCGCCGGGCCATCTTCTGCAAGAGCTGGTCGGCGATTTCATGGCCAAGGCTGTCGTTGAGCAGCTTGAAACGATCCAGATTGATGTGCAGCAACGCCAGACTGCGGTGGCCGCCCTGGCGCACCCGCTGATGGGCCTCGCTGAGTCGTTCGCGGAACAGTGAACGGTTAGCCAGACCCGTCAATTCGTCGTAATGAGTCAGGTAACGCATGCGTTCTTCGGATTCGCGCCGGGCCGATAGATCGGCGAAGAAGCCTACGATATGGCTCACATTTCCTCGAGTATCGCGCACAGCGTTCAGTTGCAACCATTGCGGATACAACTCGCCATTCTTGCGGGTTTCTACCAGCTCGCCCTGCCAACTGCCGTACTGCTCCAGCGCCTGATGAATCGCCCCGTAGTGTCGACGGGCATCGCGGCTGCATGCCAACTCGACCACGTTGCGTCCGATCATGTCTTCAATGTCATAGCCAGTGACTCGGCTGAAGGCCTGATTGACCGCGATCAACGCGTAATTCGGATCGAAAATCACGATGCCTTCGCTGGCGGCTTCGAACACCGTCGCGGCCAGTTGCCGTTGCTCTTCCAGAGCTTTGCTGACGCTGATGTCGCGACGGGTGCCGACCATGCGGATCACCCGGCCATTTTCGCCGCGCTCAACCGCTCGACCACGGTCTTCGATCCAGACCCAATGACCATCGCCGTGGCGCACGCGGTACTCAATCTGGTAGTCCTCGCTGCGGCCCTTCAAATGCTCGACCAGCGCGCGCTTGAGCGACGGCAAGTCATCGGGGTGCAGGCGCGGCTTGAGGTGGCGAAGCATCGCCGTCACGAATTCCGGCTCCAGGCCGAACAGCTCCTGAAGCTGGGTGTGATGGACTTCGTCGGTTTGCAGGTTCCAGTCCCACAACCCGAGCTCACTGGCCTTCAACGCCAGGGCGAGACGCGCTTCACTCTTGCTCAGGGCCTGATTGGCAGCGTCCAGCTCCAGGCTGCGCTGGGCGACGCGGCTTTCCAGCTCGATCTGAATTTGACGTAGCTCGTCTTCGGCGCGACGGCGCTGGTCGATTTCCTTGGCCAGCTTTTGATTGAGCTGATCGCTGCAGCTTTGCGCCTGCTGCAAGTGCTCAATCAGCGCCTGGTTCTGGAAACGCCGTAACAGTCCGCTATCGATGAGCCGATTGACCTGCCAGGCGACCACACTCAACGCGCCCAGCAATATGAGGCCGAACCAGCCCCAGCCCTGATCTTGCTCATCGCCGCCCCAGAACAGATAGCCGATGGCCGGCAACAGACACGGCAAGGTAAAGGACAGGAACGCCGGCAGGCTGACCGCGTAGGCAACGCTGGCCGAAAGCGCTGCGGCGCCGATCAGGCCGAACACCCAGGCTTGTTGCATGAAGTTATCGGCGGGTACCAGCGCAATGCCGGCGCCGGCCAGGGTCAGGCCGGTCATGGCCGACCCCAGCAAAAACATGCGGCGCCAGATCGGATGGGCCTGACGGTTGGGTATCGCCGAATCGAAGGCCGCGACTTGAATCACCCGCAACGCCACCAGCGACAACAGCCACACCAGCCAGACGCTGACCAGGAAGTAACGCTGCGGACTCCAAAGCAAGCCAGCGCAAACCAGACCGTTGATCAACATGAATAACGTGGGTAGTAACGAACCCTGATAAAGCAGACGCGTGCGTTCGACCGCCATTTCCATGGCGTACTGTTTGCGGATAACCCGGGGCTCCACAACGGGGCCCGACAGGTCGGTGCTGAGGGTCATAGGCAATGTTCTTGTTCTTATAATGGTGAGCATGCGCCCGAAACGTCGACGGAGCATACACAAGCAAATGCCCGGACCAAACTGCCCCAGGTCATAAATAGACCAAAGTATCGACTGCCTGGCCCCGTGTAAAAGCAGCCAAGCGAGCCCCGCCAACGCTTGCAGCCAGTGACTGACCGGTCGTCCTGCACCTATCTTTCATCGGCTAAAACAATGCGGGGTTTGCCCGGTGTGACGCCGCCCCCTAGAATGCCCCGATGCGCGATGATCTCTCCCTTCTGCTGAACTCCCTCAACGATGCCCAACGCCAGGCCGTAGCTGCCTCCGTGGGTCGTCAGTTGGTCCTGGCCGGTGCTGGTTCCGGTAAAACCCGAGTGCTGGTGCACCGTATCGCCTGGTTGATCCAGGTCGAAAACGCCTCGCCCCACTCCATCCTGTCGGTGACCTTCACCAATAAGGCCGCTGCCGAGATGCGCCATCGCATCGAACAGCTGATGGGTATCAACCCGGCCGGCATGTGGGTCGGCACCTTCCACGGCCTGGCGCACCGCTTGTTGCGGGCGCACTGGCAGGAAGCCGGCCTGAGCCAGACTTTCCAGATTCTCGATAGCGACGACCAGCAACGGCTGGTCAAGCGGGTGATCCGCGAGCTGGGCCTGGACGAACAACGCTGGCCGGCCCGTCAGGCCCAATGGTTCATCAACGGGCAGAAAGACGAAGGTCTGCGTCCGCAACACATTCAAGCCAGCGGCGACCTGTTCCTGGCAACCATGCGCAGCATTTATGAAGCCTATGAGGCTGCCTGCCTGCGCGCTGGCGTGATCGACTTCTCTGAATTGCTGCTGCGCGCCCTCGATCTGTGGCGCGATCACCCGGGCTTGCTGGCTCATTATCAGAAACGCTTCCGCCACATCCTGGTAGACGAATTCCAGGACACCAACGCCGTGCAGTACGCCTGGTTGCGACTGCTGGCCAAGGGCGGCGACAGCCTGATGGTGGTCGGCGACGACGATCAGTCAATCTACGGCTGGCGCGGCGCGAAAATCGAGAACATTTATCAGTATTCCGACGACTTTCCGGATGCCGAGACCATTCGTCTGGAGCAGAACTACCGCTCCACCGCCGGCATCCTTAAAGCAGCCAACGCCCTGATCGCCAACAACACGGGACGCATGGGCAAAGAGCTGTGGACCGATGGCGGCGAAGGCGAAGCGATCAACTTGTACGCCGCGTTCAACGAACACGATGAAGCACGCTACGTGGTGGAAACCATCGAAAGCGCGCTGAAAACCGGCTTGGCTCGCAGTGACATCGCGATTTTGTACCGCTCCAACGCCCAATCGCGCGTTTTGGAAGAAGCTTTGCTGCGTGAACGCATTCCGTACCGCATCTATGGCGGTCAGCGCTTCTTCGAACGGGCAGAAATCAAAAACGCCATGGCCTACCTGCGCTTGCTGGAAGGTCGCGGCAACGATGCAGCGCTGGAGCGGGTGATCAACGTTCCGGCCCGTGGTATCGGTGAGAAAACCGTTGAAGCGATCCGCGACCATGCGCGCCACAGCGATGTGTCGATGTGGGAAGCCATGCGTCTGCTGGTGGCTAACAAAGGCCTGACTGGTCGTGCCGCCGGTGCTCTCGGGGCGTTTATCGAACTGATCGAGAACCTCGCCGCCAAGTGCATGGAAATGCCGCTGCATCTGATGACCCAGACCGTCATCGAGCAGTCCGGTCTGATCGCCTATCACGAAGCGGAAAAAGGCGAGAAAGGCCAGGCACGGGTAGAAAACCTTGAGGAACTGGTCAGCGCCGCGCGCAACTTCGAAAACGCTGAAGAAGACGAAGACCTGACGCCACTGGCGGCGTTCCTCGGTCACGCGTCACTGGAGGCCGGAGATACTCAGGCCGACGAGCACGAAGACAGCATTCAGCTGATGACGTTGCACAGCGCCAAGGGTCTGGAATTTCCATACGTGTTCCTGGTGGGCATGGAAGAAGGCCTGTTCCCGCACAAGATGAGCCTGGAAGAGCCCGGCCGTCTTGAGGAAGAGCGCCGCTTGGCCTATGTCGGCATTACCCGGGCCATGCAAAACCTGGTGATGACCTATGCAGAAACCCGACGCCTGTACGGCAGCGAGACTTACAACAAGGTGTCGCGTTTCGTACGTGAAGTGCCGAAAGGCCTGATCCAGGAAGTTCGGCTGTCCAACAGCGTCAGCCGTCCGTTCGGCGGTGGCCAGCAGCAGAGCTCCAGCAGCCTGTTTGGCGGTAGCGAGATCCCGGATACCGGGTTCAGCCTCGGCCAGGCCGTACGGCATTCGGTGTTTGGCGACGGTGTGATCCTGAACTTCGAAGGTGCCGGGGCTCAGGCTCGGGTGCAGGTGAACTTCAGCGAAGGCAGCAAGTGGCTGATGCTGGGTTACGCAAAGCTGGAAGCGATCTAAAGCCTGCCTGATTGCTTTTCTGTGGGAGCGAGCCTGCTCGCGAAGAACGATAACGCGGTGTTTCTGATAAACCGCAGTGCGGCCTTCGTCGGAACGCCGCCAGGAGCCTGCTCGCTCCCACAGGGTTCACCCTTCCTACAGAACTAATCCATTCGTCCTACGGACCAAAGTTAACAGGCCTTATTGCGCTGACTGAAGCTGAACACAACCTGTCAGGCAAAAGCCCGAAACACTCTGCCGCTAGCCAGTAACACTTCAGCTGTGCAACATGGCGCGCGTGCCATCCACAAATGGGAATTCCCTTTATGAAACGTTTTCTTAGCATCGCCATGGCGTTGTGCATCGGCCTGACGATGAGCCTCGACGCCAACGCCAAGCGCTTTGGTGGCGGCAAGAGCTCCGGCGCTGCGCCGACTCACCAGACCAGCCAAATGGCGCCTTCTTCTGCCGCAGGTGGTGCTGCCGCCACTGCGGGCGCGGCCGGTGCCGCTGGCGCTGCCGCCAAGGCCGGCGGTGCTTCGCGCTGGCTCGGCCCTCTGGCCGGCATCGCAGCCGGTGGCCTGCTGGCCTCCATGTTCATGGGCGGCGGCTTCCAGGGCATGCAGATCTTCGACATCCTGATCATGGCGGTCATCGCCTTCCTGATCTTCCGCTTCATCGCCGCTCGTCGTCGCAAGCAGCAGGAACACATGGCTCCAGCTGGCGCACCGATGCAGCGTGAAGTGTTCGAGCAGAAGCCAACGGCCATGGGTTCGGTCTTCGGCGGCTCGGCAGCACCGGTTGCCGCTCGTCCGGTAATCAATGCTCCGGCCTGGTTCAATGAGAAGAACTTCATTGAAGCGGCCCGCAACCACTTCCAGTCCCTGCAGCAACACTGGGACGCCAACGAAATGGACAAGATCGCCGAGTTCGTGACCCCGCAACTGCTCGAGTTCCTCAAGCGCGAACGTGCCGATCTGGGCGAAGGTTTCCAGTCCACCTACATTGACAACCTCAATGTTCAACTGGACGGCGTGGATGATCGCGCCGACAAGACCATCGCCACCCTGACCTTCACCGGTGTGTCGAAGACCTCGCGTTTCGACCAGGGCGAAGTGTTCAGCGAAAGCTGGAACATGGAACGTCCGCAGGGTGAGAACCAGCCTTGGCTGGTCGCCGGTATCCGCCAGAACGGCTGATCCCTCCTGCGTTAAGCATGCTGTAACGAAAACCCCGGCCTTGCCGGGGTTTTTCTATTTCACGGTTGCATCTATAGCGAGCTACTGTATAAACCGCCCCAACTAAACCGCGCCATCAAGCAAGAGGATCCCGGACGTGGAAGAAATCATCGAACAACTGCGTGAAGCCAACGAACCGGTACCGGTCCCCTTGGAGTTGCCCGACGAAGATCAATTGGTGGAAATCGAAGAACAGCTGTTCATCGACATTCCGTTTGTCTTCAGAGAGTTTTTGCTGACCGTCAGCGACGTCGTCTATGGCAGCCTGGAGCCGGTGACCGTTACCGACCCGCAATCCCACACCTACCTGCCGGACGTTGCTGCCAACGCCTGGGATGCGGGTGTTGATCGCAGCATGATTCCGATCTGCCAGGACGGTGACAACTACTACCTGGTCGAAGAAGACGGCACCGTGGTGCTGTGGTTGGCCGAAGAAGAGCTGATCGCCGAAGAAACCTGGGAATCGGTGTGGCACTGGGCGCGGGATGTCTGGCTGGAAAGCTGAGACGTCTGACGCGCCACAGGGTTAATGCCCGGACGAATCCTTGTGGTTGTCCAGTGTTTCGAGCAACGCCACCTGCATCCGCGTGTGCACGCGGATGAACCAGCGCCAGAGCAGCGCCGCTACAGCGGCCGCGACGACGACGATCAGCACCAGCAACTTGTTGGTCGGCAGAATACTGGCCGACAAGGCTGCCAGCAGCAGAAAAATCACCAGCAGCGAGAGGATCGGGATCACTTCGGCGATCACCCGACGCACTCGTTGCGTGTGGCGGCCGGCCATCTCCGGCTTCACGCCCATCTCCGCCAACAGCATCGAGAGCGCCTTGAGCTTGCGATAGGCGGCGATCAGGAACGGCAGCGACAACAGCAACGCCCCGCCCCAAATCAACGCTTTCTGCCAGCTCGGGTCGCTGATCCAGCCTTGCAGGTAAGCGGACATGCGCTCGGCGAAAAAAGCACCCGAGAAGAAGATCGCAATCACCAGCGCCAGATTGACTCCCACCTGCAACAGAATCCGCCGAATCATCGACGCCAGCAGCGCGCCCTCGCCCTGAGGCTGGATGCTGCGCAGCCATTCGCCGTACATCCCCAATACCCTGCCCAGTCGCTTCGGTATCACCGCGGCAAGCTTGACCGACAGCGGATCAGCCGCGCGGATCAGGTAGGGTGTCAGCAACGTGGTGATCACCGAGACGGCAACCGCGACCGGGTAAAGGAAGTTGCTGGTGACCTGCAACGTCATGCCCAGCGCCGCGATGATGAAAGAAAATTCGCCAATCTGCGAAAGCCCCATCCCGACTCGAAGTGAGGTGCGTCCATCATTACCAGCGATAAAGGCGCCAAGGCCGCAAGAGAACATTTTGCCCAGCACCACGGCCACGGTGATCACCGCAATCGGCCACGCGTATTGCAGCAGGATCATTGGATCAAGCATCAACCCGATGGCGACAAAGAAGATCGCGCTGAACAGGTCGCGAACCGGTTCGATCAAGCGTTCGATTTTTAGCAATTGCCGGGATTCAGCCATGATCGCGCCAATCAGGAAGGCACCGAGCACCATGCTGTACTCGAGTTTGACCACCAGCAAACAGAAGCCGAAACACAGGCCTAACACCGTGATCAGCAGCATTTCATTGCTTTCGAACTTCGCCACGTAAGCCAGCAATCGCGGCACCAGCAGGATGCCGATGACCAGTGCGACAATCATGAACAGCGAGAGCTTGCCGACCGTGGAAAACACTTCGCCGGAACTGACCGTGCCGCTGACCGCGATGCTCGACAGCAAGGCGATGATGCCGATGCCAAGGATGTCTTCAACGATCAGCACGCCGAAAATCAGTTGCGTGAAGCGCTCGTTCTTCATCTTCAGATCGTTGAGCGCCTTAACGATGATGGTGGTTGAGGAAATCGCCAGGATCGCGCCAAGGAACAGCGAGTCCATGGTGTTCCAATCAAACCAGCGACCAATTTCGTAGCCGATCCAGATCATCAGCACGATTTCCATAAACGCCGCAATGAACGCCGTGGCACCGACCTTGAACAGCTTGCGCAGGCTGAACTCCAGGCCCAGGCAGAACATCAGGAAAATCACCCCGAGTTCGGCGAGGGTCTTGATGGTTTCTTCGTCGTGAATCAGGCTGAACGGCGGGGTGTGCGGCCCGATGATGAAGCCAGCGACGATGTAGCCGAGTACCACCGGTTGTTTGAAGCGATGAAACAGCACGGTCACCACACCCGCGATCAACATGATCACTGCCAGATCTTGAATGAAACTGATGGCGTGCATGGTGTGGGGCTCCTTGGGTGACATTGCTCAATCGACAGACGTAGGAAAGGTCTGTTCGAGCAAGGTAAAAAATCCACTTTCCCCGTGGGAATTACCCTTGAGAAAGGGCTTTTGAAGGGTAACACCGCGACTTCCGGCAGAAAGGCGGTGCAATATATGGAAACAGATCGATCCGGGCGTGACGGCAGGCACCCGCCCGGCGTCCCGATAACTGTTGGTTTGAAAAAGCTGACGAGGCACCCGCAGAGGTGCCGCCCTCCCGAAATTCTGCCTTGAACCGTGAGAACGCTATGGAACCCGGAAACGCACAACTGTCGATGACGGTATTGATGACCCCCGACATGGCCAACTTCTCTGGCAATGTCCACGGCGGTACCTTGCTCAAATACCTCGACGAAGTGGCCTATGCCTGTGCCAGCCGTTATGCCGGCCGCTACGTGGTGACCCTGTCAGTGGACCAGGTGATTTTCCGCGAGCCGATTCATGTCGGCGAACTGGTGACCTTTCTGGCCTCGGTCAATTACACCGGCAACACCTCCATGGAGGTGGGCATCAAGGTGGTGACCGAGAACATCCGCGAGCGCTCGGTGCGCCACACCAACAGCTGCTTCTTCACCATGGTCGCAGTGGATGACGACCGCAAACCGGCGGCTGTACCGCCACTGCAACCGCAGAACAGCGAAGACAAACGCCGCTTCATGCAGGCCCAGCAACGTCGGCAGATTCGTCAGGAGCTGGAAAAGCGCTATCAGGACATCAAGGGCGACGCCTGATATCGACAAGGTCGCAGCCAGGCAAAGGCTGCGATTTTTTTCCGCGAATGTTGTTACAAACTGATCGCCGTCGCCTCGAACCGCACCCGCGGGTGGGAAATCCGGTCCTGAGCCCGTACCAGTTCCAGCTCATAGCTGGAGCAAGCCTGGGTTTCCAGCAGCACTTCATGTACCGCCGACGCGGCGAATTCGAAAGCCGCCACCAGGCTATCGCCCAACAGTACGCGAGCCAGAAACAGTCCGGAGGTCAGGTCGCCGACGCCCACCGGCTGACGCGGGAACGCCAGCAGCGGACGGCGCAAATGCCAGCTGTCTTCGGCCGTCACCAGCAACATCTCGAAAACATCCCCCGGTTTACCGGGATAGTCCAGATGCTTGACCAGCACAGCCTTCGGACCACGCGCCAGCAATGCTCGCGCCATGGCCAGGCAATCAAACAACGATTGCGGCTTGCGCCCCGAAAAGCTGTCCAGCTCCAGCTGGTTTGGGCACATGAAGTCCGCCACGGCAGCCGCCTCCTCCAGCAGAAAATCGCTGACTTCCGCGGGCACGCTGCAACCCTTCTCCGGATGGCCCATCACCGGGTCACACAGATACAGTGCCTTGGGATTCATCGACTTGATCCGTGCCACACCTGTCAGGATCGCCCGCCCCTGGGCAGCACTGCCGAGATAGCCAGACAGCACGGCGTCGCAGTTGCCCAGTTCGCCAATCGCCGCGATGCCTTCGACCAGGTCGGGAATCTGATGCGGTGCCAGCACTTCACCGGCCCACTGGCCGTACTGGGTGTGGTTGGAGAACTGCACCGTATTGAGCGGCCAGACATTCACCCCGACCCGCTGCATCGGGAAAACCGCGGCGCTGTTGCCAGCGTGGCCGAACACCACGTGGGACTGGATGGCGAGCAGATGGGGCGTACGTTTCATGCGGTGGGTTTTCCGTCAAACGATTGAAATTCAAGCCGCGCAGTATGCGACTAAACGCAGCCTGTACGACAGACCGGCGAGGCAGTTAAGCTGACACTATCTTGTTGGAGCAACGTGTTGATGCTGACCCTTGGAAATATCTTCGTCCTGATGCTGCTTGCCACCGGTGGCGCGTGGTTATGGCACAACCATGGCTTGCGTGAGCGCGCGCTGGAGCGGGTCAAGCTGCATTGCACCAAGCTCGGAATCGAGCTGCTGGACGGCAACGTGGCCTTGAAGAAGATTGCGTTCATTAAAGACGCCAACGGCCGCCGGCGCCTCGCCCGTGTGTATAACTTCGAATTCACCGTGACCGGTGAAAGCCGTCACAACGGCACCATCACCCAGTTCGGCGCCCACAGTGCCCAGATTGAACTGGCGCCCTACCCGATGCCGTTCGACGACACGCCTGCGGTGGCCGAAGTAGTGAAACCGCGCGCCGAGGTGATCGAGATGAGCCAGTGGCGGCAAGAACACACTAAATGGCGTCCTTGATTCAAGTCTTGCTCGACCGGCAGTCGGCTAGATCTCTTTGTAATGAAGCTACATCCTGCGGCTCACTGAAAATCAGCTCGATGCGCGAATCACGCCGCCATTCGCTGGGCTGCCAATCCAGCACCGGGTTTTCCAGCGCATTCGCCGAAACCCAACCGTCGATGCTGTGGATAACCAGCTTCGCCCGCCGCCAGGCAAGGCTTTCAAGCCAACGGCCAAGAAGCGTCGCATCGAAAGTCTGACTCGGATGCCAGCGCCATCCAACACTCCAGCCGCCCTCCTGTTCCTGGCTCAAGCAAATTGGCAGCGCAGGATCGGTCCAGACGGCCGGCAGCTGTGCCAATCCTTTGGGCGCAACGAAGTTATCCACACCCGCTACAGCCTGAACCCCAAGCCCTGGTAACTCACTCAATGGCAACGCGGCTTGCTGCGTCCAGTACAACGGACGCGCCGGCAACTGTGCGGCGATTCGCTGGCGATCAGCATCGTCAATATTTTCGGCTTTATTCATCAGCAACAACCCGGCGCTGTTCAGCGCGTCCTGTTGCGCCACCGGCAGCGGTTTACCGGCAGCAAGTGCCTGGGCGTCCAGCACCAGCACGCAGGGTTGAACAGCCAATACGTCTTGCCACGGCGCCTCACTCAACTGCCTGAGCAATTGCGCCGGATGCCCCAGCCCGGAGGGTTCGATAAACAGCCGATCCGGCCGCGCCTTGCGCAGCAAACGCCCGAGGCCGATCTGAAACGGCGCACCATTCACGCAACACAAACAGCCCCCGGCCACTTCACCCAGTGCGATACCATCGGCGTCCCGGGTCAGCAACGCAGCGTCGAGGCCAATCTGGCCGAATTCGTTGATCAGCACCGCCCAACGCTCATTCGCCGGCCGCTGCGCCAGCAGGTGCTTGATCAGGCTGGTCTTGCCGGCGCCCAACGGACCGGCGATGACGTGAGTGGGAATGTTCTGCAACATGGTCGAAAGTTTCTGAGGAGGTAAGAATGCGGTTGATGGGATTGTCGTTGCTCCTGGCGCTCACTTCAGGTGAGGCGCTGGCTCAAGCCTGCGTGGTACATAGCACGGCTGCGCGACTCGACGTGAAAGTCTGCCAGCAGAACCGCAACATTCCGGAAAAACTGTTCGCCGATGGATTCTGCCAGCCGAACCTTCCTGGCCAGAAAGTCGAGGTGCAGTACGTCGACCAATGCCCCACCGGCGCGTTCGGCGTGTGCAGCAACGCCCAAGTCGCCAATATGCCTTACCGGCAGGATATTCACTATTACGGCGTAGCCACGGATGCGGCGTATTTGAAGCCGTTTTGTGAAGCCCAAAGCCAGGGAACCTGGCTCAAGCCGTGAGCCGCTAGCTCAGCCAGTCGAGCGTCAGGATCAGACGCCGCTCACCGGGCGCAAGCTGTGGCGACCGGTGAATAAGGCCGAAGCCTTCGTTGCCATGCCATTTCTCGCCTTTGAGCAGCGCCACTTCGTCGCTGGCGATCTGCTCGATCAGCGAGTCGTCCTGGGGTTCGGCTTCAGCGTTGCCCAGTTGTCGGCGATCCATCGCACCTTCCTTCAGCCACTGGCTGCCGATCCCGCAATACGTGGTGATCAGCCGCACCGGCACGTGATCGTGGAAGCGCGGACACATGGCCTTGTCCAGGACCCGCAGGCGCAGGCCGACATGCTTGGCGCCCAGCAAACAGGCGAAAGCACTGACCAGCCAGGAGACGTCAACGATGAAACCTTCGTAACCTTCGAGATCGCTGAAACCTGAGGCCAATCCGTGAAGATTGGGTTCGGTATCATCGCTGGGCAGTTCCAGGACCAGCGACTCGGCCAACGGCTTGTTCAGGGACAGCAGCAAACGCCCGAAATCAGTGATGTGCGCCGGCAGTTGGCGACGCCAAACGACGAGGTTTACGCCGTCATCCAGTATTCGGGTCAGCGCTTGCAGCGCCTCACCTTGAACCTGATAAATGATCGGCCGCATTTTCAGACCGGGTGCCAACATCAGGCTGCCGACTCTTCATGCCACGGGCCAAATGGATCTGACAGCAATCGCCAGCCCTCGACGCCTAACGCCATTTCATCGTCGGACAGCAGGCAATTGTCGAGTTCGTTGGTGAGTTGCGCAAAGTCGATGTTCTGGCCGATGAACACCAGTTCCTGGCGGCAATCGCCAGCGGTTGCGGTCCAGTTTTCCATGATCCCGGCGGTGCTTTCTTCGTCCTGCGGCCATTGGGTTTTCGGCACAAAACGCCACCAGCGCCCGGCGAAACCATGGCGCATCAATCCGCCGGCCTGGGACCAGCTACCGGCGTCCATATGCTTGCTGGCCAGCCAGAAGAAGCCCTTGGAGCGCAGCAGTTTGCCGTTCACCCACGGGCGGTCGATGAAGCTGAAAAAGCGCTGCGGATGAAACGGTCGGCGTGCTCGGTAGGCTGTCGAGGCGATGCCGTATTCCTCGGTTTCGGGCACGTGTTCGCCACGCAATTCCTGTAGCCAGCCCGGCGCCTGAGCGGCCTTCTCGAAGTCGAAACGACCGGTATTGAGGATTTTCATGAGCGGCACTTCGCCCATCACCATCGGAATGATTTCGGCTTGGGCATTGAGCCGTTCGAGGATCGCGATCAACTCCTGGCGTTCGCTGCTGCTGATCAAGTCGATCTTGCTGATCAGAATCACGTCGGCGAATTCGATTTGCTCGATCAACAGGTCGGTGATCGAGCGTTCGTCCTCTTCACCCAAGGTTTCACCACGGGATGCGAGGCTTTCGGCGGCCTGATAGTCGAGCAGGAAGTTCATGCCATCGACCACGGTGACCATGGTGTCTAGCCGGGCGACGTCGGCCAGGCTCTGCCCTTCTTCATCGCGGAAGGTGAAGGTTTCCGCCACGGGCAGTGGCTCGGAAATGCCGGTGGATTCGATCAACAAATAATCAAAGCGACCCTCCTTGGCGAGTTTGCTCACCTCTTCCAGCAAGTCTTCGCGCAAGGTGCAGCAAATGCAGCCATTGCTCATCTCCACCAGTTTTTCTTCCGCGCGATTCAGGGTGACATCGCGCTGAACTTCGCTGCCGTCGATGTTGATTTCGCTCATATCATTGACGATCACTGCGACCCGCAAATTTTCGCGATTACGTAGTACGTAATTAAGAAGTGTACTTTTTCCGGCACCGAGAAAGCCCGACAGGACGGTTACGGGGAGACGATTGGGCATCAGGTATTCCTCTCAGAGATGCCCGGTCGCAGTGTCGGGCTCAACCTGATGTTATAGTATAACAACACGATCAAGCCACTCTCCTCTTGCCCATGATGACAAAGGGCACGATGCTCAAGCCCGTTCGGTCCGTGAGAAATCCTATGCGTGCAGCCCTGAAAATAACGTTGATGAGCTTTTCGCTGCTGGTCGCTGTCGACGCCTGGGCGCAAATCCCGAGCCTGACCAAATGCACCCGAAGCGCCAATCTGCTGGCCTGCGTGGATGGCGACGGCAACGCCTACAGCGTCAACACCGTCGGAAGCACGATCTATCTGCGAGGCTTCGAAGCGGCCGGCAAGCGATACTGGGCGCAGACCAACAGTCGCTACGGACAACTCACGTTTTTCACTGGGCTCGCTTCCGATGGCGAAGCCTGGGTCGGCTACAACCGTCGCGTCGGCTGGACCACGATCAATCGGTTTTCCAGTTCCGGTGGCAGCAGTGGCAAATTCACCTGTAGCCGAATTGCGGGATGTTAGCCAGCGACTTCAGCACCACAAATCCCGCTTGTTCCACGCGCTTCTGATGCAGTGTGGTGATGCCCGCCAGACTGCCAAGCACCGTGCTGCCCAACTGCAAACTGGCGGCGAAGGCCGCGCTGGCCAGGCTCAAGTTCAACAACTGACGTCTGTGCATGATGAAAGCCTGTTCATGAAAAAGGCATGGCCGATTTTGATGTAATAACATAACATTCGAAATCGACTCTCACGATGGACCTGCTCATGAATGCGCTGACTCTGCCGGATATCGCTGCGCAGGCCTCACGCCAAGCCCTGCCACTCGACTGGGTGGGCATGTGCGGCATTGCTCTTCCTGTTTTGTTCGATGGCCAACGGCTGAGTGCGAAAGCCGACGCGGGCGTTAGCCTCGATGATGGAGAGGCGCGCGGGATTCATATGTCGCGGCTGTACTTGGCGCTGGAAATGCTCGAGCAAGAAAACCTGACGCCCGCCTTGTTGCGGCGAGTTTTGCAAAGTTTTCTCGAGACTCATGAAGGACTGTCCAACAGCGCGTACTTAAAAATCCACACCGATTTACTGCTCAAAAGACCAGCGCTGGTCAGTCCATTGGCCGGGTGGAAAACCTATCCAGTGAGCATCGAAGCACGTTTGAAAAACGCGATGTTCCACGTGGAACTAAAAATCGACGTGCCTTATTCCTCGACCTGCCCGTGTTCGGCCGCGCTTTCCCGGCAACTGATTCAGCAGCAATTCGTCGATGACTTCGCCAACAAGCCGCTGCAACATGCCGATGTGTTGGCTTGGCTCGGCTCCACAAAAGGCATCGTCGCAACGCCTCACAGCCAACGGAGCACTGCAAGATTGCGGCTTCGAGTGGACGATTATCTGGATGACTTTCCGCTGATCGCGCTCATCAACGACGCCGAAGCGGCCCTCGGTACCGCCGTACAAACCGCGGTAAAACGCGCCGACGAACAAGCCTTCGCACTGGCCAACGGTCAGAACCTGATGTTCTGCGAAGACGCCGCCCGACGTTTGAACCTGGCGTTAAAACGCTCCCCCGGCATCAACGCCTTCCACATACGAGTCGTCCACGCGGAAAGCCTCCACGCCCACGATGCTGTCGCCGAAAGCCGCTGGAATTGGGAGGCCGCATGATTCATTGCCAAGCTTTGCGTTGGGGCGCACCTGGCCAGCCACTAACTCCATCCGTGGAATTCGAACTGGCCAAAGGAAGTCTGACCGCCGTAATCGGTGCCAATGGCTCGGGTAAAAGCAGCCTGCTGAAAGTCATCGCTGGCTTGCAAAAACCGCTGACCGGCAAAGTCATCCTGGATGTTCCACGCAAGGGCAGCCTCTCGTTCCTTCCACAGCAACAACACCTGGATCGGCAATTCCCCATCAGCTTGCGAGAGCTAGTGGCCGCCGGTTTCTGGGGTAGCACGCAGTCTCCCGAGATACGCAGACAACGCCTCAAAGCCGTACTGGAAAACTGGTGTCTGAGCGGACTGGAACAGCGCCCGTTGATGGCCTTGTCCGGCGGCGAATTACAGCGTGCCTTGCTCGCCCGTTTGAGCCTCGCCGACGCACCATTGCTATTGCTCGACGAACCCCACGCCGCCCTCGACGAGCTCGGTCAGGCACTGCTCTGGAAACACATTCACGCCTGGCATGCCGAAGGTCGAACCCAGCTGATTGTGTGCCATGACCTGGCCGCCGTTCGCGAGCACATGCCTCAAACGTTGCTGATCAAAAGCAGCGGATGCGTCCTCGGGTCGAGCGTTGATCTGATCCGTCAACAACCACAAACGCGGGTGGCCTGATGCTCGCTACCGCTCATCTTTGGCAACCGTTCCACGAGTTCGTGTTCATGCGTCGAGCGCTGCTGGGTGGATTGGTCCTGGCGTGCAGCACCGCACCGTTGGGCGTGTTTCTGATCCTGCGACGGATGAGCCTGATCGGCGACGCGGTGGCTCACGGCATTCTGCCGGGGGCCGCGTTGGGCTTCTGGTTCGCCGGATTGAGTCTGCCGGCGCTGACCGTCGGCGGCCTCGGTGCCGGTCTCGGCATGGCCGGACTCGCCGCCTGGATCACCCGTCGCACCGGCCTGCGGGAAGACGCCAGCCTCGCCGCGATCTACCCGATCTCCCTTGCCTGCGGAGTGCTGATCCTCGGTATCGCCGGCAAACGTCTGGACCTGTTGCACCTGTTGTTTGGCTCGGCACTGGCGGTCGATGGCCCGACACTGACCGGCATGTTCTGGGTCTCCGGCTTCAGCCTGATCGCCATGGCGTTCATCTACAGACCGCTGTTGCTGGACACCCTCGACCCACTCTTTCTGCAAACCGTCAGCCGACTCGGTCCCTTGGCCCACGGCGTATTTCTAACCCTGGTGGTGCTGAATCTGGTGATCGGTTTTCAAGCCATCGGCGCGCTGATGGTGGTCGGTTTGATGATGTTGCCCGCCGCTGCTTCTCGCTTCTGGAGTCGTCGCTTGCCGACGTTAATGGCCATTGCCGCCCTGCTCGGCTGCCTATCGGTGTGGCTCGGACTGTTGCTGTCGTTCTGCTACTCGCTCCCCAGTGGCCCGGCGATCGTGCTGGTGGCTGGCGGTTTGTATCTGCTGTCCGTGGTGTTCGGACCGGTGCACGGTTTGCTGCGCCGCCCGCCGTTGCTCACATCCCAATGAGGTGTTGCCCGATGCGCGTTTTACTCGTGTTGTTCAGTTTGCTGCTGTCGATGTCGCTGTCTGCTGCGGAAAAACTTCAGGTAGTCACCAGTTTCAGCATCCTCGCCGACATGACCCATCAAGTCGGCGGCGACCATATCCAGATCACCAACATGGTCGGCCCGGACGCCGATGCACACACGTACGAGCCGACGCCGGACGACGCCAAGGCGTTGCTCAAAGCCAAACTCATCATCAAAAACGGCTTGGGTTTCGAGCCATGGCTGGACCGCCTGGTGACCAGCACCGAGACCACAGCGCCAGTGATCAGCGCGAGCCACGGCGTCATCCCGCGCTCCCTGGATGAAGATGGCGAGACGATTCCCGACCCGCATGCCTGGCACAATCTGGCGAACGCTGAGCTGTATATCAGCAACATCAGCAAGGCGCTGATCGCCGCCGACCCGACGAATAAAGCCGACTACGAACGCAACAGTCAGGCCTACCTGAAACAGATCTACGCGCTGCTCGCCGAAGCCAAGACCAAACTCGGTTCGCTGCCACCGGGCAATCGCAAAATCGTGACGTCCCATGACGCCTTCGGTTATCTCGGTCAGGCTTACGGCATCGACTTCATGGCGCCTCAAGGTCTGTCCACTGAACGAGAACCGTCAGCCGCCGAAGTCGCCGCACTGATCACCCAGATACGCCAGGCCAAGGTCAAAGCGGTGTTCATGGAAAACATCAAGGATGCACGCCTGCTCAGGCAGATTGCCGATGAAAGCGACGCGCACATCGGTGGCACGTTGTACTCCGATGCGCTCGCGGCCAACGGTCCGGCCAGCACCTTCGTCGGGTTGTTCGAGTACAACCTCAATACCCTGTACAACGCGTTGAGCAAGCCATGATCCGCATCGGCCCGAAGACAGATCTGTCGCAGTTCCCACCGGTGAGCGTCAGCGCCTCGGAATTTTCCGAGGATGTGGCGCGTACCAACGTCGACCTGGTGCGTGGCTACAAAGCCCTGCAGAACGAGTTCTGACCATGAGCAGCGTGCTGATTCGCAATGCCCGGCTGGTGAATGAAGGCCGTGAGTTTGACGGTGATCTGTTGGCGAGCAACGGTCGAATCGTGAAGATCGCCAGCAGCATCCACGGTGAAAATGCCGACGTGGAAATCGATGCACAAGGGCGATGGCTGTTGCCCGGAATGATCGACGACCAAGTGCACTTCCGCGATCCAGGCTCCCCAGACAAGGGCAGCTTCTACACCGAATCGCGGGCTGCGGTGGCCGGTGGTATCACCAGCTTCATGGACATGCCCAACACCAATCCGGCGACCCTGACCCTCAGCGCACTGACCGACAAAAAGCGCCGAGCGGCGATCAGCTCCGTCGCCAATTACGGCTTTCATTTCGGCGTGAGCAACGACAATCTCGATACCGTTGCCAGGCTCAATCCCTGTGAAGTAGCCGGAGTCAAAGTGTTCATGGGCGCCTCGACCGGCAACATGCTGGTCGATGACCCACGGATTCTTGAACGGTTATTCGCCGAGGTGCCGACCCTTTTGTTGGCCCACTGCGAGCACACGCCCAGCATCGACGCCAATGCCGCGAACCTGCGTGACTTGTTCGGCGAACACATTCCAGCTGCGGCCCACCCGCTGATCCGCAACGCCGAGGCCTGCTTTCGCTCCTCTTCGATGGCCGTAGCGCTGGCCAGACGTCACGGCACCCGACTGCACGTTCTGCACCTGACCACCGCCCGCGAGCTGGCGTTGTTCGAAGACAAGCCGCTGGCCCAGAAACGCATCACCGCCGAAGTCTGCCTGCACCACTTGCTGTTCGATGATCGGGATTACCCGAGCCTCGGCAACCTGATCAAGTGCAACCCGGCGATCAAAACCCAGGCCGATCGCGATGCCTTGCGCGAAGCATTGCTGAGCCATCGGCTCGACGTGATCGGCAGCGATCACGCGCCACACACTTGGGCCGAAAAACAGCGGCCGTACAGCCAGGCACCTTCCGGGTTGCCGTTGGTGCAACACGCCCTGCCCGCGTTGCTGGAACTGGTCGCGGATGAAGTGTTGCCGATCACCACGCTCGTCGCAAAAACCAGTCACCGGGTCGCCGATCTGTTCGCCATTCCCGACCGCGGTTATCTGCGCGAAGGCTATTGGGCCGACCTCGTTCTGATCAAACCCGAACCCGGCGGCGTCGCCGTTTCCCAGCAGCCGATCCTGTCTCAATGCGGCTGGACGCCTTTTGCCCGATGGCGTTTTCGCCACAGCGTCAGTACCACGATCGTCTCGGGACAAATTGCCTGGCATGACAAACAACTTAATGACAACTGCCAGGGTTTACCTCTACGGTTTATGCGCTAGCACTCGAGAGCACCGACATGATTCACATCACCCTGAGCGATGGTTCATTGCGTGAATACGACCAGCCACTGTCGGTGTACGAACTCGCCGCGAGTATCGGACCCGGGCTGGCAAAAGCAGCAGTCGCAGGTCGGGTAGACGGCATCTTGGTGGACTGTGAGTTCATGATCG
Source organism: Pseudomonas sp. TH39(2020) (assembly GCF_016650715.1). Classification (NCBI taxonomy): domain Bacteria; kingdom Pseudomonadati; phylum Pseudomonadota; class Gammaproteobacteria; order Pseudomonadales; family Pseudomonadaceae; genus Pseudomonas; species Pseudomonas sp. TH39(2020). The sequence goes on along the minus strand of NZ_JAEKFF010000006.1, from coordinate 2,121,777 downwards.
AAGCCGATGCCAGGGTCAGCATCGTCACACCTCAAGAGCCCGATGGGCTGGAGATCCTGCGACGCTCCTGTGCACTGATGCTGGCCATGGCCGTTAAACAACTTCATCCACAGGTGCGACTGCATGCAGGGACGGCGCTGGGCGACGGGTTCTTTCAGGCGTTTTCTACCGACCGTCCCCTTATGCAGACAGACCTGCCACTGATCGAGGCTCGCATGCAGACTCTGGCGGCGACCAATCACTCGATTCGCCGTCAAGGAAAGACGCCGCTGTACCGCTTGGGGAACTTCGAATCTACGACCGCTGGCCCGCATGTCCCCGCGACCAGAGTGCTGCAAGCGTTCACCCTCGACCACATCAGCGGTACGTTGCAGCAACGGATTTACGGCACGTGCTGGTCCTGCCAACAGGAGCTTGATAACTGGCGGACGCCGCCACACGTCATGATCGTCAGCATGGACGAACGTCAGGCGGATTACGCGCAGTCGGTGACCGAGGCATTGCGTCGAAGTGGCGTGCGCGCCCGTGCGGATCTGCGTCACGAGAAAGTCCGCCAAAAGATTCGCGAGCACAGTCAGCACGTGCCGTATCTGGTGGTGATTGGGGAGAAAGAACAGGAAGGTGGATTTGTCAGTGTGCGCAGCCGCACCGGGGAAGACTTCGGGAGGATGGCGATAGACGCGGTGTGCGAGTGGTTGAATCAAGCCCGCCCCCACACGGCCATGTAGGGAGCGGACCTGTTGGCGAAGCTTTTAAGCCCTCGGCTTGACGGTCCCGCAATCCTGCCCCAACCACACGGCCCGGCTATCGAGGCTGCCCTTCTGCTGAATACCGGTGGCGTTGAACGTGCCATTAACCTTGGTGGTGAACTCACGATCACTGAGGAAAGTGGCGACACCGGTGCCCTGCGCTTTCGGACAGCTGAAGCGGAATTTCCACTGATTCCCGCTGCGATCGGTGATTTCCTGCTTGCAGCCCGACTGTGGATCGGTCAGCGGAATGTCGTCGCTCTTCACCTGTTCCGGCGTCAGACAAGCCCGAATCCCCTTGCCGCCCATGGTGATGCCCTGCTTCTCCAGCTGCGCACGCTGTGCCGGGGTCATCTGGCCCTGTAACTGGCCAAGGATCAGCTGCAAATCCGGGAGATTCTGGTCATCGACCTTCATGTTGCTTGTGGTCAATTCCCACAAGCCGGGCTGCAGCATCTGCGCCTGAGCGGCCACAGGAAGTGACAAACCAATAGCCATGGCCAAACCCAGCAGACGAACGTTCATCGAGTAACTCCTGATCAGTAGTGGCCGTTAGACGTCAGCCAGTGGCTTCGGTTCATGGGCCAATTAAATAGCGACATTCTGCACGGAACATGGTCTGTTAAGCATTGAATCTTCAGGAGCAAGGCTGCCCCATGGATTACTTTGGACCGCATATTTTCGGCTACACGATTGCACTGCTTCACACGCTGGGCCTGATCGCTGCCATCCACGCCGTGCTCACCGTCCGGACCGCCCAGGGATCGATCGCCTGGGCCCTGTCGTTGCTGTTTATTCCCTACCTCACCCTCATCCCCTATCTGGTCTTCGGCCGCAGTACCTTCGATGGCTACATCAAGGCTCGGCGCCAGGCCAACGAAGAAATGCGCAAGGCTATCTCCGAGCTCAACTGGCGCCCTTGGGTAGAAGAGGCGCTGACCGCTCGCGCCTCCAATGCCTACGCATCATTGAGGGCCATGCCGAAACTGGGGCGCATGCCGTGCCTGGCGAATAACGAAGTGCGCTTGCTGATCAACGGCCAGGCCACCTTCGACGCCATTTTTGAAGCCATCAGCAACGCGAAGGAAGCGGTGCTGATTCAGTTTTTCATCATCCACGACGATCGCCTTGGCCAACGTTTGCAAACCTTGCTGCTGAAGAAAGCCGCCGAAGGCGTGGCGGTTTATTTATTGTACGACCGCATCGGCAGCCATTCCCTGCCTCACAGTTACGTGCAGCCGCTGCGCGATGCCGGCGTAGAGGTCAAAGCCTTTGCAACCCGCAGCGGCTGGCTCAACCGCTTCCAGGTCAACTTCCGTAACCACCGCAAGATTGTGGTGGTCGATGGAGTGCTGGGTTTCGTCGGTGGGCATAACGTCGGCGACGAATACATGGGCGAGGAACCGCCCCTCGCCCCGTGGCGCGATACCCATGTGCAAGTACGCGGACCGGTGGTTGCCTGCATGCAGGAATCTTTCGCTGAAGACTGGTTTTGGGCCGCCCGTTCATTGCCGCCGCTGATCCTGCCGGACGTTTACCCGGACGACGGCGTGCTCTGCCAATTGCTCGCCAGCGGCCCGGCGGATTCCTACGAGACCTGTTCGTTATTCTTCGTCGAAGCCATCCATGCCGCCACCGAGCGGGTGTGGATCACCAGCCCTTATTTCATCCCCGACGAAGCCGTGTTCGCTGCATTAAGGCTGGCGGTTCTGCGAGGCGTGGATGTGCGGCTGCTGCTGCCCTCACGACCGGACCACCGGATCGTCTACGCAGCCTCTAGCCTTTATGCCTTCGAAGCCGTGCGCGCGGGCGTGCGGGTGTTCCGCTACGAGCCGGGATTCCTGCATCAGAAAGTGGTATTGATCGACAGCGAAATCAGCGCCATTGGCAGTGCCAATCTGGACAACCGTTCGTTCCGGCTGAATTTTGAAGTGATGTTGTTAACGGTCGACAGCGCGTTTGCCGCCGAAGTTGAACAGATGCTCAACAATGACTTCGCCCAGGCTCACGAGATCGCCAAAGAAGAAAGCCGGGAGACCCACCGCCTGCAACAGATCGGCATGCGGGTCGCCCGGCTTATTTCACCGATCCTTTAAGGGTTGTAGATATCGTCGCGAGTCCATGGCAGTTCATGGCTGCCATCGGGGTGAGCTTTCACCGCGAGAATCTGGTGCAGATTGATCCAGCCCTTGGCGAACGCGTAAGCGCATCCCGCCAGGTACAGCCGCCAGATACGCAGGGCCTGCTCGGGCACCAGCCTGGAAGCCGCCTCCAGATTGTCTTCCAGGCGTTCGCTCCAGTGGTCCAGCGTACGCGCGTAATGCAGGCGAAGACTCTCGACGTCGACGATCTCCAACCCTGCTTCGCTGATCTCGGCAGAGATCATCGACAAATGCGGCAGCTCGCCATTGGGGAACACATACCTCTCGATGAATTCGCCGGCACCGCGCCCCACCGGACGGCCGTCGGTGTGTTTGGCGGTGATCCCGTGATTCATCACCAGGCCACCCTCCTTCACCGCACCGAACAAGGTCTTGCAGTACTCGGCCAGATTGGCATGGCCAACGTGTTCGAACATTCCGACACTGACCACTTTGTCGAAGCGACCGTCCTGAGGCAGGTCGCGGTAGTCGAGCAGTTGCAGTTCGACCAGATCGTCCAGGCCCTCGGCAGTCACCCGTTCACGGGCAAGTGCCAGTTGCTCTTTACTGAGTGTGATCCCGAACACCTTCGCGCCAAACTCCCGAGCCGCATACCGTGCCAGTCCGCCCCAACCGCAGCCGACATCCAGCAGGTATTCCCCTGGTTGCAGCCGCAGCTTGCGGCACAGGTGGCGGAATTTCGCTTGCTGGGCTTGCTCCAGCGTTTCGCTGCCGGTCTCGAAATAGGCGCAGGAATACGCCATGTCACTGTCGAGCCACAGCTGATAAAACGCATTGGAAAGGTCGTAGTGGTAGGAAATCGCCTTGGCGTCGGCTTCTTTGTCGTGAGCGGTGCGCACTGGCTGGCTGTCTTGATCACCGAGCAACGCCTGGCTCCACTCATCGCAGACGCGGATCACGTCGCTGATGGAGCCTTCCAGCTCAAGTTTACCTTCGACAAACGCCGCTCCTAGCGCGTCCAGGCTTGGGTGAGTGAACTGGGTAACCATTTGTGGGTCCTTGACCACAATTGTGACGCTAGGCGTCGGTCCCAGGTTGAATTCATGGCCGTCCCAGAGTCGCAGGCGTAGCGGTAACTGCAGATTCTGTAAGGCCGGTGGAAGGTGCGCGAGCATGGATAGTCCCTCGTGTTTCAGACGTCTGATGTGAGGGTAGACCATCCTTGAAAAATAGCCGGCTATCGAATTAATAGCCCTTTTCTATGATTCGTAACGCTCGAACCCACCGTTGCGAATTCACAAAATTGATTGCCCTCACGTAGATGACTACGAATTCCTCGTACAGTTCTGAAAACTTCAAATCGACCGTGATCGCGCTGTTTAGAGCACTCACCCGGCGTACTCAATCCTCATCCTTAAGCTTGAGCTTGAGCAAGGGTTCCTGAAAACGCAGTAAACGTCCGGCGTTCCCCAACACCAGCAACGTGCTGAAATTGTGCAACAGCGCAGCAATCATCGCGCCCGCAGCGCCAAGCCAACCGAAGGCGGCGAAGGCTACAATCGCCAGCGTCCAGCCCAGACCGATGATCACGTTAACCTGCAACGTCTGCCGGCATTGGCGACTCAAGCGCACACATGTACCGAGTCGACGCAGGTCGCTGCCGATCAGGACGATGTCGGCCGAGGCCAGCGCGATGTCCGCCCCGCCCGCTCCCATGGCGACGCCAACCACACCTGCCTTGAGCGCCAGCGAATCGTTGATCCCATCTCCTACGACCATCGGCCGGAACCCGCTGCCGATTTCCTTCAGCACGCGATTGAGTTTGTCCTCGGGCAAGGCTTGAGCTTCAACGTCGCGGATCCCGACATCACGCGCCAATGTGTGTGCGACGCTTTGCCGATCACCTGTCAGCAGCAACTGCCGGCCCAACCCCAATTCACGTAGCTCGCTCAAGGCAAATCGAGCCTCGGGTTTGACGCTGTCGGCCAGCAACAGCCAAGCGAGGAATTCACCGTTGAGTGCCAGCCCGGCAATCGGGCCATCGTGGTCGGGGACACTTGAAGTGGCGATGCCCAATTGGGTGAACAACTCCGGACGACCGAGCGCCGCCTCGCCCTGCTCCGTCATCGCCACCACGCCCAGACCCTGACGTTCGTGGATGTCGGAGAGCAGTAGAAAATGTTCCTGAGTGACCAACCCGGCGAGCGCGCGGCTGACCGGATGACTGCTGGCGGACCCGAGGCTGGCGGCAAGTTTTAGAACGTGACCGCGATCCTCCAGAGGACTGTCGATGGATTGCAAACGCAAGGTGCCAAAGGTCAGGGTTCCGGTCTTGTCGACCACCAGCGAAGTCAGGTCTGCCAACTCTTCGAGGAACGCGGAGCTGCGAATCAGAATCCCGTGACGAGCGGCCACCGCCACCCCGGCAATCGCTGTGGCCGGTGCCGACAACACTAGCGCGCAAGGACAGGCTGCCACCAACACCGCGAGCATGGCCTGGGCATCGTTAGTGATGAACCAGGTCACGGCGGCCAGCAGCAACACCAGCACCATGTAGCTCCCGGCGTAGCGTTCCAGCAATCGCGTGATCGGTGGTTTGGAACGTTCGGCGCTTTGCATCAGCGCAATGACTTTGCCGAGGGTCGACTCATTGCCGGTGCGGGTCACTTCGATGCGCAGCAGACCGTCGAGGTTGATCGCGCCGCCGAAGACTTGCATGCCGACGCCCGCCTCCATGGGAACCGATTCGCCGGTAATCGAAGCAGTGTCCAGGCTCGCCTGACCAGACAATACCCGACCATCCGCCGGCACTCGATCACCCGCGCGCACCTCGACGAGGTCGCCGGCCTTGAGTGTGCCGTTATCGACTTCGACGATGGAGCCGTCGGCCTGAACCTTGCGCGCGTGGCTGCGCGTCAGTTTGCCGAGGGCGCGAATCGCTTCCTGCGAGCCGATCACGCTGCGCTCTTCCAGTACGTGACCGAAGATCATGATGATTGGCAGCAACGCCGCAGTCAGCAGATCTCCCATGGCCCACGCCCCCAGCATGGCCAGGGCTATCAATTGATCAGTGATCCCGTGCAAGCTTGGATAACGCAGGCTGTACCAGGCTGAACGCATCACGGGCACGGCCACCAATAACGAAGCAAAGCCCAGCAGCAATTGACTGACGCCCGTCTGCTCCGGCGACAACCAGCGCCAGGTCAGGCCGAGTGCAAGCAAGCCCAAAGCGAGCATCGCCAGGGTCAACTGGCGCGCGGCACTGCGTTGTTCAGCCGAGGACAACATGCTCGGTGCGGCGGCGGTTTGGGTGGTCATTGTGCTGCTCCCTGAATGATCAGGCGGGAATCGTCTTTCGGATTGACCGTGGTCACCGAGCCGGCCTGACCGAGAATCTTCGGCATCCGCTCGCGGTAGATGCGCAGCAGCATTTGCGGGTCAGTGCCCTGTTGCTGCGCCTTGGCCAGGCTCAATACCGTGGCTGTGTCCGTCGAGGCTTTGGCCAGACGCTCGCTCGCTTGGGCGTGAGCGACTTGCAGCGTGCGATCAGCTTGTTCGTTGGCAGTCTGAGTCAGTTTCTCGGCGTCAGTGCGGGCATTGGCCACGGCTTTGTCGGCTTGTTGACTGGCGGTCAGAACCGCGTTGAAGGCGTTGACCGCCGGGCCGGGCAGACTCGATTGAACGTCGACTCGCGCCACTTCTATTCCTAATCCCTGCCCGGTCGCGGTCAGGTCAGCCAGGCGCTGATTGATGCCTTGCACCAGATCACCGCGTAGACGTTCGCGGCGTTCAGCAGCCTGACTATCGGCGCCGATCAACTCCGGTCGAGCGACCAGAATAGTGTCCAGATCTCGTGCGGCAGTGAGGATCACCGCACTGCGAGTCACCAATCGATCCAGCGCCGGCAACACATGTTCGCCTTGAAGGACGAAGGCATAGGGCTCGGTGACTTTGTAGAAAACACGCACATCCAGTTGCACCACGCCCGCGTCACCGGTGAGCAAATAACCGGAGCCGGCAAGTGCATCGCTGACCGGTGTAGCGAAACTCGCCGCTCGGTCTGCCTGCGACGCGGCATCTGTACGCAGCAGGTTTTCCACCCGACGCTCAATCACCCGATCCGCCGCGGGCAACAAAATCACCTGCTCAAACGGACGCGGCCAGGCCAATAGCAGCCCAGCATTCTGGATACGATCCAACGCGCCGAAGTGCAACACCACCGCGCGATTTTGCGGATCGATCTGCCGCACATTGGAGAATGCCCACGCCAAAGCAGCCAGCACCGTCACGGCATAAAGAGCCAAAAAAGCCAATCGCCCAGCCTGAATCCAGGGACTGCTTAACTCATTTGTTCCACGTGGAACTAATTTCATGGTTGCGACCCGGCCTTGTTATCGAGGGTCGGCGGACCGTCAACCAATACCCTGAACGGCGCGGCGTCTGTGCGCAGAATCAGTTTTGTACCGGGCGTGACGATGGTGCCTAGTGTGTCGAGGGAGCGCAGCAGGTTGTAGAGCTGGGGCGATCCGGCGTAGGCGCGACCGTAAATTTGCGCGGCTTCGACGCGCGATTGTGCTTCGATATCGGCAGCTTTCACCGTCGCATCGGCCTGCACGATGCGCGCGTCACGCTCGGCAGCGGAACGGATTTGCGCCGCTTCGCGCTTACCGATGGCTGTGCGTTCGGTGGCGATTGTTTCACGCTCGGCACGCATGCGATCGACCGTGGCCGTGAGGGTTACCGACGGCAAAGTCAGACGCTCGATACCGACTTGCAGCACCCGCACGCCATAGGTCGTGAGCAGCTGCTGATCGATTTGCTGCCGCAGTTGCGCTTCAAAATCAGCGATGTGTACTTTGTTGGCGTCGGTGTTCACCAGGTTAGCCAGATCAAAACTGCTGGCCGTGGTTTCCAGAGCCGAACCCACAAACGTGCGAATCTGCCGCGCTGCTTCGTCCGGCTGATTCTGTACGGCGCGCATGAAGCGCTGCACGTTGTCCGGATCGCCTTGAACCTGCCAGGCCACATACGCCTGAACGATGATGCGCAAACCGTCCCGCGTACCCACATCCTGTAAACCACTCGAGGTCGTGCGCAGTCGCAGATCGACAGGAATCGCTGCTTCAAAAGGAGCAGGCCAACGCCAGCCAAGACCTGGTTCCAGCAATACCCGCGACGGATTACCAAAACGAGTGATCACCGTGGCCTCCCCCGAACGCACTTGAACCAGGCTCGCTGCCGCGATGGCGAACGCCACCAGCAACGCCGCCCAACCCATCCGCCGCCATGGGAACGGGCCAGCTTCTTGGGGATCACCGTGGTGGTGATGTCCGTGGTGATGCCCGCCATGGCCGTGATCGTGGCCAGTGTGGCCAGTGTGGTCATCGTGATCGTGAGTGTGCGACTGGCTCAATTGGCAGCTCCTGGCTGAGCGGTTTTACGCGGCGGCGCAGCGTCAGCCGGCAGCGTGAATGTACGAAGGTCGATGGTCGGCGCGTTACTGCTGCCGCCCAGACGATGATCCAGTACCAGCAACCTGGCATTGGCCAGGCCCTGGGACAGTTGGCTGAAGTACTGCTCCAGCACGAAGGCCTGGCCGGCGCTGGCGTAGGCCTTTTGCTCGGCGCTGAACCTCAAGTCAGCCGCTTGGGCGGTGGCGTTGATTTCTCGAGCGCTGGCCGTCGCTTGATCGCGTGCGATGCTGGCCTGCAATTGCGCTTGGTTGGTAGCCTCCGCCGCCGCCCCACGCTCGCGGGAAATCAACGCCTGGGCGCCAATCTGCGCAGCCTGAACGCCGTGATAGGCATTGGCGGCACCGGCCGGTGGATGAATCGCCTCGACCACGGTGGCGAGAATTTCCACGCCGCTGTCGAGTTTGTGCAAGTCTGCCTGCACCGCCCGGCCAATCTCTTCGGCGAGCCCTGCCCTGTCTTCACCGAGCAAACCGTCGAGGGTTCGCGAGGCGAAATCGTGGACCAGAATCCGGCTGGCGGTGCTGCGGATCAGCGTCGGGACGTCAGCGCTGTTGTAGGTCGCGGCCAACGCCGCTTGATCGCTCAGGCCGATGCGGTAGACGAAACGCACGTCCATGTTGACGATCTGGAAGCTCTGCTTATCGGCTCGACTGCTGGCAATGACTTGGGATTTGTCGTTCACATGGCTCGCGTCCCACAAGCGATTGGCAATCGCGGGCGCCGGACCTTCGGCGGGTTCGGCCATGACCGGCGCCGGTGTGTCGCCAACACTGGTGGCCAACTCGTGGACCACACCGTTCTCGACGCTCAACACTCGGCCCAGAGGCCAGGGCAAACCCGCGTGCAAACCAGGGCCGAATACCTCCACCGGTTTGCCGAATCGCTCGTAGATGCCCCGCCCTTGCATGGGGATTTCGTGGATGCCGGTGAGTGACCAACCGACAATTGCCACCACCATCAGCACCGGAAAAAACGCCCGACGCATGTAGGTGAAGGCCCAGATCTGTCGCAGGTCGATGCCGAAGCGGTTGTGCAATTCGTGCTGCAACGCCAACAAGGGTTGCGGCGGCCAGCGCAGCATGTCGGCGACGAAGCTGCGCGCCAGCAAGGCAGGTTCGAGTTGTTCGCGCTGCGGACTGAACAACGACAGCATGGCGCGCAACAGCAGTTCGGCGGCGACGAGCCCCGGCAGCAGGCCGATCAGTACCGCCAGACGCACCGGCCAGACCGAGGTTTCGCTACCCAACAACAGGCACAAAGCGCTGAGCACCAGACAAATGATCGCCACCCGAGTCAGCTGCGCCAACGACGCTGCTTCGGGCCATTGCGCGACGTTTTCCTGCGCCAGTTGTCGCTCCAGCACCAACAAACCGAAGGCCAGCAACAAGGACAGCGCCGCACCGACACTGGCCGACAACCCCAGTGCGGCCGGCGGCAGTGCAAGGTTCCAGACTTGTTCGATGCTCAACAACGTCAACAGCGACCAACCCGCGAGCCACAGTGTTGGAGCGCCGATCTGCACCAGCATTCGCAGCCATCGCTGGCTGAGCCGATCCAGCAGCCGTTCGTACCAGCCCTCCGGGGCAACGACTTCGTCAGCACCGACGACCTGCACGACCGGGTTCAACGCCCGCGCACGCCATTGCGTCACCCACCAGGCCGATTGCAAACCGGCGACCAGCACCAGTAAACCGGCGCTCTGATTGATCAGCAACGCGGGCCAGAACGACTGCGGCGCAAACAACCCGACAAAAAACGCCAGCAACCAACCCGTCGCCGTAAGAGCGCCCAGACCGATTGCGAACTGACGCAATCGTCGCCCTTGAAAAACCGCCAGCTGGAAACGCGGCAGCCCGGCTACTTGCGTCCCATCGACATCGAGATCGACTTGCATACCACCCCAGTGTTTATCGTTGCTCATATCGCATTTCGTTACGATATAACGAAAGCCGTGAAATTTCCGTTCTTAAATGCTGTATCTAAAGGCGCTCAACCTGTCGCTTGGCTGAAGCCTTGACCGAAATGCTGCGGAATGCACATATTACGTTCGTAATTTTATCCAGGAACTACGTTTACCCATTCCGATCCGATTCACTCCAGGAGTACACCATGAGCATCTATGACGTCGTGATTCTGGGCGGAGGCCCCGGTGGTTATAACGCAGCGATCCGCGCCGGTCAGTTGGGACTCAGAGCGGTTTGCGTAGAAGGACGCGCCACCCTCGGCGGCACCTGCCTGAACGTCGGTTGCATGCCGTCAAAAGCGTTGCTGCACGCCTCCGAACTCTACGACGCCGCCATGGGCGCGGAATTCGCCAACCTGGGGATTGAAGTCAAACCCACACTCAACCTCGCGCAGATGATGAAACAAAAGGATGAAAGCGTTGCCGGATTGACCAAAGGCATCGAGTTTCTGTTTCGCAAAAACAAAGTCCACTGGATCAAGGGCTGGGGCCACATCGACGGGCCCGGCAAAGTGACGGTGACCGACAGCCAGGGCGTCAAGACCGAACTGAACACCAAGAACATCATCATCGCCACCGGTTCCGAGCCCACTCCCCTGCCCGGTGTGGACATCGACAACAAACGCATCCTCGATTCAACGGGCGCGTTGTCGCTGACTGAAGTGCCCAAACATCTGGTGGTGATCGGCGCCGGAGTGATCGGTCTGGAGTTGGGCTCGGTGTGGCGCCGTTTGGGCGCTCAGGTGACGGTGATCGAGTTTCTCGACCGGATCTGCCCCGGTGTGGATGGTGAAGCCGGCAAAACTCTGCAACGTTCGCTGAGTAAACAGGGCATCAACTTCAAATTGAGTTCCAAAGTCACCAGCGCCACAACCTCGGCGACCGGCGTTCAACTCAGCGTCGAACCCGCGGCTGGTGGCACGGCCGAAACGATTGAAGCGGATTACGTGCTGGTGTCTATCGGACGCCGGCCTTACACCCAGGGCCTGGGGCTGGAAAACGTCGGCCTCGCCACGGACAAGCGCGGGATGCTCGCCAACAAGGGCCATCGCACCGAAGCCGCGGGTATTTGGGTGATCGGCGACGTCACGTCCGGGCCGATGCTCGCCCACAAGGCCGAAGACGAGGCCATGGTCTGCATCGAGCAGATTGTCGGCAAGGCGGCCGAGGTCAACTACGACCTGATCCCCAACGTGATCTACACCAAACCCGAACTGGCCAGCGTCGGCAAGACCGAAGAACAACTGAAGGCCGAAGGTCGTGCCTACAAGGTCGGCAAGTTTCCCTTCACCGCCAACAGCCGGGCAAAGATCAATCACGAAACCGAAGGCTTCGCCAAAGTGCTGGCCGATGAGCGCACCGACGAAATTCTCGGTGTACACCTTGTGGGTCCAAGCGTCAGTGAAATGATAGGCGAGTACTGCGTGGCCATGGAGTTCAGCGCCTCCGCCGAAGATATTGCCTTGACCTGCCATCCACACCCGACCCGCTCCGAGGCCTTGCGCCAGGCGGCGATGAATGTGGAGGGGATGGCGACGCAGTTGTAATGGTGTCGCCCCTGATCGTTCCCACGCTCTGCGTGGGAATGCAGCCCGGGACGCTCCGCGTCCCAGAAGCCGAACGCGGAGCGTCCGTTGAGGCATTCCCACGCAGAGCGTGGGAACGATCTTGACGATCTTAATTCGCTGGTAAATGCTCCAACGGCAACGCCCCCGGCGTCTTCACCGTATGAATCGCAAAGTTGCTGCGGATGTCGCTCACGCCCGGCAATTTCAGCAAACGCCCCGTGAGAAAACGGTCATAGGCGCGCAGGTCCGGCACCACCACTTGCAGCAGAAAATCCGATTCCCCTGACACCAAAAAGGCCGAAATCACTTCGGGCAACGCGGTCACGGCCAGGCGAAAGGCTTCGGCCTGTTCATCGTTGTGCCGTTCGACCTTGACCCCGACAAACACCGTCAGCCCAAGCCCTACTTCGTCGCGATCCAGATTGGCCTGGTAACCGCGTATGACCCCGGCTTCTTCGAGCATTCGAACCCGGCGCAAACAAGGCGAGGCGGACAGGCCGATCTCGTCAGCCAGTTGCACGTTGCTCAGGCGACCGTCCCGTTGCAGGGCGGCGAGAATCTTGCGGTCATAGGCGTCCAGTTTCATGGTTTGGCAGATCCTGATGGTTCAAATGCAATTTAGTGGCAGGTTATGCCAACCCGAAGCAGTTTAGAAGCGAACTACGCAACCATCTGCCCTGCCCTTCAGCCCTAGACTGGCCGTACCGAATCGACAACGAATGGGGTGCAACGTGGCAGGACTCTGGGTGTTTTTCATGGCGCTGGCGGTGGTCTATCTGTTGCCGGGCCCGGACATGATCCTGTTGTTGCAGACGGGTGCCCGTCAGGGCAAAGGCGCGGCGCTGGCGACTGCGGTGGGTCTGGGTGTGGCCCGGGGATGCCATGTGGCGTTGGCAGCGTTGGGGTTGGCGGCACTGTTCAAGGCTGCGCCCTGGACGTTCGACGTGGTACGCCTGGCCGGGGCCGCCTATCTACTGTGGATCGGCATTCAATGCCTGCGAACCACCATGCTGCCGAACTTGAACGGAGCAGACGCCACCGCCGAGAAACCTCGCTGGCGTGCAGCGATCCAGCGCGGTTTGCTGACCAACCTGCTCAACCCCAAAGCGTTGCTGTTCTGCTCGGTGCTACTGCCGCAGTTCATCGATCCACACGCCGGGCCGGTGCTCACGCAATTCGCAACACTGGGCGTGGTGTTGGTTGGCGTTGGGTTGTTATTCGACAGCGCTTACGCACTGACCGGCGCAGCGCTGGGCCGTTGGCTGCAACGCAGTCCTTCGGCCCAGCGCCTGCAGCAGTGGCTGTTTGGCAGCCTGTTGATCGGCTTCGCCGTGCGGCTGACCTTTGTGCAACAGGCTTGAGCCTTACCGCGCCTTACGGCGGCGATTGATCAGCAACAGCGCCGCTGCCGTGACCGCTAACACACCGCCAATCTGCAACGGTGTTTTGTAGGGCCGCAGCTGCGAGCGCGCGGCGTCGGTGACTTGGGTCACATAGCGCTTGTCGGCGCTCTGAAAGTCCGGATCCTGGCATTGGTGACCAAAATCTCCGGCCCAGACCACGTACGGGCCTTCCTCGACATAAAGACGGTAGAACGCGCTTTGCTCTTGCAGACTGGAGCCCCACGACGAAGCCTTGCACAGCACCGAAGCAAACGCCTGACTGCTGTGGGGCAGCTGATCAGCGGCCTTGCTCGCCAGCGCCGTGGCGACAAAACGGTAGTGGAAACGCTCATCAGGCTGCGCCACCGTGGCTTGCTGGCGCTGCACTTCACCCTCGGCCATCAGCGGTCCAACCTTGAGCTCGGGCGCTTCCAGACTGTAATTGCCACCGAAGGTGGCGTAATCCGGGGACAGCTCGTAGCCCAACAACTCCATTCCGTCGAAACGCGCCAGCGTCGCTGCATGGTAATAAGCGAATGCCCGTTTGGTCGGCCACCATTTTGATTCGGCGTCGTGGCGCAACTGCCCATACCACTTGGCCTTGGCCTGCAAGTCGGCGTTATCGAAATAGGCTGGCGCTTCGTCGTACCGCTCTTCGCGCAGCAAGCGCCGCCCGAGCAAATTGCGCAGTTTCGCCGCCACCGGTAACTGCACGTAGTTATCGCGATCCTGCTGAGTCAGAGGGGGCGGTGCCGGCACTTGAGTGTCGACGTATTGCTTGAGCTCATCGACGGTCAACACCCGCTCGGCGACCGTGGCTGCGTCGAACCAGTAAATATCTTTACTGCGATAAAGCTGATCGAACGCTTGCAGGTAATCCCCGCGGTGCAACGCCAGGATCGCGCTTTCCCCTTCAACCCGGCACTTTGGCTGAAGCGTTTCGAAGTCCCAGTCTGGCGTGCGCCGCTCGCCCCAGGATTCATTCTGCGGGAAGGCCTGGGCAGCCTTGGCATACGCTGCGGCAGCCGCGTTTTTATCGCCATCGCGCACAGCCAGTTTGGCCCGCAGCCACCACGCCAGTCCGCCGTCACCGGCGTGTTCGAGGAACGCTTTGGCGCTGGTGTAATCACCCTGTTGATAATTTACCGCTGCCAGCCGATCAGCGTTGTCGAGGCTACCTCGGGTGCTGTTTTGCAGCAGTTTGATCAGTTTCAATTCATTTGGCGGTTGATCACCGAATGACCAGCCCAGTCGGCTGATCAACGACGCCGTCACCAGTTGCTGTACCGGTTTTCCCTTGAGCAACACGGCCAGTTGATCGTCAGGCATCGCTGCGAGGTCGGCTACCAACAGTTTCAGCGAGGTGTAACCCACCGCCGAGCCCTGAAGGTTTTGCGTGGCGTAGAGTTCGATGGCGCGATTCCAGTCGCCGGCGGTGCGGGCCACGCGGGCCTCTTCACCAAGACTGGCAACGCCCAGTTCCAGAGGGTCACTGAAGCCGTCGATACTCAGTTGACGGGTCTGTTCGAAGGCCTTTCGAGACTGAGTCAACAAGTCAGGGCCAGCGTCCGCTTCGGAGCTCATGGCAAACAGCGCCCGACCTAACGAATAAGCAGCCCAGGTGCTGCGCAACGCCCGTTGATCCGCCGGCAATGCCAGCACCTTCTGGAAGTACTCGGCTGCCAGTCCATGATCACCGGCATTGAATGCCACCGCACCAGCCAGATAGAGCGTGAGTTCAGCCGGAAGGCTCGCACCCTGAATCTCGACCTCATGCGCATCGGTCAGGCTGCGTAACTGTTTCACCAGCGTTTGCTGCTCAGTCGTCAAACCGGATTGCTCAGCCTGATCCCGCTGTTCTGCGTAGTCGGGCGCATCCATGTTATAGGCAGTTTCGGTGACATTCTTCAGCCCGGCGACCGCATGTCCGAGGCGACTGATTTCAAATCTGAAGTTGCCTTCCGGCAGCTCCGCCAGCGACTGCCCGCGGTTGTCCAGCAGACGCATCGGAAAATCCGGCCCACAGGCCAGCGCCGAACCCAGCGGCAGGCTGAGGCTCAGGCAAAGCAGATGGCGAGGCCAGTTACGGGTAAACATTCGAACCTCCTTGATCAATATGTGCGCAACGAGCCCAACCAATGGCGCGCTGCCCGCCGGCCGGTATTCGACCCTCGCGCAGGCGGGTGAAGGTAAGCAGATCCGGACGCTGTTGCAATGCATAACCGGCCAGCGCATCAGCACCGTCACAGCCCTGCACCGCGAGTGTCAGGCGTTCGGGCCAGGCGCTGTCGAGGTTGCCCTGATTGCTGAGGCTGATGTCATAGAGGCCTTCTTGCGCAGAGAGTTTCAGCGCCAAGTGACTGTCGAGGGCGTCGCCACGCGCCACGGCGCTCAGGGTCGTCAGACTCCAGGCCCGGCGGTCGCTGGCCAGCGGCAAACGAAACCAGATCAGGCCCGCCAGATGAGCCGGTGGATCGTTGCGCAACTCGGTCCCGAGTCGGCTCAGTTGCTGCGGATCGGCTAGTAATTCCCGGCGTTTGCCACCGCGTTCGAGGGTCACTTCGCTTTCCACTACCGGCGCACCGCCGCCCGGCAACAACGCCACACCGTAGGCCGGCAGCGCCAGATAGAACGGTTTGGAAGTGATGCGGCTCCAGGCCCTGGTCCATTTACCGGCCTGATCCGGGTCGAACAAGCCAAGACGCGGATCGCTCACCGCGTGCACCTGCAACACGCTGCTGTCGACTGTGGATAACAGCGCCGGCAACTCGGGACTGTCGAGCCAGGCCGGCAATGCGGTGATGCTCAGTGGAATAGAGGCTGGCAAAACTGCGCGCAGGTGCGTAAGAAATTCGCGGTAGGCCGGTAGCCGAGCATTACCGGCATCGTGGTCGATTTCCACGCCGGAGAGATTCAGCCCCTGCCCTTGCCAATCGCCGAGCACCTGCTGGATCTGCGCGGTGACTGCGTCCCGATTCAGCGACTTGAGTTGGCCGTCGAGACGAATCACCGCGATCAGCGGCCGACCATCACGTTTGAGCAGCGCCGGATCAATCCGCGCCCGGCTCCAACCTGCCTCGGGGAATGCCTGCAAGGCCAGCACCCGTAGCGTGGAAAAGTCAGCGCGGCTGTCCCTCAGCGCCGCTTCGTGGGCCGGTGTCCATTGTCGTTGCCAAACGTAGAGTTGCTGATCGAGCGGTGGCGCGTCCTGTCGTTCGCAACCGTTGAGCAATGCCACCGCGACAATCAACGCCGACAGACGAGCGAAAAAATACATACCGAATCTGATCCCTTATCGCAGCGGCCAGAAGCTGCGTTCGGCAGATGCTACAGGTCGAGGACCAACGGCTGCGACCCCTGCGCCGGAATCGCACAACAAATCAGCACTTGTCCGTCGTCCGGCACGTCGGCCGGCGGCTGTGGATAATTCACCTGGCCGCTGATCAGGCGCGTCTTGCAGGTCCCGCAGGAACCACCGCGGCAACTGAATTCCGGGTGCAATCCACGGCTTTCCGCCAACTCCAGCAAACTGCCACCGTCCGGTTGCCAGCGGGCCTCTTTAGCCGAGCGCTGAAACACCACCGGCACGGAGGTGGTAGCAGCGGGTGGTTGCTCGATGACCACTGCGTCGGGGTCCGGTACCCGGCGCAAGGTCGAGGGGCCGAAGGTTTCGGCGTGAATCCTTGCATCACGGATGTCCAGTTCCCGCAGGCTGTCGTACAGCCCTTGGGTAAAACTGCCTGGACCGCAGAGGACGAAATCCAGCTGATCGTAGTCCTCCACTTCAAGAATGGTTTTGAGCAACGCTGTGTCGATCCGCCCGTTCAGGTCGAAATCCTCACCCTCCAAGGCCCCGGCTTCCGGCTGACTCACCAGACGCAATACCCTGACCGCATCGCCCGCGCCATCAAGCAAGCGATCCAGCTCAGGACGAAACACTTGATCGGCCAACGTGCGCGAACTCTGGAAAAACCAGGTCGGCCGGATGCGGCGCGTGCGCAGGCCTTGGTAAACCACCTCGCGCAGCATCGACAGCAGCGGCGTGATGCCGACACCGGCAGCCAGAAGCACCAGCGGCCGACGTTCATTAGGTGCCACGGTGAAATGCCCCTGAGGCGCACGGGCCTCCAACAGATCACCCACGCGCACCTGTTCATGCAAGTACGAAGACACCAAGCCTTCACGCTTCACGCTGATGCGGAAAAAATCATCGGACGGCGCGCTCGACAGGCTGTAAGTGCGGATGTGCACCTCGCCGGCAATATTGAATCGCAGGGGCAGATGCTGCCCGGCCTGAAACACTGGCAACCCCGCTCCATCGGCAGGCTCCAGATAGATCGAGCGGATGTTGTGGCTTTCCTCTTTGATGCGCGCCACCCGCAGAAGCCGCCAACTATCGCCCAAGGCCTGGGCTTGCAGACGGGCGTTGGCCTGCGCCCAGGTGCCGGTGAGCAAACTGGTGGGGGACACGCCGTCGAAGCGCCACCGCAGAGCAAGCGCGGCGGGCCGACGCACCACGCTTTCCACCTCGAATGTCCACAAGCGCTCGGCCCCTTGAAATGCCTCGACCTGTGGGCCTTCAAGAATGACTTCGGCGCGACCGCTGAGGTGCAGCAGGTCTCCCGAATTGAAATCGATAAACAGCAAACCGGCTCGGGGATTGAGCAGCAGGTTGCCCAAGGTGTTGAAAAACAGATTGCCGGCGAAATCGGGAATGGTCAGGCGATTGCCTTCTACCTGCACGAAACCGGCCTGGCCGCCGCGGTGAGAAACATCCACCGAGCGTTGGCCATCAACGTCCACGTAACTGGCGACAAAGAACGTATCGGCTCCCGCGACTAGGGTTTTGGCCGCTTCATCCAGCCCGTTGAGGTGTTGCGCGATGCGAGTCGACGGATCCGCCAACGGCACCGAGCGAAACTGCCGCAATTGGATGTATTGCGGGCAATTGCCGAAGGACTGCTCCACCGTCACATCGAAGCCGCTTGCCGTCATCGCGCCGACTCGGCCGTTGAGACGATTGCGGCGACGGGTGTGCAGTTCGATCCCCAGCAGGCCGATGGCCGCACCCTCCGTCAATTGAGCCGGATCGTCGGCGCCCGGCAGGCTGCGAAATTGCAGTGCGCCCGGCTCGGGCGAGTGAGCGAAACCCGGTGGCCCTTCAAGAATACTGGCCCAAGGATTTCCGTCGGCATCCACCGCGCCGTACAGCATGAATGGCAATTGCTCATAGAACGTGCGGTGCTGATCCGGCATTTCGCGGCGAATCACCTTACGACCGAGCACCTCCATTCGCTCGGCAATGCCCACATGAGCCTGCAACTGTTTCTCGCCGGCGTGCCAGGGTGAACGGTCCACAACGACTTCTCCCCTGCGCCATTGGCGCAGTGTGAACGACCCGACAGTGTCGGGCCGTAAGCATCAGGCAGTTTTTTGCAGACCGGCAACGGTGCGCGGCATGCCGACAAACCCTGGCAAGGCTTCGATCCGCGCCAGCCAGGCGCGGATGTTGGCGTAGTCCTCCAGCGACACGTTTCCTTCCGGTGCGTGGGCGATGTAGCTGTAGGCCGAAACGTCGGCAATGGTTGGCTCGGTGCCAGCCAGATACGGCGTTGCCGCCAGTTCCTGATCGATCACTTTGAGCACAACGTGCGAATAAGCGATCACCTCTTCAGCGTTGTAAGGCGCACCAAACACCGTGATCAGCCTTGCTCTGGCGGGGCCAAAGGCAATTGGCCCAGCGGCAACGGACAACCAACGCTGAACCTTGGCCGCACCGACCGGATCGGCTGGCAGCCAGCGGCCATTGCCATATTTCTGTGCCAGGTAGACCAGGATCGCATTGGAGTCAGCCAACACCACGCCTTGATCATCAAGGACCGGAACCTGACCGAATGAGTTGAGTGCAAGGAAGTCCGGCTGTTTGTGCGCGCCCTTGGCCAGGTCGACAAATATCAGCTCGGTCGGCAGTTGCAGCAGGGACAGCATCAGTCTTACACGGTGAGCGTGGCCGGAACGTGGGAAGTTGTAGAGTTTGATCGCTTGCATGGTCGACTCCGCTGGGTGGTGGCGCTGTTGAGCAGAGATCAGCACCGATGGGGCGTTATCTTCCACCCGCAACCAAAACAACAGAATAACCAGCCAACGCAATCCATTATTTCACCGGGTGAAATAAACCATCACGCCTGCAAGGACGGATGCTCACGTAGCGCGTTCACCGCAAAATCCACAAAACTGCGAATCCGCGCAGGGGCCTTGCGCCCGCCCTGATAGACCACATGGATAGGCAAGGGCGGAAGTTCGAAGTCCGCCAGAACGATTTCCAGCTCACCGGAGGCGACTTTGCTCGCGACTTGATAAGACAGAACCCGGGTAAACCCCAAACCCAGGCATGCCGCCGTAATGGCCGCCTGATTGGCTGTTACCACCAGGCGCGGCGTTGGTCGAACACTCAGCGACTCTCCCCCTTCGAGAAACGGCCAGGTTCTCGACTGACCAATAGAGGACGTCGCAACAACCGGCGCCTGGGCCAGATCCTGAGGATGTCGAGGTCGACCATGGGTCGTCAGGAATTCCGGCGAGCCGCAAATCACCCGCCGAACCTCACCCACGCGAATCGCGTGCTGATTACTGTCGGGTAACTCACCGATCCGCACGGCGACATCGATGCCCTCCTCGACCATGCTGACTACGCGGTCGACCAGCAATCCATTGATGCTGACTTCAGGAAACTGCGTCAGATAGTCCACCATCACTGGCGTGACAAACAGCTCACCGAACAACACCGGTGCAGTAATCGTCAATTGCCCACGCGGTTGGGTGTGGCTGCCCGCCGCCGAGTCCTCGGCTTCCTGCACCTCGGCGAGAATCCTCCGACAGTCTTCCAGGTAACGCTGACCCGCCTCGCTCAAATGCACACTGCGGGTGGTTCGCGTCAGCAGCAACGTGCCGATGCGTTTCTCCAGCGCTGCCACTGCGCGAGTCACGCTGGCGGCCGATAGGCCCAAACGCCGCGCCGCCGCCGAGAAGCCTTGGTCTTGGGCGACGGCAGCGAAGACCTGCATTTCCTGGAATCGGTCCATGGGCGTGTCCTCAATTCAGATAAAAAATCGCAACCGTAGGCTGCGATTTTTAATGATGTTTTGATCTTAAAGAATAAAAACTGTCGCGCCCAGTGCCGGAAATTCGAGGCCTGAGCGCATGCTTGCGGGAAATCTAAAAACTGTCGCAACCCTCAATAAAGGAAAATAGAAGGATGCTCCAAGTAATAAAAACTGTCGCAATCACAGGAAGTTTGCCAGCCATCCTCTAAACGAAAGCATCGCTGGGCAAAAAGGGCTTAAGGGCGGTAAGTGAATGGTGGCGATTCATAGGCTTTGCACTGACACTAAATAATACGCATCAGTAAATTTTCGTTGTGGGCTGTAACGCATCGCGATGACCTCTCTCTAGTGGGGTAAGCCAGCACAAACGCGGCTTACCAAAACTCAAACCACGGAGAAACATCATGACTGCTACTACCCGCACCCTGTCCGCCACCGCCCTGGTTCTGGCCCTTGGTTCTGCGCTGAGCATGGCCGCTGTCTCCACCGTCCAGGCCGCCGACAACAGCAACATGGAAAAATGTTTCGGCGTGGCCATGAAAGGTCATAACGATTGCGCGGCTGGCGCTGGCACCACGTGCGCGGGCACCGCGAAGACCGACTACCAGCCAAACGCCTGGAAACTGGTTCCCAAAGGCACCTGCGCCACCGCCGAAAGCAAAACCTCGCCGACCGGTTTCGGTCAGATGGAAGCCTTCAAAGCCAAAGCGTGATCCGTCTCCCAGCCTGAGTGTCGAACATGAACCATTCACCGTTCGGGCTCCCGCCCCGCGCCGGACTGGGGCTCAAGACCGGGCACTTCCGTGAAGTGCTCGGTTCACAACCGGACATCGGTTTCTTCGAAGTCCACGCCGAAAACTACATGGTGGCCGGCGGCCCTTTTCATCACTATCTGGGGCTGATCCGCGAGCAGTATCCGCTGTCGTTGCATGGGGTTGGCCTGTCCATCGGTGCCGAAGGTCCGCTGGACATTCGCCACCTGCAACGCCTCGCCGAGCTGATCGAGCGCTATCAACCCCACTCCTTTTCCGAACACCTGGCCTGGTCCAGCCATGGCCCGGTATTCCTCAATGACCTGCTGCCACTGGCTTACGACAACACAACGCTGAACCGCGTCTGCGAACACATCGATCAGGTGCAAACCACGCTCAAGCGCCCAATGCTGCTGGAGAACCCGGCGACGTACCTGGCGTTCAAGCGCTCGACGATCGATGAGGCCGATTTTATCAGCGAAGTCATTCGCCGCACCGGTTGCGGGTTGTTGCTGGACGTGAATAACGTCTATGTGTCGAGCATCAATCATCAACGCGATCCTCTGGCCTACATCGACGCCCTGCCCCTTCACGCCGTCGGCGAGATTCATCTGGCCGGATTTGCCGAAGACACCGACAGCCTCGGCGACCTTCTGCTGATTGACGATCACGGCGCGCCCATCGACAACGCCGTGTGGGCGCTGTACGTGCAAGTGCTGGAGCGCGTCGGCCCGATGGCGACGCTGATCGAACGCGACAACCACTTGCCGGCCTTCAGCGTTTTGCATGCGGAAGCGCGCCAGGCCGATGAGATTTTGCTATGCGCCGAGGTCAGGCCATGAACAATCACGCCGAATTCGCCGCCGCCCTGCTTGATCCGCAACGGCACTGCCCCGATGGATTATTCAGCCCAAATGGCGCCGATCCGGCCAGCCGTTTTGCGGTGTATCGCAACAATGTGCAAGGCTCGCTGATCAACGCGCTGGCAGACAGTTACCCCGTGGTTGTGCAATTGGTTGGCGAGGAATTCTTCCGCGCCATGGCCGGTCTTTTTGTACAAAGCACCCCACCCCAGAACCCTTTGATGAATGGCTACGGCCAAGATCTCGCCGCCTTCATCGAAGGCTTTGCGCCCGTCGCCAGCGTGCCTTATCTGGCCGACCTCGCCCGGTTGGAGCGCCTGCGAATCATGGCCTATCACGCCGCCGATGCGCAGCCATTGAATCACGAACAGATCGCCGCAGCGCTCGCCGACCAGCAAGCCCTGAGCGAGCTCACCGTCGAACTTCATCCCTCCCTCAATCTGTTGAATTCAACCTTCGCCGTGGTCGCGATCTGGGCTGCGCATCAACAGGAAGCGACGCTGGCGGGGATTGATCTGAACCAGGGACAGCACGCGCTGGTGCTGCGCAATGGCCTGGACGTTGAAGTATTCGCCATTGATGAGGGGGCCAGTGCATTCATCCAGAACCTGCAAAAGGGCGAGTCACTGATGCAGGCGCTGGAAGCCGCCCCCGCCTTCGATCTCAGCCAAACCCTGGCGCTGCTGATCAGCCGCAACGCCATCACTCACTTGCTTAACAACAAGGTATCGCCATGAACATCCGGACCGAATCACTGAACCCCATCGCCCGCGCCATCGTGCGGCTGGAGATGATCCCCCATAGCCTGATCGCCTTTATCGCGCGTTTTTCCATCGCCGCAGTGTTCTGGAAGTCCGGGCAAACCAAGGTCGAAGGCCTGGCCATCGACCTGTTCGACGGCTCCTTCCAGCTTGGCGTGCCGCATCTGGCGGACTCGACCATTCCGTTATTCCAGGGCGAGTACCACGTGCCGTTGCTGTCCCCGGAACTGGCAGCGCACCTGGCAGCGTTCGCCGAGCATTTCTTCCCGATGCTGATCCTGATCGGCTTCGCCACGCGGTTTTCTGCGCTGGCCTTGCTGGGCATGACCCTGACCATTCAACTGTTCGTGTACCCGGATGCCTACCCGACTCATGGCACTTGGGCAGCGGTGTTGCTGTATCTGATGGCGACCGGGCCGGGCAAGTTGTCGATCGATCACCTGATCGCCCGTCGTTACGCCCACTAAGTAATTGTCAATGAAGAATGCGCCCACGAAATTGTCCGGGTCTCAAGACTGGCTGAGTATTTTTGGGACTGTTCCTAAAGTGAAGAGTTGGTGTCAGTGGTAACATTCTGGCTCCTTGCTCCATCCCTCTGATGGTATTTCTTTGCCCAATATTTTGAAGATGATTGATGCCGCTCCGATGGAGCGCCATACCTATGAATGACGACGCGAAACTGGTCAAGCGCTTACTAACGGGCGAAAGTCAGGCTTACGGGGAACTCGTCGCTACTTATCAAAGCGCCATGAGGGCAGTGGCCTACGCTATCGTGGGCGCGAGAAGTTGCGATGATGTGGTGCAGGATGCCTGGCTGTCAGTGGTGCGTAATCTGGCAGGTTTCCAGGGCCGTTCGAGCCTTAAAACCTGGCTGCTGACCATCACTGCCAACTCGGCCAAGAGCCGCTACAAGCAGAACCGACGGGAAGTGTTACTCGATGATTTGCCGTCGCCTCATGGCACTATCGGCGATGATCGTTTTTCGCCTGACGATGGTCACTGGCTGCTGGCGCCATTCGCCTGGCATCAAGACACGCCCGAAGCCCTGCTGACCGAAAACGAGTTGCGTCTATGCCTGGAGCACACGTTGCAGTGCTTGCCGGACTTGCAAAGCGGCGTGTTGCTACTGCGAGAGCGTCAAGGGTTGGAGCTGGAAGATATCTGTATTCTTCTAGAAGTTTCGCTCTCTAACGTTCGTGTACTGCTGCACAGGGCACGGTTGAAAGTCTTTGCGACCCTGGAACATTTTGAGGAAACCGGTGAATGCTGACTTGTAAAGAACAAGTAGCGCAGTCAAGTGACTATCTCGATGGGCAGCTAAGCTTTCGGGAGACATTGATGATGCGTCATCATTTGATGTTTTGTCCCAATTGCCGACGATTCAATCGACAGATGCGTCTGATGCAAGCAACACTGCGTGACCTGCCGGAGGATGCAGTGCCAGACGTCGATACACTTGCCGAACGCCTAGCTGCCGAACGTCGCAAGGAACTGTAAAAACAGACTTTAGGCAAATTTTGATCCTACTGCTTTCCTTGGAATTTCTCATCTGAGCCCTCAGGCGCCACTGACTCAGACAGACCGACATGGCTTGCGAAGTACCGAATTGAGTTCAAACAAAAAAACCCGCAGTGGCGGGGTAAAAGTAATGCCGCTCATATTACCTGGAGCGAAAACAAGACCGATCCCCATACAAAAAACACGGAACACCTCATCCTTGAGGCGGCTCAACGTTCACTCATTGCGATAAGCAAGTCTTTGGGATTTGTCTCAAAGGCTGACGAACAAAGCGCCAGTAAAGCGGGACTTTTTTTTAAACCTCTGTAACACCGTCAGGGGTAGTGCTCTCTAGTGCTGTGTCGGGACTGACAAACCGTCCAGCCGACACCCCTGACGATTACCGAGGATATAAAAATGAACTTCAAAAACGCTACCGCCGGTGCTGCTCTCGCCTTCGCTGCTGCGACCCTGTTTGCCGGTGTAGCCACTCAAGCCCAAGCCGCTGACGCTGCTCAGGTTCACTGCTACGGCGTGACTTCTTGCAAAGGCATGAACGATTGCAAGACTGCTGAAAACGCCTGCAAGGGCCAGGGTGTTTGCAAAGGTCACGGCTTCAAGGCAATGACGCAGACCGAATGCATGAAAGCAGGTGGCAAGGTCGGCGAGTAATCGACCACTGCATGCCGCCGCAGTGGTTTGCGCCACTGCGGCCACTTTGCGAGGAGTCCGCAAAATGTCTGCATCCCTTCCTTGCCTGGGCTACGGCCTGGGCTTGCGCAGTGCTTACTACCAACAGATTCTCGAGCAGTCGCCCCCCGTTGACTGGTTCGAAGTCACCTCCGAAAATTTTATGGTTCAGGGCGGGAAAGCCTTGTATTACCTCGGCGCCATTGCCGAGCGTTATCCGGTGGTGATGCATGGCGTGTCCTTGTCCATCGGCGGGCCTCATGCCCTCGATCCAGACTATCTGAATCAACTCAAATTATTGGCTGAACGAGTGAGACCCGCGTGGATCTCCGATCACCTGTGCTGGAGCCGCGGCAACGCCCATCAGCTTCATGATCTGCTACCGTTGCCTTACACCGAAGAAAGCCTTTATTACGTGGCTGGCCGAGTGCGTCAGGTTCAGGACGTTTTGCAGCGACCGCTGGTGCTGGAGAATGTCTCCAGTTATGTGCGCAGCGCCGGCGACGACTTCAGCGAGTGGGAATTTCTTGAAGCCCTCAGTCGGGAGAGCGGTTGCGAGCTGTTGCTGGACGTCAACAATGTCTATGTCAGCTCGCGCAATCACGGCTTCGATCCGTGGACGTTCATCCAAGGCTTGCCGGCGAACAAAATTCGCCAACTGCACCTGGCAGGGCACAGCGATTACGGCCATTACGTGATCGACACCCATGATCAGCCCGTGAGTGATCCGGTCTGGGCACTCTATCAAAAAACCCTTGAACACCTCGGCCCGGTCGCCACGCTTCTGGAACGCGATGACCACCTCCCGCCTTTTGCAGAGCTGCTGACCGAATTGCAAAAGGCCCGGGAGCTAGGCGAAAGCGTGCTGGGCCGGAGACTGAAATGCGCCTGAACGATTGGCAACTGGCCTTTGAAGACTATCTGTCAGGGGAGCGGGCAATAGCCGATCCCAAGCTGGGAGCAAGCCTGATCGGCAGTCCGACACTTGACGTAAATACAGGCTTGGCGATCTATCACAACGCCTATCAGGCGCGGCTTCAGGAAGTGTTGCGTGGCGACTATCCGGTAATCTGGCATTGGTTGGGCGACGATGAATTCGCACAGCTCGCCGTGGCTTACATTCGCCAGTCACCCTCAGCGCATTTCAGTTTGAGGTGGCTGGGCAGAGGTTTTGAAATGTTCCTCCGCCAGCATCTGGTGCCTGAACAAAGTGCTGCACTCGCCGAATTAGCCGCGTTTGAATGGGCTTTCACCCTGGCGTTCGACGCACCTGAATCCCGACCGCTGACGATGCAAGACATGGCCGCTTTGCCACCGCAGGACTGGCCGATGCTGCGAGTCTGTCCCGGCACCACCGTGCAGTGGTTGGAATGTACTTTCAACAGCGTCGCACTGTGGCGGGCAGTGAAGGATGAAACCGCGTTTCCCGGGAGCACAGCATTGGAAGCACACCAGGTAGTCGTCATCTGGCGCAGCGAACTGGTTTGTCACTACCGCAGTCTCGAATCTGCCGAGGCAACTGCTCTAAAAGGTATGTTTCAGCTCGGCTGGAGTTTTGCTGAACTGTGTTCCGAACTAGCAGTCATCTTTGGTGAGAGCGCACCACTTCAAGCTGTTACATGGCTGAAACAGTGGATTCATGACGGTTGGTTAGAACGTTGCGACTCGTAGAGAGATTACTGAATAGATATCCTCATACCTGACGGAAGCCATAGCGCAGTCAAGGTCATCGCTACCATCATCTCAGGGAAATGCGCGCTATGAGCATCGTAAGTGGAAACGGTGTCCTGTCTTTTAGGGTGGCTCGTTCACGGCTGTTTGGTGCCTGGATAAACGGGATAGCGAATATTCAAAGCATGGGCAATCGACTGAACCGCAGATTGCGGAAGGATGGGAAATTGCTCACGTATGTCCAACACATCTGGGGAAACTCGGCTACGAGCAAATACCCGTATTCAAGATCAGACAGCAGGTGATGGAGCCGATCAACCTTTACTCCATGCACCTTGCGCAAACGGCCATGAGACGGAACGTCTTGCACGCGTAGCCATGGCAAATAAAGCCCCTGACTTCCTTGTCCAAAGCCTTTTTCGATATGCCGATCGATATCGGACTGCGTCTTAAAGCTACGACCACGCAAGCCAACCTCCCATGCCTTCTGCGGCCTCCACATATACTCGAAAATGGAATGTGCACAAAAAGTCCCAGGAAATTATCAGCCCTGTGAATAAGTCTGATCACCAGTACCAGATTAAACCTTCAGCAAGATCACTATCCATAATCGGACATCTGTGGAGGGCATAAAAAATAAAAAGCCCCTGAAATCAGGGGCTTTTGGCATTTTGTAAAAATCTATTGTCTGAAACCACCAGTTTCCATCAGCTGTGGATAACTTATTCTACCGTCACCGACTTCGCCAGATTTCGCGGCTGGTCAACGTCAGTGCCCTTCAACACGGCAACATAATACGAGAGCAACTGCAGCGGAATGGTGTAGAGGATCGGCGACAGGATGTCGTGAATGTGCGGCATTTGCACAACATGAGTGCCTTCGCCATTGGTCATGCCAGCTTGTTCGTCTGCGAAGACGATCAGCTCGCCGCCACGGGCGCGGACTTCCTGGAGGTTGGACTTCAACTTCTCCAGCAGCTCGTTGTTCGGTGCCACGGTGACCACCGGCATGTCGTTATCCACAAGCGCCAATGGACCGTGTTTCAGCTCGCCGGCCGGATAGGCTTCGGCGTGGATGTAGGAGATTTCCTTGAGCTTGAGAGCCCCTTCCATCGCCACCGGGAATTGTGCGCCACGACCGAGGAACAGGGTGTGGTTTTTCTCGGCGAACAGTTCGGCGATTTTTTCGACGGTCCCGTCCATGGCCAGGGCTTCGCCGAGGCGAGTTGGCAGGCGACGCAGCTCTTCAACCAATGTGGCTTCGACGCCTTTGGCCAACGTGCCGTGAACCTGGCCCAGGGACAAGGTCAGCAACAACAGGCCTACCAATTGAGTGGTGAAGGCTTTGGTCGAGGCCACGCCGATTTCGCGACCGGCCTGGGTCAGCAGAGTCAGATCGGATTCACGCACCAGTGAGCTGATGCCGACGTTGCAAATCGCCAGGCTGGCGAGGTAACCCAGCTCCTTGGCGTTGCGCAGGGCAGCCAGGGTGTCGGCGGTTTCGCCGGACTGGGAGATGGTCACGAATAGCGTGTCGGCCTGCACCACCACCTTGCGGTAGCGGAATTCGCTGGCGACTTCGACCTGGCACGGGATACCGGCCAGTTCTTCGAGCCAGTAACGGGCAACCATGCCGGCGTGGTAACTGGTGCCGCACGCGACGATCTGTACGTTACGCACTTTGGCGAACAGCTCGGCAGCCTGTGGACCGAACGCTTGCACCAGCACGCCGTTCGGACTCAGCCGACCTTCCAGGGTGCGCTGCACCACGGCTGGTTGCTCGTGAATTTCCTTGAGCATGAAGTGGCGGAATTCGCCCTTGTCGGCGGCTTCGGCGCCATCGCGGTACTGCACCGATTCACGTTCGACCACTTGGCCGCTCACGTCCCAGATCTGAACGCTGTCGCGGCGAATTTCGGCGATATCGCCTTCTTCCAGGTACATGAAGCGGTCAGTGACCTGGCGCAGGGCCAGCTGATCGGAAGCCAGGAAGTTTTCACCCATACCCAGACCGATGACCAGCGGGCTGCCGCTGCGGGCCGCAATCAAACGATCCGGTTGTTGAGCGCTGATCACCGCCAGACCGTAAGCACCGTGCAGCTCTTTGACAGTCGCCTTCAAGGCCACAGTCAGATCAGGCAGATCCTTGAGTTTGTGGTTCAACAGGTGAGCAATGACTTCGGTGTCGGTGTCCGAGGTGAACACGTAACCCAAGGCTTTCAGTTGCTCGCGCAGGGCTTCGTGGTTCTCGATGATGCCGTTATGCACCACCGCCAGATCACCGGAGAAATGCGGGTGAGCGTTGCGCTCGCACGGCGCACCGTGAGTGGCCCAGCGGGTGTGGGCGATACCCAGGCGGCCGACCAGCGGTTCTTCGGCCAGCGCCAGTTCCAATTCACTGACCTTGCCCGGACGTCGCAGACGCTCAAGCTTTTGGTCATTGGTGTAGACCGCTACACCGGCACTGTCATAGCCACGGTATTCCAGGCGTTTGAGGCCTTCGAGCAGGATGGCGGTGATATTACGTTCTGCGACTGCGCCGACAATTCCACACATGCTATTTCTCCTGACTGACAGCCGCGAGGACCAAGTTGATTCCGCGGGCCTGAATCTGATCCCGTGCCTCAAGCGGCAGGCGATCATCGGTAATAAGGGTATGGACGCTGCTCCAGGGCAGCTCCAAGTTGGGAATCTTGCGGCCGATCTTGTCGGCCTCCACCATGACAACCACTTCCCGGGCGACTTCAGCCATGACGCGGCTCAGCCCCAGCAGTTCGTTGAAGGTGGTGGTACCACGAACCAGGTCGATGCCATCGGCACCGATGAACAACTGGTCGAAATCGTAAGAGCGCAGGACCTGCTCGGCCACCTGCCCCTGAAAGGACTCGGAATGCGGGTCCCAGGTGCCGCCGGTCATCAACAGTACCGGCTCATGCTCAAGTTCGCTCAAGGCATTGGCGACATGCAGGGAGTTGGTCATCACGACCAGGCCCGGCTGCTGGCCGAGTTCCGGAATCATCGCCGCCGTAGTACTGCCGCTGTCGATGATGATCCGCGCGTGCTCACGAATCCGCGCAACGGCGGCGCGAGCAATAGCCTGTTTGTATTTGGACACCGGCTGACCAAGGTCGGCCACCAGCTCTTGAGGCAGGGTAATCGCTCCGCCATAACGGCGCAGCAGCAAACCATTGGTCTCAAGCGCCGCGAGATCCTTGCGGACCGTAACTTCTGACGTTTCAAAGCGTTTGGCCAGCTCATCCACACTGACTTCGCCCTGCTCATTGAGCAAGGTGAGGATGTTGTGACGGCGTTGTGGTGTATTGCGCTTCGACATGGTTTGGTAAGTTTCGATTCGAAAGATAACGGAAGCAATCAAAACCTATTGGCGAAACTTCGTCAAGCGTGGGGCGATAAAAAGACCTGTGGATAACCGAAAAAAGATCGCAGCCTGCGGCAGCTCACAAATGGGTTTTCTTTTCACCCTGTAGGAGCTACCGCAGGCTGCGATCTTTTGATCTTCAAGAGGTGTGGATAACTCAGCTCTTCTTGATTTTCTCAGGCCGCTTCCAGCCATCGATATTCTTCTGCCGCGCACGGCCCACGGCCAACTGCGCGTTATCCACATTCTGCGTAATGGTCGAACCAGCAGCAGTAGTTGCACCGGAAGAGATATCCACAGGCGCAACCAACGAGTTGTTGGAACCGATGAACACATCTTCACCCAGCACGGTTTTCCACTTATTCGCGCCGTCGTAGTTGCAGGTGATGGTGCCCGCACCGATGTTGGTACGCGCGCCGATCTCGGCATCACCCAGGTAGGTCAGATGACCGGCCTTGGCGCCCTCGCCGAGATGAGCGTTTTTCAACTCAACAAAGTTACCCACATGGGCGCGTGCTTCCAGCACAGTACCTGGGCGCAAACGAGCGAACGGGCCGGCATCGCTGCCTTCGCCGAGAATCGCGCCTTCGATGTGGCTGTTGGCCTTGATCACCACGCCTTTGCGCAGGGTGCTGTCCTTGATCACGCAGTTCGGGCCGATCACCACGTCGTCCTCGATAACGACTTTGCCTTCTAGGATCACGTTGATGTCGATCAGCACGTCGCGGCCGACGGTGATTTCACCGCGCACATCGAAACGAGCCGGGTCACGCAGGGTCACGCCTTGAGCCATCAAACGACGACCGGCGCGCAGCTGATAGTGACGCTCAAGCTCGGAAAGCTGCTTGCGGTCGTTAGCGCCCTGCACTTCCATGGCGTCATGCGGTTGCTCGGTGGCCACCACCAGACCGTCGCTGACGGCCATCGCGATCACGTCGGTCAGGTAGTACTCGCCTTGGGCGTTGTTGTTCGATAGACGGCTCATCCAGCCACCCAATTGCGCGAACGGCAGCGCCAGAATGCCGGTGTTGCCTTCAGTGATCGCTCGTTCGGCTTCGTTGGCGTCTTTCTGCTCGACGATGGCTGTTACCTTGCCGTCGGCGTTTCGGACGATGCGGCCATAGCCGGTCGGGTCGTCCAGTTCTACTGTCAACAAACCCAGTTGCTGCGGCGCTACTTGCTTGAGCAGACGCTGCAGGGTCTCGACTTCGATCAATGGCACGTCACCATAAAGAATCAGGACGGTGTCGGACTCAATAAAAGGCACCGCTTGAGCAACGGCGTGGCCAGTTCCAA
This sequence comes from Pseudomonas sp. TH39(2020), assembly GCF_016650715.1. Lineage (NCBI taxonomy): Bacteria > Pseudomonadati > Pseudomonadota > Gammaproteobacteria > Pseudomonadales > Pseudomonadaceae > Pseudomonas > Pseudomonas sp. TH39(2020). The sequence goes on along the minus strand of NZ_JAEKFF010000006.1, from coordinate 2,090,528 downwards.
GCTGTTTGTCCTGCAGGACGAAATTCAGATCATCAGCCGCCAGACGCTCGCGCACCGCATCGGCACCATGGCCTATCACTACGTGGATGCGCTGTGGATCAAGTTGCCGGGCGCTGTGGATAACATGGCCGAGCATTGAGTTACCGGCAATCGGATGCAGAACTTTCGGCAGTGCCGAACGCATGCGAGTGCCCTGACCAGCAGCGAGGATAACGATTTCTAAAGACATGACTGGCTACCAATCCTGAGTGGTCAGCGGCTGCGACCAGGTTCTGAATATATAAAAAGAAAAAAGGGTAGCCGAGGCTACCCTTTTTAATCAATCGCACAACAAGCAGCGGCCTATTAGTGGCCGAACTTCTTGCGGATCTGCTGGACGGTGCGCAGCTGAGCTGCGGCCTCGGCCAGACGTGCGGCAGCAGAACCGTAATCGAATTCTGCACCACGGTCATGCAAGGCCTTCTCGGCAGCCTTAACTGCTTCCTGAGCGGAGGCTTCGTCCAGGTCGGCAGCACGTTGCACAGTGTCGGCAAGTACCTTGACCATGTTCGGCTGAACCTCGAGGAAACCGCCAGAGATGTAATACACCTCCTCTTCCCCGCCCTGCTTGATCAGGCGGATCGGGCCCGGCTTGAGATTAGTGATCAGCGGCGCGTGACCCAGGGCGATACCAAGATCACCCAGTGCACCGTGCGCAACCACCATCTCGACCAGGCCGGAGAAGATTTCCCCTTCCGCGCTGACGATATCGCAATGGACTGTCATAGCCATCTGATTGCCTCAACCTAAATTAGCGCCCGTTGCCGGGCGCCGGGATTACAGTTTCTTGGCTTTCTCGATCGCTTCTTCGATGCCGCCGACCATGTAGAACGCTTGTTCTGGCAGGTGGTCGTAGTCACCGTTGAGGATGCCTTTGAAGCCAGCAATGGTGTCTTTCAGGGAAACGTATTTACCCGAAGCACCGGTGAAGACTTCAGCCACGAAGAACGGCTGCGACAAGAAACGCTGGATCTTACGAGCACGGTTTACCAACTGCTTGTCGGCTTCCGACAGCTCGTCCATACCCAGGATCGCAATGATGTCCTTCAGTTCTTTGTAACGTTGCAGAACATACTGTACGCCGCGAGCGGTGTCGTAGTGGTCCTGGCCGATTACGTTCGGGTCCAGCTGGCGCGAAGTCGAGTCGAGTGGATCGACCGCTGGGTAGATACCCAGGGAAGCGATGTCACGGGACAGAACGACGGTGGCGTCCAAGTGGGCGAAAGTGGTCGCTGGCGACGGGTCAGTCAAGTCATCCGCAGGTACGTATACCGCTTGGATCGAAGTGATCGAACCGTTTTTGGTCGAAGTGATACGCTCTTGCAGAGTACCCATCTCTTCGGCCAGGGTCGGCTGGTAACCTACTGCGGAAGGCATACGGCCCAGCAGTGCGGATACTTCAGTACCGGCCAGGGTGTAACGATAGATGTTGTCGACGAACAGCAGAACGTCGTTACCTTCGTCACGGAACTTCTCGGCCATGGTCAGGCCGGTCAGTGCTACGCGCAGACGGTTACCCGGCGGCTCGTTCATCTGACCGTAAACCAGTGCCACTTTGTCCAGAACGTTGGAATCCTTCATCTCGTGGTAGAAGTCGTTACCCTCACGAGTACGCTCACCCACACCGGCGAACACGGAATAACCGCTGTGCTCGATGGCGATGTTACGGATCAGTTCCATCATGTTTACGGTTTTGCCTACACCGGCACCACCGAACAGACCGACTTTACCACCCTTGGCGAACGGGCAAACCAGGTCGATAACCTTGATGCCGGTTTCCAGCAGGTCGTTGCCGCCAGCTTGTTCAGCGAAGGTTGGCGCAGGACGGTGAATGCCCCAGCGCTCTTCGGTGTCAATCGGGCCAGCTTCGTCGATCGGGTTACCCAGTACGTCCATGATCCGGCCCAGGGTCGCTTTACCGACCGGTACGGAGATGGCTGCGCCGGAGTCCTTGACTTCCAGACCGCGCTTCAAGCCTTCGGTGGAACCCATCGCAATGGTACGAACCACGCCGTCGCCCAGCTGTTGCTGAACTTCCAGAGTGGTCCCTGCCGCGCTTTGTACCAACAGCGCGTTATAGATGCTCGGTACGCTGTCGCGTGGAAATTCCACGTCGATAACGGCGCCGATGATTTGAACGATACGTCCGCTACTCATAGCTGGATCCTCTGAATATTTGAACCGTTAAACCGCGGCAGCGCCGCCGACGATTTCCGAGATCTCTTGGGTGATCGCAGCCTGACGCGCCTTGTTGTAGACCAGCTGCAAATCGCTGATCAAATCACCGGCGTTGTCGGTAGCGTTCTTCATCGCGATCATCCGCGCAGCTTGTTCAGCCGCGTTGTTCTCGACCACCGCCTGGTAGACCTGCGACTCAACGTAGCGGACCATCAAGCCGTCAAGCAGCTCTTTGGCATCCGGTTCGTAGAGATAGTCCCAGTGGTGCTTGAGCGATTGATCCGGGGTTGCCTCCAGTGGAATCAACTGCTCCACAGTAGGCTGTTGCGTCATGGTGTTGATGAACTTGTTGGACACCACGGACAGGCGATCAATACGGCCGTCCAGGTAGGCATCCAGCATCACCTTGACGCTGCCAATCAGATCATTGATCGACGGCTCTTCACCCAGGTGGCTGATAGCTGCAACGACGTTACCGCCGAAGTTGCGGAAGAAAGCCGCACCCTTGCTACCAACAACACACAGATCAATCTCGACGCCGTTTTCGCGGTTTACCGCCATGTCCTTGACCAGGGCCTTGAACAGGTTGGTGTTCAAGCCACCACACAGACCACGGTCACTGCTCACTACAACATAACCGACGCGCTTGATTTCACGCTCGATCATGAAGGGGTGGCGATATTCCGGGTTAGCGTTGGCCAAATGACCAATAACCTGGCGGATGCGCTCCGCGTAAGGACGGCTAGCAGACATACGCATTTGTGCCTTGCGCATTTTGCTGACCGCCACTTTTTCCATGGCGCTGGTAATCTTTTGCGTGCTTTTGATGCTCGCAATCTTACTGCGAATCTCTTTTGCGCCTGCCATGTAACACCTATCAGGTTAGCAAGCGGGAGCCTTGCGGCTCCCGCTGCGGCTTACCAGGTTTGGGTGGCCTTGAACTTCTCGATACCGGCTTTCATGCCAGCGTCGATTTCGTCATTGAAGTCACCCTTCACGTTGATCTTCGCCATCAATTCGGCGTGATCGCGGTTGAAGAAAGCAATCAGCGCTTGTTCGAAGCTGCCGATCTTGGCGATTTCAACGTCAGTCAGGAACCCACGCTCAGCGGCATACAGCGACAGCGCCATGTCAGCGATCGACATTGGTGCGTATTGCTTCTGCTTCATCAGCTCGGTAACGCGCTGACCATGCTCAAGTTGCTTACGGGTCGCTTCGTCCAGGTCAGAAGCGAACTGGGCGAATGCCGCCAGTTCACGGTACTGAGCCAGAGCGGTACGGATACCACCGGAGAGCTTCTTGATGATCTTGGTCTGAGCGGCACCACCCACACGGGATACCGAAACACCGGCGTTCACAGCAGGACGGATCCCGGAGTTGAACATGGCCGATTCCAGGAAGATCTGACCGTCGGTGATGGAAATCACGTTGGTCGGAACGAACGCGGAAACGTCGCCAGCCTGGGTTTCGATGATCGGCAGTGCGGTCAGGGAACCGGTTTTGCCGGTCACTGCGCCGTTGGTGAACTTCTCTACGTACTCTTCCGAAACGCGGGATGCGCGCTCCAACAGACGGGAGTGGAGATAGAACACGTCGCCTGGGTAAGCTTCACGGCCTGGTGGACGGCGCAGCAGCAGGGAAATCTGGCGGTAAGCCACTGCTTGCTTGGACAGATCGTCATAAACGATCAGCGCGTCTTCACCGCGGTCGCGGAAGAATTCACCCATGGTGCAACCGGAGTACGGTGCCAGGAACTGCAGTGCTGCAGATTCCGAAGCGCTCGCAGCCACGACGATGGTGTTAGCCAGTGCGCCGTTTTCTTCCAGTTTGCGAACCACGTTAGCGATGGTCGATTGTTTCTGACCGATCGCTACGTAGACGCAGAAAATGCCGCTGTTTTTCTGGTTGATGATCGCGTCGATCGCCAGAGCGGTTTTACCGATCTGACGGTCACCGATGATCAGCTCACGCTGGCCACGGCCGACAGGGATCATGGCATCGACAGCCTTGTAGCCAGTCTGTACAGGCTGGTCTACCGACTTACGCCAGATCACGCCTGGAGCAACTTTCTCGACCGCATCGGTCTCGGTGTTGTTCAGCGGACCTTTGCCGTCAACTGGGTTACCCAGTGCGTCGACTACGCGACCCAGCAGTTCCTTACCAACCGGAACTTCAAGGATGCGGCCAGTGCACTTGGCGCTCATGCCTTCAGCCAGAGACTGGTAAGAGCCCAATACAACGGCACCTACAGAGTCTTGCTCCAGGTTGAGAGCCATACCGAAGACGCCGCCCGGAAACTCGATCATCTCGCCGTACATTACGTCGGCCAGACCGTGAATCCGCACGATACCGTCAGATACGCTGACGACAGTGCCTTCGTTACGGGCTTGGGAGGTCACATCGAGCTTGTCGATGCGGCCCTTGATAATTTCACTTATTTCGGAAGGATTGAGTTGCTGCATTGCTCTGCTGCCCCTTCAAACTCAAGATTTCAATGCTTCGGCAAGGTTCGCGAGTTTGCCGCGAATCGAGCCATCGATTACCAGGTCGCCGGCGCGGATGATGACACCACCAATAAGGGTGGCATCCTCCGCAGCGTGCAGTCGCACTTCCCGGCCGAGCCGTGCACTGAGAACCTTGGCGAGTTTGTCTTGCTGTTCTTGGTTCAATGCAAAAGCACTGGTTACGTCCACGTCTACCGATTTCTCTTGTTCGGCCTTGTACAGGTCAAACAGAGCGGCGATCTCCGGCAAAAGCGGGAGACGGTCGTTTTCGGCAACGACGTGAATGAAATTCTGTGCCTTGGCATCGAACTTGTCGCCACACACGTCAATAAACGTGGTGGCCTTGTTTGCGCTCGTCAGTCGCGGGGCCTTGAGCACGCGCTGCATGGTGTCGTCTTGCGACACTGCTGCAGCCAGGCCGAGCATGGCTGACCAAGAGGCCAGTTGCTGGTGGGCCTGGGCGTGCTCGAAGGCTGCCTTAGCGTAAGGTCGGGCCAACGTGGTCAATTCTGCCATGATCGCCCTCGCTTAAATTTCAGCAGCCAGTTTGTTTACCAGCTCCGCGTGCGCGTTTTGATCGATTGTGGCACCCAGGATCTTCTCGGCGCCGCCAACGGCCAGAGCACCCAATTGGGCACGCAGCGCGTCTTTGACACTGTTCAGTTCCTGCTCGATCTCGGCCTGAGCCTGAACCTTCACACGGTCAGCGTCGATACGGGCTTTTTCAACAGCCTCTTCAACGATCTGGTTACCGCGTTTCTTGGCCTGCTCAATGATTTCAGCTGCCTGAGCTTTTGCTTCGCGCAGTTGATGACCCGCTTTCTCTTGGGCCAACTCCAGGTCGCGAGCTGCTCGGCTGGCAGCATCCAGTCCATCCGCGATCTTCTTCTGACGTTCGTGCAAAGCCGCGATGACCGGAGGCCACACGAACTTCATGCAAAACAGTACAAAAATGAAGAACGCAACGGACTGGCCAATCAGGGTTGCATTAATGTTCACGCCAACACCTCGCTCGTTCGTTGCACATCACACCAATTACTCGAAGGTTCGAGTAATTAGCCAGCGAGTTGACCAACGAATGGGTTCGCGAAGGTGAAGAACAGAGCGATACCAACACCGATCATGGTTACGGCGTCGAGCAGACCGGCAACGATGAACATTTTAACTTGCAGCATTGGAACCATCTCTGGCTGACGCGCTGCGCCTTCCAGGAACTTGCCACCCAACAGGCCGAAACCAATTGCGGTACCCAGTGCGCCCAGGCCGATCAACAGTGCAACAGCGATAGCGGTTAGACCAACTACAGTTTCCATCTTTCCTCCCGACTTTTACGTCGTATGGTTTAGGTTTTTTAGATTTTAAAGCGGTAAAACAAATCGTTTCATAGCCCTGTTCGGGCACCCACTCGTTTGACCGAGTGGGACATCAGACTAGTCGAGACTGGTCTTAATGGTTCTCTTCGTGCGCCATCGACAGGTAAACGATGGTCAGCATCATGAAGATAAACGCCTGCAGGGTAATGATCAGGATGTGGAACACAGCCCACGCCCACTGCAGAACTATGCCCAGGCCGCTAAGCCAGAGCAGACCGCTGCCGAACATCACAGCAATCAGAATGAAGACCAGTTCGCCGGCGTACATGTTGCCGAACAGACGCAGTGCCAGGGAGATTGGCTTGGCGACCAGCGTCACGAACTCCAGCAGGAAGTTCACCGGGATCAACAGGGCTTGAACGAAGATGTTCTTGCTGCCGAAAGGGTGCAGGGTCAGTTCGCCGATGAAGCCGCCGATACCCTTGACCTTGATGCTGTAGAAAATGATCAACGCGAACACCGACAGGGACATACCCAGAGTCGCGTTCGGGTCAGTGGTCGGAACAGCACGGAAGACCAGATGCGGGTCGCCGGTAATGATGGCGGCCACTTTCGGAATCCAGTCGACCGGAACCAGGTCGACGGCGTTCATCAGGAACACCCAGACAAAAATCGTCAGCGCCAATGGTGCGATCAATGGATTACGGCCGTGAAAGGTATCTTTCACGCTGCTGTCGACGAACTCGATCAGAACCTCGACGAAGTTCTGCAGGCCGCCAGGCTGACCGGAAGTCGCCTTCTTTGCCGCCATGCGGAAAAGAAGAACGAAGATCAGACCCAACGCGACCGACCAGCCGAGAGTATCGACGTGGAAAGCCCAGAAGCCCATTTCTTTGGCTTCTGCTGCGGTGTGGGCAAAACCCCACCCGCCAGTTGGGTGCTGACCGAAGGTCAGGTTCTGCAAGTGGTGCTGGATATAGCCCGAAGCGGTTGTCTCTGCCATGGTTGCCTCAAACGCCCTAAGGTCTCGAAAGTCTTGTTCTCATCAGCAGGGGCGCGAACCAGCTGACCAGTTGGGTCAACACGAAGACGCCGAATACAGCTAGCGGCGCCAATGGCTTCACACCTGCAAACGTCAATGCAAAGAGCACTGCCGTCAAAATTAGTTTGCCCGCCTCGCCGGCATAAAAAGACCGGACGATGGCTTGAGCTGCTCGGGCGCCGGAAAACCGAAAAGCCCTGTGAGCGAAATAAACATTGGGCAGCAAGGCTATCAGGCCTCCGCAGAGTCCTGAGTACCCGGCAACGACTCCATGCCAGTACCAGAGCGCCAAAGCGGCCAGTACCAAAACGACAAATTGAGCCAGTAAGACCGGAAAAACTGCCAGGCGATGGAACGGCAAGCGGTTTGGCGTGCGGCTCTCCATCGTTTTTGCTCCCCAATGATCGGCTGCCAGAATTCAATAACTTGGCATAATTTGTGCCGACAAAATGCGCGCAGAGTATAGGGGCGGTTCTGCCCCTATTCAACTGTCAGGTAGTGATTTCCGACTGCACGCTACATGAGGAAATGTTTCAACGAATGTGTGCAAGCACACCTTGAAGCTCATCAAGGGAGTTGTAACCGATCACCAACTGCCCCTTCCCCTTTTTACCGTGGCGGATCTGCACCGCAGAGCCTAGGCGCTCAGCCAGACGCTGTTCGAGTCGAGCAATATCCGGGTCCGGCTTTACCGGTTCAGCAGGTTCCTGTTTACCACTCAACCACTGGCGAACCAGTGCTTCAGTCTGGCGTACAGTCAGCCCCCGTGCGACAACGTGTCGCGCCCCTTCAACCTGTTGATTTTCCGGTAAACCGAGCAAAGCACGTGCATGACCCATTTCCAGGTCGCCGTGGGACAGCATGGTTTTGATGACTTCCGGCAACGCGATCAAGCGTAGCAGGTTGGCCACGGTCACGCGGGATTTGCCCACGGCTTCGGCCACTTGTTGCTGCGTCAGCTGGAATTCCTGCTGCAAACGCTGCAAAGCCACCGCTTCTTCGATCGGATTGAGGTCTTCGCGCTGGATGTTCTCAATCAGCGCCATGGCGATCGCGGTTTCATCCGGTACATCGCGAACCATTGCCGGGATGGTTTCCTGCCCAGCCTGCTGACTGGCGCGCCAACGGCGTTCGCCGGCGATGATCTCAAATCGGCCGCTGCCGATCGGACGAACCACAATCGGCTGCATCACGCCCTGAGCCTTGATCGACTGCGCCAGCTCTTCCAGCGCCTGAGGATCCATATCCCGGCGCGGCTGGTACTTGCCGCGCTGGATCAGGTCCAGGGGCAGGTGCTGCAGCTCACGCTGATCAGCCTGCACCGCTTGTTCTTCCAGCGAGCTGACAGTCGGACCACTCAGCAGTGCATCCAGTCCACGTCCGAGACCTCGTTTCTTGACGGCCATGGGGATTCCTTAAGTTGCCTGAGCAGCGGCAGTGCGTGAGTTTTTGCGTTGACGACGAACCATCTCGCCCGCCAATGCCAGATAGGCAATGGCGCCCCGCGATGATTTGTCGTACGCCAGCGCCGGCATGCCATAGCTTGGCGCTTCGGCCAGACGGATGTTGCGCGGAATCACCGTGTCGTAGAGCTGCTCGCCGAAGTGTTCCTTGAGCTGCGCCGAAACATCGTTCATCAGGCTCAGGCGCGGGTCATACATGGTCCGCAACAGGCCTTCGACTTTCAGGTTCGGGTTCAGCAACTCAGCGATGCGCTTGATGTTATCCACAAGGTCGCTCAAACCTTCGAGCGCGAAGTACTCGCACTGCATGGGGATAATCACCCCGTCAGCCGCAACCAGTGCGTTAAGCGTGAGCATCGACAACGATGGCGGGCAGTCGATCAAAATGTAATCGTAGTTTTCACGGATCGGCGCCAGCGCGCTGCGCAGGCGGCTTTCCTTCATCTGCATTTCCAGCAGAACCACTTCGGCCGCGGTCAGGTCGCGGTTGGCCGGCAGCAGCTGGTAACCACCGTGTTCGGAATAGTGCATGGCCTGGGCCAGATCGCATTCGCCGATCAGCAGGTCGTAGACCGAGTTCTCCAGGCCGTGTTTATCCACACCGCTACCCATGGTGGCGTTGCCCTGTGGATCGAGATCGATCAACAGCACCCGACGCTTGGTAGCGACCAGGGAAGCTGCGAGGTTGATACAGGTGGTGGTCTTGCCCACACCACCCTTTTGGTTCGCTATCGCGAATACCTTAGCCATTCTTGCTTGTGTTCCCAATCATGCCGTGCGGCGCAGTATCAGCAGATGGCGTTGGCCTTGGCAACCGGGTACGGCCAAGGCGTGTTCGCTATCGAGGTGGAAGTCTGCCGGCAATGCTACCAGCTCATCGGCGGGATGAACGCCCTTCATTGCCAGCCAACGTGTTTCGGCGTCGCCGAGGTGGCGAGTCCAGTTGCTGAAGTTCTCCATGCTGCTGAACGCCCGGGAAATGATCCCGTTGAATGGCTGATCAGGCTGAAAAGCTTCGACGCGACTGTGGATAACTTGAAGGTTATCCAGTTTGAGTTCGAGTTTGACCTGAGTCAGGAAGCGGGTTTTCTTGCCGTTGCTGTCCAGGCAGGTCACTTGAGACTCTGGAAACAGGATGGCCAAGGGAATACCCGGCATGCCGCCGCCGCTGCCAACGTCCAGCCAGCGGCCGTTTTCGACGAACGACATCACGCTCAAACTATCGAGCAAGTGACGGGACACCATTTCGTCCGGATCGCGTACGGCGGTCAGGTTGTAAGCCTTGTTCCATTTGATCAACAGGGCCAGATAACCCAGCAGCTGAGCGTGCTGGGTTTCTGTCAGCGTGACACCGAGCTGGCGAGCACCTGTGGATAACTCTTCTGCATGTTGCGAGGTGACCAACGAACTCAAGCGCTTTGCTCCAACTGACGGCCCGCGCCGCGTTTTTTCAAATGAATCATCAACAGCGAAATCGCTGCCGGCGTCACACCCGGGATACGCGACGCCTGGCCCAAAGTCTCTGGACGGGTCGCACCGAGCTTGCTCTGGATCTCTTTGGAGAGACCGGAAATATTCGTGTAATCGATATCCACAGGCAGTTTTGTGTCTTCGCTGGCCCGCAGCCGTGCGATTTCATCCTGCTGGCGATCGATGTAACCGGCGTATTTGGTCTTGATTTCGACCTGCTCGGCGACTTGTGGATCTTCTGCACCCCCACCGGTGACGGCGATCAGACCAGCGTAGTCGATTTCCGGACGGCTCAGCAGGTTGAGCAAGTTGTATTCGTGGGTCAGCGGCGTGCCGAATTTCTCGGAAATCGCATCGCCTTGCTCAGTGCCCGGGCGAACCCAGGTACTTCTCAGGCGTTGCTCTTCCAGCGTAATGCTTTCGCGTTTGGTGCAGAACGCAGCCCAACGCGCGTCATCCACCAGACCCAGTTCGCGACCTTTTTCGGTCAAGCGCAGGTCAGCGTTATCTTCACGCAGGATCAGGCGGTATTCGGCGCGGGACGTGAACATCCGATACGGTTCCTGGGTACCCAGGGTAATCAGGTCGTCGACCAACACTCCGATGTACGCCTCGTCGCGACGCGGGCACCAGGCATCTTTGCCCTGAGCACGCAGTGCGGCGTTGGCCCCGGCCAGCAAACCCTGGGCGCCGGCTTCTTCGTAACCGGTGGTGCCGTTGATTTGTCCGGCGAAGAACAGACCGCCGATGACTTTGGTTTCCAGGTTGTACTTCAGGTCACGCGGGTCGAAGTAGTCGTATTCGATGGCGTAACCCGGACGAACGATGTGCGCGTTTTCCATGCCGCGGATCGATTGCACGATCTGCAGTTGCACATCGAACGGCAAGGATGTGGATATCCCGTTCGGGTACAGCTCGTTGGTCGTCAGGCCTTCCGGCTCGATGAAGACCTGATGGCTTTCCTTGTCGGCAAAGCGATGGATCTTGTCTTCGATCGACGGGCAGTAACGCGGGCCGATACCTTCGATCACACCGGCATCGGAATACATCGGCGACCGATCAAGGTTGGCGGCAATGATTTCATGGGTGCGGGCGTTGGTGTGGGTAATCCAGCAGCTGACCTGTTTCGGGTGCTGCTCTTTGGAACCCATGAACGACATCACCGGGATCGGTGTATCGCCGGCTTGCTCGGTCATCACCGAGAAATCCACAGAACGACCGTCGATACGCGGTGGGGTGCCGGTTTTCAGGCGACCAACGCGCAATGGCAATTCACGCAAACGGTGAGCCAGGGCGATCGATGGCGGATCACCGGCACGGCCACCGGAAAAATTCTGCATTCCGATGTGGATAAGTCCACCGAGAAAGGTGCCAGTAGTTAACACCACGGAATCCGCGAGGAAACGCAGGCCCATTTGGGTGACAACACCGCGCACTTGTTCCTGCTCGACGATCAGGTCGTCGGCTGCCTGTTGAAATATCCACAGGTTCGGCTGGTTTTCGAGGATTTCGCGGACAGCGGCCTTGTACAGAACCCGATCAGCCTGAGCGCGGGTTGCCCGCACGGCCGGGCCTTTGCGGCTGTTCAATACGCGAAATTGAATACCGCCCTTATCGGTAGCCATGGCCATCGCGCCGCCGAGGGCATCGATTTCCTTGACCAGATGGCTTTTGCCGATCCCACCGATAGCGGGGTTGCAACTCATGGCACCGAGGGTTTCCACGTTATGCGTCAGTAACAGGGTTTTTGCACCCATGCGTGCTGAGGCCAGTGCTGCCTCGGTACCGGCATGACCGCCGCCGATGACGATCACTTCAAAACGGGAAGGGAAATCCACCACGCACCTCGTGCCTGCTTCAGTTAGGTAATCCGGAATAGGTTGATCTCAGGTTTTTGGACCTGGTCGGCAAGTATAGGGACTTCGCCCTTCCTAAAGAACCCTTTGCACAAAATTTAACCAGCTGTGGAGAAGTCGCGGTTATAGAAATTAAAAAGAGAGAAATTTATTAAATCTTTGTTTTTATGTTTATTTCTACTGAGGCACATTTCTGTGGATAGATCTCTACAGGCCTTTATATTCAATATGTACAGAGATTCAAAACCCTGTGGTCATGTGCCAATGAGGCCCTTGGATAACCGGTTTAAGCCTGTGGATGAAAGGGGTGCTTATCCACAGGGGCGGTTATCTTCAGTTTTGAGGCCCTGTTATCAACTGCCCTTAGAGGCAGTTATTCACAGGGCTTAATCCACAGAAAACTGCTGAATAGGCAAATCCTGGGCACGGGAAATCCGCTCAAGCAGAAAGAATCTGCTCAGCACTGGAAGATAATTTAAGAAAAGGAGGGAACAGACAGGCACGAATGGCCTGTCTGTGGACAACGGGGAAGATTATTTACCGATACAGAAGCTGGAAAAGATCCGTCCCAGCAGGTCATCGGAGCTGAATGCACCAGTGATTTCACCCAAAGCGTGTTGGGCTTGTCGCAAATCCTCGGCTAACAGTTCACCGGCACCCGCCAGGGTCAGCTGTGCACGGCCGTGCTCAAGGGACGCACTGGCGTGGCGCAACGCTTCAAGGTGACGCCTGCGAGCACTGAAGCTGCTTTCAGAGGTCTGCTCGTAACCCATGCAGGCCTTGAGGTGGTCGCGCAGCAATTCCAGCCCTTCACCTGCAGATTTGGCGCTCAGGCTGATGGTGACGTGGCCATCCTCGCTAACTTCCAGGGCAATGGCTTCGCCAGTGAGGTCAGCCTTGTTTCGAATCAGCGTGACTTTCGCCGGATCCGGACGGATTTCCAGGAATTCAGGCCATAACGCGAACGGATCAAGTGCCTCAGGAGCCGTAGCATCGACCACCAACAGCACGCGATCAGCCTCGCCGATTGCTTTCAGCGCCCGTTCGACACCGATTTTTTCTACCTGGTCGTCGGTATCTCGCAGGCCTGCGGTGTCAACCACATGCAGCGGCATACCATCGATGTGGATATGTTCACGAAGAATGTCCCGGGTAGTGCCGGCAATCTCGGTGACGATCGCGGCTTCACGGCCGGCCAGCGCATTCAACAGGCTGGATTTACCGGCATTCGGCCGGCCGGCGATCACCACGGTCATCCCGTCACGCAGCAAGGCACCCTGCCCGGCTTCCCGTAGTACGGTGGATAACTCGTCACGCACTTTGTCGAGCATGCTCAATACGTGGCCATCGGCGAGGAAGTCGATTTCTTCTTCAGGGAAGTCGATCGCCGCTTCGACATAGATGCGCAGGCCAATCAATTGCTCGGTGAGGTTATGCACACGTTCGGAGAATGCGCCCTGCAAGGAACGCAGGGCATTTCGCGCAGCCTGTGCAGAACTCGCTTCGATCAAATCAGCGATGGCCTCGGCCTGAGCCAGGTCGAGTTTGTCATTGAGGAACGCGCGCTCGCTGAATTCCCCCGGCCGGGCCAACCGACAGCCCAGTTCCAGGCAACGCTTGAGCAGCATATCCAGAACTATCGGACCACCATGGCCCTGGAGCTCCAGCACATCTTCGCCGGTGAACGAGTTCGGGCCGGGAAAATACAGGGCGATACCTTGATCCAGCACCTCATCGTTTTTACTGAGGAACGGGCCGTAGTGCGCAAATCGCGGCTTGAGTTCACGACCGCTGAAGGCCTTGGCCGCAACACTCGCCAGCGGCCCGGAAATACGGACGATGCCTACCCCGCCGCGACCTTGAGCGGTGGCGACGGCGGCGATGGTTTCACGAGGAACGCTCATAAACCGTTATCCAGACAAAAGTGACAGATAGCAAAACGCCCCACTAGGGGGCGTTTTGAGTGGTTATCCACAGTGTAAATCAGGCAGCTGCTTTGGTAGCTGCTTCGATCTTACGAGTGATGTACCACTGTTGGGCGATCGACAGGCAGTTGTTCACTACCCAGTACAGCACCAGACCAGCCGGGAACCACAGGAAGAAGAAGGTGAAGATGATTGGCATCAACTTCATCACCTTGGCCTGCATCGGGTCCGGAGGAGTCGGGTTCAGCTGCTGCTGGATGAACATGGTTGCACCCATGATGATCGGCAGAATGAAGAACGGATCCTTGATCGACAGGTCAGTAATCCACAGCATGAACGGCGCTTGGCGCATTTCAACGCTTTCCAGCAGAACCCAGTACAGCGAAAGGAAAACCGGCATCTGCACGAGGATTGGCAAGCAACCACCCAGCGGATTGATCTTTTCTTTCTTGTACAGCTCCATCATGGATTGCGACATTTTCTGCCGGTCGTCGCCATGTTGCTCTTTCAGCGCCGCCAGTTTCGGTGCCACTGCACGCATGCGCGCCATGGATTTGTAGCTGGCAGCCGACAGCGGGAAGAAGATCCCTTTGATCAGCATGGTCAGGAAGATGATCGACCAGCCCCAGTTACCGACTAGCGCGTGGATGTGTTGCAGCAGCCAGAAGATTGGCTGGGCAATGAACCACAGAATGCCGTAGTCGACGGTCAGTTCCAGACCCGGGGACAACTCTTTCAGCACGGCCTGACTTTTCGGACCGGCATACAGAACGGCACTGGTCTCGGCTTTTGCACCTGGCGCGACAGTCATTGCCGGAGCGGTGTAGCCGATGATGTAGTTGCCTTTGCTGTCTTTACGGGTCTGGACGAGGTTGTTCTCGCCCTTTGCCGGAATCCACGCGGTCACGAAGTAGTGCTGCAACCATGCAACCCAACCACCGTTAACGGTTTCTTTCAGCTGAGCCTTGTCCATGTCCTTCATGGACACTTTCTTGTACGGCTCGTTACTTGTCCACAGGGCGGCGCCCAAGTAAGTCGCGGTGCCGGTGGCGGTGCTGGAAGAAGGATCAGAGCTGGCGTCACGCTTCAATTGCGCGAACATTGCACCGGACCAGGGCTGAGCACTCTGGTTATCGATCAGGTAGGAAACGGTTACGTCATACAGGCCACGTTTCAGGGTGAAACGCTTGATGTAGTTGACGCCGTCCTTGCTGAACTTCAGGTCTGCGACCAATTGGTCCTGACCGTCAGCCAGTTGGTAAATCTTCTTCTCCGAGGAGTAAACCGGACGGCCGGCAGGACTGGCGTCCGGACCGTTGGTGCCGATCAAACCACTTTGAGCCAGATAAGTCCGCTCGTTGCCGTTATCGAACAACTGGAATGGAATTTCCGGATGGTCCTGGCGACGTGGATACAGCGGCAGCGTCAACTGCGCAACATCACCACCTTGTGGATCGATTGCCAGGTTGAGCACATCCGTTTTGATCTGGATGAGGTCTTTGCTTGCAGCTACTGGTGTTTCAGCAGGTGCAGTTGCACTGGTATCGCTTGCGGCGCGTGGAATGTCGTCACTGACAGAAGCATTATTGCCAGTCGCCGTATCCGGTAGGCCCGGTGCGGTAGTACTGGAAGCAACATTCTGAGTCGGCAGGGCAGCCTGGCCATAGTCCTGGTTCCATTTAAGAACCATAACGTAGGACACGATTGCCAGGGCGACGATCAGGATCGTGCGTTTGATATCCATGATTACTCGGCCATCGAAGAAGAACGGGAGGTAGGGATAGATGGAACCGGGTCATAACCACCGGGATTCCACGGATGACAGCGACCTAAACGACGAAAGGCCAGCCAGCCACCGCGCAGAAGGCCATGATTTTCTATGGCTTCATACGCGTAGCAGGAACAACTGGGGTAGAAACGACAGTGACTGGCCATCAGAGGACTAATGGCATAGCGATAAAACTGGATCGGAACGAGTGCCAGTTTACGCATCGGGACTGTCTACCCCTACAGTTTCGGTTTTGACTGCTGGTACCGGCGTGCTGCGTGCCAGACGCTTCCAGAGTTTGCCGAAATGCTGAATCAATTCGGGGTTTTCTACGTCACCCAAACCTTTGCGCGCGACGATAACGATGTCCCAGCCGGCCAGTGAGTCCTGGTTCAGACGGAACGATTCGCGCATCAGACGTTTGAGGCGATTGCGCTCGACGGAGAGCTTTACGCTCTTTTTCCCGATAACCAGCCCGAGACGGGGGTGATCAAGATCGTTGTTGCGCGCAAGGAGCAGGAGATTTTTCCCCGGAACCTTGCCGGTAGGGGAGTCAAAGACTGCCTTGAAATGCCGGGGAGTAAGCAGACGCTTTTCCCGACTGAAGTCCTGACTCACCTCCAGTGCCGGATTATCAAACTGCCAGACGCGCACGACCTTTGGCGCGACGACGCGACAGGACGGCGCGACCGTTTTTGGTAGCCATGCGAGCACGGAAACCGTGGGTACGAGCGCGTTTGATAGTGCTTGGTTGGAAAGTACGTTTCATTGTCGTGTTACCTGGTTCGTCCACAACGGGCCGGAATGGCCCCCGTTTTAAGAGACCGGGGATTCTAGAGAAAGCAAGCCTCTAGGTCAATTTCCAACCAGCGTTTCCTTATAAATAGATCTCCAGACGTTTTTCCTGCCGAGCTCCATTGGCTAGATATAGAAATTAAGAAGGAAAGTATTTAAAGCTTTTCTGTAAAGCTTATAAAAGCTAGGGACACGATCATCTGTGGATAACTGCCATCAGCCCTTTAAAGTCGTGCTGTACAGAGAATGACAAGTACGGTGGAAAACGGTGGTAACCCTGTGCTGCGCTGTCGGATAAGCTGTGTGTGAAAGAGGTAGTTATCCACAGCATGGTTATCCACCGAGTTTCGCCCCCACTTGTACAACGACCTTAGGCCCGGTTATCCACAGAGCTTATGCACAGACCGCTGGTCGTCTTTTTTTCGTATAAATCACTGATTCTTCATGGCAGGTGCACAACCTTCGTGTGGATAAGTCGGGGCTTGGTCGGCTACAATGGCGGCTTGTTTTTGCCTCACCGGCTTTCAACTTAGGGGATATCCGTGTCAGTGGAACTTTGGCAGCAGTGCGTGGAGCTTTTGCGCGATGAGCTGCCTGCCCAACAATTCAACACTTGGATCCGTCCACTACAGGTCGAAGCCGAAGGCGACGAGTTGCGTGTTTACGCACCGAATCGTTTTGTTCTCGACTGGGTCAACGAAAAGTACCTGGGCCGCGTCCTTGAACTGCTGGATGAGCATGGCAATGGCATCGCGCCGGCGCTGTCCTTATTAATAGGCAGCAAACGCAGTTCGGCACCACGTGCAGCCCCGAATGCTCCGTTGGCCGCCGCTGCTTCACAGGCTCAGGCCGCTCAAGCACCTGTCAGCGCCCCGGCGCCAGCCCATGTAGCCGCTCCGACCAAGCGTGCGACGCAAAAAGTTGCAGAGGTTAATGAAGAGCCATCGCGCGACAGCTTCGACCCGATGGCCGGGGCCAGTTCGCAACAAGCCCCAATTCGCGCCGAACAGCGTACGGTGCAGGTCGAAGGCGCGCTCAAGCACACCAGCTACCTGAACCGCACCTTCACCTTCGAAAACTTCGTCGAGGGCAAGTCCAACCAACTGGCCCGGGCTGCGGCCTGGCAAGTGGCGGACAATCCCAAGCACGGTTACAACCCGCTCTTCCTTTATGGTGGCGTCGGCTTGGGTAAAACCCACTTGATGCACGCTGTGGGTAACCACCTATTAAAGAAGAATCCGAATGCCAAGGTTGTGTACCTGCATTCCGAGCGTTTCGTCGCGGACATGGTCAAGGCCTTGCAGCTGAATGCGATCAACGAGTTCAAGCGCTTCTACCGCTCGGTGGATGCGTTGCTGATCGATGACATTCAGTTCTTCGCCCGCAAGGAACGTTCCCAGGAAGAGTTTTTCCACACCTTCAACGCCCTGCTTGAAGGCGGCCAGCAGGTCATTCTCACCAGTGACCGCTACCCGAAAGAAATCGAAGGCCTTGAAGAGCGCCTCAAATCCCGCTTCGGCTGGGGCCTGACGGTAGCCGTCGAGCCGCCGGAACTGGAAACCCGCGTGGCGATCCTGATGAAAAAGGCCGATCAGGCCAAAGTCGATCTGCCCCATGACGCGGCGTTCTTCATTGCCCAACGTATTCGTTCCAACGTCCGTGAGCTGGAAGGCGCGCTCAAACGCGTGATCGCCCACTCGCACTTCATGGGCCGCGATATCACCATCGAGTTGATCCGCGAATCCCTGAAAGATCTGTTGGCACTGCAAGACAAACTGGTCTCTGTGGATAACATTCAGCGCACTGTCGCCGAGTACTACAAGATCAAGATCTCCGACTTGTTGTCCAAACGTCGTTCGCGTTCGGTAGCTCGTCCGCGTCAGGTTGCCATGGCGTTGTCCAAAGAGTTGACTAACCACAGCCTGCCGGAAATCGGCGATGTGTTTGGCGGCCGGGACCACACGACTGTTTTGCACGCCTGCCGCAAGATCAACGAACTTAAGGAATCCGACGCGGACATCCGCGAGGACTACAAGAACCTGCTGCGTACACTGACCACTTGATGAACACCAGCGCAGCTTATTAAGGCAAGGGACTAGACCATGCATTTCACCATTCAACGCGAAGCCCTGTTGAAACCCCTGCAACTGGTCGCAGGCGTCGTCGAGCGCCGACAGACCTTGCCGGTGCTCTCCAACGTGCTACTGGTTGTCGAAGGCCAGCAATTGTCGCTGACCGGTACCGACCTGGAAGTCGAGCTGGTTGGTCGCGTGCAACTCGAAGAACCGGCTGATCCAGGTTCCATCACTGTGCCTGCGCGCAAGCTGATGGATATCTGCAAGAGCTTGCCGAACGATGCGCTGATCGACATCAAGGTTGACGAGCAGAAGCTCGTGGTGAAGGCCGGCCGTAGCCGCTTCACCCTGTCGACTCTGCCGGCCAATGACTTCCCGACTGTGGAAGAAGGCCCTGGCTCGTTGACGTGCAGCCTTGAGCAAAGCAAATTGCGGCGCCTGATTGAACGGACCAGCTTCGCCATGGCCCAGCAGGACGTGCGTTATTACCTCAACGGCATGCTGCTGGAAGTCTCGGCTGGCATCATCCGCGCCGTGGCCACCGACGGTCACCGCCTGGCCATGTGCTCGATGCAGGCTGATATCGGTCAGCCGGATCGCCACCAGGTCATCGTGCCACGTAAAGGTATCCTTGAACTGGCGCGCCTGCTGACTGAGCCGGACGGCATCGTCAGTATCGTACTGGGTCAGCACCACATTCGTGCGACCACTGGCGAGTTCACCTTCACTTCGAAACTGGTCGACGGCAAATTCCCGGACTATGAGCGTGTTCTGCCAAAAGGTGGCGACAAGCTGGTACTCGGTGATCGTCAGGCCCTGCGTGAAGCCTTCAGCCGTACCGCGATTCTGTCCAACGAGAAGTACCGCGGCATCCGTCTGCAACTGGCCAATGGTCAGCTGAAGATCCAGGCGAATAACCCGGAACAGGAAGAAGCTGAAGAAGAAGTGGGCGTTGAGTACAACGGAGGCAATCTGGAAATCGGCTTCAACGTGAGCTATCTGCTCGACGTACTGGGCGTGATGACCACTGAGCAGGTTCGCTTGATCCTGTCCGACTCCAACAGCAGCGCGCTGGTGCAAGAGTCCGACAACGACGACTCGGCCTACGTTGTCATGCCGATGCGTCTGTAATCATGCTCAGCAGAAGCTAGATGTCCTTAAGTCGCGTCTCGGTCACCGCGGTGCGCAATCTGCACCCGGTGACCTTCTCCCCTTCCCCCCGAATCAACATTCTTTACGGCGCCAACGGCAGCGGCAAAACCAGTGTTCTGGAAGCCATTCATCTGCTGGGGCTTGCCCGTTCGTTTCGTAGCACCCGCCTGTTACCGGTCATCCAGTACGAGCAGCTCGCCTGTACGGTGTTTGGTCAGGTGGAGTTGGCCGAGGGTGGGCACAGCGCCTTGGGGATCTCCCGAGACCGTCAAGGGGAGTTCCAGATTCGCATCGACGGGCAGAACGCCCGGAGCGCGGCGCAACTGGCGGAAATCCTGCCGCTGCAATTGATCAACCCTGATAGCTTCCGCTTGCTGGAAGGCGCACCGAAGATTCGCCGGCAGTTTCTCGACTGGGGCGTGTTCCACGTGGAACCACGATTCATGTCCACCTGGCAGCGCTTGCAGAAGGCCCTGCGCCAGAGAAACTCTTGGCTGCGGCATGGTACACTTGACGCCGTTTCGCAAGCGGTTTGGGACAGGGAACTGTGCCAGGCCAGCGCTGAAATTGATGAATACCGCCGCGCTTATATCAAAGCCTTGAAACCAGTCTTTGAACAGACCTTGAGCGAACTGGTTGAGCTCGAGGGCTTAACGCTCAGCTATTACCGAGGTTGGGACAAAGACCGAGAGCTGAGTGCAGTGCTCGCCGGGTCCCTTCAGCGGGATCAGCAAATGGGTCATACCCAGGCCGGACCGCAGCGCGCTGATTTGCGTCTTAGATTGGGCGCACACAACGCCGCGGACATCTTGTCTCGCGGTCAGCAGAAGCTGGTGGTCTGTGCATTGCGGATTGCCCAAGGGCACTTGGTTAACCAGGCCCGACGCGGCCAGTGTATTTATCTGGTGGATGACCTGCCGTCCGAACTGGATGAGCAACACCGCCGTGCGCTTTGCCGCTTGCTGGAAGACTTACGCTGCCAGGTGTTTATCACCTGTGTAGATCACGAATTATTGAGGGAAGGCTGGCAGACGGAAACGCCAGTCGCTCTGTTCCACGTGGAACAGGGCCGTATCACCCAGACCCACGACCATCGGGAGTGAAGGCATTGAGCGAAGAAAATACGAATACCTACGACTCAACGAGCATTAAAGTGCTGAAAGGCCTGGATGCCGTACGCAAACGTCCCGGTATGTACATTGGTGACACCGACGATGGTAGCGGTCTGCACCACATGGTCTTCGAGGTAGTCGACAACTCCATCGATGAAGCGCTCGCTGGCCACTGCGACGACATCAGCATCATCATCCACCCGGACGAATCCATCACCGTTCGCGACAACGGTCGTGGTATCCCGGTAGACGTGCACAAAGAAGAAGGCGTCTCGGCAGCCGAGGTCATCATGACCGTGCTGCACGCCGGCGGTAAGTTCGACGATAACTCCTACAAAGTATCCGGCGGTCTGCACGGTGTCGGTGTGTCGGTTGTGAACGCCTTGTCCGAAGAGCTGGTTCTGACCGTTCGCCGCAGCGGCAAGATCTGGGAACAGACCTACATTCACGGTGTTCCAAAAGAGCCGATGAAAATCGTTGGCGAAAGCGAAAGCACCGGTACCCAGATTCACTTCAAGCCGTCCGATCTGACCTTCAAGAACATACACTTCAGCTGGGACATCCTGGCCAAGCGGATTCGTGAACTGTCCTTCCTCAACTCCGGTGTCGGCATCGTCCTCAAGGATGAGCGCAGCGGCAAGGAAGAGCTGTTCAAGTACGAAGGCGGCCTGCGTGCGTTCGTTGAATACCTGAACACCAACAAGACCCCGGTCAACCAGGTGTTCCATTTCAATGTCCAGCGTGAAGACGGCATCGGCGTGGAAATCGCCCTGCAGTGGAACGACAGCTTCAACGAGAATCTGTTGTGCTTCACCAACAACATCCCGCAGCGCGATGGCGGTACTCACCTGGTGGGTTTCCGTTCCGCACTGACGCGTAACCTGAACACCTACATCGAAGCTGAAGGCCTGGCGAAGAAGCACAAGGTCGCCACCACCGGTGACGATGCCCGTGAAGGTCTTACCGCGATTATCTCGGTAAAAGTACCGGATCCGAAGTTCAGCTCCCAGACCAAAGACAAGCTGGTTTCTTCCGAAGTGAAGACCGCGGTCGAACAGGAAATGGGTAAGTACTTCTCCGACTTCCTGCTGGAAAACCCGAACGAAGCCAAACTGGTCGTCGGCAAGATGATCGACGCGGCGCGTGCGCGTGAAGCGGCACGTAAAGCCCGTGAGATGACCCGTCGTAAAGGCGCGCTGGATATCGCCGGTTTGCCGGGCAAACTGGCTGACTGCCAGGAAAAAGACCCTGCCCTTTCCGAACTGTACCTCGTGGAAGGTGACTCTGCTGGCGGCTCCGCCAAGCAGGGACGTAACCGCCGCACTCAGGCCATCCTGCCGTTGAAAGGTAAGATCCTGAACGTCGAGAAGGCGCGCTTCGACAAGATGATCTCTTCGCAAGAAGTGGGCACCTTGATCACCGCGCTGGGCTGTGGCATTGGCCGCGATGAATACAACATCGCGAAGCTGCGTTACCACAACATCATCATCATGACCGATGCTGACGTCGACGGTTCGCACATCCGTACCCTGCTGCTGACCTTCTTCTTCCGTCAGTTGCCGGAGCTGATCGAGCGCGGCTACATCTACATCGCCCAGCCACCGCTGTACAAGGTCAAGAAAGGCAAGCAAGAGCAATACATCAAAGACGACGACGCCATGGAAGAGTACATGACGCAGTCGGCCCTGGAAGACGCGAGCCTGCACCTGAACGAGGAAGCCCCGGGTATCTCCGGCGCAGCCCTTGAGCGTCTGGTGAATGACTTCCGTCTGGTGATGAAGACCCTCAAGCGTCTGTCGCGCCTGTACCCACAGGAGCTGACCGAGCACTTCATCTACCTGCCAGCCGTCAGCCTGGAGCAATTGTCTGATCACGCAGCGATGCAGGATTGGATGGCCCAGTACGAAGTTCGTCTGCGCACTGTCGAGAAATCCGGCCTGGTTTATAAAGCCAGCCTGCGTGAAGACCGTGAACGTAACGTCTGGCTGCCTGAGGTCGAACTGATCTCCCACGGCTTGTCGAACTACGTCACCTTCAACCGCGATTTCTTCGGCAGCAACGATTACAAGACTGTTGTTTCTCTGGGTGCTCAACTGAGCACCTTGCTGGACGACGGCGCGTATATCCAGCGTGGCGAGCGCAAGAAGCCGGTCACGGAGTTCAAGGAAGCCCTTGAATGGCTGATGGCCGAAAGCACCAAGCGTCACACCATCCAGCGATACAAAGGTCTGGGTGAGATGAACCCGGATCAGCTGTGGGAAACTACCATGGACCCAAGTCAGCGCCGGATGCTCAAAGTGACCATCGAAGACGCCATTGGCGCGGACCAGATCTTCAACACCCTGATGGGTGATGCGGTCGAGCCTCGTCGTGACTTCATCGAAAGCAACGCCCTGGCGGTTTCCAACCTGGACTTCTGATCCAGCGAACCTGCCAAACAAAAAAGGCCAACGCTCAAGCGTTGGCCTTTTTTATTTCTGCGATTCCGTGAAAGCAGCCCCCACGGGCCCTTCGTGCGAAGCCTGAAACCTAGCAAACCCCGGGCATAAAAAAACCGGCTATATCAGCCGGTTTTTTTGCGCCCGAAAAAAACTTATGCACCATTTCCGGCGTTTTATGTGTTTAAGAAATATGTATATAAATCATAAACTTAAAAACAAAAAACGCTACTTTTCGACAAAACGGTACACAGGTTATCCACAGAATCTCAGACAGCAACCTGATCGTTGGCGGAGGGGGCCGCAGGGGCTGCTGGCAGCGAACCCATTTCCCGTTGCATCTGCTCGTTCCAGCTCTGCACCCGGTCATTCAGATCGGCAATGGCGCGCGGCCCACTGCCCACGGCGTACATCGGCTCACCGATGATCACGGTAATGACGCCCTGCTTCTTCGCCCACCCGGTTTTCGGCCAGAACTTGCCAGCATTGTGCGCAATTGGCAGCACGGGAAGTGCGGCGTTGACGGCTAAAGCGGTACCACCCCGAGAGAACTTTCCGATGGTGCCGTAAGGAACGCGCGTTCCCTCAGGGAAGATCAGGACCCAGACGCCGTCTTTCAGCAGTTCATCGCCCTTCTTCGCCACGTGTTTGAGCGCCGCTTTAGGGTTGTCGCGGTCGATGGCGATCGGTCGCAGCATGGCCATGGCCCAGCCGAAGAACGGTACAAACAGCAATGAGCGCTTCAGTACCTGGCTCAACGGCTCAAAGTAGGCGGATAGAAAGAACGTCTCCCACGTGCTCTGGTGGTTCGACTGAATCACGCAGGGCTGGGCGGGCACGTTCTCGGCGCCCTTCACTTCGTAGCTGATACCCAGAAAGACTTTGCTCAGCCACAAGGCGCAGCGGCACCAGTACACATTAATGAAGCGATAGCGCGCCCTGAACGGCAGAAAAGGCGCGATAAAAAAGCTCAGGCTGCACCAGAGCAAAGAGCTGATGCCCAGCAGCAGGTAAAAGAGGAAGGATCTGATGGCCTGCAGTATCGACATGGCGACATTTACCGTTGCGGGCTCTGCCCGTCTATATAAAGCGCACTCCCGATCAATCCCTGGTCAGGAACAATCGAAGCACTCTAATTGTGGATAAGTTCTGCGGCAATCGCCGCCAGATCGTCAAAAATCAAGGTGCCTGCCGGTAGGGTCTTGCCCAAAGTCTTTTCGCCTTTCCCGGTCTTTACCAAAACTGGCTGAGAATCGACGGCTTTGGCGGCCTCCAGGTCACCAAGGGTATCGCCGACGAACCAAAGATTGGTCAGCGATACGTTGTAATGCGCGGCGATGGTTTTCAACATCCCGGGTTTGGGTTTACGGCAATCGCAGCCATCGTCCGGTCCGTGCGGGCAATAGACGATCAGCCCGACTTCACCGCCCTGCTCCGCCACCCGCTCGCGCAAGCGCTCGTGCATGGCGTCCAGGGTGGCGATGTCGTAATAGCCGCGAGCGATGCCCGACTGGTTGGTAGCCACCGCTACCGTCCAGCCGGCCTTGCTCAACTGCGCGATGGCTTCGATCGAACCCGGGAGCGGAATCCACTCCTCCACCGACTTGATGTAAGCGTCGGAGTCGTAATTGATCACCCCGTCCCGATCGAGAATCAGCAGTTTCAACAGCAGCCCCTCAACCCAGCAGCGAAATGTCGGCGACGCCGAGGAACAGCCCACGCAAGCGCGACAGCAGCGCATAACGGTTGGCGCGGACCTTGGCATCTTCAGCGTTGACCATCACGGCTTCGAAGAATGCATCCACCGGCTCGCGCAAGGCAGCCAGACGTGCCAGGGATTCGCTGTACTGACGCGCCGCAGCCATCGGCTGGACAGCCTGGTCAGCCTGCTGGATCGCCGAGTACAGGGAGAACTCGTTGGCGTTGTCGAAGTACTTGGCTTCCACGACCGAAGGAACAGAGCCTTCTACCTTGCTCAGCAAGTTCGAAACGCGCTTGTTCACCGCGGCCAGGGCAGCGGCTTCCGGCAATTTGCGGAACGCCTCTACCGCTTGTACGCGTTGATCGAAGTCCAGCGCCGAACCCGGTTTCAGGGCACGAACCGACAGGTAAGTCCCGACATCCACGCCTTCGTCTTCGTAACGGGCACGCAGACGGTCGAAGACAAACTCCAGCACCGAGTCGTTCAGGCCGGCAACCTTGACCTTGGTACCGAACGCGTTCACGGCAAACGCCACGGCGTCGTTCAGGTCGAGGTCGAGCTTTTTGTCGATCAGGATCCGCAATACACCCAGCGCAGCACGGCGCAAGGCGTACGGGTCTTTACTACCGGTTGGCAGCATGCCGATACCGAAAATGCCCACCAGCGTGTCGAGCTTGTCAGCGATGGCCACGGCCGCACCGGTCAGGGTGGTCGGCAGTTCCGCACCGGCACCGCGCGGCATGTATTGCTCGTTCAGCGCCAG
Organism: Pseudomonas sp. TH39(2020); assembly: GCF_016650715.1. NCBI lineage: Bacteria > Pseudomonadati > Pseudomonadota > Gammaproteobacteria > Pseudomonadales > Pseudomonadaceae > Pseudomonas > Pseudomonas sp. TH39(2020). The sequence continues at coordinate 2,064,933 of NZ_JAEKFF010000006.1, read as the reverse complement.
AGCGACTTCTTCCGGCTCGCCGTCGTTGAGGGCGTAGTAGTAACCGGCGACACCTTGCATCTCCGGGAACTCACCGACCATCTCGGTCGCCAGGTCGCACTTGGACAGCAGGCCTGCACGGGAAGCCCACGCGGCGTTGCCGCCAATGCGTTGGGCGATGAACGCAGCGAGTTTGGAAACGCGCTCGGCCTTGTCGTAGACGCTGCCGAGTTTTTCCTGGAACACCACGTTCTGCAGACGCAGATTGAAATCTTCGAGTTTCTGCTTCTTGTCTTGCTTGAAGAAGAACTCGGCGTCGGTCAGGCGTGGACGAACCACTTTCTCGTTACCGGCGATGATCTGCTGCGGGTCTTTGCTTTCGATGTTGGCCACGGTAATGAAACGTGGCAGCAACTTGCCGTCGGCATCCAGCAGGCAGAAATACTTCTGGTTGTCCTGCATGGTGGTGATCAGGGCTTCTTGCGGCACGTCGAGGAAACGCTCTTCGAACGAGCACACCAGCGGCACCGGCCATTCAACCAGCGCGGTCACTTCGTCGAGCAGCGCTGGCGGCACGATCGCCGTCCCTTCCTGCATCGTCGCCAGCTCTTCGACGCGCTTGCTGATCAGCTCGCGACGCTCGTTGGCATCGGCGAGTACGTAAGCGGCACGCAGGTCGGTCAAGTAGTTGGCCGGCGAGGTGATGCGCACACTTTGCGGGTGATGGAAGCGGTGACCACGGGAATCGCGGCCGGCTTTCTGGGCGAGGATGGTGCAATCGATGACCTGGTCACCGAGCAGCATCACCAGCCACTGGGTCGGACGAACGAATTCTTCCTTGCGAGCACCCCAGCGCATGCGCTTGGGAATCGGCAGGTCGTTCAGGGAATCTTCGACGATGGTCGACAGCAGGCTCGCGGTCGGTTTGCCGGCGATGCTTTGGCTGTAACGCAGTTTCGGGCCGCTTTGATCGATTTCGCTCAGGTCGACACCGCACTTCTTGGCGAAGCCCAATGCCGCTTGAGTCGGGTTGCCATCGGCATCGAACGCAGCCTGACGTGGCGGGCCATCGAGGTTGATGCTGCGATCCGGCTGATGAGTCGCGAGCGAGGTGATCAGCACAGCCAGACGACGCGGCGCGGCGTAGACGGTTTTGGTCTCGTAGTTCAGGCCAGCGGCTTGCAGACCTTTGTCGATACCGGCCAAGAACGCGTCGGCCAGGGTGTTCAGGGCTTTGGGTGGCAGTTCTTCGGTGCCCAGTTCAACCAGAAAATCTTGAGCACTCATTGTGCAGCCTCCAGCTTGGCCAGTACTTCGTCACGCAAGTCCGGGGTCGCCATCGGGAAGCCCAGCTTGGCGCGAGCCAGCAGGTAGGCTTGCGCAACGGAACGCGCCAGGGTGCGGACACGCAGAATGTATTGCTGACGCGCGGTCACCGAGATCGCCCGGCGCGCATCCAGCAGGTTGAAGGTGTGGGAGGCCTTCAACACCATTTCGTAGCTCGGCAACGGCAGCGGCTGGTCGAGTTCGATCAGGCGCTTGGCTTCGCTTTCGTAGAAATCGAACAGTTCGAACAGCTTCTCGACGTTGGCGTGTTCGAAGTTATAGGTCGACTGCTCCACTTCGTTCTGGTGGAACACGTCGCCGTAGGTCACTTTGCCCATCGGACCGTCAGCCCAGACCAGGTCGTAGACCGAGTCCACGCCTTGCAGGTACATGGCCAGGCGCTCCAGACCGTAAGTGATCTCGCCGGTCACCGGGTAGCACTCGATGCCGCCCGCTTGCTGGAAGTAAGTGAACTGCGTCACTTCCATGCCGTTGAGCCAGACTTCCCAGCCCAGACCCCAGGCGCCCAGTGTTGGCGATTCCCAGTTGTCTTCAACAAAGCGAATGTCGTGGACCAGCGGGTCCAGGCCGACATGCTTGAGGGAGCCCAGGTACAGTTCCTGGAAGTTGTCCGGGTTCGGCTTCAGCACGACCTGGAACTGGTAGTAGTGCTGCAGACGGTTCGGGTTTTCGCCGTAGCGGCCGTCAGTCGGGCGACGACTGGGCTGCACATAAGCGGCGTTCCAGGTTTCCGGGCCAATGGCGCGCAGAAACGTGGCAGTGTGGAAAGTCCCGGCGCCTACTTCCATATCGTAGGGCTGAAGTACCACACAACCTTGCTCGGCCCAGTATTGCTGGAGGGCGAGGATCAAGTCTTGGAAGGTACGCACGGCTGGCGTAGGCTGGCTCACGAAATTCACCTGTTTCTTGGGCTGCGATTTAAAGAGCGGGAGTATACCCGATTCGGTCCTGCGCACGCCCCCTGGAGCCTTATGCCACGCTGCTTTTGGTGTTCCGAAGATCCGCTGTACATGGCTTATCACGATCAGGAGTGGGGTACGCCGCTACGCGATGCGCAGGGATTGTTCGAGTTGCTTTTGCTCGAAGGGTTCCAGGCCGGCCTTTCCTGGATCACCGTGCTGCGTAAACGTGAGCACTATCGTCAGGTAATGTTCGGCTTCGACGTACAACGCGTGGCGCAAATGAGCGACGCCGAAATCGATGAATTGATGCTCGATCCGGGCATTATTCGCAATCGCCTCAAACTTAATGCGGCCCGGCGCAATGCCCAGGCCTGGCTGGCGCTGGAGGATCCGGTGGAGTTTCTCTGGTCCTTCGTCGACGGCAAGCCTGTGATCAATCATTTCAAGGATCGCAGCGAAGTGCCAGCCGTGACGCCGACCGCCGTGGAGATGAGCAAAGGCCTGAAAAAGGCCGGTTTTACCTTCGTCGGTCCGACCATTTGTTACGCGCTGATGCAGGCCTCGGGCATGGTCATGGACCACACCCAGGATTGTGATCGCTACGCGACCCTGGCGAACGGCGGTTAGAATAGCCGCCTCGCGCACAGCACAAGATCAGGAGTGACCTGTGGATAAGTTTAAAGGCGCCTTGCTGGTAGGCGCTCTGCGGTTGTTTGCCTTGCTTCCGTGGCGGGCAGTACAAGCCGTGGGCTCGGCCATCGGCTGGATGATGTGGAAAACCCCGAACCGTTCCCGCGATGTGGTGCGGATCAATCTCGCCAAGTGCTTCCCGGACATGGACCCGGCCGAGCGTGAGCGTCTGGTAGGCCAGAGTCTGAAAGACATCGGCAAATCCCTCACCGAAAGCGCTTGCGCCTGGATCTGGCCGGCTCAGCGTTCCATCGACCTGGTGCGTGAAGTCGAGGGTCTCGACGTATTAAAGGACGCCCTCGCCTCCGGCAAAGGTGTCGTCGGCATCACCAGTCACCTTGGCAACTGGGAAGTGTTGAACCACTTCTATTGCAGCCAGTGCAAACCGATCATCTTTTATCGTCCGCCAAAGCTGAAGGCTGTGGATGATTTGCTGCGCAAGCAGCGGGTGCAATTGGGCAATCGAGTGGCCGCCTCCACCAAGGAAGGCATCCTCAGTGTTATCAAGGAAGTGCGCAAAGGTGGTGCAGTGGGCATTCCCGCTGACCCGGAACCGGCCGAATCCGCCGGGATCTTCGTGCCGTTCTTCGCCACTCAAGCCCTGACCAGCAAATTCGTACCGAACATGCTCGCTGGCGGCAAAGCGGTCGGCGTGTTTCTGCATGCGCTACGTCTACCGGACGGTTCGGGTTACAAAGTGATCCTCGAAGCCGCGCCAGAAGCCATGTACAGCACCGATACCGAGACGTCCTGCGCGGCCATGAGCCAGGTGGTCGAGCGCTATGTGCGGGCGTATCCGAGCCAGTACATGTGGAGCATGAAGCGCTTCAAGAAGCGTCCGCCGGGTGAAGAACGCTGGTACTGAGTTGATTGGCATGATCTGTGGATAACCTGGGGGCCAGGGTTATCCACAACCGTTCAATAAAGGGCGCAGAAGATGTCCGAACACCGCAAATCTTTTCGCATCAAGATCAGTCACCACAGTTTCGGCGAATGCCTGGGTCAGACGCGTAACCTCTCGACGACAGGTGTCTACGTCAAGCATCCGTGCTTGTTGGCCTTGCCCAAGGGCGCGGTGGTGTACGGTCAGGTGCAGGACTTACCCACAGGCGCGCCGCGGGTGCGCATGGAAGTGGTGTTGGTGGATGCCGAGGGCATTGGCCTGCGATACCTCTGATCAGTGAGCCTGACGCTCAAGCTTCTTCAGAAACACCGTCATTTCCTTTTCGGCCTGCTTGTCGCCATGGGCGCGAGCGGCTTCCAGGCCCTGTTCCCACGCCTGACGTGCGGACGCGAAATCCTTCAGCCCCAGATGGGCCTTGCCCAACAGCTTCCAGGCTGCCGAATACTTCGGATCGAATTCGACACAACGCTGGAAATGTTCGGCGGCCTTGGCGTTTTCCCCAAGATCGAGATAACCCTTGCCCAGCCCGAAGCGCAGCAATGAGTTATCCACACCCTTGGCGAGCATTTTTTCCAGGGATTCGATCATCAGTGGATTCCTTGATGAGGTGTGTCAGGGATCAATATGTCTCAATGGGACCGCCTTCGCGAGCAGGCTCGCTCCCACAGTTGAGCTTCAGTGAATACAAACGTTGTGTACAACCGAGCACTCGTGTGGGAGCGAGCCTGCTCGCGAAGAGTCCAGCCAGGCCACCGCAAATGCCGGATCAGAAGAAGCTCAATCCCACATGGAACAGCTTTTCCACATCCCGAATATGCTTCTTATCCACAAGGAACAGAATCACATGGTCACCCGCAGCGATCACGGTGTCGTCGTGGGCAATGATCACCTCTTCGTCGCGGATGATTGCGCCGATGGTGGTGCCCGGCGGCAGGCCGATGTTCTCAATGGACTTGCCGATGACCTTACTCGACTTCTCATCACCATGGGCAATCGCCTCGATGGCTTCCGCCGCGCCCCGGCGCAATGAGTGCACGCTAACGATATCGCCACGGCGCACGTGGGCCAGCAAGGTGCCGATGGTTGCCAATTGCGGGCTGATGGCGATGTCGATGTCGCCGCCCTGGATCAGGTCGACGTAGGCCGGGTTGTTGATGATGGTCATCACCTTCTTCGCACCCAGGCGCTTGGCCAGCAGCGACGACATGATGTTGGCTTCGTCGTCGTTGGTCAGGGCCAGGAAAAGGTCGGCGTCGGCGATGTTCTCTTCCAGCAGTAGATCCCGATCCGAAGCACTGCCCTGCAACACCACGGTGCTGTCGAGGGTGTCCGAGAGATGACGGCAGCGCGCCGGGTTCATCTCGATGATCTTCACTTGGTAACGGCTTTCGATGGCCTCGGCCAAACGCTCGCCAATTTGCCCACCGCCAGCGATGACGATGCGTTTGTAGCTCTCATCGAGGCGGCGCATTTCGCTCATCACGGCGCGAATATTCGCCTTGGCGGCGATGAAAAAAACTTCGTCGTCCGCCTCAATCACAGTATCGCCCTGCGGCAGGATCGGCCGATCACGACGGAAAATCGCCGCGACGCGGGTTTCGACATTCGGCATGTGTTCACGCAACTGACGCAGCTGCTGGCCTACCAGCGGGCCGCCGTAGTACGCCTTGACCGCCACCAATTGGGCTTTGCCTTCGGCGAAGTCGATCACCTGTAAGGCGCCCGGATGCTGGATCAGGCGCTTGATGTAATTGGTGACCACTTGCTCCGGGCTGATCAGCACGTCCACCGGGATCGCTTCGTTATCGAACAGCTCGGAGCGAGTCAGGTAGGCGGCTTCGCGAACCCGGGCGATTTTGGTCGGCGTGTGGAACAGGGTGTGGGCAACCTGGCAGGCCACCATGTTGGTTTCGTCGCTGTTGGTCACCGCCACCAGCATGTCGGCATCGTCCGCGCCGGCCTGGCGCAGCACCGTCGGCAGTGAGCCGCGGCCCTGCACGGTGCGGATGTCCAGCCGATCGCCAAGGTCGCGCAGGCGTTCGCCGTCGGTGTCGACCACGGTGATGTCGTTGGCCTCGCTGGCCAAGTGTTCTGCCAGCGAACCGCCGACCTGCCCTGCGCCAAGGATGATGATTTTCATCCAGTCACTCCCTTAAAACCCATTAACCGCGCGCGGCGGCGATCTTGATCAGCTTGGCGTAGTAGAACCCGTCGTGGCCGCCGTCCTGGGCCAGCAATTGGCGACCGTGAGGTTGCTTGATACCGGCTTGAGTCGCGAGGTCCAGTTCACGGGCGCCCGGCGTGCGAGCGAGGAAGGCTTCGATGACTTCGGTGTTCTCGGTCGGCAGCGTGGAGCAGGTGGCGTAAAGCAGGATGCCGCCGACCTCCAAAGTTATCCACATGGCATCGAGCAGCTCGCCCTGAAGCACCGCCAGTGCGGCGATGTCGTCGGGTTGGCGAGTCAGCTTGATGTCGGGATGACGACGGATGACGCCGGTGGCCGAGCATGGCGCGTCCAGCAGAATGCGCTGGAACGGTTTGCCGTCCCACCAGGTGGCGGTATCGCGGCCGTCGGCGGCGATCAGTTCGGCGCTCAGGCCCAGGCGTGCGAGGTTTTCCCGCACTCGCACCAGACGCTTGGCTTCCAGGTCCACCGCCACCACGCCGGCGAGTGCCGGCTCGGCTTCAAGGATGTGGCAAGTCTTGCCGCCCGGTGCACAGCAGGCGTCGAGCACCCGTTGGCCCGGCGCCAGATCAAGCAGATCGGCGGCCAGTTGCGCGGCTTCGTCCTGCACGCTGATCCAGCCTTCGGCGAAACCCGGCAAGCTGCGCACGTCGGCAGCGGCTTCGAGAATGATGCCGTCCTGACTGTAAACACACGGCGTGGCGGCGATGCCGGCGGCGGTCAGCAACCCGAGGTAAGCATCGCGGCTGTGATGACGGCGGTTGACCCGCAAAATCATCGGCGGGTGAGCGTTGTTTGCCGCGCAAATGGCTTCCCACTGCTCAGGCCAGAAGGCTTTGAGGGATTTTTGCAGCCAGCGCGGATGCGCGGTGCGCACCACCGGGTCGTGTTCCAGCTCGGCCAGCAGCGCTTCGCTTTCCCGCTGGGCGCGACGCAACACGGCGTTGAGCAAGGCCTTGGCCCAGGGCTTTTTCAGCTTGTCGGCGCAACCCACGGTTTCACCGATGGCGGCGTGGGCCGGAACCCGTGTGTAGAGCAACTGGTAGAGACCGACCAGCAACAGCGCTTCGACATCGGCGTCGGCTGCCTTGAACGGCTTTTGCAGCAACTTGGCCGCTAGCGCCGACAAACGTGGCTGCCAGCGAGCGGTGCCGAACGCCAGGTCCTGAGTGAAGCCGCGGTCACGGTCTTCGACCTTGTCCATCTGTGTCGGCAGGGAACTGTTGAGTGAGGCTTTTCCGTTAAGAACAGCGGCGAGTGCCTTGGCGGCGGCCAGACGTGGATTCATTGAGCGTCCGCCGCTTGACCGAGGATGGTGCCGACGGCGAATTTCTCACGACGGCTGTTGAACAAGTCGCTGAAGTTCAGCGCCTTGCCGCCGGGCAATTGCAGACGAGTCAGACACAGGGCTTGCTCACCGCAGGCGACGATCAAACCGTCCTTGCTGGCGCTGAGGATTTCCCCCGGTGCGCCCTGTCCTTCAGCGAGACTGGCGGCCAGCACCTTCAATGCTTCGTCATTCAGCGTGCTGTGGGTCATCGGCCACGGATTGAAGGCGCGAACCAGACGTTCCAGCTCAACTGCCGGGCGACTCCAGTCGATGCGCGCTTCGTCCTTGTTCAATTTGTGAGCATAAGTGGCGAGGCTGTCGTCCTGCACTTCGCCTTCCAAAGTGCCCGCAGCGAGGCCGGCAATCGCCTGAATCACGGCTGGCGGACCCATTTCGGCCAGACGGTCGTGGAGGCTGCCGCCGGTGTCTTCAGCGGTGATCGGCGTGGTGACCTTCAACAGCATCGGCCCGGTGTCGAGGCCCAGTTCCATACGCATCACGGTCACACCGCTTTCGCTGTCGCCCGCTTCGACGGCGCGCTGGATCGGCGCCGCACCGCGCCAGCGTGGCAGCAAGGAGGCGTGGCTGTTGATGCAGCCCAGGCGCGGAATATCCAGCACCACTTGCGGCAGGATCAGACCGTAGGCAACCACCACCAGCAAGTCCGGCTTGAGCGCGGCCAGTTCAGCCTGAGCGTCTTCGTTGCGCAGGGTTGGCGGTTGCAACACAGGAATGTTGTTTTCCAGAGCCAACTGCTTGACCGGACTTGGCATCAACTTTTGCCCGCGACCCGCCGGACGGTCCGGTTGGGTGTAGACCGCGACGATCTCGTAAGGGCTGTCGAGCAGGGCCTTGAGGTGTTCGGCGGCGAATTCCGGGGTGCCGGCAAAGACGATGCGCAGTGGCTCAGTCATTCAAAAGGTCTCGCAAAAGAAAAAGGCTTGCCGCAGCAAGCCTTTGAAAGGAGGGCATCAAGCGTTCTGGCGATGGAGCTTTTCCAGTTTCTTCTTGATTCGGTCGCGTTTGAGATTGGACAGGTAGTCGACGAACAATTTGCCGTTCAGGTGGTCGCATTCATGCTGGATGCACACCGCGAGCAGGCCTTCGGCGATCAGTTCGTAAGGCTGGCCGTCGCGGTCCAGCGCCTTGACTTTAACCTTCTGTGGGCGATCGACGTTTTCGTAGAAGCCCGGCACCGAGAGGCAGCCTTCTTGATATTGCTCCATCTCGTCGGTCAGGGTTTCGAATTCGGGGTTGATGAACACCCGTGGTTCGCTGCGGTCTTCGGAGAGGTCCATCACGACGATACGTTTGTGCACGTTGACCTGGGTCGCGGCGAGGCCGATGCCTGGCGCTTCATACATTGTTTCAAACATGTCATCGACCAACTGACGCACTTCGTCGTCCACTACGGCCACTGGTTTGGCGATAGTGCGCAGGCGCGAATCGGGAAATTCGAGGATGTCTAAAATGGCCATAAGCTTAATTGCTGCACATGTGAGGTAATGTCGGGTCGATGGCCTGGCGGGTCCGAAGATGCAGGCTACCGTTGTAAAACGTAGCTTCGTTCTCTTTTTGGTAAAGAGTCAGGAGCGAGCCACGAGGGCTCTGGCGTTCTACGCGAATGCACATAATAAAGGGATTCACCGCATGAGGAAATCACTACTCGCCTTGCTCCTTCTGGCCTCGGCCGGTTTTGCGCACGGGCAAGTGCAACTCAAGGAAGGTTTTCCACAGCAATACACCGTGGTATCCGGTGACACACTCTGGGACATATCGGGGAAATTCCTTCGTGAGCCGTGGAAATGGCCGGAACTCTGGCAGGCCAATCCACAGATCGAAAACCCCAATCTCATCTACCCCGGCGACTTGCTGTCGCTGGTTTACGTCAACGGGCAGCCACGTCTGACCCTCAACCGCGGCGCGTCTCGGGGCACCATCAAGCTGTCGCCACGCATTCGCAGTAGCCCGGTTGCCGATGCGATCCCGAGCATTCCGCTGCAATCGATCAACAGCTTTCTGCTGAGCAACCGCATCGTCGACAAGGTCGAGGACTTCGACAAGGCGCCTTACATCGTCGCCGGCGATGCCGAACGCGTGCTCAGTGGCACCGGTGACCGGATCTTCGCCCGTGGCCACTTCGACCCGGCCCAGCCGGTTTACGGCATCTTCCGTCAGGGCAAGGTCTACACCGATCCTGTCAGTAAAGAATTTTTGGGGATCAATGCCGACGACATCGGCGGTGGCGAGATTGTGGCCACCGAAGGCGACGTTGCCACCCTGGCGCTGCAACGCACCACCCAGGAAGTCCGCATCGGCGACCGCTTGTTCAGCGGTGAAGAGCGCTCCATCAACTCGACCTTCATGCCCAGTGCGCCAAAATCCGAGATCAACGGGTTGATCATCGACGTGCCGCGCGGGGTTACCCAAATTGGCGCGCTGGATGTGGTCACGCTGAACAAGGGCCAGCGCGATGGCCTGGTCGAAGGCAACGTGTTGGTGGTGATGAAAACCGGTGAAACCGTGCGTGACCGGATCACCGGTCAGCCACTGAAAATCCCGGATGAGCGCGCCGGTTTGCTGATGGTTTTCCGCACCTATGACAAGCTCAGTTACGGGTTGGTGCTCTACGCATCACGCTCCCTGGCGGTGCTGGACAAGGTGCGAAATCCTTAGCAGGCTCCACAAGTTACCAACAGAGTTATCCACAGCTTATTCCCGTTTGAACGGGGCTCATAACGATCAAGGATGATCCATGTCGCTGTCTGCTTTTGCACCGGTTTCCCCTGCGGAACTGGAAGCTCGTTTACGTTTGCATCGCCTGCCGGAAATCGGCCCTGCGCGTTTCAAGAAATTGCTTGAGGCCTTCGGCTCGGCGTCCAAGGCTATCAGCGCACCGGCCAGTGCCTGGCGTTCGCTGGGTTTGCCCCTCGCTTGCGCAGAGGCCAGGCGCTCCAGTGAAATCCGTGATGGCGCGAGCCATGCATTGGCCTGGCTAGAGCGTCCGGGTCAGCATTTACTGATGTGGGACCAACCTGACTATCCGGCACTGCTGGCGGAAATCAGTGATGCGCCGCCGCTGTTATTCGTGGCGGGCGATCCCGGCATTCTGGAAAAACCGCAGCTGGCGATGGTCGGCAGCCGTCGCGCTTCGCGGCCGGGCATGGACACCGCCGCGGCCTTTTCCCGCAGTCTGGCCGGCGCCGGTTTTGTCATTACCAGCGGTTTGGCGCTGGGCATTGATGCCGCCGCGCATCAAGCCGCTTTGGACGTGGGCGGGCGAACGGTCGGTGTACTTGGCACGGGTCTTGAAAAGTTTTATCCACAGCGCAATCGACGGCTGGCAGACGCCATGATCGCCTCGGGCAGCGCGGTGCTTTCGGAGTTCCCGCTGGACGCTGGTCCCAGCGCCAGCAACTTCCCCCGGCGCAATCGAATCATCAGCGGTTTATCCCTCGGCGTGCTGGTGGTCGAGGCGAGTGTCGCCAGCGGTTCGTTGATCACCGCGAGGCTGGCGGCGGAACAAGGGCGCGAGGTGTATGCGATCCCTGGCTCGATTCATCATCCCGGTGCTCGCGGTTGTCATCAGTTGATCCGCGACGGTGCGGTGCTGGTGGAAACCATCGAGCATATCCTCGAAGCCTTGCGTGGCTGGCAACGGTTGCCGCTATCCACAGCGACACCAACGGTGACACATCCGTTGCTTATGCTGCTGCATGCCGCACCCCACACCAGTGAAGCGTTGTCCGTCACCAGCGGCTGGGCCTTGCCAAAAGTGCTGGCAGCGCTGACGGAGCTGGAAATGGACGGCCGTGCGGTCTGCGAAAGCGGGCGCTGGTTTGCGCGGGTGAGCTAGGTTTTATAAGGAAGATCGGTAAACTGCGCAGAGCCTTATTCCGGAGAGTTTTTCATGGTCAACAGTTGGCGTGTGCAACAAGCCGCACGAGCCATTCGCGCAGGCGCGGTGATTGCCTACCCAACCGAAGCGGTCTGGGGTCTGGGTTGCGATCCGTGGGACGAAGAGGCGGTCTACCGTCTGCTGGCGATCAAGGGGCGGTCGGTGGAAAAAGGGTTGATTCTGGTGGCCGACAACATTCGCCAGTTCGACTTCCTCTTCGAAGACTTTCCTGAATTGTGGATGGATCGCATGGCCAGCACCTGGCCAGGGCCGAACACCTGGCTGGTGCCGCATCAGAATATGTTGCCGCAGTGGATTACCGGTGTGCATGAAACGGTGGCATTGCGGGTCAGCGATCATCCGCAGGTGCGGGATTTGTGTGCGTTGGTGGGACCGCTGGTGTCGACCTCGGCCAATCCACAGGGCCGGCCGGCGGCGCGCACACGGATTCGCGTGGAGCAATATTTCCGTGGGCAGGTTGATTTGGTGCTGGGCGGTAACCTCGGGGGACGCAAGAACCCGAGCGTAATCCGCGATCTGGCGACCGGCAAGGTTGTGCGCCCGGATTGAGACCGCTGCGCGACCATTCGCGAGCAGGCTCGCTCCCACATTAGATCTTCAGTGAACACGGATTTTGTGTTCGACGCCGATCCACTGTGGGAGCGAGCCTGCTCGCGAAGAGGCCCTTAAGGCAACAGAACCGTGGAGCCAGTCGTGCGTCGTGCCGACAACTCGGTCTGCGCCTTCGCCGCTTCGGCCAATGGATACTTCTGGCTGATGTCCACTTTCAGCTTGCCGCTGATGATCATCTCGAACAGCTCATCCGCCATACGCTGCAGGTTCTCGGCGTTGTTGGCGTAAGTCGCGAGCGTAGGCCGGGTCACGTACAGCGAACCCTTCGCCGACAGAATTCCCAGGTTCACCCCGTCTACCGCACCCGACGCATTGCCGAAGCTCACCACCAGACCGCGAGGCGCCGCGCTATCAAGCGAAGTCAGCCAAGTGTCCTTACCCACGCCGTCGTACACCACCGGGACTTTTTTCCCGTCAGTCAATTCCAGAACGCGCTGTGCGACGTTTTCATGGCTGTAATCGATGGTTGCCCAAGCGCCGTTGGCCTTGGCCAGTGCGGCTTTCTCCGGTGAGCTGACGGTACCGATCAATTTCACGCCCAACGCCTTGGCCCATTGGCAAGCCAGGGAACCGACACCACCGGCCGCGGCGTGAAACAGGATGGTTTCGCCACCCTTGAGTTCATAGGTCTGACGCAGCAGGTACTGCACGGTCAGGCCCTTGAGCATTACGCCGGCGGCCTGTTCGAAGCTGATCGCGTCCGGCAGGTGCACCAGATTGGCCTCCGGCAACACATGAACATCGCTGTAGGCGCCCAACGGTCCGCTGCCATACGCCACGCGATCACCCACCTTGAACCGGGTGACTTCACTGCCCACCGCCTCGACCACGCCCGCGCCTTCCGAGCCCAGGCCCGATGGCAGGGCTGGCGGTGCATAGAGACCGCTGCGGTAATAGGTGTCGATGAAATTCAGGCCGATGGCCTTATTGGTGACGCGAACCTGCTGCGGGCCGGGCTCGGCGGGCTGGTAATCGACATACTCGAGTACTTCAGGGCCGCCATGGGCGCGGAACTGGATACGCTTAGCCATCAGAACTCTCCTTAGGTCTTAGCTTCATAGAGGTGTAGTGCGAAGCTCCCTATCGGACTCCTATGCTTGATCTTCGTCAACTGCGGCAGGTCCATCTGCGATGTTATGCTACGCGCCCATTTGCGCCGGCCCTGCTCCCATGGAGCGCCGCGTAGCTTTGCCCGATTCAAGGTGATGACATGACAACCCGCACCGAGGCCGTAAAAGCCTGCCTGCTCGACCTGCAAGACCGCATTTGCGCGGCCCTCGAAGCTGAAGACGGCGGCACGCAGTTCGTCGAAGACGCCTGGACCCGGCCTGCCGGTGGCGGCGGTCGCACCCGGGTGATCGAAAACGGCGCGGTCATCGAAAAGGGCGGCGTCAACTTTTCCCACGTCTTCGGCAGCGGTCTCCCACCCTCCGCCAGCGCCCATCGGCCAGAATTGGCCGGCCGTGGCTTCGAAGCCCTTGGCGTCTCTTTGGTTATTCACCCGCACAACCCGCATGTGCCGACGTCCCACGCCAACGTGCGCTTTTTCATCGCTGAAAAAGAAGGCGAAGAACCGGTCTGGTGGTTCGGCGGTGGCTTCGACCTGACCCCTTATTACGGCAATGAAGAAGACTGCGTGCACTGGCACCGCGTCGCCGAGCAGGCCTGCGCGCCGTTCGGTCCGGATGTTTACTCGCGCTACAAGGCCTGGTGCGACAGCTACTTCCACATCAAGCATCGCCACGAACCGCGCGGCATCGGCGGCCTGTTCTTCGATGACTTGAATGAGTGGGACTTCGACACCAGTTTTGCCTTCATGCGTGCCATCGGTGATGCGTTCATCGACGCCTACCTGCCGATCGTGCAGCGCCGCAAAAATGATGCGTTTACCGCCAAACAGCGTGAATTCCAGGAATTCCGCCGTGGGCGTTACGTTGAATTCAACCTGGTCTACGATCGCGGCACGCTGTTCGGTCTGCAATCGGGCGGGCGTACCGAGTCGATCCTGATGTCTCTACCGCCGCAAGTACGCTGGGGTTACGACTGGAAAGCCGAGCCGGGCAGCGAAGAAGCACGGCTGACCGAGTACTTCCTGCAAGACCGCGATTGGTTGGCCAAGGCCTGAACGAGGAATCCTGATGGACCGTTACGTCGTATTCGGTAACCCGATTGGCCACAGCAAGTCGCCGCTGATCCACCGTCTGTTCGCGGAACAGACAGCTCAAAAACTCGACTACAGCACGTTGCTGGCGCCCCTTGACGACTTTTCCACGTGCGCCCGGACGTTTTTCCTCGAAGGCCGCGGGGCGAATGTGACTGTGCCGTTCAAGGAAGAGGCCTATCGTCTGGCGAACAGTCTGACGGCGCGGGCGCAACGCGCCGGTGCGGTGAACACCCTGAGCAAACTCGCTGATGGCAGCCTGCTGGGCGACAACACCGATGGCGCCGGACTGGTGCGGGACCTGACGGTCAACGCCGGTTTCAGCCTCAAGGGCAAGCGCATCCTGCTGCTCGGTGCCGGTGGCGCGGTGCGCGGTGCGCTGGAGCCGTTGTTGGCCGAGCAACCCGCTTCGGTGATCATCGCCAACCGCACGGTGGAAAAAGCTGAGCTGTTGGCGGAATTGTTCGCGGACCTGGGGCCGGTGTCGGCCAGTGGTTTTGATTGGTTGAAGGAGTCGGTGGACCTGATCATCAACGCGACGTCCGCCAGTCTGTCAGGCGAAGTACCGCCGATTGCCAGCAGTTTGATCGAGCCGGGCAAAACGGTGTGCTACGACATGATGTACGGCAAGGAGCCGACCTCATTCTGCCGTTGGGCCAGTGAACATGGCGCGGCGGTGTCGATGGATGGCTTGGGGATGCTCGCTGAACAAGCGGCAGAAGCGTTCTTCCTGTGGCGCGGCGTGCGCCCGGATACGGCGCCGGTGCTGGCCGAGTTGCGTCGGCAACTGGCCCTTTAAAGGCTTCGCGAGCAGGCTCGCTCCCACAGGGGATCACCGAAAATCTGTGGGAGCGAGCCTGCTCGCGAATGACCGCGACACCGATTCCGGATCAGTCTTCGAACCTTATGGGACATTTCTCGGCCCCTTCCAGCTTCCTCAACTCCTCCACCACCGGTGGCCGCGCGCCGCGCAGGGTCAGGCTGCGATCCTGGCGCAGCAGCCGTCGCGCTTCCTGATGCAGCATTTCCACCCCTGAATAGTCGATGAAGTTGATTTGCTGCGCTTCGATCACCACGCGCGCGCCGTGCATCCGTTGCAGGCGTACTTGCAGGTAATGGCTGGCGCCGAAAAAGATCGAACCGCCAACCCGCAGAATGTCTTCATCCCCATCACGCCAATGCTGAACTCGCGGTTGCGAGGTGCGTTTGAGGTAGAAGAACAGCGAAGCCAGCACCCCGGCGTAGATCGCGGTCTGCAATTCCAGCAGCAGCGTGGCGACACAGGTCAGCGCCATGACCAGGAACTCGGCGTGGCTGACCCGCAACAACGCACGAATGCCGCGATGATCCACCAGCCCCCAGGCGATCAACAAAATGCTGCCGGCCATGGCCGGGATCGGAATGTGCGCGATCAAATTTGCGCCGAAGATGGCGAACAGCGCCACCCACAACGCCGAAAAAACGCCGGCCATTGGCGAGCAGGCACCCGCTTCATAGCTCAGGCCCGAGCGGGTGAAGGAACCGGCTGACAGCGATCCGGAAAAAAACGCACCGACCATGTTCGATAAACCCTGGGCGCGGACCTCTTGGTTGGCGTCGAGCAACTGCTGGGAGCGGGCCGATAAGGAGCGGGCAATCGACAGACTGGTGACCAGCCCGAGCATGCCCACCGCCACCGCGCTAGGTAACAGGCGCAGAATGAGGTCCAGATCCAGCGGCAGCGGGCTGAAGGGCGGCAGCCGCCCGACAAATGCGCTGACCAACTTCACATGACCCAGCATTGATGGCCAGAGCCAGACCAGCAAGCCGCTCAGCACCAGGGTGATCAATAGTGTCGGCCAGCGCGGCAGGAGCCATTTGAGGATCACGCCCACGATGACCGTCGCCAAGCCCAGCATTAACGAAGGTTTATCCACTTCGCCGAGATGGCTGAACAGCATCATCAAGCTGTTCAGCGCTGTTGCCTGGTTGGGCAATTCCAGCCCCAGCAGGTTTGGCAGTTGGCCGATGGCAATCACCACCGCCGCGCCGAGGGTGAAACCCAGCACTACCGAGTGCGAGACGAAATTCACCAAGGCGCCGAAGCGCAGCAAACCGAGCAGCCACTGGAAAATGCCGGCAAGCAGCGTCAGAAGCAGGATCAGGGTGACGTAGTCATCTGACGCAGGAACGGCCAGCGGACTGATGCTGGCGTACAAGACGATAGAAATCGCCGCCGTAGGACCGCAGATCAAGTGCCACGAAGAACCCCAGAGACACGCGATCAGCACCGGGATAATCGCCGCGTATAGACCGTATTCAGGTGGGAGACCGGCGATCAGCGCGTAGGCAATGGATTGCGGCAGCGCGAGAATCGCGCCGCTCAGGCCGACAATCAGGTCACGACCGACACTGGTGCGGGTTTGCCGCGGCAACCAGCTAAGGAAGGGGAAGAGCGAATGGCGGCTTGGGAAGGCCATGGGTCCTCTCGGGTGGGGGTTTGCGCAAGGGTAGCAGGACTAGCCGCTGATCGTTCCGGCTGTGGGAGCGAGCCTGCTCGCGAATGCGGAGTGTCAGTCGACATGAATGTCGGATCTGATGGCCCCTTCGTCGGAACGCCGCCCGGAGCCGGCTCGCTCCCACACTGGTTCAGAGTTTGGCTTTCACCGCCCCCAGCGCATCCTTCCCATCCACTGTCTTCACCCCGTCCAGCCACTTATCCAGCACAGCCGGATTAGCCTTGATCCACGCCTTGGCCGCATCAGCATTGCTGACCTTCTTGTTCACCACCTCGGCCATGATGCTGTTCTCCATCTCCTGGGTGAAACTCAGGTTGGTGAGCAGTTTGCCAACGTTCGGGCAGGCCTGTGCATAACCTTTGCGGGTCAAGGTGTGAACACTGCCGGTGTCCCCGAAGTACTTCTCGCCGCCCTTGAGGTAGTGCATTTTCAGTTGCACGTTCATCGGGTGGGGGGTCCAGCCGAGGAAGGTCACGAACTTCTGTTTTTTCACCGCGCGAGACACTTCGGCCAGCATGGCCTGCTCGCTGGATTCGACCAGTTTCCACTGGCCCATGTCGAAATCGTTCTTCTTGATGATTTCCTGCAAGGAGATATTGGCGGGAGCGCCGGAGCCGATGCCGTAGATCTTCTTGTCGAATTTGTCGGCGTATTTGTTCAGATCGGAAAAGGTATGCACACCCGCGTCCCAGACGTAATCCGGGACCGCGAGCGTGAATTCGGTGCCGTCGAGGTTCTTCGCCAATTGCGTGACATCGCCGGTGGCCACGAATTTGTCGTAGAAACCCTGTTGCGCCGGCATCCAGTTACCGAGAAACACGTCGACCTGGCCATCTTTCAAGCCGCCAAAGGTGATCGGCACTGCAAGCGTGTCGACCTTGGCCTTGTAGCCCATGCCGTCCAGCAGAAACCCGGTGATGGCGTTGGTCGCGGCAATGTCGCTCCAGCCAGGGTCGGCCATTTTCACCGTCTCGCAACTCTGATCGGCATACGCCGATGCACTGCCCAGAGCCAGAAGCCCGACCGTCATTGCTGTGGATAACCTACGCATGGCATTCCCCTTAACATTATTAGTTTTGGCAGGGTTGTGGATAACGTGCTTTACGCTCCAGATCGTCGAGGTCGATGTGGTTGCGCATGTACTGCTGACTGGCGTCCACCAGCGGCTGGTGATCCCAGCTCTTCAGCTTGCCAATGGTTAATGCATCGGCGACAAAACGTCGGCGCCGTTGGCTGGCGAGCACTTGTTGGTGGATCGCCGGGATGTCCCATTTGGCCCGGGCTTCGGCGAGAAATTCATCGAAAAGCGACTGATGTTGCGGCGATTGGCTGAGTTCTTCCAGTTCGCGCGGGTCGTTGTGTACATCGAAGAGTAGGCAAGGGTCGTCTTCGCTGTAGATGAATTTGTAGGCGCCGCGGCGAATCATCATCAGCGGGCTGATAGTGCCTTCAGCCATGTATTCGCCGAAGACCTCGTCATGACCGCCCTGCCCTTGCAGGTGCGAGACCAGTGAGCGGCCATCCAGCGGCAGTCCAGGCTCCAGCGACCCGCCGGCCAGTTCCACGAAGGTCGGCAACAGATCGGCAGTGGAGACCGCCGCGCTGACCCGGCCAGCCCCGAATTGCCCCGGCGCACTGATCAACAGAGGCACGCGGGCGGCCATTTCATACCAATGCATTTTGTACCAGAGACCACGCTCGCCGAGCATGTCGCCGTGGTCGCCGGAGAACACGATGATGGTGTCGTCGATCAGGCCGGTTTCCTCGAGTGTTTGCAGGAGTTTGCCGACGTTACTGTCGATATAGCTGCACGCACCGAAGTAGGCACGGCGTGCATCGCGAATCTTATCCACAGGCAGTGGTTTGTCCCACAGGTCATAAACTTTGAGCAAACGCTGGGAGTGCGGATCGAGTTCGGACTGGGCCGGGGTCTCAGGCAATGGGATATCGGCGTCGTCGTACATATCCCAGAAAGCCTTGGGAATGGTGTACGGGTCGTGTGGGTGAGTCATCGAAACGGTCAGGCAAAACGGTCGGTCGCCATCCTCGCGGATGTGATCGAACAAATACTGTTGGGCCTTGAACACCACCTCTTCGTCGAAATCCAGCTGATTGGTGCGTACACATGGCCCGGCCTGCAGCACCGACGACATGTTGTGAAACCAGGTTGGACGCACGTCTGGCTCGTCCCAGTTCACAGACCAGCCGTAATCGGCCGGGTAGATGTCGCTGGTCAGGCGTTCTTCATAGCCGTGCAGCTGATCCGGTCCGCAGAAATGCATCTTGCCGGACAGCGCGGTGTGGTAACCGAGTCGACGCAGGTAGTGGGCATAAGTCGGTACGTCGGCGGGGAAATCGGCCGCGTTGTCGTAGGCGCCGATCTTGCTCGGCAATTGACCGCTGACCAGGGTAAAACGCGACGGCGCGCACAGTGGGCTGTTGCAATAAGCGGCGTCGAACACCACGCCTTCGGCGGCGAGGCGGCTGAGATTGGGCAGTTTGATGGGCGAAGGGCCGTAGAACGGCAACATTGGCGCGGCCATCTGATCGGCCATGATGAAAAGAATATTCTTGCGCTTCATGTGATCGCGGCATTCCATAGTGAATATTTATGCGAGAGTGCTGCGATCGAGCATGTAGCCCATGCAATTTGTGGTAAAGCCCATGCGCGGCAATGACTAGGATAAGCCCAGCTTATGTATGACGCCCTTGGTGATTTGTCTCTGGATTTGCTTCGTGCCTTTGAAGCAGCGGCCCGTCAACGCAGCTTCACGGCGGCCGCCGTGGAGCTTGGCACCACGCAACCGGCCATCAGCCAGCAGATCAAACGGTTGGAAGAACAACTCGGGACGCGGTTGTTCGACCGGATCTACCGCGGGATCGAACTGACCGAGGCCGGGACCATCCTGTTTGAGCAGGTTCAGCTCGGATTGCAGAATATCGATGCAGGATTGAGCGCAATCAGCGCACAGCACCAACATGAAGTGTTGCAGGTCGCCACCGACTTCGCCTTCGCCGCGTATTGGCTGATGCCGCGGCTGCACCGTTTCCATGCCGCCAACCCTCAAGTGGACGTCAGCCTGGTCACCAGCGAACGCAGCCTCAATATGCTGCGCACCGACATTGATGTGGCGGTGCTGTTTGGTGATGGCCGATTCAAGCAGGGCGAAAGCCATTGGCTGTTTAGCGAAGAAGTCTTTCCGGTGTGCAGCCCGTTGCTGTTGAAGGATCGTCCCCTGCCCTTGCCCTCCCAGTCATTGCTCGAATTCCCGCTGCTGCACCTTCGAGGCGAGAACAGCAGCAACTGGTTCGACTGGAGCGGCGTGTTTCGGGAGTTGGGGATCGCTTCGGCACCTGCGCCCGGGCAATTGCGCTTCGACAATTACACGCTGCTGATTCAGGCGGCGATTGGCGGCCAAGGGGTGGCGATTGGGTGGCGGCACCTTGTGGATAACTTGCTGGCGCAAGGTTTGTTGTGCCGACCGATTGCGGAAACGGTGATTTCCAGGCTCGGCTATTACGTGGTCCTGCCCCAGCGGAAACGGCGTGGTGCGCTGATTCAACAGTTTGTGGACTGGCTGATGGCTGAGCAGGCCAGCAGTGCGCAGTCGTTGAATGGCCTGCCGTTGCCGTCTATCGCTGTATAGCGTCAGTCGCGACGAAGGTCACGTGTTCGCCGACATGCAGGTTCAACCGCAACTCATCGGCAATCCCCACGGCCACCCGGCTCAACCGCTCAAGCGGTTCGGCGAGGCCCGGCTCCAGGCTGCTGCTGACGTGGCTGAAATGTTCGATGGTCAGCCCGGCCACCCCGCGTGGTGCATTCACCAGCGTCCAGTGCAAGGTGCTGCTTTGCAGGGCTTCGCGGATTTCTTCGGCGGCGTGGCGTTGCAGTTGATCTTCGATCTCCGGATCGTCCAGTGCCTCGAAATCTCCGACAAGAAACAGCCGGGCAATCCCTGAGGCCTGCATGCCATCAATCAGAGCATCCACCGCCAGCACTTGCTCGACCGGGCCGGGTACGATGGATTTTTCCACGTGCTCGCTGTTCATCGGCAACCCGGGTGCATCCAGCAGACAGATCACCGCTGAACACCCGGCGACACTCTGCTTGACCCGCTTGGCGTCGAACAAATCACCGGTCTTGGTCCGCAATCCCGGGCGCGGCGCGAGCGCCGTCAAATCATCGAGAATCGCGATCACTTCATGTTGGCGCCGCAGCATTTCAGCCATCAGCGCACTGCCCAGGCTACTCATGGCACCATAAAGCACCACTTTCACCACTGGGGTTTCGGCATTTTTCATGGCCGTGCTCCGTTCTTCCTACGTATATGGCGTGTGACCTGTGGGAAACAGCGCCAGTTCGACTCGGTTCAGGGAGTTTCAAATGCAGCGGATCAAGGGCTACCACGCCCATGTCTACTTCGACGCCAACACCCTTCCACAAGCGCGGGCCTTGTGTGAGCAGGCGGCGCAATTGTTTCCACTGAAGATGGGCCGCGTCCATGAACGCCCGGTGGGCCCGCATCCGGACTGGAGCTGCCAGTTGGCGTTCGAGCCACAATACATCGGCGACGTGCTGCCCTGGCTTGCGCTCAACCGCAAGGGTTTGGTGGTGTTCCTGCACCCGGACACCGGCGACGATCTGCTCGACCACACCGAGCACGCCATCTGGATGGGCGCGATTCGGCCGCTGGACCTGTCTATTTTTTGATCAGTTTACAACTGTTCCTCGGCTTCGCCGGGCAAATGTTCATCCAGATGCAGCCAGGGCAGTCGGTTGTCAGTCCAGATATGCCTTTCGGCGGGTGCGTGCTCGGGATGATCGAGAGTGGCGATGGTCACGTCGATGCTGTCCGGGCTCAGGTGCGAGACCAGCGCCAGCTGCGCCCCACAGTTGCCGCAGAAATACCGTACGCAGGTTATTGAAGAGTCGTACTGCGCCGGCGTTCCTTTCACCCATTCAAAGGCTGACGCGGGCATGGTGATCCAGGTGGTCACGATCCCGCCGCTGACCCGTCGGCAAATCGAACAATGACAGTGGGCGATGTCGTGCAAAGGCCCGATGAATTGATAGCGCAGATGCCCGCAATGGCAGCCGCCGGTATGAATTTCGGCCATGTTTTTTCCTCCTGTCCCGTATTCAGGGACTTTGAACCCGTCCGACGACCGGTTGCACATCTCGTCAATGCTTTCATCCGCGAAAGCTGGGTGAAAGCTTCCCCGATTAGGATCGCCCCCACTACCGGCAACAGACCGGTCGGCCAATGCCAGTGTTTTATCGCTCGCACAGCCCATTTAACAACAACAATGGTGATCCTGATGTCCTCTGCTACCCGCCGCTTCGCTGTCACTCCGCCCATACGCCTCGTGCTTCCCGTTCTGCGCTGACCCACCCGGTTCGCCCATTCCCTAGCCGCGCTATGCCTGGAGTATTCCCATGCTGACTTTCCTTGGCTTTGCCATGGTCATCACGTTCATGTTCCTGATCATGACCAAGCGCCTGTCCGCGCTGATCGCTCTGATCATCATCCCGATCCTGTTCGCGCTGTTCGGTGGTTTTGCACCGAAGATCGGCCCGATGATGCTCGAAGGCATCACCAAGCTCGCACCGACCGGTGTGATGCTGATGTTCGCCATTCTGTACTTCGCCCTGATGATCGACTCCGGCCTGTTCGACCCGGCCGTGCGCAAGATCCTCAAACTGGTCAAGGGCGACCCGTTGAAAGTTTCGGTCGGCACCGCCGTACTGGCGCTCGTCGTCTCCCTCGATGGTGACGGCGCGACCACTTATATGATCTGCGTGGCCGCCATGCTGCCGCTCTACAGCCGCATCGGCATGAGCCCACGGATCATGGCCGGCCTGATCATCCTCGCCGGTGGCGTGATGAACATGACGCCATGGGGCGGCCCGACCGCTCGTGCGGCCAGTGCGTTGCATGTGGACCCGTCCGACATCTTCGTACCCATGATTCCGGCGATGGCTTTCGGGGTGCTGGCCATCCTCGTGATTGCCTACTTCTACGGCAAGCGTGAGCGTGCGCGCCTGGGTGAGCTGCACCTGGTGGGCGAGGAAATCGACCACAGTGAAATCAGCGTTTCGCAATTCCCGGATGCCCGTCGTCCGAATTTGATCTGGTTCAACGGCGCCCTGACCCTGACCCTGATGTGCACCCTGGTCGCCGGTCTGTTGCCGCTGCCGGTGCTGTTCATGGTGGCGTTCAGCATCGCGATGATCGTCAACTACCCGAGCCTGCAACAGCAGAAAGACCGCGTCGCGGCTCATGCCGGTAGCGTGCTGGCGGTGGTCGGCTTGATCTTCGCGGCCGGTATCTTCACCGGAATCCTGTCGGGCACCGGCATGGTCGATGCGATGTCGAAGAGCCTGTTGGCAGTCATCCCGGACTTCCTCGGCCCGTACCTGGCCGTGATTACCGCGCTGGTGAGCATGCCGTTCACGTTCTTCATGTCGAACGATGCATTTTATTACGGCGTGTTACCGGTACTTGCCGAAGCCGCCAGCCATTACGGTATAACCGCGGTTGAAATGGCACGTGCCTCGATCGTCGGTCAGCCCGTCCACTTGCTGAGCCCGCTGGTACCATCGACCTATCTGTTGGTGGCCCTGGCCGGTATCGACTTCGGTGATCACCAGCGTTTCACCCTGAAGTGGGCAGTGCTGGTGTGCATGTGCATACTGGTCGCCGCTTTGCTGATGGGGATTTTTCCGCTGTTCAGCACTCTATAAGCCCAAGACTCACCATGACGGGTCCAGGCTTTGTTGTTTGAAGCCCGGGCCCTTCGTGGTTTAACACTCGCACAAAGGAATACACATGGAATGGCTGACCAACCCTGAAATCTGGGTTGCCTTCTTCACCCTGACCGCCCTGGAAATCGTCCTGGGTATCGATAACATCATTATGATTTCGATCCTGGTCAGCCGCATGCCCAAGCACATGCAACAGCGCACCCGGATTTTCGGCCTGGCACTGGCCATGGTTACGCGGATCTTGTTGCTGCTGTCGATCACTTGGGTCATGCGCCTTACCGCGGACTTGTTCGAAGTGTTCGGCCAAGGCATTTCCGGGCGTGACCTGATCCTGTTCTTCGGTGGTCTGTTCCTGCTGTGGAAGAGCTCGCAAGAGATGTACCACGCGCTGGAAGGTGAAGACGAAACCAATGAGGAGCCGGGCGGCAAGGGCGGCAACTTCCTCTACACCATCATTCAGATCGCGATCATCGACATCGTGTTCTCGCTGGACTCGGTCATCACCGCCGTGGGCATGGTGTCCTACGTACCGGTCATGGTCGCGGCGATCATCGTTGCCGTGCTGGTGATGATGTGGGCTTCCGGCACCATCAGCGAGTTCATCGACAAGCACCCGTCGCTGAAGATGCTGGCGCTGTCGTTCCTGTTGATAGTCGGTACTGTGCTGATTGCTGAATCCTTCGACGTTCACGTGCCAAAAGGCTACGTCTACTTCGCCATGGCGTTCTCGCTGGCGGTGGAAGCGATCAACATCAAGATGCGCACCGCGATCGCGAAAAAACGCAAACAGCAGGATCCGGTGAAACTGCGCAAGGACATTCCGGGTCAGTAACCCGAATGCCATGTGATGACAAAGGGGCCTTCGGGCCCCTTTTTCATTTCTGCATCAACCTGTTTTTATGACAGTTTTGTTTCTATCGCTTCTTTAGCTGTGCGATGCTGGCGCGCAGACCGTTAGCCAACTACAGCTTAAGTACAGAACGTAGAAGAACGCGCGGCACCGTCAACTTGCCCCTTTGGGGCGCTACCACCACAGGGGGCCTGCATGCTCACCCTGCTCAATTTGTTATCTGCCGTGGCCTTGTTGATTTGGGGCACGCACATCGTCCGAACCGGCATTCTGCGGGTCTACGGTTCCAACCTGCGCCACGTGATTGGCCGGAACATGTCCAAGCGTTGGCTGGCATTCGTCTCGGGGATCGTCGTAACGGCGATGGTCCAGAGCAGCAACGCCACCGCGATGCTCGTCACCTCCTTTGTCGGTCAGGGCCTGATGGCGCTGACCCCGGCCCTGGCGACCATGCTCGGGGCCGACGTCGGTACCGCGCTGATGGCGCGGGTGCTGACCTTCGACCTGTCATGGTTGTCGCCGCTGCTGATCTTTCTTGGGGTGATTTTCTTCCTGTCGCGCAAACAGACCCGGGTCGGACAAATGGGCCGGGTCGGCATTGGCCTAGGGCTGATCATCCTGGCGCTGCAACTGATCGTCGAATCCGCCGCGCCGATCACCCAGGCCCAAGGCGTGAAGGTGATTTTCGCTTCGCTGACCGGCGACATCCTGCTGGATGCCCTGGTCGGCGCGCTGTTTGCGATGGTTTCCTACTCCAGCCTGGCCGCCGTCCTGCTGACGGCGACCCTGGCCGGTGCCGCGGTGATCAGCCTGCCAGTTGCCATCGGCCTGGTGATCGGCGCCAACATCGGCAGCGGCATCCTTGCCTTCCTCAGCACCAGCATGCAGAACGCCGCCGGTCGCCAGGTGGCGTTGGGCAGCCTGCTCTACAAACTGATCGGCCTGTTGCTGATCATCCCGGTACTCGACCCGTTGGTGCACTGGATCGACAGCCTGGACTTCAGCCCTCAGGAAATGGTCATCGGCTTTCACCTGCTCTACAACACCGCGCGCTGCCTGATCTTGCTGCCCAGTGTCGGGCCGATGGCCAAGCTGTGCGCGTGGCTGTTGCCGGAGCGGCCGGAAATCAACGGCACTGCCAAGCCGCGGCATCTTGATCCAACAGCGCTGGTCACGCCCAGCCTGGCGCTGGCCAATGCCGCCCGGGAAACCCTGCGCATCGGCGACCTGATCGACAACATGCTTGAGGCCATGCTCGACGTGCTGAACGGCAAGCAAACCGCCGTTACCCAGGAAATGCGGCGCCTGACTGATGATGTGGAATCGCTCTACGGTGCGATCAAGCTGTATCTGGCGCAAATGCCCCGTGAAGACCTCAGCGAGCAGGACAGCCGGCGCTGGGCGGAAATCATCGAGCTGGCGATCAACCTTAAACTCGCCAGCGACCTCATCGAACGTATGCTGCGCAAGGTTCAGCAGCAGAAAACCTCGCAGCGCCGGTCTTTTTCCGAGGTCGGCCTGGAAGAGTTGGCGGGGCTGCACAGTCAGTTGATCTCCAACCTGCGCCTGGGGTTGTCGGTGTTCCTCAGTGCCGATAAGGAAAGTGCCCGCCAGTTATTGCGTGAGAAACGTCGCTTTCGCGCACAGGAACGCCGCCTGGCTCATGCTCACGTCAGCCGATTGCAACGTAAGATCGTGCAGAGTATCGAGACCAGCTCGTTGCACCTTGAGTTGATTGCCGACATGAAGCGTCTGAATTCGCTGTTTTGCAGCAGCGCCTATGTGGTGCTGGAAACTTCCGACACCGGTGCCCTGGCGGCCGACGATTTGGCTGACATCACGCATTCACCTTGAACGTCTGGCAGAGTGGTCAGTCAGTAACATTGATTCAGCATGAAGGCCGCCTTCGCGAGCAGGCTCGCTCCCACAGTGGATCTTCGGTGTACTCGGAAATTGTGTCCGACTCAGATCACCTGTGGGAGCGAGCCTGCTCGCGAAGGCGGCCTGGCTGATGACACGGATCTCCGATTGGTTGCCTGGAAGCTTGCTATGCGTTGTTTGTTGTTCGCCTGTCTGTTGCTTGGCTCATTCCCTTCATTTGCCCTGGATCGCTTTCAGGTCGAGGGCTATACGCTGCCCAACGGCCTGCAATTAATGCTCAAACCCGGCACCGAGCGCGGGCATGTGGCGATTCGTCTGGTGGTCGGCGTCGGCATCGATGATTTCAGCTGCGCCGACAAAGAGCTGCCGCACCTGCTTGAGCACTTGCTGTTCAGCGGCATCGACGCCACGGGCGAAGGCGGGCTGGAAGAACGCATGCAGGCCTTGGGTGGCGAGTGGAACGCCTACACCAGCAATGCCGACACGACGTTCGTTATCGAGGCCCCGGCGAAAAACCAGCGCAAGGTCCTCGACCTGCTGCTGGCGCTGCTGACCCAGACCCGAATCGACGACAACGCCATCAACGCTGCCAAACAAGTGGTCGAGCGCGAAGACGGCGGCCATTACTCGCACCTGCAACGCTTTCTGGATCGTCAGGACCTTGGCCACACAGCGAGTAATCAGCTGGCAGTGGAACTGGGCCTCAAATGCCCCGAACGGCCTGAAGTCGATCACCTGACCCGCGATCAGGTGGAAAAGGTACGCAAGGCCTGGTACGCGCCCAACAACATGACCCTGATCGTCGTCGGCGACCTTGAGCGGTTGCTGCCGGCCTATCTGGAACGGTCTTATGGCGCGCTTGAAGCGGTCGACCCGACCGATCACCCGGCCCTGCCGGCGATCCAGGCCAGTGCTGCCCATGAGCGCACCCTGAGTCACGGTTTGGTCGGCGGCAGTGCGAAATTGCATTGGCTGGTGCCAGAGCCGGTGCAAGAGGATCAGCACGACGAAACCTTCGACTTGCTCAAGGACTATCTGGACTGGGCGCTCTACCGCCAGTTGCGCCTGACCCATAGCTTGTCCTACGGGCCTTCGGCCGAGCGTGAGGTGTTTGGCGGCGTGGGCTTCATGAGTCTGAACGCCGACCTTGACCGCGACGACGTACCCCAGGCCGAACAGGTGCTGGATGATCTGAAGGCCGGGTTGCTCAGGGACGGCCTCAATGCCAACACCTTCAACCGCCTCAAGCAGGCCGCCATTGCCCGCCAGGCCTGGGCCGTGCAAGGCAACAGCGCGTTGGCCGATTATTACTGGAGCGCCCTTGGGGACTACGAGGACGGCCGTTTCGCCAACCCGGCCAAGGAACTGCAAGGGGTGACGCTGGAGGAAGCAAACAAGGCCATGCGTGAATTGCTGATGCAGCCGGGCTACCTGCGGATCGAAAAGCCGTTGATCAGTGATGATCAGTTTATGTGGGCGATTGCCGGGGTGCTGGGGCTCATCGTATTGATGCTGATGGGTTGGCGCTTGCATCGAAGGACACCGCGAACCGTGTAGCAGCTGGCGTAGCCTGCGTTCGGCTGCGAAGCAGTCGTAAATCCGTTACGTCAGATATACCTGATGAACCGCGTTGAATGGTTTTACGACTGCTGCGCAGCCGAACGCAGGCTGCGCCAGCTGCTACAAGGATTTGTGATCGGACCGCAGCCCCTCGCCACGCCGCCCTCTCGGCGGTTACCCTGTCGGGGATTTTTCCCACGACTATTGCGAACCGCCGAATGCCTACTCTGCCCCTATACGTCCAGCGCATCCTGGAACTGATGAAGCGCTACCCAGGGGTCATTGCGCTCGGTGGCTTCATTTCCGGGGTCGGC
Organism: Pseudomonas sp. TH39(2020); assembly: GCF_016650715.1. Lineage (NCBI taxonomy): Bacteria > Pseudomonadati > Pseudomonadota > Gammaproteobacteria > Pseudomonadales > Pseudomonadaceae > Pseudomonas > Pseudomonas sp. TH39(2020). The sequence goes on along the minus strand of NZ_JAEKFF010000006.1, from coordinate 2,037,032 downwards.
AGTTTCATTCTGGTGGATCGCCAGCAAGGTCTGGCGACCTGGATCACCACCATCATGCTGGTCAGCTGGATCTGGCTGATGCTGGAAAACAGTCTCACCAAGCTGTTCACCAGGATCTTCAAGCGCGAAATACCCCAGCCTCTGCTGCGCTACGCCACGCAGATGATCCACCAGGAAAGCCTGTTCTTCGTCCTGCCGTTCTTTTTTATCACCACCACCTGGAACAGCGGCCAGTTGTTCTTCACCGGGTTGCTGAGCATGGCGGCGCTGATTTCCATCATCGACCCGCTCTACTACAAATGGCTGGCCCCCCGGCGCTGGGCGTTCCTGGCGCTGCATACCCTGACGCTGTTCGCTGCACTGCTGACCGCCCTGCCCGTCATCCTGCACCTGACCACCGCTCAGAGTTTCAAACTGGCCCTGGGCACCGCCGTCGTGCTGTCGTTCCCGAGCCTGGCGTCGATCTTCCCGATTCGTACCGTGCGCAACGCCTTGGCGATTCTCAGTATCACGCTGGGCATCGGCGCGCTCGGTTGGGTGCTGCGATCCTGGGTGCCGCCGGCGACCCTGTGGATGACCGACGTGGCCATCAGCACGCAAATGCAGGACCGCACACCTGGCAAGAGTCTGGAAGAAGTCAGCGCCGACCAGATCCGTGGTGACGGGCTGTACGCCTACACCGCGATCAACGCCCCGCGCGGTCTGGATGAGCGGATCTACCACGTGTGGCAGTTTAACGGCAAAGAGGTCGACCGCATTCCCCTGGACATCCATGGTGGGCGCAAGGAAGGCTATCGGGCCTGGACCCACAAACAGAATTTCCCCGGCAACCCTGCGGGTAAATGGCAAGTTCGGGTGCTGACCGAAGATGGCCAGGTTATCGGTGTGTTGCGCTTCACCATTACGGACAGCACACCGACCAAAGAAAAGTAATGCGGTTCATGCTATTACGTAGCTCTGCGAAATAGCCGAACAAGCACGGAGCTTATGAGCAGCAGCACAATGGCCGGCAGTGCCCGACTGGACACCTCTCACTCCCCTGCTCAGTTGCGGGTCACGGGTGACTGGACGCTTGCCCATTACGCCGATCTCAAGCACCTGTGCGAAAAGCTCCACGGTCAATACGACGACAGCACTCACATCGACCTCAACGGCCTCGGCGCGCTCGACACCGCCGGTGCGTCGCTGCTGGTGGAGTTGCTCGGTTCCGAGCGTTTGGGCCGATCTGCCGAACACCCCGATTGCACGCTGTCCTCGGCCGACCGTGCCTTGTTGCAGACTGTCTATTGCTCGCTGACCGACTTCTGCGTGCCGATCAAGGAACCGGAAATCAGCGTCAGCGTTCAACTGTTGACCCGCATCGGCCGGGCGGTCGACGCGGTCTGGCAGGACACCCTGCAACTGCTGGGTTTCGTCGGCCTGATTCTGGAAACCATCGCCCGCAATCTGTTTCGCCCCGCGCGCTGGCGGATTACACCGATGGTGGCGCACATCGAGCAGACCGGCCTCGACGCCGCGCCCATCGTTGCCCTGCTGACCTTTTTGGTGGGCGCCGTGGTGGCGTTTCTCGGGGCGACGGTGTTGGCGAGTTTTGGCGCGAGTATTTTTACCGTGGACCTGGTGGCATTCTCCTTCCTGCGCGAATTCGGTGTGTTGCTGACCGCGATCCTGATGGCCGGCCGCACCGCCAGTGCGTTTACCGCGCAGATCGGTTCGATGAAAGCCAACGAAGAAATCGACGCCATCCGCACCTTGGGCCTCGACCCGATAGAGTTGCTGGTGGTGCCGCGCGTCTTGGCCCTGCTGGTCGCGCTGCCGATGTTGACCTTTCTGGCGATGCTTTCGGGGATTGTCGGCGGCGGCGTAGTCTGCGCTGTGTCGCTGGATATCTCGCCGGCGATGTTCCTGTCGCTGCTGCAATCGGACATCGGCGTTCAGCATTTTCTGGTGGGGATCGTCAAAGCGCCGATCTTCGCGTTCCTGATCGCTGCCATTGGCTGTCTCGAAGGCTTCAAAGTCAGCGGCAGCGCCGAGTCCGTCGGCGCGCACACCACGTCGAGCGTGGTCCAGTCTATTTTCGTGGTGATCGTACTCGACGCCGTGGCCGCGCTGTTTTTCATGGAGATGGGCTGGTGAATCGTCTACCCCGAGCGCCCTCTGAGGCGGTGATCGAAGTCCGTGGGCTGTGCAATCGCTTCGGTCGCCAGAGCGTGCATGAGAACCTTGATCTGGAGTTGTACAAGGGCGAAATCCTGGCCGTGGTCGGCGGTTCCGGCAGCGGCAAGTCAGTGCTGTTGCGCAGCATCGTCGGCTTGCGTCAGCCCAGCGAAGGGGTGGTGAAGGTCTTTGGCAAAAACCTGCCGATGCTGTCTGAACACGAGCGCTCGATGGTCGAACGGCGCTTCGGCGTGCTGTTCCAGAAAGGCGCCCTGTTCTCTTCGCTGACCGTGACCGAGAACGTCGCCCTGCCCCTGATCGAGCATGCCGGTTTGAGCCGAGAGGACGCCGAGCACCTGGCGGCAGTGAAAATGGCCTTGGCCGGGCTGCCGCTGTCGGCGGCCGACAAGTACCCCGCTTCGCTGTCCGGCGGGATGATCAAGCGTGCGGCACTGGCCCGCGCGCTGGCACTGGACCCGGACATCCTGTTTCTCGACGAACCCACCGCCGGGCTCGATCCGATTGGTGCGGCCGCGTTCGATCAATTGATCCTGACCCTGCGCGATGCGTTGGGCCTGAGTGTGTTTCTGGTCACCCACGACCTCGACACGCTCTACACCATCACCGACCGGGTGGCGGTGCTGGCGCAGAAGAAAGTGCTGGTGGCGGATGCCATCGAAAAAGTCTCGGAAACCGATGACGCGTGGATTCACGAATACTTCCATGGCCCTCGCGGCCGCGCGGCGCTGACCGCCGCTCAACAGCTTAAGGAGGTCTGACATGGAAACCCGAGCCCATCATGTATTGATCGGCCTGTTCACCGTGATTGTGGTGGCGGGCGCCCTGCTCTTCGGCTTGTGGCTGGCCAAGTCCAGCGTCGACACCGAGTTCAAGGACTACGAAATCGTCTTCAACGAGGCCGTCAGCGGCCTGTCCAAGGGCAGCGCCGTGCAGTACAGCGGGATCAAGGTCGGCGACGTGGTGACCCTGCGTCTGGACCCGAAAGACCCGCGCCGGGTGCTGGCGCGGATCCGCCTGGGCGGCGAGACACCGATCAAGGAAGACACCCGGGCCATATTGGCGCTGACCGGGATCACCGGGACGTCGATCATCCAGCTCAGCGGGGGTACGCCGCAGAGTCCGAAGCTCAAGGGCAAGGACGGTAATTTACCGACGATCATTGCATCGCCCTCGCCCATCGCCCGTTTGCTGAATGACAGCGGCGACCTGGTGGCCGGTGTGAACATGCTGATGCTCAACGCCAATCAGATGTTTTCTTCGCAGAACGTCGAGCGCATCAGCAAGACCCTTGAACATCTTGAACAAACCACCGGCACCATCGCTGACCAGCGCGGCGATATTCGCCAGGCGATGCAGCAACTGGCCTCGGTCGGCAAACAGGCCGGCGCCATGCTGGAACAGACGTCGGCGCTGATGCGCAACGCTAATGGCATGCTCAACGATCAAGGCAAGCAGATGTTCGGCAGTGCCGAGCAGGCGATGAAATCGCTGGAGTCGAGCAGCGCGACCATCAACAAGCTGCTCACGACCAATCAGGATTCGCTCAACAGCGGCATGCAAGGCCTCAATGGCCTGGCCCCGGCGGTGCGTGAACTGCGCGATACCCTGACGTCGTTGCGGGCTATTTCCCAGCGTCTGGAAGCCAACCCCACCGGTTATTTGCTGGGCAATGACAAGAACAAGGAGTTCACGCCATGAAGCTGACTCGCCTCGCCCTCTTCGCCAGCTTCATTGTGCTCGGCGCCTGCTCGATCCTGCCCAAGTCCGAGCCGTCCGATGTCTATCGGTTGCCTTCGGCCCAGAGCAGCACATCGGCCAGTCACGGGACGCCGCAGCGCTGGTCGTTGCGCCTGACCAAGCCGCAGACCAGCGAGGTCTTGAACAGCCCCAAGATCGCCGTGATCCCTCAGGGTGATCTGATCAGCAGCTACAAGGCTTCGCGTTGGAGCGACCCTGCACCGGTGTTGTTGCGCAATCGTCTGTTGGATGGTTTCCAGCGTGATGGTCGGGTGTCGCTGTTGAGTACCGACGACAGCAACTTCCAGGCAGACCTTGAGTTGGGCGGTAGCCTGCAGGCATTCCAGACTGAGTACCAAGGAACGAACGCGAGCGTCGTCGTGCGTCTGGATGCGTTGCTGGTGCGTGGTTATGACCAGCGAATCCTCGCCAGCCGACGCTTCGAAGTGCGCCAGCCGTTGAGCGATGTGAAGGTGCCGGCGGTGGTGGTTGGGTTTGGTCAGGCCAGTGACCAGTTGACGGCGCAGGTAGTGAGCTGGGCGGTTGAGCAAGGACAAAAAGTCGCCCCGCCTCCTCGGCCTTAAAGCCACCGGAAATCCATGTGGGAGCGGGCTTGCCCGCGATAGCGTCAGCACAGTCGACATCAACGTTGAATGTCACACCGCTATCGCGGGCAAGCCCGCTCCCACAGGTTTATTTGATTAGCCGAAGAACCAGTAGCACACCCCGATCGCGCCGAGAACGCCGGCCAATTCGGCCAGCAACGCACACCCCACCGCATGCCGTGCCCGCTGGATCCCCACCGCGCCGAAGTACACCGCCAATACATAGAAGGTCGTTTCAGTACTGCCCTGAACCGTCGCCGCCACCAGCGCCGGGAAGCTGTCCACGCCAGACGTTTTCATGGTTTCGATCAGCATCGCCCGGGCGGCACTGCCGGAGAACGGCTTGACCATGGCGGTCGGCAGCGCATCGACGAAGCGCGTGTCCCAACCGGCCCATTCCACCAGATGCCGAATCCCGTCCAGGCCAAAGTCCAGCGCTCCGGATGCTCGCAGCACGCCGACGGCACACAGCATCGCCACCAGATACGGCAGCAGGTTCTTGGCCACGTCGAAACCTTCTTTGGCGCCTTCGACGAACGCTTCGTACACCTTCACTTTGCGCAGCGCGCCAATCACCAGAAACAACATGATCAGCCCGAACAGCGTCACGTTGCCGAGGATCGATGACAGGCTGGCCAGAGCGGTCGCTGAGAGCGTCGCCAGCAGCGCCATGAAGGCACCGAGGGCCAAGGCGCCGGGAATCAGGTACGCAAGCACCACCGGGTCCCACAGGCGCAGACGCTGCATGAACGCCACCGACAGCAGGCCGACCAATGTAGAGCAACTGGTGGCGAGCAGGATTGGCAGGAACACCAGGGTCGGATCGGGCGCACCCTGCTGGGCGCGGTACATGAAGATGGTCACCGGCAGCAGGGTCAGGGAGGAGGCGTTGAGCACCAGGAACAGGATCTGCGCGTTGCTGGCGATTGTGGTGCTCGGGTTGAGTTCTTGCAGCGCCTTCATGGCTTTGAGGCCGATTGGCGTGGCGGCGTTGTCCAGGCCCAGGCCGTTGGCGGCGAAGTTGAGCGTGATCAGGCCGATGGCGGGGTGCCCGGCCGGCACTTCCGGCATCAGCCGCAGGAACAACGGGCCCAGCGCTTTGGCCAGCCACTCGACGATCCCGGCCTTCTCGGCAATCCGCAGAAAGCCCAGCCAGAGCGTCAGGGTGCCGAACAACAGGACCATGACTTCGACCGACAATTTGGCCATGGCGAAAATGCTTTCCACCATCGCCGCGAAGATCCCGGCGTTACCGCCGATCAACCATTGCGCCAGTGCCGAAACGGCAGCCACGATGAAGAAGCCAAGCCATAGGCCATTAAGCATCAGTCAAATCCCCCGAAGAATGCGGCGAATGATAGCGGGGTAGCCAGAAACGACAAACCCCGGATTTCTCCGGGGTTTGTTTAGCGCGATGTACGCGGACCAATGTGGGAGCGAGCCTGCTCGCGAAAGCGGTCTGTTAGTCAACGCAGATGTTGAATTTAACGGCCTCTTCGCGAGCAGGCTCGCTCCCACAAGGAGTGTTGCGTCAGTTGCTGGAAACTTCACCGACCGGCAATTTTTCCTTGCTGCGCCAGTGCGGCAAGGAGTTCCAGTAGCGCTGGCCCTTGGCGTCGTCGTACATGCCTTCCCAGCGGGAGATGACCAGCACGGCCAAGGCATTGCCGATCACGTTCAGTGCGGTACGGGCCATGTCCATGATGCGGTCGACACCGGCGATGAACGCCAGGCCTTCGAGCGGAATACCCACGCTGCCCAGGGTGGCCAGCAGCACCACAAAGGACACACCCGGTACGCCGGCGATGCCTTTGGAGGTGACCATCAGGGTCAGCACCAGCAGCAATTGCTGGCTGATCGACAGGTCGATGCCGTAGAGCTGGGCAATGAAGATGGCCGCAATGCTCTGGTACAGGGTCGAACCGTCGAGGTTGAACGAATAACCGGTCGGTACCACGAAGCTGCAAATGGCTTTCGGTGCGCCGTAGGCTTCCATTTTCTCGATCACGCGCGGCAGCACGGTTTCGGAACTGGCGGTGGAGTAGGCCAGCACCAGCTCATCCTTGAAGATGCGCATCAGCTTGATCACCGAGAAGCCGAACAGGCGAGCGATCAGGCCCAGCACCACGAAGGCGAAGAAGGCGATGGCGAAGTAAACCAGGATCACCAGTTTCGCCAGTGGCAGCAGGGAGGCGAAGCCGAAGTTGGCCACGGTCACCGCGATCAGTGCGAAAACGCCGATCGGGGCGTAGTTCATGATCATGTGAGTGACTTTGAACATGCTTTCCGACACGCCCTGGAACATCTTCACCAGCGGCTCGCGCAGGTCCGATTGCAGGCTCGACAGACCGAGGCCGAACAATACGGAGAAGAAGATGATCGGCAGCATCTCGCCGCGGGCCATGGCCGCGAAGATGTTCGACGGGATCAGGTTGAGGATGGTCTGGATGAACGCATGTTCATGCTGAACCTCGGCGGCAGTGGCCTGGTACTTGGAAATATCCACGGTACCCAGGGTGCTCATGTCGATGCCGGTGCCCGGATGGAACACGTTGGCCAACACCAGACCGACCACGATGGCGATGGTGGTGACGATCTCGAAGTAGAGGATGGTCTTCAGACCGATACGCCCGAGCTTCTTCGCGTCGCCGACACCTGCAATACCGACGATCAAGGATGAGATCACGATCGGGATCACAATCATCTTGATCAGACGGATAAAGATATCGCCTGCTGGTTGCAGGACGTTGCTGACCCACCAGGCTTTTTCGGCACTGAAATGGTTGAGCAGCGCACCGATTGCAATCCCCAATACCAGACCGATGAGGATCTGCCAGGCGAGGCTAAGCTTTGCCTTCTTCATATCTTTACCCTTACTTGCGTTTGACTCAGGCAGATGCAAGAACTGGAACGCTTGTGGCGAAAAAGTCTTGTGCATCTGCCCCCGTATAAGGTGCCCCGGAGCGCTTGTTATCGGCTCTCTGGCAGGCGAAAAAAGGCGCAACTATTCAGATGCAAGGAAGCAACGTCTAATGCCGTAAACGCCTACCCTATGCCGAATCGGCATGAGCTTTTTTAACTGAAACCCGCGTCCCAACCGGTTTGAATACGACATTTCGGCAGGCATAAGTGCCGTGAACCGGCCATCGTAGAGGAGGTTGGTTGTTTTTTGAACAAGGGGATGTGAGCTTAAACTTGGGAAAAAGCCTACGTTTCAGCGCGAAAATTCTCGGTCTTTGAGTCGCAGTTTTCTCGATATACGGTCACCAAAGAAACACTACGAAATGGTTTTGCGAGGGATTAACGGAGCAGGCGAGCAGAACGCTCTAGGACAACACTTTGCGCTGAGGAAGCTCTTCGCAAGTCCGTCGATCCATGAGTGACCGGCGAACTTGCGTCGCAGCTTCTGCCTGACCCGGCCCTTGCGCAGGCACTCCCTGTACCCGTAGGTCACTCCGCCCCTGAAACAGGCAGAACGTCCCGGCCCCTTGATCATGCGTCTACCTTCCTCGGGTAGCGCAGTGGAAAGAAGCCATGCTGCTTCTTTCATGTTACGAATTCAGTACCAGTGTGGATCTTTCTTCAGCTGTTCCATCAACAAATCCTGCATACCCTGGTCCGGCTTTCCCAGAAAGCGGTAGTCGGCATGCCGCGTGGGCGACTTGTCGGCCGGCAGCCCCGCAGGCACTTCGACCAGCATGGCGTAGGCTTCCTTCTTGTTGAAGCTGACGGCAACGATCAAGCGCTTGTTGAGGCATGTCGCCTGCGATTCGCAGAGCGGCCCAACCAGATACTTTTCGCCATCCTCTTCAACGGCATTCATTTGCTCGGCGTCGCCGGACAGGTTCATGACCCATTCCGGCAGGCGTTCTTCCTTCTTCACCACGCCTTGCCAGGTTTCACGGTACTGCGGGTCTGCACTTAGCAACTCATTGACCCGCGCCTGGCCGTCATTGGCCGCTGTTGCCATGGCACTACCGCCCAGAAGCAGGGCGGCTGCCAGTGTCTTTAACAAAACGCTCATATTCACCCTCGACCGCGACGGCCAAAGAAGAAGGAAGCAATGAACATCACCAGGAACACGACAAAGAGAATCTTGGCGATACCCGTGGCGGTGCCCGCGATACCACCGAAGCCCAGTACCGCAGCGATGATGGCAATGATCAAGAATGTGATTGCCCAGCTCAACATGGTGATTCTCCTTACGCTTCTATTTAGAGATGTTGCTTGTGGTGCTTTTCCCGGCGCATCGAACGCGCCAAGTTCATTCGTTTAGAACACCCAACGTTCCTGGCGAGGCCTCTGATCCGCAGGCTGAGCCTGGTCGACGTCCAGCATTCGCATTGGGGGGCTGTCAGCCTGGTTACTGCTGGCCGCGCTGAAATGGGTTTGGGTCGGGTGCTGAATCGACAAGCGTGGCGCTTCTTGCTGCTGGTTCTGCTCCCAACGCTGAAACTGCTGGCCGGCGATCAAGGTGATCAATAGCGCCAGAACAGCAAACAGACCTTGCTGGAGATGCAGTGGCGAGATACGCAACTGGGCGGCACGTTGGCGACTCATCCTGAAGCTCCTCCCACTCTGTGGTGATCTTGTTAGGGCGACTTCTTTGAATGCCCCGGTTAATCAGACCATTGCAGCCTGCATGCCAGCTTTTAAAGATAATAAAAATCAATAAAATCAATTAGTTATGAATGATGTGGAAAATGGATCGGACGCATCCTGCACGATGGTCCTTTTGAAGTCGTGCGTAATGCACGATGGGTTCGTAGGAGCTTTCAATATTTTTGAATTGCGAGGAGGGCGTGGATGTCACAAGGGGACAGCGGCAATCGCCGGCGAACCGGCTATCTGATAAAAAAACAACAAAATCAGGCGATTAGCCGTAGGGTGGGGAGAGAGTTACGCTGCTGTGGCAGGAATCGACCAGAATCAACCATGCAACTTGCCCGATTATTCCGGGACTAACCAAGATCATTCATTAAGGAGCGTAGGAAAATGGAGTCAGCCACTGAGCATCAAGGCCGCATTCTGCTGGTGGACGATGAGTCCGCCATCCTGCGTACTTTCCGTTATTGCCTCGAAGATGAAGGCTACAGCGTCGCTACCGCCAACAGCGCCGTTCAGGCTGATGCACTGCTTCAGCGCCAAGTCTTCGACTTGTGCTTCCTCGACCTGCGCCTGGGTGAAGACAATGGCCTCGATGTGCTGGCCCAAATGCGCATTCAGGCGCCGTGGATGAGGGTGGTGATCGTCACCGCTCATTCGGCCGTCGACACGGCGGTCGATGCCATTCAGGCCGGGGCCGCCGACTATCTGGTCAAGCCTTGCAGCCCCGACCAATTACGCCTGGCCACCGCCAAGCAGCTGGAAGTGCGGCAACTGTCGGCACGTCTGGAAGCCCTTGAAGGCGAAGTGCGCAAACCCAAGGATGGCCTGGACTCTCACAGCCCGGCGATGAAAGTGGTACTCGAAACCGCCCGCCAGGTGGCCAGTACCGATGCCAATATTTTGATTCTCGGCGAGTCCGGTACCGGTAAAGGCGAACTGTCCCAAGCCATTCACGGCTGGAGCAAGCGCGCAAAGAAATCCTGCATCACGATCAATTGCCCGTCCCTGACCGCCGAACTCATGGAAAGCGAGCTCTTCGGCCACAGCCGTGGCGCGTTCACCGGGGCCAGCGAAAGTACTCTGGGTCGTGTTAATCAGGCCGACGGTGGGACGCTGTTTCTTGACGAGATCGGCGATTTTCCGTTGGTTTTGCAACCTAAACTGCTGCGTTTCATCCAGGACAAAGAATACGAACGGGTGGGCGATCCGGTCACCCGCCGCGCCGATGTGCGCATCCTCGCGGCCACTAACCAGAACCTCGAAGACATGGTGCGCGACGGCCGTTTCCGTGAAGATTTGCTTTACCGCCTGAACGTGATCACCCTGCACCTGCCACCACTGCGCGAACGCAGGGAAGATATTCTGACCCTGGCCGATCGCTTTCTGGCCCGTTTCGTCAAGGAATACGCGCGTCCGGCTCGGGGCTTCAGCGACGAAGCCCGTGAAGCGCTGCTCGGCTACCGCTGGCCGGGGAACATTCGCGAACTGCGCAACGTTGTGGAGCGGGCAAGCATCATTTGTCCACAGGAACGGGTCGAGATCAGTCACTTGGGCATGGCTGAAACCCCGGTCAACAACGCTCCTCGCATCGGCGCTGCGCTGAGTCTGGATGAATTGGAAAAAGCCCACATCGGAGCGGTCCTCGCCACTGCAGATACGCTGGACCAGGCCGCCAAGACCCTGGGTATCGATGCCTCGACGTTGTACCGAAAACGCAAGCAGTACAACTTGTGAGCTGTCTCCGATGAGACTGGCGATGAAGTTGCGCACGCGGCTGTTTCTGAGTATTTCCGCACTGATCACCGTGGCGCTGCTTGGGCTGTTGCTCGGGCTGGTCAGCGTGATGCAGATGGCGAGTTCCCAGGAAGCGCTGATTCGCAATAATTTCGTCACGCTCGACCTGGGACTGAAATTGCGTCAGACCTTGGGCGATCAGCTGATGATCATGCTCAGCGAGAAGCCGGATCCTGCGGCGTTCGAGGCGTCCAAGCAGCATTATTTTCAGTTGCTTGATGACGGCATTGTCCATGCCCAGGCTGGCGATGAGCTCCAACACGGTTTCGAACAGGCCAAGACTGACTACCTGAGCTTTCTGCAGGCATACGACCTGTCCCGTGACTCGACGCAGGTATTGAGTGGCAACGAAGAGCTCACCGAAAAATTCAACGCACTGCGCAATGGTTTGATCGTCGAGCAACAGCGTGCGCTGGATAACATCAATGCCACCGAACAGCAGACTCGGGAGAGGGCGCTGCTGGTTGCCGGCCTGCTCGGGCTGGTGGGGCTGGCGGTGCTGATCATCGGTTTCGTCACCGCCCACGCTATCGCTCAACGTTTTGGTGCGCCAATCGAGGCTCTGGCCCAAGCGGCGGACAACATCGGCCAAGGCAATTTCGAAGTGACGCTACCGATTTCCTCGGCCGTGGAAATGAACCTGCTGACCAAGCGCTTCGGGATCATGGCCCAGGCCCTGCGTGAGCATCAGGCCACCAATGTCGATGAACTGCTCGCAGGTCAGCAGCGTTTGCAGGCCGTGCTCGACAGCATCGACGATGGGCTGTTGATGATCGACCGCGATGGTCGTTTGGAACACCTCAATCCAGTGGCGCAGCGTCAGTTGGGTTGGGACAGCGATCGTCTCGGTCAAGGTCTGGGTACGGCGCTTGAGCGCCCCGAACTCGATGATCAGCTGCAACTGGTACTGCGCGGTGGCACCCTGGAGCGGGCGCCTGAGGACCTGAGTATCGAGGTCGACGGTGAGTCGCGGTTGCTGACCTTTAGCCTGACGCCGGTCAGCCATACACAAGGTCATATTCTCGGCGCCGTGATGGTGCTGCATGACGTCACAGAACAGCGGGCGTTTGAGCGGGTGCGCAGCGAGTTCGTGCTGCGCGCCTCCCATGAATTGCGAACGCCGGTTACCGGGATGCACATGGCGTTCGGCCTGTTTCGCGAGCGCGCCCACTTTGCCCAGGACTCGCGTGAAGCTGATCTGCTGGACACCGTGAATGAAGAGATGCAGCGCTTGATGCAGTTGATCAACGACCTGCTGAACTTCTCCCGCTACCAGAACGGATTGCAAAAACTCACGTTGGCGCCGTGCTCCATAGAGGATTTGCTGGAGCAGTCCCGGGCACGTTTTGCCGGCCTTGCAGAAGAGCAGGGCATCGACCTGCTAGTGGAAGTGCAAGGGCCATTACCGCGATTGCAAGCCGATCAGCCGCAGCTGGACCGGGTGCTCGATAACCTGATCGACAACGCGTTGCGCCACACCGCTTCCGGCGGGCAAATACGTTTGCAGGCTCGACGCCATGGGGAGCGGGTGATTATCAGCGTTGAAGACAACGGCGAAGGCATTGCCTATGGCCAGCAGGGACGGATTTTCGAACCCTTTGTACAGGTGGGTCGCAAGAAGGGCGGTGCCGGGCTCGGTCTGGCACTGTGTAAGGAAATCGTGCAGTTGCACGGCGGTCGGATGGGTGTTTATTCGCGACCAGGGCAGGGTACTCAGTTCTATATGGCGTTGTCGGTATAAGCCGCAGCCGCTTCAGGCTTCGTCATCGAGACGGCGGGCGGCCAATCGGCGGCCACGGGTTATCAGCTCGATGAACTGCACCGCACTCAACGCATGGGCAAATAGCCAACCCTGACCGAACTTCACGCCTTCGCTGCTCAGAAGCGCCGCCTGGGATTCAAGTTCGATGCCCTCGGCAATTACCTTGAGTTGCAGGGCCTGGGCCATGTGAATGATGTGCGGGGCGACACCGCTACTCGCAGCGTCATGACCCAGTGCATCGATAAACGCCTTGTCGATTTTCAGGCAATCGACTGGAAGGGTTTGCAGATAGGCGAGGCTGCAATAGCCGGTGCCAAAGTCATCAATCAGCACTTGATGCCCGACATCCCGCAAGGCTTGCAGGTTTTCCCGGGCGACCACGACATCGATCAATCCCCGTTCGGTGACCTCAAAGGCAATTTGCTTTGCCGCGACGTGGTGCAAGGTCAGCAGTCGCGCCATTACCTGGCCGATACGCGGCACCATGACGTCGCAGGCCGCCAGGTTGACCGAGATGTACAGTTGCGGATTGGCCCGCAACAACTGACCCAGCTGCTCAAGCAGGCGTTGCAGGACGAAGTCGGTCATCTGGCGGATCTGGCCGGTGTTCTCCGCCATCGGAATAAACAGGTCGGGGCTGGTCAGGGTGCCGTCCGGTCTTCGCCAGCGCAGCAAGGCTTCTGCCCCGACACAGTTGCGGCTGTCGAGGTCGAAGATCGGTTGATACAGCACCTGCAATTCGCCTCGTCGTATGGCACCACTCAGTTCGGCGTCCAGCGACTGTCGCTGGCGCACCAGCAGAAGCACCAGAAAACCCACGCATAAGGCGAGTGCCAGGCTGGCCGGCAGCAACCACCACCAGACTGCGGGCACTTGCATACCGGTGCGCGGGCTGATCAGCACCAGTTGGTATTCCGGATTGTTGGTGGGCATGCGGTAAATCAAGCGGGAATGCGTCACTTGTAGCGCGTCGAGGCTTTTCGGGGGCCAGGGTTCGGTGGGGGCCAGACCTGCGAGACACCCAGTACCGGAATCGCGCGCGTACCGTGGTCGAGCACTACCAGCAGGCTGCTTCCCGGTGGCAAGTCGACCATGTCGGTCAAATGCCCGCGAGACGTCGCGACACGAAAATTGCCGCGTCCGAGCATCAGCGCGGCGCGGTTTTCATCGGGTTCGGTGGTGGTGTTCAGCCAGTAACTGTAGGTCGGCCCCTTGATGTCTGGCGGTCTTATCATCGACAGCCCTTCCTGGCGGGGGCGATTGGAACAGATCCGCGAGGCGTCCATATAAGCGGCTTCGTAAACGAAACGGTAATTGAAGCTGACCTGTTGCAAGGTCGCGATCATTTCGTCATCGCAGCCGCGTAACGGCTGGGCCTCCAGGTCGTCGAGGCTTTCCCGCAACTGCCCGAAAAGTTGCTCCAGACGAGCAAGGAAGCGCTCGCCCTGGGCATTCATCTCTTCGCTTTCGCTCTGCTCGACTTGATGCATGGCCACGAACAGGCTGCCGGCCATCAGGAGTGTCGCGCTCAAGGCAGCAGCCAGTATCGCCAAAAACCAAGGGCGAAAGAACCAACTACGTAGTGTCTCTCGAGCAGCAGGCATAGGGAATATCCGAAGTATTACCAATGAGTTATAGCTGCTGATTGGAAAAAAGCCCTGACCGTCGGGCGGGCGTCATTATTTTGTCTGGTTCAAGACTTGTAGAAGCGCCGCGGTTTGCGCATCCGGTATGCCATCGAAACGTGACGGTCGGAAATGCATCTGGAAGGCCGCAATCACATGACGTGTCGCAACATCCAGTTCGCCGGTTTGCGGCGTGGGATAACCCGCGCGGGCCAGCTGCGCCTGAAACCAGCTGATGGTTGGCAGTTGTACTTCGAACTGTGCTTGCTGACGCGTTACGGCCTGCTCATTCGGCCAGATCCCCAGGCCTTCGGCCGCCAGGCGCTTCCAGGGGAACGCCGGCCCCGGATCAAGCTTGCGCAGCGGGGCGATGTCGCTATGGCCGATGATGCTGCGAGGGTTGATGGCGTAGCGTTTGCTGATGTCCTTGAGCAGAACGATCAACGACTGGACCTGGGCTTCGCTGTAGGGATACCAGAAGCGTCCTCCGCTCGGGAGTTCCTTGAAACCCGGGTTGACGATTTCGATACCAATGGAGCTGGAGTTCAACCAGGTCCGGCCTTGCCATTCGCTTTCCCCGGCGTGCCAGGCTCGAAGGTTTTCATCCATCAACTTGTAGATGGTGGCGCCCTTGTCGTCGCCAATCAGGTAGTGGCTGCTGACCTCGCCGTGGGTCAGCAGTTGCAGTGAGCGCTCCTGTGACGCGGAGGTGTAGTGCACGACCACGAACTGAATGCGGCTATCGTAGTTGACTGAAGGGTGACTTGTGTCGAAACGGGGGCCGCTGGCGCAACCGGCCATCAGAATCAGAGACACGATGAGAGATAGATATTTCATGGCAGAAGGCAATACACGCAAGACAGTAATGCAACAGTGTAACGTACTGCCTTGCGCGCAGACGGCCAACGCGCAGTTTTAAACAAAATGGAACAATTGACCGTCAGCCCATTGCCACTTGGTTGCGGCCGGCATGTTTCGCGCGATATAGCGCCTGA
This sequence comes from Pseudomonas sp. TH39(2020), assembly GCF_016650715.1. Classification (NCBI taxonomy): domain Bacteria; kingdom Pseudomonadati; phylum Pseudomonadota; class Gammaproteobacteria; order Pseudomonadales; family Pseudomonadaceae; genus Pseudomonas; species Pseudomonas sp. TH39(2020). Next base: position 2,021,728 of record NZ_JAEKFF010000006.1, on the reverse strand, counting down.
TCGGCTCTTTTAAGGACCAGATCGCTATGTTCGCCGGGTTTGAATGCTGTCAGGCCCATGGAAATGGTGATAGTTACCGGCTCACCCTTGAAGTGGAAAGGGCAGGCTTCGATTGAGGCGCGCAGCTTTTCCAGCAGTTTCGCACCAGCAATTGGCACTGTGTCTGGCATCAACAGGACAAACTCCTCACCGCCGAACCGGGCAATGAAATCCGTCCCGCGCAGGCGCTTGCGTAGCACGTTGGCGATGATTTTCAGTACTTTGTCGCCCGCCAGGTGACCATAGTTATCGTTAATGCGTTTGAAATGGTCGAGGTCGAGCATTGCCAGCAACAGGGTGTTGCCGTGTTGCTGCCATTGATTGATTTCGTGATCCAGTCGTTCGCTCCAGGCTGCCCGGTTAGGGAGGTCGGTCAGCGGGTCGATCAAGGCTTTCTGACGCTGCTCTTCAAGATGCTCGCGGTAGCCCAGGGCTTCCTGCTCCATGTGCGCAACGCGTTCTGCGAGACTATGAAGGCGGGCCGCGACTTCCTGCTCGCGTTCGTCACGCTGCTTCTGGTGCTGGTCCATGGTGCCAAGCAGGCCTTCCAGATGGTTTTCCAGGACGTGCTTGAGATCGTCCAGGTCGGCGGCTTCCTGCATGCTGCTCTGCAAGCCGTCGACCTGCTCGCGGATCTTCGTGTCCATCTCGCGTGCGGCGGAACGGTTGTCGGCATGGCCTTCGCTGGCGGCTTGCAAGTTGCTTTGGAACGACTCGAGGCGTTCGTTTAGTTGTTGCAAGTAGGCTTCGAATTCATGCTGGCCACTGTCGGTGATTGCCAGCATCAAGGTTGCCAGATCGTCGAGGATTGGCAGCAGTTCGTACCAATTCAAACCGTTTTGCAGGCGATCACGCATCGCTTCGGCTTGCGGACGATGACGCTCGGGCAGCGTCAGGTCGTCGAGCAAGCCCAGTAGCGTGTCTTCGATATGCTTGGCCACCGAGCTGTAGGACGGCTCGGGTGAGTCCGGCAGGGCGTAGAGAACATCCGGCTCGGATTGTTCAGTGTCTACGGTGGCCAACACCTCGGCCATGGCCGGGGGCAACGGCAGGCTGTCGAGATAGACCACCGGGGTCAGTTCGTCGGGATTGATTGCCGGTTGAGCCTGTATTTCTGGCTCGATGATTGATGGAGCGGGTTCTTCTGGATGTTCTATGTCCGGTTGCGGTTGCGGTTGCGGTTGCGTCTCTGGAGTCTGGGCGCGTGCTCGCTCCGGTTCCGGCCCAAGCACTGGCGGGGTAAACGCTACGACGGCAGGAGAAGGCGTTGCTGCGGGCGGTGTTTCGATCGTCATTGGCTCGGGTGCAACAACGGTAGCGGCGATGTGTGCGACCGCCACCTGCGGCTTATCGACGTTTGGCACGAGATCGACGTTTACCTGTGGTCTCTCGGCATGGGGCGCAGCAATCGATTCGGCAAGCTGCAGGGCGGGCCTTGGAACGGCCTCGGGGGCGACCTGTAGTGCCATTTCATCCGCTTCACGGCTACCAAACAGTCGCTGCAGCAGACCGGGGCGGCCGGGTTCTGCCGGGTTTTCAAGCTGATTCAGGGCTTTGCCTTGCAGACCGCTCAGTTCGCTGAGCAGCAACGGAATTTCGCGCGCCTGCCCGACTCTTGCATCCAGATGCTTGGCGAAGTTTTTCAGAGGCCGGCTTACTTCGCGGGGCAGCGGTAATGTTTGCAGCTGCGAGACCAGCGCGGTCAATGCGGCGCTGGTCTGATTAACTCGAGTTTCCCGGCGTTGTTCGGAGTCGAGTACGGCTTTTTCCAGCCGCGGAAGCAGGGCGGCCAGGCCGGCGTCCATGTCGTCGCTGCGCACGACTTCACGCATTTCCTTCATGCATTGGTCAACGACGCGGTCGGTGCCCTCGGCTGCCAGCGTGCTGCGTACCAGGCCACGACGCAGCAGGTCGAGTCGGGCGTCCCATCGACGTTCAAGCTTTTCCTGTTGTTCGATGCTTTTGAGGTATTTCTCTTTCCAGCGCTGTGCTTCGTCGCTCATTCATGGGATCCGCGAGGGGCAGGACTCAACGCGGGCAATGCATCAGCCGTGAGCGAACCCGGCAGACGAATCTCTACCGCGACCGGCAGGTGATCGGAAATGGGTTGTGCCAGCACCTGGACCTTTTCAAGGGTCAGGGTGGGGCTCAGTAGAATATGGTCCAGACAGCGCTGCGGGCGCCAGCTAGGGAACGTCGCTTCCAGTTGCGGCGCGAGCAGGCCGAGGTCACGCAACGGGGAGTTTTGCAGCAAGTCACTGGCATGGGTATTCATGTCGCCCATCAGCACCTGGTGTTTATAGCCGCCGATCAACTCGCGGATGTAAGCCAGTTGCATGCTGCGGGCGCGAGCGCCCAGTGCCAGGTGCATCATGACCACCACCAGCGCCTCAGGACCCTCGCCAAAGCGCACCAGAATCGCCCCGCGACCCTTGGGCCCCGGTAGCGGATGATCTTCAATCGCCCACGGGCGCAGGCGGCTGAGCACGCCATTGCTGTGCTGGCCGAGGCGTCCGAGATTGCGATTGAGTTGTTGATACCAGTAGGGGAATGCGCCGAGCTGGGCCAGGTGTTCGACCTGGTTGACGTAGCCTGATCGCAAGCTGCCGCCATCGGCTTCCTGCAAGGCGACCAGATCGAAGTCGCCCAACAGATTGCCGATCTTTTGCAGATTGTCGGCACGTCCGGTGTGCGGCAACAGGTGCTGCCAGCCCCGGGTCAGGTAGTGGTGATAGCGCTCGGTACTGATGCCGACCTGGATATTGAAGCTGAGCAAGCGCAGACGACTGTCTGCGGGCAGGCCCGTCGATTCCAGATGATGTTCGTTGACCCGCGGATCATGCAGGCCAACGACGCGTTCAGTGCCCCAGCGGCGCATGGCAGTTGCGGCGCTTAGTTCGCAGCAGCCTTGTTAGCCGCTCGCTCTTTGTCGACCAGTTTATCGGCCAACTGCAGTGCTTGTTCGGCACCACCGGCCGAGCCTACATCGAAGCGATACTTGCCGTTGACGATCATGGTTGGAACACCCGAGATTTCATACTTCTTGGCCAGTTCGCGAGCCTTGGTCATCTGACCCTTGATGGCGAAGGAGTCGAAGGTGGCGAGGAATTTGTCCTTGTCTACGCCTTGGGTCGCCAGGAAGTCAGCCATTTCGTTTTTGTCGGTCAGTTTCTTGTGTTCCTTCTGGATGGCGTTGAACACCGCAGCGTGCACGTCATGCTCGACACCCATGCTTTGCAGGGTCAGGAACATTTGCCCGTGGGCGTCCCAAGGGCCGCCGAACAGGGCCGGGATACGCACGAAATTAACGTCGGAAGGCAGCTTTTCAACCCAAGGATTGATCACCGGCTCAAATGCGTAGCAGTGCGGGCAGCCGTACCAGAACAACTCCACCACTTCGATCTTGCCAGGTACAGCCACCGGAACAGCGTTAGTCAGTTCGACGTAAGGGGCGGCGGGTGCTTCGGCGGCCTGGGCGGTCATGCCGAACAGGCTGGCAGCGACGAGTGCGGCGCTGATGATCAGATTACGCATGCTTAACTCCTGGACAATTTTGGTCGCCTCGCGCGACCTGTTTTCAGACAGGTCATGGCGGGCTTGAGTTCTGTAGTGTAACGGCAGCGGCCACAAAAAAGGGCGGCCTAAGCCACCCTTTTTATACTTGCTGCGACGGATTAATAGAGCGTTAACGTTGCTGGAGATGTCCACCCAACGCAACGCTCGATCCGCAGGCCTTAGTGCAGGCCCTGAATGTAGCTGGAGACCGCGGCGATATCTTCGTCGCTCAGCTTTTTGGAGATGGTCTGCATCGGCTTGGTATCGCCATCGTTGGTGCGGCCGGCTTCTTCCTTGCGGAAATCGGTCAGCTGCTTGGCGACGTATTGAGCGTGCTGGCCGCCCAGGTGCGGGAAGCCGGCGGCCGCGTTGCCTGCGCCATTTGGCGAGTGGCAGCCGGTGCAGGATGGCAGGCCCTTGGCCAGGTCGCCACCACGGAACAGTGCTTCACCGCGAGAAACGACTTTCGGGTCGGCGGCGCCAACGCTGCCTTTCTGGCTGGCGAAGTAGGCGGCGATATCGGCCAGGTCCTGATCGCTCAGGTTGGTCAGCAGGCCGGTCATTTCCAGTACCGTGCGTTTGCCGGACTTGATGTCGTGTAGCTGCTTGTTCAGATAACGCTCGCCCTGGCCTGCCAGTTTCGGAAAGTTAGGCGCCATACTGTTGCCATCCGGGCCATGACAGGCGCCACATACTGCGGCTTTCGCCTGACCAGCAGTCGCATCACCTGCAGCATGGGCAATGCCGGAGATCCCCACGGTCAACAGCAGACTCACGATCAATTTGTTCATCAGCTAATCCAACTACGGCTAAGGGTTAAAGAGTTATGGACCGGGATCACTCGCTCATCCACTGGATGATTGCTTGGTAATCCTCGGCACTGCAGTCCATGCACAAACCACGCGGCGGCATCGCCTTGAAACCCTGGGTCACGTGTTGCACCAGCGTCTCCATACCTTTCGCCAACCTCGGCGTCCAAGCTTCCTGATCGCCCTTTTGGGGCGCCATGGGTAGTTGGCCGGAATGACAGGCACCACAAACACGGTTGTACACAGCTTCCGGATCCTGTGTAGCCTGAGCGCTGTAAAGCGGCATCAAGACACCGGCAGCTAGCAGCCATTTCGTCATAAAACGACCTTTTCAGGGTTGAGAGCGTTCTGCGTTCTAGTGCGCAATCAAGGTCATTCGCTCTCGTGAACTTCATCCTACGCTGGGACAAAGCGCACACAAAATCTGCGGCATTATATACTGGCGTCACTGAAACGGAAACGACACTGCTCGCCGCGTCCATTCCCGGCGCCGCCCACATCGGAAATCCCATGCAACTCAAGAACCCTATCCTCGGTCTGTGCCAACAGTCCACCTTCATGCTCAGCGCTGCCAAAGTCGACCAATGTCCCGACGACGAAGGCTTTGAAGTGGCCTTCGCCGGGCGCTCCAACGCTGGTAAGTCCAGTGCGCTGAACACCTTGACGCACGCCAGCCTTGCGCGGACCTCGAAAACCCCGGGTCGCACACAGCTCTTGAACTTCTTCAAGCTAGACGATGATCGTCGTCTGGTCGACCTGCCGGGTTACGGTTACGCGAAAGTACCTATCCCGTTGAAGCTGCACTGGCAGCGTCACCTGGAAGCCTATCTGGGTGGTCGTGAGAGTTTGAAGGGGCTGATTTTGATGATGGACATCCGTCATCCAATGACCGACTTCGACCTGCTGATGCTCGATTGGGCTGTCGCTAGCGGCATGCCAATGCACATTTTGCTGACCAAAGCCGACAAGCTGACCTACGGCGCGGCGAAAAACGTCCTGCTCAAGGTTCAGGCAGACATCCGCAAGGGTTGGGGAGATGCGATCAGCATCCAGCTGTTCTCGGCGCCAAAACGCATGGGCCTGGAAGACGCCTACACTGTACTGGCGGGTTGGATGGAACTGGCGGACAAGGGCGCCGAGCTCGCGGAGTAAGCTCGTTTACAAAAATTGCGGGCAAAAAAAACCCCGGACTTCTTATGGGGAGGGGGAAGTTCCGGGGTTCAAGTTCCGGACCGTTAGGGCGGGGTCCAGATATCTGCCAACACTTAACACAACATTAGGAGCATCGAAGGGCTTCACCACCCATTCAGTAACTCTGAGTGGCGATTCAGGAAATTAGTTCAGAATTTTTTAAAAAGCCTTTGGAATAGGCCATCGAATTTTCCGAACTAAGAGCCCTTCGGTCTTTCTGCCGCGGCACTATGCCGCAGCGGAAAACGCCTTTTCAGACGGTTCAGTGAGCCTCATCCCAGTTATTTCCTACACCAACCTCTACCAACAGCGGCACATCAAGCTTCGCTGCGTCGCTCATGTGCACGCGAATTTCATCACGGACCTGATCGACCAAATCTTCACGCACTTCCAGAACCAATTCATCGTGCACCTGCAGGATGACTTTGGCGTCGAGGCCTGATGCTGTCAGCCAGCTATCCACGGCAATCATGGCTTTCTTGATGATGTCCGCCGCAGTGCCTTGCATCGGGGCGTTGATCGCCGTGCGTTCGGCACCTTTGCGCAGGGCCGGGTTTTTCGCGTTGATTTCCGGCAGGTACAAGCGACGACCAAAGATGGTTTCGACGAAACCTTGTTCGGCGGCCTGGGCGCGGGTGCGTTCCATGTATTCCAGCACGCCTGGGTAACGGGCGAAGTAACGGTCGATGTAGGCTTGGGATTGCTTGCGATCAACACCAATCTGTTTGGCCAGGCCAAACGCGCTCATGCCGTAGATCAAGCCGAAGTTGATCGCCTTGGCACTACGCCGTTGGTCGGTGGTGACGTCTGCCAGTTCAACCCCGAAAACTTCAGCGGCGGTGGCTTTGTGCACGTCCAGATCATTGCGGAACGCGTGCAGCAACCCTTCGTCCTTGGCCAGGTGAGCCATGATTCGCAGTTCGATTTGCGAATAGTCCGCTGCCAGCAGCTTGTAGCCTTTTGGTGCGACGAACGCCTGACGAATCCGACGACCTTCAGCGGTGCGGATAGGAATGTTCTGCAGGTTCGGGTCGCTGGACGACAAGCGCCCGGTCGCCGCGACAGCCTGATGATAAGAGGTGTGAATCCGCCCGGTGCGTGGGTTGATCTGCTCCGGCAGGCGATCGGTGTAGGTACTTTTCAGCTTGCTCATTGAGCGGTACTGCATCAGCACTTTGGGCAGCGGGAAATCCTGTTCGGCCAGCTCCGCCAGCACGGCTTCGGCGGTGGACGCCTGGCCCTTGGCGGTTTTGCTGAGAATTGGCAGGCCGAGCTTTTCGTACAGGATCACGCCCAATTGCTTCGGCGAGCCGAGGTTGAATTCTTCCCCGGCAATGGCGAACGCCTCACGCTCGAGGGCGACCATTTTCTCGCCCAGTTCCACGCTCTGAATGCCCAGCAGGTTGGCATCGACCAGCGCGCCTTGGCGTTCGATTCGTGCCAGCACCGGCACCAACGGCATTTCGATTTCGCTCAGGACCTTGCTCAGGCTCGGGATGGTGTTGAGTTTTTCCAGCAGGGTTTGATGCAGGCGCAGCGTTACGTCGGCGTCTTCGGCGGCGTAAGGCCCGGCCAGTTCCAGGGAGATCTGGTCAAATGTCAGCTGTTTGGCGCCTTTGCCAGCGATGTCCTGAAAACTGGTGGTGGTGTGATTCAGGTACTTGAGCGCCAGGCTGTCCATGTCGTGGCGGGTCGCGGTGGAGTCCAGCACGTAGGATTCGAGCATTGTGTCGAAAGCAACGCCTTGCACGGTGATGCCGCAGCTTTGATCGCCACCGATGGCACAGTTGGCAAGGATGTTCATGTCGAACTTGGCGTGCTGGCCAACCTTGAGTTTGCTCGGGTCTTCCAACATCGGCTTCAGTGCGCGCAGCACGGTATCGCGATCGAGCTGATCCGGCACGCCCATGTAGGAATGGGTCAGTGGGATGTAGGCTGCTTCGTTGGCTTGTACAGCGAAAGACAGGCCCACCAGTTGCGCCTGCTGCGCATCGATGCCGGTAGTTTCGGTATCGAAGGCAATCAGCTTGGCGTTGTTGAGCTTTTTCAGCCACAGGTCGAAATCAGCCTGGGTGAGGATCGTTGTGTACTTGAGTTCGGTATCGACGGCCGCTTCTTCAGCCACCGGAGCGGCGACTTCCTGACCGGAACGCTTGGCGTCGCGCTGGTTCTCTTCGTACCAGCTCTTGAATTCCAGCAGGGTATAGAGCTCGGCGAGCTTGTCGTGATCCGGCTTGCCCATTTGCAGGTCGTCGAGGCCGATATCCAGCGGCACGTCGATCTTGATGGTTGCCAATTGATAGGAGAGAAACGCCATCTCCTTGTGCTCTTCGAGCTTGGCCGGCAGGGTTTTGGCCCCGCGAATCGGCAGGGTCGGGACGATGTCGAGCTGCGCATAGAGCTCGGTCAGGCCGCCGTTCACACCGACCAACAGGCCGGAAGCGGTCTTCGGGCCAATGCCCGGAACGCCCGGAATGTTGTCGGAAGAATCGCCCATGAGCGCCAGGTAATCGATGATCTGCTCGGGAGCGACGCCGAATTTCTCCTTCACGCCCTCCACGTCCAGCGCGCTACCGGTCATGGTATTGACCAAGGTAATGTGGCCGTCGACGAGCTGCGCCATGTCCTTGTCGCCGGTGGAGATCACCACCGGGCGGTCGGCCGCCGCGCTGCTGCGGGCCAGGGTGCCGATCACGTCATCGGCTTCGACGCCTTCGACGCACAACAGTGGAAAGCCCAGGGCGATCACGCTTTGGTGCAGCGGCTCGATCTGAACACGCATGTCGTCGGGCATGCTTGGGCGGTTGGCCTTGTACTCGGCAAACATTTCGTCCCGGAATGTTCCGCCCTTGGCGTCGAACACCACGGCGAACGGACTTTCCGGGTACTGCTTGCGCAGACTCTTGAGCATGTTCAATACGCCCTTGACCGCACCGGTCGGCAAACCTTTGGAAGTGGTCAGCGGTGGCAGGGCGTGAAAGGCGCGGTACAGGTAAGAAGAACCGTCCACCAGGACGAGGGGGGCTTGGCTCATGAGCAGGATCAACCTTTTCGGCGGGTCCGGCGCTAGAATAGCGGGACCGTTGACGACAAAGGGACAAGGTTATCATGCGCACACTAAATCGCCTGTTGCTGGCTGGCCTGTTTGCAACCGTTCCACTGGCCGTCATGGCGGCGGATGATGCTCCGACATCTGAGCCGCAAGTCACTATCCGCACGGAAGGGGATAAAACCATCCAGGAGTACCGCCAAAACGGTTTCCTGTACGCGATCAAGGTCACGCCCAAGGTCGGACCGCCGTATTTTCTGGTGCGCGCGGATGGGACCGATGCAAACTACATCCGTTCGGATCAGCCGGATATGCTGATTCCGTCGTGGAAGATTTTTGAATGGAAGTAGTTTCTTAATCTCAATCGGCGCTGGCTCAAGCAGCGGCGCCCGTACTGGCAGTTCAAACATGTCTGTGTTCACCCCGCTGGCTCGGCCCGAGCTGGAAACCTTTCTCGCCCCTTACGGGCTCGGCCGCCTGCTTGATTTCCAGGGGATTGCCGCTGGAAGCGAAAACACCAATTTCTTTATCAGCCTGGAGCAGGGCGAATTTGTCCTGACCCTGGTTGAGCGTGGTCCGGTCCAGGAGATGCCGTTCTTCATTGAACTGCTCGACGTGCTGCATGACGCCGACCTGCCAGTGCCTTATGCCTTGCGCACCACCGATGGCGTCGCCTTGCGCGAGCTGGCGGGCAAGCCTGCGCTGTTGCAGCCACGTCTGGCCGGCAAGCACATCAAGGAAGCCAATGCGCAGCATTGCGCTCAGGTGGGCGAGTTGCTCGGCCATCTGCACCTGGCGACCCGGGCCAACATGATCAAGCGCAAGACCGATCGCGGCCTGGACTGGATGCTGGAAGAGGGCACGCAGTTGCTGTCGCACCTCAATGCCGAGCAAAGCGAACTGCTGCAACGGGCGCTGGACGAAATCACACAGCAGAAGACGAAAATTCTGGCGCTGCCGCGAGCCAATATCCACGCCGACCTGTTCCGCGATAACGCGATGTTTGAAGGCACTCACCTGACCGGGCTGATCGACTTCTACAACGCGTGTTCGGGGCCGATGCTCTACGACGTGGCGATCGCCTTGAACGACTGGTGTTCGGACGAGAGCGGGTTGATCGACGGGCCACGGGCGAGGGCGTTGCTTGGCGCTTATGCAGCGCTGCGACCGTTCACGGCGACCGAGGCGGAGTTGTGGCCAACCATGCTGCGGGTGGCGTGTGTGCGGTTCTGGCTGTCGCGGTTGATTGCCGCTGAGTCGTTCGCCGGGCAGGACGTGTTGATTCACGATCCGATGGAGTTTCAGCAGCGTCTGGCGCAGCGGCAGAAGGTCAGCACACCGCTGCCGTTCGCGCTCTAAAAGCTTCGCGAGCAGGCTCGCTCCCACAGGGACCTCTAGTGAACACAAAATCTGTGTTCACATCGATCAATGTGGGAGCGAGCCTGCTCGCGAATGGAGCGACACAAATGTCTGGGTTACAACGACTCCAGACACCCCGCCAAATCTTTCCCCAACTTCTCCAGTACCTGCTCGTACCCCTGAGCGGTCGCCGGCGTGTACCCGCCCAGCGCGTCCAGTTCCGCCAGCTTCACCGGCAGACCCGCCACCAGGGTTTCCGCCAGGCGCGGACGCAGAGGCGGTTCGCTGAACACGCAGGTTTTGCCGACTTCCTGTAATCGAGTGCGCATCGCCGCGACGTGCTGGGCGCCAGGCTGGACCTCGGCGGCGACGCTGAATACGCCGGCGTGCTTGAGGCCGTAGGCGTCTTCAAAGTAGTCGAAGGCCTCGTGGAATACGAAGTACGGTTTGCCTGCGATGCCGGCCAGGCGTGCTTTCAAGCGAAGATCCATTGCATCCAGACGCTCATCGAACGCCTTGAGGTTGCTCTGATAACGCGCGGCATTGGCCGGATCGGCGGCACTCAGGTCTGCGGCCATTTTTGTGGCGATGACGCGGGCGTTGACCGGCGAAAGCCACAAGTGCGCGTCCAGACTGCCTGGACGGTGATCGTGATCATGTTCGTCGGCTTCTTCCGCATGGGAGTGGCTATCTTCGGCGAAATGTCGCAGTTTCAGGCCCGGCAAATCCTGCACGGCGACGCTGGGCAGCGTACGACCATTCAGCACGCGGGGCAGGAAACCTTCCATGCTCGGACCGATCCAGTACACCAGATCCACCGATTGCACCTTCCGTACGTCGGATGGGCGCAAGGCGTAGTTATGAGGCGAGGCACCCGGCGGCAGCAAGACTTCCGGAATCGCCACGCCGTCCTGCACCGCCGCCGCGATCAGCTGTAGAGGCTTGATACTGGTGAGAACTTTGACTTCGGCGTGAGCTGAACTGATCAGCAGAAAACTTGCGACAAATGCGACAAAGATAGAAAAAAGTCGGGACACGATGACCACTCGAAGAGGCGAGAACGGGTAACATAATAACGTCTCTCACAAAACTCGTCGCCGCTCATGCCTAAAACACCGATTGCCAGCCGTCCCCACGACCACTCTCATTGCGTCCATAGCGCATTGTCTGAGGCCGATGCCCTGTGCGCACGTCAAGGCCTGCGCCTGACCGCCTTGCGCCGGCGGGTGCTGGAACTGGTCTGGCAGAGCCATAAACCGTTGGGTGCCTACGACATTCTCGCGGTACTCAGCGAGCAGGACGGCCGCCGTGCGGCGCCGCCGACCGTGTACCGTGCGCTGGACTTCCTGCTGGAAAACGGCCTCGTACACCGCATCTCCTCGCTGAACGCCTTCGTCGGCTGCAATCACCCGGGGCGCGCCCATCAGGGCCAGTTCCTGATTTGCCGCGAATGCCACGCCGCCATCGAGCTCGAACAGAAATCCATCAGTGACGCGATCATCAGTAGCGCCAAGGATGTCGGATTTGTCGTCGAGGGCCAGACCGTTGAAGTGGTCGGCCTCTGTTCGGGTTGCCAGGGGGTTTAATGAGCAACGCGCTGATCCGCCTCGAGCAGGTTGCCGTCACCTTTGCCGGGCAAAACGTGCTGGATAACATCGAGCTGAGCGTCGAGCCGGGGCAGATCGTCACCCTGATCGGCCCTAACGGCGCCGGCAAGACCACGCTGGTGCGCGCTGTACTCGGTCTGTTGAAACCGGACCGCGGCAGCGTGTGGCGCAAGCCGAAACTGCGGGTCGGTTACATGCCGCAAAAACTTCACGTCGATCCAACGCTGCCGCTGTCGGTGCTGCGCTTCTTGCGTTTGGTGCCGGGCGTGGACCGCGCCATGGCCTTGGCGGCACTCAAGGAAGTCGGCGCCGAACAGGTGATCGACAGCCCGGTGCAAAATGTTTCCGGAGGCGAAATGCAGCGGGTGCTGCTGGCCCGGGCATTGCTGCGAGAGCCGGAATTGCTGGTACTCGATGAACCTGTGCAAGGCGTCGATGTGGCCGGTCAAGCCGAGCTCTACAGCCTGATCACACGATTGCGCGACCGCCACGGTTGCGGCGTGTTGATGGTGTCCCATGACCTGCATCTGGTGATGAGCACCACCGACCAGGTGGTCTGCCTCAACCGTCACGTCTGCTGCTCCGGGCATCCCGAGCAGGTCAGCGGTGATCCGGCTTTCGTCGAGCTGTTCGGAAAGAACGCACAAAGCCTGGCGATTTATCACCACCATCACGACCACGCCCATGACCTGCATGGCTCGGTGGTCAGCGCCGCCCCGTCGGCCCCTACCCACGTTCACGGAGATGGCTGCAAGCATGGCTGATTTTCTGCTCTACGCCCTGCTTGCAGGTCTGGCCCTGGCGTTGGTCGCGGGCCCGTTGGGATCGTTCGTGGTCTGGCGGCGCATGGCTTATTTCGGCGACACCCTTTCCCATGCCGCGCTGCTCGGCGTGGCGCTGGGTTTTCTGCTGGATGTCAGCCCGACCGTTGCGGTCACCGTAGGCTGCCTGCTGTTGGCGGTGTTGCTGGTGACCTTGCAACAGCGCCAACCGCTGGCGTCCGACACGCTTTTGGGAATTCTCGCACCGAGCACGCTCTCTTTGGGTCTGGTCGTACTAAGCTTCATGCACGAAGTGCGGATCGACCTGATGGCTTATCTGTTCGGCGACTTGCTGGCGATCAGCCCGACCGATCTGGCCTGGATACTCGGCGGCAGCGCGGCCGTTCTGGCTTTGCTGGTGACGTTGTGGCGGCCATTGCTGGCAATCACGGTGCATGAAGAACTGGCCAGGGTTGAAGGTCTGCCGGTGGCGGCGTTGCGCCTGACCCTGATGTTGCTGATCGCTGTAGTGATCGCAGTGGCGATGAAAATCGTCGGTGTGTTGCTGATTACGTCCTTGCTGATCATCCCGGCGGCTGCGGCACAACGTCACGCCCGGTCACCGGAGCAGATGGCACTGGGCGCGAGCCTGCTGGGTATGCTCGCGGTCTGTGGCGGGCTGGCGATGTCATGGTTCAAGGACACCCCGGCGGGCCCATCGATTGTTGTGGCGGCCGCCGCGCTGTTTCTGCTGAGTTTTGTCCTGCCCCGTCGAGGGGTGTAGACTTGCTCGTTTTTTGCGCAAATAGAGAGTCGCAGGAATGAAGCTGTTCGCCTCCCGTTATCTGCTCCTTGTCGCATTTTCGCTGCTACTGGGCGCTTGTCAAAGCACGCCACCGGCGGCCACCGAGGCTACCGGTGCACGGGCCACGGCCATCGCGCAGCTGCAACAAAGCCTGGCCAGCAGCGAACTGGCGACTGCCGAAGATCAATTGGCTGCCTTGCAGGCCGAGTCGCCCAATGATCAATCCCTTGAGCAATACCAGCGGCAACTGGCCGAAGCCTATCTGCGCCGCAGTCAGATCGTGCTGCAAAAGGGCGATGTGAATGCGGCTGCCACGGCGCTGAGCCGCGCCCGGTCGTTGATGCCCAAGGCTCCGGCGCTGACCGGTGGGGTTAACAATGCCATCGTTGATGCCCGCAAAGCTGAACTGGACAGAGCCGAAACAGCGCTCATGGCTGCCGAAGCCAAGCCACAGGCCAAAGTCATTGATCCGACGGCGGAAAGCACCACGGTTGCGTTGAACCTGACTGATATGACGAAACTTCGTCGCCAACTGGATGCGATCGCCGCCGATGTGGTGAATTACCAGTGCGACGTGAGCATTCAGGCGCCACGCACCCAGGACTTCCCTTGGTTGGTCACGTTGCTGACCAAACGCGTGAAGAAACTCGATTCGGACTTTGATCTGAATCTGGAGAAGCAGATTCTGCGCAACGTTCCTGCGCAGATGGTTCTGAGTCCGCGTAAACCTTAAAAGCTTCGCGAGCAGGCTCGCTCCCACATGGGATGGGGGTTGATCACAAATCTGTGATCATCTCTGAACCCTGTGGGAGCGAGCTTGCTCGCGATAGCGTCCTCCCTATCGATACAAAACCTTAAGCCGGAATCGCCTTGGCTTTCGGCTCCCTGTCCCACACCCGATGCTGCCCGATCGCGGCAAAAAACGGTTTGATCAACTTCGCATCCGCCCCCACGATCAACCCCGCATCAGCCTCGAGCTTTAACACATCCAGCAACTGTTTGGCCTCGCCCTGCAGCGCAATCGCCTTCAAGTGCTTGTACGCCTCCAGCACGTAATGCAGCGCCACGCCGTCAGTGCTCAACGCCTTGATCGACGCCGCGCCACCGGGCACAAACACCGCATCGAACGCCACCGAAGGCGAGCCTTCCATCGACGCATCGACCGGCAATGCTTTGCCATCGGCGGTGGTCACAGGAGCAGACGTCGGGCCGAGCAGTTTGGCGTGCGCACCTTCGGCCTTCAGCGCTTTCTTCATCGCATCAATAGCTGCGCCATCGACGCCATTGGCTGCCAGGATTGCCACTTTGCGGGTTTTGATATCCGCCGGCAGCAAGTTGGCCTGGCTCAGGGCCGGCGAGCGATCCGGTGAGGTTTTGCGTACTTCGACCGTCCCGGCTTTGGGCGCGGGCAACCCCAGGTTCTGCGCCACGCGCTTAGCCAGATCCAGATCTATGTTGGCCAGAATCTCATTCACCTGACGCGCGCGGATGAACTCCCGCTCAACCTTGCCCAACTCGAAGCTGTAAGCCGAGATGATGTGCTCCTGCTCGTGCTTGCTCATGCTGTGGAAAAACAGCCGCGCCTGGGAGAAGTGGTCGCTGAAAGATTCGCTGCGCTGACGGATCTTGTTGGCATCGATGCGCTCTGGATAACTTTCGAAGCCGCCATCCTGGGCTGCCGGCGGTGTTTCTTTCGGCCAACCGCTATCAATGGAGTTCGGCTCGTAAGACGCGCGGCCCTTGTCGATGGTGGTGCGATGCAGCGCATCCCGTTGACCATTGTGGAACGGTGCCACCGGGCGGTTGATCGGGATCTCGTGAAAGTTAGGCCCACCGAGTCGGCTGATTTGCGTATCGGTGTAGGAAAACAGCCGACCTTGCAGCAATGGATCGTTGGAAAAGTCGATCCCCGGCACGATATGCCCAGGGCAGAAGGCGACCTGTTCGGTTTCGGCGAAGAAGTTGTCGGGGTTACGGTTGAGGGTCATTTTGCCCAGTGGGGTGATCGGCACCAGTTCTTCCGGGATCAGCTTGGTCGGGTCAAGGATGTCGAAGTCGAATGTATGTTCGTTCTCCTCCTCAATGATCTGTACGCCCAGTTCCCATTGCGGGTAGTCGCCCATCTCGATCGATTCCCAGAGATCGCGACGGTGGTAATCCGTGTCTTTACCGGCGAGTTTTTGCGCTTCATCCCACACCAGCGAACAGGTCCCGGCAGTGGGGCGCCAGTGGAATTTGACGAAGCGCGATTTACCTTCGGCATTGATCAGGCGGAAGGTGTGCACGCCGAAGCCTTGCATGCTGCGCAGGCTTTTCGGGATCGCCCGGTCGGACATGGTCCAGATCACCATGTGCGCCGACTCCGGGACCAGAGAGACAAAATCCCAAAAGGTGTCGTGAGCTGAACCGCCGGTGGGCATCTCATTGTGCGGCTCGGGTTTCACCGCGTGCACGAAGTCAGGAAACTTGATCGCATCCTGAATGAAAAACACCGGCATGTTATTGCCCACCAGATCGAAGTTGCCTTCGTCGGTGAAAAACTTCACCGCGAAACCTCGTACGTCCCGCACGGTATCGCCCGACCCACGAGGGCCTTGCACCGTGGAGAAACGGACGAAGACCGGGGTTTTTTGGCTTGGGTCTTGTAGGAACCCGGCCTTGGTCAGCACGGAATGGGTTTCATAACTCTGGAAGTAGCCGTGAGCACCGGTGCCACGGGCGTGGACGATGCGCTCGGGAATGCGTTCATGGTCAAAGTGCGTGATCTTTTCACGCATGATGAAATCTTCCAGCAACGATGGCCCGCGGGCGCCGACCTTCAACGTGTTCTGGTTGTCCGAGACTTTCACGCCCTGGTTGGTGCGCAGGGCCTGTTCAGTGGCGTCGGAGCGAAATTGCTCCAGGCTGTCGAGCTTGGCATTGGTGTTACCGCGGTCCGGGGTATCGGTCCCGGCCAGTGCGCTTTTGGTGGCGGCAGGTTTTTTAGTACTCATCAGACAAAACTCCTCGTTGCGATTCCCGCCGTAGCCAGGACTCTTGAGCAATACCCCAGGCACGGACCGGGGGCGTTTTCGAGTTGCCTAATTAGTGACTGATGACGTTTTGCGCCGTTCCTTTTTTCTAACCTTTGATCGCGTTATTGCCAAATGGAAGGTTGAATGCGGAATAAATGCTAATAACCTCTATACGGACAGGCTAAAATGCGCGCCCGGCTAACCGCTGATCCTTTTCCAACGCGCCCCACAAGGTTCGCTACGTGATCGAGTTTCAAAACGTCCACAAAACCTACCGCGTCGCCGGTAAGGATATTCCCGCCCTGCATCCGACCAGTCTGACGATTGAGAACGGTCAGGTCTTCGGTCTGATCGGCCATTCCGGTGCGGGAAAAAGTACCCTGCTGCGTCTGATCAATCGCCTGGAAGAGTCCAGTGGCGGCAAGATATTCGTCGACGGTGAAGAAGTCACCGCGCTCGACGCCAACAGCCTGCGGCGCTTCCGTCAGCAGGTCGGGATGATTTTCCAGCACTTCAACTTGCTGGCGTCCAAGACTGTGGCCGACAACGTCGCGCTGCCACTGACCCTGGCCGGTGAACTGTCGCGCAGCGACATCGACCGGCGTGTGGCCGAATTGCTGAAGCGGGTCGGCCTGTCCGACCACGCAAAAAAGTACCCGGCGCAGTTGTCCGGTGGCCAGAAGCAGCGTGTCGGCATCGCCCGCGCCTTGGCGACCAAGCCGAAAATCCTGCTGTGCGACGAAGCCACCAGCGCACTGGACCCGCAGACCACCGCGTCGGTCCTGCAATTGCTGGCCGAGATCAATCGCGAACTGAAGCTGACCATCGTGTTGATTACCCACGAGATGGACGTGATCCGCCGGGTCTGCGACCAGGTCGCGGTGATGGACGCTGGCGTGATCGTCGAGCAAGGTTCGGTAGCTGAGGTGTTCCTGCATCCGAAGCACCCGACCACCAAGCGCTTCGTGCAAGAAGACGAGCAGATCGACGAAAGCGAGCAGCGCGACGACTTCGCTCATGTTCCAGGCCGCATCGTGCGTCTGACCTTCCAGGGCGAAGCGACCTACGCGCCACTGCTGGGTACCGTCGCTCGCGAAACGGGTGTGGACTACAGCATCCTGGCCGGTCGTATCGACCGCATCAAAGACGTGCCCTACGGGCAGTTGACCCTGGCCGTTACCGGTGGCGACATGGAAGCGGCGTTCGCCCACTTCACTGCAGCTGACGTCCACATGGAGGTGCTGCGCTGATGGAATCGTACGACGCATTTATCGAAGCGGCTAAAGAGTTCTTCAAAAACATCGATTGGGCGGAAATCGGCCTGGCCACCAGCGACACGATGCAGATGCTCGGTGGTTCGCTGCTGTTCACCATCCTGCTCGGCCTGCCGCTGGGGGTGCTGTTGTTCCTGTGCAGCCCGCGCCAGTTGCTTGAAAACCGCGTGGCCTATGGGCTGATGTCGCTGATGGTGAACATCCTGCGCTCGCTGCCCTTCATCATCCTGCTGATCGTGATGATCCCGTTCACCGTGCTGATCACCGGCACTTCGCTCGGCGTCGCCGGTGCGATTCCACCGCTGGTGGTGGGCGCCACGCCGTTCTTCGGGCGACTGGTGGAAACCGCTCTGCGTGAAGTGGATCGCGGCATCATTGAAGCAACCCAGGCCATGGGCGCGACCACCAAGCAGATCATCCTCAACGCCTTGCTGCCAGAAGCCCGTCCGGGCATTTACGCGGCGATTACGGTGACGGCTATTACACTGGTGTCCTACACGGCGATGGCCGGTGTAGTCGGTGCCGGTGGGTTGGGCGACTTGGCGATCCGTTTCGGCTACCAGCGTTTCCAGACCGATGTGATGATCGTCACCGTGGTGCTGTTGCTTGTGCTGGTGCAGGTTCTGCAAATGGTTGGCGACAAACTGGTCGTACACTTCTCCAGAAAATAAACAGTTCTCGTAAACAAGACATGAGCCGGCCATTCGCTGGCAGGCGCCAAACGGGCGCCCACAAGGAGTTAGCTGAATGAAAAAACTACTCGTAGCGCTCGCAGCCGTTGCAGCGTTCTCTGCTCAGGCCGATGAAACCCTGACCGTCGCGGCTACCCCGGTCCCGCACGCAGAAATCCTAGAATTCGTGAAACCGGCCCTGGCCAAAGAAGGCGTGGACTTGAAGGTCAAAGTCTTCACCGACTACATCCAGCCGAACGTGCAGGTGGCCGAAAAACGTCTGGACGCCAACTTCTTCCAGCACCAGCCGTACCTCGATGAATTCAACAAGGCCAAGGGCACCAATCTGGTGGCCGTTGCTGGCGTGCACCTGGAACCGCTGGGCGCTTACTCCAGCAAGTACAAAGCGCTGACCGAGCTGCCAGGCGGCGCCAACGTGGTGATCCCGAACGACGCCACCAACGGCGGCCGTGCGCTGTTGCTGCTGGCGAAGGCTGGCCTGATCAAGTTGAAGGATTCGAATAACATCCTCGCGACCGTCAAGGACATCACCGAGAATTCCAAGGACCTGAAATTCCGTGAACTGGAAGCCGCGACCATCCCCCGCGTGCTGACCCAGGTCGACCTGGCGCTGATCAACACCAACTACGCGCTGGAAGCCAAGCTTGATCCGTCCAAGGACGCGCTGGTCATCGAAGGCAACGACTCGCCTTACGTGAACATCCTCGTTGCCCGTCCAGACGACAAGGACAGTGACGCGATGAAGAAGCTGGTTGCTGCCCTGCACAGCCCGGAAGTAAAAGCCTTCATCCTCGAGAAGTACAAAGGCGCGGTATTGCCGGCGTTCTGATTTAACCCGCTACACCGATCGTTCCCACGCTCTGCGTGGGAATGCCTCACCGGACGCTCTGCGTCCGCTCTTGGGACACGGAGCGTCCCTGGCTGCATTCCCACGCAGAGCGTGGGAACGATCAGGTATAAAAAAACCGCAGCTTGGGCTGCGGTTTTTTTTGGGCCGATTTCTTACTTGCGGTTAAGCATCACCGGCAACTGCGCCACCAATTTCACGTTGTTCAACGGTGCGCGAATGAACCCACGCTGCGTCCCGTCCGGCCCGATCACCGCCAGGTTGCCGCTGTGATCGACGGTGTAGTTCGCCTTGCTGGTGTCCGCCGGAATGAACGGAATACTCACCGCGTTGGCCAGTTTCTGGATGTCTTCCACCGACGAAGCCGTCAGGCCTTTGAACTGCGGATCGAAGTAGCCCAAGTACTGCTTGAGCTGATTGGGTGTGTCGCGATTCGGGTCGACACTGACCAGAATGATCTGCAACTTGGCCACAGCCTCTGGCGGCAGCTCGCTCTTGATCTGACGCAGCTGGGCGAGGGTGGTCGGGCAGATGTCGGGGCAGAAGGTGTAGCCGAAGAACAGCAGCGACCATTTGTCTTTCAGCTCGTTGATCGCCACTGGCTTGCCGTCCTGATCGGTCATTGTGACGGCCGGCAGGTTGCGGCTTTGCGGCAGCAGAATGATCCCGGCATCAATCAGAGCGGTCGGGTCGCCCTGGCCTTTGCCGGACAGCACTTTGTTGATGGTCAGGCCCAGGACCAACGCGATCAGGGCAACGAGGATGAAGACGGTTTTCTGGGTTCGAGTCATAGGTTCAACAGTAAGTAGTGATCTACGAGCAGCGCGATAAACAGCAGGAACAAGTAGTAAATAGAGTACTTGAAGGTGTTGATCGCCGCGTGCGGCCGAGTGCCACGGTACAGCACCACGGCCCATTGCAGAAACCTCGCGCCAAGTCCCAGCGCGCAAATCAGGTAGAGCACACCGCTCATGTGGATCACGTACGGCATCAGGCTCACGGCCAGCAGCGCGAAGGTATAAAGCAGGATGTGGACCTTGGTGTAGTGCTCGCCATGGGTCACCGGCAGCATCGGGATGTCAGCCTTTGCGTATTCCTCTTTGCGGTGAATGGCCAGGGCCCAGAAGTGCGGTGGGGTCCAGGCGAAGATGATCAGCACCAACAGCAAGGGTTCGGCGCTGACATGCCCAGTGGCGGCGGTCCAGCCGAGCAGCGGCGGGGCGGCGCCGGCCAGTCCGCCGATGACGATATTTTGCGGCGTCGCGCGTTTCAGGAAACCGGTGTAGACCACCGCATAGCCGAGCAGCGAGGCCAGGGTCAGCCAGGCCGTCAGCGGATTGGTGAAGGCCAGCAGTACGGCTTGCCCAAGCACCGCCAATACCAAGGCAAACGTCAGAGCGGCCGCTGGCGACACTCGGCCTTCGGCCAGGGGACGTTTGTGCGTGCGGGCCATGACCGCATCGATGCGTCGGTCCACCACATGATTAACGGCTGCCGCACCGCCGGCACACAAGGCGATCCCCAGATTGCCGAACACCAGCACCGTCCACGGCACCCCGGCGCGGGTGGCGAGGAACATGCCGACCAGCGAGGTGATGAGCATCAGCACCACCACTTTCGGCTTGGTCAGCTCCAGGTAGTCACGCCAGATCGCCTGACTGTGACGTGCGCCGATCAGAGTCGCCATGGCATCTCTCCTTTTATTGTTATGGGCCCGGCTGAGTGTTTACGCGGGCTGAACCGCCAGCGCGCAGGGGGTTGCTGCTTGACCCGAACCAGACTGGTTCGCGCGTGATAATTGACCAGCACCATCGTCAGTAACAGTGCCGCGCCGCCCGCGTTGTGCGCGATGGCCACTGGCAGTGGCAGGTGAAACAGCACGTTGCTGATGCCGAGGGTGATTTGTGCGGCGAGGGCGATCAGCACCAACCCGGCCAACCGCGTCATGCCGACGACTTTCAGTTGCCAGGCCAGACCCAGCAACACCAGCGTCACCAGCAATGCGCCGATGCGGTGAGTCAGATGAATCGCGGTGCGGGCATCGCTGTCCAGTTGCCCGCCGAGGTAATTGGGGCCGATGTGTTGAGTCAGGTGAAAACCGTTGGCGAAGTCCGCGGGCGGCAGCCATTGCCCATGACAGGTCGGAAAGTCGATACAGGCCACCGCCGCGTAGTTGGAACTGACCCAGCCACCCAAGGCAATTTGCAGGATCACCAGCAGCAACCCGGCGGTCGCCCAGTACTGCAAACGCCGTGGCACGGTCAGCGCCGGCAACACGCCGGACAATCGCAACGTCAGCAAAAACAGCAGGCTCAACGTCGCAAAGCCGCCGAGCAAATGCCCGGTCACCACTTGCGGCCAGAGCTTGAGCGTTACCGTCCACATGCCGAATGCCGCTTGGGCAATCACCACCGCCAGCAAAAACAACGGCAACTTCACCGGCTGCCCTGGATGACGACGATGAACCCAGGCGCGACCCGCCAGCACGGAGATCAACAGCCCCAGCGTGCCGGCGAAGTAGCGGTGAACCATCTCGTTCCAGCCCTTATGGGCTTCGACGGGGGCGTCGGGAAAATGCAGTTCGGCGTGGGCCAATTGAACTTCGCTTTTGGGCACGCTGATAAAGCCATAGCAACCCGGCCAGTCCGGGCAGCCGAGGCCGGCGTGGGTCAGGCGGGTATAGGCGCCGAGCAACACCACAATCAGTGCCAGCAAGGTGGCAAACAGCGCGAGGCGAAATCCAGGTTTGGCCATGACGATGCCCTTATCCGATGTTCGACAGTTTCAGCAAATGGCGCAGGTCGTTGAGCAGATCCTTACCCTTCACCGTCGGGTCGTAGCGCAGCACCAGATTGCCGTGAGGGTCGATGATCCACAGCTGTGGCGCGGTCTTGTCCCCGGTGCCAGCGGTTTTGTTGAAAGTACTGAAGGTGGCGAGGTCCAGGGGATACCGCTGCAATTGAGGATACTCGCGCGTCAGCTTGGCGTCGTATTCACTGCTCAGCGGTTGTGCCGCGGCCAAGGCATGACTGGCGCGCCCGGCATCACGGCCGAGGCCGATCTGGATCTGCCGCGCCAGATACACCAGTTGCTGGCAGTCCACCGAGCAATCCTTGGGCGCGGTCACCAGTATCTGCCAACGATCCTCCTGCGCCTGCACGCCGAGGTCGGCGCGGGTCTGGCCGTTGCCGATCAGTTCGCCGTGATAGCTGCGACCTTCCGGCACCCAGAACTGCAATTTGTACATGCCGGTGGCGAGGATCATCGGACCGATCACCCCAAACAGGATCAGCAGCAACTGCAAACGACCCTTGCGCCGACTCGCCGGCGATTTCGCCTCAGACATGCTGGGTGGATTCATGGCCGCTCCCATGGTGTTTCTCCTTTGCGTTGTGCCAGCCGAGATAGAGATAGAGGCCGAACAGGGCGATCGACATGGCGAACCACTGCACGGCATAAGCCAGGTGTTTTTCTGGCCCCATGGCCACCACCGGCCAATCGGCCTGGTAAGTCGCGGGACCGCTTTCTGCGCGTAATTCGTAGGCAAAACCTTCGCGACCCAGCGCCGTCCAGAGCTTGACCGGCTCGACCGCGGTGATCAGTTGTGGCCAGGTCGTGGTGTTCGGGTCGGCGTGCAACTGGAAAGTGGCGCCGGGGGAGACGTAGACCCAGGCAACGAGACTCAAGGCCTGAGTCGGTGTGGTGAATTGCGGTGGGGTGCGGCGATCCGTCCACGGCAGCCAGCCGCGATTGACCAGCAGCCAGAGCCCGGTCGCCTGATCCTGAAACGGTTGCAGCAGTTCGACGCCAACCTTGCCGTCGCGCTGACGGTTATCCAGCAACAGGCTGTGGGCGGCATCGAACTGGCCGTGCAGGTGAACCCGGCGGAAGGCCGGATCTGCGGTGTGTTGCAGCTCGGTGCTGGCCATCGGTTCGGCGGCACGGCGCTCGGTGTAACTTTGCAGCAGCGCGCTTTTCTCTGCGCCCCGGCTCAATTGCCAGAACCCAAGTGACACCAGCATGGGCAACAACACGGCGACCACCAGGGTCGGCACGATGCCCGGCCGGAAACGCTTCATGGCGTCGCCAGAAAGTCGGTAGTCTCGATAGCTATACTCAAGTGCATCGCCTTTCCCCCCGGAGTTTCACCATGCTCAAAGCAGCCATCGTCCTGATGCTGATTGCCACGGTTGTCAGCCTGTTCAGCGGCCTGTTTTTTTTGGTCAAGGACGACAGCAGCTCGAACCGCCTCGTCATTGCCTTGAGTGTTCGTGTCGCGCTGGCCGCTATTACCGTCGGCTTGATTGCCTGGGGTTTTTTCAGCGGCCAGTTGGTGTCGCACGCACCTTGGTAAGCCTCAGAGCACGTAGACGAAAACGAACAGACCGATCCACACCACGTCCACGAAGTGCCAGTACCAGCTCGCCGCTTCAAACGCGAACTGGTGCTCGGCGTCGAAGTGCCCGCGCATGATCCGCATCAACATCACAAACAGGATGATGGTGCCGATGGTCACGTGGGCGCCGTGGAAGCCGGTGAGCATGAAGAAGGTCGCGCCGTAGATGCCCGAACCGAGCGTCAGGCCCAGTTCGTGGTAGGCATGCATGTATTCTTCGGCCTGAAAACCAAGGAACGCGCAACCCAGCAGCACGGTGAGCGCCAGCCAGATTTTCAGCGCGCCGCGATGGCCCTTTTTCAAGGCGTGGTGAGCGATGGTCACGGTGACGCTGGAACTCACCAGCAGAACGGTATTGAGCAGCGGCAGGCCCCAAGGGCTGATGACTTCCTTGGGTGGCGGGAAGAGTTTCGGGTCAGGGGTATGCAGCAATGGCCAGGCGAACTGGAAGTTCGGCCAAAGCATGTGCGCGATACCTTTGACCCCTTCACCCCCGAGCGCCGGGCCGGAGATGTTTCTCACATAAAACAGCGCGCCGAAGAACGCGATGAAGAACATCACCTCCGAGAAGATGAACCAGCTCATGCCCCAGCGGAACGAGCGATCCATCTGTGCGCTGTACAACCCCTGACGGCTTTCCTTGATCACCGTACCGAACCAGCCGAAGAGCATGTAGGCCACCAGCAGGCCACCGACGAAAAAGATCAGCGGGCCGTGGGACTCCGGCCGCGCCGCCTTCAGGTCGTTGAACCAGGTGGCCAGGCCGAACACGGTGACGAACATACCGACCGTGGCAATGATCGGCCATTTGCTCTGTGCCGGAACGTAATAATGTTCATGAGTTGCCATTTATTGTTCTCCTTATCGGGCACGCTTTAACGCCTAGCCACCGGTGTTTGCAGCAACAGCTGCGGGTGGATGACGTGCGGTGATATCGAACAGCGTGTAGGAAAGCGTCAGGTGCTTCACATCCTTGGGCATGTCACGGTCAACGATGAAACGTACCGGCATCTCGATCCGTTGACCGGGCTGCAGCACTTGCTGGGTAAAGCAGAAACATTCGGTCTTGTGGAAGTACGCCGCCGCGGCGCTGGGCGCGATGCTCGGAACTGCTTGCGCGCTCATCGGTTTGTCGGTCGGGTTGTGCGCGATGAAAATCATCTCGTTCACCGCGCCCGGATTCGCCACCAGTTCATCGCCCTTGGGATAAAAGTCCCACGACATGTCGGCGGAATTGGTCGACAGAAACTGCACGCGAACCTGCCGCGAGGTGTCGACCGTTTGTTCGCCCTCATACTGCCCGCCGGTCTTGCCGTTGATGCCGAACGCCTTGCACATCACGTCGTAGATCGGCACCAGGGCAAACCCGA
Source organism: Pseudomonas sp. TH39(2020) (assembly GCF_016650715.1). Taxonomy (NCBI): domain Bacteria; kingdom Pseudomonadati; phylum Pseudomonadota; class Gammaproteobacteria; order Pseudomonadales; family Pseudomonadaceae; genus Pseudomonas; species Pseudomonas sp. TH39(2020). The sequence goes on along the minus strand of NZ_JAEKFF010000006.1, from coordinate 1,996,960 downwards.
AGACAAACATTGCCACCACCACCAGCAGCAGGCGCGTGACCAGCTTCTTCAGCGAGATGGAATCAGCCATGGTGGCGGGCCTCGAGGGCTACAGCGTTCATTTCACTTCCGGCGGCGTGGTGAAGGTGTGATACGGCGCCGGTGACGGGATGCTCCATTCCAGGCCTTCGGCCCCATCCCACGGTTTGGCCGGTGCTGGGGGGCCACCACGGATGGTCTTGATCACGATGAACAGGAAGAAGATCTGCGTGGCACCGAACATGAACGCACCGATCGACGACACCATGTTGAAGTCGGCGAACTGCAGGTTGTAGTCGGGAATCCGCCGCGGCATGCCCGCCAGCCCCACAAAGTGCATCGGGAAGAACGCCATGTTCATGCCGATGAACGAGAGCCAGAAGTGCAGCTTGCCGAGGGTTTCGTCGTACATGTGGCCGGTCCATTTCGGCATCCAGTAGTAGGCCGAGGCGAAGATCCCGAAGATCGCCCCCGGTACCAATACGTAATGGAAGTGGGCGACCACAAAGTAGGTGTCCTGGTACTGGAAGTCCGCCGGGGCGATGGCCAGCATCAACCCGGAGAAACCGCCGATGGAAAACAGGATCACGAACGCCACCGCAAACAGCATCGGTGTCTCGAAGGTCAGCGAGCCTTGCCACATGGTGCTGGCCCAGTTGAACACCTTCACGCCGGTCGGCACCGCGATCAGCAGCGTGGCGTACATGAAGAACAACTCGCCCACCAACGGAATGCCGACCACGAACATGTGGTGCGCCCAGACGATGAACGACAGGAACGCGATACTCGCCGTCGCATAGACCATCGAGGTGTAGCCAAACAGCGGCTTGCGTGAGAAGGCCGGAATGATCGAGCTGACGGCACCGAAGGCCGGGAGGATCATGATGTACACCTCGGGGTGACCGAAGAACCAGAACACGTGCTGGAACAACACCGGGTCACCGCCACCGGCGGCACTGAAGAAGCTGGTGCCGAAGTGGATGTCCATCAGCATCATCGTCACGCAGCCGGCCAGTACCGGCATCACCGCGATCAGCAGGAACGCGGTAATCAGCCAGGTCCAGACGAACAGCGGCATTTTCATCAACGTCATGCCGGGGGCGCGCAGGTTGAGGATGGTGGCGATCACGTTGATCGCACCCATGATCGAACTGATCCCCATCAAGTGGATGGCGAAGATGAAGAAGGTCACGCTTTCCGGTGCGTAGGTCGTCGACAGCGGGGCGTAGAACGTCCAGCCGAAGTTCGGTCCACCGCCGGGGGTGAACAGGGTCGATACCAGCAGGATGAACGCCGCCGGCAATAGCCAGAAGCTGAAGTTGTTCATCCGTGGCAGGGCCATGTCCGGCGCGCCGATCATCAACGGGATCATCCAGTTGGCGAGGCCGACGAAGGCTGGCATCACTGCACCGAAGACCATCACCAGACCGTGCATGGTGGTCATCTGGTTGAAGAACTCGGGCTGGACGATTTGCAGTCCCGGTTGAAACAACTCGGCGCGAATCACCATCGCGAACGAGCCGCCGAGCAAGAACATGGAGAATGCGAACCACAGGTACAGCGTGCCGATATCCTTGTGGTTGGTGGTCAGCACCCAGCGCATCAAGCCTTTGGCGGGGCCGTGGGCGTGGGCGGTGCCGGTATGAACATGGTCATCGACTACAGCAGTCATGTCCTGTCTCCTGCAAACAGATGGGCTGGGCAGGCCGGGGCGTGATGCCCCGACTGGTTCCTTACGTGCGCAATAGACCGGGTCATTTGCTTTCCGCCTGTTTCAGCTCCAGCACTTCTTTAGGGGTGACCATGTCGCCCTTGTTGTTGCCCCAGGCGTTACGTTCGTAGGTCACGACCGCTGCGATATCGACTTCCGAGAGCTGCTTGCCGAACGCCGCCATGGCGGTGCCGGGCTTGCCGTGGAAGACAAGGCTCAGGTGACCTTCTTTCGGTCCGGTAGCGATTTTCGAGCCCTTGAGCGCCGGGAACATCGGCGGCAGGCCCTGACCTTCGGCCTGGTGACAGGCAACGCAGGTGGTGTGATAAATCTTGTCGCCGCGCTCTTTGAGCTCGTCGAGGGTCCATTCCTTGCTGGTCAGCTCTTTGAGCTGCAGGGCTTCAGCCTTGCGCTCGCCCAGCCATTTTTCGTAATCGGCCTTTTCCTTGACCTCGACCACGATGGGCATGAAGCCGTGGTCCTTGCCGCACAATTCGGCGCATTGACCGCGGTAGATGCCGGGCTTGTCGATCCGGGTCCAGGCTTCGTTGACGAACCCCGGAATCGCATCGCGCTTGACCGCAAAGGCCGGCACCCACCAGGAATGGATGACGTCGGCGGAGGTCACCAGGAAGCGCACCTTGGCGCCGATCGGCAGCACCAAAGGCTTGTCGACCTCAAGCAAGTAGTGCTCGCTCTTGGCTTCCTTGTTGTGGATCTGATCGGCGGGGGTGGTCAGGTTGCTGAAGAACTCAACGTCCTGGCCCAGGTATTTGTAGTGCCACTTCCACTGATAGCCGGTGACCTGGATATCGATATCCGGCTCACTGGCGTCGTACATCTTGATCAGGGTTGCGGTCGCGGGGACCGCCATGGCCACCAGGATCAGGAAGGGCACGATGGTCCAGAGGATTTCAACGGTGGTGCTTTCATGAAATTTTGCGGCCACCTGCCCGGTCGAGCGGCGGTGGAGAATCATCGACCAGAACATGGCGCCGAAGACGATGATGCCGATCACTACACAGATCCAGAAAATGGTCATGTGCAGGTCAAATACTGCGTGACTGATTTCAGTCGCTCCAGGCGCCATATTCACAGTCCAGGCCGCTTGTGCCTGACTGAAAATCGACCACAACAGGAGGCCCATCCAGACGTGTGGATGTCGCATCATTGCGGGTTCCCCTTATCGTTCTTTTTATCCCGCCGGCTTTCACCTGCGGCAAGGGAGCGGCTATTTCAGACTACGAACTTGAATCGCCGAGCCTTGCTGCGTGTGCAGTCGGGTGTCATCAGCTAACTCCATTCCCACCCGAGTATAGACAGCGACTGCCACCTCGCAACGTGATGGCGTAAATGATCTGAAACAGCTGGGACTTGCGTTCCAGGGCATGAATGGAGAAGGATGCAGACGAGTGGTGGCAAACCGATATAACTTTGATGTCTCAAGGATGAAACAATTATGACAAATGCGTCTTAGCATTTTTCGTATGCCAGCTAAGTTATGTCTTCCCTATTTCATTGCCTTTGTTTCCTGGAGTTTTCATGAACACCGCCGCATTGCGCGAGCAGATCCAAAAAGCCCAACAACACGAAGCCGAAACCGGCCTGCTGACTCGTCAGCTGGAAACCCAACTGCCACACCTTCACTCCGCCATCCAATTGCCGGATGTCGACGCCAACGGCGTGATGACGCGTTTTGTGGCCGCGTATATAGAGCAAGTGCCGGACCTGCTGGACGCAGCCAATGAAGTCGCCAGGGAAGCGGGTATCGAATCACAGATCAAACCGGTGCTGACCATCGCCGAGCAGTTCTTCCTCCAGCCGCCGGCGATCATGGTCGGTCACGTCGGTCTGGACAGCCTGCTGGACGAAGCCTATCTGGCGCACCGCCTGGTCGAAGAGGTCAATGACCTGTACATCAAGCATTTTGGCCAGCCACTGATCCCCTTGGACATGACTGTTGCCAACCTGATTGCCCACCAACTGATCGGCGAGGAGTTTGCCAATCAACTGGATGAGGCGGTGCATCACGCCGTGGACGAGATGCTCAACGAAGACAGCTTTGCGCTGGAATCAGTGGAAGCCTACCGCGAGAAACTCAACAGCCCGGACACCGGCGCTGCGTGGAAGCGCTGGCCGTGCCTGTCGCGCCAACTGGGCGTAGGCCTTGAGCTGGATCAGCCAGCGGCTTGATTCGTTGCCCATAAAAAATCGCAGCCTATTGGCTGCGATTTTTTTTAAGCGGCTGCGGAGCCGACGCCCGTCGTGGTCCGCAATCGCCCTTCCAGCCTGCGCTTCAACCCCCGCGCTTCAATCAACAGTTTTGATCCCTTGGCCGCATTGGCCCGACCCCATTCCTCCAGCAACTCCAGACACGAGTGATCGATGTAGCTCAGGTTATTGAGCGGCACATGCACCGTCGCGCCTGCCGGAATAGTCCCCAGCACCTGGGTCAGCGCCGGCACTTTGAGAAAGGTCGCTGCACCTATCAATCGCAGTTCCATTTCGCCGTCCTTAGGCAGATCGATCAGGCTTATTTTCAGCCGCGAAGCCTTCCAGGCCAGTTTGGCCAGGGTCAGGCCGAAGCCGATCAGCACGCCGGTCAGCAGGTCGGTGAAGATGATCGCCAGGGCAGTTGCCGCGTAGGTGAACATCGGCATCCGGCCATAACGACCCAGACCGCGAAAGGCCTTGAGGTCGACCAGTTTGAAACCGGTGTAAACCAGAACGCCCGCCAGGCTCGCCACCGGAATGCTTTGCAGCACGCTGGACAGCAGCAACACGAAAGCCAGTAACCACAGGCCATGGAAGATCGCCGACAGCCGCGTGGTGGCGCCGGCCTGGACGTTGGCCGAGCTGCGCACGATCACGCCGGTCATTGGTAGCGCGCCGAGTAAACCGCAAAGCATGTTGCCTACGCCTTGAGCCGACAATTCCCGGTCGAAGTCTGAGCGCTGGCCGCTGTGCATGCGGTCCACCGCGGCGGCCGAGAGCAGGGTTTCGGCGCTGGCGATAAACGCCACGGCAAAGGCGGCAATGAGCAGCGTCGGGTCAGCCAGGTTGAGTAAATCTGCGGGTTTCAGCCAGTCGATGGCTTCCGCCAGGTTGGCCGGGACTTCCACTCGTTTGACCTGCAACGCGAGCACCAGGCTGGCGACGGTCGCCAGGCCTACCCCAAGCAGTGCGCCGGGAATGAAGCGCAGGGAATGGGGGCGGAATTTCTCCCACAACCACATCACCGCAATCGTCGACAGTCCGAGCAACCCGGCTTGCCAACCGAAGGAGGGCAAGGCCTGCATGACGGCAGCCGGGAAGGCGGCCAGGTTATCCAGCCCGGAAGGCTTGGGCACGGCGTCGAGCATCACATGCACCTGTGACAACACGATCAGTACACCAATCCCGGCGAGCATGCCGTAGACCACCGCCGGCGCCGTCACCCGGAACCAGCAGCCGAGTTTCAAACGCCCGGCCACCAGCTGCAGAAAACCGGCCAGCAGCAGGATGGGGCCGAGCATGTCGATACCGTGCTGGCGCACCAGTTCGAACACCAGAACAGCCAAACCGGCCGCCGGGCCGCTGACTTGCAGTGGCGAACCGGCAATCCAGCCCACCACCAAGCCACCGATGATCCCGGTGATCAAGCCTTTGGACGGCGGCAGCCCTGAGGCGATGGCGATGCCCATGCATAAGGGCAGGGCGACGAGAAACACAACCACGGACGCCAGCAGCTCCCGTGGCAGAACAGCTTTGAGTTGCGCAGCACGCATAGGAATTCTCCCGAAGTTTTCTTCAGGCATGGCAAAGCCAGGCTGCTCAATCGGCAGCCTCGGCTAAACCACACGGGGATTTAGGAGGATCTAAAAGCGCGCTTTAGGCGTCGCCACCGGAATCGGATGGCTACCATCGAGCGGCAGGAAACAACCCTTGTCCGCGTCGTAAGCTCTGATTTCGCTGGTTTCGATGTTGTAGATCCAACCATGGATAAACAGCTGACCATTGGCCATGCGCGAGGCTACCGACGGGTGCGTGCGCAAATGTTGCAGCTGAGCGATCACATTCTCCTCGGTGAGGACGTGCATGCTTTCGTTTTCGTCGGCGCAATGACAGTTTTCCTGGACCATGGTTTTTGCCACTTCGGCATGACGCAACCAGGCTTTGACCGTTGGCATTTTTTCCAGGCTTTGCGGGTTGAGCACTGCGCGCATCGCGCCACAGTCAGAGTGCCCGCAAATGATGATGTGCTGCACGCCGAGGGCCAGAACGGCGTATTCGATTGCCGTGGAAACACCACCGTTCATTTGCCCATAAGGCGGCACCACGTTGCCGACGTTACGGGTCACGAACAGATCGCCGGGGGAGCTTTGGGTGATCAGCTCAGGAACGATGCGCGAATCGGCGCAGGCGATGAACATCGCTCTGGGGCTCTGGGCCGTGGCGAGTTTTTTGAAGAGTTCTTCCTGCTGTGGAAAAACTTCGTGATGAAAATGCAAAAAGCCGTCAACGATATGCTGCAGCGCTGCATCGGCGGTTTCCGCCTCCGGTTGGGCTGAAGCCGACGCAGCCAACGGCTGTTTATCCTTGTCACTCATGATTCATCCTCTTTGGCGGAGTCAGGGAATTTTCCCGTATTGTCCGGTGTGAAGCCAGTGGCTGTTTAAAAAACATCCAGGTCGAGAATATCGACCCATCAGTCACTCGATGAACAAGGTAGCGGCCGAAACTTAACTCAAACTGAATAAAACGCTCTAGAACGTGTGTTACAGGTCACAAAAAACGTGACCGGCGTAGTGGCACAGTGCATTCACACTACTCAACCATAGGCCAATTGTCCTCAAATCAACGACATCTGGCGACCCGGCGGACAGAAGGCTTCGCAGTCCAGATTGAAACCTTCCCGACGATTGAGCCCCAGACGTTTGATGGTTTTGGCAAAGCGTTGCGCCAGCAGATCGGCAAACGGCCCTTCGCCACGCATCCTGGCACCGAAGCGACTGTCGTAGAGTTCGCCACCACGGCTCTGACGAATCAGGCTCAACACATGAGCGGCACGCTGAGGATAGTGGGCCGCCAGCCATTCTTCGAACAGCGGCGCCACTTCCAGCGGCAGGCGCAGCATCATGTAGGCCGCACTTTGCGCCCCCGCGGCATGAGCTTCGGTGAGCAGGCTTTCGAGTTCGCTGTCGTTGATCATCGGAATCATCGGCGAGCACAGAACGCCCACCGGAATTCCCGCCTCACGCATCACGCGGATCGCCCGCAACCGAGCCTTGGGTGCAGCGGCGCGCGGTTCGAGGATGCGTTTGAGCTCGTCGTCCAGGGTGGTTAGGCTGATCATCACCGCCACCAGCCTTTGCTCGGCGAGTTCGACCAGCAGGTCCAGATCCCGAAGAATCAGCGAGCCCTTGGTAATGATGGTCACGGGATGGCGATAGCGCAGCAGCACTTCGAGGGTTTTGCGGGTGATTTTGTGTTCGCGTTCGATCGGCTGATAAGGGTCCGTATTGGAGCCCAGATTGATCGGCGCACATTGATAGCCGCGCTTGGACAGTTGTTCTTCCAGCACATCGGCGGCGTTGGTCTTGGCGATCAGTTTGGTTTCGAAATCCAGCCCTGGCGACATGTCCCAATAAGCGTGGCTTGGCCGCGCGTAGCAATAGATGCAGCCGTGCTCGCAGCCGCGATAGGGATTGATCGAACGATCGAAGGGCAAGTCCGGCGAGTTGTTGCGAGTGATGATGGTTTTCGCCGTTTCGATGCGCACCTCGGTGCCTTGGGTGATCGGCGCTTCCTGATACCAGCCGTCATCCTCGGCCACCGAACGGTTAGGCGCGAAGCGGTTGTGCGGGTTGGTCGCGGTGCCGCGGCCGCGCGGGGGAAGAGGGGTGGACATGAAAACGCCTCTGTACTGTTTTTATATACAGTATAGAGGCGTTGTTCATATGGCTAGTGCCGCTGGGCAGTCAGTTCTTCTGGGTGACTTGCCCCAGATCGTCGCTCGACGTGGTCTTCATATCATCCGTGCGCAGGTTCGCCACTTCGCTCGCCTTGACCGGTGAGCCGCCGTTGCCCCAGCTGCTACGGATGAAACTCACCACATCCGCCACTTCCTGATCCGACAGGCGCCAGGCGAACCCCGGCATCGTGAAGGTCGAAGGCGCCATGTGGGTCGCAGGCAACGTGCCGCCCTTGAGCACGATGTGAATCAGCGACGTCGGATCCTCCGACTGCAACACCGGGTTGCCCGCCAGCGCCGGGAACACTTTGGTGTAGCCATGGCCATCGGTACGGTGACAGGCCGCGCAGTTGTCGATGTACACCGAAGCGCCGGGCTTGCTGTCGTCGCCGTTCCACAGCGCCTGTGCGACCTGTTTGTCGTACTGGTGCGGCTGATCGTCGGGATCATTGGCCGGCAAGGACTTGAGGTAACGGGCAATCGCGGTCAGATCGTTGTCGGTCATGTATTGCATGCTGTGCGTCACCACATCACTCATGCCACCAAACACTGCGCTGCGATCACTGCGACCGGTCTTGAGGAACTGCACCAGTTGTTCTTCGCTCCAGTTGCCGAGGCCGTCTTTGTGATCGCCGCGCAGACTTTTCGCGATCCAGCCTTCAAGCGGCGCACTGCCTGACAGAAAGGCGCTGCCTTCACCTGCATTCAGAGCTTTTTCCTGCATGGTCAGGGCACGCGGCGTATGGCACGCGCCGCAATGTCCGAGGCCTTCAACCAGATAAGCCCCGCGGCTGACCACGGCATTTTCGCCGGGTGCCGCTTTGTAGTCCGCCACGGCCGGGGCAAACATCCAGCGCCAGCCCGCAAGCGGCCAGCGCATGCTCAAAGGCCAGGGAATGTCGCTGGCCTTATTCTCCTGAGCGACCGGCGCCACGCCATGCATGAAGTAGGCGTACAAGGCTTGCATGTCGGTTTGGTTGACGCTGGCGTAGGACGGATACGGCATCGCCGGGTACAAAGTGCTGCCGTTTTTGGCGACACCGTGGCGCACAGCCTTGTCGAATTCTTCGAAGCTGTAGTCGCCCAGCCCGGTTTTATCCGGCGTGATATTGGTGGAGTAGATCGTCCCGATCGGCGTTTCCATCGGCAAGCCACCGGCGAACGGCTTACCGTCCTTGGCGGTGTGGCAGGCCACGCAGTCACCCGCGCGGGCGAGGTATTCGCCTTGTTTGATCAGGTTTTGATCAATTTCTGCGGCGTTGATCGAACCACAACCGAGCAGCGCCAGGGTTGCGATAACAAGTGCTTTCATGGTCATCGCTCCTTAAGCCTGAACCAGCGGGCCGGGGTTTTTCAGGTATTGCTCGCGGATCGCCCGGGCCGACCAGTAGGTCAACGCTGCCACCAGGCCGGTAGGGTTGTAGCCCAGGCCTTGTGGGAAAGCTGACGCTCCGGGGACGAAAACGTTGTGTACGTCCCAGCTCTGCAAGTAACGGTTCAGGGCGCTGGTTTTCGGATGGGTGCCCATGATCGCGCCACCGTTGAGGTGGGTGGTCTGGTAAGACGCGGTGTTGAAGTGATCGCCGACCTTCTTGCCGATCACGGCGATGGCTTTAGGGCCCATCGCTTCGGCGATCTTGCCCATTTTCTCGACCATGAAGCGGTTCATCTTGATGTCGTTTTCCTGCCAGTCGAAGGTCATCCGCAACAGCGGCAAGCCGTAGGCATCGCGGTACACCGGGTCCAGATCGAGGTAGTTGCCACGGTAGGATTGATGCGCGCCGTGGGCATCCATCGACACTTGATGGGTGTAGTAATCGGCGGTGGCACGTTTCCAGACACTGCCCCAGGCCGGGGTGCCCGGCGGGTTGGAGGTGCCTGCGATCGGTCGGCTGCCGGCCTGGTTGACCCACATCGGCGAGCCGCCGACGAAGCCATGGGGGCCGTGATCGAAGTTGTCGGCGTTGAAGTCGTCCACCGCCACGCCGTTACCGCCGGCACCAATAAAGTTATTGGTGTGGGTGTCTTTGTCGAAGTAGGCCTTGATGGTGGCCATGTTCTGGTAGGCGAAGTTCTTGCCGACCACGCCTTCGCCGCTGATCGGGTCATACGGCTTGCCGATACCCGACAGCAACATCAGCCGCACATTGTGGAACTGGAAGGCACCGAGGATCACCAGATCTGCCGGCTGCTCGATTTCCCGGCCCTGGCCGTCAATGTAGGTCACGCCTGTCGCCTTGCTCTTGGTGCTGTCGAGATTGACCCGCAGTACGTGGGAGTTGGGCCGCAGCTCGAAGTTGGGCAGCGGTTTGAGCGCCGGCAGAATGTTTACGTTCGGCGATGCCTTGGAATACATGTAGCAGACATAGCCGCTGCAAAAACCGCAGAAGTTGCACGGGCCCATCTGTGCGCCGTAGGGGTTGGTGTAAGGGCCTGACGTATTGGCAGAGGGCAGGTTGTAGGGTTTGTAACCCACGGCGGTGGCCGCTTTCTGAAACAGCTGTGCGGAAACAGTGTTCTTCTGCGATTCCAGCGGGAAATGATTTGAACGATCCGGCGCGTACGGGTTGCCGCCCTTGCCTTCGCCGACCAACTGACCCTTCACCGTCCAGGCCTGACCCGACGTGCCGAAGACCTTCTCGGCGTAATCGAAAAACGGTTCCAGCTCTTCATAGCTGACGCCGAAGTCCTGGATGGTCATGTCCTTGGGGATGAAGCTTTTGCCGTAGCGTTCTTCGTAGTGGCTGCGCATGCGCAACTCGATCGGGTCGACCCGAAAATGCACGCCGGACCAGTGCAAACCGGCGCCGCCAACACCATTGCCGGGCAGGAAGGCGCCCAGTTGGCGGTTCGGCAGCGCGATGTCATTCACGCTATGGCGAATGGTCACGGTCTCCTTGGAAATGTCCTGGAAGAGTTTTTTCCGCACGCTGTAGGTGAGTTCGTCGATCACCTGTGGGTAATTGCCGTCGGGATAGGTGTCCTGCATCGGCCCGCGCTCCAGCGCCAGCACATTCAGGCCGGCTTCTGTCAGCTCCTTGGCCATGATCGCGCCCGTCCAGCCAAAACCGACGATCACTGCGTCGACCTTCTTCATTACCGTTGCCATGCTTACGCCCTCTCGCCGCGAATCGAAACTGCCGGGAAGGGGTATTGCTCGTTGCGTTCCACCCAATCCATGAAATCGGCGCGGGCGCCTGGGAAGCCGATCATGGTCCAGCCGACCATCCCTTTATTGCCGCCATGAATCGGGTCGCAGAAGAACCCTTCTTTGGTGTTTTGCAGCAGCAGGTTGAAGAAAATCTTCGCTGGAACACTGTCGAACTGAGGTTTTCCGGCCTCGAGTTGCTTGAGTAAATTGTCTCGGGTAGCGCTGTCTTGCTCAGCAAATACTTTACCGTTGAACGTTTTCGACCAAGCATCCGTAGCGGCGATGCCCAGGCGATAAATCTCTTTGGGCACCAATTTGCTCTGCCAGCCCATTTCTGGAGCGGCGTCTGCGTTGAACGGTCCCTGCATGAACCACAGCGCGCCGGCCGCGTAAGGCGTGTTCATCTGGCGGTCGATGTATTCGGGCACACCCGCTTCCAGGGCGCCTGGCCCTTGGGCATCGCTTGGAATCAGCTGGGCGACAGCCGCCTGGATGAACGTCCACTCTTCGGCGGTGAAGTAGCTTGGTTCATAGGTGCTGGTGCTGACCGGCGCTTTGCCGGAACTGGCCGGGGCTGCTTCGGGCGCGGCCATCAGGACCGTGCTGCCCAGACCGGTGCTGGCAATGGTGACCACCGGGATCAAGGTCAGGGATTTGCGCAAAAATTCACGCCGCGGGTTGTCTCGATCTTGATCGGACATAGGGAGGGCACCTCATCAGGCATTAGCGGTTTTTCAGCCGTCTCACAGGACGACTTTTCGTTTTGACACCGATGCAGAACGCCAGCAAACGGGGAGCAATAGGGCGCATCGGTAATATGGGGTAACAAATGGTAGCAGGCTAAGCATCAAGATGAACCGATTCAGCTAAAAAACCTCGGTTTTGCGACGAAAGCAATCGGCTGATTCACGATTCTTTGACAGAGGGGTCACAGGCCTTTGACCCCTCGGGGTCGAAGCTCGGCGTCATCTTCCCGACTCTTCCTGAACGGTCACCCCGAGCATGTCTCTACTGCGTTGTTTCCCAGCGATTTGCCTGTCCCTGGCCGCACTTTTAAACCTGCCGCTGGCCCTTGCCGACGACAGTGCATTGCCCCGACCTGCGGAGTGGGCTCAATCGGTCGAGGTGCAGTACAACCTCTTCAAAATGTCCCCGACGCTTTATCGCAGTGCATTGCCCGACAGCGGTGCGGTGCCGTTACTGGAGAAGCTCAAGGTCGGGACGGTTATTACGTTCCTGCCCGAGTCGGATTCAAGCTGGTTGTCGACGCCAGGTATCGCACAAGTACAGTTGCCCTATCGCACCAACCGTGTGGATGACGCGGATGTACTCAAAGCCCTTAGAACGATCCAGACCGCCGAAACCAAGGGGCCGGTGCTGATGCACTGCAAACATGGTTCGGACCGCACTGGCCTGATGGCGGCCATGTACCGGGTCGTGGTGCAGGGCTGGAGCAAGGAAGACGCCCTGAACGAAATGACCCAGGGCGGCTTTGGTGACAGCACTCATTTCAAGGACGGCATCCGTTACATGATGCAGGTCGATGTCGACAAGCTCCGCACCGCGTTGGCCAACGGCGATTGCAGCACGAGTCCGTTCGCCAGTTGTTCGATGAAGAGCTGGTTCAAATCGGCCCACGTCGAATAAACCGTTACGTCAGCCGGCAACGGCCTCTGACGAAAGCGCGAACAGATCTTCGGCGATCGGCCGTTCAAGAAACGCTTCCAGGGCGCTCAGCAACGAGCGCGAATCGCCCGGAGAAAAAAACGCCTCGCGGAAGGCTCGCCCTGTTCGCACATTGAAGACCCAATCCTGACGGAATCGCTTGAAGGCTTCGATGGCCAGTACGCCTGACCACGTGTAGGCGTAAACGGAGGCTGCGTAACCGGTCACCATGTAGTCAAAGCTGTTTGCGAACCGACAATAAGATGGCAGTTTCACGTGGGGAACCTCCCGCTGAACGTCTTCGAATACTTGCTGGGTGCTACGACCATCGCCTTGGCTGTGGTGCACTTCGAAATCGAACATTGCACCCATCAGCAAGAGTGCAGCTTGTCGACTGGTCTGGGTTTCGAGGGCTGCCAGTGCCGCGTCTACCCGCGCCTCGGTCAAGCGTTCACCGCTTTGGTGGTGGGCACCCAGCCATAATAGAAACTCCCGTGACAGGCACCACTGCTCGAATACTTGCCCTGCGAACTCCGCCGTATCGCGCCCCAGTTGGGAAATGCCGGAAAGGTTGTGATGCGGCGAACTCGTCAGCACGTGTTGCAGGCAATGACCGAATTCATGAAAAAGCACTCGAAGATCCTCGTGCTCAAGCAAGCACGGATGGTCGTCGACCCCAGGCGTGAAGTTACAGTGAAGATCAGCAATCGGTAGCACTACCCGGCCCTCTGCGTTTCTTCGCCGGTTTCGCAGCGTGCCGGTCCAGGCGTAATCCGGAGCTTCTTTGCGGTGGAACGGGTCAAGATAAATATGCCCGATGGTCTGACCATGCTCGCTGACCTCAAACAGGCGCACGTCGTTATGCCAGCGACTGAATTCAGCCTGCTCGAGGATCCGGATCCCGAACAGGCGTTCGCAGAACAGGCAGAGTCGTCGCAAGGTGCCGTCCAGGGGAAAATAGTCGCGCAGATTCTCCAGGGCTTCAGGGAAACGATGGTGGCGCAGTTGTTCAGCGAGAAATTCGTGATCCCAGGCGTGTACTTCCGGGATGCCCCGTTCGAGCGCAAACGCTTGTAGCTCCTTTGAATCCCGTGCAAGGGGCGGTGTGTTCACTGTCACTTGCCGACGCAGGAAACGACGAACTTGATCGGTGGACTCGGCCGCTGCGGTGGCCAGACGCAGTTGCGCGAAATTATCGAAACCTAGCAGTTCGGCTTTCTGGTGGCGCAGCGAAAGCAGCAACGTCAGTACAGGATCATTATCGAACTCGTCGGCATGCGGGCCTTGATCGGACGCGCGCGTGGAGTACGCCACGAAATATTCTTCTCGCAATGCCCGATTTTCGGCGTACCTCATGATTTGCTGGTAGGTGTTTTCATCCAGGGGAATCAGCCAGCCCTCATGTCCTGCTTCTGTGGCCAGGTGCCTCAGACGATTTTTTACGGTGGGGTATAAACCTTCCAGTACCGCAACGTCATCGACGTGCTTGGTCCATGCAGCATTGGCGCTTTTCAGATGGATGAGAAACAGCTCTTCGAGCCGATCGATGTCGAGGTTCAATCGGGCCAGCGTTTCCCGTTGCGTCAGGGACAAGTCGATTCCCGACAATTGAAACTTGCGCAGAATCTTGGCCAGCGCTGCCTTGCGCGGTTCATCGAAGTTGAGGGCGATCGAACTGTTCGCCAATCGCTGGTATGCATCAAACAACGGACGATTGCTCATTCTTTCGGATCGGTATTGCGCCCCGGCGTCGCTGCATACAGCCGCTGCCGTGTTCCAGGCGGTGTCGTTGTGTTTCGCCATCGACAGGATCTGGATGATGCCCAAAGCCTCGCTCAGGCGCGCATCGATTTCATCGATGGCCAGAACCAGGTCATCCCAATTGGGGAATACGGATTGGCTGGTGATGGTTTCGGCAATGACCTGCCGGTTGTCGGTAATGATGGCTGTGATTGCCGGCACGAGGTGTTCGGTGCGGACCTCCGACCAGGGCGGCAGGTCCCATGCCTGCAAAAGCGGGTTGGTGTCGGGCATGGCGTCTTCCTTGAGCAGAGGCTGAATGTGGTCAGCCTATAAAGGAAGCGCAGGGGAAAGGTGGTAGATAGTTACCACCTCCGCACCGCAAGGTGTGGAGGTGGCGGTGACTCAGTGTTGCTCGTCAGGCTTTTTCTTCAGCTTCGGGTTCGGGAAAAACTGCACAGCCTGAACCTTGGCGTCCGGCACTTTCAGCGCCGAGGTGTTGACCCGCGTGCCCAATTCCTTGGGTACGGACAGGCCTTGTTCATTCAGCGTGTCCGAATAACCGCAGGCCACGCACTCACGATGCGGGACCTCGTCTTCGTTCCACATCATCAATTTGTCCGGCTCGCTGCAGGCCGGGCAGACTGCCCCGGCGATAAAGCGCTTTTTCGTGATCACAGGGCCCTCGCTCATGCTGCCGCGACCTCACTCAGGCCGCTGTGGCGCAAGAGTGCGTCAATCGACGGCGGGCGTCCGCGGAAGTCGACGAACAGCACCATCGGTTCCTGGGAGCCACCGCGCGCCAGGATGGCTTCGCGGAACGCACGACCGGTCTCGGCGTTGAGCACGCCGTCTTCTTCGAACTTCGAGAAGGCATCGGCCGACAGCACTTCAGCCCATTTGTAGCTGTAGTAACCCGCCGCGTAACCGCCGGCGAAGATGTGGGCGAAGCTGTTAGGGAAGCGGTTGTAGGCCGGTGGACGCATCACCGAGACCTCGTCGCGCACACCTTCAAGTACCTGCGCCACGCTACGGCCGTCACCGTGGGTGGCGTGCAGGTCGAAGTCGAACAGCGAGAACTCCAACTGACGGACCATCATCAGACCGGACTGGAAGTTCTTCGCCGCGAGCATTTTCTCCAGCAGGTCCTGAGGCAGCGGTTCGCCGGTTTCGTAGTGACCGGAAATCAGCGCCAGACCTTCCGGCTCCCAGCACCAGTTCTCCATGAACTGGCTTGGCAGCTCGACCGCATCCCAGGCCACGCCGTTGATGCCGGATACGCCGGCGTGTTCAACGCGGGTCAACAGGTGATGTAGGCCGTGACCGAATTCGTGGAACAGGGTGGTCACTTCATCGTGGGTCAGCAGGGCCGGTTTGCCGCTGTCGGCCGGGGTGAAGTTGCATACCAGGTTCGCCACCGGACTTTGCAATACGCCGCTGATCGTGCGGCGACGGTCACGGGCGCCATCCATCCAGGCACCGCCACGCTTGTTGGCGCGGGCGTAGAGGTCGAAGAAGAAGCGGCCGACGTGCTGGCCGTTTTCCTTGATTTCGAACAGGCGAACATCCGGGTGCCAGGTGTCGAAGCCTTTCAGTTCGGCGATTTCGATACCGTACAGGCGCTGAACGATAGCGAACAGACCGCCCAGCACTTTATCGATCGGGAAGTAAGCACGAAGGGCTTCCTGGGCCACGCTGTAGCGCTGCTCGCGAAGCTTTTCACCGTAGAAACCGCTGTCCCAGCTTTGCAGGTCCGGGCAGCCTTGTTCGGCGGCGTAAGCCTTGAGCTGTTCCAGATCCCGGACGGCGAACGGCTTGCTGCGTTTGGCCAGATCGCGCAGGAAACTCAGCACCTGATCGCTGGATTCGGCCATTTTGGTGGCCAGGCTCAGCTCCGAGAAGCTGGCGAAACCGAGCAGCTTGGCCAGTTCCTGACGCAGGTCGAGGATTTCTTCCATCACCGGGCCGTTATCGTTCTGACCGGCATTCGGGCCTTGGTCCGACGCACGGGTGCAGTAGGCGGCGTAGACTTCTTCGCGCAGAGTGCGGTTCTGGGCGTAGGTCATCACCGCGTAGTAGCTCGGGAATTCCAGGGTGATCAGGAAGCCTTCAAGGCCTTTGGCCTGCGCAGCTGCGGCCATTTGCGCCTTGGCCGAATCGGTCAGACCGGCGAGGGCGGCTTCATCCGTCACGTGCTTGGTCCAGGCTTGAGTCGCGTCAAGCAGCTGGTTGGAGAAGCGACTGCCCAGCTCCGACAACTTGCTTTGCACTTCGGCGTAGCGCTTCTGTTCGGCGTCCGGCAGGTCGATACCCGACAGACGGAAGTCTCGCAGGGAGTGTTCCAGGATAGTTTTCTGCGCCACGTCGAAACCGGCCGCTTCGGGGCTGTTAGCCAGCGCTTCGAATGCTTCGAACAACTCGCGGTTCTGCCCCAGTTCGGTGGAATAGGCGCTCAAGGCCGGCAGGCAGGATTCGTAGGCTTCGCGCAGTTCGGCGCTGTTGCACACGGCATTCAGGTGGCTGACCGGGCTCCAGGCGGCGCCCAGTCGATCATTCAGTTCGTCCATCGCCAGCACCAGGCCGGCCCAGGTCGGTTGTTTGCCCTGGGTTTTGAGGATCTCGATAATGGCGGTACGGTTGTCAGCCAGGATCTGGTCAATGGCCGGTTGCACGTGTTCGGCACGGATCGCCGAGAACGGCGGCAGGTCGTAGGACTGCAAAAGAGGGTTGTTCACGCTCACGGTTGGCACCTTGGCTGGAAGAAACATTGCGCCATCTTAATTACAATCGACGCTCACCGCAGCTATCAGCAAAAGAGAGAGAGCCTATCGTGACCCTTCGCAAGTATCAGAACCACACGCCGCTACTGGGCAAAGGCGCCTTTGTCGACGGTTCGGCGGTGGTGATCGGCGACGTTGAAATCGGCGAAGACAGCTCGGTCTGGCCGCTGACGGTGATTCGTGGCGATATGCACCGTATCCGTATCGGTGCGCGGACCAGCGTGCAGGACGGCTGTGTGCTGCACATCACCCACGCCGGGCCGTTCAATCCCGATGGCTTTCCGTTGCTGATTGGCGATGATGTGACCATCGCGCATAAAGTCATGCTCCACGGCTGCACCGTGGGCAGTCGGATTCTGATCGGCATGGGCAGCATCGTCATGGACGGTGCGGTGGTCGAGGACGACGTGATTATCGGTGCTGGCAGCCTGGTACCCCCGGGCAAACGCCTGGAAAGAGGCTTTCTTTATGTGGGCAGCCCGGTGAAACAGGTCCGGCCGCTGACTGACAAAGAAAGAGCCTTTTTCACCTACAGCGCGGCGAACTACGTGAAGCTCAAGAATTTGCACTTGGCCGAAGGCTACGACCAGCTCTGACCCTGCGCCCTTATTCAGGATTCAACATGCATTACCAAACTGTTTTGTTCGACCTCGATGGCACCTTGACCGATCCACGCGAGGGCATCACCCGTTCGATCCAGTTCGCCTTGAGCAAACTGGGCATCGATGAGCCCGATCTGACCAAGCTTGAACACTTCATTGGCCCGCCGTTGTTGCAGGCGTTCATGCAGTTCTACGATTTCGACGAGCCCAAAGCCTGGGACGCGGTCAACTTCTATCGCGAACGCTTCAAGGTCACCGGCCTGTACGAGAATCGCGTGTTCGACGGCGTCACACCATTGCTGGAAACCCTCGGCGGGCAAGGGCGACAGCTGTACATCGCAACGTCCAAACCGTGGATTTTTGCCCGGGAAATTGCCCGGCACTTCGATTTCGCCAAACACTTTAAAGTGATCTATGGCAGCGAACTGGATGGAACCCGGACCAACAAAGTCGAGCTGATCGCCCACTTGATGGCCGAAGAAGGCCTGGACCCGGCCAGCACCCTGATGATCGGCGACCGTAAACACGATTTGATCGGTGCTCGCAGTAACGGGCTGGATGCAGCGGCGGTGGGTTACGGGTTTGGCAGTCGGGAAGAGTTGAGCGCTGAAGCGCCGGATTATCACTTTGAAACGCTGGATGAAATGCATCAGGCGTTTTTGCAGCGATAGTTCAATCGCCTTCGCGAGCAGGCTCGCTCCCACATTAGATCTGCGAATACAAGTCCATTGTGGGAGCGAGCCTGCTCGCGAAGAGGCCCGCTCCGCCACTGAAGTTTTATGCTCCAGCCAATGTCTTCAAAGCCGCCTTACGTTCTGCAACCGGCAACGCGCCGAGCTTCTCGACTGCCGCATAAAACTTCATCCAATCCCCACCCACCTGTCTGAACAACGCCGCAAACGCCGGCACCCATTGGTCGTACAGCCCAAATGGCAACAGCCGGGCATTGTTCATCGGCGCATTGATCCACGCGTCATAGCGTTTGTCCCCAGCCCATTGGCTGTCGCGCAGTTGCCGGTATTCACGCCGCAATCGTTCGAACTCGTCGGCTTTGCGCTGGCGCATCTGGTCGGCGGGCAGGGGCAGGGTGTACAGCCGTTCGAGTCGCGTGCGGGTGTCCAGAACCAATTGAATGAACTGGTCCCTTTGTTGCACCTGCGCGCCGCTGTCCGGCGCCAGACCGTGGAATGCACGCCATTGGCGGGTGCCTTCCTGTTCGACGAAGGTGGCGAAAGACTCATTGAACTCGGTGTCGTCCTTCACATAAAAACGTTGATGCGCCAGTTCATGGAATATCAGCGTGGCCAATCGTTCGTCACCCCAGGCCATCATCGAACTGATAATCGGATCGTTGAACCAGCCGAGCGTCGAATAAGCCTCGACGCCACCGATCGACACGTCCATACCTTGCAATCGTTGCAACGCAGCTTCACCGCGGGCGGCGCTCTGACTGTAATAACCGCGATACGCGACGCAACCGGCGATTGGAAAGCAATGGTTCTGTGGTGTCAGGGAGAATTCCGGCGTGGCAAACACGTTCCAGACTACGAACGGCCGGCCAATGTCGGCGTACAAACGGTAACTCTGGTTATCCGGCAGCTGCAGCTGTTGGCTGGCGAACGTGCGGGCCTTTTGCGATTGAGTCAGATGCGCACGCAATAATTGATCGCGACCGGGATCGGCAATCACTCTGGAAACCGGCTCGCGTGCCCGCAGCAATTGCAGCTGACCACTGGCCAATTGGCCGTAATAGCTGACGCCGGCGCAACCATTGAGAAACAAAAACAACACACCCGGAAACAAAATGCGTAAAACGCGATCAAGTAACCCAAGGCTTGGAAGCGGCCTGATCAAAATGAATCATCCCTGGAGAGTCTGCCCGCAAGACTATCCCGCCTGACTGGAGCTCCGCTATGCGCACGTTGATGCTGACAGGAGGCCTGCTGATGCTGGCAGGTTGTGCTGGATTCGGATTACCCCCCCATGATCCGGCTCAAGCGTGGATCGACCTGGATTCGAAGCAGGAAGACACCGCGCTGCAAGCGCTGGAAGTCGATGACAAGGCCGCCACCGACAAGCGCTATTTCCAGGTTCAGCCTGGTAGTCATGAGCTCACCGTTCGTTACCAATTCCCGGTCGCGCCAACCAACATCGGACCCGATGCCGAGCCACTATGGCGTGACTGCCACCTAAACGTGAAATTCAACGACTTCAACGCTGGCGAGCGGTATCAGTTGAAAGCAGGAAATATCGGCTTTCGGCCGTGGGCAAAACTCTACGATCAGCAGCGTAAAGTCATTGGCCAGGGCACACCTGCAGGCTGCCAACGCACCTGATCGGCGTTATGCTGAATGACCAATCCTCGGGACATTCATCATGCGCAGGTTGATGTTGTTGCTGGCTGCAAGCGTTGTTGCTGGCTGCCAGAGCCCGTTGCCGGCGGTTAATCCGCAGATGGCCTGGGTCGAATTTTCTACGCCATTCCCCAATGACAAATTGTTGATGGCTGAACGACTGGACAAGCAGCGATTGCGCGACGGGCGTTTTTTCCAGGTCACTCCCGGTAGCCATGAGCTGATCGTTCGATTCGACTTCGAAGTGCCCGGTGGTGGTGGCTTAGGTGTGATGGACGGTCCCTCGGAACGGCTGTGCTACCTGACCATCAACTATGATCATTTCGAAGCCGGCCAACGTTATGTGCTGGTAGGCCAGTCGATAGCGTTTACTCCCGGCGCCCGGCTGTACAACGCCAAGCGTGAAATCGTCGCGGAAGATCGAGAGTCCTATTGCCTCATGTGAGGTGAATCAGCGGTCGTTCTTCTGGTAGATGATTTTCTTCGTGCCGCCTTCGCACGAGCCAACGACCATATTCTGATCGTGTACTTCGTCGTTGGTGACGATTTCCAGCGTGTAGGACGAGACGTTATTGGCCTGGATCTTGGCTTCAATCTCGGCCTTGAGTTCTTCACAGGATTTCGTTGCCGCCAGGGCCGATGTGGCCAGCGCGCAACAGATAACCGCCAAGGCAAAACGTTTCATGGTTGAAGCTCCTTTGAGGCAGCGCGCAGGGTAATGCGCTTTAGCTGCTGTCATTTATTCGACCACAATCTCGCCAGCCAGGTTTTGTTTCAGCGCAAAAAAGATCGCAGCCGGCCGAGGCTGCGACCTTTAATAGGGAAGCGCGACAACCCCCCTTTCAGCTGACCAATGTTGCATCCAGACTGATTTTCGCATTCAGCACTTTGGAAACCGGGCAGCCCTCTTTGGCTTTATTGCTCAGTTCCTCAAATTGAGCCTGAGTCGCCCCAGGGATCTTCGCTTTGAGGATCAATTTCACTGCCGTGATCGCGAATCCACCGTCCACCTGGTCCAGGGTGACTTCGGCATTGGTATCAATGCTGTCAGCCTTGAGACCGGCATCGCCGAGAATCATCGAAAACGCCATGGAGAAGCAGCCCGCATGCGCTGCGCCGATCAGCTCTTCCGGATTGGTGCCTTTGCCGCCTTCGAAACGTGCCTTGAAGCCATAGGGCGCTTCTCTGAGGACACCGGTTTCCGTAGAAATCGAGCCGATGCCGGTTTTCAGATCACCTTCCCAATGAGCTGATGCTTTCTTTGTGATAGCCATGAATGCCTCCTCAAGATCCGGCGCGAAGGGTCGCGCCTTCGTGGTTTTCGGTTGCTAGGGTTCTGAGGATAGACCGTGGTGCAAAGTTCACCTCATCTGATCTTTCTTCAAATTCGGTAGGAATTTTGCCTCTGCTATTGAAACTCGGGTATATGCCCTCATTGCATGAAACACGCTTATAGATTCGGCAGGTTTTCGTTTGCGAGAAAAAACCTGCGTACCCAATTGGAGAAGCAGGTTTATGAAACGACTGTCCGATATCAAGTTCTCGACCCTCGATCTGGTGCCCGTGAGGGAGAACGGCAGCGCGGCCCAGTCGCTGCGCAATTCCCTGGACCTGGCTCAACACGTTGAAAAATTTGGCTACAACCGTTTCTGGGTTGCCGAACACCACAACATGGACGGCATTGCCAGTTCCGCGACTTCGGTACTGCTTGGCTACCTGGCTGGCGGCACCTCGACCATTCGTGTTGGCTCGGGCGGTGTGATGCTGCCAAACCACGCGCCGCTGGTGATCGCCGAGCAGTTCGGCACGCTCGAAAGTCTGTACCCGGGCCGGATCGACCTGGGCCTGGGCCGTGCACCAGGTTCCGACCAGATGACCGCCCGCGCCTTGCGTCGTGAACGCTCCGGCAGCGCCGACGATTTCCCGGAAGACGTGGCAGAGCTGATGCGCTACCTCGGCCCGCGCACCCCGGACCAACGGATCATCGCAATGCCAGGCACGGGCACTAATGTCCCGGTCTGGCTGCTGGGCTCCAGCCTGTTCAGCGCACAACTGGCCGGTGAACGCGGTTTGCCCTACGCCTTCGCTTCACATTTCGCACCGCGCTTCATGCATGAGGCCATTCGCGTCTACCGCAATCACTTCAAGCCTTCAGCAGTATTGGATAAGCCCTACGTCATGCTCGGCGTGCCGTTGGTGGCCGCCGACACCGACGAGCAGGCCGAGTACCTGGCAACTTCCGTCTACCAACGGATTCTTGCCCTGATGCGTGGCCAGAGCCTGGTGCAACGTCCGCCGGTAAAAACCATGGACGGCCTGTGGCTGCCTCATGAAAAAGAGGCTGTCGGCGATTTCCTTGGTCTGGCGATGGTTGGCAGTCCGCAGAAAATCCGCGCCAAACTGGAAGTGCTGATCGAGCAGACCCAGGCGGACGAGCTGATTTTTACCTGCGACCTGTACGAACATGCCGATCGCGTGCACTCCTACGAGCTGCTGGCCCAAGTCATGAAGGGTTGACGCTCAAATAGCGAGCCCAAAAAAGCCGACGTCATTGCGTCGGCTTTTTCAATTTCGAGGGAGTTCAGCCCTGCTTGTAGACGATTTGCTTGGAACCTTTTTCACAGGTGCCGACGACTTTCCCGCCGGCAGCAGTGCCTTTATCGATGATTTCCAGTGAATAATTAGAAATGCCCTTGCCATCAAGTTTCGCTGCGATTTCGGCTTTCAGCTCTTCGCACGACTTGCCCTGAGCCAGGGCTGTTCCCGCAAAAATCAACAAACCTACCGCTAAAATAAAATTCTTCATCGGTCGCATTCCCTGGTCGGATCAATAGGGGCACCCAGCAATCAGCCGGATGTAAATATGTAGCGCTTTGCCATTCCCTATGGCGCTCGGCCAGCGCGCAGGCTCAGAAGACTAGCTCAAACTCAGCTACTGGCAATCCGGAACCCGACTTTGAGCGTCACCTGAAAGTGCGCTGCCTTACCGTCCTTGATGTGCCCGCGGGTTTCGGTCACTTCAAACCATTCCATATATTTGATGCTTTTGCTGGCCTCGGCCAGTGCGTTGTTGATGGCGTCTTCAATGCTGCTGGTGGACGAACCGACGAGTTCGACTTTCTTGTAAGTGTGATGGTCAGTCATGGCGTTCTCCTCAGGGTGTGAAATACAGCCTAGCAGTGATTTTTCGTATTACTTCTGTCGGCCAATCCGAAGTGGAAGTTCAGATTTACTGCACTTTCTCGAACCCCTGAAGTCCCAACCAACACACGCAACTCAATCAATGCAGGAGAGCCACCATGGCCAACACCTCTTTACGTAAAGCCTCATTGCAAAGCATGGAAGCCGAGATCGAGAGTCTGCTGAAGTCTTTGGAAAACCTGAAGGACGACGCCTCGGACGAGTCGCGTAAAACCCTTAAAGCCTTGAAAAGCAACGCCGAGAACGCGCTGAAGCATTCGCGTCATCTGCTCAGCGATGCGTACGAAGAAGTCAAAGTCAAAACCCGTGAAACCGGGATTGCCACGCGGGACTACGCCCAGGAACACCCTTGGACGACAGCGGGTGTGGCTGTCGGTGCATTGGGGCTGCTCGCGGCTTATCTGTTGTTCAAACGCGGTGACTAATCCGTCTGGTGCAGCTCGTTTTTGAGCCACTGCGCCAGTTGCCGAGCGCGCCCGTCCGCGGCGCGCTTGGGTAGCCACAACGCCAGTTGCGCCGGGGTTTCACTGAAGCCCCATGGCGCAACCAGGCGCCCGGCCTTCAAGTCCTCGGCCACCAGCGGCTCGGGCGCAATCGCCACCCCCAGGCCGGCCACTGCGGCCTCCAGCAGATAATACAAATGCTCGAAACCCTGACCGTACTTCAACGCCTTGGCCTCGAGGCCACGTTGCTGTGCCCAGCTTGGCCATGCCTGCGGGCGTGAGGTGGTGTGCAGCAATGGCTCGCTCAGCAGCGCAGCGGGCGGTGCGTTTTGCAGTCGTTCGTAGCCCGCGAATCGCGGGCTCATGACCGGGCCGATGCGTTCGCTTGCCAACTCATAGACTTGCATGTCCGCTGGCCACGGTGGCTCGGCAAACACCAGCAAGGCATCCAGCCCTGGACGACGTGGATCGAGATCACCCTCGCCAGCCGACAGGTGCAGGCGCAGGTCCGGCAGGTCGATATTCAATCGTCCCAACCTGGGAATAAACCAACGTGCCAACAAGCTGCCGGAGCAACCCAGTACGAACGGCGCATCGGCGGTGTTTTGAGTGAGCTCTGCACAAACAGTCCGTAAACGCTCGAACGCCTCGCCGCTGGCATCGCGTAAACGAATGCCGGCATCTGTGAGTTTCAGGCCGCGACCATCCTTGATAAACAGGCTTACGCCCAAGTGTTCTTCAAGCACCTTGAGTTGCCGGCTGACCGCACCATGGGTGACGTGCAGTTGTTCGGCGGCCTTGCTGACGCTGTTCAGGCGGGCAGTCGCTTCGAAGGCCCGAAGGGCGTTCAGCGGGGGAAGGTCATGGCTCATGAGATCTGTGAGTTTTCCTGACGTGTTGCAGCGATCTTATCGGTTTTCAGCTCAAGGCGTCAGGGGTAGAGTTAACCCCATTGTCTTCCCACGCATTCAACTGGAGCGACCCATGACCCAGACTAATCTGCGCAACGGCCCCGACGCCAACGGCCTGTTTGGCGCGTTCGGCGGCCGTTACGTCGCCGAAACACTGATGCCGTTGATCCTCGATCTGGCCCGTGAATACGAATTGGCCAAGGATGATCCTGCATTCAAAGAAGAATTGGCCTACTTCCAGCGCGACTACGTGGGTCGTCCAAGCCCGCTGTACTTTGCCGAACGTCTGACAGAGTTCTGCGGCGGCGCGAAGATTTACCTCAAGCGCGAAGAGCTGAACCATACCGGCGCGCACAAGATCAACAACTGCATCGGCCAGATTCTGCTGGCGCGGCGCATGGGCAAGAAACGCATCATCGCCGAGACCGGTGCTGGCATGCACGGCGTGGCGACCGCCACCGTGGCTGCACGTTTTGGCCTCGATTGCGTGATCTACATGGGCACCACTGACATCGAACGCCAGCAGGCCAACGTATTTCGCATGAAGCTGCTGGGCGCCGAAGTGATCCCGGTCGTGGCCGGTACCGGCACTCTGAAAGACGCGATGAACGAAGCCCTGCGTGACTGGGTCACCAACGTCGACAGCACCTTCTACCTGATCGGCACCGTGGCCGGCCCACACCCTTATCCAGCCATGGTTCGCGACTTCCAGTCCGTTATCGGCAAAGAAACCCGTACTCAACTGCAAGCCCAGGAAGGTCGTCTGCCGGACAGCCTGGTGGCGTGCATTGGCGGCGGTTCCAACGCCATGGGCCTGTTCCACCCATTCCTCGATGACAAAAGCGTCGAGATCATTGGTGTTGAAGCGGCCGGCTACGGTATTGAAACCGGCAAGCACGCAGCCAGCCTGAACGGCGGCGTACCGGGCGTACTGCACGGCAACCGTACCTTCCTGCTGCAGGACGACGACGGCCAGATCATCGACGCTCACTCGATCTCTGCCGGCCTCGACTATCCAGGCATTGGCCCGGAACACGCCTGGTTGCATGACATCGGCCGCGTCCAGTACACCTCGGTAACCGACGACGAAGCCCTCGACGCGTTCCACAAATGCTGTCGCCTGGAAGGGATTATTCCTGCACTGGAAAGCGCCCATGCCCTGGCCGAAGTGTTCAAACGCGCACCGACGCTGCCGAAAGATCACTTGATGGTGGTCAACCTGTCCGGTCGTGGCGACAAAGACATGCAAACCGTGATGCACCACATGGAACACTCTCAACAAGAGCAATCCAAGCAGGAGAAACACTGATGAGCCGCCTGCAAACGCGTTTTGCCGAACTCAAGGAACAGAATCGTGCCGCCCTGGTGACCTTCGTGACCGCTGGCGATCCGAGCTATGACACTTCCCTGGCGATCCTCAAAGGCTTGCCCGGCGCGGGTGCCGACGTGATCGAGTTGGGCATGCCCTTCACCGATCCAATGGCCGATGGTCCGGCAATCCAGTTGGCTAACATCCGCGCCCTTGGCGCCAAGCAGAACCTGGCGAAAACCCTGCAAATGGTTCGCGAGTTCCGTGAAGGCAATACCGAGACGCCGCTGGTGCTGATGGGTTACTTCAACCCGATCCACATGTATGGCGTACCGCGCTTCATCGCCGACGCCAAAGAGGCCGGTGTTGACGGCCTGATCGTGGTCGACTTGCCGCCCGAGCATAATGGCGAACTGTGCGACCCGGCCCAGGCAGCAGGTTTGGATTTCATCCGTCTGACCACCCCGACGACCGATGATGTACGCCTGCCAACCGTTTTGAACGGCAGCTCAGGCTTCGTCTACTACGTGTCTGTTGCCGGTGTGACCGGTGCGGGTGCGGCGACGCTGGAGCATGTTGAAGAAGCCGTTGCGCGTCTGCGTCGCCATACTGATTTGCCGATCAGCATCGGTTTCGGCATTCGTACACCGGAGCAAGCGGCGTCCATCGCGCGTCTGGCTGATGGCGTGGTGGTGGGTTCCGCGTTGATCGATCACATCGCCAATGCCTCGACGCCGGATCAGGCAGTTGATGGCGTGTTGAGCCTTTGCTCGGCTCTGGCAGACGGCGTGCGTAAAGCCCGCGTCAGCTGAAGGTAAAGTTCCTGATACAGAGGAATTAGAGCCTCGCGGTACAGACTAAACAGCAAGACCGAGGGCTTCAGGACTACGTTCTGAAGCCCTTTTTGCTGTATGTGCAGTGAGGAAAGCCCCGATGAAAATGCCGAAACGTCTGATTGCCAGCCTGGGTGTGCTGATGCTCAGTGTCACCCCGTTGCTGAATGCGAGTGCTGATCAGCGCGACGATCACGACCGCGGCGGCCAGCAGCAAGGCCATTACGATAACCGCGGTGACAATCATGGCGACGATCACCGTGGCCCGCAGGACAATCATCGCGGCGGCCCTCCGCCACGGGACTTCGGCCCGGTGCGCCAGACGATCCACGATAACCATGGCTATTTCGTACGCGGTGCTCCGCCTCCTCCGGGTATTCATTTGGTGCGTGGCCGACCACTGCCTCGCGGCTATTACGGCGAACGCCTGGATAACCGGGCGTTGGGCCGACTGCCGTATTACCCCGGTTACGAATGGCGTCGTGCGGGTGGCGACATTGTGCTGATCGCCGTAGGAACCGGGATCGTTTATGAAATTCTCGAAGGGGTGCTTTGAATAGCAAGTAAGTGTTGAAGGCTTCGCGGATTAGCCGCGAAGCCTGTTGTTTACGGCAACTCCAACCCGCCCGCAGCTTTGTGCAACTTCCTCAGATGCTCGCCAACCTGCTTCAGGTTGGCTTCATTGGCGGCCATCTCGGCTGCACGGCTCGGTTCGAGCAGCGCTCTCACTTCTTTGTCCAGATCGCCTGTCAGCGCCTGAAGCTGCTTCTGCCGCAGACTGCTTTCCGATTCCAGACGCTGCCACTCACTCGGCTGCGGCAATCCATAGCCACCGGTGCCGAGCAGCTCCGCCGGACGGCTGAGGAAGCCGCTGTTGGCAAGAATTTGCTGCAAGGTTGCGTTGGCCTTGTCCATGCCGCCGTTCTTCAATTCCCGAGCGCCCAGATAGCGCTGCTTTACTTCGTCCTGGGCCAGCACCAATTGTTGGCGGAAGGCTGCCTGCTCCAGTAACAGTAATGCTGCGCTGGTGCGCAAATCGGCTTGGTCGATCCATTGCCGGCGCTCTTCAGCTTTCAGGGCGAGCCAGTCTTCGACCTTTTCCTGCTTGATCGGCAAGTGCTTCTTCAGCACTTCGAACATCGCTTGATAACGATCGCGGAAGGAGTCGAATCGATAGCCCAGGCGCAGCGCTTCGCGGGGATCATCCAGCACGCTGGTGTCCGCCAGTCCGCGGCCCTTGAGCACTTCCAGCAAACCGTTGGGCATGATGCTGTCCAGCCCGACCAGTTTTGTATTGTTGGTGCTGCTACGCAGTAACTTCAGGCCCTCTACAGCGCAGTTATTGGACAGGAAGAAGTAGTTGCCGTCGTAACTCCAGTGCATTTCGGCGGCGTGTTCCACCACGTCTTCGATCTCGCTGCGCGACAGGTTCAGCGGCACCGAGGCCAGGCTGCGCAGTTCGGTCTTGGTGTATTCATCGATCACCTGGGCCAGCGGCAGGACAAACAGGCGTGACGGATATTTGCCCACCAATCCATCCCAGCTCGACAGCTGCACGTCACCGACGAAGGCGCGGTAGGACAACACCAGATGCTGATCCAGATCCAGTCGACAATCTGGCCCACGTGGCCGGCCGGGTGCACAGATCACCAACCGCAACATGCTGTGACCCCAGCGGCTGACCCAGTTCTGGTTGGCTTCAGCCAGCAGATAGTCGACGGCGTAGACCCGTTCCGGATCTACCTGGCCCAGTGGCGTTTTGGCGAAATCGTTGCCGGCATTGAGGAAGGAGAAGGTTTTGCCACATGCGTCTTTAGCGGTGGGCGCCCAGCCGAAATGGTCTTTGTAGTAGCGGTACAGTGCAGGACGGCGACAGGCGTAGGCGGGGTCGAGAAGGAAATATTCCATGTTGACCGCGACGAACTCCTTGGGGCTGCTCGTCTCGTAAATGTCCGGGCTGCGAGCGATTTGTCGGTTTTGCTGTTCGCGCTCGCCACGGCGGCCAACGTACTGCGGCCAGCCGGCTAGGTCGAGCAGGCGCGGGTCATCACTGAGGGTAAAGCGCCGGGCTGATTGCCCGCGGCATTGATCCGGGATACCCACCAGTCCCGAGCTGCTGCTGCGCCGAGTGCAGCGCTGAATCAGCGTGCGCTCCGCTTCTGGCCACAGGCGCGAGCGGTCATAGATGTGGGTGAGTTCGTGCAACACCGTGGCAAGCATTTCGCGGCGCACGGTGCCGTGCGGGCGATAAGTCTTCTTGGTCGCGGCGCTGCCGTCAGTGAGGCTGGCAAGCAGGTTGCGGTTCAGGTCGAGCTCGGACACCAGCGACGCCTGGCCGTAAGCGTTGCTCGGCATGTCATCGGTCCAGCCGACGTCGATACGTCGGTCGAGTTGCTCGATGAACCGCGGCGGAAGCGCCTGCATGGCTTCATCGAGCAACGCCTGACTGGCCTGTTGTTGAGCGGGGCTGAGGCCTTCGGTTTTAAGCCTTAATTGCAAGTCAGCCTGGGCCGTGTTGCCGAGCAGCAACATGACCCCGGCCAACAGCCAGGCGCCTGGCGACCTCACAGTGCGAGGATGGCTTCGGCGAGAACCTGATCACTGGCGTCGCGGGCTTCCGGCACGCGGGTGCGCAACGTGTTGAAGGCCGCTTCGAGGTGCGCGCCACGAATCTCGCCATCGCTGGCGACGAAGCTGGCCGCATCGTCGTGGGCTTCACGAACGATCTTCGAGTCACGGATGGACGTCGTGGTATCGGAAGTGAAATCAAGGGTACGCCGAGTGGCGTTGATGAGGATGTTACTGGTGGCTACCAGGGTTTGCGCCTGGGCCACATCGGCCAGCAACAATAGGCCTAGGGCGGCAGCAATCAGGGGGCTACGCATGGAACGACTCCGCAAGAACAAGGATAACTATTGGACGAGAATTGCCTGCGCCAGTTCAAGGTCGCTTGCATGAAGTTTTGGCTGGGTGCGGCGCAGATAATTCAGGGCGGACTCCAATTGTGCTCCTCGCAGTTGGCCGTCACTGGCGATGAACGCCGCAGCGTCATCGTGGGCCGCGATTAGCAGCTTACGGTCGAAGGGAGCGGAGGTCACCATGCTTGAGGCGTAGCCGGTAGCTACGATGCCTTGTGTAGACAGGTTGAAAGCGTCAAAGGCATGGGCCGAGCCCGCCCAGCAGGCTGCCACGAAAAGCAGAGAGATCGACAGATTTGAAAGAAAACGCATGAGACTCGAAAGCTGAAGGCAAGTCCCAAGGCTAGCGCAACGCCCGGTCTAGAGCCAGCGCTGAAACATTGGGACACGGCGGGCGTGTCCCCACGTCAGTGATGCCGCTTAGATAGCCAGTATGGCTTGCGCCAACTGTGCGTCAGTCGCGTTCAGCTGAGGTGCCTGGTGGCGAATATGGTCGAGTGCGCTTTCCAGTTTCACGCCACGAATGGCGCCTTCGCTGGCCACGAAGCTGGCGGCGTCGTCACGGGCGGCGCGCACGATTTTGTTATCGCGAAAGGAAGAAGTGACATCGGAGGTCGCATCGGACGTGGCCTTGAGCGCGTCGACGACGGTATCGGTGGTCACGATAAAGCTGGAGGCGTGGGAATTGGCAGCCACGGCAAGCAGGGCTGCAGCGCTGAGCAGACGAAGACGGGACATGGTGAAACTCCTTTGGGAAAACTGATTGAGAGGTGGCGCAGTGTCTGTTGAGTCAGACGCTAATCATGCAGCGTTCGCCACGTTTCATCTGGATATTAGGCCTATGAGAGTCCGTTCGAACAGCCCCGTCTGTTCAAGCAGGAAGCTAACGCCAGAACGGTTTATCCAGCTCGTTGAGACGATCCGCGTGGCTGATGTTCAGGTCTGAGAGCTGCCGGTCATCAAGTTGACCCAGTAAACGCCGGGTTCGGGCTCTTTCCAGGTTGTTGGCAACCCCTCTCAGCAATCTACGGAACCAAAGGAAGCGAGGCGTTGATTGAGACGTGGAAACGGAAATGTCCAGTAAGTGATTCATGGCGCGGTCCTTTTGCTGGCAGTTCGGGATTTCATGGTGATCCCGTCCTCTCTTGCGCAACAGACACACTGCACTGAAATTGTACTGGTTCAGTTGTTTAAATATGAAAACTGTACCTGTTAAGCGGAATCTCTACTGTATGACCCGTGTTGAAGGTCCAAAACGACAAAGCCCGTCGTGGTTTCCCACGACGGGCTTTGTTTTTTCAATTTGGAGTGCTGGC
Source organism: Pseudomonas sp. TH39(2020) (assembly GCF_016650715.1). Lineage (NCBI taxonomy): Bacteria > Pseudomonadati > Pseudomonadota > Gammaproteobacteria > Pseudomonadales > Pseudomonadaceae > Pseudomonas > Pseudomonas sp. TH39(2020). Next base: position 1,966,055 of record NZ_JAEKFF010000006.1, on the reverse strand, counting down.
GGTGGACCCGGTGGGTCAGAGCCAGCGACGCTAAATTAGCGCCAGAACGGCTTGCTCAGCTCTTCGTAGCGTTGTGCTTCGCTAATCCCTGCGTCAGCCAGCAGACGCGAATCCAGACGAGCCAGTTGATGGCGGCTGGAGATGCGGCGCTGCCACAGCATCAGGTTGGCGAGAACGCGCAGAGGCGTGGAAGCCTGGGTTTTTACAGCGTTGTCTTCGAAAAACAGCTCGGAACTGAGTGTACGTTCCATGGTTGACATCCTTCCGCTTATGGCGGGATTAGGTAGTGGTTTAACTGATGCCAATGATCCTCTCGTTTGGCCAGTCTCTCTAGATACAGTTCACCTGTATTGTGAGGGACCAGTTAACTGTTAAAGGGTGGTGTACTGGTCGAAATTGAGGCAACTGTACCTATCTGCACTGACATGGTGCATTTTTGATTGATTGACTCGGAAAGGTAGGCAATTACGGTAGGAAAAGACCGGTACAGCAGTACAGTTTTGTTCAGGATTTTGTTCGGCAACAGCGAGCTGACGAAACTGTGTTTGCGTCAGCTGCTATCTGTACCAATTACACCGCCAGCATGCGCCCCGTTTCTTCCAGGTTGATGTGCCAGCTCAGGGCATCGCGCAGGATGTGCGGTGTGTGACCGCCGAGAGCACAAGCGGCTGTGAAGTAGTCATCCAGGGCTTGGCGATAGTCCGGATGCACGCAGTTGTCGATGATGACCCGAGCGCGCTCTCGCGGCGCCAGGCCACGCAAATCCGCCAGACCGATCTCAGTGACAAGGATGTCGACGTCATGCTCAGTGTGATCAACGTGGCTGACCATCGGCACCACACTGGAAATTGCGCCGCCCTTGGCGATCGACTTGGTCACGAAGACCGCCAAATGCGCATTGCGCGCAAAGTCGCCCGAGCCGCCGATACCGTTCATCATCCGCGTGCCGCAGATGTGGGTGGAGTTGACGTTGCCGTACAAGTCGAACTCAAGTGCCGTGTTGATGCCGATGATGCCGAGCCGGCGCACCACTTCCGGGTGGTTGGAAATTTCTTGCGGGCGCAGGACCAGTTTGTCCTTATAGCGCTCAAGGTTGCCGAAAACATCGGTATTGCGACGGCTCGACAAGGTGATTGAACTGCCTGAAGCAAAGCTCAGCTTGCCGGCGTCGATCAGGTCGAAGGTCGAGTCCTGAAGCACCTCGGAGTACATCGTCAGGTCTTCGAACGGCGAGTCGATCAGCCCGCACATCACCGAGTTGGCGATGCTGCCAATCCCGGCCTGCAGCGGGCCGAGCTTGTTGGTCATGCGCCCGGCAGCCACTTCCTGCTTGAAGAAGTCGATCAGGTGGTCGGCAATGGCCTGGGTGTCAACGTCCGGCGGCAGCACGGTGGACGGCGAGTCAGACTGATTGGTGATCACGATAGCGACGATCTTCTCCGGCGGAATCGGGATGGCAGTGCTGCCAATGCGATCGTCGACTTTTACCAGCGGGATCGGCGTGCGCGTCGGCCGATAGGTCGGGATATAGATGTCGTGCAGGCCTTCGAGATTCGGGTTGTGCGCGAGGTTGATCTCGACGATCACGTGTTTGGCGAAGATCGCGAAACTGGCTGAGTTGCCCACCGAAGTGGTCGGCACGATGTGGCCTTGCTCGGTGATCGCCACGGCTTCAATCACGGCGATGTCCGGCAGCTTGAGTTGCTGGTTGCGCAACAGCTCCACGGTTTCTGACAGATGCTGGTCGATGAACATGACTTCGCCAGCGTTGATCGCCTTGCGCAGGGTGCTGTCGACCTGGAACGGCATGCGCCGCGACAGTACGCCAGCTTCGGTGAGCTGTTTATCGAGGTCGTTGCCCAGGCTCGCGCCGGTCATCAGGGTGATTTTCAGCGGGGTGATTTTGGCGCGTTCGGCCAATGCGTGAGGCACGGCTTTGGCTTCGCCGGCGCGGGTAAAACCGCTCATGCCGACGGTCATGCCGTCCTCAATCAGAGCAGCAGCGTCAGCGGCGCTCATCACCTTATCCAACAACGAAGGCAAGCGAATACGATCACGGTACATGGATTGTTATCTCGGGCAACGAAAGCAAGGTGTGCAGTTTAGTGATTTCAAAAAAATTCCTCCCGCTACCATGGTCGAATGCAGAGCCCCGATTTAGAGCCTTTGGTCGGTTTTTAGCGGGCAATAAAAAACCCCAGCCTACTAAAGGCTGAGGTTTTGGGTATTGCGCTGGAGCAGGTTTTACTCGACGGCTTTGACCATGTCTTCGATGACTTTCTTGGCGTCGCCGAAGACCATCATGGTTTTGTCGAGGTAGAACAGCTCGTTGTCCAGACCGGCATAGCCGCTGGCCATCGAGCGCTTGTTGACGATCACAGTCTTGGCTTTATAGGCCTCGAGGATCGGCATGCCGGCAATCGGCGATTTCGGATCGTTCTTCGCTGCCGGGTTGACCACGTCGTTGGCGCCGAGCACCAGCACCACGTCGGTCTGACCGAACTCGGAGTTGATGTCATCCATCTCGAATACCTGCTCGTAAGGCACTTCGGCCTCGGCCAGCAGGACGTTCATATGGCCAGGCATCCGACCGGCGACCGGGTGGATCGCAAACTTCACGGTGACTCCCCGGTGGGTCAGCTTCTCCGCCAGTTCCATCAGCGAGTGTTGGGCGCGTGCCACCGCCAGACCATAACCCGGAACGATGATCACGGTGTCGGCGTTGGTCAGCAGGAAGGTCGCATCGTCAGCCGAGCCGGATTTCACCGGGCGAGCTTCTTTCGAGCCCGCCGGGCCAGCCGCATCCGCCGTGTTGCCGAAGCCGCCGAGCAGGACGTTGAAGAACGAACGGTTCATCGCTTTGCACATGATGTACGAGAGGATCGCACCGGACGAGCCCACCAGGGAGCCGGCAATGATCAGCATCGAGTTGTTCAGCGAGAAGCCGATACCTGCCGCTGCCCAGCCCGAGTAGCTGTTGAGCATCGACACCACCACCGGCATGTCGGCGCCGCCGATCGGGATGATGATCAGCACACCCATCACGAAGGCCAGGGCCAGCATGAGGGCAAAAGCACCGAGGTTGCCAGTCAGCATGAAGGTGATGCCCAGGCCGAGCGTGGCCAAGCCCAACAGCAGATTCAGCTTGTGTTGGCCGCCGAACTGTACCGGTGCGCCCTGGAACAGGCGGAACTTGTACTTGCCCGACAGCTTGCCGAAGGCGATCACCGAACCGGAGAAGGTGATTGCACCGATGGCCGCACCGAGGAACAGCTCCAGACGGTTACCGGCAGGAATGGAGTCACCCAGTTGCTTGACGATACCCAGCGATTGCGGTTCAACGACAGCAGCGATGGCAATGAACACCGCGGCCATACCGATCATGCTGTGCATGAAGGCGACGAGTTCCGGCATTTTGGTCATTTCAACGCGCTTAGCCATGATCGACCCGGCGGTACCGCCGACCAACAGACCTACGATGACGTAACCGATGCCGGCGGTGGCCCCGCCTTGCGCAAAAGAGAGCGCGCTCAGCTTATAGATGAGGCCAATGGTGGTGACGATCGCCAATGCCATGCCGAGCATGCCGTACACATTGCCGCGGCGGGAGGTCGTCGGGTGCGACAGGCCTTTGAGGGCCTGGATGAAGCAGATCGACGCGATCAAGTAGAGCGTCGTGACGAGATTCATGCTCATTACTTGGACGCCTCTTCTTTTACTGCTTTCGGGGCTTTTTTCTTGAACATCTCAAGCATCCTGCGGGTCACCAGGAAGCCACCAAATACGTTCACCGCTGCCAGAGCTACCGCTAGGGTGCCCATGGTTTTGCCCAGTGGCGTCACGGTCAGCGCCGCTGCCAGCATGGCGCCGACGATCACGATCGCCGAGATCGCGTTGGTCACCGCCATCAAAGGCGTGTGCAGTGCAGGTGTAACGTTCCAGACCACGTGATAACCGACATAAATCGCCAGCACGAAGATGATCAGGTTGTAGATACCGGGGGAGATAAGCTCTTCCATCGTCTGAATCCCTGCTTAGGCGTTTTTGCGGATGACTTGGCCGTCGCGGCACATCAGGCACGCGGCGACGATGTCGTCTTCGAGGTTGATCTCGAACTGGCCTTCTTTGTTGAAGACCAGCTTCAGGAAGTCCAGCAGGTTGCGCGCGTAAAGCGCCGAGGCGTCTGCCGCGACTGCGCCGGCCAGGTTGGTCGGGCCGCAAATGGTCACGCCATTCTCGACGACGACCTGGTCAGCCACGGTCAGCGGGCAGTTGCCGCCCTGGGCTGCGGCTAGGTCGATGACCACCGAGCCCGGCTTCATCTGCGCAACGGTTTCCGCGCTCAACAACGTCGGCGCCTTACGGCCCGGGATCAGTGCCGTGGTGATGACAATGTCAGCCTGTTTGGCGCGTTCGTGCACAGCCAGGGCCTGCCGTTGCATCCAGCTGGCGGGCATTGGACGCGCGTAACCGCCGACACCGACGGCGCATTCGCGCTCTTCATCGGTCTCATAAGGCACGTCGACGAACTTGGCGCCGAGGGATTCGATCTGCTCTTTTACCGCAGGACGTACATCAGACGCTTCGATCACTGCACCCAAACGTTTCGCCGTAGCGATCGCCTGCAAACCAGCCACGCCAGCGCCGAGAATCAGCACGCGCGCCGCTTTCACGGTACCCGCAGCAGTCATCAGCATCGGCATGAAGCGAGGATAGTGGTGAGCGGCCAGCAACACGGCTTTATAGCCGGCTATGTTGGCTTGGGAGGACAGCACATCCAGGCTCTGAGCGCGGGAGGTGCGCGGCGCGGCCTCCAGTGCGAAAGCGGTAATGCCGCACTCAGCCAGCTTGGCAATGGTTTCATTACTGAACGGGTTGAGCATGCCCACCACAACGGTGCCGCTTTTTATCAGCGGCAGTTCGCTGTCGCTGGGGGCGACCACCTTGAGAATCAGCTCGGCACCAAACGCATCGTTGGCGCTGCCAATAATCGCGCCTGCCGCTTCATAGGCACTGTCGACAACGCTGGCGTTAATACCGGCGCCGCTTTGCACAGTGACCTTATGACCCTGGCCGATCAGCTTCTTGATGGTTTCCGGGGTTGCAGCAACCCGTGTTTCACCCGTCTGGGTTTCGAGAGGAACACCAATGTGCACGTCAAATCTCCTGCGTGATCTTATTGAGTAAACCCAGGCACTTCGGATGGTGCGGCTGGGGCGGCCGATCAGCACGATCCCGCCAAATCAGGGCGGGGCGCGGCATTTTGCAGGCGAACTTAGTGCCCTTCAAGGGTTTATGACGGGTGACGGAAAATTAACTACAAGTCACCCCGTGACCGAATGTCGCAACTGACCGGTTCAATCCCTTGCAGGCCGTGACTTGTAAGGATTCTTGTAAAAATTGAAGAATTTGCGCATCGGTCAGGTGAATGAGTTGTTATTGCTCCGCAATAGAGGCTCAAGGCCACGTTTTCAGGCTCTTGTGGGACGTTTGTACTGCTTGTCGGTACAGTCTTCGAATATGCGACAAATACTTATATCTGTAGTGCATTGATTTTGCTGACTACGGGGTCAGCTAATAACGTGGAGCCTTTATCCTTCTAGGCTGTAGCTCTGTGCCTGATTGACCAGCCAATCGCGAAATGCCCTTAAAGAGGCCGATTCGACCTTCCGCTCGGGAATCATCAAGTAATACGCCTTGATGCTTGATAACGCCTGGGCGTTGGCAATGACCAGGCGCTTCTCGGCCAGTTCACGTTGAATCAGGAACGGTGGAATCAACGCTATTCCCATATCGTGCATGGCCGCTTGGGCAAGCATGGAGAATAGCTCGTAGCGCGGCCCTGTCATGTCTCGCGGGATATTTAGGTTTTGAGAGTTGAACCACTGGCGCCAGGCATAAGGGCGAGTGGTCTGCTGCAACAGGGGTAATTCGGCGATGTCGCCGGGAGACAGGGTTGTCTTTTTCCCCATGAGATTGGGGCTGCACACCGGCATCGGATTTTCGCCCATCAGCCTGTGGGATTCGGTACCCGACCAGTCTGCGTCGCCAAAATAGATCGCGGCATCGAAGTCGGTGTCGGCAAACAGGAAGGGCCGAGTTCGGTTGGTGAGGTTGACCGTCACTTCCGGGTGCTTTTGCTGGAAATCCTTGAGTCGAGGCAACAGCCATTGAGTGCCAAAGGTAGGAACCACCGCCAGCTCAATCACGTTTGCACCTTGCTGGCCCATCACTGACAAGGTATCCCGTTCAACAGCATCGAGTTGGGTGGCCACCCGGCGGCTGTAAGAAAGACCGGCCTCCGTCAGCTTGACCCCACGTCGCGAGCGACGGAACAGTTCTACGCTGAGGAACTCCTCAAGGCTGGCGATCTGTCGGCAAATTGCGCCTTGAGTGAGCGAAAGCTCCTGAGCTGCCTTGGTAAAACTTTCGTGGCGAGCTGCCGCTTCAAAGCTGATCAGGGCCGTTGTGCTGGGGATTTTCCTGCGCATGTACGTCAACCTCACTAATACATCGCATAAAAGCTAATTTGCGATGTTTCGGAGTGAGAAATTAGCACAACAGTATGCAAAATCCTCGTTTGCCGTAACGCCGAACCCGGCCTAGGATCAGCTCACGTTATTTGACCCGATTCGAGAGGACACACTCATGGGCGGTAAAGCTAGCTTCAACTGGATCGATCCCCTGCTGCTGGATCAACAGCTCACCGAAGAAGAACGCATGATCCGCGACACTGCTGAGCAATTCGCTCAGCAAAAGCTCGCGCCGCGTGTTCTCGAAGCTTTCCGTCATGAAAAGACCGACCCGGCGATCTTCCGCGAGATGGGCGAAATAGGTCTGTTGGGCGCGACTATCCCTGAGCAGTATGGTGGAAGCGGCCTGAACTACGTCAGCTACGGCCTGATCGCCCGTGAAGTCGAGCGTGTCGACTCCGGCTACCGCTCGATGATGAGTGTGCAGTCCTCGCTGGTCATGGTGCCGATCAATGAATTCGGTACCGAAGCCCAGAAGCAGAAGTACCTGCCGAAACTGGCTTCAGGCGAATGGATTGGTTGCTTCGGTCTGACCGAACCTAACCACGGTTCCGACCCAGGCGCGATGATTACTCGTGCGCGCAAAGTGGAAGGCGGCTACAGCCTGACCGGCAACAAGATGTGGATCACCAACAGCCCGATCGCTGATGTGTTCGTGGTCTGGGGCAAGGACGACGCCGGCGATATCCGCGGCTTCGTTCTGGAGAAAGGCTGGAAGGGCCTGAGTGCTCCTGCGATTCACGGCAAGGTTGGTCTGCGCGCATCCATCACCGGCGAAATCGTCATGGACAACGTGTTTGTCCCTGAAGAGAACATCTTCCCGGATGTCCGTGGCTTGAAAGGCCCTTTTACTTGCCTCAACTCGGCACGTTACGGCATTTCCTGGGGCGCGCTGGGCGCGGCTGAGTTTTGCTGGCACACCGCTCGCCAATACACCCTGGATCGTCAGCAGTTCGGCCGCCCGTTGGCTGCTACTCAGCTGATCCAGAAGAAGCTGGCCGACATGCAGACAGAAATCACCATGGCGTTGCAAGGCTGCCTGCGTCTGGGTCGTATGAAGGATGAAGGTACTGCAGCGGTCGAAATCACTTCGATGATGAAGCGCAACTCCTGCGGCAAGTCCCTGGACATTGCTCGCATGGCGCGCGACATGTTGGGTGGTAACGGTATTTCCGATGAGTTCGGTGTCGCTCGCCACTTGGTCAACCTGGAAGTGGTGAATACCTATGAAGGTACGCATGACGTCCACGCACTGATCCTCGGTCGTGCGCAAACTGGCATCCAGGCGTTCTATTAATAGGAGAACGGCCATGGGCGCGCTTTCGCATCTACGAGTACTGGATTTGTCGCGGGTACTGGCCGGGCCTTGGGCCGGGCAGATCCTTGCCGACCTTGGCGCCGAAGTGATCAAGGTCGAGCGCCCGGGTAATGGCGATGACACGCGCGCCTGGGGGCCTCCTTTCCTTAAAGACGCTTATGGCGAGAACACTAGCGAGGCCGCCTATTACTTGTCGGCCAATCGCAACAAGCAATCGGTCACCATCGACTTCACCCGGCCTGAAGGGCAGAAGCTGGTGCGTGATCTGGCGGCGAAGTCGGACATCCTAATCGAGAATTTCAAGGTCGGTGGGCTGGCGGCATATGGTTTGGACTATGAGTCTCTAAAGGCGATCAATCCGAATCTGATCTATTGCTCGATTACCGGGTTTGGCCAGACAGGCCCTTACGCCAAGCGCGCGGGTTATGACTTCATGATCCAGGGGCTGGGCGGTCTGATGAGTCTGACGGGGCGACCCGAAGGGGATGAGGGTGCCGGGCCGGTGAAAGTCGGCGTGGCGCTGACGGACATTTTGACCGGTCTCTATTCGACCGTGGCGATCCTTGCAGCGCTTGCGCATCGGGATCATGACGGTGGCGGTCAGCATATTGATATGGCGCTGTTGGATGTTCAGGTGGCTTGTCTGGCTAACCAGGCAATGAATTACCTGACTACGGGCAATGCTCCGAAGCGCCTGGGTAATGCTCATCCGAATATCGTGCCTTATCAGGACTTTCCTACGGCGGATGGAGACTTCATCCTCACCGTGGGTAATGACGGGCAGTTTCGCAAGTTTGCTGAAGTGGCTGGTCAACCGCAGTGGGCGGATGATCCACGCTTTGCGACCAACAAGTTGCGGGTGGCGAATCGTGCGGTGTTGATTCCGCTTATTCGCCAGGAGACTGTGTTCAAGACGACTGCTGAGTGGGTGCTGCAGTTGGAGCAAGCAGGTGTGCCGTGCGGGCCGATCAATGATCTGGCTCAGATGTTTGCGGATCCTCAGGTTAAGGCGCGCGGGTTGGCGATCGAGCTGCCCCATGTTCTGGCCGGGATGGTGCCGCAAGTGGCGAGTCCGATTCGTCTGTCCGAAACGCCTGTGGAGTATCGCAATGCGCCTCCTTTATTAGGGGAGCATACGCTGGAGGTTCTGCAGCGGGTGTTGGGTCTGGATGCTGGTGCTGTGGTGGCATTCAAAGAGGCCGGGGTGCTCTGAGGATTCCTTCTATATAGGGGAGTGGTTTTACTCTCCTATGATAGAGAGGAAGCGGGCTGTTTTCCGGTGTTCGGCAAGTGTTTGATAGAAAAGCGCAATTAAGGGTTGACGGCAGATTCTGGAAGTCTATAATTCGCCCCACTTCCGGCGCAGTCGAAACGGAAAACTCCTTGGTAAACAATGAGTTACGCAGTTTTAGACAGCGAGTTGCTTCAGGTCATCGAAGCCCAGAAGGAGTTGAAAGAGTGAGGTTGTTTGGCTCTTTTAACGATTCGATCTTCTCGGTCGAAAGCGGTGTAAAAGAGGTGTTGACAGCAGCGAGTAACGCTGTAGAATTCGCCTCCCGCTAACGAGAGATCGGAAGCGCAAGTGGTTGAAGTTGCAAAGGAAACTTTGAAAGCTTCGAAAAATAACCGCTTGACAGCAACAGAGGCTGCTGTAGAATGCGCGCCTCGGTTGAGACGAAAGATCTTAACCAACCGCTCTTTAACAACTGAATCAAGCAATTCGTGTGGGTGCTTGTGGAGTCAGACTGATAGTCAACAAGATTATCAGCATCACAAGTTACTCCGCGAGAAATCAAAGATGTAACCAACGATTGCTGAGCCAAGTTTAGGGTTTCTTAAAAACCCAAAGATGTTTGAACTGAAGAGTTTGATCATGGCTCAGATTGAACGCTGGCGGCAGGCCTAACACATGCAAGTCGAGCGGTAGAGAGAAGCTTGCTTCTCTTGAGAGCGGCGGACGGGTGAGTAATGCCTAGGAATCTGCCTGGTAGTGGGGGATAACGCTCGGAAACGGACGCTAATACCGCATACGTCCTACGGGAGAAAGCAGGGGACCTTCGGGCCTTGCGCTATCAGATGAGCCTAGGTCGGATTAGCTAGTTGGTGAGGTAATGGCTCACCAAGGCAACGATCCGTAACTGGTCTGAGAGGATGATCAGTCACACTGGAACTGAGACACGGTCCAGACTCCTACGGGAGGCAGCAGTGGGGAATATTGGACAATGGGCGAAAGCCTGATCCAGCCATGCCGCGTGTGTGAAGAAGGTCTTCGGATTGTAAAGCACTTTAAGTTGGGAGGAAGGGCATTAACCTAATACGTTGGTGTCTTGACGTTACCGACAGAATAAGCACCGGCTAACTCTGTGCCAGCAGCCGCGGTAATACAGAGGGTGCAAGCGTTAATCGGAATTACTGGGCGTAAAGCGCGCGTAGGTGGTTTGTTAAGTTGGATGTGAAATCCCCGGGCTCAACCTGGGAACTGCATTCAAAACTGACAAGCTAGAGTATGGTAGAGGGTGGTGGAATTTCCTGTGTAGCGGTGAAATGCGTAGATATAGGAAGGAACACCAGTGGCGAAGGCGACCACCTGGACTGATACTGACACTGAGGTGCGAAAGCGTGGGGAGCAAACAGGATTAGATACCCTGGTAGTCCACGCCGTAAACGATGTCAACTAGCCGTTGGGAGCCTTGAGCTCTTAGTGGCGCAGCTAACGCATTAAGTTGACCGCCTGGGGAGTACGGCCGCAAGGTTAAAACTCAAATGAATTGACGGGGGCCCGCACAAGCGGTGGAGCATGTGGTTTAATTCGAAGCAACGCGAAGAACCTTACCAGGCCTTGACATCCAATGAACTTTCCAGAGATGGATTGGTGCCTTCGGGAACATTGAGACAGGTGCTGCATGGCTGTCGTCAGCTCGTGTCGTGAGATGTTGGGTTAAGTCCCGTAACGAGCGCAACCCTTGTCCTTAGTTACCAGCACGTAATGGTGGGCACTCTAAGGAGACTGCCGGTGACAAACCGGAGGAAGGTGGGGATGACGTCAAGTCATCATGGCCCTTACGGCCTGGGCTACACACGTGCTACAATGGTCGGTACAGAGGGTTGCCAAGCCGCGAGGTGGAGCTAATCCCAGAAAACCGATCGTAGTCCGGATCGCAGTCTGCAACTCGACTGCGTGAAGTCGGAATCGCTAGTAATCGCGAATCAGAATGTCGCGGTGAATACGTTCCCGGGCCTTGTACACACCGCCCGTCACACCATGGGAGTGGGTTGCACCAGAAGTAGCTAGTCTAACCTTCGGGAGGACGGTTACCACGGTGTGATTCATGACTGGGGTGAAGTCGTAACAAGGTAGCCGTAGGGGAACCTGCGGCTGGATCACCTCCTTAATCGACGACATCAGCTGCTCCATAAGCTCCCACACGAATTGCTTGATTCATTGAAGAAGACGATAAGAAGCAGCCCGAAATTGGGTCTGTAGCTCAGTTGGTTAGAGCGCACCCCTGATAAGGGTGAGGTCGGCAGTTCGAATCTGCCCAGACCCACCAATTTTGTGTGGGAACCTGTAGAGATACGGGGCCATAGCTCAGCTGGGAGAGCGCCTGCCTTGCACGCAGGAGGTCAACGGTTCGATCCCGTTTGGCTCCACCACTACTGCTTCTGTTTGTTGAAAGCTTAGAAATGAGCATTCCATTGTGATGATGGTGAATGTTGATTTCTAGTCTTTGGATTAGATCGTTCTTTAAAAATTTGGGTATGTGATAGAAAGATAGACTGGACGTTACTTTCACTGGTAACGGATCAGGCTAAGGTAAAATTTGTGAGTTGCTCTTTGTGAGCAAGAATCGAATTTTCGGCGAATGTCGTCTTCACAGTATAACCAGATTGCTTGGGGTTATATGGTCAAGTGAAGAAGCGCATACGGTGGATGCCTTGGCAGTCAGAGGCGATGAAAGACGTGGTAGCCTGCGAAAAGCTTCGGGGAGTCGGCAAACAGACTTTGATCCGGAGATGTCTGAATGGGGGAACCCAGCCATCATAAGATGGTTATCTTAAGCTGAATACATAGGCTTAAGAGGCGAACCAGGGGAACTGAAACATCTAAGTACCCTGAGGAAAAGAAATCAACCGAGATTCCCTTAGTAGTGGCGAGCGAACGGGGACTAGCCCTTAAGTGGCTTTGAGATTAGCGGAACGTTCTGGAAAGTACGGCCATAGTGGGTGATAGCCCTGTACGCGAAAATCTCTTAGTCATGAAATCGAGTAGGACGGAGCACGAGAAACTTTGTCTGAATATGGGGGGACCATCCTCCAAGGCTAAATACTACTGACTGACCGATAGTGAACTAGTACCGTGAGGGAAAGGCGAAAAGAACCCCGGAGAGGGGAGTGAAATAGATCCTGAAACCGTATGCGTACAAGCAGTGGGAGCCCACTTTGTTGGGTGACTGCGTACCTTTTGTATAATGGGTCAGCGACTTATTTTCAGTGGCGAGCTTAACCGAATAGGGGAGGCGTAGCGAAAGCGAGTCTTAATAGGGCGTCTAGTCGCTGGGAATAGACCCGAAACCGGGCGATCTATCCATGGGCAGGTTGAAGGTTGGGTAACACTAACTGGAGGACCGAACCGACTACCGTTGAAAAGTTAGCGGATGACCTGTGGATCGGAGTGAAAGGCTAATCAAGCTCGGAGATAGCTGGTTCTCCTCGAAAGCTATTTAGGTAGCGCCTCATGTATCACTGTAGGGGGTAGAGCACTGTTTCGGCTAGGGGGTCATCCCGACTTACCAAACCGATGCAAACTCCGAATACCTACAAGTGCCGAGCATGGGAGACACACGGCGGGTGCTAACGTCCGTCGTGAAAAGGGAAACAACCCAGACCGTCAGCTAAGGTCCCAAAGTTATGGTTAAGTGGGAAACGATGTGGGAAGGCTTAGACAGCTAGGAGGTTGGCTTAGAAGCAGCCACCCTTTAAAGAAAGCGTAATAGCTCACTAGTCGAGTCGGCCTGCGCGGAAGATGTAACGGGGCTCAAACCATACACCGAAGCTACGGGTATCACTTAGGTGATGCGGTAGAGGAGCGTTCTGTAAGCCTGTGAAGGTGAGTTGAGAAGCTTGCTGGAGGTATCAGAAGTGCGAATGCTGACATGAGTAACGACAATGGGTGTGAAAAACACCCACGCCGAAAGACCAAGGTTTCCTGCGCAACGTTAATCGACGCAGGGTTAGTCGGTCCCTAAGGCGAGGCTGAAAAGCGTAGTCGATGGAAAACAGGTTAATATTCCTGTACTTCTGGTTATTGCGATGGAGGGACGGAGAAGGCTAGGCCAGCTTGGCGTTGGTTGTCCAAGTTTAAGGTGGTAGGCTGGAATCTTAGGTAAATCCGGGATTCTAAGGCCGAGAGCTGATGACGAGTGTTCTTTTAGAACACGAAGTGGTTGATGCCATGCTTCCAAGAAAAGCTTCTAAGCTTCAGGTAACCAGGAACCGTACCCCAAACCGACACAGGTGGTTGGGTAGAGAATACCAAGGCGCTTGAGAGAACTCGGGTGAAGGAACTAGGCAAAATGGCACCGTAACTTCGGGAGAAGGTGCGCCGGTGAGGGTGAAGCATTTACTGCGTAAGCCCATGCCGGTCGAAGATACCAGGCCGCTGCGACTGTTTATTAAAAACACAGCACTCTGCAAACACGAAAGTGGACGTATAGGGTGTGACGCCTGCCCGGTGCCGGAAGGTTAATTGATGGGGTTAGCTAACGCGAAGCTCTTGATCGAAGCCCCGGTAAACGGCGGCCGTAACTATAACGGTCCTAAGGTAGCGAAATTCCTTGTCGGGTAAGTTCCGACCTGCACGAATGGCGTAACGATGGCGGCGCTGTCTCCACCCGAGACTCAGTGAAATTGAAATCGCTGTGAAGATGCAGTGTATCCGCGGCTAGACGGAAAGACCCCGTGAACCTTTACTATAGCTTTGCACTGGACTTTGAATTTGCTTGTGTAGGATAGGTGGGAGGCTTTGAAGCGTGGACGCCAGTTCGCGTGGAGCCAACCTTGAAATACCACCCTGGCAACTTTGAGGTTCTAACTCAGGTCCGTTATCCGGATCGAGGACAGTGTATGGTGGGTAGTTTGACTGGGGCGGTCTCCTCCTAAAGAGTAACGGAGGAGTACGAAGGTGCGCTCAGACCGGTCGGAAATCGGTCGTAGAGTATAAAGGCAAAAGCGCGCTTGACTGCGAGACAGACACGTCGAGCAGGTACGAAAGTAGGTCTTAGTGATCCGGTGGTTCTGTATGGAAGGGCCATCGCTCAACGGATAAAAGGTACTCCGGGGATAACAGGCTGATACCGCCCAAGAGTTCATATCGACGGCGGTGTTTGGCACCTCGATGTCGGCTCATCACATCCTGGGGCTGAAGCCGGTCCCAAGGGTATGGCTGTTCGCCATTTAAAGTGGTACGCAGAGCTGGGTTTAGAACGTCGTGAGACAGTTCGGTCCCTATCTGCCGTGGACGTTTGAGATTTGAGAGGGGCTGCTCCTAGTACGAGAGGACCGGAGTGGACGAACCTCTGGTGTTCCGGTTGTCACGCCAGTGGCATTGCCGGGTAGCTATGTTCGGAATAGATAACCGCTGAAAGCATCTAAGCGGGAAACTAGCCTCAAGATGAGATCTCACTGGGACCTTGAGTCCCCTGAAGGGCCGTCGAAGACTACGACGTTGATAGGTTGGGTGTGTAAGCGCTGTGAGGCGTTGAGCTAACCAATACTAATTGCCCGTGAGGCTTGACCATATAACACCCAAGCAATTTGCTGACCTGAGAAGGCACCAGATTGCGGTGTGTGAAGACGACACAAGTCGAAAATTCGAAACGAAACACACAAATCTATCGCATACCCATTCGCTGGAGCGTGAACCTGAAAAGGCCCACGACCTGGCTACCGAATTTCTTGACGACCATAGAGCATTGGAACCACCTGATCCCATCCCGAACTCAGCAGTGAAACGATGCATCGCCGATGGTAGTGTGGGGTTTCCCCATGTGAGAGTAGGTCATCGTCAAGATTAAATTCCGAAACCCCTATCTGCGTATGCAGGTAGGGGTTTTGTTTTAGTAGAAGTCACCAATTTTGCTGGCACGTTACGGTGTAACGGGCTGGTTACAGAATTTCTTGACGACCATAGAGCATTGGAACCACCTGATCCCATCCCGAACTCAGCAGTGAAACGATGCATCGCCGATGGTAGTGTGGGGTTTCCCCATGTGAGAGTAGGTCATCGTCAAGATTGAATTCCGAAACCCCTGTCTGCTAACGCAGACAGGGGTTTTGTCGTTTTGGAGCAGGAAACGCTTCAAGCGATAATCTACTCGGCAGCCACGGGAATGAAACCTGTTCAACCTGTCTAGTATGCCGTTCGGCGGGAATCTGGTTTGAATACCAGACAATTCAAACAACCCCCTAAGATTTCTCCTCTCTGTGCCGAAAGACTGGTGAGACATGCGCACCAAAGTAGAGCGACCTCAGAAAGTCGTCTGTGCTGTTACATGGAATGTTGCAACCCGGAACGCATCCCCACTTTTTGCATAAGAAGTCCCATGAAATGAATCTCAAATTCAGCCATAAAATCCTTCTGGCCGCCTCCGGCGTCGTGGTGCTGGCTTTTGCGTTGTTCACTTTGTACAACGACTATCTGCAGCGAAACACCATCCGTCAAAACCTCGAATCAAGCGTCCAGCAGGCCGGTGACTTGACCGCCAGCAGCGTGCAGAACTGGGTGAGCGGCCGCGTGCTGGTGCTGGAAAACCTCGCGCAAAACGTCGCCCACCAAGGCGCCAATGCCGACCTCCCGGGGCTGGTCAATCAACCGGCCCTGACCTCGAACTTCCAGTTCACCTACGTGGGCCAGACCAACGGCGTGTTCACTCAGCGCCCGGACGCGAAGATGCCTGACGGTTACGATCCGCGTCAGCGTCCCTGGTACAAACAGGCCGTAGCTGCCGACAAGATCATGCTGACCCCGCCTTACATGGCCGCCGTCGGTGGCCTGGTGGTCACCATCGCCCTGCCGGTGAAAAAGAACGGCGAGTTGCTCGGCGTGGCCGGTGGTGACCTGAGCCTGGAAACGCTGGTGAAGATCATTAACTCGGTGGACTTCGGTGGCATCGGTCACGCATTTCTGGTCAGCGCCGACGGTCAGGTGATCGTCAGCCCCGACAAAGACCAGGTGATGAAAAACCTGAAGGACATCTACCCGAACGCCGGTGTGCGCATCGAGAAGGGCAATCAGGAAGTCACCCTGAACAAGCAGGACCGAATCCTTTCGTTCACCCCGGTCAGCGGTTTGCCCAATGCCGAGTGGTACATCGGTCTGTCGATCGACAAGGACAAGGCCTACGCACCACTCAGCCAGTTCCGCACTTCTGCGCTGATCGCGATGTTCATCGCCGTGACGGCCATTGCCGTTCTGCTGAGCCTGCTGATCAACGTGCTGATGCGTCCACTGACCACCATGGGCCGTGCGATGCGGGACATCGCTCAAGGTGAGGGCGACCTGACCCGACGTCTGGCGGTGGAAAGCAAAGACGAGTTCGGCGAGCTGGGAGGTTCTTTCAATCAGTTCGTGGAACGAATTCACGCGTCGATTTCCGAAGTGTCGTCGGCCACCCGTCAGGTTCACGACCTGTCGCAACGGGTGATGGCTTCGTCCAACGCCTCGATCATCGGCTCCGATGAGCAAAGCGCCCGCACCAACAGTGTGGCCGCGGCGATCAACCAGTTGGGCGCCGCCACCCAGGAAATCGCCCGCAATGCCGCCGATGCTTCCCAGCACGCCAGCGGCGCGTGCGAGCAGGCTGATGATGGTCGTCAGGTGGTGGAGAAAACCATTCTGGCGATGACCGAGTTGTCGCAGAAAATCAGCCTGTCCTGCACGCAGATCGAAACCCTGAACGCCAGCACCGACAACATCGGGCACATTCTGGATGTGATCAAAGGCATCTCCCAGCAGACCAACTTGCTCGCGCTCAACGCGGCCATCGAAGCGGCCCGCGCTGGTGAAGCCGGTCGTGGTTTTGCGGTGGTGGCGGACGAGGTGCGTAACCTCGCTCACCGTACTCAGGAATCGGCGGAGGAGATCCACAAGATGATCACCTCGCTGCAGATCGGTTCTCGTGAAGCGGTGACCACGATGAACGCCAGTCAGGTCTCTAGCGAGCAGAGCGTCGAAGTGGCGAACCAGGCCGGTCTGCGTCTGGTCAGCGTGACCCAGCGCATTGGCGAAATCGACGGCATGAATCAGTCGGTGGCCGCGGCGACCGAAGAACAGACGGCGGTCGTGGAAACCCTCAACGTCGACGTTAACCAGATCAACCTGCTGAACCAGCAGAGCGTGGCCAACCTCAATGAAACGTTGAAGGATTGCGATGCGTTGTCCCTGCAGGCGAACCGGTTGAAGCAGTTGGTCGACAGCTTCAAAATCTGATTCAGGTCAGTTGTACCGCGTTATCGTTCTTCGCGAGCAGGCTCGCTCCCACCTTCGACCGTGTTCCGTCTGAAAAAACTCGGTCAACCTGTGGGAGCGAGCCTGCTCGCGAAAGCGGTGTAACGATCACCGCTGAACCAAAGCCTTACACAAACAATTTCAGCACATTGTTCATCGAGTCATCGGCAAAGCCCTGCACGAAATCCGTGAACCCCGCCAATGCCTCCGCGCCGCCCTGTGCGGGTTCGGCGATGATGGTCCAGGTCGCTCGGGATTTTCCCGTGCCCAGCGGTTCAACACTCATCGCCGCCCACAAATTGGCCACGCCCAATGTGTTGTAAATCGTGGTCCAGGTCATGTTCAGCGCCTGGTCATCCCGGGAGTTGAGTTGCTCGACTACCAGGTTGCCGTCCTTGAAGAATTTCTTGCGCAGGGACGACACGCCTTCGCCGGTCATCTCGATGTGCGACAGCGCCGGAATGAATTGATCGAAGCCGGCAAAGTTGCCGACCACCGCCCAGACCTGCGCGGCATTCGCCGGCACTTCCACTGAAGACACGACGTGGCAGCCTTGAGGGTTTTTGATCAGGGTATCGGGTTGCAGAGTGCTCATGGCCTTGCTCCATTTTTGGGGTTGGGTTGAATCAGATGAAGTTGATTTCTTTGAGGTAGTCGCAGCCGCGACGTAGCAGCGCCGGGGATTTTTCCGGGTAATGCGCGCCCATCTGCCGCACGCCCGCCTGGGCGTTGGCGTGGCCGATCATTGAGATGTCGCCGATGTCTTCCTCGAAGCCGTTGAGGTAGAAACCGAGCACGCCGAACAACGCGTTGTCGCTGTCGACCCGACCCAGTTGTTGCTGCCAGTCGGCGACGCTGACCATGGAAAACTCCCGACCCGCCTCACGGAATGACGCGACGTAGTT
Source organism: Pseudomonas sp. TH39(2020) (assembly GCF_016650715.1). Classification (NCBI taxonomy): domain Bacteria; kingdom Pseudomonadati; phylum Pseudomonadota; class Gammaproteobacteria; order Pseudomonadales; family Pseudomonadaceae; genus Pseudomonas; species Pseudomonas sp. TH39(2020). Next base: position 1,947,794 of record NZ_JAEKFF010000006.1, on the reverse strand, counting down.
GTCCCAGCTCAGAGGTTCGGGATTGTGCAGGTTGAACACCGCTTTTTCGGGTGAATAACGGCTGGCATGGAAGGCGATGAACCGGGCGAGAAAGTCCACCGGCATCAGGTCGAAGTTCAGCGCGAACTCCGGAACCTGGCCGAGCTGGATCGAGCCTTTGAGCATCAGCATCAGGCGATTCTTGTGAGGCTGGCAGACACCGGTGAGGCTGTTGAAACTGATGTTTCCGGGGCGATAAAGATTGACTCGTACGCCACGTTCGCGAGCCCGTTCGAGGATCCGCTCACCGACCCATTTGGACAGGTTGTAGCCGTTCTTGATGTAGATCGGTGGGGTTTGCGCGGCGGGCAATTCCAACACCCGGCCATCGGCGGCAATGGTGCTGGAAGCCGAGAGCGTCGAGACGAAATTGAAGATCTTTTTGCTGCGCCCTTCGCACAAACGAAGACACTCGAAAATCGGTTCGACGTTGTCCCGCGCCAGCGACTCGTAATCGAGTACATGATTGACGTTGGCGGCGTTGTGCACCAACGCGCCGAACTGCCGATCCAGTCGCTCGTAAACATCCGCTTCGAGCCCCAATGACGGCCGTGTAATGTCCGCCGCATAGACCCGCACCCGGCTCAGGTCCAGATGCTCCAGGCGGTTTTCTCGCAACGCATGGGCAAACCGCTCGGCTGCCGATTGCCCTCCGCCGTCGCGCACCAGGCAGGCGACTTCGCTGGCGCCCCAGGCGAGCAATGCTTCAACGATGTGCACGCCGACAAAGCTGTTGGCGCCGGTAACGATCACCTTGTGCACATCGCCCATGCGGTTGACTGGCAACGGCTGGATATCCAGTTCGCGGAAGGCATCGGCCAAGGCCTTTTCACTCAACACTTCTTCGGTGCCGGAGCCGCGCACCAAGGTCGCCAACTTGGCGATGGTCGGCAATTCGATGAAGCGGTTGATCGAGATGCTGCGACCAAATTCTTCACGCAAACGTAAAAGCATGCGCGACAGCAGGATCGAGTGGCCACCCAGGTTGAAGAAACTTTCGTCGGTGGAAATATCGCTGGCCGGCAGCTCCAGCAGCTCAGCCCAGATCTCCAGCAGCAGCGCCTCGTCGGCACTGACGGGCAAACGCCGCAGCGTGTTTTCGGACACATTCACGGGCATTGCCAGCAGCGCCTTGCGGTCGACCTTGCCGTTGCTGGCGAATGGCATGCTCGGCAGTTCGGTCCAGGCTGTGGGTTGCATGTAATCCGGTAAAAACTGCGTCGCATGAGCCTTCAGCGCTTCGCGCGCGGTGCCGGGTTGATCCTCCTGAGGCTGCGCGAGGAAGGCCAGAATCCGGCGCTGGCTGTCGATGACCACTGCCACTTGGCGGTACAACTGACTGTCGCGCAGGCAGCGTTCGATCTCCTCCGGCTCGACCCGAAAGCCGCGAATCTTCACCTGATTGTCCCGCCGCCCGCACAGCTCGATGCCGTCGCGAGTCCACTTCGCCATGTCGCCGGTGCGGTAGGCGCGCAGGCTTTGGCCATTCGGCAGACTCAGGTTCAGATAACGTTCGGCGGTCTGCTGCGGGTTGTTCAGGTAGCCCAGGCACACGCCTGGCCCGAGGATGTACAACTCACCGACGGTTTGCTCGGCCACCGGTTGAAAATCCTCATCGAGAATCAGCACCTGACTGTTAGCAATAGGCGCGCCGAGGGTGCGGTTGCTGTCGTCGGTGCGCAGTTGGCGCGCGGTAATCAGCACCGTCGCTTCGGTCGGGCCATAGAGGTTGTAGAGGTTGCCCTGACGGGTGAGCTGCTCGATGACGTAGGGTTCGCAGACATCGCCGCCGGTCATCACGTGATTGAGGCAGTGCAATTGATCCAGAGGCAGGATGCTCAACAACGCCGGTGGCAAAAAGGCGTGGCTCAGTTGTTGATGGCGGATCAGCTCGACCAGTTGCAACGGATCGCGGCGCTGATCGTCGTCGGGCACGATCAGTTCGGCGCCCTGGAGCAGGGTCGGGAAGATATCGATCAGCGACGAGTCGAAACTCAACGACGAAAATTGCAGTACCCGGCTCTGTTCGGTCAGTTGCACATAGTCGGCGTACCACGCGGTGAAATGCGCGAGGTTGGCCTGGCTGAGCAACACGCCTTTGGGATGGCCGGTGGTGCCCGAGGTATAGAGCGCCATGCACGGCGCATCTGGATCGGGTCGTTGGCGCATCAAGGGTTGATCGAGATCCACGTCACCGATGTCGATGCGGCTGATGTCGAGTCCCGGCATTTGCGCCGCGAGCGGGTGCTCACCGTCATGCAGCAGCAACACTGCCCCGGCGTTTTCCAGGATGTACTGCTGGCGTTGCAGGGGATGGCTCGGCTCCAGCGGCAAATACACCGCGCCACTGCCAAGAATCGCCAGAATCCCCGCATACAACGCGCTGCATTTTGGCAGGCAGATCCCGATCACCAACGGCCCGTGATGCTGAGCGAGCAATGGCTGCAAACGCTGCTGGATGGCGCGGCTGTGGGCGTGCAAATGCCGATAGCTCAGCGGCGTGCCGGCAATGTTCAGCGCGGGTCGTTCGGCACACTGGATGAAGCGTTGCTCAAGGCGCTCAATCATCGGTATTTGGCTGAGTTCCAGCAGCGCGGGTGCTTCCGTGAGGTTGAGTCGATGGAAAAACGCCAGGTTCTCCAAATAGAGCAGGTTTTCCACGCTCTCGAAGCAAGTGGGAGCAGCAGGGTCGGCCAGCAGAAAATAGTCGGCATCACGAGAGAAACGACTGACCAGCAGCGCCACGTGATCGACCAGTTCTGCCACTGCCCGCAGGCGCAATGCCTGGCCGTTGCCCGAAGGTTCGTCGGTGATCGGCACGCGAGTGAACAGTTTCGAACCGTAGGTGCACAGCAAGTCCAGCGGCGGCAGGCCAGAAACTCCAGGCACACCGATACCCAGTTGCAGCGTCAATCGCGGCGTATTGCCGACGTCTTGAACAGGCAGGCAGGCGTCGTCGATCAGCAAATCGGCGTTACCCAACGGCTGCTTGTCGACGGCCGTCAGGCGCACCAGAGAGTGACCGTGTTGTTCAAGTTCCAGCGCCAGGTCGGTCAGGGCCTGGCTTTGTCCAATGAGCAGAATGTCGAGACGTCTCATGATGGGCTCCTCGTTAAACCAGGTAATCGCTGAGGGCGTCTTGCACGCACGGCGAATCGAGCAGCGAACTGCTGCGGAAAAACCGTACGATGTTGGCGACCAGCGGATGATGGCGATTGATCGGGAACGCCAGCCCCGACACTTCGCTCTTGAGGGCGTGGCGCGCGGTATCGCTGATCTTCAAGGACTCGATCAGGCGGAAGTCGAACGACTTCTGGATGTCGTTGGTCAGGTAATGGCCGATGAACACCGGCAGGATGTGCGCGATGCATCGGCGGTCGTCTTCGCTCGCGGTGTGCCAGTAGATGCGCACCAGCCGCGCCCAGAACCCGGAGTGGCGGCCCTCGTCGAGCAAGTGATCGGCCATCAGGCCCTTGATCGACTGCTTGACCGTGTCGTCCTTGGCGAACGCCGCGACATCGCCGGTCACGGTGTTCTCGGCGATGGCCACGCAGATCAATTCCACGGCGCTGCGCAGGTGTTCCGGCGCGAGCACCACGGCCGCTGGAATGGCTCGGCTGAGTTCGATTTCGTCCGGCAGTTCGATGGGCGTGATGCCGGTCATGGCGACGGTCTGTTGCATGAAATCCATTGCCACCAGCGCGTGGTAATCCTCGTCCACCACCACGGTCATGGCGTCGTAGCGGCAGGCGAACGGGAAGGCCACGGCGAAGCGATTCTTGGCGATGCTGCGGGCGGTCTTGTCGACGATTTCGGTTTCGAAAATCACCACGTCGTTGATGAATTTGTAGAGCGTCTGCACCAGCGCAAAGTCGCGCTGTTCCGGGCATTCGCGCAGGAAGGTTTCGCTCAGCACCAACGGTTGGCGGCTCAACGGGTAGATCAGCTTGTCGTCGTTCTCCAGCACACGCCGGGGGCGGGTACGGATGGTCGCGCGGCTTTCCCAGGCGTCGGCGAAGGATTGGTAGTCGGCGGCGTTCATGCATTCACCTCGGCAACCGGTTCGGTCATGCTCAGGCGCAGGCCATCCCACAGGGCGATGCGGCTTTCCACGGCGGCGATGGCGCTGGCGTAGACGTCTTCCTCGCGTTGCGGATCGCCATTGACCAGCCGGGCGAGAAGTCTTTCCGCCGCCGGGCCGTGGTCTTCGGAGTCGACTTCGATGTGGCGTTCAAGGTAGTAACGAAAGGTCGGTGCTTGATCCAGACCAATGCCCCAATCATCGAGGATCCGCTGGAACATCTGCGGAATGACACTTTCCCGGCCATGCAGGAACACCGCCGCAACGCTATGCCCAGGCGCATGCAGCGCGGTGTGCAAGGTATGGCGCACGAACTGCGCTGCCGCCGGATCGACGTCCACGCTTTGCAGTGCCACGTCGTAACTCACACCTTCTTTTTGCAGCGCGACGAAGCGTTCGACCGCCGCCGTGCTGGCGCCAACTTCGCGCATCGCATCCAGGTACAACTCGAAATGGCTGTAGTGACCGTGAGCCGGACGATCATCGGACTCCTCGCCCAGCACGATCTCGTTGATCAAACGCGCTGCCTGCGGATCTCGCGGCGGCAGCCAGGGCAGCTGGACGCAGGTCAGTTCCTGTTGCAGGCGTTTGGTCAGTGACATGAAATCCCATACCGCAAACACATGGGTTTCCATGAAACGTTGCAATACCGACAGTGAGTTGATTTCGGAAAAGATCGGATGAGCGCTAAGTTCTGCTTTCTTCTGGTTGAGACGGTCTTTAGTTGGTTTCATGGGCGAGCCTATAAGTGAACTGGAAATACCGTTGGGTGTGTTCTGATAAGTAAGCGATCGTTAGTGGTAACTTTTTTTTGGCGAGCGGATGCCTCAAGCGAATTGATATGGGTAAGTTGCAATGCGTCGTTAAGTGACGGCCTAGCGCCAGTATTCAAGGCGGCGGAGAAAAACTAATACACGAATAAAGTGTCGGGCAAGTTATTTTTATATTATTTTAAAGTTTAACTTTCTCGTGCGCGACAAGTGCCAATGAAACTTTTAATTTGAGTTTCATTTGGATGTAGTTACTCCTTCCGGCTTATATAAGTCAGAATTAAAATGAAGAGTGAATGCCTCACTCGAAGCAACTTTCTAACTGAGTCGTTGAAGTGAATTGAGGGGGCGGAAGTTGACTGGGATCAACGCCGGTTCTTCCTTTCCCGTGGCAAGACTCCTTCCGTAGGTTCTTGGTGCGGAGACTGCCCCGCTCATGCGGTGCGTCGCCCGTTTATTATTCGTTGGCAGGCCAAGAGTGAGCGTAAATGACGACAGCCGCCATCACCGGCGTGTCATCGACTCGGAGTCATTGTTGGTCTTGAGAGGGGTAAATCGAGGGCAGGGCTTTGGAGAGGGGCGTAGCGCAGCGCGGCAAGCGAGAACAAGCAGTTCGATCTGCTCGCTCAGGCTTGCCGGCGCAGTTTACCTGGAGGTTTTCTTGTTCAGCGCTTCGGGGCTGTTGAGGTAGCGTGTGATGACCTCGACGCCCCGATTGAGGTGATGTTCGAGCAACTTCACCGCGCGCTCGACGTCCCGGTCTTCGACGGCCAGCAACAGCGCCCGGTGATCTTCCTGGGACAGTTTGCCCAGGCCCATGGCTTGCAGGTTGAAGCGCAGGAAGCGCTCCTCTTCGTTCAGTCCGTCTTCCACCAGCCTCAACAGCCGTTGGTTCGGCGCCTTGCAGTACAGCGACATGTGGAAAAGCCGATTGAGCCGGCCGATTTCGGTGTAGTTGTTTTCCGTTTCCAGTTCGTCGATGTAGCGGGCAGCCTGTTCGAGATCCTCATTAACCAGTAACGGGATCGACAGGCGCAACGCTTCGGATTCCAGCAGGATCCGCAGCGCGTAGGTTTCCACGGCATCACCCTGAACCAGCGGTGCGACCACAGCACCTTTATGGGCGATGACGTTGAGCAGCGCCTGGGCCTCAAGCTGGCGCAAGGCTTCGCGCACCGGCATGCGGCTGACACCGAAAAGATCGGCCAAATCTTGCTGACGCAGGGCGGTGCCGCAGGGAATACGACCGTCGAGAATGGCCGAACGCAGAGTTTCTTCGATCACCGAGCGTGCCAGGTGAGCGGGAATTGGCCCGTTGACCTTGATACTGTTCAGAGGATTGAGCTTCTGTGGCACAACAACGCACCCTGTTTGATTGAAATTGATTTGGATCCAAGAGGACACTAGTGACTGCCTGACAGGTTGTCAAACGGACAAAAAATCGCAGCCTGACGTGGCCATGAAAGTTTTAATGGCACCTGTCATACCAAGTCTAGCGCGCCACCAGTGATCTCACCGTGCCATTGTCTTTTACCGGGCTAACCTGCACCATCGACCGATTTCCACTTGCCTGATCTGGATGCCTCGCATTGGCGGTACGTTTCGCGATCCCTCGGACTTTGCGCTGGCTGTACTGCGCGTTGCTGCTGGCCGGCGTTATGCTGGGCGGGCTGCATGCCGATTGGGATTTTTCGCTGATCAGCCGTCGCGCGCAGTCATTGTACGGGTCATTGGGCGAAGGGCAGCCACGCATTGACGCCTGGCAGCACTTATTGGCCACGCAAAAGCAAGTTGGCGAGCTCGAACAGCTTAAAGTGGTCAACCAGTTCTTCAACAAGCAGATGCGGTACGAGGAAGACATCGACCTGTGGCACGAGGTCGATTATTGGGAGACCCCCGTCGAGGCCCTGTGGAAGGGCGCCGGCGATTGCGAAGATTATGCGATCGCCAAGTATTTCAGCCTGCGTCATCTCGGTGTCGCCAGTGACAAGCTGCGCATTACTTACGTCAAGGCCTTGCGCCTGAATCGGGCGCACATGGTGTTGACCTACTACTCAAGCCCCGAGGCCATGCCGCTGGTACTCGACAGCCTGATTGATGCGATCCAACCGGCCAGCCAACGAACCGATTTGCTGCCGGTCTACTCTTTTAATGCCGAAGGGTTGTGGTTGCCGGGCGCCAAGGGCAACAAGAAAGTCGGTGACACCAAACGCCTGTCTCGTTGGCAGGATGTGTTGAAGAAAATGCAGGCCGAAGGTTTCCCGGTCGAGACGACTAACTAGGAGCACGCGCTCAGATGTCCTTGTTCAAACAGCTGTTGATCGCTATCTGTCTGTTCCTGGTGATTGCCTTCACCGGTAGCTTCGTGGTCAGCCTGGAAAGCTCGCGCACCCAATACGTCAACCAGCTGCGCTCCCACGCTCAGGACGCCGCGACGGCATTGGCGCTGTCCCTGACGCCGAACATCGACGACCCGGCGATGGTCGAGTTGCTGGTCAGTTCGATTTTCGACAGCGGTTATTACGCGAGCATCCGCGTGGTCGACCTCAAGTCCGATCAAACCATCGTCGAGCGCAGCGGCATTCCAGCGGTGAACAACGTGCCGGACTGGTTCGTCAAAATGATCGGGCTGGAAGCGGCCGGTGGTGATGCCCTCGTCAGCCGTGGCTGGGAGCAGGCGGCGCGGGTCGAGGTGGTCAGCCATCCGATGTTTGCGTTGGCCAAACTCTGGCAGAGCGCGCTGGGCAGTCTTGGCTGGTTGCTGATCTGCGGTGCGGTGAGCGCGGTGCTCGGCGCGCTGTTGTTGCGCCGGCAACTGAAGCCGCTGGATTACATGGTCAAGCAATCTCACGCCATCGCTCGCCGCGAATTCCTCAGCCTGCCGGAACTGCCGCGCACGCCCGAATTGCGCCGCGTGGTGCAGGCCATGAATCAGATGGTCGAGAAGCTCAAGGCGTTGTTTCAGGAGCAGGCCGTGCGTAGTGAAAAACTGCGGGTCGAATCCTATCAGGACACCCTGACAGGCTTGGCCAACCGTCGCTATTTCGAAATGCAATTGAACGCCCGGGTAAGCAATCCGGAGCAGGCGAGTTCCGGTTATCTGCTGTTGTTGCGGGTCAAGGACCTGGCAGGGTTGAACCAGCGGTTGGGCGGTCAACGCACCGACCAGTTGTTGATAGCAGTGGGTGAGCAGCTGTCCCGCGAGTGTGCCAAGTACCCGGAAACCCAGAACCTCGTGACGCGAGTTCGCGGCGGTGAATTCGCCGTGCTGGCGCCGGGACTGGTGCGCGAAGAAGCGCTGCAACTGGCGCAGAACCTCGACAGTGCCTTGGCGAGCCTGCACGCGACGGGCGCCACCGACGTGGCCTCGGTGGCCTCGATCGGGCTGGCGCCGTTTGTGTATGGCGACTCCCCACAAGCGGTGCTCGGGTTGGGCGATCAGGCGTTGGCTCAGGCGGAAGGCCAGGGCGATTCGAGCTGGGTTTGCCTGGATCACAGCGCGTCGGTCAGCGTCGGCGACGACCATCATGCCTGGCACAACTTACTGGAACAGGCGTTGAGCCAGCAGCGTTTCAAGCTGTATTTCCAGCCGGTGGTGGCCGCCCAGGACACGCAACTGGTGCTGCATTACAAGGTGCTGTCGCGCCTGATGGACGACGAGGGCCAGACCATTCCCGCCGGGCGCTTCCTGCCGTGGCTCGAGCGCTTTGGCTGGACCGCGCGGCTGGACCGTCTGATGTTGGAGCTGGTGCTTGAGCAGATGGCTGACCATGAAGAGTCGCTGGCGCTGAACCTGTCTTCGGCGACGTTGGCCGATCCGCAGGCGTTGAATAAAGTCTTCGAAATCCTGCGTCAGCATTCGGATCTCGGGGAGCGATTGACCCTGGAAATCGGTGAGGAGCAGTTGCCGGAGCAAGCCGTGCTGGAAGAGCTGACGCGACGTCTGCACGAACTCGGGTTCTCCCTGAGTCTGCAACGCTTTGGCGGGCGCTTCAGCATGATCGGCAACCTGGCGCGGCTTGGGTTGGCGTATCTGAAGATCGATGGCAGTTACATCCGGGCGATTGATCAGGAGAGCGACAAGCGCCTGTTCATCGAGGCGATTCAGCGGGCGGCCCACAGCATCGATTTGCCGTTGATTGCCGAGCGTGTCGAGACGGAGGGGGAGTTGATGGTGATTCGTGAGATGGGCTTGTATGGGGTTCAGGGGCAATTGTTTGGTGAGCCGAAGCCTTGGCAGTAATGCGTCGTCAGTGATTCTGCCTTCGCGAGCGGGCTCGCTCCCACATGAGATCTTCAGTGAACACAACATATGTGAACAGCCGAGAATCAATGTGGGAGCGAGCCTGCTCGCGAAGGGGCCAGCACAGACACCGACAATGGCGGGGCCTTAGATCAACCCCGTCTCATCATCATCGATCAATTGACTCAACCCACCTAACGCTTCACGGGCCTGGTTCCGGTCCATCAGCTTGGCTTGTGCGGCCGGCGGAAGGTCGGTAACGCGGATCACGCCTTTGCTGGTCAATACCTGGATCAAGTCGTCGAGTACCCGGATCATTTCCAGGTCGCTCTGCTTGAGCTGTTTGAGGCTGGTTTCCACTACTTCATTGGCATACCAGGCCTGGATTTCATGGTGGTCGGCCGGCAGTGTTTCCGTGGCCTCGGCGTAGGCCGCGGCTTCCACGCGCACTAACTGACCTTGCGCATCGCGTTGCACGTAGAACATTGAACATCCCTCGGAAATGGACCAGCGTCATGCTGTCAGCAGCATAGGCCAACTGGACGCGAGTATGCGGTGCGGCGACGAAATCGTCACCGGGGTGATGGACGCAAACGTGACGGCCGCCCCATAAGGGCGGCCGTTTTTCGTTGGCTCAGGTGTTGTTGTGATCGATTTTGATGGTCGGGTCACTGCCGGCAATCAACGAGTTAATGTTGGCGCTGGACCAGTTGTTGCCTTCCAGTTTGATCGTCACATCGGGTTGCGCCGCTGCGCCGTCAGCGCCGTTGAACTTGCCGGCGGAGCTGACTTGCAGGGACGAAACGCCGTCCACGGTGGTGATCTTCAGGAAGTTGTCGATGGTGCTGCCGGTTTCCCCCTGCAGCAGATCGCGCAAGTCGATGCGGTCACCCTCGCTGGCCTTGAAGTCCTTGATCACGTCGCTGCCAGTGTCGCCGGCCTTCCAGACGAAGGTGTCGGCACCTGAGCCGCCGATCAGCGAGTCATTACCGCTGCCGCCGAGCAGGATGTCATTGCCCTTGCCGCCGTCGAGGAGGTCGTTGCCGCCCTGGCCGAAGAGAATGTCATTGCCGGCACCGCCCAGCAGCGAGTCATTACCGTCATGCACCCCGGACACATCGAACGCGGTGTAGTGCTCGGTGATGAACTGGTGCACGTTGCTGGTGGTGACTTTGCTGACGTCTACGCCGGTTTGCTGGGCGACGAACGCCTGCATCGCCTGATAACCCTCGCCGGCAACGCCGTTGAAGCTCACCAGGTCGCCGAACAGGATGTCGTTGCCATCGCCGCCATTGACCGTGTCGGCGCCTGGCATTGTCGCTTCGGTGTGACCGATGATTGAGTTGGCCAGGTCTTTCGGATCGATGTTGGTTTGCGGCGTTTGATCCGAGTCGTACGGCTTCAGATCGCCAAGGGTGACGTCCTTGTTTATGCCGATGGCTTCTACCGTCGACACCTTGCCCAGCAGCGCGAAGCTGTCGGTAGAGTTGTCGGTGGTGGTCCAGCTGGTGCTGTTACCGCTGCCCGCCAGGCTCGAGAACTCGTAGGTGCCATCGCCTTGAGCGTGCAGGGTGCCGAAATCTTTATACGACCAGTTGTTGCCGGACTTGGTCCCGACCGTGACGTAGCCCGAAGCGGTGATATCGATCTTGTGGTCGCTGTCCGGGTACAGGGTGATCGCTTTGCCCAACTGGTAATTGCTGGTGGTGATTACGCTGTCGAGTTTGGCGCCGCCATACAGATTCGGGTTGCTCGATTCATCGCTCTGGTAGTAAGTCGGTTTGCCGTCTGTGATGAAGTACGTGAGGTTCGTCGCGCCCTTGTTGGCGACCGCGTCGGCGCTCTGGAACCAGTTGGCCGTGGTTTTGAACACGTCCTCGTAGTTGGTACCGCCGCCGGAAGCCATCGAATCCAGTACCGATTTGAGCAGGGTCAGGGCATTCGGATCCTTCAGGTTGACCGACACCGACCTGTTGATCTGGGTGTCGAAGTCCACCAGGAAGATATTCACCGTCCCCGAGTTGCCGCCCATGCTCTGCTTGAGGGTGTTGAACACCGACGTCAGCGAGTCCTTGGCTGAGCTGACCGACGACGCGCTCATGCTGCCCGAGCTGTCGACCATGAACGCGATGTTGTAGTTGGTACCCGGCACCACGGTGAGGCCGCCGATGTCGGCGATCATGATGTCGTTGCCGTCGGTGCCGGTGATGGTGTCACTGGCTGACGTGGCGGTGACCGCGTTGTAGACCGCCGGGTAAACCGTGACGGGAATCGTCGCAGTACTGGCCGCCGATCCGCCGAGGGACTCGGTGGAGGTCGAGGTCACGGTCAGGTTGAACTGGCCGTTGTAGTACGGCGGCGGGGTCACGGTCAGCGTGCCGAGGTTCCAGCCGGTGACGTTGGCTTCGCCGGAGGTCGCGGTGGCGGTGAAGGTGTGGCCGGCGCCATCGGTGAGCACCGAGCCCGCCGGGATGCCGCTGATCTTCACGCTCAGGCTTTCCGAGCCGTCGGTGTCGGTCAGCGCCGTATTGATCGCGGTCAGGTGAACGCTGGTGCCTTCGGCGCCGGTGTTGAGTTTGTAGCCGTCGTAATAGCCTTCGCCGTTGGTGCCGTGCAAATCGGACACGGTCACGCCGGCCGCGGCCAGGTCCGCCACACCGGTGTACAGCGGCACGCCGGCACTGCTCAGGTCGACTGCCGCACCGCCGTTGACCGACAGGTTGACGTCATAGCTGCCCGGGCCGCTCTGGTTGTGGTGATAGATGTCCAGGGTGTAGTAACCGCTGGTGGTCGGGATGAACGAACCGTTCAAATTACCGCCCGCGCCCCAGGTGATCGATGCGACATTTTTGCCGCCGATGGTCACCAGCAGGCTGTCATCGCCGGTACCGCTGAAGGTGTAAGTCTTGCCGGCTTCGAGGTAGATCAGGCCCGAGGTTTTCGACGCCGTGCCTGCCGCGACACTGCCGTCGGACTGCACGTTGGTCACGGTGCCACTGGAGTTCGGTGTGCCCGCGCCATCGATGACGGTTTTCAGCGTGCCCGTCGCCGCGCCGTTGCCATCGGTGCCGAGGCCCGACAAGCCGGTCCAGACCTCTTTGATCAAGCCCGTCGAGGTTACGTTGTTGCTGGCGACGTTCAGCGTTGGTGCATCCGCCACCGGGGTGATGTCGACTTTCAAGGTCGCTTCGGTGCCCTGGTTGAAGCCGTCGGTAGGCTTGAACTTGATCTGCGCGTAGTCCGCCGCCTGGTTACCCACGCCGGTGCCGCCATATCCGTTGGCGCCCGATGCGTTGGTGGCCGGCACAAAGGTCAGTTTGCCCAGCGCGATATCCGCCTGGCTGATGGTCTGGCCCAAGGAGAGCTGCATACCGTTGAACAGCAGGGTGCCGCCGGCCGATACCTGAGTGATGGTGATGCTGAGCGGGCTGTCGTTATCGACGTCGGTGACCTTGAAGTTGTCCCAGGTCAGGGTGATGGTCGAATCTTCGAGACCGGCGACAGCTCCCCCAACGGACACCGGCGCGTGGTCGTTGTCGACGATGTTGGTGCTGACATCTTTATGGGCCGAGTCGATCACCAGGCTCTCGAAATTACCGCCGCTGACCGAATCAATGGCGATCTTGAAGTTCTCGGTACCTTCGACCAACTTGTCATGAATAGTATTGATGTCGAAACCGACACTGTTGCTGTTGGCTGGAATCTTGACGGTCACCACACCGGTGTAATCCACGCCATTGGTCGCGGTGCCGGTGTATTTCAGGGTGACCGTCACTTCGGTCTGAGCGGTATTGCTCAGGGTCAGCGTGTAATGCGCAGCCTGGCCTTCGTTCACCGACGTAGCGCCGCTGATGCCAAGGGTGGTTTGCTCACCCTGGCCCGAAGGCTCGTCGGTGACGGTCGTGGTGAGTTTTGCGTCGTTCAGGGTCAGTTTTTCGAAGTTGTCGCTGCCGGTTACCGATTCCAGTTTGTTGACCAGCGAGGTTTGCCCGCCGGTGTACACGTCATCCTTGGTGACCACGGTCGCGGAACCGCTGGTGCTGTTGGCCGGCACGGTAACGATTGTGCCGTCGGTCAGCTTGAAGGTCAGCGCATCGTGGTTGCCGATGGCGATCCCGTCTTTGTTGGTCAGGGTCACGGTGTAGGTGACCGAGCCGCCTTCGGCGACGGTGGTTTTGTCCACGGTCAGGTTGGCGACGACTTCGCTGAGGGTGTCGCTGATTTGCACGGTGCCTGCGGTATCGCTGAGCACGAGGTTTTCGAAGGTCTTGCCGGTGACGGTCGCATCGGTGACTTTCAGGTTCAGAGGCCCGCCGTCTTTGAAGACGTCTTCGCCTTGAATCGGAGCGGTGTAGATCGCCTGGGTCTGACCGGCCACGATGGTGACCTTGCCGCCATTGCTCAGGGTCACGTCGAGGTTGTCACTCAGCGCCCGATCAATTTTGACGGTGAAGGCTGCGCCAACGTTTTCAGCGACTCCGCCGTTGCCGTAGATGCTCACGGTCACTTTGTCGCCCTGGCCCGAAGGTTCGTCGGTGACGGTCGTGGTGAGTTTTGCGTCGTTCAGGGTCAGTTTTTCGAAGTTGTCGCTGCCGGTCACCGATTCCAGCTTGTTGACCAGCGAAGTTTGCCCGCCGGTGTACACGTCATCCTTGGTGACCACGGTCGCGGAACCGCTGGTGCTGTTGGCCGGCACGGTAACGATTGTGCCGTCGGTCAGCTTGAAGGTCAGCGCATCGTGGTTGCCGATGGCGATCCCGTCTTTGTTGGTCAGGGTCACGGTGTAGGTGACCGAGCCGCCTTCGGCGACGGTGGTTTTGTCCACGGTCAGCTTGGCGACGACTTCGCTGAGGGTGTCGCTGATTTGCACGGTGCCTGCGGTATCGCTGAGCACGAGGTTTTCGAAGGTCTTGCCGGTGACGGTCGCATCGGTGACTTTCAGGTTCAGAGGCCCGCCGTCTTTGAAGACGTCTTCGCCTTGAATCGGAGCGGTGTAGATCGCCTGGGTCTGACCGGCCACGATGGTGACCTTGCCGCCATTGCTCAGGGTCACGTCGAGGTTGTCACTCAGCGCCCGATCAATTTTGACGGTGAAGGCTGCGCCAACGTTTTCAGCGACTCCGCCGTTGCCGTCGATGCTCACGGTCACTTTGTCGCCCTGGCCCGAAGGTTCGTCGGTGACGGTCGTGGTGAGTTTTGCGTCGTTCAGGGTCAGTTTTTCGAAGTTGTCGCTGCCGGTTACCGATTCCAGTTTGTTGACCAGCGAGGTTTGCCCGCCGGTGTACACGTCATCCTTGGTGACCACGGTCGCGGAACCGCTGGTGCTGTTGGCCGGCACGGTAACGATTGTGCCGTCGGTCAGCTTGAAGGTCAGCGCATCGTGGTTGCCGATGGCGATCCCGTCTTTGTTGGTCAGGGTCACGGTGTAGGTGACCGAGCCGCCTTCGGCGACGGTGGTTTTGTCCACGGTCAGGTTGGCGACGACTTCGCTGAGGGTGTCGCTGATTTGCACGGTGCCTGCGGTATCGCTGAGCACGAGGTTTTCGAAGGTCTTGCCGGTGACGGTCGCATCGGTGACTTTCAGGTTCAGAGGCCCGCCGTCTTTGAAGACGTCTTCGCCTTGAATCGGAGCGGTGTAGATCGCCTGGGTCTGACCGGCCACGATGGTGACCTTGCCGCCATTGCTCAGGGTCACGTCGAGGTTGTCACTCAGCGCCCGATCAATTTTGACGGTGAAGGCTGCGCCAACGTTTTCAGCGACTCCGCCGTTGCCGTAGATGCTCACGGTCACTTTGTCGCCCTGGCCCGAAGGTTCGTCGGTGACGGTCGTGGTGAGTTTTGCGTCGTTCAGGGTCAGTTTTTCGAAGTTGTCGCTGCCGGTCACCGATTCCAGCTTGTTGACCAGCGAAGTTTGCCCGCCGGTGTACACGTCATCCTTGGTGACCACGGTCGCGGAACCGCTGGTGCTGTTGGCCGGCACGGTAACGATTGTGCCGTCGGTCAGCTTGAAGGTCAGCGCATCGTGGTTGCCGATGGCGATCCCGTCTTTGTTGGTCAGGGTCACGGTGTAGGTGACCGAGCCGCCTTCGGCGACGGTGGTTTTGTCCACGGTCAGCTTGGCGACGACTTCGCTGAGGGTGTCGGTGATGACCACCGACGCCGGGTTACCCACCACCAGATTTTCCAGCGCAGTGCCACCGGAGGTTGCGCCGCTGATGCCCAGCGTCGCGGTGCCGCCGTCTTTGTAGACGTCCTCGCCTTGCGGCGCCAGGGTGTGGACCTTTTCCGTTTCGCCTGCGGCGAAGGTCACCGTCTGACCGTCGCTCAACTTCACGGTCAGGGCAACAGCCTGGGCCTTGTCGAGCTTGATGGTGAAGCTCGGCGCCTGGTTTTCCAGCACCGCGCCGTTGCCGACGATGGTGATGCCGACTTTGTCGCCCTGGTTGTCGATTGAGGTACCCGAACCTGATTCGTCCGTCACGGCGGTTTGTGTCGAATTCTGAGCCAGGGTCAGTTGTTGGAAGTTGTCAGCACCGCTGACGCTTTCGAGTTTGTTGACGATGGCCGGTTGACCGCCCATCAGGATGTCGTCCGGGGCGTTAATGCTGAACGAGCCCGACGCCGCGTTGGCCGGTACTTTGACGAGTGTGCCGTCGGACAGCTTGAAGGTCAGCTCGTCGTGGCTGCTGATGGCGATCCCGTCCTTGTTGGACAGGGTCACGGTGTAAGTGATCTGGCCACCTTCGGCCACGGAGGTTTTATCCACCGTGAGGGTTGCGACCACTTCGCTGACGGGGGCCGTCGGGTAAACCGTGACCGGGATCGTCGCGGTACTTGGCGCCGAACCGCCGAGGGTCTCGGTGGACGTCGACGTGACGGTCAGGTTGAACTGGCCGTTGTAGTTCGCCGGCGGGGTCACGGTCAGGGTGCCGAGGCTCCAGCCGGTGACGTTGGCTTCGCCGGACGTCGCGGTCGCGGTGAAAGTGTGGCCGGCGCCATCGGTGAGGACCGATCCGGCTGGGATGCCGCTGATCTTCACGCTCAGGATTTCGGAGCCGTCGGTGTCGGTCAGTGCGGTGTTGATGGCGGACAGGTGAACGCTGGTACCTTGCGCGCCTTCGTTGAGTTTGTAGCCTTCGTAATAGCCTTCACCGTTACTGCCGTGCAGATCGGAAACCGTCACGCCTGCATGGGTAAGGTCGGCAACGCCGGTGTAGATCGGCACGCCAGCACTGCTCAGGTCGACCGCCGGACTGCCGTTGACGGACAGGTTGACGTCGTAGTTTCCCGGGCCGTTCTGGTTATGGTGGTAGATGTCCAGCGTGTAGTAGCCACTGGCAGACGGTGTGAACGAACCGTTCAGGTTGGCCCCGGCGCCCCACGTAGTGGCTGCGACGTTCTTGCCGCCAATGGTCACCAGCAAGCTGTCATCGCCAGTGCCGCTGAAGGTGTACGTCTTGCCGGCTTCGAGATAGATCAGGCCGGAGGTTTTCGACGCGGTGCCTTGGGCCACATCGCCCTCGGATTGCACGTTGCTGACGGTGCTGCTGGAGTTCGGCGTGCCCGCGCCATCGATGACACTTTTCAGCGTGTTCGTCGCTGCGCCATTGCCATCGGTGCCCAGGCCCGACAGACCGGTCCAGACCTCTTTGATCAGGCCCGTCGAGGTTACGTTGTTACCGGCGACATTCAGCGTTGGCGCATCCGCCACCGGGGTGATGTCGACTTTCAGGGTCGCTTCAGTGCCCTGATTGAAGCCGTCGATAGGCTTGAACTGAATCTGTGCGTAATCCGACGCTTTGTTACCTACGCCGGTTCCGCCGAAACCATCGGCGCCTGATTCATTGGCGGCGGGCACAAAGGTCAGTTTGCCCAGCGCGATATCCGCCTGGCTGATGGTCTGGCCCAAGGTGACCTGCGCGCCGTTGAACAGCAGGGTGCCACCGCCCGATACCTGGGTAATGGTGATACCCAGAGGGCTGTCGTTATCGAGGTCGGTGACCTTGAAGTCGTTCCAGCTCAAGGTGATGGTCGAATCTTCGAGACCGGCGACAGCACCGCCGGCAGACACAGGCGCGTGGTCGTTGTCGGTGATGGTGACGCTGGTCTTGTCGGCGCTCAGTACCAGGTTTTCGAAGGTGTTGGTGCCCGAGACGCCCGTCAGTTGATTAACCACCGTCACCGGCTGGTTGACGTAGTGGTTGTCCTGGGTGGTCACCACGGTGCTGCCGCTGGTTTGGTTGGCCGCGACCTTGACCACGGTGCCGTCAGTCAACGTAAAGGACAGGTCGCCATGGTTATTGACCGGCAGGCCATCGGCGTTGGTCAGGGTCACGGTGTAGGTGACTTTGCCGCCTTCGGTGACGCTGGCGTTATCCACCGTCAGTTTGGCGACCACGTCGTTGATCGTGTCAGTGATGTCCGTGGACACCAGCGACTTGTCCGGCACCAGGCTTTCGAATTTGCCGCCGCTGACCTCATCGATGCTGGCGGTGACTTTGCCGGCGTCCAGGTACACGTCGTCTTTCGGTGCGTCCACGCTGACGTGGCCGGACACAGCATCCTTGAGGATGGTGATGATCGCGCCGTTGCTCAGTTTCACGGTCATGTCGCTGCCGGCGGCATGGGACAAGGTCGCGGTGTAGACGATTTGCCCGCCTTCCTGCACCGAACCGCTGGCGCTGAGGGTCAGGCTGGCGGTGTCGGCGGTGTCGGTTACTTTGGTGACGACGGCGGAGCGGTCGGTGTCGAGTTTTTCGAAGTCGCCGCCGGTGCTGTCCGCGATCGCTGCGCGGACAACCGGTGCGCCGGTGTAGACGTCATTCGGCACGGTGTACGGCACCGAACCGCTGGACTCGCCGGCCTTGATATTGATCACCAGGCCGTTGTTCAGCGTCACAGTCATCGCCGTGTCGGCCGGGTGGCTCAGGGTAGCGGTGTAGAGGATCTGGCCACCTTCGCCGACGGTGCTCACGTCTGCGCTGAGCTTCAGCGTCGTGGTGTCGAGGGTGTCATTGACGGTGGTCGTGTGCGTGGTCTGGCTGACGTCGAGCTTCTCAAAGTTGCCGCCGCTGGTGCCGGCGATGCCGACGGTGATCTTGCTGCCGTCCTTGTAGACGTCATCGGCTGGCGCCGGGAGGGTGATGGAACCCGACTTGTCGCCGGCCTTGATCACGACGCTCTCGCCGTTGCTCAACTTGACCGTCATGTCAGTGCCGGCAGCGTTGCTGAGGTTGACGGTGTAAGTGATCGTGCCGCCCTCGACCACGTAGTCGCTGGCGGTCATGGTCACCTTGGTGGTGTCCACGGTATCGCTGACAGCGGTGTCCGCCGGTTTGCTGTCGATGCTAAGTTTTTCGAAGTTACCACCCTTCGCATCATCAATCTTCACGCTCAGCGAACCGCCACCCGCCAGGGCATCGTTCGGTGCGGTGAAGTTCACGCTGGCACTGCTGGCGCCGACCGGAATGGTGATGGTCTGGCCGTTGGACAAGGTCACGACCACTGGCGAACCGGTAACCTCGGCAGACACCGACGCGGTGTAAACCACGGTGCCGCCTTCGGCCACAGTGCCGTTGGCGGTCAGACTGACCGTCGATGTGTTGATCGTGTCGCTCACCTCAGTCACTGCCGCCGTCGGGCTGGTGACCAGGTTTTCGAAGTTGCCGCCGGTGGCGTCCTTGATGGTCGCTTCGACTTTGCCGGCGTCTTTGTACACGTCATCGGCAGGCGCCTTGACGGTCACGGAGCCGCTGGTAGCGTTGGCGGCGATGGTGATTACGGCGCCGTTGCTCAACGTGACGGTCACCGGTGTGCCGGCCGCGTGGGTCAGGTTCGCGGTGTAGACAATCGAACCACCTTCAGCGACCGACTCAGTCGCTCTGAGGCTAACCGTCGTGGTGTCAGTCGTATCGGTAATCGAGGTGTCCGCCGACTTGCTGTTAACTTCCAGCTTCTCGTAGTTACCACCCTTGGCATCATCAATCTTCACGCTCAGCGAACCGCCACCCGCCAGGGCATCGTTCGGTGCGGTGAAGTTCACGCTGGCGCTGCTGGCGCCGACCGGAATGGTGATGGTTTGACCGTTGGACAAGGTCACGACGACCGGTGAACCAGTGACTTCAGCAGACACGGATGCGGTGTAAACCACGGTGCCGCCTTCGGCCACAGAGCCGTTGGCGGTCAGGCTGACTGTCGAGGTGTTGATCGTGTCAGTCACCTCAGTCACTGCCGGAACAGTGCTCGGGACCAGGTTTTCGAAGTTGCCGCCGGTGGCGTCCTTGATGGTCGCTTCGACTTTGCCGGCGTCTTTATAGACGTCGTCTTTCGGTGCGGCCACGCTGACATGGCCGGACACTGCATCCTTGAGGATGGTGATGGTCGCGCCGTTGCTCAGCTTCACGGTCATGTCACTGCCGGCGGCATGGGACAGCGTCGCGGTGTAGACGATCTGCCCACCTTCCTGAACCGAGCCGGTAGCGCTCAAGGTCAGGCTGGTGGTGTCGGCGGTATCGGTGACTTTGGTGACGACGGGCGAGCGATCGGTGTCCAGTTTTTCGAAGTTGCCGCCGGTGGTTTCCTTGATCGCGGTACTGACGTCCGCTGCGCCGGTATAGACGTTATTCGGTGCGGTGTAAGGCGCGGAGCCGCTGGACTCGCCCGCCTTGATGTTGATCACCAGACCGTTATTCAGGGTCACGGTCATCGCCGTGTCCGCTGGGTGGTTCAGTGTCGCGGTGTAGGTAATCTGACCACCTTCGCCGACGGTGCTCACGTCTGCACTGAGTTTCAGTGTGGTGGTATCGACGGTGTCTTTGACGGTGGTGGTGTGAGTGGTTTTGCTGACGTCGAGCTTTTCGAAGTTGCCGCCACTGGTGCTGTCGATGCCGACAGTGATTTTGCTGCCGTCCTTGTAGACGTCATCGGCCGGTGCAGGAACGGTAATGGAGCCCGACTTGTCGCCGGCCTTGATCACAATGCTTTCGCCGTTGCTCAACTTGACGGTCATGTCGGTGCCGGCCGCATTCGTCAGGTTGGCGGTGTAGGTGATGTTGCCGCCTTCAAGCACCTGACCGCTGGCGGTCATGGTCACTTTGGTGGTGTCCAGGGTGTCGCTGATAGCGGTCGAGGTCGAGGTCTTGTCGGCGACCAGGTTCTCGAAGTTGCCGCCGGTCACACCCTTGATGGCGTTGGTCAACGGCTCGTGGCCAACCAATGCGTCATTCGGGGCTTTAACGGTGATCGAGGCCGTGCTTTCACCGACCGGGATGGTGATTTTTTCACCGTTGGCCAGGGTGACAACCACGTCCTTGCCGGTGACCGGCGAGGTCACAGAAGCGGTGTACACCACGTTGCCGCCTTCGGCAGTGGCGGGCGTTGCGATCAGGCTGACCGTCGACGTATTGATCGTGTCAGTCACTGCAGTGACTGCCGCTGCCGGGCTGGTGACCAGGTTCTCGAAGTTGCCGCCGCTGGCGTCCTTGATGGTCGCTTCGACTTTGCCGGCATCTTTGTAGACGTCATCAGCTGGCGCCTTCACGGTCACGGAGCCGACAGTCGCGCCCGCCGCGATGGTGATCACGGCGCCGTTCGACAGGTTCACGGTGACCGGTGTGCCGGCAGCGTGAGTCAGCGTCGCGGAGTAGACAATCGAACCGCCTTCGGCCACGGAACCGGTAGCGGTCAAGCTAACAGTGGTGGTGTCTTTAACGTCGGTCACCGAAGTGACTGCCGGGGTTTGATTCGCCACCAGGTTTTCGTAGTTGCCACCGGTGGTGCCGTCGATTTTTACGCTCAGCGAACCACCGCCAGCCAGTGCATCGTTTGGTGCGGTGAAGTGCACGCTGGCGCTGCTCGAACCGACCGGAATGGTGATGGTCTGGCCGTTGGACAAGGTCACCACAACCGGCGAGCCGGTCACTGGCGCATTGACCGAAGCGGTGTAAACCACGGTGCCGCCTTCGGCCACAGTGCCGTTGGCCGTCAGACTCACCGTCGAGGTGTTGATGGTGTCGGTCACGTCGGTAACCGCTGGCGTCTTGTCGGCCACCAGGTTTTCGAAGTTGCCGCCGGTGGTCTTGGTGATGCTGGCTTCGACTTTGCCGGCGTCGTTGTAGACGTCATCCTTTGGTGCGGCGAAGTTGACCGAACCGGTGGTGGCGCCCTTGGCAATGTGGATCACCGCACCGTTGTTCAGCGTCACGGTCATCGCGGTGCCAGCGGCATTGGTCAGGGTCGCGGTGTAGACGATCGAACCGCCCTCGGCGACCGAGCCGGTGGCGCTCAGGCCCAGGCCGGTAGCGTCTGCCGAATCGGTGACCGTGGTGACCGCCGGCGCATGATCGACGACGACTTTTTCGAAGTTGCCGCCGCTCTGGCTGGCGATCGTAGCCTGAACTTTGCCGCCGTCGATGTACGGGCTGTTGGCCGGTGCGGCGAAGTTGACCGAACCGGTGGTGGCGCCGGCGGCAATGTTGATCACTGCGCCGTTGCTCAACTTCACGGTCATGGCCGTGTCTGTCGGGTTGTTCAGGGTGGCGGTGTAGGTGATCTGGCCACCTTCGCTGACGGTATGGCTGGCCGACAGGGACAGGGACGTCGTGTCGACCGTGTCTTTGACGGTGGTGCTCACTGACGCCTTGCTGATGTCGAGTTTTTCGAAGTTGCCACCGCTGGCATCAGTCATCGTCACGGTGAGCTTGCCGGCATCTTTGTAGACGTCATCGCTTGGCGCTGCGATGGTGACCGAACCGCTGGTTTTGCCGGCTTCGATGGTGATGGTCTCGCCGTTGCTCAGCTTGACGGTCACCGGCGTTTGCGCGGCGTTGGTGAGTGTCGCGGTGTAGGTGATGTGCGAGCCTTCAAGTACAGATTTTTCAGCGCTGAGCGTCAGGTGCGTCGTGTTGGTTGTGTCGGCAACGTTGGTCACGGCCGGGGTTGGGCTGGTGACCAGGTTTTCGAAGTTGCCGCCAGCGGCGTCCTTGATGGTGACTTCCAGTTTGCCGGCGTCCTTGTAGACGTCGTCTTTTGGTGCGTCGACTTTCACGGTGCCGGTGGTTTTACCGGCATCGATGGTGATGGTCGCGCCGTTGCTCAACGTCACGGTCACGGGTGTGCCGGCCGCATGAGTCAGGGTGGCGGTGTAGGTGATCTGGCCACCTTCTTTGACGTTGCCAGTGGCGCTCAGCGACAGGGTGGTCGTGTCGACGGTGTCGGTCACGCTGGTGCTGACCGGGGTTTTATCGGCGACCAGGTTTTCGTAGTTGCCGCCGCTGACTTTGGTGATCGAGTTGGTCAACGGCGCGTGGTCGTTGAGCACGTCGTTGGAGGCCACGGCATTGACCGTGCCGCTGCTTTTGCCAATGCCAATGGTGATGGTCTGACCGTTGGCCAACGTCACGATGACAGGCGAACCGGTGACCGGTGCGCCGACTGAGGCGGTGTAAACCACGGTGCCGCCTTCGGCCACGCTGCTGGTGGCGGTCAGAGTGACCGCCGAGGTGTCGAGGGTGTCGGTGACGGTGGTGACGGCCGCAGCCGGGTCTTTGACCAGGTTTTCAAAGTTGCCACCGGTGGCGTCCTTGATGGTGGCTTCGACTTTGCCGGCGTCTTTGTAGACGTCGTCTTTAGGTGCATCGACGGTGACGGAGCCGCTGGTAGCGTCGGCGGCGATGGTGATCACCGCGCCGTTGCTCAAGGTGACGGTAACTGGAGTCCCGGCAGCGTGGGTCAGGTTCGCGGTGTAAACGATCGAGCCACCTTCAGCAACCGACTCAGTCGCGTTGAGGCTGATAGTCGTGGTGTCCGCCGTGTCCGTAACCGAAGTATTCGCAGGCTTACCGTCGACTTCCAGTTTTTCGAAGTTGCCGCCCTTGGCGTCATCAATCTTGACGCTCAAGGAGCCGCCGCCAGCCAGGGCATCGTTTGGCGCAGTGAAGTTCACACTGGCGCTGCTCGATCCAACCGGAATAGTGATGGTTTGGCCGTTGGACAGTGTCACCACAACCGGCGAACCAGTGACTTCAGCCGACACGGACGCGGTGTAAACCACGGTCCCGCCTTCAGTCACAGTGCCGTCGGCGGTCAGGCTGACTGTCGACGTATTGATCGTGTCAGTCACATCGGTCACTGCCGGGACCGTGCTCGGGACCAGGTTCTCGAAGTTGCCGCCGGTGGCGTCCGTGATGGTCGCTTCGACTTTGCCGGCGTCTTTGTAGACGTCATCGGCAGGTGCCTTGACGGTGACGGAGCCGCTGGTCGCGTCGGCCGCGATGGTGATGACCGCGCCGTTCGAAAGGGTCACGGTGACTGGCGTGCCGGCCGGGTTGGTCAGTGTCGCGGTGTAGGTGATCTGGCCGCCTTCGACGACGGTACCGGTGGCGGTAAGGCTCAGGCCAGTGTTGTCTTTCGAATCGGTGATAGTGGTCAGCGCCGGCTCGGTACTCGGGGTCAACTGCTCGAAATTGCCGCCGGTGGTTCCGGTGATGGTGGTACTGACGGTGCTGCCATTGTTGTAGACATCGTTGGCCGCGGTGTCGACGGTCACGCTGCCAGAGGTCGCGTCGGCAGCAATGGTGATGACCGCGCCGTTCGAAAGGGTCACGGTGACTGGCGTGCCGGCCGGGTTGGTCAGTGTCGCGGTGTAGGTGATCTGGCCGCCTTCGACGACGGTACCGGTGGCGGTGAGACTCAGGCCGGTGTTGTCTTTCGAATCGGTGATGGTGGTCAGCGCTGGCTCGGTGCTTGGGGTCAGCTGCTCGAAATTGCCACCGGTGGTCCCGGTGATGGTGGTGCTGACAGTGCTGCCGTTGTTGTAGACGTCGTTGGCCGCCGTATCGACGGTCACGCTGCCGGTGGTCTTGCCCGCTTCGATGGTGATGACCGAGCCATTGCTCAAGGTCACGGTCATCGGCGTGCCGGCCGGGTTGGTCAGGGTGGCGGTGTAGGTGATCTGGCCGCCTTCGACGACGGTACCGGTGGCGGTGAGACTCAGGCCGGTGTTGTCGACCGAGTCGGTAATGGTGGTGATCGCCGGCGTGGTGCTCGGCATCAGGTTCTCGAAGTTACCGCCGGTGGCGCCCGTGATCGTGGTGCTAACGGTGCTGCCGTTCTGATAAACGTCATTGGCCGGGGTATCGACGTTCACGGAACCACTGGTTTTGCCGGCTTCGATGGTGATGGTCGAACCGTTGGACAGGGTGACCGTGACCGGTGTTTGAGCCGGGTTGGTCAGGGTGGCGGTATACGTGATCTGGCCGCCTTCGGTGACCGTCGAACCCGCCGTCAGCGTGACGGTGGTGGTGTCCGGCGAGTCGGTAATGGTGGTCACGGCCGGAACCGGGTTTGGCACCAGGTTTTCAAAGTTGCCGCCGGTGGCACCGGTAATGGTGGTGGTGACCGTGCTGCCGTTGTTATAGACATCGTTGGCCGGTGTCGGCACGTTCACGCTGCCGGTGGTCTTGCCGGCTTCGATGGTGATGGTCGAGCCGTTGGACAACGTGACGGTGACCGGCGTTTGCGCCGGGTTGGTCAGTGTCGCGGTGTAGGTGATCTGGCCGCCTTCGGTAACGTTGGCGCCGGCAGTCAAGGTGACCGTAGTGGTATCAACGGTGTCAGTGACCTGGGTCACGGCGGGGGTTGTCGGCGGGGTGACGATGATGCCGCTTCCACCCGTGGTGCCGGTGACGGACACGTTGATTTGTGTAGGGTCGTTATAGACAGTGTCATTTGGCGCGAGCGGGACGTTGACGGTACCGGTCAACTGGCCAGCCTGGATCACGATCACCGAGCCATTGGACAACGTGATGGTCAGATCCGTCAGCGGAGCCTGGCTCAACGTCGCGGTGTAAACCAGCACGCCACCGGCCTCGGTGATGGTCGGCGTGGCGCTCAAGCTCAGGGTCGATTCGCGCTGCACGTTGGCGCTGGTATCGGCAGTCTGGCCGCCGATGGTGTTCTGTGCAGCCAAAGCGGCAGTGCCGATGCCCGCAGTCGGGAAACCAATAGTCGGATCGACCCGGCCAGCGGTTGCATCCAGCATCACGAAGCTGTGACCGCCACCTGCCGCGCCGCCTGTACCAGCCGCCGTCGGGCCGGCTGCGGTGGCTTCAAGATCGGTGGTCGGGTCGGCGCCGGCAACGATGGCTTGCTGCAGTTCTTCAACCGATGGCGCGGCTTGTGCAGTGGCTTGTGCAAGGTCAGTGCTGGAATCCGGAGCGCTGCCGCTCCACTGCGTGTCGCGGCCCAGGTCCAGGGTTCGGCCGTCAGCCAGTTCAAGCGTAACGGCGCCCGCCGCGCCGGTGTCTACCTGATCGCCGACAAACAACCGATCGCCTTCAACGAGTACGCGGCGGATGCCCTCTGGGGACACCGCGAAAACCTGACCGACAATGCTTTTGACGATGGCCACAACACTGCTCATTGAAGACTCTCCGGGTGTCGCATTCAGTTGACTTCCATGAACCTGGCGGCGTGTTTGCCAAACAGTCTGGACGTTCTTTCAAACTAATTAGAGGCACAATTTTGACGTGGTTATTCGTCAACAAATTGGCTATATTTTTTCGCTATAAACTTTATGCCAAACTATTGACCTTGTGCCTGCCATCCTAAACACTCGCCCCCCTAATGTCACATTGATATTTCGGTGTCGATCTGTCCCGCAGTGTGTGACGCAGTTCCAAAATTCAAATTTCAGACAAGCGGTCATTCCGGTTGTCATCATCCGATGCAGCGGCACGTTCTGCAGTGATTCAAGACAAGTAAATCCTGGAAACTCCAACCATGCGTTTGCACCTGCTCAAGGTTTTACCCTTCGCCCTTGCCGCCAGTTTTGTTCAGGCGCAGACACTTCCGGAGGCCATGCAACAGGCACTGGATGTCCATCCGGAAATCCAGGCAGGCGTTAACAGTCGATTGGCCGCGGATTATCAGTTAAAGGCAGCTAAAGGGGGATACCTCCCACGGGTCGATCTGCTGGGCGGTTATGGTCGCGAAGGCACTGATAACGTCACCACGCGCGCCGGCGCCACCAACAATCACTGGGAAAACCTGAATCGCAGCGAGTCGAGTGTGCGGTTGTCGCAAATGGTTTTTGACGGGTTTGCGACCTCTAGTGAAGTGGGGCGTCAACAAGCCACCGTTAATTCCCGCGCGTACTCCTTGCTGGGCACGTCCGAACGCACCGCGCTCACCGTCGCCCAGGTGTATCTCGACGTACTGACCCGCCGCGAATTCGTGCGCCTGGCGACTGACAACCTGAAGAGCCACGAACGGATTTTCGACCAGATCAAACTGCGCACTCAGCGCGGCGTGGGCAGCGGCGCCGACCTCGATCAGGCCGAAGCGCGCATGGCTCAGGCCCGCAACAACCTGATCACCGAACAGACGAACCTGGCTGACGCCGAGACCAACTTCCTCAGCGCCGTTGGCCAGATGCCCGATCAACTGGAGCGTCCTTCCGATTTCATGGTGTTGTTGCCGGCCAGCCTGAATGAAGCCCGGGCGCAGATGCTGGAAAACAGCCCGATCCTGCGTTCCGCCGAGTCGGACATCGCCGCTGCCGAGGAACAGTACGCGGCAGCCAAGTCGACCTTCTACCCGCGCTTCGATGCCGAATTGGGTCGCACCGCCGACAACGACATCGACGGCCAGAACGGTCACAGCAACGAATGGCAGGCCATGTTGCGCATGCGCTTCAATCTGTATGCCGGCGGAAGCAACAAGGCGGAACTGGAATCCAAGTCCTACCTGTCCACCCAGGCACTGGATATTCGCAACAATGCCTTGCGCGTGTTGAACGAAGAACTGGGCCTGGCCTGGAATGCCTTGAACAACGCCAATGCCCAAGTGCCGATCGCCCAGCAATATGTCGATCACAGCACCAGCGTGCGCACCGCGTACCAGAAGCAGTTCAGTCTGGGCGAGCGCACGTTGCTCGACCTGCTCGACAGTGAAAACGAGCTGTTCTCGGCTTCTCGTCGCCTGGCGGAGATCAAGAACATTCAGTTATTTACTCAGTACCGAATCAAGGCGACCATGGGCGAGTTGCTCAAGAGCCAGGGAGTGGTCGCACCGTTGGCATCCGTCGTGCAAAACGACGTGAAGCCCAAGGTTCAACTGCCCGGTATGAACTGAGCAGAACCTTCATTGTTCAATTGTTAGCCAAGAGTGCCGAGCGTGGAATCAGAAGTCAGTCGAGTTCAACTCATTCATGATCCACGCGCGCTGCACGACGATCCATTGCTGGACGGCTTGCTGGCTCTTTGCACCCTGCATCAAAAACCGGCCAGCGCCGCGATGTTGACCACCGGCCTGCCGTTGCCCAAGCAGCGCCTGAGTGTTGAATTGCTGCCCCGCGCGGCCGCTCGCGCCGGCCTGCAAGGGCGGGTGCTGGTCCGCAAACTGGAACAGATCCCGGCGATTGCCATGCCGGCGCTGTTGTTGCTCAAGGATGGTCGCAGTGCCGTCCTGCTCGGTTGGCAAGGTGACGATCAGGCGCGCCTGCTGCTCAGCGAAAGCGATGGCGGCGAAAGTGTCGTCAGCCGCGAACTGCTGGCCGATGACTACATCGGCAAAGTGTTCTTCGCTCAACCCCAGCACAAATTCGACGTCAATCACGGCACGCTGATCCCGCGTGCGCGCTCGTGGTTCCGCGACACCCTCAAGCGTTCGCGCTGGCTGTACGCCGACGCCATCGCCGCCAGTTTCCTGATCAACATCATTGCCATGGCCGCGCCGCTGTTCGTGATGAACGTCTATGACCGCGTCGTGCCGAACCAGGCCGAATCCACCCTGTGGGTGTTGGCCATCGGCATCACCGGGGCTTATCTTTTTGACCTGATCCTCAAGAGCCTGCGCAGCCTCTGCCTGGACCTGGCCGGGAAGAAAACCGACCTGATCATCTCGGCCACGTTGTTCGAGCGCATCGTCGGCATGGCCATGAAGTACCGCCCCGCCCGGGTCGGCAGCTTCGCCCAGAACATCCATGAGTTTCAGAGCCTGCGGGACTTTCTTGCTTCGCTGACCCTGACCAGCCTGATCGACCTGCCGTTTACGCTGTTGATCTTCATGGTCATCGCCATTCTTGGCGGGCATCTGGTGTGGATTCCGGTGCTGGCGTTCCCGATTGCCCTGCTGATCGGCTATGCCTTGCAGAAGCCACTGGTGGCGACCATGGAGCGGACCATGGCCCTGGGCGCCGAGCGTCAGTCGAGCCTGATCGAAACCCTCGCCGGCCTCGATGCAGTGAAGGTCAACAACGCCGAAAGCGAGCGCCAATATCAGTGGGAACAGACCATCGGCACCCTCAGCCGCCTCGAGTTGCGGGTGAAAATGCTCTCCGGTCTGGCGATGAACATCACCTTGCTGATCCAGCAACTGGCCGGGGTGATCATGATCGTCTTCGGCGTGTACCAGATCATCGACGGTCACCTGAGCATGGGCGGTTTGATTGCCTGCTACATGCTCAGCGGTCGCGCGCTCAGCCCGCTGGCGTCGTTGTCCGGCCTGCTGACGCGTTACCAGCAAGCGCGGGTGACCATGACCTCGGTCGATCAGATGATGGAGCTGCCGCAAGAGCGCAATTTCGAAGAGCGTCCACTGAGCCGCAAAGTGCTGCAAGGCGCCATCGAATGCCGGCAGATGAACTTCACCTACCCGAACCAACAGAACGCGGCGCTGAAGAACATCAACCTGATCATCAAGCCTGGCGAGAAGATCGGCATCATCGGGCGCAGCGGCTCGGGGAAAAGCTCTCTGGCCAAACTGCTCGTCGGCCTCTACCAGCCGGACGATGGCGCCCTGTTGGTGGATGGCGTCGATATCCGTCAGATCGACGTCAGCGAATTGCGCCACAACATTGGCTACGTGGCCCAGGACATCCAGCTGCTGGCCGGCACCCTGCGCGACAACCTCGTGTCGGGCGCGCGTTATGTCGAAGACGAAATGGTGCTGCAAGCTGCCGAACTGGCCGGCGTCCACGAATTCGCCCGCCTGCATCCGCAGGGTTATGAGCTGCAAGTCGGCGAGCGTGGGCAGAACCTGTCTGGCGGTCAGCGTCAGAACGTCGCCCTGGCCCGTGCGTTGTTGCTCAACCCGCCGATCCTGCTGCTCGATGAACCGACCAGCGCCATGGACAACACCGGCGAAGAACGCCTCAAGCAACGCCTCGCGGCGGTGGTTGAAAACAAAACCGTGGTGCTGGTGACGCACCGGGCTTCGCTGTTGTCGCTGGTGGATCGTCTGATCGTCATCGACCGCGGGCAGGTTCTCGCCGACGGCCCGAAAGCCGCGGTGATGGAAGCGTTGAAGAAGGGGCAGATCAGTGTTGCTTAAGTCGGGTTTCAAGAATTCGATCGGCCGTTATTTCAAAGGCTCCGATTCGCTGCATGGCCAGCCACTGCCCGAGGTCAACAAAGCGCTGATCGAAGACGCCCCACGGGTGGTGCGGCTGACCATCTGGGCGATCATCGGCTTCTTCGTGTTCCTGATGCTCTGGGCCAACTTCGCCGTGATCGACGAAGTCACCAAGGGTGACGGCAAGGCGATTCCCTCGTCCAAGATCCAGAAAATCCAGAACCTTGAGGGCGGCATCGTCTCCGAGTTGTTCGTGACCGAAGGGCAGATCGTCGAAGCCGGCGCGCCGCTGATTCGCCTGGACGACACGCGATTCGCCTCCAACGTCGGCGAAACCGAAGCCGATCGACGCTCGATGCTGTTGCGAGTAGAACGCTTGAGCGCGGAAGTCGACGACCGTCCGCTGAATTTTCCGGCTGACGTGCTCAAGGCCGTGCCCGGTCAGGCCGCCAGCGAGGAGTCGCTGTACATCAGCCGCCGCCAGCAGTTGCACGATGAAATTGGCGGTTTGGAGGAGCAGTTGATCCAGCGTCAGCAAGAGCTGCGCGAGTTCACTTCCAAGCAGTCGCAGTACCGTAGCGGTCTCGCGTTGCAGCGTCAGGAAATCAACATGTCCGAGCCGTTGGTGGCCCAGGGCGCGGTATCGCCGGTTGAAGTGTTGCGACTCAAGCGTGCCGAGGTTGAAACCCGCGGGCAACTGGACGCGACCACCCTGGCCATTCCTCGCGCCCAATCGGCGATCAAGGAAGTGCAGCGCAAGATCGACGAGACTCGCGGCAAATTCCGCAGTGAAGCACTGACTCAACTCAATGAAGCACGCACTGATCTGAACAAGGCCCAAGCCACCGGCAAAGCCCTGGAGGACCGGGTCAGCCGGACGCTGGTCACCTCGCCGGTGCGCGGCATCGTCAACAAGTTGCTGGTGAATACCATTGGCGGCGTGATCCAGCCGGGCAGCGACCTGGTGGAAATCGTGCCGCTGGACGACACCTTGCTGGTGGAAGCGAAAGTTCGCCCGCAAGACATCGCCTTCCTGCATCCGGGGCAGGAAGCGACGGTGAAGTTCACGGCGTATGACTACACCATTTATGGTGGGCTCAAAGCCAAGCTTGAGCAGATCGGTGCTGACACCATTACCGATGAAGACAAGAAAACCACTTACTACATCATCAAACTGCGCACTGATCGCAGTCACCTGGGGACGGATGAAAAGCCGTTGTTGATCATCCCGGGGATGGTGGCTTCGGTGGATATCATCACGGGCAAGAAGACCATTCTCAGCTACCTGCTCAAGCCGATCATTCGCGCCCGCGCCGAAGCGCTGCACGAGCGGTAGATCTCGAGCGCGACTGAAGGCCTCTTCGCGAGCAGGCTCGCTCCCACATGGGTTCTGTGTCGGTCACAAAACCCATGTGGGAGCGAGCCTGCTCGCGAAGGCGGCCTTGAGACCGGCAAAAATCAAAAGCCATATCTTTATTCTCTAACGGTATTTAAATTTCAGTTCTTATATCTATAAAGTCACTCTCCTGCGTACCTGCCGACCAATCGGCGCGCCGCACGACACGAACCAACACGGGACCTCCGTGAGTTTCTTGATCGACGCGCGCGCCCTTGAGCGTGCCGTGCGTGGGAGTGATTTATGTCTGCAGCAACGGTTTCCCCAAGCGCCGCGAACATCGCGCCGCAAACCTTCGACATCCGCCCGTTCAGCGGCGCTGTCGGTGCCGAAATCATCGGCCTCGACCTGTCCCACCCGATCAATGATCAGGACTTCGCCCGCATCCACCGCGCGCACCTGGATCATCACGTCGTGGTGTTCCGCGACCAGCGCATTACCCCCGAGCAACACATTGCCTTCAGCCGCCGTTTCGGTGTGTTGCAGATCCACGTGCTCAAGCAATTCCTGCTGGCCGGGCATCCGGAAATTCTCATCGTTTCCAACATCATCGAAAACGGCCAGTCCATCGGCCTCGGCGATGCCGGAAAATTCTGGCATTCCGACCTTTCCTATAAAGAACTGCCAAGCCTGGGCTCGATGCTGCACGCCCAGGAGCTGCCGTCCGAGGGCGGCGACACGCTGTTCGCCGACATGCACAAAGCCTGGGACAACCTGCCCGAAGCGCTGCGCAAAGCCGTCGAAGGTCGCTCGGCCGCGCACTCCTACACGGCGCGTTACAGCGAGACCAAATTCGAAGGCAACTGGCGCCCGACGCTGACGCCCGAGCAACTGGCTCAGGTCGCCGAAGTGGTTCATCCAATCGTCCGCACGCACCCGGAAAACGGTCGCAAGGCATTGTTCGTCAGTGAGGGTTTCACCACCCGCATCGTTGGTTTGCCGGAAGACGAGAGCAAGCAACTGCTCGACGAGCTCTACGCCCACAGCGTGCTGCCGCAAAACATCTACCGCCATCAATGGCAGGCCCACGACCTGGTGTTCTGGGACAACCGTTCGCTGATTCATCTCGCCGCCGGATGCCCGAGCTACCTGCGCCGCAAGTTGTATCGCACCACCATCCAGGGCGACGCGCCTTTCTGATTTGTCGGAGAAACTCTCATGTCCAAACGTCTTCCCTTTGCACCGCTGGCCGCGGCCATCGGCCTGGGTTTCAGCCTGATCGCCGGCAGCCTGGTGGCGCCGACCGTGGCCCACGCTGAAGGTGAAATCCGCATCGCCGAGCAGTTCGGCATTGTTTACCTGTTGCTCAATGTGGTGCGCGATCAAAACCTGATCGAGAAGTACGGCAAGCAGGAAGGCATCGACATCAAGGTCGACTGGACCCAGCTCTCCGGTGGTGCCGCGGTCAACGATGCGTTGCTCTCCGGTTCCATCGACATTGCAGGCGCCGGCGTCGGTCCGCTGCTGACCATCTGGGACCGCACCCACGGCAAGCAGAACGTCAAAGCCGTCGCCTCCCTCGGCAACTTCCCGTACTACCTGGTGAGCAACAATCCCAAGGTTAAAACCATCGCCGACTTCACCGAGAAGGACCGCATCGCGGTGCCGGCGGTCGGCGTGTCGGTGCAGTCGCGCATCCTGCAATACGCGGCCGCCAAGCAGTGGGGCGACAAGGAATTCAATCGCCTCGACAAATACACCATCGCCGTTCCGCACCCCGACGCCACGGCGGCGCTGATTGCCGGCGGCACCGAGTTGACCGGGCACTTTTCCAACCCGCCATTCCAGGATCAAGAGCTGGCCAACCCTAACGTCCACGTTGTGCTGAATTCCAATGACGTGCTCGGCCCGAACTCGCCGACAGTACTGTTCGCTACCGAGAAATTCCGCGACGAGAACCCGAAAACTTATAAGGCGTTCGTCCAGGCGCTGACTGAGGCGGCCGAGTTTGCCCAGAACGATAAAGGCGCGGCGGCGGACACGTACATCCGTGTCACCAAGGCCAAAATCGACCGTGCCGCGCTGCTGAAAATCATCGATAACCCGCAGTTCGAATTCAGCGTCACACCGAAAAATACTTACCCGCTGGCCGAGTTCCTCTACCGCGTCGGCGCGATCAAAAACAAACCGGATTCGTGGAAGGACTACTTCTTCCAGGACGCCAAACCGCTGCAAGGGAGCTGACCGAGATGAACGCCCCTTTGCAAGGCCACACGGTCAGCAAACCGATCGCGGCAGCCCAAGCGCTGCTGTCGGTCGACAACGTCAGTCTCGAATACCGCACGCCACAGCGTGTGGTTCGTGCGACCCATCAGGTCAGTTTTGAAATCGATCCGGCAGACCGCTTTGTGCTGCTCGGTCCGTCCGGTTGCGGCAAATCAACGTTGCTCAAGGCGGTCGCCGGGTTCATCCAGCCGTGTGAAGGGGAAATCCGTCTTCAGGGGCAAACCGTTCATGCCCCTGGGCCGGACCGGATCGTGGTGTTCCAGGAATTCGATCAACTGCCACCGTGGAAAACCGTCAAACAGAACGTGATGTTTCCGCTGCTTGCCTCGAAAACCCTCAAACGCAAAGAGGCCGAGGAGCGAGCGCTGCACTACCTGGACAAGGTCGGTCTGGCGGCGTTTGCCGACGCTTACCCGCATACCTTGTCCGGCGGCATGAAAGCGCGGGTGGCGATTGCTCGGGCGCTGGCGATGCAGCCGAAAATCCTCTTGATGGACGAACCCTTCGCCGCCCTCGATGCGCTGACCCGTCGCAAGATGCAGGAAGAATTGCTGCTGCTCTGGGAAGAAGTGCGCTTCACGCTGCTGTTCGTCACGCACTCCATCGAAGAAGCGCTGGTGGTGGGCAATCGAATCCTGCTGCTGTCGCCGCATCCGGGGCGGGTGCGGGCGGAAGTCCACAGCCATCAATACGACTTGCACAGCCTCGGCGGCGTGGCCTTTCAGGAGTCGGCGCGGCGCATTCATCGGTTGTTGTTCGATGAAGGTCAGTCCCTGCAAACCGAGCGTGAGCTGGATTTCTCCGACATCCGCATCGCTTATTGAGCCATTGAGAGGAGTGCCCGATGAGCCTTTTATCATCCCCGCGTGAAGAATTTGAAACAGTGTTGCAGCCACTGACGAGTGTGCCGCTGGAGCGTGAATTGCCGCTCGGGCAGCGCCTGTGGCAACAAGGCTGGTTACGCAAAAGCCTGATCCTGATGTTGCTCGCGGTCCTGTGGGAGGTGGTTGCCCGTGTTCAGGACAACGACCTGCTGCTGCCGAGTTTTCTGCAAACCGGGAGCGCGCTGTATGGCGGCTTGCTCAGTGGCGAGTTGCTGGGCAAAGTCTGGATTTCGCTGGTGGTGTTGCTCAAGGGTTACCTGATCGGCATCGTCCTGGCGTTTGCCCTGACCACGCTGGCGGTGTCGACACAGTTCGGTCGCGACCTATTGAGTACGTTGACCTCGATGTTCAACCCGCTGCCGGCGATTGCGTTGTTGCCGTTGGCGCTGCTGTGGTTTGGCCTGGGGCAGAACAGCCTTATTTTTGTGTTGGTGCATTCGGTGCTCTGGGCCTTGGCGCTGAATACCTATGCCGGGTTTCTTGGCGTTTCGGAAACCCTGCGCATGGCCGGACGCAATTACGGCCTCAAAGGCATGCGCTTCGTGCTGTTCATCCTGATCCCGGCAGCGCTGCCATCGATTCTCGCCGGACTGAAAATCGGCTGGGCCTTCGCCTGGCGCACGCTGATCGCCGCCGAACTGGTGTTCGGTGCCACCAGCGGCAAGGGCGGCTTGGGCTGGTACATCTTCCAGAACCGCAATGAGCTGTACACCGACAAGGTGTTTGCCGGGTTGGCGGTGGTGATCCTGATCGGCTTGCTGGTGGAAAACCTGGTGTTCAGCACGTTGGAGCGGGTCACGGTGAAGCGTTGGGGGATGCAGCGGTAAAGTTCTATGGTGTCTGGTCTGGCCCCTTCGCGAGCAGGCTCGCTCCCACAGGTTTTGTGTCGAAAACAAAATCTGTATCCGCTCAAGATCCACTGTGGGAGCGAGCCTGCTCGCGAAGGGGCCAGGCCAGTCAACACCCAACCAAGGGATGTTTGCTAGCATTGCGTCTGCATCAATCCAGATCAGACACGAGTGCTCAGTATGCAACTCCCGGACATGAACTTGTTGGTCGCCCTCGATGCGTTGCTCGACGAGGGCAGTGTGGTGGGGGCCGCACGGCGGATGAACCTCAGCCCGGCGGCGATGAGCCGGACGCTGACGCGCATTCGCGAGGCCATCGGCGATCCGATCCTGGTGCGCGCCGGTCGTGGCCTGGTGCCGACGCCCAAGGCGCTGGCGTTGCGCGAGCAGGTGCGTGACGTGGTGGAACAGGCCGCGCTGTTGTTTCGCTCGGCCGATGCGGTGGAGCTGGGCACGTTGCGCCGTCGGTTCAGTATTCGCGCCAATGACTTTTTCGTCGGCGTTTACGGCGGAAAGCTGTTCGACACTCTGGATCGTCAGGCGCCGCACTGCGAACTGCGTTTTGTGCCGGAAGGCGATGGCGATGACGAAGCGCTGCGCGAAGGGCGGATCGACCTGAGCATCAGCAATACCCGGCCGTTGACCCCGGAAGTGAAGATTCAGAATCTGTTCTCTACTCATTTTGTCGGCCTGGTTCGCGAAGACCATCCGCTGTTCGACGAGGAGATCACGGCCGAACGTTTCGCCGGGTTTTCCCATATCAGCATGTCCCGTCGCGGCATCGCCCGTGGCCCGATCGATACCGCGCTCAACGCCTTGGGGCTGGAACGGCGGGTGGCGGTGATTGCGCCGAGTTTCCATGCGGCGATGTTTGCCTTGCCTGATTCCGATTTGATTCTGCCGGTACCCAAGGAGGCATTGCTGAGCGTCCAGCGCCTGGGTCTGAAGCTGCGGTCCTTCACGCTGCCGATTCCCTTGCCCACCCTGATGCTGACCCAGGCCTGGCACCCGCGCTTCGACAAAGACCCGGCCCATCGCTGGCTGCGCGAAACCCTAAAAGCCTGTTGCGACGCGACGTGGCTGGCCGCACAACCCGCGTGAAATTGAACGCTGTCCCCCCTGTGGGAGCGAGCCTGCTCGCGAAGGGGCCATCACTTTCAACATCACGTTGACTGACACACCACATTCGCGAGCAGGCTCGCTCCCACAGGGTTCTGTATTGCTGCGTCTGGCGCACTTATAAGCTGCCAATAAGTCAATTTTCGTAAGGTCCCGCGCTTCTTAAAATGCTTCGGTATTCAAACCCCGGAGCTTGCAGTACATGACTTCCCTCACGGTCACGGCGCCTCTCGCCGCGGCCAGCCCGGCTGCCGTTACGCCACCGGCCTTTGGTCCACGGATCATCATCGGCCTGGTGGGCGTGTTATTGGCGGTGCTGGTGTCGGGCCTGAACGAAATGGTGACCAAGGTTGCCCTGGCCGACATCCGCGGCGCGTTGGCCATCGGCTACGACGAAGGCACTTGGCTGGTTGCCAGTTACACCGCGACTTCGGTGGCGGCCATGGCTTTCGCGCCGTGGTGCGCGGTGACGTTCTCGCTGCGGCGGTTCACCCTCTGCGCCATCAGCGCATTCACCCTGTTGGGTGTGTTGTGCCCGTTCGCTCCAAACTATGAAAGCCTGCTGGTCATGCGCACCTTGCAAGGCCTGGCGGGCGGTGCGTTGCCGCCGATGCTGATGACCGTGGCGCTGCGCTTTTTGCCGGCCAACGTGAAGCTTTATGGTCTGGCCGGTTATGCCCTGACCGCTACGTTCGGCCCGGGGCTCGGCACCCCACTGGCCGGGTTGTGGACCGAACACGTCGGATGGCAATGGACCTTCTGGCAAATCATCGCACCGTGCCTGATCGCCATGGTCGCGGTGGCGTATGGCTTGCCCCAGGACCCGTTGCGCCTGGAGCGCTTCAAACAATTCAACTGGCGCGGCGTGCTGCTGGGTTTTCCGGCGATCTGCATGCTGGTGATCGGTATTTTGCAAGGCAATCGGCTGGACTGGTTCGAGTCGAGCCTGATCTGCGGATTGCTCGGCGGTGGGTTGCTGCTGTTGGTGCTGTTCCTGATCAACGAATGGTCGCAACCAATGCCGTTTTTCAAGCTGCAGATGCTCGGCATCCGCAACCTGTCGTTCGCCTTGCTGACCCTGGCCGGAGTGCTGGTGGTGCTGCTGGCGGTGATCATCATTCCGTCCAGCTACCTGGCGCAGGTGCAGGGTTATCGCCCGGTTCAGACCGCGCCGATCATGTTGCTGGCGGCGTTGCCGCAGTTGATCGCGCTGCCGTTGGTGGCGGCACTGTGCAACCTGCGCTGGGTCGATTGCCGTTGGGTGCTGGGGATCGGCCTGAGCATGCTGACGCTGTCCTGCATCGGTGGGTCGCAGCTGACGTCGGTGTGGATACGCGACGACTTCTACGTGCTGCAACTGCTGCAAATCTTCGGTCAGCCGATGGCGGTGCTGCCGCTGTTGATGCTTTCCACCGGCAGCATCAGCCCGATGGAAGGGCCCTTCGCTTCAGCCTGGTTCAACACCGTAAAAGGCCTGGCGGCGGTGATCGCCACCGGTGTGCTGGAGGCGTTGACCACCTCAAGGCTGCATTTCCACTCGGTGATGCTGGTGGACAACCTCGGCAACTCACCCCTGGTCGACACCGACA
This sequence comes from Pseudomonas sp. TH39(2020), assembly GCF_016650715.1. Taxonomy (NCBI): domain Bacteria; kingdom Pseudomonadati; phylum Pseudomonadota; class Gammaproteobacteria; order Pseudomonadales; family Pseudomonadaceae; genus Pseudomonas; species Pseudomonas sp. TH39(2020). Next base: position 1,910,247 of record NZ_JAEKFF010000006.1, on the reverse strand, counting down.
GCGCGGGCCTTGCCCACCGGCTGCATGAGCAGGCCGTGGTGCTGACGGCATCGGATCTTTATCTGTGCATGGCCGGCGTCGCACTGGCGCTGATCCTGCTGATTTTCTGGCTGCCGACGCGGATCTATCCGCCGCGCGCGCCGACTTGAATGCTTCGCTGAAACAGAAGGTTTTTATGACGACTCAATCAAAGCAAAAAGTGGCTGTTGGCGTCGCCGTGGTGGTGGCGCTCGGTGTGCTGGTGTATTGGCTGGCGCCCGGCCTGTTCGGCAAGCGCACGCAACAGAACACCAATGACGCCTTTGTCTCGGCGGACTTCACGCTGGTGGTGCCGCGCGTGGCCGGGTTCATCAAGGAAGTGCTGGTGGAGGACAACCAGCAGGTCAAGGCCGGGCAGCTGCTGGCGTTGATTGATGACCGGGATTTGCGTGCCGCCGCCCAAGCGGCAGACGCTGAAACCCTGGTGGCCAGGGCGCAACTGCAAAATGCCCGTGCGACCCTTGAACGCCAGGCTTCGGTGATCGCTCAAGCCCAGGCCACGGTCGTGTCGGCCAAGGCTGAAATGGCCTTCGCCGAGCATGAATTGAACCGCTACAACCATCTCGCCGGAGTGGGCGCGGGCACGGTGCAGAACGCCCAACAAGCGCGTACTCGCATCGATCAGGCCACCGCGCGGCTGGCTAACGTGACGGCGGTGCTGGCGGCGGAACGCAAACAGGTGGAGATCCTCACCGCCCAGCGTGACGCGGCGGAAGGTGGGCTGAAACGGGCGCAAGCGGCGCTGGAAATGGCCAGCTACGAGCTGTCCTACACACGCATCGTTGCACCTCAGGACGGTATGGTCGGCGAGCGCGCCGTTCGGGTCGGCGCCTATGTCACGCCGGGGAGCAAAATCCTCGCGGTGGTGCCGCTTGCGCAGGCCTATGTGGTCGCCAATTTTCAGGAGACTCAACTGACCGACGTGCAGCCGGGGCAGGACGTGCAAGTGCGTGTCGACAGCCTCGGCGGTGAGGCCCTGAGCGGTCGAGTCGAGAGCATCGCACCGGCCACGGGTGTGACGTTCGCCTCGGTCAAGCCGGACAACGCCACCGGCAACTTCACCAAGGTGGTGCAGCGGATTCCGGTGAAAATCGTCCTTGATCCGGGTCAGGCATTGGCCGAACGGTTGCGAGTGGGGATGTCAGTTGAGGCGAGTATTGATACGGCAAGTGCCGGACACACTTCGCGCGAGGTCACTCAGCGATGAAGATCTTGGTCGACTGTTCTGACTCCTTCGCGAGCAGGCTCGCTCCCACATTGAATCGGTTCAATGCACACAATCTCTGTACAAAAGGAGATCCCCTGTGGGAGCGAGCCTGCTCGCGAAGAGGCCGGCTGCCTCAACTCACCCTTTGTGCCTTGCTCGTTATGGGCCTTTCAGCCTGCACCGTCGGCCCGGACTTTCAAAAGCCTCAGGCACAGCCAATCGCCGAGTGGTCGACACCGTCCAGGTCTGCCGCCAGCCAAGCCGTCGCCGAGACCATGGACGAACGCTGGTGGGAAGTTTTCCACGACCCGAAACTTTCAGCCCTGACTCAGCGAGCCCTGACCGACAACCTCGACCTGAAACTCGCCAGCAGCCGCTTGCAGCAAAGCCGCGCTGTGCGTCAGGTGATCACCGCCGACCGTTACCCAAATACCGCCGCCACTGGCAGCTACGGGCGTAAACGCAACAGCGGCGAAGGCTTGAACGATCCGTCGGGACACAACGGCGACTCGGCGTACAACCTGTGGGACGCAGGCTTCTCCGCGTCCTGGGAACTGGATTTCTGGGGTCGTGTGCGTCGCGAAACCGAAGCCGCCGACGCCACCCTGGAAGTCGCGGAAAACGACCGGCGCGGTGTGCTGCTGTCGGTGCTCGCCGAGACCGCTCAGGACTACATTCAGCTGCGCGGTGTGCAAAGTACGCGAGCCGTCACCGAGGAGAACCTCGACGTCGCCCGCCACAGCCTGAAACTCTCGCAGCTGCGCCTGGCCGACGGTGTCGCCACCGACCTGGATGTCGCCGAAGCCGCCGCCCAGGTAGCGGCCATCGAATCGCGTCTGCCCGCGCTGGAGCAGCGTCAGTCGCAACTGATCAACGCCTTGAGCCTGTTGATGGGCGAGCCGCCGCAAGCGCTGTCTGCCGAGTTATCCACAGACGCCCCGGTGCCGCAAACCCCGCGTCAGGTTGCTATCGGTCTGCCGTCGCAACTGGCCGAACGCCGCCCGGACATCCGCCAGGCCGAAGCCCGCCTGCATGCCGCGACCGCGAGCATCGGTGTGGCCAAGGGTGATTTCTATCCGCGGATCACCCTGTCGGGCAACATCGGATCGCAAGCCATGCAGCTCAGCGATTTCGGCTCCTGGGGCTCGCGTTCCTTCGGTATCGGCCCGCAATTCAGCCTGCCGCTGTTTGACGGCGGTCGCCTGCGCGGCGTACTGCACTTGCGCGAAGCCCAACAACAGGAAGCCGCCATCGCCTACCAGCAAACCGTGCTGCGCGCCTGGCATGAAATCGACGATCAACTGACGGCCTACAACGCCAGCCAACTGCGTCGCGACAGCCTTGCCGAAGCCGTCCGCCAAAACCAGATCGCCCTGCGAACCGCGCAACAGCAATATGTGGAAGGGGTAGTGGATTTCGTTAACGTGCTGACGGTGCAAGGTGCGTTGTTGGCGACTCAGGAGCAGTTTGTGGAGAGTACGACCGGGGTGTCGCTGGCGATGGTCGGGTTGTACAAGGCGTTGGGTGGGGGGTGGGAGTCGGTGTATCCGCTGCAGGAGTCGGCGCAGCGTTGACTTGCTTGTATGAATCAAAACAGCTTTTCCAACGTACTGGGAACCAGCCGTCTGACTCGTAGGATCGGTCCTGATTTTTTTGTGTGGGATTTGGCCTCCCAAAACGGGCATTACTATTTCGCCCAATATGACTACCAAGCCTGATCACTTCATGACTCCAGACCCTTATGCCCCACCGATTGCAGACTGCGTTTTGGGTAACGACACGCTGTCCGCCTTCTACGTCGTGTCTAAACGCAAGCTCGCGATCTTGTTTATCGCGACCTCCGGTTTGTACACCCTGTACTGGTCGTATCGAAACTGGAAACTTTACCGGTCAGCTACTGCAACAAAGGTCATGCCGCTTGCGCGCGCAGCTATGGGGGTTTGGTTTGTCTATGCACTGTTCAGGAGGGTTGATCGTCGCATGTATGCCATGGGGCATCGATACAAGTGGTATCCGCGGTTTCTGGCGCTCGCCTTCATTCTGTTCAGTGCCTTGCAATCCACACGCATCTGGCTTCTGGATTTGCACCTCAGCCTAGTGATGCTGACAACCCTTATGGCCCTTCAAGTCAGTTGCCTGTTGCGCGTACAGGCTGCGGTCAATCATTTGGCGGGTGATAGTGCTGGCCGACAAAATTCGACACTCAGCCCGATGAACTGGTTGTGGATAGTGTTGGGGCTGTGCTGGTGGGGCATTTTGTTTGCAGTAGTTTTAACGGGAATTGCGGGGAGTGATCCGGTCGCTGCTTGACGCCCCTCCACCCTGTCATAGACTCCGCTCATCCCTCAGGTTAGTTGTCTGGCGCGAGACGCGGGTGGCCCGGGTATTCCGGGCAGACCTTTGTGATCAGCCGATTCCTTTCATCTCCGTGGCTAAGTCACGCAATGCCAGAGCGTAGACCCGGATCCGCATGGCCGCCGAATGTCGTTGGTCGCAAAGCCAGCATCGACGACGGCGCTGTCGCTGTCCTACAGTGGTTGCAAGCATCAAGGTTTTTTACCGGCAGTCTGAGGGGAGGCAATGGAGGCACGTAGAGAAACACCGCTTGATGGCACCCAAGGCCCCCACGCGTCACCCGGCACCTGGGCGAGTGTTCAACGCTTGCTTCGATGGGTGCGCGAGCATTGGCTGCTGCCGATCCTGGCATTGGCCACGCTGGTGCGTTTTTATGACCTGACCGCGGCGGCGGTCTGGGGCGATGAAGGTTCCAGTCTGCTGCTGAGCCAGTATTCGCTGGCCGAGATCTGGACGCATGCCGCCCATGATGTGCATCCGCCGCTGTATTTCATGCTGCTGCATGGCTGGATCGAGCTGTTCGGCAATGGCATTTTTTCGATTCGAAGCCTGAGCGCGCTACCGGGGATTGCAACTGTTGCGCTGGGCGTCTGGTTGGTGGACCTGCTCGCCACTCGCCGCGCCGCGTTGTTGGCTGGCGTCCTGTTGGCGCTGCTGCCTACCGCCGTGCGTTACAGCCAGGAAGTACGTATGTATTCGTTGCTGGGGTTGTGGCTGATCGGTGCCACGATTGCCCTGGTTTACTGGATCAAACACCCCGAGCGTGTGCGCTATCTGGTGATTTACGCACTGCTGATGAGCTTGGCGTTCTACACCCATTACTTCACCGCCCTGTGCGTGCTGTGTCACTGGCTGTATCTGGGGCTGATCCGTGTACAGCCTGGTTATCGCTTGCGGCATATCCAGCAGCCCGGCTGGTGGTGGGCGAACGTGGCGATTGTGTTGGTTTACTTGCCGTGGGTGCCCAGCCTGATCGATCTGATGCAGCACATGGACCAGCTCAAAGCCAATGGTGATGTGGGATGGGAGACACCGGTCACGTTCGCCTCGTTGCCTTCGATGATCTTGTCGTTCCTGATCCAGGACGATGGCGAGAACCTGCCCACATGGATTTTCATCACGTTGCCTTTGGCGTCGCTGGCCTTGGTGTGGGTGGCGCTGGCGCGGGATCGCAGTGTCATTCGTGGCAGTGCATTAGTGGTGATCTACACGGTTTTGCCATTGTTGCTGGTGTTTTCGGTGTCGTTTATCTCGCCGGTGTTCATCGAGCGTTACCTCACCACGTATGCCCTCGGCCTGCCGATGATTGCCGCGCTGGCCATTGATCGCCTGTACGCGGTCTTCCGGGTGCTGGCCGTGACGGTGCTGGTGTTGTTTATCGGCGTCGAACTGGTGGGCCTGAACAACAACGCCACGGTCGATACCAACGATCAAATCAGCGTCATGGTCGACTACGTGAACCAGCATTTCGTTGCCGGTGACCAGATCGTCACCAGCGACATGCTCTGGTACCTCAGTTACGTCTATTACAACCGCACCGACGCCAAACCGCTGCTGTACACCCCGCCGTCGGCCAAGGGTGTTTCGAGTCGGCCGAATGCCTATGGTTTTGGCACGCTGGTGTCCCAGGATATTTACCTCGACAGCCTCGGCGATTTGCCCAAAGGCACCGGCCGGGTGTGGTTGATCGGCACCGTCGATATGCCGAACGAATTCGCGCCGTTACCCGCAGGCTGGCAGAACGTTGGCGTAACGCAGGCGGGAGGCGCCAACGCGCGCTTGTTCGTGTTGCATTGAGTTTGTAACCGGAGCCTTCGCGAGCAGGTTAGCTCGCGATGGCGGCGGTCAATGCACCACAAATCTACCCGGCTAAACCTTGACCCGAGCCTGCATGATCTCCGATGCCTCCCAATGATCCAGCGCTCGCTCTACAAGCAACTGCACACCATCGGCCATGCGGCTGAGCGCCAGGGCTACCGAGCGCCGTGTCCCGTCCACTTCGTCTGCCAGATTGGCAGCGATGGCGCTGATGGACAGCAGGTCTTCGGCGGCGTTGGCCAGAAGGGTTTCAGTGTTGACCTCGGGGGCGACGGTGAAGAGGTTGCCTTTGCGGTGCCTGGGCGGCTTTTCGGTGGTCGGGGGGAAGTAGTGGGCGAAGGCGCGTTCGGCGGCTTCTTTGAGTTTTTCGGTTTCGAGGAGATCTTCGGACGGGGTGCCAGAGTTGTCTGGCGGATTTGGCGTTACCTTGAACATATAAAACTCCCTAAACAGTAAATTGGAACCGCCACCGTTCGTTTGCACGCGAATAGGGTGGCGGCCGTGCGCAGGTGTGCAAGACCGGGACTGTTTAGGACACCCAGCAGATCCGAGGATCTCCTGCGCGCAGCCGCCATAAAGCAGTGAGCCATGGCAATTGCGACCTAAACAGTTTCGTCGGACTTGCACGTCCGTGTCACCGTTTTTTCAGTGACAAGGCCAGACTAGACCTGGGTTCGGACCGGAACAAGTTCACCAACACCGCTACAACTTGAAGGAAATCTCCGATGGGATGACCGGACGTTGGTGTCTGTAGGAAAGGTCAGGGCTTGGACGACAAATCCGCCATCCCCTTGAGCAACTCAATCGGCAACGGAAAGACAATCGTCGAACTCTTGTCCCCGGCAATCGAACTCAGCGTCTGCATATACCGCAGCTGCATGGCCCCAGGCTGGCGCCCGAGCATTTCGGCGGCCTGCATGAGTTTTTCCGAGGCCTGCAATTCGCCTTCGGCGTGAATCACCTTGGCCCGGCGTTCCCGTTCGGCTTCGGCCTGTTTGGCGATGGCGCGGATCATCGATTCGTTGAGGTCCACGTGCTTGATCTCGACGTTGGCGACCTTGATGCCCCAGGCGTCGGTCTGGGCGTCGAGCACTTGCTGGATGTCGATGTTCAACCGCTCCCGTTCGGCCAGCAGTTCATCGAGTTCGTGTTTACCGAGCACTGCCCGCAACGTGGTCTGAGCCAATTGGCTGGTGGCCATGAGAAAGTCTTCAACCTGAATAATCGCTTTCTGCGGATCGAGGACGCGGAAATACAGCACCGCGTTGACCTTGACCGAGACGTTGTCGCGGGTGATCACGTCTTGTGGCGGCACGTCGAGGACCACGGTGCGCAAATCGACGCGAACCATTTGCTGCACCACCGGAATCAGCAGGATCAGGCCAGGGCCTTTGACCTGCCAGAAGCGCCCGAGCTGGAAGACCACCCCGCGCTCGTATTCGCGCAGGATGCGGAAGGTCGACCCCGCCAGTGCAATCACCAGTAAGAGCAGCGCGGCAAAACCCAGTTGCAGGCCCATGGTTATTCTCCACCCGGCGCCGCGTCAGCCGCGGCCACTTGCAGCAATAATCCCTTGCGTGCCACCACCCGGACCTGTTGCCCGGGTCGCAGTGGCGTGGCGCTGAGTACTTGCCACTGTTCTCCCTGCAGGTGCACCCAGCCGTTACAGGCGTTGCCGGCTTGTAACGACATCACCGGGGTCACGCTGCCAATGAGTTCGGCATCACCACTGACGTTGTGGCGCGGTCGGGTTTTCAGGGCACGGATCAGCAGGAAAATCAGCAGCAGGGCACTGACAAGTCCCAGGCCGATCATCAACGGAACCGGCACCTCGGTGTTGGTCAGAATCACCGCACCGATCACGAACATCACAATGCCGCCCAGACCGATCACGCCGTAATTGGGCAAGGCCGCCTCGGCGATCAGAAACGCGATGCCGAACGTGATCAGCCAGATCCCGACGGGGTTGGGCATCAGCAGGACGACGGTGTCCGCCGCGAAAACCGATCCGCTCAAGGCCAACAGCAACGCAACTGCACAACAACGAGTGTTCACGTGACCCTCCAGGAGAGTCATTGATGGTTCTTTATACAGTCTAGCTGAGCCCTGGGTTGTACGAATTTTGATCAGTTGTTGACCGTGTTCCGGCGGGCAGATTTCCCGCGCGATTGCGCCAGCGGGCCTAGACTTTTTAGTGGAGAGAAAAAGTTTAACCATCGTCCGCGAACAGTTGTTGCGGACACCGAGGTGCATCATGCGTATGGCAAGAACAGTGCAGGACAGCCTGAATAAGGCTCACTGCGAATTTGACGTCGTCACCCATCCGCACTCGGCCAGCAGCCTTGAAACGGCGCGGGTCGCAGGCATTCCTGCCGAACGGGTGGCCAAATCGGTGATCCTCGACGACCACCACGGCCATTACCTGATGGCTGTGCTGCCAGCGAGCCGTCACCTGGACCTGAGCAAAGTACGTGGCAGCAGCGAATGGCAGATCACCCGGGAAAGCACCCTGGCGCATCTGTTCCAGGATTGCGAACGCGGCGCCGTGCCTGCGTTGGGCGAATCCTATGGCATGGACATGGTCATCGACCCACTACTGACCCGGCAGAAAGACATTTACCTGGAGGCTGGTAACCACAACAACCTGGTACACATGAGCGTGCCGGAATATCTGAAAATGGTGCCGCATGCTGAAGTGTGCGAGTTGAGTCAGTAGTTTTGCGGCGTCAGTTACATCGCCATCGCGAGCAGGCTCGCTCCCATAGTTGAGTGAGCGCGATTCTATGTGGGAGCGAGCCTGCTCGCGATTGACTGCGCAGCAGTCACCCAATCATTTGCCATGAAAAAGGAGCCCACCATGGAATCCCCAACCCACAGCCTCCCCTCCCTGTTCAAACAACTCGGCCTGCCTGATGACGCCGAAAGCATCGATAAATTCATCGCCACCCATTCACCGCTCAAACCTGAATTGCATTTGGCTGATGCGTTTTTCTGGAGCGAGAGCCAGGCGGAGCTTCTGCGTGACGAAATTCTGGATGACGCCGATTGGGCGGAGGTGGTGGATCAGTTGGATGTGCTGCTGCGGAAGGGGCGGGGGGTGTAAAAAAATCTGAGTGAAAATGGCGATATGTAAAAAAAACTGGTGAGTGGTAAAAAAATCTGGGCTTTAATCGCCCAAGTGAATTTTTTCTGTGGACGCTCACCATGCCTGTTGTTGGATACGCCTACCTGCGTGATGCGCTGAGCCTTAAGGCTTTCGCACCCAAACGCGCTGCGATGATCAAGCCAGTCACTCGTATCACATTGATTGGTGATTGCTTGGCCGTTCCCCAGTCAGTCGCACCTGCTCAGGGTTCGATGCTTGAGCATATTCTCTTTGCCCTCAAGCACGAAGGCGTCAACCTCTGCATCCTTGCCCAGGCGCTTGAAGCTGTTTCTGCTGAGCAACTGCTGGATGATTTGGCCAAATCCCCGAATGGCGTGTTCATCCGCAAAGCCTGCTTCTTGTGGGAGAGCTTCACCGGGCAACAACTTGAGTATTCGATGCCGGTTCGGGGCAGTGTTGTTCCACTATTTGATCCCAAACGCTATGTAACCGGCCCAGCCCTGCGCAATAGTCGCTGGCGCGTCGATTTTAACGGCTTGGGTTCTATGCGCAACTGCGCCACCGTAGAACGAACGCCTGAACTCGAAGCCTTGCTCAGTCTCGACATTCTCGGCCGAGCTAAAGCCTTTATGGCGACATTGCCGCCCGAAATGATGGACCGCGCCACCAACTGGGCTTACCTGCACGAAACCCGTGATTCCTTCGCCATCGAGAAAGAAGAACCCAGCGAAGAAAAATCTCGCCGCTTTGTTCAACTGCTGCGCCAGGCCCATGAAGGGCGCGAGTTGAGTGAAGACTATCTGGTCGAATTGCAGAACAGCACGGTTTCCAATCCTTTCGACAAAGCTGTCCTGTTTCGCCACGAACAGAATCATCTGCATAACGGTTTGCGTGGCGCCGCTGGCGTCAGCTATGTCCCGCCTGCACCGGACCTGTGTCGTGAACTGATGGACGAGTTGATGAACTTCGCCAATCAGTCTTCAAGGCAAGTCGACCCACTGGTGGCGGCGGCTGTGACCGCTTTCGGATTTGTCTTCCTTCATCCGTTCATGGATGGCAATGGTCGACTTTCACGTTTCTTGATTCATCAGACCCTTTGCCATTCCGGAGCCTTGGAAAATGGCTTGCTGCTGCCCGTGTCCGTGGCTATGAAACACGAAGAGGCGAATTACCTGGAAGCGCTGAAGGACTTCTCAAAACCTGCTCGTGATTTTTGGAATGTCACTTGGCTGGACGCTGATCAGATGGTTTTCGAGTTCATCGGCCACCCATCCATTTATCGCTACTGGGACGCCACCCGCTGCGTCGAATTCACATTGCAGATGGCGCGACGCGCGCTGGAAATCGAACTGCGTGAGGAAACCGAGTTTCTGGACCGTTACGACCGTGTAGTCAAAGCGGTAAATCAGCGTTTCGATGTGCGGGGCAGTGACCTGTCGAAGCTGGTGATGATGTGCCTGGACAACGACGGCAAGGTCTCGAAGCACCGACGCAAGCAGTTTCAGTACAGCGTGCCGGAGGAGGTTTTAGATTTTATTGAGGGAGAAGCGGGAAGATTGTTGAGTGATGTCTAAGGGGGCAAGCATTCGTCTGATAATTGAATTGTTTCAAAACTTGACCAACTTTCCCCTCCAATGCCATATTGATAGTTAGCAAACTAACAGTGTGTGTTTCCCCTCGTGCCGAAAAACCTCGACGCTCTCCAGATGAACATCAGCAGCTCCATGGTGGTGGCCGCCAGGCATTGGCGGAAGATCTGCCAGACCACGCTGGTCAACTATGGAATCTCCGAAGCCTGCGCCGTTCCGTTGTTGATGATCGGGCGTTTGGGCGAGGGTGTGCGGCAGGTGACGGTGGCGCAGGCGGCCGGGATGGAGAGCCCATCCCTGGTGCGCCTGCTGGATCAGCTGTGTCATGCCGGCTACGTCTGCCGCACCGAAGACGCCCATGACCGGCGCGCCAAATGCCTGAGCCTGACCGAGACCGGTCGTGAGTTGGTGCAAGCCGTCGAAGTCGAGCTGGTGCGTTTGCGCCATGAGGTGCTCGAAGGGATCGATCAGAGTGATCTGGAAGCAGCGTTGCGGGTGCTGAGGGCTTTTGAATCGGCCAATCATCTGCCGGTGATTAGCCCTTGAGCGGATTTTTTACCGGCATGCCCCCGGCGCGGGACTGGTTCTACGGTGTGCGAACGTTCGCGGCATCGATGATCGCGTTGTACATCGCCATGCTCATGCAAATGCCCCGGCCTTACTGGGCGATGGCCACGGTCTACATCGTTTCCAGTCCGTTTCTCGGCCCTACCAGTTCCAAGGCGCTGTACCGCGCGGTCGGCACCCTTCTCGGTGCCGCGGCTGCGGTTTTTTTCGTGCCGATGTTCGTCCAGAGCCCCTATGTGCTGGTGGTGGTCATCGCGCTGTGGACCGGGATTCTGCTGTTTCTGTCGCTGCACCTGCGCACGGCCAACAGCTACGCGCTGATGCTCGCCGGTTACACCTTGCCGCTGATCGCCCTGCCGGTGGTGGATAACCCGTTGGGGGTGTGGGACGTGGCCGAAGCGCGGACGGAAGAAATCTTCCTCGGCATCGCCGTGGCCGCGGTGGTCGGCGCCATGTTCTGGCCTCGGCGGCTGGCGCCGGTGTTCAACGATTCGGTGAACAAATGGTTTGCCGATGCCTCGACTTACAGCCTGCGTTTCCTCAGCCGCAACGTGCAGCCAGACGAAGTGAGCGCGCTGCGTTCGTCGATGGTCGCGACCTTCAACACGCTGGAATTGATGATCGGCCAGTTGCCCCACGAAGGCGCACGGCCGCAAACGGTGCGCAACACCAAGGAACTGCGCGGGCGAATGATTCATTTGCTGCCGGTGATTGATGCTCTTGATGACGCGCTCTATGCCCTTGAACGGCGCACGCCGGAGCTTGTGGATAAGTTCGCGCCGCTGCTGGCGGCGACCACCGAATGGCTCGACCACAAAGACGCCGACCTCGCCCGCTGGCAAGCGCTGAAAGATCAACTCGAAGCGCTGCAACCGTCCGCCGAAGCGCTGGATGATCGCAAACAGCTGCTGTTCTCCAACGCCCTGTATCGCCTCGGCGAGTGGATCGATGTGTGGCAGGACTGCCGCAGCCTGCAGTACGCCATCCAGTGCGAAAGCCAGGACAGCTGGCGCGCGGTCTATAGGCACTGGCGGCTCGGTCGGCTGTCGCCGTTTCTCGACCGTGGGCTGATGCTCTATTCGGCGGCGTCCACGGTCGCCGCCATCATCGTTGCTTCGGTGCTGTGGATTCTGCTCGGCTGGACCGACGGCGGCGCCGCGGTGATTCTGGCGGCGGTGGCGTGCAGCTTTTTCGCCTCGATGGACGACCCGGCACCGCAGATTTTCAGATTCTTTTTCTGGACGGCGATGTCGGTGTTGTTCGCCAGTCTTTATCTGTTTCTGGTCCTGCCCAACCTGCATGACTTCCCGATGCTGGTGCTGGCGTTTGCCGTGCCGTTTATCTGCATCGGCACCCTGACGGTAAAACCGCAGTTCTATCTGGGCATGCTGCTGACCCTCGTCAACACGTCATCGTTCATCAGTATTCAGGGCGCCTACGACGCGGATTTCCTCAGCTTCGCCAACTCCAACCTGGCCGGTCCCGTGGGCTTGTTGTTCGCCTTCGTCTGGACCCTGATCGCCCGGCCGTTCGGCGCCGAACTGGCGGCCAAGCGCCTGACCCGTTTCGCCTGGCGCGACATTGTCAGCCTCACTGAACCGGCTTCGCTGGCCGATCACCGGCACCTCGGCGTGCAGATGCTCGATCGCCTGATGCAGCATTTGCCGCGCCTGGCCATGACCGGCCAGGACACTGGCATCGCCCTGCGGGAAGTGCGCGTGGCGCTGAACCTGCTGGATTTGCTCGCCTATACGCCGCGAGTACTCGGCATACCGCAAGTGCTGTTGCACCAGGTGGTGGCCGAGGTTGGCGAGTATTTCAAGGCCTGCCTCAAGGCTGGCGAACGGTTGCCGGCGCCGAGCCCGTTGCTGATGACCCTGGATCGCACCCGCCGTGCCCTCAACACGGAGTGCGATGAAGGTGCGCGTCTGCATCTGCTGCACGCCTTGAGCGGCCTGCGTTTGTCGCTGCTGCCAGGGGTGGAATTCGTCGGCGCCGGCGAGCTCGAAGAACCGCTTCCCCATGGCATCGATGGAGCGCCTTTATGATCGGTGACCTGGATATCAGCGGGGTGTTTCTGCCCACGCTGCTGGTGCTGATGGGCATTACGTATGTGTTGTTCCTGCTGGTGCACGGGTTGCTGACGCGTCTGCACTTTTACCGTCTGGTCTGGCACCGGGCATTGTTTAACGTGGCTCTCTACGCTGTGCTGCTCGGCGCCGTGGACTCACTCAGTCGATACCTGATGACATGAAAAAACCTTTTTTGACCATCGGTCGCGTGGTGCTGACGCTGCTGATCGTGACCTTCGCCGTTGTCGTGGTCTGGCGCATGGTGATGTATTACATGTTCGCGCCCTGGACCCGCGACGGCCACATTCGTGCCGACATCGTGCAGATCGCGCCGGACGTGTCCGGGCTGATCCAGCGAGTCGACGTGCGTGACAACCAATTAGTCAAACGTGGCCAAGTGCTGTTCAGCATTGACCAGGACCGTTTCAAACTGGCCCTGCGTCAGGCCAAGGCGGCAGTCGCCGACCGGCAGGAAACCCTGGCGCAGGCGCAACGCGAAGCCAAGCGTAACCGTGGCCTCGGCAATCTGGTGCCCGGTGAGCAACTGGAAGAGAGCCAGTCCCGGGTGGCCCGCGCCGAAGTGGCGTTGATGGAAGCTCAGGTGGCGGTGGACAGCGCCCAGCTCAACCTTGACCGCTCGACCATCCGCAGCCCGGTGGATGGCTACGTCAACGACCGTGCACCGCGCAACCAGGAATTCGTCACCGCCGGGCGTCCGGTGTTGTCGGTGGTGGACAGCAATTCGTTCCACATCGACGGTTATTTTGAAGAAACCAAACTGGACGGCATCCATGTCGGCCAGAGCGTCGATATTCGGGTGATCGGCGATCGGGCTCGCCTGCGCGGGCATGTGGAAAGCATCGTCGCCGGCATCGAAGACCGCGACCGCAGCAGCGGCAGCAACTTGCTGCCCAACGTCAACCCGGCGTTCAGCTGGGTACGGCTGGCCCAGCGGATTCCGGTGCGGATCGCCTTCGACGATGTGCCGGCGGATTTCCGCATGATTGCCGGTCGTACGGCGACGGTTTCTATTATGGATGACCGCCAGCAGGAGCCCGCGAAATGAGCAGGGCCTCGGGTTTGGCTATCGCCGGATTAGGCCTGTTGCTGTCGGCCTGTCAGGTGGTCGGGCCGGATTATCACTTGCCGGACGAGGCCGCCGTACGCCGTGAAGATTTGCAGGGCGACTTGGCAGTGAACGGCAAAAATGTCGTCTCGGCGCCGGTGCCCAGCGATTGGTGGCGCTTGTATCAAGATCCGCGCCTCGATCAATTGGTCGAGCAGGCCATGGCCTCCAACACCGATTTACGCGTGGCAGCGGCGAACCTTTCCCGAGCGCGCGCGCAGGTCGATGAAGCTCAAGCGGCCGGTGGCTGGAGCGGCGGGGTGAAGATGGGCGCCCAGCGTTTGCAGGAGTCCGGCGAAGCATTCCTGCTGCCGGAGAAAGTGCCGGTGGCCAACGTCGGCGACATTGGCATTACCACCTCGTATCAGTTCGACCTGTTTGGCACGTTGCAACGCGGCATCGAAGCGGCCAAGGCTAATGCCGATGCGACGCAAGCCGCGGCGGATACCGCACGAATCACCTTGGTAGCCGATGTGGTTCGGGCCTACACCCAAGTCTGCGCCGCCAACGAAGAGCAGGAAATCGCCCAGCATTCCCTCGACTTGCAAGCCCAGAGCACCACGCTGATCCAACGTCTGCGTGACGCTGGTCGCGGTGACGAAACTCAGGTGACCCGCTCACAAACCCAATTCAAATCCTTGCGCGCCGACATGCCGCGTTATGAGGCGGCCCGTCAGGCCGGGTTGTTCCGCTTGTCGATGCTGTTGGCCAAACCGCTGGAGCAACTGCCAGCCGGCACCGACCGCTGCGCGGAGCTGCCAAAGATTGCGCAATTATTACCGGTCGGTGACGGCGCAACGTTGCTCAAGCGCCGTCCTGATGTGCGGCAGGCCGAGCGACGACTGGCTGCCGCGACCGCTGGCATCGGCATCGCCACCGGCGAGTTGTACCCGGACATCAGCATCGGCGCGACCGTCGGTACCGTCGGCATCCTGGAAAACCTCGGCAAACCGGCGACCAATCGCTGGGGCTTCGGGCCGCTGCTGACCTGGACCGTGCCGTCCAACGGCTCCCGGGCGCGAATCCGCGAGGCCGAAGCCTCCACCCAAGGCGCGCTGGCACATTTCGATGGCGTGGTGCTCAACGCCATCCGCGAAACCCAAACCGGTCTGGCCCAGTACTCCGCGTTGCTGCAACGTCGCGACGCGCTGGCCGACGCCGAGCAGTCGGCGCAATTGGCCGCAGACCAGACCCACCGCTTCTTCCAGGCTGGCCGCGCATCGTTCCTGGCGGACTTGCAAGCGACCCGCACCTACACCGACGTGCGGGCGCAACTGGCTTCCGCCAGCACGCAGGTTGCCATGAGCCAGATCGATTTGTTCCTGGCATTGGGCGGCGGCTGGGAAAGCGGACGAACGCAAGGCACGAACTCCGGCAAACCCTGAGGCCGTTGCTATGCTTTGATTTGATGAGGTCGCGCGTCGAACTCATCAATCAAGGCTCGCGTTGGTCATGGGGATTCCAATAATGAAAAACCCTTATGCTCCCGGCTTCTGGTGCGCTATAGCGGCATTGGTGTTGCTGTCGGCCACCTATTTCTACGGCATCATGCTGGCCAACCAGATCGACAAGGCGCTGGTGTTCCTCGACAGCGCCGCGGCATTGATTGCCGTGATGGCAATCGTGGTGGTGGCCTGGGCGTCGGTCCAGGGTCAGCGCATCAAAAAAAGACAGCTTGAACAAGGCAAGACCCTGGTGCTGATCTGGGACACCAAGGTCGCGCTGCGCCGTGTCGAAACGGTATTCGATCGGTATTTCTGGGGCAGTTACTGGCAACCGGGGCGTACGTTCCAGGAAGTCATGGGCGAACTCACCGGCACACCGCTGGAAAAAAGCCTCGAAACCCTGAAAAAACAATGCCAGGCGCTGGACAAGCAAGTGTCCGAGGAGGGCTGGCACTGGCTCAATAACGCCCGTGAACTCTCCGATGTCGCCACTGCCATGGCCCGCGAACGTTATCAGCTGGATTTTTGCGACCCACGCTCGGAATCCCCAAGCGGCACGGCGGTGATCAATCGTGACTTCGAAGTGCTGGTCTATACATGGACCGCACGGCTCAAGAGCTTTGATCATCAGCTTGATGAGATCGAGGTTCAGTATTCCTGATCTGTGTTTGCAGGGCTGACGCCATCGCGAGCAGGCTCACTCCCACATGGGGTATGTGTCGATCACAACACCCTGTGGGAGCGAGCCTGCTCGCGATGGCGATTTCATATCCGCCGAAACTCTCGCCCCCTGCCAGTTGTCCACAAGCAGTGACACTCCATAGACACTCTTTCACCTTTAATCATTGGGTCGCCTGGTGCGCCTGATGCTAATCTCCATCGCACTTTTATCGCAGTCGTGACCGTAACCCGTCGGGTTCAGGGAAGACGACCACACCTTCAAACAACGGACATTGATCGGGTCATTCATGAATAAATCAGCAGGCGTGCTTCTTGGAATCGTCGTTGCCATCGGTGCAATCAGCGCCGGCGGGGCCTGGTACACCGGCACCAAACTCGAAGGTGTGCTGAACACCTCGATCGCCGACGCCAACAAAGAGTTGCAAGCCGCGCTGGTCGGTTCCAACGGCACGGCGTCGCTGGAGCTGGTGTCGCTGGAGCGCCATGTGTTCAGCAGCACCGCACACTACCGCCTCAAGGGCGAAGGCGAGATGTTCGGTGAAGCACCGGTGGAGTTGCTGTTCGTCGATCGCATCGAACACGGTCCGCTGCCGTTTTCGCGCCTGGTGTCGCTGAAGTGGCTGCCGGTCCTGGCGACCAGTCACTACGAACTGGAAAGAACCCCGACCACCGAGAAATGGTTCGTCGCTGCCAAGGACAAATCGCCACTCACGGGCGTGGTCAACATTGGTTACGACAATGCGACCAACGGCACCCTGCAATTACTGCCGCTGGACGTCGCGCTTGACGACAAGTCCAGCCTGACATTCTCCGGGCTGAACCTCGATGTCGCCGCCAGCGCACAAGCGCAGAAGCTCAAGGCCGACGGTTACATGGACAGCCTGACACTGAGCACGGTGGCTGAAGATCAGACGCCGGTGAAGGTCGAACTGAACGGTCTGACCCTGGCCAGCAACCTGACAAAAAGTACCTACGGCTACTACACCGGCGAGAACACCGTTGAGCTGACTGACAGCAAGACCACCTTCGGCGCCAAGCAGTCGATCTTGGGTTTCAAGAAATTTGAAATGAAGAACCAGACCGAGGAATCCGGCACCAGCGCTTCGGGGCGTGCCGATTACAAGGTGGGTGAAGTGACTCTGAACGGGAAGGCTGTCGGGTCTGCGCAGATGGCCATGAGCCTGAAGAACCTCGACATCCCGGCAACCATGTCGTTGATGCAGATTTACCAGACCAAACTGCAACCGTACGAGAGGGCCGCCGCTGAGGCCGTGGCTGCGGGTGAACCGGCGCCAGAGCTGGTCCTGACCCCGGCCGAAGAGGCGCAGGTCAAAACAGGCCTGGAGAAACTGCTGGCCGCCGGCCCGCAGGTCGCCCTGGAGAATCTGTCGTTCAACACCCCCAATGGCGAAAGCCGCGCCAACCTGGTGCTCGACCTGACCAAACCACAATCCATGGACCTACCGCCCGACCAACTGACCCAACAGCTGATCGCACTGCTGGACGTCAACGTGAAAGTGTCCAAGCCAATGCTCGTCGACCTGCTGAGCGTGCAGTCGCAAATCGACGGTCAGACCGACGCCAAGCTCATCGCCGATCAGGCCACGGCTACCGCCGACATGTTTGGCAGCATGGCAATCGGTACGCAGTTGGCAAAACTGGATGGCAACAACATCGTTTCCAAACTGCACTACGCCAATAATCAGGTGGAATTCAACGGCCAGAAGATGACCGTCGAAGAGTTTGTCGGGTTTGTCATGAGCAAATTCGGCGGGAATGTCACCGTCGAGTAAAACCAGGGCTTACACACCGACGCCCGGCCTCTGCACAACGCAGACGCCGGGCGTTTTGCTGTCTGGCGTTTGAAATGGGGGGAACAGCCGTCAATTCAGGTCCCTAATCAGCCGCCACGCCTCGTCCACCGTCAACGGCTGTTTCATCCGTTCGGCGAGCATCGCTATCGCACGTTCTTCATCGCATGCCACTGCGGCGACCACCAATCCCTCCTTGCCGAACAGGCCGATAAAGGGTGGATGGTCAGGGTCGCCTTTGAACTCGACCTCATCCCAGGTCGCGGCGTGGCCAAGGTAGTCGTAGTTTTTACCGAAGTGCCAGGTCCAGAAATAGGGCACGTCGAGGTAATGCTCGTCGCCGCCGAGCATGTTCATCGCCGCGATCCGTGCCTGTTGTTGTGCCAGGCGCCAATGTTCGATTCGTTGGGGCTGGCCGTTGAGCGGGAAGGTCGCGATATCGCCGGCGGCCCAAAGCCCATCGGTCACGCGCATCCCGCCGTCGACCTTCAGCGACTGGTCTTTTTCCAGGGGAAGGCCAGTCAATGCGCCGGTTGCCGGACTGACGCCAATGCCGACCAACACCAGATCCGCCGGTAAACGTTGACCGTTGTCCAGGCGTACCGCTTCAACCTTGGTCGTTCCTTCGACGTGCGTTGCGTTGCCATCCGTATGAAACACCACGCCGTTGGCCTCGTGCAGGGCACGAATCGCCTTGCCGACGGCCTCGCCAAACTGTTTGGCAAAAGGCACTGCATGGCGGGCCAGAACGGTGACGTCCAGACCGTATTGACGCAGGGAGGACGCGGATTCCATGGCAATAAAACTGTCGCCGATGATCACCGCTCGTTGGCCTGGTTGTGCCGAGCGCAGAATCCGCTGCGCCTGATCCTTCGAACGCAGCACGAACACCTGCGGCAGGTCGGCGCCAGGCAGCGTCAGCGGGTTGGGTGTGCCACCGGTGGCGAGCAGGGCAGCGTCGTAGCTCAGCGATTGACCATCAGCCAGGTGCAAGGTCTTGTTCGCGGCGTCCAGGCTCTTCACTTCAGCGTTTATCCGCTCAATGCGCTGTTCGCGGTAAAAGTCTTCATCACGCAGCGGCGGGACTTCTTCCGGCGGCATCTCCCCGGCAATCACGAATTTACTCAAGACCGTGCGGTCGTAACCGGCGTCGGTTTCACGGTCGATCAACAGCACCCGCCCACCGAAGCCCTTTTCGCGCAATGCTGCCGCGCACGCCGTGCCTGCCGCACCGGCACCGATGATCACAAACGTTCGCTCGTCGTCCGCTGGTGGGGTGTGAGCGTCGGACATCGGCTGATCGTCGACCCAGACCTCGCCATCGCGCACTTCCAGCGGATAGCGCTTGAGACTGTCCAGGGCCGGCGGTTCGCACAGCGCACCGTCCTCGATTCGATACGCGGCCTTGTGCCAGGGGCAGATCAAACGTCCGTGGCACAGAGCGCCTTCAGCCAGCGGCGCCCCGGCATGGGGGCATTCGCCCTGAAAAGCGCGCAAATGATCGCCCACCCGCAGCAGGACAATTTTCGTGTCCGCGATCTGGACCTCAAGGCCCCGGTTTTCGGACACATCGGCGAAACGGGCGACGCGGTGCAGTGCCATGATCACTCTCCAGGCAAGCGTTTCACTTAAGAGTTTGGCGCTTATCTTGAGGTTCAGCCAATTCTCAGTGCCAGCGAGTGAACGGTCCGGCTATAGTTTGCACGCCGACGACGGCCCCACCCGCACAAGGTGCTCCGGTATGACCCGATTGACCTCTCTGAAACCTTGGCTGGCGGCCGTTGCAGTCGCCCTTTGCGTGCAATTTCCGGCGCAGGCCCAGGAGCGTTTCACCCTGAACATCCCAGGTGTCACCGATGATCGATTGTTTACCTCGGCTGCCGCCAGCGATGCGCCCAATTGTGGTGGGCACAACCAGTCACCGGCCTTGAACTGGAACGCCGGCCCGGCGGGCACCCTGAGTTACGCCATTGTCATGCACGATCCTGACGGCCAAAAGGGCCAAGGCGTCGATCACTGGGTGCATTACGGCATCAAAGCCACGACTCATCAGATTGCCGCCGGCGTCGGCGCAAAATCCGCCCTTGAAGGTGTCAGTGGCACCAACAGCAAAGGCACCACAGGTTATATGGGCCCTTGCCCGCCGGTCGGTGACAGTGCGCATCACTACATCATCCAGCTCTACGCCCTGGATCTGGCGCCGGACGCTTTGCCCGCGGGCCTGACGCGCGCGCAGCTACTGGAAAAAATCAAAGGCCATGTGCTGAAAAACAGCAGTGTGGTGCGGCGTTATCACCGCTGAAATTAATTTCGGCCGGTTTAACCCGAAGCTGAAGAGGGGCTCGTCTCAGAGGATGAATGGATCAATTTCCTCCTGAGGTCAGCCCCCATGTCCCTCCCTCTGCATTTCCTCCGCCCGGCCGCCCAGGGTTTCGCCGCCGGGTTGCTGCTGGCGATTACTGGTTGCGGCGTTTCATCCAAGCCTGATTCCGCCTCGGCTCCGCCACCGGCTCAAGGTGCGCTGCCGGCTGAAGTACTGGTGCGCAGCGAGGCTGTCATGGCGGACACCTCGATGGCCAAGCGCAGCGTTCGTCCGGCGCCGACGGCGAGCTATGCGCCGCTGCCCGCGGGCGAGGCTTATCCGCAGGGATATCGGGATGAGCAACGGGAGCAGTATCAAGCGCTGGCGGATAACCCGATTCACAGCGTGGCCGAAGCGCCCGTCTCGACCTTCAGCGCCGACGTCGATACCGGCGCTTACGCCAACGTCCGCCGCTTGCTCAATCAGGGGCGCTTGCCACCGGAAGGTGCGGTGCGACTGGAGGAAATGGTCAATTACTTTCCCTACGATTACGCATTGCCCACCGATGGCTCGCCCTTCGGCGTGACCACCGAGCTGGCGCCGTCGCCGTGGAACCCGCATACCCGGTTGCTGCGCATCGGCATCAAGGCCTCGGACCGCGCGGTCGCGGAACTGGCCCCGGCGAACCTGGTGTTTCTGGTGGACGTGTCCGGCTCGATGGACCGGCGCGAGGGTTTGCCGCTGGTCAAAAGCACCCTGAAATTGCTGGTCGATCAATTGCGCGAGCAGGACCGGGTTTCATTGGTCGTCTATGCCGGTGATTCGCGTGTGGTGCTGGAGCCGACCTCCGGACGCGACAAAGCGAAAATTCGTACGGCCATCGATCAATTAACCGCCGGCGGATCGACCGCAGGAGCGTCAGGTATCGAACTGGCTTATCAAATGGCGCAGCAGGCGTTTATTCCCAAGGGCATCAACCGCATCCTGCTGGCCACCGACGGTGACTTCAACGTCGGTATCAGCGACTTCGACAGCCTCAAGCAAATGGCTGTGGATAAACGCAAGACCGGCGTTTCCCTGACCACATTGGGTTTTGGTGTGGATAACTACAATGAACACCTGATGGAACAGTTGGCCGATGCCGGCGACGGCAACTATGCCTACATCGACAACCTGCGCGAGGCGCGCAAGGTGCTGGTGGATCAGCTCGGTTCGACCCTCGCGGTCGTGGCGAAAAATGTGAAGCTGCAAGTGGAGTTCAACCCGGCACAGGTCAGTGAATATCGGCTGTTGGGGTATGAGAATCGCGCGTTGAAACGTGAAGACTTCAGCAACGACAAGGTCGATGCCGGTGAAATCGGTGCAGGGCATACGGTGACGGCGTTGTACGAAATTGTGCCCAAGGGTGAGAAGGGCTGGCTGGAGCCGCTGCGGTATGGCAACTCCGGAGCAGTTGCTTCCGGGAAATCTGGGGAAATGGCCATGCTGCGCGTGAGATATCAGTTGCCCGAAGGTGGGAACAGTCGCTTGATTGAGCGGCCGATCACTGACAATGCTGCGCCAGCCAGTGAAGACCTGCGATTTGCGGCGGCCGTGGCGGCGTTTTCCCAGCAACTGAAGGATGGGCGCTATACCGGTGATTTCAGCCTGAAGGATACCGAGGCGTTGGCGCGCGGTGCGCGGGGCGAAGATCGATTTGGTCTGCGGGCAGAGTTCGTGCAATTGGTGGAGTTGGCGCAAAGTCTGCGAACCACGACCGCATCGAATAGTGAGCCGCTTAAAGGAGGCTACAACTGAAATGTCAGCTCCTGAATCGAGCGACGAATCGCTGCTGGCCCGTTATCGCGCAGGCGACGGGCCGGCGTTCGAGATTCTGTACGCCCGCCACCGCCAAGGGCTCTACCGATTCCTGCTCGGCCTGAGCGGCAAGTCCGAGCTGGCCGAAGAGGTTTACCAGGAAACCTGGTTGAGCCTGATCCGCAGCACCAGTCAGCCACAAGGCCGGGCGAATTTTCGTACCTGGCTTTACCAGATTGCCCGCAATCGACTGATCGATCACTGGCGCAAACACGGAATCCACAACCCCTTGCACGACAGCTATGACGAACAAATCCACGCGCTGAGCGATGACGCTGCCGATCCCGAACAACTGCTGAGCCTGAGCCGCGACAACCAGCGCCTCGAAGCGGCCCTGCAAAACCTGCCCGCTGATCAGCGCGAAGTGTTCCTGCTGCGCGCCCATGGCGATCTCGACCTGCCGCAGATCGCCACCCTCACCGAAACACCGCTGGAAACCGTCAAAAGCCGCTTGCGCTACGCCCAGCAAAAACTGCGTCGGCTGCTGGCCGAGGAGGTACTGACATGACTGACGCCCGTCCTACGCCAGAAGATGAAGTGTTGAAGCACTATCGTGAACACGCGACCAGCGAACCGCCGGCCCATCTCGACAAGTTCCTCCTGGCTGCCGCACAGCGCGAAGTGCCTGTGCAGAAGCCTGGTCTATGGAAACGCTGGGTCCAGGCCTGCCAGAAACCCCGTTGGCAGGTCGCATTTGCCAGCCTTGTCGGAGTGGCCCTGATGCTGGCACTGGTACAGCGCACGGAGGAGCAACCGCCGAGTTACGACTTCGCGCCTGCACCCAAAGCGTCTGCACCGGCCGCCAAAAAAGAAGCACCGTCATCGGTTGCGCGTTCTCTGGCTGCCCCGGCCGGTGCGATGTCCGCCCCCGCGCCTGCGGCGCCAATGGCCGATCTTGCCGCCCCCGCGCAGAGCGAATCGATCAATGCCGAAATAGCCGATGAAGCGAAGGTCAGCAAACGCCCGGCGATAGCTCCGGCAACGTTTATCGACGATCAATTAAGGGAAGTGATCCGCCTGCAAAAGGCTGGTCAGGCTCAAGCGGCCGCTGACCTGATGGCGACATTGCATAAACGCTTTCCCAAGGAAAATCTCACGGACAGACTCAAGGATTTGCAGAAAAACTGAAGGACACAACGGTCGCCAATTTGGCATCGACACCCGAAAGCGCGCACTATCGGCCCATAGCCGATGCGTTGGAGGTAGCCATGGCGAAAAAAATCGACCGCATCGCCCAAATGCTCAACTGCCCGGTGAAGGGTCAGGAATTACGGCGCGCGGTGACTGAGAGTCGTAAGGAGTTTCTGCTGGCGAAGCAGGCAGAAGAAGCGTTTGAGGAAGACGTTCTTGATGATGAAGTGGTCGAGGACGAAGAGGATGATGAATACGACGAGTTTGATTGGACGACTGAATGAAAAAACCACTTCGGCGGTTTTTTGTGTGCGCTCAGACGGCCCGTTCCTTGATAATCGAGCAACTATAAAGTGTAAAAGCTCAGACTTGATCTGACAGTTACCGTGTTTTCTGTTGTGACTGTCAGATCAAGTCGAGCTTTCCATATCTCACAGGCGATTTTTTTGTGAAATGCTGCGTAGTGCCTCAATGCCCAAACCTTCACCCTCCGCTTCCTTCAGGCTCCGGCGCTGCTCGGCATAGCGTTCATACTCCGCCCGCGCTTTTTCTTCAGCTTCCTGTTTACTGATCTTTCCCGCACCTTGCAGAACTTCACGGCTGTTGAATTCTAGAAATTGGTCCAGCTTCTCCTGCCAGTCCCGTAGAAAAACCTGCTTGCGCATCAATGCCTGATCTTCTGCGAAATCCAGCCACATGGTGACGATGCGATTTAGCGCGCTGATTTCTTCTTGATTAAGATAGTTCTTGGCGATGGTGACATCGCTTTTGCGCACCTCATCTCCTTTGAAGCCGGTTAACCCCATGTTCAGCTTGGTAGCGTCAACGCGATGAGCAATCAACTCGGCTGCCGTCAGGCCGGTGCTAGCGAAATGCAGCTTATTTTGAATGATCTGGAAAAACGCGGTGGTCTCTTTGTTTGTTGGCGCATAGTCCGCAGCCATCGCGAAGATATCCCTTACCCTTAAATAAACCCGCCGCTCGCTGGCCCGGATATCGCGTATGCGTTCCAACATTTCGTCGAAATAATCGGGTACCAGTGAATGCCCTACAGGAGGATTTCTCAACCTTTCGTCATCCATCACGAAACCCTTGATCAGGTACTCCTGCAGAGTTTGCGTAGCCCACTGACGGAACTGGGTACCGCGTTTAGAGCGGACTCGGTAACCCACTGCGAGAATCAGCGGAAGGCTGAAGTATTTGACGTTGTAAGGTTTGTTGTCAGCGGCAGTTGTTCGGTAAAACCGAACAACTGAATCTTCCACTAACTCGCCCTCCGCGAGGATGTGGCTGATGTGCTCGCTGATGGTGGCTTTGGCCTTACCATACAATTCGCAGATCATCGCCTGGGAGAGCCAAAGCGTATCGGCTCCGAAGCGACACTCAAGGCGGACCTGACCATCAGCGCTTTGAAACAGCAGAAGTTCGCCTTGTGGTGCAGAAGGAAGGTCGTTGCCTTTTTGATCAATCATCTGGGTGCTCCACAATCAGCCCCGGTTTGTCATTGAGATGGTTGGAACAGGGTCCCCACCGTTGGCACAGTTGAACACTCGAGCCGCAAATCCACCACCATCGTTAACTTGGGCGTCGTCAGTTTTTGTTTCAGACAAAACTGCTTTATTCATTTCATGACATCCACAAAAAAGCCCCAGACCCTAAGATCTGAGGCTTTTTCGTTTCTACGTATGGTGCACCAGGCGGGATTCGAACCCACGACCACTGCCTTCGGAGGGCAGTACTCTATCCAGCTGAGCTACTGGTGCAATGCGGGCGCCATGATACTCATATGCACTGCGGGCGTCCATGCTGCTGAATCGCCTGCGGTTTTCCAAAGCGTAACCTGTGTTTGCTACGTTGATCAGAAAAATTAGGCAAATGCGGCGTTTTCGTTCTTTTTTTCGAACAGGCTATTGTCCTTTACCCCCTTTGATCCTAGGATTCGTTTGAGATTTCAAACGCTCTTGTCTGGGTGCTGAACCGCACGAGTTTCAATCAGTGCGCTATTTATGTGCTTCAGCCCGGTGAATGATTTCCCTGACGGCAGCCTATAAGGCGCCTTTCTACAATCATAATTCGCTCCGCGCTTGCCGCGGTGCTGTTAAGGAAAGCCGACATGCAGCTTAAAGACACCCAGTTGTTCCGCCAGCAAGCCTTTATCGATGGCGCTTGGGTTGATGCGGACAATGGTCAGACGATCAAGGTCAACAACCCGGCAACGGGCGAAATTCTGGGCACCGTGCCGAAAATGGGCGCTGCCGAAACCCGCCGTGCGATCGAAGCCGCTGACAAAGCGCTGCCGGCCTGGCGTGCACTGACCGCCAAGGACCGCGCCAACAAGCTGCGTCGCTGGTTCGAACTGATCATCGAGAACCAGGACGACCTGGCTCGCCTGATGACCCTGGAACAAGGCAAGCCATTGGCCGAAGCCAAGGGTGAAATCGTTTACGCCGCTTCCTTTATCGAGTGGTTCGCCGAAGAAGCCAAGCGCGTCTACGGTGACGTGATTCCAGGTCACCAGCCAGACAAGCGCCTGATCGTGATCAAGCAGCCAATCGGCGTGACCGCTGCAATCACCCCGTGGAACTTCCCGGCCGCGATGATCACCCGTAAAGCCGGCCCGGCCCTGGCCGCCGGTTGCACCATGGTGCTCAAGCCTGCTTCGCAAACTCCGTTTTCCGCATTCGCTCTGGCTGACCTGGCCCAGCGTGCCGGCATTCCAGCCGGTGTGTTCAGCGTTGTGTCCGGCAGTGCCGGCGACATCGGCAGCGAGCTGACCAGCAACCCGATCGTGCGTAAATTGTCCTTCACCGGCTCGACCGAAATCGGTCGTCAGCTGATGGCTGAATGCGCCAAGGACATCAAGAAAGTGTCCCTGGAATTGGGCGGCAACGCGCCGTTCATCGTGTTCGACGACGCGGACCTGGATAAGGCCGTCGAAGGCGCGATCATTTCCAAGTACCGCAACAACGGCCAGACCTGCGTCTGCGCCAACCGTTTGTACATTCAGGATTCGGTCTACGACGCGTTCGCCGAGAAGCTGAAAGTGGCCGTGGCCAAACTCAAGATCGGTAACGGTCTGGAAGAAGGCACCACCACTGGCCCGCTGATCGACGAAAAAGCCGTGGCCAAGGTTCAAGAGCATATTGCTGACGCGATCAGCAAAGGCGCAACCGTTCTGGCAGGTGGCAAGGTCATGGAAGGCAACTTCTTCGAGCCGACCATCCTGACCAACGTGCCGAAAAACGCTGCCGTGGCCAAGGAAGAAACCTTCGGTCCATTGGCTCCACTGTTCCGCTTCAAAGACGAAGCCGAAGTGATCGCGATGTCCAACGACACCGAGTTCGGTCTGGCCTCGTACTTCTATGCTCGCGACCTGGGTCGTGTGTTCCGTGTGGCTGAAGCCCTGGAATACGGCATGGTTGGCGTCAACACCGGGTTGATCTCCAACGAAGTCGCGCCGTTCGGCGGCATCAAGGCGTCGGGCCTGGGCCGTGAAGGCTCCAAGTACGGCATCGAAGATTACCTGGAAATCAAATACCTCTGCCTGGGCATCTAAGCCCGGCTAGGCATTGCTTCAAGCGGAAAGGGCACGAGAGCGCTGTCCCTTTCTGCGCTTCAAACGGAATTTTCTCTGTGGCCGGGAAAGCTGTGGCAGTCGATCATCGCATGCTGCCGTAGTTGCCTCCCCGCCGCATTTTCCTTGAACCACGCCGCCCGATGAGCGGTGAATGAGGACTTTATGAGCAAGACTAACGCATCCCTGATGAAACGCCGCGAAGCCGCTGTACCACGCGGTGTTGGCCAGATTCACCCGATCTTCGCCGAGTCCGCGAAGAACGCCACCGTGACCGACGTTGAAGGTCGCGAGTTCATCGACTTCGCCGGCGGTATCGCCGTGCTGAACACCGGTCACCTGCACCCGAAAATCATCGCCGCCGTGACCGCGCAGCTGAACAAGCTGACTCACACTTGCTTCCAGGTACTGGCTTACGAACCGTATGTAGAGCTGTGCGAAAAAATCAACGCCAAGGTGCCTGGTGATTTCGCCAAGAAAACCCTGCTGGTGACCACCGGTTCCGAAGCGGTAGAAAACGCCGTGAAAATCGCCCGTGCCGCCACTGGCCGTGCCGGCGTGATTGCCTTCACCGGCGCTTACCACGGCCGCACCATGATGACCCTGGGCCTGACCGGTAAAGTCGTGCCTTACTCGGCCGGCATGGGCCTGATGCCAGGCGGCATTTTCCGCGCGCTGTACCCGAACGAACTGCACGGTGTGAGCATCGACGATTCGATCGCCAGCATCGAACGTATCTTCAAGAACGACGCCGAGCCGCGTGACATCGCTGCAATCATCATCGAGCCGGTTCAGGGCGAAGGTGGTTTCTACGTCGCGCCTAAAGAGTTCATGAAGCGTCTGCGCGCGCTGTGCGACCAGCACGGCATCCTGCTGATCGCTGACGAAGTACAAACCGGCGCTGGTCGTACCGGTACGTTCTTCGCCATGGAACAGATGGGCGTTGCTGCCGACCTGACCACCTTCGCCAAATCCATCGCTGGCGGCTTCCCGTTGGCCGGTGTGTGCGGCAAGGCCGAATACATGGACGCCATCGCTCCAGGCGGCCTGGGCGGCACCTACGCCGGTAGCCCGATCGCTTGCGCCGCGGCGCTGGCCGTGATGGAAGTGTTCGAAGAAGAGCACCTGCTGGACCGCTGCAAGGCTGTCGGCGAGCGTCTGGTCACTGGCCTCAAAGCCATCCAGGCCAAATACCCGGTGATCGGCGAAGTCCGTGCCCTGGGCGCGATGATCGCGGTCGAGCTGTTCGTTGACGGCGACAGCCACAAGCCAAACGCTCCAGCAGTAGCCGCGGTTGTGGCCAAGGCGCGCGACAAGGGTCTGATCCTGCTGTCCTGCGGCACTTACGGCAACGTTCTGCGCGTCCTGGTACCACTGACTTCGCCGGACGAGCAACTGGACAAAGGTCTGGCAATCATCGAAGAGTGCTTCTCTGAGCTTTGATTTAAAGTGCTCCGATGAATGTGTGAACTGATCGACAGAAAAACCCGCTTCGGCGGGTTTTTTTGTGTCCCCGGAACACATCAATGGCAAATGCGCTGTATCGAATGGCCGGCATTGACTAAGGTGCAAGCACTACTTTGGAGTGTGTAGATGACTGCTGTGGTGTTACCCGCTGCACCGCGTGTGCTGATTGCCGAGGCCGATCCCTGGTCCCGCGACCTGCTCAAGCAGGTTTTGTTGAATGTGCGCTGCGACGCGCGGCTGGATCTGTGTGCCGATGGACAGGAAGCGCTGCACCTGTTGGCGGAAAATCCTTACGACTTGGTGATCGTCGACTGGGAGCTGCCCGGCATCGATGGTTTGAATGTCTTGCGCAATGTCCGCCAACGCAAACGGAATCCACCGCTGCCATTCATTCTGATGAGCAGCCGCAACGACAGTGCCAGTGTGCGCGAAGTCTTGCCCCTGGCGCCTGCTGCGTACCTGACCAAACCCCTGAACATGGAAAGCCTGACTCTGCGTCTGCAGGATCTGCTGCTCAATGCCGGTGAGGAAGTGTCTTGCGAGGTGCCTTCATTGGCGCCGGGCATGACCTTGTCGGCGTACCTGGAGCGTCGTCGCGAGTTTGCTGATGGCGCACCTTTGATGACCGACGTGCAGTTGGCGGTCAAACGCAGCCTCAATCCCAACGGCCTCGATTTGACCGTGCTGGAAGACGAGATCCGCACCGATCCGCAGGTGACCGCCGTGCTGATCGCCGCTGCCAATAGCGCGGCCCAGCACCATGGCGCTGCCGTACAAACCCTGTCCCAGGCGCTGCACCGCCTCGGCACCGGGCAAAGCATGAACCTGATTCTGGGGCTGGCCCTCAAGCGCAGTGCCCGACTCAGCGATCCGTGTCTGGCCGACTATGCCGAGCGCTATTGGGAGCTGTCGCTGCGCACCGCCGAATATGGCCGGACCCTGGCGCGCTTGCTGGATCTGGATCAGGAGCGTTGTTATTGCGCCGGTATGCTGCATCGCCTCGGTGACCTTGCGCTGTTGCGGTGTTTGCAGGAATGGAAGCAGGCCGGTGGCGAGCTGGATGAATGGGAGGAGGTTGGCGAGGCGCTGGCTGAATTCGGCGCGGCCTATGGTTCAGCGCTTCGCACTCGCTGGCGCCTGCCGCTGGAGTTGCGAGAGCTGATTGCGGCGGTCTACCAGCTCGGTGGCGGGGTTTACTCACGCGAAGCGCTGGTGATGAACATGGCTGCGCAACTGGCGCGTCTGACCGAGCATGAGGGCATTGAGGACCTGGCGAAGAGCCGGACGGCGCGGTTGCTCAAGATCGGGTTGCCGGAATTGATGCGTTTGCGCAAGAAATAGGCATCACACAGCGCCTCCCTGTGGGAGCGAGCCTGCTCGCGAAAGTGGTCTGTCAGGCAATATCAATGGGACTGGCAGCCCGCCTTCGCGAGCAGGCTCGCTCCCACATTGGTTTTGTATTGGGTCCACTAGTCGGAAATGATGCGATTCTTGCCCTGGTGTTTGGCTTTGTACATTGCCGCATCCGCGCGGGCAAACAGGCTGTCGACGCTTTCGTCCTCGGCAGTGAGGCTGGTCAGGCCCTGGCTGACGGTGATGCCGAACGTCTGGTCGCCATGGCTGAAACTCAATCGCTGAATCTCCCGTTGCAGGCGCTCAGCCACCTGCATGGCCTCGTCTGGCGCACAGCCGGGAAATACCGCTGCGAATTCCTCACCGCCAACTCGCCCGAACACATCGCCGCGACGCAACGCCGCGCGACCGCTCTCGGCGATTCGTTGCAGCACGTTGTCGCCTTCCTGGTGGCCGTAAGAATCGTTGATCACTTTGAAGTCATCGATGTCCAGCAGCAGGAATGCCAGCGGCGTGCCTTGGTGCCGTGCCTGTTCGAATTCACGGTGGGCGCATTCGAAGAAGTGTCGGCGGTTGCTGCTCTGGGTCAGCACGTCGGTGGTGGCCAAGCGTTGCAGCTCGGTTTCCATCTGCTTTTTGTCAGTAATGTCTTCGGCAATGCCAACGATGATCACCGGTTGCCCCGGCTCGGCCTGACGGTTGATGAAGCACTTGTCACTGAGCCAGCGAACCTGGCCGTCGGCGGCAATGATTCGGTATTCACGGTCTTCAACGGCGCCTTTGACCAATACTTCGGCCAGGCTGCGTTCGGCATAGTCCAGATCGTCGGGGTAAATGCTGTCGCGCCAATGGTTGTAGTCGGACAGCAACAAGCCTGCAGAGCGGCCGAAAATCCGTTCATACGCGGGGCTGACATAGAGTACCCGACGGGATTCCCAGTCGAATGCCCAGAGTACCGCGTTGACGCTCACCAGCAGAGCGCTGAACAGCTGCTCGCGTTCACTCAGGCGCGCCACTTCGCCTTGTGCATGCATTAGCGCCAGCAGCGTTTGCGCGGCCTCGGGCCACAGCGGGAGGGATGAGTCTTGTAGGCTTTTATTGACCATCGACACAAAATCTCAAAGGGCGTGTGCCGCTCGAGGTTCGAAAGCGGCCAATACCAGAGCCCGCCTGGATGGCGAAGTGTCTTTGAGATAGGGGATTTGGAGCTTAGTTCCGAAGGGTGCGCCCACGAACGGGGCGCACCGATCAACGGCGTCAGACAGCGGCGGGGCGCAGGGAGTAGGTTTTCAACTGATCGGCGAAGTCGCGCAGGGATTGAATCCCGCTGGCTTCGGCTTCGTGTACCCAATCCTTGATGGCGGCCAGCATGTCGTGACCATTTGAGCTGGTCTTGACCCAGATCTGCTGCAAGGCCAGGCGTTTCTCGTAAATTACCTTCAGCGCCTGACTGTGCTCGAGCATGGTCTGGATGCGAACGTGGTGTTTGTCATCCAGAAGGCTGGTTTCCCGCGAGAGCAGGCGCTTGGCGCGGTGGAACTGGTGACGGACCGAGTGATCGACCTTTTCCAGTTCTTGTTTGACCAGCGGTGCGATCACCAATTTGCGGTACTGGGCCATGATCTGGAAGCGGTTGTTGAGGATCGCCATGGCGGTGTCCATGTCCAGGTTGCCTTTGCCTTCGACCCGATGGGCGATTGGCGCGACCCGCTGAACCTTGGCCAGGCGCAGGAAGCTGAAGACCTGGATCCAGGCCCAGCCGAGATCGAATTCCCACTTCTTTACCGACAGTTTTGCCGAATTAGGGTAGGTGTGATGGTTGTTATGCAGTTCTTCGCCGCCGATCAGGATGCCCCACGGCACCAGATTGGTCGCCGCATCGCGGCATTCGAAGTTGCGGTAGCCGATGGCATGGCCCAGGCCATTGACCACACCGGCGGCCCAGACCGGGATCCACATCATCTGGATCGCCCAGATGGTGATGCCGATGGTGCCGAACAGCAGCAGGTCGATGACGCCCATGATCGCCACGCCCAGCAGCGGAAAACGGCTGTACAGGTTGCGTTCGATCCAGTCTTCGGGGCAGTTCTTGCCGTAGATGCGCAGGGTCTCGGGGTTTTCCGCCTCGGCACGGTACAGCTCGGCGCCTTTGCGCAGAACGGTGGACAGGCCCTTGATGACCGGGCTGTGCGGGTCATCGACGGTTTCGCATTTGGCGTGGTGCTTGCGGTGGATAGCGGTCCACTCGCGGGTGTTCTGTGCCGTGGTCAGCCACAGCCAGAAGCGGAAGAAATGTTTCAGGCCAGCATTGAGCTCAAGCGAGCGATGGGCTGAATAACGATGCAGATAGACCGTGACGCCGATGATCGTCACGTGGGTCATCAGCAGGGTGACTGCCACCAGTGACCAGGGCGACAAGCCGAGAAAACCTTCGTACCACATAGGCTATTGGGCCCTCGATAAAGAAAAAAACAGCCGTTGCATTATCACTTAGCCCACAGATAAAACCAGTCGCCCTTTCAGATAAGAGTGGCTGGATGTTTCTTTAAACTATAGTTCCATCCTTTTTGAAGGGACATGGATAGCCGAATGTCTGCCACCTATCGCGATGCTTTGCGTGCTGCACTGCTTTACCTTCTGGTTTCTATAGGTTGGCTGCTGTTCAGCGGTTATTTATTGAACAGTTTCTTCGATAGCTCTGCTGAGCTAATGCGATGGCAACTGATCAACGGTTATGCCTGGGTGGTATTCAGTGCCGGTCTGATTTTCCTCGCCCGGGCGCGATTGTTCCGTTGTTTGGGGATCGGCGCAAAATTGCGTGAGCGCACTGAAGACCGCGAGCGTTTGCGTCAGGCGGCCGCGGTGTTCGATTGCACGCGTGAAGGGGTGCTGGTTACCGACAACAAAGGGTTGATCGTCCATGTAAACCGGGCCTTCATGGCAATTACCGGCTATCAGAGCGAGGAGGTGCTCGGCCAGCGCCCCAGTCTGTTCAAGTCCGGTCATCATCCGCCGGCTTTCTACCAGACGATGTTCGCGACACTCAACAGCACCGGCGAGTGGAGCGGGGAAATCTGGAACCGCCGCAAAAGCGGCGAGATCTACCCGCAATGGCAGACCATCCGCGTCATTGACGACGAGAGGGGGCGGCGCAGCCATTACGTGGCAGTGTTTTCCGACATCAGCGCAATCAAAAACTCCGAGCATGAACTGACGCGTCTGGCTCACTACGATCCGCTGACCGATCTGCCCAACCGCTTGCTGTTCACCGACCGTGCCGAGCAGGCCCTGGCTTCGGCGCACGTCCACAAGCGCGGCTGCGCGTTACTGATGATCGATCTTGATCACTTCAAGATGATCAACGACAGCCTCGGGCATAGCATTGGGGACCAGTTGCTCAAGGGCGTGGCCGAGCGTTTGAAAGCGATGGTCGGTCCGGGAATCACCCTGGCGCGCCTCGGCGGTGACGAGTTCGTCGTGCTGGCTGAAAGCTGTCCGCAAATGGTGCACGCGGCGGCGCTGGCTCAGCGGATCATCGATGGCCTCAAAGAGCCGTTTCAGATCGACGGGCATCAGTTGTTCGTCAATATCAGCGTCGGCATCAGCCTGTTCCCCGGCGACGCCTTGAGCGCAGAGCAGTTGTTGCGCAATTCCGACTCGGCGCTGTTCAAGGCCAAGAGCGCCGGGCGTAACGGCTACGCCCTCTATACCGAAGAATTGACCGTCCATGCCCAGCAACGGGTCGAGACTGCATTCGAATTGCGCCGTGCGCTGGAGCAGCAGGAGTTGCGGGTTTATTACCAGCCGGTTCACGACCTCAAGACCAGCCGCCTGATCGGCGTCGAGGCATTGGTGCGCTGGGAGCATCCACAGCGAGGGTTGGTGTCGCCGGCAGAATTCATTCCCATTGCCGAGCGCACCGGTCTGATCGCCGAAATTGATGCCTGGGTGATGCGCCAGGCCTGTGAGCAGATGTGCCAGTGGCAGCAGGCCGGGGTGGTGTTGTCGTTTGTCGCGGTGAATGTTTCTTCTCGATTGTTCGCCCGCCGTGAGCTGTTTGGGCAGGTGGCGAAGGTGCTGAACGAAACCGGGCTGGATCCTGCCTGTCTGGAGCTGGAAGTTACCGAGAGCGCTGTGATGGATGACCCGGAAGTCGCGCTGGAGCAGATGCACAGGTTGCGTGAATTAGGCGTTCGGCTGGCCATCGATGACTTCGGTACAGGCTATTCGTCGTTGCTGCGCCTCAAGCGAATGCCGGTACAGAAACTCAAGATCGATCAGGGCTTCGTTGCCGGGTTGCCGTGGGATGAGGATGACGCGGCGATTGTGCGGGTGATCATTGCGCTGGCCCAGAGCATGGGGATGCAGGTTCATGCCGAGGGGATCGAGCAGGTCGAGCAGGCGAGTTTCCTGCTCGAACACGGCTGCGATCTGGGGCAGGGTTACTGGTTTGGACGGCCGGTGCCGGCGCCGCAGCTGGATTGGGAGCGGGCACCGCTGATTCAGCAGCACTGATCGTTCCCACGCTCCCGCGTGGGAATGCCGCCCGGGACGCTCTGCGTCCCTGCCCCAGTTCTCTATCGGTTTTTTGGTTATATTAAAATTCTTAAATAGTCTTTTTAAGAATATCAGCGCTTATCTACTATTGGTCTCACGCCGCAAGCAGTCTCGCCACTGCCAGGCAACCTCTAGTTGAAGGAGCAGCATCATGAGCGCATCCCTACGTAGCGTTGACGGCCAGGACGAAGCAACCATTTTGCGTGAGATCCAGAGCGCCTTGCGCGATCTGCGTTTTGGCGCAGTGGAAATCACCGTGCACAACGCCCAGGTGGTCCAGATCGAACGCAAAGAGAAATTCCGGTTGCAGAACCCAAGCAACAAACCGAGCTGAAACAAAGATCAAAAGATCGCAGCCTGCGGCAGCTCCTACGGGGGCTTTGTGTAGGAGCTGCCGAAGGCTGCGATCTTTGACAGGCAACCCCGATTCCAGACCATAAAAAGCCAACACAATCAGAATTCCAGGAGCTTTCACCATGTCGTCGATTCGTCATTTCGCTTTGGCCGCCCTGGCCAGTGCCCTTTTTGCTGGTTCCGCGGTTGCCAAGGATTACGAACTGCTTAACGTATCGTACGACCCGACTCGCGAGCTGTATCAGGACTACAACGCCGAATTCGTCAAGTTCTGGCAGAAAGACCACGCTGGCGACACCGTGAAAATCCAGCAGTCCCACGGTGGTTCGGGCAAACAGGGCCGAGCGGTGATCGACGGTCTGCGCGCCGACGTGGTGACCCTGGCCCTGGCCGGTGACATCGATGAAATCGCCAAACTCGGCAAGACCCTGCCAGCGGATTGGCAGACGCGTCTGCCGGAAGCGAGCACGCCTTACACCTCGACCATCGTGTTCCTGGTGCGCAAGGGCAACCCTAAAGGCATCAAGGACTGGGGCGATCTGACCAAGAACGGCGTGGAAGTCATCACTCCGAACCCGAAAACCTCCGGTGGTGCACGCTGGAACTTCCTCGCGGCATGGGCCTATGGCCTGAAAGCCAATGGTGGTAACGAAGCGAAAGCCAAGGAATACGTGCAAACCCTGTTCAAGCACGTGCCTGTGCTGGACACCGGTGCTCGCGGTTCGACCATTACCTTCGTCAACAACGGTCAGGGTGACGTGTTGCTGGCCTGGGAAAACGAAGCCTTCCTGGCCTTGAAAGAAGATGGCGGCGCTGACAAGTTCGACATTGTCGTGCCTTCGCTGTCGATCCTTGCCGAGCCTCCGGTCGCCGTGGTCGACAAGAACGCCGAGAAAAAGGGCAACACCGAGATCGCCGAAGCGTACCTCAAGCACCTGTACAGCCCGGCCGGCCAGGAAATTGCGGCGAAAAACTTCTATCGTCCACGTGACAAGGATGTTGCCGCCAAGTACGCCAAACAGTTCCCGACACTGGACCTGGTGACCATCGACAAGGACTTCGGCGGCTGGAAAACCGCACAGCCGAAATTCTTTAATGATGGTGGCGTGTTCGACCAGATTTATCAGGCGCAATAACCTGAAATAAGCCACACAACGAGCCTTAAGCTTGGGCGCGGAACATGTGGGAGCGAGCCTGCTCGCGAAGGCGGTGTTTCAGACGACGTAATTGTTGACTGATGCTCCTTCTTCGCGAGCAGGCTCGCTCCCACATGGATGCGTTGAGCTGATTGATTTTTTCAACCAAGGACTTTTATGTCGCGTCGTATTTCCCCCGTCATACCCGGCTTCGGGCTGACGCTGGGCTACACCTTGGTGTACCTCAGCCTGATTGTGCTCATTCCACTGGCGGCGATGTTCGTGCATGCCGCTCAACTCACCTGGGACCAGTTCTGGGCGATTATCTCGGCGCCACGGGTGCTGGCGGCGTTGAAGCTCAGCTTCGGCACCGCGCTCTATGCCGCGATCATCAACGGCATCATCGGCACGCTGCTGGCCTGGGTGCTGGTGCGCTATACCTTCCCTGGACGCAAAGTCATCGATGCGATGATCGACTTACCCTTCGCATTGCCCACCGCCGTGGCCGGTATCGCGCTGACTGCGCTATACGCGCCCAATGGTTGGGTGGGTCAGTTTGCAGCGGACCTGGGTTTCAAGATCGCGTATACCCCCCTCGGCATCACCCTTGCCCTCACTTTTGTGACACTTCCATTCGTAGTACGTACCGTACAGCCAGTATTGGCTGATATCCCTCGGGAAGTGGAAGAAGCGGCGGCGTGCCTGGGTGCGAAACCGTTGCAGGTTTTCCGCCATATTCTGGTCCCCGCGCTGCTGCCAGCCTGGCTGACCGGTTTCGCGTTGGCCTTTGCCCGCGGGGTCGGTGAGTACGGTTCGGTGATTTTCATTGCCGGCAACATGCCGATGAAAACCGAGATCCTGCCGCTGCTGATCATGGTCAAACTCGACCAGTACGATTACACCGGCGCCACATCCATTGGTGTACTGATGCTGGTGGTTTCCTTCGTCCTGTTGCTGCTGATCAACTTGCTGCAACGACGCATCGAAACCCCATAAGGAGGCGCAGAAATGTCCCAATCGTCTATTGCTGCTGCTTCCTCGAACGCCGCCCGCCGTGGCAGTGCTTCATCGCGGCGAATCCTGATCGGCCTTGGCTGGCTGGTGTTCACCCTGTTCCTGTTGCTGCCGCTGGTGATCGTGGTGTCTCAGGGCCTGAAGCTCGGAATCGGTGCGTTCTTCACCGCGATCTTCGAACCCGACGCTTTGTCGGCCCTGAAACTCACGGTGATCGCCGTGCTGATTTCAGTGCCGCTGAACCTGGTGTTCGGTGTCAGTGCCGCATGGTGCGTGAGCAAGTACTCGTTCCGTGGCAAAAGTATGCTGGTCACTCTGATCGACTTGCCGTTTTCGGTGTCGCCGGTCATCGCCGGTCTGGTCTACGTGCTGATGTTCGGTGCGCAGGGCCTGTTTGGTCCGTGGTTGCAGGACCATGACATCCAGATCGTCTTCGCCTTGCCGGGCATCGTGCTGGCGACGATCTTCGTCACCGTGCCGTTCGTGGCGCGCGAGCTGATCCCGCTGATGCAGGAACAAGGCACGCAGGAAGAAGAGGCCGCGCGCCTGCTCGGGGCCAATGGCTGGCAGATGTTCTGGCACGTCACCGTTCCCAACATCAAATGGGGCCTGATCTACGGCGTGGTGCTGTGTACGGCGCGGGCCATGGGTGAGTTCGGGGCGGTATCGGTGGTTTCAGGGCACATTCGCGGGGTGACCAACACCCTGCCGCTGCACGTCGAGATCCTCTACAACGAATACAACCACGTGGCCGCGTTCGCCGTGGCGAGCCTGTTGCTGATCCTGGCGCTCTTCATCCTGCTGCTCAAGCAGTGGAGCGAAAACCGTATTAACCGCCTGCGCGCCAGCGCCGCGGAGGAATAAGTCATGTCGATTGAAGTGCGTAACGTCAGCAAGAATTTTCACGCGTTCAAGGCGCTGGACAACATCAGCCTGGACATTCAAAGCGGCGAACTTGTGGCGCTGCTCGGCCCGTCCGGTTGCGGCAAAACTACGTTGCTGCGGATCATCGCCGGCCTGGAAACCCCGGATCAGGGCAACATCGTGTTCCACGGTGAAGACGTTTCCGGCCACGACGTGCGTGATCGCAACGTCGGCTTCGTGTTCCAGCACTACGCCCTTTTCCGCCACATGACGGTGTTCGACAACGTCGCGTTCGGCCTGCGCATGAAGCCGAAAAACCAGCGCCCGAGCGAAAGCCAGATCGCGGTGAAAGTCCACGAGCTGCTGAACATGGTGCAACTGGATTGGCTGTCGGATCGCTACCCGGAACAACTCTCCGGCGGTCAGCGTCAACGTATTGCTTTGGCTCGTGCCTTGGCGGTGGAACCGAAAGTCCTGCTGCTCGACGAACCCTTCGGCGCCCTCGACGCCAAGGTCCGTAAAGAACTGCGTCGCTGGTTGGCGCGGCTGCACGAAGACATCAACCTGACCTCGGTGTTCGTGACTCACGACCAGGAAGAAGCGATGGAAGTCGCCGACCGCATCGTGGTGATGAACAAGGGCGTGATCGAGCAGATCGGCTCACCGGGCGACGTCTACGAAAACCCGGCCAGCGATTTCGTTTATCACTTCCTGGGTGACTCGAACCGGTTGCATCTGGGTGAAGACAACCATGTGCTGTTCCGTCCTCACGAAGTGTCGCTGTCGCGTCATGAGCTGGAGGATCACCACGCGGCCGAGGTGCGGGATATTCGTCCGTTGGGCGCGACGACACGGGTGACGTTGAAGGTCGAAGGCCAGAGCGAATTGATCGAAGCTGAAGTGGTGAAAGATCACGACAGCCTGATCGGGTTGGCGAAGGGCGAGACGCTGTTTTTCAAGCCGAAGGTCTGGCAGAAACTCGCCAACATCTAAGATCAAAAGATCGCAGCCTGCGGCAGCTCCTACAGTGGATTTGGGTTAAGCACACGTGTGGCCAACCGAAAAACCTGTAGGAGCTGCCGCAGGCTGCGATCTTTTAAAGCGTCCTACGCTGCAGCGTTCTTCTGACGCAAACGCACCCCACCCACCCGCGCCTCGATCTGCTCTTTGAGGTCATGCCGCAACCCCAGCAAAAACGCCAACTCAACCACCACAAACAACGGCCCGACAATCAACCCCGTCACATCATCGACAAACGCCGGTTTGCGTCCTTCGTAGTGATGACCGACAAATTGAATCGCCCAACCCACCACAAACATCCCGATGCCGCTCACCAGCCAAACCAGCGTGCTTTGCTGCGCGAGCACATGACCCAGCCAAACGCAAAGGCCCAGCAATATCGTCATCAGCACACCCAGCCGTAACTCCAGTCGCAGATAAAACCACGCCGAAGCCAGCGCCAAAAGCACTGCCGGTGACACCCAAACCCCGGCCAGCGACCACTCGGGCCGTGACAGCAGCACCGCAACGGCGACAACGATCAGCGGAATACCGATAAAGTGGCTGGCAATATTGCGCGGGTCACGGTGGTAGGCGGCGTATTGACTGAGATGGTCAACGAGGCTTTTCATTGTTGTTCCTCCTGTTGGGTGATGGATCATGCCCCGGGTCCACATTTCGCTCTGTCAGGCAGGCGACAATCTCTAGGAGTTTTCATGGATATGCAGGTCTGGCGTCCACGCCTGATGAGCGGCCAGTGGTTCAGCCATTTACCTGTTTCCTTACAGGATAGTCTGCTGGCCGCCGCCAGGGTGCGGCGGTTGTCGCCGGGCCAGCGGCTGTTCAAGCGCGGCGATCCACCGTGCGGGCTGTACGCGGTGCTCGAAGGTTCGGTGCGCATCGGCGCAGTGAGCGAGCAGGGCAAGGAGGCGCTGTTGAGCCTGGTGGAGTCGCCCCACTGGTTCGGCGAAATCTGTCTGTTCGATGGCCAGCCGCGCACTCATGATGCGTTCGGTGTGGGTCATTGCACCCTGCTGCACATTTCGCAAACCGCGCTGCTGACGTTGCTTGATGAACAACCGGTGTATTGGCGACAACTGGCGTTGCTGATGAGCCACAAGCTGCGCCTGACGTTCATCAATCTCGAACAGCTGAGCCTCATGCCGGCAGCGGCCCGACTGGCGCATCGCTTGCTGATGATCGCCGAGGGCTATGGCGAGATCGACCCGCCGCGACGGGTGTTGCAACTGCCCCAGGAACAATTGGCGTCGATGCTGTCGCTGTCGCGCCAGACCACCAACCAGATTCTCAACGACTTGCAGGGGCAGGGGATTGTGAATCTCAAGTACGGCGAGATCGAGATTCTGGATGCGCAACGATTGCGGATGTTGGCGATTATCTAAAACCCGGCGTTAGTGGTGGGCTTTGGACGCGAAGGCGCCTAGCCTGTGATGACGACAATCGAGGTGTGCCATGCGTGTGCTGTTAGTGGAAGACGAACCCGAGACCGCCAAACTCCTGGCTAAAGGCCTGAGCGAGGCAAGTTACTCAGTCGATGTGGCGGTCAACGGTATGGACGGCCGACGCTTTATCGAGTCCGGCGAATACGAGCTGATCATCCTCGACGTGATGCTGCCCGGGCTCAATGGCTGGCAGTTGCTGCAGCAGATCCGCAAGCTCGGCGAAACGCCGGTGCTGTTCCTGACCACCAGGGACGGCATCGAGGATCGCCTGCGCGATCTGGAGTTGCATGAGGATGATTACCTGCTCAAGCCATTTGCCGTAAGCGAGTTGGTGAAGCGGGTGCGCAAGTTGTTGCGGCGGGATCGGGGGCGCTGAGGCGTTTCTGTAGCGTCTGGTCTGGCCTCTTCGCGAGCAGGCTCGCTCCCACATTGGAATGCGGTCAACTGTGGGAGCGAGCCTGCTCGCGAAGAGGCAAGACCAGACAACCCACTTTCAGAATCTGTTACCGCAACCCATCTCGAAATTGCCCCGGTGTCATCCCGGTCCAGCGCTTGAATGCGCGGCTGAAGCTGCTCGTGTCCGCAAATCCCAGCAGATAGCTGATCTCGCTCAATGAGCATTGCTGATCGCGTAAATGCAGCAGCGCCAGGTTCTCGCGACTTTCGTTGAGCAGCGTATCGAACCGGCAACCCTCGTCCGCCAGATGCCGTTGCAGGCTGCGCAAACTCAGATGCAGAGCCTGGGCGATGTGTTCGGCGCTGGGCTCACCTTCCGGCAATTGCTCCTCAATGGCGTCGCGAACCTTGCGTTCCCAGGTCAGGGGTTTGAGCTGGGCGAGGGTGCGTTTGAGCACGGCTTCGTTGTGTTCGGCCAGTTCCGGATTGGCGTCGTCCAGGTGGCTGTCGAAGTCCACGACGGCGAATTCCAGTCGGTCTTCATCGGCGGCGAAGTACACCGGTGAGCGGAAGACTTTGTGCCATTGATGCGGGTCCGCCGGTTCCGGGCGACGCAGGTACACCGCCAGCGGGGCGTAATCGCGGCCCAGGCGATTGCGGCAGGTGCGTACGTAAATCGCTGTGAAGGCGTCGATGGCTTCGAAGGCCGGGGCCGGATTGCCTGGCGGGATTTTCAGGCGGAAGCGGTAGCGGTCCTCGGTGCGGGTCAGTTCCAGGTCCAGGGCATCGCTGACCACCTGGTGATAACGCACGATGCGCTCGAACACTTCTCGCAGACTGCCGCTGGCCACCAGCGCATAACCGAGTGCGTGAAACGTGGTGGGGCTGACGAAGCGCGATACCCGCAAACCAATCGCCGGATCACCGCTGACCTGCACTGCGATTTCCCACAGGCGCGTGGTGCCGGACAACGGGTAACGGGCGTTCGGGTCGTCCATCAGTTGCGGGTCGAGCCCCGCCTGTTGGCACAGGGCGGTGCTGTCGAGGCCCAGCGCATCGAGTTGCTTGCGCAGGGCGCGGGTCCAGCTGGCGAGGGAGGTCGGTTCAGTCATGCTGATTGGCGCTTCCGGTCAACAGGTTGGCGTTCACGGCTACCGCGTTGCGAGGGTTCACAAGGCAGGATGCGAACATCAATAACCAGAGGATGGAAGCATGCACGGTACTTCTGCAAGTCCCCAGCGACTGAATGCAACTCAGCGATCAGCGCATATTCGCCAAGTGGTGCTGGCCAAGGGTGTCGAACTGCGTCAGCGCTATCCGATTCTCAACCATCAAGACGCTTTGGGCGCAGGTATTTTGGCCTTCGCGCTGATCGGGATGATCGGCTCGGCGACGCTCTACACGACCGGGCACATGGCCTGGTGGGCATGCCTGTTGCTCAACGCCTTTTTTGCCTCGTTGACCCACGAGCTGGAACACGACCTGATCCATAGCATGTACTTCCGCAAACAGCGCGTGCCGCACAACCTGATGATGGGCCTGGTGTGGCTGGCGCGTCCGAGCACGATCAATCCGTGGATTCGCCGGCATCTGCACCTCAATCACCACAAGGTCTCCGGCACGGAATCCGACATGGAAGAGCGCGCCATCACCAACGGCGAGCCTTGGGGTTTCGCGCGGTTGCTGATGGTCGGCGACAACGTGATGTCGGCGTTCATTCGTATGCTGCGGGCCAAGACCTGGGCTCACAAGATCAGCATCATCAAGCGCACCCTGAGGGTCTACGCGCCGCTGGCGTTGGTGCATTGGGGGGCGTGGTACCTGTTTCTCGGCTTCCATGCGGCCAATGGCATCGCCTATCTGATGGGAACGTCGATCGAATGGTCGGCGACCACGCTGTCGGTGATGCAGGTGATCGACATCGCTGCCGTGGTGATCATCGGCCCGAACGTCTTGCGTACCTTTTGCCTGCATTTCGTCAGCTCGAACATGCACTACTACGGTGACGTGGAGCCGGGCAATGTCATCCAGCAGACCCAGGTGCTGAACCCGTGGTGGATGTGGCCGTTGCAGGCGTTCTGCTTCAACTTCGGCAGCAGCCACGGCATCCATCATTTTGTGGTGAAGGAACCGTTTTACATCCGTCAGATGACCGTGCCGGTGGCGCATAAAGTGATGCGCGAGATGGGCGTGCGGTTTAATGATTTCGGGACGTTTGGGCGGGCGAATCGATTTGTGCGCAAGGAAACAACAGAGGCACAGGAGGTTCGTGCGGCTCAGGTTTGATCGATGTGTCCGGAAACTCAACACGGCAAAGGCGGCCGTCATCAATCTGACCCAAAAGGTCGCTACGTTATGACGCAAGCAGGGTTGCTGGGTGGTTACCGTATCGCTGATTGATATATGCGTTTTTGACCTAATAAAGTAATTAAATATTCCTTTATTGGATATCAATTTCAGCCAATCATCGCGCTTTCAAATGTTGAGTTTCCGGGGCCGTCTCCTTGGCAGGGTGCGGTCCCTTTTTTATTCCGGACAAACACCAGACCCTGTGGGGGCGAGCCTGCTCGCGATGGCGTCGCTACATCCAACATGGATGGTGACTGATCTACCGCTATCGCGAGCAGGCTCACTCCCACAGGTGATCGATTTTATATTCGATATAGGTCTTAATAAATAGCTTCTTATTCCTTAACGAATATAACTCTCCTCCCTATACTTGCTCGGGAACAGACAAGCAGCAGGAGAGCTCCCCCATGCGCAACGAATCAATTCGCTATCTGATTGTGCCGGGCTGGCAAGGATCGCCAGAAGATCATTGGCAAAGCCACTGGCAGAACAGCCTGCCGAACAGCGCGCGGGTGGAGCAGGCCGACTGGCTGACACCACGTCGTGAAGACTGGGTCGCGGCACTGGCTGAGGCGATTGCCGCCGACAGCACGCCGGTGATCCTGATCGCCCATAGCCTGGGTTGCATCACTGTCGCGCATTGGGCTGCCACGGCGCCCGTGCCGTTTTTGCGTCAGGTCCGCGGCGCCTTGCTGGTCGCCCCGGCGGACGTCGAGCGTCCGTCCTGCGCACCGGCCCTGCGCAATTTCGCACCGATTCCGACCCATCTGCTGCCGTTCCCGAGTCAGGTTGTCAGCTCCGACAATGACGGCGCCGTGAGCACGCCGCGTGCGTTGGAACTGGCACGTCACTGGGGCGCCGAGGCGGGGATTTTGTCGGGTGCCGGACACATCAACGTGAAGTCCGGTCACCAACGCTGGGAGCAGGGTTTTGCTTATCTCTATCGCCTGCAAAACCGAATGGAACACCACGCCCTGCGCCGCGCTTGAACCTTTTCTTTTTTGCTTTTGTTTTTTAAAACAACGCCCCCCGTCTCCCGGCGGTTTAGGGCGGGAGTCTGCCATGAGTTTTGAAGCCTTCGGTCAGCCGCTGCTGACCTTCCCCGACGCAGAAAAAAGCCCCCTGAGCATTCGCGCCAAGGCGCTGGTGTTTGTCGATCCGCGTTCGCGTCAGTTACGCCAGGAGCTGGAGCTATTGGCGCCGCGTTCGATCTCGGTGTTGATCCGGGGCGAAACCGGCAGCGGCAAGGAGTTGCTCGCGCGGCACATCCATCGCGCGAGTGATCGTGGTGGGTTGTTCGTCTCGGTCAACTGCGGCGCGATCAGCCCGACTTACGCTGATGCTGAATTGTTCGGTTATGCCGCTGGCAGTTACAGCGGTTCAGCCAGCAGTCGTGCGGGGTGGTTCGGTTCTGCCAACGGCGGGACGCTCTATTTGGATGAAATCGGCGACTTGCCGCTACCAATCCAGATCAAATTGCTCGTGGCGCTGGAAAACCACGAAGTCACGCGGGTCGGCGCTCACCAACCAAGCCCGGTGGACGTGCGCCTGGTGGCGGCTACCAGCATCGACCTGGCCCAAGCGGTGGCCGCCGGAAAATTCCATGAGCGTCTCTACCACTACCTCAGCGAAGGCCAGCTCGAACTGCCGGCCTTGCGTGAACGGGTGGGCGATATTCTGTCGCTGTCCGAATATTTCCTCGGCATCTATAGCCAGCGCCTGGACCTGCCAGTGCCACTGATCAGCGAAGCCGCGCAGCATTTGTTAGAGCAACACAGTTGGCCAGGCAACACCCGGGAGCTGGAGAACGTCATTCACTTTGCGTTACTGGTCAGTACTGGTGATGAGATTTTGCCGGAGCATTTGAATCTGCCCGAGGCGCCGCCGTCATTGGTGCAGATCGAGCAACAAGCGGCTCTGCTGATTAAAAACGGCACGGCTGGCGAGCGATCGGCACTCAAGCATTTGCTCGAAAGCCTGACGCAGACGCTGTAGCG
The DNA here is from genome assembly GCF_016650715.1 of Pseudomonas sp. TH39(2020). Taxonomy (NCBI): domain Bacteria; kingdom Pseudomonadati; phylum Pseudomonadota; class Gammaproteobacteria; order Pseudomonadales; family Pseudomonadaceae; genus Pseudomonas; species Pseudomonas sp. TH39(2020). The sequence goes on along the minus strand of NZ_JAEKFF010000006.1, from coordinate 1,865,618 downwards.
ATCTGTATGAACAAAATGGAATATGAAAGTGAATAAAAGATATTGTTCGGGAATAAAAAATCCCGGTATTGTCCGCGTCACGCCAGCGATAGCACTTCACTGGCACTCGTACTAAAAGCCGTCGTCGATGACGACCGTGATTTTCGATAAGGACACTGCATGAAAAAGGTTCTGTTGTTCACCGCATTGGCGGCTGCCCTGACTGCGGGCCTGGCCCAGGCTGGCGAGAAACTGGTGGTGGCGGCGACTCCGGTTCCACACGCCGAGATTCTGGAACTGATCAAGCCAACCCTCGCCAAAGAAGGCGTGGACCTGGAAATCAAAGTCTTCACCGACTACGTTCAGCCGAACGTACAGGTCGACCAGAAGCGTCTGGACGCCAACTACTTCCAGACCCTGCCGTACCTGAAAAGCTTCAACGAAGGTAAAGGCACCAACCTGGTGACCGTGATCGGCGTGCACGTCGAACCCTTCGGCGGTTACTCGAAGAAAGTCAAAACCCTGGCTGAGCTGAAAGACGGCGCAACCATCGCAATCCCGAACGAAGGCAGCAATAGCGGCCGTGCTCTGATCCTGCTGCAGAAGGCTGGCCTGATCGAGTTGAAAGACCCGAAAAACGCTCTGGCCACCCCGAAAGACATCGCCAAGAACCCGCACAACTTCAAGTTCAAGGAACTGGAATCGGCCATGCTGCCGCGTGTTCTGGACCAGGTCGACCTGGACATGATCAACACCAACTACGCGCTGGAAGCAGGTCTGAACCCGGCTAAAGACGCGCTGGTGATTGAAGGTGCCGATTCGCCTTACGTGAACTTCCTGGTGGCGCGTCCGGACAACAAGGACAGCGTAGCCATCCAGAAACTGGCCAAGGCTTTGACCAGCCCGGAAGTGAAAGCATTCATCGAGAAGAAGTACAGCGGCGCGGTATTGCCGGCGTTCTGATTCGCGAGGTAAACCCCTTCAAGGTTTCAACGCCGACGGCTGATATAGCGTCGGCGTTTTTTATGGACGCAATTCATGTGGGAGCGAGCCTGCTCGCGAAGAGGGAGTGTCAGTCGACATTACTTTTGCTGATACGCCGCTTTCGCGAGCAGGCTCGCTCCCACAGGGGAATTTACTCGTTCAGGCCACCCTGGCCTTCAACGCCCTGCGCAACGCCACCAGCAACTTCACGATGTCCTGCGGATCCAGCCGCTGTGGCACTTTTACGTCAGCCATTTTCTCTTCCTTGTGATGGTTCGGCCGGGGAGTCTGGCCAAAAGCTGTGCGTCCTTGGAGGGGGATTACGAAAAAAAGATCCTTCCTACAACGCAAAGAAAAATAGTCGTCTTCTGCTGCCTCAGCAAATTCGGAGGATAGTTTTTGCGCGATATGGATGATCGTTCCCACTCAGTGCGTGGGTCGGGGTTAGTCCGGCCAATACCAAGCCGGCTCATCCAGCATCCGCTGCCCGACAATCCCGGTCTGGCTCAGGTTCTTCTCCAGCACAATGCAATTGCACTCCGGGTCCTCCTGCAGCGCCGAAATCAACCGCCGTGCATGAGAAACCACCCACACCTGACACTGCTCCGACGCCCGGATAATCAACCGCGCCAACGCGGGCAACAGGTCCGGGTGCAAACTGGTTTCCGGCTCGTTCAGCACCATCAGCGTCGGTGGCCGAGGCGTCAGCAGCGCTGCGACCAGCAGCAAATAGCGCAACGTCCCGTCCGACAACTCGGCCGCCGACAAGGGCCTCAATAAGCCTTCCTGGTAAAACTCGATTGCAAACCGCCCCCCCTGAAGCGGCGCGATGTTCAATCGCGCGCCAGGGAAGGCGTCGCTGACGGCGGCCTGCAAGGCCTCGGGGTCGCCGATTTCGCGGATTGTCTGCAACGCGGCCGCCAGATCCCGACCATCGTGATGCAGCACCGGCGTGCGGGTGCCTAATTGCGGTTGGCGCACCGGCGCATCAGCGTCGCTGCGAAAGTGATCATAGAATCGCCAGCGGCGGATGAACTCACGCAACTGCATGACTTCCGGCGAGGTGCGAAAGCTGCCGACCTGATCGAACAGGCTGTCGAAATTCGGCGTGTGTTGGGCCAGCACCTCCCAGCCGCGCCCGGCCCGGGCCCGGATCATCGGGCCGTTTCGATCCACCAACAGGCTGGCCGGACGGTAAAACGGGCCGGACCAGATGCATTCCTTCTTGATTTCCGGGTCCAGAGAAAACGCGGAAAGGCTCGGCTCCGGCAGCCCCAGCGCGATTGAGTAGCTGAAATCTTCCCCGGCAAACCCCAGGCGCAGGCGTTTGGCACTGTGTCGAACGGTCGCCTCGATCGGGACTTCACCATTACGCATCCGTCGAGTGATGTTTTCCGGCCCGGCCCAGAAGGTCGAATCCAGCCCACCCTCGCGGGCCAAGGCATTGACCACGCCGCCCTGAGCGGTTTCCGCCAGCAGGCGCAACGCGCGGTAGAGGTTGGATTTACCGCTGCCGTTGGGGCCGGTGATCAGGTTCAACCTGCCCAGCGGAATCACCAATTTATTGATCGAGCGGTAATTGGCCACCGCGAGGGTTTTGAGCATGGGAGGCTTCCTGCTGCGTGGTGCGCGATTCTGCCTTATTGTCGACGTCATCGTGCGCCAGGCTTTATTTCAAACCGTGAGGCGCACCCTTGGAACCCTGTTCTACGCTCACAGTCGTATCGCCATTGGCACGTTCGTACAACGCAAAGGAGTCTGCATGGTAGGTCCCGGATTGAAAACAGTGGTTGGTCTGAGCCTCCTTGTCCTGCTGAGTGCCTGTGGCGATAAAAAACCGGTCGAAAAGGACCGTCCGCGGGTATTCGTGCAAGAGGTAAAACCTGCGGATTACGCGGCGACGGTAACCCTGACCGGTGATGTTCAGGCGCGGGTCCAGACTGACCTGTCGTTCCGCGTTGGCGGCAAGATCATCCAGCGCATGGTCGATGTCGGTGACCGGGTATCGGCCAAACAAGTGCTGGCCAAGCTCGATCCCAAGGACCTGCAAACCAGCGTCGACTCGGCCCAGGCACAGGTTGTTGCCGAGCAGGCCCGGGTCAAACAGACTGCCGCCGCATTCGTTCGCCAGCAAAAACTTCTGCCCAAGGGCTACACCAGCCAAAGCGAATACGATTCCGCCCAAGCTGCATTGCGCAGCAGCCAAAGCGCCCTGACGGCTGCCCAGGCGCAGCTGGCCAACGCCCGGGAACAACTGGGCTATACCGCGCTGATTGCCGACGCGCCGGGGGTGATTACCGCGCGTCAGGCCGAGGTCGGCCAGGTGGTGCAGGCCACTGTGCCGATTTTCAGCCTGGCCCGGGACGGTGAGCGCGACGCCGTGTTCAACGTCTACGAATCGCTGCTGAAAGAGCCTCCAGAGGATAAAACGGTGGTCGTCAGCCTGCTCGACAACCCCGCGATCAAAACCACCGGCACCGTTCGGGAAATCACCCCGGCCGTCTCCGCGCAGACCGGCACGGTGCAGGTCAAAGTCACGCTCAACGGACTACCGGAAGGCATGCAGCTCGGTTCGGTGGTGAGTGCCACGGCCAAGACGCCAGGCAAATCGGCGGTCGAACTGCCCTGGTCGGCTCTGACGAAAAATCTCAGCGACCCGGCGGTGTGGCTGGTGGACGGCGAGGGCAAGGCACAGCTGCACACCGTCACGGTCGGCCGCTACCTGACCGGCAAAGTGATCATCAGCGACGGCCTGAAAGGTGGCGAAAAAGTGGTCATCGCCGGCGGCCAGTTGCTGCACCCCGGCGTGAAGGTGGAAATCGCCGAAAACACCTATAAGGATTTAGCCGCGGGAGCCCAGCCATGAAGCGTCTGTTGCTGGTTTGCGCCGGAGTGATGCTGGTGGCCTGCTCGAAAAAGGAACCGCCGCCGGAGCCTGTGCGTCCGGTGCTGTCCATCAAGGTCCAGTCCCTGGACGAAGAAAGCCTGGGCCGCTTCGCCGGCAACATCCAGGCCCGGTATGAAAGCAATGTCGGGTTCCGGGTGCCGGGACGCATTGCCAGCCGTCATGTCGATGTCGGTGCCGAAGTCCAAAAGGGCGCGTTGCTCGCCACGCTCGACCCCACCGATCAACAGAACCAGTTGCGTTCCGCTCAGGGTGATCTGGCCAGCGTTCAGGCGCAATTCATCAACGCCCAGGCCAACGCCCGGCGTCAGCAAGAGTTGTTCGATCGTGGCGTGGGCGCCCAGGCGCAACTCGACATCGCACAGACCGACCTTAAAACCACCCAGGCCTCCCTCGATCAAGCGAAGGCTGCGGTCGATCAGGCCAAGGACCAGCTCAACTACGTTGAACTGCGCGCCGACCACAAAGCCGTGGTCACCGCGTGGAACGCCGAAGCCGGGCAAGTCGTCAGCGCCGGCCAGCAAGTGGTGACCCTGGCGCAGCCGGACATCAAGGAAGCCGTAATCGATCTGCCGGATACTTTGGTCGACCAGTTGCCGGAAGACGTGGTGTTTCAGGTGGCCGTCCAGCTCGACCCGAGCATCACCACCACCGCCATCATTCGCGAAATCGAACCCCAGGCGCAAAGTGCGACCCGCACCCGTCGCGCCCGCCTGACACTGACCGAGACACCACCGGGTTTTCGCCTGGGCACGGCCATCAGCGTGACCCTCAGCTCCGCGATCAAACCGCGTATCGAACTGCCCCTGACTGCGCTTCAGGAGGTCGATGGCAAACCGCGGATCTGGGTCATCGACCCGCAGACCCAGACCGTTTCCCCGCGAGACGTCAGCCTGCTCAGTCGCACTGACGCAACCATGGTCCTGGCGAACGGCGTGAAGTCCGGCGAGCGGGTGGTCAGTGCCGGCGTGAATAGCCTGAAACCGGGGCAGAAAGTAAAAATCGATGAGGACAGCCCGCAATGAAAGGGAGTTTCAACTTGTCCGAATGGGCCCTCAAGCATCAGTCGTTTGTCTGGTATTTGATGTTCATCGCGCTGCTGATGGGCGTGTTCTCGTACATGAACCTCGGCCGTGAGGAAGACCCGTCGTTCACCATCAAAACCATGGTGATCCAGACCCGGTGGCCGGGCGCGACCCAGGAAGAAACCCTCAAGCAGGTTACTGACCGGATCGAGAAAAAACTCGAAGAGCTCGACTCTCTCGACTACGTGAAAAGCTACACCCGCCCCGGCGAGTCGACGGTCTTCGTAAACTTGCGTGATACCACCAGCGCCAAGGACATCCCGCAAATCTGGTACCAGGTGCGCAAGAAGATCAACGACATTCGCGGCGACTTCCCCCAAGGCCTGCAAGGGCCGGGATTCAACGATGAATTCGGTGACGTGTTCGGCTCGGTGTACGCCTTTACCGCCGACGGTTTGTCGATGCGCCAATTGCGCGATTACGTCGAGCAAGTCCGCGCCGAGATCCGCGAAGTGCCGGGGCTGGGCAAGGTCGAGATGGTCGGCGAGCAGGATGAAGTCCTCTACCTGAACTTCTCCACCCGCAAACTGGCGGCGCTGGGCATCGATCAGCGTCAGGTGGTGCAGAGCCTGCAATCGCAAAACGCGGTGACCCCTGCCGGTGTGATCGAGGCCGGTCCCGAGCGGATTTCCGTGCGTACGTCCGGACAGTTTGCCTCCGAGAAGGACCTGGAAAACGTCAACCTGCGACTCAACGACCGTTTCTACCGTTTGGCCGACATCGCCGACATCAGCCGTGGCTATGTCGACCCGTCGACACCGGAATTCCGCTTTAACGGCCATCCTGCCATTGGCCTCGCCATTGCGATGAAGAAGGGCGGCAACATTCAGGTGTTCGGCAAGGCGTTGCACCAGCGCATGACCGACCTGACTGCCGATCTGCCGGTGGGCGTCGGCGTGCACAACGTTTCCGACCAGGCCGAAGTGGTGGAAAAAGCCGTCGGCGGCTTCACGAGCGCGTTGTTCGAAGCGGTGGTGATCGTGCTGATCGTCAGCTTCATCAGCCTCGGCGTACGTGCCGGATTGGTGGTGGCCTGCTCGATCCCGCTGGTGCTGGCGATGGTCTTCGTCTTCATGGAATACAGCGGCATCACCATGCAGCGGATTTCCCTCGGCGCGTTGATCATCGCCCTGGGATTGCTGGTGGATGACGCGATGATCACTGTCGAGATGATGGTCACGCGCCTGGAAATGGGCGAGACCAAGGAGCAAGCGGCCACGTTCGCTTACACCTCGACCGCGTTCCCGATGCTCACCGGTACGTTGGTGACGGTGGCCGGTTTCGTGCCCATCGGCCTGAACGCCAGCTCGGCCGGCGAGTACACCTTCACGCTGTTCGCGGTGATCGCGGTGGCCATGATCGTGTCGTGGATTGTCGCGGTGCTGTTCGCCCCGGTGATCGGCGTGCACATCCTCAGCACCAACGTGAAACCGCACGCCGCTGAACCGGGACGCATCGGTCGGGGGTTCAATTACGGCATGCTCTGGGCCATGCGCAATCGCTGGTGGGCGATCGGCATCACCCTCTTGCTGTTCGTGGCGTCGGTGTTTTCCATGCAGTTTGTGCAGAACCAGTTCTTCCCGTCCTCGGACCGCCCGGAAATCCTCGTCGACCTGAACCTGCCACAAAACGCTTCGATCGCCGAAACCCGCAAGGCAGTGGACAAGCTCGAAGCGACCCTCAAGGGCGACCCGGACATCGTGCGCTGGAGCACTTACATCGGCGAAGGTGCGATCCGTTTCTACCTGCCCCTCGACCAGCAATTGCAGAACCCGTATTACGCGCAACTGGTGATCGTCAGCAAAGGTCTGGAATCGCGTAACGCGCTTAGCCAGCGCTTGCGCGAACGGCTGCGTAAAGATTTTGTCGGTATCGGCAGCTACGTCCAGGCACTGGAAATGGGCCCGCCGGTGGGGCGGCCGATTCAGTACCGGGTCAGCGGCAAGGACATCGATCAGGTGCGCAAGCACGCCATCGCCCTGGCCACCGAACTGGATAAAAACTCGCACATTGGCGAGATCATTTACGACTGGAACGAACCGGGCAAAGTCCTGCGCATCGACATCGCACAGGACAAGGCACGGCAATTGGGACTGTCGTCAGAAGACGTGGCCAACCTGATGAACAGCATTGTGGTCGGTGCACCGGTGACTCAGGTCGATGACGATATCTACCTGATCAACGTGGTGGGCCGCGCGGAAGACGCCGAACGCGGCACCCCGGAAACCCTGCAGAATTTGCAGATCGTCGCGCCGGGCGGCACGTCGATTCCGCTGCTGGCTTTCGCTTCTGTGCGTTATGAACTTGAGCAGCCGCTGGTCTGGCGCCGTGACCGCAAACCGACCATCACCATCAAGGCTGCGGTTCGCGATGAGATTCAGCCGACCGACCTGGTGAAACAACTCCAACCCGACATCGACAAATTCGCCGCCAGTTTGCCGGTGGGTTACTCGGTCGCCACGGGCGGCACGGTGGAGGAAAGCGGCAAGGCCCAAGGGCCGATTGCCAAGGTCGTGCCGTTGATGCTGTTTTTGATGGCGACCTTTCTGATGATCCAGTTGCACAGCGTGCAGAAGCTGTTCCTGGTGGCCAGCGTCGCGCCGCTCGGCTTGATCGGCGTGGTGCTGGCGCTGATCCCGACGGGCACGCCGATGGGCTTTGTGGCGATCCTCGGGATTCTGGCGCTGATCGGCATCATCATCCGCAACTCGGTGATTCTGGTGACGCAGATCGACGCCCTGGAGAAGGACGGTCATGCACCGTGGGATGCGGTGGTGCAAGCCACGGAGCATCGTCGCCGACCGATTCTGCTGACGGCTGCGGCGGCGAGCCTGGGGATGATCCCGATCGCCCGGGAAGTGTTCTGGGGGCCGATGGCGTACGCGATGATTGGCGGGATTATTATTGCGACGTTGCTGACATTGCTGTTTTTGCCGGCGCTGTATGTGGCTTGGTACAAGATTCGGGAGCCGAAGAAAGAAGCGCAGTAATTGATGCGTTGATCGTTCCCGAGTGACGTTTGGGAACGGTCCTACTTACATGGTCGGTGCGTTGCTGTACGGTCCCTTTCCAAATGGAGGAGGGGCTTCGATGTCACCGATGACCTATTGTCTGCGCTATGTGCTGTTGCTCGGCGCTCTGTTGTGTTCACCCCCGACGCTGGCCGGCAGCGTGCTGGAAAATTCGCTGTGGCGCGTCGAACTCGATCCCGCCACGCTGGCGATCCGCGTCATCCCCGCACAACATTCGCCAGTGCAAGCCTCGTCGGGCGTTACCGGGTATAAGGTCAGCAACCTCAAGCAAAGCGCCAATCGCATGGACTGGCAGTGGGATGACGGCGCCTGGACGCTGAGTGCCGCCCTCGATCAGCGTGACCTGTCCCTGTCCATCACGGCCCGTGATCCCGGTGAGCTGAGCTTTCTAAAGCAGCCCGGCAGTTCTATGGGCAAAGGACTGATCTGGCCGCTGGCCGAGGGGCGTTATGTGCCTGCCGGTGATCGGCTGTGGCAAACCTTTCTGCTCGATCAGGGGGCGTTCAATACCACCCAAGACCTGAGTTTGCCGCTGTGGGGCGTTGATCACGGCGGCTTCACGCTGAACTGGCTGATGACCAACCCTTACAACAATCGCCTGATCTTCAGCGCCGAAAACAACAACACCCTTGCTCTGACTGTCCATCATCAATTCACCTCCCTTGAGCCCAATGCACCGTTAACCTTCAAGCTGTCGTTGGGTGATACCGATCTGTTGGCGGGTGCCAAGCGCTATCGGAAATGGTTGGTCGATAACGGGCAATACGAAACCTTGAGCGACAAACTGCTGAAGACTCCCGAAGCCAAAAAGCTCCTGGGAGCCAGTCATGTTTATCTGTGGGGTAACGACCTGCTCGGACCGGACGATGTTCGAAGCTGGCCAGCTTTGCTGAAAGGGTTGCGCGGTAACGGTGTACTGGCCAGCGAGTTACGTACCAGTTTTGACGCTGAAAGCTCGCAGTTACTGGCCCGGGCTGAGCCACCGCTTGATCGTTACCAGCAAGTCACGTTGCTACGCAGCCTCAATGCTGCGCTCAACAAGAAGGCACGCAGCGGCTGGCAGTCTGTCGTCGAACCGGACATGAAAAAACTGGCTGACGGCTACGGCTTGTTACGTGCAGAGCTGGCAGTGGCGTTCTCCGATGCTGTGACGATAATATCGGAACGCTGGGGCAATACCTTGTCACCAACGACTATCGAACAACTGAAAGCTGCGGGCTTGTCGCGATTATGGCTAGGCCTTGGCGAGGGTTGGGAAGGTGGTCTCTGGCACCCTGAAACGGTGCGGCAAGGCGTTGCCGCAGGTTATCTGGTGGCGCCTTATGATTCCTATGAGACGGCGTTGACCATCACTGAAAACCCGGACTGGACCACCGCGCATCTGGGCTCCAGAGCCAATCAGGAATGTGCGATCGTGCTGGAAACCGGGACGTTCAAAAGCGGGTTTCAGCAATCGGGGCATTACACCGATCCGCGTTGTGCTCGGCCATTGCTTGAGGCGCGCATCAAGGCTGTACATAGCAAGGCCGGGTTCAATAGCTGGTTTCTGGATGCCTACGCCACCGGCATGCTGTTCGACAGCTACCGTGTGGGCGCGACCATGACTCAGGTGCAAAATGCCGAGGGCAACATCGATGCCTCGCGCTGGGTCAACGAGACGTTGAAGCTACCGACCGGTTCCGAGGATGGCAACGCCACCACGGCCCAAGGCGTACTGTTTGCCCATGGGATGCAGACACCGGTGATCGGCTGGGGGGATTCGGACATGAGCAAGAATCCGCAGTCGCCCTATTACCTGGGCCGCTGGTTTCCTGATGAACAGCCGCAGGTTTTCTTCAAGACCGTGCCACTCAAGGAACCCTACCGCACGGTTCACTTTGCTCCGCAAACACGCTTGCCGCTTTATCAGGCGGTGTTCCATGGCTCGGTGATCACCACCCATCATTGGCTGTTCGACAGCCTTAAGTTGAGCAATGTGCGCGCCGAGAATGAGCTGACTCAATTGCTCTACAACGTGCCGCCGCTGTATCACCTGAGTGCGGCGACGCTGAAGCAGCGGTTACCGGTGATTGCGCGTCAGGATGTTTTCTTCCGCCCGCTGCATGAGCGTCTGGCGACTCAGGCGATGACAGATTTCCGTTGGCTGACTGAGGATCGTCTGGTACAGCAGACAACGTTCGCCGATGGCACCAGACTGGTGGCAAATTTTGATGTGCGCGAACGTGAGATTGATGGGCGACAGCTGGCCGATCGAAGCATCACCGCGTTTGACGCAAATGGGGAAGTGGCAACCTATCAAGTAGCTGTGCAACGCTAGAAAACCTTCGCGGGCTTGCTCGCGGTTGCGTCCTGACAGGCTACGCCGGCTTACGCCAGACACTCGCCAACCAAGGCTGCTGCTCGCGCGGCAGTCCCGCCGGCCGGTAGTAATGCTCCAGCTCCACAAACCCCGCCGCCGTCAGCAATTGCCGCCACGTCTCAAGATCGTGGTACGCCCCATAACGCGGCCCATTCCACCCTTCCTGATTCTCGCCACGCGGATTGGAACTGAACAACACCCCACCCGGCTTCAAAGCCCCGCGCAATTCCTTCAACACTCGAGGCAGTTCCTGGCGCGGAATATGAAACAACACCGCATTGGCGAAGATCCCGTCAAAGCGCTCGGCCGGCAAATCCAGCTTCAGAAAATCCTGCTGCCAGACCTCACAGCCGCTGTCTTCGCGTGCCATCTGCGCAAATTTCTCTGAGCCATCAAGCCCGACAGCGGTATGGCCCATGCGCGTGAAGGTTTGCAAATCACGACCCGGCCCACAGCCAAAATCGAGAATGTCGAACGGCGCCTCACCCTGAATATGCCGCAGCAGCGCAGCAATGTTCTGGCTGACATCGTGATCGCGAGTCCCTTCGCGGAAACTTTCAGCCACCGAGTTGTAATGGCCCAAGGTGGTGGAGGTGATCTGCTCAAGGTCGGTGGGGGTCTGTTTCATGGTGGGCTGCGCAGGCAATTGGGATTTGCCGAATATACGCCATGAGACAGAAGGCTGCTGCGCAGCCATCGCGAGCAAGCTGACGACCAATGACTTGAGCCAGACTCAACGCTTGTTCAACCCCCGAGCCAACCGATCCCCGCCCAACTGAATCGCCGCCACCAACACCACCAGCAACACAATCACCGTCAACATGATCTGGCTATCAAACCGCTGATACCCGTAGCGATAGGCGATGTCCCCGAGTCCGCCTGCGCCAATCGCCCCGGCCATGGCCGACGAGTTGATCATCGTCACCAGCGTAATCGTGAAGCCGCCGACAATCCCCGGCAGCGCCTCGGGCAACAACACATGCCAAACGATGTGCCAGCGCCGGCAACCCATCGCCTGCGCCGCTTCGATCAACCCTTGATCAACCTCACGCAAACTGACTTCGGCAATGCGCGCAAAGAACGGCGTGGCCGCAATCGTCAGCGGCACCACGGCCGCCCAAACGCCGTAAGTGGTGCCGACGATCAACCGCGTAAACGGAATCAGCGCCACCATCAAAATCAGAAACGGAATCGAGCGAAACAGGTTCACGAACGCGCCCAGCGTGCGGTTCAGCGCCGGTGCTTCATAGATTCCGCCCTTGGAGCTGGTGACCAGAATCACCGCCAGCGGAATGCCCGCCAGCAGCGCGATCAATGACGACACGCCGACCATCAGGAAGGTGTCGATGAAGCCTTGCAGCAAGCGATCAAACCACATAACCCAGCACCTCCACCTGTTGCGCCCAGTTGCCGGCGCGTTGACGCAATTCCTCTGCGCCGAGGGACGAGCCGGTCACCGCCAGCAGCAAATGCCCGAGGGCATGGCCCTGAATCCGTTCCACGCCACCTTGCAGCAAGCGCACGCGACCGCCGAGGGCGGCGAACAGTGCGGCCAGATCCGGTTCATCGCTCGCGCTGCCGGTGAACTGCAAACGCAGCACAACAGTGGCGTCCGAGGATTGTGGGTGTGGCTGCAAGCGGCTTTGCAATTCTTCCGGCAAACCGTGTTGGAGCGGCGCCAGCAAGGTTTTGCTGACATCGTGCTGCGGGTCGCCAAAGACTTCCCAGACCGGCCCTTGTTCGACGATTCGCCCGTGTTCCAGCACGACGACTCGATCACAGATATCGCGGATCACCGCCATCTCGTGGGTGATCAGCACGATGGTCAGGCCCAGGCGTTGATTGATCTCGCGCAGCAGGCCGAGGATTGATTGCGTGGTTTCCGGGTCCAGCGCCGAAGTGGCTTCGTCGCACAGCAGAATCGCCGGGTCATGCACCAGTGCCCGAGCGATGCCGACGCGCTGTTTCTGACCACCGGACAGCTGCGCCGGGTAGGTTTTGTGTTTCTCTTGCAGGCCTACCAGTTCCAGCAATTCGCGGACTTTCTGCTCGCGTTTTTCCTTCGGCACACCGGCGACTTTCAGCGGCAACTCGACGTTCTGCCAAACCGTCTTGGCCGACATCAGGTTGAAGTGCTGGAAGATCATGCCAATGCGCCGACGCAGTGCCACCAGGCGGTCTTCATCGAACTCGCCGATGTCGACCTGATCGATCAGCACGCGCCCCGTGCTCGGTTGTTCCAGACGGTTGATGGTGCGGATCAGCGACGATTTGCCGGCGCCGCTGCGGCCGATGATGCCGAACACTTCACCGCGCTGGATCGCCAGGTCGATGCCGCGCAGTGCCGCCACTGGGCCTTGCTGACCGTTGTAGGTTTTGCCCAGACCGATGAAGCGCACGTGAGCGCGGTTCAAATCCGGATGCAGTTCGGTTTGTTCGGCTTTATGTGGCTCTGGAATCTCCAGTCGCCGTTGGATCGCGGCCGTCATCCTCAGCTTTCCCAGCCAGCTTGATAGAGCTTGCCATGGGCTTTATCCAGCGCTGCACGAACGGCCGGCGAATGTTGGTAAATGTCGACGAATTTGATCAGGCGCGGGTCGGTTTTGCTTTTCGGCTGGATCACGAACTGGATCACGTATTCCTTGTGATCGAGGCCGTCGAACAGCAGGGCGGAGCCAGCATCGAAGGTCTTCGACAAGCGGATGTAGGCTGGGTAACCCTGGACCAGATCGGCGTCGTCATAGGCGCGTACCAGTTGCACGGCTTCGACCTGCAGGATTTTGATTTTCTTCGGATTGGCAATGATGTCTTCTTCGGTGGCCTTGTAGCCGACGCCCGGTTTGAGTGTGATCAGCCCGGCCTTGGCCAGCAGTTGCAGACCACGACCGCTGTTGATCGGGTCATTGGCGATCGCCACGCTGGCGCCTTCCGGCAGTTCGTCAAAGCTTTTGTATTTCTTCGAGTAGAGGCCGACGTTGTTGATGATCCCCGGTGCGAATGGCACGAGGTCAAAACCAGCGGCGGCCTTGGCGTTTTCCAGGAACGGGACGTGCTGGAAGTAGTTCACGTCGATGTCCCCGGCAGCGAGGCTGACGTTGGGCGCGATCCAGTCGCTGAACTCCACCAGGTCGACTTGCAAGCCTTGTTTTTTGGCTTCTTCGACGGCGGCCTCCAGGGGAATGGCGAAAGCGGCAGTGGTGCCGACCTTCAGCGGCGCGTCGGCAGCGAAGGTGATGGAGCTGAAAAGGCCGAGGGCCAGGGCCAGTGCTTTGACTGGGTGGTTGAACAGTTTTTTGGTCATGATGAGTCTTCCAGTCAGGGCATTGAATTTTTGGTGTTTGGTAGGGCCTCATCGCGAGCAGGTCGAATCGTCGCACCGTCGCTCCCACAGGGATTGTGTGAACACCAAAAATCCACTGTGGGAGCGACGGTGCGACGATTCGACCTGCTCGCGATGCTTTTAGCGGCGGAACGCTGAACCTGTGTGTTGTTCGGGCAAATGCGCCTCGCCGTGAAACAGTTTTTCTCGCAGGCTGCCGCTGTCGTAAGCGGTCTTGTACGACCCGCGCCGTTGCAACTCCGGGATCACCCAATCGATGAAATCCACATAGCTTTCCGGCGTGACTATTCGCGTCAGGTTGAAGCCATCCAGCCCGGTTTCCGTGATCCATGATTCCAGCTCGTCGGCGATCTGCTCAGGCGACCCCACCACGGTGATGTAGCGACCACCGAGGGCGTGTTGCTCGAGTAATTTGCGGCGGGTCCAGTCGTTGTTTTGCAGATTCCTGGTGGCGGACTGGATCGCGTTGCTCTTCACGTACTGGATCGGTTCGTCGATTTCGTACTCGGAAAAATCGATCCCGGTGGAGGCCGAGAAATGCGCCACGCCGGCCTCGGCACTGGCGTAGCTCAAGTACTCGGCGTGCTTGGCCCAGGCCAGCTCTTCGGTGGCGCCGACAATCACGTTCAGCCCCATGAACACCTTGATGTCCTCGGGGTTGCGCCCGGCCTCGACGGCACTGGCGCGCACCTTGTCCACTTGAACCTTGGTCGACGGTTTGTTCTGGCCGCTGATGAACACGCACTCGGCATGTCGCCCGGCGAACAGCAATCCACGATCCGAACTGCCAGCCTGGAACAGCACCGGTGTGCGCTGCGGCGAGGGTTCGCAGAGGTGATAACCCTCGACCTGATAGAACTCGCCCTTGTGCTCGACCTTGTGCACTTTCTCGGGCTGCGCGTAGATCCGCAGCTGCGGATCGTTAAGCACCGCGTCGTTTTCCCAGCTGCCTTCCCAGAGTTTGTAGAGCACTTGCAGGTATTCATCGGCCTGGTCGTAACGACGGTCGTGTTCGACCTGTTCGCTCAGACCCATGGCCTTGGCGGCGCTGTCGAGGTAGCCGGTGACGATGTTCCAGCCGACCCGGCCACGGCTCAGGTGATCGAGCGTGGACATGCGTCGGGCGAACAGATACGGCGGTTCGTACGTCAGGTTGGCGGTGAGGCCGAAGCCAAGGTTTTTGGTGACCGCGGCCATGGCCGAAACCAGCAGTAGCGGGTCGTTGACCGGAAGTTGGATCGACTCTTTGAGCGGCACATCGATCGAGTTTTGGTAGACGTCGTACACGCCGACGATGTCAGCGATGAACAATCCGTCGAACAGTCCGCGCTCTAGAAGTTGCGCCAGTTCGGTCCAGTATTCGATGGTTTTGTATTGAGTGGAGTTGTCCCGCGGGTGCGTCCACAGACCATGGTTGATGTGCCCGATGCAGTTCATGTTGAACGCATTGAGCAGGATTTTCTTTTTGGCATCGGCCATCAGATGGTCCCTCGCAATGGAGGGTTTTCATCGTTGAGGTAGTAATTGCCGACGGCGTGATATTTCCAGCGCACCGGGTCGTGCAACGTATGAACCCGGGCGTTGCGCCAGTGGCGATCCAGGCCGTGTTCGATCAGGGTTGCCTGGCTGCCGGCCAGTTCAAACAGCGTGCTGCCAGCGGTGAGGGAAATCTCGGTACTGATGGCGCGAGCTTCGGCGACGGCAATCGACGCGGCGGCGACGGTCTCGGCGTTGGTGTTGGCCTGGGCCTTGTCGAGAAATTCTCCGGAGCGTTCCAGCAGAGCCTCGGCGGCGTGTAGACGAATGCTCAAGTGACCGAAGCTCTTGATGGTCAGCGGGTCTTCGGTGGCTTTGTCGTTGCCGGAATCGATCCACGGCCGGGTCTTGGTGCGCACGAAATGCAGCGCATCTTCATAGGCGGCGCGGGCGATACCGGTGTCGATAGCGGCATGAAGAATCTGCGCCAGCGGACCGACGGTGGTCGGGCGCTCGAACGCACTTTGAAACGGGATCACGTCTTCGGCGGCGACGTAAACATCTTCAAACACCACCGAGCCGCTGCCGGTGGTGCGTTGGCCGAAACCGCTCCAGTCGTCGATTACCGTCAGACCCTTGGCATTACGAGGGACGAAAGCGAGTTGCTGAACGCCGTGTTCATCCACGACCGACGTCGGAATGCGCTGGGCATAAATAGCACCCGTGGCGTAAAACTTGCGGCCGTTGATGCGATAGCCGTCACGTTCTCCATGCAGATCAGGGGTCAGGCTGGTGACGCGGTCATGGGCGGTTTTGGTGCCCAGTTCCGCGAGGGCATTGCCGAATCGTTGGCCGGCCAGCACTTCTGCGTACAGGCGTTTTTTCTGCTCTTCGCTGCCATTCACCCGCAACACTTCGAGCGCGTAGAAATGGTTCTGCGGGATCTGGCCGAGGGAACCGTCAGCCTGGGCGATCAGCGCGATCACCTTGGCCAGGGTGACGTTGGAAACCCCTGCGCCGCCGTATTCTTTTGGCACGCTGATGCCCCAGAGACCCGAGCGGGAAAACACTTCCAGTTCCGGGTGTGGCAAACGGCGTTCGCGATCGCGCAGGGCGCTGTCGCGTTTGAAATCTTCGGCCAGGTCACTGGCGACGATCAGGGCTTGCTCATCGCTGGTGATGACCGCGACGTGGTGAGAAAGAGTCATGTGTTTCTCCAGAGATCTGGTCGTTAAATCCAGGAGTGGCGAGCGGGTAAAGTGCCGTTCAGGTGATACGTCCCGACCGCGTGATACTTCCAGCGCACCGGGTCGTGCAGCGTGTGCACGCGGGCGTTGCGCCAGTGACGGTCGAGGTTGAATTCGGCGAGGGTGGCGCGGCTGCCGGCCAGTTCGAAGAGCTTTTCGCTGGCGAGTAGCGAGATCTCGGTGGTCAGCACTTTGGCTTCGGCCACTGCAATCGAGGCGCGGGCGGCGGACTCGGCGGTGAGCGGCGCGGCGTTGACTTGATCGAGCACTTGCCCGGCCTTGCGCAGCAGCGCTTCGGCGGCGTGCAGTTCGATCTTCAGCTTGCCAATGTCGGCGATTACATAGAGGTCGTCGCTGGCCCTTTCGACCTTGGCGTCGATCCACGGCCGTGCACGGGTTTTCACGAATTCGATCGCATCGTCGATGGCGCCCCGGGCGATGCCGGCGTCAATGGCTGCTTGAATCAGCTGCGACACGGCACCCTGAATGTTCGGGCTGTCATTGATCTTCCAGTTGTCCACCACCAGCTCGGCGTCGACCTGCACGTTGTTGAGCAAAATGGTGCCGCTGGCGGTGGTGCGTTGGCCGAAGCCCGACCAGTCATCAACGATGCGCAGGCCAGGAGTGCCGCGACGAACGAAGGCCAGCACTTGCTTGCCGTCATCGTTCAGCGCCTTGACCGCGACCCAGTGGGCGAACAGGGCGCCGGTGGAATAGAACTTCTGCCCGTTGAGGACGAAGCCGTCGCCGCTGGCGGTGATTCGCGCCTTGAGTTCAAGGGTGTTTTTGGTGCCGCGTTCAGGTCCCGCGTTACCGATTCGCCAGCCGTCGAGCACGCTTTTGAACAGCTGTTTTTTTGCGATTCAGTGGCGCTGCCGAGCACCAGGTTGAGAATGCCGAACTGGTTCTGCGGGATCTGTCCCAGTGCCGGGTCGGCTGCGGAAATGATCGCAAAGACTTCGGCAACCGTGACGAACGAAACCTGCGGGCCACCGTACTCACGAGGGATGGCAATGCTGCCCAAACCGCTACGGGTGAACTGTTCGATTTCCGACCACGGTAGCTTGCGCTGCTGGTCGCGTTTGGCTGCTTGCAGACGGGCGACTTGCGCCAGGTCATGGGCGGCCTTGATGGCTTGTGCGTCGTTACGCAAGACCTGCGCGGGCAACAACAACGGCGCGATGTCCAGATCACTCTGGACGATTGCATCTGCCAGACTGGACATCAGTGCCGCTCCTTGGCTGCACGCAATGCCCTGGCGATCTGCACTGGGGTGATTGTGTTCCGGACCATACCTACCTCACATCTCATGGAAACGCCGCGAGGGTTGCGACGAACGAAAACAAGAATGTCCGGTGGTCCGGTGCATATACCCTAAGCGTGTATAAAAAATTAATAAACTAACTTTTAGGAATATGCATAGAAGGGGGTGCCACAGATTCATGTAGCCGCTGGCGAAGCCTGCGTTCGGCTCGGGCCGCGTTCGGACGCAGGCTTCGCCAGCTGCTACAGGGGTCTCAGTGTTTGCGGGGTTCGGCAGCCATGAGCATTTCCTTCGGCCGGGCCTTCAGATACGGATTGGCGCAACCGATCTTCAGCCAGCGCGGTGGCGCCCAGCGGGAATTGTTACCCACCCGGTCGAGGATGCAGTAAGTCACTTCCAGCCGCAGGTCTTCGCCGGCTTCGAGAATGATCGCCGACGGCACCCAGACCTGGATCGGCTGGCCGACATCGCTGGCCTTGAGTCGCGGCAGATCCATGCGCACATCGCCCCAGCGCAGGGTGATTTCGTCGTCGGCGGCCATGTTCAGGTAAGGCTCGATGGTCAACGGAACGCCGCGCTTGATCTGGTTCGGATTGACGCCCTGACGGCGAATGGTCTCGGGGATATTCACGGGCTCCAGACTCTGGTTTTCATCGCCGCACAGCGCCGACGGTTGGCCGCCGGGGCAGTCGAGTTTGATCTGCACCCGTCTGGTGGCTGAAAGGGTGGGTCCTTGCCCGATCTGCATGAGCCGGTAGTGAACGCGCGAGGTGCCATTGGCGATGAAGCTCTCGGGCACGCGCAGTTGGACTGGCTGGCCGACATCGTCGGCCGTCAGCACTCTGGAGGCCACGTAGCAGTTATCCCAGAACAGTTCGATCAGGTCGCCTTCGTCCATGCCGGAGTAGGGCGCCACATCGATCAGCAGGCGCGCCGCCGAGGTGATGTTGATGCAGGTCTTGTGAGATTGCGCCAGGGTCGGGGCCGCAAGTTCGGGTTTGTTCGAAGTGCTTGTCATGGGGTTTCTCCTTGAGGCCTTGCAGCGAAAGTCCGTTCCTGAAAGTTCGAAAGGCGTGAATTACCGAGCAACAAAACTGTTCACTGTGTGTGAAATTAAATAATGAATGGGTGCAAGGTTAAACGCCTGTTGAGACTAGATAAGAGTGCGCTTGAATAGGTGTCAATAGAGATGGCTAGTTAAGTATGGGATCTAGTGTTATTCAGAAAAATCCTACGCATTGACGTTAATAAGCTGCACCGCTCTGTCGAACTTGACCTTGTTTTATGGGCTTTCGGTGCGTTACTGACGGCGGAGACCGGTTCGGCGAGGGCGCTGGGCTTGGCGAATTTTAGGCGAGGTTATTCTGTTGCAGGACATATATATGTACCGCACACAGCCATAGAAAATTATCTATTGTTCAGGTGGGTGAATAAGTGAAGAGAACGTCGCGAGGGGTTTTCTTAGTAGGGGTAGTTGTCACTTCCGTCCATGGAAGTTGACAAGTAGTGCGGCGATGTTTCAGGGGTGAGCGTTATTCAGGAACTTGCTGAGAAACTGCTTCGTCCGCTCTTCTTTAGGATTGGCAAACAGCGCCTTGGCTTCGCCTTGTTCGACGATCACACCTTTGTCGAAAAACACCACGCGGTTCGCCACGTCCCGGGCAAAGCCCATTTCGTGGGTGACGATGACCATGGTGCGTCGCTCTTCGGCGAGGCTGCGGATGGTTGCCAGCACTTCACCCACCAGCTCCGGGTCAAGGGCTGAGGTGGGTTCGTCGAACAGAATCACTTCCGGCTCCATCGCCAGCGCGCGGGCAATCGCCACACGCTGTTGCTGGCCACCGGAAAGGCGTCGCGGGTACGCGTCTTCCTTGCCCGCCAGGCCAACCCGGGCCAACAGCTTTTTGCCCAGGGCAACGGCTTCGGCGTGCGGGATCTTCTTTACGATGATCGGGCCTTCGATAACGTTTTCCAGGGCGGTGCGATGAGGGAACAGGTTGAAGTTCTGGAACACGAAGCCCACGTGTTGGCGCAAACGTCGCACCAGGCCTTGCTGCTGGTTCAGCGGACGGCTGCCATCGATCTCGATGTCACCGACCTTGATCCGGCCACTGGTGGGTTCTTCCAGAAAATTCAGGCAACGCAGGAACGTGGTTTTGCCCGAGCCGCTAGGCCCGATGATCGCCACCACCTCGCCTTCCTTCACCTCCAGATCGATGCCGTTGAGCACCACTTGACCCTTGAACTGCTTTGTCAGTTTTTCCACGACAATCATTGGGTCAGGACTCCAGATCGTGCCGATTGACCCGTGCTTCCAACTGGTTCTGCAGGTGCGACAGCACCGTGGCCAGAATCCAGTAGATCAGCGCGGCGGCAAGGTACATGGTGAAAATTTCAAAGGTACGGGCAGTAATCAGTTGCGCCTGACGGAACAGTTCCGGCACCTGAATGGTGGCTGCCAGTGCGGTGTCCTTCACAAGCGAAATGAAACTGTTGCCCAGCGGTGGCAGAGCCGTGCGCATCGCTTGCGGCAGAATGGCCCGGCGCAGCGTCTGCGCGCGGGTCATGCCGATACTCGCGGCAGCTTCCCACTGACCGCGCTCGATGGAGCTGATCGCGGCTCGCAGGATTTCGCAGGCATAGGCCGCCATGTTCAGCGAGAAGCCGATCAGGGCCGCCGGCAGCGGATCAAGTTCGATGCCCAATTGCGGCAAACCGTAATAGATCACGAACAGTTGCACCAGCAACGGCGTGCCGCGAAAGAACGACACGTAGATGCGGGCGATCCAGCTCACCAGTTTGAAGCGCGACAGGCGCATCAATGCCAGGCCGAAGCCCATCACCAGGCCGAAGAACATCCCGCCCAGGCTCAGAATGACCGTGTAGTACGCGCCCTTCAGCAGGAAGGGCGCGGAGTCCAGCGCGAGTTGGAAAGCTTCTTCCATTATTTAGTGACGTCAGCGCTGAAGTATTTTTCCGAAAGCTTTTTCAGCGTACCGTCGGCACGCAGCTTGTCGATGGCTTTGTTCACCGCGGCCAGCAGCTCAGGCTCGCCTTTGCGCAGGGCGATGCCGGCTTCCTGGCGGGAGAACGCTTCGCCGGCGGCGGTGGTGTCCTTGGCCTTCTTGGCGTATTCCAGCGCGGCCAGACGGTCGATCAGAATGGCGTCGATGCGGCCGACACGCAGATCCTGGAACTTGGTCGGATCATCGTCATAGGTCTTGATGATGGCTTTTGGCTGATTGTCCTTGAGCCACTGCTCGTAGTTGGTGCCCAAGCCTACACCGACTTTTTTGCCGGCCAGATCGGCGGCAGACTTGATGTTCAGCTCCGCAGCCTTCTTGGTCAGCACCAGCGCCTGAATCCCGGAAACGGTGTACGGCTCGGAGAAGTCATACTTCTTCTTGCGCTCTTCGGAAATCGTTACCTGGTTGATCACCGCGTCCAGACGCTTGGATTCCAGGGCTGCGAGGATGCCGTCCCATTTGGTCGGCTGCAGTTTGACCTTCACGCCCAGCTCTTTGGCCAGGGCTTCGGAAAACTCGACTTCGAAGCCGGTCAGTTTGCCGTCGGCATCGACGAAACTGAACGGTGGGTAAGTGCCTTCCAGACCGACGTTGATCACGCCAGCGTCTTTGATTTTTTGCAGCTGCTCACCGGCAACCGCTTGCCCCAGCAGACCGGCGCTCAGCGCCAGGCCCAGCGAACCAACCAGCAGGTTTCGACGTAGTGCGGAAAAATTCATGACAAGCCCCTGTGTTTTCTTATGAAGACGCTTTTAGGAATGTTGGCAAAATCGGGATTTGGACGACTGCGATATCCTGCCCTAAAGCAGCGTATGCGTCTCGCTGCAAATTCGCCTGCGGCGCGACTATATGACGGTGCTTTTAGATTGGAAAATAATAAATATAAAGTTTTATATTCTTTTTTAGAATATAAGTTGCCTTCGAAAAGATCGCAGCCTGCGGCAGCTCCTACATGGATCATGCCCGGCGCAAATTCCGGGTAACGCCGATCAATGTAGGAGCTGCCGAAGGCTGCGATCTCTTGATCTTCGATACTTACAGAAAATTCGTATAGGCAAACAACGCCGGCGCCCCGCCGGTGTGCAGGAAGATGATCGGGCCATCATTGAAGCGCTGGCGGCCGATGCCATCGAGCAAACCCGCCATGGCCTTGCCGGTATAAACCGGGTCCAGCAGCAAACCTTCCTGACTCGCCACCAGCTTCACGGCAGCCAACGTCCCGGCATTCGGTTCGCCGTAGCGCGGGGCGAAATACTCGTCCCACAACTCGACCTTGAAACTCGCTGGCAGGCTCACGCCCAGCAGCTCGGCAGTGCGTTCGGCGAGGCCCTGGACTTTCGGGCGCTGGTCTTCGTCGCTGCGAGAAACCGTGACACCAATCACTGGCAAATCCGGCAGTGCTTCACTCAACGCCAACGCCAGACCGCTATGGGTCCCGGCGCTGCCCGAAGCCAGAACCACGGCCGCGAATGTCAGCCCGGTGTCCTTGATCTGCTCGGCCAATTCCAGCCCGGCGCGCACATAACCCAAAGCGCCCAATGCATTGGAGCCACCAATCGGCACCAGATACGGCTTCTTGCCGTTGTTGCGAAGACGCTCGGCCAAGGCGTGCAATTGTTCGTCCGCGTTGTCGAGGTTTTCCACCAGTTCGACCTTGGCGTCGAACAAGTCCAGCAACAGTCGATTGCCGTTACCGACATAGTTAGCGTCGTCGGTGCCGAGAGGGTTTTCCAGCAACGCAACGCAGCCCAGACCAAGCTTGGCCGCAATGGCGGCGGTCTGGCGCACGTGGTTGGACTGAAGCGCGCCAGCGGTGATCAAGGTGTCGGCGCCTTGTGCCAACGCATCGGCCGCCAGGTATTCGAGTTTGCGCAGCTTGTTGCCGCCCATCGCCAGCGGCGTCAGGTCATCACGCTTGACGTACACATCGCGGCCCAGCCAGGTCGACAGACGTTCGAGTTTTTCCAGGGCGGTAGGATGACCGAGCAGGTCGAGGCGGTTAAAGCGGGCAAGCTGTTGTTTGATCATGGGGTCCGTACTGGCGGAGGGAGATGAAAGGACTATAGGCACGCCTATTTAGCGGGGCAACTGCCAATCGGCCTTATGCCAAAAAGTGCTGAGCACAGCACAATCGGTTCTTAATTCGGCTTCCAGACCATGCCGTAAAGTAATCGCGGTTAACGCGGCCAGACAGTCCGGCCGCCCGTGAGGAGTTTTTACCGTGAGCGAGCGTTCCAGTCATTGGCAACTGCAGACCATCGTCAGCCAACTGCGCACGGCGCGTGACCAGTGGCGCCTACAAAATGGCCGCGCCAGCACCGAACAGGGCGGTCGCGAATTGCCTTCCCGAGCGGCCATGGCAGAGATTCTTGAGGCCCTCTGTGGCGCGTTGTTCCCGATGCGCCTGGGACCGGTGGATTTGCGCGAGGAGAGTGAAGACTTCTACGTCGGCCACACGCTGGACGTTGCATTGAACGCGTTGCTGGCTCAGGCGCGACTCGAATTGCGCTACGCCGCTCGCCACAGTGCCCAGGCCGACACTGAAGTCGAGGCCAAAACGATTCAGATCATTCAGGACTTCGCCCTCGCATTGCCGGGGCTGCGCAGTCTGCTCGACACCGATGTGCTGGCGGCCTATCACGGCGATCCGGCGGCTCGCAGCGTCGATGAAGTGTTGTTGTGCTATCCGGGGATTCTGGCGGTGATTCACCATCGCCTGGCCCATCATTTGTACCGCGCCGGATTGCCGCTGCTGGCACGGATCAGCGCGGAAATCGCGCACTCGGCCACCGGCATCGACATTCACCCTGGCGCGCAGATTGGTCGCAGCTTCTTCATCGATCACGGGACGGGAGTGGTGATCGGCGAGACCGCCATCATCGGTGAGCGTGTGCGGATTTATCAGGCCGTGACGTTGGGCGCCAAGCGCTTCCCGGCGGATGAAGACGGTCAGTTGCAGAAGGGGCAGCCGCGACATCCGATTGTCGAGGATGACGTGGTGATCTATGCCGGTGCGACGATTCTGGGCCGAATCACTATCGGCAAGGGCTCGACCATTGGCGGCAATGTCTGGCTGACCCGAAGCGTGCCGGCGGCGAGCAACCTGACTCAGGCGAATCTGCAGCATGATGACGGGACGCAAAAATAAATCCCGGGATCTCGACTGACTGAACCTGCCTCTTCGCGAGCAGGCTCGCTCCCACATTGTTTTCTGTCGTTCACGGATGTTGTGTTCACCAGAGATCTACTGTGGGAGCGAGCCTGCTCGCGAATGGTTTCAAAACCGAACCTGGATAATGGCATTTAGCTAATTCTCGACTGAACGAATCCTCCAAACCCCGCGTCATACCCTTCCTTGAGCTAGCGTACGAACAGTACCGCCGAGCCTTGCGATTAGTCCTTAGCCCCCTATTCATGTTTAACTTGAACGCTCATTCAAGTTAAACCGCCGGTTTGCTGCCCGCTCACAACAGGAGGCTTGCCTTTGCCGAGTCCGTTATTGATTGCCCTGTTTCACCCCCTTGAGGTGCACCTTTCATGAGTGCATCGCCCACCCCCGCCAGCGGTCAGGTCCGCATGAATCCGCCGGTGTTTTACTTCTCGGCGACGTTCATTTTGCTGTTCGGCATCATCGTCATCGCCATGCCTGAACAAGCCGGCGCCTGGCTTCTGGCAGCGCAAAACTGGGCGGCCAACACGGTCGGCTGGTATTACATGCTCGCGATGACCCTGTATCTGGTCTTCGTGGTGGTCACCGCCTTGTCCGGCTACGGCAAGATCAAGCTCGGTGCCGACCACGACGAACCCGAATTCAGTTACCTGTCCTGGGCCGGCATGCTGTTCGCCGCCGGGATCAGCATCACGCTGTTCTTCTTTTGCGTGTCCGAACCGCTGACCCATTTGGCGCAACCGCCGCAAGGCGAAGCCGGCACGGCGGATGCAGCGCGTCAGGCGATGCAGATTCTGTTTCTGCACTGGGGCCTGCACGGCTGGGGCGTGTTCGCCTTTGTCGGCATGGCGCTGGCTTACTTCGCTTATCGACATAACCTGCCGCTGGCCCTGCGTTCAGCGCTCTATCCGCTGATAGGCAAGCGCATCAATGGCCCGATCGGTTACGCGGTGGACGGCTTCGGCATCATCGCCACGGTGTTCGGCCTCGGTGCCGACATGGGCTTTGGCGTGTTGCACCTCAACTCGGGTCTGGACTACCTGTTCGGCATCGCTCACACCCAGTGGATTCAGGTCGGCCTGATCACGCTGATGATGGGCGCGGCGATCATCGTCGCGGTGTCCGGTGTCGATAAAGGCGTGCGCGTGATGTCCGACATCAACATGCTGCTGGCCTGCGCGCTGCTGCTGTTCGTGTTGTTCGCCGGCCCCACTCAGCATTTGCTCAACACTCTGATCCAGAACATCGGCGACTACCTCGGCGCGTTGCCGATGAAGAGTTTCGACCTGTACGCCTATGACAAACCCAGTGACTGGCTGGGCGGTTGGACGGTGTTCTATTGGGCCTGGTGGATCGCATGGTCGCCGTTCGTGGGCCTGTTCATCGCACGGATTTCCCGTGGCCGGACCATCCGCGAATTCGTCTTCGGCGTGCTGTTGATTCCGCTCGGCTTCACCCTCGCGTGGATGTCGATCTTCGGTAACAGCGCCATCGATCAAGTCCTCAACCACGGCATGAGCGCCCTCGGCATGTCGGCCATCGATAACCCGTCGATGACCCTCTACCTGCTGCTGGAAACCTACCCGTGGAGCAAAACCGTCATCGCGGTCACGGTGTTCATCAGCTTCGTGTTCTTCGTGACGTCTGCCGACTCCGGCACCGTGGTGCTGTCGACGTTGTCCGCCAAGGGCGGCAATCCCGACGAGGACGGGCCGAAATGGCTGCGAGTGTTTTGGGGCGCAATGACCGCGCTGGTGACCAGCGCGCTACTGTTCTCCGGCAGTATCGATGCGCTGAAGTCCGCGGTGGTGCTGACCTCGTTGCCATTCTCGATGATCTTGCTGCTGATGATGTGGGGGCTGCACAAGGCGTTCTACCTGGAGTCGCAGAAGCAGATCGCGCAACTGCATTCGCTGGCACCGGTGTCCGGCTCGCGGCGTGGCGGCTGGCGTCAACGCCTGAGTCAGGCCGTGCATTTCCCGTCACGGGATGAGGTCTATCGCTTCCTCGATACGACGGTGCGCCCGGGGATTGAAGAAGTCTCGGCGGTGTTCGTCGAGAAGGGTTTGAACGTGGTCACTCAGCCGGACCCGACCAACGACAACGTCAGCCTGGAAATCGGTCATGGCGAGGAGCATCCGTTTATCTATCAGGTGCAGATGCGCGGCTACTTCACACCGTCGTTTGCCCGTGGCGGCATGGGTTCCAAGGAACTCAATAACCGTCGCTATTACCGGGCCGAAGTGCATTTGAGCGAGGGCAGTCAGGACTACGATCTGGTGGGTTACACCAAGGAGCAGATCATCAACGACATCCTTGATCAGTACGAACGGCATTTGCAGTTCTTGCATTTGGTGCGTTGATCGAGAGCCGATGGCGCCGGGCCCTTTCAGGTCTCGGCGCTCAACACCATGAACAGCACCAGCGCCGCCACCGGCACACTGAACACCACCGTGCCAATCATCAGTTCCGAACTCAGTGACTGGCCGGCCGTGACCATGCCAACGGCGCTGTTGATCATCGTCAGCGCCAGCCACAAGACCACGAAGCTGAAGGTCAGTGTCTGTCGGCTAAAGCCGATTTTTTCGCCGATGAACAGCATCAGCGCCAGGAGAATCAGGCCGAAGGTGATGATGATCGTGGTGTGCATGGTGTGTTCCGCCCTTCAAATGTGTGTTGCTTTTGGTGCCGCCTTCGCGAGCAGGCTCGCTCCCACAAGGTCGTCGCAATCCTGTGGGAGCGAGCCTGCTCGCGATAGGGGCGCTGCGGTGTCAAGTGAGCATAGTTAAACCATGCTGCTGGAGAAGTTGATGATCCGCCCGCCAGCGTTCAGGCGGGTGGCGGCTTCACACCGCCGATGCCGGTTTCGGTGTTGTATCCGCACAACCGACACATGTCGCCACGGGTTCGGGTGTTTGTGGATTGGCTGGGGGAAGTGTTTGCTGGGGCGCAGTCTGGTCTATAGGGAAATCAGGTCTCTGCACGATAGGCTAATATTTATCCGGGTGTGTATGGTGTGTATGGTGTGTATTGGCATGAAGCTTCGTCGCGTAGTGTGCGCAGCAGATGCTGCCCACAAGGACGAAGGTGATGCGAAGTCGGGAAATGATCAGGATGATCGAGGAGGATGGTTGGTATCTGGTGGCCGTGAAAGGCAGCCATCATCAGTACAAGCATCCGTGCAAACCAGGGAGGGTGACAATAAAGCACCCGGATTCGGATCTTCCAAAAGGAACGATCAACAGCATATTGAAACAGGCGGGTCTGAAATGAGACCCGACACCGGATACGAAAGCCCCGAACGGGCCACATCACAGGAAGGACTTACCGAAATGAAATTCCCGGTCGTTCTACACAAGGATGCCGACTCAGAATACGGAGTAATTATCCCGGATGTGCCGGGTTGCTTCTCCGCAGGCGGTACTGTGGCGCAGGCATTTGAAAACGTGAAGGAAGCGCTATCGTTGCACTACGAAGGCTTGGTGGCCGATGGCGATCCACTGCCGCAGGTGCATGAGATCGACGCTCATCTTGATAACCCTGATTACGCGGGCGGCGTGTGGGGGGTGGTCGAATTTGATATCACGCCTTACTTCGGAAAGTCGGTGCGCTTCAATGCCACACTGCCCGAGCAGTTGCTTGAGCGTATCGATCAAACAGTCAGGCGGGATCAGCGGTACAGCTCTAGGTCCGGCTTTTTGGCTGCCGCTGCCCTGCGTGAGTTGTCGGCGTAAATATGTGAAACGTTTCAGCATTTTCTCGAGTCCGAGGTTTATCGGCGTTTGTCTGGGCGTATGCTGGGCAACTTGCGAAACAGTCGATACCAACTTCAAGACAGACAAGAGAGGATTCGATGACCTACACCGCTGCCGAAAACCGCTACGACTCCATCCCTTACCGCCGCGTGGGTCGCAGCGGGCTGGTGCTGCCGGCACTGTCTCTGGGCCTGTGGCACAACTTCGGCGACAGCACGCCGATCGACACCCAGCGTTCGTTGCTGCGTACCGCGTTTGATCTTGGCATTAACCATTTCGACCTGGCCAACAACTACGGCCCGCCGTATGGCAGCGCCGAGATCAATTTCGGTCGTTTGCTGCGTGAAGACTTCAAGCAGTATCGCGACGAGCTGATCATCTCCAGCAAGGCCGGTTGGGACATGTGGGCCGGCCCTTATGGTCAGGGCGGCGGTTCGCGCAAATACGTGCTGGCCAGCCTTGATCAGAGCCTGCAG
The DNA here is from genome assembly GCF_016650715.1 of Pseudomonas sp. TH39(2020). Lineage (NCBI taxonomy): Bacteria > Pseudomonadati > Pseudomonadota > Gammaproteobacteria > Pseudomonadales > Pseudomonadaceae > Pseudomonas > Pseudomonas sp. TH39(2020). Next base: position 1,837,521 of record NZ_JAEKFF010000006.1, on the reverse strand, counting down.
CGCCTGGGCCTGGACTACGTGGACATCTTCTATTCCCACCGCTTCGACCCGGACACACCGCTGGAAGAAACCGCCAGCGCACTGGCCACCGCGGTACAACAGGGCAAGGCGTTGTACATCGGTATCTCTTCGTACTCGGGCGTTAAAACCCGTGAAATGGCCGCGCTGCTGAAAGAGTGGAAAGTCCCGTTGCTGATTCATCAGCCGGCTTACAACCTGCTCAATCGATGGGTGGAAAAAGACCTGCTGGATACGACGGACGAACTCGGTACGGGCGTGATTGCGTTTACGCCGTTGGCTCAGGGTTTGTTGACCGACAAGTACCTCAACGGTGTGCCGGCGGACGCGCGGGTCAATCGTCCGGGGGGTGGTTCGTTGCAGGCGGCGCACCTGTCCGAAGCCAATATCGCTCATGTGCGTGCGCTGAATGAGATCGCCAAGCGTCGCGGTCAGAGTCTGGCGCAGCTGGCATTGGCGTGGACGTTACGCGATCCGCGCGTGACGTCGGCGCTGATCGGTGCGAGCCGGCCGGAGCAGATTATCGAGAACGTCGGGGCGTTGAAGAATCTGAGCTTTAGCTCGGAGGAATTGGCGGAAATTGACCGGTTTGCCCAAGAGGGTGGGGTTAATCTTTGGGAAAAGCCTTCGACGGCTGAGTAAGTGTTCGGCGCCGTATGACCTAGCGTCTGTTCCGGCCCCTTCGCGAGCAGGCTCGCTCCCACATTAGACCTCGGTCACCTGTGGGAGCGAGCCTGCTCGCGAAGGGGCCATCAATGTCAGTAGACACTCCCAGGGGTTACCGGAAAAACGGCACATCCCCCAATACCGTCGCCCGTTGCATCACCCGCCGCGCCGGCCGGTAATCATCCACGGCGTAATGCTGTGTCACGCGGTTATCCCAAAACGCCACGTCGTCCTTCTGCCAACGCCAGCGAATGGTAAATTCCGGCCGTGTCGCGTGGGCAAACAGAAACTTCAGAATCACCTCGCTTTCGGTTTCCGACAGCTCATTGATCTTCGACGTGAAGCCTTCATTGACGAACAACGACCGACGTCCGCTCACCGGATGAGTGCGGATCACCGGGTGTGACAGCGGCGGGTTTTTCCTGCGCGCTTCTTCCCACTGAGCCAACGCTTCAGGGGTGTTGCCATAGCGCTCCAGCGGGAACGAACGAGTGAAATCGTGCGTGGCGGTCAGCCCTTCGAGCAAGTTTTTCATCGGCGCCGAAAGCGCTTCATACGCCGCGATACCGCTGGCCCACAGCGTGTCGCCACCAAACTCCGGTAACAACTTGGCGCTGAGCACCGCGCCCAGGGCCGGGGTCGGCAGGAAGGTCACGTCGGTGTGCCAGATCGCGTTGTCGCGCACGTCGGTGACGGCGGTGTCGAGGATCAGCACTTCGGGCTGTTCCGGCACATTCGGGTAAATCGGGTGAATGTGCAGGTCGCCGAAATTGGCGGCGAACCGCGCCTGTTGCTGCGGTGTGATCGGCTGATCGCGAAAGAACAACACTTGATGTTTGAGCAGCGCTTGCTCGATGGCGTCGCGCTGCTCCAGGTTCAGCGGTTGGCTGATGTCGACGCCGCTGATGTGTGCGCCGAGGGCGTAGCTTAAGGGGACGATGGTGAGGTTGCTCATGGTCTTTCTCTTCAATTCAGGACGCTTTCCTGTGGGAGCGAGCCTGCTCGCGATTGCAGAGTGTCAGGCGATATTGCTGTGACTGATACATCGCTATCGCGAGCAGGCTCGCTCCCACAGGGGATCTAACATGATGAACACTCAGTGCGCCTGGCCATGCCACGGCACCAGTTTGCGTTGCAGGGCGCGCAAGCCCATCTCCATGGCGAAGGCGATCAGGGCGATCACCAGAATCCCCAGCACCACCACATCGGTGACCAGGAACTGCGCGGCCGACTGCACCATGAAACCCAAACCACTGGTGGCGGCGATCAATTCGGCGGCGACCAGCGTCGACCAACCCACACCCAGGCCAATCCGCACACCGGTCAAAATATCCGGCAGCGCACTCGGCAGAATCACATGGCGAATCAACTGCGCCCGAGTCGCGCCCAACGATTGCGCGGCGCGCAATTTGGCCGGGTCGACGTTACGCACGCCGGTCGCGGTAGCGATGGCGATCGGGGCGAAGATCGCGAGGTAGATCAGCAAGACTTTCGACAGCTCACCGATGCCGCACCAGATCACGATCAGCGGCAGATAAGCCAGCGGTGGAATAGGGCGGTAGAACTCGATCAGCGGATCGAGAATGCCGCGAGCAATGCGGTTGTGGCCGATGGCGATTCCAACGGGCACGGCGGTCAGCACCGCGAAGCCCAGGCCCAGACCGATTCGGCTGAGGCTCGCGCCAAGGTGCTGCCACAACGTTGAATCCATGTAGCCGGTGGTCACCAGCAGCCAGCCTTTTTGCAGCACCGCGGAGGGTGGCGGCAGGAACAGCGGTTCGATCATTCCAGTGGCGGTGACGGCCCACCAGATAACCACGAGTACGACGAGCGTCAGCAGACTGATCCAGCGAGTACTGAGGCTGCGTCGAACAGGAATCACCGTCGAGTTCGTTTTGACCGTGACGGCCGGAATCTCATAGCTGCTCATACGGTCTCCTGCCGCTGGGCGGCGCTGCGTTGGGAGAACACTTTGGCGAGCACGTGTTCGCGGGTTTCGATAAAGCGCGGGTCGGATTTGATTGATCGGGCGGACTCACCGGCGGCATAACGCTGACCGAAATCGAGGCTCAGGCGTTCGACGATTTGCCCTGGATTCGGCGCCAGCAGAATCAGGTCCGTGGCGAGAAACACCGCTTCTTCGATGTCGTGAGTAATCAGAAATACCGGTTTTGCGGTGCGCTGCCAGACTTGCAGCAGCAACTCCTGCATCTGTTCGCGGGTGAAGGCGTCGAGGGCGCCGAAGGGTTCGTCCATCAGCAAAACGCGCGGATCAGCAGCAAGGGCGCGGGCCAGGCCGACACGTTGCTTCTGGCCGCCCGAGAGTTGCCAGATCCGACGGTTTTCGAAGCCGGAAAGGTCCACCAAAGCGAGCATTTCCCGAGCGCGGATTTCACGCTTGTCTCGGGAAACGCCAGCCAGTTCCAGACCGAAGCCGACGTTGGCCAGCACGTCCTGCCAGGGCAGCAGCGCATCGTCCTGGAACACCACGCCGCGTTCGGCGCTCGGGCCTTTGATCGGCACGCCATCGAGAGTGATGCGCCCGGCGCTGGGCTCGACGAAACCGGCAATCAGGTTCAACAGCGAGGTCTTGCCACTGCCGGACGGGCCGAGGGCGACCAGCAGTTGCTGGGGCCCAAGACTCAGGGAAATGTCCGCCAGCACCGGTTCGGGGCTGCCTGGGTACTGTGCGCTGATGCGCTCCAGCTGAAGCAAAGCCATCGCAATTAACTCCGATCAGTTGGTGATGTATTTGGCGCTGACGTAGGGGGCGTAGTCCGGCAGCACGGCTTCAACCTTGCCTTGTTCTTTCAGGAACGCGGCGGTGTCGGTGATGGCCTTGGTGGTCGGTGCGCCGAGGGTGATCACCTGATCAGCCGCCAGCGGGAAGACGTTGCCTTGCAGCAGCAATGGAATGTCGCTGGCCTTGGCGCCGGAGAGTTTCACCAGCTTGTCGACATTGGATGGGTTGGCGAGCCAGGCGTTCGGGTCTTTGCGGTAATCGGCGTAGGCATCGAGGGTCACTTTGGCGAACGCAGTGACGATTTCCGGATGCTTCTCGGCGAAGTCTTTACGCACGATCCAGGCATCGAAGGTCGGCGCGCCGAACTTGGCCAGTTCGCCGGAGGTGATCAGTACTTTGCCGTTTTCCTTGGCCACGCCGAGAGCTGGGTCCCACACGTAGGTGGCGTCGATGTCACCGCGTTTCCACGCAGCAATGATGGCTGGCGGGGCAAGGTTGAGGACGGTGACTTTCGACGGGTCGATGTTCCAGTGCTTCAGCGCGGCCAGCAGGCTGTAGTGGCCGGTGGAAACGAACGGCACGGCGATTTTCTTGCCGATCAGGTCCTGTGGGGTTTTGATCCCGGAACCGTCGCGGGCAACCAGGGCTTCAGCGGCGCCGATCTGCGTGGCGATGAGGAACGTTTCTACCGGGACTTTGCGGGTGATTGCTGCCGTCAGGGGGCTGGAACCGAGGTAACCGATCTGCACGTCGCCGGAAGCGATGGCGGCGATGATATCGGCGCCGTTGTCGAATTTGCGCCAGTCGATTTTGGCGTTGGTGGCTTTTTCGTACGCGCCGTCGGCCTGGGCGACTTTCGCCGGGTCTACGGTGGTCTGGTAGGCGACGGTGACGTCAGCCGCCTGGGCAAAGAAACTCACCGCAGCCAGAGACGCGGCCGCCAGGAGGCGAAGGGGGAAAGTCAGTTTCATTGAGAAGCTCCTTGTCAGGCGACCGAGAAGAGTCGGCGTGAAAGGAGACTAAATGATCTAAGAATCCGAAAATAAATAACTTTTTCGAATGAGCTTATGAGCGGAAAATTCTAAGGGAGACCGCAGTGCGGCTTTCGCGAGCAGGCTCGCTCCACAGTGGATTTTAGGGTGTTTACACAATTGTAATCACACCAAAAATCCACTGTGGGAGCGAGCCTGCTCGCGATTAAGGTCCGCTGGACCTTCAGAAGCTTAGTTGCTAATTGCCAGAATGCTCGCCTGATACGACCCGACAAACACATCGAAATCGCCGACTTCGTTCTGCTCCAGCTCAATCTGCTCGGCCAGCGACGAACGCGCCCGCTCTTCAAATTTCGCTTGGTCTTCGCTTGAAAGCGGCTCGCTGCGGAAAAACTCCGCATGCGCCTGGCTCTGGCGCAGGGAGAACTGAGCAAAGCTCTCCTTGTGCTCAGCCATCGCCGCCAGCACCTGGGCCGATGGCGTCAGCGATGGATCCTTGACCTTGGCCAATTGCGCATCCAGCGCCTTGCTATGCGCATCGCCGCCATGACTCTGATCCAGCATCGCCGCCAGTGGTGCAATCTTCTCCAGCAACTCGCTGGCCCACTCTTTCAGGTCCACCGGATGACCGTCGCGTTGCAGTTGCAGGCCCGGACGGCGACCTTCCTTGACCACGCTGAGGAAGTTCGAGGTCGCGTTGCCGCACGAGGTATTGGTCAGCAGCGGGCTGTCGTTCAGCGCGCAATACAGCAGGAACGCGTCGAGGAACCGCGATTCCGGCAGGTCGATGCCCATCGGCAGGAACGGGTTGATGTCCAGGCAGCGCACTTCGACGTACTGAATGCCGCGAGCCACCAGCGCCTGGATCGGCCGTTCGCCGGTGTAGGTCACGCGTTTCGGGCGGATGTTGGAGTAGTACTCGTTTTCGATCTGCAGGATGTTGGTGTTGAGCTGAACCCACTCACCGTCCTGATGCGTGCCGATTTCGACGTAGGGCGCGTAAGGCGTTGCGACCGCTTTGCGCAGGCTGTCGGTGTAGCTGGCCAGATCGTTGTAGCACGGCGTCAAACCGGCCTGGGCGTTGCTCTGGTAACCCAGGTCACTCATGCGCAGGCTGGTGGCGTACGGCAGGTACAAGGTGTCCGGGTCCAGTTGCTCCAGTTGATGCGAGCGACCACGCAGGAAACCGGCGTCCAGCGCAGGCGAAGCACCGAACAGGTACATCAGCAGCCAGCTGTAGCGGCGGAAGTTACGGATCAGCGCGATGTAGGCCGACGACTGATAGTCACGGTCGGTGCCGACAAAACCTTCTGCTTCCTTGAGCAGCGGCCAGAGCTTTTCCGGCAGGGAAAAGTTGTAGTGAATCCCGGCGATGCACTGCATGGTCTTGCCGTAGCGCAGGGCCAGGCCCTTGCGGTAGACGTACTTGAGCTGACCGATGTTGGAGGTGCCGTAATAGGCAATCGGGATGTCTTCCTCGGCCGGCAACGGGCACGGCATCGATGGACTCCACAGGTACTCGTTGCCGAGCTTGCTGTAGGCAAAACGGTGGATCTTGTCCAGGCTCGCCAGCGTGTCCGCCGGGTCGGGCAGGGCGGGCGTGATGAACTCCAGCAGCGACTCGGAATAGTCAGTGGTGATTTGTTCATTGGTCAGCGCGGAACCCAATTCTTCCGGGTGCGGCGTTTGCGCCAGGCGACCTTCGCCGGTCACGCGCAGGCATTCACGTTCGATGCCGTGAAGGCACTGTTCGAGCAGAGAGAGGTTAGCGCGCTCGCCGAGCAGAGCCAGGCGGCGGTTGAGAAGTTCGCTCAAGTTGGATTCCTTCACGCGTCAGTCGCCCCAATATGGGGGTGGGCAAGACGGTCTACAAGGGTGAAGTTGAAACTGGCGTTGTCGCCTGGTTTTTGAGCCTGACAGGCCATATGCCGATTATTCAAGAACCGCACGATCCCTGTGGGAGCGAGACCGGCTTGCCGGCGATGAGGAAGTGTCAGGCAACATTCTTGTCGTCTGACATAACGCCATCGCCGGCAAGCCGGTCTCGCTCCCACAAGTTTCTTAGCGCCGAAATTAACTCAAATTGATGGCGTTCATCTACAGGACAGCGAACGTGCCTTGTGCTTTTGCGACGAGCTTGTCGCCTTGCATCACGTCGGCTTCAACCACCAGCGTGCGCCGGCCCGGGTGGATCACCCGCGCCGTGCACATCACTTCACCGTCTGCGACGGCGCGAATGTAATTGATCTTGCACTCGATGGTCGCGCTCTGCTGGTCAAAGCCGTGGGTGCTGGAACAGGCCAGCCCCATGGCAATGTCCACCAGACTGAACAAGGCCCCGCCGTGCAGCTTGCCGCCGCGATTGCGCAGTTCTGGCGCAAGCCCGAGGGCGACTTGCGCCACCCCGGTCTCCAGACTGTGCAAGCGACACCCCAGCAACTTGAAAAACGCGCTTTCGGTCAGCCCGGCAGGGATTTCCATCAGCGTTTCTTCAACTGCTTGGCGTTGGCGAACAGCGAAGCCATGGCGTTGTTGGCCGGGGCAGCCGCCGTGGTTTCTTTACGTGGCGCGGTGTTCTGGGACTGGCGTGGCGCCGAACCCGGACGTGCACCACGGGCACCGTCGATTTTCTCGCCCGGGGTGTCGCTCATGCGCATCGACAGGCCAACGCGTTTGCGGGGGATGTCGACTTCCATGACCTTCACTTTCACCACATCACCGGCCTTCACCGCTTCACGCGGATCCTTGATGAACTTCTCCGAAAGCGCAGAGATATGCACCAAACCGTCCTGATGCACGCCGATGTCGACGAAAGCACCGAAGTTGGTCACGTTGGTCACCACGCCTTCGAGGATCATCCCCAGCTCCAGATCCTTGAGGTCTTCGACACCTTCCTGGAACTCGGCGGTCTTGAACTCGGGACGCGGGTCGCGGCCAGGTTTTTCCAGCTCTTGCAGGATGTCGGTGACCGTTGGCAGACCGAAGGTTTCGTCGGTGTACTTTTTCGGATCAAGACGCTTGAGGAAGCTGGCGTCGCCGATCAGCGAGCGAATATCACGGTCGGTCTCAGCAGCAATGCGCTGGACCAGCGGATAGGCTTCCGGGTGAACCGCAGACGAATCCAGCGGGTTGTCACCGTTCATGACGCGCAGGAAGCCAGCGGCCTGTTCGAAAGTTTTCTCGCCCAGACGAGCGACTTTCTTCAACGCAGCACGGGTTTTGAACGCGCCGTGTTCGTCGCGGTGGCTGACGATGTTTTGCGCCAGGGTCGCGTTGAGGCCGGAGATCCGTGCCAACAGCGCCACGGAAGCGGTGTTGACGTCGACGCCCACGGCGTTTACGCAGTCTTCGACCACCGCGTCCAGGCCGCGCGCCAGTTTCAGCTGCGACACGTCGTGCTGGTACTGGCCGACGCCGATGGATTTCGGATCGATCTTCACCAGCTCAGCCAGTGGATCCTGCAGGCGACGGGCAATCGACACCGCGCCACGGATCGACACGTCGAGGTCCGGGAATTCCTTGGAAGCCAGTTCCGACGCCGAGTAAACCGATGCGCCGGCTTCGGAGACCATGACTTTGGTCATCTTCATGGCTGGGTATTTTTTGATCAGTTCAGCGGCCAGCTTGTCGGTTTCACGGCTGGCGGTGCCGTTGCCGATGGCGATCAGGTCCACTGCATGCTTGGCGCACAGGGCGGCCAGAATCGCGATGGTCTGGTCCCATTTGTTGTGCGGCACGTGCGGGTAGACCGTGGCGTGATCCAGCAGCTTGCCGGTGGAATCGACCACGGCCACCTTGCAACCTGTGCGCAGGCCCGGGTCGAGGCCCAATGTGGCGCGCGGGCCAGCCGGCGCCGACAGCAGCAAGTCGTGCAGGTTATGGGCAAACACGTTGATTGCTTCGGTTTCCGCGCCGTCGCGCAGTTCGCCCAGCAGGTCGGTTTCGAGGTGGGTGTAGAGCTTGACCTTCCAGGTCCAGCGCACCACTTCGCCCAGCCATTTGTCGGCGGCGCGGTTCTGGTTCTGGATGCCGAATTGCTGGCCGATCATGCCTTCGCACGGGTGCATGGTGCCCGGCAGTTCATCGCCGACTTTCAGCGCGGAACTCAGAATGCCTTCGTTGCGGCCACGGAAAATCGCCAGCGCGCGGTGCGACGGCATGCTTTTCAGCGGTTCATCGTGTTCGAAGTAGTCGCGGAACTTGGCGCCTTCCTCCTCTTTGCCGGCGATGACGCGGGCGCTGAGGGTGGCTTCCTGCTTGAGGTAGCTGCGCAATTTGTCCAGCAGGCCGGCGTCTTCGGCGAAGCGTTCCATCAGGATGTACTTGGCGCCTTCGAGGGCCGCCTTCACATCGGCGACGCCTTTTTCGGCATCGACGAAGCGCGCCGCTTCAGCGTCTGGCGTCAGGGTCGGGTCGTTGAACAGGCCGTCGGCCAGCTCGCCGAGGCCGGCTTCCAGGGCGATCTGGCCCTTGGTGCGGCGCTTCTGCTTGTACGGCAGGTACAAGTCTTCGAGGCGGGTTTTGGTGTCGGCGAGTTTAATGTCGCGTTCAAGTTGCGGGGTCAGCTTGCCTTGTTCCTGGATGCTGGCAAGGATGCTGATGCGCCGTTCGTCGAGTTCTCGCAGGTAGCGCAGACGCTCTTCCAGGTGCCGCAACTGGATGTCATCGAGGCTGCCGGTCACTTCTTTCCGGTAGCGGGCGATGAAGGGCACCGTGGAGCCTTCATCGAGTAGCGCGACGGCCGCTTCGACCTGTTGTGGGCGTACGCCGAGTTCCTCGGCGATGCGGCTGTTGATGCTGTCCATAAAACCACCTGACAAATTGTGAAAGCAGGCTCGCAGGCGCAGAGATAAGGGCTCGGCGAGTCTGGTTGAGCGGCCTGGCCTGCGCCGCTACCTGGATCAACAGGTATCCCGTTGACCCGTGAAATCGAACAATTACTGCTTGCGCCATGAAAATAAAAAACGGCCACCTACAGTAATGATCAGACGTTGCCTGACACAAAAGGCCGCGCATTATAACCAGCGTTCTGTCATTCGGGGGCATCGCAGGCTGTAGGCATAAAGGCCGGATTTCTGGCGATGAAGGAAAAATCTGCTAACAATGCACTCGGTGCGTATAACGACAGCTACGCCATAATGCGCGCCGAGATCAAAGGAGCATCTAATGAGCAGCACTGCAAACATTGCTGAAGGCGAAAAAATTCTTATTGTTGACGACGATCCAGGGCTGAGCAGCCTGCTGGAACGTTTTTTCGTCAGCAAGGGCTACCGCGCCCGCGCCGTGCCGAACACTGAACAAATGGATCGCCTGCTGGCGCGTGAAGTGTTCAACCTGGTCGTCCTCGACCTGATGCTGCCCGGCGAAGATGGCTTGACCGCTTGCCGCCGCCTGCGCACCGCGAACAACCAGATTCCAATTATCATGCTGACCGCCAAGGGCGATGAGCTGAGCCGCATCAAGGGACTGGAGCTGGGCGCCGACGATTACCTGGCCAAACCGTTCAACCCGGACGAGCTGATGGCTCGCGTCAAAGCGGTTCTGCGTCGCCAGTTGGCTCCAGTACCGGGCGCTCCGGGCAGCGAAGACGAAAGCGTGACCTTCGGTGACTACGAGCTGTCCCTGGCGACCCGCGAGCTCAAACGCGGCGACGAAGTCCACATGCTCACCACCGGTGAGTTTGCGGTGCTCAAGGCGTTGGTCATGAACGCCCGTCAGCCACTGACCCGCGACAAGCTGATGAATCTGGCCCGTGGCCGCGAGTGGGACGCCCTGGAGCGCTCCATCGACGTGCAGATTTCCCGTCTGCGCCGGATGATCGAGCCCGATCCATCCAAGCCGCGTTACATCCAGACAGTCTGGGGCGTAGGTTACGTGTTCGTTCCGGATGGCGCCGCCACCAAGTGATCGGTGATTTGTAGGAGCGGGTCTTGCGAACAACGGGTCAGATGACCTTGTTCGCAGACTCGCGATCCGCAATATGCGAGCATCGCTCGCTCCTGCAAGTGTGTAGCGGTTATCCATGAAAACCCCCGTTTGGTTCCCCCAGAGTTTCTTCTCCCGCACCCTTTGGCTGGTGCTGATCGTCGTCCTGTTCTCCAAGGCGCTGACCCTGGTTTATCTGTTGATGAACGAAGACGTGCTGGTAGATCGCCAATACAGCCACGGCGTCGCCCTGACGCTACGCGCCTATTGGGCGGCCGATGAAGAAAACCGCACAAAGATTGCCGATGCCGCGACGCTTATCCGGGTAGTGGGTGCTGGCGTGCCGGAAGGTGAGCAACACTGGCCTTACAGCGAGATCTATCAGCGGCAGATGCAGGCGGAGCTGGGTGCCGACACTGAAGTCCGATTACGTATGCACTCGCCGCCGGCCCTGTGGGTTCGGGCGCCAAGCCTGGGTGATGGCTGGTTGAAAGTGCCGCTTTACCCGCATCCATTGCGCGGCCAGAAAATCTGGAACGTACTCGGCTGGTTCCTCGCTATCGGTCTGCTGTCCACTGCCTCGGCGTGGATCTTCGTCAGCCAGCTCAATCAACCGTTGAAACGTCTGGTCTATGCCGCGAGACAACTTGGCCAGGGCCGCAGTGTGCGCCTGCCGATCAGCGACACGCCGAGTGAAATGACTGAGGTCTATCGCGCCTTCAACCAGATGGCTGAAGACGTCGAACAGGCCGGCCGCGAGCGCGAACTGATGCTCGCCGGGGTGTCGCACGACTTGCGCACGCCACTGACCCGTTTGCGGTTGTCTCTGGAGTTGATGGGCGACCACAGCGACCTGACCGACGACATGGTCCGCGATATCGAAGACATGGACGCGATTCTCGACCAGTTCCTGGCGTTCATTCGCGATGGTCGCGACGAGTCGGTGGAAGAGGTGGACCTGAGCGATCTGGTGCGCGAAGTCGCGGCGCCGTACAACCAGAACGAAGAGAAAGTGCGCCTGCGCCTGGAGCCGATTCAGCCGTTTCCATTGCGTCGGGTGTCGATGAAGCGGCTGCTGAACAACCTGATTGGCAACGCCTTGCATCACGCGGGCAGCGGGGTTGAGGTGGCGGCCTATGTGTCCGGGGACACCAGCGCGCCGTATGTGGTGCTGAGTGTCATGGACCGTGGGGCGGGGATTGATCCATCGGAGCTGGAGGCGATCTTCAACCCGTTTACTCGGGGTGATCGAGCCCGGGGCGGGAAGGGGACCGGGTTGGGCTTGGCGATCGTGAAGCGGATTGCTTCGATGCATGGCGGGAATGTTGAGTTGCGCAATCGGTCCGGTGGCGGGCTGGAAGCGCGGGTGCGGTTGCCGCTTGGATTGATGCTGCCAAGGGATGCGGTTTAAGAGGCCCGCAGCGTTGTTGCGGCTGAGGGCCTTCGCGAGCAGGCTCGCTCCCACATTAGACCGAGTCGCTGGCTAAATACGCGGTCAACTGTGGGAGCGAGCCTGCTCGCGAAGGCGGCCTCCCGGCCGCCGCAAAAATGAGGGTTAACCCTTACCTTTGGTCCGAGTCATATTCGGCCCACCATTCTTCTCCAGATGCTCAATGATGATCCCCGCCACGTTCTTGCTGGTGGTGGTTTCAATTCCTTCAAGCCCAGGCGACGAGTTCACTTCCATCACCAGCGGCCCGTGATTGGAACGCAGGATGTCCACACCCGCCACCGACAACCCCATGACTTTCGCCGCGCGCAACGCCGTCATGCGTTCTTCCGGTGTGATCTTGATCAGGCTGGCACTGCCGCCGCGATGCAGGTTGGAGCGAAACTCCCCAGGCTTCGCCTGGCGTTTCATCGCCGCGATCACCTTGTCGCCCACCACGAAGCAGCGAATGTCCGCCCCGCCGGCCTCCTTGATGTATTCCTGAACCATGATGTTCTGCTTCAGGCCCATGAACGCCTCGATCACCGACTCCGCCGCCGTCGCCGTTTCACACAGCACGACGCCGATGCCCTGAGTGCCCTCCAGCACCTTGATCACCAGCGGCGCACCGTTGACCATCTCGATCAAGTCGGGAATGTCATCCGGGGAGTGCGCAAACCCGGTGACCGGCAAACCGATCCCACGGCGTGACAGCAATTGCAGCGAGCGTAATTTGTCCCGCGAGCGTGCGATGGCCACCGATTCATTGAGTGGAAAAACGCCCATCATTTCGAACTGACGCAACACCGCGCAGCCATAAAACGTCACCGACGCGCCAATCCGCGGGATCACCGCATCGAAACCCTCCAGCGGCTTGCCGCGGTAGTGGATCTGCGGCTTGTGGCTGGCGATGTTCATGTAGGCGCGCAGGGTGTCGATCACCACCATTTCATGGCCACGCTCGGTACCGGCTTCGACCAGACGACGAGTGGAATACAGACGCGGGTTCCGCGACAGCACAGCGATCTTCATGCAACACCTGTGGAGGAGGTAGATACCGGGAACACCGGCTTGTCTTGTACGTACTTAATGCCCGGATTGACCACCAATTGGCCGTCGATCAAGGCTTTGGAACCGAGTAACAGGCGATAACGCATGGACTTGCGGCAGGCGAGGGTGAACTCGACCCGCCAGACCCGATCACCGAGGGCCAGGGTGGTGCTGACCACGTAACGCATCTGCGCGTGGCCATTGGAGCTTTTGATGGTTTTCATCGTCACCAGGGGGGCTTCGCAGCGACGATGACGCAGTTGCACCACCGTGCCCAAGTGAGCAGTAAAACGCACCCACTGTTCCCCGTCGCGCTCGAACGGTTGTATATCGGTGGCATGCAGGCTGGAGGTGCTGGCGCCGGTGTCGATTTTTGCGCGCAGGCCCGCGACTCCCAAATCCGGGAGCGCCACCCACTCGCGCAGACCGACAACGGTCAAATGGTCAAATGTCTTCAATAGGAAAAACCGGCGATTAACGCGTCCAGGCCTCAGGCGTTACCTGAGCCAACGCTTTGAATGCAGGTTTGGCGAACCAGTAACCTTGCATCAGAAAAATTCCACAGTCCGCCAGGAAGTCCCGTTCTCCGGCGCTTTCGATCCCTTCGGCAATGACTGTAACGTTCAGCTCCGCACAGATTGTGACAATCCCTCGAACGATAGCCTGACGGACACGATCACGGTCGACATCGCGGATCAGTGCCATGTCGAGTTTGATCAGGTCCGGTTGGAAGTCAGCGAGCAGATTGAGCCCCGAGTAGCCCGCGCCGAAATCGTCGATGGCAGTCTTGAAGCCGAATTCGCGGTATTCACGCAGAATATTGGTCAAATGGCGATAGTTATCTACGTGCTGGCTTTCCAGGGTTTCGAAAATCAACCGGTCGATGGGGAAGTTGTGTTTTCTCGCTGCTTCCAGCGTGCTGCGAATACACAGTTCCGGGCGGTACACGGCGTTGGGCATGAAGTTGATCGACAGGAGTGTCTGCATCCCTAGATTCGCCGCCCCTTCAATGGCTCGCGTCCGGCAGAGCTGGTCGAAACGGTAGCGGTTGTCCTCGGTGATCTGATCGAGCACCGACAGCGCACCTTCACCGGCCAGGCCGCGTACCAATGCTTCGTGGGCAAAAATCGACTGGTCTCGCAAATCAACGATCGGCTGGTAGGCGAAGGCAAAATCGAAGCCCAGTGGCTCGCTTTGCTGACAACCCTGGCACCCGCCCTGAGGCGAGGTCAATGATGACGGAAATGTAGTCACTCGATCACTCCATGCCGGTGATCCGGCCAAGTTCGCATTCTAGCTGGAGGTCCGAGTTATTGCGCCCGACAGAAACGGTAGTACAGTTCCGACTATTGGCGGAGAGAGGAATTCAAGTGGCACAAAAACAGGAAGAGGACGACAAAGTCCGTCTCGATAAATGGTTGTGGGCCGCGCGTTTTTATAAAACACGTGCCTTGGCCAAGGCGGCGATTGAAAGCGGCAAGGTGCACTGCCGGGGCGAGCGCTGCAAACCGGGAAAGGAACCGAGGATCGGCGACGAGTTTCAGATTCGCACAGGGTTCGAGGAGCGCACGGTGGTGGTTCAGGCGTTGTCGATCGTACGCCGTGGTGCGCCAGAGGCTCAGGCGCTCTACGCCGAAACCGACGCCAGCATCGCCAAGCGCGAGGCGGCTGCGGCCATGCGTAAGGCCGGTTCGCTGGGCGTGAGCACCGATGGCAAACCGAGCAAGAAGCAGCGACGGGATCTGTTCAAGTTTCGTGGAAGCAGTAACGACGAGTAGTCAGTTGCTTCTGTGTTGCAATTGCCCAAACGTGTAGCCATATCGGGTTAATCGCCAGCAGCGCGTTGGATGGGTGAAAGCGCCACTCGTCGAAAACCACACACAGCTTCTGACCCGTAGGCCATAACCAGAAGGCCAGCAGCGTCAGAGGTAAGAAATTGCATCAGCCAACCGGCGGAGGTTCCACCTTGCTTGGAACAAACCCGGATTGTTCATAAAATGCCTCCCATGGCCGAACATCGTGCACACAAATGGTGCTGCAGAGGCGCATTTTCTCGCTGTTTCAAATCATTTTGTCATTACTTCAGATACCCAGACCTATGACCGATTTACCGGATACCGACTACACCCAACGCTTCATCTTCGATGACAGCGACACCCGCGGCGAGCTGGTTGCGTTGGAGCGTAGCTACGCCGAAGTCCTCGCTAAACACCCGTACCCGGAGCCGGTTGCACAACTGCTCGGCGAGCTGATGGCGGCGGCGTCGTTGTTGGTCGGCACCTTGAAGTTCGATGGCTTGCTGATTCTCCAGGCCCGTTCCGAAGGCCCGATCCCGCTGCTGATGATCGAGTGCTCCAGCGAGCGCGAAATTCGCGGCCTGGCCCGATACGAAGCCGACCAGATCGCCCCCGACGCGACCCTCGCCGACCTGATGCCCAACGGCGTATTGGCGCTGACCGTCGACCCGACCCAAGGCCAGCGTTACCAGGGCATCGTCGACCTCGATGGCGAAACCCTGTCGGAGTGCTTCACTAACTACTTCGTGATGTCCCAACAAGTCGGCACGCGTTTCTGGTTGTACGCCGATGGCCGTCGCGCCCGTGGCCTGTTGTTGCAACAACTGCCTGCTGATCGTTTGAAAGACGAAGAAGAACGCGCCGCCAGCTGGCAGCACATCACCGCGCTGGGCAGCACCCTGACCGCTGATGAATTGCTGAGCCTGGACAACGAAACCGTCCTCCATCGTCTCTACCACGAAGAGCAGGTTCGTCTGTTCGATGTGCAGAAACTGCGCTTCCGTTGCAGCTGCTCTCGCGAACGTTCTGCCAATGCGCTGGTCAGTTTGGGTCTGGAAGATGCTCAGTCACTCGTGATCGAACACGGTGGCAATATTGAGATTGACTGTCAGTTCTGCAACGAACGCTACCTGTTTGACGCTGCCGATATCGCTCAATTATTCGCTGGAGCGGGTGTCGATACGCCGTCAGATACCCGTCACTAAAACGGTTCAGCGCAGGTAAATTCACTGGTTTGTGCCGGAATAACGCCGTTCTGACGGGAGGGCCCTACTATTTTTGGGCTTTTCTGGCATAATCCGGCCCACTTTTTGTCGCGGTAGTAGTGCACGACTTTCTACTACAAAACGTTTGGAGCACACTCGGCCACTGGCCGACGGGGAATCTCATGACGCAAGCCAATAACGCCGTGTACACCGATCTGAGTGTTGATGATCTGGTAAAAGAAGCTCTGAGTCGCGGTGAGGGCGAGCTTGCCGATACCGGCGCGCTGACTGTTCGCACCGGTCACCGCACCGGCCGCTCGCCAGTCGATCGTTTCATCGTTGACGAGCCGTCCACTTCGGCTTCCATCGCCTGGGGCCCGATCAACCGCAAGTTCCCGGCCGACAAGTTCGATGCCCTGTGGGACCGCGTTGAAGCGTTCAACAACGCGCAAGAGCATTTCGTTTCCCACGTGCATGTAGGTGCGTCCGAAGACCACTACCTGGCCGTGAAGATGACCACCCAGACTGCCTGGCAGAACCTGTTTGGCCGTTGCCTGTTCATCAACCCGGAAAAGTACAACCCGGCTGGCCGTGATGAGTGGCAAGTGCTCAACGTTGCCAACTTCGAATGCGTGCCAGAGCGTGACGGCACCAACTCCGACGGTTGCGTGATCCTCAACTTCGCTCAGAAGAAAGTGCTGATCGCCGGCATGCGTTACGCCGGTGAAATGAAGAAAGCCATGTTCTCGGTGCAGAACTACCTGCTGCCAGCTGCCGACGTGCTCCCAATGCACTGCGCCGCCAACATCGGCGAAGCGGGCGACGTGACCCTGTTCTTCGGTCTGTCCGGCACCGGCAAAACCACCCTGTCCGCCGATGAAAGCCGTTACCTGATCGGTGACGACGAGCACGGCTGGGGTGAAGGCGTTGTCTTCAACATCGAAGGCGGCTGCTACGCCAAGTGCATCGACCTGTCTGAGAAGAACGAGCCGGTCATCTGGAAAGCCATCAAGCACGGCGCAGTCCTGGAAAACGTCGTTATCGATGACGCCAAGCACGCCGATTACGCCGATGTCAGCCTGACCCAGAACAGCCGCGCCGCCTACCCGCTGGAACACGTCGCCAAGCGTTCCGAGAAGAACCTCGGTGGTGAGCCAAACGCTGTGATCTTCCTGACCTGCGACCTGACCGGCGTGCTGCCGCCAGTGTCGATCCTCAGCGAAGAACAAGCGGCCTACCACTTCCTGTCCGGCTACACCGCACTGGTGGGCTCGACCGAAATGGGTTCCGGCAGCGGCATCAAGTCGACTTTCTCCACCTGCTTCGGCGCACCGTTCTTCCCGCGTCCGGCTGGCGAATACGCAGAACTGCTGATCAAGCGCATCCGCGGCTTCGGCTCCAAGGTCTACCTGGTCAACACCGGCTGGACCGGCGGTGGCTACGGCGTCGGCAAACGCTTCAACATCCCGACCACTCGCGGCGTGATCGCAGCGATCCAGAGCGGCGCGTTGATCGGCGTTGAAACCGAGCACCTCGACACCATCAACCTCGACGTGCCATTGGCCGTACCAGGCGTTGAAACTGGCCTGTTGAACCCACGTAACACCTGGGCTGACAAGGCTGCTTATGATGAAGCTGCTAAAGCACTGGCTGGGTTGTTTGTTGAGAACTTCAAGAAGTTTGAAGTGAGCGACGCGATCAAGGCTGCTGGGCCTAAGTTGTAAGTGTTGGTTTGATGGAATGAGAAAGCCGCCCTTTGGGGCGGCTTTTTTTATGGGCGCGATCCAGGCTGTCAGGGACACCATAATTGCCATTATTCCAGCCGAAAAGGCGCTAAACGACCAGAATAATGGCACTTACGCATTCGGTTAAATGCCTTCCAATTCCTGTGTATCCCACCGTTGCAACTTGATCGCTTGGTAAATCATTCCGATAGTCAGCGGGGCCTTATCGCCACGCCCCTTGGCCCGGCGCTTGAGGAATACGTCAAAGCCTTCGGGCTGGAAATACCGATAAGCGTCGTAGTCGATGAAGTCGATGGTGAATTGTTCTTCCAAGGCTTCCATCAGATGCCGAGCGTCCGCGCCATCGCAGCCCAGGTCGAAGTTGATCGAGGTGGTGAGGCTGATGGTTTTGCGTTCAGGCAGGCCGAGCTCTTCGTGCAGCAGCTGCATGAGCAGGTGCATGGCGTGGTCGTCGGGGAAGTTGGGGGCGAGGTTCATGGGGCGTCTTCTGTTTAGGGCCATTTCGTGAGGCGGATTAAGCCTGATCTTGCGATGTGTTGGATGTCGATCAGAGCTGCAAGCATGGAGTTCGCGGGAAGGCTGGCGTTCACCTCGTACGATCTCGTTCATTTGTTGCACGCTTTCCATCAGCTCATCAAAAAATTTGCTCAAGGTTATCCCAGGGTTTTGATCGTTCCCACGCAGCGTGGGAACGATCTTCGCTCAACGTCAGGTTGGTGCTTTCCAGCCCATCATGCGTTGTTGGGCGACTTTCAGTAGGTCGCAGCCGTCCTGAGTCAACAGGTAGAGGGCGTGGGTGATATGCGGGATGTCTTCCACGTCACCGTTTTTGAAGCATTGGCAATGTAGGGTTTTGAGCAGGTCGCCGGAGGCTCGGATGCGCTGGAGGGCGGCTTCGAGGATGTCTTGCGGATTGGCTTCTGTGTCGATGATCAGGGGTGGGGAATCGGTGAGGTTCGTTTGGAGGGGGCGGTAGCGATCGGGGAACGGGTTCAATTTATTCATTTTATGTATTCTCAAATGCATCAGATGAAACCACCACCATCGTGACCAAGCGATGGAGGCGGACTGTGTTCGGGTTGGTCAGCCGGAGGAATACATAAGACCGGCACGCCATAAGGCGTCCCAAACACAGCCACCATATAGCGTGCAGACACTTGAGGTGCCGGCAGCATACAACGGACGCGTTTATGTATTCCATCGAGTGACCAAGCCCGAGTCGCTGAATTGGCAGCGACAGTCCGACTATAGGTGCGAGTCGCCGGTCGGCGATAGTCGACAAGGGTGCCTTCGGTTGTAGGACCGGGATGAAGCTTTGATAGGGCGTTGCCTACGGACTTATCCCCGGCCGAAAACTCTCTCGTTTGATCGTTATCAGGTGCACCGCGTTATCGTTCATCGCGGGCAAGCCCGGCTCCCACAGGGATTTTCGCCCGGGCATTAACCTGCTGTGATTTTCGGCAGTCGTTGCCGGGCGATGTCGAGCAATTCGCTACCATCCTGCGTCAGCAGGTACAGCGCATTGACGATGTTGGGAATATCGCTCGCATCCGCCTGTTTGAAGCACAGGCAATACAGCGTTTCGAGCAGTTCGCTGGCGGCGCGGATGCGTTGGCGGGCGGCGTCGAGGATTTCGTGAGGGTCGGCTTCTGTGTCGATGACCAGCACGGGGGTGTCGCTGTAGCGGGATTTGAGCGGGCGATAGCGTTCTGTAAGCATCGAGGTTCGTCCTGTGCGAAATCGGGAGGTGGCTCCCGGCAGGCCGAGACACTGTTTTCAGCCGCGCCGCAGACTATAGAAGGGCACGGCGCCGCGCGGCAATACGGCCGCAATGGACAGGTTTTGTAGGGGTTTTACCCGCCTTTTCGGACCGAACCTACGCGTTTCCCAAGGTTTTTACGCCTAAACCCTTAGACGGCAAATTTCCTACGGGTTTGTCAGGCGCAACGCATCAAACCACTGTATGGTGCGCGCCAGAATCAGTAGGACGTTTCGAAACGTCCGTCCAACGCTTAAAGGGAATTAAGTATGCAATGGCTACGTATGGCCTCGATTTTGTTGCTGTGGGCCGGAATTTGTCGCGCCGCAGATGCTGCTGACACCGGTAACTCGATGGTCCTGGCCACCATGGATCGCACCGGTTGGCCGGATGCGCTGACCAGTCAGGCGAGCATGGACACCGCTTTGCGTGCTGAAGTGCTGATGTTCGGCAAGGCGTTACTGGCCAGCGAAGCGCTGGACGAACAGAGCCTGAAACAACGACTGGGCGTGCAGGATGTGAAGCTCAAGTCGGTCAGGCAAGTGCGTGACGGGCTGTGGGACCGGCTGCTGACCGCCTACCGCAGCGCCAGCCAGAACTGCGACGGTGAACCCTTCTGCCCCCGCGTGCGAAGCGTCGCTGATTTGCGTCAGTTGGCGGCGGCGTTCACCGGCGAAATCAGCCCGGCCCACGCCATTTGGGCGAGCAAGAGCCAGGTGTTTCATGAGCAGGCGCTGAATGAGCAGCTGCGGGTGGCGGTGCTGGTGCCGTAGCCTCATCGTCTGCTGACGATCGTTCGAAGCTGTATCATCCCGTATCGTTTTGGTCCCCGACCTTTTCTCGACTCGCTGCGTTTGCCGGCTAGGCTTTGGGCTTCGCAGCGGTCAACGGAGTGACAGCTTATGCACAACACCCTGGAACAGGTTTTCGGTTTTCCACAGTTTCGGCCCGGCCAGGAGGCGACGGTCAGCGCGGTGTTGGCCGGGCGCTCGGTGGCGGCGATTTTCCCCACCGGCTCGGGCAAGTCCCTTTGTTATCAATTACCGGCCTTGCTGCTGCCGCACCTTACGCTGGTGGTCTCGCCGCTGCTGGCGTTGATGCAGGATCAACTGGCGTTCCTTCAGCGCCACGGCATCGCAGCAGGCAGTATCGATTCGGCCCAGAGCCGCGATGACGCCAGCGATGTGATGGCTCGGGCCAAGTCTGGCGAGCTGAAGATTTTGATGATCTCCGTGGAACGCTTGAAGAACGAGCGTTTCCGTAATTTCTTGCAGCAGGTGCCGATCTCGCTGCTGGTGGTGGACGAGGCGCACTGTATCTCGGAGTGGGGCCACAACTTTCGCCCCGACTACCTCAAGCTCCCCGACTATCAGCGCCAGTTCAACATCCCTCAGGCGCTGCTGCTGACCGCCACCGCGACACCCAAAGTGATCGCCGACATGGAGGCCAAGTTCGCCATTGCCCCCGACGATGTGGTGACCACCGGTTTCTATCGTCCGAACCTCAATCTGTTGGTGGAGCCGGTGCGCGGGCAGGACAAGCGACGACGCCTGGTTGAATGGATGAGCCAGCGTCCCGACCAGCCGAGCATTGTCTACGTCACCCTGCAGAAAACCGCCGAGCACATTGCCGAACATCTGGCCCGCAACGGTATTCAGGCCGAGGCCTATCACGCTGGTCTGCCCCACGAACAACGCGAAGCAATCCAGCGCCGATTCATGGGTGGGCAGTCCAATTGCATCGTCGCCACCATCGCGTTCGGCATGGGCATCGACAAGAGCGACATCCGCAACGTAGTGCATTTCGACCTGCCCAAATCCATCGAAAACTACAGCCAGGAAATCGGCCGCGCCGGGCGTGACGGGCAGCCGTCCGACTGCCTGGTATTGGCCAACCGCGACAGCCTCAACGTGCTGGAAAACTTCGTCTACGGCGACACGCCTGAGCTGGATGGCATCCGCTATGTGCTCGACGAGTTGCAAGCCGCCGCGCCCGAGGGGCAGTGGGAGTTTCTGTTGGGGCCGCTGGCGGACCAAAGCAACATCCGCCAATTGCCGCTCAAGACCTTACTGGTGCAGTTGGAACTGCGCGGGATCATCGCCCCGCGCTACGCCTATTACGCCGAATACCGCTTCAAATACTTGCAGGAACCCGAGGCCTTGCTGGCCCGCTTCGAGGGTGAGCGCAAGGACTTCGTCGCGGCGATCATCCAGACCTCCAGTCGCGCACGGACCTGGGCCACGGTGAATTTCGATGCGCTGTATGAGCAGCATCAGGCCGAGCGTAATCGCGTGGTAAAGGCGCTGGATTATTTCCAGGAAAAGGGCTGGGTCGAGCTTGAAAGCAAGCAGATGACCGAGGTCTACAGCCTGCTGCAAACGGACTTTGATGCCCAAGCCCTGAGCGAAGAGTTGCACGCCTACTTCACCCGCCACGAACAAACTGAGATCGCACGGATTCACGCCATGCTGGATCTGTTCGCCACGGACCATTGCCTGGGTTATCGCCTGGCCGAGTACTTCGGCGATGAAAACGCGCCGCAGCAGTGCGGGCATTGTTCGGTGTGTCACGGGGATGTGGCGCGATTGCCGGCGCCACCGGAATTACCGGCGCTTGTGGATAAAACCTTCGAGGCGTTGTGCGGTGATTTTATCCACAGGCATGAGCAGCACACCGGCAACGTTCCGTCGGCTGAACGCGTGACGCGGTTTTTATGCGGCATCGGCGTGCCGCTGTTCACCAAGCTCAAGGCACGGTCGATTTCCGGGTTTGCGGCGCTGGAGGATTATCCATATGCCGAAGTCCGGACGTGGGCCGAGGCGCACTTGCCGGCGTAGATCCATCCGCTGAATGTTGCTCATCACAGGAATAAATTTCAAAAATGCGCGGTGGCTGACTATGGTGAAGGCTGTCTTTGGATCGCCAACAAGAGAACAACTATGAGCCAGACACCGTTCAATATTCAGCGCGCCGCCGTCATTGGCGCCGGCACCATGGGCCGTGGCATTGTCATGTGCCTGGCCAACGCCGGCGTCCCGGTGCAGTGGGTCGATAACAATCCACAGATGCTTGAACAGGCGCTGGCTTCCGTGGCGGACACCTTCGCCCACAACGTGCATCAGGGACGGATCGATCAGGCCGAGGCGGACGCTCGCATTGCACGGGTCACGGCGGCTGCTGACTACGCGGCGATCTGCGATGTCGATCTGGTCATTGAAGCGGTGTACGAAAACCTCGAGCTCAAGCAGAAAATCTTCCGTGAGCTGGACGGTCTGCTCAAACCCGAAGCCATTCTGGCCAGCAATACCTCGGCGCTGGATATCGATGCCATCGCTGCGGCTACTCGCCGTCCGCAACAGGTCTTGGGCCTGCACTTCTTCAGCCCGGCGCACATCATGAAACTGCTGGAAGTCGTTCGCGGTGCCCAGACTTTACCGGTGGTGCTTGAGGCTGCTCTGGCACTGGGCAAGCGCATGGGCAAGGTCAGCGTGGTGTCGGGCAATTGCCACGGTTTCATCGGCAATCGCATGCTGCATCCGTATACGCTCGAAGCGCGCAAGATGTTGCTCGAAGGCGCTTATCCCTATCAGGTCGATGCGGCACTGCAAGGTTTTGGTTTCGCCATGGGGCCGTTCCGCATGTACGACGTGGTCGGCATCGATCTGGAGTGGCGCGCTCGGCAGTTGGCCGGCGAAGGGCAGGATGCGCCTGAAGTTCAGGTGGACAATCGTCTGTGCGAGTTGGGTCGTTTCGGTCAAAAGAGTGGCAATGGCTATTACCACTATGAGCCGGGTAGTCGCCAGGCTGAGCACGATGTTGAAGTCGATGCGCTGGTGCTGAAGGTTAGCGAAGAGTTGGGCTTCCAGCGTCGCGAGATAAGCCCCGAGGAGATTCTGGAGCGCTGCTTGCTGGCACTGGTCAACGAGGGTGCGAAGATTCTTCAGGAAGGCATCGCCGAGTCGGCGCACGATATCGATCTGGTGTACCTCAACGGTTACGGCTTCCCGGCGGACAAGGGAGGGCCGATGGCCTGGGCGGATCAGCAAGGGCTGGCGGATATTCACCAACGGTTGCTGGCGCTTGAGACGAAGCAGGGTGATCAATGGACCCCGGCGCGGTTAATTGGGGAGTTGGCGGCGGTGGGTAAAGGGTTTGCGGATCGGTAGACTTCACCTGTTCGATCGTTCCCATGTCGAGGCGTCGAACCGTCCGCGTGGGAACGCCTCCATGGACGCTCTGCGTCCGCTGTTGGGACGCGGAGCGTCCCAGGCTGCATTCCCACGCAGAGCGTGGGAACGATCCTCAAGGCGAGAACCCATGACTCAACGCACCGACTATCCCCACTTCCAACCCATCACCACCCGCTGGCACGACAACGACGCCTATGGTCACGTCAACAACGTGACCTATTACAGCTTCTTTGACACAGCGGTGAACACCTACCTGATCGAAGTCGGCGGTCTGGATATCCATGACGGCGAGGTGGTGGGTTTTGTGGTGAGTTCGGCCTGTGACTACTTTGCTTCCATTGCCTTCCCCGACCGGGTCGAGATCGGTTTGCGGGTGGGCAAGTTGGGTAACAGCTCGGTGCAGTATGAATTGGCGGTGTTCAAGGTCGGGGAGGATGAAGCCTGCGCGGCGGGGCGTTTCGTGCATGTGTTTGTGGACCGGGCATCGAATCAGCCGGTGGCGATTCCTGCCGGGTTGCGCGGGGCGCTGGAGCGGTTGGTGGTTTGACGGGCAAAAAAAATCGCAGCCCTTGGGCTGCGATTTTTTGATGCATCGGCAAGCGAGGCGATTCAAGCCTCAGTCGCGATAGCGATGGTGATGCTTGCGGTGGCCATAGGCATGACCACGCCCCGGATGGTCGTCACGGTAGTAACGACGATCACCATGGCCACCACGATAGGAACGACGATCATCATCGTCGTCATTACTCTTGTTGCCCATGTAGTTACCCAGCGCGCCACCGGCGCCGCCGCCGGCTGCGGAACCGATCAGGCTGCCGGTGGTGCCGCCCATGCTGCGGCCGACCACGTTACCGCCTGCTGCGCCCAACGCACCGCCAATGGCGGCTTCGCCACGGCTGTGTTTGTCTGCGCCAACTGCGCTACCACCCGCGCCGCCCAGGGCTGCGCCAATGGTGGAACCTGTACTGCCGCCTAATGACTGACCGACGACCGAGCCCAGAACCCCGCCCAATGCGCCGCCCACACCAGCTTCGGTGGTGCCGCCAGCAGAAGCGAAGCCACTGACCAGGCCAAGGGACAACAAGAGAATCGAGGAGAACTTCATAGAGGAACCTCAAGGGGATGACGGCGCGATCCTGAGGCTGTGTCATGGTCGTGACAATCGAAATCCGACGAGTAACACGACTTGAGCACATTTCTATAAGTTACTGTTTTTTAGCCGGAACTTAAGTATTTTTCGCCGGTCTTTAGCTACTTCGGATAGGCCGTTTTCATGCAAAACGGCCTTTTTTGTGGGCGTTTGGAAAGTATTGATCCGGAAGATTCGTTGAATGGTCCACCGCTTTCGCGAGCAGGCTCGCTCCCACAGTGGATTTGTGTTCAACGCAGATCAAATGTGGGAGCGAGCCTGCTCGCGAAGGGGACTGACCTGCTGCCGCGTCAAGCCGACTTGGCCATAATCAACCCGGTTTCACTCGCCGCTTCCAACCGGATCGCCACAAACTTCGATGTCGGCGTATGGCTGCCATCCCCGATGCTTTCCAGCGGCACCAGCGGATTCACTTCCGGGTAGTAAGCCGCCGCTTGCCCGGCAGGGATATCAAACGCCAGCAGCGTAAAGCCCTTCACCCGGCGCACACGGCCATCATCCCAGATCGAAACGATGTCAGCCTTCTGCCCCGGCTTGAACCCCAGGCGAATGATGTCGGCTTCGTTGACGAACAACACATCACGCTGACCTTTCACGCCGCGATAGCGGTCATCAAGCCCATAAATCGTGGTGTTGTACTGATCGTGAGAGCGCATCGACTGCATGATCAGGTCCGGCAATACGCCGGTGGCGCGGGTGCGTTCGTGCACCAGATCTTTAGGCAGGACGTTCGGACGGAAATTGGCGCGCCCCGACGCGGTATTCCAGCGGCGAGCACCGGCGCTGTTGCCGAGGTAGAACCCGCCCGGGTTCTGGATCTTCTCGTTGAAGTCCTTGAAACCCACAATGGTGTCGGCGATCAGGTCGCGGATGCGCCGGTAATCGGCCACCAGCCAGTTCCAGTCCACCGGTTTGCTGCCCAGGGTCGCGGCGGCGATGCCGGCAATGATCGATGGCTCAGAGCGCATCTGGTTCGACAGCGGCTGTAACTGGCCGTTGGAGGCGTGAACCATGCTGAACGAGTCTTCGACGGTCACCGCTTGCGGGCCTTCAGTCTGGATATCGATGTCGGTGCGGCCCAGGCACGGCAGGATCAGCGCCTCTTTACCGTGTGCCAAATGACTGCGGTTGAGCTTGGTACTGATTTGTACGGTCAGGTCGCAGTTGCTCAGGGCCTGGAAGGTCCGTGAGCTGTCCGGAGTGGCTTGGGCGAAGTTGCCGCCCAGACCGATAAAGACTTTCGCGCGGCCGTCGGCCATGGCATGGATTGCCTCGACCACGTTGTGACCGTTTTCACGTGGCGCCTTGAACTTGAAGCGACGCTCCAGGGAGTCGAGGAACGCCACCGGCGGACGCTCGTTGATGCCCATGGTCCGGTCGCCCTGCACGTTACTGTGGCCGCGCACCGGGCACAGACCGGCGCCGGGCCGGCCGATGTTGCCGCGCAGCAACATCAGGTTGGCGATTTCCTGGATGGTCGCCACCGAATGGCGATGCTGTGTGATGCCCATCGCCCAGCACATGATCACGTTCTTGCCTTTGGCGTACATCTGCGCCGCTTGCTCGATTTCAACCAGCGTCAGTCCGGATTGTTCGACGATCTGCTCCCACGAGGTGTCGTCGACGATGCCCAGGTATTCCAGCACGTTGACACTGTGTTCATTGAGAAAGTCGTGGTCGAATACGGCAGGCTCACCCGCCTTCTGTGCGTCACGCTCCCACTGCAGCAGGAACTTGGCCATGCCGCGCATGATCGCCATGTCGCCGCCCAATGCCGGACGGAAGTACGCGGTGTTGGTCGGCTTGTCGCTGTTGGTGAGCATTTCGATCGGGTGTTGCGGGTGCTGGAAGCGTTCCAGGCCGCGCTCCTTCAAAGGGTTGATGCAGACCACCTGAGCGCCGCGTTTCACCGCTTCGCGCAACGGTTCGAGCATCCGTGGGTGGTTGGTGCCAGGGTTCTGCCCCCAGACAAAAATCGCGTCGGCGTGTTCGAAGTCGTCGAAGGTGACGGTGCCTTTGCCGACGCCGATACTTTGCGCCATGGCCACACCGCTGGCCTCGTGGCACATGTTCGAGCAATCGGGGAAGTTATTGGTGCCATAGGCACGCACGAACAATTGATACAGGTACGCCGCTTCGTTGCTGGCGCGGCCAGAGGTGTAGAACTCGGCCTGATCCGGGCTCGACAGGCCCTGCAAATGTTTGGCGATCAAGGAGAACGCAGCTTCCCAACTGATCGGCTTGTAGCGATCGGTTTCTGCGTCATAGCTCAATGGCTCGGTCAGACGACCCTGATACTCCAGCCAATAGTCACTTTGTTCCAGCAACGAACTGACGCTGTGCTTGGCAAAGAACGCACCGTCGACACGGCGTTTGGTCGCTTCCCAGTTCACTGCTTTGGCGCCGTTCTCGCAGAACGCCACCATGCCGGCTTCCTTGGAGTCGCCCCAGGCACAACCGGGGCAGTCGAACCCGCCGTTCTTGTTGGTTTTGAGCATCATGCGCAGGTTTTTCAGCGCGTTGTCGCTGGTCAACCAGGCCCGGGCAACGCTGGCCAGCGCGCCCCAGCCACCGGCCGGGCCTTTGTAGGGCTTATAGCGCGGAACGGGTTTCTGGTCGGCTTGTTGATGTTGGGTCACGCTTGGTTCTCCGTCGCAGGGCTGTAGACCCGCGGCGCATTTTTCTGCGGCAGGTGGATGAGATTGAGGTTGTGGCGACGGGCCCATTGCACGGCTAGGCCCGTGGGCGACGACAGGCTGACCAGGGTCTGGATACCTGCGCGCAACACTTTCTGGATCAATTCGAGGCTGCAACGGCTGGTGACAATCACCAGCCCGCCGGTGGTCGGGATCTTCTGGCGAATCAGCCCGCCGATCAGCTTGTCGAGGGCATTGTGGCGGCCGATGTCTTCGCGGCCCAGCAGCAATTGGCCCTGACTGTTCATAAACACGGCGGCGTGCACCGCACCGGAGTACTGGCCAAGAGGCTGAAACGCCCCGATGCGCTGACGCAAACCATCGAGCCATTCGGCGGGCGGCAAGGGTGCGCCGGGCAACACCTTGAGATCTGGCAGTGCCTGTTCCACCGCTTCCACGCCGCAGAGTCCGCAACCGCTGGTGCCGGCCATTTGCCGACGCTGTTGCTTGAGGTTCCAGAAGGCGCGGTTGGCGATGGTCACTTGCGCGTATTGCGCTGAACCCGAGCCGCTGAGTTGCAGGTCATAAATGTCGGAAGCGTCTTCGATGATGCCGCTGCCGAGGCTGAAGCCGACGATGAAGTCTTCAAGGTCGGTCGGCGTCACCAACATGACCGCCTGACTGATGCCGTTATAGGCGATCGCCAACGCGACTTCTTCGGCCAGCGCGGTGCTGGCTGATTCGGTGTCTTGAAGGTCGCAGTAACTGTACGTCTGGCTTGCGGCGGGCGCTGGCGTTTCGAGGGCTGGCGCCGCGCAGGCAGGGCGCTTGGCGTTCATGAGGTATCACCGACGGTTTGGGCTGCTTTAAGCCTAGGCGCGTCAACTTGTCGCGTCTAATCGCTAATACTGATCTACCGATAGATGGCGTCGATCAAGAGCTCGGCGGCGATTGCTGAAGAATCGCGAAACAGGCTTCCGCGAGCGCCGAACGTGGGGCGCTGCGACGCATGATCAGCCCCAGCCGGGCGACGGTCTGGGCATTTTCGATGGGTTGCAGGCGCAAATGATCGGTGAGTTTTTCCAGGCCTCCGTCCAGCGGCATCACGGCGCAGCAGAATCCACCGTGCACCGCTTGTAACAATTGGTGGACGGCATCGGTTTGCAGCAACGGCTGCGGAGTGAGGCCACGACTGTGGAAGTTGTGGTCGATGGACTGCCGAAAATGCATGCCGCTGGTGAGCATGCCCAGCGGCAGTTCGATCAGGGACTCCCAACTCAGCGGCGCCTCGCCGAAACTGAAGAAACGCTGATCATAGAGCAGGCCCATGCGGGTTTCGCTGAACGCCAGGGAATCGAAGCGTTCGCCGTCCAGTCGCTCCAGGTACGACACGCCCAGATCCAGACGATTGTTCGCCAGTTGTTCGAGGATCTGTTCAGAACTCAAGGCCGAGAGTTCGAAGCGCAGGTTTGGGTGTTCGGCGTGCAAGCGTTGCATCAGCGGCAGCGGATCGAAGCTCGATAGCGGCACCACGCCCAGACGCAACGTACCGACCAGATTGCCGCGACAGGCAGCCGCCTCGGCCTGCAAACCGTCGTAGGCCGCCAACACGGTGCGCGCCCAGGCCAGCACCCGTTCACCCGGTGCGGTGAATCCTTCGAAGCGCTGACCGCGATTGACCAGCGGCAACTCGAGTTCTTCTTCGAGGCTGCGCAGGCGCATGGACAGGGTCGGCTGGGTGATGTGACAACGCGCAGCGGCCTGGCCGAAATGCCGGGTTTCGTCGAGGGCGATGAGGAATTTAAGTTGCTTGATGTCCATCTTCGCTCCAGGGCGCGGGAAGGCTCGGATTCTAGCGCTTGGGGGGAAGCGGCGTCATTGGTCGGGTTGGAACCGTGTATTGCAACCTTGGTCTAGTCTTTTGCGTCTGGAACCCAAAACCCAAGGAGAGCGCACCATGAGTATTTTTAGCTTTGTGAAAGAAGCAGGCGAAAAACTTATCGATCTGCTGACGCCAGGCAACGCCAATGCCAGCGAGCAGTTGAAGGAACATATCAGCAAGGTCGGCCTGGGTAGCCCGAATGTGCAGGCGACGGTGGATGGCGACAAGGTCACCGTGACCGGCGAAGTCGGCAGTCAGGAAGAGAAGGAAAAAATCCTGCTGGCGGTGGGCAATATTGCCGGTGTCGGTAGTGTGGATGACCAGATCACCGTGACCGGGCCAGTGGCTGTGGCCGCGAAGTTTGTAACGGTTGTGAAAGGCGACACCCTCAGCGCGATTTCCTTGCGCGTTTATGGCGATGCCAACAAATATCAAAAAATCTTTGAGGCCAACAAACCGATGCTCAAGGACGTGAACAAGATCTATCCGGGGCAGTCGTTGCGGATTCCTGAGTAAGCCTCAAGACCGCTTTCGCGAGCAGGCTCGCTCCCACATTGATCTTCAGTGAACACATTATTTGTGTACGACGCAGATCCGTGTGGGAGCGAGCCTGCTCGCGAAGCAGGCGACGCGGTCTAGAGCCCGGCAATCAACTCTCGATAATCCCCCACCGCCGCAAACTCGGCCGTGTCCTTCGGACCTTTACGGCTGTCCGGCTCACTCACGGCCAACAAATGCGCCACACCAAAATTCCGCGCGCTGCGCAGGATCGGCAAGGTATCGTCGATAAACAGACTGCGCGCCGGATCAAAGCCGATATCCGCCTGCAAGGCATCCCAAAATTGCGGGTTTTCCTTGGCGAAACCGTAATCATGTGAGCTGATCAACCGCTCGAAGTAAGGCGCCAGTTCGATTCTTTCCAGTTTCAATGACAGCGAATCGCGGTGTGCATTGGTGATCAGCACCACGCGCTTGCCGGCTTGTTTGATGGCGGCCAGAAAGGTGTCCGCATCCGGTCGCAAGGCGATCAGGTGCGCGGTTTCCAGTTTCAGTTCGCGCACCGGCAATTTGAGCTCGTCGCTCCAGAAGTCCAGGCAATACCATTGCAACTGGCCGGCGTTGCGTTCGAATAACGGCTGCAATTCCATCTCGGCCATGGCCCGACTCACCCCGTGCAACTCGGCGTAACGCTGGGGCAGGTGTTCCATCCAGAAATGGTTGTCGTAATGCAGGTCCAGCAGCGTGCCGTCCATATCCAGCAGAACGGTGTCGATGTCGCGCCAGGGCAGCAGGGACATAAAAAACTTCTCCAGCGGTAAAAAAGATATCCGAGGTAAACAATCAGGATAGGCCGGGTATAGTAACGCGTTCACGCCAAGGAGCTTTTCATGCGCCAGAAACCCACCATCCTCGCCCGCGAGATCGTCGCCACCAGCCGTTTGTTCTGCGTCGAAGAGCTGAAGTTGCGCTTTTCCAATGGCGTGGAGCGCACGTATGAGCGGCTGGTGGGCAAGGGCGCCGGTTATGGCGCGGTGATGATCGTGGCGATGCTGGATGCGGACCACGCGGTGCTGGTTGAAGAGTATTGCGGCGGCACCGATGAATACGAGCTGTCCTTGCCCAAAGGCTTGATCGAGCCGGGCGAGGACGTGCTGGCGGCGGCCGAGCGGGAGCTCAAGGAAGAGGCCGGGTACGGCGCGCGGCAACTGGAGCATTTGACTGAGTTGTCGTTGTCGCCCGGTTACATGAGCCAGAAGATCCAGGTGGTGTTGGCCACTGATCTGTACGAAGAAAGCCTTGAAGGCGATGAGCCCGAGCCGATGGGCGTGGACAAAATCAACCTGCGTGAGTTGTCGGCCCTGGCCCAGAACCCGCGATTCACTGAGGGCCGTGCATTGGCAGCACTGTATCTGGCCCGTGATCTACTGACTCAGCGTGGAGTGTTCCAGCCATGATTTTCCCCCATCCGTTGATGACGCCTGTGGTTGAACTGGCGCTGAAAGCCGGTGAAGCGATTCTGCCGTTTTGGCGTGCCAACGTTGCCGTGACTGCAAAATCCGATGATTCCCCGGTGACGGCCGCCGACATGGCCGCTCATCATCTGATCCTGGCCGGGCTGACGGCGCTGGACCCGAGCATCCCGGTGCTGTCCGAAGAAGACGCCAACATTCCCCAGAGCGTGCGCGCCGGGTGGCAGCGTTGGTGGCTGGTGGACCCACTGGACGGAACCAAGGAGTTCATCTCCGGTAGCGAAGAATTTACCGTCAACATTGCGCTGATCGAACAAGGCCGAGTGGTGTTTGGCGTGGTGTCGATGCCGACCAGCGGGCGCTTCTACGTCGGTGGTGCGGGGCTGGGCGCGTGGCGTGGCGATCAAGACGCGCAGCCTTTGCCGATTCAGGTTCGCGAGGTTCCTGCTGAGGGTGAGGCGTTTACCGTGGTCGCCAGTCGTCGGCATTCGAGCCCTGAGCAGGAGCGCCTGCTGGCCGGGTTGAGCGACAGTCTGGGCGAGTTGCAATTGGCCAACATCGGCAGTTCGTTGAAGTTCTGCTTGTTGGCGGAAGGGGCGGCGGATTGTTATCCGCGGTTGGCGCCGACTTCGCAGTGGGACACGGCGGCGGCGCAAGGCGTGCTGGAAGGAGCGGGCGGTGAGGTGCTGGATTTGAGCGGTGCGCCGTTCAGTTATCCGGCGCGGGAATCGTTGTTGAATGAGTTTTTCCTGGCGCTGCCGGCGAAGGCTGCATGGCGGGAGAAGTTGTTGGCGTTGGCCCGGAGCTGATCGTACGGATTCAAGAGCCACCCCTCACCCCAGCCCTCCCGAAACGTCGGACCGCCCCAGAGGGGAGAGGGGAAAGGGAGCCGATCTCTATGCTTTTCAAACCTGAGTTCGACTCTGACTTTCAGGTCGATGTAGTTCCAGAAAACACCTCGGTCAGTCCCCTCGCCCCTTTGGGGCGGTCCGACGTTTCGGGAGGGTTAGGGTGAGGGGTGGTTCTCCAGCCCTACCGATGCAGTACGTACTGCCCCGTAAACTTCACCGCATCGTCATCACTGTCGGCATTGACGATCCGCGAATGCAACGTCAACCGCGCCCGTCCATACCGCTTATACATCGCCAAAAACTTCTTCCACACCACCGCACTCGGCGCATGGCAAATCGCCGTCGCGTCCATGGTCACCGGCAGCGGATAACTGATCTGTCCTTCGTGGATCACGATGTGCCCGCCTTCAACCCCGTCTTCACGCAACCGCAAATGCAGCCAGCCCCAACCGGCCAGCACGGCGCCGCAATACAGGCTACCGCCGAACATGGTGCTTTTATGATTGACGTTGGCCTCCAGCGGCAAGTGCAGGCGCAGTTGCTGGTCGTGCCAATCGAGCACTTTGAGGCCCATGTCCCGGGTAAGGGGAATGTCGCGATGGAGGACTGATTCCAGATGACGGCTGTCGCGGCTCATGCACGGATCTCTTGTTTGAAGATGATGAATTGACGGTAGCTCAATCGAGTTCGTCGGTGTGGCTGCTGCCACCGTCGGCGAAGTTCAGCCCGTGTTTGCGCAGTTTGTCGTGCAAGGTCTTGCGTGGGATGCCAAGGGCTTCGGCGAGGCTGCGCACCGAGCTGTGAGAACGCGCCAGTTCGGCGGCGATCAAGCTCTTCTCGAAGTTTTCCACTTGTTCGCTGAGACCGCCGCTGACCACTTCGACCGCCATGCCGACAGCGCCATCCGCTGCGTTATTGTCCAGGGCCAGTTCCAGGCCCAGAGCAAAGCGTTCGGCCGCGTTCTGCAATTCCCGCACATTGCCCGGCCAGGTGTGGCGCAGCAGCAGGGCGCGTTGTCCCGGTTGCAACTCGTGGGGTGGCAGACCGTGACGAGCGCTGGCTTCGTCGGCGAAATGCTGAAACAGCATCAGCGCATCTTCGCCGCGCTCACGCAGCGGCGGAATACGCAGTGGCGCGACGTTCAGGCGGTAATACAAGTCGGCACGGAAGCGGCCCTGATCGGCGGATTGACGCAGGTCTTCCTTGGTCGCAGCGATGATGCGGATGTCCAACGGGATCAGCTGATTACCGCCCAAGCGCTCGACGACCCGCTCTTGCAGCAAACGCAGCAATTTCACCTGCACATCCAGGCTCATGCTTTCGATTTCATCAAGAAATAACGTGCCGCCATTGGCGAATTCGAACTTGCCGATGCGACGCTTTTGCGCACCAGTAAAGGCGCCGGGCTCGTGACCGAACAGCTCGCTTTCTACTACCGACTCGGCCAGGGCGCCGGCATTGATCGCTACGAATGGACCATTACGACGGCTAGACAGATCGTGCAATGCACGTGCGACAACTTCTTTACCGGCGCCGGTTTCGCCAAGGATCAGCACATCGGCCTTGGTCGCCGCCAATGCACCGATCTGCTCGCGCAGGCGCAGCATCGGCGCCGATTGCCCGACCAGTCGGGTGCTCAGTTCATTGCGATCGCTCAGGGCCAGACGCAGGCTGCGATTGTCCAGCACCAGCCGGCGCAGGGCCAGGGCGCGGCGCACGCTGTCGAGCAAGGCGTCGCTGGCAAAGGGCTTTTCCAGAAAATCATAAGCCCCGGCGCGCATGGCTTGCACCGCCAGCGGCACATCGCCGTGACCGGTGATCAGCAGCACTGGCAGCTCCGGGTCCTGGGCATGCAGTTCAGTCAGCAGTTCGAGACCGTCCATGCCCGGCATGCGGATGTCACTGACCACCACGCCGGGCCAGTCGCGTTCCAGTTGCGCGGCCAGGCCCTTGGCTTCAGCGAGCGGCAGGATTTTCAGGCCGGCGAGGTCCAGGGTCTGGCTCAGGGCCTGTCGCAGGTGCGGATCGTCGTCGATCAGCACGACCTGGATGCGGTTGTCGATGGTCATGCACTTCGGTCCTCGGACGGTTGCAGGCTCACACCCGGTGCGCCTGCACGCAACTTCAGGGTAATCAGGGCGCCACCTTCCTTGTGGTTGGCGAACGACAGTTCACCACCGAAGGCGCGCATCAGGGTTTCGCAAATCGCCAGCCCTAACCCAAGCCCCTGAGTGCGGGTTTTGGTGGTGTAGAAGGGCTCGCTGGCGCGGCCAAGTGCCTCCAGGCAGAACCCGGGGCCATTGTCGCGAATGTACAGATTGACGCCGTCGGCAGTGGATTGGGCACTCAACCAGAGCTTACGCGGTGGGCCTTTTTCCGTCAGGGCGTCCAAGGCGTTGGCCAGCAGATTGCCGAGCACCTGGCGCAGACGGGTTTCCCCGGCCTCGACCCACAGGGTGGCGGCCGGCAAGTCGCGGATCAGCTCGACTTCCATGCTGCGTCGACGCTTGGCCAGCAGCGCCAGCGCATCGTCCAGCGCCGGTTGCAAGGCGACGCTTTCCGGGGCATGGCGATCGCGCCGGGCGAAAGCGCGCAAGTGGGCGATGATCGACGCCATGCGCCCGGTCAGTTCGCTGATCAACTTGAGGTTGCCGCGCGCATCGTCGGTGCGCTGATGATCGAGCAGCACCTCGGCGTTTTCTGCGTAGCTGCGGATCGCTGCCAGTGGTTGATTCAATTCGTGGCTGATGCTCGCCGACATGGTGCCAAGGGCCGACAGTTTGCCGGCCTGCACCAGATCATCCTGAGCGCGAACCAGCTCTTGCTGGGCCTGTTCGCGTTCCAGCACTTCCTGTTTCAGTCGACGGTTGAGGCCTTCGAGGTCGCTGGTCCGCTCGGCTACCCGGCCTTCCAGCTCGCGACGGGCCTTGGCTTCGAAGGCGATTCGATCAAGGTAATGGCGGCGGCGCTGCATCATCAGCCCCAGCAGCAGCATCAACACCAACAACGTCGCGCCGCCAATGGCGACGACCGTGCGTACCGGGCGATCGATCAGGGTGCGTGGGGCGAGGATGCTGACGTTCCAACCGGTTTCTGCGATGGACTGGGTTTGTGTCAGCCAGGCGTTGGGATTGAGCCGCAATGGTTTGGGATCACGGGTCGGATAAGGCTGAATCGCAGTAATAGCCTTGCTTTCTTCTTCGCCCAACGGGCGGGTCGAACGGAATCGCCACTCGGGCCGCGACGTGAGAATGACCACGCCGTTATGGTCGGTCAGCAGCAGTTGTTCCGGGGTTTTGCCCCAGAGGCTTTCGGTGTGGTCCAGGTCAACCTTGACCACCAGCACGCCGATGATCTTTTCGCCGTTACGCACGGCCGCGGCGAAGAAATAGCCGCGCTTGGCCGATGTCGTGCCCAAACCGAAAAAACGCCCGAGCCGCCCGGCCATGGCTTCGCTGAAGTACGGACGAAAGGAAAAATTACGCCCGACGAAACTGTCGTGTTTGTCCCAGTTCGACGCGGCCAGCGTCTTGCCCGTGGTGTCCATCAGGTACATGACTTCGGCGCCGGTCTGGGCGCTGATGTTTTTCAACAAACGGTTGGCGTTGCCTTGGGTGACGGCATCGTCGGGCGCGCCGAGGACGGCTCGCAGGGCCGGAAGATCGCCGAGAATCTGCGGCAATACTTCATAACGGTGCAGGGTGCCCAGCAGGTTGGCGACGTAAAGATCAAGGGTCTGACGGTTCTGCCCGGCCAGTTCGCTGCGGTAGTAACGCTCGGCCAGATGCTCCAGCGGCCACAGCAATGGCGCCAGGCACAGCGCGAGCAGGGCCAGGCTGCGCCAGCGGGGTCTGCGGGGGAGGGTCGGAGTCATGAGCATCGAGCGCCTGTGGGTACAGGCGCATTATGCCTAGGCTTGCGTGCGCAGTCTGCGCGCCGTGGGTCAGGCACGCTTGCGCGGTGAAGATTCAGACGGAGTTTCAGGAAAAAACGTCAGCGTCCTTGAAGAGCGCGGCGGCCTCATCTTTATGGGACAGTTTTGGTGCTTCATCCAGTTGCCAATCGATGGCCAGGTCCGGATCGTCCCAGCGAATGCTGCGCTCGGCGGACGGGGTGTAGTAGTCGGTGGTTTTGTAGAGGAATTCGGCGAACTCGCTCAGCACCACGAAACCGTGGGCGAAACCCTCCGGGACCCATATTTGACGATGGTTCTCGGCGGACAGACGCACAGCCACCCATTTGCCGAAATGTGGCGAACTGCGGCGAATGTCAACCGCCACGTCGAGTACTTCACCGGCTGTGACGCGAACCAGTTTGCCCTGCGTGTTTTCCAGTTGGTAATGCAGGCCGCGCAATACGCCTTTTTGCGAGCGGGAATGGTTGTCTTGAACGAAATTCGTCTCCAGGCCAGTCGCTTCTTTGAAAGCCTTGGCATTGAAGCTTTCATAGAAGAAACCGCGCTCGTCACCAAATACCTTGGGTTCGATGATCAGAACACCGGGAAGGTCGGTGGTGACTACGTTCATGGTCTTTCTCCTGCAATAGGCGTTGAAGGGCGTCATTCTTGCGCAAAGTGTAGGCGGGGGCGAGTGGAGCGTGTTTTTTCCTGATCCGTTCGCTGATTGTGTCGAGCATCAGGCAGGTGTCAGGCAGCCGAAAGGGGGTTGCGTATCGCCCCAAGCAGTGGCGATATAAGCGCCTAATAAAATTTCAGGGGTCGTTGTATGCCGCTCGCCACGTTGATTCATCGCGCCAGTTTGCCCAGCCCACAAGTGTCTGCGGAGCAAGCGCTTGAGCTGCTGATAGCACATTACGGGCTGAGTGGAAAATTGCAGGCCCTCGGCAGCCAGCAGGATCTTAACTATCGGGTCGACAGCGACCAGGGGCGTTTTGTCCTGAAAATCTGCCGTGGCGATTACTCGGCGCAGGAGCTGCACGCCCAGCACGCCGGGCTCAAACATTTGGGTGAACACCCCGATGTGCATGTACCACGAGTGATTCCCGCCAAAAACGGTGCAGACCTTCTCTCCCTGGAAGTCGGCGGCCAAACGGTGCATGTGCGCCTGCTCGATTACATCGAAGGCCAGTCGCTCACACACCTGGATCATCTGCCCGGTTCAGTGGTGGCCGGTTTTGGTCGACTCTGCGGCGAAATGGACCTGGCGCTGGCTGGTTTCGACCATCCGGGCCTTGAGCGCACCCTTCAATGGGACGCCCGCCACGCCAACGCGCTGATCGCGCATTTGCTGCCGGTCATCAACGACGACCAGCAACGCCGACTGATCGCCGATGCGGCTGAACAGGCCGAGCGTCATTTGCAGCCGCTGGTGGATAAGCTGCCGGTGCAAGCGATTCACATGGATATCACTGACGACAACGTGGTGTGGCAGCGAGATTCGCAACGCCAGTGGCAATTGCAGGGTGTGATCGATTTCGGCGACCTGGTTCGTACCTGGCGCATCACTGATCTGTCGGTGACCTGCGCGGCACTGCTGCACCACGCTGATGGCGATCCGTTCTACATTTTGCCGGCGGTTCAGGCCTATCACGCTGTCAATCCGCTCACGGATGAAGAGCTACTGGCGCTCTGGCCACTGATCGTCGCCCGTGCGGCGGTGTTGGTGCTCAGCGGCGAACAGCAGGTCAGCATCGATCCTGGCAACGAGTACAGCCGCGACAATCTCATCCACGAGTGGGAGATTTTCCGCGTCGCGACATCGGTGCCGTTGGCGTTGATGGAAGCGGCGATTCTGACCTCGGTCAGTCAGAGTCTGCCGAGTATCGGCAGCGAAGGCTTCGCGCCGCTACTGCCGAGTCTGGTGGGGCGTGAGTTTGCGTTGATCGATTTGGGCGTGCTCAGTCCGCATTTTGAGGCCGGCAACTGGGAACAAGAAGGGATCGATCAACGTCTGTTGACCGAAGCCGCCGCAGCTCACGGTTTGGCGGCCAGTCGTTATGGGCAATATCGCTTGTCCCGCACCCGGCCGGACAGCGCCACTGAGCCGGACACGTGCCCTTTGCACGTCGAATTGCGCGTGCCCCACGGCACGGCGGTCGAGTCACCGTTTGCCGGGGTGGTGCATCAGCCAGCGGCGGGTGTGCTGCAACTGGACGGCCCGCAACTGAGCGTGCGCCTATGGGGCGTGACGCCGTCGCTGCACACGGGCGCGGCGCTGGTCAAAGGCCAGGTGCTGGGTTCCGTCAGCGGGCCGTTGATCGTGCAATTGTGCCGCGGCGCTTCGTTCACGGCGCCGATGTTTTGCACGCCGTCCCGCGCGGCGGCCTGGCAAGCGTTGTGCCCGTCCCCAGCTGCTCTGCTGGGGTTGGCCTGTGACGCTGAAGAAGAACTCGATTCGCAGACGTTGCTGGCGCGCCGTGACGCCAGTTTCGCCCGTACCCAGAAGCACTATTACGTCGACCCGCCGCGTATCGAACGCGGCTGGCGCAATCACCTGATCGACATGCAAGGCCGTTCCTACCTCGACATGCTCAACAACGTTGCGGTGCTTGGCCACGGTCATCCGCGCATGGCCGCTGTCGCCAGCCGTCAGTGGTCGCTGCTCAATACCAACTCGCGGTTCAACTACGCAGCGGTTGCCGAGTTTTCCGAGCGCTTGCTGAAGTTGTCGCCGGATTCCATGGACCGGGTGTTTCTGGTCAACAGTGGCAGCGAGGCCAATGACCTGGCAATCCGTCTGGCATGGGCCTACAGCGGCGGTCGCGACATGCTCAGCGTGCTGGAGGCCTATCACGGCTGGACAGTAGGCGCGGACGCGGTCTCGACTTCGATTGCCGATAACCCGAAGGCCTTGAGCAGCCGTCCGGACTGGGTGCATCCGGTTACCGCGCCGAACACCTATCGCGGCGAATTCCGTGGACCGGATAGCGCGCCGGACTACGTGCGCAGCGTCGAACACAACCTGGCGAAAATTGCCGAGCAGAAACGTCAGCTGGCCGGTTTCATCTGTGAACCGGTGTATGGCAATGCCGGTGGTATCTCGCTGCCGTCGGGGTATTTGAAGCAGGTTTATGCGCTGGTTCGTGCTCAGGGCGGTGTCTGCATCGCCGACGAAGTGCAGGTCGGTTACGGCCGCATGGGCAAGTTTTTCTGGGGTTTCGAAGAACAGGGCGTGGTGCCGGACATCATCACCATGGCCAAAGGCATGGGCAACGGCCAGCCGTTGGGCGCGGTGATCACCCGTCGGGAAATCGCCGAGGCGCTGGAGGCCGAGGGTTATTTCTTCTCGTCGGCCGGCGGCAGCCCGGTCAGTTGCCAGATCGGCATGGCAGTGCTGGATGTGATGGAGGAAGAAAAGCTCTGGGAAAACGCTCAGGTCGTGGGCGGGTATTTCAAGGAACGGCTTGAAGCGCTGATCGATATTCATCCGCTGGTGGGTGCGGTGCATGGTTCCGGCTTCTATCTAGGCGTCGAGTTGATCCGTAATCGCGAAACCCTGGAACCGGCAACCGAAGAAACAGCGGCGCTGTGTGATCGATTGCGCGAGCTGGGGATCTTCATGCAGCCAACTGGCGATTACCTGAACATCCTCAAGATCAAACCGCCGATGGTGACCTCGCGTCAGAGCGTGGATTTCTTCGTGGACATGCTGTCGAGGGTGCTCGCAGAGGGTCTGTAAACACCAATCCCCTTGTGGGAGCGAGCCTGCTCGCGAAAGCGTTGGATCAATCGACGTCGATGTTGAATGAGCGACCGCATTCGCGAGCAGGCTCGCTCCCACAGGGATTGTGTTTTTAGTTCGATTGTTATCGGTATTTTCCGGAGTATTTTAGATAGGTGGCATGTTTGCAGCTTTTAAAGTCGATATTTATCGGATATAAAGTCGTCATTGCCTACTATAAAAAATGACCCCGGAGATGATTCATGAGCCGTATCGTTACTGTCGCCGCCACCCAGATGGCCTGTTCCTGGGACCTTGAAGCCAACATCGAGACCGCTGAGAAGCTGGTCCGTGAGGCCGCGGCGAAAGGCGCGCAGATCATCCTGATTCAGGAACTGTTCGAGGCTCCGTACTTCTGCCAGAAACCGAACCCGGATTACCTGCAGCTGGCCACGACCGTTGAAGACAACGTCGCCATCAAGCACTTCCAGAAAGTCGCCAAAGAACTGCAAGTGGTTCTGCCGATCAGCTTCTACGAACTGGCGGGCCGCGCGCGTTTCAACAGCATCGCGATTATCGATGCCGACGGCAGCAACCTCGGGATTTATCGTAAAAGCCATATCCCGGACGGCCCTGGCTACCACGAAAAGTACTACTTCAACCCGGGCGATACCGGTTTCAAAGTCTGGAACACCCGTTACGCGAAAATCGGCGTGGGTATCTGCTGGGACCAGTGGTTCCCGGAATGCGCCCGCAGCATGGCGTTGCTCGGTGCAGAAATTCTGTTCTACCCGACCGCGATCGGCAGCGAGCCACACGACAAGACCATTTCGTCCCGCGATCACTGGCAGCGCGTGCAACAAGGCCATGCCGGCGCCAACCTGATGCCGCTGATTGCCAGCAATCGTATCGGCAACGAAGAGCAGGATGGCTACGACATTACGTTCTACGGCTCGTCGTTCATCGCCAACCAGTTCGGCGAGAAGGTTCAAGAACTCAACGAAACCGAAGAAGGCATACTGGTTCACAGTTTCGACCTCGACGAGCTGGAGCACATCCGTAGCGCGTGGGGTTCGTTCCGTGATCGTCGCCCGAACCTATACGGCGCCATCAAAACCCTCGACGGTTCCCTGGAGTCCTGATCGTATGACCACTTTGCACAGCACGCCTCGCGCCGACGGCTTTTACATGCCCGCCGAATGGGCGCCACAAACCCAAACCTGGATGATCTGGCCCGAGCGCCCGGACAACTGGCGTCTGGGTGGCAAACCGGCGCAAGCCGCGCACGTCGCGGTAGCCAAAGCCATTGCGCGTTTCGAACCGGTGACCGTGGCGGTTTCCGCCGGCCAATACGAAAACGCCCGTGCCCGTCTGGACGTGCCGAATATTCGTGTGGTGGAAATGTCCAGCGACGACGCCTGGGTTCGCGACACTGGTCCGACGTTTGTCATCAATAACGGTGGCGAAGTCCGTGGTGTGAATTGGGACTTCAACGCGTGGGGCGGTTTCGACGGTGGTCTGTATTCGCCGTGGAATCGCGATTCACAGGTGGGCGGCAAAATCCTCGAGATCGAGCGCAGCCAGCGCTACCGCACCGAGGGCTTTGTGCTTGAAGGCGGTTCAATCCACGTCGATGGCGAAGGCACGCTGATCACCACCGAAGAATGCCTGCTTAACCGCAATCGCAATCCGCACATGAACCGTGCAGAGATCGAAGCGGTGCTCAGTGCGAATCTGGCTGTGGATAAAATCATCTGGCTGCCGGACGGTTTGTTCAACGACGAAACCGACGGCCATGTGGATAACTTCTGTTGCTACGTGCGTCCGGGCGAAGTGTTGCTGGCCTGGACCGATGACCCGCAGGACCCGAACTACCCGCGCTGCCAGGCGGCAATGAAAGTGCTGAAAAGCAGCACCGACGCCAAGGGTCGCCCATTCACGGTGCACAAGATGCCGATTCCGGGGCCGCTGTATGCGACCGAAGAAGAGTGCGCGGGTGTTGATCCGGTGGACGGGACTC
The DNA here is from genome assembly GCF_016650715.1 of Pseudomonas sp. TH39(2020). Classification (NCBI taxonomy): domain Bacteria; kingdom Pseudomonadati; phylum Pseudomonadota; class Gammaproteobacteria; order Pseudomonadales; family Pseudomonadaceae; genus Pseudomonas; species Pseudomonas sp. TH39(2020). Next base: position 1,795,875 of record NZ_JAEKFF010000006.1, on the reverse strand, counting down.
AGGAACGTAATCCGACCGTGCGTCTGGCCGGTTCCTACGTGAACTTTCTGATCGTTAACGGCGGCATCATCGCGCCGAGCTTTGACGATCCGCTGGACGGTCCGGCTAAAGAGATTTTGCAGGCGCTGTTCCCGCAGCACGAAGTGGTGATGGTGCCCGGCCGCGAACTGTTACTGGGAGGCGGAAATATCCACTGCCTTACCCAACAACAGCCAGCACCGCACAAGGAGTGAGTGGGGTTGTAACAGCTTGAGTTGATTGCAAAATAATTCAGGCAAACGTTTCCGCTCACGGTCTAGCAGAAAGCCCGCAGCCCTACAGGACTGCGGGCTTTTTTGTATCCGCTTGTCGACAGTTGCGAAACCTTGGCACAGCTCTTGTATCTCTCATGGTGCAAAACAGGGAGGGGAGAACTGCGATGTTCTGTCATAAACCTTGGATAAGTTAGCCGCTCACAAACCAGGAGAGAGCGCGGAAATGAACGCCGAAATGAATGTGGTGAGCGAGCGGGCGTTGCATCCCCTGGCAGTAAACAGCGAATCGCTCCAGGTCCTGGCGCACTGGTTGAAGTCCAATGGAACGCGTCAGATCAGAGAACCTGATCCGCGCCGGATGATGATCGAACGCTACCCCGCTGGTTTATTCAGCGAAGCGGAGCTGGAAGCGTTGTGGGATGTGATGGAAGGATAAGAAGAAAAACAACGGATTGATAAAAGCGCTGCCGGGATGGCGGCGCTTTTTTATGGGCGAAGGTTTTTTGCCCGTTGATGATCGTTCCCACGCGCTGCGTGGGAATGCAGCCCGGGACGCTCCGCGTCCCAAGAGCGGACGCAGAGCGTCCGTTGAGGCATTCCCACGCGGAGCATGGGAACGATCAGTCGGTGGCTGGTGTTTAGAAGCTGTAGGTCCCGGTCACGACCAGGCTACGCGGTTCGCCCGGTTGAATCTGCGCCGCACTGGTGGCCGACGAGTAATAAGTCTTGTCGCTGATGTTGTTCAGCGCCGCGCGTAAATCCCAATCCTTCTGCCGGAACCCGGTCAGTGCATCCCAACGGCCATAACCCGGCAGCACGGTGGTGTTGAGGTTGTCGGCATAACGCTGGCCGACCAGGGTCAGACCGGTTTCGGCGTACCAGCCCATTTCCGGTTTCCAGGTCAGGAACAGGCTGCCGTTATGCTTGGCCACGTTGCTGATGCGTTTGCCTTCAAAGCCGTTGTTGTCCTTCTCGACCATCGCGTCCTGCACACCCACGCCACCGCGCACGTACCAGTTGCCAGCGATCTTGCCGGTACCGGTCAGCTCAATCCCGCGGGAACGTTGCAGGCCGGTGAGCAAGGTCACGCTCGGATCATTCGGATCGCTGGTACGGCGGTTGTAGAGTTCCAGTTCGTAGATCGCCAGTGTGGTGCTCAGGCGATCATCGAGCCAATCGCTCTTCACCCCGATTTCTTTTTGCTTGGTCAGCTCGGGACTCAGGTCGTTGCTGTTGCCGGTGGCGCCGGGGGTGATACCGATCAAACCACCGCCGACCGGGGAAAAGGTCTTGGTCCAGGAGGCGTAGAAGGAATGATTCTGCAGCGGCGTCCATACCAGTCCTACACGCGGGCTGGTGCTATGGCTGTCGCGATCTTCGGAAATGTCCCGCAGCTTGTTGGTCGACTCGATGTCGAAGGTGTCGTAACGCAAGCCGGCCAGCAGTTGCCATTGATCGTTCAGGCGCAGTTGATCCTGCACGTACACCGCACGGCTTTCGACTTCGGTATGAGTGCTGCTGGACACTTGCATCCGCCCGGTATGGCGCAAATTGCGGTCGGGGTTGTACAGGTCCAGTGCCGGCACCGGCTGAGTCCCGCGTCCGGTGGCCGCGTTGTACAACGTAGGGTCGCGCCGCTGGCTGCCGATTTCGATGCCGGTCAGCAAACGATGCTCAAGGCCGAACGTCTCGAAACCGCCTTCCAGTTCGACGTTGTTGTAGACGTTGCGTGTGGTCAGGTCCTGTTGCCAGTGTTGGCGCGTGACCTTGTTGGTCGCCGGGGTGTAGCCAGTCAGGTAGGTGTTGTCGAAATCGCTGTTGAGCTTGAACACGCCCAATGTGTGGCGCAGCTGCCAGTTGTCGCTGAGCTCATAACTGAGCTTCGAGCGCAGGGATTGCGACTTGTCGTCGATGAAATCGTGTTCGCTACCGTAGGTTGTATCCCGTCCTACGTCCGCAGGGCGTCCGTTTACACCGGGGATGCCGCGATCCGGCGTACGGTTGTAGCGGCTGTATTCGTACTGCACCAGCCAGTTCAGGTCCGGCGTCAGTTGCCAGCTCATCGACGGAGCGAACAGTTGGCGATTGCCGCTCACGCCATCGCGGAAGCTGTTTTGATCCATGTTGCCCATGTTCAGGCGCAGGCTGATGTTCTCGCTCGGGTCGGTGCTGAGGTCGGCGTAGAGGCTGCGCAGATCATCGCTGCCGCCTTGGGCCTCGAGGGTCGAGCGGCGACCGATTTCGGGCAATTTGCTGACCCGATTGACGATCCCGCCCTGACTGCCGCGACCATACAAAACAGCGGCCGGGCCTTTGAGGACTTCGATGCGTTCGATGTTATGCAAATCGCGCACGTATTGGCTGTCGTCACGGATGCCGTCGAGGTAGAAGTCGTTGCTGGCGTCGAAACCGCGGATGCGCAGGCTGTCGAAGCGAGTGTCGGCGCCGCTGCTGACGTTGGGGATGCCGCTCAGCGCGGTGCCCAGGTCGTTGGTGCCGTAATCCACGACGTTTGCGGTTTTGATCGAGTCGATGGCTTGTGGAACGTAGCGCACCGGCGTGGCAGTGCGGGTCGCGGTGCTGGTTTCCTTCACGCGCGTGTCATCGGCTTCAACTTCGGCGCTGATCGACGTCTCGGGTAAAACAGTGGTGGCGGCGCAGGTAAAACCGGCAGAGAGAAATGCAGAAAGCCCAAGGGTGACGGGCGTGAGGCGAAAGGGGGCGGGCATCTGAAGCGCATCCGAAAGGGTGGAGAAATTCGATGGCGCGAATGGTAATGCTTGTTATTTACTTCCGTTAATTATTCTTGAAAGGTTTCACTGTTTGATTATTTCGAATTGTGTCGAGATGGCTACAGTGGGGCCGTGAGGCCATTCGACCGATTCCTGAAACAGACTGAAAGCCATTGCAGCGTTTTTCAGAAACGGGCGGAGGACTAATCTGCCGGCATCTAGTTTTCCTACGCTTTTGCCGGAGTCTTCCCATGATCCTTCACTACATTTACGACCCGTTATGCGGCTGGTGCTATGGCGCAAAACCGCTGGTGCAAGCCGCTCAGGCTGTGTTGCCAGTGATCGCCCACGGCGGCGGCATGATGACCGGCGCCAACCGCCAGACCGTTTCGCCACAACTGCGCAACTACGTGATGCCCCACGACCGTCGCATTGCCGAGTACACCGGCCAGCCGTTCGGCGAGGCGTATTTCGAAGGATTGCTGCGCGATGAGACAGCGGTGTTCGATTCCGCACCGCCGATTGCCGCAGTGCTGGCAGCCGAGCAGATCGCCGGCCGAGGACTGGCGTTGCTGGGGCGTTTGCAGAGTGCTCACTACGAGGAAGGTCGACGCATTGCCGATGAAGCGGTCCTGTTTGAACTCGCACAAGACATCGGTCTGGAACCCCAGGCGTTCCAGGCTGCTTTCAACCAAGCTGAAACCGATCGCCACATCAAGGACAGTCGAGCATTCCTGGCCGAGGTGGGCGGTCAGGGTTTCCCGACCTTCGCCCTGGAACACAACGGCCAATTCAACCTGATCGATATCAGCCCGTGGCTCGGCAAGCCGCAAGCCTTCGTGGCATGGCTGAGTCAGTCGCTTCCCGGACAAGCATCATCATTGGAGCTTCAAGCCTGTGGCCTGAACGGCTGCGCCCACTGACGTCGACAAGTGATTTCTTAGACGTTTCCACATATTTACAGACGATTCATGAAATTGACACATCGTTAAGGGGGCGGCTAGGATTCGCCCCACGCCTGTGGCTAACCGCCATGATCCTAAAATAACAAAAAGGCCCGCCACGATTTCTTCGTGCGCGGGCCTTTTTTGTTTGGGGTGAAAAAAGAGTGCGATAGCGCCGTTTCAGCCGTTCGACACAGCGCGTATCAACCGGTCATAAGGAAAAGAACAAAATGTTGAACAAGCGAATCAGCCTGATCGCTCTGGGGATGTTGAGCGCTACACAGGTCATGGCTAACGACCAGGCCGAATCCAAGGGTTTTGTTGAAGACAGCAGCCTCAAAGTGCTGCTGCGCAATGCCTACATCAATCGCGACAAAAAAGACGGTAACGATGACCAGCGTGAATGGGGTCAGGCTGCCATCGGCACCTACACCTCGGGCTTCACCCAAGGTACCGTCGGCGTGGGCGTTGATGCCTTCGGTCTATATGGCTTGCGTCTGGACCGCGGTAGCCACAGCGGCGGCCAAGGCATCGACTTCTTCAAGGAAGGCGACAGCGGTAACCCGGCCGGCGACCTGGCCAAAGCCGGTGGCGCGGTAAAATTCCGCGTATCCAGCACCGTTCTGACTTATGGCGACCAGATGCCGGTCTTGCCGGTGTTGAGCTACGACAACGGGCGTCTGCTGCCGGAAAGCTACACCGGCACCCTGATCACCTCCAAGGAGATCAAAGGCCTGGAGCTGAACGCCGGTCGCTTCACCGCCGAATCGCGCAAAAGTGCTGAAGGCCGTGACAGCGGTGGCCTGAAGTCGATCAACGTGCTGGGCGGTAGCTACCAGTTCACCGAACAGTTCAAGGCTGCGCTGTACGCCTCCGACGTCGAAGACGTGTTGAAGAAGCAATACGTGAACGCCAACTACGTGTTCCCGATCGACAAGGATCAGTCCCTGACCCTGGACTTCAACGGCTACCGGACCAAGCTGGACGATTCCTACGTTCGCGAAAGCGGTGCGACCGGCGACGACAACAAGATCTGGAGCCTGGCCGCCACATTCGCCACCGGCGCGCACTCGTTCACGCTTGCCCACCAGCGCAGCACCGGCGACAGCAACCTGGGCTACCCCTACGGCGGCTACCAGAAGGATCAAGGTCGCGTCGGCGACGGCGGCAACACCATCTACCTGGCGAACTCCTACTGGTCCGACTTCAACGCCGAAGACGAACGCAGCTGGCAGCTGGGCTACGGCCTCGACTTCAGCACCTTCGGTATTCCAGGCCTGAGCTACAACTTTGCCTACGTGCGCGGCGACAACATCACCACCTCCACCAGCGAAGGCGGTACCGAGCGCGAAATCTTCAACCAGTTCAAGTACGTCGTGCAAAGCGGCCCGGCCAAAGACCTGAGCGTGAAACTGCGCAGCTCGATCCTGCGTGTGTCGCAGAAATCGAGTGAGTACAACTCCAGCGGTAATGAAGTGCGTGTGTTCGTGGATTACCCGATCAACATTTTCTGATGATCGGTTGCGCTATCGAGGCCTGATGCAAGGCTGAGAAAGGAAAAAGCCCCGACTGGTTCGGGGCTTTTTTGTGGGCGCGATTTAGAGCTCAACGCGCTCAGCTATTTCCTGCGTTGAACCGGGACGGATCTCGAGTAGGAAAGGGATCAGGCTGATATTCATCGCGCGCTCAAACGGTTGAAATATTGGGCGAGAAATCCAGCTGACTTTGGTTACTACCATGGGCATATTGCTGAAAACTACAGTGCGTTGCCGCATTGATGAGGATTTGAAGGCGCGGGCTACTGAGGTCTTGGGTACTTGCGGCCTGAACATCAGTGATGCCATGCGTCTTTTTCTTCGTCAGGTTGTAGCAACTCAGGGCCTCCCGTTTGAGGTACACGTCCCTTCGGAGAAGACGGCCCGCGCCATGATGGAAGCACGAGATATTCGCCAGCGGTTCGACTCGATAGACGACATGCTGAGGGACGCTGAGGGCGAAACCGGAAAAAAGCAAAAGCGCGCTGAGCTGCCCAAAGTACGCACAAATAAGCAAATCACCGTGGAAACCGTGATCGTCGAGCTTTATATAATCCGTAAGCGAACAAAAATTTAAAATATATTCGTATCTGTACTACTCTGAAGGCACATCCCTTTGCCCGAAGGAGTCCTTCCAATGGCCACTTCATCCCCCGTCCGCACCGCTCCCCAAGAGCTCGACACCCCGGAAGCCGGCCGTGTGGCGCTCAAGTTCTTCTTCAACCTGATGGAGCGTTGGGGCTGCACCGCCGAAGAACAGCGCACGCTGCTGGGCAAGGTCGGCAACACCACCTTCTATAAATACAAACACCTGCCGCCCAATGTGCGTCTCCCTCACGACACCCTGGAGCGCATCTCCTACCTGATGGGCATCCACAAAGCCCTGAGCATCATCTTCAGCAACAACCGCGACCGCGCCTACAAATGGGTCAGCAGTCCGAACACCGCTGCGCCGTTCAATGGTCAATCCGCGTTGAGCTATATGCTGGCCGGCCGGGTGGTGGACATTGCTGATGTGCGTCGCTACCTCGATGGCGTCCGCGGCTGATGGCCCCGGAAGTAGCGCTCCCCGAGTGGAACCGTGCCTACCGGATGATCAATAGCGCGTTCCCCCCGATCACCCTGTTTGAGGACGTACTCGACCCCGAAGACCTGCAAACCGCCTACGCCCTGGAAGCCCTGACCAACGACCGGTTGGTGCAAGAAGCCGGCGTGCTCTCCCGCGTGCTGCCCGAAGACCGAATCTCCGGCCCCGGCTCATCACCGGTCATGGCCGCGTTCACTCACATCGGCAAAACCAGCCGCTTCACCGACGGCACCTACGGCGTCTACTACGCCGCCAGCAGCCAGGCCGCCGCCATTGCCGAAACGAGCTATCACCAGGAACGCTTCCTCGCTGCGACCAACGAGCCCGACATCGAGTTGACCCTGCGCACCTACGTCAACAAAGTCGTCAAACCGATGCACGACATCCGCCAAAACTATCCGGACCTGCACCACCCGGATCCTGACGCTTACGGGCCGTCACAAGCCTTTGCCCGGCAACTGCGTGAAACCTTGTCGTGGGGGCTGCTTTACAACAGCGTTCGGTTATCCGGCCATGAATGTGTCGCTGCTTTTCGCCCGCCGGCCGTGTCTATTCCGAAGCAGGGCAAGCACATTCGATATGTGTGGAGTGCGAGCAGCCGGAAAATTTCGTTTGTGTTTGAAGTCAGCGAGGTGTGAGCCGGAAACTAAAAAGCCCCGATTGATTCGGGGCTTTTTCTTGTGTGCGATTTGTTTATGGCGCGACGTTACTGGCTCGGTTGTTACCCGGTGCATCGAGCACCTTCGCTACGTCATCGATGATCGCCTTACTCATATCCTGCAAAAAGTGCGACGCCCAGGCATACCGGTCGGTGTCACGAACCATGGCGGCGTCAGATGCGAGAAGTTTGGCGATGTGGAGCAGATCGGAGGCGTGGGAGAGGGCTTTGATCACCGGGACACCGGCGTTGATGCGGAACAGCGGTTGGTTGGAGTGGTAGGAGAAAGGGGTGAGGCCGATGGTTTTCAGATCTTGGGGGTTGGTCATTGGGCACCTCCGGTTTTTGGGCGGTGGTGGGTGATGACAGGAGTTGCTGAGATGGAAGTTTTGAACGGATCAATAGCGTGCATTGCAATACTCCAAAAAAAGTAGAGCTGTCACGTTCGTTCTCAGGCGAATGGGTGGCAGCTATGCGCAGGCTGAGAAACCGGTATGCACGACCCGGCAGACCCGAAGGTCTCCCACGCACAGCCGCCATTGCACGGAAATGCAGACACAAAAAAGCGCCGGCTATCGTGATTTAGGGCGCTGGTGCGCGCGCATATTACCCGGGTTCTCAGGCCCGGTCGCTGAATTGGCAGCGACGGTTTGAAGGTAGCTCGAGGGAGGCGGATGCGCAATCGTGGCTAGGTGGTGGCGTGGGTTGAGGGCCTAGTGATTTTATAACTGAGCATTAATTGCATGCAGAACATAACTTTCGAAATAATAGCTTATTCATTTCTGACAGGTTATTAAGCTCGGTGAGTCGCTGTCTGGTCTCTAGTTTTATTTTGTCTTTCAATGAGTTAGATGTTTTTTAGGTTGAGAATATCGTTTTTAATCTTATCGACCATCGGTCGTGAGGATGGGAAGAAAGACGCCGGCGATGGTAGTCTCCGCCACCGTTTTGCATGATGCGGTTATGAAAAAGTATTGACAGCTAGGCGCTACGCGGTAGGCTGGCGCATTTGCGCCAGCCTACCGCGTAGCGCCTAGCAGAAAAGACGAGCAATTGGACTTCTTTTCTAAGCGTGTGGTCTATCATCTATCTCGAGGGTAGGTAAGCCACACAACAAGAAGAAAGTACGCGTACGAAATTGTAATTTTTATAGGGAAGGTGTTCTCATGAGAACTGAAGGGCAATTGGAAGGACGGTTTGTTAAAGTCTCGACTGATGAATCTGCTCGCTGTTCTGTTGTTTACTCGGAAGAGTTTGCCGAGCGGAAAAAGAAAAAAGAATATAAGAATGCGCTCTCCCAAATACTTCAGCGTGCACGTAAGTTAGATTGGTAGTTGAGATAAAAAATGTCGACAGGGAATGTTAAGGCTTTTTCAAAACTTGGCTCTGCTTCTATTGTCGAGCCTCCAGAAGACGAAGATCTACGCGCTAAGATAAAGTCTCGAAAAACAAATGAGATAATTATCGGGGTGTGCGGTGCGGTAGGTTGTAATCTACAAGATGTTGTTTCTGAGCTAAAGAATCAGTTTGGAACTTTTTCCTATGAAGTTCATGTAGTAAAAGTTAGCACTATAATTAAAACTTTCTTTGATACCAATGATCCTCCTGCAGCCTACTTTGGCAAGATTGATTTTATTGATTCTTTACCTCTGTCTGGTCGTTATGAAGCATTACAGGATCTGGGGAATTATATAAGAAATCTGTTAGGTGATGATGCGTTAGCTGTGCAAGCGGTGAAGCATATTTCTGCTGAGCGCGATATTAGTATGAATTCTAGCGGTGATTCGCTACCACCTAGAGCAATTTATATAGTCGACCAATTAAAGCATCCTGCAGAAGTAGAGTTGTTACGATTGGTTTATCGAAACGCCTTTTTTCTGATAGGCGTAATGAGTCCCCAAACAGCTAGATGCGAATATCTACAAACCGAGGGGCTGAATTCAGTTGAGGCTCTACAGCTAATTGAGCGTGATCGGAAAGAAAATTTGAATCACGGTCAGCAGCTTGAAAAAACTGTTTATAAGGCAGATTTTTTCGTCAAACACAGTCTTACTAGTTCTAGGAATATTGCCAAGCCTTGCAAGCGTTTTGCTGATTTAGTCCACGGTGAAAATGGAATTACCCCCAGTCGTGATGAGTCGGGTATGTATGCAGCGTACTCTGCTTCATTAAAGTCGGCGTGTTTAAGTAGGCAAGTTGGCGCTTCTATAGCAGATGCCGGTGGCAATATTTTATCTTTGGGGTGGAACGATGTTCCAGCACCCGGTGGCGGCTTATATAATTCTGAATCCGAACCGGATCAACGTTGCGTGCATCATGGTAGTAAATGTTATAACGATGACATGAAAAGTAAGCTTGCCAAAGATATTGTGAAAATTCTTCTAAATGCTCAGGTTGAAAATACAAGGCTTCAAGTCGTTGAGGCACCTGACGTCAAGTTGATTGAGGCGGCGCTTCCGATAGAGAATTTGTCCGTGGACGCCCTGCCAGCTAAGAGTGGTGGCGCTAGTGTTTTTAGTGCAGAGCAAGCTTCCGATCTAGTGTCAAGTATCCTTAAAGATACCGCGCTGGGAGCTATTTTGGAATATTCCAGAGCCATCCATGCTGAAATGGAAGCTATTTTAAGTGTAGCGCGAAGTGGGGCGGCAAATACATACGGCGCTATTATGTATACCACTACCTACCCCTGTCACAATTGTGCAAGACACATTATCGCGTCGGGAATAAGTAGGGTTGTATATATAGAGCCGTATGAGAAAAGTTTGGCCATGAAGCTTCATGCTGACGCTATATCTAATGATGAAAATTCGTCGGGTAAGGTTTTGTTTGAGAATTTTGAGGGCGTTTCTCCTACTAGGTATTCCACGTTATTTTCTTTCAATAATCGCCGGAAGGATGATTCGGGAGTGGCGTTGCACTTTATAAATAAAAAAGACGCATCTCCAGTGTCAAATGAATTTCTGGACTCATATCTTGATGTGGAGTTGAAGGTTGTAAAAAGGGCTGTTAAGGACTCAAAAGAAAATCTTGAGTACTAATAACTCTTAGGAAATACGCAGTTATTAGTCTATGGATAGTTAAACTAATTTTGACTTCTCGCGAGGTCCTCAAGGCCTCGCTATATTCTTCGCCAAATTCTGCGCTTTGCGAATAACTACATGCTACAAATTAATTACACCACGTAACTAATGATGTTCCCGTCCCCACCTTTATCCCCTCCAGCTAACTCCCTATATTGAGCTCCAACGCCTCCCCATCATCCCGATGAGAAGGTCACTGGAGATTCCTCATGCCTTTCGTAAGCGTTCGCATCACCCGCGATGGCGTTACCTCGGAGCAGAAAGCTCAGGTGATCGCCGAAATCACTGAAACCCTGGAACGCGTTCTCAACAAGGATCCGCACCTGACCCACATCGTGATCGAAGAAGTCGACACCGATAACTGGGGCTATGCCGGGATCACCACCACCCAGTACCGCAGGCAGCTGGCAGAGGCGGAGGACAAGTCATGACCGCGTCCGTCTCCATCGATTTCATCTCCGACGTGGTGTGCCCGTGGTGCGCCTTGGGCGCGACGGCGCTGGAGCAGGCGATCGAGAACGTGGCCGGTGAGGTTTCGGTGGAACTGACCTACAAGCCCTTCGAGTTGAACCCGGACATGCCGGCGGTCGGCGAAAAAGCGGTTGAGCACTTGATGCGCAAATATGGACGAACCGCCGAAGACGTCGCCGCCGGCAAGGCGATGCAGATCGAACGTGGCGCGGCCATCGGTTTCAAGTTCGATCTGGAGAAGCGCAGCCACTTCTACAACACGTTTGATGCTCACCGGTTGTTGATGTGGGCGTTGCAGGAAGGGCGGCAGGTCGCACTGAAGAAGATCCTGCTGCGCGCTTATTTCACCGACGGCCGGAACCCGAGCGATCGCGAGACGCTGGTGGGTCTGGCTGCTGAAGCGGGACTGGATGCGGCGGCTGCTCAAGAGGTGTTGGCGTCCGGAGCGTTCGCCAAAGAAGTGCGTGAGCTTGAAGAGTTTTACCGCCAGCGCGGCATCAACTCGGTTCCGGCCATGGTGCTGAACGGTCGTCACCTGGTGTCCGGTTCGCAGTCGGTCGAGTACTACGAACAGATGTTGAGACAAATGGCGAAGGCCCCCGCCGAAGCCTGATTACTTACTTTTTCAAACCATCATTTATTAGTAGAGGTTCATCATGAGCAATTCGAAGAAAGTCATCGTTATTACTGGCGCCTCCCAAGGTCTCGGCGCAGGCATGGTCAAGGCGTTCCGTGATCTGGATTACAAGGTTGTCGCCACTTCGCGTTCGATCAAACCGTCCACCGACCCGGACATCCTCACCGTGGCGGGCGACATCGGCAACCCGGAAGTCGCCCAGCAAGTCATCCGTGAAGCCATCGCACGCTTTGGCCGCATCGACACCCTGGTCAACAACGCCGGGATCTTCGTTGCCAAGCCGTTCACTGCTTACACCGCTGAAGACTACGCCAACGTGCTGTCGGTGAACCTGAACGGTTTCTTCTACATCACCCAACTCGCGATCACCGAGATGGAAAAACAGGGCAAAGGCCACGTCGTCAACATCACCACCAGCCTGACGGACCACGCAATTGACGGTGTGCCGTCGGTACTGGCTTCGCTGACGAAAGGTGGCTTGAACGCGGCGACCAAGTCCCTGGCGATTGAATACGCCAAGCGCGGGATTCGGGTGAACGCGGTCAGCCCTGGCATCATCAAGACCCCGATGCACGGCGAAGAAACCCATGAAGCGCTGGGCAATCTGCACCCGGTCGGCCACATGGGCGAAATCAGCGATATCGCTCAGGCGGTTGTGTATCTGGACAACGCCAACTTTGTCACCGGCGAGATCCTGCACGTTGATGGTGGGCAGAGCGCGGGTCACTAAGACCTGACCTGATCTGTCCACAGCGCCGTCGATCAATGTCGACGGCGTTTTCATTGGAGAGCGCACGATGACCATCCATGTTCACAAGGTTTTCCTGATCACCGGGGTCAGTTCAGGCTTCGGCCTGGCTTTTTCGCAAGCAGCGCTGGCGGCGGGGCACACGGTGGTGGGTACGGTGCGGCGCGAATCCGAGCGTGCTGCGTTCGAAGCGCTGGACGCCCATCGCGCCAAAGCGTTCGTGCTCGATGTCACCGATTTTCCGGCGATCGAGCCGCTGGTGGCCGACATCCTGCGCGAGGTGGGCCGGATCGATGTGTTGGTGAACAACGCCGGTTATGGTCATGAGGGCATCCTCGAGGAGTCACCTCTGACGGAGATGCAGCGCCAGTTCGACGTCAATGTGTTTGGCGCGGTGGCAATGATCAAGGCAGTTCTGCCCGGTATGCGTGAGCGGCGCAGCGGGCATATCGTCAACATCACCTCCATGGCCGGCTTCATCACCTTGCCGGGCATCGCCTACTACAGCGGCAGCAAATTCGCCCTCGAAGGCGTGAGTGAAGCGCTGGCCAAAGAAGTGGAAAGTCTGGGCATCCACGTGACCGCCATGGCGCCGGGCTCGTTTCGTACCGAATGGGCTGGCCGCTCGATGATCCGTTCCGGTCGCACATTGGGTGAGTACGACGCGGTGTTCGATCCGGTCCGCAAGGCGCGTGAAGAAAAGAGCGGCGAGCAGGCCGGCGATCCGCACAAAGCGGCGCAGGCATTGTTGACCCTGGTGGCTGCGCAAAAGCCGCCGGTTCATCTGTTACTGGGTAAGGATGCAGTGAGGCTGGTGCGCGAAAAGATTGCATACCTTCAGGCGGAAATCGACGCTTGGGAGCAGCTTTCGGAGTCGACGGAGTTCGACTGATCGAAACCTCGGGGGCATAGAAACTCAAACCCCGGAAACAACAAAGCCCTCGTATTTCTACGAGGGCTTTGTTTTGTATGGTGCCGGCACCAGACGGAATAATAGATCCGTCCCCTTTTGTCCCTTTTTAGTCCTGGAAGAAAGTGCCGGCTCAAAAAATCGGGACTCTCAAACTGCCCGACTCACCCCACCCTCAATCTTTGTCTTTGGTCAGAGGCAATGCTGCATTCAATCGCTCTATCAGCCAAGAGCATGACCCCCACATCATCGTGGCGTCCTCGTACCCCATTTCCCGATCCGACAGATGCACTGCGTCGTTTCGAACTTTGGACAGCTGTAGAAAGGTTGAATAGATCAGGGGGTCTATGACTCGTTCATCGAGCAGCGTTCGCATTTTCACGACGGGGCTGACTTTCGCCGAAAACTCGATGCCCAGTTCGTTTACCAAGTTGTCTACGGCCGCTTCAACTTCAAGCCATGAATGCAGGATGGCTCCTCGTGGCGATAACGCAGCGAGTTGAAGAGCAACAGGAGTTGGGAGGGGAGCTTTTTCATCACCAGGAGGTACTTGAGGTTTGCCCGGGAGACTGTCCTGGACTGCCTTCAACTCCTCGGTGAGATCGACGTGAAACTCGCCGTATTTGAAGCTACGGATTTTGGGAATGAGTCCCAGGATGGGATTTTTTAGCAGGCAAACGACCGTTACAACTGCGGCCGGCCATGCGAGGGCGGACACCAGCGCCGAAACAAACTGCATCCAATCCATGGTCACACTCCCAAAGCGGGCTCTTGTTACGTGGCTTGTTACGTATTGCAGATAAACAAAAGGCCCGCATTGCTGCGAGCCTTTGTTTTGTATGGTGCCGGCACCAGGAGTCGAACCCGGGACCTACTGATTACAAGTCAGTTGCTCTACCAACTGAGCTATACCGGCGTGTTAGGGCGACGATTATAGCGATTGGGTTGGTTCTGTAAACCCCTGAATTCAGACTATTTTTGCGCGGGTGTCAGGCCGGCCCCGCGGAGGCTTCTGCGGGGCTGGCCTGTGAAGCATTACACGCCGTTTTTAACCGCTTGAATCAAGTCCTGACTCAGCACCTGCGCGGGCGCTACTTGCACGCTTTGCGTGTAAAACGGCGGCAGGTTTTGGGCCAGTGTCGACAACGCTTGGGCGGTGGTGTTGCCCGGCAGCAGCACGTATTGAAGGTTGGACGGATAGCTCTGCGGCACCGGGCCTTCCATGGTCGAACCGTACGCGCCGAAGGTCATCACGGCCTGCGGGGTGGTGGGGTCGGGGGCGTAGAGGAAGACGAAGGTGCCGTACTTCGGATGCGTCAGGTATTGCTCGGCCTGGGCGCGAACCGCCGGGTCGGGGTCGTTCATCAGGGTCCAGCGCATGACCGCGTATTCGCGGGTGGTTTCCATGAACGCTGTACGAATTGGCGACTGGTTCTCGACGCCTCCCAGACACACCAGCAGGTTGCCGAATGGATCGATGAGGGCCACCGAGTTGAACACCGGGCTGTGCTGTGCGGTTTGTAACAGTGGCGGGGCGAGTTCTGCGCCGGGGTCGCGTGGGTTGGCCGATTGCACGGTCAACGCAAACGGGCTGAGCGCAGTCAGCGCCTGGCGGACTTTGCTGTTGGCCGGGAGGTTTGCCGGGTTTTGCAGTTGATCCGGCGGCAGACCGCTATTGTTGCTGGCCTCGCGCACGGTGTTGACGCTGGCGGAAAAGATCGAGCTGGTGAGGAAGTAAGCTGCTGAGTCGATGGTCTGACCACCAAACACCGGACTGGTCGAGCCCTGATAGGCCCGGCTGACAGGTGCCGCAATCGCGTAATAACCCCAAGTGTCCTGCGCCTGTTGGCGGATCTGCGGCGGCAGCGATGGAAAGGTGAACTGACTGTTGTAGTTGATGCCTGCGTAGTCATCAATCGCACTGACGGCGACGTTAAATCCTGCAGTCAGCAGCGAACCGGCGCACATGGCGCACGGGTCCAGCGTGGTGACGACAGTCAACTGACTGGGCGGTGGCAGGTTCAATGGCGCGACGTTTTCGTAGTACCAGTCCACCAATTGCCGCTCGCCGTGGGCGGTTGGGTCATGAGGTAGAAAGTAAGTGGTGCCACTGCCGGGGAAAGGCATCAGCACATTGTTGTGCAGCGCGGCGATGACCTCGCCCGTTGCATTGTTGATGATGGCGCCGCCCACCGCGAAAGTTTGCTGCAGCGCAGCATCAATGGCTTGGTTGGCGACGGTATCGACGGCTTCCTGTGCACTGTTCAATGTGCTCATGTTTTTCCCAGCTCCTTGCTGTTTGAACGCCAGGCAATTCTGGCGTTTGGCAAAGATAGTTGAGGTTTCGCAGGTCGTTTATGTTGTTTTGGCTGAATGCTTATGCACAACGGGATCTGTTCCGCACCTGCTTAGAGGCAAATTTGCGGATCCGTTCTCATTTGCTCGCAAATGCCTGTTTTTCCGATTTTTTTACAGGTGTACGAAAATTAAACAGTTGTGTTTCAGTCCCGAAACAGCCGTATATATTGGATCCGCGATAATTTCATCCCCAGAGTTATCCACAGGTTGAGGCGCTTTAAGGGCGCTCAGCGAGGATCAGGAAATTACGCGGGGTGAGCGCGCTTTCGCAGAAGGTTCCGAGGCGAACCGCATACCCGTGCTCGGAGAGGAAAAGGGCTCGATCGAGTACCAGCCACAGCTCCAATGGGCGTCGGAAAAGTCCGCGCAGCAGCTCGAGATTGCGCACTTCGGCCAGGCGCTGCCAACCGGCGGCCTCAAGTGCCGACCAATCCTGCGGGCCGATTGTGGATAACTCTTTAAGCGCGGCCAAATGATGGCAGTAATCAGCAAACGATTTATCCAGCCAGGCGCTCGGTAGGGAAGGGGTGGGCAGGTATTCGTCAACGCCGCGCAGTTGCCGTTGCAGCAGGTCGAAGGCCAGGCGCCGGGCCATGGAAGTATCGCGTTGGCGTCGGACGCGAGCGCCAGCGGTGACGGTTTCGCTCATCGGCAGCGAGAGATCTTCGAGCGACAGTTGTAGGTTGGATCGCATGCCCGCAGCGGAAAGCGTCTGATACTCGCTCACACTGATCCGGTTGTAGCAGCAAGGGGCGATGGCCAGCTGCTTGCAACCGGTGGTGCTCGCGAGTTGCATCAGCTGCACATGAAGATCACCGCAGGCGTGCAGCGCTACTGGTGTGTGGTCAGCATTCAATAAAGAGGCAGCACCGGGCGCGAGCACGTCTTGCTCGACATGAAGCGCATGCAATTGATGACGCTGACTGAGGGCCTGGCCGCTGGCGACCAGCGCCGGGTCGTATTCCAGGCAAGTGAGCTGCTGACCGGTTTGCAACAGTCGTCGCCCCAAATGGCCCTTGCCCGAACACCAATCCAGCCAATGCTTCGGCGCGTCAGAAAATTTCAGCCGACTGGCAAACGCCTCGATCTGCTGCCACTTGCGCCCCGGCACATCGACATTCAGCCGATGGCCAGCTGCTTCGAGTGCATGAGCCGGCAATCCACCTACAGCGCTCAGTTCAAGGGAAAAGGCCGCCAGTGAAGCGAAGGGCTCCGGCGCATCCAGAAGAGCAGGTTGGTTATGAGCATTTTCCGCATCCTCCAACGACCTGCCTCGTAGCCATACAGACAACTCGGGGTAGGACGCTTCCCAAGGAAGCTGCAGATGAGTAAACGGACGAGGCTTCCACAGCGCCTGATGCTCGATCAGAAAAGCATCCAGCACCGTGAAACGGGCGAGTAAGGCCTCACCCGTCAGCACGCAGCAATCAACGCCCTTGGCAGGCATCGACGCGCAGCCAGCGCTCCAGCAGCTTGAAGCCGCGTACCAGCACGTAAGCCATCAGCAGATAGAACATGCCAGCGGCGAAGAAGATCTCCACCGGCAGGTAGGTCCGGGCAATGATGGTGCGGGCCATGCCGGTCAGTTCCAGCAGGGTCACGGTGCTGGCCAGGGCGCTGGCCTTGAGCATCAGGATGACTTCGTTGCTGTAGGCTGGCAGACCGATGCGTGTGGCACGGGGCAGGATGATGTAGACCAGCGCTTTTGCCCGGGACATGCCCAAGGCGCGCGCCGCTTCGATCTCGCCCGGTGGAATCGCCTGAATCGCGCCACGCAGGATCTCGGCGATGTAGGCCGCGGTGTGTAATGTCATGGTCGCCGTGGCGCACCAGAACGGATCGCGCAGGTACGGCCACATTGAGCTGTTACGGATCGCGTCGAACTGCGCCAGCCCGTAGTAGACCAGGAACAGTTGAACCAGCAACGGCGTACCACGGAAAAAGAAGATGTAGCCGTAGGGAATTGCCCGCACGTACCAAAGTCGTGATGAGCGGGCGATGCCCAGCGGAATGGCCAGCAGCAAACCGGCGATCACGGCGATGGCCACCAGTTCCAGGGTCAGCGTCGCGCCCTGAGCCAGTTTCGGCAGCCACTTGATGATGACTTCCCAGTTCATTGGGTGCTCCTCGCGAAGCCGCGAGCGGCCCGTTTTTCCATGAAGTACATGCCGGTCATGGCGAGAACCGTCAGGCCCAGGTACATGAACGCGGCCACCATATAAAAGGTGAACGGCTGTTTGGACACGGTCACGCCGATTTGTGCATGGCGCATGATTTCTTCCAGGCCGATGACCGACACCAGCGCGGTGTCTTTCATCAGGATCATGAACAGGTTGCCCAGGCCCGGCAGGGCGATGCGCCACATCTGCGGCATGATCAGTTTGGTGAAGATACGGAATTTCGACAGACCCAACGCCACACCCGCTTCGCGGTGACCTTTGGGGATAGCCAGAATCGCACCACGAAATACTTCCGTGGCGTAGGCGCCGAAGCACAGTCCCAGCGCAATCACACCAGCGGCGAAGGCATTGAGTTCGAGGTCGGGGTTGCCGAAGAACTCGCCCAGGGCACGCATCAGGTTGACCGTGCCGAAGTAGATCAACAGCACCCAGAGCAATTCAGGGATGCCGCGAACCAGGGTTGAATAAGTGCCGCCAAGCCATTGCAGCGGCTTGTACGGGGAAGTCTTGGCCAAGGCGCCGAGCAGACCGAGCACCAGCCCCAGGCACAAGGCCGAGAGTGCCAGTTTCACAGTCATCAGCGCGCCAGCGGCAAGCGCCGGGCCGAATCCGTAGAGATCGATAGTCATGGATTTCTTTTCAAATCGCGGCAGGCAATGCCAGGGACTGGCGCCGTCAAATAACGGCGCCGGCCCGGCAGGTCAGAATCAATAGATGCTGAACGGGAAGTACTTGTCGTTGATCTTTTTGTAGGTGCCATCAGCGACGATTTCTTTCAGTGCGGTGTTCAGCTTCGTACGAATCTCATCGCCTTTACGTACAGCGATACCGATCTTGTCGCTTTCTTCCACCGGGTCGCCTTTGAATTCGTAAGGTCGGCCGGCGTCGCTTTTCAGCCACTCGTAGTTGACGTACTTGTCCGCCAGGATGCCGTCCAGACGACCTGAGGTCAGGTCGAGGTAGGCGTTTTCCTGGGTGTCGTAGAGTTTGACTTCAACACCTTCCATGTTGTCTTCCATCCAGGTGCCGGCGAGGGTCGCACGTTGTGCGCCGATCACTTTGCCTTGCAGGGAAGACTTGTCGGTTTTGAAGTCGACGTCTTTTTTGGCGATGAACTGCAGCTTGTTGGAGTAGTACGGGTCGGTGAAGTCCACCGCTTGCTTGCGCTCGTCGGTGATCGACATCGAGGAGATCAGGAAATCGAATTTCTTGGCGTTCAGGGCCGGGATGATGCCGTCCCAGTCAGACGTGACCACGGTGCATTCGACTTTCATCTTGGCGCACAGGGCGTCGCCGATTTCTTTGTCGAAGCCGACGACATTGCCACTGGCATCTTTGTTGTTGAACGGCGGGTAGGCCGCTTCGATGCCCATCTTCAAGGTCTCGGCGGCAGCACCGGCGCTGAAGGCCAGAGTGACAGCAGCAGCCAGGAAGATTTTTTTGTAGTTCTGCATGCGGGTAGCTCCGTTAGCGGTTGCTGGACATGAATTGTTTGCAGCGCGCCGAAAGCGGGTTTTCGAACACCTGCTGTGGCGATCCTTGCTCTTCTACCAGGCCCTGGTGGAGGAACACCACCTCGCTGGACACCTGACGGGCGAAGCCCATTTCATGGGTGACCAGCAGCATGGTGCGGCCTTCTTCGGCCAATGCGCGGATGACATTAAGTACTTCCTGGACCATTTCCGGGTCAAGGGCGGAGGTGGGCTCGTCGAACAGGATCACCTTGGGCTGCATGGCCAGCGTGCGGGCGATGGCCGCGCGTTGTTGCTGGCCGCCGGAGAGTTGCGCCGGGTAGGCGTGGCGTTTGTCAGCGATGCCGACCTTGGCCAGCAAGGCTTCGGCGACTTCGATGGCTTCAGCCTTGCTCTGACCGAGTACGCGGCGCGGCGCTTCGATGATGTTGTCGAGCACGCTCATGTGCGGCCAGAGATTAAAGTTTTGAAACACAAAACCGATCTCGCTGCGCAGGCGATTGATCTGCTTGCCATCGGCAGCAACCAATTCGCCGTTCTTGGCGGCTTTGAGCTTGAGTTCTTCGCCGGCCACCAGGATTTGTCCCTGATGTGGGTTTTCCAACAGGTTGATGCAACGAAGGAAGGTGGACTTGCCGGAACCGGAAGAACCCAGGATCGAGATCACGTCGCCGTCGCGGGCGGTCAGCGAGATGCCTTTGAGCACCTCAAGCTGTCCGTAGCGTTTGTGCAAGTTGCGGATTTCAAGCGCGGGCGTGGCCTCAGCCATGTGCGTTCCTCATAAGTATTTCGCTCCTGCTGTTGGTGGCCTTCCTGGCGAGGCGGCCAAGCTAGCATAGCGTCTGAATGCCAGCCAACAGCGCTACGGGCGGTAAACGGGTGACCTGTGGCAGGTTGTCGCATCGGTACAGCAGACTGTCGCGCTGCTATCAACCGAACAGCCGTTTGAACCAGACGCCCCGCGGCTGTCCCGTAAAAAAGGGCGCGATGTTGCCAGCTTTGACGGGGGGTTGGAAGCGCTAACCGGCCAAACGTTCCTGAACCGCACTTTTATTGTGCGTCGCTATATTTTTGGGCGTGTTTCTGGTGCGCTGTTTCGTTCTTAAAGTGGGTCGCAGGGTAACGCTCTGGCGAATTGCCATTAATCTCAATGAGTTGCGATGACTGTCCGGTCAAGCGGAGAGCCCCATGCGTGGGCGTTTTGAAACATTTTGGCGCAATTATTGCGTGCAGAATCCGGAACGCCCCGTTGGTTTCTTTTTACGAGAAGGAACGCCAGACGGGATGGATGCAAATCGCTTTCCCTTACAAAGGTAGTTTCAATGAGCAGTACCCCAAGCTCCAATGGCCTCGAACAGGGGCTCAAACCGCGTCATGTGACCATGTTGTCGATCGCCGGGGTTATCGGCGCCGGCCTGTTCGTGGGCTCCGGCCACGCCATCGCCGCTGCAGGCCCGGCCGTGCTGTTGGCCTACGCTGCCGCCGGTATGCTGGTGGTGCTGGTGATGCGCATGCTCGGCGAAATGGCCGTGGCTTCGCCAGACACAGGCTCCTTCTCGACGTACGCCGATCGCGCGATCGGTCACTGGGCCGGTTTCACCATCGGCTGGCTCTACTGGTGGTTCTGGGTGTTGGTGATTCCGCTGGAAGCCAACGCCGCCGCGACCATCCTGCACGCCTGGTTCCCGAATGTGGCGATCTGGGCCTTCACCTTGATCATCACTTTGCTGCTGACGGTGACGAACCTGTTCAGCGTGAAGAACTACGGTGAATTCGAATTCTGGTTCGCCCTGGTAAAAGTCGTAGCGATCATAGGTTTTATCGGCCTCGGCGTTATGGCGATCTTCGGCTTCCTGCCGAACAGCCAGGTCAGCGGCGTTTCGCACCTGTTCGACACCCAGGGCTTCCTGCCAAACGGCATGGGCGCAGTGTTGGGCGCGATCCTGACTACCATGTTTTCCTTCATGGGCACCGAGATCGTGACTATCGCGGCCGCGGAATCGAAGAACCCTGGCCAGCAAATCTCCAAGGCCACCAACTCGGTGATCTGGCGGATTGGCTTGTTCTACCTCGTATCGATCTTCATCGTTGTGGCCCTGGTGCCATGGAACGACCCGGTACTGGCCGCCGTCGGCTCCTACCAGACCGTGCTTGAACGCATGGGCATCCCGAATGCCAAGCTGATCGTCGACATCGTGGTGCTGGTTGCTGTGACCAGCTGCCTGAACTCGGCGCTGTACACGGCCTCACGCATGATGTTCTCCCTGGGCAAGCGCGGTGATGCACCGGCCGTTTCCCAGCGCACCAACAAGAGCGGCACGCCGTACTGGGCCGTCATGTTGTCCACCGGTGCTGCGTTCATCGCGGTTTTCGCCAACTACGTGGCCCCGGCCGCCGTGTTCGAATTCCTGCTGGCCAGCTCCGGCGCTATCGCGCTGCTGGTGTATTTGGTGATCGCCATCTCGCAATTGCGTATGCGCAAGCAGCGCGTGGCACGCGGTGAAAAAATCGCCTTCAGCATGTGGCTGTTCCCGGTCCTGACCTACGCGGTGATCATCTTCATCGTTGCGGCCCTGACTATCATGCTGTTCCAGGAAGCGCATCGCGTGGAGATCCTCGCGACCGGTTTGCTGAGTTTGCTGGTGGTGGCTGCCGGTTTGTTTGTAGCTCGTCGTCGCAAGCTGCAGAAGATGGGTGCGGTGGTGCTGAACTGATTCGTACCGCATAACGCAAAACGGCCGCTGTCAGTGATGACAAGCGGCCGTTTTTGTTTCTGAGGCGAGTGTTTACTCAGCCTTTTCTTCCTGAGCATCCAGCGACTCGCGATAGCTGTCGAGCGCCGTGCCGAAGTCAGTGATGAACTGCGGATCCGTCAGCCAGGCCTGGGCGGTGTCGCGGTCCATGCCGTCGGCCCACATGCGGTAATCGATCAGCATGTCGGCGGCCAGGTGAGTGGCGGCCATGGCTTCGTTGTCGGCGTTTTCCATGTCCAGCAGTTCTGGATGGTCGCTGATGATGCCGGCGAGGTTCGACAGCAAGGTCAGCAACATGTCGTTGCGGTTGGTGGCTTCTGCGTCACGCATTTTGCTGAACATTGCCAGGGTGTATTCCGGAATCGGCTCGCCGATTTCGCCCAGGTCATCATCCAGGGCGGCGGGTTTTCTACCGTGAATATTGATTTGCTTGGCTTTGATCTTGGCGCGTTTGGCGCGTTTCTGTTGCTTGTTTAGGGAGGCCATGGGAACTCAGTTTGCTTTCTGTTGGGTTTGAGCCGCGATGGCGTCGGACGCCGCCACGTAGTCGGCCTGGAAGGCCGGTGATTCGATCCACGCCAATGCGCCGGCTTCGTCGACTTCGGTGGACCATTGGCGATATTCGATCAGCGCTGCGACGATAAAGTCTGTCGCTGTTTCTTCGCCTTCCTGCTCCAGCACCAGCGCGAGCAGCGGGTGTTCAAGAAACGCCGCGCACATGGCTTGTTGGCTGATCTTTTGCGCGTCGATCATTTCTTTGAACAGGTCGGTCAGGTCCACCGATTCGAAGTCGATGCGGTCGTCGTTCGGGTCCAGCTCGACCGGCGCGGCGGCCCGTTGGGTGCGGTTTTGCTTGGCCTTGGCTTTGGCGCGTGTGGCGCGTTTGTTCTGCTTGTTGGCGGATGCCATGGGCGTCGTTCCGTATTCCGTTGAGTGGGCGCATCAGTCAGTTGCGTGGCACTAGCCGCCCAGGTGTGTCGGGGGCCAGTTTGCCGGTCTGCAACCAGGACAATGCAATGGGCCATAGTGTGGCTTGGTATGGGCTGCGAAAAAAGGCGAAATGTCCGACTTCTTTTTCGCCGATGTCTTCGGGGGTGATCCGCAAGTGGGCGTTCGTGCTGTTGGTGAAGTAAGCCAGCAGCCGTTCGATGGCTGGAATCGTGCCGTAAGGATCGTCGCTGATGCTGATGGCCAGGTTTTGTGCGGTGACGGATGAGAAGGGCAGTCGCCCGGATTTTGCGTGAAGGACGCGACCGCTGGGGCGTTTCTCGTAGTGCGCGGTGGGCATGCTCCAGTCGCGAACCACGCCAGCGGGGGTGTCTTCTAGCCAGCCGAGACGTTTGCCGGGGAAGTAACCGCAAAGCAATGTCATCAACGGCATCACCAGATGCCACTTGCCGAACATCCGCCAGCGATGGGCGGGCGCGTAATCGCGCCAGTAAGCGAATTGCGCACCGACAGTCAGCAGACGTCGAATCATATGCCCGGAAGCTCCCAGGCCCGCTGCACAGCCTCCAAAGCTGTGGCCTACAACATCGATGGGTTGCCCGGGAAATTCACGCTGAGCGCGCTTGAGCATCGCCTCAAAGTCCAGCGCGCCCCAATCTGACCATGAAGCCCGAAGCCCTTTCAGCGACGCGGGTCGCGATTCGCCGATGCCACGGTAGTCGTAAGTGATCACGTCGAAGCCGTTGGCGTACAGGTAATCGGCGAAGCGTGAGTAGTGGCGACAGCGGACTGAGGTGGCGGCGTTGATGATGACGACCGGGCGGGTAGCGTCCTGACGGGGGTGCCTCCAGGTAAAGCCGCCAAGGATGAAGCCGTCTGCGGCGGGCTCCTTGAAAGAGTCACCGGGTGTGCCGGTGGGTAACGGCAGTTCAAGTTGTGTCGGGGCCAGTGAAGGCATGTCCTGCAAATTCATCGGCTTTGGACCTTTACGGTTAGCCAATCACCATAGTCTTCACGTCGTTTATGAACAATCCACCCGTGCTTATCGGGGCCTCTGCTTGAGTAATCGCTCCTCAAGCACCGCCCATTCCCGATCCAGTTCTGTGCGAAGTTCCTCCTCGCTCGGCAGTACCAGTCTGTAGGTACTGGCGAACAGTTGTTCGTTGCCTTGCAGCACTGAATAGCGAACCACCGATTCATCTTTTTGCGCGCAGAGAATGAGGCCGACGGTGGGACCATCCTCCGGTCCGCGCTTGAGGTCGTCGTACATGCGCACGTACATGTCCATCTGGCCGACATCCTGGTGGGTCAGTACGCCGCGCTTGAGGTCGAAGATGACGAAGCACTTGAGCAGGTAGTTGTAGAACACCAGATCGATGTAGAAGTCTTTACTCTCGGTACTGATACGTTGCTGGCGAGCGATGAAGGCGAAGCCTTTGCCCAGTTCGAGCAGGAAGCCCTGGAGTTGATTGATCAAGGCTTGTTCAAGTTCGCTTTCCTGGATCAAGCCCGCATTGGGCAGGCCGAGAAACTCCAGTAGCACTGGGTCCCGGATGAAATCCCGAGGGCTGGCGTTCATTTGCTGGATATTGGTGGCGGCTTCCTGTTTGACGGCGGCCCGGTCGCGGCTCGCCAGCAAGCGTTCGTAATAGAGGGTATTGATCTGGCGCTCGAGGGCGCGACTTGACCAGTTCTGCAGGGCTGATTCGTTCATGTACCAATGGCGAGCATTGTCGTTGTCGACTCGTAGCAGTCTGCGGTAGTGGGTCCAGCTCAATTCGGAACGCACTGCGTTCCAAATTGGAAAGGTCTGATAAAAGTCCCGCATGTATCGCAGGTTGCGTTCGTCAAAACCTTTCCCGAACCCCGACGTCAGTACTTTCGCCAGCGTCGACAGTAGCTGCTTTCCATAGCCCGCCCGCCGAGCCCCTTCTTGCTCGAACTCCACAATATGCCGTCCGATCTGCCAGCAGGTTTGCACCTGGACGGTATCGACCGCTCGTAGCACCTTCTGCCGCGCCTGACGGATCAATTCGCCAAGATTGCCAAGCAGTGAGGCGAGTTGCGGGTCTTGGGTGTTATCGGGTTTGAGTGCGCTCATGAAGTCTTCCGCGGCTGGATGAACAGGCAGAAGAGGATTGCAGGTGTGGGTCGGTCGGCGATGCCGGGCGCGGCTGGTAAACCGGAAGGAAAGTCCGACTGGTTTTGCGGGATCACGGCGACGGCAATCCGCGCTTGAGGAATACAACGTGTAGTCCGATTCGCAGTGAACCCAAGTACTAATCAATCTAAAACTTGAGCATTCAGCGAGAAATCTAAAAGGAGTAACGATAGGGCTCTGTGGAGCCCGGGAGTCACCATCATGAAGTACGTCCATTCACTCCTGTTGCCCATCGCCGCAGTCGGCGTGTTGATGTTTCCAGCCATTTCACCGACCGCCAGCCTGGAGCCTATCGACAGCTCGGGTGTGCAAGTCCAGAGGCAAGAGCAAAACGGGATCGCTTACTTGTCCGGCGGTGTTGGCGAGGATGAGTCAAAGGCCATCCAGCAAGCCACTGGGTACAACCTGCACATGACCTTCTCCACCGGGCCTGCGAGCCAATACATTCCCGACGTGGATGTAATCATCCAGAAAGTCGAGGGGCAGCCCGTGCTGACACTGAGTGAGGCGGGTCCGCTGGTCTACGTTCAGCTGCCTCCCGGCAAGTACACAGTTGTCGCCACGCATAAAGGTGAGGTGCGGCGTGATACGGCAGATGTAGGCAGCGGCGCCGCTCGCAACCTGGTCTTCCACTGGGGGACTGAGAACTAGCGACGACTGCGTAGCGTCATCAATTAAATCGCAGACATAAAAAACCCTGAATCTTGCGATTCAGGGTTTTCGGTATTTGGGCCCAGAGACGGAATCGAACCGACACGGGGATTTCAACAGCACGCGACCTTCAAGTTGATACCCCTCTAAAGTCTCTAAAAAGTCATGCGCGGGGCCGGTCGGCTGCAATCAAAATCGAAGGCAATAAGCGCTGATCAGCGCCGACCGGTAATCATAACGAAGTCAATGAGTTGATGACCGCAACGCGCAAAGGATTGGTCTCTACGCTCAGCAACATGATGGCTAAGGCGCAGCAGACCACGATCAACATGGGTTTAATCAATCGTGGACCGACCCGGACAGCGGCTCGTGCACCCAATTGAGCACCGATGAAGGCCGCCAAAGCCATGGCTATGGCAATCGGCCAGATAATCACACCCTTGGTAATGAAGACCGCCAGAGAGCCCAGGTTGCATGAGGCGTTGGCAAGTTTGGTGAAACTCATGGCCCGCATCATGCCCAAGCCGCAGAGAAGTACAAACGCGACAATAAAAAAAGAGCCCACACCGGGGCCAAATATGCCGTCGTAAAAGCCCAGGATCGGCGCCACGGTAAACGAAAAAAGCAGAATACCGATTCTCTTGCGTCGATCTTCATTGGCCAGTTTTGGAGAAAACGAAAAATAGATGGCTACCAGAATCAGCATGATAGGCACGCAAACTTCCAGATAGCGCTTATCAATAGAGCTGACCAGCAATGCACCACTGGCACCGCCAATAAATCCGCAGATAACCAGGAAGCGGCCTTCGCGCCACTCAATCATTCCTTTGCGAGCAAAGGTTACAGTTGCCGAAATAGTTGCCGACGCGGCCTGGAATTTGTTCGTTGCAATTGCACTGATCGGATCTACGCCCGCCAGAAACAAGGCCGGCAAGGTGATCAAGCCGCCACCACCGGCAATCGCATCAAAAAAACCGGCGCAAAAAGCGACGAGCGCCAACATGCCAATGACATCCCAAGACATTACATTCCCTCTTTTTCGTTATTGGCCAGTCATCAAATGACGGGTCGTTCAACGGCCTGAATACTTGAAAAATCAGCCCTGCAGCAGTAACGGGTCCTCTGAAATAACGAGAGGGGAAGAAAATTTTGAAAGTCCGAAAATGCGAACAAGGACTCGTCTGTTGTCTTTGATGACATCGCGACAGTGCAAGGCCCGGATGTTATTGATGGCCATGGCCGACTCCTGGGTCAGCGTGTATTCAATCGGGGTTGCCTCGCCCACACCCCGGCAAAGGGCGGTGTAAGCCGTTTTGACAAAGGTCGAGACGTTGTCATTGACCGAAAAGCGATACGAGTTAAAGCGGGCTGCGAACCCGACCTTGTCGTCGAACTCCAGAATCGAAACGTTGCGGCCATCTTCCCCTTTGCCACTGACAAAGGAGTCACTACGAGTGAACTGGAAGCTATCCGTGGTCAGTGCGAGGCAGTGGGTGACGCCAATTTTTTCGAGTATGGGAGGGAGTGGAATGACCCGCGTAGGTTCCAGACTCGGGTTCCACAAGGCGGAAAGTATGAGCGACGACGGAGAGGGCGAGTGCCCGTCTTTCGCGCTCACGGCGCACCAGTAAGGCGCCTCGGTATGCGGACCAAGAGCGAGGCCGGAATGGGAACTCAGTTCGTTGATTTCCGGCTCGGCATTGATTTTGATGAGCCCGCCACCCTTGAAGTTGGCCACCAATCGAACCAGTTTTCCTTCGTTGTCCATGTCATAGGCAAAGGCACTGTTATCCACCAGTTTCAACAAGATCTGATTACGGGCGGCCAGGCAAAGGACGTCGTATCGATTTTCCAGGGATGTCAGGTCGGGTAGTTCATTTGGAGGGCTGACATCGGTGATTTTTTGCAGCCCTTCAAAGATCAACACGCAAACAAGGCCATCGGAGTAGGCACCCAGCAGTTCGCATTGGTCTTTCGAAAACGAGCGCTTTAATTCGGTGGCTGCCAGAGAGGCTTTGGACTTGGCTCCTGGTGCCTGCGGCCCGCCGATGGCGGCCAGCTCTTCGGCGAAGTAGTGAAGCAATGCTGACTGCCGATGATCAAAGCTGAACGTTCTGATTTCCTGTTCAGTAAGCTCAGCGGTTTCGACGTCCGGTTTAATAGCGTCAATCATTGTCAACATCCTGTTGTGTATCTGCTCCCGGTTATGCGGCAGCTCCTGTTCCGATTCTGCCCAATCCGATGATCAGCGTATGTCATCCATTTCCGTTAAAGCATACGGAGCGTTCCGACAGGCCCGAGAGACTATCAAGAAGGGCCGATCACCAATGCCTGTAATGCTTGTCGGGATTCGGTCTCGGCAAGCGTTACAGGCGCGTGCTGGCGTCGACAGGTGGTGGGGAATTGATGCTTCGTCCGGCGCTTCGATAATGCTGGAACAGTGCCTCATCAAATCGCAGACATAAAAAAACCCTGAATCTTGCGATTCAGGGTTTTCGGTATTTGGTGCCCAGAGACGGAATCGAACCGCCGACACGGGGATTTTCAATCCCCTGCTCTACCGACTGAGCTATCTGGGCAACGGGGCGCATTAAACTGGTTTTTCAGGGGGTCGTCAAGAAAGTTTTCAAAAAAATTTTAATTATTACCGTCGCTTACGTTCCGACCCTCGAAAAAGCGGGATTATTCAGCCGGCGGAACGTAGCCGTCAGCCTTGGCGTATTCCTCGCCGGAAAAGAACTTGTCCATCTCGCCCTGAAGATATTTGCGGTCTTCGGCGTTCATCATGTTCAGGCGTTTTTCGTTGATCAGCAGAGTCTGGTGCTTTTGCCAGTCTGCCCAGGCTTTGGCCGAGACGTGGTCAAAAATGTCCTGACCTTTTGCGCCAGGAAATGGAGCGCGCTCCAGGGCGGGCAATTCTTCTTTGTACTTGCGGCACATGATGGTGCGTGTCATGACGACTCTCCTGCGTTCAATACGGCGGCCGCGCGTTCGAGCAAGGTTTTGACCGGGGCGGCAAGGCCCAGGCGCGGCGGGGTGGCGAGGTTATACCAGAGCCAGTCGGCCTCGGCCACGTGATGGCCGGCCTCCTGGACCTGAACCAGCCAGGGTTCGATGGACAACTGAAAATGACTGAAGGTGTGTACCAGGCTCGGCAGCGCCTGTTGACTGCCAAGCTCCAGCGAATGCTGCGAAGCCAGATGTTGCAGGTCGTCGAGGTCGTCGAGTTCCGGCAGGCTCCATAGACCGCCCCACAAGCCCGTGGAAGGGCGACGGTAAAGCAGAATCGCGCCTTCGCCGTTGGCAAGCATCGGCATCAGCGTGCGCTTCTGTGGCACGGCTTTGCGCGGTTTGGGGATCGGGTAGCGCGTCTCCAGGCCAAGCATGTGCGCTTCGCAGCCCTTTTCGAGCGGGCAGAGCAGGCAACTCGGCTTGCTACGGGTGCAAAGCGTGGCGCCCAGATCCATCATCGCCTGGGTGTAGGCGTTGACCCGATCATGCGGCGTAAAGCGCTCAGCGTTCGCCCACAGCTGTTTGGCGACCTTTGGCTCGCCCGGATAACCCTCTTGCGCAGTAAAGCGCGCCAGCACCCGTTTGACGTTGCCGTCGAGGATCGGCGCCCGCAGACCCATGCTCAGGCTGGCGATGGCGCCCGCCGTGGACAAACCGATACCCGGCAGCTCCGTGAGTTTTTCGACATCCCGCGGAAACTCGCCGCCGTATTCGGCGACAACAATCTTCGCGGTCTTCTGCAGATTGCGTGCGCGGGTGTAGTAACCGAGGCCGGTCCACAGGTGCAGGACTTCGTCTTCCGGCGCAGCGGCCAGGGCTTCGACCGTCGGCAACGAGGCCATGAAGCGGTCGAAGTAGTTCAGCACGGTGCTGACCTGGGTTTGTTGCAGCATGATTTCCGAAACCCACACCCGATACGGTGTGATGCCCTGTTGCCAAGGCAAGTCGTGGCGGCCGTGGCGGTCGTACCAGTCCAGCACCGCCGATGAAAACTGCTCGGCTCTCATCGCTTGAACAGCCCCTTCAAAGCATTTTTCAGTTCCGGGCTGACTTTGTCGCCAAGCTTCTCGTCGATTTTTTCGCTGATTTTTTCGCCAGCCAGTTTGCTCGCGACCTGACCCATGCGTTCGTTATCGAGACGGCAAGCCTTGGCGCCCAGTTCCAGCGGGCCACGGCAGCGCAGCGGCCACTCGATGCCGACGAACTTCTCGCCGACCTGGCAGGCCGGGTCCGGCATGTCGCTCTTGTCGCCTTCGACGATAACGCCCACGCGGTAATCCATGCCCAGCACCCGCAGATCGACATCGCCGTCGCCGTTGACGGTCATGCCCGGGATGCGCACTTTCAGGTCCGGGTTGCTGGCCACGCCGTTAAGGAAGGTCAGGTTGCCCTTGAGCTCCTGGAACGGTGTGTCCTTGCCCCGTGGTTCGCCGCTGAGGGATTTACGGTTCAGGGTGGCGATGCCTTTGCACAGCTGTTGTTCTAGGTTGGCATTGAGCAACACGCCGTTGTTGATGATGAAACTGGCGTTGCCGTTGAGGGTTTCGATCAGCGCTTTCTGGCTGTTGCCGCTGCCGGTCAGGTTGCTGTTGAGTGTCACCAGACCTTTGACCGGTGGATTTTTTCCCTGGCTTTCAAGGATTTTTTCCACCGGTACTTTGGTGATGCTCGTCTGCATGTTCAGCGCTGGCACCTGTTGGCGCACGTCGAGCGTACCTTTGGCGTCGAAGTTGCCGTCGTACAGGTCGCCGCGAAGGCTTTCCAGTGTCAGCAGACCGCCCTGGCCTGTGGCCTTGAGCGCAGCGTTCTGGATCGGCAATTTTTCGAGGGTCAACTGACCGAAGGTGAGGTCAGCGTCTACGTCGAGTTTGCTCAGGCGTTCCACCGGCAGCAGGCGCTCGTTGCTCCACGCGTCTTTGGTCGGTGCTTGCGGCAGCGGTGTGCTGCCGGGGCCAGCCATGGCCTCGGCCTCGGTGCTGGCCACTTCAGCCTGACGCACTTGTGTCGCGCTATTGGCTTCGGCGGATTTTGGTGGCAGATAACGGTCGACGTTGAAGGTGTCGGCCTTGAGGGTTGCCCGCAGCGATTGCTTGGCGAAGTCCTCGACGGCGATGCGCCCGCTGAAGGTGCTGTCGTCGACTTTGAGGTTGATGTTGTCCAGGATCACGCTGGTCGGCGTGCCGGCAAGGCGGCTGACCAGTTCGACTTTGCTCAGGCTGCCTTCAGCCATCGCCGGAAGCTTCTGGCCGATGCTGTCGATGAATTTCGCCAGATCGAACTGGGCGATCGACAGGCCGCCGCTGATTTGCGGAGTTTTATCGAGGTCGTTGACCTTCAGTTCACCCAATGCACGCAGTTGGTTGGCAGAGATCTTGATGCCAGTCCATTCGGCGACGTTCGCCGCTTTATCCAGCAGCAACTGGCCTTGGGCGGCGAAGGTCATGGTTTTGCCTTGCAGCGGATCGCCAGCCACTTCGCCAGAGAGTTTCATGTCTTCGAATTTGTAGCGCTGCAGTGCGCGTTCGAAACGCAGCTCGCCGTTGAGCTCGGTACGGACACGCAAGACCGGCTGGTTGGTGCCCAGGAACGCGGTGAGTTTGATCGGGATGTTGGTGGAGTCATGCACCGGCCCGGTACTCAGCTGGATGCTTTCGGCGCTGAATTGCTTGCCGGTTTTCTCGTCGCTGTATTCAACGCGGGCGTTGTTGACGGTCAGGCTGTCGATGTCCAGGCGAATCGGCTGGGCCGGTTTTTCCGCTTGGGCGGTGGTCTCAGTTGCGGGTTCGCCAGTGGTCGCGGGCGGTGTAGCGGGGGTGGCTGGCGCCGGTGTCTTGCCGATGTCTTGCCAGTTGCCGTGGCCGTCCTTGTCGCGGGTCAGGCGCAGGTTCAGGCCCTCGACGCGTACATCGCTCATCTGCACTTCACGGCGCAGCAGCGGCAGCACGCGAACCGACAGGCCGAGCATCTGCAAGTCAGCGAACGGCTCGGTGGGCTTGGCCAGGGTCGCGACGCTGGCTTCGTGCAATTCCAGGCCCAGCCACGGGAACAGGCTCCAGCCGATATCGCCATTGAGCGTCAGCTCGATGTGGGCCTTGTCGCGGGCTATCTGGCGAATCTCGTCTTTATAGTCGTTGGGATCAAAGAGGTGGGTCAGGGCAAAGCCCAGCGCCACAATGATCAGCAACAGCCCGAGAAGTACCAGACCCAGGATTTTGCCGAACGCTTTCATGGGCGAGTCCTTGTAGTTAGTCGAATTCGAAATTTAGCCGGGGAGTATAGCGCTCCGCAGCGGACGACCGGTCAGCGATCACGTCGGCAACGCATCCAGCGGCATTTTCAGTTTGGCCGCCAGCGCTTGTGCCTCCAGATGCCCGGCAGGCGCCAACAGACGCAATGTCGCACCCGCTTGCGACGCCATTTTCTGCGCTTCGTTCACCAGCCGCTCGGCCACGCCACGACGACGGGTAATTTTTCGTACACATAGTTGGGACAGGTGCCAGACATCCTGGTGTCGTTGCAGGCGTGCCGCGCCTAACAGTCGATCGTTGAAGCGGCCAGCGATCAGCGAGCCGTCATGCAGGCAGCTTTCGATCAGCTGCAAATCCCCGGTAAACGGGGCAAACAGCCAGTCCGGAGCATCGCGGTAGATCTTCTGCAGATCTTGCTGATCCTGATAAGTGGCTTCGTTTAGCGGCTCGACAATGATCGGCATGAGGGTTCCTTCAGTGGTACGAGAACTGATGACATACAAAAGGTGATATCACTTTGATTTTTCTGTCACGTACAGATGGTAACCTCTGCCGGTTCGTCCGTCCTTCTGCGACGTGAAGTCGCACCAAAACGGAGCTTCAGCCTGAAAAAACAGTCATGCGTGCGCATAAAGGCTGGGGGTGAGGAGTGGCTGGCGAACCATACTAATAATTGGGGGATACACAATGACCACGAGCATCACGGCGGACGGCCTCAAAGCCGACCAGCCCGCGTTCCTGTCCAAGGAGCGCATCATCGCCAAGCCCGGTTTCAACCGTTGGCTGGTACCACCGGCCGCCCTGGCCATCCACCTGTGCATCGGCATGGCCTACGGCTTTTCGGTGTTCTGGTTGCCACTGTCCAAAGCCCTGGGCGTGACCAAGGCAGTGGCCTGCGCGCCGGACATGAGCTTCATCTCGCAAGTCTTCTCGTCCCAATGTGACTGGCCGATCTCGATGCTCGGCTGGATCTACACCCTGTTCTTCATTTTCCTCGGTTGCTCGGCCGCCATCTGGGGCGGCTGGCTGGAACACGCCGGGCCACGCAAGGCTGGCGTTGTATCGGCACTGTGCTGGTGTGGCGGTCTGCTGATTTCAGCGCTGGGGGTCTACACCCACCAGATATGGCTGATGTGGATCGGCTCCGGGGTCATTGGCGGTATCGGCCTGGGCCTGGGTTACATCTCGCCCGTATCGACCCTGATCAAGTGGTTCCCGGACAAGCGCGGCATGGCGACCGGCATGGCAATCATGGGTTTCGGTGGTGGCGCGATGGTCGGTGCTCCGCTGGCCGCAGCCTTGATGGGCCACTTCGCTTCGCCAACCAGTGTCGGCGTGTGGCAGAGCTTCCTGGTGATGGCCGCGATCTACTTCGTGTTCATGATCGGTGGCGCACTGTCCTACCGCGTTCCGCCAACCGGCTGGAAACCTGAAGGCTGGACCGCTCCGGCGAAGAAAGCTTCCAACTCGATGATCACCCACCGTCACGTCCACGTGAATGTGGCGTGGAAAACCCCGCAATTCCGTCTGGTGTGGCTGGTGCTGTGCCTGAACGTTTCGGCGGGTATCGGCATCCTCGGCATGGCTTCGCCGCTGTTGCAGGAAGTGTTTGCCGGTAAGTTGCTGGGTAACGGTCTGACTTTCGGTCAGCTCGACGCTTCGCAACTGGCCTCGATCGCTGCAATTGCTGCCGGTTTTACCGGCTTGCTGAGCCTGTTCAACATCGGTGGCCGGTTCTTCTGGGCCTCGTTCTCGGATTACCTGGGCCGCAAAAACACTTATTTCGTGTTCTTCGCTCTCGGTTTTGCGCTGTACGCGTTGATCCCGAACCTCGGTCACCTGGGCAACGTTGCGCTGTTCGTGGCGGCCTTCTGCATCATCCTGTCGATGTACGGCGGTGGTTTTGCGACTGTCCCTGCGTATCTCGCGGACCTGTTCGGCACGCAAATGGTCGGCGCGATCCACGGTCGTCTGCTGACGGCCTGGGCGGCGGCGGGTGTGTTGGGTCCGGTGTTGGTGAACTACCTGCGTGAGTATCAGCTGAGCATAGGCGTTGAACGCGCCGCGGCTTACGACATCACCCTGTACATCCTCGCGGGCCTGCTGGTGCTGGGTTTCATCTGCAACCTGCTGGTGCGTCCGGTGGCTGACAAGTACTTCATGACCGACGCTGAACTGGCCGCCGAACAGGCGCTGGGCCATGACAAAGGTGCTGACAGCAGCACCGTGCTGGAATGGAAAGCGGCGCCGGGCAGCAAGCCGCTGGCGATTGCGGCGTGGCTGGTGGTGGGTATTCCGTTGGCGTGGGGTGTTTGGGTGACCCTGCAGAAAACGGCAGTCTTGTTCCACTAAGGTGTTCATGGGCTGACAACATCCAGCCCTGAATAAACACCGACCCTGTGGGAGCGAGCCTGCTCGCGAAGACGGAGTGTCAGTCGACATCAGTGTTGGCTGAACCACCGCTTTCGCGAGCAGGCTCGCTCCCACAGTTGTTTTGCAGTGCCCAAAATGGCTTGTATGGACATGTCTATCCCCGACAACACGGGATTCACTCCGTCAGTCATATCACCTCCCGTGTTTCTGTTTGGCGCCCGCGCCCCTATAATGGTTGCCTTTTTCGCCCAATGATTTTGCGGAGCTGGTGATGGCCGAACGTAAGGCGTCAGTCGAGCGCGATACTCTGGAAACCCAGATCAAAGCCTCGATCAACCTGGATGGCACCGGAAAGGCCCGATTTGATATCGGTGTACCTTTTCTTGAGCACATGCTGGACCAGATCGCCCGTCACGGGCTGATCGACCTGGATATTGTCAGCAAGGGCGACCTGCATATCGACGACCACCACACGGTGGAAGACGTCGGTATCACTTTGGGTCAGGCCTTCGCCAAAGCCATCGGCGACAAGAAAGGCATCCGTCGCTACGGTCACGCCTACGTGCCGCTCGATGAAGCGTTGTCGCGTGTGGTGATCGACTTCTCCGGCCGCCCTGGCCTGCAGATGCACGTTCCCTACACCCGTGCCACCGTTGGCGGCTTCGACGTTGACCTGTTCCAGGAATTCTTCCAGGGCTTCGTCAACCACGCGCTTGTCAGCCTGCACATCGACAACCTGCGCGGCACCAACACCCACCACCAGATCGAAACCGTGTTCAAGGCATTCGGCCGCGCACTGCGCATGGCGGTAGAGCTGGATGACCGCATGGCCGGTCAGATGCCGTCGACCAAAGGCGTTCTGTAATGCAGACGGTTGCGGTTATCGATTACGGCATGGGCAACCTGCACTCGGTGGCCAAGGCCCTCGAGCACGTCGGTGCCGGCAAGGTCTTGATCACCAGCGATGCCGACGTGATTCGCGAAGCCGACCGGGTGGTTTTCCCCGGGGTCGGCGCGATTCGCGACTGCATGGCGGAGATCCGTCGCCTGGGCTTCGATTCGCTGGTGCGCGAAGTCAGCCAGGACCGCCCGTTCCTCGGCATCTGCGTCGGCATGCAAGCCTTGCTCGACAGCAGTGAAGAGAACGACGGCGTCGACTGCATCGGCCTGTTCCCGGGCGCGGTGAAGTTCTTCGGCAAAGACCTGCACGAAGACGGCGAGCACCTGAAAGTCCCGCACATGGGCTGGAACGAAGTGAAGCAGACGGTGAGTCATCCGCTGTGGCACAACATTCCGGACCTGGCGCGTTTCTACTTCGTGCACAGCTACTACATCGCTGCCGGCAACCCGCGGCAAGTGGTGGGTGGCGGTCACTACGGTGTCGATTTCGCCGCCGCGCTGGCCGATGGCTCGCGTTTCGCCGTGCAGTTCCACCCGGAGAAGAGCCATACCCACGGCCTGCAATTGCTGCAGAACTTCGCCGCGTGGGATGGTCGCTGGTAAATGGCCGTCAAGAAGAAGCCGCCGATCCTGACCCTCACTCCCGAACAGGAGAACGAGGCCAATCACAAGATCAAACGCTTCATGGAAGATCGCTTCGAACTGGACCTGGGTTCGTTCGAAGCGGCTGAAATCCTTGAGCTGTTTACCCGTGAAATTGCGCCGCACTATTACAACAGGGCGATTTTCGATGTGCAGACGCACCTTAAAGAAAGGTTCGAAAGCATCGAAAGCGACTTGTGGGCGCTCGAGAAAAACTGATTTTCGAGCGAAGCTGAACAATCGAATTTGAAGGTTTGCCAGATGCTGATTATTCCCGCTATCGATCTTAAAGACGGTGCCTGTGTTCGTCTGCGCCAGGGCCGCATGGAAGATTCCACGGTGTTCTCCGATGACCCGGTGAGCATGGCTGCCAAGTGGGTGGAAGGCGGTTGCCGCCGTCTGCATCTGGTCGACCTGAACGGCGCCTTCGAAGGCCAGCCGGTCAACGGCGAAGTGGTCACCGCCATCGCCAAGCGCTACCCGAACCTGCCGATTCAGATCGGCGGCGGTATCCGCTCCCTGGAAACCATCGAACACTACGTGAAGGCGGGCGTGAGCTACGTGATCATCGGCACCAAAGCTGTGAAAGATCCGGCTTTCGTTGCTGAAGCCTGCCGCGCGTTCCCGGGCAAGGTTATCGTCGGTCTGGATGCCAAAGACGGTTTTGTCGCCACTGACGGTTGGGCTGAAATCAGCACCATTCAGGTGATCGACCTGGCCAAGCAATTCGAAGCCGACGGCGTGTCCGCGATCGTTTATACCGACATCGCCAAAGACGGCATGATGCAGGGCTGCAACGTTTCGTACACCGCCGCCCTGGCCGCTGCGACGAAGATTCCGGTGATCGCTTCCGGCGGTATCCACAATCTGGGTGACATCAAGTCGCTGCTCGACGCCAAGGCGCCAGGCATCATCGGCGCCATCACCGGCCGGGCGATCTACGAAGGCACCCTCGATGTCGCTGAAGCGCAAGCTTTCTGCGATTCGTACAAAGGCTGAGGACTCACCATGGCGCTGGCCAAACGCATCATCCCTTGCCTGGACGTGGATAACGGCCGGGTGGTCAAGGGCGTCAAGTTCGAGAACATTCGCGACGCCGGCGACCCGGTGGAAATCGCCCGTCGCTACGACGAGCAAGGTGCCGACGAGATTACCTTTCTCGACATCACCGCCAGCGTCGACGGTCGCGACACCACGCTGCATACCGTCGAACGCATGGCCAGCCAGGTGTTCATCCCGCTGACCGTGGGTGGCGGTGTGCGTACCGTGCAGGACATTCGCAACTTGCTCAATGCCGGCGCGGACAAGGTTTCGATCAACACCGCTGCGGTGTTCAACCCGGAATTCGTCGGCGAAGCGGCTCAGCATTTCGGCTCGCAGTGCATTGTCGTCGCCATCGACGCGAAGAAAGTTTCCGGTCCGGGCGAAACCCCACGCTGGGAAATATTCACCCACGGTGGTCGCAAACCAACCGGTCTCGACGCCGTTGAGTGGGCGAAGAAGATGGAAGGCCTCGGTGCCGGTGAAATCCTGCTGACCAGCATGGACCAGGACGGCATGAAAAACGGCTTCGACCTGGGCGTGACTCGCGCTATCAGCGATGCCTTGGGCATTCCGGTAATCGCGTCCGGCGGTGTCGGCAACCTGCAGCACTTGGCCGACGGCATTATCGAAGGCCACGCCAGCGCGGTATTGGCGGCGAGTATTTTCCACTTCGGCGAATACACCGTGCAGGAAGCCAAGGCCTACATGGCCCATCGCGGCATCGTGATGCGGTAAACAAACCGATACAGGCCAGTGGACATCATGGCGGGCTCAAGGCACTCTTGGGTACGCCATGGATTCAGGTAGCCAGACATGCTTAAACGCCTTCTTCTTGTCCTCGCCAGCGCTTCTCTATTGCTCATCAATGGAGCGCATGCCACAGAAAATCCCGACACCGGTCTGGTGTTGCTGACTGAAAATTTCCCCCCCTACAACATGGCGAAGAACGGCAAGAACTTCGCTCAGGACGAGAACATCAATGGCATCGCCGTGGACATCGTCCGCGAGATATTCAAGCGCGCCGAAGTCACCTATAGCCTGACGCTGCGTTTCCCTTGGGAGCGAATCTATAAGCTCGCCCTGGAGAAACCCGGTTACGGCGTATTTGTGATGGCGCGGTTGCCGGACCGCGAGAAACTGTTCAAGTGGGTTGGCCCGATTGGTCCGGACGACTGGATCATGCTGGCCAAGGCTGACAGCAAGATCACACTCGAGACGCTGGATCAGGCGCGCAAGTACAAGATCGGCGCCTACAAGGGCGATGCGATTGCCGAGACGCTAGCCAAGCAAGGACTGAAGCCGATCGTTGTGCTGCGCGATCAGGACAACGCAAAAAAACTGGTCAACGGCCAGATCGACCTGTGGGCCACTGGTGACCCGGCAGGCCGCTATCTGGCGCGTCAGGACGGGGTGACAGGGCTCAAGACCGTGCTGCGCTTCAATAGTGCCGAGTTGTACCTGGCGTTGAACAAAGACGTTCCGGATGAAACCGTCGCCAAGCTGCAAGCCGCGCTGGATCAGCTACGCAAGGAAGGCGTGGTGGACGACATCATGGCGAAGTATCTGTAGCCATCACTTCGATACAACCTGAGACGGAGCGGCCGGCGTCGCGCTCAAGTACACGGCACTTGTAAACACGTTATTCAACCTCGCCCTTGTCAGCTGCTGTTCCCCTGAGGCGACGCCGATAATACAGAGCGCATGTGCGCCGCTTTGTGGCCCGATTTCACTATTGATGTAAGCCTCTTCAGCGCTGATAGCGGCGCTGTAATTGTCGGAAGCTTTGCAGCCCCTGGCGTTATGGACCGTTTTGTAGCGATAGAAGGGCGCCTCGAGGGAGAACCTGAAATCCCACGTAGGCAATACGATCTGCCCATCTGCGTTTTGCGTTCTATGCACGTATGACTTGAGCTTCCAGGGCTCCGTGACAGTCAGCTCGACCGGCTCCAATGAACAGTCCGCCCCATCACTGGTAAAGACCCCATCAATAAAGCACTTGTGAAGAAAGTTGGCGGAGTAGCTGTAGTTGAAACGGGCGGCCGTGCAAGACGTCGAGTGCTCACAATCGGGCGGCGCTGGGGTATTGCGCGAGATAGCGACTTTACTGACGATGCCGGTGATTTCATTGGTGCGGCGGTTCAGCATCGGGCTACCGGAGCTGCCAGCGTAAAGGTCGCAGCTGTTTTTCATGGCTAAAGGGAACACCCCGGGATGATCGATGAATGTTCCGGCGGTTTGTTCAGCGCAGGCGCTCAATCGAAGCCCCTGTTCGGTAAAGCCACCCGGCGCGCCAACGTTAAGCGCATCCTGACTCTCGTAGGTTTGATGGGACGCCAGCTTGAGCGGGTTGACCCCGGCCTGTATCAGCGACGCCAATGTCGCGTCGACCTCCAGTACTGCAAGATCGGTCCCGACCAGACTGCTCCATCGGACAGTTCGAATGGCGTATCGGCGCTTACGCTGTGGCATGTCATGAAAGTAGTGGAAGGTGACGCTGGCTTCCAAAGGCAGATTGGTCCGCGCCGAACCGTACTGAAAGAGCACGCAATGACCGCTGGTGAGCAGGTAAGCAGGGCCAGTGGCTTGGCCGTGTCTGTTTCGCGTGTCCAGCAGAACGGCGCTGCAAGTCTCGCCCGATTGGAGACTGAGTCGTCCCACGCCGCTCCAGATTTCATAAAAATGTTCGCTGTTTTGCAGTGCCCTTGACGGTGAGTCGTTGACAGCGCCTTCGCCCAGGTCGCGGGCCTGCGCGGCGGAAATAACCAGCAGGCCAATCAGGCCGGCGAAGCAAAAGAAGCTGAGGTATTTCATGTCCATTCCTTGGTGATGAAATTCAGGCTGAGCGCTATCGTGGCACGCGGCGGTGTACCGAAAGGTATAAATAGTTATCGTGAAATGGAGTGGGCTGCGAGGAATTACCGTGCGGTCGGGAGACGGTACTGGCCATCCTTGCCGTGCGCTGCCGTTGCACGATTGCCGCGCACACTGATCATCTGTTTGATATCGATCCAGTCAATGCCCTGAGCCTTGAGCTTGGGCAATTCACGTTCAAGCACCGCTAATGTCTGCGGATACGGATGCCCGATCATCACCGCAGAACCCTGCTTGCGCGCCAGGCTGATAGCCGTCTGTAGCTGAGTAAAAATCGCGGCTTCAGTGGGCTCGTCATCCAGGAATACATCCCGCGAAACGCTCGCCAGACCAATCTTCTGCGCCTCGGCGGCCGCCACGGTTTGCGCACTGGTGCGGCTGTCGACGAAGAGCTTGTGCCGACGCTGCAAGTCCGCCATCAGCCAGGCCATGGCCGGTTGCTGAACGGTCATGCGGCTGCCCATATGGTTGTTGATACCTGCGGTATACGGCACAGCCTGGAACGCCGCGTTCAGACGCTTTTCGAGTTCTTCGATGGGTAACTCGGGATGCCAGGCGAACGGCCCGGTGGCCGGGTCCATGGGCATGTGCAGGATGACGATCTTGCCGGCGCGGTGAGCCTCGCGGGCGAATTCGGTGGCGTGGGGCGTGTCGGGCATGATCGCCGTGGTGACCGGGCCGGGCAGGGCCAACACGCGACGATCCCGGGGCAGGTTCTGCCCCAGGTCATCGATGATCAGAGTGATGTAAGCCTTTTGAGGGGCAGGCGCCGCGTGAGCGACACCCACCAGACAGCACAGCAGGCCGAGGAGCAACCGCAGGCGCATCTCAGCGGCCGGAGGTGATGCTCAACCCTTTGAGCAGGCTCAGGGCCTGGGCCAATTGGTAGTCGTCATCCTGCGGCATCGCCTTGGCTTTGCCGCTGGAGGTGGTCGGTTTGTCGGCGCCGCCGTTGCCATTGCCCAGGTGACCTTGCAGATCGGCTTCCTTGAAGTACTCCCCGTCCTGCTCGTTGGTGATCTTGGCCTTGCGCACTTCGATGTCCGGGACGATGCCCTGAGCCTGGATCGAGCGGCCGTTCGGCGTGTAATACAGCGCCGTGGTGATCTTCAGTGCGCGTTCGTTGTTCAGCGGCAGCACGGTTTGTACCGAGCCTTTGCCGAAACTGGTGGTGCCCATGACCACCGCGCGTTTCTGATCCTGCAAGGCACCGGCGACAATTTCCGAGGCCGAGGCACTGCCGCCGTTGATCAGCGCGACCATTGGCACGGCTTCGCTTTCGTCCTTGCCGGTGGCGGAGAAGCGCAGTTCGGAGTTGGCAATACGGCCCTTGGTGTAAACGATCAGGCCCTTGGTAATGAAGTGGTCGACCACTTCCACCGCCGCTTGCAGCACGCCGCCCGGGTTGTTACGCAGGTCGAGGATGATGCCTTTGAGCTTCTTGCCGTTGTCCTTGCGCAGCTTGGCCAGGGCTTTAGAGACTTCGTCGCCGGTCTTGACCTGGAACTGGGTGATGCGGATGTAGCCGTAGCCGGATTCCAGCAGCTGGCTCTTCACGCTCTTCACTTGAATGATGGCGCGGGCCAGGGTCACGTCAAACGGTGTACCGCCGTCGCGCACCAGGGTCAGGGTGATTTTCTGGCCGATCTTGCCGCGCATCTTGTCCACGGCTTCGGTCATGCTCTGGCCGCGGGTCGGTTGGCCGTTGATCTTGACGATGAAGTCGCCGGCCTGAATGCCAGCCTTGGAGGCCGGAGTGTCATCGATCGGTGAAACGACCTTGATGAAACCGTCTTCGGCGCCAACTTCGATGCCCAGGCCGCCGAATTCGCCGCTGGTGCTTTCCTGCAACTCAGCGAAGTCTTCCGGGCCCAGATAGGCGGAGTGCGGGTCGAGGTTGCTGAGCATGCCTTTGATGGCGTTTTCCAGCAGGGTCTTGTCGTCCACCGGTTCGACATACGCGGCCTTGATCCGATCCATGACCTCGGCAAAGGTGCGCAACTCTTCCAGAGGCAACGGCGCCTTGGTGGTCGCAGCCGTGCCCGCAGGCGCGACCGCCGGGGCCGGTTGAGCGGCGAACGCCAGAGGCGCGCCGATCACCAGGGCGATCGTCAGGGCCAGCGAGGTAAGGCGGGACAAATGCAGCATGTCGAACGAACTCCTGAATTAGGTCGCGTGCTTATCCTTGCGCGCGACACCATTGCGCTGGATCACTCGGGTGACCCTGCTGACGAATAGCGAAATACAGCGCTGGTGTGTCCTGCCCGCCACTGCTACCCACAGTGGAGATGGACTCACCGGCTTTTACCACGTCACCCGCAGACTTGAGCAGCGTCTGGTTGTGACCATAAAGACTCAAAAAACCGTTGCCGTGGTCGAGAATCACCAGCAGCCCGGCGCCGCGCAACCAGTCGGCGAACACCACGCGACCGCCATGCACGGCGTGCACCTGGCTGCCGGCGGAGGCGCTGATCATCACGCCGTCCCACTTGGTGCGGGCGTCGTCGCCACGGGTTTCGCCAAAGCGTGCAAGCAGTCGACCATCAACGGGCCAGGGAAGTTTTCCCCGGCTTGAAGCAAAGGGGCCGCCAAAGGTCTCACCTGAACTTGATACCAGGGCGCCGGGTGTCGATTTAACGGGTTTGCGTGGGGCATCAGTGGCGTCTGCATCTGCTGCAGCCTGAGCCTCACGTAAACGCTTTTTTTCGGCTTCCTGCTGGGCAATCAGCGCTTTTTGCCGCGCCTCTTCTGCCTCTCGGGCCTGACGGGCCAAGGTTTCTTCAATGGTTTTAAGGACTTTAGACAGGTCTGCCTGATCTTGCTCGCGGGCTGCCAGCTTCTGATCGCGGGCTTTCACGTCGTCGCTGAGCTTGGCCAGGACTTGCTGACGTTCCTTGCGGACTTTGTCGAGTTCATCACGCTGGCTGTCGAGGCTGCTTTTCTGCACCAGCAATTGCGCCTGTTGCATGGCGATGTCTTTTTCGACATTGGCCAGTTGGCGCAGGGTTTCGTTGAAATTCTTCAGCTGCTCCAGGCGGGCCTGGCTCAGGTAGTC
Source organism: Pseudomonas sp. TH39(2020) (assembly GCF_016650715.1). Lineage (NCBI taxonomy): Bacteria > Pseudomonadati > Pseudomonadota > Gammaproteobacteria > Pseudomonadales > Pseudomonadaceae > Pseudomonas > Pseudomonas sp. TH39(2020). Next base: position 1,753,151 of record NZ_JAEKFF010000006.1, on the reverse strand, counting down.
GTAATAGGTGAGGGTGCGGGCGAATTTTTCCGGGTTCTGCTGGTTGAGCAGCAGCTTCAAGTACTCCTGACGGCCGTTCTGATAGGCCGCGCGGGCCTGAATGGCGATCAGTCGCTGCTGTTCAATGCGCGCGCTCTGGAGTTTTTTTTTCTCGGCATCGAGTCGCTGCAGCTCGGCTTCGCTTTTCTTCAGCTCTTTTTGCAGGGCTTCGACCTGCTTCTCGAGCTTGCCCATCTCGGTCTCGGTGCCTTTGAGGTCTTTCTGCACACCGGATTTTTCTTCCTGGAGTTTGCCCAGCAGTTTTTTCAGCTCGGCAATGTCCTGACGCGTGGCGTCCAACTGTTGTTGGGTTTGCGCGCGCTCGTCAGCAAAGGCCGGTTGGAGCAGGCATGTCAGAGCAAGGGCTATCAGGACGCGAAGCATAGAGGCGGGCGACACCAGGGAAAGGGACGGGCCTAGTATGCCCGCCAAGCGCTGCAAAAAAAACGCCCAATTGGGGTTGTGTGATAACCGGGCTGAAAAACACCGAAAACCAATGTGGGAGCGAGCCTGCTCGCGATGGCGTCTGAACATTCAACCGTGATCTTGGCTGTCAGATTGCTATCGCGAGCAGGCTCGCTCCCACAGGGTTTGGTGGCGTTTGAAGGACCTAATCAGACCAGTATCGAAGTCCCGGTCATTTCCGTCGGTTTTTCCAGGCCCATCAACATCAGCATGGTCGGTGCCACATCCGCCAGCACGCCGCCGTCGCGAACCTTGAAGTCACGCTTGCCGACATAGATGAACGGCACCGGTTCGGTGGTGTGCGCGGTATGCGCCTGGCCGGTGGATGCGTCGGACATTTGCTCGACGTTGCCATGGTCGGCGGTGATCAGCGCTTCGCCGCCGACTTTTTCCAGCGCGTCAACGATGCGGCCGACGCACAGGTCGAGGCATTCAACGGCTTTTACGGCTGCGTCGAACACGCCGCTGTGGCCGACCATGTCGCCGTTGGCGTAGTTGACCACGATCACGTCGTAACGCTGGTTTTCGATGGCATCGACGATGCGGTCGGTGACTTCCGGGGCGCTCATCTCGGGCTGCAAGTCATAAGTGGCGACTTTTGGCGACGGGATCAGGATGCGTTCTTCGCCAGGGAACGGTTCTTCGCGACCGCCGGAGAAGAAGAAGGTCACGTGGGCATACTTCTCGGTTTCGGCGATGCGCAGTTGGGTCTTGCCGTTTTTCGCCAGGTAGTCGCCCAGCACGTTGTCCAGGCTGCCCGCGGCGAAGGCCGATGGGGCGGGAATGCTGGCGGCGTACTGGGTCAGCATGACGAAGCCGGCCAGTTTTGGCTGGCGGGCACGTTCAAATTCCTTGAAATCGTCTTCGACGAACACGCGGGTCAGTTCGCGGGCGCGGTCAGCGCGGAAGTTCATGAACACCACGGCGTCGCCGTCTTCGACTTTCACCGGCTCACCGATGCTGGTGGCTTTGACGAATTCGTCGCTTTCGCCACGTTCGTACGCGGCTTGCAGGCCTTCCTGAGCGGTGGCGGCGTTGAATTCGCCGTTGCCATCGACAATCAGGTTGTAAGCCTGGGACACGCGGTCCCAACGGTTGTCGCGGTCCATGGCGAAGTAACGGCCGACAATGCTGGCGATCCGGCCTTTGCCGAGGGCCTGGAAGGCCGCATCCAGCAGTTCGATGGACGACTGAGCGCTTTTCGGCGGCGTGTCGCGACCATCAAGGAAGGCGTGCAGATAGATTTTTTCGGCGCCGCGCTTGAAAGCCAGTTCGGCCATGGCAACCAGGTGATCCTGGTGGCTGTGAACACCGCCATCGGACAGCAGGCCCATGAAGTGCACGGCTTTGCCGGCAGCGACGGCTTTATCGACAGCGGCGCAGATGGTCGGGTTCTCGAAGAACTCGCCGTCGCGGATCGATTTGGTCACGCGTGTGAAGTCCTGATACACCACGCGGCCGGCGCCGAGGTTCATGTGACCGACTTCGGAGTTGCCCATCTGGCCATCCGGCAGGCCGACGTCCATGCCGCTGCCCGAGATCAGACCGTTCGGCACGGTGGCCCACAGACGGTCCAGTACGGGCTTCTTCGCCGCAAACACGGCATTGGATTCAGGGCTCTCACTGTGACCGAAGCCGTCGAGAATAATCAGGACCAAAGGTTTAGGCGTGGTAGTCATGGATTCCACTCGTGGCTGAGTTAATAGAGGGCGATGGAAAAGGGAGTGGCAGTTTAAAGGCAAGTTCAATCCACGTCACCGCCGGACGGGGTTTGGCCCACCATAGTGGCTGTGTATACTGGCCGACATTTTAACGCCCTGGAACCTCCTTCGATGGTTGATCATCTGATTCAATTCGCCACCAACCACTACATTCTCGTGGGTATCTTCGTTGTACTGGCAGCCCTGCTATTGGCCTATCAGATGCAAGGCGGCGGCCGCAGCCTGAGCACCGGTGAACTGACCGGGCTGGTCAACAAGGACGCGGGCGTTGTGATCGACATTCGTTCGACCAAGGATTTCGCCGCCGGTCACATTGTTGGCGCGGTGAACATTCCTCACGACAAACTGACCGCTCGCGTCGGCGAACTGGAAAAGCACAAGGCCAAGACCATCATCCTGGTCGACGCCATGGGCCAGACCGCCGGCACACATGCCCGCGAACTGATGAAGTCCGGCTTCACCGCCGCCAAGCTCTCCGGCGGTATTTCCAGCTGGAAAGGCGACAACCTGCCGCTGGTGAAGTGATATGAGCAACGTCGTCGTCTATTCCAGCGATTACTGCCCTTACTGTTCGCGAGCCAAGTACCTGCTCGAGAACAAAGGCGTGGCCTTCGAAGAGATCAAGGTCGATGGCAAGCCGCAGGTGCGTGCCGCCATGGCTCAGAAGGCGGGACGTACGTCCGTGCCGCAGATCTGGATCGGCAGCACCCACGTGGGTGGTTGTGATGATTTGTTTGCCCTTGAGCGCGCCGGCAAGCTCGACGCCATGCTCAAGGCCTGAATGCCTTCCCTATAAGACCCCAAGATCAGAAAGGATCTGAGATGACTGACCAACAGAACACTGCAGCTAGCGAAGAAGAAACCGCACCGCAATTCTCCTTGCAGCGCATCTACGTACGTGACTTGTCCTTCGAAGCCCCGAAAAGCCCGGCAATCTTCCGCCAGCAGTGGGAACCGAGCGTCGGTCTGGATCTGAACACCCGTCAAAAGGCTCTGGAAGGCGACTTCCACGAAGTCGTACTGACCCTGTCCGTTACCGTGAAGAACGGCGACGAAGTGGCGTTCATTGCTGAAGTGCAACAGGCCGGGATCTTCCTGATCAAGAACCTCGACGACGCTTCGATGAGCCACACCCTCGGTGCGTTCTGCCCGAATATCCTGTTCCCGTACGCTCGTGAAACCTTGGACAGCCTGGTCACCCGCGGTTCGTTCCCGGCGCTGATGCTGGCCCCGGTGAACTTCGACGCGCTGTACGCACAAGAACTGCAACGCATGCAGGCGGCTGGCGAAACCCCGACCGTTCAGTAAGCGTTCGAAGCACCAAAGCAATTTTAATGTGGGAGCGAGCCTGCTCGCGAATAGGGAGTGTCAGATGACATCAATGTCGTCTGATACACCGCTTTCGCGAGCAGGCTCGCTCCCACATTGGTTTGTGGTGTTATTTAAACCCGTTTTGGCGCCAGGCCTCGTACACGGCGACCGCCACTGTGTTCGACAGGTTCAGACTGCGGCAGCCTTCACGCATCGGCAGGCGCAAACGTTGTTCGCCGGGCAGTGCATCGAGCACTTCCGCCGGTAAGCCGCGACTTTCCGGGCCGAACAGGAACGCATCGCCCTCGGCGAAGCTGGCGTCGTGGAACGGCCGCGAGCCCTTGGTGGTGAAAGCGAACAGCCGAGGATGACCGAGGCTTTCCAGGCAGCTGGCGAGGTCTGCGTGGCGTTGCAGGGTGGCATACTCGTGGTAATCGAGGCCGGCCCGGCGCAGGCGCTTGTCGTCCATCTCGAAGCCCAGCGGTTCGATCAAATGCAGGTGGCAGCCACTGTTGGCGCACAGCCTGATAACGTTGCCGGTATTCGGCGGAATTTCTGGTTGGAAAAGGATGACGTGAAACATGCACGGCTCCGAAGGTAAAGATGAGCGGCATTCTACGCCTGAAGCTGACCCGCGTTCGAAGCTATTCCCGCGAGTGATGGCTTCGCTGGCGATTGTCGGGGTGATGGTGGGGCTGATGATCGGTCGCCTGACCACTCCCGACCCCAGCGAATTGCAGCAGGTCGAGGTCACGAACGATGGGCTGGTGGTGTGGTTCAACAATGAACCCAAGGCCCATGGCGAGTTCGTCGACGGTAGCCTCGCGTTGCTGTTCGAGGCTGAAGGAAAGGCACAGAAAGGTCAGCTCAAAATCAACGACAAGAGCGTGAACTGGCGCGTGCGTTTGAGTGATGGGGGGTTGTTGCTGACGGTGGTGGCGGCCCGGCCACTGCAGGGCGAGTGGGCCGGTAGCGAGGTCGATGACCGCTGGCGGCTGGAGATCCATCTCCGAGAGCAATAAAAGAGGGAATCCCCGGCCTGCCTGTACCAAGGTCCCCAAAACGGCAGGGCTCGCGCATTGCGCCGTGAGCCCGGTGTAAAGAAGGAACCCCTGACCTGCCTGTATCAAGGGCCCCAAAACTGCTTCGGCTCGTCGCTTGTGCGGTGTGAGCCCGGTGTAAAGAGGGGAATCCCCGGCCTGCCTGTACCAAGGTCCCCGAAACTGGGTAGTGAATCGAATCACTGAATGGACTATTGCAGGGGGCGTGCCAGGTTTTAACAAGTTGAAACAGAATGTCGCGCTGAAGCGTCGAAAGCCCCGTACTCCGGGGCTTTCGTGTTTTTTCGATAGGGGTTTGGTTGCGAACGCAGGCGGGATTTCGGATCTGTTGCCGTGCGCGATTGCGGTTCACGGTGCATTGCGGCGGTGCACTGAACTCTAAATGTGGGAGCGAGCCTGCTCGCGAAAGCGGTGGCTCAGTCAACATCAATGTCGAATTTGATGGCCCCTTCGCGAGCAGGCTCGCTCCCACAGGGTTAAAAGTTAACCCTCATCCCCCTCATCATCATCCCCACCATCAACCTTCATCCCCAATTCCTTGATCTTGCGCGTCAGGGTATTACGCCCCCAGCCCAGCAAAACGGCGGCATCGCGGCGGCGGCCGGCGGTGTGTTTGAGGGCGGTTTCGATCATGATCCGTTCGAACGCCGGTACAGCGCTGTCGAGCAGGCTCGACTGGCCACGAGCCAACGCCTGATCGGCCCACTGGCGCAGCGCTTGCTCCCAGTTGGTCACCGGCGCCGAATCCTGCGGCAGGTTCAGCAGCTCCGGCGGCAGGTCGCTGATGTGCACTTCGCGACCCGAAGCCATCACCGTGATCCAGCGGCAGGTGTTCTCCAGCTGACGCACGTTGCCGCCCCACGGCAGGTTCTTCAGGTATTCCTCGGTTTCGCTTTTCAGCAGCTTCGGCTCCACCGCCAGTTCTTGCGCGGCGCGGCTGAGGAAGTGCTTGGCCAGGGTCGGGATGTCTTCGCGACGGTCCGACAACCGTGGAATGTGGATGCGAATCACGTTGAGGCGGTGGAACAAGTCCTCACGGAATTTCCCGGCGTGCACCAGGGTTTCCAGATTCTGGTGAGTCGCGGCGATGATTCGCACATCGACCTTCACCGGCACATGGCCGCCGACGCGGTAGAACTCGCCGTCCGCCAACACCCGCAGCAAACGAGTCTGAGTGTCTGCCGGCATGTCGCCGATTTCATCGAGGAACAGCGTGCCGCCGTCAGCCTGCTCAAAACGCCCGCGACGCAGGTTGGCCGCGCCGGTGAACGCGCCTTTTTCATGGCCGAACAGCTCGGATTCCATCAGGTCTTTCGGGATCGCCGCCATGTTCAGCGCAATGAACGGCGAAGCCGCACGCGGACTGTGACGGTGCAGCGCGTGCGCCACCAACTCTTTACCGGTACCCGATTCACCGTTGATCAGCACGGTGATGTTGGAGTGGCTCAAGCGCCCGATGGCGCGAAACACTTCCTGCATCGCCGGCGCTTCACCGATGATTTCCGGGGTGCGGGTCAAGGCGACCGGGACTTCCAGGCCTTGCTGTTCCTGGGCGTGCTGGTTCGCGCGTTTGACCAGCGACACCGCCTCGTCAACGTCGAACGGTTTTGGCAGGTATTCAAACGCGCCGCCCTGATAGGACGCGACAGCGCTGTCCAGATCGGAGTGAGCGGTCATGATGATGACCGGCAGCCGTGGGTGTTGTTCGCGAATCCGCGCCAGAAGGTCCAGACCGCTGGCACCCGGCATGCGAATGTCGGAGATGATCACGTCCGGCTGCTGGCGCGCCAGGCGGCTCATCACGCCATCGGCGCTGTCGAAGCTTTGCGTGGTCATGCCTTCTTGTTGCAAGGCTTTTTCCAGGACCCAACGGATAGAACGGTCGTCATCGACGATCCACACGGTTTCACTACGGCTCATGTCGATGTGGCTCCTTGTTCCAGTGGCAGAAAGATCGAGAAGGTGGTGTGGCCTGGATGGCTGTCACATTCGATCAGGCCCTGGTGCTGGCTGATGATGTTCTGGGTAATGGCCAGGCCCAGCCCGGTACCGTCCGGGCGGCCACTGACCATGGGAAAGAAGATGGTTTCCTGCAACTCCGCGGGAATGCCCGGGCCGTTGTCGATGATTTCGATCTTGGTCACCAGACGATGGCGCACGTGGCCGATGGTGAACTGGCGCATGGCGCGGGTGCGCAGGCTGATGCGGCCAAGGCGCAGCTCGTTCTGGCTGCTGATGGCCTGCATCGCATTGCGCACGATGTTCAGCACAGCCTGAATCATCTGTTCGCGGTCGATCAACACGTCGGGAATGCTTGGGTCGTAGTCGCGCACCAAAGTGATGCAGCCCTGGCTTTCGGCCTCCACCAGATGACAAACCCGTTCCAGAACTTCGTGGACGTTGCACATCGCCAGCGACGGCAGTTTGTTGGAGCCGAGCATGCGATCGACCAGATTGCGCAGGCGGTCGGCCTCTTCAATGATCACGTTGGTGTAGTCGCGCAGGCTTTCTTCCGGCAATTCGCGAGCGAGCAATTGCGCCGCGCCGCGTATCCCGCCGAGAGGATTCTTGATCTCGTGAGCGAGGCCGCGAACCAGCATCTTGCTGGTTTCCTGCTTAGACAACTGCGCCTCTTCCTTGGTGATCCGCAACAAGCGGTCACGGGGGTGAACTTCCAGCAGCAGCATGGTGGCGCCGTTGGCCAGGATGGGCGTTACCGCGTAGTCGACGGTCAGCGTCTGGCCGGTGAGGGCGGTGAGCATCGCTTCGCGCTTAGTAAACGGGTGGGCCTGCTCGACCGCCTGGCGCAGGGAGTTCAGCGCCTCGGTAGATTCTGTGAACAACTCGCTGATGAACTGCCCATGGCTACGCTGACCGCTGATGGCCAGGAGCATCTCCGCCGCCGGGTTCATGTACTCGAGGCGCAGTTCGGCGTCGAGCAGAATGGTGGCGGTGGTCAGGTTGTCGAGTAGCAAGCGGTGTAGTGCGTCGCTAATGGTCATCAGGACCTCTTTTGGAGCAGGGCATGCGCGTGAATAACGCGCCGATACAAGGAAAATGCAAAAACCAAACCAAGGCTCCGAAAAGAAGCGTTAAAGGCCTGAAACGGGCGTTTGACGCTCGTTTGCGTGGCGTTCTGCCAGCTTTCGCGGGTACTTTCGAACCAAAATGGGATGGGATGTGAGTACGGTGCAACCAATTGCACCAATATAGTGCGCAAACCTGAGCGGCGTTAGAAGAAGCGCAGGAAGGGATTTTTTTCTTCTGCGGGTTTGTCTTTGAGCGGGCATTCCGGCCGTTGGCCGTAATCGGGGAGGGCGCAGGGTTTGACCTGACGCTTCTGCGCGAGGGAGATGCGCAGCATGTGGAACGGCTGGTTGGCTGTGCGCTCGACCGTGCGGCCGTGCTCGTCGAAGATTTCCACAGAGAGATTATGGCTGCCGCGATCGATGTTGCTCAGGGCGAATACCGGGCTCAGGCCGGGATCTGCGGTGGGTTGGCCGTCGAGTAGCAGTTGGTAGCGATGGCCACGTTGCAGGCCGGGTTCGCTGGTAACGCTGACGATTATTTCGCCAGCGCTGCTGCGTACCGTGGCGTCTGGCTCCGGCACGAGGATTCTCAGCATGTCGTAGTGGAAAAGCGCTTTGGCTTCGGGTTTCTTCGGCGCTGTCATCGGCGTAGCGCCGGTTGGGTTGGCGGACATGCGGTTACTCGTCGCCAGCGGCACGCGCTTGGCGTTGCCGGAGCCTGGCTGGTCGGTATAGACCCGATTGCCCTGGGCGTCGACGTAGGTGAACACCTCGGCCGTCACCGGCAGGGCGATCAAGCATGCGATCAGCAGCCACAGCCTCACGGCTTATGCACCCGTTGTACGGTGAACGTCACGGTGGGACTTTGTTGAACGATGTTTTCCCCGTCGATCACCTGCACCGCGAGGCTGTGTGTGCCGCGATCAATATTGACCAGTTGCAGGATCGGCACGTTGCTCGGCTGGCCGTAAGGTTGATCGTCCAGCAACAGCCTGAACAGATGAGGGCCTTGCAGGCGGGGTTTGATCAGCACGTTGACGGTGAAGGTGCCGTTGTTGGCGCGCAGCGCTTCGGTAGTGGGTAAGTTGGTCAGCTCCAGCACCTCGTAAGCGCTGCGCGGTTGTTCGCGACTGGTGGCTTCGACAGGTGGCGCAGAAGGGGCTTGAGGCTCAACCCTGTTCAACGGTGGCAACTCGACCGGCTGAGCCTTCACGCCATCGGGCGGTTGATTGCTGTAGGCGGTGTTGCCGTCGGCGTCGGTGTACTTATAGATCTGCGCTGCGGCGGGCAGGGCGATCAACAGCAACATCAGTAGAAAACCACGACCCATAAAATTGACCGGAAGCGAAGGCGTTGGGTTGCAGCATAGGTCAGGGGCGGTGGTTGACCCAAGTTGTTAACATTTGGGCATGATTTATCCGCATCTCCCAAACACCCCAAACCCCCTGTGGGAGCGAGCCTGCTCGCGAAAGCGCCGGGTCAGTCAATATCAATATCGAATGATCCACCGCTTTCGCGAGCAGGCTCGCTCCCACAGGGTTCTGCGTCGATTTCTAAATCGTGCCCACAAAAAAGGCCTCCCGAAGGAGGCCTCTTTTTTGTCACGCCGCTTGCGCAGGCGCTACCGGATCAGCAGCTGTAGTACAGCTCGTATTCCAGTGGGTGTACGAAGGTACGAACCTTGATTTCTTCTTCGCTTTTCAGAGCGATGTAAGCGTCGATGAAGTCGTCGCTGAAAACGCCGCCTTTGGTCAGGAACGCACGACCTTTGTCCAGCTCTTCCAGGGCTTCTTTCAGGCTGCCGCAAACTTGTGGGATCTCTTTCGCCTCTTCAGGCGGCAGGTCATACAGGTTTTTGTCAGCAGCATCGCCAGGGTGGATCTTGTTCTGGATACCGTCCAGGCCGGCCATTACCAGGGCAGCGAAGGCCAGGTACGGGTTGGCTGCCGGATCCGGGAAGCGAGCTTCGATACGGCGAGCGCGAGGGCTGGACACGTAAGGAATACGGATTGAAGCGGAACGGTTACGAGCCGAGTAGGCCAGCATTACCGGAGCTTCGAAACCTGGGACCAGACGCTTGTAGGAGTTGGTCGACGGGTTGGTGAAGCCGTTCAGGGCCTTACCGTGCTTGATGATGCCGCCGATGAAGTACAGAGCGGTGTCGGACAGGCCGGCATAGCCTTCGCCAGCGAAGGTGTTCTTGCCATCTTTGGCGATGGACAGGTGAACGTGCATACCCGAGCCGTTGTCGCCGTACAGCGGCTTAGGCATGAAGGTCGCGGTGCGGCCGTATGCATCAGCAACGTTGTGTACGCAGTACTTCAGGGTCTGAACTTCGTCAGCCTTGGCCACCAGGGTGTTGAACTTCACACCGATTTCGTTCTGGCCGGCAGTGGCCACTTCGTGGTGGTGAACTTCGATGACCAGGCCCATTTCTTCCATGGCGTTGCACATGGAGGTACGGATTTCGTGGTCGTGGTCGAACGGCGGAACCGGGAAGTAGCCGCCTTTGACGCCTGGACGGTGGCCTTTGTTGCCGCCTTCCACGTCCTGGTCGGACATCCACGAACCTTGTTCGGAGTAGATCTTGAACATGGAGCCGGAGATGTCGGACTTGAACTTCACTTCGTCGAAGATGAAGAATTCAGGCTCTGGACCAACAAATACGGTGTCGCCGATACCGGTCGACTTCAGGTATTCCTCGGCACGCTTGGCGATCGCACGTGGGTCACGGTCGTAGCCTTGCATGGTCGAAGGCTCGATCACGTCGCAAACCAGGATCAGGGTTGGCTCTTCGGTGAACGGGTCGAGAACGGCAGTGCTGTCGTCCGGCATCAGGATCATGTCGGAGGCTTCGATGCCTTTCCAGCCAGCGATGGAGGAACCGTCGAACATTTTGCCTTCTTCGAAGAAAGCTTCATCCAGCGCGTCGCGAGCCGGCATGGTCACGTGGTGCTGAGTGCCTTTGGTGTCCGTGAAGCGCAGATCAATCCACTTGACGTCATGATCTTTGATGAGTTGAACCGACTTCGACATAGTGTCCTCCGGGTGGCTTCGGGCTTAAGTAGTGGATGCCCTTAGAATGTGGGTGATGCCGGCGCGAATACTCTGCCAAGGCAACCTGCCTCACAAGGGAGCAAATTGCATGCCAGTGCCCCACCGTGGGTTTTTTGCCCCAATTTCACGCTTATAAAGGTACAAAGCGGCGCAATGCGGGAAATAGCGCCCCGTAATGTAGCGTTAATTCCAGTAAATGACCTGTTTTGGTGCGCGCAAAACCTTCTGCACATTAACTGGTTAAACCTTGAGCAATTTCCGCTATAATCCGCGCCCCCCTTTTTCGGCTGGCCCAGCGCGCGCTGTTTTCATGAAACTAATCGTAAAAGTCTTCCCCGAGATCACCATCAAGAGCCGCCCGGTACGGATGCGTTTCATCCGCCAGTTGGCCAAAAACATCCGTACCGTGCTCCGCGACCTGGACCCGGCTGTGGTGGTGAACGGTGTGTGGGACAATCTCGAGCTGGAAACCCGCGTCAGCGAGCCCAAAGCCCTGAAGGAGATGACCGAGCGCCTGAGCTGCATGCCGGGCATCGCGCATTTCCTGCAAGTCGACGAATACCCGCTGGGTGACTTCGACGACATCGTCGCCAAGTGCAAGCAGCACTTTGGTGATGCGTTGGCCGGGAAGATTTTTTCGGTGCGCTGCAAGCGTGCCGGCAAGCATGAATTCAGTTCGATGGACGTCGAGAAATACGTCGGCAGCCAACTGCGTCGTCAGTGCGGCGCCGCCGGAATCTCGCTGAAAGAGCCGGAAATCGAAGTTCGCCTCGAAATTCGCGACAAACGGTTGTTTGTGATCCACAGCCAGCACAACAGCATCGGCGGTTATCCGCTGGGTGCCCTGGAACAGACGCTTGTGCTGATGTCCGGCGGCTTCGATTCCACTGTTGCTGCTTACCAGATCATGCGGCGCGGGCTGATGAGCCATTTCTGCTTCTTCAATCTGGGCGGACGAGCCCATGAACTGGGCGTTATGGAAGTCGCGCACTTCATCTGGAAGAAGTACGGCAGCTCCCAACGCGTGTTATTTGTGAGTGTGCCGTTCGAGGAAGTACTGGGAGAAATTCTCGGTAAAGTCGATAACAGTCATATGGGCGTGGTTTTGAAGCGTATGATGTTGCGCGCTGCTTCCCGTATTGCCGATCGGCTGGAGATCGATGCGCTGGTCACCGGCGAAGCGATTTCCCAGGTGTCGAGCCAGACGCTGCCGAACCTGTCCGTGATCGACTGCGTGACCGACAAGCTGGTCTTGCGTCCGCTGATCGCCAGTCACAAGCAGGACATCATCGACCTGGCCAACGAAATCGGTACTGCCGACTTCGCCAAGCACATGCCGGAATACTGCGGGGTCATCTCGGTGAACCCCAAGACCCACGCCAAGCGTCCACGCGTGGAGTACGAAGAACAACAGTTCGACATGGCAGTACTTGAGCGTGCGCTCGAGAACGCCAAACTGGTGCCGATCGATCGTGTGATCGACGAATTGGGCCAGGACTTGCAGATCGAAGAAGTCAGTGAAGCGCTGGCTGGTCAGATCGTCATCGATATCCGTCATCCGGATGCCGCTGAAGACGACCCGCTGGGCCTTGTTGGCATTGAGGTACAAGCGATGCCGTTTTATGCATTGAACGCTCGTTTCAAGGAACTGGACCCTACTCGCCAGTACCTGCTGTATTGCGACAAAGGCGTGATGAGTCGCCTGCATGCCCACCATTTGCTCAGTGAGGGGCATGCCAATGTGCGCGTTTATCGACCGAGCTAAGTGCCCGGGGCTGTTTGCCTGTGGCCTGCGTCACCGGCCCCCCGACGCCGCCGTCAAGCTGTAACGGCTTTGCCGGACTCTACTGTTAATCGCTGCCAAGACTTGTCAGCACACCGAATCCTCTGATCGAGATACACAAGTGATCGAAAATCTACGCAACATCGCCATCATTGCTCACGTTGACCATGGTAAGACCACCCTGGTAGACAAACTCTTGCGTCAATCCGGCACCCTGGAGCGCAACGAGCTCAACGACGAGCGCGTGATGGACTCCAACGACCAGGAGAAAGAGCGCGGTATTACCATTCTGGCGAAAAACACCGCCATCAACTGGAACGGCCACCACATCAACATCGTGGACACCCCGGGCCACGCCGACTTCGGCGGCGAAGTTGAACGCGTAATGTCGATGGTTGACTCCGTTCTGCTGCTGGTTGACGCTCAAGACGGCCCTATGCCGCAAACCCGTTTCGTGACCAAGAAGGCTTTCGAAGCCGGCCTGCGTCCAATCGTGGTCATCAACAAGGTTGACCGTCCAGGCGCGCGTCCGGACTGGGTTCTGGACCAGATCTTCGACCTGTTCGACAACCTGGGTGCTACCGAAGAACAGCTGGACTTCAAAGTCGTCTACGCCTCGGCCCTGAACGGCATTGCCGGTCTGGAACACACCGACATGGCTGAAGACATGACCCCGCTGTACCAGGCGATCATTGACCACGTACCGGCTCCAAAAGTTGACCGTGACGGTCCGTTCCAGATGCAAATCTCGGCACTGGACTACAACAGCTTCCTGGGTGTTATCGGCGTTGGCCGTATCGCCCGTGGTCGCGTCAAGCCGAACACTCAAGTTGTGGCTATCGACGCCGACGGCAAGCGCCGTAACGGTCGTATCCTGAAACTGATGGGTCACCACGGTCTGCACCGTATCGACGTTGACGAAGCAGCTGCCGGCGACATCGTCTGCATCAGCGGCTTCGACCAGCTGTTCATCTCCGACACTCTGTGCGACCCACTGAACGTCGAAGCGATGAAGCCGCTGACCGTTGACGAACCAACCGTTTCCATGACCTTCCAGGTTAACGACTCGCCGTTCTGCGGTCGTGAAGGCAAGTTCGTCACCAGCCGTAACATCAAGGAACGTCTGGACAAAGAACTGCTCTACAACGTTGCTCTGCGCGTTGAAGAAGGCGACACCGCCGACAAGTTCAAAGTCTCCGGCCGTGGTGAGTTGCACCTCTCGGTACTGATCGAAACCATGCGTCGCGAAGGCTTCGAAATGGGTGTTGGTCGTCCGGAAGTGATCATCCGCATGGTTGACGGCGTCAAGCACGAACCGTACGAAAACGTGACCATCGACCTGCCAGAAGAATCGCAAGGTTCGATCATGGAACAGATCGGTATCCGTAAGGGCGACCTGACCAACATGGTTCCGGATGGCAAGGGCCGTGTGCGCCTTGAGTACAACATCCCGGCTCGTGGCTTGATCGGTTTCCGTAACGAGTTCCTGACCCTGACCTCCGGTGCAGGCATCCTGACCTCGATCTTCGACCGTTACGACGTGATGAAGTCCGGCGATATGTCCGGCCGTCAGAACGGCGTGCTGGTTTCGGTTGCTACCGGTAAGGCTCTGACTTACTCGCTGGAAACCCTGCAAGCTCGCGGCAAACTGTTCCTGGGTCACGGTGAAGACGTGTACGAAGGTCAAATCGTCGGCATCAACAGCCGCGACAACGACCTGGGCGTTAACCCAACCAAAGGCAAGAAGCTCGACAACATGCGTGCCTCGGGTAAAGACGAAACCATCGCTTTGGTTCCGCCTATCCGTTTCACCCTGGAACAAGCGCTTGAGTTCGTGCAAGAAGACGAACTGTGCGAAGTCACTCCTAAGTCCATCCGTCTTCGTAAGAAGATCCTGGGCGAAAGCGAGCGTACCCGCGCTGCCAAGAAAGCCGGTAACTGAGTTTCGACTTAGTTAGCGCTTAAAAAAACGCCCCCGACCGCAAGGTCGGGGGCGTTTTTGTTTGTCTGGGGTTTGTGCGGTGTTTGTTCCGGCCCTTTCGCGAGCAGGCTCGCTCCCACAGGGAACATATTTCAATGTGGGAGCGAGCCTGCTCGCGAAGGCGGTTTGTCAGGCAGCGAGATTCTGGATCAGAATTTTTCGAGCGTGCGACGCGAGCTGCTGGTCTCACGCGCCACTTCTTTGGGCTTATACGCGCAATACCCTGGCCGCGGCCCGATTTTCGGGTGGTTGCGGCAAGTATCCGGGCGCTTTTCATAAATAGTGCACAGACGGCTCTTACGATCCAGGTACAGGCAATCGTTGTTGCTCATGCGCTGAAGGGTGAAGATCTCGGATTTCTGGTTGTAACGCTCGACGATCCCTTCCTTCTGCAAACGCTTGGCGATGTTCTTCGGCGGCTCGCCGCGCTCGAACTCATCGACGATGCCGATACGGATCAGATCCTTGATCTTGACCTCGACCGGCAGGGTGCAGCAGCTGGAAACGCACGAACCACACATCGGGGCGGAGTACTTGGCCCAGGTATCGAGGCGATCGATCTCCGCGGCGGCGATCAGGTTGGACTTCATCATCGGTTGTTACCAGCGTGCATCAGGGCGCGCGATCATACCGGGACTGGTGGATTTTTGAACAACCTTTCGCCAGATTTTTTCGTATGCCGCCCAATAACACCTGTAACCCGGCACGGCCCCTGCATTCTTTCCGGTGCGCGACAAGGTAATGTCGATCTATCTCACACTAACGGGAAAAACTGCCGAACCAGAGTTCCAACGGCCTGTCAGACCGTCTAGGCTCAACAACTCCACGCTCGCTCGAGGTCCTATCAATGACTCAAGAACCACTTGTTCGCGAAGCAGAGGTGGCCGCATTCCGCGACGCCGTCTTGACCAAACTCACCTACGCGGTGGGCAAAGACCCGGATCACGCCTTCGACCACGACTGGTTCGAAGCCATTGCCCTGGCGGCGCGCGATCACATGGTCGAGCACTGGATGGATCACACCCGGCAGATTTACCGCAAAGGTCAAAAGCGGGTTTATTACCTCTCCCTCGAATTTCTGATCGGCCGTCTGCTCTACGACAGCCTGAGCAACCTTGGCCTGCTGGACGTCGCCCGCGAGGCCCTGACTGAGCTCGGCGTCGACCTTGAGCGCATCCGCCTGCTGGAGCCCGACGCAGCGCTGGGCAACGGTGGCCTCGGTCGTCTGGCCGCCTGCTTCATGGAAAGCATGTCGACCCTCGGCATTGCCGGCCACGGTTACGGCATTCGTTACGAACACGGCTTGTTCCGCCAGGCCATCGTCGACGGCTGGCAACAGGAACAGACCGAACACTGGCTGGATTTCGGTAACCCTTGGGAGTTTGAACGGCCAGAGGTCGTTTACCCGATCGGTTTCGGCGGCAGTGTCGAAACCGTCACCGACGAAGCAGGCAAGTCCAAGCAAGTCTGGACGCCAGCGGAAACCGTTCGCGCCATTGCTTACGACACGCCGGTCGTCGGCTGGCGCGGAGCGAGCGTCAACACGCTGCGGCTGTGGCGCGCCCGGGCCATGGAAGATTTGCACCTGGAACGCTTCAACGCCGGCGACCACTTGGGCGCCGTGGCAGAAGTCGCCCGGGCCGAAAGTATTTCCCGGGTGCTCTACCCGGCGGACAGCACCGAAGCCGGCCAGGAACTGCGCCTGCGTCAGGAGTATTTCTTCGTCGCCGCGTCCTTGCAGGACTTGCTGCGCCGCCATCGCAACATGCACACCTCGGTCCTGACCCTGGGCGATCATGCCGCGATCCAGCTCAACGACACCCACCCCTCGATTGCCGTGGCCGAACTGATGCGTCAGCTGGTCGATGTCTATGACGTCGCGTGGGATGCGGCGTGGCAGGTCACCGTCGACACGCTGTCCTACACCAACCACACGCTGCTGCCGGAAGCGCTGGAAACCTGGCCGGTCGGTTTGATGGAGCGGATGCTACCGCGGCACATGCAGATCATTTACCTGATCAACGCCCAGCACATCGATTCGTTGCGGGCCAAGGGTATCCATGACTTCGAGGTCCTGCGTGCGGTGTCGCTGATCGAGGAAGACAACGGCCGCCGCGTGCGCATGGGCAACCTCGCGTTCCTTGGCTCCCACAGTGTCAACGGTGTGTCCGCGTTGCACACGCAACTGATGCGCAAAACCGTGTTCTCCGAACTGCACAAAATCTACCCGGACCGGATCAACAACAAGACCAACGGCATCACCTTCCGCCGCTGGCTCTACCAGGCCAACCCGGAGCTGACCTCGATGATGGTCGACGCCCTCGGCCCGGATCTGCTGGACAACGCCGAAGCACGTTTGCGCGACCTGGAACCGTTCGCCGAGAAAGCCGCGTTCCGCAAAGCTTTCGCCGAGCAGCGCCTGCACAGCAAAAAAGCCCTGGCGTACATCATTCACGAACGACTGGGGGTCGCGGTCAACCCGGCCGCGATGTTCGACGTACAGGTCAAACGGATCCACGAATACAAACGTCAGTTGCTCAACCTGTTGCACACCGTTGCGCTGTATCAGGCCATTCGCGCCGAGCCGGAAATCGATTGGGTGCCGCGGGTGAAGATCTTCGCCGGCAAGGCGGCGGCCAGTTATCACCAGGCCAAGCTGATCATCAAATTGACCAACGACATCGCCCGGGTGGTGAACAACGACCCGACCGTGCGCGGTTTGCTGAAAGTGGTGTTCTTGCCCAACTACAACGTCAGCCTGGCGGAAAGCATCATCCCTGCAGCGGATTTGTCGGAGCAGATTTCCACCGCAGGTTTCGAAGCCTCGGGCACCAGCAACATGAAGTTCGGCCTGAACGGCGCGCTGACCATAGGCACCCTGGACGGGGCCAACGTGGAAATGTGCGAGTTCATCGGCGCCGAACACATGTTCATCTTCGGCCTCACCGCTCAGCAGGTTGAAGCGCGCAAGCAGAACCATGAGTTCAACGCGACGCCGGATATTGCGGCATCCCATCGGCTTAATGACGTGCTTCAAGCGATACGCGGCGGGGTGTTCTCGCCGGATGATCCTTCCCGTTACACAGGATTGATCGATTCGCTGATCGACTACGATCGCTTCCTGGTCTGCGCCGATTTCGACTCTTACTGGGAGGCGCAGATGCGCGTTGAAGCCCATTGGCACGATTCTCAAGCATGGTGGCGTTCGGCGGTGTTGAGCACTTCCCGTATGGGCTGGTTCTCCTCCGACCGGACCATTCGCGAGTACGCCACGGATATCTGGAAAGCGCTGGAGTAACTTTTAGCAATAATTGCGAGCAAGGCCCGACGGTTGTTGGGCCTGGCCGATATACTAAGCGCCGGTTACACCGGGCGGTATGCACGGCGATCCATTGTGGGAGCGAGCCTGCTCGCGAAAGCGGACTGACATTCAACATTAATGCTGAATGTTAAGGCCACATCGCGAGCAGGCTCGCTCCCACAGGTTTGTGTGGTTTCACACTAAACTCAGCCAGATGCTGCTTTACCCGGATTCGCCCCGCAGCGGGGCCGCTTAGGGATATCGACCATGCAATGGATGTTCATGCTGATTGGGCTGGTGCTGGGCTGGGTACTCGACGAGTCGTTCAGCGATGCGCTGCTGGGCGGGCTGCTCGGGTTGGGTATTGGCCAGGCCATTCGCATTGGCAGCTTGGGTTCACAAGCTGGCCAGCAGCGCCGGCTGCTTGAACAGGCGCAGGTGGCGCTGAATGCGGTCGAGCAACGTCTGGCATTGCTGGAGGTATCAGGCGTCAGGGCGCCACAAACCAGTGAGCCCGTTGCCAGCGAAGCCGCTGCACCTCCTGAATTCACGCTCGACGAAATCCCTGTCGAAGCCCCGGAGTTGATCTGGGAACTCCCTCCCGAACTCGAACCGATCACCGCGGCCGCCGCTGAAGCCAGCCGTCCAGTGCCCGTCGATGCCTGGAGACCCGAACCGGTCGCCCGCGAGCCGCAACAACCCGCTATCCCGCGTGGACCGAATTTCATCGACCGGGCCATCAGTGGCGCCCGCAACTGGCTGTTCGGCGGCAACACTGTGCTGCGGGTCGGTGTGGTGCTGTTGTTTCTCGGCCTGGCCTTCCTGCTGCGTTACGCCACTGAAGGCATGGTGGTGCCGATCGAGTTGCGTTACGCCGGTGTTGCGGCGGCTGCGTTGGGGCTTCTGGGGCTGGGTTGGTGGCTCAGAACACGCAACAGCCATTACGCGTTGATGTTGCAAGGCACCGGGATCGCGGTGTTGTACCTGACCGTGTTTGCTGCGATGCGCCTGCATCCGCTGCTCGATCCTGCGGCGGCGTTAGGCCTGCTGGTCGCGGTGACGGTGTTCTCGGCGATTCTTGCCATCACCCAGGATGCCTTGGGCCTGGCTGCCGCTGCAGCGTTGGGCGGTTTTGCCGCGCCGATCCTGACCTCCACCGGTGCCGGCAACCATGTCGCGTTGTTCAGCTACTTCGCCTTGCTCAACGCCGGCATCCTCGCCATCGCCTGGTTCAAGGCCTGGCGGCTGCTCAACCTGATCGGCTTCGTCGGCACCTTCGGCATCGGTTTCGCCTGGGGCCTGCGTTCCTATACCCCGGAATTGTTATGGAGCACTGAGCCGTTCCTGATTGTTTTTTTCCTGATGTACCTGGCCATTGGTCTGCTGTTCGCCCGGCGCAAGTTGCTGGAAATGAGCGACGCCCCCGAGGACGACAGTCGTGAAGCGCTTCTGCACTGGTCGGCGCGCAAGGGCGATTACGTCGACGGCACAATGCTGTTCGGTCCTCCGTTGGTGGGCTTCGGTTTGCAGTTCGCATTGGTCCAGCACTTTGAATTCGCCGCAGCCTTCAGCGCGTTGGCGTTGGGCATGATTTACATGGGCCTGGCGCGGCTGCTGATGGGCGGACGAGCGTTGTTGCTGGCGGAAACCTGTCTGGCGTTGGGGGTGATCTTCGCCAGCCTGGCGATTCCGTTAGGGCTCGATGCCCGCTGGACCGCTGCTGCCTGGGCCGTCGAAGGCGCCGGCATCTTCTGGCTGGGCCTGCGTCAGCAACGACCGCTGGCCCGAGCCTTTGCCTTGCTGCTGCAATTGGGCTCGGCGCTGGCGTTTATCAGCGAGCTGCGGATCGGTGAAAGCAGCCTGCTCGACGGTGCGCCGCTCGGTGCGTTGATGCTTGGCGTGGCGTTGTTGTTCAGCTTCTACCAGTTGCGCAAAGCCGTGCCCGAGCAGGCGTCGGAATGGGAGCGCAAAGGGTTGCCGATATTGGCCTGCCTCGGTCTGACCTTCCTCTATCTGCTGGCGCCGTTGTTCTTCTTCACTCACGGCACGGCGATCAGTTGGGCGCTGGCGGGGTTGGCGACGTTGTTTGTTGGCTTGCGTCTGCAATCGCGCACCTTCCTGTTCACCGCGTTCGCCGTGCAGTTGCTCGGCGGTGCGTTGTTCCTGTTGCGGCTACAGGGTTCGAGCGGTGAGTCTGGCGCCGTGTTCAGTGCGGGTTGGAGCGGTCTGCTGAGCGCGTCGTTGATCGGCCTGGCGCTGATCGCTGGCATGTTGCTGGCGGCGCGCGATGAGATGGTCCGAAGCGACGTGCGATTGCTTCGCGGCTTGTCGGTGGTGTTGCTCGCCGGTCTGGTGTTGATCAATCTGGCGGTGCTGTTCGTCCTGCCGTGGCAAACGGCGAGTGCGGTATGGGCGGCCAGCGGTCTGTTCATTATCTGGCTGAGTCTGTACCTCAAGCAGCGCGTGAGTTTTGTCTTCGGTTTGTTGTTGCAGGTCATCGGCGGCGCGGCGTTCCTGATGGCCGGGCCTGATTTGCTCGGACCGCTGGGCAGCGAAGGTTTGCGCCCGTTGGCTCATAGCGGTTTCTGGACGCCGCTGGTGTTGGGCCTGGCCGCGATGGTTGGCGCTTGGCGCTTGCAGCTCGGCAACCATGCCTCGGCCTTCGATGTGCTGAGCTTGCAACGTTTGTCCGAAGTATTGCTGGTGTGGGGCGCGGGTTGGTGGGCGCTGGCGTGGGTCAGTGAAGTGCTGCGCTTCGCACCGTTGAATCTGCAAGCGACGTTATTGCTGGCGGTCGCGGCGCTGAGCGTTGCGCTGTGGGCGGTGTTGGCGTTGCGTTTGAATTGGTCGTCGCTGGGCTTGCTCTGCACCTTGCTGATACCTGCGGCCGGTTTGGTGTTGCTGGCTGCCTGGCACTCGCGTTATCACCCGGCGGCCAACATAGGTTGGCTGGCATGGGCGGGCGTGTTCGTTGTGCACTTCATCTCTCTGCGGCGTTTGGCACCGATGTTGCCGGCGCGTGCCCTCAGTACTGCCCATGTGCTCGGCTGCTGGCTGTTGATCGGTGTGTTAGCCCTGGAGCTGCGTTACGGCCTGCTGCTGTTGTCTGAGCAGTACAACGCGTGGCGCTGGTTGGGTTGGGCAATTCTGCCGAGCCTGTATCTGGTGCTGATGGCGGCACCCCGTGCCTGGCCATGGCCGGTGTCGGCTTATTCGCGCGAATACCGTGTGTACGCGGCGGCACCGCTGGCGTTGCTGATGCTCGGTTGGTTCTGGCTGGCGAACGTCGTCAGCGACGGCACCGCCGAGCCGTTGCCTTACGTGCCGCTGATCAACCCACTGGAGTTGGGCCTGCTGTTTGCGCTGTTCGGGGTGTATGTCTGGTCTCGCAGCGCCGTGGCGCAAACGGCGATTCGCAAAGACTATGCCGAACACGCCACGCAACTGATCGCTGGCGCCTCGCTGTTTGTGTTCTTCACGGCGCTGGTGATGCGCACGGCCCATCATTGGGGCGGCGTGCCGTACGCGCTGGAGGCGTTGCTCGAATCCATGCTGGTGCAGGCCGGTCTGTC
Organism: Pseudomonas sp. TH39(2020); assembly: GCF_016650715.1. Classification (NCBI taxonomy): domain Bacteria; kingdom Pseudomonadati; phylum Pseudomonadota; class Gammaproteobacteria; order Pseudomonadales; family Pseudomonadaceae; genus Pseudomonas; species Pseudomonas sp. TH39(2020). The sequence goes on along the minus strand of NZ_JAEKFF010000006.1, from coordinate 1,731,831 downwards.
CATCGTCTGGACCTTGATGGCCCTGAGTCTGATGATCGGCGGCCATCTGCGTCATCGCCGTGAAGTCTGGCTGATCGGTGCGGCGCTGATCGGTGTAGTGGTGGCCAAACTGTTCTTTGTTGAGTTGAGTAACCGCGGCGGACTCGCCCGGATCGTCTCGTTTATCGGCGTTGGCGTGTTGCTGTTGGTGGTGGGCTATTTCGCCCCATTGCCGCCCAAGCGCGCTGATGCTGAGCCGGAGGCTGAAAAACCGGCCCCGCAAACCGAAGGAGTGTCGTCTTGAGTCAGAAGCTGAACCTTGTCTGGTTGGGCGCCGTTGCGCTGGGTGTGGCGCTGTCGGCCAGCGCTCAGGAAAAACCGGCGGACTTCGCCACGCAGGTGCCGTTGTCGGTCAGCGGCGAAGGTCCGTGGTATCGCCTCGAAATGCCGTTGAACGTGCAATTGAATGCGCGGCAAACCGATCTTAGCGATGTGCGTGTGTTCAATGCCGCCGGTGAGGCTCAGGCGTATTCCTTGGCGCGCGCGCCGTCGCAGACCAGCGAAAACCGCACCCTGACTGACGTGAAGTGGTTCCCGCTGTACAACTCGGCGGATTCCACCGAGCACGCGCCGAGCGTGCGGGTGCAATCGAGCGCCAATGGCACGCTGGTCGAAGTGCAGCCGTCCAGTCAGCTGGAGGCGGGGGAAGAAATGCTGCGCGGCTGGTTGCTCGACGCCAGCAGCATCAAGGCACCGTTGCAGCAGTTGATTCTCGACTGGACCAGCGAACGCGATGGCTTTCAGCGTTTCACCATCGAAGCCAGCGACGACCTGCAGCATTGGCAGGCATGGGGCGAAGGGCAGGTGGCCCGCCTGACGTTTGCCGACGAGCAGGTCGAGCAACATGAAGTCACCCTGCCGGGTCAGTCGGCCCGTTATCTGCGCTTGCTATGGAACACGCCGCAATCGGCACCGACGTTGACCTCGGCTCAACTGCAAAGCGCCAAGACCCGCAGCCTGCCGCTACCGCTTGTCTGGTCGCAACCGCTGGCCGGCAGCAGCGTAAAGGCCGGTGAATACACCTGGCAATTACCCATGGGGCTGAATGTCGAGCGCTTGCAGGTCGAGTTGAGTCAGCCCAACAGTTTGGCGCCCGTGACCTTGTCCGGTCGTCGGGAAAGCAGCCTGCCGTGGCAGCCGATGAGCAGCGGTTTGCTCTATCGCCTGACCCAGAGTGGCCAGGACGTGGTGCAGAACGAATTGCAGCTGTCGGGGCAAACCGTTCAGCAGTTGAAGCTGACGGTGGACGAGCGCGGCGGCGGTCTGGGTGCCGAGGCACCGACTGTGCGATTCGCCGTGCGCTCCATTCAACTGGTGTTCCTGGCGCGCGGGGCGGGGCCTTATACGCTCGCGCTGGGAAGTGCCACGGTGAAGGCGGCGAACCTGCCGCTGTCGACGTTGATTCCGGATTACAGCGCTGCAAAGTTGACGACGTTGGGCAAGGCTACGGTGGACGGCGGGGCGGTGGCCACACCAGCGTCGACCGTGACAACGGCGACGACGATCGACACAAACTGGAAGAAAATTGGGCTGTGGGCGGTGTTGCTGCTGAGCGTTTTGTTCCTGGGCGCGATGGCGTTCAGTCTGTTGCGCAAGCCACCAGTCAAACCCTGAAGGCGGGTGCTGCGCACCCCAATCGCGAGCAAGCTCGCTCCCACAGGGGCCGCATTCCTCTGTGGGAGCGAGCTTGCTCGCGATGGCGGTTTCTAGGTCGGTAAAAATGCCGGTTTCGAACTACGCTCAACCGGGCGCATGAACTCTATTGGGTGTAACACGTCTGATAGGAGGAAATGCGCCCCGACTCGCGTTAAACTGCGCGGGTTTTTAGCCCCCCATTCCACCGGAGCCTTCCATGTCCCGCGTTACCCTGAGTCGCTATTTGATTGAGCAGACCCGTAGCAATAACACCCCTGCCGATCTGCGTTTCCTGATCGAAGTGGTGGCGCGTGCTTGCAAAGAGATCAACCACGCCGTGTCCAAAGGCGCCCTCGGTGGTGTTCTGGGCAGCATGGGCACTGAAAACGTCCAAGGTGAAGTGCAGAAGAAACTCGACGTGATCTCCAACGAGATCTTGCTCGAAGCCAACGAATGGGGCGGTCACCTGGCCGGCATGGCGTCCGAAGAAATGGACAACGCCTACCAGATCCCGGGCAAATACCCGAAAGGCGCGTACCTGCTGGTTTTCGACCCACTGGACGGCTCGTCGAACATCGATATCAATGCGCCGGTCGGTACGATCTTCTCGGTGCTGCGTTGCCCGAACGAATACCTGAGCCAAAACGAGCCCTTGAACGAAAAGGCTTTCCTGCAGCCAGGCACCGAGCAGGTGGCTGCCGGTTACGCGATCTACGGTCCACAGACCATGTTGATCCTGACCCTGGGCGACGGCGTAAAAGGCTTCACCCTGGACCGCGAAATGGGCAGCTTCGTCCTGACCCATGAAGACATCAAGATCCCGACCTCCACTCAGGAGTTCGCGATCAACTCGTCCAACCAGCGTCACTGGGAAGCGCCGGTACAACGCTACGTCGGCGAATTGCTGGCTGGCGAAGAAGGCCCGCTGAAAAAGAACTACAACATGCGCTGGGTCGCCGCGATGGTCGCGGACGTGCACCGCATCCTGACCCGTGGCGGTCTGTTCATGTACCCACGCGACAGCCGCGAGCCGTCCAAGCCGGGCAAGCTGCGTCTGATGTACGAAGCCAACCCGATGTCGTTCCTGGTTGAACAGGCTGGCGGCGCTTCCACCGATGGCCATCAGCGCATCCTCGACATCAAGCCTGACGGCCTGCACCAGCGTGTCGCCGTGTTCCTCGGTTCGAAAGAAGAAGTCGAACGCGTTACGGCTTACCACAAGGAATAAACCATGACCGCGCCCTGGCAGCCGTTGCTCGAATGGTGGTTCGGAACCCTCGAATCCTCCAGCGAAATAGCGGCTGACAAGGGCAAGTTATGGTTCGGCAAGCGTGACAGCCAGGACCTCGAAGCGCGCACGCGTTTCGGGGACTGGGTCGAGCAGGCACTGGCCGGCGGATTGACCGAGTGGGCGCAACGCCCCGAAGGTTGGCTGGCGCTGGTGCTGCTGCTCGATCAACTCCCGCGAATGATCTTTCGCGACACTCCCAAATCCTTTTCAGGCGATCTCAGGGCTCAGGCACTGGTTGCGCAAGGCATTGCTGCGGATTTCGATCGGCAGTTGCGGCCCATACAGCGGGTATTCATCTATCTGGTGTTTGAGCATTGCGAGAATCTGGTGGTGCAGAACGAGGCGGTTTCAAGGTACATCGATCTGGTTGCGCAGCAGCCGGGGGGCGATCGAGCACTGTTTACCGATTATCTGAACTACGCCGAGAAGCATCAGCAGGTGATTGCCAGGTTTGGGCGGTTTCCGCATCGCAATGCGGTGTTGGGGCGGGCGTCTACAGCTGAGGAGTTGGCGTTTCTTTCGGGACCTGGGTCACGGTTCTGATTCTTTGTTGTTGCTGATGCCGCCTTCGCGAGCAGGCTCGCTCCCACATTTGATCTGTGTCGTTCACAAATCCCCTGTGGGAGCGAGCCTGCTCGCGAAGGGGCCCGCAAAAGCACGTTAGATCCGGAAACTACCCACCAACTGTTTCAACCGCGCCGCCTGCTGCTCAAGATCCGCGCACGCGCGCAAGGTCGACTGCAAGTTCTCCACACCTTCCTGGTTCAACGTGTTGATCTCGGTAATGTCGACGTTGATCGACTCCACCACAGCTGTCTGCTCTTCCGTCGCAGTCGCCACCGACTGGTTCATCCCGTCGATCTCACCGATACGCTGAGTCACGCTGCCCAGACGTTCGCCCGCCTGGTTGGCGATGCCGACGCTGCTTTCGCTTTGGCGCTGGCTGTCGGTCATGGTGATCACGGCCTCCCGGGCGCCGACTTGCAGCTCCTCGATCATCTTCTGCACTTGCTGCGCCGAATCCTGAGTACGGTGCGCGAGGTTGCGCACCTCGTCCGCTACCACGGCAAAACCGCGACCCGCTTCACCGGCACGGGCCGCTTCGATGGCGGCGTTGAGTGCCAGCAGGTTGGTCTGCTGGGAGATGCTGGTGATCACTTCCAGAATCTGCCCGATGTTGACCGTGTTGCTGTTGAGCGTTTCGATGTTGCCGCACGAATCGCTGATCTTCGCCGAGAGCTGCTGCATCGCCGCGATGGTTTTATCCACGACTTGCTGGCCGTCCTCGGCCAATGCGCGAGCATCGCTCGAATGCTGAGAGGCGAGGGCGGCGTTCTGGGCGATTTCCTGTGCAGCGGCACCCAGTTCGTTGATCGCTGCTGCCACGCTGCTGGTGCGCGAGGCTTGCTGGTCGGAGTTGAACATCGATGAGTTCGACGCGGCAACCACACGCAGCGCGACTTCGTTGACCTGGCCGGTGGCCGAGGACACTTCGCGAATCGACGTATGAATACGCTCTACAAAACGGTTGAACGAGGTGCCCAGTGCACCGAATTCGTCCTGGCCGTGAATGGTCAGGCGTTTGGTCAGGTCACCTTCGCCTTCGGCGATGTCATGCATGGCGCGGCCCATGGTCAGCAGCGGCTGCATCAGGAAGCTGATCAGCATGCCCAGCAACGCGATGATGATCACCACGGCAATGACCATGGCGATGATCGCCGAGGTGCGGAATTCGCTGAGCATCGAGAACGCGGTGTCCTTATCCAGCACGAGCGCCACGTACCAGTCTGCCGAAGGCACACCATTGACGTGGGTAAAGGAGATGAATTGAGTCTTGCCGTCGATCTCGACTTCTTTCATGCCCGGGCTGACTTTCGGCGCGCCATTCGGGTAGGCGTCGGTCAGGCTCTTGAGCACCAGTTTGCTGTCCGGGTGGATCAGGATCTTGCCGTCGGCACTGACGATAAACGCATGGCCGTGGCCGCCGAAGTTCAGCGAGTTAATGATCGCGCTGACGCTGGACAGGTCGATGTCTGCGCCGGCGACGCCGATCATTTGATTCTGATATTTCACCGGGGTGGCAACGGTGATCACCAGTTTGCCCGACGACGCGGCGATATAAGGTTCGGTGACGATGGTCTGTTGTGCACCGTTGGCCGCCTTGTACCAGCCACGGGCACGGGGGTCGTAATCCGCGGCACGATTGCCGGCCGGGACCGAGAACATCACGCCGTCGATGCCACCGAAGTAGCTCAGCTGAAAATTACCGGTGTAGGCCGGCAGGTCGATGGCGCGCTTGAGGTTGGCCAGGGCGCTGCCGTCCACGGCGATCTGCTGGGACAGCGATTGCAGCAACTGCATGCGGCTTTCCAGCCAGGTCTGGATGTTGCTGGTGGTCAGGCTGCCGAGTTCCTGCATCGAGGATTCGGTACTGCTGCGCAGGGTTTGCCGCTGGCGGTAGTCGTTGAAGAGGATGAAACAAGCGAATGCAACGGCCACCACGAGGGCGGCAGCCAACAGGATCTTGTGGCTGAACTTCATGTTTCTGGTCATTAAGTGAGCTACCGCGGAGAGGCTGGTCAACAAAGGGGCGTCAATTTGCCACAGTCGTGGGCTTTGCGCTGCTTTTATGTCGACTGACCGGCGCCAAAGATTAGGCGGCTTTTTGCGAAAAACGACGAAATACTCAATAGCGAAAGAAAGTGGCTGATTTTTCGAAAAAAGGCAGACGAGCGGCCCAACAAATAGCCGGGCGACCAGGGAACCAGATAGGGGTTTTCTCTTCTAAGCTTCTGCTTGGCAGCCATGCCATTCCCCTTCGCCCCAGGAGCTACACCATGTCGCTGCGATCTATCGCCCTGCTTTCGTTCTGCGTGTTGTTGGCCGCTTGCAGCAAGATCAATCAGGAAAACTACTCGAAGCTGTCGTCTGGCATGCCCAAGGCCGAGGTAGAAACCTTGCTGGGCAAACCCGCCGATTGCTCGGGCGCGCTCGGCATGTCCAGTTGCACCTGGGGCGACAAGAACAGCTTTATCAGCGTGCAGTACGCCGGTGACAAAGTGCTGATGTTTTCCGGCCAAGGCCTGAAGTAATCCGGGGTTATACGCCCACGGGAGAAAAATAATGAAGCGGTTACTGTTAGTCCTTTTAGCCGGCCTGGTATTGGCCGGCTGCGCCACGTCTGGCGTAGATCCGTTGGCACCCAAAACCGCCAATAGCGTCAATCTCAAGAAGTACCAAGGGACCTGGTACGAGTTGGCCCGTCTGCCGATGTATTTCCAGCGCAACTGCGCGCAATCTGAAGCCCATTACACACTCAAGCCTGACGGCAAGGTGTTGGTGCTCAATCGCTGCCTGACGGCGGACTGGCAGTGGGAAGAGGCCAAAGGCACGGCCTGGCCACAGGACCCGGGCAAAACCGACAAGCTGTGGGTCGAGTTCGATACCTGGTTTTCGCGGCTGATTCCGGGTGCGGCGAAGGGAGAGTACTGGGTGTTGTACGTCAGCGATGACTACAAGACTGCCATTGTTGGCGACCCGAGCCGCAAGTATCTATGGCTGCTGTCACGGACCCCGACGGTCAATGGCGTAGTGCGTGAGGAACTGCTGAGCAAGGCGCGTCAGCAAGGTTACGACACTACGCGGCTGATCTGGCGCGCGACAGATACGCAGATGGCCAAGACTTCGAACTAACCGTCACCGAAGACCCAATGTGCATGATCGTTCCCACGCAGAGCGTGGGAACGATCAGTGGGGCGCGTCAGCCCAGGAGATCGCGCAGGACTTGGGTGAACGCGCGATTACTTTCTTCTTCTGCGGCATGACGCCCGTCGCGCACAACCCACTGGCCATTGACCAGCACATCCCGCACCTGGCGATCGCCACCGGCAAACAACCAACGATTGAGAATCCCGTCGCCACTGGCTGTCGCCAGGTACGGATCATTGCCATCCAGCACCAGCCAATCTGCACGTTTGCCAACTTCCAACGCACCAATCGGCTGGCCCAGCGCCTGAGCCCCGCCATCCAGCGCCGCGTCGTATAGCGTACGGCCAACCATCGGCTGATCCGCGCCATACAAACGGTTACGGCGTTGGTCGCGCAGACGCTGGCCGTATTCCAACCAACGCAATTCCTCTACCACGCTCAATGACACATGGCTGTCGGAACCGATGCCCATGCGGCCGCCCTGAGCGAGGAAATCCACGGCCGGGAATATGCCGTCGCCCAGGTTCGCTTCGGTGGTCAGGCACAAGCCGGCGATGGCGCGGCTCTTGGCCATCAGCGTGACTTCTTCCGGGTTGGCGTGGGTTGCGTGAACCAGGCACCAGCGCTGATCGACTTCGGTGTTCTCGTACAGCCATTGCAGCGGACGACGACCGCTCCAGCTCAAGCAGTCATCGACTTCCTTCTGCTGCTCGGCGATGTGAATGTGCACCGGACACTGCTGGTCGCTGGCCGCCAGCACTTCGCTGATCTGCTGCGGTGTTACCGCGCGCAACGAGTGGAAACACAAACCCAGCGACTGCGCCGGTTGCTGCGTCAGGATCGGCTGCAAGCGCGACTGAAGCTTGAGGTAGTTTTCGGTGCTGTTGATAAAGCGACGCTGGCCTTCGTTCGGGGCCTGGCCGCCGAAACCGGAATGGCTGTAGAGCACCGGCAGCAGGGTCAGGCCGATCCCGGCGGAACTGGCGGCCTGGCTGATGCGTAGCGCCAGTTCCGCCGGGTCCGCGTAAGGCTGGCCGTTGGTGTCGTGGTGTACGTAATGAAATTCCGCAACCGAGGTGTAACCGGCCTTGAGCATTTCGATGTACAGCTGACGGGCGATGACGCCGAGTTGATCCGGGCTGATTTTTCCGACGAGGCGATACATCAAATCGCGCCAGGTCCAGAAACTGTCATTCGGATTACCCGCCACTTCCGCCAGCCCGGCCATGGCGCGCTGGAAGGCGTGGGAGTGTAAATTCGGCATTCCTGGCAGCAGCGGACCGCTAAGCCGTTCGGCGCCATCTGCGTTGGAATCGGCCTGGATATGGGTCAACACGCCATCGGCGCTGACCTCAAGACGTACATTGTTGGCCCATCCACTAGGCAGCAGCGCGCGTTCGGCAAAGAAGGCGGACATGGTTCAGCACCCCATCGTGTGTTATTTGTATATACATATACAGACGTTTGCCTGCTCGGTAAACTCCGGCAAGCTAGCAACCTCTAACAGACGATCAAGGATTAACCGTGCCGACTCCGCCTGCAGTCTCTCCGTTGGCCGCACACATGGGCGACAGTCCGGCGCCCTTGTACGCCCGCGTCAAACAGATGATCACCCAGCAAATCGACAGTGGAAACTGGCCGCCGCACTACCGCGTTCCGTCGGAAAGCGAGCTGGTCAATCAACTGGGTTTCAGCCGCATGACCATCAACCGCGCCCTGCGCGAGATGACCGCCGACGGTCTGCTGGTGCGCATGCAAGGTGTCGGCACGTTCGTCGCCGAGCCGAAAAGTCAGTCCGCGCTGTTTGAAGTCCACAACATCGCCGACGAAATCGCCTCCCGTGGCCATCGCCACACCTGCAAGGTCATCACCCTAGAGGAGGAGGCCGCCGGTTCCGAGCGCGCACTGGCCCTGGACATGCGTGAAGGCCAGAAAGTCTTTCACTCGCTGATCGTGCATTTCGAAAATGATATCCCGGTGCAAATCGAAGACCGTTTCGTCAACGCACTGGTGGCGCCGGACTACCTCAAGCAGGACTTCACCGTGCAAACGCCATACGCCTATCTGAACCAGGTCGCGCCGCTGACCGAAGGCGAACACGTGGTCGAGGCGATTCTGGCCGAGGCCAGCGAATGCAAGTTGCTGCAGATTGAAAAGGGCGAGCCGTGCCTGCTGATTCGTCGCCGCACCTGGTCCGGTCGTCAGCCAGTGACCGCCGCCCGTTTGATCCACCCCGGTTCCCGTCATCGTCTGGAAGGACGCTTTCATAAATGAATGAGTTGAAGGTTTTACGCGCCGTTGATTACCCGCGCATGCCATGGAAAAACGGCGGCGGCAGCACCGAAGAAATCACCCGCGATGCGGGCACCGGTCTTGAGGGTTTCGGCTGGCGCCTGTCGATTGCCGATATCGGCGAGTCGGGCGGCTTCTCGACATTCGCCGGCTATGAGCGAGTGATCACTGTGCTGCAAGGCGACGGCATGACCTTGCGGGTTGATGGTCAGGACACTCGGCCATTGTTACCGCTGGACCCGTTTGCTTTCAGCGGCGAGAGCCAGGTTTCCTGCACATTGCTCGGTGGGCCGATCCGCGACTTCAACCTGATTTATGCGCCGCAGCGTTATCGCGCGCGGTTGCAGTGGCTGGGCGGCGAGCAGCGGTTTTTCAGCTCGGCAGGCACCGTGCTCGTTTTTAGTGTCACCGACGAGCTTGAAGTGAAGGTCGGTAACAGTGCCTCACAACTCGGTCGCCATGATTGCCTGCAACTCGTCGGTAACACCAAGTTGCTGGAAGTCTCCACCAGTGGCGCCTGCTGTGTAATCGAGCTGACTGCACGCTGATCCAATATCACCACTGATCGTTCCCACGCTCCCGCGTGGGAATGCATCCTGTGACGCTCCGCGTCACCGTCGCAACAGCGGACGCGGAGCGTCCCCGGCGGCGTTACCACGCAGAGCGTGGGAACGATCATCTGATTCGAAACTGCGCACCACTTTGTTACCGAACGCCCCAGCGTGGCGCAAAACCCCGATCAGGTAACAGCTGCAACCCTCTTCGCAAAATCCCCCCGAAAAAATTTCATCTTTGCCAAAACCCTTGATCCAGGCGCCTTCCAGCCCTTTCAAAACTTTTATTGAACACTCATCCAGCAAGTTGGCCGCTTGATTGCATATGCTTGTATGTACAAGTAAAGACGTATGCGTATGAGTCGATCGAGACTCCTCGCAACGTCCACTGATTCGCTTGTGTCGCTTTGACGCACACAGGCTGGCTTACCCACCGCCAGGGTTGGTTTGGATTGATCGCTGAGGAGTCTTTTTCGTGACTGACAATACCCAGAAACCTACTAAGTTTCGTGACGTTGAAATTCGTGCCGCTCGCGGTAACAAGCTGACCGCCAAGAGCTGGCTGACTGAAGCGCCGCTGCGCATGTTGATGAACAACCTCGACCCGGAAGTCGCCGAGAACCCTAAAGAACTGGTGGTTTACGGTGGTATCGGTCGTGCGGCGCGTAACTGGGAATGCTACGACAAGATCGTCGAAAGCCTGACCAACCTGAACGACGACGAGACCCTGCTGGTGCAATCCGGCAAGCCGGTCGGCGTGTTCAAGACCCACAGCAATGCCCCGCGCGTACTGATCGCCAACTCCAACCTGGTGCCACACTGGGCGAGCTGGGAACACTTCAACGAACTCGACGCCAAAGGCCTGGCCATGTACGGCCAGATGACCGCCGGTAGCTGGATCTACATCGGCAGCCAGGGCATCGTTCAAGGCACCTACGAAACGTTCGTCGAAGCCGGTCGCCAGCACTACAACGATGACCTGACAGGTCGTTGGGTCCTGACCGCAGGCCTCGGCGGCATGGGCGGCGCTCAACCTCTGGCCGCGACCCTGGCCGGTGCTTGCTCGCTGAACATCGAATGCCAACAAGTCAGCATCGATTTCCGTTTGAACAGCCGTTACGTCGATGAGCAAGCCACCGACCTCGACGACGCGCTGGCCCGCATCGCCAAATACACCAAGGAAGGCAAAGCGATTTCCATCGCCCTGCTGGGTAACGCGGCGGAAATCCTGCCGGAACTGGTCAAGCGCGGCGTGCGCCCGGACATGGTCACCGACCAGACCAGCGCCCACGACCCGCTCAACGGTTACCTGCCAGCCGGCTGGACCTGGGAAGAGTACCGCGCTCGCGCCAAGACCGAGCCAGCCGCTGTCGTCAAAGCCGCCAAGCAATCCATGGCCGTGCACGTTAAAGCGATGCTCGAATTCCAGAAAATGGGTATTCCGACCTTCGACTACGGCAACAACATCCGTCAGATGGCCCAGGAAGAAGGCGTGGAAAACGCATTCGACTTCCCAGGCTTCGTACCGGCTTACATCCGTCCGCTGTTCTGCCGCGGCATCGGCCCGTTCCGTTGGGCTGCACTGTCGGGTGATCCGCAAGACATCTACAAAACCGACGCCAAAGTAAAAGAACTGATCCCGGACGACGCGCACCTGCACAACTGGCTGGACATGGCGCGCGAGCGCATCAGCTTCCAGGGTCTGCCGGCACGTATCTGCTGGGTTGGCCTGGGCCTGCGCGCCAAGCTCGGTCTGGCGTTCAACGAAATGGTGCGCAGCGGTGAATTGTCCGCGCCAATCGTGATCGGTCGTGACCATCTGGACTCCGGTTCGGTAGCCAGCCCGAACCGCGAAACCGAGTCGATGCAGGACGGTTCCGATGCCGTATCCGACTGGCCACTGCTCAACGCTCTGCTCAATACCGCGAGCGGCGCGACCTGGGTTTCCCTGCACCACGGCGGCGGCGTCGGCATGGGCTTCTCCCAGCACTCGGGCATGGTGATTGTCTGCGACGGTACTGACGAAGCGGCCGAGCGTATCGCTCGCGTCCTGCACAACGACCCGGCTACCGGCGTCATGCGTCACGCCGATGCGGGTTACCAGATCGCGATCGATTGCGCCAAGGAGCAGGGTCTGAACCTGCCGATGATCACCGGCAAGTAACGCAGGCGCTTTTCATGTGGGAGCGAGCCTGCTCGCGAAAGCGGTGGGTCAACCAACTTCAGTGTTGGATGTGCTGACGCCTTCGCGAGCAGGCTCGCTCCCACAGGGGCCTAATCCAGGCAGTAATTCCCATAACAATCCACAGAGGTTGAATCATGGCTGTTAACAGCGATCGTGCAGGCAGTAAACCGTTGATCGAGAAACGTTCGATCGACTACATCCCGGAAGCGGAGAGACACGGTCGTCTGTTGAGCCAGTTCACCCTGTGGATGGGTGCCAACCTGCAAATCACCGCGATTGTCACCGGGGCCCTGGCCGTGGTGCTGGGCGGTGACGTGTTCTGGTCGTTGATCGGTCTGTTGATCGGTCAACTGCTCGGCGGTGGCGTAATGGCGCTGCATGCGGCGCAAGGGCCCAAGCTTGGCCTGCCGCAGATGATTTCCAGCCGGGTACAGTTCGGCGTGTATGGCGCGGCCATCCCGATCGTGCTGGTCTGTCTGATGTACCTCGGTTTCACCGCGACGGGCACTGTGCTTTCCGGCCAGGCGCTGGGCCAGTTGTTTGGCGTCAGCGACAGCGTCGGTATCCTCATCTTCGCCAGTGTCATCGTGCTGGTCACGGTGCTCGGTTATCGGGTGATTCATTTCATCGGCCGTGTCGCCAGCGTCATTGGCGTGATTGCCTTTGTTTACCTGTTCAGTCGGCTGATGAGCCAGACTGACGTTGGCGCACTCCTGCAAATCCGCCACTTCAGCTGGACCAGCTTCCTGCTCGCGGTGTCGCTCGCGGCATCCTGGCAGATCGCCTTCGGCCCCTACGTGGCTGACTATTCACGCTACCTGCCGAGCAAGACTTCCTCGGTGAAAACCTTTTTCGCCGCAGGCGCGGGTTCGGTCATTGGCGCACAGGTGGCGATGATCCTCGGCGTGCTTGCCGCCGCCTCGGCCAACGGGCAGTTCGCCGGCCACGAAGTGGCCTACATCGTGGGTCTGGGCGGTACCGGTGCCACCGCTGCGCTGCTGTACTTCAGCATCGCGTTCGGTAAGGTCACCATCTCCACGCTGAACTCCTACGGCAGCTTCATGTGCATTGCGACCGTCATCAGCGGTTTCCGTGGTGACCTGCGGGTTACGCGCTTGCAGCGTCTGGTCTTCGTGCTGGTCATCGTCGGCACTGCGACCCTGATCGCGTTGCTCGGTCAGCACTCGTTCCTCGGTGCGTTCAAGTCCTTCATCCTGTTTTTGCTGGCTTTTTTCACGCCATGGAGCGCGATCAACCTGGTGGACTACTACTGCATCACTCGCGAGCGCTATGACGTGCCGGCGCTGGCCGATCCGAACGGTCGCTACGGCCGTTGGAACCCTCTCGGTATCAGCGTTTATGTCTTCGGTGTGCTGGTGCAACTGCCGTTCATCTCTACCAAGTTCTATACCGGTCCGCTGGTGGACGCTCTGGGTGGTGTGGATATTTCCTGGATCATCGGTCTGGTGCTTCCCGCAGCCCTGTATTACGTGTGCGCGAAAAAATGGCACAGCGCAGTACCCGATCACCTGATCCTGCCGGTCGAGCAGGACAGCGTTGTACAACCTAAAAATAGCGGGGCTGGTCGCGCTGCGGCGCAGGCCTGATTGGACGTGGACAGGGCTGGATGCCTCTTGACTGCCGTAAGCCAACTCATGATTAGGAGCGTCACTACAATGAAATCGAACAAGACCCTGCTGACCACATTGCTTTCCATGGGCCTGCTGGCCAGTGCCGGCGCCACTCAGGCGGCTGGTTGGTGCGAGTCGGGTAAACCGGTGAAATTTGCCGGCCTGAACTGGGAAAGCGCCATGCTGCTGACCGACGTGCTGCAAGTCGTGTTGGAGAAAGGCTACGACTGCAAGACCGACAGCCTGCCGGGCAACTCCATCACCATGGAAAACGCCCTGAGCAGCAACGATATTCAAATCTTCGCCGAAGAGTGGGTTGGTCGTAGCGAAGTCTGGAACAAGGCCGAGAAGGCCGGCAAGGTTGTCGGTGTTGGCGCGCCTGTCGTGGGTGCTGTCGAAGGTTGGTACGTGCCGCGTTACGTGATCGAAGGCGACGCCAAGCGCAAGCTGGAGCCTAAAGCGCCGGACCTGAAAGCGATCGCCGATTTGGGTAAATACGCTGCAGTGTTCAAGGACGCCGAAGAACCAGCCAAGGGCCGTTTCTACAACTGCCCGGCCGGCTGGACCTGTGAACTCGACAACAGTGAAATGCTGAAAAGCTACGGCCTGGAAAGCACCTACACCAACTTCCGTCCGGGTACCGGCCCGGCGCTGGATGCCGCGGTGCTGTCGAGCTACAAGCGTGGCGAGCCGATCCTGTTCTACTACTGGTCGCCAACTCCGCTGATGGGCCAGGTCGATCTGGTCAAACTCGATGAGAAACCAGGCGTGAACAAGCAAGTGACCATCAAGGTCGGCCTGTCCAAGACCTTCCACGAGCAAGCCCCGGAACTGGTGGCTGTGCTGGAAAAGGTCAACCTGCCAATCGACCTGCTCAACCAGAACCTCGGGCGCATGGCCAAAGAGCGGATCGAGTCACCAAAACTGGCGAAAATCTTCCTCAAGGAACATCCTGAAGTCTGGCACGCGTGGGTGAGCGAAGACGCAGCCAAAAAGATCGACGCGGCCTTGTAGGTTGAGCCTCTCCGTCTGCCCTGAGCGGCAGTCGGATGCTTGATCGCAACCCCTTGATTGAGAGTCTCTTATGTTTCCCGAAAGCTTTACTTTTTCCATCGCCGACTGGGTCAACAGTTGGGTCGATTCGCTGGTCACCAACTACGGCGACGTGTTCCGGCACATCTCCGACACTCTGTTGTGGGCCATCGTCAATCTTGAAGGGCTGCTGCGTGCGGCGCCCTGGTGGCTGATGCTGGCGATCGTGGCGGGCGTTGCCTGGCACGCGACCCGCAAAGTCGTGACCACCGCCGTGATCGTAGGCTTGTTGTTCCTGGTGGGTGCGGTCGGCCTCTGGGACAAGCTGATGCAGACCCTGGCGCTGATGATGGTGGCGACCATCATTTCGGTGATGATCGGCATTCCGCTGGGCATTCTTTCGGCGCGCAGCAATCGCCTGCGTTCGATATTGATGCCGCTGCTGGACATCATGCAGACCATGCCGAGTTTCGTGTACCTGATCCCGGTGCTGATGCTGTTCGGCCTGGGCAAGGTCCCGGCGATTTTCGCCACCGTGATCTACGCCGCACCACCGCTGATCCGCCTGACTGATCTGGGTATTCGCCAGGTCGACGGCGAAGTGATGGAAGCGATCAACGCCTTCGGTGCCAACCGCTGGCAGCAACTGTTTGGCGTGCAACTGCCGCTGGCCCTGCCGAGCATCATGGCCGGGATTAACCAGACCACCATGATGGCCCTGTCGATGGTCGTGATTGCCTCGATGATCGGTGCCCGTGGCTTGGGTGAAGACGTGTTGGTGGGGATTCAGACCCTCAACGTTGGACGTGGTCTTGAGGCGGGTCTGGCGATCGTGATTCTGGCAGTGGTTATCGACCGTATTACTCAGGCGTATGGTCGGGCACGGCATGAGGTGAGCAAATGAACAACGAAGCCATCAGCAAGATCGAAGTCAAAAACGTCTTCAAGATTTTCGGCAACCGTTCCAAGGATGCGCTGGCCATGATCGGCCAGGGCAAAACCAAAGATCAGGTACTGTCCGAAACCGGCTGTGTGGTCGGCGTGAACGACTTGTCTCTGAGCATCGGCACCGGCGAGATCTTCGTGATCATGGGCCTGTCAGGTTCCGGCAAATCGACCCTGGTGCGCCACTTCAACCGCCTGATCGACCCGACCAGCGGCGCGATCCTGGTGGACGGCGTGGACATCCTGCAATACGACATGGAAGCCCTGCGCGAATTTCGCCGGCACAAGATCAGCATGGTGTTCCAGAGCTTCGGCCTGTTGCCGCACAAGACCGTGGTGGATAACGTCGCTTACGGCCTGAAAGTGCGTGGCGAGACCAAGCAAATGTGCTCCGAGCGCGCGCTGCACTGGATCAACACCGTGGGCCTGAAGGGCTACGAAAACAAATACCCGCATCAGCTCTCGGGCGGCATGCGTCAGCGTGTGGGCCTGGCCCGCGCCTTGGCGGCGGACACCGACATCATCCTGATGGACGAAGCGTTCAGTGCCCTCGACCCGCTGATTCGCGCCGAGATGCAGGACCAGTTGCTGGAACTGCAAAAGACCCTGCACAAGACCATCGTCTTCATCACCCACGACCTCGACGAGGCCGTGCGCATCGGCAACCGCATTGCGATCCTCAAGGATGGCCGCCTGATTCAGGTCGGCACGCCGAGAGAGATTCTGCATTCGCCGGCGGATGAGTATGTCGACCGGTTCGTCCAGCGTCGGGCGGCGGTGGTTTAAAGGTTTGCGGTGGTTGTGCCGGCCTCTTCGCGAGCAGGCTCGCTCCCACAATTGGAATGCGTACCCTGTGGGAGCGAGCCTGCTCGCGATAGCGTCGGCAAAGCTGCATCAATATTCAAGTTGTACGCACGAGGTTGAAGATGTCCCAGGCTGAAAAAATCGTTATCGCCGACGCCCCGTTGCGTTGGCAGGATGTGGTGGCCGTCGCTCGCCATGGAGCACAGCTTGAGCTGTCACCACAGGTCTGGGCGCGGATCGACAATGCCCAGGCCATCGTCCAGCGCATCGTCGTCAGCGGCGAGCGCGCCTATGGCGTCAACACCGGCCTCGGCGCGCTGTGCAATGTCTCGCTCAAAGACGAACAGCTCAGCCAACTGTCGCGCAACACCTTGCTTAGTCACGCCTGTGGCGTCGGCGCACCTTTGGCCGACGAACAGACCCGCGCAATCATCTGCGCCGCCATTCGCAACTACAGCCACGGCAAATCCGGTATTCATCGCCGGGTGGTCGAAGCCCTGTTGGCGCTGCTCAATCGCGGCATCACCCCGCAAGTGCCGTCCCAGGGTTCGGTGGGTTACCTGACCCACATGGCCCACATCAGCATCGCGCTGCTGGGTGTCGGCAATGTCAGCTATCGCGGGCAGATCGTTTCCGCGCAGCAAGCCCTGGCCGAAGAAGGTCTGCAACCGGTTCAACTGGGCGCCAAAGATGGCCTGTGCCTGGTGAACGGCACGCCGTGCATGTCCGGCCTCAGCTGCCTGGCACTCGCCGACGCCACGCGTCTGGTGCAATGGGCTGACGTGATCGGGGCCATGAGCTTCGAGGCCCAGCGCGGTCAGATTGCCGCGTTCGATGCCGAGATCATCGCGCTCAAACCGCATCCAGGCATGCAGCAAGTCGGCATCAACCTGCGGGCGTTGCTTGATGGCAGCGAAGTGATTGCCAGCAGCAAAGGCATTCGTACTCAGGATGCATTGAGCATCCGCTCGATCCCGCAAGTTCATGGCGCCGCTCGCGATCAGCTTGAGCACGCGAAAAAGCAGATCGAAACCGAACTCAACTCGGTCACCGATAACCCGATGTTGTTGGGCACACCGGACAACTTCCGCGTGATGTCCCAAGCTAACCCGCACGGTCAATCGGTCGCGCTGGCCGCTGACTTGTTGGCCATCGCCATGGCTGAAATCGGCTCTATCGCCGAACGTCGTCTGGACCGCTTGATCAACCCGCATGTCAGCGGTTTGCCGGCATTCCTGGTGGCCAATCCGGGGGTGAACTCCGGAATGATGATCGTCCAGTACGTCGCCGCTTCGCTGTGTGCGGAAAACCGCCAGTTGGCGCAACCGGCGGTACTCGACAACTACGTCACCTCGGGCCTGCAGGAAGACCATCTGAGCATGGGCACCAACGCTGCGCTGAAGCTGCATCGTGCCCTGGAAAACTGCACCCAGATCCTCGCCATCGAGTACCTGCTGGCGTCTCAGGCGTTTGAGTTCTTGAAAGAGCAACGCTTCGGCGCCGGCACCGATGCCGCCTGGCGTCTGCTGCGCGAGCGAGTTCCGGCCTACGACCAGGACCGCTGGCTGGCACCGGACATCGCCAGTGCCGCCGCCGTTTTGAAAGACCCGATTTTGCTGCACAACGCGTTACCGAACCTGAACTGATTTCCACCACACCAGCGTGCCAAGGCGCGGCTCCCCAGAAGGCGAGACGCGACGGACAACGGACATCTCCGGAGCGTCTGGTGAGTTAATAAAAGACTCTCAAAAGGAGAATGAAATGACTGCGTTAAACCTTATTCCCGGCCAACTGAGCCTTGCCCAACTGCGTGATGTGTATCAGCAGCCGGTCAAAATCACCCTCGACAACAGTGCCTCGGCCCAGATTGAAGCCAGCGTTGCCTGCGTGGAACAGATCCTCGCCGAGAACCGTACCGCTTATGGCATTAATACCGGTTTCGGCCTGCTGGCTTCGACCCGTATCGCCAGCGAAGACCTGGAAAACCTGCAGCGCTCGCTGGTGCTGTCCCACGCCGCCGGTGTTGGCGAGCCGATCAGCGATGCGCTGGTTCGACTGGTCATGGTGCTCAAGGTCAACAGCCTGAGCCGTGGTTTCTCCGGCATTCGTCGCGTAGTGATCGACGCGCTGATCGCGCTGATCAACGCCGAGGTTTACCCGCACATTCCATTGAAAGGTTCGGTCGGTGCCTCCGGTGACTTGGCGCCTCTGGCCCACATGTCCCTGGTGTTGCTGGGCGAAGGCAAGGCTCGCTACAAAGGCGAATGGATGGAAGCGACCGAAGCGCTGAAAATCGCCGGTCTGACGCCGTTGACCCTGGCCGCGAAAGAAGGTCTGGCGCTGCTCAACGGCACTCAGGTGTCTACCGCTTATGCGTTGCGCGGTTTGTTCGAAGGCGAAGACCTGTTTGCTGGCGCCCTGGCCATTGGTGGTATGACGGTTGAAGCCGTGCTGGGCTCACGCTCGCCGTTCGACGCGCGCATCCACGCCGCTCGTGGCCAGAAAGGCCAGATCGACGCCGCTGCCGCTTACCGCGATCTGCTGGGCGAGCGTAGCGAAGTGTCCGACTCGCACCAGAACTGCGAAAAGGTCCAGGACCCGTACTCCCTGCGCTGCCAGCCGCAAGTCATGGGCGCCTGCCTGACCCAGTTCCGTCAGGCTGCCGAAGTGCTTGCCATCGAAGCCAACGCCGTTTCGGACAACCCGCTGGTATTCGCCGCTGAAGGCGACGTGATTTCCGGCGGTAACTTCCACGCCGAACCGGTCGCCATGGCCGCCGACAACATGGCCTTGGCCATCGCTGAAATCGGTTCCCTGAGCGAACGTCGTATCTCGCTGATGATGGACAAGCACATGTCGCAACTGCCGCCGTTCCTGGTGGCCAATGGCGGTGTGAACTCCGGCTTCATGATCGCCCAGGTGACTGCTGCGGCACTGGCCAGCGAGAACAAGGCGTTGTCCCATCCGCACTCGGTGGACAGCCTGCCGACTTCCGCGAACCAGGAAGACCACGTTTCCATGGCGCCGGCTGCCGGCAAGCGTCTGTGGGAAATGGCCGAAAACACCCGGGGTGTTCTGGCGGTTGAATGGTTGGCTGCGGTCCAGGGGCTGGATCTGCGCGACGGTCTGAAAACCTCGCCAAAACTGGAAGAAGCTCGCGGGATTCTGCGTGCCGAAGTGCCTTTCTATGAGAAGGATCGCTTTTTCGCCCCGGATATCAATGCCGCTAGCGAGTTGTTGGCCACGCGTTGCCTGAACGCGCTGGTACCGGCGAAGTTGCTGCCTAGCCTGTAATGGCCTCTTCGCGAGCAGGCTCGCTCCCACATTGGAATACATACCCCTGTGGGAGCGAGCCTGCTCGCGATTCG
The DNA here is from genome assembly GCF_016650715.1 of Pseudomonas sp. TH39(2020). Lineage (NCBI taxonomy): Bacteria > Pseudomonadati > Pseudomonadota > Gammaproteobacteria > Pseudomonadales > Pseudomonadaceae > Pseudomonas > Pseudomonas sp. TH39(2020). The sequence goes on along the minus strand of NZ_JAEKFF010000006.1, from coordinate 1,712,347 downwards.
ATTTAGCGTCGAATAAGAATAATTAAGGACGAGCAATGCAACAGCCAGCAAAAGGTTTGAAACGCGGGCTCTCTGCCCGACATATTCGCTTCATGGCACTGGGGTCGGCGATCGGCACCGGGCTGTTTTACGGTTCTGCCTCGGCCATTCAGATGGCTGGTCCTGCGGTCCTGCTCGCTTACCTGATCGGTGGCGCGGCGGTGTTCATGGTCATGCGCGCCCTCGGCGAGATGGCGGTGCACAACCCGGTGGCCGGCTCATTCGGTCAATACGCCAGTACCTACCTGGGGCCGATGGCGGGCTTCATCCTCGGTTGGACCTACGCGTTTGAAATGGTCATCGTCGGCATGGCCGACGTCACCGCATTCGGTATTTACATGGGCTTCTGGTTTCCTGAAGTCGCCCGCTGGATCTGGGTGCTGGGCATCGTTTCGGTGGTCGGCGGCTTGAACCTGTGCAACGTCAAAGTCTTCGGTGAAATGGAATTCTGGCTGTCGCTGCTCAAGGTCTCAGCCATCGTCGCGATGATCCTCGGTGGCTTCGGCATCATGCTGTTCGGCATCAGCACCGCGCCTGGCGCCCAGGCGACCGACATCAGCAATCTCTGGAGCCATGGCGGCTTCATGCCCAATGGCGTGGGCGGCCTGATCGCTTCGTTTGCAGTGGTGATGTTTGCGTTTGGCGGCATTGAAATCATCGGCGTAACGGCCGGCGAAGCCAAAGACCCACAGCACGTGCTGCCCAGGGCAATCAATGCCGTACCGTTGCGTATCCTGTTGTTCTACGTGCTGACGATGTTCGTACTGATGTCGATTTTTCCATGGCAGCAGATCGGCAGCCAAGGCAGTCCATTCGTGCAGATCTTCGACAACCTGGGGATCAGCTCGGCGGCGACCATTCTCAATATCGTGGTGATCTCGGCGGCGGTGTCGGCGATCAACAGTGACATCTTCGGCGCTGGCCGCATGATGTACGGTTTGGCCCAGCAAGGGCATGCGCCCAAGGGCTTCGCGAGTTTGTCGCGCAATGGTGTGCCATGGATGACGGTAGTGGTGATGAGTGCCGCGCTGCTGCTGGGCGTGCTGCTGAACTACCTGATTCCGGAAAACGTATTTCTGTTGATCGCGTCCATCGCAACCTTCGCCACTGTATGGGTCTGGTTGATGATTCTGTTCACCCAAGTGGCCATGCGTCGCTCCATGAGTGCCGAGCAGGTCGCCCAACTGAAGTTCCCGGTACCGTTCTGGCCTTATGCGCCGATGGCGGCGATCGCCTTCATGCTGTTCATCTTTGGCGTGCTGGGCTATTTCCCGGACACCCAGGCGGCTCTGATCGTCGGCGTGGTCTGGATTGTATTGCTGGTGCTGGCCTACCTGACGTGGGTGAAACCGGCGGCAGGGAAGGCAGTACCGGTGGAGCGGGAACCTTCTTTTTCTCATCGATAACCTAACGGAGGCCACGGATGAAAACTCTCTGGCAACACTGCCACGTCGCAACCATGGCGCAAGGCGCCTACTCGATCATCGAGGATGCGGCCATCGTGACGTCAGGAGCGCACATTGAGTGGATCGGCCCACGCGCTGAACTGCCGTCGGGCGAGTACCCGGCAGTCAATGATCTTAAAGGGGCCTGGGTGACGCCGGGCCTGATCGACTGCCACACCCACACGGTGTTCGGCGGTAACCGCAGCGGTGAATTCGAACAGCGTCTGCAAGGCATCAGCTATGCAGAAATCGCAGCGGCCGGTGGTGGCATCGCCAGCACCGTGCGCGCCACTCGCGCGGCCACTGAAGATGAACTGTTTGCCAGCGCCGCCAAGCGTCTGAAGAGCCTGATGCGCGACGGTGTGACCACGGTCGAAATGAAATCCGGCTACGGCCTGGACCTGGCCAGCGAACGCAAGATCCTGCGGGTCATCCGCCGTCTCGGCGCCGAACTGCCGGTCAGCGTGCGCAGCACCTGCCTGGCCGCTCACGCCTTGCCGCCGGAATACGCGGACCGTGCCGACGACTACATCGATCACATCTGCGCCGAGATGCTCCCGGCCCTGGCCGCCGAAGGGCTGGTGGATGCGGTGGACGCGTTCTGTGAATACCTGGCGTTTTCGCCGGCGCAGGTCGAGCGGGTGTTCATCACCGCGCAGCAGCTCGGTTTGCCGGTGAAGCTGCACGCCGAACAGTTGTCGTCGTTGCATGGTTCGAGTCTGGCCGCGCGTTACCACGCACTGTCGGCCGATCACCTGGAATTCATGACCGAAGACGACGCCATCGCCATGGCCAAGTCCGGTACCGTCGCGGTGTTGCTGCCCGGCGCGTTCTACTTTCTGCGGGAAACCCAATTGCCGCCGATGGAGGCTCTGCGCAAACACGGCGTGAAAATCGCCATCGCCACCGACCTCAACCCAGGCACCTCACCGGCGCTGTCGTTGCGTTTGATGTTGAACATGGCGTGCACCTGTTTCCGCATGACCCCGGAAGAAGCTTTGGCTGGTGCAACGATTCATGCCGCCACAGCGCTGGGCATGGCCGAAACTCATGGCTCGCTGGAAGTCGGCAAGGTCGCGGATTTCGTCGCCTGGCAAATCGATCGTCCCGCCGACCTGTCGTACTGGCTGGGCGGTGACCTGGAAAAACGCGTCGTGCGTCACGGCGTCGAAACAAGCGTTTAGGAGAGCAGTTGTGGATAAGGTTCTGAACTTTAAACAAGGCCGCGTACCGCTGCTGATCAGCATGCCCCACGCCGGCCTGCGCCTGACCCCTGCGGTTGAAGCCGGGTTGATCGCCGACGCGAAAAGCCTGCCCGACACTGACTGGCATATCCCGCAGCTTTACGAATTTGCTGCCGAGCTGGGTGCCAGTACCTTGGCCGCCGAGTACTCGCGTTTTGTCATCGACCTGAATCGACCGTCTGACGACAGGCCTTTGTACGTCGGCGCGACCACCGGCCTGTACCCGGCGACGCTGTTCGACGGCATTCCGCTGTTCCGCGAAGGGCATGAGCCATCGGCCGCAGAACGCGCGACTTACCTGGAGCAAGTCTGGACGCCGTATCACAGCACGTTGCAGAACGAGCTGGCGCGCCTGAAGGCCGAGTTCGGCTACGCGCTGCTGTTCGATGCGCACTCGATCCGCTCGATCATCCCGCACCTGTTCGACGGCAAGCTGCCGGACTTCAACCTCGGCACCTTCAACGGCGCCAGTTGCGATCCTCAACTGGCCAATGAACTGGAGGCGATCTGCGCGAAGCACACCGATTACAGCCATGTGCTGAACGGTCGCTTCAAGGGCGGCCACATCACCCGGCATTACGGCAACCCGGCCGAGAACATCCATGCCGTGCAACTGGAGTTGGGCCAGTGCACGTACATGGAAGAGTTCGAGCCGTTCCGTTATCGCCCGGATCTGGCGGCGCCGACTCAGGTGGTGCTCAAGGAATTGTTGCAAGGCCTGCTCGCTTGGGGCGAGAAACACTACAACCGCTGACCCCTGACGCATACCCTGTGGGAGCGAGCCTGCTCGCGAAAGCGGTGGGTCAGTCAACATTGATGTCGGCTGGCACGCCCTCTTCGCGAGCAGGCTCGCTCCTACAGGTTGGTGTTCGATCACGACAGTCGCCACCGTGCAAAACACGGTCGCTACAGTTCGCTTTTACCCTCTCGACGCTGCGTAATGTTCCGGGCACGGTGCACAAAGACACCGGCCCACAATAATCCGCTGCCGCACGAGATCCTCCCAATGAAAAGACTGTTTACCCGCTGTCTCTCAATCCTCTGCGGCACTGCTCTCCTGAGCACCAGCGTTCTGGCCAGTGACGACGCTTCCTGCAAGGCCGTGCGCATGGGCGTGGTCAACTGGACCGACGTGATCGCCACCAGCGGCATGGCTGACGTATTGCTCAATGGCCTCGGCTACGAAAGCAAGCAAACCAGCGCCGTGCAGCAAATCATCTTCGCCGGCATCCGCGACAAGCGTCTGGACATCTACCTCGGTTACTGGAAACCGGCGATGGACAAAAACATCGCGCCGTTCCTGGCTGCCAATCAGGTGAAGGTCATGGAAAAACCGAGCCTGGCCGATGCTCAGGCAACCCTCGCCGTACCTGAATATGTCGCCGACGCGGGTCTGAAAACTTTCGCCGATATCGCCAAATTCAAGGATCAACTCGGCGGCAAGATCTACGGCATCGAGCCGGGCAGCGGCGCCAACACCACCATCAAAACCATGATCGAGACCAATCAATTTGGCTTGAAGGATTTCAAGCTGATCGAGTCGGGTGAGGCCGGCATGCTTGCCGCCGTTCAGCGGGCGGTGAATCGTAAGGAATTCGTGGTGTTCGTCGGCTGGACCCCGCACCCGATGAACATCAACATGAAAATCGCCTACCTGACTGGCAGTGAAGACGTTTATGGCCCGAACGAAGGCGCCGCCACCGTCTCCACCGTAACCGCCCCGGACTACGCCCAGCGCTGCCCGAACGTAAACCGTCTGTTGGAAAACCTGACCTTCACCGCCGCCCAGGAAAGCCAGTTGATGGTGCCGATCATGGAGCGCAAGACGCCGCAGGATGTTGCCAGACAATGGCTACGTGATCATCCCGAGGATCTGCAGCGCTGGCTCGCCGGTGTCAGCAGTTTTGATGGCAAGGATGGCGTGGCGACCGTTCAGACCCGTTTGAAAAACTGACCGTAACCGCAAAACCCTGTGGGAGCGAGCCTGCTCGCGAAGGCGGTGTGTCAGGCAACATCAATTTGTATGACACGCCCTCTTCGCCAGCAGGCTCGCTCCCACAGGGGGTTGACCCTACTTGTCTCCTTGAACGGGCACCGGCTCATGGCTACTTACCCGCTTTCTGCACAGATGATGGCTTTCGTCGAGAAAACCGTCAGCTTCAACAGCACCAACAGCAGCCTCGCCGGTTTGCGTCAGGCCTACAGCGACATGTGCCTGGCATTCACCCCGTCTCGTCCCGCCGGGCTTTATGTGGTGGATTTCGAATTGGCCGGGGTGCCGGTGCGGTCTTATCAACCGCCGGTTTCGTCACCGACCGGCGGTTGCCCGTGCATCGTTTATCTGCACGGCGGCGGTTGGGTGGTGGGGGACCTGGATTCCCATGACTTCATTTGCGCCGAACTGGCGTCGACGCTCGGCGTGCTGGTGATCGCGGTCGATTATCGGCTGGCGCCGGAACATCCGTTTCCAGCGGCGTTCGAGGATTGCCTGGGTGTCTGGCGCGCGCTACGGACCGGGCCATTCCGGCTCGATCCCGAGCGAACGCTGGTGGCCGGGGACAGCGCCGGTGGCAACCTGGCGGCGGCGTTGTGCCTGGCGTTGCGCGATGCGGGCGAGCCATTGCCAGCGGCGCAGGTCCTGATTTACCCGGGGCTGGGCGGTGATCACCGATTGCCGTCGCGCAGCGAGTGCAGCGACGCTCCCTTGCTCAGCAGCAGCGATGTGGATTGTTATCACACCCTGTACTTGCGCGGCACTGGACAGCCGAGTGCCTATGCGATGCCGTTGCTCGCCGAGGATTTCAGGGGTTTACCGCCGGCCATGATCGCCGTGGCGCAATTCGACCCGTTGCGCGATGACGGCGTGCTCTACGCCGAGCGACTGAACGCAGCAGATGTGACCGCGACGCTTTACTACGGCGAGGGCTTGGTTCACGGCTGTCTGCGGGCCCGGGGGCAGGTCGCCGAGGTCGACGCACTCTATGAAACGCTGCTCGGCTATTTGTCTGAAAAAACAGGCTGAAAAACTCTGATTCTGCAAGGCATGCTCATTGGCGTAATTCGGGTTTATGATGCCGGACGGCAGAATAATAGAAGTCCCCCCAGGGATGACCTCGACCCCTTACGGAGCGCTCAATGCAGACTTTGTACCCGCAGATCAAACCCCACGCCCGGCACGATCTGGCCGTCGATGAAACCCACACGCTGTATGTCGACGAAAGCGGTTCGCCGGAAGGTTTGCCGGTCGTGTTCATTCACGGCGGCCCCGGCGCCGGGTGTGATGCCCAGAGCCGTCGGTATTTCGACCCGAACCTGTATCGCATTGTGACCTTCGACCAGCGCGGTTGCGGTCGTTCAACGCCCCACGCCAGCCTGGAAAACAACACCACCTGGGATCTGGTCGCCGACCTTGAGCGAATTCGCCAGCACCTTGGCATCGATAAGTGGGTGTTGTTCGGCGGTTCATGGGGCTCGACCCTGGCGCTTGCCTACGCGCAAACCCACCCGGAGCGTGTGCACGGTCTGATTCTGCGCGGGATTTTTCTCTGCCGCCCGCAGGAAATCGAGTGGTTCTACCAGTGTGGCGCCAGTCGTCTGTTCCCCGATTACTGGCAGGACTACATCGCGCCGATCCCGCTGGACGAGCGCGAAGACTTGCTCTCGGCTTTCCACAAGCGCCTGATCGGCAACGATCAGATTGCCCAGATGCACGCGGCCAAAGCCTGGTCCACCTGGGAAGGCCGGACCGCCACCCTGCGCCCGAACCCGATGGTGGTCGATCGTTTCTCCGAGCCACAGCGCGCGTTGTCCATCGCCCGCATCGAATGTCACTACTTCACCAACAATGCGTTCCTTGAGCCCAACCAGCTGATCCGCGACATGGGCAAGATCGCCCATTTGCCTGGCGTGATCGTCCACGGTCGCTACGACGTGATCTGCCCGCTGGACAACGCCTGGGAACTGCATCAGAACTGGCCGAACAGTGAATTGCAGGTGATCCGTGATGCTGGCCATGCCGCCTCCGAACCTGGCATTACTGACGCACTGGTTCGCGCCGCCGATCTGATGGCCCATCGTCTGCTCGACCTGGCCCCTGAAGAAGCATGAAGGGCCTGCTGCAACGCGTGCGTGGCGCGCGAGTCGAGGTAGCGGGGGAGGTGGTTGGCGCCGTCGATCAGGGATTGCTGGTGCTGGTGGCGGTCGAGCCTGAGGATACTCGGGCCAGCGCCGACAAACTTCTGCAGAAACTGCTTAACTATCGAGTGTTCAGTGACGCCGAGGGCAAGATGAATCTGTCCCTGGCGGATGTAGGCGGTGGGTTGCTGCTGGTCTCACAGTTCACCCTGGCCGCCGATACCAAGAGCGGGTTGCGTCCGAGTTTTTCGACCGCTGCCCCTCCGGCCTTGGGCGAGGAGCTTTTCGACTATCTATTAGGTAAGGCGAAACAGGTGCATGGCACTGTGGCATCAGGTAGATTCGGCGCGGATATGCAGGTGCACCTGGTCAATGACGGCCCGGTAACCTTCCTGTTACAGACCTGAAAGCGCTTGAAACATGTTTTTAAGGGCTTTTCGACTGAAAACAGGTGTTTTTCGCGATAAATACTTTGTTACCCCTGATGCGTTGTAACGCGGCCTACTAGATAATCGCGCGCTACGGGGATCAGCGTTCGTTGGTCCATTTTGACTTAGGTAGAGACTTGTCCTGAACCTCTTGGGGAATCATTTAGCCCCATAGGAGTCGGAACAATGCTCGCCAACTTGGCAAGAGTGGTCTGTAGGGTCGGTTTTTTCATGCCGTACACCTCACAGGCACTTTAACTGGCCGTTGGTTTTTTGATCTGTTTTCGGCGAGGGTTGCTCGTGATTGTTAGTCCCTGTAATGCAAAATTGTCTGCCAAACGGTTACGAAGCGCTCTGGTAGCGGGCTCTGCACTGCTCTGCCTGCTCAGCGCCGGTCAGCTTTGGGCATTCAATCTGGATGATGTATCGGTCAAGGCAAAAGAGCTGGCCGGGCAGAAATACGAAGCTCCGCGCAGTAACCTGCCGAACGAGTTCCGCGAAATGAAATTCGCGGACTATCAAAAAATTCGCTTCCTGACCGAAAAAGCCGAGTGGGCCGATCAGAAAACCCCGTTCAAGCTGTCGTTCTATCACCAGGGTATGCATTTCGATACACCGGTGAAAATCAACGAAATCACAGCTAACACCGTCGAAGAGATCAAATACGACCCAAGTCGTTTCGATTTCGGCGATCTGAAGTTCGATCCTAAAGCCACCGAGCAACTGGGTTATGCCGGTTTCCGTGTGCTGTACCCGATCAACAAGGCTGACAAGCAAGACGAAATCATGACCATGCTCGGCGCGAGTTACTTCCGCGTTGTCGGCAAGGGTCACACCTATGGCTTGTCCGCTCGCGGCATGGCCATCGATACCGCGTTGCCGTCCGGCGAAGAATTCCCGCGCTTCACCGAATTCTGGATTCAACAGCCAAAACCGGGTGACAAGCACCTGGTGATCTTTGCGCTGCTGGATTCGCCACGCGCGACCGGTGCCTATCGCCTGACCCTGCGTCCGGGCAGCGACACCGTTGTCGACGTCAAGGCCCAGATGTTCCTGCGTGACAAGGTCACCAAGCTTGGCGTTGCGCCGCTGACAAGCATGTTCCTGTTCGGCGCCAATCAGCCGTCGAAAGTGCTGAACTACCGTCGCGAACTGCACGATTCTAGCGGCCTGTCGATCCATGCCGGCAATGGCGAATGGATCTGGCGCCCACTGAACAACCCGAAACACCTGGCGGTGAGCAACTTCTCGATCGAGAACCCGCGCGGTTTCGGCCTGCTGCAACGTGGCCGCGACTTCAGCCACTACGAAGACCTCGACGACCGCTACGACAAGCGCCCAAGTGCCTGGATCGAACCAAAAGGCGATTGGGGCAAGGGCTCCGTCGATCTGGTAGAGATTCCGACTGCCGACGAAACCAACGACAATATCGTTGCGTTCTGGAGTCCGGAAAAACTGCCTGAGCCTGGTCAGCCGCTGGACGTCGCTTATCGCATGCACTGGACCATCGACGAAGCCGCACTTCACGCACCGGACAGCGCCTGGGTTCAACAGACCCTGCGTTCCACGGGTGACGTGAAACAGTCCAACCTGATCCGTCAGCCGGACGGCAGCGTTGCTTATCTGGTGGACTTCGAAGGCCCGTCCCTTGCGGCATTGCCGGAAACTGCGGACGTTCGTAGCCAGGTCAGCGTTGGCGACAATGCCGAGCTGGTCGAGAACAGTGTGCGTTACAACCCTGAAACCAAGGGCTGGCGCCTGACGTTACGGATGAAGATCAAGGATCCGGGCAAGCCTACCGAGATGCGTGCTGCACTGGTCGAGAACATCGTGCCTGCCGACCTGGCCAAAACATCGTATCCGGCATCCAATTCTTCCGTCGCCAAGGCTGACAAGATTGCCGCTCGGCAGCAGGAGAAGCTGGACAAGGAAGCCAAGGAAACTAAGCAAGCTGAAGCCAAGCAGGTTGAAACCAAGCAGGTCGAAGCCAAGCCAGCCGCAGTTTCCAAGGACAAGGACAACAAAGACGCCAAGCAGCCAGTTGCTGCCGAAGCGGCCCCAGCCACACCGGAATCGGTACCGACTGAAGAAGTCCTGACCGAGACCTGGAGCTACCAGTTGCCTGCCGATGAGTAATTCTCAAGTACAGCCAGAGACTCTTGCCGAGTATCTGGCGCATCTACCAATGACCGACGAGCAGCGCGCGGAACTCGCGGGCTGCCAGTCTTTCAGCGAATTGCATGAGCGCCTTTCGTCCTCGACGTTCGACGCGCCGACCGAGGCTGCTCAAGCTTCAGTCGGTCGTCGCCTGACCCTGAACACCGCCGAAGAACTGGCCGACGCTGAAATGCTGGTGCTCGACGCCAGCGGTCGGGTCTGCCTGCGGGCAACCCCGCCGATTCGTCGGACCAAAGTCGTGCCGGAGCCGTGGCGCACCAACATTCTGGTGCGTGGCTGGCGTCGTCTGACCGGTCGCACCAATCCGCCGGCCCCGCCGAAGGATGAAAATGTGCTGCCGGCGGCTCGCTGGCGCACCGTCGGTTCGATCCGCCGCTACATTCTGCTGGTATTGATGCTCGGTCAGACCATCGTCGCCGGCTGGTACATGAAAGGCATCATGCCGTACCAGGGCTGGTCGTTCGTCGACCTGAACGAAGTCCTGCACCAGCCGTTCCTGCAAACCGTCACGCAAGTGCTGCCGTATGCGCTGCAAACCAGCATCCTGATTCTGTTCGGGATTCTATTCTGCTGGGTGTCGGCCGGTTTCTGGACAGCGCTGATGGGCTTTCTCGAGTTGCTCACAGGCCATGACAAATACCGCATTTCCGGCAAAAGCGCCGGTAACGAGCCGATCCCCAAGGACGCGCGCACTGCACTGGTGATGCCGATCTGCAACGAAGACGTGCCGCGGGTATTTGCAGGTCTGCGGGCGACCTTCGAGTCAGTCGCGGCCACGGGTGACCTGGATCGCTTCGACTTCTTTGTCCTCAGCGACAGTAACGACGCCGATATCTGCGTTGCCGAGCAACAAGCCTGGCTGGACGTCTGCCGTGAAGCCAAGGGCTTCGGCAAGATCTTCTATCGCCGCCGTCGCCGTCGCGTCAAGCGTAAAAGCGGTAACCTCGACGACTTCTGCCGTCGTTGGGGCGGTGATTACAAGTACATGGTCGTGCTCGACGCGGACTCCGTGATGAGCGGCGATTGCCTGACCAGTCTGGTGCGCTTGATGGAAGCCACCCCGGACGCCGGGATCATCCAGACCGCGCCGCGCGCGTCTGGCATGGACACGTTGTATGCACGCATGCAGCAGTTCGCCACCCGCGTGTACGGTCCGCTGTTTACCGCCGGTCTGCACTTCTGGCAGTTGGGCGAATCCCACTACTGGGGCCACAACGCCATCATCCGCATGAAGCCGTTCATCGAGCACTGCGCCCTGGCGCCGTTGCCCGGTAAAGGCGCGTTTGCCGGTGCCATTCTGTCCCATGACTTCGTTGAAGCGGCGCTGATGCGCCGTGCCGGCTGGGGCGTGTGGATTGCCTACGACTTGCCGGGCAGCTACGAAGAATTGCCGCCGAACCTGCTGGACGAACTCAAGCGTGACCGTCGCTGGTGTCACGGCAACCTGATGAACTTCCGGTTGTTCCTGGTAAAAGGCATGCACCCGGTGCACCGTGCGGTGTTCCTGACGGGCGTGATGTCTTACTTGTCGGCGCCGTTGTGGTTCTTCTTCCTCGTGCTGTCGACGGCGCTGCTGGCGGTCAACACGCTGATGGAGCCGCAGTACTTCCTTGAGCCACGTCAGCTCTATCCGTTGTGGCCACAATGGCACCCGGACAAGGCGATCGCGCTGTTCTCGACCACCGTCGTGCTGCTGTTCCTGCCGAAGCTGTTGAGCATCATCCTGATCTGGGCCAAGGGCGCGAAAGAGTTCGGTGGCAAGTTCAAGGTGACCCTGTCGATGCTGCTGGAGATGCTGTTCTCCATGCTGCTGGCGCCGGTACGGATGATTTTCCACACCCGCTTCGTGCTCGCCGCGTTCCTCGGCTGGGCTGCGACCTGGAACTCGCCGCAACGTGACGACGACTCCACGCCATGGAGCGAAGCGGTCAAACGCCACGGTCCGCAAACCTTGCTGGGCTTCTTCTGGGCCCTGTTGGTGATCTGGCTGAACCCGAGCTTCCTCTGGTGGCTGGTGCCGATCGTCGGTTCGTTGATGCTGTCGATTCCGGTATCGGTGATCTCCAGTCGAGTTGGCCTGGGCCTCAAGTCCCGTGACGAAAGCCTGTTCCTGATCCCTGAGGAATACAATCCGCCACAGGCGTTGCTGGCGACCGACCAGTACACCCACGAAAACCGTTGGCATGCGCTGAACGACGGCTTCGTCCGGGCAGTGGTCGATCCACAGCAGAACGCCTTGGCGTGCTCGCTGGCGACGTCCCGCCACCGTGAGGCCGAGCCGATCGAATGGCTGCGGATCGAACGGGTTCGTCATGCGCTGAAAGCCGGGCCTGAGGGTCTGGACAACAATGAGCGCGTACAACTGCTCAGTGACCCGGTAGCACTGGGTCGTCTGCATGAGCAGATCTGGAGCGAAGGTCACCCCGAGTGGCTGGAAGCGTGGCGTAAATCGGTGAAAGCCGATCCCCATGCGCCGCTGTTGCCGCTCAAGCCGCTGAGTGCGCAGCCTCAGTTGGCGTGATGAAATCCCCCCGCATCCTTTGAGATCGGGGGCGCTTCAAAAAGATCGCAGCCTTCGGCAGCTCCTACAGGGTGTACATCTGTAGGAGCTGCCGAAGGCTGCGATCTTTTGCTTTCCGCCCTGCGAAACAACAAATCCCACCCAAACCCTTGTGCAAACGAGCGAGTGCGTTAGCATCCGTCCCCGAATTGGTGCGCCCGGACAACTTTCTGTTCGTATCTGCCGGTTTTCCAAGGAAAATCCGCAGTTTGCGCGCCTCACAACGCGATGGTTTTGGGGACTTGATGATGAAGAAGTATCTTTCGATGCTGCTGGTCGGCGTCACGGCATTGGTTGCAGTCAACGCGGCGCACGCCGGTGCCATCGATGACGCGGTCAAGCGCGGCACGCTGAAAGTCGGCATGGACCCGACCTACATGCCGTTCGAAATGACCAACAAGCGCGGTGAAATCATCGGCTTTGAAGTCGACCTCCTCAAAGCCATGACCAAAGCCATGGGCGTCAAGCTGGAGATGGTTTCCACCGGCTACGACGGCATTATCCCGGCCTTGCTCACCGACAAGTTCGACATGATCGGCAGCGGCATGACCTTGACCCAAGAGCGCAACCTGCGCCTGAACTTCAGCGAACCGTTCATCGTGGTGGGCCAAACCCTGCTGATCCGCAAGGAGCTGGAAGGCACCATCAAGTCCTATAAAGACCTGAACACCGCCGACTACCGCATCACTTCCAAGCTCGGCACCACCGGCGAGATGGTGGCCAAAAAGCTTATCTCCAAAGCCAACTACCACGGCTACGACAACGAGCAGGAAGCCGTGCTCGACGTGGTCAACGGCAAGGCCGACGCCTTTATCTACGACGCGCCTTACAACGTCGTGGCCGTGAACAAGGTCGGTGCTGGCAAACTGGTGTTCCTCGACAAGCCGTTCACCTACGAGCCGCTGGCCTTCGGCCTGAAGAAGGGTGACTACGACAGCATCAACTTCATCAATAACTTCCTGCGCCAGATCCACGAAGACGGCACCTACGATCGCATCCATGACAAGTGGTTCAAAGACACCGCTTGGCTCAAGGACATGGAATAAGGCCCGGTCAGTTAGACCGCGCCGCTCCCATCGCCAGCAGGCTGGCTCCCACAGGGGATTTGTGTACGCCACAGATCCAGTGTGGGAGCCAGCCTGCTGGCGATGACGGCCTTCCTGGCGACACAACTTTCGGATTTTGCTAAACCCATGAAACAGAAAAAAGCCCAATGGCCGTGGCACGTTTTAACCGTGCTACTGCTGATCGGCCTGGCCGGCGCGTTGTATTACGCCACCTCGCTGATGTCCTACGAATGGCGCTGGAACCGTGTGCCGCAATACTTCGCCTACCACGCCGAAGAATCCCAGCGTGCCGCCGACATCTCCACCGTCAGCGAACTGGTGCGCAAGGGCGACAAGGCTGAAGTCACCCTGCGCAATGATGCCGGTGTCGAGCAGCACCTGACCGTCGACGACAACAGCCTGCAAGTCGCCCAAGGTGATGATGTGGCCGAAGGCGACGTGATCGGCGTGACCCGTCATTGGGCCGCCGGACCGCTGATGTGGGGACTTTGGACCACCTTATGGTTGTCCGTGGTTTCAGGTGTGCTCGGTCTGCTGATCGGCCTGGCGACAGGCCTGTGCCGACTGTCGAGCAACCCGACCCTGCGCGATCTCTCGACGATCTACGTCGAACTGGTGCGCGGTACGCCGCTGCTGGTGCAAATCTTCATTTTCTACTTCTTCATCGGCACCGTGATGAACCTCTCCCGGGAGTTCGCCGGGATCGCCGCGCTGTCGCTGTTCACCGGCGCTTATGTGGCGGAAATCATCCGTTCCGGCGTGCAATCCATTGCCCGTGGCCAGAACGAAGCTGCGCGCTCCCTGGGTCTGAGCGCTGGTCAGTCGATGCGCCACGTGGTACTGCCGCAAGCGTTCAAACGGGTGCTGCCACCGCTGGCTGGTCAGTTCATCAGTCTGGTCAAGGACACTTCGCTGGTGTCGGTGATCGCCATTACCGAGCTGCTCAAAAGCGGCCGCGAAGTCATCACCACCTCGTTCTCGCCGTTCGAAATCCTGTTCTGCGTGGCCGGTCTGTACCTGTTGATCAACCTGCCGCTGTCGAAAATCGCCAGCCGGCTTGAGCGGAGGCTCGCGCAAAGTGATTGAAGTCCGCGATCTGGTAAAAGTTTTCGACACCCGCGGCCACGTGGTTCGCGCGGTGGATAACGTCACCACACAGGTGGCCAAGGGCGAAGTGCTGGTGGTGATCGGCCCGTCCGGTTCCGGCAAGTCGACCTTCCTGCGCTGCCTCAACGGCCTGGAAGAGTTTGACTCGGGCTCGGTGAGTATCGACGGCTTGCAACTGGCCGACCCGAAAACCGATGTGAATGCCTACCGCCGCGAAGTCGGCATGGTATTCCAGCATTTCAACCTGTTCCCGCACATGACCGTGCTGGAAAACCTCTGCCTGGCCCAGAAAGTCGTGCGCAAGCGCGGCAAGAAGGAGCGCGAGGCCAAGGCCTTGGCGTTGCTGGAGAAGGTCGGTATTGCGCAGAAGGCCAACGAGTTTCCGTCGCGCCTGTCCGGCGGTCAGCAGCAGCGCGTGGCCATCGCCCGGGCACTGGCGATGGAACCGAAGGTCATGCTGTTCGATGAGCCGACCTCGGCGCTCGACCCGGAAATGGTCGGCGAAGTACTGGACGTGATGAAAACCCTGGCGGTGGAAGGCATGACCATGGTTTGCGTCACCCACGAAATGGGCTTCGCCCGGGAAGTGGCGGATCGGGTGCTGTTCTTCGATCACGGCAAATTGCTGGAAGACGCTTCACCGGCCGAATTCTTCGATGCGCCGAAGGATCCGCGGGCTCAGGCCTTCTTGCGCCAGGTCCTCTAAGAGCAGCGGCCTTGTGGGCCGCTAATCGCGGGCAAGCCCGCTCCCACAGTGATTGGGTCGAACACAGCATTTGTGAACAACACGAAACCTGTGGGAGCGTGGCTTGCCCGCGATTGCATCACCTCGGTTCAGAGCGAGCCGAGGCCAGATGAATCACCTCAAACCTTGAACCTGCCCACCAGCATCTGCAGATGCGTCCCCAGCCGTGCCAGCTCAACGCTGGAGGCCGCGGTCTCTTCAGTAGCTGCCGAGGTCTGCTCGGACACGTCGCGCACGTTCAGCACGCTGCGGTTGATCTCTTCGGCCACGGCGCTTTGCTGCTCAGCAGCTGCTGCGATTTGAAGGTTCATCGCCTGAATCGCTGAGACGGTACGGGTGATGTTGGTCAACGAACCCCCCGCGCGGCGGGTCAGTTCGACGCTGCTTTCGGTCAGGGTGCGACTGTTGTCCATGATAGTGGCGACTTGCTGGGTACCGCTTTGCAGGCCGCCGATCAGTTCTTCGATTTCTTCGGTAGATTTCTGGGTGCGCTGGGCCAGGCTGCGGACTTCGTCGGCAACTACCGCGAAACCACGTCCGGCCTCACCGGCACGAGCGGCCTCGATGGCCGCATTGAGGGCCAGCAGGTTGGTTTGCTGGGCCACGGATTTGATCACGTCGAGCACGCTACCGATTTTGTCGCTTTCGCGCTTGAGATGGCTCATGGCCTCGGTGGAGTTGCCGACTTCCTTGGCCAGGCGCTCGATCTGGACGATGGCTTCGCCGACCACTTTGTCACCTTCACGGGCCTGCTGGTCGGCTGCGACAGCCGCTTCGGAGGCTTCTTCGGCGTTACGCGCGACTTCCTGCACGGTGGCGGTCATTTCGTTCATGGCGGTGGCCACCTGGTCGGTCTCGACCTTCTGGCTATTGACCCCGGCGCTGGTCTGCTCGGTGACTGCCGATAGCTCTTCGGCGGCACTGGCGATTTGCGTGACGCCGTCACTGATGCCCCCAATTAACTCGCGCAGGCCCAGGGTCATGCTCTGCATGGCGCGCTGTAGCTGGCCGAGTTCATCCTGACGCTCAGAGATTAGGTTCTGGGTCAGGTCGCCGGCAGCAACCCGCTCCGCCACCTTGAGGGTCTGGCTCAGGGGGATCACGATCTGGCGGGTGATGGCCCACGCGGCAAGTATGCCGAAGGCCAGCGCCAGGACAGTGGCCAGCAGTAGCAGGTCTTTAGCGTGCGCGGCGTCAGTGTCTCGGACGATGGTTTGCGACGCGGTGAGTTTTTTGCTGACGTCGAACAGGATGTCGCCTTGCACGGCCATGCGTTTGAGCGCGGCAGCGCTGGCAACCTGAGAGTCACGGAACTGGCTGACGGCGGCGCGGTAGGCCTTGAGCGATTCAGTGGCCTGCTGCAGGTTGGCAATGTGCTGTTCCGGCAGTTTGGAGGGCAGGCTTTCGAGGTTTTTCAACGCGTTGTCGATGGCGTCCAGCGCCGGTTGCTCGGCCTCGGTTTTGCCGCTGTAGGTGTAACCGCGCACCTGGAAGCGCGCTTGCTGGATCAGTTTGCTCAGGTCGATCACGCTGTTGAAATCGGCGACGCTGTCACCTTGCAGCATGGATTTTTCGACTTCGGCGACACGGGCCACGGCGTTGTCGGCGGTGGCGCCGAGTTTGCCACGGGCGTCTTCGCGGTTGGCGCCAGCCTGGGTCATGGCCGTGAAGGCTTGTTTGTACTCACTGACGGCGGCCAGTTGCTGGTCGATCATAGCCACGTCGGCCGGTTGTTCGATCAACGTGCGCGCGGTTTTCAGGCCAGTATCGAGTTGGCCGAGCAGGTCGTTGACCGCACCGGGGCCTTGTTCGCCGCGACGCATTTCGTATTCCAGGCGGGCCAGGCGCAGGTCTTTGGTCAGGTCATTGAGGCTGGCAATAAACCCCAGCTTATCGCCGCGACTCATCACACCGCTCAGGCCGGTCCAGCCGGTGAAGGTGATCAACAAGGTAAGCAGCAGCACCAGACCGAAGCCGACACCCAGTTTGCGATTGACGCTGACGTTCCCCAGTTTCTCGGCTAGCCATCGGTACATGCTGCAACTCCCTCGAACCATTTGTTGGTTTTATAGGGGCTGTATCGGCCGTGTGGCGACATTCTGTAGATGCCAGGGCGCTTTCCTTGTAGCAGCTGGCGAAGCCTGCGTTCGGCTCGGGCCGCGTTCGGACGAAGCAGTCGTCAATCCGGCGTACTTGGTAAACCTGAAAGACCGCGGCGCCCGATTTGCGACTGCTGCGCAGCCGAACGCAGGCTTCGCCAGCTGCTACAGGTTTGCGGTGTTTAGAAGAGGCGTGCGAGCAGCGCAGTGACGGCGGTCTCGACCCGCAGGATGCGGTCGCCGAGCTGTACCGGTTGCAGGCCGGATTTGCCGAGCAGGTCGATTTCGTAAGGAATCCAGCCACCTTCGGGGCCGATGGCGAGGGTTACCGGTTCGTTCAGGCCGCGAGGGCAGGGCGGGTAGTTGCCGGGGTGGCCGACGAGGCCGAGGGTGCCCTCGGTGATCGCCGGCAGACGGTCTTCGACGAACGGCTTGAAGCGCTTCTCGATGACGATTTCCGGCAGCACGCTGTCCCGGGCCTGTTCAAGGCCGAGGATTAGTTGCTCGCGAATCGCCTCTGGCTCCAGGAACGGGGTTTGCCAGAAGCTCTTCTCGACGCGATAGCTGTTCACCAGAATGATTCGTGGCACACCCATGGCCGCTACGGTCTGAAACACCCTGCGCAGCATTTTCGGCCGTGGCAGGGCCAGCACCAGGGTCAGCGGCAGCTTGGCCGGTGGCGGCTGGTCGAGGGTGACGCGCAACTCGGCTTCGTCGGCGTCCAGGCGCAGCAGTTCGGCCGAGCCCATCAGCCCGCCGATACGCCCGACCCGCAGGCTGTCGCCGACAACGGAGCGGTGGACTTCCTGCATGTGCGTCAACCGGCGATCACGCAGGATCGCCCGGTCGGCCGCAATGAAGTCGGCCTCTTCGAGCAGCAGCAGGTTCACGGTTGAGTCGCTGGCGGCTGGTCGTTGTGATCGTCGGCCGGTTGGTCGTCCGGGTGCTCGCCGCGCTTGCTGATCAGGCTGCCGAACAGGATGCCGATTTCAAACAGCAGCCACATCGGAACGGCCAACAAGGTCTGCGAGAAGATGTCCGGAGGCGTCAGGATCATTCCGACCACGAAACAGCCGATGACCACGTACGGGCGGATCTTCTTCAGGTATTTGACGTCGACCACGCCGATCCACACCAGCAGCACGACGGCCACCGGAATCTCGAACGCTACGCCGAAGGCGAAGAACAGCGTCATCACGAAATCGAGGTAGCTGGTGATGTCGGTCATCATTTCCACGCCGGCCGGGGTGGCGGAGGCGAAGAATTTGAAGATCAATGGGAACACCAGGTAATAGGCGAACGCCATGCCGGTGTAGAACAGCACGATGCTGGACATCAGCAATGGCACGGCAATGCGCTTTTCATGCTTGTACAGGCCCGGTGCGATGAAGCCCCAGATCTGATGCAGGATCACCGGGATCGCCAGGAACAGCGAGACCATCATCGTCAGCTTCAGCGGCGTCAGGAACGGCGACGACACGTCAGTGGCGATCATCGTCGCGCCGGCCGGCAGGTACGCGCGCAGCGGCGTGGAGACGAAGGTGTAGATCTGCTGGGTGAAGGCAAACAACCCGGCGAAGATGATGAAGATCGCCGCTACACAACGCAGCAGACGGGTACGCAACTCGGTGAGGTGCGAAACCAGCGGCATGTGCTGGTCGTTTTCGGGGAGTTCGCTCATGGGGCTCGCGGCGGCAGTGTTGGGTCATGAGGGGCCGGCGCAACAGGCGCAGCCGCGGGCGTAACAGGTTCAACCGGTGTTACTGCAACAACGGGCGCAGGTTCGACGGCTGCTACAACAGGTGCAGGTGCAGGTTCGGCAGCGGCTGGAGCATGAATCGTCTGCTCCGCCACAGGCTCAACCGGCTGAACCGGCGTAGCCTCCTGCTGAGTCGGCGTGAAAATCTTCCGCGCCTCCTGCTCCAGCGACAGAATGTGCTCGTTGTGCAGTTGCCGACGAATCTCGTCGGCACCGATTTCACGTTCAACTTCCTGTTTGATCGCGTTGAAGCTGCGCTTCAGACGGCCGACCCACAGGCCGGCGGTGCGCGCAGCACCCGGCAGACGCTCGGGGCCCAGCACCAGCAGGGCCACGAGGCCGACGAGCAGCAGTTCAGAGAAGCTGATACCAAACATTAGTCAGTGCTCACACGTCTTTGCGGATCGGCTCTTCGACTTTTTGCGCCTGCACGTCGATGGTGTGCGGCTGGTTCACCGAGGACTGCGGCTGAACCGGCGGTACCGGTTGGGACGGCGTCACGGTCGGATCGGCCGGTTTTTCGTCGTCGTTCATGGCTTTCTTGAAGCCCTTGATCGATTCGCCGACATCGGTGCCCAGGTTTTTCAGTTTTTTGGTGCCGAACACCAGTACGACAACAACCAGGATGACGATCCAGTGTTTCCAGTCAAAAATGCCCATGTTGCTGCTCCTCTCTAATAATTGTTCAGGCGGACGGGCGCGAGGCTTTCTCGGCGTGTCCGGACAGACCGAAACGACGGTCCAGTTCATCGAGTACAGCCTGTGGATGCTGCCCCAGTTGGGCGAGCATGACCATGCTGTGGAACCACAAATCGGCGGTTTCGTAGATCACATCGCTGCAGTCACCGCTGATGGCGGCATCCTTGGCGGCAATGATGGTTTCGACCGACTCTTCGCCGACTTTTTCCAGAATCTTGTTCAAGCCCTTGTGGTACAGGCTGGCGACATACGAGCTGTCGGCGGCGGCGCCTTTGCGCTCTTCCAGCACCTGGGCCAGACGGGTCAACGTGTCACTCATGGCTGTGTCCTGCGGAATAGATGGCGTGCGGGTCCTTGAGCACCGGATCGACGGTTTTCCAGTCGCCGTTCTCGAAGACGCGGTAGAAGCAGCTTTGACGGCCGGTATGGCAAGCGATGTCGCCGATCTGCTCGACCATCAGGATGATCACGTCGGCGTCACAGTCCAGGCGCATCTCATGCAGGGTTTGCACGTGGCCGGACTCTTCGCCCTTGCGCCACAGCTTGCCACGGGAACGTGACCAGTAAATAGCACGGTTCTCGGCAGCGGTCAGTTCCAGCGCTTCACGGTTCATCCAGGCCATCATCAGGACGCGCCCGGTCTTGTGATCCTGGGCAATCGCCGGCACAAGGCCATCGGCGTCCCACTTGATCTCGTCCAGCCAGTTTTTCATCTTCGACTCCGACAGCGGTTCCACACTTCATGAGTAGAACCCAAGCGTTGAAACAGTGTGCCAGCGTGCGGGGGCGCTGGCTATCGGCGAACGACCAGATACAAACCAACCGCCACCATGATGCCGGCCGGCCAATGTCCCAGTTCGTTTAGCGGCCCACCGGCAGCGAGTATTGTGCCGCCGGCCAGGTGCGCACAGCCGAGCAGTCGCAGCAGCCAATCGTCCTTGCGGCGGTGCCACGGTGGCGGCGGGTCGTAGGCGTGGGGCTGGGACATGCGTTCGAGCAGGTCGCGGGCCATGTTGGCCAGGTGCGGCAGCTGTTCGAACTGGCTCTGCACGTTGCCGATCAAGGCTTTGGGGCTGACGCGCTCACGCATCCAGCGTTCGAGGAATGGCTGGGCGGTGTTCCACAAATCGAGGTCCGGGTACAGCTGACGACCCAGGCCTTCAATGTTCAGCAGGGTTTTTTGCAGCAAAACGAGCTGCGGCTGCACTTCCATGTTGAAGCGTCGAGCGGTCTGGAACAGGCGCATCAGCACCTGGCCGAAAGAAATATCTTTTAACGGTTTTTCGAAGATCGGCTCGCACACGGTGCGGATCGCCGCCTCGAATTCGTTGAGTTTGGTTTCCGCCGGCACCCAGCCCGAATCGATATGCAGCTGCGCGACACGACGGTAATCACGCTTGAAGAACGCGAACAGGTTGCGCGCCAGGTAGTCCTGGTCTTCCGGGGTCAGGCTGCCGACGATGCCGCAGTCGATCGCAATGTACTGCGGGCTCCACGGGTTCACGGTGCTGACGAAGATGTTGCCGGGGTGCATGTCGGCGTGGAAGAAGCTATCGCGGAACACCTGGGTGAAGAAGATCTCGACGCCGCGCTCAGCGAGCATTTTCATGTCTGTGCGCTGGTCGGCCAAGGTTGTCAGGTCGGTGACCTGAATGCCGTAGATGCGCTCCATCACCAGCACTTTCGGCCGGCACCAGTCCCAATAGACTTGCGGCACGTAGAGCAGCGGCGAGCCGTCGAAGTTACGTCGCAACTGGCTGGCGTTGGCCGCCTCGCGCAGCAGATCGAGTTCGTCGTAGATGGTTTTTTCGTAGTCCTGGACCACGTCCACCGGGTGCAGCAGGCGCGCGTCGGCCGAGAGCTTTTCGGCGGCGCGGGCGAGGATGAACAGCCACGCCAGATCCTGCGCGATGATCGGTTTGAGGCCCGGGCGGATGACCTTGACCACCACTTCTTCACCGGTTTTCAGCTGCGCGGCATGCACTTGTGCCACCGAGGCCGAGGCCAGCGGTTCGACGTCGAAGCGGCTGAAGACTTCACTGATCTTTTTGCCGAGCTGTTCTTCGATCAGATTGACCGACACTTGCGAATCGAACGGCGGCACGCGGTCCTGCAGCTTCATCAGCTCATCAGCGATGTCTTCCGGCAGCAAGTCGCGGCGGGTGGACAGGATTTGCCCGAACTTGATGAAAATCGGTCCCAGGTCCTGCAACGCCAGACGCAATCGGGCGCCGCGGCTCAGGTCCAGCGTCTTGCGCGGGAACCAGCGCCATGGCAAGGCGTAGCGCAGCGCCAGCAAAAACCACGGCAGTGGCAGGGCGAACAACAGGTCATCGAGGCGGTAGCGAATCACAACGCGCTGGATGCGCAACAAACGGCGGACGGCAAGCAGCTTCATGCGTTATCGCTTGGGTCGAGGGATCGGGAGAGGCGCTCAAAACGCGCCTCGAGACGTTCCAGATCGAGTTTGATCTGGTCCAGTTCACTGAAACGGGCTTCGGCTTCGCGCTGACCGACGAGGGTGCGCGATTCTTCGGCCAGGTACTCGCCAAGATTCTGGTTCAGGCTGGCGAACCCTTGCTGGTACCAGCGTGCGCGACTGCGCAGGTGACCGCCGAGCAGTTGCGTGGCGACAGGTCCCAGCCAGCGCGAGAGTTCGTACTCCCAGTCCAGCTCAAGGTCCTGAAGGATCGCCGCCAGTTCCAGCAGCACGCCGCTGTCGCCATCAAGCTCGACTTCAGGAGCATGCAGGACCGAAGTCTTGTCCTTGCTCATGGCCAGTTTCAACAGGCTGGAGGCCGGTGCGCGCAAGGTGCAGTCGGCGCCGGTTTCCCAGTGGGAAGCCAGCATCAAGCCTTCGTCGCTGGGCAGGATGAACACTTGCAGCGCCGGGCTGCGGCAGTCGACGGCAATCACCTTGCCACTCAAATGCGCCAGCCGCGGCAGCGCTGTGCTGTCGAGACGCAGCACTCGGTTCAGACCGAGTTCAACGCTGGCGAGCAGGCCGGCCAGCAACATCAGGGTTTGATGCCACGGTGCAGGGCGACGATGCCTGCGGTCATGTTGTGGTAGGTCACGCGGTCGAAACCGGCCTCGACCATCATCGACTTCAGGGTTTCCTGATTCGGGTGCATGCGGATCGATTCGGCCAGGTAGCGATAGCTTTCCGAGTCGTTGGTGATCAGCTTGCCCATCAGCGGCATGAAGGCGAACGAGTAGGCGTCGTAGGCTTTGGACATCAGCGCATTGGTTGGCTTGGAGAACTCCAGCACCAGCAAACGGCCGCCCGGTTTCAGCACGCGCAGCATCGAGCGCAGGGCGTCTTCTTTATGGGTAACGTTGCGCAGGCCGAAGGCGATGGTCACGCAATCGAAATGGTTGTCCGGGAACGGCAGCTTTTCAGCATCGGCCTGGACGAATTCGACGTTGCCGGCCACACCCAGGTCCAGCAAACGGTCACGACCGACCTTGAGCATGGATTCGTTGATGTCGGCCAATACGACCTGGCCGGTCGGGCCAACGAGGTGCGAGAACTTCTTGGTCAGGTCGCCGGTGCCGCCAGCGATGTCCAGCACGCGGTTACCGGTGCGAACGCCCGACAGCTCGATCGCGAAACGCTTCCACAGACGGTGCATGCCGCCCGACAGGAGGTCGTTCATCAAGTCGTACTTGGCGGCTACCGAGTGGAAAACTTCAGCGACTTTTTCCGCTTTTTGGCTTTCCGGAACGTTTTTGAAACCGAAGTGAGTGGTGGGTTCGGCATCGCTGCCTTTGCGCTGATCAGTCATATCGCTGTCACCAGAAGAGAATGCGGGACATTCTAATCCCGGTGGCCTGCTTTGTCTTGGCAAGGCTGCAGGTAAGATAGGTAACCACCGGGACGTTTTGCCGCAGTAGCGGTCAGGATGCTTCGGGAAAGTATTCATAAAGCAGGAGTCATTCGATGGCCCGTATTAGTGTTGAGCGTGCCCATGGCCTGGGTAAGGAAGCGGCCCGCGAGAAGGCCGATCTGTTGGCGCAGAAACTGTCCGATCAATATGGCCTGGAGCCGCAATGGTCCGGCGACACCCTGAACCTCAAGCGTTCCGGTGTGAAAGGCGCGGTGTATGTGGGTGAGGATTCGATCAAGGTCGATGTCGAACTGGGCCTGTTGATGTCGGCCATGAGCGGCACGATCAAATCGGAAATCGAAAAGGCGTTGGATAAAGCGTTGGCTTAACTCGGTCTTGTTTTGGAAGGCGATCACTGTGGGAGCGAGCCTGCTCGCGAAAGCGGTCATTCAGTCGACAGCAATGTTGAATGTACCGGCCTCTTCGCGAGCAGGCTCGCTCCCACATTTGTTTTGTGGTGTGACCAAGGTTTTGTGTCAGTTGTTAGGGTGCCGTTTCTAATTATTCTCACTACTTTGTGCCTGAGCCCGACTCTTTCGCGGGCAGTTCCTCAAACCTTCTGCGCGTGAGGTGCACCATGGCCAAAGTTATTTTGAAGAAAAAAATCGACGCTTCGACAACCGCTCTGAGCGACGTTAAATCTTATGCCCGCAAGATCTGGCTGGCAGGCCTGGGTGCCTACACCAAGGTCGGCCAAGAGGGCAGCGAGTACTTTCAAGAGTTGATCCAGGCGGGTCAAGCTGTTGAAAAGAAAGGCAAAAAAGTAGTTGCCGAGAAACTTGAAGCGGCCAATGCCGAGATCGATGAAGCCAAGAGTGAAGTGAGCACTTTCAAAGGCAAAGTCGAACTTCAACTCGACAAGGTCGAGAAGGCTTTTGACTCGCGTGTCGCAAGTACCTTGAATCGTATCGGCATTCCGTCTAAACATGACGTTGAGACACTCTCTGCCAAGCTCGATGAGCTGACGGCATTGCTCGAACGCGTCGCGCGTAAATCTTAAGGAGAACGGGATGGCTGGTAAAAAGAACACCGAGAAAGAAGGCAGCTCGTGGATCGGGAAAGTCGAAGACTACTCCCGCAAAATCTGGCTGGCTGGTTTAGGCGTGTACTCGAAGATCGACACTGACGGCAGCAAGCTCTTCGATACATTGGTCAAAGACGGCGAGAAAGCCGAGAAGCTCACCAAGAGCGCAGTCGGCAAAAAAGTCGATGCTGCCAAGGACTCTGCCACGTCGGCCAAGTCGCGCATCAGCGGCGTGAAAGATCGTGCGCTGGGCAAGTGGGATGAGTTGGAAGGGGCTTTCGACAAGCGCCTGAACAGCGCCATTTCGCGCCTGGGTGTACCGAGCCGCAACGAAGTCAAAGCACTGCACAGCAAGGTCGATACCCTGACCAAGCAAATCGAAAGACTCACCGGTGCCAAGGTGGCGCCTGTTGCGGCGAAAACCGCGGCGGCCAAACCGGCAGCGAAGTCCGTTGCCAAACCACTGGCTAAAGCTGCCGCTAAACCGGCTGCCAAACCAGCGGCCAAAACTGCTGCAGCGAAACCTGCAGCAGCCAAGCCAGCGGCCAAAGCAGCAGCAAAACCAGCCGCTAAACCGGCTGCCAAAACTGCAGCAGCCAAACCCGCTACCAAGCCAGCGGCCAAACCTGCCGCAGCGAAGAAGCCAGCGGTGAAAAAGCCGGCAGCTCCGAAAGCGGCGGCACCAAAACCAGCAGTGGCTGCCGCCAAACCGGCAACCCCGGCCCCGGTCAGTGCATCGAACTCCGCTACTGCGCCGACCCCTGCTGCAACCCCGACTGTCGCGTCAGCTCCTTCGACGCCAACCAGTCAGTCCTGATTTTCAGGGCTCAAGAAAACGCCCGGCCTGCAAAGGTCGGGCGTTTTTTTATGCACGAATTAATGAACACCGCAGATCCACTGTGGGAGCGAGCAGGCTCGCTCCCACAGGGGTTAGTCGTGTTCTTCGAGGTATTGAAGGGCCAGTTGCTCCGTCGCGACCTTGATCGGCGGCAACAAATGCGGCGCCACCAGCATCATGATCTGGTACACCACCAATCTCACCTCACCCTCGCGATCCAGTATCCGCTGATAGTCCAGTGAGAACAGCAGCGTCATGGTGATCTGTTCCACCAGTTGCCCCAACGCCTGGGTATCGCTGACCAATTGCCCCTGAGCCTTTAATCGTGCGAGCAACGAAGCCAGTGTGCGCTTCAACGCATTGAGCAGGTTGCGTATGCCCTTGGCCAGTTTCGGCAAGCGCCCGGCGAGGTTCGACAGGTCCTGGAACAGAAACCGGTAGTGGGCCAGGCGTTCGACGATCAGGTGCAGAAACAGCCAGTAATCTTCCGGTGCCAGTTCCACATCGGCCGGTGGGTCGAGCAGGGGCGCCAGTTCGGCCTGGAAGCGCTCGAACAGTCCGAGAATCAACGGTTCCTTGCCGTGGAAGTGGTAGTAGAGGTTACCTGGGCTGATGCCCATTTCGTTGGCAACTTCCATGGTGGAGACGTTCGGCTCGCCCTTCTGATTGAACAACTGCAAAGCACATTCGAGAATCCGGTCGCGGGTTTTCATCCAGTCTTCTTAATGGTCGAGTCATGCCACGGCCGGCGCCGGCCGTGGTTCGTTGTCAGTCAGCGCACGCGCACATAAGTGCCGGGTGCCGCTTCCATCGGTGGATAGTTCTGGTTGCCAAGCGCCATGTGGGTTTCTTTTAGCGCGCCTGAACGTTCTTGAATCCAGCCCAGCCACTGAGTCCACCAACTGCCGTTAACTTGCTTGGCGTCGTAATACCAGGCCCGTGGGTCCGTGCTCAGCTTCGTGCTCTCGACGAAGTTGGCTTTCGGGTTTGAGGGGGGGTTGAGAATGCTCTGCACATGCCCGCTGTTGGACAACACGAAGCGTCGCTCGCCACCCAGCAGCAGGGCCGAGCGATACACCGCATCCCACGGGGTGATGTGGTCATTGATGCCCGCGACGCTGAAGCTGTCGACGTTGACTTTCTGCAAGTCGATCGGCGTGCCGCACACCTCCAGACCTCCTGGATGACTCAGCGGGTTGTGTTTGAAGAAGTCCAGCAAGTCGCCATGCAAGGCCGCCGGCAAACGTGTGTTGTCGTTGTTCCAGTAGAGGATGTCGAACGCCGGAGGCTCTTTGCCCAACAGGTAGTTGTTAACGAAATAGCTCCAGATCAAATCGTTGGGGCGCATCCAGGCGAAGATCTTGGCCATGTCGCGGCCATCCATCACGCCTTTCTGATAGGAGCGACGCTTGGCCGCCTCAAGCGTCTGTTCGTCGGCGAAGAGGGTCGCAGGCGAGTCCATCTGACTGTCGAGCAGGCTCACGAGATAGGTCGCGCTGGACACCCGCCGAAGTTGTCGCTTGGCCTGCAAATGGCCTTGCAGCGCGGCAATGGTCAGCCCGCCCGCGCAGGCGCCCATCAGGTTGACCTCACGAGCACCGGTGATCGCCCGGCACACATTCATCGCTTCTTCCACGGCTTCGACGTACGTCGACAGCCCCCATTCGCGATGACGTACATCCGGATTGCGCCAACTGATCATGAAGGTCTGCAAACCATTCTTCAGGGCGAACTGGACGAAGCTGTTGTGCGGACTCAGGTCGAAAATGTAGTACTTGTTGATTTGTGGCGGCACCACCAGCAGCGGTTTGGAATACTGCTTTTCGCTCATGGGCTTGTACTGGATCAACTCCAGCAGCTCATTGCGAAACACCACGGAGCCCGTAGTGGTGGCGACCGTTTTGCCGACCTCGAAAGCTTGCTTGGTGACTTGTCTGGGCAGGCCGTCGTTGTGCAGGAAGTCGTCGACCAGGTGGCTGATCCCTCGCACCAGGCTGTTGCCGCCGGAGTTGAAGATCTCCTTGATCGCCAGCGGATTAAGCAGGCTGTTGGACGGTGCCATGGCGTCGTTGAGCAAGGCGAACGCGAAGTGGGCACGGGCGCGATCGTCTGGAGTCATGTTGCTGTCGTCGATCCAGTGTTTGACCTGCTTCTGCCAGCTCAGGTAGGCCTGCAAACTGCGGCGATAAAAAGGGTTGAGGCTCCACGCCGGATCGGCAAAGCGCTTGTCCTGTGGATTGGTCGGGTGCAGGGTTTCGCCCAGCAGTACACGGCCCAGTTGACCGCCCAGCTTCAAGGCGTGTCGGGCGGTGTGCACCGGGTTGCGCAAACCATGGGCGGCAACGCTGCGCAGGGTAGAAAACAGATCCCGACCACGCAGGCCGGTAATCGCACTCTGTGCGTTGATGAACGCGGCGGGAGTGGGCAAAAATTCCCTCGCTGGTTTTTCGCGCATGAATCAACACTCCTTCGTCTTCAGGCCAAATACAGATACACCGAACCAGAACACCATAGACGCTGTTGCGGAATGTTGCGCGGCGCTGCGTCTTCCCGACCCCTTTTTGTAACAAAAGCCAGGGCCGATTAGCCGCCCAATGGCGACGGATGCGGATGCATCACGGCACGCTGACGTTCTTCCTCGAGAAACTTCATGATGATCGGTGCCACTGCTTCGGCCCGGGTAATCAAAAACAGATGCCCGTCGTCGATGATGTGCAACTGGGCGTTGGGAATCCGCCAGGCCAGTAACCGCATGTTGACCAACGGGATCAGAGGATCGTCGTCACCGGCCAGTACCAGGGTTGGCTGGTGGATCTTGTGCAACCAGTGAATGCTGGTCCAGCCGAGTCCGGCGAACAGCTGCCAGTAGTAACCGAGTTTGCCGGCCGAGCGGACCTTGGCGGCATGGCTGGCGGCCAGGGTCGGATCGCGACGGAACGCACCGCCATAGATCATCGGCGCAATGCGAATCACGTGAGACGGCTGGATGTAGCGTCGTGGGCTGGCCATCATCCACAGGACTCTCGGCTTGCCCGGCACCATCACCGTGCCAGCCGCCGTGGCCGCCAGAACGAGTTTCTTGCAGCGCTCGGGGTAGTCGTAAGCGAACTGCTGGGCGAGGGCGCCCCCCCAGGAAACGCCGATTACGTTGACTTGCCCGTAGTCGAGATAGTCGAGCATCCGCGCCGTGAGTTTCGCCAGGCCCGGAAAGCGATACGGTCGCCGTGGCGTCGACGAACCGCCGACACCAGGGACGTCGAAGGCGATGACTTCCAGGTCCGGGTCCAGCGCCGCGACGAACGGAAACACCAGCTCCAGGTTGGCGCCGATGCCGTTGAAAATCAGCAAGGGCGTCAAGTGAGGCTTGCCGGGGCGTACCGCCGTGCGGAGGGTCTGGCCATCCAGGTCGACGGTACGAAATATGAACGGTTGCGGCATGCTTCAGGCCCTGTGGGTGAATTCATCCCCTATACCCTTGTGGGAGCGAGCCTGCTCGCGAAAGCGTAAGGTCTGTTGACCTGAATGTTGAATGTTCAACCGCTTTCGCGAGCAGGCTCGCTCCCACAGTGGGGTGGGGTGTGTCAGTTACCGCTCGTGTACGTAAGTGCCCGGTGCGGCTTCACCCGCCGGATAAGCCTTATTGCCCAAACTGCTTGGAGACTTTTTCAGCTTGCCGGAACGCTCGGCTTGCCATGCCTGCCAGTGCAGCCACCAGGAATCGGTGTGCTTGGTGGAGTTTTCTTGCCACTCCTCAGCTTTGACCGGCATCTCGGTGCTGGTCATGTAGCGCGATTTCGGATTGCCCGGCGGGTTCAGAATGCTCTGGATATGCCCGCTGCTGGACAGCACGAATTCAACCTTGCCACCGAACAGTTGCGCCGACTTGTAGCAGGACTTCCAAGGGGTGATGTGGTCGTTGGTGCCGGCCAGGGAGTAGATGTCGGCAGTGACCTGCTTCAGATCGATCGGTGTGCCGCACACTTCCAGTGCATCAGGTCGGATCAGTGGGTTGGTTTTGAACATTTCGATCAGGTCGCCGTGGAACGCTGCGGGCAACCGTGTGGTGTCGTTGTTCCAGAACAGGATGTCGAAAACCGGCGGCTCGTTGCCCAGCAGGTAGTTGTTGACCCAGTAGTTCCAGATCAGGTCGTTGGGGCGCATCCAGGCGAAAATTTTCGCCATGTCGCGGCCTTCCAATACGCCGGCCTGATAGGAGTGGCGCTTGGCGGATTCGAGCGTCTGCTCGTCGACAAACAGTGCCACGTCGCTTTCCAGGGTGGTGTCCAGCACGCTGACCAGCAGCGTCAGGGCGTTGACCTTTTTCTCGCCGATCGCGGCGTAGTGGCCCAGCAGGGCGGTGCAGGTGATGCCGCCGGAGCAGGCGCCGAGCATGTTGATGTCTTTGCTGCCGGTGATCGCGGTGACCACGTCGACCGCTTCCTTGAGCGCTTCGATGTAGGTCGACAGACCCCACTCGCGCTGCTCCTTGGTCGGGTTGCGCCAGCTGACGATGAACGTCTGCATGTTGTTGCGCAGGCAGAAGCGCGCCAGGCTCTTGTCCGGGCTCAGGTCGAAAACATAGAACTTGTTGATCTGCGGTGGCACCACCAACAGTGGGCGCTCGTGCACCTGCTCGGTGGTCGGCCGGTAGTGGATCAGCTCCAGCACGTCATTGCGAAACACCACCGCGCCTTCGGTGACGCCCAGGCTCTTGCCAACCTCGAACGCGCCCATGTTGACCTGGCTCGGCATGCCGCCGTTGTTCACCAGATCCTTGGCCAGATGGGAGAGGCCGTCGAGCAGGCTTTTGCCGCCGGTTTCGAAGAAGCGTTTGACCGCCGCCGGGTTGGCCGCACTGTTGGTGGGGGCCATGGCTTCGGTCATGAGGTTGATCACGAAATGCCCGCGTGCGACATCCTTGGGCGAGAGGTTGCTGTCGCCGATCCAGTCGTGGAGTTCCTTGCGCCACGCCAGGTAAGTTTGCAAATAACGTCTGTACAGCGGGTTCTGGCTCCAGGCCGGATCGGCGAAGCGACGGTCATCGCTTGTCGGTTGGAGCTCGGATTTACCGAACAACACGTTCTTCAGTTCAAGACCAAAATGAGCGACATGCCTGGCGCTGTGAATCGGTTGTCTGATGGCCTGCCTAAGCACCATTCGAGCAGAAGCCAGTAGATCTTTTCCACGCAGCCCAACGACAGGATTCAGCCCCAAGGTGTTTTCCGAGGCCTGATACTTCAAGTCATCGTTATTCTTGTTACTCATCTACGACGCTCCATTGTCCTGAGACGAGTACCTGAGCCCAGCTGTGCATTCCCACAGCAAATGCCAGGTACTACTGCTCGGGTGACCGTTAATTCTGCATCGCTGCTTTTTAGTTCAGAGAGCACTGCAGGTACCTTGCCAGCTCCATTGGTTACCCGAGTTTAATTTTTTTCGCAAGCAGGCCAGTCGTCGACCCGGAAGCCGAGCATTCAAACAGATGGAATTAGAAAATGCCCTCTAAAGAGCGAAAGGCCTGAGCTAGAGCATCAGCTTGACGATGGATTCGTTCGGATCGCGGGTCTTTCCGGCGGCTTTGAGTTCGGCAAGATAATCGTTCCAGAGATCCTCTTGTCGCACGCCCAGCTGGTACAGATATTCCCAAGTGAACAGGCCGCTGTCGTGGCCGTCGTCGAAGGTCAACTTCAGTGCGTACTGACCGGCGGGTTCGACCTTGGTCAGGCCTACGCCGATCTTGCCAAATTGCAGGATAGGTTTGCCGTGGCCCTGGACCTCGGCGGAAGGAGAGTGCACGCGCAGGAACTCGGCGGGCAGGTGATGTTCCTCGCCGGACGCATATTTCAGCGACAGGGTTTTCGAGGCTTTGTGCAGTTTGATGTCGGTGGGGAGTTGGGTCATGACAGGTCATCCGTCTTGGTGGAGCACCCTGTAGGAGCTGCCGCAGGCTGCGATCTTTTGATCTTGTTTTTTTCAAGGAAAAATCAAAAGATCGCAGCCTGCGGCAGCTCCTACAGGGGAACAGGTGACCTACAGGATATAACGGGACAGGTCTTCGTTCTGCGCCAATTCGCCCAAGTGGCTGTTGACGTAATCGGCGTCGATCAGGATCGCCTTTTCGTCGTGGGCGCTGGCCAGGTCACCGGCGCTGAACGACACCTCTTCAAGCAGACGTTCAAGCAGTGTGTGCAGGCGACGGGCACCGATGTTCTCGGTCTTCTCGTTGACCTGCCAGGCGATCTCGGCAATACGCTTGATGCCGTCCGGCAGGAATTCGATCACCAGGCCTTCGGTCTTCAGCAGGGCGCAATACTGCTCGGTGAGCGACGCGTGCGGCTCGCTGAGAATGCGTTCGAAGTCTTCAGGCGTCAGGGCCTTGAGTTCGACACGAATCGGCAGGCGACCTTGCAGCTCAGGCACCAGATCGCTCGGTTTGCTCAGGTGGAACGCGCCGGACGCGATGAACAGGATGTGGTCGGTCTTGACCATGCCCAGTTTGGTGTTGACGGTGCAGCCTTCGATCAGCGGCAGCAGGTCGCGCTGTACGCCTTCGCGGGACACGTCGACGCCACCGGTGTTGCCGCGCTTGGCGACCTTGTCGATTTCGTCGATGAACACGATGCCGTGCTGCTCGACCGCTTCCAGCGCCTTGGCCTTCAACTCTTCTTCATTGACCAGGCGACCGGCTTCTTCGTCGCGCACCAGTTTCAGCGCTTCCTTGACCTTGATCTTGCGGCTCTTGCGTTTGCCCTTGCCCATGTTGGCGAACAGGCTCTGCAACTGGTTGGTCATCTCTTCCATGCCCGGCGGCGCGGAGATATCGACACCGGTCACTTCGGCGACTTCGATTTCGATCTCTTTGTCATCCAGCTGACCTTCGCGCAGGCGCTTGCGGAACAGCTGACGGGTGTTGGAGTCGGCCGACGGTGCGGCGTCGTCGTTGCTGAAGCCCATGCGTGCCGGTGGCAGCAGGGCGTCGAGGATGCGCTCTTCGGCGGCGTCTTCGGCGCGGTGGCGAACCTTGGTCATTTCCTGTTCGCGCAGCAGCTTGATCGCTGCGTCGGCCAGGTCACGGATGATCGATTCAACATCGCGGCCGACATAGCCGACTTCGGTGAACTTGGTCGCTTCGACCTTGATGAACGGCGCGTTGGCCAGTTTGGCCAGACGACGAGCAATCTCGGTTTTACCGACACCGGTCGGGCCGATCATCAGGATGTTCTTTGGGGTCACTTCAACGCGCAGCTCTTCAGGCAGCTGCATCCGGCGCCAGCGGTTACGCAATGCGATGGCGACGGCGCGCTTGGCATCGTCCTGGCCGATGATATGGCGATTGAGTTCGTGGACGATTTCACGGGGAGTCATGGACATAGTAATTGGCGGTCCTCAGGTAAAAGTGAGCCGTGGCGTGGTGGCCAAAACAGGCTTACTCAGCGAGGTCCTGCTCCTCAATGGTGAAGGTGTGGTTGGTGAATACACAGATGTCGCCGGCGATGCCGAGGGCGGTTTCGACGATTTCCCGGGCCGACAGGTCGGTTTTCTTCAGCAGCGCACTGGCGGCGGCCTGGGCGTAACCGCCACCGGAACCCATGGCGATCAGACCTTCTTCGGGTTCGACCACGTCGCCGTTGCCGGTGATGATCAGAGAGGCGTCTTTGTTGGCGACTGCGAGCATGGCCTCGAGGCGGCTGAGGGAGCGGTCAGTGCGCCATTCTTTGGCGAGTTCGACAGCGGCGCGAACCAGGTGGCCCTGATGTTTCTCAAGCTGGCCTTCGAAACGCTCGAAGAGGGTGAAGGCGTCAGCGGTGGCCCCGGCAAAACCGGCGATCACCTGGCCGTGGTACAGGCGGCGAACTTTCTTCGCGTTGCCTTTCATCACGGTATTGCCGAGAGAAACCTGGCCGTCGCCGCCCATGACGACTTTGCCGTGGCGGCGAACTGAAACGATGGTGGTCAAGGGAGAGTCTCCACGCAGCGGGGCGAAAATGCCTTATGCCAACTCATATGGGGGTGGTGGAGCGTATTTCAACTGTAGGAAGGGAGAGGGGACGAGCGGTGTTGAAGATGATCGTTCCCACGCAGAGCGTGGGAACGATCGGGGAAGGGGTTAGCGGCTTTGGCGTTGTTGTAACAACAAATTGCTGAACCCGCTGCCGGCCAGTTGTTTCTGGGCGGTGGTCAGTTGTTCGCGGTTGCTGAACGGTCCGACCAATACCCGATACCAGGTTTCGTCCTTCACGGTGCCGGATTCAACTGCCACAGCCTGACCGAGCAGGATGATCTGGGCCCGAACCTTGTCTGCATCAGCCTCCTTGCGGAACGAGCCGGCCTGCAGGAAGAACTTGGTCACTGGCGCCGCTTTGGACACCGGTGGCGCTGGCGGCGGGGTAATCCCGGCCAGTGCGGCCTGAGCCCGCGCGGTATCGATCTTCGCCGCTTGCTCTGGCGTGACCGGCGTCGTCGGAATGGCCGGCACTTGTGGCGTCGGCAGGGTTTTCTCCGGGACGGCATCCGGCGGCACGATCACTTCCGATTCCGGTAGCAAGGTGTAGAAGTCGTACTTCGGCTTCACCGGTTGCGTCGGGCTCGGCGGGGTCTTGTTGGCCTCGACGATCTTGGCTTTCTGCTGCTCGATCTTCTCGCGCTTGACGCTCTCGCTGCCCTTGCCCGGTTCCAGCTTCATCAGGAACACAATAAACGCGCCGACCGTCAGGCCGATGGCCATCCACAGCCAACCCGGGATCGGTTGCTTTGCAGGAGCTTGGTAACGGCTGGCGCCACGCTTGGGTGCTGGTTTTTTCTTGGCAGCCAACTTACATACGCTCCAGAGTTTCCAGACCCAAGAGTTCCAGGCCTTGCTTGAGAGTGCGACCGGTCAGCGCGGCGAGGCGCAGACGGCTCTGCATTTGCGCCGGGGTGTCGGCACCGAGTATCGGGCAGTTCTCGTAGAAGCTGGAGAACAGGCCGGCGACATCGTACAGGTAGGTGCACAGGATGTGCGGCGTGCCTTTGTCGGAAACGTTGTTCAGCACTTCGCCGAACTGCGCGAGCTTCGCCGCCAATTCGTGTTCGTGCGCCGCTTCGAGGACGATCTGGCCTTCGACTTCACTGAAGTCCTTGCCGAGTTTGCGGAACACGCCGGCCACGCGGGTGTAGGCGTACAGCAGGTACGGCGCAGTGTTGCCTTCGAAGTTCAGCATCAGGTCGAAGTTGAAGCTGTAGTCGCTGGTGCGGTGCTTGGACAGGTCAGCGTATTTCACCGCGCCAATGCCCACGACCTTGGCGATGTTGCGCAGTTCGTCTTCGGCAAGTGTAGGGTTCTTTTCTTTCACCAGGGTGTAAGCGCGTTCCTGAGCTTCGGTCAGCAGGTCGATCAGCTTCACGGTGCCGCCGTCACGGGTCTTGAACGGACGGCCATCGGCGCCGTTCATGGTGCCGAAGCCCATGTGTTCCATTTCCATCGGGTGCGTCACGAAACCGGCCAGGCGCGCGACCTGGAACACTTGCTGGAAGTGCAGGGCCTGACGCTGGTCGACGAAGTACAGCGCGCGATCAGCCTTCAGCTTGCCGCTACGGTAACGCACGGCCGCCAGGTCGGTGGTGGCGTAGAGGTAACCGCCGTCAGCCTTGACGATGATCACCGGCAGCGGGTCGCCATCAGCGTTTTTGAACTCGTCGAGGAACACGCACTGGGCGCCGTTGCTCTCGACCAGCAGGCCAGCGGCCTTGAGGTCGTTGACTACGTTGATCAGGTCGTCGTTGTAGGCGCTTTCGCCCATCACGTCGGCCATGGTCAGTTTGACGTTCAGCAGTTCGTAGATTTTCTGGCAGTGCGACAGCGAGATGTCCTTGAACTTGGTCCACAGCGCCAGGCAGTCCGGGTCGCCGGCTTGCAGCTTGACCACCAGGCCACGGGCGCGATCGGCGAACTCTTCGGATTCGTCGAAGCGTTGTTTGGCCGCACGGTAGAAGTTTTCCAGGTCCGACAGCTCGTCGCTGGTGATCGGGTTTTCCTGCAGATACGCCATCAGCATGCCGAACTGGGTGCCCCAGTCGCCGACGTGGTTCTGACGGATCACTTCGTCGCCGAGGAATTCCAGTACGCGCGCCACGCCGTCGCCGATGATGGTCGAGCGCAAGTGGCCGACGTGCATCTCTTTGGCCAGGTTCGGTGCCGACAGGTCGACGACAGTGCGCTGCACCGGACCCGTCTTGCGCACGCCGATGTGGGCGTCGGCCAGGGCGGCGTCCAGGCGAGTGGCCAGGGCCTGGGTGTTCTGGAAGAAGTTCAGGAAGCCGGGGCCGGCGATTTCGGTCTTGGTGACGTTTTCGTCAGCCGGCAGCGCGGCGATGATTTTCTCTGCCAGGTCGCGCGGCTTCATGCCGGCCGGTTTGGCCAGCATCATGGCGATGTTGCTGGCGAAGTCGCCGTGAGTCTTGTCACGGGAGTTTTCCACCTGGATCGCCGGCGACAGGCCTTCAGGCAACACACCTTCGTTGACGAGTTGGGTGATGGCTTGTTGGATCAGCTGGCGAATGGTGTCTTTCATGGTGTTCTCTTTCGACCGCAAGCGCGGCGGCGCCTGGATGCGCTAGTGGAAAAACTGGGCATTATCCGTTGCGAAGACGGGCTTGCCAACTATAGCGGGCAGGTTATGGATATGTGGTGACTAATCAACCGCCTTCGCGAGCAGGCTCGCTCCCACATTGACCTGATGAGCGCCGCAGATCCCCTGTGGGAGCGAGCCGGCTCCGGGCGGCGTTCCGACGAAAGCGATCTCAAAATCAATACAAATCGACCGGATCCACATCCAAAGACCATCGCACCGCCCGCCCACTCGGCATCTGCTCCAACACCAGCAGCCAGCTGCTTAATAGTCGATGCAGCGGCGCCCGGGCCGTCGCTTGCAGCAACAACTGCGCACGATAACGCCCGGCCCGGCGCTCCATCGGCGCCGGCACCGGCCCTAGCAGTTCAATCCCGGTCAGGTTCTGTTCGGCCAGCAAACGCTCGGCCTCGCTGCACGCCTCATCAAGAAAGCCTTCAGCTTGCCCCGGTTTGTGCGCTTCGGCCCGCAGCAGCGCCAAGTGCGCAAACGGCGGTAGGCCCGCCGAGCGACGTTCGCTCAACGCCTGTTCGGCAAAGGCGAAATAGCCCTGTTCAGTCAATTGCACCAGCAGCGGATGGTCGGCCAGGTGCGTCTGGATGATCACTTTGCCCGGCTCTTCAGCCCGGCCCGCGCGCCCGGCAACCTGGACGATTAGCTGCGCCATGCGCTCGCTGGCGCGGAAGTCGCCGGAAAACAGCCCGCCGTCGGCATCGAGAATCGACACCAGCGTCACCCGTGGAAAGTGGTGCCCTTTGGCAAGCATTTGCGTGCCGACCAGAATGCAGGGCTGGCCCTTCTGAATGGTCGCGAACAGCTGATTCATGGCGTCTTTACGCGAAGTGCTATCGCGGTCGACCCGCAGCACCGGGACGTCTGGAAACAAAATCCCCAATCGTTCTTCGGCGCGCTCGGTGCCGGCACCAACGGGTCGCAAATCGACCTTGCCGCACTTCGGGCAATGCCGAGGGACGCGTTCGACGTAGCCGCAATGGTGGCAGCGCAGTTCGCCGGAGCGCTGATGCACAGTCATGCGCGCATCGCAGCGCTGACACTCGGACATCCAGCCGCAGTCGTGACACAGCAAGGTCGGGGCAAAACCGCGACGGTTGAGGAACACCAACACTTGTTGCCCGGCGGCCAGCGTCTGGCCGATGGCTTGCTGCATCGGCCCGGAAATGCCGCTGTCCAGTGGACGACTTTTCACGTCCAGGCGCAGGAACCGCGGTTGTTTGGCGCCACCGGCACGCTCGTTCAAGCGTAAGAGTCCGTATCGACCGGTGTAGGCGTTGTGCAGGCTTTCCAGCGAAGGCGTGGCGGAGCCGAGGACAATCGGGATGTTTTCCTGGCGTGCGCGCACCAATGCCAGATCGCGGGCGTGATAGCGCAGGCCTTCCTGCTGTTTATAGGAACCGTCGTGCTCTTCATCGATGATGATCAGACCGGGGTTCTTCATCGGCGTGAACAGCGCGGAACGGGTGCCGATAATAATGTCGGCGTCACCGTCCCGGGCGGCGAGCCAGGCTTCGAGGCGCTCGCGGTCGTTGACCGCCGAGTGGATCAGCGCGATGCGTGCATTGAAGCGCTGCTCGAAGCGCGCCAGTGTCTGCGGGCCGAGGTTGATCTCCGGGATCAGTACCAGCGCTTGCTTGCCAGCCTCGAGCGTTTCGCGGATCAGCTGCAAATAGACTTCGGTCTTGCCGCTGCCGGTGACGCCGGCCAGCAGGAACGCGTGATAACTGTCGAACCCTGCGCGAATCGCCTCATAGGCCGCACGCTGCTCCGGGTTGAGCGGCAATTCCGGCTGCGCCAGCCAGTGTTCGTGGCGGGCGTCGGGGGCGTGCTTGCGGATTTCGACTTGCACCAGATCCTTGGCCAGCAGCAAATCCAGGCTGTCCTTGCTCAGCATCAGTTTGCTCAACAACTGATGGGCGACGCCATGGGGATGTTGGGCCAGGGTCGCCAGGGCCTCGCGTTGACGCGGGGCGCGAGTGATGCGCGGGTCATCAAGGCTGGCGCCGGGCGCGGCGGACCAGAAGCGCTCCTGCCGTGCTTCGGCCAGTTCGCCTTGTCGCAACAGTACCGGTAGCGCCCAGCTCAAAGTGTCGCCGAGGCTGTGCTGGTAATACTGAGACGTCCACAGGCACAGTTTGAATAGCGCTGGCGGCAGGGGCGGCGTGGCATCGAGCAGGGCCAGGGCCGGCTTGAGCTTTTCTACCGGCACTTCGCTGTGATCGGTCACCTCCACCAGAATCCCGATCATCTCCCGTCGGCCGAACGGCACCCGCAGGCGCATGCCCGGCTGCAACTGGGCACGCAGGATCCCGGCCGGGGCACGGTAATCGAACAGGCGGCGCAGAGGCGAAGGCAGGGCGAGGCGCAAAATGGCGTCGGGCACGCGGGGGGATCTCGATAAACAGGAAATAAACAGCGGGGATGCCACCTGTGGGAGCGAGCCTGCTCGCGAAGAGGGCATATCAGTCAGCACTCACGTCATCTGATACACCGCTTTCGCGAGCAGGCTCGCTCCCACAGGGAGTATGCTTTGGGCCGGGAGCCTAGCAGACGACTGGTGTAAGCGACAGCTTGCGTGATCGCAAAGGTCTGGTAGAATCCGCGGCCTAATTATGTGCGGTATTCAACAATAGTGTTGAGTGGCGGCACACTAGCCTGAGGAATACACCATGAAAGCCGATATCCATCCAGCGTACGAAACCATCGAAGTAACTTGCAGCTGCGGCAACAAGTTCGAAACTCGTTCGAACCTGTGCAAGCCACTGGGTACTGACGTATGCAACGAGTGCCACCCGTTCTACACCGGTAAGCAGAAGACTCTGGATACTGGCGGCCGTGTACAGCGCTTCGCAGACCGTTTCGGTGCTTTCGGCAAGAAAGCTCCTGCTGCTGCAGAGTAAGGTTGCAAAGCCCCATGGGCTTTACCTTGCTGATGAAAAAGGCGTCCCTCGTGGGCGCCTTTTTTGTGTCTGCGATTTGGCTTTCCGGTGCCCAGGCCTTCTGCCCGGCGCCGAGCGGGCTGACACCCGTTGTGGTGCAACGGGTAGTGGATGGTGACACGCTGCGTCTGAGCGATGGCCGTAGCGTGCGCATGATCGGTTTGAATACGCCGGAGCTGGGCAAGAAAGGTCGCTCCGACGAGCCGTTCGCGGTGGCGGCACGCCAACGCCTGGAAGCACTGGTGGCTGCAAGCGACGGACGGGTCGGTTTATTGCCCGGTAAAGAAAGCAAAGACCATTACGGCCGCACCTTGGCCCATGTCTACAGCGCCGATGGCGCCAACCTTGAAGCGCAGATGCTCGCTGAAGGACTTGGTTTCCAGGTAGCGGTCGCGCCAAATGTCGATCTGGTCGACTGCCAGCAAGCGGCGGAACACCGCGCCCGTCAGGCCGGATTCGGGTTGTGGCGTCAATCCCCTGTACTGAAAGCGGAGCAGATCAACACGTCCGGTTTCGCTGTGCTCAGCGGTCGTGTGAGCAAGGTTCAGCGCAATCGCGGCGGGGTTTGGATCGAGTTGCAGGATTCGGTTGTACTGCGCGTTGCACCCAATTTGCTGGGGCAGTTCGATGTGGCGAATCTCGAGCGGCTGAAGGGCAGGCAGATCGAAGCCCGTGGCTGGGTGCTGGACCGTTCGCGGCGCGGCGGCCTGAAAGAAGGACAGGCACGCTGGCTTTTGCCATTGACCGACCCGGCGATGCTTCAGATGGCGCAGTGATAAAAAATTGTAGACATTTTTTATTCTGATTGTGAACAGTCTATCCCTTGTGTTCCGCGGCTCTTGGTCCAAAGTCGTAGGGCCGGGTGCTTGACAGGGGTGACCGGTC
Organism: Pseudomonas sp. TH39(2020); assembly: GCF_016650715.1. Taxonomy (NCBI): domain Bacteria; kingdom Pseudomonadati; phylum Pseudomonadota; class Gammaproteobacteria; order Pseudomonadales; family Pseudomonadaceae; genus Pseudomonas; species Pseudomonas sp. TH39(2020). The sequence continues at coordinate 1,672,645 of NZ_JAEKFF010000006.1, read as the reverse complement.
AGTCTTGTAGGGACTTTGCGACACGAGTATCCTCGGCGGTCCGTCTGTCCCACAGTAAAAAGCGGAATGCCCCTATGTCTGATTTGAAAACTGCCGCTCTCGAATATCATGCCCATCCTCGTCCAGGGAAGCTGAGCGTCGAGCTCACCAAAGCCACCGCTACCGCCCGCGACCTGTCGCTGGCCTACAGCCCCGGTGTAGCCGAACCAGTCCGCGAAATCGCCCGCGACCCTGAACTCGCCTACAAGTACACCGGCAAGGGCAATCTGGTTGCAGTCATTTCCGATGGCACCGCAATTCTTGGCCTGGGTAACCTCGGCCCATTGGCTTCCAAGCCAGTGATGGAAGGTAAAGGCGTGCTGTTCAAGCGCTTCGCCGGCATCGACGTTTTCGACATCGAAGTCGACTCCGAAAGCCCGCAAGCCTTCATCGACACCGTCAAGCGCATCTCCATCACCTTTGGTGGCATCAACCTGGAAGACATCAAGGCACCTGAGTGCTTTGAGATCGAACGCGCTCTGATCGAGCAGTGCGACATTCCGGTATTCCACGATGACCAGCACGGCACCGCGATTGTTACTGCGGCCGGCATGATCAACGCCCTGGAAATCGCCGGCAAAACCCTGGCCGACGCCAAGATCGTCTGCCTGGGCGCCGGTGCTGCCGCCATCTCCTGCATGAAATTGCTGGTGAGCATGGGTGCCAACATCGAAAACATCTTCATGGTTGACCGTACCGGCGTGATCCACTCCGGCCGTGACGACCTGAACCAGTACAAGGCTGTTTTCGCTCACGCGACTGAAAAACGCACGCTGGCCGACGCCCTGAAAGGCGCGGACGTGTTCGTTGGCCTGTCCGGCCCGAACCTGCTGAGCGCTGAAGGCCTGAAATCCATGGCGGCCACCCCGATCGTGTTCGCGTGCTCCAACCCTGATCCGGAAATCGCCCCGGAGCTGGCTCACGCCACCCGTGACGACGTAATCATGGCCACCGGCCGTTCGGACTACCCGAACCAGGTCAACAACGTGCTGGGCTTCCCGTTCATCTTCCGCGGTGCCCTGGACGTTCGCGCCAAGCGCATCAACGAAGAAATGAAAGTGGCTGCGGCCAACGCCCTGCGTGAACTGGCCAAGCTGCCGGTTCCTCAGGAAGTGTGCGACGCCTACGGCGGCATCAAACTGGAATTCGGTCGTGAGTACATCATTCCGAAGCCAATGGATGCCCGTCTGATCACCGTGATTTCCGATGCCGTGGCCAAGGCTGCGATCGAGACTGGCGTAGCGACCCTGCCGTATCCGAAGAACTACCCGCTGAAAAGCGTGGATGACGTGTTCAACGGCTAAGTCGTTGTAGCGCTTCAACACAAAGCCCTGGCTCTTGCGAGTCGGGGCTTTTTTTTGCCTGCAGGTTTGTGGGTGACTGTGATGGCCTCTTCGCGAGCAGGCTCGCTCCCACATTTGACCGATGTGTACATGAATCCCGAGTACACCCAAATTCACTGTGGGAGCGAGCCTGCTCGCGAAGAGGCCATCACAGGCGGTGTAGAAATTGCAAATAAAAGCCCCGCTCTTCTTTCGAAGGCGGGGCTTTTTGCAGCTTCAGGCGATCAGAACAAATCGATCGGCGCCGCTTCATCCGCAGGCAGTGGGCTGCCTGGCGCAGTGCCGTTGCCCAGTTCGTTCGCCGACGGTGGCGTGTCTTCGGCCTTGAACAGCTCGAAGTAGGCGCCTGGCGTGCCTGGGGTGGCTGCACGGCCGCTGACCGGGTCGACTCGCAGGCTGAGGATGCCTTCTGGCTCTGGCTGCGTATGGGGCGGCTTGTCTTTGAGTGCGGCGCCCATGTAGCTCATCCAGATCGGCAGCGCGACGGTACCGCCGAACTCCTTGCGACCCAGGCTTTCAGGCTGGTCGAAACCGGTCCAGACAGTGGTCACATAATCGGCGTTGTACCCAGAGAACCAGGCGTCCTTGGACTCGTTGGTGGTACCGGTCTTGCCCGCAATGTCGCTGCGGCCCAAGGCCAGGGCGCGGCGGCCGGTGCCGAGTTTGATCACGTCCTCGAGCATGCTGTTGAGGATGAAAGTGGTGCGACCATCGACGATGCGTTCGGCCACGGCCGGCGTTTGTGGTGCTGGCTGGGCAGTCAGCGCTTCGCCCGGGGTTGCGTTGACGGTGAAGGCGTTGGCCGCGGCAGGGGCGGCTATACCGTCGGTGGCGACGTTGCCTTTCGGGACGCTCGGCGGGTTGGCGACGAACAGCGTGTCGCCATTGCGGCTTTCGATCTTGTCGATGATGTAGGGGCTGATCTTGTAGCCGCCGTTGGCGAAGGTGCTCCAGCCGGTGGCGATTTCCATTGGTGTCAGCGTCGCGGTACCCAGGGCCAGGGACAGGTTGCGTGGCAGGTCCTGCTTGTTGAAGCCGAACTTGCTGATGTAGTCGATGGTGCGGTCGACGCCCAGCGCTTGCAGCAAGCGGATCGACACCAGGTTGCGCGACTTGTAGAGCGCCTCACGCATACGGATCGGGCCGAGGAACGTGTTGGTGTCGTTCTTTGGACGCCAGACCTTGTCCAGATACTCATCGACGAACACGATCGGTGCGTCGTTCACCAGGCTGGCGGCGGTGTAGCCGTTATCCAGCGCGGCACTGTAGACGAACGGCTTGAAGCTCGAACCCGGCTGGCGCTTGGCCTGCATGGCGCGGTTGTAGTTGCTCTGTTCAAAGGCGAAGCCGCCGACCAAGGAGCGAATGGCACCGTTTTGCGGATCGAGGGAAACCAGCGCGCCCTGAGCCTGGGGGATCTGGCTGAATTTCAGCGAGTTGTCCGGCTGGCGTTGAACACGAATCAGGTCGCCGACCTGGGCGACGTCCGAAGGCTGCTTCGGATTGGCGCCCATGCTGTTGGTGTTGAGGAATGGGCGCGCCCATTTCATGCTGTCCCAGCCGACGTGTTCGTCACCGGTACGGGTCATCACTTGCAGGCCGGTCTTGTCGACCTGGGTGACGATGGCGGGCTCAAGGCTGCTGATGGTGCGCTGCTTGGTCAGCTCGGTTGTCCAGGCCTCGCGAGTCTTGCCCGGCAGGCGCGACTCCGGGCCGCGATAACCATGACGCTGGTCGTAGGTCATCAAGCCTTCGTGGACCGCGGTGTTGGCCATTTCCTGCAGGTTGCTCGGCACCGTGGTGGTGACGCGGAAACCTTCGGTATAAGCGTCGCTGCCATAACGGCCGACCATTTCGGCGCGGGCCATTTCAGCGATGTACGGTGCATTCACTTCCGGGGTCGGCACGTGATAGCTGGCGTTCAGCGGCTCGTTGATCGCGGTGGTGTAGTCGGCTTCGGTGATTTTGCCGAGCTTGTACATGCGCCCAAGGATCCAGTCGCGGCGTTCCTTGCTGCGGGCCGGGTTGGCCAGCGGGTTGAAGCGCGAAGGGGCTTTTGGCAGACCGGCGATCATCGCCATCTGCGCCAGGCTGACATCACGAATCGACTTGCCGTAGTAAACCTGCGCGGCGGCCTCGATGCCGTAGGCGCGGTTACCCAGATAGATCTTGTTGACGTATAACTCAAGAATCTCGTCCTTGGTCAGCTGCCGTTCAATCTGCAGGGCCAGGAGGATTTCGGTGGTTTTGCGCGAGAAGCTACGTTCGCTGGTCAGGAAGAAGTTCTTGGCTACCTGCATGGTGATGGTGCTGCCGCCGGACTGAATGTGTCCGCTTTTCACCAACTGGGTGGCCGCGCGCATCAGGCTGCTGGGGTCGACACCGTAGTGATTGGCGAAGTTGTCGTCTTCAGCACTTAGTAACGCATTAATGAAATTGGGCGGAATATCGGCGAACCGGATCGGTGTGCGGCGCATTTCGCCAAATTCTGCGATCAGCTTGTTGTCGCTGCTATAGACCCGCAAAGGAATCTGCAACTGGATGCTTCTCAGAGCCTCCACGGATGGCAAACCCGGACTAAGGTAGAGAAAGGCGCCGCTAAGACCGAGGAGCAGTCCGCAGAAAACGGCGACGATGGACCAACCGAAAAATTTCAGCAGACGAATCAAGGCTTTTGGACATCCAGGGCAAAGAATGAATTTGGCATCAGGGTTCAGATAAACAGGGAACGATCCGCGCTTGAAGTAAAAACCGGAAAAAAACGCTGGGCATTATAAGCATTTTTCCGGCGAGGGCGTCATTTGCGCTGCTGTCAAGACGGGTGGTTTGAACGCAACGGCTATTACAGAGTCCGTAAGACACGGATAGTCATAGGGAATTGGTAGTGCTAGGACTCTTCAATAAAAAGGCCAATACGCTTCTGGGGATCGACATCAGCTCCACGTCGGTCAAGCTTCTGGAGCTAAGCCGCCAGGGCGACCGTTATCGGGTCGAGGCCTATGCGGTGGAACCTTTGCCCACCAACGCGGTGGTCGAGAAAAATATCGCCGAGCTCGAAGGCGTAGGGCAGGCACTCGCGCGCGTGCTCCTCAAGGCCAGGACCAACCTCAAGAACGTCGCCGTGGCCGTGGCCGGTTCGGCGGTGATTACCAAGACCATCGAGATGGACGCCGGTCTTTCCGACGACGAAATGGAAAACCAGCTGAAGATCGAGGCCGATCAATACATCCCTTATCCATTGGACGAAGTGGCCATCGACTTTGAGGTCCAGGGCGTTTCTGTGCGCAACCCCGAGCGAGTCAATGTGCTGCTGGCGGCCTGTCGCAAGGAAAACGTCGAGGTCCGGGAAGCGGCCCTGGCCCTGGCCGGCCTGACAGCCCGCGTGGTCGACGTCGAGGCCTATGCGCTGGAGCGTTCCTATGGATTGCTGGCGAGCCAACTGGCTGCTTCTCAGGAGCGTCTGACGGTAGCGGTGGTCGATATCGGCGCCACCATGACCACTCTGAGCGTGCTGCACCAGGGGCGGATCATCTACACCCGCGAGCAATTGTTCGGCGGTCGTCAACTGACGGAGGAAATCCAGCGACGTTATGGCCTGACCGTTGAGCAGGCGGGGCTGGCGAAGAAACAGGGTGGTTTGCCGGACGATTACGTCAGTGAGGTGTTGCAGCCGTTTCGCGATGCGCTGGTGCAGCAAGTGTCGCGTTCGTTGCAGTTTTTCTTCGCCTCCGGTCAGTACAACTCGGTTGATCACATTCTGTTGGCCGGCGGTACCGCATCGGTCCCGGGGCTGGACCGGTTGATCGAGCAACGATTGGGTACGCCGACGCAGGTGGCCAACCCATTCTCCGACATGGCCCTGAGCAGCAAGGTCAACGCCGGTGCCCTGGCCAGCGATGCGCCGGCACTGATGATCGCCTGCGGGCTGGCCCTCAGGAGTTTCGACTGATGGCACGGATCAATCTTTTACCCTGGCGCGAAGAGCGGCGTGAAGCGCGCCGCAAACGCTTTTTGCTGGCGCTGGTCGGTGTGATGGTGGGGGCCGTGGGCGCGGTGCTGATCGCGAACCAGGTCATCAGTGGCGCTATCGATCGGCAAGTGGCTCGTAACGATTACATCGGCAAACAGATTGCCGTGGTCGACGAGCGGATTAAACAGATCAGCGATTTGAAGGCTCGTCGCCAGCAGCTGGTCGAGCGCATGCGCATCATTCAGGACCTGCAAGGCAACCGGCCGATCAGCGGGCGTATTTTCGATCAACTGGCGCGGACGCTGCCTGACGGCGTGTATTTCACTGAGGTGAAAATGGCCGGCAAGTCCTTGTCCATCACTGGAGCGGCGGAGTCCAACAATCGTGTGTCAGACCTGATGCGCAATCTGGATGCGTCCGACTGGTTTGATGCGCCCAGCCTCACGGAAGTCAAAGCGACGACCGCCGGTCAGCTGGATCAGGCCAACGTCTTTCAGCTGACCGTTCGTCAGACTCAGCCCGCCGCTGCGGAGGGCGGCAAATGAGGCTGTCTGACTGGTTCGAAGGCCTGCGCAAGATCGACATCAATGACCTGGACACCAATAACATGGGCTCCTGGCCGCCAGCCATCAAGGCGCTGGCGGGTATCCTGCTCATGATTCTGGTGCTTTCACTGGGCTACAGTTTTTCCCTCAGCGACCTTCAGAGCCATCTCGAACTCAAGCGCGAGGAAGAGTCGACCCTCAAGGAGCAATTCGCCGACAAAGCCCGCATGGCGGCGAATCTGGAGCTGTATACGCAGCAGATGAAGGAAATGGAGAACTCCTTTGGCGTGCTGCTGCGGCAATTGCCCAGTGACACCGAAGTGCCCGGTCTGCTGGAGGACATCACTCGCACCGGCCTGGGCAGTGGCCTGGAGTTCGAAGAGATCAAACTGCTGCCGGAGAACACGCAGCAGTTCTACATCGAGCTGCCGATCCAGATCACCGTCACCGGTGCCTATCATGACCTGGCCGCCTTCGTCAGCGGCGTGGCCGGACTGCCCCGGATTGTCACCCTGCATGACTTCGACCTTGCGCCGGCCAACCCGGAAGGTGGCCCGAAGTTGCGCATGAGCATCCTTGCCAAGACCTACCGCTACAACGACAAGGGGCTGCAAAAATGAGCCCGATCCGTTGCTTTTCGATGGTTGTGTTGGTCGCCAGCCTGGCTGGTTGCGGCAGCGACAATGATTTCAGCGACCTGGACGCGTACATGAACGAAATGCGTTTGCGTGCGCCCGGCAAGATTGAACCAACGCCGACATTTCGGTCTTACCCAACATTCACCTACAGCGCCGCCAACCTGCGAAGCCCGTTTTCCCGACAGATCAGAGTCGATCTGGCCGGTCAGAAACACGGCTCGCGCAACGTCAAACCTGACCCGAATCGGGTCAAGCAGTACCTCGAAGGTTTCAACATCGAGCAGTTTGAAATGGTCGGAACGATCGCCAATGCGACCGGCTCCTTTGCGCTGTTGCGCGGGGCGGGCGGGGTGCATCGGTTGAAAGTCGGCGATTACCTGGGGCGTAACGATGGGCGGATCGTCGCCATCAGTGGCTCGCAGGTCGATGTGGTCGAAATCGTTCCTGACGGCGAAGGCGCCTGGCTGGAGCGGCCGCGGACCATCCCTTTGAAAGAGCACTCATAGTGGAACTCGAATAATGAACAGGATTTTCTCAACCTTCGGTATTTCGCTATGGATAGCGTTGCTGTCGCCGATGGTACTAGCGGCCAACCTCAAAGCGCTGGATGTCGCCGCGCTGCCGGGGGACCGCGTCGAGTTGAAGTTGTCATTCGATGGGCCGCCACCGCCGCCCCACGGTTACACCACGGAATCGCCTGCACGAATTGCGCTGGATCTTCCCGGCGTCGTCAGTCAGCTAAAAAGCAAAAATCGTGACCTGGGCGGCGGAAATGCCCGCAGCGCCACGGTGGTGCAAGCCAAGGACCGTACGCGACTGATCATCAATCTGACCCAGCTGACGCCGTACAACGCACGGGTCGAAGGCAATACTCTGTTCGTGGTGGTCGGGCAAGGCGCCAACAAAACGGCCTCCAGCCCGGCGTCCAAAACGCCGCGCGCAGCGACTGCAACGCCAGCCCCGGCGAAAGCCTATGCGCCGGTAGGCAAGGCCATTCGTGGTGTGGATTTCCAGCGCGGCACTCAGGGCGAAGGCAATGTGGTCATCGATCTGTCGGATCCTTCCATCGCCCCGGACATTCAGGAGCGCGACGGCAAGATCATCCTCGGTTTCGCCAAGACCCAGTTGCCTGAACCGTTGCGTGTACGTCTGGACGTCAAGGATTTCGCCACGCCGGTGCAGTTCGTCAACGCCAGTGCCACGGGTGATCGGGCCACGATCAGCATTGAACCCGGCGGTGCCTTCGATTATTCGACTTACCAGACCGACAACAAGCTGACCGTCAGCATCCGGCCGATGACCGTCGATGACTTGCAGAAACGCAACACCGAACGCTTCGCCTACACCGGTGAAAAGCTCTCGCTGAATTTCCAGGACATCGATGTGCGTTCGGTGCTGCAACTGATCGCCGATTTCACCAACCTCAATCTGGTGGCCAGCGACACGGTGCAGGGCGGCATCACCCTGCGTTTGCAGAACGTACCGTGGGATCAGGCGCTGGATCTGGTGTTGAAAACCAAGGGCCTGGATAAACGCAAGATCGGTAACGTTTTGCTGGTGGCGCCGGCCGATGAAATCTCCGCCCGCGAGCGTCAGGAACTGGAGTCGCAGAAGCAAATCGCCGACCTGGCACCCCTGCGTCGCGAGTTGTTGCAAGTCAACTACGCCAAAGCTGCCGATATCGCCAAGCTGTTCCAGTCGGTGACCAGTGCCGAGGCGAAAGCCGACGAGCGGGGCTCGATCACGGTGGATGAGCGGACCAACAACATCATTGCCTATCAGACCCAGGATCGCCTCGACGAACTGCGCCGTATCGTCGCGCAACTGGATATCCCGGTGCGTCAGGTGATGATTGAGGCGCGCATCGTCGAAGCCAACGTCGACTATGACAAAAGCCTCGGCGTGCGCTGGGGCGGTTCGATCCAGAACAAGGGCAACTGGAACACCTCGGGCGTCAGCAATAATGGGGAGAATGCTTCATCGACCATCGGTACGCCTGGCAGCACCAGCACCAACTCGCCGTTCGTCGACCTGGGCACCGCCGCCAACACCTCGGGGCTCGGCATCGCGTTCATCACCGACAATGTGCTGCTGGATCTCGAGCTGACGGCCATGGAGAAGACCGGCAACGGCGAAATTGTTTCGCAGCCCAAGGTGGTCACCTCCGACAAGGAAACCGCGAAAATCCTCAAGGGCACGGAGATTCCCTATCAGGAAGCCAGCTCCAGCGGCGCGACCTCAGTGTCATTCAAGGAGGCCTCGCTGTCGCTGGAGGTGACGCCCCAGATCACTCCGGACAACCGGATCATCATGGAGGTCAAGGTCACCAAGGACGAACCGGACTACCTGAACAAGGTGCAGGATGTGCCGCCGATCAAGAAAAACGAGGTCAATGCCAAGGTCCTGGTCAACGACGGCGAGACCATCGTGATTGGCGGGGTTTTCTCAAATACTCAGAGCAAGGTTGTAGATAAGGTGCCATTTCTCGGCGATGTGCCGTATCTTGGCCGCCTTTTCCGGCGTGACGTGGTTTCGGAGAAAAAATCCGAGCTGCTGGTATTTCTCACTCCGCGTATCATGAACAACCAGGCGATTGCTGTGAGTCATTGATTCTGTGCGAAATTTGATTCTTGTTGGACCGATGGGGGCTGGAAAAAGCACCATCGGCCGGTTGCTGGCCAAAGAGCTGCGCCTGCCGTTCAAAGATTCCGATAAGGAAATTGAATTGCGCACGGGCGCCAATATCCCGTGGATTTTCGATAAGGAAGGCGAACCGGGCTTTCGTGACCGCGAGCAGGCGATGATTGCCGAACTGTGCGGGTGCGACGGCGTGGTGCTGGCGACCGGTGGCGGCGCGGTGATGCGCGAGGCCAATCGCCGGGCGCTTCATGCCGGGGGGCGGGTGGTCTATCTGCATGCGTCTGTCGAGCAGCAGGTGGGCCGCACTTCCCGTGATCGCAATCGACCTCTATTGCGTACTGCCGATCCGGCCAAGACCCTCCGGGATCTGCTGGCGATCCGCGATCCGCTTTATCGGGAAATCGCCGATCTGGTGGTCGAAACCGATGAGCGGCCGCCGCGAATGGTGGTGCTCGATATTCTCGAACGCTTGCAGCAGCTACCTCCCCGTTAAAGCTCGGCGCGAAATGCGCTATCCTCGGCGTCCTGTCATGGTCGCTCAAGGTTGTGGCAGATGGCTACCGAACGGCGTCACACGAGCAGACGCCGTGGACATTCGTTAACTCAAGGCAGGACGCCTGATTCCATCTTCACTGTGGGGACACATGCAGACACTCAAGGTCGATCTAGGCGAGCGCAGCTACCCGATTCATATTGGCGAAGGTTTGTTGGATCAGCCCGAGCTGCTGGCCCCGCATATCCGCGGACGGCAAGTGGCGATCATCTCCAACGAGACCGTTGCACCGCTCTATCTCGAGCGTCTGACCCGCAGCCTCGCACAGTTCTCGGTGGTTTCCGTGGTGCTGCCGGACGGCGAAGCGTTCAAGACCTGGGAAACCCTGCAACTGATTTTCGACGGTCTGCTGACCGCGCGGCACGACCGCCGTACCACGGTCATCGCCCTCGGTGGCGGCGTGATTGGTGACATGGCCGGTTTTGCTGCCGCCTGCTATCAGCGTGGTGTCGATTTCATCCAGGTCCCGACCACGCTGCTGTCGCAAGTCGATTCTTCGGTGGGCGGCAAGACCGGGATCAACCATCCGCTGGGCAAAAACATGGTCGGCGCTTTCTATCAGCCGAATGTGGTGCTGATTGATACCGCTACCCTCAATACCCTGCCGGCCCGCGAACTGTCCGCCGGGCTTGCTGAAGTCATCAAGTACGGGCTGATCTGCGACGAACCGTTCCTGACCTGGCTTGAAGACAATGTCGATCGCCTGCGCGCCCTGGACCAGGTCGCCCTGACTTACGCCATCGAGCGCTCTTGCGCGGCCAAGGCTGCGGTGGTGGGTGCCGACGAACGGGAGACCGGTGTTCGCGCCACGCTCAACCTGGGTCACACCTTCGGTCACGCCATCGAAACCCACATGGGCTATGGTGTCTGGCTACATGGTGAGGCGGTCGCTGCTGGCACCGTAATGGCCTTGGAAATGTCCGCGCGCCTGGGCTGGATCAGCGAGCAAGAGCGCGATCGCGGCATTCGTCTGTTCCAGCGTGCCGGCCTGCCGGTTATCCCGCCTGAAGAGATGACTGAAGCCGATTTTCTCGAACACATGGCAATTGACAAGAAAGTGATCGACGGTCGTTTGCGCCTGGTGCTGCTGCGCCACATGGGCGAAGCGGTGGTGACCGACGATTATCCGAAAGAGGTTTTACAGGCCACGCTGGGAGCGGATTACCGCGCTCTGGCTCAGCTTAAAGGTTAATAAGATCCCGATGACTAGTTTGCACGCCGACGAGGCTTTCCTCGGCCATTACCAGTTGAGCCATGACCCTTTTTCTCCACGGGTGCCTGGCTTCAAATTCTTCCCGGCCCAGCGCAAACCGGTGCTGGGGCAACTGCATCACCTGGCACGCTACAGTCAGTTGTTGCTGGTCGTCACCGGCCCGCAAGGCAGTGGCAAGACGCTGTTGCGTCAGGCCCTGGTGGCCAGCACCAACAAACAGTCGGTGCAGAGCGTGGTGGTTTCCGCCCGTGGCGCCGGTGATGCGGCCGGCGTGCTGCGTCAGGTCGCTCAGGCGCTGAACGTCGCCCAGCCCGAGGTCGGCGCGATTCTGGCTCAAGTGGTGCAACTTGCGTTGACGGGGCAGGAAGTCTATTTGCTGGTGGATGACGCCGAGCAACTTGACGAGTCCGCGCTGGAAGCCTTGCTGGCCCTGGCTGCCGGTGCACCGGAAGGTCGCCCGCATGTGTTCCTGTTCGGCGAGTCGTCGTTGATTGCTCAACTGGAGGCGCTGAGCCTCGAGGAAGAGCGTTTCCACGTCATCGAATTGCAGCCTTACACCGAAGAAGAAACCCGCGAATATCTGGACCAGCGGCTCGAAGGCGCCGGCCGGGGTATCGAACTTTTCACCGCAGATCAGATCTCTGATATTCACGAAAGCTCCGACGGTTGGCCTGGCACCATCAACCAGGTTGCCCGCGATGCAATGATCGAAGCCATGATTGCCAGCCGCTCAGCGGTGAAGCGTCCAAGTATGGGGTTCAACATGCCGAAGAAACACGTATTGGCGATTTCTGCCGTTGTCGTGGTCGCGGTAGCCGCCGCCTGGTTGATGCCGGGTCGCAGCAAAGCACCGACCACGGGTGCACCTGTCAACGAACAGGCGCAACTGCCGCTCGGCCAGGGCACGCCAAAACCCAATAGCGGCGGCGCGCCTGCCGTCGAATTCGCCGGTAACTCGCAACCGATGCCGTTGCCGCTGGTCGGCAACTCGCAACCGGTCATGCGCGGTCCGCTGGCTGAAGCCGCCGGTGGCATCACCGAAGGCGATGACGGTGTGCCGGTCGAAGGTTCGAGCGCTACACCGCCAACCGTGACCACCACTGCGCCGCCGGCGGGCATTCAGCCTGGCCCTGCGCCAACGCCTGCCGCTAAACCGGCCCCAGCGCCGACCCAGGTCGCGACCGCCAAGCCAGTCCCGACTGCGCCTGCCGTGAAGCCGGCTCCAGCGCCGGCCAAGCCTGCCGCCGTGGCCACCGCCAAGCCTGCCGAGAAACCAGCCGCCGCTCCCGCGAAAGGCGCTGGCGGCACCTGGTACGCCGGTCAACCGACAAGTAACTACGTGGTGCAGATCCTCGGCACCAGCTCTGAAGCGGCCGCGCAATCCTTCGTCAAGGAGCAGGGCGGCGAGTACCGTTATTTCAAGAAAGTCCTCAACGGCAAGCCGCTTTACGTCATCACTTACGGTAGCTTCGCCAACCGCGATGCAGCCCTTAGCGCCATCAAGGCCTTGCCAGCGAAGGTTCAGGCTGGTAAACCTTGGCCTCGCACTGTCGCCAGCGTCCAACAGGAACTGGCAACAACTCGCTGAAGATTCGGCGGCCTTACCCAGGCCGCCTCTCCCGGCACCTCAAAATTTCTACAAGCGCATGCCGTCTCTACAGACCGCGTGCCTTGTGGTGTCTGCGTCACAGTAGTCTTTGAGTCGTTGCGGTCAAAATTAAAAAAAGTTTTGACTAGCACAGCATATCGCTTTAAACCTTTCACAAATGCGACATAGATTTGCGACAGTTCGTCGTCAAATTTGTGAGCCTCCGTGTCGGTGTGTACAATGACCTCCCTTTTGCCCCCGCAAAGCTGGCGTACGTTCGGCGCGGATGGTAAGTGGTTGAATTGAAAAGAAATTTGCCTCGACAAGAGGCAGCCTGGTGAGAAAGTGTCTATGAAAGCAGGTCTGTACCAACCAGATGAATTCAAGGATAACTGCGGTTTCGGCCTGATAGCCCATATGCAGGGCGAGCCCAGTCATACCCTTTTGCAAACGGCCATCGAGGCCCTGACCTGCATGACCCACCGTGGTGGGATCAACGCCGACGGCAAGACCGGTGACGGTTGCGGTCTGCTGATTCAGAAGCCGGATGTGTTCCTGCGAGCCATCGCCCAGGAAACCTTCGGCGTCGAACTGCCCAAGCAATATGCGGTGGGCATGGTCTTCTTCAACCAGGACCCGGTCAAAGCCGAAGCCGCTCGCGAGAACATGAACCGCGAGATCCTCGCTGCTGGCCTGACCCTCGTCGGCTGGCGCAAAGTGCCGATCGACACCAGCGTCCTCGGTCGCCTGGCCCTTGAGCGCCTGCCGCAGATCGAACAAGTGTTCATCGCCGGTGATGGCCTGAGCGATCAGGACATGGCCGTCAAGCTGTTCACCTCCCGTCGTCGCTCGTCCGTGGCCAACGCCGCCGACGCCGATCACTACGTCTGCAGCTTTTCGCACAAGACCATCATTTATAAAGGCCTGATGATGCCGGCGGATTTGACCGCCTTCTATCCAGACCTCAGCGATCAGCGCCTGCAAACCTCGATTTGCGTGTTCCACCAGCGCTTTTCGACCAACACCCTGCCGAAATGGCCGCTGGCTCAGCCGTTCCGCTTCCTCGCCCACAACGGCGAGATCAACACCATCACCGGTAACCGCAACTGGGCCGTCGCCCGTCGCACCAAGTTCACCAACGATTTGATGGACCTGGAAGAGCTCGGCCCGCTGGTCAACCGCGTCGGTTCCGACTCCTCCAGCATGGACAACATGCTCGAGTTGATGGTCACCGGTGGCATCGACCTGTTCCGTGGCGTGCGGATGATCATTCCGCCTGCGTGGCAGAACGTCGAAACCATGGACCCGGACCTGCGGGCGTTCTACGAATACAACTCGATGCACATGGAGCCGTGGGACGGCCCGGCCGGCGTGGTAATGACCGACGGTCGCTACGCGGTGTGCCTGCTTGACCGTAATGGTCTGCGTCCGGCGCGTTGGGTCACCACCAAGAACGGTTTCATCACCCTGGCCTCCGAAATCGGTGTCTGGAACTACCAGCCTGAAGACGTGATCGCCAAGGGCCGTGTTGGCCCGGGTCAGATCTTCGCCGTGGACACCGAAACCGGCCAGATCCTCGACACCGACGCCATCGACAACCGCTTGAAGTCCCGTCATCCGTACAAGCAATGGCTGCGCAAGAATGCCCTGCGCATCCAGGCGACCATGGAAGACAACGACCACGGTTCGGCGTTCTACGACGTCGACCAGCTCAAGCAGTACATGAAGATGTACCAGGTCACGTTTGAAGAACGTGATCAGGTGCTGCGTCCGCTCGGCGAGCAAGGCTACGAAGCCGTCGGCTCGATGGGCGACGATACGCCGATGGCCGTGCTGTCCCAGCGCGTGCGCACGCCGTACGACTATTTCCGCCAGCAGTTCGCGCAGGTTACCAACCCGCCGATCGACCCGCTGCGCGAAGCCATCGTCATGTCGCTGGAGATCTGCCTCGGTGCCGAGCGCAACATCTTCCAGGAGTCGCCGGAACACGCCTCGCGTGTGATCCTCAGCTCGCCGGTCATTTCCCCGGCCAAGTGGCGCTCACTGATGAACCTCGATCGTCCGGGCTTCGAGCGCGCGATCATCGACCTCAACTACGACGAAAGCGTCGGCCTCGAAGCGGCGATCCGCAACGTTGCCGATCAGGCTGAAGAAGCTGTGCGCTCCGGTCGTACCCAGGTCGTGCTGAGTGACCGTCACATTGCCCCGGGCAAGTTGCCGATCCACGCTTCGCTGGCCACCGGCGCGGTGCACCACCGTTTGACCGAAAAAGGCCTGCGTTGCGACTCCAACATCCTCGTGGAAACCGCGACGGCTCGCGATCCGCACCACTTTGCCGTGTTGATCGGTTTCGGCGCCTCGGCGGTCTATCCGTTCCTGGCCTACGAAGTGCTGGGCGACCTGATCCGTACCGGTGAAGTCCTGGGCGACCTCTACGAGGTGTTCAAGAACTACCGCAAAGGCATCACCAAAGGTCTGCTGAAGATCCTGTCGAAGATGGGTATCTCGACCATCACGTCGTACCGCGGTGCGCAGCTGTTTGAAGCCATTGGCCTGGCTGAAGAAGTCTGCGACCTGAGCTTCCGTGGCGTGCCAAGCCGCATCAAAGGTGCGCGTTTCGTCGACATCGAAGCCGAGCAGAAAGCCCTGGCGGCCGAAGCCTGGAGCCCTCGCAAGCCAATCCAGCAGGGCGGTTTGCTGAAGTTCGTCCACGGTGGCGAATATCACGCGTACAACCCGGACGTGGTCAACACCCTGCAAGCCGCTGTGCAGCAGGGTGACTACAGCAAGTTCAAGGAATACACGGCGCTGGTGGACAACCGTCCGGTGTCGATGATTCGCGATATGTTCAAGGTCAAAACCCTGGACACGCCGCTGGACATCAGCGAGATCGAACCGCTGGAATCGGTGCTCAAGCGCTTTGACTCCGCGGGCATCTCCCTCGGCGCCTTGTCGCCGGAAGCTCACGAAGCCCTCGCCGAAGCGATGAACCGCCTCGGTGCGCGTTCCAACTCCGGCGAAGGCGGCGAAGACCCGGCGCGTTACGGCACCATCAAGAGCTCAAAAATCAAACAAGTCGCGACTGGCCGTTTCGGTGTGACCCCGGAGTACCTGGTCAACGCTGAAGTGCTGCAGATCAAAGTCGCTCAGGGCGCCAAGCCCGGCGAAGGTGGTCAACTGCCAGGCGGCAAGGTCAACGGTCTGATCGCCAAGCTGCGTTACGCAGTGCCGGGCGTGACCCTGATCTCGCCTCCACCGCACCACGACATCTATTCGATCGAAGACTTGTCGCAGCTGATTTTCGACCTGAAACAAGTCAACCCGAAGGCGCTGGTCTCGGTGAAACTGGTCGCGGAAGCGGGCGTCGGCACCATCGCTGCCGGTGTGGCCAAGGCCTACGCGGACTTGATCACCATCTCCGGCTACGACGGTGGCACCGGTGCATCGCCGCTGACCTCGATCAAATACGCGGGCGCTCCTTGGGAGCTCGGCCTGGCCGAAACCCACCAGACCCTGCGCGGCAACGACCTGCGCGGCAAAGTCCGGGTGCAGACCGACGGCGGTCTGAAAACCGGCCTCGACGTGATCAAGGCTGCCATCCTCGGCGCTGAAAGCTTCGGCTTCGGCACCGCACCAATGATCGCCCTGGGCTGCAAATACCTGCGTATTTGTCACCTGAACAACTGCGCCACCGGCGTCGCGACTCAGAACGAGAAGCTGCGCAAGGATCACTACATCGGGACCGTCGACATGGTGGTGAATTTCTTCACCTACGTCGCCGAAGAAACCCGTGAGTGGCTGGCCAAGCTGGGCGTGCGTTCCCTCGAAGAGCTGATCGGTCGTACCGATCTGCTGGACATCCTCGAAGGCCAGACCGCCAAGCAGCAACACCTGGACCTGACCCCGTTGCTGGGTAGCGATCACATCCCGGCAGACAAGCCTCAGTTCTGCCAGGTTGAGCGCAACCCGCCATTCGACAAAGGCCTGCTGGCCGAGAAAATGGTCAACATGGCCACCTCGGCCATCAACGACATGAGCGGCGCCGATTTCGCTCTGGATATCTGCAACTGCGATCGTTCGATCGGCGCGCGGATCTCCGGTGAAATTGCTCGCAAACACGGCAACCAAGGCATGGCGAATGCGCCGATCACCTTCCGCTTCAAAGGGACGGCCGGTCAGAGCTTCGGTGTGTGGAACGCCGGCGGCCTGAACATGTACCTGGAAGGCGATGCCAACGACTACGTCGGCAAAGGCATGACCGGCGGCAAACTGGTCATCGTTCCGCCCAAGGGCAGCGTCTACAAGACTCAGGACAGTGCCATCATCGGCAACACCTGCCTGTACGGCGCCACCGGTGGCAAGCTGTTCGCCGCCGGTACCGCGGGCGAGCGTTTCGCGGTACGTAACTCCGGTGCTCACACCGTGGTGGAAGGCACGGGCGATCACTGCTGCGAGTACATGACCGGTGGTTTCGTCTGCGTATTGGGCAAGACCGGTTACAACTTCGGCTCAGGCATGACCGGCGGTTTCGCCTACGTGCTCGACCAGGACAACTCCTTCGTTGACCGGGTCAACCACGAACTGGTGGAAATCCAGCGGATCAGCGGTGAGGCGATGGAAGCCTATCGCAGCCACCTGCAACGCGTGCTGAACGAATACGTCGAGGAAACCGACAGCGAGTGGGGTCGTAACCTCGCTGAAAACCTCGATGACTATCTGCGTCGTTTCTGGCTGGTCAAGCCCAAGGCTGCCAACCTGAAATCGTTGCTTTCCAGCACCCGTGCCAACCCGCAGTGATATGCGCCTGAAGAGTTTGATGAGGTTTTAACAATGGCTGAACGTCTGAATAACGACTTCCAGTTCATCGATGTCGGGCGCAAAGATCCGAAGAAGAAACTGTTGCGTCAACGCAAGAAAGAGTTCGTGGAGATCTACGAACCCTTCAAACCCCAGCATTCGGCCGATCAGGCCCACCGCTGCCTGGGTTGCGGTAACCCGTATTGCGAATGGAAGTGCCCGGTGCACAACTTCATTCCCAACTGGCTGAAGCTGGTGGCCGAGGGCAACATCCTTCAGGCCGCCGAGCTGTCGCACCAGACCAACACCCTGCCGGAAGTGTGCGGCCGGGTGTGCCCGCAGGATCGTCTGTGCGAGGGTGCCTGCACCCTCAACGACGGTTTCGGCGCGGTGACCATCGGTTCGGTCGAGAAGTACATCACCGACACCGCGTTCGCCATGGGCTGGCGCCCGGACATGTCCAAGGTCATACCGACCGGCAAGCGTGTTGCGGTGATCGGCGCAGGCCCGGCAGGTTTGGGCTGTGCCGACGTGCTGGTACGCGGCGGCGTGACCCCGGTGGTGTTCGACAAGAACCCGGAAATCGGGGGGCTGCTGACCTTCGGCATCCCCGAGTTCAAGCTGGAAAAGACCGTGCTGAGCAATCGTCGCGAAGTCTTCACCGGCATGGGCATCGAGTTCCGTCTGAACACTGAAGTGGGCAAGGACGTGACCGTCGAGCAACTGCTCGAGGAGTACGATGCCGTGTTCATGGGCATGGGCACCTACACCTACATGAAGGGCGGCTTTGCCGGTGAGGATTTGCCGGGCGTGCACGACGCGCTCGACTTCCTGATCGCTAACGTCAATCGCAACCTGGGCTTTGAAAAGTCGCCGGAAGATTTCGTCGACATGAAAGGCAAGAAGGTGGTTGTCCTGGGCGGCGGCGACACGGCGATGGACTGCAACCGTACGTCGATTCGCCAGGGCGCCAAGTCGGTAACCTGTGCTTATCGTCGTGACGAAGCGAACATGCCGGGCTCGCGCAAAGAGGTGAAGAACGCCAAGGAAGAAGGGGTGAAATTCCTCTACAACCGCCAGCCAATCGCGATCGTCGGTGAAGACCGCGTCGAAGGCGTGAAGGTGGTCGAGACCCGTCTCGGCGAACCGGACGCGCGCGGCCGTCGCAGCCCTGAGCCGATCCCGGGTTCCGAAGAGATCATCCCGGCTGATGCCGTGGTCATCGCGTTCGGTTTCCGTCCAAGCCCTGCGTCGTGGTTCGAACAGCACAGCATCCAGACCGACAGCCAGGGCCGCGTTGTGGCCCCGGAACAAGGTCAGTACAAGCACCAGACCAGCAACCCGAAAATCTTCGCCGGTGGCGACATGGTTCGCGGTTCCGACCTGGTGGTAACGGCGATCTTCGAAGGCCGCAACGCCGCCGAAGGGATCCTGGATTACCTGGGCGTTTAACGTTCGGTCCTGAACTGCGGTACGGTCAACATGTGGCAGCGGGCTTGTTCTGTACGAACAAGCCCGCTCCTGCAATTGATCATCAGCGACGGCGGGTTTTCGTCCGTTGCATCACCACCACAAAAAACACCGGTACAAACACCACCGCCAGCGTCGCGGTGATCATCCCGCCGATCACGCCCGTGCCGATGGCCTGTTGGCTCGCCGAACTGGCGCCCGTGGCAATTGCCAGCGGCACCACACCAAGAATGAACGCCAGCGACGTCATCACAATCGGCCGCAACCGCAACCGCGCGGCTTGCAGCGTGGCGTCGATCAAATTGTGACCTTCGTCATAGAGACTCTTGGCAAATTCGATGATCAGAATCGCATTCTTCGCCGACAGGCCAATGATGGTGATCAATCCGACCTTGAAGAATACGTCGTTGGGCATCTCGCGCAAGGTGACCGCCAGGACCGCGCCGAGCACGCCAAGAGGCACGACCAACAGCACCGAGGTTGGAATCGACCAACTCTCGTACAACGCCGCCAGACACAGGAACACCACCAGCAGCGACAAGCCGAGCAGAATCGGCGCCTGGTTGCCGGACAAGCGCTCTTGCAACGATAGCCCAGTCCATTCCTGCCCCAATCCCGCCGGCCCTTGCGCCACCAGACGTTCGATTTCCGCCATGGCTTCACCCGTGCTGTAGCCGGGGGCCGGTTCGCCGGAAATGCTGATCGACGGGTAGCCGTTGTAACGGTTCAATTGCGCCGGTCCTTGAATCCATTTGGCCTGGACGAAGGCTGAAAGCGGCACCATTTTTCCCTCGTTGTTGCGCACGTGCATTTTCAGCAGATCATCGACCTGATCGCGCTGCTCGCCCTCAGCCTGGACCACCACCCGTTGCATCCGCCCCTGATTGGGGAAGTCATTGATGTAGGCCGAACCGATGCCCGTGGACACCACGTTGCCAATATCGGCGAAAGACACGCCCAGTGCATTGGCGTGCCGGCGGTCGATATCCAGTTTTACCTGCGGCGCTTCGGCCAAGGCGCTTTCGCGGACGTTGATCAGGATCGGGCTGGCTTGTGCGGCTTCCAGCAAATCGCTGCGCGCCTTCATCAGCGTGGCATAGCCAAGCCCGCCACGGTCCTGCAAGCGGAATTCGAAACCGCTGGACGTGCCGAGACCGTCAATCGGCGGCGGCAGAACAACGAACACTTCTGCCCCTTTGATCTGGCTCACAACCGCATTCGCGCGATCGGCGATGGCGGCCGCCGTGTCATTGCTGCCCCGCTGCGACCAATCCCTGAGCACGGTGTAACCCAACCCGGCGTTCTGTCCGCTGCCGGAAAAACTGAAACCGAGAACGAACGTGCTGTTGTCCACACCCGGCTCGATGGCGTTATGCGCTTCGATCTGCTTGATGACCTCGACCGTACGATTTTGGCTCGCACCGGGGGGCAATTGAATGTCGGTGATCGTGTAGCCCATGTCTTCGACCGGAAGAAATGAGGAGGGCAGGCGACTGAAACTCACCACCAGCACAATCAGCAGCCCGCCATAGATGAACAGATAACGCCCGCTGCGTTTCAGCGCATAAGCAACCCCGTCCTGATAGCGGTCGGTCAGTTGTTCGAATCGGCGGTTGAACCATCCGAAGAACCCGCGGGAAGCGTGGTCACCCGGTTCAAAGGGCTTCAGCAGCGTGGCGCACAGCGCCGGGGTCAAGGTCAGGGCAAGGAATGCCGAAAAAAGAATCGAGGTGGCCATGGTCAGGGAGAACTGCTGGTAAATGACCCCAACCGAGCCTTGCATGAACGCCATCGGGATAAACACGGCAACCAGCACCACGGTAATACCGACGATGGCGCCGCTGATTTGCTTCATTGCCTTGCGCGTTGCCTCCTTGGGCGAGAGCCGCTCCTGGAGCATGATTCGTTCGACGTTCTCCACCACCACGATGGCGTCATCCACCAGGATGCCGATCGACAACACCATGCCAAACATGGTCAGCACATTGATGGAGAATCCCAGCACCTGCATGATCGCAAAAGTGCCCATCAACGCCACCGGCACCACCAACGACGGAATCAACGTATAGCGGATGTTTTGCAGGAACAGGTACATCACCGCAAACACCAGCACCATCGCCTCGAGCAATGTGTAAACCACTTTGGTGATCGAGACTTTGACGAAGGGCGAGGTGTCATACGCAATCTGGTACTTCATGTCCGCCGGGAAATAACGCGTTAATTCATCCATCTTCGCGCGCACCAGCGTCGCCGTGCTCAACGCGTTGCCGCCGGGCGTCAGCTGCACGCCCAGTTCGCTGGAAGGCTGGCCATTCAGGCGCGTGCCGAACTGGTATTCCTGGCTGCCGATTTCAACCCGGGCGACATCGCCCAAACGCACGACGGCGCCATTAGTCTCGGCTCGCAGCACGATGTCGGCGAACGCTTCGGGGCTCGACAATTGGCCTTCAACGAGGACCGTCGCGGTGATTTCCTGGCTGCTGCTCACCGGTAATTCCCCGAGGCTGCCGGCCGCTATCAGCGCGTTTTGCGCGACGATCGCAGCGTTGACGTCTGCCGGTGTCAGGTTGAAAGCGATGAGTTTCTGCGGGTCAACCCAAATGCGCATGGCTCGCTCGGAGCCGAACATCTGGACCTTGCCGACACCGTCCAGCCGCTTGATTTCGTTGACCACATTGCGCGCCAGGTAATCGCTGAGGGCAACGTTGTCGACATCAGCGCTGGTGCCGATCAGAGAGATGAACAACAGGAAACCGGTGGAGACTTTCTCCACGCGCAATCCTTGTTCTATCACCGCTTGGGGAAGGCGCGACTCGATGACTTTGAGGCGATTGAGTACGTCGACCTGCGCAAGCTCGGGATTGGTGCCGGGTTTGAAGGTCGAGGTGATCGTGGCGGAGCCCTGGCTGCTGCGCGATTCAAAATACAGAAGATGATCAGCGCCGCTGAGCTCTTCCTCGATCAGGCTGACGACGCTTTGATCCATCGCCTGCGCCGAAGCCCCAGGATAGGTGGCAACAACTTCGATTTTTGGCGGGGCAATGTTGGGGTATTGCGCCACTGGCAACTGCGGTATCGCCAGTGCTCCGGCGAGCAAGATGAACAGCGCAATCACCCAGGCGAACACCGGACGGTCGATAAAGAACTGCGGCATAAAAAAGCGTCCTGCTTACTGACCAGTCGCCTGGGCAAGTGGAAGAGGGGAGTTGTCGATCTCGACTTTTTCGCCGGGACGAGCATGTTGCAGACCTTCGACGATGATGCGATCGCCTGATTTGAGGCCATCAGTGACGACCCATCGGTGATGATTCACCGCACCCAGTTGCACCGTTTTCAGGCTCACGCGCAGTTCGTCATCGACCAGCATTACTTGGGGTAATCCCGCGCTGTTGCGCACGATGGCGCGCTGCGGGACGCTGATGCCGCGTTGATCGATAGCCTGCTCCAGCCGCACCCGCACGAAACTGCCGGGCAGCAAGTCGAGGTCGGGGTTGGGAAACTCGCTGCGCAGGATGATCTGGCCAGTGCCGGGGTCGACGGTGATGTCGCTGAAAAGCAGCTTGCCGGGCAACGGATAGAGGCTGCCATCGTCCTGAATCAGCGTGGCTTTGGCTTGGTCCTGACCAAGTTGTTGCACTTGGCCGGAGCGGAACGAACGGCGTAGTTCGTTGAGCTCACGGGTTGATTGAGTCAGGTCGACGTGGATCGGGTCCAGTTGCTGAATCAGCGCAAGCGGTGTCGATTCGTTCTGTCCGACCAGGGCGCCTTCGGTGACGAGGGCTCGCCCGATGCGCCCGGAGATGGGCGCGGTCACGGTGGAATAACTCAAGCTAAGGCGCGCGCGTTGCACCATCGCCTGATTGGCCGCGACGTCAGCCTCGGCCTGCTGAGCCGCCGCGCGCGTGTTGTCATACTCCTGGGCGCTGATCGCATTGCCCGAGATCAATCGGCGGTAGCGCTGTTCTTGCAGGCGCGCGCGCGTCGCATCGGCCTGCGCTCTTTTCAGCCCGGCCACGGCACTGTCCAGATTGGCCTGAAGGGGCGCAGGGTCGATGTAAAACAGAACGTCACCCTGTTTCACTTCACTGCCTTGCTCGAACACACTTTTGAGCACTACCCCTGCCACGCGGGCGCGTACTTCGGCGATTCGCGGTGCCGCAACCCGCCCACTCAATTCGCTGCTGACGGAAAGGGGCCTGGCTTCCAGGGTTTCGATGCTGACCTTTACAGGGGCGGATTCCGGCGTGTCGGATGCCTGAGTACAACCGCTGACAATAATGGCCAGTACCAGTGAACCTGACGCGAAATGCAGTTTTCTATACATCGACACCCCTCCTTAAAGAGGCGCGGATGCTAGGAAGGGACGGTTAATTCGCTGTTAAGCGGGGCTTGGAAGAGTGCGAGCAGATGTGACGAGCCCTCAAGAACATGTCTGTTTGCGCCTCCGGCAAGGGTTCAGGAGGCGTGGCGTCGCGTTTGACTGGCGCGACAAATTGACCCGATAGACAAAAGGCGCGGCTCTTCCCGTGCCTTTTGCGTCGCGCTCTGAGAAAATGCCCGCACTTTTTTTCCGGATGCCGACATGACTGCCCTGAAGAACGACCGTTTCCTTCGTGCCCTGCTCAAGCAACCCGTAGACGTCACGCCTGTCTGGATGATGCGTCAGGCCGGCCGCTACCTGCCGGAATACCGCGCCAGTCGTGCCAAGGCCGGTGACTTCATGAGCTTGTGCATGAACCCGGAGTTCGCTTGCGAAGTCACGATGCAGCCGCTCGACCGCTATCCGCAACTGGACGCGGCGATCCTGTTCTCCGACATCCTGACCATTCCCGATGCCATGGGCCAAGGCCTGTACTTCGAAACCGGTGAAGGTCCGCGCTTCAAGAAAGTCATCAGCACGATGGCTGACATCGAAGCGCTGCCGATTCCTGATCCGCACAAAGACCTCGGCTACGTCATGGACGCGGTCAGCACCATCCGCCGCGAATTGAACGGCCGCGTGCCGCTGATCGGCTTCGCCGGCAGCCCATGGACCCTGGCCACCTACATGGTCGAAGGCGGCTCGTCGAAAGACTACCGCAAGACCAAAACCATGCTCTACGACAACCCGCAAGCCTTGCACCTGCTGCTGGACAAGCTCGCGCAGACGGTCACCAGCTACCTCAACGGCCAGATCATGGCCGGGGCGCAAGCGGTGCAGATCTTCGATAGTTGGGGCGGCAGCCTTTCGGCGGCGGCGTACCAGGAATTCTCCCTGGCCTACATGCGCAAAATCGTCAGCGGCCTGATCCGCGAACATGAAGGCCGCAAGGTGCCAGTCATTCTGTTCACCAAGAATGGCGGCCTGTGGCTCGAAAGCATTGCTGATGCTGGCGCTGATGCGCTTGGCCTGGACTGGACCTGCGACATTGGCAGCGCCCGTGATCGCGTAGGCAGCAAAGTCGCCCTGCAAGGCAACATGGACCCGACCGTGCTCTACGCCAAGCCAGAAGCCATTCGCACCGAAGTCGGCCGCATCCTCGCCAGCTACGGCAAGGGCAGCGGCCACGTGTTCAACCTCGGCCATGGCATCACGCCTGAAGTCGACCCGGAACACGCTGGCGCCTTCCTGCGCGCGGTGCATGAACTGTCGGCGCAGTATCACGAGTGATCGTGACGGGTTAACAGACACCCGGCTTTAATGTGGGAGCGAGCCTGCTCGCGATGAGGCCATAACATTCAACATCTAAGTTGGCTGTTATGCCGCCATCGCGAGCAGGCTCGCTCCCACAGTTGTTTATGGTTGCCTGGATATTTGTGTTTAAGCCTTTACACCGCCGAGCGGTGGCAACTTCGCCAGTTTCAACGCCACCAGCAACGCAATCACCAGCAACCCGCCAATGAACAACCCGATTCCGTTCCACCCGCCCATGTGCCAGAACACCCCGCCCGCCGTCCCGGCGATGCTCGACCCTGCGTAGTAGCTGAACAAGTACAGCGACGACGCCTGCCCCTTGGCCTTGACCGCCCGACGCCCAATCCAGCTACTCGCCACCGAATGAGCGCCGAAGAAACCGAAAGTGAAGATCAACATGCCGATGATCACCAGCGGCAGCGGCGTGAGCATGGTCAGGGCGAGGCCGGCGATCATCAGCACGATGGTTGCCCACAACACTTTGCGCCGGCCTAGTTTGTCGGCCAACGAGCCGATTTTCGCTGAGCTGTAAATACCCGACAGATACACCACCGAGAGCAGCCCGACGAAGGCCTGATCCATGTGGTACGGCTCGGCCAGCAGGCGATAGCCGATGTAATTGAACAGCGTGACGAACGCGCCCATCAGCACAAAAGCTTCGAGGAACAGCAGCGGCAGGCCGGCGTCGCGAAAGTGCATGGTGAAGCCGTCAATCAAGCTTCGCGGGTGCAATGAGCGGGCGCGGAAGTTGCGCGACTCGGGGAGGATTTTCCAGAACACCGTCGCGGCAATTAGCGCCAGGCCGCCAATCACCAGCATTGCCGTGTGCCAGCTGACGAAATCGATCAACACGCCAGTGATCAAGCGTCCGCACATCCCGCCAATCGCGTTGCCGCCGATATACAAGCCCATCGCCAGGCCAATGTGCTGCGGGTGGATCTCTTCGCTCAGGTAAGTCATGGCGACCGCTGCCAAGCCGCTTAAAGACAACCCGATCAGCGCGCGCATGATCAATACGCCTTCCCAGCTCGGCATCATCGAACTGGCGATTGTGCAGAGCGCGGCGGCGAACAACGCGGCGACCATCACCGGTTTACGCCCGACGCGATCGGAAATCGGGCCGGTGATCAGCAGACCAATGGCGAGCATGCCGGTGGCCACCGACAGGATCAGGCTGCTCTGGGCGGCGTTGATGGAGTACTCATGGGACAGCAGCGGCATCATCGGTTGCACGCAATAAAGCAGAGCGAAGGTCGCGAAGCCGCCGGAGAACAGCGCCAGCACCGTGCGCATGAACATCGGCGTGCCTTTTTCGATGTAGATCTCCTTCAATTCGGCGACAACATCCTCCACCGCTGCGGGCGGAACTTCATGGGCAAGTGGAGCGACAGCAGTTTTCACTTCGGACCTCGGAGGGCGCAGCCGGTCAGGCAATGAAAAAAGCATATAGCTGCCTAATGATTCAATCCAATATATTGTTCGACCTGTTTGATAGGTTTGACGACCTAATGGAGTTTTCATGGAATTGCGTCACCTGCGCTACTTCATCGCCGTTGCTGAAGAACTGCATTTCGGCCGCGCCGCCCAGGTGCTTGGGATCTCGCAACCGCCGCTGAGCCAGCAGATTCAGGCGCTGGAGCAGGAGGTGGGCGCGCGGTTGTTCGAGCGGACCAACCGTCGGGTCGAACTGAGTGAAGCCGGCCGGCTGTTTCTGGAAGAGGCGCGGTTGGTGCTGGCGCAGGTCGACAAAGCGGCAGACGTGGCACGGCGGGCGCAGTTGGGTGAGCTGGGCGAACTGAAGATTGGCTTCACCTCGTCGGCGCCGTTCAACTCGACCATCCCTCAGGCGATTTTTTCGTTTCGCCAGCGATTTCCGGCGGTGCACCTGAACCTGCGGGAGATGAGCAGCACCCAGGTAGCGGATGCGCTAGTGGATGAGTCGATTGAAGTCGGGATCATGCGGCCGCTTGGGTTGCCAGACTCGCTCAGCGTGGTGGAGCTGATGCGTGAGCCGCTGGTGGCGGTGCTCAGCTCCAAGCATCCATTGGTGACCGATAGTGAGGAAGGCTTGTTTCTGTCAGCTCTGGCGCTCGAACCTTTTGTATTTTTCCCACGCAGCTATGGCAGTGGTCTGTACGCACAATTGCTCAGCCTGGCCCGGGATGCCGGTTTCAGTCCGCACTTTGCCCAGGAGGCGGGCGAGGCGATGACGATCATCGGGTTGGTGGCGGCGGGGTTGGGTGTTTCGGTGCTGCCGGCGTCTTATCAGCGGATGCGCATCGATGGTGTGGTCTATCGGCCTCTGCTCGATCCAGAGGCGGTGTCAGCGGTGTGGCTGGTGCAGCGCAAGGATCAGAAGTCGCCGATGGCCAAGGCGTTTGTGGAGTTGTTGACGCGTAAGGTTGAGCCGCTGAAGGCATGACTGCTTCGCAGTCATTCGCGAGCAGGCTCGCTCCCACAGTGGATGGGTGGTGGAACAAAAATCGGTTCACACCGCAAATCCCTGTGGGAGCGAGCCTGCTGGCGAAAGCGTCCGCAAGTCCACCAAAAAAGGTGCAGTTACCGCTGCCATAGCGGACGCTTCGCTGAAGGGTGTAGGACATTTCCTAACTACCTTGAACCGGCCACAGCGCCTTGCGGCATTACCTACAACTAATCCAGAATCCGCCGGCTTGTGCGTCTTGGGGGCCATCGGTAACTTCGTTCGCATCACTGATTCCCAGTGATCGGGTTTAGTAGCCTGTTTTTCCCTCCCAAACGAATGCACAAGCGTCGTTCAGTCAGGCATACGCCTGCACTTGATGGTAGCTGTGCGCATGGCGCCCTTGGGTGCGCCGGATTTGGGTCGGTGTCCGGTCTACTAACTTGCGCACAGCTGCCGCCCTTCCGTTTAGTAGCGAGACAGGTTGCGGCACTACTAACAGGAAGACCTTCCCAATGTTCAAGCCAACTCCGAACCCTCCGGATTCCGATCCCGTAACTCCATCCGAATCAACGGACTCCGAAACACGCACACCCAGCAAAATCTTCTTCATCGCCCCCGAAACCGATAACCGGACGTTGCTGGAATACGCCTGTGAATCCCTGGCATCAGCGAATGTCATGGCGAGTGATTTCGCGAGGTATCTGGAAGGATCGCAAAGCAACACACTGCTGGGGATTCAGCAGTCGATCATGCTGGGTGAACTCGCAGTAAACCGGGTGCTGGATAACCTCGATCCACCCTAGTAAGCAGCCACACAACTGATCGTTCCCACGCTCCCGCGTGGGAATGCCTCAACGGACGCTCCGCGTTCGGCTCTAGAGGGACGCAGAGCGTCCCGGGCTGCATTCCCACGCAGAGCGTGGGAACGATCAAATTCAAGCAATACTGCCTGCGTTCCCGAAAGTCGCCCTTTGTCGTTCTGGCGTTATTGAAAATCGTTGAATGACGCGATTCATGACCCGCACAGGAAGATCCGCGGGGCGGTTACGTTGATTGAATGGCTGACGCCATAGCGCATCAAGGTTTTGTTGGGTGCGGCCGATAACCGTCATTGGACTCATCAAAACAATGGAGATACAGGATGTTCAAGCAGATAACCTTCACCGCTTTGCTGGTATTGACCGCTCTGACCGGTGGTTGTGCTTCAGTAAAAATGGCTGATGAAAGCCAGGATGTTCAGGCCAAGACCTTCCAGGTCACCCCGGACAAAGCCAATATCTACGTTTATCGCAACGAGAGTATGGGGGCGGGCGTGAAAATGCCGGTGGCACTCAATGGCAAGCCGGTAGGGCAGACCGTCGCCAAGTCTTACCTGATGTTGTCCGTCCCGGCCGGTCAACAGACCCTGGTGTCTTCGGCGGAAAACGATTCGGAATTGAAACTCACCGCAGAAGCCGGCAAGAACTACTTTGTCTGGCAGGAAGTGAAAGTGGGCTTCATCAAGGCGCGCAACAACCTGCAAGTCGTCGACGACAAGACAGGCCGCGCTGGCGTCGCTGAAAGCAAATTGATTCAAGCTCAGTAAGCGTGTGAACGGCCCCTGCCAACCAGGAGCTCTACACAACTGATCGTTCCCACGCTCCCGCGTGGGAATGCCTCAACGGACGCTCCGCGTTCGGCTCTGGATGGGACGCAGAGCGTCCCGGGCTGCATTCCCACGCAGAGCGTGGGAACGATCAATCACCGTACTTCCCAGTTACGACCAACGCCGGAAGATCAGCGAAGTATTAACCCCACCAAACGCGAAGTTGTTGTTCATCACGTACTGGTTGCTCATCTGCCGGAACTCGCCGCGCAGGTAATCGAGTTTGCCGCAGTGCGGGTCGACGTCGTCGAGGTTGAGGGTGTGGACGTACAGGTTGCGGTTCATCATTTCGATGCTGAACCAGGATTCCAGCGCACCGCAGGCTCCGAGGGTGTGACCGAGAAAGCTCTTTTGCGAGCTGATCGGCATGTGCTCGCCGAACAACGCGCTCGTTGCCAGTGTTTCGGCAATGTCGCCCTGTTCAGTGGCGGTGCCGTGACCATTCACGTAGCCGATGTCTGAAGGTTGCAGCCCGGCATCTTCCAGGGCCAGTTCCATGGCCCGGCGCATGGTGACCTGCTCTGGGCGGGTGGCATGCTGGCCGTCGGCGTTGCTGCCGAAACCGACGAGTTCGGCGTGGATGTGTGCACCGCGAGCCAAGGCGTGTTCGAGTTCTTCGAGCACCAACATGCCACTGCCTTCACCGATCACCAGGCCATCGCGGCCGCTGTCGTAGGGGCGTGGGGACGTCTGCGGCGCATCGTTTTTCAGGCTGGTGGCGTAGAGCGCATCGAAGACCATCGCTTCGGTGGGGCACAGTTCTTCGGCACCGCCGGCGAGCATCAATGGCAGGCGACCAAACTTGACCGACTCGTAGGCGTAACCGATGCCCTGACTGCCGCTGGTGCAAGCGCTGGAGGTCGGGATCAGCCGGCCGGTGAGGCCGAAGAAGATGCTGATATTCGCCGCCGTGGTGTGCGGCATCATGCGCACATAGGAGTTAGCGTTCAGGCCCTCGGCCACCGAGTTGAGCAGCATGTTGCCGAACGCCTTGATCTCGTCGGTGCTGCCGGTGGATGAGCCGCAGGAAACGCCCATGCGCCCGTCCTTGATCGATTCGTCACCCAGCAGACCGGCATCGGCCAATGCCTGTTCCGCTGCACCGACCGCCAGGCGCGAGACCCGGCCCATGCTGCGCAATTGCTTGCGGGTCCAGTGGCTCGGTACTTTGAAGTCGTCGATCGGCCCCGCCAGGCGCGTGTTGAGTTCGGTGAAGCGATCCCACTCGTCCATCCGGCGGATACCGCTGCGGTTGGCCGCGAAGTTGCCGGCGATGGTGTCCCAATCGCTGCCCAGTGAGGTGATGCCGGCCATGCCGGTGACGACGACGCGCTTCATCAGCACAGGCCTCCGTTAACGGCCAGAACCTGCCGGGTGATGTACGACGCTTCCGCCGACATCAGGAAATTCACCGCGCTGGCCACTTCTTCCGGGGTGCCCATGCGTTGTGCGGGGATCATTTTCATCATTTCTTCCACCGGCACGTTTTCATCGAGCATCGCGGTGTCGATCAAGCCGGGTGCGACACAGTTAACGGTAATTTTGCGCTTGCCCAACTCGATCGCCAACGCCTTCGCCGCGCCGATCAACCCGGCCTTGGAGGCGCTGTAGTTGACCTGGCCACGGTTGCCGATCAACCCGGACACCGAGGTGATGCAAACAATCCGTCCGGCGGCGCGACGACGAATCATCGGCATCATCACCGGGTGCAGCACGTTGTAAAAACCGTCGAGATTGGTGCGCATCACCACGTCCCAATCATCCTCGCTCAGGGCTGGAAAAGCACCGTCGCGCGTCAGGCCGGCGTTCAGTACCACGCCGTAATAGGCGCCGTGGGTTTCCACGTCAGCTTCGAGAATGGCTCTGCAGTTGGCGCGATCGGACACGTCGAATTGCACAATGCGCACGTTGCGCCCCAAGGCTTCGATGTCGGCCTTCACGGCTTCAGCGTCCGCCAGGCCGCTGCGGCAATGCAACACGATGTCATGCCCGGCCTGGGCCAGACGCAAAGCGATAGCACGGCCGATGCCACGGCTGGAACCGGTGATCAGTACGGATTCAGTCATGGTTGGGTTCCTTGGGTTTCATGAAGGTATTGAGCGGCCTGAGGCGGACGGAACACGTTCAGACGAGCGGTGGCGTGAATGCCGGGGGCGGTGATGTGGCATTCGAACACGCCCATGCCGTTGTCGTCTTCCAGCGAGCGGATGCCGTGGATGGTCAGCTCGGTACCGGCGGGAAAGTGCTCGACGTTGCATTCGAATTTGCGGGTGCCGAGCAGAAACCCCAGCGCCACCGCATCGCCACGTTGGCGCGCATGGCAACCGGCGTAGGCAGCGACGCTCTGGGCCATCAGTTCGATGCCGACCCAGGCCGGCAGGCTGCCGTCCGGGCGGTTGAACAGACCATCGGGTCTGACCGTGAGACGGGTGTAAATCTGCTCGTCGTCGAACGACAGGATCTGTTCGATGAAGATCATGTCGCCAGCGTGCGGCAGCAGCTCGGCGATCGGCCAGTCAATCATGGGGCGTCTCCGATAATCAGGCTGACGTTGTTACCACCGAAGGCAAAGGAATTGCTCATCAGATAGCGAGGTGCAATGGACGTCAGGCGATCGGCCGGGGTCACCCATTTCAGGGCTGGCAATTCGGGGTCCGGCTGGCTGTCCCAGACGTGGGGCGGCAGGGCGTGCTCGCGATTGCCTGCACTCAGGCTCAACCAGCAAAACGCCGCTTCCAGGGCGCCGGCTGCCCCGAGGGTGTGGCCGGTCATGGGTTTGGTCGACGAACACGGCACACCCGCCGGGAACAACGTCGCCACCGCCAGGCTTTCCATGGCGTCGTTGTGTTGGGTGGCGGTGCCGTGCAGGTTCAAGTAATCGATCTGTTGCGGCTGCAGATTTGCTCGGCTCAAGGCTTTGCGCATCGCTTGCAGGGCGCCGCGGCCGCTGGGTTCCGGTGCGGAAATGTGATGTGCATCGGAGCTGGCGCCACTGCCGAGCAGGGCAATCGGCTGGCTGTCGCCGACACTTTTGCTCATCAAAAACAGCACCGCCGCTTCGCCAATGTTGATGCCGTTTCGGTTCACCGAAAACGGGTTGCAGCGTTGCCCGGACACCGCTTCCAGCGCCGAAAACCCATTGAGGGTCAGCTTGCACAGGCTGTCGACGCCGCCGCACAGCACCGCATCGCAAATGCCCAGATCCAACAGTCGCTGAGCACTCATCAGCGCCCGGGCGCTGGAGGTGCAGGCCGTGGAAATCACATAGGCCGGGCCGCTCAGTTGCAGCCAGTCGGCGAGGAAGTTTGCCGGAGCGCCGAGTTCCTGTTGCTGATAGTCGTAATCGGTCGGGAACTGATGCTCGCGGATGTAATGGGCCAGGCCGCGACTGGCCTCGTCGATGCCCGAGGTGCTGGTGCCCAGAACGATACCGATGCGGTCGCGGCCGTAGGTCTGGATCGCCTGGTCGATGTCTTCGCGAATTTGCAGCGCGGCTTCCAGCAGCAATTGATTATTGCGAGTGTCTTGCGGCGCAAGCTCAGCCGGGATCGGCGCCAGTTCGCCGCGGACCGCGGCCACGGGCAACGACCGTTCCGCCACCCAGCCGGCCTCATGGCGCATGCCCGAACAGTCACCGGAAAACAGGTTGCGAGCGACTTCGGACTTGTCACGGCCCAGGGCGCAGATCACCCCGAGGGCATTCAGGTAGGCCGTCATGGCGCGTCCCCGCTGAGCGGCGTGACTTGATATTTCGGGCCTTTGGGCAGGTTCAATTCAAAGCTCATGGGTTGTGAGTAGCGGACTTCCCAGTGCGCTGGCAAGGATCGTTGCGAGCCATGCTGCCAAGCGGCGGGATAGTTGCCCGACAGTTCATCTTTAGGGGTCAGCGCAAACAGCAGCGCGGCGAACAGCTCTCGCGCTTCCGGATTGGGCGGCAGCAGGCCGTCAGCCTGCCACTCGCCGTCGACCAGTTTCTGGCGTGCCTGGGGAATACCCAGCAAGTCCATCATCGACCAGCGAATGCCTGGGCCTTCACGCTGGATCACCAGCACCCAGTCCTGCCGTTGGTCGGCCACCAGGCGCTGGATGTGCAATTGCAGCGGCAACGACAGGTTCGGGGTTTGCTCGGGCAGCGGCGCCCGGTTGGCACAGGCGCTCAGCAACAGGACAGCGCCAAGTAGCAGAAATCGCAGAATGTCCGCTATCCCTGTGGGAGCGAGCCTGCTCGCGAATGCGTCAGCAGATCCAACACTATTGTTGACTGACACACCGCTTTCGCGAGCAGGCTCGCTCCCACAGGGTTTAGTTGCACTGAACATCACACGGCACCTTCAAGGGGTTTGCGCGCGACCACATTGACCAGGGTTTCTTCCCGTTGGCCGAAGGGCTTTGGCCGGCGCAGACCCAAGCGTTCAAACAGGCCGAAATCCTTGGCGCGGCTCCACCACAAGTATGGATAAGACACGTTTTGCGGGCCGAGTTCGAAACCCTGCTGGCGAATCATGTCCAGATACCCGGCGGCGCTCTTCTGCACGTGCATCGGATGGCGGAACAACCAGCGGATCACCCAGGTATCAATGTAAGCCTCGGTGGATTCGGCGAACAGCAGATAGCCACCGGGCTTGAGCACGCGGTAGAACTCGGCCAGTGCCTGTTCCTGCTGCACCAGATGGTGGAAGGTCTGGTGACAGAACAGCAAATCGACGCTGGCGTCCGGGACGTTGATGCTCGCGCAGTCGCTGCCGATCAACTCCACCGCCATGCCCTGACGAACGGCTTCTTCGCCGGCCAGGTTCAGGCTGTGAGGGTCGGCGTCCAGACCGATCAGGCGCTGGGGGGCAAAGGTCTGGCGCAAGTACTGAAACGATTTGCCCTGACCGCAACCGGCATCCAGCAGCACCGGGTTGTTCGGCAGTGTTTCGCTGAACAGGCTGCGCAAATCGCTGATGGCCACTCGCAGTACATGGTGCCGCCAGGTGTGGCTGCGCAGAAACCAGAAGCCAAAGCGGGTCTCTTCGACGTAGGTGTCGCTCAAGTAGCTCATGTGCCGTCCCTTGCACAGAGCTCCGAGAGCATCCGCAGCCGGCGCTTGGGTTCGGCGACGAACGGATTACGCTCGTCCCAGGCATACCCGGCCAGAATCGAACTGATCATGCGGCGAATATCGGGCGAGCCGCCCTCGTGATAAATCACATCCTGGAACGTCCCGGCGTACCAGCCTTCGACGTAGCACCGGAACGTGTCGACGCCGCGCTTGAGCGGGATGGCGAACTCAGTCTGCCAGTCGACATGTTCGCCTTGCAGTTGGCGATGCAGAACCCCGGCGGCCATGCTCGCCGAGCGCATGGCGATGGTCACGCCGGAGGAGAACACCGGGTCGAGGAATTCTGCTGCGTTGCCGAGCAGGGCAAAGCCTGGCCCGTGGAGGGTTTTGACGTTGGCCGAGTAGCCGCCGATGGTTCGAGCAGGCGTATCCCACACGGCGTTGTTCAGCACACCGGCCAGGCTTGGGGTTTCAGCGATAAACCCTCGCAGGCACTCGTCCAGATTTTCCATGCGACCGTCGAAGTGTTCGGCTGCCGCGACCACGCCCACCGAACAACGGCCGTTGCTGAACGGGATGGTCCAGAACCAGATATCGCGGTGGATCGGATGGGTGGTGATGAGGATTTTTTCCCGCTCGAAAGCCGGGTTGTCGATGTGGTCTTCGACGTGGGTGAACACGGCCTGGCGCACCGGGAAATCCGACGGCGCTTCAAGGTCGAGCAAGCGCGGGAGCACACGGCCGTAGCCGCTGGCATCCAGCACGAAATCGGCTTCGACACGGTACTGGCTGCCGTCTTCGCGAAGCACGTCGAGCTGCGGTTTTGCCAAGGTGAAATCGACGCTGATGATGGCTTCGCCGTAGCGAACGTCCACACCTTGCAACGCGGCCTGATCGGCCAGCAGCTTGTCGAAATCGGCACGCTGGACCTGGAAGGTGGTCGGCTTGCCGTTGCTGAACGTCTCGCCGAAATCAAAGGCGCTGTATTGCTCGCCCCAAGCGAATGCCGCACCGTTTTTCAACTGGAATCCGGCGGCGTTCACCGCCTCGAGCATGCCGGCTTCTTCGACGAAATCCAGGCAGTGGGACAGCAGGCTTTCACCGATGGAAAACCGTGGGAAATGCTGGCGTTCGATCATCAATACGTCGTGACCTTTGCGCTTGAGCAGCGCGGCGGCGATGGCGCCCGATGGACCTGCACCGATAACCACGACCTGGCGATGTTCCATTTCAACTGTTGGCACGGGGGCTCCTTGCCGGGACGGCGATGTTCAGAGGGGTTCGGTGCATGCCGGCGAGTGCCGGCAGCAGTGTCGCGATCAGGCCCATCACCATCAGCGCGAAGTACAACGCCGGGCTGATGAGTTGTTGTTGCAGCAGCAGGTTGAGAAAGACGATCTCGCTCAAGCCACGAATGTTCAGCAAGACACTTTCCCGCCAGCGACTGGCGCCTTCAAACGAGGCGCCGGCCCAGCCGAGGCCCAGCCAGTTGCCCAGCAGTTTACTGGCAATCGGGAACAGCAGCAGTGCGGCCAGTTGCACCCAGCCGAGGCTGGCCATGGCCGCGTGGACGTTGATTTGCACGATGCCGAACGTGAGGATCAGCGGGATCGCGATATACGTCTGCAAGTGACTCATCCAGATCACCGGCAGCGGCAGCACCAGCGGCACTTTGAGCGCGGCCATCCACAGCAGGTAACCGATGCCGAAAATCAGCGCATTGAGCTTGAAGTGTTCCGCCACGACCAGCAGTGCGAAGAAGCAACCGCTGTGCAGCAGCGGTTGGCGCAATCGGAGCAGACGCAGCAGCAACGGCAGGCAGGCGCCGGCCAGCGGCAGCAAGAGGCTGCTCAGGTGCAGGCTGCCCTGCGCGATGGCGAACAGGGTCCAACAGGTGAGGTCGATGAGGATCGCGGTCTGCACCAGTCGCCGGGTGGCGGCAGGCGGGTATTTGATGTGCCGCAGGTACAGATACAACACCGGAATCGCCGTGATGGCGAACAGCAGGCCGACCGCCAATGAACTGATCCAGGGTTGCGGCGGTAGCAGCCACACCGCTGTCGCAAGACCGCAGGCAAACGGAATACAGAAACTCGGCAGGGCGATTTTCAGGCTCTGACGGTCGAGTCGCAGGTCAATCACGTCACTGAGAATGTGCCCCAGCAACAAGGCAAAGCTCAGGCTGTAGACGTTTTTCAGCCAGGCCGGCGCGACCAGTGCGGCGCCGCTCAATTGCCATTGGGGTTCGATCCAGAAGTACATCAGCAGCGGCAGGCCGAAGGTGGCCAGCAGCAACTGGCTGACAATCGGGATCACGCCGAAGTGACGACCGACACGGGTGGCCACGGCGAACAGCGCCAGGGCCATGACCCAGAACACGGCGATCATCATGTTGCCGACTCCGTGACCGGGGCTGCGTGAACCTGGCGTCCGGCCCAAGGTGCAAGGATAAAGCTGAACGCCAGGCCGAGGCTCACCGACAGACCGAAATTGCTCACCGCCGGCGTGCTGGACACGGCCAGCAACCCGAACGACAGCCAGGTGGTCAGCGCCGCCAGCAAGGTGCCCAGCAGGCTCACGGCAGCGCCGCCGACCTGTTCACGCATGAGGATCGCGTAATCGACGCTGATGGCCGTCACCAGCAGCAGGCCGAACAGGCTGAACAGCGTCAGCGGTTGCCCCATCCAGCCGAGACTGGCCAGGCTGCACAGCGCGGCCAGCAGCGGCAGGGCGACGATTCGCAGCGCGCCGCCGAAGCCGAACGGCAGGATCAGCACCAGCACGATCAGCACACAGGAAGCGAGTTTCAACTCTGCGGCACTGATCTGGGTGTCCGCGAACACTTTGTTCAACTCACCGAGGCGGTCCACCAGTTCCACACCCGGTAAATCCAGCGCCTGGACTCGCAGCAGAGAGGGACTGTTCAGGCCTTGCAGACTGACCATCGCTGCTACGCCGTCATCGGTCGGTCCCAGCCACAGCGTGCGATAGGGCTCGGCCAACGGACCGACCAGCGCAGCGTCGATGTCTTCGGTGGGCAGTGCCTGCAACTTCGTGAGCTCTGCTTGCAGCGCCTCCGCCGGCACGCCGACATCGAGTAGTGGTTGCCAGAACTGCGGCAATTTGTTCAGCGCTTCACGCACTTTCCGCTGTTCGGAGGGTTGGCTGACCAATTGATTGAGCGACAGATAACCCTGGAGTTTTTCCAGGTTGACCAGCTGATCCAGCCGCTCGCTCAGCGCGGTTTGGCGTTCCAGCAGTTGCTGCTGATTGGCCGCGCGCACCAGGAAGAACTGGCTGGTCGGCTGATAACCAGTGATGCGCGCAATGGTTTGTGCTTCGTCAGTCAGTTGCTGCGGTGCACCGACCCACTGGCGAATGTCGTTTTTGGTGTCGAGTTGCAACAGGCCGCCCACACAAAAGGCAATCAGCAGCGCCAGCAGCACCGGCGTACTCGCGAGTTTGAGCAGCGTTTCACGTAGCGCCAGCAAATACTCGGCCACCCGCAGCGGCCACTGCGCTGGACGCAGGTCTGTACCCTTGAGCAGTGCCGGCAGCAGGCACACCGCGGACAAATAAGCGCCGAGCAGACCGGCGGCAGAGAACACGGCAATCTGGGTCAGCGCCGGGAACGGTGTCCAGGCCAGGGCCAGGTAACCGATGCAACTGGTAATCAGGCTCAGCGTCAGGCCCGGCAACGTCAGGCGCAGGGCCGGCCAACTGTGCCAGGGCTTCAGGCTCCAGCTCTTGGACAGGTAATGCAGCGGGTAATCGACCGCTACGCCGATCAGGCTGGAGCCGAGCACCAACGTCATCACATGCATATGGCCGAACAGCGCCACACAAGCCACCGCACCGAAGAGCATGCCCACCAGCACCGGGACGAAGGCCAGTAACACCCGCCAGCGCCGGAAGGCCAGCAGCAACAGCAACAGAATACCCGCCGTGGCGCCGCCACCGACCCAGGTCATTTCCCGGGTGGCTTGCTTTTGCCCACTGGCCGCATAGAGCAAGCCGCTGGCGGCAAGCAATTGAACGTTTGCCTGGGCGGCTTCTTCACGGCTGTGCTGGAGGAGGTCGGCCACTTGCAGCGGCAGGTTCATGTCGAAGGCGTTGCCCGTGGTGCGCGAGCGCAGCAGCACCCAACTCTTGCCGTCGGCATCGGCGACCAGCGCACCGCTGCCGATGTCCAATTGCACCGAACCGTGCTGCGGCTGGCTGTTCTGGATGCGCCCGGTCAGGCCCAGCCAGTCATCCTGGCTCGGCACCAGACTGAAACCGGTGAAGGGGTCGAACAGTGCTTGTACTCGCTGCTGGATAAAGGCGTCGGGATGCTCGATCAGTTGCTGTCGGTCAGCCGCTGAGAGCATTGCCAGTCGGCCTTGCAGCAGTTGCGTACGCAGCGCCGGCAGGTCGGCTTGCAGGTTCCACTGGACCTTCTCGAACAAGCCGCTGGCTTGCCATTGCTCCCCCAGTTTCTGCGCCATGGCGACCGCTTGCTGGCGATCGGTGTGGCCGACCAGCACCAGCATTTCGCGGTTCAGCGGTTCTTGCATGCGTTGTTCGGCGCGCAGTTCCAGCGCATCTGGCGCCGTGCCCGGTACCAGTTCCATCAGGTTGGCCGACAGCGGTGCGCCGTCACGCCATTGCCAACCGGCGAGCGCGAGCACCGCCAGCAGCAGGATCAGAAACAGCCGTGGAAGACTCCGTTCACTCGGCAAAGTCATGTTGCTCCGCGTCGCTCAACGGTTGGGCGCTGGTGCTGTCCTGCATGCGCAAAAGCGTGCTGTCGCCTTGGGTTTCGAGCAACTCGATGCTGTGCACCAGTTCGCCGCCGTCAATGTTGATCTGAGTGAACACCTGCTTGAGCAGCATGGAACGCGGGGTCAGCGTCAGCTTCCAGTTCTGCGCGTCGCCGCTCAGTGAAAGCTCGAAATCCCGTTGCAGCCCGCTGCTGTCGCCTTGCAGTACGGCGAGGAACAAACGGTTCTGCTCGGCGCCGGCACTCTTGCTCGGCAGCATTTGCCAACCGTTGGCGTCACGCCGGGCAATGCCTTTGTCGCTGATGCGGTAATCCTGTTGCAGCGGGGTTTTCAGCAGCCAGAGCAAGCCGTGGTTTTTAGCGAGGACGAAAGTGCCCTTGCTGGTCAGCGGCTGGGGCAGGGCGCGCAGGTGTTTTTCCTGGATGAAGTTGCCGTGGATCACGTCAGGCTTGGCCAGTTGATCGCTGAGCTGTTGCAGATCGAAGGCGTTGGCGATCGATGACAACCCAAGCAGCGCCAACGCGCCGAGGCATTTGAAGAACGGGTTCATGCGAGCATCCTTTCAACAGCGTCGGTGAATACCTTGGGTGAGGCCAACTGCATCTCGCGGCTGCTCATGTCGACGGCGACCTGCACGGAACTGGCGCGGGTCAAGCGTTCGCCGGTTTGCAGATCGCTGATCAGGTAGCTGATCTTCAGACGGTTCTCCCATTCCACCAGATTGGCGCGTACGTTGAGCTTTTGGCCGAACACGGCGCCGCGCACATAACGCAATTGCAGATCGATCACCGGCCACGCGTAACCCGACTCGACCATGGCCGTGTAGTTGTGGCCGATCTTGTCCAGCAGTGCGCAGCGGGCGACTTCCAGGTATTTGATGTAATGGCCGTGCCAGACGACGTTCATGGTGTCGACATCAAAGAACGGCACGAGGATTTCCGTATCGGTGTGAAGCACTCCCTTGCTACGCATGCAGCCTCCAGTGTTGCTCGGCGATGCGTTGCAGACACAGGCGCAGTTCACCTTCCAGCGCGCGGTCTTCGATGACCGGCGGGAAGTCCTTGGCCAGTTCTTCGTGCATGGCGGCCAGGGC
The DNA here is from genome assembly GCF_016650715.1 of Pseudomonas sp. TH39(2020). Classification (NCBI taxonomy): domain Bacteria; kingdom Pseudomonadati; phylum Pseudomonadota; class Gammaproteobacteria; order Pseudomonadales; family Pseudomonadaceae; genus Pseudomonas; species Pseudomonas sp. TH39(2020). The sequence goes on along the minus strand of NZ_JAEKFF010000006.1, from coordinate 1,633,205 downwards.
TGGCGGCAGCGGGCGCGCGTCCTCGGCCTTGCTGCGCAGCCAGACGCCCTGGTTGGCGGCCAACAGAGTGGCGGCAGCGACCTGTTCGGTCAGCTCCAGCACACGAATCGCATCGCGGGCGGCGATGGTGCCCATGCTCACTTTGTCCTGGTTGTGGCACTCAGTGGAGCGCGAGAAGACGCTGGCCGGCATGGTGTTTTTCAGCGCTTCGGCGGTCCATGCACTGGTGCCGATCTGCACGGCTTTGAAGCCGTGATTGAGCATCGCGCGATCAGCGGTGGCGCCGGACAGGTTGCTCGGCAGGCCATGGTTGTAACGCTCGTCCACCAGCAGGGCGAGTTGACGATCGAGCAGGTCGGCGACGTTGGCCACCAGGTTTTTCAGGCTGTCCATGGCGAACGCGATGTGGCCGCCGTAGAAGTGCCCGCCGTGCAGCACGCGCTCGGCTTCGGCATCGATAATCGGGTTGTCGTTGGCGCTGTTGAGCTCGATCTCGATGAACGAGCGCAGCCAGTTCAGGCTGTCGGCCAATACGCCGAGGACATGGGGTGCACAACGCAGGGAATAACGGTCTTGCAGGCGATGCAGTGGCGCGGTCGGCGCGTCGATCGCCAAATCCTTGCGCAGCCACGCGGCGACTTGCATCTGCCCCGGATGCGGTTTGGTGGCGAACAGGCGCTCGTCGAAGTGCTCGGGGTTGCCTTGCAGCGCGACCACGTTCAACGCGGTGATGCGGGTGGCCAGTTGCAGCAGGTAATCGGCGCGGGCGTAGGCCAGGCACGCGAGACCGGTCATGACGGCGGTGCCGTTCATCAAGGCGAGGGCTTCTTTGGGGCGCAATACCAGCGGCTCCCAACCCAGTTCGCGGTGCACGTCGGCCGCTTGTCGGCGTTCGCCACGGAACATCACTTCGCGCTCGCCGGACAAGGTCGCGGCGACATAGGACAACGGCGTCAGATCACCGCTGGCACCCACCGAACCTTCTTCCGGAATCAGCGGCAGAATGTCGTGTTCGAGGAAGGCTTGCAGGCGTTCCAACAACTCCACGCGCACCCCGGAAACGCCGTGACACAGCGACTGCAAACGTGCCGCCAGCACCGCGCGAGTGGCCTGCGCATCAAGCAGTTTGCCCAACCCGCAGCCGTGGAACGTGTACAGATGACGGGGCAATGCCTCGACGTGATGCAGCGGCACCGCGACCACGCAAGAGTCGCCGTAACCGGTGGTCACGCCGTAGATCACGCCTTCCTTGTCCAGCAGGGAGTCAAGGAATCGCGCACCCTTGGCGATCCGCTCGCGGTACGCAGGGTCGCTTTGCAACTGCGTCGGCACCTGACGGTTGGCCAGGGCCAGCACGTCTTCGATGCGCAAAGGGAGTTCGCCGAAGGTTACCGGCTCAAGCGTTGGCGTCGTCATCGGTCTTCCAGAAAGGGTAAAAGTTGAACCATTGTTGGGGCGCTTCAAGGCAATAGTGACCCAAGCGTTCGGCATAGCGGGAGGCCCACTGATGAATGACCTGTTCGCGGTCGCTGCGCTTCCACACCACGGCCTCGGCGAACGGTTCGAGGGTCAGTCGATAGTCGCCCGTCGGCTTCTTCAGGCACAGCATCAGGTTGATCGGGCATTTCAGCAGACCGGCCAGCAACCACGGTCCTTGAGGGAATGCGGCTTGATGGCCAAGGAAATCCACCGTCACACTGCGCCCGCCATGCAGCGGCACGCGGTCGCCGGCAATCGCCAGCCACTCGCCGCGTTCAAGGCGTTCATGGAGTTGCAGCATGATCAGCGGGTCCAGCTCGCTGACCTGAATCAGCCGCAGATTGGTCGCGCCTGCTTCACCCAGCAAGCGGTTGAATTGCTCAGCATGCTTGGTGTGCACCAGCACGTTCATCGTGACTTTTTCGCCAATCTCGGCCAGCGCACGGCAGACCTCGAGATTGCCTAAATGCGCGCCTACCAGCATCTGCCCGCGGGTGCCGCGCAGTTGATTGCGCAGCAAGGCCGGGTCGATGATTTCGATCTGCTCGATGCTCAACTTGCCGTTCCACACGTCGAGTTTGTCGAGCATGGAGTCGGCGAAGGCCATGAACTGGCCGAACACCCGCCAATGGGTCGGGCGCAATTCGTCGCGACCACTCCAGTCGGCGAGCCTCTGCTGGTATTGCCAGGCGCTACGACGGGCGCTGCGACCGAACAGGAAAAAGTACAGAACTATGCCATACAGCAGCGGGCTCAGCAGCCGACGGCCGAGCACTTTGGCGCAGAGTGCGGTGAATTTCATCAGCCAGAAGCTGCCGCGCTCCTCGCGGTCGGCCCAGTGTTTTTTGTCCGTTTCAGTGCTCATGTCCGCCACCGTCGCCAGAGGATGACCGGAGCACGCAGCAACATGCCGAAGAACAACCGCGTGTGCATGCTCGAAATCAGCACGTTGTCGTGGAACAGGCGGAAATGCGAGACGCCATCCAGCGGGTAATGGACTCTGGTTTGCAGCCATTGCATGGGCAGATTGCGCCAGGCCAGGCGTACGAGAATGTCCGAGTCGAAGTCCATGCGCTTGCCGATCTTCGCCGAATCAATCAGCGCCAGGGTCGGTGGTAACGGATAGACGCGGAAGCCGCACATGGAGTCGCGAATCTGCAAGGACAGGGTGTTGATCCAGACCATGACGTGAGTCAGGTAACGGGCGTACAAGCGACCTTTCGGCACGCTGGCGTCGTATCGCGGATAGCCGCAGATCACCGCCTCGGGATGGGCGCGTGACAATTCGATGAAGGTCCGGACGTCTTGCAGATCATGTTGACCGTCGGCGTCCACCTGCAAGGCATGGCTGAAACCCAGGCGCGAGGCTTCGCGAAAACCGGTCATGACCGCGCCACCCTTGCCCTGGTTGGCGGCGAGTCGGATCAGGAACACCTTGTCGCGCTGGGCCAGTTGATCAAGCACCTTTGCACAGGATGGGCTGCTGGCATCGTCCACGAGAATGCACGGCAGGCCACTGGCGAGCACCGCATCAACCACCGTGGTGATGGCGGTTTCGTGGTTGTAGACCGGGATGACGGCGCAGGGGTTATGCATGTTGGGTTTCGCCTGAAGCACCGAGGCGCCTGCATCGCGAGCAGGCTCGCTCCCACAGGGGATTCGTGTAGGGCTCAGATCCAGTGTGGGAGCGAGCCTGCTCGCGATTGAGTGCGCAGCACTCACCAAGGTTATGCATCACTTGCTGCCTCCAGCAAGATCCGCCCGCTGGAGCAGGTTGCGGTCTCGTTGCGATAGGTGAAATACAACTTGCTGCGCGTCGGATCGAAGCGCAGGTGCAGTTGGACTTCATCGCCAGGGCGTACCAGTTGCTGGAATTTCAGCACTTCCATACCGGCGAATTTTGCCGGCAGGTCCATCAATTGCTGACCCAGGGTGAGCGCCCACTCGACTTGCACCACACCGGGCAATACCGGCGCCTGGGGGAAGTGGCCGCTGAAATAGGCGAGGTCGGGTGGTACCGCCAGTTGCAGGCTCCACTCGCCATCGACTTCGACCTGCTCCAGCACTTGCGGCGCTTTTGGACGCGGCGCCAGCAACAGGGCTTCGACGTTGGCCTGGGGCAGTTTGCCTTGAGCGTTCAGCGGCAGTTGCCGCAGCAGGCGCCAGCGTCGTGGCAAGGCCAGGGCTTCGCAATGCTGGCTCAGATGCTGACGCAGTTCTTGTGTGAGGGTGCGTCGACCCTGATTGCGCAAGGCATGCAGGCCTGATTCGGTCAGCACCAGCAGCGCACCCAACGAAGCGCGGTTTTCCTGAACCACGCCAAGACGCGCTTCGGCGACCCAGTCGTGGGCCATTAGGGCCTGTTCCAGCATCGGTAGCGAGATACGTTTTTCTTCCAGTTTGACGATCCGGTCCAGCCGTCCGAGCAGTTCGAATCGGCCATCGGCAGCGATTCGCGCGGCATCCGCGGTGTGTTCGATATGCCCGGGCGGCAAGTACGGCGAAGCAATGAGCAAGGCGCCGTCGCTGTCCTGGCTCAGCTCGATATCAGCAAAGGGCTGCCAGAGCGCGAGGCCCTGACGCCAGGCGATGCCGCCGGTTTCCGAGCTACCGAGGATTTCTGTCGGCCATTGCTGCAGGCGTTGCTGAAGGCTTTGTGCGGCCTCGGCCGGCAGGGCTCCGCCGGAGGAAAAAACCCGGCGAACCGCACTTAAAGCAGGCCAGTCGAGGTTGTCGCCCATGCGCTTGAGCAGCGCCGGGCTGGCGACCCAGGCAAACGCCGGGTGTTCTCGGCTGGCGCGCTGCAGGTCTTCAGGGAATGCCAGCTGCTTGCGCACAAACGAGCGCCCGGCGCACAGCGGCCACAGCACTCGAAACAACAATCCGTAAATATGCTGGGTAGCGACACTGCCGATGATGCAGGCCTCGCCAAGATCGGTACCCCAGAGCTGCTCCAGCGCTTCGACTTCATTGGCCAGTTGGCGCAGGGTTTTGTCGATGCGCTTGGGCTCGCCACTGGAGCCGGACGTGCACAGGCTCAGCGAACAGCGATCCAGATCCAGCACGGCCGCCATCAACGGCGGATGCCGGTAATCGCTCAGGTGCGCGTCATCGGCCTGATCGGTCAGCCACAGATCGACTTCGGTCGACCAGCGCTGGCGAGTCTGGGGTTGCAGGTCTGCGGGCAGCAGCACGCTGACCCCGGCGCGCCAGGCACCGAGCAGGGCAATCGCCAGGTCAGCGGCGTCCTCAAGGTGCACGGCAATGTGCCGCACACCCTGGGCTTGCAGGCCCGCGGCGAGGCATAACGCCTGTTCGCACAGCTGTGCGTGATTCAGTGCCGGTTCGGCCGTTACGGCACGTTCCGGTTGCGCCTTGAGCAACAGGTGCTCAAGTTTTATCCAATTCATGGGTGGCCTCGTACCCGTTGTCGTATAAGCCATTCAATGGCAAACAGCAGGCCCATCAATCCGTAGGAAATCAGGCCGGTGTACAACATCCACCAACTTAGCGGCGCCCAGAGGGTCAGGGCGGCGGCGAGCAAACCGTTGCAGAAGAAAAACACGCACCAGACGATCGTCACCTGGCGGGTATAAACAATCGCCTTGGCCGGCAGGTACGGTTCGCGCAAACGCGCCAAGCGTTCGATGATCGGCGGGCCGTATTTCAGGCTCAGGCCAAACAGCCCGAGCATGAACGCGCTGATCAGCACCGGGTACCAGCGCAACAGCAGCGGGCTGTCGAACAACGCCAGTAACAGGCAAAAAGCAATCGCGGTGATCGCCATCCACAGACTGCCAGGCTTGCGTGCACCGAACAGCGCCCGGGCCAGCCACAGGCTGCCCAGCAGCAGACCGAACTGCCACGGGGCAAAGTGCTCCATGCCGAAATACACCGCGAAGGGGTACAGCAGGCCCGCCAGCAGCAGGCCGAGGCCGATCAGTCGGCTCATGCGGCCGGCTGAACCAGACGGTAGACCGCCTCGACCACGTCGCTGACGGTGCGCACCGATTTGAACTCTTCGGCAGCGATTTTCTTGCCAGTCTGGCGTTTGATGTGGTCGATCAGGTCGACCGCGTCAATGCTGTCGATTTCCAGGTCCTGATACAGGTTGGATTCGAGGCTTACGCGCTCGGGCTCCAGCTCGAAGAGTTCGACCAGAGCATCGCGCAGGGTGTTGAAGATGTCGTCACGAGTTTGCATGGTCCGGTCTCAAGCTGCCTGTTTTGCAGTGACGAACGCCGCAAGGCTCGCCACGTTGCTGAAGTGATTGCGGGTGTCTTTGGCGTCGGCGTCGATTTTGATGCCGTACTTTTTCTGGATGGCCAGGCCGAGTTCCAGAGCGTCTACCGAATCCAGGCCCAGGCCTTCGCCGAACAGTGTCTGGTCGTCGCCGATGTCTTGTGCGCTGATGTCTTCAAGGCCCAGGGCGTCGATGATCAGTTCTTTGATTTCACGGTGTAGATCGCTCATCTTCGGCGAGCTCCTTAATATAGTAATGATGCAAATAGTCATTGAGCTTGCGCGAGGCCTGAGGAGCAGGGCCCAGCGAGGCGAAGGCTTGTGGATCTATATCGGCCCCGACACGGAAACTGAAGTGCACACGGCGTTTGGGGATCCGATACCAGGGCTCGGCCTTGGTCAATGTGGTCGGGCTGACCTTGATGATCACCGGGGTGAGGATTTTCGCACCGCGCAGTGCGATTGCCGCAGCACCCCGATGAAAGGCTGGCGCCTGACCGGGCTGAGTGCGGGTGCCTTCAGGAAAGATGATCAGGGTCTGGCCGCTTTTCAGCGCGTCGGCAGCGGCATCGAGCATGTCCATGCTGCCGTCGTTGCTGATGTATTCGATGCAGCGCAGCGGGCCGCGGGTAAAAGGGTTCTCCCAGAGGCTTTTCTTGACCACGCAGTTGGCGTGGCGCACCAGGCCGATCAGGAACACCACATCAATCAACGAGGGGTGATTGGCGACAATCATTTGCCCCGGCCGACCGAGTTTTTCGGCGCCCTGGATGTCGTAAGTCAGCACGCCGGTGCGAGCCATGAATCGCACAAAAAACCAGAACAGGCGGGCGACGGTGTGCCGCGCTCGCCGCCGGTGTGTCCGGGCATCGCCGGGCAGGCAGTTCAGTAGCGGGAAAACCACCAATCGCAGACACAGCCCGCCCAACCCGAACAGGGTGAAGCTTGCGGCGGTAGCCAGCAGGCGCCAGTAATAGGCGTCGCGGTTTTTTTCGGTTACAGGTTGCGTTGCCAGGTCCATACACGATTTTTCCAGGCATGTTGGCAGGTTGTCTGCTGGCCGAGCAGGGTACTCAATAGGTTCAGGGCATGGGGCCAGTGGGCTTTGGACAACGCATCCGCGGCGCTGTTCAGGGACAACTGCCAGTCGTTTCCGGGGGTGATCAGCAGGCCGACCGCGTAAGGGAATGGCACGTCGTCGATCCAGGTCGAGTAGGCTTCGGGCGGTTGCTCTTCGGTGACGATCAGCAGTACCGCGGGAGCACCCTCGGAAAGCAAAGCCGCGGCCTCTAGCATGCCGTGCTCAAGGCCATCGCCGGCTGCAGCGAGGGCCGTCATTTCGCTGGTTTCGCCGCGCATGATCGACCACAGGCCGATGATCGCGTTGTGCACGGACAGGCTGAATTGAGTCGGCGACAGCGGCTGATCGGTAGCCAGATCGCTGAGGATATCGAAGGTGCGCGGGGTTTCGCCGTGGCGAGAAATAAAGACCAACGGTAGATCCTGGCGGCCATCGGCCAAGGGCCAGCCGACACTGAACGCCATCCGCGCCAGACGACTGAGTCGCCGGCGCTGCATGGCCGGCAGAAACGAGACGTCGGGTGCAGCATCGCTGCTCGCAAGCACGACCGGTTGTCGGCTCCAGGCTTGCCAATCGTCCACGCTTTCGAGCCCAGGGGCCCACGCGCGCCATTGGGCGATGTTGAAATTGATCACAGACATTCATCCCGCCCCTGCGGGCTTCCTTGACGCGGTGAGTCGCAAAAAACGCGAACTACCTTACGTGGCGCTTCGCGCCGAGTGGCGCGCATTATCCCGTTGCTGCGGGCGTGTAGCAAATGATGGTTACATTTTGCTCAATGAAATGTACCGGTTGGTTCGTGCGTGGCTGTCGTTTGGCCATTATCCACATTTCGGCCGGCCGATCTGCCGGCTCAGTCAGCAAGCAGTGCACGAGTTCACGGTTTTTTTAGCGTGAGATTGCACCTGACTGTGTAGTCCCTATGCCAGCGAGGTAGCTAAGCGACGCTGTGGACTACTACACTCGGTCATTCTTTGAGACCCGGGGGTTTTGACATGCGGCGCGTGGTGTTCAATCAGAAAGGTGGCGTAGGCAAATCCAGCATTGCCTGCAATCTGGCGGCGGTCAGCGCCAGCGAGGGCTATCGCACCCTCTTGGTGGATCTCGATGCCCAGGCCAACTCCACTCAGTACCTGACGGGGCTCACCGGTGGTGACATTCCGATGGGAATCGCCGATTTTTTCAAACAGACCCTGTCTGCCGGACCGTTCTCCAAGAAAAACCAGGTCGATATCTACGAAACCCCGTTCGACAACCTCCACGTCATCACGGCCACTGCCGAGCTGGCTGACTTGCAGCCCAAGCTTGAGGCCAAACACAAGATCAACAAGCTGCGCAAATTGCTCGAGGAACTGGACGGCGATTACGACCGGATCTACCTGGATACCCCGCCAGCGCTGAATTTCTACGCGGTATCTGCATTGATTGCCGCTGATCGTGTGCTGATTCCCTTCGATTGCGACAGCTTCTCGCGTCAGGCGCTGTACGGCCTGTTGGCGGAAATAGAAGAATTGAAGGACGACCACAACGAAGGGCTGGAAGTCGAAGGGATTGTCGTTAACCAGTTCCAGGCTCGCGCCAGTCTTCCTCAACAAATCCTCGACGAACTGATCGCCGAAGGCCTGCCGGTATTACCGGTGTACCTGGGCAGCTCGGTGCGCATGCGTGAATCCCACCAGGCCAACACGCCGCTGATCCACCTCGATCCGCGTCATAAGCTGACCCAGCAGTTTGTGGAGCTGCACAACCTGCTGGAAAACGCCTGACTACTCAGGGTCAGATGCCCTGACTGCGCAACCAACTCATCAACTGCGGTAACGGGAAGGCGCCGCTCTGACGCGCCACTTCCCGACCGTTCTTGAACAGAATCAGACTCGGGATCGAACGGATCCCCAGCTGCGCCGACAGCTGTTGGTTCGCCTCACTGTCCAGCTTGGCCAGTCGGCACTTGCCCGCCAATTGCACCGCCGCCTGCTCGAACACCGGCGCAAACGACTTGCACGGCCCGCACCAATCCGCCCAAACGTCCACCAGCAACGGCAGATCACCTTTGATCTGGCTGGCGTAATCGCTTTGCTTCAGTTCGAAGGGTTTGTTCAGCAGAACTTCGGCTTTGCAGCGACCACATTTCGGATGGTCGTTGAGGCGCTCGGCTGGGATGCGGTTGAGGCCGTTGCAGTGGGGGCAGGGGATGAGGAGTGGGTCAGTCATGCGGATGGTCCTGTAAAGAAGCCGATCATCTCTATGTGGAGACGTTTGCTCATATTTTCAATCGTGCAGAAGGACACGGTATATCTAGGCTGAGAGGGCGCCGGTTGGACCATTGGTCTGCTCACGAATATCGCATCTTGCGATATTCGCCGTCTGTGGTTAACTCATCCATAGCAAAATGCGATAAGGAGATTGCATGCATGTGTTCATTGAAAAACGAATCTGGGAAGCCAAGGAAAAATGGCCTCAGACAGCGAATGCGCTCGATCAATGGTATCGACTCGTCAAACGCAACAATCCAGGGGACTTTGCGGCAATGAAAGCGATGTTTCCTGCGGCCGACAAGGTAGGGGAATTTCACATATTCGATATCGGGGGAAACAAGCTGCGCTTGATTGCTTTTGTCCGATACCGGTCGCAGAAGCTGTACATCAAGCATGTTCTGGATCATCGCGAGTATGACCGGGGAAAATGGAAGGAGGAGAAGGGATGAGTGTTTTGATTAAAAATGCGGTCGAGCACTGGGAGTTTGTCTCGCCACTGCTGCGCAAACCAAAGAGTGAAGACGACTACGACAACTTAGTCCTGTCCCTCGACGAATTGCTGGAATTAGTGGGCGAAGATGAATCGCACCCCCTGATGAGTCTGGTGGACATCATTGGTGATTGGATTGAGGAATGGGATCACAAGCATCACCCAATGCCGAAGCCCAGCGGCGTCGACGTTCTCGGCTACTTGATGCGCGAACACGGCCTGACTCAGAGTGACCTGCCTGGGGTCGGCACCCAATCGGTGGTATCCGAGATCTTGAGCGGCAAGCGTCAGCTCAACCTGCGGCAGATCCGCTGGTTGGCCGAGCGCTTCGGAGTGTCGGTGGAAACCTTTATCTGATCGGGTTCAGGAAGAGCAACTGATCTCCAAATGCTTGCCCCACTCCGGCGGACGCTCGGCATAGCTATCCATCCCCGCTTGTTCGTTGAAGGGATTGCTCAGCACCGCATGCAACCGCCGAACCTCTGAATAGTCGCCACCTTCCGCCGCATCGATGGCTTTCTGCGCCAGGTAGTTACGCAAGATGTAGAGCGGATTGACGGCGTGCATCCGTTTGCGACGTTGTTCCTGATCCGCCTCGCCTTCACGCGTCACCCGGGCGATGTAGAGCTCGCCCCAGGCATCGAAGCCTTTGATGTCGACAAAGTCATCGCGCAAGCGGGCGACGGCCAGTTCCGGTGATTCTTCCCCCAAACGGCGGAAGAACAGGCTGTAGTCGACGCCACTGTTCTGCATCAGTTGCAGCAGGTGCTCCAGCAGTTTCTGGTCATCGTCTTCGGCCGTGGTGAAGCCGAGGCGGCGGCGCATCAGGTCCAGGTAATGGGCCTGGTACAACGGGAAGTACAGGCCGAGGGTTTCACGCAGGGCTTCGACACTGATGAACGGCGTCAGGGCCTGGGCGAGGGCGCTGAGGTTCCACTGGCCGATCGGCACCTGGTTGCTGAAGGAGTAACGGCCCTGGTCATCGGAGTGGTTGCAGATGAAGTGGGCGTCGAAGTCGTCGAGGAAGGCGAACGGGCCGTAGTCGAAGGTAATGCCGAGGATCGACATGTTGTCGGTGTTCATCACGCCGTGGCAGAAGCCATAAGCCTGCCATTTGGCGATCAGCTCGGCGTTGCGCTCAACGATTTCGCGGAACATCGCCAGGTACGGTTCCGGCTGTTCCAGGCATTCCGGGAAATGCATGGCCAACACGTGGTCGCCGAGTTCTTTCTGCTTCTCGGGACGTTTGGTGTAGTAGAAATATTCGAAATGCCCGAAACGCACATGGCTCGGCGCCATGCGCAGGACCATGGCTGCGCGTTCCTGCTTCTCGCGCCACACCGGCGTGTCGGAGCCGATCACGCATAGCGCGCGGGTGGTCGGGATGTTCAGGGCATACAGCGCTTCGGAGGCAAGAAATTCGCGGATCGAGGACCGCAGCACCGCCCGCCCATCACCCATGCGCGAAAAGGGCGTCTGGCCGGCACCCTTGAGGTGCAGGTCCCAATGCTCGCCGGCCTCGTTGTAGACCTCGCCCAGCAACAGACCGCGACCATCGCCCAACTGTGGGTTGTAGGAACCGAACTGATGACCTGAATAGACCATCGCCCTCGGGACTGCGTCAGCCCAGAGCTTATGGCCGCTGAACAGTTCGGCGAACTCCGGGGTTTCGGCCTCGGTAGGGTCGAGATCGAGCAGCGCCATGGCGGCAGGGCTGGCCACCACCAGGCGCGGGTTGTCGATCGGCTCGGGCAGCACGTGGGTGGAAAACGTATCGCCCAAGCGGGCGAAACGATTATCGAAGGTCAGTTCGTCGAGGGCTTTCAAGGGCCATCTCCAGCAGAATGTCCGAGCATTCTGCTAGGGATAAGCCGCTTAGTCGAGCTTGGCGGCCGGCGGCTCTTGCACAGGTTTGCCATCGGCCATGGGAACGATGGTCTTGGTTTCCGGCTCGATGGGCACCATTTTGTATTCCTGGCCCTGAAGATTCTTGAGGTAAACCTCCATCTGCCGGAACGAGATGTTGATGTGCTGTTTCTTGAATTCGCGATTGATGAAGCGGTTGACCTCGTCGAGCACCGGGTTTCGGTCACCGAGGTCACGTACATGCATCCGCAACTCGTGGTCGAGGGTGCTTTCGCCGAAGTTCAGGAAGTACACGTGGGGTTCCGGGTCTTTCAGCACTCGCGGGTTATCGCGCGCGGCCTTGAGCAGCAACTCCTTGACCAGGTCCAGGTCCGAGCCGTAATCGACACCGAGCTTGAGGGTCACTCGGGTGATGGTGTCGGTCAGGGACCAGTTGATCAGTTGTCCTGTAATGAACGTCTTGTTCGGGACAATGATGTCCTTGCGGTCGAAATCGGTGATGGTCGTGGCGCGGATGCGGATCTTGCTCACCGTACCGGACAGGTTACCAATGGTGATGGTGTCGCCAATCCGCACCGGACGTTCGAACAGGATCATGATCCCGGAGATGAAGTTCGCGAAGATTTCCTGCATCCCGAAGCCAAGACCCACCGACAGCGCCGCCACCAGCCATTGCAACTTGTCCCAGCTCACGCCGAGTGTCGATAGCGTTGAGACGAAACCGACGCCAGCGATCACGTAAGACAGCAACGTGGTGGTGGCATAGGCACTGCCCTGAGCCAGGTTCAGCTTCGACAGCACCAACACTTCCAGCAACCCCGGCAAGTTGCGCGCAAGGGCGAAGGTGATGCCGATGATGATCAGCGCGCCGAGCATGTCGCCAATGCTGATCGGCACCATGCTCATGTTGGCGCCGGTGCCGCTGGTGTATTCGTAGAGGGTGACGTTATCCAGGTACGAGAACACAGAGATCAGGTCCGACCAGACCCAGTACAGCGCCGCGATGAAACCGCCAAGCAGTGCCAGGCGGATCAGGCGCAGGGACTGTTCGTTGACCTTCTCGATATCCAGGGTTGGCTCTTCGATCACCGCTTCACCGTCACCGGCCTCTTTCGCAGCCTGGCGTTTGGCCAGGGCGCGCTGGTAGGCCAGACGGCGTGCCGCAACGCTGAGGCCGCGCACGAAGGTGGCCTCGATCACCAGCCAGAACATCAGCAGGTAAAGGGTGTTGATCAACCGGTCACTGAGCTTCAGCGCGGTGTAGTAGTAGCCAAAGCACACCGCCACGAACAACGCGACAGGCAGGACGGTGAACAGGATCCCCACGGACTTGCGGAACAGCGAAGCGTTCTGGTGAGTCGGGCTGCTGATCAGCAGGCGGCTGAGCAGCCAGGCCATCAACGCATAGCAGGTCAGCACCACCGGCATGCCGAGTACGTCATCGGCCAGGGTCGCGGGTTGCAGCTCGGCGACTGCCACCACCGCGACCAACGCCATGACCACCAGCCCGAGTCGACGGACCCAGCCCTGCAGGAATTCGACCTGAGGTTTTTCCCAGCGGAAATGCAGTTCGGCCACGCCGCCCGGCGCGAGGATCCGGTAAGCGGTGTAGAACACTAACCAGGCCTGGGCCATTTGCAGCAGCGCCGCGCCCATGTTCGCGTTCTGTCCGCGGGCGTCGATTTGCAAGGCCAGGCCACACAAGGCCAGGCCCAGGGAGACCGGCATCGCCAGCAGAATGTTGATCAGGATTGCCTGCGGCGTGTGCCACTGGCTGTCGCGTTTAAAGTGGCCGATGTCCTGGTGAACCTTGCTCAGTCGGGCATACAGGCTTTTACGCCGCCACAGCAGGGCACCGATCAACAGCGCCAGGGGCAGGAACAGCAGCGGCCGTTGGGTCAGGCCGTCACTTAATTCGCTCAGGCTGGAAGCCCACGGCAGCGTGGTGACCTGACGTTCCAGGCGCTCCGGCACAGCGCGCATCCACTCCGGGTCCAGCGGTTTGTTGCTGGGAATCCAGAACATCTGCTCATCGAGGGTCGCCCGCAGGCTTTGTGCGGTGCTAAGCAGTTGCTTCTGATTGAGTTGCAGCGTGATGGATTCGTTGAGCACCGCGCTGAGTTCGCGGTTCAGCCGCTCCAGCAGGTCGGCGCGGGTCGTGGCCAGTTCCAGCAGGCTCTTGCGCAGTTGCGGGGTGACTTGCTCGGGAGGCTGAGTCGACAGCAGGTTGTCGACGTAGGTCGCCGGGTTGCTGAGCAGTTCCCGTTGCTGGCTGACTTCGAATTGATAGAGGCGAATGTCGGCGATCTGGTCGGCCAGGTCACGGTCGAGCCTGAGGCGTGGCAGGGACTGTTTCTGTTTGTAGAGAATCTTGGAGAGCAACAGGCTGCCCTTGAGCACGTTGATCTGCTCGTCCAGCGCCGAATCGCTCTGGGTCACGTTGTCCAGTTGCTGCTTGGTCTGCAGGTTCTGCTGGGTGACTTCGTTGAGGCGGTCGGTGCTTTTGAGCAGATAGTCCGAGAGTTTCAGGTTGGCCGCGCTTTCGGTAGCCAGCAAGGTGCTGCCGCCGGACTTTTGCGCTTCGATGGATTGCTGCGTCACCGTCTCCTGGGACTGGGCCAGGCGCTTCTGGTTGATCAGGTTTTGCAGCTCCTGGATTTCCTGATCCAGGCGATCGGATTTTTCCGAGAGCAAGTCATGCTGGCTGTTGCCCAAGTCCTGCAGTTGATTGTTGCCGGCCAGTTCCTGGCGACGCAACGGGATCAGGGCGTTCAGTGCCGCGAGTTCGGCGTTGAGCAGGTCGCGTTGCTCAGGGGTCAAGGTCTTGCCGGCGTCTTTGCCGACCTTGAGGATGTTGTTGATCTGCTGGATGCGTGTCTGGCTGGTGGAAATTTCGGCCTGTGCGCGCTCGGGGCGGGTCTGGGCAGTAATCACCAGACTGTTGGCGTCAGCCAGGGCTTTCTGCAGATCGCTTTGCTGGGTGGAGCGCTCGGTGAGCATCTGCTCCAGTTGCTGAATAGGCTCTTTGGCATAGCGCTGCGGTACTGGCAGCACTTTGGAGGCTTTGAGCTTGGCCAGTTCTCGCTGGTTCTCGATGTTCTGCTTTGGGGCGTTGGCCAGTTGCTGCTTGAGATCGGCCAGTTTCTGCTCGTAATCACGCTTGTTGTTGAGCTGTGTCAGCGTGCTTTGCAGGATGCTCTGCAGGGCTTTCTGATCGGCTTCCGGCAGTTTGCGTTCGGCGATCTTGTCCAGGTTCGCCTGCACGGCTTCGCTGGACGGCGGTTCGGCCGCTTGCAATGTACCGACAGAAAGACTCAAGCCCAGCAGGGCCATGATGAAAAAGGTGCGCAGGGTTGACATAGAGACCGATCGAAAACGAGACGAAGTGTGGAGTTTAGAGGAAGAGTCCCGGACCGGGGCGACTTCCTTCGGGGAATCTGACGCCCACTTTACCGATCTTGTTCCCTTCCATGACCGCGACGGTCCAAATGGTGTTGTTCCACTCCACCTGGTCACCGACGACGGGTGCGCCGCCCACTTTATGGGCAATGAAATGGCCGAGCGACATGTCCGGATCGATGCCTTCCACTTTCAACCCGTAAAGCGCCGCAACCGCAGCCAGCTGGGCGTCTCCTTCGAGTACGAAGTCACCGAAGAAGCGCAAATCGAGGCCCCGTTGCGGTGCCTGACTGAAGAGTTTTCCGAGGGCTGGAAGGTTGTGTTCATGGCCGATTACGCACAGCAAATCGTCGACTTCGAGCACCGTACTACCCGACGGGTGGAGCAATTGCTGGCCACGAAACAGGGCTGCAATGCGGGTGCCTTCGGGCATTTTCAGTTCGCGAAGGGGCGAGCCGATGCACCATTTCTCGGCACCGAGGCGATAAACGAACAGCTCCCACTCACTGGTGACGTGGACTTCCAGGGCTGCGCGGGAGATTGGCGCCGGCTCCGGCGGAACGGTCACTTTCAAAAGCTTCGCCACCCACGGCAGGCTCGTGCCCTGCACCAGCAGCGACACCAACACGATAAAGAAGGCGAGGTTGAAATAGAGCTGGGCGTTGGGCAGGCCGGCCATCAACGGGAACACCGCCAGAATGATCGGGACCGCGCCGCGTAGCCCGACCCAGGAAATGAACGCCTTCTCGCGCCCATGGAACGCCTTGAAGGGCAGCAGGCCGACGATCACCGACAACGGCCGCGCAAACAGAATCATCCACAGCGCCAGGCCCAGAGCGGGCAGGGCAATCGGCAACAAGTCGTGGGGCGTCACCAGCAGCCCCAGCACCAGGAACATGCCGATTTGCGCCAGCCAGGCCATGCCATCGAGCATGTGCAAAATGCCGTGGCGGCTGCGCACCGGGCGGTTGCCGATGACCAGGCCGCACAGGTAAACCGCCAAAAAGCCGCTGCCGTGCAAGGCGTTGGTCAGGGCAAACACGACCAATCCGCCAGCAATAACCAGAATCGGATACAGGCCGGTGGCCAAGTGGATACGGTTGACCAGTTGCAGCATGAGCCAGCCGCCGCCCAGGCCGATGACAGCACCGATACCGAACTCACGCATCAAGTGCCCGAGCAGGCTCCAATGCAGACCGGTCTGGCCGCTGGCGAGCATGTCGATCAGGGTCACGGTGAGGAACACCGCCATCGGGTCGTTGCTGCCGGACTCGATCTCGAGGCTGGCGGTGACCCGTTCGTTCAGGCCTTTGCCGCCGAGCAGCGAGAACACCGCCGCGGCATCGGTGGAGCCGACGATAGCGCCGATCAGCAGGCCCTGAATCAGGTTCAGATTGAACAGCCACGCGGCGGCCATGCCGGTCAGCCCGGTGGTGATCAACACCCCGACCGTCGCCAGCGACAGCGCCGGCCATAACGCCACGCGGAAGCTGGAAACCCGGGTGCGCAAGCCGCCGTCGAGCAGGATGACTGCCAGGGCGAGGTTGCCGACCAGATAAGCCGTTGGGTAGTTATCGAAAATAATGCCGGCGCCATCGACGCCGGCCGACATGCCCACCGCGAGGATGATCACCAGAATCGGGATACCAAGGCGCGATGAAAGTGAGCTCACCAGAATGCTTGCACCTACCAGCAACGCGCCGATCAAGAACAGGCTGTTGATGGTCGTCGCATTCAAAGGCAGTACTCCAGAAAGCTGAAAGGCGGGCGCAAACTGACCATGCAGTCTGCGTGCCAGCGATTCTAACCTGTTGAAATGTGATGCTGTCAAAAAGCTTTTGGTCCTTCGGACCTTCGCGAGCAGGCTCGCTCCCACAGTGGACCGTGCTGTTCACATAATTTGTGTCCGACACAAATCTACTGTGGGAGCGAGCCTGCTCGCGAAGGCGTCAGACCCGCCGACGCCGATGCATGCCGTTACAGGCTAAACCGCCCAACCATGTTGTTCAGGTCCAGCGCCAACCGCGACAACTCATTGCTCGCAGCACTGGTCTGGTTAGCCCCGGTCGCCGACTGCACCGACAGATCACGAATATTCACCAGATTGCGGTCCACTTCGCGGGCCACCTGCGCCTGCTCTTCGGCAGCGCTGGCGATCACCAGGTTGCGTTCGTTGATTTCGACGATGGCGCTATTAATAGTGTCCAGCGACATGCCTGCACCACGGGCGATGTTCAAGGTCGATTCAGCACGCTCGGTACTGTTGCGCATCGAATCCACCGCGTGCTCGGTACCGCTCTGGATGCTGCCGATCATGCGTTCGATTTCGCTGGTCGACTGCTGGGTGCGATGGGCCAGGGCACGAACCTCGTCCGCCACCACGGCAAAACCACGACCGGCCTCACCGGCACGGGCCGCTTCGATGGCTGCGTTCAATGCCAGCAAGTTGGTCTGGTCAGCCAGGCCGCGAATCACGTCCAGCACTTTACCGATGTCACGGGACTCGTTGGCCAGGTCGCCAATCAGTGTCGCGGTGCTCTGCACATCGGCGCTCATGCGTTCGATGGCGCTGACGGTTTCCTGCACCAGGTCACGGCCATCACCGGCGGAGGTGGTGGCATTTTTCGAGGCTTCGGACGTGCTGACGGCATTGCGCGCGACTTCTTCCACGGCGCTGGTCATTTCGTTGACCGCGGTGGCGGCTTGTTCGATTTCGTTGTTCTGCTGGGTCAGGCCACGGGCGCTTTCGTCGGTGACACTGTTGAGCTCTTCAGCGGCGGACGCCAGTTGCGTGGCGGAACCGGAAATCCGTTGCAGGGTGTCGCGCAGCTTGTCCTGCATCTTCGACATGGCCAGCAGCAAGCGGCCGGCTTCGTCCTGACCATCTACGGTGATCGGGCGGGTCAGGTTGCCTTCTGCAATTTCTTCGGCAGCGCTCAGGGCGTTGGCGATCGGCTTGGTGATGCTGTTGGTCAGCAACCAGGCGAAAAGCAGGGTCAGGCCGGTCGCGATCACCAGCAGGGTGACCACCAGGTTGAAGGCCGAGGAGTACTGGTCTTCGGCTTGCTGATTGGTGTCGAGGGTCTGCTGAGTGTTGATCTCCAGCAAACGGTTCAACACGGTGTTCACCGCTTCGGAGTTGGTCAGCAGATCGGTGTTGAGCAGGGTGCGCAATTCATCGACCTGATTGTTGCGCGACAGGGTCTTCATCCGGTCTTCGATCTGACGGTACTGGCCGAGCAACTGCACGTACTGGTCGTAGGCCGAACGTTCCTGAGGGCTGGTGATCAGTTTTTCGTAAGTCGCCTGAGCGGCTCGAATCTGCTGATTGCGGGTTTCCAGCAGATCCATGGTCTTTTGCTGGACGTCCGGCTCGCGGTTCACCAGCAAACGGTAGGACAACACCCGCAGGCGCAGGGTGAGTTGCGTGAACTCGTCGAGGCTTTTGATGCTCGGCACGCTGCTCAAGGTGATGTCTTCACCGGCCGCGCGAATCTTGCTCATCTGGTTCAAGGCAAACACACCCAGAATCAGCATCAGGCCGCCAATCAGGGCAAAACCGAGGAACGCTCGCGGTGCGATATTCATATTACGAAGGGACATGGTGTTTACCGAAAAGAGCGCATCCGTGCGGCGCTGAGACTGACGTATGGGTGACTTATCGGTCATACGACTAAAGTCTTGAGGCCCTGCGCGTTTTTGTCGCACAACCGCTCCGGCGACGAAGTGCAGGAACCAGATTCGCCATTCACAGTCTTTAAAGTTCGCGAGGAAGGTCGCCCGCCAGGAAAATCAAGGTCTTGCGCCCCAATAACCCTGGCATCCGTGGTGACTTTTCTTTATCGTACGCGCCCCTTGAAAATGCTTGGAAAATCAAAATGTTGGAAGCATCCCTAAGCCAATTGGAACAGCTGGTCAGCGACCTGGTGCAACAGAACCAGACCCTGCTCGGCACTAACCAAACCCTGAGCGCAGAACTGGCCCAGGCCAAGGATGAAAACGAAAGCCTGCAGCTGAACCTGATGGAACAGGAAGAGAAACAAGGTGCCACCGCTGCACGCATTCAGGCCCTGGTTGAGCGCGTTAGCGCCGGCCCAGTCAGCGCATGAATCACGGCGCCGCAGGGGTAAAAGTCGTCTCGATCCTGGGGGAGGACTATTCGATCAAGGCGCCGGCCGGGGAAGAGCAAACCCTGCTGGACGCCGCGTTAATGCTGAAGGCTGCGCTGGCCGACACCAAAAGGAAGTACCCGACGCTGATCGGTGACCGCTTGCTGGTGCTGGCGGCAATGAATCTGTGCTCCCAGCAGATCGAAATGCAGAAGCAGCACAAACAGGAACTCGACCGTTACCAAGAGCAAGTCAGCGCCACGGTTGAAGTGATCTCCAAGACGATCAATCAGGCCTGATCGGCTTTGCGCACAACCAAAGAATAAATTGTCGATTGCGTTGTATACAATCGGCACGGCTGTTGCAGTGTTTCAGCCTCTTATTCTTTGGGGGTGCTCCATGCAGTTCTGGCGACGCAGTATTCAATGGCAGTTGATCCTGAGCATGGGCACCGCCCTGCTGGTCAGTATTCTGATCGTGGTTGGCATTTATACCCTCGTGGTCAACCGTCTCGCCGAGCGCTATCTGGTCGAACAAGCGCTACCGTCGAGCATCGAAGCGATGCGCAACGACATCGAGCGAATCCTCGTTCAGCCCCTCACCGCCGCCAGGGACATCGCCAGCAATAGCATGGTGCGCGACTGGCTGGCCGGGGGCGAAAACAGTGCCCAGACCAACACCTTCGTCACCTATCTGGAAGGCATCCGCGCCGAGCACAAAGCCTTTACCGCGCTTATCGTCGGCACTGCTTCCAACCACTACTTCACGGAAAAAGGCCTGGACCGGACCCTCAGCCGTTCCAACCCCAAAGACGCCTGGTTCTATTCGTTTCTCGACAGCAATCAGCCGCGCACCCTCAATATCGACAATGACACCGCGACCGGAGAGTTGGCGCTGTTCATCGACCTCAAGGTCGAGCAGGCCGGCAAAGTCGTGGGCGTTGCCGGGCTCGGCCTGAGCATGAAAGAGCTGTCGGAGCTGATCCACAACTTCAACTTCGGTGAACGCGGCAAGGTCTATCTCGTGCGTTCCGACGGTTTGATCCAGGTTCACCCCGAGGCGCAGTTCAGTGGCAAACGCTCCTTGGCCGAACAGATTGGCGCCCCGGCAGCGCAAGCCGTCATGGGCCAACAAGCTGCCACCCACAGCAGCTTCGATCGCGATGGCGAAGATTTCCTGGCGTTGAGCCTGCCGTTGCGGGACTTGGGCTGGACCCTGGTGGCTGAAGTGCCACAGTCGCAGATCTACGCCGAAGCCCGCCGCGCGATGTGGATGAGCAGCGGCATCGGCCTGGCGGTGGCGCTGGTTTGCCTGATGCTGGTGGTGTTGTTGGCCCGTGGATTGGTGCGGCCGATCCGTCAGGTAACAGCGGCGCTGGTAGCCATCGGTAGCGGTGGTGGAGATTTGACCCACAGGTTAGATTCCAGTCGCGCCGATGAACTGGGTGACCTGGCTCGCGGCTTCAATCGGTTCCTGGAAAGCCAGCGCGACATGATCGGCGAAGTGCTGACCACCAGCGAGCGTTTACGCACGGCAGTCGGCCAGGTGGCGCGGGTGGTGGACAACACCGCAGAGCGTTCCGGCCGGCAACAGGAAATGACCGACATGGTCGCCACCGCCGTTCACGAAATGGGCCTGACTGTGCAGGAAATCGCCCAGAACGCCGGCAATGCAGCGGTGGCTTCGCAAACTGCCCGGGATGAGGCGATGCAGGCGCGGGAAGTGGTGGGCGGGTCGATCCGGCATATTGAAAGCATGTCCGACGAGATTGGCCTCGCTGCCAGTGCGGTGGGCGAGTTGGCCCATCAGGTGGCGTCCATCGATCAGGTGCTGGCAGTGATTCGCGGGATTTCCGAGCAGACCAATTTGCTGGCGCTCAACGCGGCCATCGAAGCGGCGCGGGCCGGGGACATGGGCCGTGGGTTTGCGGTCGTGGCGGATGAAGTGCGGACGTTGGCGCGGCGCACGCAATCGTCGACTGATGAGATTCAGCAGATGATTGGCAGCCTCAAGCAAGGCGCGGAGAACGCGGTGTCGTCGATGCATTCCGGGCAAGCGGCAACGGGCACGGGCGTCGAGTCGAGCCAACGCACCGGGGCGTCGTTGACGGCGATTACCGGCCAGGTGGAGCGCATCAGCGACATGAACCATCAGGTGGCGGCGGCGACGGAAGAGCAGTCGGCGGTGACGGAAGAGATCAACCGGAACGTGCAGGGGATTTCTGATCTGGCCCGTGCCACCGCGGGAGAGGTCAGAGCGTGCCGTGAAGACTGTCAGACGTTACAGCGGTTGGCCGATGATTTGGCGCGGCAGATGGGTAGCTTCAAACTTACCTAACTGATCGTTCCCACGCTCCGCGTGGGAATGCAGCCCGGGACGCTCCGCGTCCCATTGGAACGCGGAGCGTCCCCTGAGGCATTCCCACGCGGAGCGTGGGAACGATCAGTGAAAGGGTGTCAGAACCACTCATCCTGCATCCCAAGGCACACATCATCCCGCGCCTCAAGAATCGCCAGTTCATGGTGACAACCCGGCACTTCCCACGTCAGGAAATACCGCGCCGCCTGCAGCTTGCCTTTATAGAAGCTCACATCCGCCACATTCCCTTTGGTAAGCCCTTCCTCAGCGCGAATCGCCTGCTCCAACCAGCGCCAGCCAATCACCGTGTGCCCGAACACTTTCAAATACAGCGCCGAGTTCGCCAGGCTGCTATTAACCTTGCCTTGCCCCAAATCCGTCAGCAAACCAATAGTCACCGTTTGCAGCCGCGCCACCAGTTTCTCCAGCGGCTCACGCAGTGCGGTTAACGATTCATACGCTTGAGCGCGCTCGGCGGTATCGGCGATCAGACGGATCAATTGCTTGAGCCCCGCACCACCGTTCTGCGCCAGTTTGCGGCCCAGCAAGTCCAGCGATTGAATGCCGTGAGTCCCTTCGTGGATCGGGTTCAGGCGGTTGTCGCGGTAATACTGCTCCACCGGGTATTCGCGGGTGTAGCCGTGGCCGCCGAGAATCTGGATCGCCAGTTCGTTGGCCTTCAGGCAAAACTCCGACGGCCAGGATTTGACGATTGGCGTGAGCAAATCCAGCAGCTCATGGGCCTGCTTGCGCTCGGCTTCAGTCTCAAGCGTCGTGGTGTCGTCAAACAGTCGCGCCGCGTACAACCCAAGGTCGAACGAGCCTTCGACGTACGCTTTCTGAGTCAGCAACATGCGTTTGACGTCGGCGTGCTGAATGATCGCTACCGGCGCGGTGTTCGGGTCTTTGCTGTCTGGCACGCGACCTTGCGGACGCTCGCGGGCGTATTCCAGGGAATACAAATACCCGGCGTAACCGAGCATCACTGCACCCATGCCGACGCCGATCCGCGCCTCGTTCATCATCTGGAACATGTAGCTCAGGCCGTGGTGCGGCTTGCCCACCAGATAGCCGACACACTCACCGTTATCGCCAAAATTCAGCGCAGTGGAGGTGGTGCCGCGCCAGCCCATCTTGTGGAACAGCCCGGCCAGCAACACGTCGTTGCGCTTGCCGAGGCTGCCGTCATCGTTGACCAGAAACTTGGGCACAATGAACAGCGAAATCCCTTTCACTCCCGCCGGTGCATCCGGCAGCTTGGCCAGCACCATATGCACGATGTTTTCCGACAGCGGGTGATCACCTCCAGAAATAAATATCTTGTTGCCCTTGAGTCGATACGTGCCGTCAGAAGCAGGCTCTGCGCGAGTACGAATATCCGACAGCGACGAGCCGGCATGCGGTTCGGTCAGCGCCATGGTGCCGAAGAAACGACCGTCGATCATCGGTTGCAGGAAGCGCTGTTTCTGCTCCTCGGTGCCGAAACTTTCGATCAGGTTCGCCGCGCCCATGGTCAGGAACGGATAAGAGGTCGACGCCGCGTTGGCCGATTGAAAGTGAGCGAAGCAGGCTTGGGACAGCAGCGTAGGAAGTTGCATGCCACCCGCATCGAAACTGCGCGCGGCGTTGAGGAAACCGGCTTCAAGGAAGGCATCCACCGCCGGTTTCACTTCCGGAATCAGAATTGCCTGACCGTCCTCATAGCGCGGCTCATTCTCGTCACCCTTGCGATTGTGCGGGGCGAAGAACTTCTCGGCGATGTTGCGGGCGGTGCCGATGGCGGCGTCGAAGGTCTCGCGGTTGTGCTCGGCGAAACGCTCACGCTGGGTCAGGCCCTCGGCATCGAGGACTTCATACAGCTCGAAAGCCAGATTGCGGGAACTGAGCAACGTCTCGGACATGGCGGCCTACCTGTTTTGGGGATGGGCCGAGTCTAGGTGTGGGAAGGGCGGGGTGAACAGGATGATTGATGAGCGTGATGGTGGAGCCGCGCGGCGACTTAGCTGGTGCCACAAAACAACTGTGGGAGCGAGCCTGCTCGCGAAGAGGCCGTCACATTCAACATTGATGTTGACTGATAGGCCGCTTTCGCGAGCAGGCTCGCTCCCACAGAGGGACTGCGATTTAGCCGATAGTCATCAAGCTGGCATTACCACCCGCCGCAGCAGTGTTAACGCTCAACGCCCGCTCAATCACCAGGCGCTCCAACGCAATGTTGGTCTCGCCTTGCGACAAGCCATGAACCCCAACAATCGCACCGGCACGCTTGGCCACTTGCTGGCAGACCGCACGCAGCTGATCGGAATGGCCGTGATGCAGAACCGCATCAAACAGCACTTCGTCCTTGCTCCAGTCGGAAACCAGTTTGATCTTCGCCTGAACGTCCTTCGGCAGACGTGCGAACACGGCCTTGGTCAATTCAGCTTCCGGCCATACCGCCGAACCGCCGACGGCCAATACCGCCGCCAGTTGCGTCAGCAAGTCGCCTTCAACTTCCGCCAGGCACAGCACGTGTTCGCGCGGCAGGATGGCGTAGCTGTTGCGTTCGCCGGTCGGGCCCGCCAGAACACGGGTGATCCCGCTTTGCGATTGCGCCGCGAACTGCACGCACAGGGTGCTCAAGTCGGCAAACTTGTTGCTGTCAGCCCAGGCTTGCAGGGCTTTCAGCGGTTTGCTCATGGCATCACGCAGACGAACGTCCGGTGCCGCGATGGCATCACCGCGAGCGAAGGATTGTTCGATCGCATCGGTAGGACGCGTCGACAGTAGACGGTACAGGTACAGCGGGCCACCGGCCTTCGGACCGGTGCCCGACAAGCCTTCGCCGCCGAAAGGTTGTACACCAACCACGGCACCGACGATGTTGCGGTTCACGTAGACGTTACCGGCGTTGACGTTGTCGATCACCTTGGCGATGGTCTCGTCGATGCGAGTGTGCACGCCCAAGGTCAGGCCGTAGCCGGAAGCGTTGATCTGACCGATCAGTTGATCGATGTCTTTACGCTTGTAGCGAACCACGTGCAGCACCGGGCCGAAGATCTCCCGTTGCAGCTCGTCGAAGCTTTCCAGTTCGATCAGCGTCGGCATCACGAAGGTGCCGCGTTTGACTTCTTCGGTGTTGGCAATGGCCACCTGGTACACGCTGCGACCTTTGTCACGCATGCCCTGGATGTGTTTCTCGATGCCGGCCTTGGCTTCGGCGTCGATCACCGGGCCGATGTCTACGGACAGGCGCTCCGGGTTGCCGAGACGGCATTCCGCCATGGCGCCTTTGAGCATTTCGATGACACGGTCAGCAGAATCTTCCTGCAGGCACAGCACCCGCAGGGCCGAGCAACGTTGACCGGCGCTGTCGAAGGCCGAGGACACCACGTCTATGACAACCTGTTCGGTCAGTGCCGAGGAGTCGACGATCATCGCGTTCTGGCCACCGGTTTCGGCGATCAGTGGGATAGGGCGACCCTGAGCATCCAGGCGACCGGCGACGTTGCGTTGCAGCAAACGAGCGACTTCGGTGGAGCCGGTGAACATCACGCCTTTGACCCGATCGTCACCGACCAGACGGGCACCAACGGTTTCGCCACGGCCCGGCAACAGTTGCAGCACGCCTTCCGGAATCCCGGCTTCGAGCAGCAAACGCACGGCTTGAGCGGCTACCAGTGGAGTTTGTTCCGCAGGTTTGGCCAGTACCGGGTTACCGGCAGCCAATGCTGCAGCGACTTGGCCGCTGAAGATTGCCAGCGGGAAGTTCCACGGGCTGATGCAGACCACCGGACCCAACGGGCGGTGGGCGTCGTTGGTGAAATCGTTGCGCGCCTGCACCGCGTAATAACGCAGGAAGTCCACGGCTTCACGCACTTCGGCGATGGCATTGGCGAAGGTCTTGCCGGCTTCGCGAGCCAGCAGGCCCATCAGCGGCTGGATCTCGCCTTCCATCAAATCGGCGGCACGTTCCAGAATCGCGGCACGCTCGGCGGGCGGAGTGGCCTGCCAGATCGGTGCAGCGTTCAGGGCGCACTGGATCGCGTTGTCGACGTCTTCGACAGTCGCTTCCTGCACATGGCCAACCACGTCACGCAGATCCGACGGGTTCAGGACTGGCGCAGGGGTTTCGGTGCTGGAGGCGCAACCGAGCATCGGCGCGGCTTTCCAGTTATTGTGAGCAGTGGCCAGCAGGGCGCAGGACAGGGAAGCCAGACGATGTTCGTTGGCCATGTCGATGCCGCTGGAGTTGGCGCGCTCGGCACCATAAAGATCACGCGGCAGCGGGATACGCGGGTGCGGCAGGCCGAAGCCGCCTTCCAGCGTCGCCATCTGCTCGATGCTGGCCACTGGATCGGCCACCAGCTCCTGGATCGAAATAGACTGGTCGGCGATGCGGTTGACGAACGAGGTGTTCGCACCGTTTTCCAGCAGGCGACGTACCAGGTAGGCCAGCAGTGTCTCGTGAGTCCCGACCGGAGCGTACACGCGGCACGGACGGTTCAGCTTGCCTTCGGAAACTTTGCCTACAACCTGTTCGTACAGCGGTTCGCCCATGCCGTGCAGGCACTGGAACTCGTACTGGCCGGGGTAATAGTTCTGACCGGCAATGTGGTAAATGGCCGACAGGGTGTGGGCGTTGTGCGTGGCGAATTGCGGGTAGATGACTTCCGGCACCGACAGCAGTTTGCGGGCGCAGGCGATGTAGGAAACGTCGGTGTACACCTTGCGGGTATAGACCGGGTAGCCTTCCAGGCCTTCGACCTGGGCGCGCTTGATTTCGCTGTCCCAGTACGCGCCTTTTACCAGGCGGATCATCAGGCGGTGACGGCTGCGGCGAGCCAGGTCGATCACGTAGTCGATCACGTACGGGCAACGCTTTTGATAAGCCTGGATCACGAAACCGATGCCGTTCCAGCCGGTCAGTTGCGGCTCGAAGCACAGGCGCTCGAGCAGATCCAGCGACAGCTCGAGGCGGTCGGCTTCTTCGGCGTCGATGTTCAGGCCGATGTCGTATTGCTTGGCCAGCAAGGTCAGCGACAGCAGGCGCGGGTACAACTCGTCCATCACGCGCTCGTACTGCGCACGGCTGTAACGCGGGTGCAGGGCCGACAGCTTGATGGAAATGCCCGGGCCTTCATAAATCCCACGACCGTGTGATGCTTTGCCGATCGAGTGAATGGCTTGTTCGTACGAGGCCAGGTATTTCTGGGCGTCGTGCTCGGTGAGTGCGGCTTCACCCAGCATGTCGTAGGAATAGCGGAAGCCCTTGGCTTCGAACTTGCTGGCGTTGGCCAGGGCTTCGGCGATGGTTTCGCCGGTCACGAACTGCTCGCCCATCAGGCGCATGGCCATGTCGACGCCCTTGCGGATCATCGGCTCGCCGCTCTTGCCGATGATGCGGCTCAAGGACGAAGTCAGGCCGGCTTCGTTGTGGGTGGCGACCAGTTTGCCGGTCAGCAACAAACCCCACGTGGCGGCGTTGACGAACAGCGACGGGCTGTTTCCCAAGTGTGGATGCCAGTTGCCGGTGCTGATCTTGTCGCGGATCAGTGCGTCACGCGTGCCTTTGTCCGGGATGCGCAGCAGCGCTTCGGCCAGGCACATCAGCGCCACGCCTTCCTGGGACGACAGGGAAAACTCCTGCAACAGGCCCTGAACAATTCCGGCACGGCCGCCGGCGCTCTTCTGATTGCGCAGTTTTTCGGCAATCGAGGCGGCCAGCTTGTTGGTGGCTTCGGCCATGGCAATCGGCAAGCGAGCCTGCTCGATCAGCATCGGCACCACTTCCGGCTCAGGGCGACGGTAAGCGGCGGTGATCGAAGCGCGCAGGACCGATTGCGGCAGGATGCTTTCGGCGAATTCGAGGAAGCACTGGTGCGCGTGGTCGGCATGGACTTCGCCAGCGTCGTCAGCATCTTTGCTGATCAAACCGCTCAGCTCAGTCAGGGTTGCACCACCCTCGAGTTTTTCCAGGTAATTGAAAATTGCCTGTTTGATCAGCCAGTGCGGCGTGCGATCAATCGAGGTCGCGGCAGCCTTGAGGCGCTCGCGGGTCGGGTCGTCAAGTTTGACCCCAAGGGTGGTGGTAGCCATATTTTTATCCTCATGTTTGCCACGACCGCGTGGCATCAGCTGGCGGCAAGATTAGCCGTGCAACCGTCGAGGTGCAACCGGGTGCAACCCTTTTTTTGTCGGAATAATACGCAGCTCGTCAGGAAATAAATTCCGGTACGAACGTACCGCTCCTGCTTGGTGCTTTTGCTTCTAGTAAACCCCCAGGACTGCGCTAAAAGGGAGCAAAAACAGGGCTTTTTCAGGTAAATCCGACTAGGTGCAACTTATTCTCAAAAAATGGGTTGCACCTTATTTGCTTTGTTGAATAGCATTCGCGCCCAAGGTGCAACCGGTCATAAAAGACCGGTGCACCGGCTGATGGCTTTCCTGGGGAAACATCAGTCATAAATGCGCGGGCCCCGAAATCGTCTGAACAAACGTTGCCGTTTGTCGGCGATTTCACACTCTGCCGCTACATAAAAACAAAGCCAGGGCATCACTTAATGAGCGTAAGCAATCCAACCTTGATCACGTTCGTGATCTACATCGCAGCAATGGTGCTGATCGGCTTCATGGCCTATCGCTCCACCAACAACCTTTCTGACTACATTCTGGGCGGTCGCAGCCTGGGCAGCGTCGTGACTGCATTGTCCGCCGGCGCCTCCGACATGAGCGGCTGGTTGTTGATGGGCCTGCCGGGCGCTATCTACATGTCCGGTCTGTCCGAAAGCTGGATCGCCATCGGTCTGATCATCGGTGCTTACCTGAACTGGCTGTTCGTTGCTGGCCGTCTGCGCGTGCAGACCGAGCACAACGGTGATGCGCTGACCCTGCCGGATTACTTCTCCAGCCGTTTCGAAGACAAAAGCGGCCTGCTGCGGATCATCTCCGCCGTCGTGATCCTGGTGTTCTTCACCATTTACTGCGCTTCCGGCATCGTGGCTGGCGCCCGTCTGTTTGAAAGCACCTTCGGCATGTCCTACGAGACGGCGCTGTGGGCCGGTGCTGCGGCGACGATTGCCTACACCTTCGTTGGCGGTTTCCTGGCAGTGAGCTGGACTGACACCGTACAAGCCACGCTGATGATCTTCGCCCTGTTGCTGACGCCGATCATTGTGCTGCTGGCCACTGGCGGCATCGACACCACGTTCCTGGCGATCGAAGCGCAAGACCCAAGCAACTTCGACATGCTGAAAAACACCACCTTCATCGGCGTGATTTCGCTGATGGGCTGGGGCCTGGGCTACTTCGGTCAGCCGCACATCCTGGCGCGTTTCATGGCCGCGGATTCGGTCAAGTCGATTGCCAAAGCACGTCGCATCTCCATGACCTGGATGATCCTGTGCCTGGGCGGCACCGTGGCTGTCGGCTTCTTCGGTATTGCCTACTTCTCGGCAAACCCTGCCGTGGCCATGCCAGTGAGCGAAAACCACGAACGTGTGTTCATCGAACTGGCCAAGATCCTGTTCAACCCATGGGTCGCTGGTGTGCTGCTGTCGGCCATTCTGGCTGCGGTGATGAGCACTCTGAGCTGCCAATTGCTGGTGTGCTCGAGCGCCCTGACCGAAGACTTCTACAAAACCTTCCTGCGTAAAACCGCTTCCCAGGTCGAGTTGGTCTGGGTCGGCCGTGCCATGGTGCTGCTGGTTGCCTTGATCGCTATCGCTCTGGCTGCTAACCCGGAAAACCGTGTACTGGGTCTGGTCAGCTACGCCTGGGCCGGTTTCGGTGCTGCGTTCGGTCCGGTTGTCCTGATCTCCGTGATCTGGAAAGACATGACCCGCAACGGCGCACTGGCCGGCATCCTGGTCGGCGCGATCACCGTGATCGTGTGGAAACACTTCGAACTGCTGGGCCTGTACGAAATCATCCCGGGCTTCATCTTCGCCAGCCTGGCGATCTACATCGTCAGCAAACTGGGCGAGCCGACTCACGGCATGCTCCAGCGCTTTGCGGCTGCCGAGGCAGATTTCCGCCTGAACAAGTGATCGGGATGAGCTAAGACTCTGATCTTTCGTCGAACATGAAAACGGCCCGCTTCCTCTATGGAGGCGGGCCGTTTTTTTTTGGTTTCCCGGTGTGTGGGAAGTGTCTCAGATCCCTGTGGGAGCGAGCCTGCTCGCGAAAGCGGTGTATCAGTCGACATCAATGCTGAATGAGCCACCGCATTCGCGAGCAGGCTCGCTCCCACAGGGGTTGGTGGTGGTTTTGAAGGAGATGTCTGTAGCCATATACACCGATTGGTGAAGGAGAAATCTCTAAAAAAGCAGGACAAATCTGATTTCCCTGTCCCTCCATCAATGCCCCTTGTTGCTCATGCAGAATCGCCCGCCTTCATTCTGCTGAGACACATCGGATGTTCGCTCCTGCCAATCAACCGCGTTTCACGTTGACGATCGACGGCGTCCAGAATGAGCTCAAGGTGCTTGAGTTCACGGGCACGGAAGCCATCAGCCAGCCCTACCGTTTTGACCTGGAACTGGTCAGCGAACGGCCCGACATCGAGCTTGAAAGCCTGCTGCATCGTCAGGCATTTCTGAGTTTTGATGCGCAGGGTTCCGGCATTCATGGTCAGATTTTTCGCGTTGGCCAAAGCGATTCCGGACAACGCCTGACGGGTTACCAAATCAGCCTCGTGCCGCGTCTGGCCTACCTCGGCCAGCGCATCAATCAGCGGATCTTCCAGCACAAAAGCGTGCCGGCGATCATCACGCAGGTCCTCAAGGACCACGGCATCCAGCGCGATGCCTTCGAGTTCCGGCTCGGCAGCGACTACTCCCCGCGTGAGTACTGCGTGCAATACGCCGAAAGCGATCTGGCGTTCATCCAGCGGCTGTGTGCCGAGATCGGCATTCACTACCACTTTCAGCACAGCCTCGACGGGCACCTGTTGGTGTTTGGTGATGACCAGACGGTTTTCCCTCGTCTGCCCGAGCCGACGCTATACCTGCCGGGCAGCGGAATGGCGGCGGATGCGCCGGCCATCAAACGTTTCAACGTGCGACTGGAAACCCGGACGACAGCCGTAACCCGTCGCGACTACGACTTCAAAAAACCTCGCCTGCAACTTGAAAGCCGCCTCGACAGCGAGCTGCGACCGGTACTCGAGGATTACCACTTCCCGGGCCAATTCACCGACCGCGAACACGGCAAGCATCTGGCCCAACGAGCACTCGAACGCCACAACGCCGACTTCCGTCAGGCCGAAGGTCGTGGCGACGAATCGGCATTGGTCAGCGGGCATTTCCTACACCTGGCCGAGCATCCGCGTCTGGCATGGAATGACCTGTGGTTGATCACCGAAATCGAACACCGTGGCCGCCAGCCGCAAGTGCTGGAAGAGTCGGTTACCAGCGACAGTCCGGATGATTTCCAGGGCTATCGCAATACCTTTCTGGCAACACCGTGGGACGTTTCGTTTCGCCCTCCACTCGGGCCGGAAAAACCACGCATGCTCGGCTATCAATCTGCCGTGGTCACCGGCCCGACCGACAGTGAAATCCATTGCGACGAGTTCGGTCGAGTCAAGGTTCAGCTCGCCTGGGACCGTGACGGTCAGCTCGATGAACACTCCAGTTGCTGGCTGCGCGTCGCCACCGGCTGGGCGCACGACCGTTATGGCAGCGTGATGATCCCGCGAGTCGGCATGGAAGTGCTGGTGGGATTCGTCGACGCCGATGCCGACAAACCGCTGGTGATGGGTTGCCTGCCTAACGCCGCAACCCCAGTGCCGCTCGATCTTCCCGCTGACAAAACCCGTAGCATCTTCCGCAGCCAGAGCAGTCCCGGTGGTGGCGGTTACAACGAATTGCGCATCGAGGATCGCAAAGGCGCCGAGGAAATCTACCTGCGCGCCCAGCGAAATTGGACCCAACACGTACTGAATGATCAACAAGTGCAGGTCGATAACGCCCGCAGCATCGTCGTCACCGGCACCGCTCGCCATGAACTGAAGGCCGACGAGCAACGCATCACTCACGGCCAGCGCCAGACCGAAGTGAAACTGGATGATCACCTGGTGGTGGCTGGTGACCGACACATTCGGGTGACCAGCCAGGCGCTGAATGCCAGTCAGCAATTTCATGTCAGCGCCGGCCAGCAAGTGGTGATCGACGGCGGGGCCAGCGCGACGATTCAGGCGGGCGGGCAGTGGATCAACATTGGGCCGGGCGGGATTTTCAGTAGCGTACCGATTCAGGTGGGGGGCGCGTTGATGCCGGCCATGGCAGCTGCGCCGGCCTTGCCGGATACACCGTTGAAACTCGCCGCCGCCCCGGCGGCGTTGCTCAGCGCGGCGCAGATCATGAGCCTGAAAGGTGATGCGCCGTTCTGTGAAGAGTGTGAGCGCTGCAAGGACGGTGTCTGTGCAGCCTGATCACTTGTCACCTCTCGACTGGCTGGAACAGCAGCCGCTGCAAGCGTCGGAGCAACTGCTCGCGATCTTCAGCAACGCCAGCGCCGCTGAACCGTTCAAAGCCTGGCAGCGCTCGATCACTGCTCAAACCCCGAACCCGATTTGGGCTGAGACAGCCTACGCCGAGTGGGAACCGGTAATGCCCTATGTCGGAATCGTCGCTGCTGGCAGTGAGTTTCTGCAGTGGGTTGCCAACACGGAGTCTCGCGACTGGGGTTGGCTGGCGGTTTCTTCTGCCCCTCAGGAGGTGTTGGTCGAGCATCTGCGCAGCCTCACTCAAATCCTTTTGCCCAACGGTAATGCGGTGTTTTTCCGCTTCTGGGACGGGCGTTATTTGCTGTCGATTCTTCGGTCAACCGAGGTTAACGCTACGCAGCTGCTGCCGGTGATCGGGCGTTGTTTGATCAATGGTCAATCGGTCGAAATCGGTGGCCAAGCGTTGAACAGTTCCCGGGTTTTTCCGTGGTGGGAAGTTTCCGAATCGCTGCTCAAACACCTCGCCGAAGAGTCCGCAACAACCCGCATCAACAACTTGGTGAAGTGGCTTGGCGAGGAGCGTCCTGATCTTTTTGAGGCGTTTTCCGACAGTGTTTTGCGCCACAAGGTCGCGATCTTTCTTGAGGCGTCCGACCTGCCTCAAGCACCCAAAACGGCCTTGGTGGACTACCTGATGGCGGAGCTGAACTGATGGATCAGATTGTACGTATCGAGCAGGACCTCGACAGTTTCCCAAGCACCCTTTCTCTTTATCGCGAACAGTTGAAGCACTGGTTCAGTCGGGCGGCGGACAAGGCCAGTCACGCGGCTGATTTGCCTTCGTTGATGGGCATGGAACGGATCATTCGATTTGGCAGCACCAGCACAGCGGTGAGCAGTGGCGACGACGATTTTCTCTCCTCCGTGGTGCAATGCCCAAAGGGTGGAAAGCTAGAGATAGAGAGCAAGTTTGAATCGGTTTATGACATCCCCGTGGGGAATATTCAGGTAGATGTGATTGCGCTTGAGAGCGGAGAGACGACGCTTGTCACGCTTGATGAAAATGGCAAAGGGACGTTCAAGGGGGACGAGGGCAAGTTCTACCGCATTCATGTCCACAACGAAGTCACACCGCAGCACGTTGAAGATCTTTTCTCTTCCTACAACGGGCTGACGAAGGAACTTGAGAAGTGGCTGCGTGATGAATGGAAGTCGTTTAAGCCTAAGTGGTCGGAATCGTCTTCGGTTGCTGCAGGCAATGGAATACTCGCGGGAAGTTGGGCGGCGATCGAGGGCGTGTGGGACGGCATCGGCCTGCTTTCGGACATCCTCAAGGATCCCGGGAAGTTTGGTGAGCGGTTGGGCGAGAGCGCCACAGCGCTGAAGAACCTCGCGCAAACCGCCCCCGATGTCATGGAAAAAGCCCAGCTGCTGGCCAGTGACGAAGCGGCGCTGTGCCTGCTGTTACGCACCGCCAGCCTCTGGTTGGACATGCTGCCGCCCGGCGAGATCGCCGGCAAAACTGCCGAAGCCGTGTCGACGGTGGTGGTGCAGCTGTTGATCGACATCCTGATTGGCATCGTTCTGACGTTCGCTGCAGCAGGGGCCGGTATCGCCTATTTGACGATGCGGCTGGCTAATCGAGCTGCGCAATTACTCAGCGCTGTTCTGCGTCTCGTCAAAGCGATTTTCACGATCATCAACAGCTTCATCAGCTACGTCGACCGCTACAAAAAAGTCGCTGCGAGGGGCATCGCGGCCGGTATGAAAAAAGGCCGCATGCAGCTGCGGTGGGATGCCAGGCGCAACACCACGCTGAAAAAAGACGAACACCACGACAACGCCCCGGATCAGGCGAAAAACCCCAACGGCGACAGCGCCGATTCCGTTGATAAAACCGCGACCAATAAATGCCCGGTGTCGATGGTCACCGGCGAAGAACTGCTCACGCTGACCGACGGTGCGCTGGACGGCATCCTGCCGTTCGACTTCACCCGGCTCTATCGCACCAGCGCCGCCGAGATCGATATCGGCCTCGGGTTCGGCTGGAGTCACAGCCTCGCCCATCGCCTGGAAATCGACGGCGACACTGTCCTCTGGATCGACCACGAAAACCGTCGCACCACTTTCCCGCTGCCAAACAGTGAACGCCCGGCGATCCACAACAGCCTGTCGCGGGCGGCGATTTATCTGGGCGATCAACCCGAAGAATTGATCCTCGCCCAGGCTGGCGACGATGCGCGCTTCTATCACTTTCAAAACGGCCGGCTGACCACCATCAGCGACGCTTACGACAACCGCCTGCGCATCACCCGCGACCGGCAAGACCGCATCAAACGTCTCGACAATGGCGCCGGCCGTGCCTTGCGCTTGCGCTATGAGCGCGGCCATTTGGTCGCCGTCGACTATCAGGTTTTTGTCCCGGCCCAGACCCTCGACGAGGCTTGGCACACCGAGCAGACACTGGTTGCCTACCGATACGACGCTTGTCATCGCTTGATCGAAGCAACCAATGCCGCCGGCGAAAGCGAGCGCTACGACTACGACGATCAGCACGTCATCCTGCAGCGGCAACTGACCGGTGGGGCGAGTTTCTTCTGGGAGTGGGAACGGTCCGGCAAGGCGGCCCGATGCATCCGACACTGGGCGTCGTTTTCGCAGATGGACGCGCGTTACGCCTGGGATGACAACGGCAGTGTGCTGGTTAAAAACGCTGACGGTAGCGAAGAGATTTACGAGCACGACCGACAGGCGCGACTGGTGCGCAAGGTCGAGCTGGACGGCGGCGAGCACCTCAAGGCCTACGACGACAACGGTCGGTTGCTTGCTGAGCAGGATCCGCTCGGCGCCGTCACCGAATACCGTTACGACGAGGTCGGACGGCTTATCGCGCTGATTCCACCGGAAGATGAGCCGACGGCCTACGAGTACCGCAACGGTTTCCTGCATGCGCGGTTTCGCGGCAAAGCCGTGTGGAAATATCAGCGCAACGCCCAAGGCGACATCACCGAGGCGACCGATCCTGACGGCCATGTCAGCCACTATCACTACGACGAAAAAGGTCAGCTGCTGTCGATCCGTTACCCGGACACCAGTCGGCATGTCTTCGTCTGGAATGGCTTGGGGCAGCTGGTTGAGGAAACGCTACCGGACGGCGGTCATCGGCGGTTTTCCTACGATGCGTTGGGCCGGCAGATTACCCGTCAGGACGAACACGGCGCCGTCACCCAGTACCAATGGGATGCCGTCGGCCGACTGATCCAGACCACGCTTCCCACCGGCGCCAGCCGCGCCTTCAGCTACAACGCCTACGGCAAGATCACCGCAGAACGCGATGAACTGGGCCGCGTCACCCGCTACGAATACGTCGACGATCTGCACCTGGTCAGCCGCCGTATCAATCCCGACGGCACCCAGCTGAAGTACCGCTACGACAACGCGCAGCTGTTGCTCACGGAAATCGAAAACGAATCCGGCGAAAAATATCTTCTGGACTACACGCCCAATGGCTTGATCCGACAGGAAACCGGATTCGACGGCCAACGCACGGCGTACGCCTACGACCTCAACGGCCAGCTGCTGGAGAAAACCGAGTTCGGCGAGGACGGCTCGCAGCTGGTGACGGCGTATGAGCGGGATTCGGCCGGACGCCTGCTGGTCAAAACCCTGCCCGACGGCATCAAGGTCGAATACCGCTACGACAGCCTCGGCCGACTGGTCAGCGTCGACGACGGCCACGACCATCCGCTGGAGTTCGAATACGACCAGCAGGACCGACTGATCACTGAGCATCAGGGCTGGGGCACGCTGCGCTATGGCTACGACGCCTGCGGTCAGCTCCATCGCCTGCGCCTGCCGGACGGCAGCAAACTCGATTACCACCACGCCAAGGGCGGGGCGCTGACGGCCATCGACCTCAACGGCGCGCGGCTTACCAGTCACCAATTTGCCTTCGGTCGCGAGCAGCAACGCCAGCAGGGGCAGGTGCTCAGCGAATATGCCTACGACGATCAGGGCCGATTGAAGGCCCACGCTGTCAGTCAACAGCACCAAACACTGTATCGCCGCGACTATGCCTACAGCGCCAACGGCAATCTCGACAGCATCGCCGACACCCGTCACGGCCAACGCAATTACCAATACGACCCGCTCAACCGCCTGACTCGCGTGCGCCACACCCGAGACGATCCACCGGAAAGCTTCGCCCATGACCCGGCGGGCAACCTGCTGATGCAGGACCGCTCCGGCGCAGCGAAGGTGCTGGGCAACCGCCTGCTGATGCAAGGCGAGCGCCACTATGACTACGACGCCTTCGGCAACCTGATCCGCGAGCGCCGCGGCACCGGGCAAAAGCTCATCACCGAATACCGCTACGACTGCCAGCACCGCTTGGTCGGCGTCACGACCCCGGACGGCCGTTGCGCCAGCTACCGCTACGACGCCTTCGGCCGCCGCATCAGCAAAACCGTCGACGGCAACACCACCGAGTTCTTCTGGCAGGGCGACCACCTCATCGCCGAAAGCAGCCACGAGCACTACCGCAGCTACGTCTACGAACCCGGCAGCTTCCGCCCACTGGCCATGCTCGACGGCAAAGGCCCGCGCAAGGCCTGCCCGTTTTACTACCAACTCGATCACCTCGGCACACCGCAGGAACTGACCGATTTTGGTGGCGAAATTGTCTGGTCGGCGAAGTACAACGCCTACGGCAAAGTCACCCGCCTTGCGTTCGGTGGGGGAGAGCAGCTCGAGCAACCGTTGCGGTTTCAAGGGCAGTACTTCGACGCTGAGAGCGGTCTGCACTACAACCGGCATCGGTACTATGATCCGGAGTTGGGTCGGTACCTGACGCCGGATCCGATCAAGCTGGCGGGTGGGCTGAACCAGTACCAGTACACGCCGAATCCGACGGGGTGGGTTGATCCGTTGGGGTTGGCGTGCAGCCCGTGTCCTGGAGATAGAGAGGTCGATGGACCGTATAGCGAAATTGTTCCTGGTGGGGGCTTAGATGCGCATGAGGCTCGGGGAGGGCACTTTATTGAAAAACACATTGGTCGATCTGAAGCTCAGCTGGCACAAAGGTTAAAAGATGAGCCGTGGCTTGGTAGGGCGTCTACTTTCTATGATCGGGCAACGGCGGAGAAAGCTATGTCCAGCGTGATAGCGACCAATAAAGCTGTGATAACAAAATTCATAAAGAGCAAAGATAGCCAGATCCTTATTAGTGACTCGGTCCCTTATCCAGTAGGCGTTGTTTTAAGACGCAAAGCGTCTACCGTGAAGCCTGTATCCGGTGTGTATCTACTTTTACGCAAGGACAGGGAAATGCCCGACGGTTATCGAATACATACAGGGTATGCAGAATAATGAGAACAAGATTTCCGGCGCTATTTCAGTTCTTGGCTGGCTACTTCCATGAAGATTGGCGATGTGATCACGAGTCAGAAGATGATGTCGTTCGATCATTCGTTACAGACTCATCTCTAGAAACAATTTCTCAAGTGAAGGACGAGTTGCAGGTCGTTTTGCGTACTATCCAAAGTGAAGAGGAATTACAGATATTTTTGTTTGAGGAAATTGGATGTTCCTACTATTACCCCTATGCGTGGCCATCAGGTAAAGCTTGGTTGGAACATATTTTTGGCATGCTTAGCTATGGACCTTTCTAGATTTTCTGTACCCCTCGGATGAAGGTATGAGCGAAATTTCTGGGCAAGGTCGTCGGAAGTTTCCTTCAATCCGCGGCGGTTTCCATGAACTGGTGCGAAGTGAACTCCATGGATAGTCTTTGGCTGTCACTGCAAAAGCAGTGGCAGGGTGTAGGAACCCTGAACTCCAATGTGCATCAGCGCTGTCGTTTGATTGCGGCACTTAATTAGTGGCCGTAACATCGTTCGCGGCGGTTGTGTGCGGGACACGCTTCGGCGTGGCTGAGTTGGAGTGTCTCAGTTTCCTACTCCCGCGCACGGCTGCCACCCAAGCCCGTAGGAAAGGCCGTTGGTAGCTTCAAATACATACTCCAAGGTCTTAAAAAAATGAAAACAATTACACCCGATCCACCCTATGAAAAACCAATTCCCCATCCCCAAAGCCGCTTCATGGCGCTCACCAGCAATTGCGACGACATGCCTACCCTGTTCGTCGACACCCAAGCGCCGCTGGATGTTTTGTATGACGCTGCCAGCTACCGAATTCGCGCCGTCACCCAAGTGATGGAGAACTTGTCCATGCGCGGTTCGATCGAGTGTCAGTCCTTCATTCTTAGTGATTTTGCTTTGCTCTGTGCCATTCCGTTGCGGGATGGGTGTGATGTGCTGGATGTTCTTGGGCGGCGGTTACGGGCGCGGTCTTCGGAGTAGGGCTGCTGAGCGATCATTCCCACGCTCTGCGTGGGAATGCAGCCCGTGACGCTCTGCGTCACATCGGTGTCAGGCCCGAATCGGCAGTGTGGCTGGAACGCAGAGCGGCGCGTTAAAAGCGTTTCCTGAAAACAAGAGGGCAGGTATGTCGGGTCAACAGCTAACGCGGGAATTAATCGCAGAATGGGCCTACAGCGATATCATCATCGATGCCTATGAAAGTGGCGATGATGGCGATGCAGCACGTTTTGAAATCGCAGTCTTTGAGTTTTTCGGCGTCAGAGGTCTGCTGGATTTTGCCGCTGATCCTGCCTGTCTGGCACGGCTATATTTTGTAGACTTGCTGGCAAAGACGTTTCTGTGGATGTTTAGAAATAACGCGGGTCTACCTTTTCATTTCTCTCGTTTTCTTGGAATTATGTCGAGAGAAGACTATCGGCGTATGAACGAGGAACGGGAGGAGAGGATTTATGAAATCTGTCTTGTCCTGGACAGTATGCGATCCATCAAGGACCC
Organism: Pseudomonas sp. TH39(2020); assembly: GCF_016650715.1. Taxonomy (NCBI): domain Bacteria; kingdom Pseudomonadati; phylum Pseudomonadota; class Gammaproteobacteria; order Pseudomonadales; family Pseudomonadaceae; genus Pseudomonas; species Pseudomonas sp. TH39(2020). Next base: position 1,594,622 of record NZ_JAEKFF010000006.1, on the reverse strand, counting down.
CGCGATTCAGTCGCTCTATAAGCAGATACTTGATTTCAGGCATGACCAAGTCAGCGGTAGCGCTGAGTTTTATTATCAGTGCTTGAAAAATCTGGATCTCAGTCTGTTCAGCACTAATCTGACCTGAATGGTCGGTTTTCAGAAGATTATTCGGTAATGAATTGATCCTGGGTCTTGATAAAGGCGTCGAACGCCGGCGAGTTATAAACGCTCAAGCATCCATGCATTACCAGCTTCTTGTCCGTGTATTTGCTGACAGATGAGGTGTTGTCATAAGCATTAAATACGTAGATTCGGGTATTCATGTAAGGATCATGTGTGACCTTCAAGGTGTCTTCATCCTGAATCACGGTATGCATGCCGTTACCCATGAACGAGTAAGCACCCGCCGATCGCCCGATGTCTGCTTCTAACTCGGACTTCTCTTTAAAGTGCTTGAGAATGCAATGGCTAAGCCCGTAATTTTTTAAGGATTGGCGCGCCTCTGCCATGTGCGACTCGTCAGCAAAAACGTGGCTTGCCGACAGTAAATAAACTAACGCCGTCCATAGAATTCGCATCGGTTTTTTGACTCCGTGTCATTGGTTGGGGTGAGTGTGTCGCTCGGTGGGTCGGGAGTATGTGCCGGTCGCACGCGCCCTCGCCAGCGGGTTTTCGTCTGTCCGCTCGGCTGCGAACCCCTGACGTCCAGCCCCGTACAAGGTAAACTTCCCGCCCTTCGCAGGAGCAGCCATGAATTATCGTCACGCCTTCCATGCCGGCAATCACGCCGATGTGTTCAAACACCTGACTTTGACCCGCATCATCGCTTTGATGTCGCGCAAGGAGCAGCCGTTTGCCTATCTCGACACTCACGCCGGCATTGGTCTGTATGACCTGCAGGGTGATCAGGCGAGCCGTACCGGTGAGTACCTGGAAGGTATTGCGCGTTTGTGGGATCAGCCGGATCTGCCGGCGTTGACCGCTGATTACATGAAGGTGCTGCACGACATGAACCCGGATGGCCAGTTGCGCTATTACCCGGGGTCGCCGGAGTTGGCGCGGCGGCTGACGCGGCCGCAGGATCGGGTGATGCTCAACGAGAAGCACCCCGAGGACGGCTTGCTGCTGAAGGACAATATGGCCGGCGACCGTCGGGTGAAGGTGCATCTGGGTGAAGGCTGGCATGTGCCGCGTGCGATGTTGCCGGTGCAGGAGAAGCGGGCGGTGATGTTGATTGATCCGCCGTTCGAGCAGCTGGATGAGATGCAGCGCTGCGCGGCGTCGCTGAAAGAGGCGATTGGCCGGATGCGGCAGACCGTGGCGGCGATCTGGTACCCGGTGAAGGACCAGCGCATGTTGCGTCGTTTTTATCAGGACCTGGCGGGAACGGGCGCGCCGAAGTTGTTGCGGGTCGAGTTGTTGGTGCATCCGCTGGATACGCCGAACAGCCTGAATGGCTCGGGGCTGGCGATTGCGAATCCACCGTGGGGGCTGGAAGAGGAATTGCGTGAGTTGCTGCCGTGGTTGTCCAAGAAGCTGGGGCAGACCCAGGGTGGGTGGCAGATGGATTGGTTGATCGCTGAATAAGGCGAACCGACAAGCAAGATCAAAAGATCGCAGCCTTCGGCAGCTCCTACATCGGGATGACGTACATCCTGTAGGAGCTGCCGAAGGCTGCGATCTTTTGCTTTAAGCGGTTAGATCGGGCAAGTCACGCCCGTACCGCCAATCCCGCAATACCCTTCAGGGTTTTTCGCCAGGTACTGCTGGTGATAGGCCTCGGCGAAGTAGACCGTCGGCGCTTCGTCGATTTCAGTGGTGATGGTGCCTTTGCCAGCCTTGGTCAACTCGGCCTGGAACACTTGCTCGCTGTGCTTGGCGGCTGCCAATTGAGTCGGGTTGGTGGCGTAGATCACCGAGCGGTATTGGGTGCCGATGTCGTTGCCCTGGCGCATGCCCTGAGTCGGGTTGTGCAGTTCCCAGAACATCTTCAGCAGTTCTTCGTAGCTCACTTTCGCCGGCTCGTAGACCACCAGCACCACTTCGCTGTGGCCGGTCAGGCCCGAGCAGACTTCTTCATACGTCGGGTTCGGCGTAAAGCCGCCGGCGTAACCCACCACCGTACTGACCACGCCTTCGCGCTGCCAGAACTTGCGCTCTGCGCCCCAGAAGCAGCCGAGGCCGAAGATTGCGAAATCCACGTCCATCGCGAACGGGCCCAGCAGTGGGGCGTCGTGGACGAAGTGTTTTTCCGGCATGGTCATTGGGGTTTCACGGCCAGGCAGAGCTTGTTCTTTTGTAGGGAGCACGTTTTTGTTCACCAGAATTTCCGAGCGCAAGACCATGATCAGTCCTCTCAGTCAGGTTTGAATGTAGAAAGTCAGACCGCCAGTTTGCCCAATTATCCCTGTGGGAGCGAGCCTGCTCGCGAAGCGGCGTGACAGTCGACATCATTGTTGCCTGACACACCGATTTCGCGAGCAGGCTCGTTCCCACAGGGTTTTGTGCAATGACTGAAGAACGTCAGGCGATCGGGCCACGCGGATAGCGCTTGAGCTTTTCGATCAGCTCTACGCCGGGGATCGGACGGTCGAACAGGTAACCCTGGCCGACGTCGCAGCGGTGACGGCGCAGGAAAGCCAACTGCTCGGCAGTTTCGATGCCTTCAGCCACGACCTTGAGTTTCAGGTTGTGGGCCATGGCAATCACCGCGGAGGTGATTTCCATGTCGTCCTGGTTGTCGGGGATTTCGTGGATGAAGCTTCGATCAATCTTGATGATGTCGATCGGGAATTTTTTCAAGTAACTGAGCGACGAGTAACCGGTGCCGAAGTCATCCATGGCCAGGGTCAGGCCCAGGCGCTTGAGCTGATCGAGCTGCAAGTGGGTGTCTTCGGTGGCTTCCAGCAGCAGGCCTTCGGTGAGTTCGAGTTCCAGCAGGTTTGCCGGCAGCGCTTCTTCTTTGAGGATGTTGGCGATGGACGACACCAGGTCCGGATCGGAGAACTGCTTGGGCGACAGGTTGATTGCCACCTGAAGATTGCCCAGGCCAGCGGCGGTCAGGTCTTTGCTCATGCGGCAGGCCTGGCGGGCGACCCATTTGCCGATGGGAATGATCAGGCCGGTTTCTTCGGCGACGCTGATGAACTGGTCCGGGCGGATCATGCCTTTTTCCGGATGGTTCCAGCGTAGCAGCGCTTCCATCCCCAACAGGCGACCGCTGCGCAGGCAGAGCTTGGGCTGGTAGAACACGTCCAGCTCGTTCTGGGCCAGGGCGCGGCGCAGGTTGTTTTCGACGAACAGTTTGTAGCTGGCTTCGGCGTTCAGCGCTTCGGTGAACACCTGGACCTGATGTTTGCCGTTGGCCTTGGCCTTGTGCAGGGCGAGGCCGGCGTTGCGCATCAGGGTTTGCGGATCGCGACCGTGCAACGGCGCGCAGGCCAGGCCCACGGAGCCGGTGACGCTGATCAGCTGGTTGTCGACGAACATCGGCTTGTCGAGGGTCGCCAACAATTGATTGGCAATCTGTTGGCCTGCACGCAGATCGGTGTCGTCCAGCAGTACGGCGAATTCGTTACTGGCGAACCGTGCCAGGCTGCCACTCGGGCTCAGGCTGTTGCGCAGGCGTCGGGCCAGGCTGATCAGCAGTTTGTCACCGGTCTGGTGGCCGAGGCTGTCGTTGATCCGCTTGAAGTTGTCGATGTCCACCAGCAACAGGCTGATCGGGGTATCGCTGTCTCGGGCGAAACGTTCATCGAGGTTGCGGATGAAGGCCGGGCGGTTGCCGAGGTTGGTCAGGTTATCGGTATAAGCCAGGCGCTCGATGCGCTGCTGAGCGAGCTTGGTCTGGGTGATGTCTTCGTAGATGCCGATGTAATGCGTCAGCTCGCGGTTGTCGCCGTAAACCTTGGAAATCGACAACTGTCCCCAGTAGGGTTCGAGGTTTTTACGGCGGCTTTTGAACTCACCCTGCCAGCTGTTGCTCTTGGCCAGCGCCGAGGGCGCGTCGAACAGCAGCTCGCTGAGGTTTTCCAGTGCCGGCAGTTCCGACAGCCGCTGGCCGTGGACTTCTTCGGTGGTGTACTGGGTGATCGCCGTGAAGCTCGGGTTGACGTATTCCACCACGCCGTCGCAATTGACCAGCAAAAAGGCGTTGGCGCTTTGCTCGACCGCACGCTGGAACAGGTGCAGGGCGCTGGTGGCGGTGCGGCGGTTGTGGTTGTTGATGACTTGGGCAAATTGATCCGCCAACTCACCGGCAAAAGCAATTTCGTCCGATTGCCAGGCGCGGGGCGTACCGGTCTGCTCCAGGCAGAGTACGCCGACCACTTGACCGTCGACGCGGATGCTGGCGTCGAGCATCGCATTCACATCGCGCGGGCGTAGGTGTTCGGCCATTTCCCGGGTGCGTGGGTCGCGCATGGCGTTGTGGGCGTCGATGGCGCGGCCGGTGTGCAAGGCGTCCAGGTAATCAGGGAAGAGACTGACGTTGATCGGCTCTGGCAGCAGGTATTCCTGGCTGGCGCGGTGATAGGCCGAAATCGGCACGAGCAGTGAACCTTCGAGGTTCCACAGGCTGGCGCAGTCGATTTCGTAAATGTCACAGGCACTGCGAGTGATCAGTTCGGCGGCTTCTTTCAGGGAGTTGTTGCTGCTGTAGCGCTGGCGGGTCAGCAGCAGGATCAAGTCCTGCTGGGCGCGCACCCGGTCCAGGTGCAGAAGCTGTTCCTGCTGGGCGCGCTGATTGAGTTCCAGGGCGATTTGCAGGCGAGAGTTCTGGGTTTCGAGGTCCAGGGCCGGCAGCAGTTGCTCGCCCTCGAACAGGCCGTCGACCACCAGCAGATAGCCGCGCAGCAGGTGTCGATTGTGTTGTTTGTAGGCTTCGCCCAGTTCCAGCAGGTTCAAGGAGCCTGCGGCGGTGTGCAGGGTGTAGCGGATCAGGTAATGCGGGCTTTCGCTGAGTTGTTGCTGAACCGTGTCATGCAGCTGATAGCGCGCTTCGGGCTCCATCAGGCTGGCGTAGGGCGAGCCGACCAGAGCGCAGAGCTCCACCGCCGGCAGGCCGAACTGTCGTTCGCAATTGGGATCGAGAAACAGCAGCGCCCAGCTCGCTTCATTCAGCCGTTCGAAACGCAACATGCCGAGCCGCGAGGGCACAGGCAACTGCGTCACTACCTCGGCCACCATACGGCTGGCGGCATCGGGTTGGCTCTTCATATGGAGGGAAACTCGCTTCGAATAGGCTGATCGCGCCGGGCTCTCGCCCTCTTTACTGTTACCTGCGGCAAGGTTGCATCATTGCGACACTGACTGACAAGAGACATGAAGGCCAAGTGCTATAAGAATATGTCGGCGGCTAAGTGAAAACCTGAAGTGTCGAAGTGAAACCGGCTGTCATGGGGGCTTGAAAACGTTGGTTTCGCCCCGCATGACGAGCCATGCTGCCATCAGGTCAATGGAATGGTGACCGGCTGAAGATTTTTTCCGGTGTTATCGAAGAAACCTACGGCGATCTGCTCGCGTTCAATGGTGATGCGCGCATAGTTGTCCTTACCGATGACGTTGTTGCTGGTTAACGTGAGGTTGTAGCGGCCTGTGCCGACAGTGGTCAGCGGTTTGTCCAGAATGAAGTCAGCCTTTTTGGCGTAAGGCAGCAAGGTGGTATTGCACAGCGGTGAAGACACGATCGTATGGACAACAAAGTCTTTGTCCTCGGAGTGGGTCAGTCGACTGGTCATCGAGCCATGCACGTCACCGGAAACGAAAACGACGTTTTTGATCTTGTTCAGGCGAATGAACTCCAGAAGCCTGTTGCGTTGCTCGGGGAAAGACTTCCAGGCATCGCCGCCGTCGTTTTTCAGGTCGGGGTAAAACATGACCGACGTAACGATGAATTTGACTTTAGCGCTGCTGGTTACCAACCAGTCAGTCAGGGCTTTCTCTTGGGTGTGATCCATCAGTCGTCGATCATTAGGTGACAGATTGCGTTGGGTGCGAGTGTCAGTTACAAACCATTCAAGGTTGCCATTAGTGAACTGATACCAATAATGCTCAAGTTTTCGATTGATGGTGTTATCAGGTGTCAGTGTATGAGCAGGGCTATGGCTGCACTGATAAAGTTGATAAGCCTTCATGGCATTGTTGAACAGTTCAACATCATTCGGAGCGCGCTTGGCCGGCCAATTATCTTCGATCTCATGGTCATCAAGAATCATGTAGGTGGAAGTGTTGCTCATCATGTTCTTGATATGAGGTTGTGAAAAAGCGGCCCGGTACTTTCGCAGGAAATCTGAAAGTTTTCGGTCTGGAAAGGCGAAGTTAAAATCGTCGGCATAAATTTGATCGCCGACCATCACCAGACCATCAGTACGAAGGTTTTGCTCCGCCATTACCTTGAACATCCGATCCCCACGTTGCGGGTCCACAGGCTCTTTCGCGGCCAGGTTGAGGTAGCGACAGGAGCCAATAATGTAGCTGCGTTTGATGTCGAGTTCCGTCGAGACGGTCCAGAAGGTGTGCTCTTGTGCAGGCCACTCAAAGACAATGTCTTGCGGTTTTGTTGAACTGGCCGGGATGCACCAGCCGGCTTGGTAAGTGTATTTCATATTGGATTGTAGATGGGGTAATACAATAACGCCGGTCGTGTCGTCGTTTGCCGGAAGTTCGATGAAGTGTGGGGTGGACCATTTAAGCTCCCCGGTTCGTCGATAACGAATGACCGCCAGTGCTGTTTTTTTACTGGCTGCGCCCGCCAGCATGATGCGAGCTTCATTATGTGTGGTGTGGCCAAGAATAGGGCCAACTATAGGGGTGTTAAGTTTCATGTTTGAGTCCGTTCAATAAGTTAATGGTTGCCTTGCGCAACTAAGTAACTTTAATGAGGCGTGTAGCGAATTGCCTGTCAGTCGGCGATGTTTTCTCATGTAGTATTTGTGGGCGCTGGTTGTAGTACTTGTGCACTACGAAAGTTGGGATGTGCTTTTATTTGCTGTAAGAAATTATTGCGTTGAGAAAACCAGGGTAAAAAAATCCCCGCCATAATGGGCGGGGTTGGAAGTATCTGCGTGACGCTCGAACAACGCAGAGCACGACAGGTCAGCGAAGGACGATCGTGGCTGAGTGCAACGGTTTGCCATTCCGGTCTCGGTAGGTCACGTGAATCTCCCTCTCTGTTACAACGACGTGCGAAAAGTTGTCCTCGCTAACCACTTTGCTGGTCAGTTCATGGTTGTAGTTTCCGGTAGTGGTGTGGGCCAGTGCTTTGTCCAGGATGAAAGTGGATGCCTTGGCGTACGGCAGCAGTTTGCTGTTGCACAAGGGGGAGGAGACGATGGTGTGAACCTCGAAGTCCGGGTCCTCGCTATGGGTCAGACGACTGGTCAGGGAGCCATGGACATCGCCGGAAACGAAGAAGACGTTCTTGATACGGTGTGTACGAATGGTCTCCAGCAGCCGCAGGCGTTGTTCGGGAAAGGCTTTCCACGCGTCATCGCCGTGGGCTTTGCGGTCGGGGTAGAACATCACGCTGGTGACCACGAATTTGACCCTGGCCCGGCTGTGAATCAGCCATTTGCACAAGGCCTGTTCCTGCTCTTCGTCGAGGATGCGTCGATCATTGGCCGACAGGTTGCGTCGGGTTCGACTGTCAGTGACAAACCATTCGATATCGCCTTCGGCGAATTGATACCAATAGTGTTCCAGTTTTCTATTTATTTGCCCGCTGGCAAGAAGTTCATGCGCCGGGCTATGACTGGCTTGATACAACTCATATGCCGTGATGGCGTTTTTGTATAAGTAGGCGTCGGCCTTACTTTTGTTGGCGGGCCAGTTGTCTTCAATTTCGTGATCATCGAGGATCATGTAAGTCGGCACGCCGGACATTAACTTTGCAATATTGGGTTGGGAAAAAGCCGCACGGTACTTACTGAGTATTGCCTTGTATTCCCGGTCGGGAGCAATGATGTTCAGGTCATCGACATAGATTTGATCACCGGTCATCAACATGGCGCTGATGGGCGGTTCGGCCTGCTGCGCCAGATTCGTGATCGAGGCGAAAATCCGGTCCCCCAGATGCGGTGCAGACGGGACGCCAGCGGTCATGCGCAGGTAACGACATGAACCGACGATATAGGCCCGTGGAATATTGGCTTTGCTGGACTGTGTGCGAAACCGGTAGATATCGCGCGGCCATTGCAGCGGCAGTTCCTGAACCGTTTCCACGGTGTGCACCGGGCTCATGGGGCTGAACCAGCCTGCCTGGTATTCGTACTCGGTATCGGCGGCAAGGTTGTTGAGTGCGATGACATCGGACATATCATGCAAGATCGTCAACTTTGCAAATACACCTTGGGACCATCGCTCTTCGCCGAGCCGGCGATAACGAATGCCTGCAAATACCGGTGCATTGTTTTGAAGTTTGCCGCGCAAGAATATGCGTGCGTGGTTAGTTGTTGTGTGGCCAATAATAGGGCCGACAGTCGGTTTGAACATGTTCGAATCCATTCGAAGTAATGCTAACTAAGCAAAATAAGTTGATGAGGGTTCTGGTGATAATTAGTTGAACTAAGCTTAGTTATTGGTTCGCAAAAAATATCGAGAAGAAGTGGACTGTGGTTGTGGGCGACGTAAGCCGAGAATGTAGGAAAAGGGCGATGGGTGACTTTCTTCCAGGCAAAAAAAGCCCCGCCAAACTGGCGGGGTTGAGGTACGAGCGTGGCGCTCGGAAAACGTGGAACGCGACGGGCCCTCCGGTGAAGGAGGGCCGATCGGTGTTACAGCAGGATGGTGCGGATGTCCGCCAGCAGATCGCTCAGACGCTTGGTGAAGCGTGCAGCAGCGGCGCCGTTGATCACACGGTGATCGTAGGACAGCGACAGTGGCAGCATCAGTTTCGGCTGGAAGGCTTTGCCGTCCCAGACTGGCTGAATGGTTGCCTTGGAAACACCGAGAATCGCCACTTCCGGCGCGTTGACGATCGGCGTGAAGCCGGTGCCGCCAATGTGGCCGAGGCTGGAAATGGTGAAGCAGGCGCCTTGCATGTCGTCAGCGGTGAGCTTTTTGTCGCGGGCTTTGGCGGCCAGTACGGCGGCTTCGGCTGCCAGTTGCAACAGGCTCTTCTGGTCGACGTTCTTGATGACCGGTACCAGCAGGCCTTCAGGGGTGTCGACGGCGAAGCCGATGTTCACGTATTTCTTGCGGATGATCGCCTTGCCGCTGGGTGCCAGCGAACTGTTGAAGTCCGGCAGTTCCTTGAGCAGGTGCGCGCAGGACTTGAGCAGCAGCGGCAGGATGGTCAGCTTGACGCCAGCCTTCTCTGCAACGGCTTTCTGAGCGATACGGAACGCTTCCAGGTCGGTGATATCAGCAGAATCGAACTGAGTCACGTGCGGAATGTTCAACCAGCTGCGGTGCAGACTCGACGCGCCGATTTGCATCAGGCGGGTCATCGGCACTTCTTCGGTTTCACCGAAGCGGCTGAAGTCCACAACCGGAATCGGCGGGATGCCCGCGCCGCCAGTTGCGCCAGCAGCAGCGGCCGGTGCTTCCTTGGCCTTCTGCATCATGGCTTTGACGTAAACCTGCACGTCTTCTTTCAGGATGCGACCGTGCGGACCACTGGCGCCGACGGCGTTCAGCTCGACGCCGAACTCGCGAGCCAGTTGGCGTACAGCCGGGCCAGCATGAACCTTGGCGCCCGGCTTGGCCGGTGCAGCAGCCGGTGCGGCCGGTGCCGGAGCGGCGGCTGCAGGAGCAGCTTCAGCCTTGGCAGCCGCAGGTGCTGGTGCAGCAGCGGCCGGGGCCTTGGCAGCAGCAGGCGCAGCGCCTTTGACTTTCAGCTTCAGGATCAGGTCGCCAGTACCGACTTCGTCATCCAGCTTGATGGAAACGCTTTCCACCACGCCAGCGGCTGGCGATGGAATTTCCATGCTCGCCTTGTCGGATTCCAGGGTGATCAGCGACTGGTCGGCTTCAACGGTGTCGCCGGCTTTGACCAGGACTTCGATGATCTTGGCCTTGCCTGCCGAACCGATGTCCGGGACGTGAATGTCCTGAACGCTGTCAGCAACCGGTGCTGCCGGAGCCGCAGCGGCTGGTGCTGGAGCAGCGGCAGCAGGTGCAGCAGCCTGGGCTGGCGCGGCAGCAGCAGGGGCCGCAGCACCCGCCACTTCCAGATCCAGAATCAGGTCGCCAGTGCCGACTTCGTCGTTGAGCTTGACGCTGATGCTCTTGACCACGCCAGCGGCAGGCGATGGGATTTCCATGCTGGCCTTGTCGGATTCCAGGGTGATCAGCGATTGATCAGCCTCGACGGTGTCGCCGACCTTGACCTGGATCTCGATGATCTGGGCCTTGCCCGACGAACCGATGTCCGGCACGTGCACTTGCTGGACGCTGGCGGCAGCTGGAGCTGCGGCCGGTGCAGCTGCTGCCGGAGCAGGAGCAGCAGCCGGTTTCGCTTCAGCCTTTGGCGCCTGCGCAGCGGCAGCCGCAGGGGCAGCCGCAGCGGCACCTTCGACTTCCAGCTCCAGCAGTTCGTCGCCTTCTTTCAGGCGATCGCCCAGCTTCACTTTAATGCTTTTGACGATGCCGGCCTTGGGCGCAGGAATTTCCATGCTCGCCTTGTCCGACTCAAGCGTCAGGATGCTCTGGTCGGCTTCCACACGGTCGCCGACCTTCACAAATAGTTCGATTACTTCACCTTCACCGCTGCCGATGTCAGGTACGCGAATGAGTTCGCTCACAGAGTGTCTCCTCAGCAGTCCAGTGGGTTGCGTTTTTCCGGGTTGATCCCGAACTTGGCGATGGCTTCAGCCACCACTTTAGGTTCGATATCACCACGGTCAGCCAAGGCTTCCAGGGCTGCCAACACCACGAAATGACGGTCGACTTCGAAGAAGTGACGCAGCTTCTTGCGGCTGTCACTGCGGCCGAAACCGTCGGTGCCCAGGACTTTGAATTCCTTGGACGGGACCCACTGACGAATTTGCTCAGCGAACAGCTTCATGTAGTCGGTAGACGCGATGACCGGACCTTGACGGCCGTTCAGGCACTCTTCGACATAGCTCAGTTTAGGCTTCTGGCCCGGGTGCAGACGGTTGCTGCGCTCTACGGCCAGGCCGTCGCGACGCAGTTCGTTGAAGCTGGTAACGCTCCACACGTCAGCGCCGACGTTGAACTGTTCACGCAGGATTTTCGCCGCTTCGCGAACTTCGCGCAGGATGGTGCCGGAGCCCATCAGCTGAACGTGGTGCGCCGCTTCGCGGGTGTCTTCCTCGAGCAGGTACATGCCCTTGACGATGCCTTCCTCGACACCGGCCGGCATGGCTGGCTGCTGGTAGGACTCGTTCATCACGGTGATGTAATAGAAGATGTCCTGCTGCTCTTCGGTCATCTTCTTCATGCCGTCCTGGATGATCACCGCCAGCTCGTAGCCGTAGGTTGGATCAAAGGTGCGGCAGTTCGGGATGGTGCCAGCCAGGATGTGGCTGTGACCGTCTTCGTGTTGCAGGCCTTCGCCGTTCAGCGTGGTCCGGCCGGCGGTGCCGCCGATCAGGAAGCCACGGGTACGGCTGTCGCCAGCGGCCCAGGCGAGGTCGCCGATACGCTGGAAGCCGAACATCGAATAGAAGATGTAGAACGGCAGCATTGGCTGGTTGTGGCTGGAGTACGAAGTACCGGCAGCGATGAAGGAGCTCATGGCGCCCGCTTCGTTGATGCCTTCTTCGAGGATCTGGCCTTTCTTGTCTTCCTTGTAGAACATCACCTGGTCTTTATCGACTGGCTCGTAGAGCTGGCCGACGGACGAGTAGATGCCCAACTGGCGGAACATGCCTTCCATACCGAAGGTACGGGCTTCGTCCGGGATGATCGGAACGATGCGCGAGCCGATTTCCTTGTCCTTGACCAGTTGCGCGAGGATCCGCACGAACGCCATGGTGGTGGAAATTTCACGGTCGCCCGAGCCGTCCAGGATTGCCTTGAGGGTATCCAGCGGTGGCGTCGGGATGTTGAAGCTTTTGGCACGGCGCTGTGGCACGAAACCGCCCAGTGCAGTGCGGCGCTCGCTCAGGTAGCGGGCTTCGGCGCTGTTTGGCTCTGGCTTGAAGAACGGCAGGTTTTCCAGCTCTTCGTCTTTGACCGGGATGTCGAAACGATCGCGGAACAGCTTCAGGCTTTCAACATCCACTTTCTTGGTGTTGTGCGCGGTGTTCTTCGCTTCGCCGGCACCGGTGCCATAACCTTTGATGGTCTTGGCCAGGATGACGGTCGGTTGTTCTTTGTGGTTGACCGCTTCGTGGTACGCCGCGTAGACCTTGTACGGGTCGTGGCCGCCACGGTTGAGTTTCCAGATCTCGTCGTCGGACAAGTCTTCAACCATCGCCTTGAGTTCTGGCGAGTTGAAGAAGTGTTCACGCACGAACGCGCCGTCTTTGGCTTTGTAGTTCTGGTACTCGCCGTCGATGACTTCGTCCATACGACGTTGCAGGATACCGTCGACGTCTTTGGCCAGCAGTGGGTCCCAGAAACGGCCCCAGATGACTTTGGTCACGTTCCACTGAGCACCGCGGAACACGCCTTCGAGTTCCTGGATGATCTTGCCGTTGCCGCGAACCGGGCCATCAAGGCGCTGCAGGTTGCAGTTAATAACGAAGATCAGGTTGTCGAGCTTCTCGCGGCCAGCCAGCGAGATCGCGCCCAGGGATTCTGGCTCGTCGCACTCGCCGTCACCCAGGAAGCACCAGACTTTTTGCTTGCCTTCAGGGATGAAACCACGGGCTTCCAGGTACTTCATGAAGCGTGCCTGGTAGATCGCCTGGATCGGGCCCAGACCCATGGATACAGTCGGGAACTGCCAGAAGTCAGGCATCAGCCACGGGTGCGGGTAGGACGACAGGCCCTGACCGTCCACTTCCTGACGGAAGTTGTTCATCTGGTCTTCGGTGATGCGGCCTTCCATGAACGCACGGGCGTAAACGCCTGGCGAGGTGTGACCCTGGAAGTAGATCAGGTCGCCGCCGTGTTCGTCGGTCGGGGCCTGGAAGAAATAGTTGAAGCCGATGTCGTACAAGGTTGCGCTGGAGGCGAAGCTGGAGATGTGACCGCCCAGGTCAGAATCTTTCAGGTTCGTACGCATCACCATGGCCATCGCGTTCCAGCGTACCAACGAGCGAATGCGGCGTTCCATGAACAGGTCGCCAGGCATGCGTGCTTCGTGGGTAACGGGAATGGTGTTGCGGTATGGCGTGGTGATGGCGTAAGGCAATTGCGAACCGCTACGGGTTGCGAGTTCGCCCATACGGGTCATCAGATAGTGAGCGCGGTCTTCGCCTTCTTTGTCGAGAACCGATTCCAGGGCGTCCAGCCATTCCTGGGTTTCGACGGGATCGAGGTCTTGCATGGCTTGCTCCAGGGCGGAAAGGCTTCCAGAATCGGTTGCCTGAGTTTGCGACTGGCCTTGTGGGCAGACGATATAAATTCTTGGATTGCCGAGAGGTTGTTCCGGCGGCGTGTAGTTTTACTACAAATCATCGGGCATTTCAGCCTTTCGAATGTATATACGAGTAGTAAAACTACAGATGAGCGGCTTGTGGCCTCCAGCTGCGTTGTGAGAATAATCGTTAAGGTTGGTCTTTTGCCAACCAGAAAAGGTGAAAGCTTGATGCTGTCTGCCAAAAATAAAGAAATTTCAGCTATTTCTAACCTTTGTTCGACAGTCGATCACGTAGTGCATTCTCGCGAATCACTACATGCAGCCCCCTACACGCCGATCAAGGATAGACCATGAGCCTCCCTTCGCTTGCCGAACTGCCTGGCATCCTCCTGCCGTTTGTCACCCGCGCCGAGCAGTCGTTCCGTGCGGCCGTTGCGGTGCTTCCCGACGACCATGGCCTGGCCGGCTGGACGCCAGAACGCTGGGCACAATTTGCCCGCGTCACCGCTGCCAGCGATTTCGTGATTGAACAAAGTGTCCGTGACCCATTGATGTTGCTGGAGCTGGTGCAGTCCGGTGAGCTGGACCGAAGTTTTGCGCCCGGCGAGCTGTGCGCACAGATTGCGGCAGCGGTGAGTGCAGCGGAAACCGACGATGAGCTCGGTCGCGCCCTGCGTCGCCAGCGTAATCGCCATCAAGTGCGGATCATCTGGCGTGACCTGACGCGTCAGTGCGATCTGATCCAGACCTGCCGCGACCTCTCGGACATGGCCGATGCCAGCATCGATCAGGCCTATCAGTGGTTGTACTCGCGGCATTGTCAGCAGTTCGGCGTGCCGACGGGCCGGCGCAGTGGCGAGCCGCAGCAAATGGTCATTCTCGGCATGGGCAAGCTCGGTGCGGTGGAGCTCAACCTGTCGTCGGATATCGACCTGATCTTCGCCTATCCCGAAGGTGGCGAAACCGTCGGCGTCAAACGCTCGCTGGATAACCAGGAGTTTTTCATCCGTCTCGGCCAGCGCCTGATCAAGGCCCTGGACCCGATGACCGTCGACGGTTTTGTATTCCGCGTCGACATGCGCCTGCGGCCTTACGGTTCGGCCGGCGCATTGGTGCTGAGCTTCAACGCGCTGGAGCAGTATTACCAGGACCAGGGACGCGACTGGGAGCGCTACGCGATGATCAAGTCGCGGGTGGTGGCCGGCGATCAAGTGGCCGGTGCGCAATTGCAAGAGATGCTGCGGCCGTTCGTTTACCGGCGTTACCTCGACTTCTCGGCGATCGAAGCGCTGCGCACCATGAAGCAGCTGATTCAGCAGGAAGTCCGGCGCAAGGGCATGGCCGACAACATCAAACTCGGCTCCGGTGGCATTCGTGAAGTCGAGTTTATCGCCCAGGCATTTCAGCTGATCCACGGCGGCCGCGACCTGAGCTTGCAGCAACGTCCTCTATTAAAAGTACTGAGCACGCTGGAAGGTCAGGGTTACCTGCCGCCGGCGGTGATCAGCGAACTGCGCGAAGGCTACGAATTCCTGCGGTACACCGAGCACGCGATCCAGGCGATTGCCGACCGCCAGACCCAGATGCTGCCGGACGGCGCTCAGGATCAGGCGCGCATCGCCTTTATGTTGGGCTTCGCCGACTGGGAGGCTTTCCATGAGCAGCTGATGTATTGGCGCGGTCGCGTGGCCTGGCACTTTGGTCAGGTGATCGCCGATCCCGACGAAGAGGAAGGCACCGAAAGCGAAGTGGTGGTCGGCGGAGAATGGCTGCCGCTGTGGGAAGAGGCGCAGGATGAAGAGGCCGCTTGCCGTCAGTTGGAGGAGGGCGGTTTCGCTGATGCCACCAAAGCCCTGAAAGCGTTGGCCGGTTTGCGCAGCAGCCCGCAGTTGCGGGCGATGCAGCGCTTGGGTCGCGAGCGCCTCGATGCCTTTATTCCGCGGTTACTGGCTCAGGCCGTGGAGCACGCCAATCCGGATTTGGTGCTGGAAAGGGTTTTGCCACTGGTGGAGGCTGTGGCCCGTCGTTCTGCGTATCTGGTGTTGCTGACTGAAAACCCTGGCGCGCTGCGACGCTTGTTGACCCTGTGCGCCGCGAGTCCGTGGATCGCTGAACAGATCACTCGCTTCCCGCTGCTGCTCGACGAATTGCTCAACGAAGGTCGGTTGTTCAAGCCGCCGCTGGCGCCGGAACTGGCTGCCGAGTTGCGCGAGCGTTTGACGCGGATTCCCGAAGACGACCTCGAACAGCAAATGGAAGCCCTGCGACATTTCAAACTGGCGCACCGCTTGCGCGTTGCCGCTTCGGAAATTGCCGGCAGCCTGCCGTTGATGAAGGTCAGTGATTACCTGACCTGGCTCGCCGAAGCGATCCTGGAGCAAGTGCTGGCCCTGGCCTGGCGCCAGACCGTGGCCAAATACGGTACGCCGCTGCGTACCGACGGCACCTTGTGCGATCCCGGCTTCATCATTGTCGGTTACGGGAAAGTCGGCGGTCTGGAACTGGGGCATGGTTCGGACCTGGACCTGGTGTTCATCCACGATGGCGACCCGCAGGCGGAAACCGATGGGCCGAAGCCTATCGACGGCGCGCAATTTTTTACTCGGCTAGGGCAGCGGATCATTCACTTGATTACGACCCAGACCAACTCCGGTCAGCTGTATGAAGTCGATATGCGCCTGCGACCTTCCGGTGCGTCGGGGTTGCTGGTGAGTTCGGTGGGGGCATTTGCCCGGTATCAGGAAAACGAAGCCTGGACGTGGGAGCATCAGGCGTTGGTGCGGGCGCGGGTGTTGGTGGGCAGTCGGGATGTTGGGCAGGCTTTCGAGAAAGTCCGCGCGGCGGTATTGGGCAAGTCGCGGGACCTGGCGACCTTGCGCCAGGAGGTCAGCGAGATGCGCGCCAAAATGCGCGATAACCTTGGCAGCAAGAGCACTGCGGCCGGCACCGGAGCAAATGCCTTTGAGGCCACGGCGCCGTTCGATCTCAAGCAGGACGCCGGAGGTATCGTCGATATTGAATTTATGGTGCAATACGCGGCCCTGGCGTGGTCCGAATCGCACCCGTCATTGCTGCGCTGGACTGACAATATCCGCATTCTGGAAGGGCTGGAGGAGGAAGGGCTGATGCCCGCCGAAGACGCCAGCCTGTTGCGCGAGGCCTATAAAGCCTACCGTTCCGCCGCTCACCGGCAGGCCTTGCAGAAGGACGCCGGGGTGATACCGGGCGACCAGTTTGTGGACGAACGGCGGCAGGTAGTGCGGATCTGGCGCGAGCTGGGGCTAAGCTGAAACACGATTGTTCATGCGAATAGATTCAAATGTGGGAGCGAGCCTGCTCGCGAAAGCGGAGTGTCAGTCGGCATTGATGTTGAGTGTGACGGCCCCTTCGCGAGCAGGCTTGCTCCTACAGTAGATTGGCGGTGATTGTAGATTTAAGGCATGCCGCACAAACCCTGTGGGAGCGAGCCTGCTCGCGATGAGGCCGTCACATCCAGCCTGTATGCTGACTGTCACGCCGCCTTCGCGAGCAGGCTCGCTCCCACAGTAGATCTGCAGTGATTTGTAGAATTCTCGAGGCGGGGAGGCGTATGCCTCCCCGGCTCGTTTATGGAAACCACATGAAAATTCTGATCGTTGGGCCCAGTTGGGTCGGTGACATGGTGATGGCGCAGACACTGTTTCAGTGTCTCAAGCAGCGCCACCCGCAATGCGAAATCGACGTGCTGGCTCCCGAGTGGAGCCGGCCGATTCTTGAGCGCATGCCCGAAGTACGCCAGGCCTTGAGCTTTCCGCTCGGTCACGGTGTTTTGGAGCTGGCGACGCGTCGGCGCATCGGCAAATCCCTGGCCGGCCAATACGACCAGGCGATCCTGCTGCCCAATTCCCTGAAGTCGGCATTGGTGCCGTTCTTCGCCGGCATTCCGAAACGTACCGGCTGGCGTGGCGAATTCCGCTACGGCCTGCTCAATGACGTGCGCACGCTAGATAAAGAACGTTACCCGCTGATGATCGAACGCTTCATGGCCCTGGCTTACGAGCCGGGCGCCGAGCTGCCGACACCTTATCCACGGCCGAGCCTGCAGATTGACCCGGTCACTCGCGAAGCGGCAATGGCCAAGTTCGGCCTGGCCCTCGATCGCCCGGTGTTGGTGCTGTGCCCCGGTGCCGAGTTTGGCGAGTCCAAGCGCTGGCCGTCCGAGCACTATGCCAAGGTTGCCGAGGCGAAGATCCGCGAAGGCTGGCAAGTCTGGCTGTTCGGTTCGAAAAACGATCACGCCGTCGGCGAAGACATCCGCTCGCGGCTGATTCCCGGTCTGCGTGAAGAGTCGGTGAACCTCAGTGGCGGCACCTCCCTGGCCGAAGCCATCGACCTGATGTCCTGCGCCGACGCGGTGGTGTCCAACGACTCCGGCCTGATGCACGTCGCCGCTGCGTTGAATCGCCCGTTGGTGGCCGTCTACGGCTCGACGTCGCCGGGTTTCACGCCGCCACTGGCCGAGCACGTCGAGATCGTGCGCCTGGGCATCGAATGCAGCCCCTGCTTCGATCGCACATGCCGCTTCGGTCATTACAACTGCCTGCGCCAGCTCATGCCGCAAGCGGTGAACGAAGCCTTGCAGCGTTTGCAGGGCACTGTGGTCGAGGTCAAATAGTTTGCGGGTACTGCTGATCAAGACTTCTTCGCTGGGCGACGTGATTCACGCGTTGCCGGCGCTGACCGACGCGGCACGGGCGATCCCCGGCATCCAGTTCGACTGGGTGGTGGAAGAAGGCTTCGCCGAAATCCCGACCTGGCACCCGGCCGTGGGCAAGGTGATTCCGGTGGCGATCCGTCGCTGGCGCAAAAACATCTGGCAGACCATCAAGAGTGGCGAGTGGAAGCGCTTCAAGCAAAGCGTTCGCGCCAACAAATATGATCTGGTGATCGATGCCCAGGGCCTGCTGAAAAGTGCGTTGCTGACCCGATACGCCAAAGCCCCGGTGGCCGGGCTGGATAAAAACTCGGCCCGCGAGCCGATTGCCGCACGCTTCTATTCCCGGCGTCTGGCCGTGGCCCGTGGGCAACACGCGGTGGAACGAGTGCGTCAGCTATTTGCCGTGGCCCTGGGTTACGACCTGCCAAAAGGTTTGGGCGATTACGGCCTGAACGTCGAACGACTGGTGGAATTGCCGCGCAAGAATCCTTATGTGGTGTTCCTGCACGGCACCACGTGGGACACCAAGCACTGGCCTGAAGCCTACTGGCGAGAGTTGACCGAGCGCGTCGGTTATCTCGGTGTCGCGGTGAAGCTGCCATGGGGTAATCCGATCGAAAAAGCCCGGGCCGAGCGCATCGCCAAAGACATGAGGCACGTCGAAGTGCTGCCCAAGCTGAATCTGGCCGGTGTCGGCAAAGTGCTGGCCGGCGCGCAAGCCTGCGTGGCGGTGGACACCGGGCTCGGTCACCTCGCCGCGGCGCTGGACGTGCCGACGTTGTCGCTGTTCGGCCCGACCAACCCGGGTCTGACCGGTGCCTACGGCAAAGCGCAGATTCACATCGCCAGCGATTTCCCCTGTGCGCCGTGTATGCAAAAGAAGTGTACGTATCAACCGACGGCCGAAGATGCCCGTCAGTTTGACCTTAAACGCGAGTGGCCCTTGTGCTTCACGCGTCTGAATCCCGAGCGTGTCGCGACCCGACTGAGCACGTTGTTACTGGCTGAGGAGCTGCGCTGATGCAATTGGCATTCGTCTTGTACAAGTACTTTCCATTCGGGGGCTTGCAGCGCGATTTCATGCGCATCGCCCTGGAATGTCAGAAGCGCGGCCATCAGATTCGGGTCTACACGCTGATCTGGGAAGGCGACATTCCACCGGGCTTCGAAGTGTTGGTGGCGCCGGTCAAGGCGTTCTTCAATCATCGACGCAACGAGAAGCTCAGCGAATGGATGGAAGCGGATCTGGCCAAGCGTCCAGTGGACCGTTTGATCGGTTTCAACAAAATGCCGGGTCTGGACGTCTACTACGCCGCCGACGGCTGCTTCGAAGACAAGGCGCAAAACCTGCGTAACTCGCTGTACCGTCGCTGGGGCCGCTACCGGCACTTCGCCGAGTACGAGCGCGCGGTGTTCGCCAAGGATGCCAAAACCGAAGTGCTGATGATTTCCGAGGTCCAGCAGCCGCTGTTCATCAAGCATTACGACACGCCGCTTGCGCGCTTCCATTTGCTGCCGCCGGGTATATCTCAGGACCGTCGTGCGCCGGCCAATGCCGCTGAGATCCGTGCCGAGTTTCGTCGTGAATTCAACCTGAAAGACGATGAGCTGCTGCTGGTGCAAATCGGCTCCGGGTTCAAGACCAAGGGCGTGGATCGCAGCCTCAAGGCGCTGGCCGCATTGCCCGCCGATCTGAAGAAACGCACCCGGCTGTTTGTAATTGGCCAGGACGACCCCAAATTATTCCAGATGCAGAGCGCCACACTGGGGCTCGGCGATAACGTGACGTTCCTTAAAGGCCGCAGCGACATCCCGCGTTTTCTGCTTGGCGCCGATCTGTTGATTCACCCGGCGTACAACGAAAACACCGGGACTGTGTTGCTCGAAGCCCTGGTGGCCGGGTTGCCGGTGCTGGTGAGTGCGGTGTGTGGTTACGCCCATTACATCGCCGAGGCCGACGCCGGTCTGGTGCTGGACGAGCCTTTCGATCAGGCGCAGCTGACTCAGTACCTGACCGGTATGTTGAACGACGCTCAAGCACGGGCGGCCTGGAGCCGCAATGGTCTGGCCTTCGCCGAGACGGCCGACCTCTACAGCATGCCGCAGCACGCGGCCGATGTGATTCTGGCGGAGCACGCTTAATGAAGTTGATGCTGGCTGAACCGTTCAAGAGCCTCTGGGCCGGACGCGATCCGTTCGCTGAAGTCGAGGGCCTCCAGGGCGAGGTATACCGCGAACTTGAAGCGCGTCGGACCCTGCGTACCGAAGTCAATGGCAATGGCTTTTTCGTGAAGATCCACCGTGGCATTGGCTGGGGCGAGATCTTCAAGAACCTGCTCACTGCCAAGTTGCCGGTGCTCGGTGCCGGCCAGGAATGGAAGGCCATCCAGCGCCTGCAAGAAGTCGGCGTGCCGACCATGACCGCCGTGGCTTATGGCGAGAAGGGCAGCAACCCGGCGGACCAGCATTCGTTCATCGTCACCGAAGAGCTGGCGCCCACTGTCAGCCTTGAAGACTTCAGCATCGACTGGGTCAAGCAGCCGCCAGAGCCCAAACTCAAGCGTGCGCTGATCGCCGAAGTCGCGCGCATGACCGGCATGATGCACCGCGCCGGGGTCAACCATCGCGACTGCTACATCTGCCACTTTCTGTTGCACACCGACAAGCCGGTGACGGCCGACGATTTCAGGCTCTCGGTGATCGACCTGCACCGCGCCCAGACCCGTCCGACGATTACCCAACGCTGGCGCAACAAGGACCTGGCGGCGCTGTATTTTTCGGCGCTGGACATTGGCCTGACCCGTCGCGACAAATTGCGTTTCCTCAAGGGCTATTTCCAGCAGCCCCTGCGCCAGATTCTGGGTGAAGAAGCCGGGTTGCTCGCCTGGCTCGAAGGCAAGGCCAACAAACTCTACGACCGTAAACAGCGATACGGGGATGCGCTCTGATGGCGGGTTGGAAACTGGAGCCTGGGTACAGCGATCTGGCAGAAGATTTCGGCAGTCTTGAGGCTGTGTTTGCGCTTCAGGGTGAGCGCCTGACGCGCGACCTGTTGTCCGAGGTCATTCGCGTCCAGCGCAATGGCGTCAACTATTACGTCAAACGCTACGTGGGTGCGGGCAAAGGTCTGCGCCGTTACCTGGGCAAGCCTCGGGTGAAAGCCGAGTGGCAGAATCTCAAGCGCTTCGCCAAGTGGGGCATTCCTACCGCCGAAGTGGTGGCCTGGGGCCTGGAGCGTCGCGGTGCGGCGTACGATCGCGGGGCAATGATCACCCGTGAGCTGCCGCACACTGAAGATTTGTCGGCCCTGGCCGAGCGGCATGATCCTAAACTGGCGGACCGCGCCTGGGTCGACAACGTCAGCCGGCAGCTGGCGGTTTACACCCGGACCATGCACGACCACCGCTTCACCCATAACGATTTGAAGTGGCGCAACCTGCTGATCAACGATGAGTCCCGACTGTTTTTGATCGACTGCCCCAATGGCGATTTCTGGCGTGGCTTTTGGCTCAAGTACCGGATCACCAAGGACCTGGCGTGTCTGGACAAGGTCGCCAAGTATCACTTGTCGGCTACCCAGCGCCTGCGCTTTTACCTGCAATACCGCCAGTGTGATCGGCTGAATGCCGCCGACAAAAAACGGATCCGGCACGTGGTGAGATTTTTTGAGGGACGCGAATGACTGATTTTCTGGCGGCTGAAGACCGTGCGCTGCTTGAGCGACACGGCCTCGGCACCTTCGACGCACTCTGGGCCAAGCAGCTCGAAGCGGTGGACGAGCCCAACATCGCTCGCGGTGGCTGGAGCAGCGTGTTTCGGCTGGATCTGGAAGGTCATGGCTACTACCTCAAGCGCCAGAGCAACTACCAGATGCGCACCTTGCATGCGCCCTTTGGCGAGCCGAGTTTTGCCCGTGAATTTCGCAATATCAGTCGCTATGAAAAGTTCGGTATTCCAGCGCTGAAGGCGGCATTTTTCGGTGAGCGCAAGGTCAACGGCGAAGTCCGGGCGATTCTGCTGACCCGTGCCCTGGATGGTTGGGATGACCTGGATTCTCTGTTGCAGCGCTGGTCGGACCTGAGTTCGGCGCAGCATTCGGCCATTCTGAAGGCCTGTGGGCAACTGGCCCGGCGCCTGCACGGCGCGCGTCAGGTTCACGGTTGCTTCTACCCCAAGCACATTTTTCTCCAGGCCACCGGCGACGGTTACCTGGCCCAGCTGATCGACCTGGAAAAGACCCGGCCGTTGCTGTTTGGTCTGCGTGATCGGGCCAAAGACCTGGAACCGTTGCTGCGTCGGGCGCCTGAGTGGAGCGAAGCGCAGTTGCGCGAGCTGCTGGCTGCCTATCTGGAACAATCGCAAGACAGTTCGCTGATCGACAGCTGGCTTGCGCGACTGACCGCGCGGCGCAGTCATAAGGAGGCGCGCTGATGCGTTTGTCCGAGCTGAAAAACGCTGGCCGCAGCCCGAGCCTGCCGCTGAATATTCCACTGGCCGATGCCGCCGGCCCTGCCGAGCTGCAGTTGCTGAGTCTGTTGCGGGTATTGCCGGGGCAGCGTTATGTCGGTGCCGGCGTCTGGCGTGGGCGGCCGGTGCTGGCCAAGTTGTTGGTCGGCAGCAAAGCGGCGCGGCATTTTCAGCGTGAACTGGACGGCGTGCGGTTGCTGGCGGCTCAGGGGTTGACCACGCCGTTGCTGCTGGCTGATGGCCTGAAGGACGGCGAGGGCGGCTGGCTGCTGTTCGAGTTCATCGAGGGCGCCGAAAGCCTCGGTGAAACCTGGAAACAGGTCGAGCATTTGCCGGTGCTGGCGGATATGCAAGGGGCTGTGCTGGCCGAGGCGTTGGGCGCTATCGGCCAAATGCATCGCAAGGGGCTCTGGCAGGAAGACCTGCACCTGGACAACCTCTTGCGCCAGCGCGGTCGGTTGTATTTGATCGATGGCGGCGGCGTCTGCTCCGAAACCCCTGGCCAACCGCTCTCGCGGCAGAAAGTCCTGGAAAACCTCGGGGTGTTTTTCGCCCAGTTGCCCAAGTCGCTGGAGCCCTACACCGAAGAGTTGCTGGTGTATTACCTGTTGAGCAACGGCGAGCATGCCTTGCCGATGGAAGCGTTGCAGAAGCAGATCAGCAAGGTGCGCACTTGGCGCCTCAAGGACTTCCTGGTCAAGGTCGGCCGCGAATGCACGCTGTTCAGTGTCCAGCGCGGAGCGTTCGGCTTGCGGGCGATTCGCCGCGAGGAAGAGGCGGCGATGCTGCCGGTGCTGGCGCAGGCCGATGCGCTGCTCGATCAGGGCCATCTGTACAAGACCGGCGGCGCGGCGAGCGTCGGCAAGGTCGAGGTGGCCGGTCGTACGCTGGTGATCAAGCGCTACAACATCAAAGGTTTTGCCCACTGGCTCAAACGCTTCTGGCGCCCGAGCCGTGCCTGGCACTCCTGGCGCGAAGGCAATCGGCTGGCATTTCTCGGTATTGCCACGCCCAAACCGTTGGCGTTGCTGGAGAAGCGTTTTTTCTGGTTGCGCAGTCGGGCTTATCTGGTGACCGAGTATTTGCCGGGGCCGGACATCATCGAGCGGTTTGCACCTTATCTCGAAAGCGGTGAGGCTCCGGAAGCCGAATTGCTGGCGCTGGATCATTTGTTTGCCGAGCTGATTGGCGAGCGGATCAGTCACGGGGATTTCAAGGGGCATAACCTGTTCTGGCAGCACGATCGCTGGGCGCTGATTGATCTGGATTCGATGTGTCAGCACGCCTCGCTCAGCAGCTTCGCCCGGGCCTACGCGCGGGATCGGGCAAGGTTCATGCGTAACTGGCCTGAGAGCAGTGCGCTGTATCGGGTCATTGATCAGCGTCTTCCCAAAGATATCTCTAGCGCTGCCTGAATCCCCATCGCGAGCAGGCTCGCTCCCACACTGGATTTATGTCACGCCGAAGATCCCCTGTGGGAGCGAGCCTGCTCGCGATGGGGCCAGAACAGCCACTCGAGATTAAGGGACAGGTTTTTATGAAACGTCCTACATGATCTACAGAACCCGTGAACTGTGCCCTGAATAGCCGCGATGCTAGTTTGCCTGACGTTCACGGAGGGCAGATTTTGACGATAAAAATGACGGTGTTACTGAGCGCTTGTGCACTGGTTTTATCAGGCTGCGGGACCGCTGTTACGGTGCTGCAGGATGACGAAGATGCAGCTCGTAGCCTTAGAAAGCAAAAGACCTACTGCCAGTCCATCCCGCGCATCTACAGCGGCCTGGCCTACGACTTTTGCGTATTGAACGCAGCGCCTGATCCCACGGGTATTCTTTTACCGTTCGTATTGGTGGATTTCACCCTGTCGGGTGTTTTCGATACCGTCCTCCTGCCCTATACGGTTTACCGCCAAGCTACCGACGGCAATCTCAGTATTTACTGGAGGTCAGGCCGCGGATGAGCAGTGCCGCCTGCTTTCGCCCGGATCATCTTTACGGGGGTAATATGCGCTGGGTCATTCCCGCCATGTTTACGCTATAATCCCGCCCTTTAGCTGCCACTCGCCCTTTGCGAGGGCACATTAATCTTTGAGGCGCCTTGCGCCTGCATGCAGACTAAAGAGGCTAGACCCCTGTGGCATTGACGATTCTTGGCCTGTCCGGCGCCCTTAGCCATGATCCTTCCGCAGCTTTGTACATCGACGGCAAGCTGGTCGCGGCGGCTGAGGAAGAGCGCTTTGTGCGCGATAAACATGCAAAGAACCGCATGCCTTACGAGTCGGCGAAGTTTTGCCTCGAACAGGCTGGCATCAAGCCGTCCGACGTTGATGTGGTAGCGATTCCGTTCGCGCCGATCAGCCTGTTCGGCAAGGCTCGCTGGCATTACGCCAAGCGTTACTGGTACGCCCCGGACCGCGCGCTCGACGCGATCCTGATGGGTAACCGTCGGTACAAGCGCTATCGCAACAAGATTGTCTGGTGCCTCGAGCAATTGGGTTTCGATCCGAAGAAAATCAAGATCGAGCCGGTCGAGCATCACCTGGCTCACGCCTCCAGCGCTTACCACTGCTCCGGTTTCAAAGAGAAAACCGCGATCCTGGGGATCGACGGCAAGGGTGAGTACGCCACGACCTTTTTCGGTTACGGCGAAAACGGCAAGATCCACAAGATCAAGGAATTCTTCGATCCGGACTCCCTCGGCGGCCTGTACGGCGCGATCACCGAGTTCCTCGGTTTCGAGATGCTCGACGGTGAGTTCAAGGTCATGGGCATGGCGCCGTATGGCGATGCCAGCAAATACGATTTCTCGCGCCTGGCTTCGTTCGAGAACGGCGAGCTGGTGATCAACACCGACTACGCCAACGTCATCGGCCTGCGTCGTTATAAAGAGAAGGGCAAAGGTTTCTACTTCTCGCCGAAGCTGATCGAGTGGCTGGGTCCCAAGCGCGAAGGCGACATCGCCGACGAGCCGTACATCCATTACGCCGCGAGCATGCAAGCGCTGTTCGAAAAAATCTCGCTGCAGATGATCGACCACTACCTGGGCGACGTGCTCAAGGAAACCGGCAAGCTGGCCTTCGCCGGTGGCTGTGCGTTGAACGTCAAGCTGAACCAGAAAATCATCGCCCGCGATGACGTTAAAGAACTGTTCGTGCAGCCTGCGTCCGGCGATGCCGGCACCGCAGTCGGCGCGGCGGCCTATGTGTCCCACGCCCGTGGTGTGCCGGTCGAGAAGATGGAACACGTCTACCTTGGCCCGTCGTACACCAACGAAGACGTCCTCGCTGCATGCGCCCGTCACCCGAGCAAGCCGGTATGGCGCAAGCTTGAGAACATGCCGGAAAACATCGCCAAGATCATGGTCGATGGCAACCCGGTCGCCTGGTTCCAGGGCCGCATGGAATTCGGTCCGCGCGCCTTGGGCGGTCGTTCGATCATTGGTTGCCCGAGTGCGACTGGCGTGGCTGACCGCATCAACCACCAGATCAAGTTCCGCGAGCGCTGGAGGCCTTTCTGCCCGTCGATGCTCGACACCGTTGCACCGCAGATGATCAAGGTCGATCACCCGGCGCCGTTCATGACCTTCACCTTTGAAGTGGCGGAAGAATGGAAGACCCGCGTGCCGGAAGTCGTCCACGAAGACGGTACGTCCCGGGCCCAGGTGCTCAAGCGCGAATACAACCCGCGCTACTACGACATGATGAAGGCGCTGGAAGTGCTGACCGGTAACGGCGTGTCGCTGAACACCTCGCTCAACCGTCGTGGCGAACCGATGATCTGCTCGCCGACGGATGCCCTGAACATGTTCTTCGGTTCCGATCTACAGTATCTGATCATGGAAGACATCCTGGTGGTCAAAGAGGGCGCGGACGCATATGACACGCTCGGCTGAACGCCATGTGTTGCAGTTCTGTCACGGCTATGACGGGCCGTTTCTGGACTGCGCCCGGCAGTACGCCAGCCTGTTCGCGGGGACCGGTTATCGAGTGACCACGGTGTTTCTGACCGGGGCTGCCGATGCCGAAGTCGCCGCGGGCTGTGCTTCCGATGAAGTGCTGTTCATGGAATACAGCTCCAAGGCCATTCGTGGCCTGAAGCTGGGCGCCATCGGCGATCTGCGCAAGATCGCCGCCTCGCGCAATTTCAGTTTTTGCATCGCTCACCGTTTCAAACCTATTTATATCGCCTTGCTCGGCACGTCGTTGCCGGTGATTGGCGTGCATCACGCGTTTGACGATTACAAACGCGGCACGCGCAAACTCTTCGCGAATATTTTCCGCAAGCGCCTGAGCCTGCTCGGGGTTTCCGATGCCGTGCGCGACGACATGCGTCATTGCCTGCCGAAGTGGCCGGCGGCGCGGATTCAGACGCTCTATAACCGTATCGATGTGCAGACCTTGCAGGACAGTCAGGTATCAGTTCGCGAGGCCAGGGAAACCCTCGGCCTGGCGCCGGACGCCTGGGTTGTCGGCAACGTCGGGCGGCTGCATCCGGACAAGGATCAAACCACGCTGCTGCACGGTTTTGCTGCGGCGTTGTCGGGTTTGCCGGCCAGCAGTCAATTGGTGATTCTCGGTGCCGGTCGACTGGAACAGGACCTCAAGGCCCTGGCCCGTGAGTTGGGTATCGGCGACCGCGTGCTGTTCCTCGGTCAGGTGCCTGAAGCCCGACGTTATTTCCGTGCCTTCGATGTGTTTGCCCTGAGTTCCGACCACGAACCGTTCGGCATGGTGCTGCTGGAGGCCATGGCTGCCGGCGTGCCGTTGCTTGCCACGGCGTGTGGCGGGGCGAAGGAAGTGGTCGAGGGCGTCGGTATTCTGTTCCCGCTGGGCGATGCCGAACACTTGGCTCAAGGGCTGCAACATCTGGCCGCGATGGACGAGCAACAACGTCACCAGTGTGCTGAGTTGATGCTCGATCGTTTGCGTGAGCGCTTCTCCGACCGCGCGGTGCGCGATGCTTTCTGGCGTTTGCCGCACGTTACCGAACTGGCGCCGAGGGGCTGATGCTCAATCGATTTCAAGGCTGGCGCGAACGTGGCTGGGCGGTAGTCGACGCCTCGACATATGCCGAGGCCTGGCAACGTTATGGCGGCAGCGTCGCCACTCATCCCATGGTGGTCGAGCGACTGGCGCAGTTGGCTGACATTCCTGTGCGCTACCTGGCCTGGGAGCAAAACGGTGAAGTCAAAGCCGCGATCCCGACCTGGGGACGCGACCTCGCCTTGTCCAAGGATGTGCTCAAGCGCTGCGGTAAAAAGGTCTGTTCGACCTCGGCAACGCCGAGTTCATCCTGCCGGCCGCTGCCGATGCGCAAGCGCCGCTGCGTCATCGTGGACGCTACCTGTCGGCGCTGAATGAAGGCCGCTTCACCGGCATCAAGTTGCAGGCTGAACAGCTGGCGATGGCCCGCACGCCCGAAGAACTGTCGAAGAAGTTTCGCTACAACCAGCGCCGTGAATTGCGATTGCTGGAGGAAGCGGGCGGAGTGGTCCGGCCGGTCGCGGAGTTTTCCAGCAGTGAACTGGCGGCGATCTATTGCGACCTGTTCCAGCGTCGCTGGGGCTTCCCGGCGACGGGGGCCGAGCGCATGGCTGAGGTCATCGAGTTGCTGCGTGATTTGCTGATCGGCTCGGTGATTTTCCTCAACGATGCGCCAATAGCGATTCAACTGGTCTACCGTGTCGAGACACCGCAGTGGATCAGCGTCGAGTACATCAATGGCGGCGTCGATCCCGAAACCCGCGAATTCAGCCCGGGCAGCGTGCTGAGCTTTCTCAATACGCAAAGCGCGTGGGAGCATGCCCGGGCGTTGGACAAACCCTTGCGCTTTTCTTTCGGCCGCGCCGACCGTGAATACAAGGATCGCTGGTGCAATCCTGTGCCGGTGTTCACCGTATGAGCCAGCCCATGAACCGCAAACAGCAATTGCTCAAGCGCCATCGGCGCAACAAACGCATCGGTCTGCTCATCGCGCTGGTGCTATTGATTGCCATGGGTGTGCTGGTGACCTGGTGGCTGCCGCTGGTGCTCGCGGTTCTGGGCTGGATTGCTCACGAGGCCTGGTTTGCCGACCATTTGTTTTATTCGCCCAAAGACGATTATCAGTACAGCTTTCCACCGTACACCCAGCAGCCCAAGGTTCACCTTGACGGTGAACGTTTGCGCCTGGACGACGGTGTCATGCTGGTCGACGACGCCACTCTGGTCTTGGCGCTGCGGATAAAAAGCACTTGGCTGGGACGCTTTATCGATCCCGTGGTCGAGTTGTCGGGGGGGGATAACCCGGACCGACAAACTTTCGAGCGTGGTGTGAACGGCCTGCGTTACCTCAACCTCAGTGGTCAGGCGCACGTTCTGTCGCAAGGTGAGTTACGACTGCGCGGGCGTTTCTGCCGACTGCTGGGTGAGCCGGTGCTCAGGGTGTTCGAGCATCCGGATTACAGCCGTCAACGGGTGATGGTGATCGCGCCCCACGCCGACGATGCCGAGTTGGCCGCATTCGGTTTGTACAGCGGCGCCAGTCAAAGCTGGATCGTGACCCTGACCGCCGGTGAAATAGAGGCCGGGCACTATCAGCAAATGGGGCTCAATGGCGTCGAAGCGTCTCGGCTGAAAGGCTCACTTCGTGCCTGGGACAGTCTCAGCGTACCGTTGTGGGGCGGCGTACCTCAGGAACGCTGCATTCAGTTGGGCTATTTCTGCCTGCAATTGCCCGCTATGCAAAGCACGCCGACCGAGGCCGTGGTGTCCCATGAGGCACAACTGGGTGATACCCGATATTTTCGACGGTTCAATCCGTTTACCCTGGGAAGTGACGTCGATGGCATACCGTCCTGGAACAATCTGCTGGCCGACCTGAGTGAGTTGATCGAGCGCATCCAGCCTCAGGTCATCGTTTTGCCACATCCGCGTTTCGACCCGCACCCAGACCATCTATGCTCACAGCAGGCGGTGATGCAGGCACTCAACGGTACAGCCTGGCAGCCCGAAACCTTATTGCATTACGCCAATCACCTACACGACAACGATCGCTGGCCAATGGGTGATGCCGGTACCGGTGTAACACTGCCGCCACAGATCAATAATCATGAACCGTTGCGTCCTTGGGCGCTTTGTCTGTCGGCCGAAAAACAGTGGCAAAAGGCTATGTCGTTGGGCATGATGCACGACCTTCAGCCCCGACTTCCCCTCAAGCGTCTACTTCGCCGGGCGATACAACGTTGCCTGGCGGCCCGACACTGGCCGGCTTTCGGCGAAAACGAGTTCTTCCGTAAAGCGGTGCGACGCCACGAATTATTCTGGGTCCAAGAGCTGTCTGGAAAGAGAGAGACCAATTGAAAGTTCTGTTTCTGGTGCAGAAAGAGCAGCGAGCGATCCTCGATCGACTGTATGACGGTATCGCCGAGCACTGCGACTGCGACAAGCGCGAGCTGACCAGCGCGGAGCAGGACGACTTGCGTGGATACTTTCGCAAGCATGTCGATGTGACCCGCTACGACCGGATTGTTTTTTTCCTGCGCTTCAAAAAAGAAATCAGACAGGTGAGGTTCATACAAACCCTGCCCAATCTGGTTATTCTGGAACACGATGCGTATCAGAATTACATCCCGTGCAAGTATACCGGCAAGTTCAGCGCCCATTACCGCAAGCTGCCTTGGGCGCGGGTGATCAGCTCGGGCTTCATGGTCAGCCAGCGCTTGCGTGATGAAGGTTTCGATGCGGTGTTCGTTCCCAAGGGATACGACCAGTCGCTGCTGCAAGACCAAGGTCGTGAGCGAGATATCGAACTGGCATTTGTCGGCAGTACCAACAGCGTCGCCTATAGCGGCCGCAAAGCACTGCTCGATGAGCTGGCTCGCGTCGAACCTCTAGTGGTGACGCGTACCAAGTCGGGTGAGGAATACTGCGATACGCTTAACCGTATTCGCTACTTCGTCAGCGCCGACGTCGGTATGGGCGAATTCATGATCAAGAATTTCGAGGCAATGGCGTGTGGTTGTGTGCTCCTGGCTTATGATCAGGGCGCGGCTGAAAGCAGCGCGCTGGATTTGCACGATATGCACAACGTTGTTTTCTATCAAAGTATCCCGCAGCTTCAGGAAAAACTCGCGAGGCTACGGGCTGACCCGGAGCTGGCGCAGCGTATCGCTCGCAATGGTCGCGAACTGGTGGTCGGCCAGTTCAGCTTCGCGCGTATCGGAAAGCGTATCGTCGAGGAACTCGAACCAGCATTGCGTCCTCACACGCCGTTGAGTCTGCTGGAAAAAGTGCGTCTGAAACTGGGCGTTTGACAAGGGGTTCTGTGACGCTGGATGGATAGGTCGTTCGGCATGCCGGTTTGGGCCTTCACGTACGGCTGTCGATTGAGCATCAGCGCAAGGCGCGCAGTCGACGCGAACACATCAAGTTTGCATTGTCTCTAATGCCGGGAGTCTGCATTGGCTGTTTTATCAATTAAGTGCGCCGCAGCGTACCTGCATAGTTCCATGCATTGGCTTGTTGCCTTATGAATATCCTTAACGTTATGTGGTCCGGCGGTGCGCCGTTCGCATCGATTCACAAGGTTCATCAGCAAATACTGTTGCAGGTCGGCGCCACCGCATCGGTCAAGACGTGGTTGCTTCAGGGCAGCGCGTCAGGGGCTGGAGTGAATGTTGGCGAAACCCGGGAATGGAAACTGTCCTCTGCCCGTTTGAAAGGGCGGCATTTCTGGCGACTGATGAGGCCGTGGATGCAGGCCTCTTTTAAGAGAGCTCTCAAGCAGAGTGGGGCGCACCTGTTGCTGCTCGATGGCTTGGGAGTAGCTCGCACACTTTTACCCCTTCTCAAAACATTGCCAAACATCCGCGCGGTGGTGATTGTTCATGGTTCCACGCGAGTTCGTGCCGGAGATCGAACTCTCTTCCACCAGCTCTCGACGTCCCAGCTGACATTGGTCGCAGTGTCGAACACCTTGGCGGCCTCGCTGGGCCGAGATCTTCAAATGCCGGTCATGACACTGCGTAGTGCTTTCGACCCTGTCGCATTTCGCTCCTCGGTACTCCCTCGCGAGGAGGCCCGCGCCCGGCTGGGGTTGCCCCTGGACGATACGCCTGTGCTCGGTGCTGTGGGGCGATTGGTGGACGATAAGGGGTTTGCCTGTCTGATCGAGGCCTTTGCCTCTGCATTGAAGCAGCGGCCCGATCTGCAATTGGTGATTATCGGTGAAGGGCCTTCCAGAGAAGCGTTGCAAGCACGCATTGATCGCTCGGGGTTGCGCGCGAGTGTCTCCTTGCCCGGCCATCTGAATGATGCTGCGCGGCTTTACAAGGCCTTCGACTGGGTCGCTATCCCTTCACTGGACGAGGGCCTGGGACTGATTATGCAAGAGGCGGTGATGGCGGGTGTCCCGGTCATTTCCAGCGAGTTGCCAGTGTTTCGGGAGCAGTTGGCCGACACAGGTTGGTATGCCCCCGTCGAGGATGTCAGTGCCTGGAGCGATATTATTGTGCGAGCGTCCTGCGTTTCTGCGAAAAAAATCGCGGCAGGCCAATATCAGGAGCTGGCCCCTGACCAGGCTTGGCTGAACTTCAGTCAGACGGCCCGGGTATTGCTTTCATGATCGCAGAACAGCTTGTTCGAGTTCCTGCATCGGAAAGCTGTCGTTCAGGTTCTCGCGCGCAACATAACGGGCGAAATGCTGCAGGTTGCGCTTGATCAGATGCTTGGGCAGCGGCGCCCGCAAGAAACGCATATCCGCCACATCGATCAGGCCCATTTGGTTGTCCGGCGTGACCACGATGTTGCCCAGGTGCAGTGAGCGAAAGTAGATCCCCGACATATGAAGGCTACGTATCAGCCCCGCCAGAGCCGGCAGTGTCTGCTGCCAGTTGAACCCTTCCTTGCTGGCGATCTGGCGCAGGGTTTCTCCCGGCAGGGGCTGATAAAGCACCGCCGTCATGCCAGGGGTTTGCAGTCGATAGAACTGCAGGACCTGAAGGGTGGGTATGCCAAGCTTGTGCAGTTCGGCGGCATTGTCGATGAAGCGTTTCGAGTACGGACGAAACAACGCGGAAGATAAAATACGCTTGCGACGGAACAATTTCAGGATATTCCCATCCTGCAACAGGTAAACTTTCGGGCCGTAACTGTCGGCCTCCAGTACTCTGGCGGCTTCAATCATTTGATTTAAAGCGTCTTGCGGTAGCCGGAAGCATTGCATCATAGAAAGCCTTGTTGGAATAGCGGGGGCACTGTGGCGGGCAATGATGCCGAAAAGTTTCGGTTTTAACCATGCCGGGTTAGGTAGGGTGGGCTGTCTAAGGAGCAATTTGATGCAAGAAACACGTTGGGCGCAAGTGTGGATGACGTCAGGGTTGTTGTGGTTTCTGCTGGCTATCGCTTTTGCGCCTACCAACAAAATTTATCAGCAAGGGTTGGTCGCATTACTCTGGTTGCCAGCTATGGTGTTCACGTGGTCCGCACGGGCGCGGATTAGAGAACTATTGTATGAGCAGCGTTGGGTTTACCTGCCGATGCTCGGTCTGGTGGTGTGGTCGTTGATCAGTCTCTCGTGGACGAACGACGACGACCCGAGCCGCGAAGCGAAACGTTTGTTGTACATCTGCGTGTTCTTGCTGTTTTTCCCGGTACTTGCCAATGCCCGGCCCGAGCGGATCATACGAATCATGCAATGGGGTGGCGTTGGGCTGGCGTTGACTGCGTTGGTTGCCATCGTCAAATTTTATGGGGTCAATGGCAACGTCTGGTACGCGCGCGTTGAAGGTTTGGGCGAGTTGTCTCACCCGATTCTGGGTGGCTACGTTATTGGATTGGCGGCCGTGTGGCTTGTTCATTGGGTACCGCGCACACGCTGGATGCAAGCGGTCTGGATCGTAGCGCTGGGTTTGCTTGGCATGTTTGTCGTGCTTAGCCAGAGTCGTGGTGCTGCCTTGGCGTTGTTCCTGACGTTACTTGTCATGCCGATCTGGTGCCGCGATCGACGCAGTCGTGTCGTTGCGGTATCAGCGTTGACAGTGGCGATGCTGGGTTTCTGGTTCTTCGAACCTTTGGTTATGGCGCGCGGCGTTTCGTATCGTCCGCAAATCCTTATGGCAAGCTTGCAAATGATTGCTGAGCACCCATGGCGCGGTCTGGGCCTTGGCGGCAACTATAAGGTGCTTGCCGAAGGCCTGTCCTTTGACCACGCCCATAACCTCTTCACTCATGTTGCCATCGAGCTGGGTTTGCCGGGGCTGTTGTTGTGGTGCGCGGTATGGCTTGCAGTTTTACGTGAAGCCTGGAAAGCCCGGGAAACGCTATATGGTCAAGGCATCATCGGCATATGTGTATTTTCATCCTTGGCCATGCAATTCGATGCGGCCAGCCTATCTGGAACGCCAAGGGCCGAGTGGTTCATCAGTTGGTTACCCGTTGGCCTGGCCAGTGTTTTGGTATGGGCGCGGGGCAATTCCGACGATTGTGATAAAATTTCGCGTTCTTCCTAACGAGTGAGCTCTACGATGAGTGACGCACCGCCCAAAGCGGGCCAGGATTCCAGCCTGAAAATCTATTTTCGGCTGTTGGGTTATGTAAAACCCTATATCGGCCTATTCCTGGTGAGTATCGTCGGCTTTGTGATTTTTGCCTCGACGCAGCCCATGCTCGCAGGGATTCTCAAATATTTCGTCGATGGCCTGAGCAACCCTGAAGCGGTGCTCTTCCCGACTGTTCCCTACCTGAAAGACTTGCAGTTGCTGATGGCCGTGCCGCTGCTGATTATCCTGATCGCCGCCTGGCAAGGCCTGGGGTCTTTCCTGGGCAACTACTACCTGGCCAAAGTATCGTTGGGGCTGGTCCACGACTTGCGTGTTGAGCTGTTCAACAAGTTGCTAGTATTGCCCAACCGTTATTTCGACACCCATAACTCCGGACACCTGATTTCGCGTATCACCTTCAACGTGACCATGGTCACCGGTGCGGCCACGGACGCCATCAAAGTGGTCATTCGTGAAGGCCTGACCGTGGTGTTCCTGTTTGCTTACCTGTTGTGGATGAACTGGCAACTGACCCTGGTGATGCTGGCGATCCTGCCAATCATCGCGATCATGGTGAGCAGCACCAGCAAAAAATTCCGCAAGCAGAGCAAGAAAATCCAGGTGGCGATGGGCGACGTGACTCACGTGGCCTCCGAAACCATCCAGGGTTATCGCGTGGTGCGCAGCTTCGGCGGCGAAAGCTATGAAGAGCGTCGTTTCGCCGAAGCCAGCCAGGGCAACACCGACAAGCAACTGCGCATGACCAAGACCGGTGCGGTTTACACGCCCATGCTGCAATTGGTGATCTACACCGCCATGGCAGTGCTGATGTTCCTGGTGCTGTTCCTGCGCGGCGACGCCACCGCCGGTGACCTGGTGGCCTACATCACTGCGGCGGGTCTGTTGCCCAAGCCGATTCGGCAGCTGTCGGAAGTCAGCTCGACAATCCAGAAAGGCGTTGCCGGTGCCGAGAGCATTTTCGAGCAGCTGGACGTCGAGCCAGAGATTGACCA
Source organism: Pseudomonas sp. TH39(2020) (assembly GCF_016650715.1). Taxonomy (NCBI): domain Bacteria; kingdom Pseudomonadati; phylum Pseudomonadota; class Gammaproteobacteria; order Pseudomonadales; family Pseudomonadaceae; genus Pseudomonas; species Pseudomonas sp. TH39(2020). Next base: position 1,559,512 of record NZ_JAEKFF010000006.1, on the reverse strand, counting down.
GGGTACCGTCGAGCGCGATCGCGTCAGCGGCCACCTGGAAGTGCGCAACCTGAGCTTCACCTATCCAGGGACCGAGCGAGAAGTGCTGAAGAACATCAGCTTCACTGCGGCACCGGGGCAAATGATCGCCCTGGTCGGACGCTCCGGTAGCGGCAAGTCGACCCTGGCCAGCCTGATTCCGCGTTTCTATCACCACGAAACCGGCGAAATCATGCTCGATGACGTGGAAATCGAAGACTATCGTCTGCGCAATCTGCGTCGCCATGTGGCGCAGGTGACGCAGCATGTGACCCTGTTCAACGACACCATTGCCAATAACATCGCTTACGGTGACCTGGCCGGCGCACCACGTGCCGACATTGAAAAGGCCGCGACGGATGCTTACGCGATGGACTTCATCTCGGAGATGCCGCAGGGCCTGGACACCCAGGTCGGGGAAAACGGCGTGTTGCTGTCCGGTGGCCAGCGTCAGCGCCTGGCGATTGCCCGGGCCTTGTTGAAGAACGCACCGTTGCTGATTCTCGACGAGGCAACGTCGGCGCTCGATACCGAGTCCGAACGGCACATTCAGGCGGCACTGGATCAGGTCATGAAAGGTCGCACCACACTGGTGATTGCTCACCGGTTGTCGACCATCGAGAAAGCCGACCTGATCCTGGTCATGGATCATGGTGAAATCGTCGAGCGTGGTACCCACGCACAACTGCTGGCGCAAAACGGCTACTACTCGCGCCTGCATGCGATGGGCCTGGACGAGCCGGTCACTGCCGGAATCGCTTGATCCGGTGAAAGGGGTGAGCTGGCGCTCACCCCTTTTGCACACCCGGCGTGCAACGCGTCCGGTGATTGGTATCCAGACCTTTACCCTTTTTGACCAAACCTGTCGATTGTCGGTTTTTCTGATCAATAAATGAGCAGAAAACTCCTCTGAATCATCCCATTGCAGCCGTCACACAAGCCCACGCCAACCCTGTGTTAATATCGCGCCCCTGTTCATTTTGTATGTGGGTTGCTCCATGAAGTTGTCCATGCCGCGATTCGATCAAGCCCCTGTCTTGGTGGTCGGCGATGTCATGCTCGACCGTTACTGGCATGGTGGTACCTCACGGATTTCCCCTGAGGCGCCGGTACCGGTAGTCAAGGTCGAGCAAATCGAGGACCGCCCGGGCGGTGCCGCCAACGTTGCGTTGAACATTGCCGCCCTCGGCGCACCGGCCTCGCTGGTCGGCGTGACCGGCGACGATGAAGCTGCCGACAGCCTGGCCAATAGCCTCAAAGGCGCTGGCGTACGGGCGTTGTTCCAGCGCATCGCGCACCAGCCGACCATCGTCAAGCTGCGGGTCATGAGCCGTCACCAGCAACTGCTGCGTATCGACTTCGAAGAACCGTTCGCCACCGACGCATTGGCGTTGGGCGAACAGGTCGACGAATTGCTCGAAGGCATCAAGGTGCTGGTGCTGTCCGACTACGGCAAAGGCGCGCTGAAAAACCATCAGGTGCTGATCCAGGCGGCACGTGCCCGTGGCATTCCGGTGCTGGCCGATCCCAAGGGCAAGGATTTCTCGATCTACCGTGGTGCGAGCCTGATCACCCCGAACCTCAGCGAATTCGAAACCATTGTCGGCGGTTGCGCCGATGAGCACGAGCTGGCGAGCAGGGGCGCGCAGTTGATGCACGACCTCGACCTCGGCGCATTGCTGGTGACCCGCGGCGAACACGGCATGACCCTGTTGCGTCCGGATCATCCGGCGCTGCACCTGCCGGCCCGTGCCCGTGAAGTGTTCGATGTGACGGGTGCCGGCGACACGGTGATTTCTACCCTGGCGGCCGCCATTGCCGCTGGCGAAGAACTGCCTCACGCGGTGGCCCTGGCCAACCTGGCGGCGGGCATCGTGGTCGGCAAACTCGGTACGGCAGCCATCAGCGCGCCGGAACTGCGTCGCGCCATCCAGCGTGAAGAAGGTTCGGAGCGCGGTGTACTCGGCCTTGAGCAGCTGTTGCTGGCGGTCGATGATGCGCGTGCGCATAAAGAGACGATCGTCTTCACCAACGGCTGCTTCGACATTTTGCACGCCGGCCACGTGACCTACCTCGAGCAGGCGCGAGCTCAGGGCGATCGCTTGATCGTGGCGGTCAACGACGATGCGTCGGTCAGCCGTCTGAAAGGGCCGGGTCGTCCGATCAACAGCGTCGACCGTCGCATGGCCGTACTGGCAGGTCTGGGCGCCGTGGATTGGGTGATCAGCTTCGCTGAAGGCACTCCGGAAAACCTGCTGCGCGAGGTCAAGCCGGATGTGCTGGTCAAGGGCGGGGACTACGGGATCGAGCAAGTTGTCGGCGCGGACATCGTGACCGCTTACGGCGGGACGGTGAAAGTGCTGGGGCTGGTGGAAAACAGCTCCACTACCGCGATTGTCGAGAAGATCCGCAAGTCCGAGTGAAGCCTAAAAGATCGCAGCCTCGTTTCACTCGACAGCTCCTACAGGGAATCTCATTTCAATGTAGGAGCTGTCGAGTGAAACGAGGCTGCGATCTTTTGATCTTTTGCTTTAAGAGCTGACTTTTTTGCGCGGTACGATTCTCTTCAGCAATTGCTTCGCCTTCCCACGCAACCGCGCCAAACCGGAATCTTTCCCCGGCGGGCTCAAACCCTGTTGCCGCACCCAATCCTTCCAGCGAATTCGCTCATCTCTCACCAGCCAGCCTTCCTGCTGGGCAAAACTCTCTGCCAGGTACAACCCGCGAGTGCTCGCCGGGTACAGCTGATCCTTTTTCAAGGTATAGAGCTCGGCCATCGGTTGGCCATCCTGCAGCGGCATCAGATACAAATCGGGACGTTTTCGATCGAGCCGGGCCACCAGTTGATCGCCTTCCAGTCGTTCGTCGACATGGAACAGGCTCAGGGATTTGGCTTCCTTGGGTACCTCCAGGCGCAAGTCATAGATCAATTGCAGCGAGGCCGTCGGCAAATGCACGTAAGCCCGCGGGCGTTCGATCAACTGCATCTTGGCGCAACGCACCGGCCGTGCCGAACCGGACAACGGCGTCAGGCGAAACGGCAGGGCTTCGCGATAATGCAGCGCGGACGAGTAGGGCGCCGGCAGCCACGTGTCGTTGAAACGCCCGCCGAGCCAGCCCTCCGGGGTTTCCAGCAGGCACTCTTCGGCAATTTCCTGAATCGCGGTGTGCAGTGGCAGGTTCAGCTCATGGGCGGGCACGTAGCCGGAGATCAGTTTGAGCACCACGTCGCCGCGGTCTTGCCGACGCTGACGCACCAACACCCAGTAATCGCGGTTCTGCCAATGCAGGGTCAGGCGCACCGAGACCCCGAGGTTGGCCAGCTCAAGCGAAAACCGCTGAGCGTCGGCGACCGTCACCGGGCGGCGACGTTGCAGCGTCTGGGAGAAATTGAGCGGCATCCCGACGCTTTGATAACTCAGGCCTTCGGGAGTCGCTTCGACAATTAACGGCAGGGTCTTGAAGTTGCTCGGGTTCTTTCTTATGAGCGTACGCGGCATGTCGGCTCCTGCTTAAGGCCGCGTGGGCGGCATCAGTTTCTACGTAGGACCTGGGCAACGGTCGCGACGTTATGGGCGAGGTGCAGCGGATTAATGGTCCCGACAATAGCACTGGCAACGCCCGGATGTTCAAACAACAACTCGAAGCTGGCGCGAACGGGGTCCACGCCCGGGCTCAGGCAAACATGACCGCTGGCGAGGGCTTTTTTGACCAGAATGGCTTTGCCGTGAGCAGCAGCATAGTCAATGACCGGCTTCTCGTTCTGCTCGTTCAGATTGTAGGTGACCATCGCGCAATCACCTTGTTCCAGAGCCTTCAAACCGCCTTCGACGGTTTTGCCGGAAAAACCGAAGCCGCGAATCTTGCCTTCGCTCTTCAGCTCGGCGAGGGTCGCATAGACTTCACTGTCGTTGAGGATGGCCAGGTCGTTGCCGTCGGAGTGCACCAGCACCAGATCGATGAAGTCCGTTTCCAGCCGTTGCAGACTACGTTCCACCGACAGCTGGGTGTGGGCGGCGCTGAAATCGTGGCTCGACTGGCCGTCGGCAAACTCTTCGCCGACCTTGCTGACGATTACCCAATCCTGGCGCTGCCCACGCAGCAATGGACCGAGGCGTTCTTCGCTGCGGCCATAGGCCGGGGCGGTGTCGATCAGGTTGATGCCCAGATCGCGCGCGAGTTTGAGCAGCATGCGCGCTTCGTCATCATCGGGAATCTGAAAACCGTTGGGATATTTCACGCCTTGGTCACGGCCGAGTTTTACCGTGCCCAAGCCCAGTGGCGAAACCAGCAGGCCGGTGCTACCCAACGGGCGATGCAGATCGTGCAATGTCGGTTGGCTCATGGCAGCAGTTGCTCCCAGGCAGGGACGCCCATCGGCGGTTTTGGCAGGTCGGGCAGCGGCGTCGGATGGCTTGGCTGGATGCCGTCGCGCTGCAAGGACGCGATGACGCGATCAGCAAAGTCCGGAGCCAGCGCCAGTTTGGTTGGCCAGCCGACCAGCAACCGGCCTTCTTCGGCAAGGAATGCATTGTCAGGACGGGTCAGTCCCGATTGCAGTGGCTCGGCGCGATCCACTCGAAGGGTGGCCCATTGAGCTGTGCTCAGGTCGATCCATGGCAGCAACTGGCCGAGTTCTTTCTGCGCGGTGGCGATTTGCTCAGCGGGAGTACGGGCAACACCTTCGGCTTCAGCGATATCGCCGCCCAGGTACCAGACCCATTGACCATCGGCGGCCGGATGGGTGGTCACGGTAATGCGCGGCTTGGTGCCGCCGCCCAGGCAGTGGGCATACAGCGGTTTGAGCCCCGGACCTTTGGCGATGATCATATGCAGCGGCCGGCGTTGCATGGCGGGCTGACTCAATCCCAGGGCTTCGAGCAGCGCTGCCGTACCGGCACCGGCGCTCAAGACGATGCGCTGGGCGCGAATCTCGCGCTCGTCGACCTTCAGGCCGACAAGCTTTCCACCCTCCAGCAACGGTTCGATGTTCTGACCGGCGAGCAGGCCATCACCCGCCAGGTCGGCCAGGCGCTGGATCAGGCTTGGCACGTCGATCACCAGTTCCGCCAGGCGATAGACCTTGCCCTTGAAGCGCTTGTCTTGCAGGGCGGGCGGCAGTTGCTCACCCTTGACCTGATCGACACGACCGCGCACCGCTTTGCTGGCGAAGAAACTGGTGAGATTGCCGGCGATGGTGCCGGGGGACCAGAGGTAATGGGCTTCGGACAGCAGGCGCACGCCGGTCAGATCCAGCTCGCCGTCACCGGCCAGGGCTTCGCGCCAGCGCCGAGGCATGTCCGAGATGGCTTCCGAGGCGCCGGTCAAGGCGCCATGCAATGCGTACTTGGCGCCGCCATGGATGATGCCTTGGGACTTCACGCTTTGCCCGCCACCGAGGCTGGCGCTTTCCACCAGCACGGTCGAAAAACCCTGGCGGCGCAGGCGCGCATTCAGCCAGAGGCCGGCGACACCAGCGCCGACAATCAGAACGTCGGTGGAAATAACGGATGGCATGCAGCGACCTCAGTGTTCAAGACGAGGGCGCAGTATACAGACTCGACGAAGAGGGGATTTGTTGGTGATCTTTGGGAGGACGCAAAACCTGTGGGAGTGAGCCTGCTCGCTCCCACAGTGGATTGATGGTGTCAGTTAGTGCCCGGCGGTCTTGGAGAAGAGCTGGATGACTACGACACCCAACACAATCAACGCCATCCCCAGCATCGCCGGCACATCCAGCTTCTGCCCGTAGATAAACAGCGCCGCAACGCTGACCATCACGATCCCCATGCCTGCCCACACCGCGTAAGCCACGCCCACCGGAACGCTACGCACCACCAGCGTGAGCATCCAGAAAGCGATGCCGTAGCCGACAATCACCAGAATCAGAGGCAGTGGCGTGCTAATGCCTTTGACCGCTTTCATCGAGACGGTGGCGATCACTTCGGCGCAGATGGCAATGGCCAGGTAGTAGTAAGCGGTCATAGGTGCATCCTCGTGTGAAGTGTTGCTTTCTGAGGTCGGCATTTTAGAGACTCTCCAGATGCGGTAAAGTCATTACCTATCTGTTATGAAGATGGGTTGAGCCATGAACACGCAATGGAATCTGGAGCAGCTGCGGCTGTTTGTCAGCGTAGCGGAGCAGCGTTCGTTTTCTGCGGTAGCGCGGGATCAGCGCAAGGCGCAGTCGGCGGTCAGCAGTTCGATTGCGTTGCTGGAAGAGGACCTGGGCGTCAGCCTGTTCGACCGCAGCAGCGGCCGCCAGCCGAAACTCACCGAGGCCGGTAACGCATTGCTGGACGAGGCGCGGGAAGTGCTGCGCCAATGCGAACGCCTTAATGGACGGGCGCTAGCAATGATGCGCGGCCAGGAGGCGCGTTTGCGTGTGGCCCAGGATGAGGCGATGCCCTATCAGCCGATCATCGAAAGCTTCGAAGCCCTGGCTCAGCAATTTCCCAGCCTTGAAGTGCAGTTGACCAGCGCCGCCCAGGGCGATGTTGCGCGCAAACTGGTGGAGCGTCGGGCCGATCTGGGCTTGCTGTTTTATCACGACCAGATTCCCGAAGCGCTAGAGCGACGGGTGTTGGGTAGCGTTGAAATGCTCACGGTGTGCGGCGTCGGGCATCCATTGGCGAAGCAGGCTCAGGTCGATTGTCAGCAACTGGCGCAGCATCGTCAGTTGCTGATGTCCACACAGTCGAGCGTCTATCCCGGCAGCGAACCCGCCAGTCCGCAAGTCTGGCGGGCCGACAGTTTTTACGTGATGGCTGAATGGCTGGTGCGCGGCCTCGGTTGGGCCTGGCTGCCGCGCCACGTGGTGCAGTACCCGGCGTATCAGGATCTGATGGTCGAACTGGTCAGCGAATGGACTCCGCCAGCGCTGGTGGTGGAGTTGGTCTGGCGCCGCGATGAACCTCTGGGGCCGGCGGCTCGTTGGCTGGCGGAACGTTTTGCCGTGCACTTGCAGGCGATCGGCGACAAAAGCCGATAAACTCCGCCGCCATGAATAGAACTCTCTACACCGCGCTGTTTTACCTGGGGCTGCCACTGGTAGCGATTCGGCTTTGGCTGCGCGCGCGCAAGGCGCCGGCGTACGCCAAGCGCATTGGCGAACGTTTCTCCCTCGGGCTGCCGGTGATGAAAACGGGCGGCATCTGGGTGCATGCGGTGTCGGTGGGCGAAAGCATTGCCGCGGCGCCGATGATTCGCGCCTTGCTGCAACGTTATCCACAGCTGCCCATTACCGTGACCTGCATGACCCCGACCGGTTCGGAGCGCATCCAGGCGCTGTTCGCCAATGAACCGCGCATCCAGCACTGTTATTTGCCTTACGACTTGCCTTGCGCAGCGAAGCGATTCCTTGATCGGGTCCAGCCGAAACTGGCGGTAATCATGGAAACCGAGCTCTGGCCGAACCACATTCACCAATGCGCCAAACGTGGGATTCCAGTGGCGCTCGCCAACGCGCGACTCTCCGAGCGTTCGGCCAAGGGTTATGGTCGTTTCAATAAACTGACCCAGCCGATGCTCGCCGAGATGAGCCTGTTCGCGGTGCAAACCGAGGCCGAGGCCCAGCGCTTCCGTGAACTGGGCGCGCGTGCGCAAACCGTCGAAGTGACCGGCTCGATCAAGTTTGATCTGACCATCGATCCACAATTGCTCCAGCGTGCCGCCGAGTTGCGTGCGCAATGGCAGGCGCAGGAGCGTCCGGTGTGGATCGCCGCGAGTACTCACGAAGGTGAAGACGAAGTGGTGCTGGCGGCTCATCGTCAGTTGCTCGCCAATCATCCCGATGCCTTGCTGATTCTGGTGCCGCGTCATCCGGAGCGTTTTAATTCGGTGTTCGAGTTGTGTCGGCAGCAGGGTTTCGCCACCGTGCGTCGGTCCACTGACGACCCGGTCACCGCGCAAACTTCGGTGCTGCTGGGCGATACCATGGGCGAGTTGCTGTTTCTGTATGCCTTGGCTGACAGCGCTTTTGTTGGCGGCAGTCTGGTGCCGAACGGCGGGCACAACCTGCTGGAGCCGGCGGCTCTGGCCAAACCGGTGTTGAGCGGGCCGCACCTGTTCAACTTCCTCGAAATTGCCGCACAGTTGCGCAGTGCCGGGGCGTTGCAGGAAGTGGAGGATGCCGAAGGTCTGGCGCTGGCGGTGCAGCGGCTGTTCGAATTGCCGAGCGATGCGCAGCGGATGGCGGAGGCGGGGTTGAAAGTCATGCGCACCAATCAGGGCGCGTTGCAGCGGTTGCTGGATGGGTTGGGGCGGTTGATCGAGCGTTAGACCGAGTCGCTTGACATAAAAAGATCGCAGCCTTCGCCAGATCCGGCGGCAGGAAGTCCTTGTCCGGGTTGTAATCGGCCTTCAGATAACGCGCCAGATCCTGCAAGTCCCCCGGGTTCAACGTGCCCGCGGCCTGTTTCAAACGCAGGTTGTCGAGGATGTAGTCGTAGCGAGTGTTGTTGTAGTCGCGCACCGAGGTGTACAGCTGACGCTGGGCATCCAGTACGTCGACGATGTTTCGTGTGCCCACCTGATAACCGATTTCGGTCGCTTCCACGGCGCTTTGGTTGGAGATGATCGACTGCTTGCGCGCCTGCACCTGCTCGACGTCGGTGTTCACCGCGCGGTGCAGATTGCGGGTGCTTTCCACCACTTGCCGGCGCAGGGATTCACGTTGCTGCTCGGACTGGTCCAGTTGTGCATACGATTGGCGCACCTGAGAGGTGATCAGGCCGCCGCTGTAGATCGGGATATTCAGTTGCAGGCCAACCGTCGTCTGCTCGACGTTGCCACCGTACGGTTGGGGGAAGCCATTCGGGTTGCTGAAGCCCAGCGCATCGTTGTCGCCTTTCTCGTATTTCGCCACGGCGTCGAGGGTCGGTGCATGACCGGCCTTGCGCTGCTTGAGGGTTTCTTCGGCGGCGCTGACGGCGTAGTTGCTCGCGAGCAGATTGAGGTTCTGTTTGGCTGCCGTATCGACCCAGGCCCTGGCGTCGTTCGGTGATGGGGGCAGGATCGGCAAGGTATGGGAAATGCCCCAGATCGAGTTGTACTGACGGTTGGTCAGGGTGATCAGGGCTTCGAACGCATCATCTACCTGGCGCTGCGCGACGATCCGGTTGGCCCGCGCGGTGTCGTAGCTGGCCTGGGATTGCAGCACGTCGGTCTTGTCCGACAGGCCGACATCAAAGCGCTCGTTGGACTGATCGAGCTGGCGTTTGAACGCGGCTTCTTCGGCCTTGGTTGACGCCAGGTTGTCCTGGGTTCGCAAGACATTGAAGTAGCTGACGGCTGTTTGCAGAATCAGGTTTTGCTCGGTCGCCGAGAGCTGCAGCGCGGCTTGTTCGTTGACGTCCTTGGCGGCCTGGAACTGAAACCAGCGATCGGCACGGAACAGTGGCTGAGCCAGGGTCGCCTGATAGGAATGCGCGTTACGGTTAGCGGTGGCCGAAGGCTGATCGAGCGCAGTGCGCACGCTGGCCATTTCGGCGCCGCCCGAGAGATTGGGTAGCAGCCCAGCGCGGGCCTGAGGCACGACTTCTTTCTGCGCACCATATTGGGCAACGGCGGCGGCGAGGTCGGCGTTGTTGTCCTTCGCTTCCTGGTACACGCTGACCAGATCGTTTTTGGTCGATAAGGGCGCTTCTGCTGCCCAGGCCATTCCATTGGACGCACAAGACACGGCAAGGGCCAGTGAGAGTTTGCGCAGCATGAGGCCATCCCTAAAAAATTACGCTGATAATTTGAGCGCCAAGGCTACGGCGCGGCTCATACAGCGTCAAGGCGCGGTATGGCGTAGCGAGTGTAGTTGTGCGCAACGACCGCAACAATCCTGCAATTGCGCCATTCATCATGGTGTTTACCGCGGTGTTGGCGTTCTTTGGCAGTTGTGTCTAGACTGGCCGGGTTCTTGTCGGGGTGCCTTGCTATGAGGCTGAGATCGAATAATTTCGGATCCCGTTGAACCTGATCAGGTTAGCGCCTGCGTAGGGAACAAGATTTCTCGTCACCCGGCGAGTCCTCTTGTGCTTCGTCCGGGATGTTGTTCGACAATCGAACACCCCTCGAGCACTGAGCACAGCACAGCTGGTTTTCCCAGCGCATGTGCGTCCATTCGTTTACAGGTTCGCTCCGACAAAAATCCACTGCCTGGATGTGTGTCTGGAGAGCCCGTGATGACTACAAAATCAAAAATCGCAACCAACCTGAGTGACTCGGCCAAGGTCGATCAACAATCGGTTCAGCCGTTTACCCGCTCGCAAAAAATCTATGTTCAGGGCTCTCGCCCGGACATCCTCGTGCCGATGCGCGAAATCAGCCTTGATGTGACCCCGACCGACTTTGGCGGTGAGATCAACGCGCCTGTCGTTGTGTACGACACCTCGGGCCCTTACACCGACCCCAACGTCATCATCGACGTGCGCAAAGGCCTGGCCGATGTGCGTTCGCCGTGGATCGAGTCCCGTGGCGACACTGAGCGTCTGCCGGGTCTGAGTTCCAACTTCGGCCAGGAACGCCTCGCCGATGCCGAGCTGACCAAGCTGCGTTTCGCTCACGTGAACAACCCGCGCCGGGCCAAGGCCGGTGCCAACGTCAGCCAGATGCACTACGCCCGCCAAGGCATCATTACCGCGGAGATGGAATACGTCGCCATTCGCGAAAACATGAAGCTTGAAGTGGCTCGCGCCGCTGGCCTGCTGGACCAGCAACACGCCGGTCACAGCTTCGGTGCCAGCGTGCCGAAAATCATCACCCCCGAATTCGTCCGTGAAGAAATCGCCCGCGGTCGTGCGATCATTCCGGCCAACATCAACCACACCGAACTGGAACCGATGATCATCGGCCGTAACTTCCTGGTGAAGATCAACGGCAACATCGGCAACAGCGCCTTGGGTTCGTCCATCGAAGAAGAAGTGGCGAAACTGACCTGGGGCATTCGCTGGGGTTCGGACACGGTCATGGACTTGTCCACCGGCAAACACATTCACGAAACCCGCGAGTGGATCATCCGCAACTCGCCGGTGCCGATCGGTACGGTGCCGATTTATCAGGCCCTGGAAAAAGTCGGCGGCGCCGCCGAAGACCTGACCTGGGAGCTGTTCCGCGACACGCTGATCGAACAGGCCGAGCAGGGCGTCGACTACTTCACCATCCACGCCGGCGTATTGTTGCGCTACGTGCCGCTGACCGCCAAGCGCGTCACCGGTATCGTCTCCCGTGGCGGTTCGATCATGGCCAAGTGGTGCCTGGCGCACCACAAAGAGAACTTCCTCTACACCCATTTCGAAGACATCTGCGAAATCATGAAGGCCTACGACGTCAGCTTCTCGCTGGGCGATGGCCTGCGTCCGGGCTCGATTGCCGACGCCAACGACGCCGCACAATTCGGTGAGCTGGAAACGCTGGGCGAGCTGACCAAAATCGCCTGGAAACACGACGTGCAATGCATGATCGAAGGCCCGGGCCACGTGCCGATGCAGTTGATCAAAGAGAACATGGACAAGCAGCTTGAGTGCTGCGACGAGGCGCCGTTCTACACCCTTGGCCCGCTGACCACTGACATCGCGCCAGGCTACGACCACATCACCTCGGGTATTGGTGCGGCGATGATCGGCTGGTTCGGTTGCGCCATGCTCTGCTACGTGACGCCGAAGGAACACTTGGGTCTGCCGAACAAGGATGACGTGAAGACCGGGATCATCACCTACAAGATCGCCGCGCATGCCGCTGATCTGGCAAAAGGGCATCCGGGGGCGCAGATCCGCGACAATGCGTTGAGCAAGGCGCGTTTCGAATTCCGTTGGGAAGACCAGTTCAACCTGGGCCTCGATCCGGACACTGCTCGTTCGTATCACGATGAGACCCTGCCGAAGGATTCGGCAAAGGTGGCGCACTTCTGCTCCATGTGCGGGCCGAAATTCTGTTCGATGAAGATCACCCAGGAAGTCCGTGAATACGCGGCCAACCAGCGCATCGAAACCGTCGACGCCGAAGTCGCCCAGGGATTGGCGGACCAGGCCGAGCGGTTCAAACAGGAAGGCAGTCAGCTGTACAAGAAGGTTTGATCTGACCTGAGGTCGGCGGTGCCCGCACCGCCACCTTCGCGAGCAGGCTCGCTCCCACAGGGGATTTGTGAACGGCACAGATCCAATGTGGGAGCGAGCCTGCTCGCGAAGGCGATCAACACAACAACAAATGTCCCTCTGAGATAACACCCTTGAGCATTCAACCCAGCACGTATTCCCCTGATATCGCGGTGCCCAAAGACAAACGTGTCTTCGGCGGCCGCGATCTGTTTTCCCTGTGGTTCTCCCTCGGCATCGGCCTGATGGTCCTGCAGACCGGTGCATTGCTCGCACCAGGTCTGGGTCTGTCCGGCTCGTTGCTGGCCATCTTCCTCGGTACGCTGGTCGGTGTTCTGCTGCTGGCTGCGGTCGGCGTGATCGGCAGCGACACCGGCCTGTCATCGATGGCCGCGCTCAAACTCAGCCTCGGTGCAAAAGGCGCGAGCCTGCCTGCCGTATTGAACCTGCTGCAATTGATCGGTTGGGGCTCGTTCGAAATCATCGTCATGCGCGATGCCGCCAGCCTGCTCGGCGCGCGTGCGTTCAGCGAAGGCAGTCTGTTGTCCAATCCATTGCTCTGGACTGTGTTCTTTGGTGGTTTGGCGACCTTGCTGGCCGTCAGTGGTCCGCTGACATTTGTGCGACAGATCTTGCGCAAGTGGGGCATCTGGTTGCTGCTGGCCGCGTGCATCTGGCTGACCTGGAACCTGTTCGCCAAAGCCGATCTGGCGACGTTGTGGGCGCAGGCCGGTGATGGTTCGATGCCGTTCGCCGTGGGCTTCGACATTGCCATCGCCATGCCGCTTTCGTGGTTGCCGCTGATTGCCGACTACTCGCGTTTCGGCAAGCGTGCGAAAAACGTGTTCGGCGGCACGGCGCTGGGCTTCTTTATCGGTAACTTCTGGCTGATGAGCCTCGGCGTGGCCTACACCCTGGCGTTCGCGCCGAGCGGTGAAGTGAATGCCTTGCTGTTGGCATTGGCGGGTGCTGGCCTCGGGATTCCGCTGCTGCTGATCCTGTTGGACGAGTCGGAAAATGCCTTCGCCGACATTCACTCGGCAGCCGTTTCCAGCGGGATTTTACTGCGCTTGAAAGTTGAGCATCTTGCGCTGGCGATTGGCGTGATCTGCACACTGATCGCGTGCCTGGCGCCATTGGCTCAGTACCAGAACTTCCTGCTGTTGATCGGTTCGGTGTTTGCGCCGCTGTTCGGCGTGGTGCTGGTGGATCACTTCATCCTGCGCAAACGCGGTGCTCGCGTGGCGTCAGCCGCATTGCGCTGGCCGGCGTTGCTCGCCTGGTTGGGCGGGGTAAGCACCTATCATTTGCTGGCTAATCTGTATCCGGACATCGGCGCAACCCTGCCGTCACTGATTCTGGCAGGGCTGCTGCAACTCGTGCTGGGTCGGGCCTTCAGTTACGGCCAGGAAACAGCTCGGGCTTGAGAATGCCGTTCAGGCGTGGGTAAGGGATCTTCAGTTCGACGTGACCCAGCGCGTAAGGCGCGATGGTGCTCACCTCGTACTTGAGGATCACCCCGCCGTACGTCAGCGCAACGTTTTGGGTTTTGACGAAGGGCCAGCTCTTCACAAACTCCGGTTCCTGATCGAGCTTGGTGCTGATCAACCAACTGTTGTGTGCCACCTGCGCGGCTTTCCAGAACGCCTCTTCCTGCCCCGGCACCAACATGTCCGACAGTGTCAGCACTTTGTGTTGCTGGCGCGAATAGTTGATGAAGCTGCGGCCCGGCGTGCCATGGGCGCCGCCGGTGTCCAGGTAGCTGGAAAATTCGACGATCACCAAGCCGTCATGCTGCTCACGTACTTTGGCTTGCAGGTAGCTGCTGTTACGCGGGCCGGCACTGCTCAAAAATTGCTCGCGATACGCTGCCAGCGTCGGTGCCACCGGGGCATCGGGCGAGGTGCGGGTCATTTGCAGCAGGCGTTTTTCGATGATGCCGTCCAACTGCGGTTCGGCAGGGAAGCGCAGCGTATCGATGTTCACCAGCGGGCAGTCAGGTGTTGTGCAACCCGGTTTCAGCTGCTCGGAGGCATCGCGGGTAGTTTCCAGCGGCGTCCGGTAGTTGGGTTGGAACAAACTCTGGCAGGCGCCCAGGGTCAGGGCGATTGCGGCCACGGAGGCGATTTTAAAAAGCGACATGGGCGTCCTTCATAAAACAGGGAAAGGCAAAAAGTTATCCGCTTCGACTCTCAACGAAGCAGTCAGTTCGCCACTAAGCTAATTAGAGTTGGTTTCGCCCTCACCGTCTATCCCGCTGACTGGAAAGGGGCTGCATCAAAGGTCGCGGGCGCGTTAGGATGGCGCGAAGTCGAGGTTGCAAGTAACAAAAGGAGCCTTGTAACGGATTTGCAGTAAAGAGGATTGTCATGACTGATTTTGCCAACGCCATTCCGACCGCCGTTGATATCGTCCGGCGCGAAAAGTGCTACGTGGGCTTCTATAAGCTCGATCGTGTGCACTTGCGTCACGAATTGTTCGCCGGTGGCATGAGTCGCGAGATCAATCGTGAAGTGTTTGTTCGCCACGATGCGGTGTGCGTACTGCCTTACGATCCGCAACGCGATGAAGTGGTGTTGATCGAACAGTTTCGCGTCGGCGCCATGGGCAAGACTGACAATCCTTGGCTGATCGAACTGGTCGCCGGTCTGATCGACAAGGATGAAGTGCCGGAAGAAGTTGCTCACCGCGAAGCGCAGGAGGAAGCTGGGCTTGTGTTCGGGGCGCTCTGGCCGATGACCAAATATTTTCCATCGCCGGGCGGCAGCAATGAATTCGTGCATTTGTACTTGGGGCGTTGCGACAGCACCGGCGTCGGCGGCCTGCATGGGCTGGAGGAAGAAGCAGAAGATATCCGCGTCACGGTCTGGGCGTTCGAAGATGCCCTGCAGGCCGTACGCGACGGACGAATTGCCAACGCAGCCAGCATCATTGCCTTGCAATGGTTAGCTTTGAACCGCGTTGAAGTGAGGGGGTTATGGTCGTAAACAAACTGCGCGATCGCTATCGGGTTGATCTCGTGGGGCTGCAAGCCTCCTGCGAGGCCAACTACGCGCGCCTGATGCGACTGCTGCCGGACATGCGCAACGAGCCGGAGGCTCGGCGCATTGCCGTGACCCACGGCGATCAGATGCTCGGCGTGCTGGCCCTCGAAGTGCTGCAGGTCTGTCCGTACACCACAACCCTGCAAGTGCGCCAGGAACACAGCCTGCCGTGGCTGCCGGTGCCGCAACTGGAAGTTCAGGTCTATCACGACGCGTGCATGGCCGAAGTGGTCAGCGCCGAACATGCGCGACGCTTTCGCGGCATCTATCCTTACCCGAACGCCTCAATGCATCAGCCGGACGAAAAGGCCCAGCTGAACATGTTTCTGGGCGAATGGCTGAGCCATTGCCTGGCCTGCGGACACGAGTACGCTGTCGTTCGATAGATGTGAACTGCGTCAGCTTCGCAGGTTTCCCCTTTTGATCGTCCCCCAGCATAATTGCGGCACTCATCCATCCCGTGATTCAGCCCTGGGAGAACGCCTTGCCGAGCGTATCCATTTTGACCACCGCCGATTCGGCGTTGCTGGTGCAACTTTCCGACAGTCATCTGTTTGCCGAGACGGACGGGACGTTGTTGGGCATGAATACCCGTGACAGCCTGCAAAAAGTCATCGAACTGGTGCGGCTTCAGCAGCCGCAGATCGACCTGATTATCGCCAGTGGCGATCTTTCTCAGGATGGGACGCTGGAGTCCTATCAGCAGTTTCGCGACCTGACGCGACAGCTAGATGCGCCGGCACGCTGGATTCCCGGTAATCATGATGAGCCGCAGATCATGGCGGAGGCCGCCGTGCAGAGTGCGTTGCTGGAGCCGGTGGTGGATGTCGGTAACTGGCGTGTCACGTTGCTTGATTCAGCTGTGCCGGGTTCGGTGCCAGGGTATTTGCAAGATGAGCAGCTACAGTTGCTGGCCCGTTCGTTGAGTGAGGCGCCGGAGCGCCATCATCTGGTGTGCTTTCACCATCATCCGGTGTCGATCGGGTGTGCGTGGATGGAGCCCATTGGATTGCGCAATCCAGACGCGTTGTTTGCCGTGCTGGATCGGTTTCCGCAGGTGCGCGCTGTTTTATGGGGGCATGTGCATCAAGAGATCGATCAGGATCGCAATGGCGTGCGGCTGATTGCCTCGCCTTCCACGTGTATTCAGTTCGAACCGGGCAGTGATGATTTCAAGGTCAGTGACCAGGCGCCGGGGTATCGCTGGTTGCGACTTTTGCCGGATGGCCAGCTGGAAACCGGCGTGGAACGTGTCACCGGGTTCGACTTCCAGATCGATTACGGCTCCAACGGTTACTGAACTCTCAGAAAGACCGCGGCGCGGCCATCGCGAGCAGGCTCGCTCCCACATTGGAATGCATACCCCTGTGGGAGCGAGCCTGCTCGCGATGGCGTCCGCCAAGACAACCTGATTCCCACGGATATCCCCGATCTCCCCATCTCCCTGTAAACTGCGCCTCTTTACCCGACGCACAGGGAGCTCAAATGTCTGGTTCGATCCTTTATATCCACGGTTTCAACAGCGCACCTTCGTCTAAAAAGGCCACGCAGTTGGTACAAGTAATGGAACGTCTGGGTTTGAGCGATCAGTTGCGCGTCCCGGCCTTGCATCACCATCCGCGTGAGGCCATCGGTCAGCTAAGCAAGGCGATTGAGGAGCTTGGGCGGCCACTGCTGGTCGGCAGCTCACTCGGCGGCTACTATGCGACTCACTTGGCCGAGCGCCATGGCCTCAAGGCCCTGTTGATCAACCCTGCCGTCAGTCCGCACCGGATGTTCGACGGGTATCTGGGGACGCAGAAAAACCTGTATACCGATGAGGCCTGGGAGTTGACCCGCGACCACGTGACGGCCTTGGCCGAGCTGGAAGTGCCGGCACCCCAGGACCCGCAGCGGTATCAGGTGTGGTTGCAGACTGGCGATGAAACGCTGGACTATCGCCTCGCCCAGCAGTACTACCGGGCCTGTGCCTTGCGCATTCAGGCCGGCGGCGACCATAGTTTCCAGGGTTTTGCCACGCAGCTTCCGGCAATGCTGAGTTTTGCCGGTATTGGCGCAGATTTGTATCAGGCGATCGATTTCGCAGCACTGTGAACCCTCGCCCCTATTTTCAATGAACACTGACGACGAGACCCCATGGCCACTCCCAGCGCTAGCTCTTATAACGCAGACGCCATCGAAGTCCTCTCGGGCCTCGACCCGGTGCGCAAACGCCCCGGCATGTACACCGACACCAGTCGGCCGAACCACCTCGCCCAGGAAGTCATCGACAACAGCGTCGACGAAGCCTTGGCCGGGCACGCGACCTCGGTGCAGGTCATCCTGCACGCCGATCACTCCCTGGAAGTCAGCGATGACGGCCGCGGCATGCCGGTGGATATCCACGCCGAAGAAGGCGTGTCGGGCGTTGAGCTGATCCTCACCAAGCTCCACGCGGGCGGCAAGTTTTCCAACAAGAACTACCAGTTCTCCGGCGGTCTGCACGGGGTGGGTATTTCCGTGGTCAACGCCTTGTCGAACGAAGTCCGGGTGCGCGTAAAGCGTGACGGCAACGAATACCAGATGACCTTCGCCAACGGTTACAAGAAAACCGAGCTGGAAATCATTGGTACCGTCGGCAAGCGCAACACCGGTACCAGCGTATTCTTCGCCCCGGACCCGAAATACTTCGATTCGCCGAAATTCTCCATCAGCCGCCTCAAGCACGTACTCAAGGCCAAGGCCGTTCTGTGCCCGGGGCTGCTGGTCAGTTTTGAAGACAAGGCCACCGGCGAGAAAGTCGAATGGCATTACGAAGACGGCCTGCGCTCCTATCTGGTGGACGCGGTCAACGGATTCGAGCGTCTGCCGGACGAACCGTTCTGCGGCAGCCTGGCCGGTAACAAAGAAGCGGTCGATTGGGCGCTGCTGTGGTTACCGGAAGGTGGCGACAGCGTTCAGGAAAGCTACGTCAACCTGATCCCGACGGCGCAGGGCGGTACCCACGTCAACGGTCTGCGTCAGGGCTTGCTCGATGCGATGCGCGAATTCTGCGAATTCCGCAGCCTGCTGCCACGCGGCGTGAAGCTGGCGCCGGAAGACGTCTGGGAACGCATCGCTTTCGTGCTGTCGATGAAGATGCAAGAGCCGCAATTCTCCGGCCAGACCAAAGAGCGTCTGTCGTCCCGTGAAGCGGCCGCGTTCGTTTCCGGTGTGGTCAAAGATGCCTTCAGCCTGTGGCTTAACGCCAACCCCGAAACCGGCATGCTGCTGGCGGAACTGGCGATCAATAACGCCGGCCGTCGCCTGAAGGCCAGCAAGAAGGTCGAGCGCAAGCGCATCACGGCGGGGCCGGCACTGCCGGGCAAACTCGCCGACTGCGCCGGGCAGGACCCGATGCGCTCCGAGCTGTTCCTGGTGGAAGGTGATTCCGCCGGTGGTTCGGCCAAGCAGGCGCGAGACAAAGAATTTCAAGCGATCCTGCCGTTGCGCGGCAAGATTCTGAACACCTGGGAAGTCGACGGCAGCGAAGTGCTGGCCAGCCAGGAAGTGCACAACATCGCCGTGGCCATCGGCGTCGATCCGGGCTCGGCGGACATCGCTCAGCTGCGTTACGGCAAGATCTGCATCCTCGCCGACGCCGACTCCGACGGTCTGCACATCGCCACGTTGCTGTGCGCGTTGTTCGTCCAGCATTTCCGCCCGTTGGTGGATGCCGGTCACGTCTACGTCGCGATGCCGCCGTTGTACCGTATCGACCTGGGCAAAGAGATTTACTACGCCCTGGACGAAGCCGAACGCGATGGCATCCTCGATCGTCTGGTGGCCGAGAAGAAACGCGGCAAGCCGCAGGTCACCCGATTCAAAGGTCTGGGTGAAATGAACCCGCCGCAGCTGCGCGAAACCACCATGGACCCGAACACTCGGCGTCTGGTGCAGCTGACGCTGGACGATTTCGAAGCGACCTCGGAAATGATGGACATGCTGCTGGCGAAGAAACGCGCCGGTGACCGCAAATCCTGGCTGGAATCCAAAGGCAACCTGGCCGAGGTTCTTGGCTGATGCGGGTTGGCTTTGCCCTGGTGTGTGCGTTACTTCTGACCTCGGTTTCGGTGTTTGCCGAACCGCTGCCGGAACTGCGCCTGTTGTCCGAGCATCCCGTCGACGGTATGCGCGGCGGCAATCTGTCCGGGCTGGCTCAGTGCGGCAAGGATCTGTGGACGGTATCGGATCGCGACGACGATCAGATTTACCGGCTCGATACCCGCGACCGGGTATGGCAAGCCGAAACCGTGGGCATCGGCGTACCACCGGTGCCCGACAGCGGATTGCCCTGGGGCTTGCGTGCGCGGACCTGGGTAGCGTCGTTTGTCCGTGGCGGGGATCTGGATTTTGAAGGCATCACCTGCGACAGCGCCGGTAATCGCTATATCGTCAGTGAATCCCATGCGGCGATTCTGCAAGTGCCGCCCGTTGGGCCATCGTCCTGGCTGAAGATCTCACCGATTCTGATTCGCGAAGCCCGGGCCAGCGGCATGCTGCTGCACTTCAATGCGTTGTTTGAAGGCTTGGCGATCAATCCGGCGGGTGATCAATTGTGGCTCGCCGCCGAGCGTCAAAGCCGTGGATTGTTGCTGATCAAGCGCAAACAAACGGTATGGGATTGCGATGGTGGCTGTGTGTTGCTGAGCGAAGCCGGGAAAGAAATGCAGCCGGCGCAGTTTCCCCGAGCCAAAGCAGTGTCCCGAGACTTTGCCGACCTGTCGCTGTTCAACGGCAAGCTGTTTACCCTTGAGCGCAACGCTTACCAGATCTGCCGCCGTGATTCGGTGACGGCCAAGGTCGAGCGCTGCTGGTCGTTTGCCGATGAAGCCCTGCAGCCGCATCGCCGCTATTCAAATCCTTACGGCCTGACCGAAGCGTTGATTGTTGACGCCGAGGGCGCGTGGATTGGCACCGACAACAACAACGATGCCCGCGCCGATGGCGAGGAACGTCCGATCGTCTGGCGCTTTGCTGCGCCTGAAGGCGGCTGGAGCGCCAAGCCGTGAGCCAGCAAACGCCGGGAAAACGCGCCGGTCGGGTATTTATGGTGCTGGCCTGGTGCGCGGCGCTGTTTCTGGCCACGCGGTTTTTCGGTCAGTGGGAAGTGCGTCAGCAGAATCCTAATATGGTGGTCAGCTCCGAGCAGGGCGAA
Source organism: Pseudomonas sp. TH39(2020) (assembly GCF_016650715.1). Taxonomy (NCBI): domain Bacteria; kingdom Pseudomonadati; phylum Pseudomonadota; class Gammaproteobacteria; order Pseudomonadales; family Pseudomonadaceae; genus Pseudomonas; species Pseudomonas sp. TH39(2020). Next base: position 1,539,191 of record NZ_JAEKFF010000006.1, on the reverse strand, counting down.
GATTTTATCGAGGTGAAACTGGCCAGCAACACACAGGGTCACTTCGTCGCCAGCGGCCAGATCAACGGTCAGCCGGTGGATTTCATGCTAGATACCGGGGCGACCGACGTGTCGATCCCGGCGGAAATGGCCGAACGGCTAAAACTGGAAAAAGGCTTTGGGGTGACCCTGAGCACGGCCAACGGCCGCACCCAGGGTTACCGAACCCGCATCGACCGGCTGCAACTGGGCGACATTGTGCTGCGTGATGTGCGCGCCCTCGTCGTGCCAGGCCTGGATGGCAAGCAAGTGCTGCTCGGTATGAGCGCGCTGAACAAACTTGAATTTACCCAGCGCGGTGGCACCATGCTGCTGCGCCAGACAACGAACCGATGAGGCCCGCATGAGCGACTCCCTTGATCTCAGCCTGGACGGTGTAGAACGCCGGTCACTGGCTGACTTCACCGAAAATGCCTACCTCAACTACTCCATGTACGTGATCATGGACCGTGCCTTGCCGCATATCGGCGACGGCCTGAAACCGGTACAGCGGCGCATTATCTATGCGATGAGCGAGTTGGGGCTGGACGCTGATTCCAAGCACAAGAAATCGGCGCGTACCGTCGGTGACGTGCTCGGCAAGTTCCACCCGCACGGCGATTCGGCCTGCTACGAAGCCATGGTCCTGATGGCCCAGCCGTTCAGCTACCGCTACACGCTGGTCGACGGCCAGGGTAACTGGGGTGCGCCGGATGATCCCAAGTCCTTCGCCGCCATGCGTTACACCGAGGCGCGGCTGTCGCGTTATTCCGAAGTGCTGCTCAGCGAACTGGGCCAGGGCACTGCTGACTGGGGCCCGAACTTCGACGGCACCCTCGACGAACCGCTGGTGTTGCCGGCACGTTTGCCGAACATCCTGCTCAACGGCACCACCGGCATCGCCGTGGGCATGGCCACCGACGTACCGCCGCACAACCTGCGCGAAGTCGCCACGGCGTGCGTGCGTTTGCTTGATGAGCCGAAAGCCACGGTCGAGCAGCTCTGCGAGCACATCCAGGGCCCGGATTATCCGACCGAAGCGGAAATCATCACGCCGCGTGCCGACCTGCTGAAAATGTACGAAACCGGCAAGGGCTCGGTGCGCATGCGCGCTGTTTACCACATCGAAGACGGCGACATCATCGTTACCGCGCTGCCGCATCAGGTATCCGGCGCCAAGGTGCTGGAACAGATTGCCGCCATGATGCAGGCCAAACCGTCCAAGGCCCCGCAGATCGCTGACTTGCGAGACGAATCCGACCACGAAAACCCGTGCCGGATCGTGATTATTCCGGGCGCACGCAAAAACTTTGACCACGATGCATTGATGACCCACCTGTTCGCCAGCACCGAGCTGGAGTCGAGCTACCGGGTCAACATCAACATCATCGGCCTCGATGGTAAGCCGCAGCTGAAAAACCTGCGTGCGTTGCTGGTGGAATGGCTGGAATTCCGGGTCCAGACTGTGCGTCGTCGCCTGCAATTCCGCCTGGACAAGGTCGAGCGTCGCTTGCACCTGTTGGACGGTTTGTTGATCGCCTACCTCAACCTGGATGAAGTGATTCACATCATTCGTACCGAGGAGCACCCGAAAGCGGCGCTGATCGCGCGTTTCGCCCTGAGCGAAATCCAGGCCGACTACATCCTCGACACCCGTTTGCGTCAGTTGGCGCGACTGGAAGAAATGAAGCTGCGTACCGAGCAGGATGAACTGCTCAAGGAACAGGCCAAGCTGCAAGCCCTGCTGGGCAGCGAAGCCAAGCTGAAAAAGCTGGTGCGTACCGAACTGATCAAGGACTCCGAAACTTACGGCGACGACCGCCGCTCGCCAATCGTCGAGCGCGCCGAAGCCAAGGCTCTGACCGAGCACGATCTGCTGCCGAACGAGAAAGTGACCGTCGTCCTGTCGGAAAAAGGTTGGGTTCGTTCCGCCAAGGGCCACGAAATCGACGCCACCGGGCTTTCCTACAAGGCCGGGGATGGTTTCAAGGCCTTGGCGCCCGGCCGCTCCAACCAGTTTGCGGTGTTTATCGACTCCACCGGTCGCAGCTATTCGGTGGCCGCGCACACGCTGCCATCGGCCCGTGGCCAGGGCGAGCCGCTGACCGGTCGTCTGACGCCGCCGCCAGGGGCGAGCTTCGAATGCGTGCTGATGCCGGAAGACGACTCGCTGTACGTGATCGCGTCCGACGCCGGTTACGGTTTCGTGGTAAAAGGTGAAGACCTGCAAGCCAAGAACAAGGCGGGCAAGGCGCTGTTGAGCCTGCCGAACAACGCCAAGGTGATTCTGCCGCGTCCAGTGGCCGATCGTGAGCAAAACTGGCTGGCCTCGGTGACCACCGAAGGTCGCCTGCTGATCTTCAAGATCAGCGATCTGCCACAATTAGGTAAGGGCAAAGGCAACAAGATCATCGGGATTTCTGGTGAGCGTGTTGCCAGCCGCGAAGAATATGTTACGGACATCGCCGTTCTGCCGGATGGCGCCACATTGGTGTTGCAGGCCGGAAAACGTACCTTGTCACTGAAAGCAGACGACCTCGAACACTACAAAGGTGAGCGTGGACGTCGTGGTAACAAACTGCCACGTGGCTTTCAGAGGGTAGATGCGCTGCTCGTCGAAAACCTCAATTAAGCGTCCTAGAGCGCTCGATCTACGATTTAACGCGTAGATCGACGCTTTGGCGCTGGAGTCGGAACGCATATTCACGGATGATATGGCCTTTCAAGCGCCGGCGTGGCCGAGCGTTCTTCATATTTATTGAGTATTTTCACTGTGGTTAGCCTTGTGGCAGCCACCTGGATGGGACGATGACTGCTCTGCGCCTTCCTTTTATTTTGATGCTCGCTGGCGTTTTTGGCCTGGCGGGTTGCAGCGTTCACCAACCGGTGTCGCTGTATCAGCTGGACAGCGGAAGTCCGGCTCAGCCTGCGCAAAGCGCGGGCATGGCTGTATTGCTGGGTCCGGTAACGGTAGCCGATTACCTGCAACGCGAAACGTTGTTGCAGCGACAGCCGGATGGCAGCCTGCAAGCTTCGGCCGATGGTCGTTGGGCGGGTAGCCTGTCGTCTGATATTGATCAGCTGCTGCTGCGTCAGGTCGCCGGTCATCTGGACAGCCAGCGCGTGGTGCTGGCGCCAGCGACACTGGGCTTCACGCCGGATGTGCAGGTTCTGCTGACGATTACTCGCCTGGACTCGGGTGAGGGGCAACCGGCGATCCTTGATGCGCAATGGCGTCTGATCGACCGTCGTGGCCAGGTTCGTGATAACCGCATCATTCACCTGCAGGAACAACATGCCGGTGGCACGGCAGCTCAGGTTCAGGCGCAGGGTGTGTTGCTGCAGCGTCTGGCCGAGCAACTGTCGACGGCGCTCAAGCCGCTGGCTAACCAGCCACCGATCGCCGAAGCGCCAAAAAAACCAGCTGCCAAGCCGGCTGCACCAGCGGCAGAACAGGATAAGCAACCGAAGATCCCGATGGCTTCGCCAATCCGGACCGATATGGAAGTGTTCAGGTTCTAAGCCTGGATTGATCCAAGAGCAAAGCCCGCATTGATGCGGGCTTTGTTGTTTCTGCAGGTTGGAGATCTTCGGTGCTGCTGAAGGCCTCATCGCGAGCAGGCTCGCTCCCACAGTGGATGTGTGGGTAGCCGAGACTACCTGTGGGAGCGAGCCTGCTCGCGAAGGCGTCGGGACAGGCAACAAAAAAGCCCGCAGACGAGTGGTCATCTGCGGGCTTGGTTGTAGCTTCTAAGGCTTACGCCCGACGCTCATGCATCCGCGCCAGTTGCCGCTCGAGCATCGACGGATAAGGCTCCATCAGTCGCTCTACGCAACAAGCGCCTTCCGGGCTTGCGATCGGTCGGATTCGTGCGCGCTGGCGGATCAGCGCGTCGTCACCGATCTTGCGCTCCACCAGCAACAGGTTGCGGCTGTGTTGCGACAGGGCCAGCGCATCCTGAGCGGTTTCGGTCAGCAGCAGATCTATCTGGCTCAGGCCGAACAGCTCGTCACCCAGGGTCAGGCCCAGTTGCAATTGCAGGGTGATGCCGCTGTCGGCGACTTCGATCTGCAACTGATGGCCCAGAGCCCGCAACAGCTCACCGCAACAGATGGCATTGGTCAGGTAGTCATCGCCGCTGTCTTCGGTATGGAACAGCATCAGCGTGCTGCCATCGTTCAGAGTGTGCAGTTCGCTCTGGTAGAGCGAGGCGGCCTGATCGAGGCAGTCGCGATAGCGTTTGAGCAATTCTTCCAGGCGTGTGCGGGGCAGGCGACGCAGCTGATCCTGAGCGCCCAGTTGCACGGCCAGCACCGCGCTGTGCTGCGGCACGTTCGATAGTTGCGGTTTGGCTACCGGTTTCGGCGCGGTCGAAGCTGATTCATCACGCAGGTCGGCAAATGCATCGTCGTCATCATCGTCTTCAACGGTGCTGACAATGCGCCGTGGAGCAGGTTTGAGGCCGGCCACAGGCTTGGATTCATCGAAACTCGGGTCACGCAGATTGCGCATTTCGAAGGTCGGCTCGTTATCGTCCGCGTCTTCGTAGTCGCTTTCGTCGTATTCAGGCTCAGGAGCGGGTTCCGGCTCGGCGGGCTCTGGCGCGAAGTCGGCGTGCAGCTGGCGGGCCAGATCGCCGATCTCATCCTGACGCTCGGTGGCCGGGGTGTGTTCGTCGATATGGCGCAGCCACACCCGCAATTGCAGCAACGGCGTGGAGATGTGCCGACCCAGGCGCAGGCTCAATGCCAGGGACAGCGCCAGCAGAATCGCGCTCAAAATGCCCATGCTTTGCAGGCTGATGGTCATCGGCTGCTGGAACTGATCCATGTCCAGGCTGATGCGCAGCTGCCCGGCGGTCACGTCCTGGAACGTGATCTTGCTCTGGTACATGCCTTCGGCTTCGCCCAGCAGGCTGTGCTTGGGGCGCTGACCGGCTTCGGCGAGGATGCGGTTATCCACGCTGTAGATGGCAGCGTGAGCCACCAGCTTGTTTTTGGTCAGGTTGTTGAGCAGCACGTTGAGGCTGAGGATGTCGTTGGACACCAACAGCTCCGTGGCGGACGTGGCAGTTTGCGTGGTCAGGCTTTCGCCCAGCGCATCCGCCTGCTCGTGCATGGCCTGCTTGAACTGCAAACCCATCACACAGGCATAAATCACCAGGGCCAGAGCGACCAGGATCACGTTATGGCTGGCAATGCGCAATGCAATCGGTACACGGCGGTGGCGCAGTGCACGGAAGATCAGCAGAAAGAAGTTATCGGTTTTTACTGGCGTGGGCCGGTTCACTTGAGCTCGGCTCTTTTGTCCGTGAAGTTGACGCGCAGTATAGCGACAGGCCCTAGACCGTCAAAGCGCTCACGGTGCCCGATGGTCACTGAAAGTGGGTAGAATGCGGTTTTTTTCCACCTGCGGGGGTGCGCCTTGCGCGAAATCGTCCTGATAAACATCACGGGAGTCGACCGTCCGGGTCTGACTGCAGCCATTACCGGCGTTCTGGCCCAAGGTGGTGTGAGCATTCTCGACATCGGTCAGGCAGTGATTCACGACACCCTGTCGTTCGGCATCCTGGTTGAAATTCCTGACACCGAGCAAGGCAAGTCGGTGCTCAAGGACATCCTGTTCACGGCTTACAAGCTCGATCAGCAGGTGCGTTTCACGCCGGTGTCCGAAGAGGATTACCAGCAGTGGGTTGGCAATCAGGGCAAGAAACGCCACATCGTGACCCTGCTGACCCGCAAAGTGACCGCCGGGCAATTGCAGGCCGTGAGTTCGATCACCGCCAAATATGGCCTGAACATCGACCACATCGATCGTCTGTCCGGGCGCATGCCGCTGGACACCCCGGCCGATCAGGGCAAGGGCTGCATCGAGTTTTCCGTTCGTGGTGAAGCGGCTGATCCGCAAGCGCTGCGGGCCGAGTTCCTCAGCGTCGCGCAGGAACTGAACGTCGACATCGCCTTCCAGGAAGATTCGCTGTTCCGTCGTAACCGCCGCCTGGCGGTGTTCGACATGGATTCGACGCTGATCGAAGCCGAAGTGATCGACGAACTGGCCAAGGCTGCCGGAGTGGGCGATCAGGTATCTGCGATCACCGAGCGGGCGATGGCCGGCGAATTGGACTTTCGCGCCAGCTTCAAGGAGCGCCTGGCCTTGTTGAAAGGGCTGGACGTCAGCGTGCTAGATTCCATCGGCGCCTCCCTGCGTCTGACCGAAGGTGCCGAAACACTGTTCGCCGAACTCAAGCGTCTGGGCTACAAGACCGCCATCCTGTCGGGCGGCTTTACCTACTTCGCCAAGCAATTGCAGGCCAAGCTGGGCATCGACTACGTGTTCGCCAACGAACTGGAAGTAGTAGACGGCAAAGTAACTGGCGTGGCGGTCGAGCCGATTGTTGATGCGCAACGCAAGGCGGATCTGCTGAAGGAACTGGCGCACAAGGAAGGTTTGCGTCTGGAGCAGACCATTGCGGTCGGCGACGGCGCCAACGATTTGCCGATGCTGGCGATTGCCGGGTTGGGCGTGGCGTTCCGTGCCAAGCCGCTGGTCAAGCAGTCGGCGAAGCAGGCGATTTCCACCCTTGGGCTGGATGGCGTGCTGTATCTGCTGGGTTTCCGGGATCGCGACGGGCAGCTCTAAGGAAGATCAAAAGATCGTCCGAACGCGGCCCGAACCTTCGGCAGCTCCTACTAAGGAATATGTATTTCCCTGTAGGAGCTGCCGCAGGCTGCGATCTTTTGCTTTTGTGGCACCCGGTTAAAGTGTTTTCCACAACGAATCAAAATCGTCCTCAGCGCCGCTCACTGCGGCGTTGTCGTTTTTGGCTACCTGCAGTGGACGGTAGGCGAACTGATTGAAACTGTTGGTGCTCGCCACCCGCCGCTCCAGCCCGACCCGGCGTTCCTCGCCGTGGGTATTGATCATGACCTTGTTGCCCTCCTGAAAGGGCAGGCGCGGTGCGAGCAAAGTGGCCGGCTGGTCGATGGCACTGATTTGCGGCAGCAACAGACCGCGCAGGTATTGGCTGTGGTCATCACGGGTGCGCACCAGTTGCAGGCCGCAAGGCTCGGCGTAGGGCGCAACCTGCTCGATGCCCATCTGCGTGCCACCGCCGCGCACCTGGCGGATCCAGCGCACCACCGCGATGCTCCAGCCCTGACCGGCAGAATCCTCGATACCGACCATCTCGCCCGCCTGTAATTCGGCCGGCACAGCGGCGGACCAGGCCAGGCAGTAACCGCCGGGGCTGTGATTGATCACTGACAGGACATGGGTCGGGAAGTGCTGATTGCGGTCGGATGCATCGTGGCCGTCGTCATTCTGAAGCTGTGGGTATTCGATCTCTTCGTAGGGCAATAGAGCGTCTGCATTGCCTTGGGGGGCGGCGTCGAAGGCCTGGTGCCATTGGTCCTTTTCCCGGCCGGTCGCTGACGTTACCGAAAATTGTGCAGGCCGGGCGCCGTGGTTTTTCAGGATGTCGCTGAATGAGCGTTGCCCACCCAGATAAAAGTGCAGCGCGCTCATGCCCACGCACAGGGTCAACGAGCCTTGGCCAACGGTGCGCTGGAAGCTGCGCTCGGCAGTCTGGCCCCAGGCGGCATGAAGATGTTGCAACGTATCCAGACTTAACCCTGCCGGCACGGGCAGCGGTGATGAACTGTCGTTTTTTTGCAAATGAGCTTCAATCGCCGCGACCAACGGCTGCGGATCGATCCCCAGTAAACTCTCCTGCTGCTCGGCCCGGAACTTGGTGCGGTAACGCGGCCCGGTGTCGAGGTCTTGCGCGACGGCAAACAACCCGGTGGCCGGCTTGCCGGGTTGCAGCTTGATCCATTGGCTCCAGGGTTCCAGTACCTCGGCCACCCGGGCAATCTGGTGCTGGCGCAGTTGGTTGCAGCGTGAGGCGCCCAGCAGCAAGGCGACCACGTACGTCTGTTCGATGCTCAGGGTTTGCGTCTGGCTGGCTAGCTCATCGCGCAGGCTCGTGTGCTGGAGCCGGTGCGCGCAGGCGATCCGGTAGAGCTGATGCAGCTCCAGCCACAGGCCTTCCGGCACGGGGCAATAGAGTTTGGTAGCGCGAATCAGCGGCCCGTTCAGGCAATGGATCGCCCGTTGCAGCGCCTGGGTCAGCAGCGGCGCTCGGTCCTTGCTGAACTTCGGTGTGATGCGCACCACGATCTGTTTATAACCAATGGCCAAGTGACTTTGCAGCGCCTGGCAGAGGTTGGCGATCTTGCGAGAGCGCTCGTCGAGGACAATCGACTGATGCAGGAAATGTTGCTCAAGGTGTTTGCAGACGTAATACACCTCGGGCCGCAGCAGTTCGAGCAATTGCAGGCGATTGTCGCTGGGCGTGAACAGCTGATTGAGTTCGCTCAAGCCTTGATACAGCTGGCGAGCGGTTTCACCGATGTTGGCTTTGGGCAGATTGGCGATCCAGCGCTTGAGATCGCGCGGGGTGGCTTCACAGAACGACAGGCGCAACTGTGTCGGAATCGGTGCACGTAGCAACAGGTGGGGACTGGTCTCATCCATGCCGTGGAAAAACTCCAACCGGGAAATGGGCAGTGAATTACCTGACTGTAGCAGCTATGGATTTTTACCGTTTGTCTGTCAGTCGAGTGCCTTCCGGGCGTACTACTAATCTGACACTCGTGCGACTGGATACGCACAGTCGTACGGCCTGCTGCCTACGCAGGGCAGGTCTCTTTGTAACTTCAAGGAGATGAAGTTTATGTCTAGATATGTAGTGGCAAATCAATGGGGCGGTAGTTCGGCACCCTGGCATCCGGGCGGAGACTGGACGCTAGGCGCGCGGGACAACCAGAACGTTGTCGCGATCGAGATCAAATCGGGCGATGGCGGGAAGAGTTTCACCGGCACCATGACGTATGCGGGTGAAGGTCCCATTGGCTTCAAGGCTCAGCGCACGGGCCAGAACCAGTACAACGTTGAAAATCAGTGGGGCGGCAACGATGCCCCCTGGCATCCGGGTGGCAAATGGGTCATCGGAGGTCGGGACAATCAGAACGTTGTGGCGTTGAGCGTGACCTCCAGTGATGGAGGGAAAAACCTCAGTGGCACCAATACCTACGCCAACGAAGGGCCGATCGGCTTCCGTGGACAGATAGAGTAACGGCACCACCGAAATGTCCGACCCCGCGAAGACGTTCGCGGGGTTCGGATCAGTGATCAGGCTTTTGCCAGGCCCATGCCCTGGCCCATCTGCACCGGGGAACCGGCCGCCAGCTCTTCAGCCCACTTCACTTGATCAGGCCCGAACAGCACGACAGCGGTCGAACCCAGCTTGAAGCGACCCAGTTCTGCACCTTTCTCCAAATGGATCGGCGCACGGGCGGCTTCGTCGTAGCGGAAAGTTTTCAGCTCGCGTTTCGGCGGCGTGACCAACCCGGCCCAGACGGTTTCGATCGACGCAACGATCATCGCGCCCACCAACACCACGGCCATCGGCCCGCGTTCGGTGTCGAAAATGCACGCCACACGCTCATTGCGGGCGAACAGTTCCGGAACGTTTTCGGCGGTGGTCTGGTTGACCGAGAAGATCCGGCCAGGGATGTAGACCATCTCGCGCAGGGTGCCGGCCAACGGCATGTGCACGCGGTGGTAGTCCTTCGGCGACAGATAAATAGTCGCGAAATCACCGCCCATGAACGGCGCTGCGTTGGCAGCGTCGCCGCCCAGCAATTCCAGCACGCTGAAGCTGTGGCCCTTGGCCTGGAACACGCGACCGTGTTCGATCGGGCCGAGTTGGCTGACCGCACCGTCTGCCGGGCTGAGGATCGCGCCTGGCGTCTCGTCCAGCGGGCGAGCGCCGTCCTTCAGGGCGCGAGTGAAGAACGCATTGAAGTGTTCGTAGGCGGTCAGGTCTTCGACCAGCGCCTGGGACATGTCCACCTGATAACGCTTGGCGAACCAGGCGGTGAAGGCGTTCTTGAACCAGCGCACGCGGCATTCGGCAATGCAGCCGGCCAGTCGCGACAGCAGGTGATGGGGCAGCAGGTATTGGCTGAGGATAAACAGACGCTTATTCATTAACTGTCCTTAAAAACCTTAAATCTCTACGGGCGTATCGGGGTGGTTGCCCCATTCGCCCCAGGAACCGGCGTAGCCTTTGACCCGCGGATAACCGAGGGATTTGGCCACCAGATAGGTGAAGCCAGAACGATGGTGAGTCTGGCAGTGGGTAATCACTTCTTTGTCTTTGCTGATCCCGAGTTTTTCCAGGATCTGCGGCATGTCGGTGCGGATACGCAGGTTGCGCGCCTGATCCATGCCCGCGGTCCATTCGAAATTGACCGCGCCGGGAATGTGCCCGGCCTTGGCTGCCAGGACTTTCTCGCCGGAGTACTCCAGCGGCCCGCGCGCGTCCCAGATCGCCAGGTCGGCGGCACCGAGACGGCTTTGCAGGTACTCGCGGGTGGCAGTGGGTTCGTCGTGCAGGGTCAACGCAACCGGGCCGCCAACCGCTGCCGGGATCTGGATTGACATGGGCAAGCCTTCTGCCAGCCAGGCCTTCAGGCCGCCGTCGATATAGTGGTACTTGCTGTGGCCGATGACATCCAGCAGCCAGATAAAGCGCCCGGCCCAACCACCGCCTTCGTCGTCATAGACGACATAGACCGCATCAGGGTTGTGTCCCAGCTCACCGAACAACGCTTCGAGTGCCGCTTGCGGCGGCATCAGTCCCGGCGCTGGTGCGTGACCGAGTTGCGTGCGTTTCGGATCGACAAAGCGCGCACCGGGGATATGCCCTTCGGCATAGCGGGCGCTGCTGGTCAGGTCCACCAGAATCAGATCGCGGGCGTCGAGACGGGGGAGCAAGTCGCTCGGCTCGATCACCAGCGGCAAGCCAGAGAAGTCAGACATGTGAGGTCTCCAGAGCACAAAAGGGAGGATTGTATAGCAGCGTCATTGGCCGCGGTGACTAAAGCTGTGCAGGGCTTTCTCGATGCACTGCGCGGTTTTGCCGAAGGCTTGCACGGTGATTTCCGAGAACGGCCCTCCGCCCTGATCCGCCACCACAATCATGATGACCCGACCATTATTGACCAGTGAGCGCAACAGCAGGTGTTCGCCGCCGAACTGTGAGCGCAGGCTGGTGGGCAACAGGGCGGAAAATTGTGCGTTGTTGTCCGGTGTCAGGCGCACCTGGGCTTGTTGCGAGAGCAGGCGTTGCAGCACGGTGCTCTGGCTGACGACGAAGTTCAGGCCGGCCACTTCTTTTGGCAGCCCGGCCGTCTGGTGCACCCGCAGATTGGCGTGAGTGCGGTCGGCCATCAGGATCATCACCCGACGCATGCCGCACGCGACCAAAGCGTCCCGGGCAGACGTGGTCAAGTGCATGGCATTGGTGAAGCGGCTGGGCTCGACCAGCAACTCGGCACACTGTCTGCGCCATTTCGCCAGGTCTTCGGCAGTCGGCGCCGGGGCCGGCAGCAAGCCTGCGTGCACGCGGTTCATGCCCCACGGCCAGATCAGTGAAACGGCCGGGTGCCAAAGGTCTGGCATGGCGTGATGGCGGGCGCTGTTGGCGGCCTGTTGGTGCAACTGCTGCTGCACTTCGTCCATCGGCATTTGCAGGTAAAGGCTGGTCAGGTACTGCCAGCGTTCACTGTGCGGGCTGTCCCAGGCCTGTTGCGCCGACAGCGCCAGACCGTTGGCCAGCAGCACTGTATTGGCCGGTTGATTGAGCCAGCGACGCAGGGTCGGATCGTCATCGAGACGGTTCTGCTGGCGTAATGGATGATCGCTGTCGCGGGCGATGCGCAGCACTTTCACCAGCTCACGCTGCTCGTTGAGCAGCAGCCGATAACCTTGCTGCACCCAGATCGGCAGGCGCCAGATGTCCACGAGCGCCCGGCAGATTTCCAGCAGGCGAGCGCCGAACAACTGCATTTCGACTTTGCGCGCCGACTCGCCTTTGTGGATGACCCGCAGCTCCCACTCTTCGAGCAACTGCGGATGAGTCAATGCCATCGGCCAGAGCGGCGAGAGAAACAGCAGGCTGCCCCAGTGGATGTCTTGCCACAGTCGCGCCAGGCGACTGGCGAAAAAACCGTTGGCCTGTTGGGTCGCGTGCTGGCTGATCAACTGCAGCTGACGCAGGGCGATCGGGATCTCCGATTGCGGCTGGGCAGGCAACCGGGCGAGCAGTTCTTCGGTGCGCTTCAAACCGAGGCGATTGATCGCCACCTCAAGGTTTTCCGCAGGCTCGGTCATGCTGCCATGGGTGTGGCGATTGGCTTCGCGAATCACGCTCAAGGCCAGCGCCGGGCTGTCCTGTATCAGTTCGGCGATATCGCGCAAGGAGCTGCGACTGTTGGCGATGGCTTTGCAGACTCGGTCATGACTGGCTTGCGGAACCGGCAGGCGCACGCCGTCGAGAAGCTTGACCCAGCCTTCGAGAGTGGTCGGTTTTGGAGTCGGTACGTTCGTTTCGTTAGCCATGTCTGGACGCGATCATCGTCTGCATTACCTATGCCCGGAGCGGGCCAAATTGGCTTTTCGCCTGAACTGGCTATAGTCTGGCGCAGTTTTGCCGATAAGTAGAAGAAGAGATTTTTTAACTTCCGAATATGACCTTGAACCCGACTCAGTAAGTGCTCTCCTACCTATGGCTAAATTAATCGGCATCATCGTCGTATTCGCGAGCGTGCTCGGCGGATACGTGCTCTCCCACGGCAAAATTGCCGCCCTGATTCAGCCCTTCGAGGTGATGATTATTGGTGGTGCGGCCCTCGGTGCATTCCTGCAGGCCAACCCCGGTTACATGACCATGCACGTGCTCAAGAAATCCTTGGGCATGTTCAGTTCGCGTTTCAACCACACGTTCTATCTGGAAGTGCTGGGCCTGATCTACGAGATCCTCAACAAGAGCCGCCGCGAAGGCATGATGGCCATCGAAGGCGATATTGAAGATGCCGCCGCGAGCCCGATCTTTGCCAAGTACCCAGCCGTGCTCAAAGACGAGCGCATGACCGCGTTCATCTGCGATTACCTGCGCATCATGTCCTCCGGCAACATGGCTCCCCATGAGCTTGAAGGCCTGTTCGACATGGAGCTTTACAGCCTCAAGGAAGACCTCGAGCATCCATCCCACGCGGTGAACGGTATTGCCGACGCCATGCCTGGTTTCGGTATCGTCGCGGCGGTGCTCGGTATCGTGGTGACCATGGCTTCCCTGGGTGAAGGCGATCAGAAGTCCATCGGCCTGCACGTCGGTGCGGCACTCGTCGGTACCTTCTTCGGTATTCTCGCGGCGTACGGTTTCTTCGGTCCGCTGGCCCATTCCCTGGCCCACGATGCCAAGGAAGAACTCAACGTCTACGAAGCCATCAAGGCCTCGCTGGTCGCTTCGGCTTCCGGTATGCCGCCATCGCTGGCGGTAGAGTTCGGTCGTAAAGTTCTGTACCCGGCGCACCGTCCTAGCTTCGCTGAGCTGGAACAAGCGGTTCGCGGTCGTTAAATCATGGAAAATAACCAGCCGATAATCATCAAGCGCGTCAAGCGCATCGCCGGCGGGCATCACGGGGGCGCCTGGAAAATCGCCTTTGCGGACTTCGCGACGGCGATGATGGCGTTCTTCCTGGTGCTGTGGCTGCTGTCTACCGCAACGCCTGAACAGAAGATCGCCATCGCCGGTTACTTCAAGGACCCGGTCGGCTTTTCCGAAAGCGGCACGCCGTACATCATCGACCTGGGCGGCACACCGACCCTGGCGCCGGAGAACACCCTCAACCCCGAGGTGAAATCCCAGCCGCAGCCAGACAAGGTGACCATCGACGCCGAGCAGGTTGAAGGCATGGCCGAGCAGGTCGAAAAGGAACGTCTTGAGCTGTTGCTGCAAGAATTGCAGAACAAGGTCGAAGAGAATCCGCAGCTGAAGAAATTCAAAGACCAGATCCTGTTCGAAATCACGCCGGACGGTTTGCGCATCCAGATCGTGGACGCCGAAAACCGGCCGATGTTCGACTCTGGCAGTGCCCGTCTGAAGCCATACTTCGAAGACATCCTGCTGGCCATGGCCGACACCATCAAAGCGGTGCCGAACAAGATCAGCATCAGCGGCCACACCGATGCCAAGCCGTACTCGGGCACGGGTGATTTCGGTAACTGGGAACTCTCGGCCAACCGTGCCAACGCGGCACGTCGTGCGCTGGTCGCGGGTAGTTATCCGGATCAGCAAGTGGCGCGGGTCGTCGGTTATGCCTCGTCGTCGTTGTTTGACCGCGAGCACCCGTTCAACCCGGTCAACCGTCGAATCGACATCGTGGTGCTGACCAAGAAAGCCCAGCGTGCCATCGAAGGTTCGCAAGGTGCGGAACCGGCTCCAGAACCAACGCCGACGCAAGGGCAGGGCGGCCCGGGCGAAGTGCCCGCCACGCCAGCCGACCCGAACGCGTTGCCGGCGGATAAAGAGCCGTTGCCGGCACATGAGCTTCGCGAGCGGTTGAATCTGTTTGATAATCCGGCACCGAAACCGGGTGAACCGCCGAAGCAGTGACCCATGAAAAAGCCGACAGTGATGTCGGCTTTTTTGTGCCTGTCAGAAACCGCGCCGGATGCGGTTCTTGAGTTGGTCGTGGAACAGGTCTGCATTTCCTTTGTAGATGCCGCGAACCGACTCACTGATCGATTCCAGTCCTATCGAGCGTTTGGTTAGTACCTCTTCACGATAAGCATCAATGAAAAAATTGATGTCCGTATCGCCGCTCAGTTTTGGCCATTTGTCGAGGTACAACGGTAAAGCGCTGGGGCCAACCTGGTACGAGCAGATGCGGCGATTGCTGATGGTCGCTTCTCCGATTTCGAACGGCACCCACCAGGATTGTGCGGTGTTCTCCGAAATCACTGCGAGCAAGTGCGTGCACGCGGTGATGTTGCGGGTGATGACCCCGGTGATGTCGTCAGTGGTTTGTGATTCCGGATCCAGCACGTCGAAATAGGTCTTGATGTTGGCCTGAATAAGACGGGTGTTGATGGCGATGGCGTGGGGCCGATCGCTATGGCGGTAGCTAATAAACACAGGCATCAGAAATGTCCCTTGATCGCGAGTTCGCGGTAATAGGCGCCGAGGGCGGTGAGGCGGCAGCCGGTGGAATGGATGGCGGCGTAGTACATGTGCTCGGCGTCCACCGGTTCGATCAGGCTGTGGCGATTGCACTTTTGCAATTGGGCGAAGACTTCGCCGTGGTCCGGGTCGAACGATGTTTCGGTGGGTTCGTAGCTGGGGTCGAGTGCAAAGACATGGCTGGGCTCCGGGAACCAGTCCTTGAGTTTGCGCAGGGTTTCTTCGGCGATCAGTGGCGTGACCTCGCGCAAGGGGACAAATTGCGAGACGTTGGTCTTGAACACTGGCCGTTGTTCCCACGCGCCCAACGCGTTGTCGACGAACGAATACACGCTGCCGGGAGTGACCTTGCCCAGTACGTTGGCGGCTCCGCCGTGCAGTGCTTGCAGCAGCAGATCGGTAAACACGCCGTGGCCGCGTCCTTCGAGCGCTACCTGATCTTTTTTGCAGGCGGTGAGAATGGTCATGCCTTCGCCGATGACGCTGCTGCCGCCGCGTAACCCGCGCATCGCGGCGGCTGCGCCGGCCTGGCAGCAGTCGAGGATGATGATTTTGTTCTTGATGTGAGGGGCGTTGTCCGCCCAACTCAATATGTCGCTGATGCGAATTCCATCGCCACCCTGTGCAAAGTCCTGAGGAATCAGCAGCCCCTCGTCGATGCTGGTATCGAACTGGCCATGGCCGGCGAAATACAGCAGCGCCACATCACAATCGCCGGAAAACAGGCTTTGGATATGCTGCTTCATGGCCGTCAGCGAAAGGTCATCTTCGGCTGAGGTCAGCACCTTGCTGCTGAAGTTCGGCCGCCCGTTGGCGTGACGCTCCAGCACCGAGGCCATGGCCATCGCGTCGTTATTGCATCCGCTCAATGGAGAGACGTGGGCGTAATGGTTGATCCCGATGAACAATCCCTTGCGCATGGTTCAACCCGCCGCGTGAGTGCGAATGGCACTGATGATGCTATTGGTGTTCCACGCACACTCCGCGTGTGCTGCCCGGCGCACCACGGTAGAAATCCGCTCCGCACCAAACGGCTTCACCGCAATGATCACCTTGCCCATTCGTTTGGCGATCTCGATTTCCTTGTTGATCCACTTGCTGTAGGTCGAATACATCCCCGCCATGATCAGTACTGCCGAGCAGGGCCGGATTTTGTTTTCGATGGCTTCTTCCAGCTGTTTGTCGGTTTTCGCGCCGATGATCGGGTTGTCCGGCGGCACCGAAAAATTTTTGAACGTGAAGTCGGGATTGGCGTTGAGCAGCCGCACGAGGTTGTCGTGGGCGTGGGGGTAGTTCCACGAATGGCTGATGAACAAATGATAGGTTTGCATGGGTATCCCTCGGTATCGCCAAAATGCGAAGAGGGCTCGAATGTATGCACTTGAGTGGTCGCAACAAGACCTGCACTGATAAAGAGAATTCCCCTACAAACAGGCGTGCAAGAGCCTTACAGAAGTCTCTGACGTTTAAAAGATGAGGGTATTTGTAGGACGCTACAAGCGGCGCGCCGCCTCGTCAGTGTCGAGGCAGCGGGCGCGTCTGTTTAGTAGCTGGTTTCGGGCAGGCTAGCGATGATCGAGCGATAGCTGTTCATCCGTTGTTGCTGCACGCGACCCTCTTCCAGGGCCTTGAGCAGGGCGCAACCCGGCTCGCGGTCGTGCTTGCAGTCGCGGAAGCGGCAGGTGCCGATTAGGTCGTTGAACTCGATGAAACCGGCTTCGACGTCGGCACGGCTGACGTGGCCCAGGCCGAATTCGCGGATACCCGGGGAGTCGATCAACTCACCGCCACCGGGGAAGTGGAACAACCGCGCGGTAGTAGTGGTGTGAGTGCCCTGGCCGGACAGCTCGGACAGCGGGCCGACACGGGCTTCGACTTCAGGCAACAGGCTGTTGACCAACGAGGATTTGCCGACGCCGGACTGGCCGACGAACACGCTGATGCGACCGTCGAGCTGTTCTTGCAGTTGCTCCATGCCGTTGCCGTGGTGCGCCGAGACTTCCAGCACCGGGTAACCCAGCGTGCGGTAAACCGCCAGCAAGGCATTCAACGCCGGGGCGTTTTGCTCGTCGATCAAGTCGAACTTGTTGAGCAGCAGCAGCGGCCGGATGCCGGCGTGCTCAGCAGCAACCAGATAACGGTCGATCAAGTTGGCATGGGGCTCGGGCAGCGGCGCGAAGACGATGACGATCATGTCGACGTTGGCCGCTACAGGCTTGAGCTGACCACGGCTGTCCGGACGGCAGAGTTCGGTTTTACGCGGCAGTTGCGCCACGATCACACCGATGCCCTGGTTGCCGGCACGCCAGACCACCTGATCGCCGGTCACCAGCGCGGGCAGGTTGGCGCGCAAGTGGCAGCGGAACACCTGGCCGGCCAAATCGCCATCGAGGGCTTCGACTTCGACCTGCACACCGAAGTGCGCGATCACCAGGCCGGTCTGTTCCGGACCCAGGTCGCCGCCCTCAAGTGCCTCGACAGCCGAGGACTCGCGTTTGGCGGCGCGGGCAGCGCGTTCGCCCTGAATCTTTTCGATGCGCCAGTTTTGACGACGATTGAGTTGGCGTTTGGCCATGGGTGTTCCGTATCAAGAATGCAGCGATTAGGTAAAACGGCCGCGAGTTTAGCACGCCCGGCCACTTGCCTAGGCTAAACTGCGCAGCATTGCCTAGGAGCTGACACATGCAAAACCCACAGAATCTGATCTGGATCGACCTGGAAATGACCGGTCTGAACCCTGATACCGACGTCATCATCGAAATGGCCACCATCGTCACCGACAGTGACCTGAACACCTTGGCCGAAGGTCCGGTGATCGCCATCCACCACAGCGACGAAATTCTCGCCGGCATGGACGAGTGGAATACCCGTCAACACGGCGGCTCCGGGCTGACCCAGCGCGTTCGCGACAGCCGCATCAGCATGGCCGAAGCCGAAGCCGAGACCATTGCCTTCCTGGAGAAATGGGTGCCGAAGGGCAAATCGCCGATCTGTGGCAACAGCATCTGCCAGGACCGTCGCTTCCTTTATACCCACATGAAATCCCTGGAAAGCTTCTTCCACTACCGCAACCTCGACGTGTCGACCCTTAAAGAGTTGGCCGCACGCTGGGCGCCGGACGTGCGCGACAGCTTCAAAAAGGGCAGCACCCACCTGGCCCTGGACGACATTCGCGAATCGATCGCCGAGCTGCAGCATTACCGCAAGCATTTCATCAAGTTCTGATTCGAGTGTCTGCTCCGGCTCCTTCGCGAGCAGGCTCGCTCCCACAATGGACCTGCGTTTACAGGGTTAGTGTGGGAGCGAGCCTGCTCGCGAAGGCGTCCGCACAGTCACCTTCGATGGTTGAGTTGATTCTGTGACGCCCTCTTTTGGTGCCGTCCCTAAATGGCTAGACTGCGCGCCTTCCTGCAAGGACCGCCACCATGTTGCTGATGCTTTACCTGATCGCCATTACCGCCGAAGCCATGACCGGTGCCTTGTCGGCCGGCCGTCGCGGGATGGATTGGTTTGGCGTGGTGCTGATTGCCTGCGTCACGGCTTTGGGTGGGGGTTCGGTGCGTGACGTGCTGCTCGGTCACTACCCGCTGACCTGGGTCAAACACCCGGAATACCTGGTGCTGACCTCGGTGGCGGCGATGTTCACGGTTTTCGCTGCACGCTGGATGCGCCACCTGCGCTCGCTGTTTCTGGTGCTCGACGCCGTGGGCCTGGTGGCGTTCACCCTGATTGGCTGCATGACCGCGCTGGAAATGGGCCACGGCATGCTGGTGGCTTCGGTCAGCGGCGTAATCACCGGGGTTTTCGGCGGCATCCTGCGCGACATCTTCTGCAACGACATCCCGCTGATCTTCCGCCGCGAACTCTACGCCAGTGTCTCGTTCGCTGCGGCGTGGTGCTACATGCTCTGCATTTACCTGCAATTGCCGGGTGAACAGGCGATTTTGATCACGCTGTTTGGCGGCTTCCTGCTGCGTTTGCTGGCGATCCGGTTTCATTGGGAAATGCCGAAGTTCGTTTATAACGACGAAGCCTGAAACCACCGGATCTCTTGTAGGAGCTGTCGAGTGAAATGAGGCTGCGATCTTTTGACTTGGTTTTTAAGAAGCAAAAATCAAAAGATCGCAGCCTCGTTTCACTCGACAGCTCCTACATAAGTCCGTGTTGCTTCAACGCCCACTCGACATGCTCACGCACCAGCTCTGACGGATAGTCGCGCCGCGCCTTCAACGCTTCCAGCACAGGAATGCTCGACGGCGCATTCCCCAGACCAACCGCCAGGTTTCGCAGCCAGCGTTCGTAACCCGCCCGGCGTAACGGCGAACCTTCGGTACTGCGAAGAAACTTGTCCTCGTCCCACATGAACAGTTCGGCCAACTCTGCGTTGTCCAGATTGTGTCGTGGTTTGAAGTCGCTTTCGCCGGACGGACGGGCGAAGCGGTTCCACGGGCAGACAATCTGGCAGTCATCACAGCCAAATACCCGATTGCCGATCAGTGGCCGTAAATCTTCCGGGATCGCGCTTTTCAGTTCGATGGTCAGGTAGGAAATACAGCGTCGGGCATCCAGTACGTACGGGCCGACGAAGGCGTTGGTCGGGCAGATGTCGAGGCACGCCGTGCAGCGGCCGCAATGTTCGGTAGCGTGAGGTGGGTCGACGGGCAGCGGCAGGTCGACGAACAGTTCGCTGAGAAAGAAGTAACTGCCGGCCTTGCGATTCAAGACCAGGGTATTTTTGCCGATCCAGCCAAGACCGGCCTGTTCCGCGATGGCTTTTTCCAGCACCGGCGCGCTGTCGACGAAGGCGCGGAAACCAAACGGGCCGATCTCGGCCTGAATTTTATCGGCCAGTTGTTGCACGCGTTTACGGATCAATTTGTGGTAATCGCGGCCCAAGGCATAACGCGAGACGTAGGCTTTTGCAGGTTGTGCCAAGCGTTTGGCCATTTCGGTGTCGCCCGGCAGGTAGTCCATGCGTAGGGAAACGACCCGAAGTGTGCCGGGCACCAGCTCTTCCGGGTGTGAGCGTTTGCTGCCGTGGGCGCCCATGTAGTCCATTTCGCCGTGGTAGCCCGCCGCAAGCCAGCGCTCCAGGTGCTGCTCATGCTCGGCCAGGTCGAGGCCGCTGATGCCGACTTGCTGAAAGCCCAGCTCGCGGCCCCAGTCCTTGATGGATTGGGCGAGGGCGGGCAGGTCTGTGGTAATTGCGGGCATGAGGCGAGAGAAACCGGAGCTGAGGTGCGTATAATTCTGCCAGACATCGGAGCCCGAAGACGCATGCCGCACACTAAAGATGATTTACCCGACGCGCTGTATAGCGCCGCGCAAGTTCGAGCCCTTGATGCGAGCCTGATCGCGGGCGGCACACCGGGCTTCGAATTGATGCAGCGCGCGGCGCGGGCGACCTGGCGTGCGCTGGTCCGCCATTGGCCGTCGGCGAATGAATTGAGTGTCGTGGCCGGTCATGGCAATAACGCCGGCGACGGTTATCTGGTGGCCGTGCTGGCCCGACGTGCCGGCTGGCATGTGCGGGTGTTGGCGGTCGGTGATCCCAAGCGTTTGCGGGGTGACGCGGCATTGGCCCATGCCGAGGCCGTGTCCGAAGGTGTCGCAATTCAAGCCTGGGGCGCACAGTCCGAGTTGCGCGGCGTGGTGCTGGATGCCTTGCTTGGCACTGGTTTGACGGGAGAGGTGCGAGCACCCTGCGCGGGCGCCATCGCGGCGATCAACGGCAGCGGGCTGCCGGTTGCGGCGGTGGATATCCCTTCGGGGTTGTGCGCTGATACCGGACGAATACTCGGCGCTGCGGTGCGGGCTGACCTGACGGTGACGTTCATCGGCCTGAAATTGGGTCTGTTCACCGGCGATGCTGCAGACGTGGTCGGCGAGTTGGTGTTCAACGATCTGCAGGCCTCCGCCGAGTCGTTTAACGGAGTCGCCATCAGTGCACGTCGCCTGACGGCCACTTCCTTGCCGCGTCTGCCGGCCCGGGCTCCAACCTCCCATAAAGGCAGATACGGCCACGTCCTGCTGATCGGCGGTGATCGCGGCTTTGGCGGCGCCATCCTGCTGAGCGCGCAAAGTGCCCTGCGCAGCGGTGCGGGCATGGTGTCGGTGGCGACTCGCAGTGAACATGTTCCGGCCGCGCTGGCGAGAATCCCCGAAGCCATGGTGTTGGGCACTTCGTCGGCTAATCAATTGATGGGACTGCTTCAAAAGGTTTCCGTGCTGGTGGTCGGCCCGGGCTTAGGTCAGGCTTCCTGGGGGCGCAGCCTGTTGTCGGCGGCTGCCAACGCGCCGCTGCCGCAAGTCTGGGATGCCGATGCATTGAATCTGCTCGCCACAGGGAACGTGAGTTTGCCCAAGGATTGTGTGATTACCCCGCATCCGGGCGAAGCGGCGCGCTTGTTGGGGATGAGCACTGCCGAAGTGCAGGCCGATCGTCCAGCGGCGGCTCACGCATTGAGCAAAAAATATACAGCTGTCGTGGTGCTAAAAGGCGCCGGCAGCCTGATCGCCAGCCCGGATGGGCGCCTGGCGTTGTGTCATCAGGGGCACCCGGCCATGGCCACCGCCGGTTTGGGTGATGTGCTGGCCGGTCTGGTCGGCGCGTTGCTGGCTCAAGGCATGGAGGCGTTCGACGCCGCCTGCCTGGCCGTCTGGCTGCACGCCAATGCCGGTGCACAAGAAGGTAAATCGGGCCGTGGGCTGGCGGCCAGTGATCTGATCCCAGCCATTCGTCAGTTGTTGGAGGAGCAAGCACCGTGTCTGAAGTAACCCTGTACCTGGCTGATGAAGAGGCGATGACCGCATTTGGCGGGCGCATCGCAAAAACCACTCAAGGGCACGGTCTGATTTTTCTGGAAGGGGACCTGGGGGCGGGGAAAACCACGCTGTCTCGGGGCATCATCCGTGGCTTGGGGCATGTAGGCGCGGTAAAAAGTCCGACCTTCACCCTGGTCGAACCCTACGAGATTGGCGAAATCCGGGCCTTCCATTTCGACCTCTATCGCCTGGTCGACCCTGAAGAGCTGGAGTACCTCGGTATCCGCGACTATTTCGACGACGATGCGTTGTGCCTGATCGAATGGCCCGAAAAGGGTGCAGGCTTTTTGCCAAAGCCCGACCTGACCATTACCATTAGCCCGCAAGACAGCGGGCGTTCGCTGAAAATTTTGCCCCAGGGCTCGCGTGGCGAGTTGTGGTGTGCCGCTTTGGCATTGGAAACCAATTAAATGATGGGGTTAGGTATGCGCTTTCGCGCGATGGTAGCTGCCGTAGGATTGTTGTTTTTGGCGGTGACCGTCGACGCTGTGGCCGAGACAAAGGTCAACAGCGTTCGCCTGTGGCGGGCTCCAGACAACACACGACTGGTGTTCGACCTGACCGGTCCTGTCCAGCACAGTGTCTTTACCCTGACCGCCCCGGATCGGCTGGTCATCGACATCAATGGCGCGTCACTGGGGGCGCCGCTGAACGTCAACAGCTCGAACACTCCGATCACCGCCATGCGCTCGGCTCAACGTACGCCAACCGACCTGCGGGTGGTTATCGACCTGAAAAAAGCCGTGACGCCGAAAAGTTTTACCCTGGCGCCAAACGCCCAGTACGGCAATCGCCTGGTGGTCGACTTGTTCGATAACGCCGCCGATGCGGCGCCAATTGCGGCGCCGACCAACGTCGCCACGGTCGCCCCGGTGCCCGTCACTCCGGTGGAGCCTGCGGTGAAGCTGCCGCCAGCCCCGGCCGGCAAGCGCGACATTGTTGTGGTGATCGACGCTGGCCACGGCGGCGAAGACCCGGGCGCCTCCGGCTCTCGCGGTCAGCGCGAGAAAGACGTGGTGCTGGCCATCGCCCGCGAATTGCAGCGTCAGGTCAGCGGCATGAAAGGCTTCCGCGCCGAACTGACCCGCACCGGCGACTACTTCATCCCATTGCGTGGCCGTACCGAAATCGCCCGCAAGAAGGGCGCCGACCTGTTCGTCTCGATCCATGCCGACGCCGCGCCGTCTGCGGCAGCCTTCGGTGCGTCGGTGTTCGCTTTGTCCGATCGCGGCGCCACCTCGGAAACCGCCCGCTGGCTGGCCGACAGCGAAAACCGCTCCGACTTGATCGGTGGTGCTGGCAGCGTCAGCCTCGACGACAAGGACCGCATGCTGGCCGGTGTGCTGCTCGACCTGTCGATGACCGCTTCCCTGACTTCGAGCCTGGACGTTGGCCAAAAGGTCTTGAGCAACATCAGCCGGGTCACGCCGTTGCACAAACAACGGGTGGAGCAGGCCGGGTTCATGGTGCTGAAATCGCCGGACATTCCGTCGATCCTGGTGGAAACCGGCTTCATCTCCAACTCCAACGAAGCCTCGAAACTGTCGGCGGCGAGCCACCAGCAGGCGCTGGCACGCTCGATCAGCGCCGGTGTTCGCCAGTTCTTCCAGCAGAATCCGCCACCGGGCACCTACATCGCCTGGCTACGTGATTCCGGCAAAATCGCTCAAGGTCCACGTGACCATCGGGTGAGCCCGGGCGAGACGTTGGCGATGATCGCTGTGCGTTATCAGGTGTCTCCGGCCACCCTGCGCAGCGCCAACAACCTGCAGAGTGACGAGCTGAAAATCGGTCAGACCCTGACCATTCCCGGCACTGAACTGGCGGCCAAAGAATGAACCAGGTGCTGACCAATACGGCTCGCATCGAGCTGCTCAGCCCGCGACTGGCGAACCAGATTGCCGCCGGTGAGGTGGTTGAGCGCCCAGCCTCGGTGATCAAAGAGCTTCTGGAAAACAGCCTCGACTCCGGCGCCAAGCGCATCGATGTCGATGTGGAGCAGGGCGGCGTCAAGCTGCTGCGGGTGCGCGACGATGGCAGCGGCATTTCTGCCGATGACCTGCCGCTGGCCCTGGCACGACACGCCACCAGCAAAATCCGCAATCTGGAAGACCTCGAGCAGGTCATGAGCCTGGGCTTTCGCGGTGAAGCCCTCGCGTCGATCAGCTCCGTGGCACGGCTGACCCTGACGTCCCGCACCAAAGAGGCTGATCAGGCCTGGCAGGTCGAAACCGAAGGCCGAGACATGGCGCCTCGCGTGCAGCCGGCGGCCCATCCGGTGGGCACTTCGGTGGAAGTGCGTGACTTGTTTTTCAATACCCCGGCACGACGCAAGTTTCTCAAGACCGAAAAAACCGAATTCGATCAC
This sequence comes from Pseudomonas sp. TH39(2020), assembly GCF_016650715.1. Taxonomy (NCBI): domain Bacteria; kingdom Pseudomonadati; phylum Pseudomonadota; class Gammaproteobacteria; order Pseudomonadales; family Pseudomonadaceae; genus Pseudomonas; species Pseudomonas sp. TH39(2020). The sequence goes on along the minus strand of NZ_JAEKFF010000006.1, from coordinate 1,514,888 downwards.
CTGCAAGAAGTGATCAAGCGTCTGGCCCTGGCGCGTTTTGACGTGGCGTTCCATCTGCGCCACAACGGCAAGACCATCCTCGGCCTGCATGAAGCCCATGACGACGCGGCCCGTGCCCGACGTGTGGCGGCGATTTGCGGTTCGGGTTTTCTCGAGCAGGCGCTGCCGATCGAGATCGAGCGCAATGGCCTGCATTTGTGGGGCTGGGTCGGCTTGCCGACGTTCAACCGCAGCCAGGCAGACTTGCAGTATTTCTTTGTGAACGGCCGTGCCGTACGCGACAAACTGGTGGCCCACGCGGTACGCCAGGCCTATCGCGACGTGCTGTTCAATGGTCGGCACCCGACATTCGTGCTGTTTTTCGAAGTCGATCCGGCAGGCGTGGACGTCAACGTGCACCCGACCAAGCACGAAGTGCGCTTCCGTGACGGGCGCATGGTTCACGATTTCCTCTATGGCACCCTGCACCGCGCCTTGGGCGATGTGCGGCCGGAGGACCATCTGGCCGCGCCTGTCGCGACGGCCATCGTTCGACCCACTGGCATTGATGCTGGCGAGTTCGGACCACAGGGCGAAATGCGTCTGGCGGCCAATGCCTTGCTGGAACAGCCTCAGGCCCAGCCGTCGCTCAATACGCCGGCCGGCTCGGGCGCGGGTGCCGGTTATCAATATCAGTACTCGCCGCGGCCTCAATCGGGTGTGCCGGTGGCTGAAGCTCAGGCCGCCTACCGTGAGTTTTTTGCGCCGTTGCCAGAAGCGAACGCGGTCGCGCTTCCGGCCGGGCAGGATGATATTCCGCCGCTGGGTTATGCACTGGCGCAGCTCAAAGGCATCTATATTCTTTCGGAAAACGCCCAGGGCCTGGTGCTGGTGGACATGCATGCCGCTCACGAGCGGATCATGTACGAACGCCTGAAAATCGCCATGGCCAGCGAAGGCCTGAGCGGTCAGCCGCTGCTGGTGCCGGAGTCCCTGGCGGTCAGTCAGCGTGAAGCCGATTGCGCCGAAGAACACGTCGCGTGGTTCCAGCGCCTGGGCTTTGAATTGCAGCGTCTGGGCCCGGAATCCCTGGCCATCCGGCAGATCCCGGCACTGCTCAAGCAGGCAGAAGCCAATCGATTGGTCAGTGACGTCCTCGCGGACCTGATGGAATACGGCACCAGCGACCGGATTCAGGCGCACCTGAACGAGCTGCTCGGGACCATGGCCTGCCATGGCGCGATTCGGGCGAATCGACGCCTGGCCCTGCCGGAAATGAACGGTCTGCTGCGCGACATGGAAAACACCGAGCGCAGCGGTCAATGCAACCATGGCCGACCGACCTGGACCCAACTGGGCCTGGACGATCTGGACAAACTGTTCTTGCGCGGTCGTTGATGAACCAGCTCCCTCCTGCGATTTTCCTGATGGGGCCGACCGCCGCCGGCAAGACCGACCTGGCCATCGAACTCACCAAAGTCTTGCCTTGCGAGCTGATCAGCGTCGATTCGGCGCTGGTCTACCGTGGCATGGACATCGGCACCGCCAAGCCTTCAAAAGAGCTTCTGGCTGAATTTCCACACCGTTTGATCGATATTCTTGATCCGGCAGAGAGCTATTCGGCCGCCGATTTCCGTCGTGATGCCCTCGAAGCCATGGCCGAGATCACCGCGCGGGGCAAAATTCCGCTGCTGGTGGGCGGCACAATGCTCTATTACAAGGCTTTGGTTGAAGGTCTGGCAGACATGCCGGCGGCAGATCCGGACGTCCGCGCGCAGATCGAAGAAGAAGCTGCACGCCTTGGCTGGCAAGCCCTGCACGATCAACTGGCGGTCATCGATCCGGAATCCGCCGCCCGCATTCATCCAAACGATCCACAGCGACTCAGTCGAGCGCTGGAAGTTTATCGCGTCAGTGGTCAGAGCATGACTGCACTAAGGTTGCAACAATCTGCGCAAAGTACTGAAGCAGCCGCCTCGGGACTGCAACAATTGCCCTATACTGTCGCGAACTTGGCCATTGCTCCGGCAAATCGCCAGGTATTGCACGAGCGAATTAAACAAAGATTCACGAATATGTTGGAACAGGGATTCATTGACGAGGTCGTAGCCCTGCGTAAGCGAAGTGACCTGCATGCCGGGTTGCCGTCTATACGTGCAGTAGGCTACCGACAAGTCTGGGACTACCTGGATGGCAAGCTGACGCAAGCCGAGATGCAGGAACGTGGAATCATTGCCACGCGCCAATTGGCGAAGCGCCAGTTCACCTGGCTGCGCAGTTGGGCTGATTTACACTGGCTGGACAGCCTCGATTGCGACAATCTGCCGCGCGCCTTGAAATACCTTGGGACCATCTCCATATTGAGCTGAGTCCTTGCAATTGCCGTCTATCCTTGGGGGTGTGACGGCCACAAGCCATCTGTTTACCTATTTTTTATATTGAATCCTTAAAGGAGTGCGGCACATGTCAAAAGGGCATTCGCTACAAGACCCTTACTTGAATACTTTACGTAAAGAGAAAGTTGGGGTGTCCATCTACCTGGTGAACGGGATCAAACTGCAAGGCACGATCGAGTCTTTCGACCAGTTCGTTATCCTGCTGAAAAACACCGTCAGCCAGATGGTTTACAAACACGCTATCTCTACAGTGGTGCCGGTTCGTCCAATTCGTCTGCCTAGCGCAACCGAATCCGAAGCAGGTGACGCTGAGCCAGGTAACGCCTGATAGGAGTCTCCTTTGTTCTTTGAGCGCCACGGTGGTGGTGAGCGAGTGATCCTCGTTCACTTGGATGGACAGGACCCTGAGGCGCGCGAAGATCCGCAGGAGTTTCAGGAATTGGCTAATTCGGCCGGCGCCGAGACCGTTGCGTTTTTTAACGTGCCGCGTCATCGGCCAACCGCCAAATTCCTGATTGGCAGCGGCAAGGTCGAGGAGTTGCGCGACCTGGTCCATGCCGAAAAGGCAGATCTGGTCATCTTCAATCACATCCTCACGCCCAGTCAGGAACGTAACCTCGAACGTGTTTTCGAGTGTCGCGTGATCGACCGTACCGGTCTGATTCTCGATATTTTCGCCCAACGCGCCCGTACCCATGAAGGCAAGCTCCAGGTAGAACTGGCCCAGCTTGACCACATGAGCACCCGGCTGGTTCGTGGCTGGACCCACCTTGAGCGTCAGGGTGGCGGTATCGGTATGCGTGGCCCGGGTGAAACCCAGCTGGAAACCGACCGCCGTTTGCTGCGGGTACGCCTGCGACAGATCAAGGGCCGACTGGAAAAAGTGCGCAGTCAGCGCGAGCAGTCGCGACGCGGCCGTTCGCGTGCGGATATTCCTACCGTGTCCCTTGTGGGCTATACCAACGCCGGCAAATCCACGCTCTTCAATAACGTGACGAAATCCGACGTGTACGCGGCTGACCAGTTGTTTGCCACGCTGGACCCGACCTTGCGCCGTTTGGAACTCGACGACCTGGGGCCGATTGTCCTGGCCGATACGGTGGGTTTCATACGCCACTTGCCCCACAAACTGGTCGAGGCATTTCGGTCTACGCTCGAAGAGTCGAGCAACTCAGACCTGCTGTTGCACGTGATTGATGCGGCCGAACCGGATCGCATGTTGCAGATCGAGCAGGTGATGGTGGTGCTGGGCGAGATCGGTGCCCAGGACTTGCCGATCCTCGAGGTCTATAACAAACTCGATTTGCTTGAAGGCGTTGAGCCACAAATCCAGCGCGACGAAAACGGCAAGCCCCAGCGGGTCTGGCTGTCGGCGCGTGATGGCAGTGGTCTGGAATTGCTTGAGCAAGCCATTGCCGAGTTGCTGGGCGGTGATTTGTTTGTTGGCACCTTGCGCTTGCCGCAACGTTTTGCTCGACTGCGTGCGCAGTTTTTCGAACTCGGTGCGGTGCAGAAAGAAGAACACGACGAAGAAGGCATCAGCCTGCTGGCCGTTCGCTTGCCGCGGGTCGAGTTGAATCGACTGGTGAGCCGCGAAGGTCTGCAGCCGATGGAATTCATCGAGCAACACACTTTGCAATAAAAGCCTGGAAAAGCGGTTGTGCCGCGGTGACAGGCATTCTGTAGCATTGGTCGGCGCGCCGTGGGTGCGTCTTTGCTTTATCAGATGGAGAGCGCTATGGCTTGGAATGAGCCGGGTGGCAACTCGAATAATCAGGATCCTTGGGGTGGCAAACGCCGCAATAACGGCGACCGCAAGGGACCACCGGATCTCGACGAGGCCTTCCGAAAGCTGCAGGAAAGCCTGAACGGGTTGTTCGGTGGTGGTAAGAAACGCGGTGATGACGGTGGCGGTTCGGGCAGGAGTGGCGGCTTCGGCGGTCTGCTCGGCATCGGCCTGGTCGTGTTGGCGGCCGTGTGGCTGTACAGCGCGGTCTATGTAGTCGACGAGCAGGAGCAAGCCGTGGTGCTGCGCTTCGGCAAGTACTACGAAACCGTTGGCCCGGGCCTGAACATCTATTTCCCGCCGATCGATCGCAAGTACCTGGAAAACGTCACGCGTGAGCGTGCCTATACCAAGCAGGGTCAAATGCTGACTGAAGACGAGAACATCGTCGAAGTGCCTCTGACCGTGCAGTACAAGATCAGCAACCTGCAGGACTTCGTGCTGAGCGTTGATCAGCCGGAAATCAGCCTGCAGCACGCGACCGAAAGTGCCTTGCGCCACGTGGTGGGTTCCACTGCGATGGACCAGGTGCTGACCGAAGGTCGTGAATTGATGGCCAGCGAAATCAAGGAGCGTCTGCAACGCTTCATGGATACTTATCGCACCGGTATCACCGTCACTCAGGTCAACGTACAGAGCGCAGCCGCACCGCGTGAAGTGCAGGAAGCCTTCGATGACGTGATCCGCGCCCGTGAAGACGAGCAGCGTTCGCGTAACCAGGCTGAAACCTACGCCAACGGCGTCGTGCCGGAAGCCCGTGGTCAGGCCCAGCGCATCATCGAAGATGCCAATGGTTACCGTGACGAAACCGTCTCGCGCGCCAAGGGTGAAGCTGATCGCTTCACCAAGCTGGTGAGCGAGTATCGCAAGGCACCTGAAGTGACCCGTCAGCGTCTGTACCTGGACACCATGCAGGAAGTCTTCAGCAATACCAGCAAGGTTCTCGTGACCGGCAACAAGAATGGCCAGAGCAATCTGCTGTACTTGCCGCTGGACAAGATGGTCGAAGGCGGTCGCAACACCAGCACTCCGGTGACCGGCGCGGCAGCCACCAGCAATGAAGCGAATGTGCGTGCAGCCGATCTGCAGCAACAGCAAGCACGTACCAGGGAGAGTCGCTGATGAGCAATAAATCGCTGATCGCCCTTATTGTCGGCGTCGTCGTGGCGATCGCTGCCTGGAACTGCTTCTACATCGTGGCTCAGACCGAGCGTGCGGTGCTGCTGCAGTTCGGTCGTGTGGTCCAGACTGATGTTCAGCCGGGCCTGCATGTGAAAGTGCCTTACGTTAACCAGGTGCGCAAATTCGACGCACGCCTGATGACGCTGGATGCACCGACGCAACGCTTCCTGACGCTGGAAAAGAAAGCCGTCATGGTCGATGCCTACGCCAAGTGGCGCGTGAAAGATGCCGAGCGCTTCTACACCGCGACTTCCGGTCTCAAGCAGATTGCTGACGAGCGTCTTTCCCGTCGTCTGGAGTCGGGCCTGCGTGACCAGTTCGGTAAGCGCACGCTGCATGAAGTGGTTTCCGGTGAGCGCGATGCGCTGATGACCGATATCACGGCTTCGCTGAACAAGATGGCGGAAAAAGAGCTGGGCATCGAAGTTGTCGATGTTCGGGTCAAGGCCATCGATCTGCCGAAAGAAGTAAACCGCAGCGTGTTCGAACGCATGAGTTCCGAGCGTGAGCGTGAAGCTCGCGAGCACCGCGCCAAGGGTAACGAACTGTCAGAAGGCATTCGTGCCGACGCTGATCGTCAACGCCGCGTGTTGCTGGCTGAAGCCTATCGTGAATCTGAAGAGGTTCGTGGTGATGGTGATGCCCAGGCGGCTGCGATCTACTCCAAGGCCTACGGCCAGGATCAGGAGTTCTACGGTTTCTACCGTAGCCTGCGCGCCTACCGTGAAAGCTTCGCGAACAAATCCGACGTCATGGTCCTGGACCCAAGCAGCGACTTCTTCCGTTACCTGGAAAAAGCCAAGCCTTGATACGACGTTGACCTGAATCATCCCCCCGCCTGGCGGCTAACGCCTCGGGCGGGGTGATCCTTTGGGAAAACGTGTGTATGATGCGGCAGCCGGGAAATTCCCGGCTTTTTTGCGTCTGCACGTTTGATTGCTGTTTTTATGCAGGCGTCCGAGTTGAATGACTCGACAGGTTTTTCGAGGAAAGTGGTTGGCGAAGCCGATTTCAGGCTTTTCGCCCCGTTGTTCATGCGCGTGGTTTGCGCATGAGCCAATCATTTTCTGCTTCACTCAAGGCTCGCCCAAAGGCTTGCCGCCCGGATCATAGGGGAATGGCGTAATGGCAACGGTAGACCGCTGGCTGCTGCCAGATGGCATCGAAGAAGTACTGCCACCAGAAGCGGCGCGCATTGAAGTCGCGCGTCGTCAGGTGTTGGATCTGTTCCAGAGCTGGGGTTACGAGTTTGTCGTGACTCCCCATATCGAGTACCTGGAATCCCTGCTGACCGGCGCGGGCCAGGACCTTGATCTGCGTACCTTCAAGGTCATCGACCCGCAATCGGGCCGGCAGATGGGTTTCCGTGCCGACATCACGCCGCAAGTGGCGCGCATCGATGCGCACACCTTGCGTCGCGAAGGTCCGAGCCGTCTGTGCTATGCCGGTAGCGTGCTGCACGCTCAACCGCGCGCCTTGTCGTCCTCGCGCAGCCCGATCCAGCTGGGTGCCGAGCTGTACGGCGATGCCAGCCCGAGCAGCGACGTGGAAGTCATCAGCCTGATGTTGGCTATGCTGCAACTGGCCGATGTGCCGGATGTGCACATGGATCTCGGTCATGTGGGTATCTACCGCGGCCTGGCTCGCGCCGCCGGTTTGTCCGGTGAAGTCGAGCAGCAGTTGTTCGACGCGTTGCAACGTAAAGCTATCGACGAGGTCATTACCTTGACCGAAGGCCTGCCTGCCGATCTGTCGGGCATGTTGCGGGCGCTGGTTGACCTGTGTGGCGGCCGTGAAGTATTGAGCGCTGCCCGCGAGCGTCTTGCGGATGCGCCGGCGCCGGTACTGGCAGCTCTGGGCGACTTGCTGGCGATTGCCGAGCGTCTGTCCGCGCGTTTCCCTGAGTTGCCGTTGTATTTCGACCTGGGCGAGTTGCGCGGCTACCACTACCACACCGGTGTGGTGTTCGCGGTGTTCGTACCGGGTGTTGGCCAGTCCATTGCTCAGGGCGGTCGTTACGACGACATCGGTGCCGACTTCGGTCGGGCTCGTCCGGCAACCGGCTTCTCTACCGATTTGAAAACCCTGGTGACCCTGGGGCGTGCTGAGATCGAGTTACCGTCTGGCGGTATCTGGATGCCTGACAGTACGGATGCGGCACTCTGGCAGCAGGTTTGCCAGTTGCGCAGTGAGGGTCAGCGTGTCGTTCAGGCGTTGCCTGGGCAACCTTTGGCCGCCGCCCGTGAAGCGGACTGCGACCGGCAATTGATTCAGCAGAACGGGCTTTGGCAAGTATCGCCACTGGCTTCTTGAGTTTTCCTGCCGGCCGCGGCCGGCACCAAGTTTGCGCGAATGAGGACAAGTGTTATGGGTAAGAATGTCGTAGTCCTGGGCACCCAATGGGGTGATGAGGGCAAAGGCAAGATCGTTGATCTGCTGACCGAACATGCTGCCGCCGTAGTGCGCTATCAGGGTGGCCACAACGCTGGTCACACCTTGGTGATCGATGGCGAAAAAACCGTCTTGCACCTGATTCCGTCGGGCGTGCTGCGCGAAGGTGTGCAGTGCCTGATCGGCAACGGCGTGGTGGTTGCACCCGACGCTCTGCTGCGGGAAATCATCAAGCTGGAAGAGAAAGGCGTCCCGGTGCGCGAGCGCCTGCGTATCAGCCCGTCCTGCCCGCTGATCCTGTCCTACCACGTAGCGCTGGACCAGGCTCGTGAAAAGGCCCGTGGCGAGCTGAAGATCGGTACTACCGGTCGCGGCATCGGCCCTGCGTACGAAGACAAGGTTGCACGTCGTGGCCTGCGCATCGGTGACCTGTTCCATCGTGAGCGTTTCGCCGCCAAGCTGGGTGAGTTGCTGGATTACCACAACTTCGTCCTGGTCAATTACTACAAAGAGCCTGCGATCGACTTCCAGAAAACACTCGACGAGTGCATGGAATACGCCGAGCTGCTGAAGCCGATGATGCTCGACGTCACCGCTGAGCTGCACGAACTGCGTCGCGCTGGCAAAGACATCATGTTCGAAGGCGCCCAAGGCTCCCTGCTGGACATCGACCACGGTACCTACCCGTACGTCACCAGCTCCAACACCACCGCGGGCGGCATCGCTACCGGTTCTGGTTTTGGTCCGATGTACCTGGATTACATCCTGGGCATCACCAAGGCTTACACCACTCGCGTTGGTTCGGGTCCGTTCCCGACTGAGCTGTTCGACGACGTGGGTGCTTTCCTGGCCAAGCGTGGCCACGAGTTCGGCGCTACTACTGGCCGTGCCCGTCGTTGCGGCTGGTTCGATGCCGTCATCCTGCGTCGCGCTATCGACGTCAACAGCATCTCGGGCCTGTGCCTGACCAAGCTGGACGTGCTGGACGGTCTGGAAACCATCAACATCTGCGTTGGCTACAAGAACCAGGATGGTGCAGTGATCGACGCACCGACTGACGCCGACAGCTATATCGGCCTGGAGCCGGTGTACGAAGAGATGCCCGGCTGGACCGAATCCACCGTCGGTGCCAAGACCCTGGAAGAGCTGCCACAGGCTGCACGCAACTACATCAAACGCGTCGAAGAGTTGGTCGGCGCGCCGATCGACATTATTTCGACGGGCCCGGACCGCAACGAAACCATCGTTCTGCGTCACCCGTTCGCCTAATAAGTCGTTGATGTAAAACACAAAGGCCCCTTAATCGGGGCCTTTGTCGTTTCTGCCTGTCGGGCGGCACGACCTTTGCTGTGATGTTGATTAAAAGCATCGCTTCCAGTGCGCCATCAATTTAATGGCGCCAAGCAGAGGGATTTTAAGTGTCAGCCATTCTCTCACTGTTACAAAGCCGTCTATTGCGGCCTGTGTTCGTTACCCTCGGTATCGCCCTTTTGGTGCAAGTGTTGGTAGCCGTCGCCCTGACCCGGAGCACGGTGACTGCATTGGAAGCCGACTTGGGCGTCCGTCTGGGGGCTGACAGTCAAAAGCTCTCTGGTGAGTTGGAGCAGGCGGGGCGTGAAGTCACGTCGAGCCTCGACAGTCTGTCGACCAATACCCGTCAGCGGCTCACCGCCGGCCTGTCGTCACGTCTGAAGGACGAGCAGGCACAACTGCGTGGGACATTGGAAAAAGACCTGAAGGACTCTGCCAATGATATGGCGCAGCTTCTGGCTTCAGTCGCACCTCGCGCCATGTGGGACAGCGACGTTCCAACCTTGTCCGAATTCGCCCGCCGGGCCCAGCGCAATCCAAACGTGCTGTTCGTGATCTACGACGACGCTACCGGCCAGCACCTGACGCGCTATCTGAACCGCGAGAACCCGATCAACAAAGCGCTGCTGGAAAAAGGCCAGGGCGAGCGCGCATTGGACAAAGTGCTGGATGCGGCGAAGAACGATCCATCGGTCTACTACCTTGAAGCCTCAATCAGCCCCAATGGCGTGGAAATCGGCAAGGTCTTGATGGGCGTCTCCACCGCTTCCGTGGAAGTCGATCTGGCAGCCCTCGACAAGCGCTTTTCGGCGCTGATCGCCAGCAGTGATCAACTGGTCGGCGACAGCCTCAAAGGCGCGGCGGCTGATAGTGCAGCAGCGATGGGCGCGCGCCTGAAGTCGGCGCAGTCCACGGCTTCGGAGATGCAGGCCAACACCACCAGCACTGTTCAGGAGGCGGCGGGCACTTTGCGCTGGCGCATCGGCATGGGTCTGGCGGTGGTGGGCTTCGGCGTGTTGCTGTTGTTGGCCGTGGTGCTGGGTCGTCGGGTGGTCAATCGCTTGAAAATGCTCATCGCTGCCATGGACGATCTGGCGGCAGGTGAGGGCGACTTGACCAAGCGCGTGCAGATCAACAGCAAGGACGAAATCGGTGACATGGCCTCGGCGGTCAATCGCTTTGTGGATAAGTTGCAGCCGATCGTGCGCGAAGCGGGCGATGTAGCCCAGCGTACCGGTGCGGAAATTGGCGCGATGACCTTGCGCAATGCCGGAGCCGATAAAGCGGCGGGCATGCAACGCGATGAAGTGGCCGAGAGCCTGCGTGCGTTGTCACAAATGGCTGACGAAGCCCAGTCTGAAAGTCATGCCATGCAGGCGGCCTTGCAGCAAGTGGTGGATATTCGTTCGGCCACGGATGAAAACACGCGCACGTCGGCGAAAGTCGGCAGCCTGATCGAGGCGTTGGCCGGGCAGGTCGACACCGGTGCGAAAGTCATCGAGCGGCTGGCGCAGCAGAGTGAGCAGATTGAAGTGGTGTTGACGGTGATTCACGGGATCGCCGAGCAAACCAACCTGCTGGCGCTGAACGCGGCCATCGAAGCGGCGCGTGCGGGGGAGACTGGTCGCGGGTTTGCCGTGGTCGCTGACGAGGTGCGGGCGCTGGCGAGCAAGACGCAGAGCTCCACCGGCGACATTCAGGCGCACATCGTTGCCTTGCAGCAAGGTGCGCGTGAGGCGGTGGCAGCGATCGGTCAGGCCGGGCGTCAGGCCAGCGAAGGTTTGCTGGTGTTGCGCGACAGTGCGCGGTTGCAGCAATCGGTGCAGGCGTCGGTCGAGCAAGTGCATGCGGCAATAGGTCTGGCAACCCAGGCAGCAGCGCATCAGGCGCAAGGCGCGCACGCGGTGCGCGGTCGAGTTGAAACCATTCATGCACAGGCTGAGAAAGCGGCTCAAGCGGTGGTGGAAATCACGGCCAGCGGCAAGGTGCTGGATGGATTGGCGGCGCAGTTGAAGGCCAGCCTGGGGCAGTTCAGGGCGTAATAGTTTGTCAGGGCTGGCCCCTTCGCGAGCAGGCTCGCTCCCACAGAGGAATGCATTTCAATGTGGGAGCGAGCCTGCTCGCGAAGGCAATATCAGCGGCTCAGATACATCCGAGTTGTAAGCAAGTAAACCGGCAACCCCGACACTAATATCAACAACGCCGCATAAGGCGCCGCCGCCGCAAACTCCACATTCGCGGTATGCGCCCACACCTCCGTCGCCAGCGTATTGAGCCCGGTTGGACTCAGCAGCAGCGTCGCCGTCAGCTCCTTCATCGCATCCAGAAACACCAGCGCAAACGCTGCGCCCAGCGCCGGGAAAATGATCGGCAACGTCACCCGACAAAACGCACTGAAAGACGATGCGCCCAGCGTGCGTGCAGCCTCTTCCAGTTGCGGCGCAGCCTTGTTCAGCGCCGTACGAATCGGCGCCTGTGCCAGCGGCAGAAACAACAGCGCATAAGCAATCAGCAGCAGCGCAGAAGTCTGGTACAACACAGGCACATAGTGCAGGGCGAAATACACCAGCGTCAGCGCTATCACCAGTCCTGGCAGCGCATGCAGCAGATACGGCAAGCGTTCGGCCCAGATCGCCAATTGGCCTTTGTAGCGCACCACCAGCAATCCCACCGGCACTGCCAGCACCAGGCACAGCGCGGCGCCGCCCAGTGACAGCGCCAGGGAGGAGAGCAGCGCCTCGCTAATCGCCGCCACCGGGAATGCTGCCGACGAACCTACTGCCAGCCAGTACGCCAGCATCCCGAGCGGAATACCGCTGCCGATGATCGCCAGCGCCAGGCAATAAAGTTGTCCGGCAGCAGCCCAAGGCCCCAGCCGAACCTGTTCCGCATGCCGGGCCGCGCCCTGGCCTGTACGAACGTGTCGGCCCTTACCGCGTACGCGCAGTTCCAGCCAAAGCAGCATCAGACACAGCGCTAGCAACACGGCGGAAAGCATCGCAGCATTCGCGTTACTGAATTCCAGTTCGAACTGTTGATAGATCGCGGTGGTGAACGTCTGCAAGCCGATGATCGACAGTGCACCGAATTCCACCAGCATGTGCAGCGCAATCAGCAGCGAACCGGCGAGCAGTGATGGCCAGAGCAGCGGCAGAGTGATTCTGAAAAACACGCCCCATCGATTCTGCCCCAGTGTGCGGGCGGACTCTTCGAGGGAGGGATCGAGATTGCGCAGGGTCGCCGCGACCGGCAGAAAGATCAGCGGATACTTGGACAGGGTCATCACCAGAATCGCCCCGCCCAAGCCTTCGAAATGAGCGCTCAGCGAGACCCAGGTGAAGCTGCTGACAAATGCCGGCACCGCGAACGGTAGGCACAAAATCACACCCCACAAGCGCCGTCCGGGCAAGTTGCTGCGCTCAAGCAGCCAGGCCAGCGACAAGCCGATCACGCCACAGGCGAGCGTCACACCGACCATCAGCGCCAATGTGTTGCGCAGCAGGCCAAACACATAGGGTCGCCACAACAAATGCAGCGCCTCAGCCCAGCCGGCCTGCCAAGTCTTGAGCCCTACATACGCCAGCGGCAACAGGCTGAGCACCACCAGCAGCAAAACCGGTAGCAGCAGCCAGATCGATGGCCGCTTGCGCCGTGGCACATAACTCCCGCGCGCGACGGGGGCGGATAACGATGCGCTCATCAGTTCAAGCCAACGTCACGTTCCAGGTCCAGGGCTTCTTCGGCATTGCCGAGGTCGGCTGGGGTGACTTTCGGTGCTTGCAGTTCGCTGAACGGCTTGAGCCCGCGATCCGATTCCATGCCTTTGTGCAGCGGGTATTCGGCGGTGGTCTGGGTGATCACGCGCTGACCTTCTTCGCTGGCCATGTAAGCGAGGAATTGCTGGGCTTCTTTTGGATGCTTGCTGGATTTCAGCACGGCCGCACTGGAAACAGTGATCAGCCCGCCGACGTCGCCGCCGGTGAAATAATGCAGTTTCGAATCGAGCTGGCCTTTTTCACGCTGCAAGGCGAACCAGTAATAGTTGTTCACCAGCACGGTGGCGACTTCGCCGTTTTCCACCGCCTTCAATGCAACCATGTTGTTGCTGTAGGTCTTGCCGAAAGCACGCAAACCGGTCAGCCATTCTTCGGCCGCGTCCATTCCGTGCACTTTGATGATTGCTACGGCCTGTTCCTGGAACGCGCCGCTGGTAGGCACGAAGCCGACCTTGCCTTGCCATTTCGGATCGGAGAACTCCATGACCGACTTGGGCAGGTCTTTTTCGTCAATCAGTTTGGGGTTGTAGGCGACGACGCGGACTCGCGCGGTGATGCCGATCCAGGTGCCATTGCCGGCGACGTAGTCTTTCGGCAGAACGGCCAGGGTGGTGGCGTCGGTCTGTGCCAGCAGGCCCTGTTCACCGAGTTTGTTCAGTGGTGGCGATTCTTCGGTGTAGATCACATCGGCAGGGGAGCGATCACCCTCTTCGACGACCTGGCTGGCGAGCTGGTTGCTGCTGCCTTTGCGCACGTTGACGTGAATCCCGGTCTTGGCTTCGAAGGCTTTGGCGATAGCGTCGCCGACTTCCTTGTGCTGACCGTTATAGAGTGTCAGGGAAACCGGTTCGGCGGCTTGGGTGAGGGGAGTGGCGAGTGCCAGGCCGAGGAGGGTAAAGGTCAGGCCACGGCGCAGGGTATTTCGAAACATCATTCGCAGGGTTCCTCACTGTCGCATTGCAAAAACTTGAAACAATGATAAACGATATTGTTTCTCAAGTGCGCCTTTGCAGGGCTGAGGGAGATTTGCGAGAGTGGTTCGTTGTAACTTTTCAAACCCCGGAAACGCAAAAACCCGCTTTCGCGGGTTTCTGTGAAATTCAAGATCGTGACCTTGAATTTGAATTGGTGCCCAGAAGAAGACTCGAACTTCCACGACCTTGCGGTCACCAGCACCTGAAGCTGGCGTGTCTACCAATTTCACCATCTGGGCATTATCGCAAGCGTTGCCGCTGTTGATGTGGCGCACTATACGGAGAGCTTTTTGATCTGTAAACCCCTGATTTAGTTTTAATAAATCAGGGGCTTAGAATGCAAAAAACCCGCTTTCGCGGGTTTTTGTGTGAGCCTTGAAATTGATCTAATCTCAAGCTCGAAATTGGTGCCCAGAAGAAGACTCGAACTTCCACGACCTTGCGGTCACCAGCACCTGAAGCTGGCGTGTCTACCAATTTCACCATCTGGGCATTATCGACAATGCGTCTGCGTCGTCGATGGCGCGCACTATACGGAGCGTCTTTTTAACTGTAAACCCCTGAAGTCGAAAAAACCTGGAAAATTTTACCAGTGGCATTTAATTCAGCTTCGCGCTGTCGATAAAGGGCTTTAGATGGGCTGTCATAGCCTGAAATTTCCCGTTTCATTACGCCTATGCCAAACTAACCCGTATATAGACAAGGTGAAAACTCTCTAATGGCCGATTGGCAGTCCCTCGATCCCGAGGCCGCTCGTGAAGCGGAAAAATATGAAAACCCTATCCCTAGCCGTGAACTGATCCTTCAGCACCTTGCTGATAGGGGTTCGCCTGCTAACCGCGAGCAGCTGGTCGAAGAGTTTGGTCTGACCACAGAAGACCAGATCGAAGCCCTGCGCCGCCGCCTGCGCGCCATGGAGCGCGACGCACAACTCATCTATACCCGTCGCGGCACCTATGCGCCGGTGGACAAGCTCGACCTGATCCTGGGCCGCATCAGCGGTCACCGTGACGGCTTCGGCTTCCTGGTCCCGGATGACGGCAGTGACGACCTGTTCATGAGCCCGGCGCAAATGCGTCTGGTGTTCGATGGTGATCGTGCCCTGGCTCGTGTTTCCGGTCTTGACCGTCGCGGTCGCCGCGAAGGCATGATCGTCGAAGTGGTATCCCGTGCCCACGAGACCATCGTCGGCCGTTACTTCGAAGAGGGCGGTATTGGTTTCGTCGTCGCGGATAACCCGAAGATCCAGCAAGAAGTGCTGGTCACCCCGGGTCGCAACGCCAACGCCCAGATCGGTCAGTTCGTAGAAGTGAAGATCACTCACTGGCCAACGCCACGCTTCCAGCCGCAAGGCGACGTGGTTGAAGTGGTGGGTAATTACATGGCGCCGGGCATGGAAATCGACGTTGCCCTGCGCACGTACGACATTCCTCACGTCTGGCCTGAGGCTGTGCTGAAAGAAGCCGCCAAGCTCAAGCCGGAAGTCGAAGAGAAAGACAAAGAGAAGCGAATCGACCTGCGTCATCTGCCGTTCGTGACCATCGACGGCGAAGATGCGCGCGACTTCGATGATGCGGTCTACTGCGAAGCCAAGCCGGGCAAGCTGCGCCTGTTCTCCGGTGGCTGGAAGTTGTACGTGGCGATCGCCGACGTTTCCAGCTACGTGAAAATCGGTTCGGCGCTGGACAATGAGTCCCAGGTTCGCGGCAACTCGGTGTATTTCCCCGAGCGCGTCGTGCCGATGCTACCCGAGCAACTGTCCAACGGCCTGTGCTCGCTGAACCCGCACGTCGATCGCCTGGCCATGGTGTGCGAGATGACCATCTCCAAAACCGGCGAGATGACTGACTACTGCTTCTATGAAGCGGTGATTCACTCCCACGCTCGCCTGACCTACAACAAAGTCAGCTCGATGCTGGAAACGCCGAAACTCACCGAGGCGCGTCAGCTCCGTGGCGAGTACAACGACGTTCTGCCGCACCTCAAGCAGCTTTACGCGCTGTACAAAGTGCTGTTGGCCGCTCGTCACGTGCGTGGCGCGATCGATTTCGAAACGCAGGAAACCCGGATCATCTTCGGGACCGAGCGCAAGATTGCCGAAATCCGTCCAACCGTTCGTAACGACGCCCACAAGCTGATCGAGGAATGCATGCTGGCGGCCAACGTGGCCACCGCCGAATTCCTGAAAAAGCACGAAATCCCTGCGCTGTACCGCGTCCACGATGGTCCGCCACCGGAGCGTCTGGAAAAACTGCGCGCCTTCCTTGGCGAGCTCGGCCTGTCCCTGCACAAAGGCAAGGACGGCCCGTCGCCGAAGGATTACCAGGCATTGTTGGCGAGCATCAAGGACCGTCCGGATTTCCATCTGATCCAGACCGTTATGCTGCGTTCGTTGAGCCAGGCGGTGTATAGCGCCGATAACCAGGGCCACTTCGGCCTGAATTACGAAGCCTATACCCACTTCACCTCGCCGATCCGCCGCTACCCGGACTTGCTCACGCACCGGGCGATTCGCAGCGTCATCCATTCGAAAATGGACACCCCGCACGTTCGCCGTGCTGGCGCGATGACCATTCCGAAAGCGCGCATCTACCCGTACGACGAAGCGATCCTGGAGCAGCTCGGCGAACAGTGCTCGATGAGCGAGCGCCGTGCCGATGAAGCGACCCGCGACGTGGTGAACTGGCTCAAGTGCGAGTTCATGAAAGATCGTGTGGGCGAGTCGTTCCCAGGTGTGATCACTGCCGTGACCGGATTTGGTCTGTTCGTCGAGTTGACCGATATCTACGTCGAAGGCCTGGTGCACGTCACCGCGCTGCCGGGCGATTACTATCACTTCGATCCTGTGCACCACCGCCTGGCCGGTGAGCGTACCGGTCGCAGCTTCCGCCTTGGCGACACTGTTGAAGTGCGCGTCATGCGTGTTGACCTCGACGAGCGCAAGATCGACTTCGAGATGGCTGAAAAAACCATCAGCGCGCCGATTGGCCGCAAGAAGCGTGGGACTGAAACCGCTGCGCCAGCCACCAAAACGGCTGCAGAGCCGGCCCCGGCGAAAACCGGTCGTCGTCCTGCCAAGGAAAAAGCCGTAGAAGCCTATCGCCCGAGCGATGCCGCGGCGAAAAATGCCGAATTGCGCAAAAGTCGTGAGATGAAGCAGGCGTTGCTGTCTGAAGCGAAAAGCGGCGGTAAAGCGGCGTCTGGGGGAAAGACCGGACGGTCGGCGCCTGACAAGGCTCCCGGCGGCAAGCCAGCCAAACCTAGCAAACACCGTAAAGGCCCGCCAAAAGCGGGTTCTGCTCCAGCTGCCAAAAGCGGCGGGGCGCGTAAACCGAAGGCCAAGTCATGAGTCAGTTGGAAAAGATCTACGGCGTGCATGCTGTAGAAGCGTTGCTGCGTCACCATCCAAAACGCGTCAAGCAGATCTGGCTGGCCGAAGGCCGCAGTGATCCGCGCGTTCAGACGCTGATCGAGCTGGCTAACGAAAATCGCGTGGCCGTCGGCAACGCCGAGCGCCGTGAGCTGGATGCCTGGGTTGAAGGCGTGCACCAGGGCGTGGTGGCGGAAGTGAGTCCGAGCCAGGTCTGGGGCGAAGCAATGCTCGACGAGCTGCTCGATCGCACCGAAGGCGCACCGCTGCTGCTGGTGCTCGACGGCGTGACCGACCCGCACAACCTCGGTGCTTGCCTGCGTTCGGCCGATGCGGCGGGCGCACTGGCGGTGATCGTTCCGAAGGACAAGTCAGCCACGCTGACCCCGACGGTACGAAAAGTGGCTTGCGGCGCGGCCGAAGTAATTCCACTGGTAGCCGTGACCAACCTGGCGCGCACGCTGGAAAAACTCAAGCAGCGCGGCTTGTGGGTCGTCGGTACGGCGGGCGAGGCTGAGCAGAGTCTGTATCAGCAAGACATGACCGGCCCGACCATCCTGATCATGGGCGCTGAAGGCAGCGGCATGCGTCGCCTGACCCGCGATCTGTGCGACTACCTGGTGCACCTGCCGATGGCCGGCAGCGTCAGCAGTCTCAACGTTTCCGTGGCGACCGGCGTGTGCCTGTTTGAAGCCCGGCGCCAGCGCAGCGTCAAGGCTGCCGGAACCGCCAAGAAGTCCTGATCCGTACGCAATCCCTGTGGGAGCGAGCCTGCTCGCGAAAGCGGCTTTACATTCAGCATCAATGTCGAATGTCATGCCCTCTTCGCGAGCAGACTCGCTCCCACAGTGTTTTGTGTTTGAGTGAAGATTGGTGATTGTTCAAATAATCACCAATTGCCTTGCGCCGCTCTTGTCCCTTCTCTACAATTGCGCCCCTTGCTGTGACGGCAGGCACGCATGTGTCTATCGCAAGCAAGTCCATAAGTGTCATTCACTCCTTGTCTGACCGCTTTTGAGCGGCAGGCTACAACCCGTAAGGAGCATTCATGCGTCATTACGAAATCATCTTTTTGGTCCACCCGGATCAAAGCGAGCAAGTCGGCGGCATGGTAGAGCGTTACACCAAGCTGATCGAAGAAGACGGCGGCAAAATCCACCGTCTGGAAGATTGGGGCCGTCGTCAACTGGCCTACGCAATCAACAATGTTCACAAGGCTCACTACGTGATGCTGAACGTTGAGTGCACTGGCAAGGCCCTGGCCGAGCTGGAAGACAACTTCCGCTACAACGATGCAGTGATCCGTAACCTGGTCATCCGTCGCGAAGAAGCCGTTACCGGCCAATCCGAGATGCTCAAGGCTGAAGAAAACCGCAGTGAGCGCCGTGAGCGTCGCGACCGTCCTGAGCACGAAGGCGCTGAAAGCGTTGATAGTGATGACAGCGACAACAGCGATAACGCTGACGAGTAATCCACGGACCTTTTGAGGAGCCTATTACATGGCACGTTTCTTCCGTCGTCGTAAATTCTGCCGCTTCACCGCTGAAGACGTGAAAGAGATCGATTACAAAGATCTCAACACTCTGAAAGCTTATGTATCCGAGACCGGCAAAATCGTTCCAAGCCGCATCACCGGTACCAAAGCACGTTATCAGCGTCAGCTGGCCACCGCTATCAAGCGCGCCCGCTTCCTGGCCCTGCTGGCCTACACCGACAGCCACGGCCGCTGAGACCGGGCAGTCGACACGTAGCAAAGGATTGAAAGCATGCGTGCCATAGCTGAGTTCATCATGCGCGGCCGTATGCAGGCCACTCTGGTAGTGGCTGGATGCGCAACATTGCCGTTGTTGTATTGGTTGGGTGCTGCCGCTGGTTGCCTTGTGCTCCTGCGGCGCGGATTGAAGGACGCCCTGGGCGTTCTTGCTCTGGGACTGCTGCCGGCGTTGATCTGGTGGCTTTACTCCGATGACCCACGGGCACTTCTGGTGCTGCTGGGGTCTTGGAGCCTTGCGTTGGTTTTACGCGCAAGCGAATCCTGGAACCGCGTGCTGCTGGTCAGCATAGCGATGGGAGTGGTGTTTTCAGTGGTGCTGGGGACGGCTTTTGGTCCCCAAATCGAGATGCTGGCGCAGGCTTTGATAAAAGTCATGCCGTCGCTACTCGGTGATGTCTACCAGAAGTTGTCGGTAGACGAGCAAGCGCATTTTGCGTCCCTGATCGCACCGGTCCTGACCGGCCTGATTGCGGCCTTGTTGCAAATCGTCAGTGTGCTGAGCCTGCTTGTCGGGCGCTACTGGCAGGCGTTGTTGTACAACCCGGGTGGTTTTGGTCGCGAGTTTCGCGCCATCCGATTCCCGCTGGGGCTGGCGATGTTACTGCTGGCGTTCATGCTTCTGGGGCCGAACATCGGTCCGCAGATGGCCATGTTGACGCCGTTGTGCAGTGTACCGCTGGTGTTCGCCGGGCTGGCCCTGATTCACGGGCTGGTGGCGCAAAAGCGACTGGCCAGGTTTTGGCTGGTGGGGTTGTACGTCACGCTGTTGCTGTTCATGCAGCTGATCTATCCGTTGCTGGTGGTCTTGGCCATCGTCGACAGCCTGATTGATTTTCGCGGTCGTTCGACGCCGAAAGACGTCGATAGCGCGAACGGTGAAGGTT
This sequence comes from Pseudomonas sp. TH39(2020), assembly GCF_016650715.1. Classification (NCBI taxonomy): domain Bacteria; kingdom Pseudomonadati; phylum Pseudomonadota; class Gammaproteobacteria; order Pseudomonadales; family Pseudomonadaceae; genus Pseudomonas; species Pseudomonas sp. TH39(2020). The sequence continues at coordinate 1,495,065 of NZ_JAEKFF010000006.1, read as the reverse complement.
AAAAGTTAAGAGGATTTTCACATGCAACTGATCCTTCTGGAAAAAGTCACCAACCTGGGCAACCTGGGTGACAAAGTGAACGTTAAGGCTGGTTACGGTCGTAACTACCTGCTGCCTTACGGCAAAGCTACCGCTGCGACCGCTGCCAACCTGGCTGCGTTCGAAGAGCGTCGCGCTGAGCTGGAAAAAGCCGCAGCAGATCGTAAAACTTCGGCTGAAAGCCGCGCTGCCCAACTGGCTGAGCTGGAAGTGACTATCACTGCCACCGCTGGCGACGAAGGCAAGCTGTTCGGTTCGATCGGTACTCACGACATCGCTGATGCACTGACCGCCTCTGGCGTTGAAGTTGCAAAAAGCGAAGTTCGTCTGCCGAACGGCACTATCCGCAACGTAGGCGAATTCGACGTAGCCGTGCACCTGCACGCCGAAGTTGAAGCCACCGTACGCGTTGTCGTGGTAGCAGCTTAAGCAGCACTTGTCGGCTGGCACCCTCGGGTGCTTGCCGGTAACATCGGGCACGATCCTGTTTACAGGTCGTGCCCTTTGTCTTTCTGCAGTTCCTGATTTTCACAAAACTATTCAAGTGGCCATGAACGATATCTCCGCTCCTGAGCAATACGATCTGCAAACCGCTGCCCTGAAGGTGCCGCCGCATTCCATCGAGGCTGAACAGGCCGTGCTCGGTGGTTTGATGCTGGACAACAACGCCTGGGAACGCGTGCTCGATCAAGTTTCGGACGGCGATTTCTATCGACATGACCACCGCCTGATCTTCCGTGCGATCGCCAAACTCGCCGACCAGAACTCGCCGATCGACGTCGTGACCCTTGCCGAGCAATTGGACAAGGAAGGTCAGACCTCGCAAGTCGGCGGCCTCGGATACCTTGGCGAACTGGCGAAAAACACGCCGTCTGTCGCCAACATCAAGGCCTATGCGCAGATCGTCCGCGCACGAGCAACCTTGCGGCAGTTGATCGGCATCGCCACCGAAATCGCCGACAGCGCCTTCAACCCGGAAGGTCGCTCGGCTGAAGAAATTCTCGACGAAGCCGAACGGCAGATTTTTCAGATCGCCGAGGCCCGGCCAAAAACCGGCGGCCCGGTGAGCGTGAATGACCTGTTGACCAAGGCCATCGACCGCATCGACACCTTGTTCAACACTGACAACGCCATTACCGGCCTGTCCACCGGTTATACCGATCTCGACGGTATGACCAGCGGCCTGCAACCGTCTGACCTGATCATCGTCGCCGGTCGTCCATCCATGGGTAAAACCACCTTTGCGATGAACCTGGTGGAAAACGCCGTGCTGCGCAGCGACAAGTGCGTGCTGGTCTACTCGCTGGAGATGCCAGGCGAATCGCTGATCATGCGTATGTTGTCGTCGCTGGGTCGGATCGACCAGACCAAGGTCCGGGCCGGACGTCTGGAAGACGATGACTGGCCACGCCTGACCTCGGCGGTCAACCTGCTCAATGATCGCAAGCTGTTCATCGACGATACGGCCGGTATCAGCCCGTCGGAAATGCGTGCGCGGACTCGACGCCTGGTGCGTGAGCATGGTGAGGTTGGCCTGATCATGATCGACTACCTGCAACTGATGCAGATTCCAGGTTCCAGTGGCGACAACCGGACCAATGAGATTTCCGAGATCTCCCGTTCCTTGAAGGCTCTGGCCAAGGAATTCAACTGCCCGGTGGTGGCGCTGTCACAGCTCAACCGTTCCCTGGAGCAGCGACCGAACAAACGCCCGATCAACTCCGACCTCCGGGAATCCGGAGCGATCGAGCAGGATGCTGACGTGATCATGTTCGTGTACCGGGACGAGGTGTATCACCCGGAAACCGAGCACAAAGGCATCGCCGAGATCATCATCGGCAAGCAGCGGAACGGCCCGATCGGTACGTCACGACTGGCGTTCATCGGTAAGTACACCCGCTTCGAAAACCTGGCGCCGGGCAGCTACAACTTCGACGACGAGTAACCTTGTGGGAGCGGGCTTGCTCGCGAATGCGGTATCACATTCACCCTATTTGCTGAATGACACACCGCTTTCGCGAGCAAGCCCGCTCCCACATAATTTCCGACCATAGCGGTCGGAATTGGTTATTTTTTGTGCTATATTCCGCGCCCGCGATTTTTCATCTCAACACCGGTCATCGTCATGCAAACAGCCAAGCCGTTATTTGACTATCCCAAGTACTGGGCCGAATGTTTCGGTCCAGCGCCATTCCTGCCGATGAGCAGGGAGGAGATGGATCAGCTTGGCTGGGATTCATGCGACATCATCATCGTCACCGGTGATGCGTACGTTGACCATCCGTCGTTCGGCATGGCAATCATCGGCCGGCTGCTGGAGTCGCAAGGCTTCCGCGTCGGGATCATTGCCCAGCCAAACTGGCAGTCCAAAGACGACTTCATGAAGCTCGGCGAGCCGAACCTGTTTTTCGGCGTCGCGGCCGGCAACATGGACTCGATGATCAACCGCTACACCGCCGACAAAAAAATCCGCTCCGATGACGCCTACACCCCCGGTGGCCTGGCGGGCAAACGTCCGGACCGCGCGAGCCTGGTTTACAGCCAGCGTTGCAAGGAAGCCTACAAGAACGTGCCGATCGTTCTCGGTGGCATCGAAGCTTCCCTGCGCCGCATCGCCCACTACGATTACTGGCAGGACCGGGTTCGCAACTCGATCCTGATCGACGCCAGCGCCGACATCCTGCTCTACGGCAACGCCGAGCGTGCGATCGTCGAAGTCGCCCAGCGTCTGTCCTACGGTCACAAGATCGAAGACATTACCGACGTGCGCGGTACCGCGTTCATTCGTCGTGACACGCCGAAAGACTGGTACGAAGTCGATTCCACGCGCATCGACCGTCCGGGCAAGGTCGACAAGATCATCAACCCGTACGTGAACACCCAGGACACCCAGGCCTGTGCCATCGAGCAGGAAAAAGGCCCGGTTGAAAACCCGAGCGAAGCCAAGGTCGTGCAGATTCTGGCCAGTCCGAAGATGACTCGCGACAAGACCGTGATTCGTCTGCCTTCGGTTGAGAAAGTCCGCGGTGATGCGGTTCTTTATGCTCACGCCAACCGCGTGCTTCACCTGGAAACCAACCCGGGCAACGCCCGTGCGCTGGTACAGAAGCACGGCGAAGTCGACGTCTGGTTCAACCCGCCTCCAATTCCGATGACCACTGAAGAAATGGACTACGTGTTCGGCATGCCCTATGCGCGTGTTCCGCACCCGGCGTACGGCAAGGAAAAAATCCCTGCCTACGACATGATCCGCTTCTCGGTGAACATCATGCGTGGCTGCTTCGGTGGCTGCACCTTCTGCTCGATCACCGAGCACGAAGGCCGGATCATCCAGAACCGTTCCGAAGAGTCGATCATTCGCGAAATCGAAGAGATCCGCGACAAGGTCCCCGGCTTCACCGGCGTCATTTCCGACCTCGGCGGCCCGACCGCGAACATGTACCGCATCGCCTGCAAGACCCCGGAAATCGAATCCGCGTGCCGCAAGCCTTCGTGCGTGTTCCCGGGCATTTGCCCGAACCTGAACACCGATCACTCGTCGCTGATTCAGCTGTACCGCAGCGCCCGAGCCTTGCCGGGTGTGAAGAAGATCCTGATCGCTTCCGGTCTGCGCTACGACCTCGCGGTCGAGTCGCCGGAATACGTTAAAGAACTGGTGACCCACCACGTCGGTGGTTACCTGAAGATCGCCCCGGAACACACCGAGGAAGGTCCGCTCAACCAGATGATGAAACCGGGCATCGGCAGCTATGACAAGTTCAAGCGCATGTTCGAGAAGTACTCCAAGGAAGCCGGGAAAGAGCAGTACCTGATTCCGTACTTCATCGCCGCTCACCCGGGCACCACCGACGAAGACATGATGAACCTGGCCCTGTGGCTCAAGGGCAACGGCTTCCGTGCCGACCAGGTGCAAGCGTTCTACCCGTCGCCAATGGCCACCGCTACCGCGATGTACCACTCGGGCAAGAACCCGCTGCGCAAAGTCACTTACAAGAGTGACGCCGTGACCATCGTCAAGAGCGAAGAGCAGCGTCGTCTGCACAAGGCGTTCTTGCGTTATCACGACCCGAAAGGCTGGCCGATGCTGCGTGAAGCGCTGACGCGCATGGGCCGCGCCGACCTGATCGGGCCGGGCAAGACTCAGTTGATCCCGCTGCACCAACCGGCGACCGACAGCTACCAGAGCGCCCGTCGCAAGAACTCGACACCGGCCGGCAGCCATAAAGTGGCCGGGGAAAAGACCACCAAGATCCTGACCCAGCACACTGGCTTGCCACCGCGCGCCAGTGATGGCGGCAACCCGTGGGACAAGCGTGAACAGGCCAAGGCAGCGGCGTTCGCCCGCAACCAGCAGGCAGCCAAGGATCGCAAGGATGCGGCCAAAGGCAAAGGACCGAAGCCTGCGCGCAAGCCGGTTGTACCGCGCTAAACGCTGAGCAGTGATTCAGAACGCCAACCTACGGGTTGGCGTTTTGCATTGTGCGCCACGGAAAACCGGAGCGACGGGCCGGAAGCTGTGTTGGGGCAACTGTCCTCTTCGCGGGCAAGCCCGCTCCCACAGGGGATCTTCTGTGTACGCTGGATTTGGATACGACATACAACACTGTGGGAGCGGGCTTGCCCGCGAAGAGGCCGTTACAGGCAATACAGAATCTGGCTGACGGCTCCCGGTCGCAACATTTTCGTGCATCTCCCCCTAACCAAATTCCCGCCTCGCCCGATTTTGGTGCTGTACTGCCTCAAGCAACCGGAGAAAGCGCCAGCGCTGCTGGATGGCATAAGTCTTGCGCGCTTTCGATAACGCTTAAGGCTCGCAGGAGGCACGCCGTGTCGATTCATGTCGCATTGCACCACGTCACGCATTACCGCTACGACCGCGCCGTCGAGCTCGGTCCACAGATCGTTCGCCTGCGCCCGGCGGCCCACAGTCGCACGCGGATACTGTCCTATGCGCTGAAAGTCTCTCCCGAGCAGCACTTCATCAACTGGCAGCAGGACCCCCAGGGCAATTACCTGGCGCGGTTGGTGTTCCCGGAGAAAACCGATGAGCTGCGGATCGAAGTCGATCTGCTGGCGGAGATGGCGGTCTTCAATCCGTTCGACTTCTTCCTTGAGCCCTACGCGGAAAAGATTCCGTTCGCCTACGCCGCGGATGAGCGCAAAGAGCTGGCGCCGTACCTGGAAACCTTGCCCCTGACGCCGAAATTCAAGGCGTACCTGGATGGCATCGACCGCACGCCACTGCCTAGCGTCGATTTCCTCGTCGCACTCAACCAGCGCCTGAGCGAAGACATTGGCTACCTGATCCGCATGGAGCCGGGCGTGCAAACGCCCGAACACACCTTGGAACATGCCTCCGGTTCCTGCCGCGACTCTGCGTGGTTGCTGGTGCAGCTGTTGCGCAACCTCGGTCTGGCGGCGCGTTTCGTCTCTGGTTATCTGATTCAACTGACCGCCGACGTCAAAAGCCTCGACGGCCCGTCGGGCACTGACGTGGACTTCACCGACCTGCACGCCTGGTGTGAGGTCTATTTACCCGGTGCCGGCTGGATCGGCCTGGATGCGACCTCAGGGCTGTTTGCCGGTGAAGGACACATTCCGTTGGCCTGTAGTCCCGATCCGGGCTCTGCGGCACCGATCAGTGGCTTGGTTGAACCGTGCGAGTGCGAATTCACCCACGAAATGTCGGTGGAACGGATTTGGGAAGCACCACGGGTGACAAAACCCTACACCGAAGACCAATGGCTGGCGATCCAGGCGTTGGGTCGGCAGATCGATGCTGACCTGTTGGAGGGTGACGTGCGCCTGACCATGGGCGGCGAACCGACGTTTGTGTCCATCGATGATCCGGACGGCGCCGAGTGGAACACTGCTGCGCTCGGGCCGGACAAGCGGCGTCTGTCCGCCGAACTGTTCCAGCGCATGCGCAAGCACTACGCCCCCAATGGTCTGGTGCATTTCGGTCAAGGCAAGTGGTACCCCGGCGAGCAATTGCCGCGCTGGTCGCTGAACTGTTACTGGCGCCGCGACGATGTACCGATCTGGCACAACAGCGCGCTGATTGCTGATGAGCAGGAAGACTACGGTGCCAATGGAGAGTTGGCCGGACGCTTTCTGGCGAGTGTCGCCGAACGCCTGAAAATTCCGACACGCTTTGTATTTCCGGCCTACGAAGACAATTTCTATTACCTCTGGCGCGAAGGCACTTTGCCGCAGAACGTCAGCGCCGAAGACTCGCGTCTTGAAGAGCCTCTGGAGCGTGCTCGCCTGCGCAAAGTCTTCAGCCAGGGGCTGGACAAAGTCATCGGCCAGGTCCTGCCGCTGGCGCGCACCGCCAAGGGTGATCAGTGGCAAAGCGGACGCTGGTATCTGCGCGACGAGCATTGCCGACTGGTGCCAGGGGACTCGCCGCTGGGCTACCGCTTGCCGCTTGGCTCGCAGCCTTGGGTGAAAGCGGCGGAGTACCCGTTTATTCATTCTGTGGACCCGAATCAGGATTTCCCCGCACTGCCAGACACTGCACAACTTCAGAGTCAAGGCGTGCCTGCGGTTGCCGATGAACGCACGCCGAAGCTCGATGAATCCGCCGACTGGCTGACCCGTACGGCGTTCTGTGCGGAGGCGCGAGAAGGGCGGTTGTACCTGTTCATGCCGCCGCTGGAGCGAGTCGAGGATTATCTGGAACTGGTCAGCGCCATCGAAGCCACCGCCGAGGAATTGCATTGCCCGGTGTTGCTGGAAGGCTATGAGCCGCCGAGCGATCCGCGCCTGAGCAACTTCCGCATCACGCCCGATCCGGGAGTGATCGAGGTCAATGTGCAACCGTCCGCCACGTGGGATGAGTTGGTCGAACGCACCGAGTTTCTTTACGAAGAGGCACGCCAGACCCGACTGACCACCGAGAAATTCATGATCGACGGCCGCCACACCGGCACCGGCGGCGGTAACCATTTCGTACTGGGCGGCGCGACACCGGCCGACTCACCGTTTCTGCGCCGTCCCGATCTGCTGCGCAGCCTGATCAGCTACTGGCATAACCACCCGTCCTTGTCCTACCTGTTTTCCGGATTATTCATCGGCCCGACGTCTCAGGCGCCACGGGTTGATGAAGCGCGCAATGATGCGTTGTATGAACTGGAAATCGCCTTTGCCCAGATGCCTGAACCGGGTGAGGAGTGCGCGCCGTGGCTGGTGGATCGGCTGCTGCGTAACCTGCTGATCGACGTGACCGGCAACACGCACCGTGCCGAGTTCTGCATAGACAAGCTTTATTCACCGGATGGCGCGACGGGGCGTCTGGGGTTGCTTGAATTGCGCGCCTTTGAAATGCCGCCCCATGCGCGCATGAGTCTGGCGCAGCAGTTGTTGTTGCGGGCGTTGGTGGCGCGGTTCTGGCGCGAGCCCTATGCACCGCCGAAGCTGGCGCGCTGGGGCACCGAATTACACGACCGGTTCCTGTTGCCGCACTTTATCGAACAGGATTTAGCCGACGTCATCGTGGACCTCAATGCCGCCGGTTATCCCGTACGCGCCGAGTGGTTTGCGGCGCATCTGGAGTTCCGTTTTCCCAAGGTCGGCGATTACGCCGTCAGCGGGATCGAGCTGGAATTACGTCAGGCGCTGGAGCCCTGGCATGTGCTGGGCGAAGAAGGGGCGGTCGGCGGCACGGTGCGTTATGTGGATTCGTCTCTGGAACGCTTGCAGGTCAAACTCACGGGCCTGCCGCCGCAGCGTTATCTTCTGACCTGCAATGGCATCCCGGTGCCATTGCAACCCACCGGGCGGGTCGGCGAGTTTGTCGCTGGTGTGCGCTTCCGCGCCTGGCAACCGGCCAACTGCCTGCAGCCGACCATCCCGGTCCACGCGCCACTGGTGTTCGACCTGCTCGACACCTGGATGCAGCGCTCGCTGGGTGGCTGTCAGTACCACGTCGCCCATCCGGGAGGGCGCAACTACGACAGCTTGCCGGTGAACGCCAATGAGGCGGAGAGCCGGCGGATGGCGCGTTTCTTCCGCATCGGACATACGCCAGGGAAACTTCCTATACCCAATATGGAAATTAACGACGAGCTACCGATGACTCTCGATTTACGACGTTTCTAAACCGTACGCGACGCTCGGATTTTTCGTATATCCGGGCGTCATGAGCCTGCGTTAGTCTGACCGTTCTTTGCTGTCTGCCGAGCTTTCCATGCCTGACCTGCTTGACCGCTACCCGCTGACGGCGGGCACTTATCACGAACTGCTCGACGACAGCGGCGCGGTGCGCCCGCACTGGCGTCGGTTGTTCGACCAATTGCAGCGCAGCACACCAACGCAATTGGTGCAGCGTCAGGCGCTGCTGACTCGGCAGATCCAGGAAAACGGCGTGACTTACAACGTCTACGCCGACCCTAAGGGGGCCGATCGGCCGTGGGAACTCGATCTGTTGCCGCACGTGATTGCTGCGGATGAATGGCAGCAGTTATCAGCCGGGATCGCCCAGCGGGCACGCTTGCTCAATGCTGTGCTGGCAGATTTGTACGGCCCGCAACGCTTGATCGCTGAGGGGCTGCTGCCTGCTGAGCTGGTCTTCGGCCACAACAACTTCCTCTGGCCCTGTCAGGGCATCACGCCGCCCGACGGGGCTTTTCTGCATCTGTATGCGGTGGATCTGGCGCGTACACCCGATGGTCGCTGGTGGGTCACGGCGGATCGGACGCAAGCGCCGTCCGGTGCTGGTTACGCCCTGGAAAACCGCACCATCGTGTCCCGGGCCTTTCCCGAGTTGTACCGCGATTTGAAAGTGCAGCACCTGGCCGGATTCTTCCGCACGCTTCAGGAAACCCTGGCCCGTCAGGCGCCGAGTGATGACGAAGCGCCGCTGATCGTGCTGCTGACACCGGGACGTTTCAACGAAAGCTATTTCGAGCACCTCTATCTGGCGCGTCAGCTCGGTTACCCACTGGTAGAGGGCGGCGACCTGACCGTCCGGGATGCCACGGTTTACCTGAAAACCTTGAGCGGACTGCGTCGGGTCCACGCGATCATGCGGAGGCTCGACGATGACTTCTGCGATCCGCTGGAGCTGCGCACTGACTCGGCCCTTGGCGTGCCGGGATTGCTGGAAGCGGTACGCCGAGGGCGAGTGCTGGTGGCCAACGCCCTCGGCAGCGGCGTGCTGGAGTCGCCGGGATTGTTGGGCTTCCTGCCGAAGATCAATCAATTCCTGTTCGGCGAAGAACTGATTCTGCCCTCCATCGCGACCTGGTGGTGCGGTGAAGCACCGGTGCTGGCTCAGGCCCTGGAAAAATTGCCGGAGTTGTTGATCAAACCGGCTTTCCCGTCACAGAGCTTTACTCCGGTATTTGGTCGCGATTTGAGTGAAAAACAGCGTCAGGAACTGGCTGAGCGCATGCAGGCCCGGCCTTACGCCTATGTCGCACAAGAATTGGCTCAACTCTCTCAAGCCCCGATCTGGCAGGCTGAAGACGGTCATCTGCAACCTCGGGCTATCGGCATGCGCGTGTACGCAGTGGCCAGTCGTGAGGGTTATCGGGTTCTGCCCGGCGGCCTTACCCGGGTCGCCGCCGAGGCTGACGCCGAAGTGGTGTCGATGCAGCGCGGTGGCGCGAGCAAAGACACCTGGGTGCTGGGCGATCGCCCGCCGAGCGGTGAGCAATGGAAAACCCAGCGTACGATCGGTGTGCACGATCTGGTAAGACGGGATCCGTACCTGCCGTCGCGGGTGGTGGAAAACCTGTTCTGGTTCGGCCGTTATTGCGAACGCTGTGATGACAGCGCGCGGCTCCTGCGAATCATGCTGGCGCGTTATGTCGATGGCGATGACCCGCAAGCCCTTGAGGCGGCGGTCGATCTGGGCGAACGGTTGATGTTGTTGCCCGATGAAGGCGAGTTGCCGGAGCGTTTGCTGGCGGCACTGCTCGGCGACGACTGGTCGTTCAGCCTGCGCTCCAACCTGCAGCGTTTACAGTGGGCGGCCTCGCAGGTGCGCGGCAAGCTCTCGCGGGAAAACTGGCAAGCGCTGGTGGAGCTGCAGCGCGAGGCCTTGGAGCTGGAAGCCGAAGAGCCGGATTTCGGCGAATTGCTGGACTTCCTCAACCGTCTGGTGATGTCCCTGGCGGCATTATCCGGCTTCGCCCTCGACGACATGACCCGGGACGAAGGCTGGCGCTTCCTGATGATCGGCCGCCGGATCGAACGTCTGCAATTTCTCAGCGCCAGCCTGGCGGCATTTCTGCGCGGGGCCGTTGCTTTCGATCAGGCCGGACTGGAATGGCTGCTGGAACTGGGCAACAGCAGCATCACTTACCGATCGCGGTATCTGGCAGTGGCTCAATTGATTCCGGTGCTTGACCTGTTGCTGCTCGACGAGCAGAACCCCCACGCCGTGCTGTTTCAGTTGAAATTGGTGACTCGAACCTTGAAACGCTTGAATGACGACTTCGGCGTGCCTCGCGAAGCGGGGTTGCCGCAGTTGGTGGAACGCTTGGCACGGTTCGATCTGGGATGCCTGGAGAACCCGCTGTTCGGCGCAGCCAGCGTTCGGGCGGCCATTGAGGGGCTGGCCGATCTGTTGCAAGAGATCGCCGACGCCAGCGGGCAAGTGTCGGATCGTCTGGCCTTGCGCCATTTCGCCCATGTCGATGACGTCAGCCAGCGCACGGTGTCCGTCTGATGAGCGCCCATTACCAGATTCTCCACGACACCCATTATCACTACGACAGCCCGGTGTCCCTGGCTCAGCAGCTCGCGCACCTGTGGCCGCGTGCATGTGCCTGGCAGCGCTGCACCGAGCAGCAATTGCAGATCAGCCCCGACCCGACGACCCGCCGCGATGAACTGGATGTGTTCGGTAATCCGTTGACCCGGTTGGCGTTCGAGCGGCCGCATGATGAATTGCTCGTCAATGCCCGGCTCACCGTCGAAGTGCTGGCCCGGCCTGCGCTGGATTTCAATCAATCCCCTGCGTGGGAAGAAACCTGTAACGCGCTGACTTACAGCAGTCAGCCACTTTCCCCCGAATTGCTGGAAGCGTGTCGTTACCGGTTCGAATCACCCTACGTGCATTTGAAGCGCAACTTCGTCGAGTTTTCCGAAAGCTGTTTTCCATCGGGTCGTCCGCTGCTGTTGGGTGTTCAGGCGCTGATGGAGAAGATCTTCAGCGAATTCACCTTCGATGCCGAGGCGACCCAAGTGGCGACGCCGCTCGTGGAAGTGCTGGAGCGCCGGCGCGGTGTTTGTCAGGACTTCGCTCACCTGATGCTCGCCTGCGTACGCTCCCGTGGGTTGGCGGCGCGGTACATCAGTGGCTACCTGCTGACCCAGCCACCACCGGGCCAGCCGCGACTGATCGGCGCCGATGCATCCCATGCCTGGGTTTCAGTGTTTTGCCCGGTGCTCGGTTGGGTGGATTTCGACCCGACCAACAACGTGCAGCCGGCACTGGAACACATCACCTTGGCCTGGGGCCGGGATTTTTCCGATGTATCGCCGTTGCGCGGGGTGATTTTGGGTGGTGGCAGTCATGATCCCGAAGTCCGCGTCACAGTGATGCCACTGGAGTAATGAAAATCCAATGTGGGTAGTGTGCAGTGCTTTCTGGAGGGGTATTTCAGATTGGCCTGTGAGGGTCAGCAACATCGTTGCTGACCCTGGACACAGATCCGGTGGGCCTGATCAGATCATCGGGCCCTGAGGGTCTCAGGCGTCGGGCGCCTGATCTTTCGGTGCTTCAACAGCGTCTTCTGCGGCCACTTCACCTTCTGCATCCGGGTTCAGTGCGGCGGCTTCTTCTTCAGCTGTAGCTTTCTTGCGCTGAAGCTTTTCCTCTTTCTTCTGCTCCTTGGCCAAGTCTCTCTGACGTTTGGCGAAGGAATAATTGGGTTTAGCCATGGGCGATCCTCTGGGGTCGAAGGTGAGGTTGAGCGGCGCGTATTCTGCCCTGTATCGATGCCCAGCCGTTAGCTGGGTTTTTGCTCGATCCACTTTGGCACCACTGTCGGCTGCCAGGCATCCAGTTCATCAAGCAGGGTTTGCGGCGATTCGCTCACTTGCAGCATGTCACGGTGCGGTTCGCGAACGAAGCCTTCGCCGACGATATGATCGAGAAAAGACGTCAATTTGCTGTAGAAACCGTTCACTTCCAGCAGCCCCAGCGGTTTGCCGTGGTAGCCGAGCTGGCCCCAGGTCCAGACTTCGAACAGTTCTTCCAGCGTGCCCAGGCCGCCGGGCAGGGCGATAAAGGCGTCACTGAGCTCGGCCATCCGCGCCTTGCGCGCATGCATGCCGTCGACCACTTCCAGACGAGTCAGGCCGCTGTGGCCGATTTCCTTGTCTTTGAGGCTTTGCGGGATGATCCCGATCACTTCACCGCCGGCCGCCAGCGCAGCATCGGCGACGATGCCCATCAGCCCGACGGCGCCGCCGCCATAGACCAGAGTCAGCTTACGCTCGGCCAATGCTCGCCCCAAGGCGACAGCCGCTTCACGATAAGCCGGGTTGGTACCAGTGCTGGCACCGCAAAATACACAAACGGACGCTAAAGACATGCCTTACTCCATGGTCAGGATGGCCACAGAGTAAAGGCAGGCGTGCGGCGTTCCAAGGTCTACACTTCGCGTTCAGGTGTTTCACAGGTTCCGCTGGCGCCACAGGCGTAGGCGGCGAGCAAACTGCGCAACAGGCTGTTAAGGGACATGACTGACGCTCCAGATGGGTGAGGACGACCTGATGATAGGTCCGCCCCAGATGTCTGGCTGGTAGATTGTTTCGATAGGTGTCATAGCCCGAAAGTTGTATACAATTTTTGATTCAGGTCATAGGAACTTGCGAAGTTTTCAGGCAGTCTTCTGTCCATTCGCACTTTTGTTAACCCTGCCTTGGAGATTCACCATGTTTGCCAAACTTGTTGCAGTATCCCTGCTGACACTGGCCAGCAGCCAATTGATGGCTGCCGAGTGCAAGGTCACTGTCGACTCGACTGACCAGATGTCCTTCGATACCAAGGAAATCAGCATCGACAAGAGCTGCAAGACGTTCACCGTGGAGCTGAAACACTCCGGCAACCTGCCGAAAAACGTCATGGGTCATAACTGGGTGCTGAGCAAAACAGCTGATATGCAGCCAATTGCCACCGATGGTCTGAGTGCAGGTATCGAGAAGAACTACCTGAAAGAAGGTGATGCCCGCATTATCGCGCATACCAAAATCATTGGTGCTGGCGAAACGGATTCGGTGACCTTCGACATCTCGAAACTGGCTGCTGGCGAAAGCTACGGCTTCTTCTGCTCGTTCCCGGGCCACATCTCGATGATGAAAGGCACTGTTGTGCTGAAGTAATCGAATCGAGCTCGTAAAAAAGCGTCCCCATGGGACGCTTTTTTTGTGCCTGACGTTTGACCACGTCATCGTTCTTCGTCGGAACGCCGCCCGGAGTCGGCTCGGCCCACAAGGACAGCGCAGTACCTGTGGGAGCGAGCCTGCTCGCGAAGACGTCGGTCCAGACGCCGCCTTACTTAAGGTGCGAACGGCATCACTCGCTTGTGATGAGTCTTTTTATACGTGTCATAAATGATCTTGAACGCTTCCTCACGCACCGGCTCGCCGTGCAAAAACGCGTCGATCTCGGCATAGGTCACGCCGTGGGACGCTTCGTCCGGTTTGCCGGGCGACAGGTCTTCAAGGTCGGCCGTCGGGACTTTTTCCACCAGCGATTCCGGCGCGCCGAAGCTGCGGGCGATGTTCCGGACCTGGTTTTTCACCAGACCGCTCAGCGGCGCCAGGTCGCAAGCGCCGTCACCGAACTTGGTGAAGAAGCCCATCACTGCTTCCGCCGCGTGGTCAGTGCCGATCACCAGACCGTGGGCCGCGCCGGCGATAGTGTATTGGGCGACCATGCGCATCCGCGCCTTGGTGTTGCCGAGCACGAAATCCACTGAGACGGCATGCTTGCCTTCAAAGGCGGCTACTTCACTGGCCAGGGCTTTGACCGCCGGGCCGATGTTCACGGTGTGGCGCTCGTCCGGGGCGATGAAATCCACCGAGGCCTGGGCATCGTGTTCGTCGAACTGGGTTTCGTACGGCAAGCGCACGGCGATGAACTTATAGCTGTTGTCGCCTGTGCGGGTGCGCAGTTCGCGCATCGCACGCTGGGCCAGCAGGCCGGCGGTCAGGGAATCGACGCCGCCGCTGATGCCGAGCACCAGGGTCTTGAGCCCGGAATTGACCAGGCAGTCCTGGATGAAGGTAATCCGCCGGGCGACTTCAGCCTCGAGGGCGGCCTGGTCGGCGAACGGCGGCTGGACCTTGAGCTGTTCAGCAATCTCACGCTGTTCGGCTTGCATGAATTCACTCCTTGCTTGATGTGCTTGATGTGCTGGAAAGGGCGGCAGGTACTTTGAAAACGTGTCGCAAATAGGCGACAAAATTCGGGTCTTTGCAGTGAGTCTTGCCAGGCTCATCGGAAATCTTTGCCACGGGCTGGCCGTTGCAGGCGGCCATTTTAAGCACGATGCTCATCGGTTCAACACCCGGGATATCGCACGTCAGGTTGGTGCCGATGCCAAAGCTGACATTGATCCGACCGCGCAACGCCCGGAATATTTCCAGAGACTTGGGCAGCGTCAGGCTGTCGGAGAACACCAGCGTCTTGCTCATCGGGTCGATGCCGAGCTTGTGGTAATGGGCAATGGCCTTTTCCGCCCAGAGCACCGGATCACCGGAATCATGGCGCAGGCCGTCAAACAGCTTGGCGAAGTACAGGTCGAAATCGTTGAGAAAGGCATCCGTGGTGATGCAGTCGGTGAGGGCAATCCCTAACAGGCCGCGGTACTCACGGACCCAGCAATCGAGGGCGGCAATCTGACTGTCGATCAGCCGGGGGCCGAGTTGCTGATGGGCCATGATCCATTCGTGGGCCATGGTGCCCAACGGTTTCATGTCCAGCTCCCGTGAAAGGTGCACGTTGCTGGTGCCGACAAAACGACCGGGGAAATCGTGCTTGAGCACGTTCACCACTTCTTCCTGCACTCGGTACGAGAAGCGACGACGAGTGCCGAAATCGGCAACCTGCAATTCGGACAATTCCTCCGCGCTGGCGTTGGCGGTCAGCCAGTCGAACTTGCGGTAGAGTTGCTCGCGCGCCTGTTCCAGGACGACTTCACGGTAGCGATAGCGGTTGCGCACTTCGCTGACAATGGACAGCAGCGGCACTTCGAACAGGATCACGTGCAGCCATGGCCCGCGCAGGCGGATGAACAGCTCGCCGTTTTCGATACCGGTATGGACGTAGCGCAGATTGAAGCGGAACAACCCGAGAAAGCGTAGGAAATCCGGCTTCATGAAGCTGATGCGCTCCATGAAACTCAACTGGTCGGCGCTCAGGCTCAATTCGGCAAGGCGCTCGATCTGGAAACGGATTTCCGCCAGGTAGGGGCGCAAATCTTCACTGTTACGGCAACGAAACTCCCATTCGACTTCCACGTTCGGGTAGTTGTGCAGCACCGCCTGCATCATCGTCAGTTTGTAGAAGTCGGTGTCGAGCAGGTTCTGCACGATGCGATCGCCAAACACGCTCTCGCTCATAACGGGGTTCTCCAGGCTGGCCGCGGCCCGTGGCAGCGACGTTGCAGCTGTTTCAATGAATGGGGCTAGTGGCGCATATCAACGGCAGGTATTGCCAGCGATTTTTTAAACCACCACGGTTTACTGTGGGAGCGAGCCTGCTCGCGAAAGCGGTCTTTCAGTCACATCTATGTTGAATGTGCCGCCGTCTTCGCGAGCAGGCTCGCTCCCACAGGTATTGTGGTGTAACCCTAAATTTGCGGTATCTCCGGGCTATCAATCTGCTCCAGCATCCACTTCACAAAATCCCGCACTTTCGGCACCTCCGCCGAATGCTCCGGATACGCCAGGTAATAGGCATCGGTGCTGGGCTGCGCGTGCTGCCAAGGTATGACCAGTTTGCCGTCGGCCAATTCCTCTTCCACCAAAAAACGTGGCAACAGCGCCACTCCGCAGCCGACCTGGGCTGCGCGGATGCACATGTAAAAGGTTTCAAAACGCGGGCCGTGGTAGCTGTGTTCGGTGTGGTAGCCCTGACTGTCGAACCAGTCGTGCCAGGCCTGGGGCCGGGAGGCGTTTTGCAGCAGGACCAGGTCGGTGAGTTGCGTAGGATCGGTGAACGGCGTGTTCGGCAGGCTGCCCGGTGCGCAGACCGGCACAAGCTCTTCGCCGAACAGCTTCAGGCATTCAGTGCCGGGTCGTGAGCCCTGGCCGAAATAAAACGCCAGGTCGCTGCGACCCTGCAACAGATCGTCGGCTTCCTGTTCGCTGCACAGGTCCAGATGGATCGAGGGATGGCGCAGACGCCAGCCTTTCAAGCGTGGCACTAGCCAGCGCGCGCCGAAGGTCGGAGGCGTCGAGACGCGCAGGACTTCGGTTTCACCGCCGTAGGAGCGCAGGTAGTGGGTCGACATCTCGACCTGCGTGAGGATTTTTCGTACCTCCACCAGGTACAAATCACCGGCCGGAGTCATTTGCAGGCGTCGACGCACCCGGCGGAACAGCAGGTGCTGCAATAATTCTTCGAGTTGCGCGACCTGTTTGCTGACAGCGCTCTGGGTCAGGTTCAGCTCTTCCGCCGCCCGGGTGAAGCTCAAATGCCGGGTTACGGCCTCAAAACACTGCAGCGCGGTGATCGACGGCAAGTAGCGTTTATTCAGCATGGGTTGTCCTTTTTCTTGTTTCTTTCTTACCAGCAATTCGCAGCATGAATAAACGGAATGATATCTCTCTTAAAGGTCGTTTGTTGGGTAACGTCGGGAGCGCTAAAACTACAGGCCTCACCAGCCGAATTAATCCGGCTGCACGTTTTCTGTTTTTCGCTTGAGGAGTGACCCATGGTTGCCGCATTGCTTGATCGTCTTGGTGTGAACCCGGCCCTGTACCAGAACGGCAAAGTGCCGGTGCATTCGCCGATCGATGGCAGCCAGATCGCCGCCGTGAACTGGGAAGGCGCCGCTGAAGTCGAGCAGCACATCAGTCGTGCAGATCATGCGTTCGAATTGTGGCGCAAGGTTCCGGCCCCGCGCCGTGGCGAACTGGTTCGCCAACTGGGCGATATCCTGCGCGAATACAAGGCCGACCTCGGCGAGCTGGTGTCCTGGGAGGCCGGCAAGATCACTCAGGAAGGTCTGGGTGAAGTTCAGGAAATGATCGACATCTGCGATTTCGCCGTCGGCCTGTCCCGTCAGCTGTACGGTTTGACCATCGCTTCCGAGCGTCCTGGCCACCACATGCGCGAAACCTGGCACCCGCTGGGCGTCGTTGGCGTCATCAGTGCGTTTAACTTCCCGGTAGCGGTCTGGGCCTGGAACACCGCGCTGGCGCTGGTTTGTGGTAACCCGGTGATCTGGAAACCGTCGGAAAAAACCCCGCTGACCGCACTGGCCTGCCAGGCGCTGTTCGACCGCGTACTGAAGAACTTCAGCGACGCGCCGCCGCACCTGAGCCAAGTCATCATCGGCGGTCGCGATGCCGGCGAAGCCCTGGTCGATGACCCGCGTGTCGCGCTGATCAGCGCCACCGGCAGCACCCGCATGGGCCGCGAAGTGGCACCGAAAATCGCCGCACGTTTCGCTCGTAGCATTCTGGAACTGGGCGGTAACAACGCAATGATCCTCGGCCCAAGCGCCGACCTGGACATGGCCGTACGAGCCATCCTGTTCAGCGCCGTCGGCACTGCCGGTCAGCGTTGCACCACGTTGCGTCGCTTGATTGCCCATGAATCGGTGAAAGAAGAAATCGTCACCCGCCTGAAAGCCGCGTACTCCAAAGTGCGCATCGGCAATCCGCTGGAAGGCAACCTGATCGGTCCACTGATCGACAAACACAGTTTCGAAAACATGCAGGACGCGCTTGAGCAGGCCTTGAGCGAAGGTGGCCGGGTGTTCGGCGGCAAGCGCCAACTGGAAGACAAATTCCCTAACGCGTTCTACGTCTCGCCGGCCATCGTTGAAATGCCGGAGCAGAGCGATGTGGTTTGCCACGAAACCTTCGCGCCGATTCTGTACGTGGTCGGTTACAAGGATTTCGACGAGGCGCTGCGCCTGAACAACGCTGTGCCACAAGGCTTGTCGTCGTGCATTTTCACCACTGACGTGCGTGAAGCCGAGCAGTTCATGTCGGCGGTGGGCAGTGACTGCGGCATCGCCAACGTCAACATCGGCCCGAGCGGCGCGGAAATCGGCGGGGCGTTTGGCGGTGAGAAAGAAACGGGCGGCGGTCGTGAATCCGGTTCCGATGCATGGCGCGGCTACATGCGCCGTCAGACGAATACCGTGAACTATTCACTGGAATTGCCGTTGGCTCAGGGCATTACCTTCGACTAAATCGCAAGTCGTGCAGTGATTCCCTCTGTGGGAGCGAGCCTGCTCGCGAATGCGGTCTGGCAGTCACATCAATGTTGGATGTGTCGCCGTTTTCGCGAGCAGGCTCGCCCCCACATTGGAATGTGTGTGTTGGTTAGGTTTCTGTTGGAGTCTGGCAATGCCGTTACGCGAAGAGTGTCTGTGGGAAAAACTGACGCCGCAAAGGCCTGATAACGCGGCGCTCAAGGGCGAGGTGACGGTCGATGTCTGCGTCATCGGTGCCGGTTTCACCGGTCTGTCGGCGGCGGTGCATCTGCTGGAAAAAGGCAAAAGCGTCTGTGTGCTGGAAGCCCATCGTGCCGGTCATGGCGGATCGGGGCGCAACGTCGGGTTGGTCAATGCCGGGATGTGGATTCCACCGGACGAGATCGAAGCCGGTTTCGGCGAGGCGGTCGGCAGTCAGCTTAATCGCATGCTCGGTGCAGCACCGTCCCTGGTGTTCAGCCTTGTGGATAAGTACAACATCGATTGCCAGCTGCGTCGCGAAGGCACGCTGCACATGGCACACAATGCCCGTGGCGAAGCGGACTTGCGCAGTCGTGAAGAACAATGGAAGCGTCGCGGCGCACCGGTGGAACTGCTGACCGGTCAAGCCTGCGAACAAGCAACGGGCACCAAAAAAATTGCCGCTGCGCTGCTTGATCGACGTGCCGGCACAATCAACCCAATGGCTTACACGACGGGGCTGGCCAAAGCGGCCATCGGCCTCGGCGGTCAGTTGTTCGATCATTCCCCGGTGACCCGACTCGAACGTCAGGGCCAACGCTGGTCGGTACAAACCGCTCAGGGTTCGGTGCTTGCCGAGCAAGTCGTGATTGCCTCTAACGCCTACACCGAAGGTGACTGGACGGAATTGCGGCGCAACTTCTTCCCCGGTTATTACTATCAAGTGGCGTCGGTCCCGCTGACCGAAGAGGCTGCGCAGCAAATTCTCCCGGGTGGCCAGGGTTCCTGGGACACCCGCCAGGTTCTCAGCAGTGTTCGTCGGGATAAGGATGGCCGTCTGCTGCTCGGCAGTCTCGGCAATGGCAATCAGAAACCGACCTGGTTTCTCAAAGCCTGGGCCGACCGGGTTCAGCAGCACTACTTTCCTTATCTCAAACCGGTGGAATGGGAGTGCACCTGGACCGGTTGCATCGCCTTCACCCCCGATCATTTGATGCGTTTGTTCGAGCCGGCGCCCGGTTTAGTGGCAGTCACCGGTTACAACGGCCGGGGCGTCACTACTGGCACCGTCGTCGGCAAAGCCTTTGCCGATTATCTGTGTAACGGAAATCCTCAAGCGCTACCGATTCCTTTCGCACCCATGCAGCCGTTGGCGGGCGTGGGATTGCGCAGCTGTCTGTACGAGGCCGGATTCTCGCTGTATCACGCAGGCCAGTGCCTGCGGATCGTTATTTGATTGTTGAAATTTGTTGCTGAAAGCGGCGCTTTTTCGCGCAGCGACTAGCCTGTAAAAGGTGCGGGTTGTAGCAGTTGCGCACCAGCAGTGTGCACTTCGGTGACGCTCGCTGTTACAGGCTGGTTGCACGTCGTTTGGCGCCGCGGTTGCAATGATGGCGCATGCGGGTTGCGCCTTTAAAAATAAATGGTTTCACCTCCCGCGGTTTAGACGGTTGCACGCCCAATGAAAATGGGATCGAAACAGTCGAAATAACAATAAAGCAGCGACTTTTTTCAGAATAAAAAACCGATGGCACGGCCCTTGCTCTGAGCATTCAGGAAGTCGCAGTGCCAACTAAAAAAAAACCTTGGAGCACCACCTCATGTCCCAGACGTTTTACAAAAAAGGCTTTTTGGCCCTCGCAGTGGCAACTGCGTTGGGTGTTTCTGCGTTTGCACAGGCCGATGTGAAAATCGGTGTGGCGGGACCGATGACAGGCGCCAACGCGGCATTTGGCGAGCAGTACATGAAGGGTGCACAGGCTGCGGCCGATGCGGTCAACGCAGCGGGCGGCGTAAACGGGGAAAAAATCGTACTGGTCAAAGGCGATGACGCCTGCGAACCGAAACAGGCTGTGACGGTCGCCAAGGACCTGACCAACCAGAAAGTCGCTGGCGTAGTCGGTCACTTCTGCTCCTCCTCGACTATCCCGGCTTCGGAGATCTACGACGAAGCGGGCATCATCGCGATCACTCCAGGCTCCACCAACCCACAAGTTACCGAACGCGGCCTGAGCGCCATGTTCCGTATGTGCGGTCGTGACGACCAGCAAGGCATCGTCGCCGGCGACTACATCGTCGACGTGCTCAAGGGCAAGAAAGTCGTGGTCCTGCACGACAAAGACACCTACGGCCAAGGTCTGGCGGACGCCACCAAGGCACAACTGGTCAAGCGCGGCGTAACGCCAGTGTTGTACGAAGGCCTGACCCGCGGCGAGAAAGACTTCAGCGCCGTGGTGACCAAGATCCGTGCGGCCGGTGCCGACGTGGTCTACTTCGGCGGCTTGCACCCGGAAGCCGGTCCACTGGTTCGCCAACTGCGTGAACAAGGCCTCAAAGACGTCAAGTTCATGTCCGATGACGGCATCGTGACCGACGAGCTGGTGACCACCGCCGGTGGCCCGCAAAACGTTGACGGCGTGTACATGACCTTCGGCGCCGACCCGCGCCTGCTGCCAGACAGCAAGACGGTAGTGGACGAGTTCCGCAAAAAAGGCACCGAGCCTGAAGGCTATACCCTGTACGCCTACGCTTCGGTCCAGACCCTGGCCGCTGCCTTCAATGGCGCCAAGTCCAACAAGGGCGAAGACGCTGCCGCGTGGCTGAAGAAGAACCCGGTCAAAACCGTCATGGGCGAGAAGACCTGGGACAGCAAAGGCGACCTGAAAGTCTCCGACTACGTGGTTTACCAGTGGGACAAGGACGGCAAATACCACCAACTGGAAAAACAGAAGTGATATGAACTGCTGATCTGCCCGGTGCCTGGTGCGCCGGGCAGATCAATCAACATGTCCGTGCAGTACCTGTCTTTTCTCGTAGAGCTGCACACAACCGTGTTGCGCCGGCGGCTGAACCCCGGTCCGTTGCAACCCGCTTCTGTGCAGTCTCTCAAATGCGTGAGATTGCGTTATGGATGGTATTTTCCTGCAGCAACTGGTCAACGGCCTGACCCTCGGGTCGGTCTATGGCCTGATCGCCATCGGCTACACAATGGTCTATGGCATCATCGGCATGATCAACTTCGCCCACGGCGAGGTTTACATGATTTCCGCTTACCTCGCGGCAATCAGTCTGGCTCTGCTGGCTTACTTCGGTATTGAATCCTTCCCTCTGCTGATGCTCGGCACACTGGTCTTCACCATCGTCGTCACGGCGGTGTATGGCTGGGTCATCGAGCGCGTCGCCTACAAACCGTTGCGCAACTCCACACGACTGGCACCGCTGATCAGCGCCATCGGTATTTCCCTGATCCTGCAAAACTATGCACAGATCGCCCAGGGCGCCCGTCAACAAGGCGTACCCACACTGCTTACCGGTGCATGGCGAGTTGAAGTCGGAACCGGCTTCGTCCAGCTCACCTACACCAAGATCTTCATTCTGGTCGCCGCGTTTGTCGGGATGGGCCTGCTGACCTACGTCATCAAGTACACCAAGCTCGGCCGCATGTGCCGCGCGACCCAGCAAGACCGCAAGATGGCTTCGATCCTGGGGATCAACACCGACCGGGTGATTTCCTATGTGTTCATCATCGGTGCAGCGATGGCGGCCCTGGCCGGCGTACTGATCACCATGAACTACGGCACGTTCGACTTCTACGCAGGGTTTGTCATCGGCATCAAAGCGTTCACCGCCGCGGTACTCGGCGGGATCGGTTCGCTGCCTGGCGCCATGCTTGGCGGGATTATTCTGGGGATCTCCGAATCACTGTTTTCAGGTTTGGTGAACTCGGACTACAAAGACGTTTTCAGCTTCTCGCTGCTCGTTCTTGTTCTGGTCTTTCGGCCTCAAGGCCTGCTCGGCCGTCCTCTTGTGTCGAAGGTGTAAGCGATGTCTTCAACCACTAAAAAAACCATTGATCTCAAAAGAAGCCTGGTTGACGCGATTCTTGCCGGCCTTGTGGCCCTGATTGTGTTCGGCCCGATTGTCGGCATCGTCCTCGACGGCTACGGCTTCAACCTGCAGCCGACACGCGTGGCGTGGATTGTCGCCATCGTCATGGCTGGCCGCTTTGCCTTGAGCCTGTTCCTGCAAACCCCCAAAGGCCTGAGAATTCTCGAAGGCTTTGAAAGCACCGGCTCCGGGGTTCATGTACTGCCGCCTGATTACAAATCCCGGTTGCGCTGGATCATCCCGCTGTTGATCGTCGTTGCCGTGGTGTTCCCGTTTTTCTCCAACTCCTACCTGCTGGGTGTGGTTATCCTCGGGCTGATCTACGTACTGCTGGGTCTGGGCCTGAACATCGTGGTTGGTCTGGCCGGTCTGCTCGACCTGGGTTACGTGGCGTTCTACGCCATTGGTGCCTACGGACTGGCGCTCGGTTACCAATATCTCGGTCTGGGCTTCTGGACGGTGCTGCCGCTGGCGGCGATCACCGCTGGCCTTGCCGGTTGCATCCTCGGTTTCCCGGTGCTGCGCTTGCACGGTGACTATCTGGCGATCGTGACCCTGGGCTTCGGTGAAATCATCCGGTTGATCCTCAATAACTGGCTGTCCCTGACCGGCGGCCCGAATGGCATGGCCGCTCCATTGCCAACCTTCTTCGGCATCGAGTTCGGCAAAAGGGCGAAAGAGGGCGGGGTGCCGTTCCATGAGTTCTTCGGCATCGCCTACAACCCGGATGTGAAGTATTACTTCATCTATGCGGTGTTGTTCCTGGTGGTATTGGCCGTGCTGTACATCAAGCACCGCCTGACTCGCATGCCGGTCGGTCGCGCCTGGGAAGCCTTGCGTGAAGATGAAATCGCTTGCCGCTCCATGGGTCTGAACCATGTTTTGGTGAAGCTCTCGGCGTTCACCATCGGTGCATCGACGGCCGGGCTGGCCGGTGTGTTCTTTGCCACCTACCAAGGCTTCGTCAACCCTACCTCGTTCACCTTCTTCGAATCGGCATTGATCCTCGCCATCGTGGTACTCGGCGGCATGGGCTCGACCATCGGCGTGGTGATTGCGGCGTTCGTGCTGACCGTCGCCCCGGAACTGCTGCGGGGGTTCGCGGAATACCGCGTGCTGCTGTTCGGCGTCCTGATGGTGTTGATGATGATCTGGCGACCGCGCGGCCTGATTCGGATCAGCCGTACCGGTGTGACCCCGCGTAAAGGAGTAGCGCCATGAGCGAAGTCGTACTCTCGGTCGAGAAGCTGATGATGCACTTCGGCGGCATCAAGGCGTTGAACGATGTCAGCCTGAAGGTCAAACGCAACTCGATCTTCGCCCTGATCGGCCCCAATGGCGCCGGCAAGACCACCGTGTTCAACTGCCTGACCGGGTTCTACAAGGCCTCGGGCGGCAAGATCGAACTCAATGTGCGTGGCGAGAAAACCAATGTCATCCAGCTGTTGGGTGAGTCGTTTAAACCGGTCGATTTCGTCTCGCCGAAATCCTTCGCCACTCGGCTGTTTTACAAAATGTTCGGCGGCACCCATTTGGTGAACCGTGCAGGCCTGGCGCGGACTTTCCAGAACATTCGCCTGTTCAAGGAAATGTCGGTGCTGGAAAACCTGCTGGTGGCTCAACACATGTGGGTCAACCGCAACATGCTGGCCGGCATCCTCAACACCAAGGGTTATCGCAAAGCCGAAAGCGATGCGCTGGACCACGCGTTCTACTGGCTGGAAGTGGTGGACCTGGTGGACTGCGCCAACCGTCTGGCCGGTGAGCTGTCCTACGGCCAGCAGCGTCGTCTGGAGATCGCACGGGCCATGTGCACCCGGCCGCAGATCATCTGCCTCGACGAACCGGCCGCCGGCCTCAACCCTCAGGAAACCGAAGCGCTGAGCGCGATGATCCGGCTGCTGCGCGACGAGCACGATCTGACCGTGGTGCTGATCGAACACGACATGGGCATGGTAATGAGCATTTCCGACCACATCGTGGTGCTGGACCACGGCATCGTCATCGCCGAGGGCGGCCCCGACGACATCCGACACGATCCGAAAGTAATTGCGGCCTACCTGGGCGCTGATGAAGAGGAAGTGGCGCTATGAGTCAACCCATCCTCGAACTCAAGGAACTGGACGTGTTTTACGGGCCGATCCAGGCCCTGAAGAAAGTCTCGCTGCACATCAATGAAGGCGAAACCGTCAGCCTGATCGGCTCCAACGGCGCCGGCAAGTCGACCCTGCTGATGTCTATTTTCGGTCAGCCCCGGGCGGCTGATGGGCAGATTAACTATCAGGGTGTGGATATCACCCACAAATCGTCGCACTACATCGCGTCCCACGGCATCGCCCAATCGCCGGAAGGTCGGCGGGTATTCCCCGACATGACCGTCGAAGAAAACCTGCTGATGGGCACCATCCCGATTGGCGACAAGTACGCCAAGGAAGACATGCAACGCATGTTCGAGCTGTTTCCGCGGCTCGAAGAGCGTCGTACCCAGCGGGCCATGACCATGTCTGGCGGCGAGCAGCAAATGCTCGCCATCGCTCGGGCGCTGATGAGTCGGCCGAAACTGCTGTTGCTCGATGAGCCGAGCCTGGGATTGGCACCGATCGTGGTGAAGCAGATTTTCGCGACCCTGCGGGAACTGGCCAAAACCGGCATGACCATCTTCCTGGTGGAGCAGAACGCCAACCACGCCCTCAAACTGTCCGACCGGGCGTACGTGATGGTTAACGGCGAGATCCGCCTCACGGGCACCGGCAAGGAGCTGTTGGTTAACGAGGAAGTGCGTAACGCCTATCTCGGCGGCCACTGATGCTCTGTTGAAATACCCACAGCCCCGGCGAGCAATCGCCGGGGCTTTTTTACATCTCCCAAAACAATACAAATACCTGTGGGAGTACGGTTTTTTGAAATTGTGGAAAACAATATTCACAAGCTCTTAAAGCGCGACATAAAGCCGCTGCAAATAGTTGTTTTGTCACGGTTTTGACTTGTCCCCGTTTGCTGTGGAGCTGGCTGTGAATAACGTGGGAGTAGCTGGCTGAAGGCCTTTGAAACCGTGGCTTGTAGAGTTGTGGTTGTTTTTTGATCAGGCGTTTTTGCGGGACCGCGAGCGGGCTTTGTCAACCTTTTTATTGGTGACGAAAGCAGGGCGAAATGGAGTGGAGCTGCCTGTGGATAAGTCTGTGGTTAAACTCTGGAAAGACTCGGCTGAAGGCCGTAGTTACTGGCTTGGCGCCATCGTCGGTATGACCGGTCAATCGTGCAAAATGCCATGAGCTACACACCCCGCGTTCCAGGGTCAAGCAAAAAAATTTCCAATTTGCCCGCAAAGCCTTGTGCACAGCGGCTTACAGCTTTTCCACTTGCCCCCGGAAACTGTGGACCGGCCTGTGGATAAGGTGCGCGCACATGGCTGAAAGCCACGGCAGGTAAGGCGTGGCAACGTTTGATCGTTTTTTGTACAGCTTCTGCGGTAGTTGCCGCTGTGGGCAAGGCCGGGCATGCTGGCTGCTGATTTTCTATTCCAGTGGCTGCCGATCAGCCGAAGCAAGGAGAACACGATGTCCAACACCCTGTTTATTACCGGCGCGACCTCCGGTTTTGGTGAAGCCTGCGCCCGTCGTTTTGCCGAAGCCGGCTGGAAACTGGTGCTGACCGGCCGTCGTGAAGAGCGCCTCAATGCGCTGTGCGCCGAGTTGTCGAAGCAGACCGAGGTCCATGGCCTGGTGCTCGACGTGCGTGATCGCAAAGCCATGGAGGAGGCGATTGCCAACCTGCCGCCGTCCTTCGCCAAACTGCGCGGGCTGATCAACAACGCCGGCCTGGCGCTGGGCGTTGACCCGGCGCCGAAGTGCGACCTTGATGATTGGGACACCATGGTCGATACCAACATCAAAGGCCTGATGTACAGCACTCGTCTGTTGTTGCCCCGCTTGATCGCTCACGGGCGCGGCGCCGGCATCGTCAACCTTGGTTCCATCGCCGGCAACTACCCGTACCCGGGCAGTCATGTGTATGGCGCGAGCAAGGCGTTCGTCAAACAGTTCTCCCTGAACCTGCGCTGCGACCTGCAAGGTACAGGTGTGCGGGTGAGCAATATCGAGCCGGGCCTGTGCGAAAGCGAGTTCTCACTGGTGCGTTTCGCCGGTGACCAGGAGCGTTACAACGCGACCTACGCCGGTGCCGAGCCGATCCAGCCGCAAGACATCGCCGACACCATTTTCTGGGTGCTCAATGCCCCGGCGCACATCAACATCAACAGCCTCGAGCTGATGCCGGTGAGCCAGACGTGGAGCGGGTTTGCGATTGAGCGTAATGCTGGCAAGGCGTAAGACCGCGTAACGGCCTATCGCGAGCTTGCTCGCGATAGCGATCTATCAATCAGCGAAGATACTCGGCCAGTCCGCGATAGCAGGTTGCCAAGTGATAAGGCGTGGTCGACGGCATATCCCGACGTGTCACATCACCGTTCTCATCACGACACTCATACCAGCCACCCGCATGCAGAGAGCGCTGCAGCAACGCCTGCAATTGGCGTAGCACTGCGGCCTCGCTGTCTGGGCGCAAGGTCAGGGCACGCAGGTATTCAGCCTGAGCCCAGATTCGCTGCGTAGCGTCCCGAGGTGGGCCGTTCGGTTCCAGGTCGAGCATGGCCCGCACGGCGCCGGTCTGTTGATCGACGCCCAGTTGTTCGGTGAACGCAAAGGCGCGTTCCAGAGAAGCGTGGAGTGTCGCACCGCGCAGCAACGAAGACGATTCCAGCAGGAAATACCACTCGAACTGATGCCCCGGTTCAAACCAGTTATCCACAGCTCCCAGCGGTTTCTCCATCAACACACCGTGTTGCGGGTCGATAAAACGCTTCTGCATCGCTGTGCATAACTCGACGAGCGCGTCTTGCACGGCGACGTCTTCGCGCACCGACAGCGTGGCGAGGAAGGCTTCGGCCAAGTGCATCAGGGGATTTTGCAGCGGCCCTGACTCGAGCGAGGACCAGTCCCGGTCGAGGCTGGCTTCGTACAGGCCGTCGCCCGTGGCGAAGCGTTGCGCGACCACTTCCAGTGCGGCGTTGAGCACCGATTCCACCCGCGGCTCGCGGACCTTGTCCCAGTAATGGGCGCAGGCGAACAGGATGAAAGCGTGGGTGTAGAGGTCTTTGCGCTGATCCAGCGGAGCACCGTGCGGGTCGACGCTATAGAACCAGCCGCCATGCTCGGCATCATGGAAATGCTGCTGCAGGGAACGGAATAGCGCTGCGGCGCGCTCTTCGGCGGCCGGGACCTGGCCGATCAGGCTGGAAAACAGATAGAGCTGACGCGCGCAGGCCATGGCCCGGTAGCGTTGGGGCGGCAGCGGTTGGTGTTCGGCGTCCAGCGCTTCATAGGGCAGCGCCATGTCGGCATTCCAGCCGGGACCTTGCCAGAGCGGCACGATCACGTCCTGGAAGTGCTGTTGCACCGAGGCAAACAGAGCGGTCAATTCAGGCTGGGAGGCGGAGCGGGAAACAGGCGGCATTGGCTGGCGTCGTCACGGCAGGGTTGATTGCGCGACATGTTATCAGGCCTGAGAGATGCGGTGTCTGTCAGACCGCCTTCGCGAGCAGGCTCGCTCCCACAGGAGTGCGCATTTCAATGTGGGAGCGAGCCTGCTAGCGAAGAGGCCATCACTGGCGGTAAAGATCTCAGCCCGCCAACAACCACACGCCAGTCGCCGCCGATGCCGCACCCGCCAGTCGAACCAACGGCGCCGCCGCTTGCGGCAACACCCGCACTACGGCGTAACCCAATCCATGCAACGCAGCTGTCGCCGCTACAAAACCCGCCGCATACGCCCAAGGGCTCGACATCTGCGGTAACTCCAGTCCGTGCGCCACCCCATGGAACAGAGCAAACAAAGCGGTTGCCGCAACGGCGAGGCTCAACGGCGGACGCACTGCCAAAGCCACCGCCAGACCCAGCGCCAGCACCGACGCCGCAATCCCGCTCTCCAGCGCCGGCAGGTTCAGCCCTTCAAACCCCAGCAACCCGCCGATCAGCATGATGCCGACAAATGTGCACGGCAGCGCCCAGCGTGCAGCACCTTTCTGCTGCGCCGCCCACAAACCGACCGCAACCATCGCCAACAAGTGATCGAGTCCACCGACCGGGTGGCTGATACCGGCGATCAAACCGTTGTCGCCATGCCCTGGGTGGGCGAAGGCGATGGCCGGGGTCAGCAACAGCGCCATGGCGCCCAGAATGCGTTTAAGTGTCATGGATAAGCTTCCTTGTTGATAAAAGTTGATCGTGTTCACGCCGCTGTCAGCAGGCCCTGGCGTTCGATGAAGGCGATGATTTCTTCCAGGCCGAGGCCGGTTTTCTGGTTGCTGAAAACGAACGGTTTGCCGTTGCGCATGCGCTGGGTGTCGCTGTCCATCAGTTCCAGCGACGCACCCACCAATGGCGCGAGGTCGATTTTGTTGATCACCAGCAGATCCGATTTGCAGATCCCCGGCCCACCCTTGCGCGGCAGCTTGTCGCCGGCCGAGACGTCGATCACGTAAATGGTCAGGTCGGACAGTTCCGGGCTGAAGGTGGCGGACAGGTTGTCGCCACCGGACTCCACAAGGATCAGGTCCAGCCCCGGAAAGCGGCGGTTCAATTGATCCACGGCTTCAAGGTTGATCGAGGCGTCCTCGCGAATCGCCGTGTGCGGGCAGCCGCCGGTTTCCACACCGATGATCCGCTCCGGCGCCAGGGCTTCGTTGCGCACCAGAAAGTCGGCGTCTTCACGGGTGTAGATGTCGTTGGTGACCACCGCCAGGTTGTAGCGGTCGCGCAAGGCCAGGCACAGAGCCAGGGTCAGGGCAGTTTTGCCGGAACCGACCGGGCCGCCGATGCCGACGCGCAGAGGTTGTGTGTTCATGTGCTTCTCCAAAATAACAGGGCCAAAATAACAGGCCCTAGGAACGGAACAGACGGCTGTACTGGCGCTCATGGGCCATGCACGCCAGGGACAGGCCGAAAGCGGCGCTGCCAAAGTGCTCGGGGTTGATTCGGGTGGCGTTCTGTTGGGCTTGTTGCAGCAGCGGCAGCAGTTCGCTGGTCAGGCGTTGCGCGGCTTGCTGGCCCAGTGGCAGGGTTTTCATCAGCACTGCCAGCTGGTTTTCCAGCCAACTCCAGAGCCACGCCGCCAGCGCGTCTTGCGGACTGATATTCCAGGCGCGAGCGGCCAACGCCCAGCCGAGTGCCAGGTGCGGCTCGGGACGTTGTTCAAGAAAGGCGCGGGCCGGCGCATCAAGCTCCGGCAAACCGTTGAGCAGTTGTTGCAGGGAATAGCCCATCTGCCGGCTCTCCTGATGCAGCTCGCGGGTTTCCCGGCTGGCGCGATGCTCTTCGCAGCGTTGCAGTAATTCACCCCAGTTTTCATCAAAGGCGGCCACACAATGGGCGAGCAGCAACGGCGCTTCGAAACGCGCCAGGTTCAGCAGCAACTGATCACTGATCCAGCGCCGGGCGCTATTGGAGTCGTTGACGCGGCCGTTATCCACAGCCATTTCCAGACCCTGGGAATAGCTGTAACCGCCAATCGGCAACTGCGGACTGGCCAGGCGCAACAGCGCCCAGGCTGGGTTCATAGCCGCACGCCGAACTGGTGCAGTTTCGGCGGGTAGTTGAAGTCTTCATCGCCGTGACGCGAATGGTGGTGGCCGCCGCCGTAGGCGCCATGTTCCGGCTGGAACGGCGCTTCGATGTTCTCGACCTCGGCATCAAGCTGTTCGAGCATGGCCTTGAGCACGTAGTCGTCGAGCAGGCGCAACCAGCCATCGCCAAGTTGCAGGGCGACGTGGCGGTTGCCGAGGTGATAGGCGGCGCGAGTCAGTTCGAAAGCATTGGCGCAGGTGACGTGCAGCAATTGTTCGGCCCGGGCGCAGACGCGGACGATGCGCCCGTCTTCGGCTTGCAGGCACTCGCCGTCATACAGCGGTGGCTGGCCGCGCTCCAAAAACAACCCGACGTCTTCACCCTCGGCACTGAAACAGCGCAAACGGCTTTTGCTCCGGGCTTCGAAGTTCAGGTGCAACTCGGCGGCCCAGACGGATTGAGGGTCGATTCTGCGATGAATCACCAGCATCGGAAGGCTTCCAGCAATGGACAATGCTTAGGCTAGAGCAAGGGGCTTGCCAATCGGGTGATACGTAGGAAATGCCTGTCGGAGTGGAGGGGGATGATTCAGGAAGTGGCGGGCTTTGGCTGGAATTGGTGCGTGCGGGGAGGGTTGTGCGCAAAGTTGGTGCGTAGGCGGTGCTCCAGATCGTTCCCACGCTCTGCGTGGGAATGCAGCCCGGGACGCTCTGCGTCCCAGAAGCCGAACGCGGAGCGTCCGTTGAGGCATTCCCACGCAGAGCGTGGGAACGATCATCACTGACAAAGGGGGGTCACTCGGTACTGCCGAGTCCTTGCCAATGCTTAAGGCCAATAAAGATAAATCTTAGCTGCTGGGTGATCTTTGCTTGGGGCGTCAGATGCTCGGGCAGCGCCTGCGCTGGCGGATCAATGATGTCCGGCAAGGTCGCGAACACGCTTTTAACAATCAGATCAGCCATGACGCTCAGGCCGGCGATGTCCAGATGTTGCAGCTTCGGCATCAAGGACAAGTCGGCCGCCAGGTCCGAGCTGATGTCTTCGCGCAAACGGCCAATGGCCAGACGCACCGGCAGCGAGCCGCCGTACTGCTCGCGGGCGAGAAACAGGAACTGCGAGCGATTGGCCGTGACCACGTCGAGAAAGATCCGCACCGAGGCGTCGATGATGCCGCCCATGACGAACTCGTTGTGGCGCACCAGGCGAATGGTTTCGCGGAAGGTCTGACCGACTTCACTCACCAGCACCAGGCCCAGTTCATCCATATCGGCGAAATGCCGGTAGAAACCGGTGGGCACGATCCCGGCGGTTCTGGCGACTTCGCGCAGGCTCAGGCTGCCGAATCCTCGGCCGCATTCCATCAAGTGGCGGGCAGCGTCCATCAGGGCGTTGCGGGTCTGTTGTTTCTGTTCGGCGCGGGGCAGCATCGCAAGGGTGTTTTCTGGATAAGACAGCGGCGCACTCTAGCAAATCGGCTTTGCCTGCGTCGAACGACTATCGGGGGATCAAGCGGGGAAGTGAGGCCTCTATAACGTCAAAAGCCCAATCCGGGGATTGGGCTTTTTTTCAGGGCCACCATGGGCTCAGCTCAAAGCGCTGTTGCGTTCGATGACGCGGTCACCGCCACCTTCAGCCAGGGTTTGACCTTGTGGAGTGCGGTCGGAACCATCTGCAGCCAGGGTTTGACCTTGTGGAGTGCGGTCGGAACCATCTGCAGCCAGGGTTTGACCTTGTGGAGTGCGGTCGGAACCGTCAGCAGCCAGGGTTTGACCTTGTGGAGTGCGATCGGAACCATCTGCAGCCAGGGTTTGACCTTGTGGAGTGCGATCGGAACCATCTGCAGCCAGTGTTTGACCTTGTGGAGTGCGGTCGGAACCATCAGCAGCCAGGGTTTGACCCTGTGGAGTGCGATCGGAACCATCTGCAGCCAGGGTTTGACCCTGTGGAGTGCGATCGGAACCATCTGCAGCCAGGGTTTGACCCTGTGGAGTACGGTCCGAGCCATCCTGGGTGATCAGGCCTTTTTCTTTCAGGCGATCATTGCCACCTTCGGCGACGGTTTGGCTGAATACCGAGTGGGTGGATTTGACTTGTGGGGTCGCTTGGTCAGCAGCTGGCAGGGCGAAAGCAGTGCTGGCAAGCATTGAAAGTGTAAGGCTAAGCAGTAATTGGCGTTTCATGATTAGGTGCTCCGTAGGAGGGCGATAAAGTGGGTACGAGGGCAATGCTACTCTCGATAAGTCGATATAAAAGTTCATAAACGCAATGGTAATAATCAACAGAATTGATTGTTCCGTGCGACGGCTCTAAATCAGGCGTTTCCGGCGGATGTTTTTGCGCTGAGATGGGTATTTTCCACTCACTTGCGCCTTGCAAAAGTGCGGGGCCGGTAACGCTGATTTGAGGGCGCAATGTGACCCCGACCGATTATTTGAACGTTAAGCGGCATTTCGGTTAAACCTGCGCGCCATTTCCCAGTCCTAGACTCCATGGCAGGCCGGTTCTGGCCTAACGTTTCAAACGTGCGTCGCAGTCAGGGCGCTCAGTCGTATCAGGAGCCCTGTGCAATGACGCGCACTCGTAAAATTATTACCTGGACCCTCGCCAGCCTTGTTGTCCTGCTGGCCATACTGGTTCTGATCATCGCGTTCTTCGATTGGAACCGGATCAAACCACCGCTTAATGCCAAAGTTTCCGAAGAGCTGCACCGCCCGTTCGCCATCAACGGCAACCTCGCGGTGGTCTGGCAACGTGAGCCCGAAGAGGGCGGCTGGCGCGCGTGGGTGCCGTGGCCGCATGTCGTGGCGGAAGACTTGAGCCTGCGCAACCCGGACTGGTCGAAGAAGCCGCAGATGGTCACCCTCAAGCGTGTCGAGTTGCGCCTCTCGCCCTTGGCCTTGCTGACGCAGCGCGTGGTGATCCCGCGTATTGACCTGACCGAACCGAATGCCGACCTCCAGCGCCTGGCCGACGGTCGTGCAAACTGGACCTTCAAGTTCGACCCCAAAGACCCGAACGCCGAGCCATCCAGCTGGGTGGTGGACATCGGTGCGATCGGCTTCGACAAAGGCCACGTGATCCTCGACGACCAAAGCCTGAAGACTCAGCTCGATTTGATCATCGACCCGCTGGGCAAACCGATTCCGTTCAGTGACATTGTCGGTGACAAAGCCGCGAAAACCGCGTCGGAAAAGGGGGCCGCGCCGCAGGATTACGCGTTCGCGCTGAAGGTCAAAGGCCAATACCACGGCCAGAACCTCGCGGGCGAAGGCAAGATTGGCGGCCTGCTGGCGTTGCAGGACGCGGCAAAGCCGTTTCCGCTTCAGGCTCAAGTGAAGATCGCTGACACCAGTGTCGAACTGGCCGGCACCCTCACCGATCCACTGAACCTCGGCGCGCTGGATTTGCGCCTGAAACTGGCCGGCACCAGCCTGGGCAATCTCTACCCGCTGACCGGCGTCACCCTGCCGGACACACCGCCGTACGAGACTGACGGCCACTTGATCGCCAAGCTGCATGACGCGGACGGTGCAGTGTTCCGTTACGAAGAATTCAACGGCAAGATCGGTCAGAGCGACATCCATGGCAGCCTGGCCTATGTCGCCAGTCAGCCGCGCCCGAAGCTGAGCGGATCGCTGGTTTCCAATCAACTGCTGTTTGCTGACCTGGCCCCGCTGATCGGTGCCGATTCCAACGCCAAACAAAAGGCCCGTGGCGGCGAAAGCAAGCAGCCGGCAGACAAGGTGTTGCCGGTCGAAGAGTTCAAAACCGAGCGCTGGCGCGATATGGACGCTGACGTCGAGTTCACTGGCAAGCGCATCGTCCACAGCGAAAAACTGCCGTTCAACGATCTCTACACCCACCTGATACTCACTGACGGCGTGCTCAGCCTTGAACCCCTGCGCTTTGGTGTGGCCGGTGGCAACCTGGATGCTCAGATTCGCCTCAATGGCCGAACCGAACCGTTGGAAGGCCGGGCCAAGTTCACCGCACGCAAGTTCAAACTCAAGCAGCTGTTCCCGACCTTTGAGCCGATGAAAACCAGTTTCGGCGAGCTCAATGGCGATGCCGACATCACCGGTCGTGGCAACTCGGTGGCCAAACTGCTGGGCACCGCCAATGGCAATTTGAAGATGCTGATTAACGATGGCGCTATCAGCCGCGAGTTGATGGAGCTGGCCGGGCTGAACGTCGGCAACTATGTGGTGGGCAAGATCTTTGGCGACAAGGAAGTGAAGATCAACTGCGCTGCCGCCGACTTCGACATCAAGACCGGTTTG
This sequence comes from Pseudomonas sp. TH39(2020), assembly GCF_016650715.1. Taxonomy (NCBI): domain Bacteria; kingdom Pseudomonadati; phylum Pseudomonadota; class Gammaproteobacteria; order Pseudomonadales; family Pseudomonadaceae; genus Pseudomonas; species Pseudomonas sp. TH39(2020). The sequence continues at coordinate 1,460,643 of NZ_JAEKFF010000006.1, read as the reverse complement.
GCGACCACGCGCCTGTTCGTCTTCGATACCGAAAACGCGATCATCTACATCGATGGCACGGCGAACATGGCGACTGAGCAACTGGACCTGACCATCAGCCCGGAATCCAAGGGCTGGCGCTTGATCTCGCTGCGTTCGCCGCTGTATGTGCGGGGCAAGTTCATCAAGCCTGATGCGGGTGTGAAGGCTGTGCCGCTGATACTGCGCGGGGCGGGGATGGTGGCGTTGGGTGTGATTGCGGCGCCGGCGGCGGGTTTGCTGGCGCTGGTGGCGCCGAGCGGTGGCGAACCGAATCAGTGCGCGCCGTTGCTGGAGCAGATGAAGGCTGGTAAGGCGCCAGTCACTGTTAAACCCACCAAGTAATCAGGTGCCTGTGAGGGCGCCTTCGCGAGCAGGCTCGCTCCCACAGGTACGGTGAACTCCTGTGGGAGTGAGCTTGCTCGCGATGGCGGTCTGGCAGGCGCTACAGGTCTTTCAGGATGTCGGCCATGTCATCGGCATGCTCTTCTTCCTGGGCCAGGATGTCTTCGAAGATGCGCCGGGTGGTCGGGTCTTTTTCGCCGATGTACTGAATGATCTCGCGATAGCTGTCGATGGCAATTCGCTCGGCGACCAGGTCTTCGTAGACCATCTCTTTAAGTGAATTGCCAGCCACGTATTGTGCGTGGGAGTTTTTCGACAGCAGGTCAGGGTTGAACTCCGGCTCACCGCCCAGTTGCACAATGCGCTCGGCCAGTCGGTCGGCGTGTTGGGCTTCCTGGGTCGCGTGTTCGAGGAATTCGTCGGCGGCGACCTGGGCTTTCAGGCCGTTGGCCATAAAGTAGTGGCGCTTGTAGCGCAACACGCAGACCAGTTCGGTGGCCAGCGATTCGTTGAGCAGGCGTAGCACTTCTTCACGGTTGGCGCTGTAGCTTTCGGTTACCGCACCGTTCTCGACGTTCTTGCGGGCACGTTCGCGAAGGGTGGTTACATCAGACAAATGCATGTCGCTCATCTCGATCTCCTGGAGGCTGATCCGGTTTGCGTCACCTTCTATAGAAGTGATCGCTACCTAGGGTGTGAGTGATGAGCATCACGAAAAGTTTTATGTAATTTGGTAATCGAAAAGATCGCAGGCTGCGCCAGCTCCTACAGGGGAATGCGTTCTCCTGTAGGCGCTGGCGAAGGATGCGATCTTGGCAATAGACCAGACAATCGAGCTTCTTCCTGCAACCACGCAAAAAACGCCCGGACGGGCGGATGTCGTTCGCGCCCCGGCACGCAGAGGGCACTGTATCCGGCACCATCGACCTGGATTTCGCCCCGATACGCCACCAGCAAACCACTGGCCACGCTCTCGGACACCAGAATGTTGCTCGCCAACACCAGGCCTTGCCCGGCAATCGCCGCTTGCAGGGCGTAATGTTCTTCGTCGTATTCACGGACCGCTGGTTGCCCCACCAGCCAGTTCTCGCCGGATTGTGCGCACCAGGCCTCCCAGCCGTGGGCGTACAGTTTGGAGTTATGCCAGCGCACGCTGATCAGCGTCGGCGCTTGGCTGGCGGCCAGGGCGACTTGCTCCGGCGAGCCATAGACGCCGAAGGATTCGTCGAACAGACACAGGCCATAAAGGTTCGGGTAATCACCGAGGCTATAGCGCAGCACCAGATCGACGCTGGCGTCTTGATGCAAGTCGATGACTTCGCAATGGGTATCGAGCCGCAGGCTGATGTTCGGGTGCCGGGCGTAGAACCGGCCCAGCCGCGGCACCAGCCACAATGCAGCGAAAGCAGCGGTGGTGGAGATCGTCAAGCTGGCGCCGCTGCGTTGCGGGCGCAAGGTGTCGACGCTTTGCGCCACTTCCAGCAAGGCGCCGTGCAAGCTGTGGAACAGCCGCTCACCGCAGTCCGTCAGGCGAACTTGCCGTGGCAACCGCTCGAATAACGGCACACCGAGCCAGGTCTCCAGCGAACGGATCTGATGGGAAACCGCCGTCGGCGTCACCGAGAGTTCTTCGGCGGCTGCCTTGAAGCTCAGCAGGCGCGAGGCGGATTCAAAGGCGCGCAGGGCGGTCAGCGGCAGCGAGGCAAACATTGGAAGCTCCACGAATGAAATGAATTCATCCAGACTGATTTTTGCTCATTTGAAGAGGGGCGGCTAAGCGCTTCAAGCTGCAAGCCACCAGCAGTTTTAGTTTAGTCCTTCAGGAGATTCAGATGAGTACAATTCTTGCCGTGCATGCCAGCCCCCGTGGCGACCGTTCTCACTCCCGGCGCTTGGCCGAGGTGTTTCTTTCAGCCTGGCAGGCGGCCAATCCTCAGTCGCACCTGACCCGTCGCGAAGTCGGTCGAGCGTTGATTCCGCCGGTCAACGAGGCGTTTGTGGCCGCCGCTTTTTACCCTGAACCCGATGCGCGGCCGCTGTCGATGCAAGCCGACCTGGCGTTCAGCGATGAATTGGTGAGCGAGTTACTCGGTCATGATTTGCTGGTGATTTCCACGCCGATGCACAACTTCAGCGTGCCCAGCGGCCTCAAGGCCTGGATCGATCAGATTGTCCGGTTGGGGTTGACCTTCAATCACACCCTGGACAATGGCGTCGCTCAATACGAGCCGCTGGTGCAGGGCAAAAAGGCGTTGATCGTCACCAGTCGCGGCGGGTTCGGTTTCGGGCCCGGTGGAGAGCTTGAGGCGATGAACCATGCCGATCCGTTGTTGCGAACGGCATTGGGGTTCATTGGCATCACCGACATCACGGTCGTGGCCGCCGAAGGCGAAGAATCCGAGGCGCGCACCTTCCAGGTCTCCGCCGCCGAGGCCGAGCAGCGTTTGCAGGCGCTGGCGAGGGAGTTCTAGATGGCCTGGATGTTTTTGCTGATCGCCGCCGGCTTCGAAGTCACCTTTGCCATGGGCATGAAGTACGCCGAGGGCTTCACCCGGCTCTGGCCGTCAATGATCACCGTGGTGGCCGCGGTGGGCGGGATCTACTTCCTGACCCTGGCCATGCGCGAGTTGCCGGTGAGCATCGCTTACCCGATCTGGACCGCTATCGGCTCACTGGGCACGGTGTTTCTTGGGTTTGCGTTGCTCGGTGAAAGTCTGACGGCGGTCAAACTGGTGTCGGTCGGATTGATCGTGGCGGGGGTGGTGGGGCTGAAGTAGGGCGGGATGTCATAGACTGGTCGTCGAGTTGTCATCTTCGATGCCGATGCTTGGCTGATGTCTTGCATTCAGCCTGGCGTCACCTCACCGATCACAAGGACGTTCGCCCATGTCGCAAGGTTCCGCCCCGCGTTACCCGTTGGTGCTGGTCCCGGGAATGCTCGGGTTTATCCGCCTGCTGCTCTATCCGTACTGGTACGGGATCATTTCGGCGCTGCGCCGGGGTGGTGCAACGGTGATCGCGGTGCAGGTCTCGCCGATCAACTCCTGCGAAGTGCGCGGCGAGCAACTGCTGGCGCGGATCGAGGAAATCCTGCGGGAAACCGGGGCCGAGAAAGTCAACCTGATCGGCCACAGCCAAGGGGCGCTGACCGCCCGCTATGCCGCGGCCAAACGCCCGGACCGGGTCGCCTCGGTCACCTCGGTGGCCGGGCCCAATCACGGTTCGGAGTTGGCGGACTACCTGCACAAACACTATCCGGGAGACAGCGCCAAGGGGCGTTTGCTCTGCGTTTTGCTGCGCGGGATCGCGGCGTTGATGAGCCTGCTGGAAACCGGTTATCGCGGGCCGAAATTGCCGGTGGATATCCATGCCTCCCATCATTCACTGACGACGGAAGGCGTGGCGCTGTTCAACCAGCGTTATCCACAGGGCTTGCCTGAAACCTGGGGCGGGCATGGGCCGGAAGAGGTCAATGGCGTGCGGTATTACTCATGGTCCGGGACCTTGCAGCCGGGCAAGACCAATCGCGGGCGAAACCTGTTTGATGGAACCAACCGCAGTTGTCGGTTGTTTGCCAGGACCTTCGTTCGAGAAGTCGGGCATTGCGACGGGATGGTCGGGCGTTACAGCTCGCATCTGGGGACAGTGATCGGCGATGAGTATCCGATGGATCACTTCGATATCGTCAATCAGTCGTTGGGTTTGGTGGGGAAGGGTGCGGAGCCGATCCGTTTGTTTGTCGAGCATGCTGCGCGGTTGAAAGCCGCCGGGGTTTAGACCGCGTCATCGTTCTTCGCGAGCAGGCTCGCCCACAGGGGAGTGCATTCCAAAATGTGGGAGTGAGCCTGCTCGCGAAGGCGTCAGATCAGGCAACGCTAACCTTACGGCCCAACACCGTGGTCCAGCGCTCGGAAAGAATCACCCCACCCAACGTCAAAACCCCGCCGACCAGGTGATACATCGCCAACTGCTCATGCAGCACCACCGCCGCAATCAGCGCAGTAATCAACGGCAGCAGATTGAAAAACAATGTGGTCCGGCTCGGCCCCAGGCGCACCACCGCTTGCATCCACGCCAGCGGTGCCACCATCGAAGCCAGCAGGCAGGCATACAGCACCAGCGGAATGTTCTGCAGTGTCGGACCGATCTTCGGTGAAGCGAGGAACAGCGGAAACAGCACCACCACCGCTACCCATACCTGCAAGTACAGCAACACCAGCGGCGGCAAACGCAGCTGCCACTTTTTCAGCAGCGTGCTGTAAATCGCGTAGGCCAGGGTGGCGATCAGCATCATCGCGTCACCCAGGTTCACCCCGTGTTCGAGCAGCGCGCCAAGGCTGCCGGACGAGACGACCACCAATACCCCCGCGAACGACAGCACTGCACCGGCCAGTGCGCCGATGGTCAGGCGCTGGCCGAGGCTAATGATCGCCATGGCCAGCGACATCAATGGCATCAGCGACAGGATGATGCCCATGTTGGTGGCCGAGGTCAGGCTCGCGGCGAAGTACGCCAGGCTTTGGTAAACAGCCATGCCGAGCACGCCGAGCACAAAGATCTTGCCCAGGTTCGGGCGGATCGCTGGCCAATGGGCGATCACGGGTTTGAGCATGAAGGGTGTGAACAGAAGTCCGGCAAGCAGCCAGCGGTAAAAGCCGATCTCCGCGGGGAAGATCGCTCCGGCCGACATCTTGGTGATCACGGTGTTGCCGGCCCAAATGAAAATGGCCAGCAGGGGATAAGCGTATTGCATCGATAAAAACCAGAACGTTAATGAGGGGTGATTATCACCTGTCTGGATGCAAGCCTATACTTCAACCCAGACAACCTGCCCCTGATGACGGACAGCATGACCAGTAAACACATCGATCTGCTGGATTTCAGCGAACTGCCTGCCCCGGTGTATTTCCGTTATGCCGACTTTGATGCGCATCGTTATGCCTCGGCGCACCGTCATCCATGGGGCACGCTGGAGTATTCGGCCCACGGCGTATTGCACATGGAAATCGGTGGCAGCCGCTTTATGTCACCGCCGCAATATGCGGTGTGGGTGCCGCCGCAGACCGAGCACAGCTTCTACAGCCATCAGCCGATCAACTATCGCGCGGTCTGCCTGGCGCCGCTGATGTGCCAGGACCTGCCGCAACAGGCCTGCACCCTGGCCATCAGCGATATTCTCAAAGCAATCCTCAAAGACTTTGCCTCACGCGATGTGAAGATTCCCGAGCACGACGCTGACAAACGTCTGGCGCAGGTGTTAGTAGATCAGCTGCAGCAGGCACCCATTCACGAGTGTTATTTGCCCTACGCCAGTAGTTCGGGATTGCTCGGGATACTCGAAGCCTTGCAGGCCGAGCCCGGTGATAACCGGCCCTTGGCGGAATGGGCCGCGCAGATCCATGTCAGCGAACGCACCCTGGCGCGGCGGTTCGTGCGTGAGTTGGGCATGAGTTTTGGTGAGTGGCGGCAGCGGTTGCGGTTTCTGGCGGCAATCGAAGCGCTGGACAACCATCGCAGCATTCAGGAAATCGCCTTCGATATGGGCTACAGCACCGGTTCAGCGTTTATCGCGATGTTTCAACGCCAGGCGCAGTGCACGCCGGAACAGTATCGACGCAGTCACCTTGAGACCAGGAAGGTGTAACAGGTGTTGTCTACACTCCAGAGCGAGGCCGTGCTCGTCGGTGCGGCAACAAGGAGAAAACTCCATGAAGATGTTGCGTGTCCCTTTGTTGATGATCGGTTTGCTGCTCTGCGCCCAGGGCTTTGCCGCCACCGAGCAACAGAACAAGATGACCACTTGCAATGCTGAAGCTACCGCGAAAACCCTCAAGGGAGACGAACGCAAAGCCTTCATGAGCAATTGCCTCAAAGCGGCACCCGCCGCCGATGCAGCCAAACCCCTGACGCCTCAGCAAGAGAAAATGAAAACCTGCAACGCCGATGCTGCCACTCAGGCGCTCAAGGGCGATGCGCGCAAAGCCTTCATGAGCGATTGCCTGAAGAAAAAATAATCATTGGACCGGGATATGTGGGAGCTGTGAGGAGTTCTTCGCGAGCAGGCTCGCTCCCACAATGGATCTGTGTACGCAGGATAAATGTGGGAGCGAGCCTGCTCGCGAAGGGGCCGGCAATGACGCTGAAAAAAGTCGCCAGCGCCGACCTACACAATCCCTAGTGCTGGCATCGGAACGCTGGCAGACTGCCCATCCTTTTACGCTGTTCGTTTTGAGGCTGTATGCCAACGTTTTCTCAACGTCACGTTTTGCTGCTAATCAGTTGGGTCATCATTTTCGGCGGTTTGTTGCTGGTGATCCCGCTGCGGTTGCTGCCCAGTCTGCTGGCCGGCCTGCTGGTGTTCGAACTGGTCAACATGCTCACCCCGCAATTGCAGCGCCTGATCGAAGGTCGGCGTGCGCGCTGGCTGGCGGTGGCGTTGTTGGGGACGCTGGTGGTCAGTGTGTTGACGCTGATCTTTGCCGGTGCCTTCAGCTTTCTGCTGCACGAAGCGGAAAACCCCGGCGCTTCCCTCGACAAATTCATGCACGTGGTTGATCGGGCGCGCGGGCAACTGCCGCCGTTCATCGACGCCTATTTGCCCGCCAGCGCCGCCGAGTTTCGCGTGGCGATTGGCGAGTGGATGAGCAAGCACCTCAGTGATTTGCAGCTGGTGGGCAAGGACGCGGCGCACATGTTTGTGACGCTGCTGATCGGCATGGTGCTGGGGGCGATCATTGCCTTGCAGCGCGTGCCGGACGTGACCAAACGCAAGCCGTTGGCCGCCGCGCTGTTCGACCGCTTGCACCTGCTGGTCCAGGCGTTTCGCAACATCGTGTTCGCCCAGATCAAGATTTCCCTGCTCAACACCTTCTTCACCGGGATTTTCCTGGTGGTGGTTCTGCCGATGTTCGGGATCAAGCTGCCGCTGACCAAAACCCTGATCGTGCTGACCTTCCTGCTCGGCTTGTTGCCGGTGATCGGCAACCTGATGTCGAACACCCTGATCACCATCGTCGGTCTGTCGCTGTCGATCTGGGTGGCCGTGGCGGCGCTGGGGTACCTGATTTTTATCCACAAGCTCGAATACTTTCTCAACGCGCGCATCGTTGGCGGGCAGATCAGTGCCAAGTCGTGGGAGTTGCTGCTGGCGATGCTGGTGTTCGAGGCCGCGTTCGGCCTGCCGGGGGTGGTGGCAGGGCCGATTTATTACGCGTACCTGAAGAGTGAGTTGAAGCAGGTGGGGATGGTTTGATCCTGGAAATATATTGCCTGGACTGACCTCTTCGCGAGCAGGCTCGCTCCCACAGGGGAACGCATTCCAATGTGGGAGCGAGCCTGCTCGCGAAGGGCGCGTCTCGGAATTGGATCAGTCCATCGTGCCGTAGCGCTTCATCGCTTCAATCGCCAAGCCACTGCCGATGCTGCCGAAGATGTTCCCTTCCACATGCTGCGCGTTCGGCAACATCGCCGAGACGCTGTTGCGCAGTGCCGGAATACCGCTCGAACCGCCGGTGAAGAACACCGTATCGACCTGATCGACTCGCACATTGGCGTCGTTCAGCAACTGGGTCACGCTGTTGCGCACGCGCTCCAGCAGGTTGTCGATGGCCGATTCGAACAGGGCCCGGCTCAACTCCACACTCAAACCCGGTTCGATGCGGTCCAGCGGCACATGGCGGCTGTCGGCGTGGGTCAGCTGGATCTTGGTTTCTTCCACTTCCATGGCCAGCCAGTGGCCGGCGCGCTGGTCGATCAGCTTGAACAGGCGATCGATGCCGCCGGTGTCTTCAATGTCGTAACGCATGCTGCCCAGCGCCAGGGTCGACTTCTGTGAGTACACCGAGTTGATGGTGTGCCAGGTCGCCAGGTTCATGTGGTGGCTGGTCGGCATGTAAGCGCCGCTCTTCATCCGGCTGCCATAGCCGAACAGCGGCATCAGGCCTTGCAGGCTCAGTTGCTTGTCGAAATCGGTCCCGCCGATGTGCACGCCGCCGGTGGCCAGGATGTCATCGTGACGGTTGTCGTGGGTTCGGCGCTCAGGGGACAGGCGTACCAGCGAGAAGTCTGACGTACCGCCGCCGATGTCGACGATCAGCACCAGCTCTTCTTTTTCGATGGTCGACTCATAGTCGAATGCCGCCGCAATCGGTTCGTACTGGAATGAAACGTCCTTGAAGCCGATGGCGCGGGCCACATCCACCAAGGTGTTTTCGGCTTCCTGGTCGGCCAATTCATCGTCATCGACGAAGAACACCGGACGACCCAGCACCACTTCCTCGAACTCGCGACCGGCGGCGGTTTCGGCGCGCTTCTTCAACTGGCCGATGAACAGCCCGAGCAGGTCCTTGAACGGCATCGCGGTGCCGAGGACGCTGGTGTCGTGCTTGATCAGCTTGGAGCCCAGCAGGCTCTTGAGCGAGCGCATCAACCGGCCTTCATAGCCTTCCAGGTACTCGTGCAGCGCCAGCCGGCCGTACACCGGGCGGCGTTCTTCCATATTGAAGAAGACCACCGAAGGCAGGGTGATCTTGTCGTCCTCCAGCGCGATTAGCGTTTCCATGCCGGGGCGCAGCCAGCCGACGGTGGAGTTGGACGTGCCGAAGTCGATACCACAGGCACGGGCTGGAGATGCGTTTTTCATGTCTTTCGAGTTCCGGTTAAAAAACGGCCGCGCAGTGTATGTCAGTGCGGCGCAGATTCGAAGGCCGACTATCCGCTAAATCTCAGCTATTAGCGCCTTGAAAGACTATCCTTTGCCCCAAACTTGTCTGCATTGGCTCTGGCAGCCCCCGGGCGGTCGCAAGAACTGCCCACTGCTGCCGATAAACTTCTGATGCGCTGCCCGGTCACAACCTTGAGATCGGTCAACCCAGCGGCGGGTAACACGTGCATGCTGGCGTTAGCGGCGCGATTTTGATAACGGATGGTGATCCTTAGATGGACTTCAAAGACTATTACAAGATTCTCGGTGTGGAACCGACCGCAGACGATAAGACGATCAAGGCCGCCTATCGCAAACTGGCGCGTAAATACCACCCGGACGTCAGCAAGGAAAAAGACGCCGAGGCCAAGTTCAAGGATGCCTCGGAAGCCTATGAAGCGCTGAAAAGCGCCGACAAGCGCGCCGAATACGACGACTTGCGCAAATACGGCCAGCACGGCCAACCGTTCCAGGGCCCGCCGGGTTGGCAGGGTCGTGGCGCAGGCGGTTTCGGCGGTGGTCAGGACACAGGCGATTTCTCGGACTTCTTCAGTTCGATTTTCGGCAACCGTGGCCCTGGTTTTGGTGGTGGACAGTCGGGCCGTAGCGCCGGGCGTCGAGGGCAAGACGTGGAAATGGAACTCGGGATTTTTCTGGAAGAAACCCTCTCGAACGAATCGAAGAAGGTCACCTTCCAGGTGCCGCAATACAACGCTGCCGGCCAGCATGTGAGCAACACCAGCAAAAGCCTGAACGTGAAGATCCCGGCCGGCGTGACCGACGGCGAGCGCATCCGCCTCAAGGGCCAGGGTGCACCGGGCACGGGTGGCGGGGCCAATGGCGACTTGTTCCTGATCATTCGCTTTGCGCCGCACCCCAAGTTCGACGTCGAAGGCGAGAACCTGATCATTACCTTGCCGCTGGCTCCGTGGGAATTGGCGTTGGGCGCGGAAGTTGCCGTGCCGACCCTGACGGGCAAGATCAACCTCAAGGTTCCGGCCGGCAGCCAGAACGGTCAGCGCATGCGCGCCAAGGGCCATGGCTTGCTGAACAAGGCCGGTCATCGCGGTTATTTGTTTGTACAGCTCAAGGTCGTCATGCCTAAAACCTCGGACGACGAGGTCAAGGCGCTGTGGCAGGAACTGGCGAAAAAAGCGGCTTTCAACCCTAGAGAAAACTTCTGATCCAAGAGACGGAGTAGCCCATCATGAGCAGCCCCCTGATCGTTCAACTGGACATGGCAGAATTCTGTGAGGCGACCGACCTGTCGGACGTCTACGTGATCGAAATCGTCGAACACGGCATCCTCGAACCTCAGGGCAACCAGCCCAAGGATTGGCGTTTCAACGATTATGAGCTGGCGCTGGCCAAGCGTGCCGCCAAGCTGCGGCGCGACCTTGAGCTGGAATGGGAAGGCGTCGCCCTGGCGCTGGACCTGCTTGAGGAAGTCCAGCAGCTGCGTGCCGAAAACCGCATGCTCAAGCAGCGGCTGGGGCGGTTGGTGATCGAGTAGTTACGGATTTGCGTACGGCTTCGACTGCTCGGAGCTGCCGCAGGCTGCGATTTTGGCGATCTCGCTATTCCGGCGGATTAGAGTTCCCTTTTACGGTTGAATCAAAACACTGATCGACTGCCTCGAATCAAACCCTGATGCAATGACTAGAGTGCTGTATTCAGGGCTTTCTTGAGATGGATACTTTGCGGGTTGATGTGTCGGCAAGGTGTGGTGTTATTTATATATATTTATCTCTTTAATAGTCGAATGATTGTGCAGTGCTGCATCGATTGTCCATTAGGTTTTTAGTCTTTTGTTTTATTGGCACGGGCTTAAGCTGAAGACTTATTGGATTATCTTTGGTCGTAATATTATGTATGAATCACAAGGATTGGATGTTGTTACAAGACCTTCAGTTGCACCCGTCGAAAACAAAGGCATTCATTATGAGCGTATTGTTCAGGCACTTCCTCCAGCCATAAAAGCGACACCGCCGGTCAGGCTGTCGTTGCTCGCCAGCACCACGGTCTCGACACCGGATTGGTACCTGAAAGCTTCCGCAATCGATCAGCAATACCTCAAGGAATTGATCGATAAACGCTGGTTGTTGCAGCGCCTGGTGGATGCGCCGTTGCAAGACCTGCAACAGGACATCAAGGAGTTTGCCAAGCCCTTGCTGTCCTTGTTGATGAGTTCGAACTTCAACAGCCATGACGGCGTCAGCCAACTGACGCTGAGGCTGTATGTGCCGGACCGGATCATTTTCGGTATCGATCGCGGTGCCAGCCATCTGCGTGAGTCCACCCTGCTGGACGCGGCGCTGCATAACTTCGAAGAGCCGGAAACCGCCGCCGATTATTTTCGCAGCGGTTCCGGTGTGTTTCGCAGCGATTTACGAGGGGAGTTGTCGCGGATACCGTCGATGACGGTCAGTAAAATCGCCACGCTGTGTCGTCGGCTGGACATCGGCGGGCAGTATCAAACCCATCTGAAAGCCCTGCTGCTGCCGGCCGATACGCAGAAAAGGCAAACCCAGGAACAACACGGCGCGGCCAGTGAGAAAGCGGCGTTTGAACTGGCCTCACTGATCGCCCTGCTCAAAGACGACATCAGTTCGTATGCCTACGGTGTGCTGCGCGAGGTTCGCGAGAATAAAAGCGCCATCCGTTTCCACCGTCGGCCGCTGCATTGGCATCGGCTGTCGCTGATGGGCTTCGCGCTGCACGGTGTGGTGTTGTTCAGTGCCGAGGGCGACGGTTCCAGGGTCAAGGCGGCGGTGGATGACTTGACCCCTGACGCGCTGAAGTTCTGGATCGACTGGTCGCAACGCATGCCGGCGCTGACGGGGAATGTGTACGAGCAGTTCAAACTGCTGCAGGCGTTTTTCGCCAATGGCCCCAGCGGAGCCAGCGAAGAGATGCTGCGCCAGCAGGACATCTACCAGCAAAGCCGCTTGAGCGGCCCGGTGATTGCCTATGTCCCGGACGATCCGTTGCACCCGTTGAAAGAGTACGCCTCGCTGGCGGACTTCATGAAAGCGCTGATCAGCCAACTGCGCGAGCCGGACTATCAGGCGTTCTTCAGCCGCTTCGTGGCACAGAAGGACAAGGGCCGGTTCTTTGCCCGGGTCAGGGAGCGTCTGAGCCGGATCACCTGGCAGCAGCGCGAACCGCTGGACATGGGGCCCTGGTGGCGAGAAACCGCGGTCGAGAACCCCCATGCCGAGCCGATCACCAACCGGCTGTCGGGTGAACTGTGGCCACAGCTCTATCGCCTCAAGCGCGACAAGGCGATTGCCGATGCCCGAGCCATCGCCGTGCCCACCGATGACGAAGACGCCACCACCCGCTGGAAGCGCCTGACCAGCTACCTGGACATCGGCTGGAACGTGTTCAACTTTGCCGCGATGCTGGTGCCGGGGCTGGGCGAAGCCATGCTGGCGCTGATGGTGGCGCAGATGGCCGCCGAGCTGCTGGAAGGTATCGAAGACTGGAGCAAGGGCGACCGGGACGAGGCGTCGGCGCACATCAACGGGGTCTTGATCAACTTTGCGCAACTGGCCTTGATGGCTGCCGGGCACGTATTGCCCCAGGGCGCCCGGGTGCCGGTAACACCCAGTCCGCTGATCGACGGCCTCAAACCGGTGGAGCTGCCCACTGGCAAGACCCGCCTGTGGAAACCGGACCTGACGCCTTACGAGCACCCGGTGGCGCTGCCGGCCGAGGCCAAACCCAATGACCTGGGGCTTTATCGACACAACGATCAACAGTGGCTGCGCCTGGAACAAAAGAACTACCAGGTGCGCCAGGACCCGGTGACGGGCGAGCATCGCCTGCAGCATCCGACCCGGCCAAGCGCCTACCAGCCGAGGGTTGAGCACAATAATGCCGGCGCCTGGAAAGCTGAAACCGAGCAACCCTTGACCTGGGAACGTCCGGCCTTGTTACGACGCCTTGGTCACCGTGCGGACGCGTTAAGCGATGGCGAGCTTGAGCTGGCCCGCAAGATCAGCGGCACCCACGAAGGCCTGTTGCGCAAAATGTATGTCGAGCGCGAGCCCCTGCCGCCATTGCTGGCCGATACCCTCAGCCGCTTCGACGCCTACCGACAGACCGAAAACGTTATCTCACGGATGGAAAGCACTGAGCCGGGTGTCTACGCGACGATCGATCACAAGACTGAATTGTTCAATGCTCGCTACGCAGGCCAGCAGGCGTCGGGTGATCCGCGTGTCGAGCTGATTAAAAGCCGTTTCACTAGCCTCCCCACAAACATTGTCGAAGACGTGCTGGCCGGTGCTTCCAGCGCCGAGCGCCGACAAATGGCTCAATGGGATTTTGCGAACACGCAACAGACCAAGCCTATTCCTCTGCGCCTGGCCGAGGCGCTACGCAATGCACAACGTGAAGTGCGTCTGTCGCGGGCCTATGAAGGGCTGTATCTGGAGACCGCGTTGACTCCGGATACCGAGACCCTGGTTCTCCACACATTGGAAGCCTTACCGAACGGGATAAAAAATCTGCGAATTGAAGTGCGCAATGGTTCCTTCAACGGGGAACTGCGCGCCAGCATTGGCCCCGAGAACGCGACCGAGCGCAAGGTACTGGTGCGCAACGAAGACGGGCGGTACGAAGCGCGTGACAGTGACGATAACCATCTGCACGGCGCTGATGATGTGTATGCGGCTCTGCAGCATGTCTTACCGCAGAACCATCGCGCTGCGCTGGGGCTCCCCCATGTGGGGCAGGGGGCGGAATTGAAGCAGCTGATCAAACAGCATGTTCTGTCGCGCGACGGCTTGCGCAAGGCGTTGCGGATGCAGCCGATCAAACCTTTTTTCAAGGCACCGATGCGTGGGGGCGACGGCACCTTTGGCTATCCTATGAGTGGTCGTGGGCAAGGCATGAATCTGCGGATGGCAGAGCGGCGAGCGAGGGTTCGCCGACTGTATCCCTCCCTTGGCAATGCAGATGTCGAATCGGTTTTGGCGCAGGCGGAGCTTGCGCAGGCTCATCCGGCCTATCCGCTGTCAGTCGATGAGTATTTGCTGGGCCTTGAGCAAGAGTTCGACAGCCTGCAACAGGAGGCGAATGCCTGGGTGGATACGCCGGGGACGCACGTCTTGCCCGATGGGAGTGTTGAACCGGTCAACCGACAAGACAGGCAGCGGGTTGCCGATTTGCTCCGCAATTGTTGGCAAAGGACCAATTCGCCGCAGCAGGCTATCGGTAGTTTGTACGCCGAGGGCACTCTCAGCCTGACTGGTCTGCGTATCGGGGAGCTTCCGGTGTTGACCCGAGCGCTTTTTACACACGTTTTCTCGCTGGACCTCAGCGCCATGGCGCTTGGGGAGGTGCCGGCCACTTTTCTCGAAGCGTTCCCGAATTTGCACGAGGTGAGCCTGGAGAACAATCGGCTGCAAACGCTTCCGGTGACGTTGCGGCTGATGCCGCGGCTGCAGGCGCTGAATCTTTCCAGGAACGCCATTTCGTTGAGTCCGGAGGCCGTTGGGGCGCTCGAAGGATACCCGGCGCTGCAACAACTGTACTTGAGCCACAACCCGTTGGGTCGTGTTCCTGATTTCCGGCGGATGCCGACGTTGAGACAACTTTACCTGCGCAACACCGGGCTCACCGATTGGCCGGCGGGGCTGGACGGTTTGCCGCTGCTTCAACGCATCGATCTGCGCGATAACCTCATCAGCCGGGTTGCGGACGAAATCCTCAATCCCTCCGTGGAAAACGCAAGTGCGGCGCGCCGGGTATTTAACAGCGCCGTTCTGGACGGCAACCCGATCACTCCGGCGGCTCTGGAAGACTATGCCCAGGCCTGGATACGTATTCCACCACCCGAGGTTGGGTTGCCAATACCCATTGAACCTGGCGCGGCTGCCGGCCCATTGGCAAACTCCAGTGAGCGATTGCAGCACTGGATGCGAGACATTCCGGCCGGCGAGCGTGCCGCCAGACAAGAGCAGTGGAGGTTGCTTGAGGGGGAAGACACCCACAGCCAGGAGTTCTTCAGGTTACTGGAGAATCTGCGACAAACAGGCGAGTACAGGAACGCCTACCCTGATCTGCAGGCTCGGGTATGGACGCTGATGGACGCTGCTGCACAGTCCGAGCAATTGCGCACCGAGTTGTTCCGCCTGGCCGGGGATGTGGAAACCTGTGCCGATGGGGCTGCGCTGATTTTCAGTCGCCTGGAGGTCAGGAATCTGGTCAGCCACGGCTTGAGCACACAGGCGACCCCGGAGCTTTCCACACTGGCAAAGGGCTTGTTCAGGCTTGACGAAGTCGAACGGATTGCGCAGCAGGATGCGAGCGAGCGGATTCGCAACATTTCGGCCAATCACGCTTTGACCCTGGCGCAGAAGGTTCAAGAGGTTCTGCTTGTCGACCGAGTCGAGATTCGTCTTGCCTACCGTATCGGGCTGAAGGATCGACTTGGTTTGCCGGGGCAGCCGCAGCAGGCCAGATTTATCGGCGTGGCTGATGTGACGGCGGCGATGCTGGATGCCGCCGAGCAGAGGGTGTTGGCCCTGGATAACTCACCTCAGGAGTTTGCGGCGACCACCCAGCGTGATTTCTGGCGAGGGTTCCTGAAGCACAAATACGCCGATGAATTTCTACTGGAGCAAGAGCCGTTGCACGCACGGCTGGACGCGCTGGCGGCAGCGGATTTGGCGAGTCAGGAATACCTGATCAAGAGCGCAGAACTGGCCAGGGAGTTTGAAACAGTCGAGGACGCGTTCATCAACCGCAAGACAAAACTTGAGCTGCCCGGTTTGAACGCCGGAGAGTAACGCGTACGGTATTTGAATACCCCGAAGGTCGCTGCAAACGCAATCTTCGGGGTTTTTTTTATAGGCGTTCGGTGGTGGAGCATACGTTGCGGGGCGTGGTGTTATTTATATATGTTTGTATCTTTAATGTTCGAATGATCATTCGATATTTGCGCAGATAGTTCAGCAGGTTTTTAGTCTTTTGTTTTATTGGCACGGGCTTAAGCTGAAGACTTATTGGATTATCTTTGGTCGTAATATTATGTATGAATCACAAGGATTGGATGTTGTTACAAGACCTTCAGTTGCACCCGTCGAAAACAAAGGCATTCATTATGAGCGTATTGTTCAGGCACTTCCTCCAGCCATAAAAGCGACACCGCCGGTCAGGTTGTCGTTGCTCGCCAGCACCACGGTCTCGACACCGGATTGGTACCTGAAAGCTTCCGCAATCGATCAGCAATACCTCAAGGAATTGATCGATAAACGCTGGTTGTTGCAGCGCCTGGTGGATGCGCCGTTGCAAGACCTGCAACAGGACATCAAGGCGTTTGCCAAGCCCTTGCTGTCCTTGTTGATGAGTTCGAACTTCAACAGCCATGACGACGTCAGCCAACTGACGCTGAGGCTGTATGTGCCGGACCGGATCATTTTCGGTATCGATCGCGGTGCCAGCCATCTGCGTGAGTCCACCCTGCTGGACGCGGCGCTGCATAACTTCGAAGAGCCGGAAACCGCCGCCGATTATTTCCGCAGCGGTTCCGGTGTGTTTCGCAGCGATTTACGAGGGGAGTTGTCGCGGATACCGTCGATGACGGTCAGTAAACTCGCCACGCTGTGTCGTCGGCTGGACATCGGCGGGCAGTATCAAACCCATCTGAAAGCCCTGCTGCTGCCGGCCGATACGCAGAAAAGGCAAACCCAGGAACAACACGGCGCGGCCAGTGAGAAAGCGGCGTTTGAACTGGCCTCACTGATCGCCCTGCTCAAAGACGACATCAGTTCATATGCCTACGGTGTACTGCGCGAGGTTCGCGAGAATAAAAGCGCCATTCGTTTCCACCATCGCCCGCTGCATCGGCATCGGCTGTCGCTGATGGGCTTCGCGCTGCACGGTGTGGTGTTGTTCAGTGCCGAGGGCGACGGTTCCAGGGTCAAGGCGGCGGTGGATGACTTGACCCCTGACGCGCTGAAGTTCTGGATCGACTGGTCGCAACGCATGCCGGCGCTGACGGGGAATGTGTACGAGCAGTTCAAACTGCTGCAGGCGTTTTTCGCCAATGGCCCCAGCGGAGCCAGCGAAGAGATGCTGCGCCAGCAGGACATCTACCAGCAAAGCCGCTTGAGCGGCCCGGTGATTGCCTATGTGCCGGACGACCCGCTGCACCCGTTGAAAGAGTACGCCTCGCTGGCGGACTTCATGAAAGCGCTGATCAGCCAACTGCGCGAGCCGGACTATCAGGCGTTCTTCAGCCGCTTTGTGGCACAGAAGGACAAGGGCCGGTTCTTTGCCCGGGTCAGGGAGCGTCTGAGCCGGATCACCTGGCAGCAGCGCGAACCGCTGGACATGGGGCCCTGGTGGCGAGAAACCGCAGTTGAGAACCCCAATGCCGAGCCGATCACCAACCGGCTGTCGGGTGAGCTGTGGCCACAGCTCTATCGCCTCAAGCGCGACAAGGCGATTGCCGATGCCCGAGCCATCGCCGTGCCCACCGATGACGAAGACGCCGCCACCCGCTGGAAGCGCCTGACCAGCTACCTGGACATCGGCTGGAACGTGTTCAACTTTGCCGCGATGCTGGTGCCGGGGCTGGGCGAAGCCATGCTGGCGCTGATGGTGGCGCAGATGGCCGCCGAGCTGCTGGAAGGTATCGAAGACTGGAGCAAGGGCGACCGGGACGAAGCGTCGGCGCACATCAACGGGGTCTTGATCAACTTTGCGCAACTGGCCTTGATGGCTGCCGGGCACGTATTGCCCCAGGGCGCCCGGGTGCCGGTAACACCCAGTCCGCTGATCGACAGCCTCAAACCGGTGGAGTTGCCCACTGGCAAGACCCGCCTGTGGAAACCGGACCTGACCCCTTACGAACACCCGGTAACGCTGCCGGCCGAGGCCAAACCCGATGATCTGGGGCTTTATCAGCACAACGATCGACAGTGGCTGCGCCTGGAACAAAAGAATTACCAGGTGCGCCAGGACCCGGTGACGGGTGGGCATCGCCTGCAGCATCCGACCCGGCCAAGCGCCTACCAGCCGAGGGTGGAGCACAACGATGCAGGCGCCTGGAAAGCTGAAACCGAGCAACCACTGACCTGGGACGCGACTCGCCTGATGCATCGCCTGGACAGCTTGTTGGAGCATTACTCGGCATCTACCCTGGCTAAAATCCAGCAGGTGAGCGGCGTTGAGGAAGGGCTGTTGCGCCGGCTGCATGTTGAGCATGAAACTCCGCCGGCGCTGTTGCGCGACACGCTCACGCGCTTCAATACCTACGCCGATGCGCAACGCTATCCCGAGCAAATCCTGTCGAACCAGGTGCCGGAGGAGATGGCCGGTTTTCTGCCGGCGACTCTGGTCGAACTGCCGCGCTGGCCGGAGTCCCGGGCCCTGGAGGTGTCTGAAGGCGATGATCGCACCGGGGCGTCCTTCAAACATGGCAACGCCATGGCCGCTGAGCCACAGACCATCAAAATCAGCCGCTCGGAGTTGGTGGCCGGGAAACTGCCTGAGCGGGTGATTGAATCCCTGAATCCGACCGAGCTGCGTGAAATGCTTGGCGCACAGGTCGCCGATGACACGCCTTCACGGATAGACGCGTTGCGCAGCCGATTGGCCATGCAGGCGCGTAAACAACACAAGCGTCTGTTCGACTCTCTGTATAAAAGCCGCGATGTGTCCGAAAGCGGTCAGGTGCGGATGCTGGTGAATGATTACCCACAGTTGCCAGGCAAGGTTGCGCAAGAGTTGCTGGACAGCGCCGAGCCCGCAGACCTGCAACACCTGGCAGAGAAACAGCGCCTGCCGCTGAGTTTGCGCCAACAGGCACGTCAGGCGCAGGAGCGTGTGCGCTTGAACCGTGCGTACGAGGGGCTTTACCTCGATGAACTGGAAAATGCCGACACCCGCCGGCTCGAACTGGCCACGCTGGCCAGCCTGCCCGGGTGGTCGACGGACGTGCGGATCGAAATTCGTCATTTGGGATTTTCCGGGGATCTGCTCGGCAGCGTGGGGGCGGCGGATGCGCCGATCCGTAAAGTGCTGGTGCTGGACGAGGACGGTCTTTACCAGGCACGTGACGCCGATGACCAGCACCTGCATGGTACCGACGATCTCTACGCCTCGGTGTTGCATGCCTTGCCCGACACGCAGCGCACCGCTCTGGGCTATGAAGTTCACGAAGGTGTACAGCTCAAGGATGCGGTTCGGCGTTCACCGCTCAGCCACGAGCGAATGGAACCGATCCTGCTTGAGCAGCCGATCCGTAAACCGGTGTACGACCCAAAAACCATGCGTTTGCGCGGCGGGATGCTGGGGTATTTTCGTGAACTCGCTGACAGGCGTTGGGGGCAAAGTTCGCAGGCGCGGGTAAGAAGGCTCTATCCCGCTTTCACCGAGGAAGAGTCCGCAGCGTTGCTGGAGCGTTTCAGCCGGGAAGGGATGCCGGTCGACATGCAGCTCCAAGAGCTTGAACTTGAATTCGAACGGTTGAATTCAACGTTGACGCGATGGGTGAACTCGCCGACCCGAGATTTCCGGTTGAGCCCGAGCGGCATTGGGGAGTGGAATGCGAGGAATCAGTTCGCCCGAAAGATCAGGCAGTGCTGGCAACGCACGGGTCCAAAACAGATCAACTCAATCGGCAATGTGCTTGGGCAGAAACTGGACCTGAGCAACTTTCCGCTGAACCTGCATTTTTCAAGAATGCCGGTGCTGGAGGGCAATTTCGACCATGTCACGTACCTGAAAATGCGCAACGCCGGTATGTCCGATGCCGAACACTCCTTTCTTCAGCCGTTTCGCAAGGTGCGTGCCCTGGACCTTACCGACAATAAACTGACAACTTTGCCGCGACACATCGACGGGATGCCGCATCTCAATTTCCTCGACCTCTCGGGCAACCGGATTGTGCTTGCGCCCGCCGATGTTGAAATACTTAGCCGCCGCACGCAGATGCAAACCCTGGGTCTGGCTGGCAATCCGTTGGGTCTGCTGCCGAACATCAGTCGCATGCCCGATCTGCATACGCTGCTCCTGTACCAGACCGGAGCGACTACCTGGCCACCGGGGTTGTTCGACCTTCCGCGCCCCCGGCATATCTTTCTGGACCTGCAGCGCAATCCGCTCACACACATACCCGAAGTCACGCCCGGTTCAGCTGATGCGGAGTTGCTGGCGCGTACATTGCTCAGCCGCCAACCGCCCTGGATGTCACCCGAAAACCTGGAGCTGCTCAAAGACTACATCAGGTCAACGGGGTTGGACCCTGACCGCCCTTATCCCCCTAGAGGTGTGCGCGACACCGTGGAATGGAGCCAAGGTGTGACCTTTGACGAGTGGGTGCAGAAGCAAATGCTCTGGGATGCGCTTGAAGATGAGTTCAACTCGATCGGTTTCTTCGATGAGATCAGGCGCCTGACCCAATCGGCGGACTTTACCGTGGGTGGCGCCTATCGAACCGATTTGACGGCCAAGGTGTGGCGAATGGTCGAGATCATGGCCAAGGACGCTGAGCTGCGCACGAAGTTTTTTACCGAAGCCGCGATGCGCACCCAATGCGTGGATGCCGCGACCCAGCTATTCAACGTTCTGGGGGTTGAAGTGCTGGTCCAGGAAGCCCTCGAACTGGGCAACGCCAGTTTGATCGAAGCGCAGTTGATCGAGTTGGCCAGGGGTAAGACTCGCCTGGATGAAATCGAGCGAATCGCCCGTCGTCATATCATCGACCGCGAGGCCGCGGGCGAACGCTTTCGACGCATCGACGCCGAAGGCAACGTCACCGGAAGCATTGACGAGGTCGAGGTTCATCTGGCGTTCATGACGGAACTGGCAGAACGGCTCGACCTGCCCTGGCAGGCGCGCGGCATGTTGTTTCGCCGGATTGCAGGCGTGACCAGCGAAATGATCGAGGGTGCCTACCAGCGGGTTTTAGGGTTGGAGGAGGGCGATCTGCTGCGTGATTCGATTGTCGAACAGCCATTCTGGCGGACCTATGTGCAGCGTTCGAATCGAGCACGCTTCAGAGCGGTCGATCGTAAAACGGTCGCGACCACCGAGTTTAAAGTGGCCCTGGATGAACGGGCCTCCCGCACCGATCTGGCACCGGACGAGCGAGAGAAATTGAAGGAGGAAATCAGGGTGCTAGCCGCCGAGCTTGGCAAACCTGAAAGTGCCTTTGCTCCGGGTCAGGTCATGACTGATGAAGCGTTTGCCACAGAACTTGAACTGATCAGGAATGAGCGTGAAACCTTGCTCAAGGAACTGACGCAACAAGCCATGAACCGGGCAAAAGTGCCAAGGGCTGAACCTGTTCCCTTTACGGTAACCACGGATAGTTGACCACTCGTTTTTTGCCTCGATGCGAAGGCATGATCCTTCGCATCGAGGTTGCAGAAATCGTTGAAAAAACCATTAAGGAAAATGTGATGACCACGTTGCAAGGAAGCAACGACGCCCTTCGATCGGGCTCGTTAAATACAGAAGAATACGGCCCCAATACCGAGTTTATAAAAGATGCCATCCCGGACTGGCTGATCGGGGCCACGCCTGCAAGGCGCGAGGCCTTTCGACAAGCCCCCACGCAGATTCCGGACTGGTACAAAAACGCCACGGTCGAGCAGCGCCAAGAGATAAAGCGTTTGGCCGAGGCGAGCATCAAGTCGCAGACCGCTCTCGATAAAGTCATGGCCAGGGTGCAGGACATCAAGGCCTTTGCCCAGCCGTTGTTGGCCAAGGCGTTGTACGAGCGATGCAACGTGACAGTGGATGTCAATACAACCTTTTTGCGGTTGATGAAGCCTCTGACCGTCGGGCCATTGCATGTAAAAGTCAGCGCCTTCCCGGTCCTGACGCTGTCGCTGCTGGACGCGGCCCTTCACAACTTCGAAGCGTTTGAAAACGACAGAGGGGCATTCGACGACTCGTCAGGATTCGTGACTGAACCGGATGAGCATGGAAACACCGAAACGATCACAACCACGTTGACCAGCCAAAATTTTATTGCGGTGTGCCGCACGCTGGATATCGGTCAAAAATATCAGGACTATCTCAAGTCTTTCCTGCTGTCTGGCGACCCCGTTACCGAAGCCTATCTATCGCTCAAATTTATCGCGTGTCAGAAGGATGCATTGAAAGCCGCCGCTTACATGGCATTGGTCAAGAACGATATCGAACCGAATGATTACAACATCATTCTTTCGGCAATTGCCGGCGAAACAAAGGTCATGAATGGCAACACGCCGGTCTGGTTCTGGGAGCCGGTGATTCTGCACAAGACACTCACCGGATGTCTGGCGTTCGTAACGGTCGAAGCGCATCGCAGGGACATAAAAGAAGTCATCCTGTACATCCCTCATGACCCCGAACACCCGGTGAAAAAATACAGGGGGATGCAAGCCCCTGATGAGTTGACCCGTCAGCTGCTGGCGACAGGTAAACCGACTGGGGAAACCACAGCCAGCCCCACCGCTTACGCAAGTTTTCTGAGTCAGTTCCTCGACTACAAGGATCGTCCGTATTTTTTCAATCGCCTCACGAAGGAAGTCGCCGATGCACCTTCGGACCCATTGGCCCTCTTTCGTTCGCCGATCACCGGTGGATTCATATCGATCACCGGTGGAGCGCTGGGCGCGAGTCTGACGCCGAACGAGCTACCACCGGCAAAGCCGGCGCCACGTGTGCCCGTCACTGAGCTGAATATACGTCTGGCCTACCGCAACAGAGAGGGGTATTGGGCCGAAAACGCTGACCTGTGGGCGCAACTCTATCAACGTTCGCGGGACAAGATTATCTCGGATGCCCGCAGCCACGCGGTTCCGACCTCTGATGCCGATGCCAAGAGCCGCGCCGACAGGATCGCCCATCTGCTGGAAGGCGCGATGGCTGCCCTCAATCTGGTGTCGATGTTTGTACCGGTGCTGGGGGAAGTCATGCTGGTGGTCATGGCGGGTCAACTGATGTACGAAACGCTTGAGGGCTCCATCGAGTGGAGCGAAGGCGATCGGGAAGCCGCTTGGGCGCATTTGAGTGACGTGGCCGAGAACCTCGCGCTGATGGGGGTGATGGCGGTGGGCGGGCGGGTTCTCAAGGGCGTGAAGGCTTCGCCCTTTGTTGACAGCCTGAAACCGGTTCAATTGCCTTCGGGCGAAACCCGCCTGTGGAAACCGGATCCGACACCCTACGAGGCGAGTGTCTATCTGCCGGAAGATTCGCTGCACAACGAGTCGGGTTTGCACCAGGTCGGCGGTCAGGAGGTTCTGCCCCTGGGCAATCAGCTTTATGTGGTGAAAGAGAACCCGGCCACGGGTGAATACCGTATCCAGCATCCGAGACGGCCTGATGCTTATCATCCCCTTGTCGAGCACAACGGTGACGGTGCCTGGGTTCATGAAGGAGAAGAGCCGTTGAGCTGGGAAGGCCCGACGCTGATGCGCAGGCTGGGCTATCGTTCGGACGCGTTTACCGACGCTCAGCTGGAACAGATTCGGATTGCCAGTGGCATCGAACAGGACCAGTTGCGCCGGGTGCATGTCGAACAGGAGCCACCCTCAGCGCTGTTGACGGATACGCTCACGCGTTTTCGGATCGATCGGGACATTGAAACCTTCAGCAGGCAGATCGGCAGCGATGATCCGAGTGTTTACGCAAGGGCAGATATACGCCTGCAATTTCAGGTCATGGACAGTCAAGAACTGATACCGGGGCGCCCGCCGGTGCGGGTCATGGACAGTCAAGCGAACATTCTCTGGGAGGACCCGCCAGGCAACGGTTCGTTCGCACGCAAACTTGTCATGGTGTTGAGTGAGCAAGAAATGGCGCGGGGCCAGATGCTCCCGTCACTGCTGGAAATGCTCGAGGCACAAGGTGTCGATCTTGCACAGGCTCCGGGAGAGCCGGGAACATCACTGGCCCTGCGGGCCACGGCACTGCGCAAGGAAATCGCCCGTGGTGCGCAACGTAGAAAAGCCACGCTGTTCGAATCGCTCTACCGAAAGCAGGACGTCAGGGTGGATGCTTACGGGCGGCGGATAAAGGCTTTTTTCCCGAGGTTGCCGGGGGCGGTCGTCAATCAGATTATCGAGGGCGCGACCACGCAAGAGCTGGCCGGACTCGGCCACCCCGGGCCTTTGCCCCCGCGGATTTATGAGCAAGCCCGCTGGTGCCGGCAAGAGTTGCGCGTGGCGCGGGCCTATGAAGGGTTCTATCTCGATGCTTCTTCCAATCTGGATGGCCAGCGACTGGCCCTGCGTAGCCTGGCAAACCTTCCAGGCTGGCCGAAGGATGTGCGCTTCGAGCTGCGTGAGTACTGGGCGAAGGGGCGATTGATTGACGCGGTCGGTGCGCCGGATGCACCGGTGCGCAAGGTACTGGTATCTGGTGAAAACGGTCTGTATGGAGCGGATGCTTCTGAAGGTCTTTATTCGGCGGTGCTGCAGGCCTTGTCGGAAGATCAACGCCTGACGCTCGGGTTCACCGAACAGGCGGCCGAAAGCCTGAAGCAGGCCGTGCAACGAACGCCATTGTCGCGAGAGGTGCTCAGGGATGTTCTTCTGGAGCATCGTGAACTGCGACCTGCCGTTGATCCGGACAACAAATTGCTCGGCGGCGCCGGCTATTCCTTGCCAAGCGCGCAGGAGGTCGCAAGTTTTTTTAAAACCAGCCGGGCACGGGCCCGCAAGCTGTTCCCCGGTTTCCAGGACGCCGATATCGAGACGTTTCTCCAGTCGCTGGGGCCTGATCCGCGCCGTTCATTGACCCGGCTGGAAGCCGAATATGCAACCTTGAAACGCGAATTGAAGGCCTGGGTCTTTGAGCATCGTTCGCCAGGCGTGGGGATCAGGGGAACAGCGGAGTCGTACGTGGCCAGCGGGATCAAGCGCTGCTGGCGCCGGGAGACGGGGTCCACGCTGAAAATCAATCCTTGGGTAGAGCTGCCGGCGTTGAGTGTGAATTTTGATCATGTCGAGGAACTGACATTCATGTCGACGGGCCTCAAGGCACGGACCGACGGGTTCCTCAAGGGCTTCAAGAATCTCAAGCGATTGACCATCAATCGCGCAGCGGACGGTCTCACTCAGCTGCCCGACAGCATCGGTCAGATGAAGAGGCTGACCCATCTGGATCTGAACAGGCAATCGATCGTGCTGACCGAGCAGAGTGCCAACCTGCTCGGAGGGATGAGCAACCTTGAAGTGCTGAAGCTCAGTGGCAACCCGCTTGGCAGGCTGCCGGATTTCAGCGCCATGCCCCGGTTGCAGGAGGTGCGCCTGGAAAGAACGGGAATCGACCAGTGGCCTGTGGGTTTGCGTGATCAAACCGGTCTTCGCACCATCGATCTGCGTAACAACCGATTACGCGAGGCGCCGGCCGCCTTGCTTAATCCGGCCGCGGAGCAGCTTGAAGCAGTCGCGAGGGCCAATCGGGTGACGCTGCTCGAAGGCAATCCGTTTACCCGACAAAACGCGCTGCAACTCTGGGATTATCGTCAACGTCTGATGCAGACGCGTCCTGATTTACTGGAGGGAGGGCTGGAAGGGGCGTTCGAAGTGAATACGCCGTTGCACCAGCGGTATCGCGCTGTTTATCCGGATGCTACCTATGGGCAGGTCGAAGACTACTTCAACGGGTTGGGCACCGAGGAGCGAATCAAAGCGGAGGTGGATCGGCTGGGGGTGGCGCTTCGCAGGCTGAACAGCCAGTTGTCCGAGTGGGCGTACACGGGGGAAGAGCCCCAGCAATATGTGTATGTGAGAAACCGGGCAAACCTGGGTCTCAGGCAAGATCGCTATTTAGCCGCCGAGCGTATTCGCAGCTGCTGGCAGAGGCGCACTGCGCAACTGCTCGCCTATGACGGCACGCCGATCGGCTTTGAACTTGATCTCAGTAGACTGAGGTTGCCGAACTTGCCTGAGCTCGACGCCGATTTCAGCCATGTCGGATCACTCAAACTGAGCAACATGGGGCTGACCGTCACGCCAGAGGCTTTTTTGCGGCGTAACAGTGGTGTGCGCTGGCTCGATCTGTCGGGTAACCAGCTGACAGAGTTACCCCGGGCACTGAATGAAATGAATGGCTTGACCCGGTTGTTCTTGCAGGGCAACCGGATTCGGCTGACGCCGGAGACCGCTCGGATACTGGCAGAACGAACCACACTCAGAGCCTTGAGTCTGTACGGCAATCCGTTGGGTATGGCGCCTGACTTCAGTCGTCTTACGGATATGCGTAGCGTAACGTTGGGGGCCACCGGTATTGATACCTGGCCAGTCGGGTTGGCCGAGCAGCCTGCGCTCGATGGCATTGATTTGAGCGACAACCGGATTGTGACGATTCCGGACAGTGTCATCGCGCCTTCCTCCGAGCACCTAGAGCAGTCGGCACGCATCAATAATGTCACTTACATTCAGGGTAATCCGCTTTCCGAGGCGACTCAGCGGCAGTTGGTCGAATACTGGAGCCGACTTGAACGCGAGCGCCCCGACCTGTACCTGGAACGCAGGCAAGATACGGGCGCCCGGGCGTTCGAATACCGAGCACCTGCCCCGAGGGGGGCAGTTGTCCCTTTGGCTGCTGAAGCAGAGGCGGCTCTCGGACGTTGGACCCTGGACATGTCTACCGAGCTGTTGGCGACCAGAAGAGCTCAATGGCGTACGTTGTCCGCTCAACAGGAGTCAGCGGGGTTTTTCTCGGTACTCGCTGATCTCCAAGAGGCCGGTACCGGTCACGAGGATCTCCAGCAACGGGTATGGGAGGTTATCGACAGCATCACGCAGCCCAACCCCGAGTCCGAACAGCTGCGCGAGGCGATGTTCGAATGGGCGGGAAGGCCGGCCTGTTGTGATCGCGCTGCCTTGTCGTTCAGTAATCTGGAAATCATGGCCATGGTCTACAAGGCCCGGACGTTGGCCCAGGACGGGCAGCAAGGCGCGGCTCTGCTGAAGTTGTCCAGAGGCTTGTTTCGTCTGGACAAGGTCGAGAAGATCGCACTTTCCGATATCGAGCGACGCACAGCGGCAATCAATGCCACGCCTGGGTGGTCGTCGGCTCAGAAAGCGCGGAACATTGAGCTTCTGGAAGAGGTTGAGATAAAGCTGGCCTACCGCTTCGGCCTGAAGGACCGGCTCGGTCTGCCAGGACAGCCGCAACGTGTGCGGTTTACCAGCCTGGGCCACGTTACGCCGCAGATGCTTGATCGCGCACAAACTCAAGTACTGGCCCTGGACAACTCACCTGAAGAGCTCCAGGCACTGGTTGAACGCGATTTCTGGAAAAGTTATCTGGCGAACAAGTACAAGTCGCAATTCGAAACGCAGCAAACACCCTACCAGACACAACAGGCCAGCCTGTACGAAGCACTGGAGTCGGGAGAACTTTCGCAGGCTTCATATAGAGAGCAATCCGCCGACCTGGATGCCCAGTTGCAAATCGAGGAGGCAGCACTGGTCGAGACGCTGACCCGTCAAGAGCTGGCTGATAACCCGTTCTGACGAATCGGTGATACATCAATAAACCCTGAATGCGTGTTGGCGCACTCAGGGTTTTTTTCCTTGTGGGTTGAACTTCAGAACAGGAAATAGCGCTGCGCCATCGGCAGCACATCCGCCGGCTCACACCACAGCAACACACCGTCGGCCTTGACCTGATAGGTCTGTGGGTCGACATCGATGTTCGGCAAGTAGTCGTTGTGGATCAGGTCGGTTTTCTGCACCTCGCGGCAGCCTTTGACCACGGCGATTTTCTTCTTCAATCCCAGCGCTTCGGGCAATCCGGCGTCTTGTGCCGCCTGGCTGATGAAGGTCAGGCTGGTGGCGTGCAATGAGCCGCCAAAGCTTGCGAACATCGGGCGGTAGTGCACCGGTTGCGGGGTCGGGATCGAAGCGTTGGCATCACCCATCAGGCTGGCCGCAATGGCACCGCCTTTTAGAATCAACGTCGGTTTGACTCCGAAAAACGCCGGACGCCAGAGCACCAGATCCGCCCATTTACCCACTTCCACCGAGCCCACTTCGTGGCTGATGCCGTGGGTGATCGCCGGGTTGATGGTGTACTTGGCGATGTAGCGTTTGGCGCGGAAATTGTCGTTGCCTTCGCCGTCACCGGGTAGCGGGCCGCGCTGTTTTTTCATCTTGTCGGCGGTCTGCCAGGTACGGGTGATCACTTCGCCAACGCGGCCCATGGCCTGGCTGTCGGAGCTGATCATCGAGAATGCGCCGAGGTCGTGGAGGATGTCTTCGGCGGCGATGGTTTCACGACGGATGCGGCTTTCGGCAAAGGCCACGTCTTCGGCAATGCTTGGGTCCAGGTGGTGGCAGACCATCAGCATGTCGAGGTGTTCGTCGATGGTGTTGCGGGTGAACGGCCGGGTCGGGTTGGTCGAGCTCGGCAGCACGTTGGCAAAGCCGCAGGCCTTGATGATGTCCGGGGCATGACCGCCGCCCGCACCTTCGGTGTGGTAGGTGTGGATAGTGCGGCCCTTGAAGGCGGCGAGGGTGGTTTCGACGAAGCCCGATTCGTTGAGCGTGTCGGTGTGGATCGCCACTTGTACATCGTACTGGTCGGCGACGTTCAGGCAGTTGTCGATGCTCGCCGGGGTAGTGCCCCAGTCTTCGTGCAACTTCAGGCCGATGGCCCCGGCCTTGACCTGCTCGATCAACGGCTCCGGCAGGCTGGCGTTACCCTTGCCGGTGAAGCCGATGTTCATCGGGAATGCGTCCGCTGCTTGAAGCATGCGCGCCAGGTGCCACGGGCCGGACGTGCAGGTGGTTGCATTGGTGCCCGTGGCCGGGCCGGTGCCGCCGCCGATCATGGTGGTGACGCCGCTCATCAGCGCTTCTTCGATCTGCTGCGGGCAGATGAAGTGGATGTGCGTGTCGATGCCGCCTGCGGTGAGGATCATGCCTTCACCGGCGATGACTTCGGTGCTGGCGCCGACTGCGATGGTGACGTTCGGCTGGATGTCCGGGTTGCCAGCCTTGCCGATCGCGGCGATGCGCCCGTCCTTGAGGCCGACGTCGGCTTTGACGATGCCCCAGTGGTCGATGATCAGTGCGTTGGTGATCAGCGTATCGACGACCTCTGCGGCGAGTAATTGGCTTTGACCCTGGCCGTCGCGGATGACTTTGCCGCCGCCGAATTTCACTTCTTCGCCGTAGGTGGTGAAGTCTTTCTCGACCTCGATCCACAGCTCGGTGTCGGCCAGACGGACCTTGTCACCGACGGTGGGGCCGAACATGTCGGCGTAGGCCTGACGGGAAATCTTCATTCGTTCGCCTTGAGATTCAATTGATTTTGAAATCGCTCGCTGCGCTCACTTTCGCGAGCAGGCTCGCTCCCACAGTTGATCGCATTCCCCTGTGGGAGCGAGCCTGCTCGCGAAGGGGCCAGCGCAGACGCCGCATTACTTACAAGTCCCCCATGATCCGTCCGGCAAACCCGAACACCCGGCGATGCCCGGCCAGGTCTACCAACTCGACCTCGCGGCTCTGTCCCGGCTCGAAGCGCACGGCAGTGCCGGCGGGGATGTTCAGGCGCATGCCGCGGCTGGCGGCGCGGTCGAACGTCAGCGCATCGTTGGTTTCGAAGAAGTGGTAATGCGAGCCGACCTGGATTGGGCGGTCGCCGCTGTTGGCCACCTTCAGGCTGAGGGTGCGGCGGCCAACGTTGAGTTCGATGTCACCGGGCTGGATCTGGTATTCGCCAGGAATCATCAATGGGCTCCTTGGAGAATCTTGTAGTAGAGGGCTGTCGGTTTGTACTGGCCGCTCGGGTCGCAGGCGTAGTCGGGAATTTGACCAGCCTTGGTGTAACCCAGGGCTTTGTAGAAGTCTTCGGCGGGGGAGTCGGCCTCGGTGTCGAGGTAGAGCATGCCGCGCTTGTGCTGAAGGGCGGCTTGTTCCAAAGCGCTCATCAACTGTTGGCCCAGACCGCGGCGACGCGCGTGTTCACGTACCAACAGTTTTTGCACTTCAGCGCGGTTCAGGCCATTAGCTTT
Source organism: Pseudomonas sp. TH39(2020) (assembly GCF_016650715.1). Classification (NCBI taxonomy): domain Bacteria; kingdom Pseudomonadati; phylum Pseudomonadota; class Gammaproteobacteria; order Pseudomonadales; family Pseudomonadaceae; genus Pseudomonas; species Pseudomonas sp. TH39(2020). The sequence continues at coordinate 1,430,596 of NZ_JAEKFF010000006.1, read as the reverse complement.
CTGGCACAGGGTCAACTGCACGCTGGCCTGTACCTGTTCGTCCTTGACCACCACCCACAGCAGCACGTTGCCCTTGTTCAGGTTGTCCTGAACATCATCGAAATAGGCACGAGCCTGGGTCGCGTCCAGATTGGCCATGAACCCGACGCTGGCGCCATAGCCGACGGCGTCGAGCAGCAGATCAATCAAACCCTGACGATAGTGCGCAAAGCTTTCAACATTGACGCGGCGCAGTTGGGCTGCGTTCATGGCAAATTACTCCTTGTTGGCGGTCGGCGGTTCCGCGCCAGGATTGAGGGTCAGTTGCATGAAGGTCAGGTCCAGCCAGCGACCGAACTTGGTGCCCACCTGGGGCATCTGGCCGGTTGTCACGAAACCGGCTCGTTCATGCAGGCGAATAGACGCGGCGTTACCGCTCTCGATGGCGGCGACCATCACATGTTTGTCGCAGCCTTTGGCGCGCTCGATCAACGCGGTCATCAATTGCGGGCCGAGACCATTGCCACGCTGGTCGCTGCGCACATAAACCGAGTGCTCGACGGTGTGGCGGAACCCGTCGAACGGCCGCCAGTCACCGAATGAAGCGTAGCCCAGTACCGTGTTGTCGCCGTCGACGATCACCAGAATAGGGTAGCCCTGGGATTGCCGGGCGCTGAACCAGGCCTGGCGGTTACCCAAATCCACGGCCTGTTCGTTCCAGATGGCTGTGGTGTTGAGTACGGCGTCGTTGTAGATGTCGCGGATCGCCGGCAGGTCAGCATGCAGTGCATCGCGGATGTGGTAAGTCATGGCGCGGCCTCAGGCGATCGGTTGGTGGACGGTGACCAGTTTGGTGCCGTCGGGAAAGGTCGCTTCAACCTGGATCTCCGGGATCATTTCCGGGATGCCTTCCATCACTTGTTCGCGGCTGAGCAGGGTGGTGCCGAAGTGCATCAACTCGGCCACAGTCTGGCCGTCGCGCGCGCCTTCGAGCAGCGCTGCGGAAATGTAGGCCATGGCTTCCGGGTAGTTGAGTTTCACGCCGCGCGCCAAACGCCGCTCGGCCACGAGGCCGGCGGTGAAGATCAACAGCTTGTCTTTTTCGCGTGGGGTCAGGTCCATCGTTTGGAATCCATCTGGGCAGATAAAAAGGTAATTGGAATTGTGAATACATAACCTGTGGGAGCGAGCCTGCTCGCGAATGCGCCGGCACATTCAACACATGAGTTGCCTGAGACACCGCTTTCGCGAGCAGGCTCGCTCCCACATTGAATCGTGTTTCAGGTGCTCCATATTCGCGGTGGGATAGCTTCGCGGCCGAGCAAAGCAGGCCGGAGCAATCGCCACAAATCAATCAACCAACCCCGCGCCAGCAGCGCTTCACTGGCCAGGCACCGTGCAACCAGAAGCCCCGGCAACTGGGTCAGATCTCCCCGTACGTCATTGGGCAGCGAACGGCATTTCTCCAGTAAGTCGCTATCGATGTCGCCGGTCACCAACAGGGTCGCAAACACCGGTTGCCCATCCAGCCCAATAGGTGAATCAAGCAAACCATCGCCTCCGACAATGCGCTGGCGTTCATGCCAGAGCAACTGGCCGTCGCGACGGATGTCCAGCTGCGCCTGAAAATGCCCGAGGTCGAAACGCTCGCCACTGGCCGGCCGGCCCAGCGCCACCACGTCCCAGTAAAACAACCGGGCATCGCCTTCCAGATCAATCGAAGTGCCGAGCTCCGCCTGGGCGTCGCTGAAGATAATGGTTTCCTGGGGAAGCCATTCCAGTGTCGCGCCGGCAGCTACTTTCAAGTCGAGCTTCTGATAAGCGGGCCCTGCCGCTCGATACCACTTGGCCGCGCCGGGGCTGGTGATTTGCGCCCAGGCATCACGGCCGACACTGGCCGAGATATCCAGCCGGTCACCACCGGCAATCCCGCCCGGTGGGTGAACAATGATGTGCTGGCAGACCTCAGGCCCTTCGGCATACAGGTGCTTCTGCACCCGCAGCGGGCCTTTGTGCCGGCGCTGGACCGGGCGCGTACTGTCGCCGAATCGGGCGTAGCCGAGTTCCAGCTCGGCGTGCCAGCTCGGGGTAAACAGGGCAGTGGGAAGAGGTAAATTCATGGCTTCTAATTATCGTCAGGACGCTACAGGTTAGATCGTAACCAGACCGCGTACACCCTCGGCTTCCATATTTTCTCCGCGACCCTGTTGCACGATTTCGCCCCGGGACATCACCAGATACTGATCGGCCAGTTCGGCGGCGAAATCGTAGAACTGCTCCACCAGCAAAATCGCCATATCACCACGGGCCGCAAGCTTCTTGATCACTGCGCCGATTTCCTTGATCACCGATGGCTGGATGCCTTCGGTGGGCTCGTCGAGAATCAGCAGGCGTGGACGGCTGGCCAACGCTCGGCCGATCGCCAATTGCTGCTGTTGGCCACCGGACAAGTCGCCGCCGCGGCGTTGCTTCATCTGCAGCAGCACCGGAAACAGCTCGTAGATGAACGCCGGGACTTCCTTGGCTTCAGCGCCGGGAAATCGCGACAGGCCCATCAACAGGTTTTCTTCCACCGTCAACCGACCGAAAATTTCCCGACCCTGAGGCACGTAAGCGATCCCGGCGTGAACCCGCTGGTGTGGCTTGAACGCGGTGATCGTTTTGCCTTCCCAGTTCACCGCGCCTTCTTTGGCCGGCAACAAACCCATCAGGCACTTGAGCAGGGTGGTCTTGCCGACGCCGTTACGGCCGAGCAGGCAGGTGACTTCGCCGACCTTCACGTCAAACGTCAGGCCGCGCAGGATGTGGCTACCGCCGTAATACTGGTGCAGCTTGTCGACTTGCAGCATCTTAAAATCCCCTTCAATCCCCTGTGGGAGCGAGCCTGCTCGCGAAGGCGCAGGCACATTCAACCTATGAGTTGCCTGACGTCCCGCATTCGCGAGCAGGCTCGCTCCCACATAAAAGCAATCTTCACCATGCCTATCGACCGAGATAAACCTCGATCACGCGCTCGTTGTCCTGCACCTGCTCCAGCGACCCTTCGGCCAGCACGCTGCCCTGGTGCAACACGGTGACGTGGTCGGCGATGGAGCCGACGAAGCCCATGTCGTGTTCCACCACCATTAGCGAATGCTTGCCAGCGAGGCTCTTGAACAGTTCGGCGGTGAATTCGGTTTCGGCGTCGGTCATGCCCGCCACCGGCTCGTCGAGCAACAAGAGTTGCGGGTCCTGCATCAGCAACATGCCGATTTCCAGAAACTGCTTCTGACCGTGGGACAACAAACCCGCTGGGCGATTGACCGACGTGGTCAGGCGAATGGTGTCCAGCACTTCGCTGATGCGGTCTTTCTGTTCGCCACTCAGGCGAGCCCGCAGGCTGGCCCACACCGATTTGTCGGTTTTCTGCGCCAGTTCCAGGTTTTCAAAAACGCTCAAGGCTTCGAACACTGTCGGCTTCTGGAACTTGCGACCGATGCCGGCCTGGGCGATTTGCACTTCGCTCATCTGCGTCAGGTCGAGGGTTTCACCGAACCAGGCCTTGCCGTGACTGGGCCGGGTCTTGCCGGTGATCACGTCCATCAGCGTGGTCTTGCCCGCGCCGTTGGGGCCGATGATGCAGCGCAGTTCGCCGACGCCGATGTACAGGGTCAGATCGTTCAGCGCCTTGAAACCATCGAAGCTGACGCTGATGTCTTCCAGGGTCAGGATCGTGCCATGGCGAGTGTTCAGGCCGGGGCCGACGCGCTGGCCGAGGCCGATGGCGTCACGGCTGCTGCCGGCGTCCCTGTTGGGTTCCAGTGGCGGAAAAAACGCCGGTTCGAGCATGAATTCAGCCGTCGCGGTCACTCTCATTGTTCACCCCTTTTTTTCAGCAGACCGATCACGCCTTTGGGCAGGTACAGGGTCACGACGATGAACAGCGCGCCGAGGAAGAACAGCCAGTATTCCGGGAAGGCTACGGTAAACCAGCTCTTCATCCCGTTGACCACACCGGCACCGAGCAGCGGGCCGATCAGCGTGCCGCGACCACCCAGCGCTACCCAGACGGCGGCCTCGATGGAGTTGGTCGGCGACATTTCACTCGGGTTAATGATCCCGACTTGCGGCACATACAGCGCGCCGGCCAGGCCGCACAACACTGCGCTCAACACCCAGACGAACAGCTTGAAACCGCGCGGATCGTAACCGCAGAACATCAGGCGGTTTTCCGCGTCCCGCAGGGCGGTCAACACCCGGCCGAACTTGCTTTGCGCCAGCCGCCAGCCGATAAACAGACTTGCCACCAGCAACACCACGGTGGCGAAAAACAGCACCGCGCGAGTCCCCGGTTCGGTGATGCCGAAGCCGAGGATGGTGCGGAAATTGGTGAAGCCGTTGTTGCCGCCAAACCCGGTTTCATTGCGGAAGAACAGGAGCATCCCGGCGAAGGTCAGGGCCTGGGTCATGATCGAGAAATACACGCCCTTGATCCGCGAGCGGAAGGCGAAGAAGCCGAACACCAGCGCCAGCAACCCTGGCGCCAACACCACCAGACACATCGACCAGAGGAAGCTGCTGGTGCCGGTCCAGTACCACGGTAATTCGGTCCACGACAGGAACGTCATGAATGCCGGCAAACCATCACCGGAAGCCTGGCGCATCAGGTACATGCCCATCGCGTAGCCGCCGAGGGCGAAGAACAAGCCATGGCCGAGAGATAACAGACCGGCGTATCCCCAGACCAGATCCAGCGCGAGGGCGACGATGGCATAGCAAAGAATCTTGCCCACCAGCGTCAGCGTGTAAGCCGAGACGTGAAACGCGCTGTCCGGCGACAACAACGACAGCAGCGGCAACGCCAGCAACAGAACGAGGATCACCGCGCCGACAGCGATCGTGATTTTGGGGCCGGCCTTTTGCGTGGCCGTGAGCATCAGTGGCTGGTTCATCAGTCGATCACCCGTCCTTTCAGTGCGAAGAGGCCTTGCGGACGTTTCTGGATGAACAGAATGATCAGCGCGAGGATCAGGATCTTGCCGAGCACGGCACCGATCTGCGGTTCGAGAATTTTGTTGGCGATGCCGAGGCCGAACGCGGCGAGCACACTACCGGCCAATTGGCCGACGCCACCGAGCACCACAACCAGAAACGAGTCGATGATGTAGCTCTGGCCGAGGTCTGGGCCGACGTTGCCGATCTGACTCAGGGCCACGCCACCAAGGCCAGCGATGCCCGAGCCGAGGCCGAAGGCGATCATGTCGACACGCCCGGTGGGTACGCCGCAGCAAGCGGCCATGTTGCGGTTCTGGGTGACGGCGCGCACGTTCAAACCCAGGCGCGTCTTGTTCAGCAGCAACCAGGTCAGCACCACCACAAACAATGCAAACGCGATGATCACGATGCGGTTGTACGGCAGCACCAGGTTGGGCAGCACTTGAATCCCGCCCGACAGCCAGGCCGGGTTGGCCACTTCAACGTTCTGCGCGCCGAACACCAACCGAACAAGCTGAATCAGCATCAGGCTGATGCCCCACGTGGCGAGCAGGGTTTCCAATGGACGGCCATAGAGGTGGCGAATCACCGTGCGTTCCAGCGCCATGCCGATGGCGGCGGTGACGAAAAATGCCACCGGCAAGGCGATCAGCGGGTAGAACTCGATGGCTTGCGGGGCGAAGCGCTGGAACATCAGCTGCACCACGTAGGTCGAGTAAGCGCCGAGCATCAGCATCTCGCCGTGAGCCATGTTGATCACGCCGAGCAGGCCGAAGGTGATCGCCAGACCGAGGGCCGCTAGTAGCAGGATCGAACCGAGTGACATGCCGCTGAAGGCTTGGCCGAGGATCTCGCCAATCAACAGTTTGCGTTTGACCTGAGCGAGGCTGGTTTCGGCAGCGGTGCGCACAGTGGCGTCGGCTTCGACACCGGGTTGCAGCAGGCTGTCGAGGCGAGTACGAGCCAGTGGGTCGCCGGTTTCACCGAGCAGGCGAACAGCGGCGAGGCGTACGGCCGGGTCGGTGTCCACCAGTTGCAGATTGGCCAGGGCCAGGCTCAAAGCGGCATGGACACTTTCATCTTTTTCGCCAGCCAGTTGCTGGTCGAGAAATTTCAACTGCGCCGGTTTGGCGCTTTTCTGTAATTGCTGTGCGGCGGCCAGACGGGTATTGGCGTCGGTGGCGAGCAATTGGTGGCTGGCCAGTGCGGTGTCGATCAGACCCCGCAGGCGGTTGTTCAGGCGCAGGGTTTTCGGTTGGCCGTCGATGGTCAACTCGCCTTGCTGCAGGGCGTTGATCAGCTCGATACGGGCCGGATCGGGCTGCGCAGCCCAGGCTTCCAGAAGCTTGGCTTGCTGCACGGGATTGGCCGCGACGAAGTCTTCGGCGTCGCTGGCGTGGGAGGCCATCGGCAATAGCAGCGCGAGGGCGAGGATGAAGCGGTAAAGGGCAGTGGGCATATGTGGTGATCCTGTTAAATCGACCCCTCACCCCAGCCCTCTCCCCAGAGGGGAGAGGGGGAAAGGGAGCTGATCTTCATGCTCTTCAAAACCTGAGTTCGACTTGAGATTGCAGGTCGCAGTATTTCGACCAGACGACTCGGTCAGTCCCCTCGCCCCTCTGGGGAGAGGGTTAGGGTGAGGGGTAGGTTTCAAGCCCGCCCCAAACTCCAGATCCGCCTCAGTTGCTCTTCACCGCATAATCCGGCTTCTTGTCGTTACCCGAGATGAACGGGCTCCACGGCTCGGCACGGATCGGCCCCTCGGTCTGCCACACCACGTTGAACTGACCATCTGCCTGAATCTCGCCGATCATCACCGGTTTGTGCAGGTGGTGGTTGGTCTTGTCCATGGTCAGCGTGTAACCCGACGGCGCGGCAAAGGTCTGGCCGGCGAGGGCTTCGCGGACTTTGTCGACGTCGGTGGATTTGGCTTTCTCAGCCGCTTGCGCCCACATATGGATGCCCACGTAGGTGGCTTCCATCGGGTCGTTGGTCACCGCTTTGTCGGCGCCCGGCAGGTTGTGTTTCTTGGCGTAGGCTTTCCAGTCGGCGACGAATTTCTTGTTCGCCGGGTTCTCGACCGATTCGAAGTAGTTCCATGCCGCGAGGTTGCCCACCAGCGGTTTGGTGTCGATGCCGCGCAGTTCTTCTTCGCCGACCGAGAACGCCACGACCGGAACGTCGGTGGCTTTCAGGCCCTGGTTGGCCAGCTCTTTGTAGAAAGGCACGTTGGAGTCGCCGTTGACGGTGGAGATGACCGCCGTCTTGCCACCGGCCGAGAATTTTTTGATGTTGGCCACGATGGTTTGGTAATCGCTATGACCGAACGGGGTGTAGACCTCTTCGATGTCCTTGTCGGCTACGCCTTTGGAGTGCAGGAACGAGCGCAGGATTTTGTTGGTGGTGCGCGGGTAGACGTAGTCGGTGCCCAACAGGAAGTAACGCTTGGCGCTGCCGCCTTCTTCGCTCATCAGGTATTCCACTGCCGGGATCGCTTGCTGGTTCGGCGCGGCGCCGGTGTAGAACACGTTCGGCGACATCTCTTCACCTTCGTATTGCACCGGGTAGAACAGCAGGCCGTTGAGCTCTTCGAACACTGGCAACACCGATTTACGCGACACCGACGTCCAGCAACCGAACACCACGGCGACCTTGTCCTGAGTCAGCAGTTGACGGCCCTTTTCAGCGAACAGCGGCCAGTTCGACGCCGGGTCGACCACCACCGGCTCCAGCATCTTGCCGTTGACGCCACCCTTGGCGTTGATCTCATCGATGGTCATCAGCGCCATGTCTTTGAGCGACGTTTCGGAGATCGCCATGGTGCCGGACAACGAATGCAGAATACCGACCTTGATGGTCTCGGCGGCCTGGAGGCTCCAGGTCATGCCCATCGCGGCAATGCTTGCCGAAAGTGTGAAAGCCTTGATCAAGCTGCGACGCTTCATTGTGCGATCTCCATGAACTTATGAATTTTCTTGATTGGCAGATGCGGACTACTGAAGGGTCTTTAGCAAGGGCTGTGCCTGGTCGGCAAAAGGCAGGGAAATGTCGTATTAGAGCGGTTGCGCGGTTTGGGCGACGCACCATGAAGGAACGCGCCTGGCGCGTTGGTGCGAAGAGGTGCGCCACATTGGGGCGGGCACAACAGATCAAATGTGGGGGCGAGCCTGCTCGCGAATGCGGTTAATCAGGCACAAGGATTTTGAATGTGCCGCCGTCTTCGCGAGCAGGCTCGCTCCCACAAGGGTTCAGCGGCGGCGCATGAGGCCGATGAAAAACAAGCCACCGATGGCCGCGGTGGCGACGCCGATGGGCAAGTCTTCGGGGGCGATCAGGGTGCGGGCGGCGACGTCGACCCAGACGAGAAAGAGGCTGCCCAACAACACGCACACCGGCAGCAATCGCCGATGCTCCGCCCCGACCAGACGCCGCGCAATGTGCGGCACCATCAGCCCGACAAACCCGATAGACCCGCTGATCGACACCAACACCCCGGTCATCAGCGACGCAATCAAAAACACCCGTAACCGCACGGTGCGAGCATTGAGTCCGAGGGTCACGGCCGTCTGCTCACCTGCCATCAACGCATTCAGTGGCCGAGCCATTCCCAGCAACAACACCAACCCGAGCAACACGCTGGCCGCCGGTACCGCCAGCAACTCCCAACGTGCCAACCCGAGCCCACCGAGCATCCAGAACATCACCGCCGAACTCGCGCGGTGATCGCCAAGAAACAGCAGCAGATTGGCGATCGCCATCATCACGAAGGACACCGCCACGCCGCACAACAGCAGCCGATCACTGTCCAGCCGCCCGTTGCGGTTGGCGATCATCAGCACAATCAGCATGCTCAGCAACGCGCCGATAAACGCCGCGATCGGCAAGGTCAGCAGGCCAACGATTTCACCGACATGCAGCACCACGATCACGGCACCGAGGGTCGCGCCGGAGGTGACCCCGAGCAAATGCGGATCGGCCAGTGGATTGCGCGTCACCGCTTGCAGCACCGCACCGATCAGCGCGAGCCCGGCGCCCACCAACGCACCCAATAGCATGCGCGGCACGCGAATCAGCCAGACGATGTGTTCCTGCCCGGCGGCCCAGTCCGGCACGCCGAAACCGAAAATCTTGTGCAACAGAATCCGCCACACCACATCCACCGGCACCCGCGCCGGGCCAAAGCCCAGCGACACCACGCACGACACCAGCAACAACGCGCCGAGGGCCACCAGCAACAAGGCGTAGCGACAATTGATCATTTGCCTTGGAAACCCTTGGCCAGGGTTTCAACTGCCAGCACATTGTCGATCCCCGGCGTGGCCTGCACATACGGAATCACGATGAAGCGCTGGTTCTTGATCGCGTCCACCGATTGCAGCGCCTTGTTGTTGAGCAGAAATTGCTCTTTCTGTTCGGCGGTGACTTCGCCGTAATCGACGATGACGATCACCTGCGGATTGCGCTCGACCACGTTCTCCCAGTTGACCCGGGTCCAACTCGCTTCGACGTCATCCAGAATATTGCGCCCGCCAGCGGCGTCGATCAGCGCTTGCGGCATACCGAGGCGACCGGAAGTCATGGCGCGGTCTTCACCGCTGTCATAGAGGAAGACGCGAGGTTTGTCTGCCGGCAGATCCTTGCGCACTTCGGCGACCTGAGATTGCATCTGGGCGATCAGGGCATTGGCGCGATTCTGCACGTCGAAGATTTTGCCGAGGTTGCGCAGGTCGTTGTAGGTGTCTTCCAGACTGGCCGGCGGACGCTTCATCACGAACGCGCAGGACTCGGTCAGCTCGTAGACATCGATGCCCAGTGGCTGCAACGTTTGCGGCGTGAGGTCACCGCCCACGCGCATGCCGTAATCCCAACCGGCGAAGAAGAAATCAACGTTGGCGTTGAGCAGGGTTTCCACCGACGGGTACTTGGCCGCCAGCTCCGGCAAGCCATCGAGGATGGTCTGCATCTGGGGCGTGACCGACTTCCAGCCGGTCACACCGCTATACCCGGCCATGCTGGGTTTCAGGCCGAGGGCGAGCATCATCTGGGTCATGTTGATGTCGTGGCTGACCGCGTGTTTCGGCGCTTGCTTGAAGGTCACTTCGCGGTTGCAGCTCTGCACGGTCAACGGGTAGTGAGTGGCCTCGGCAAATGCTTGGGCATTGCCCAGCAACAGAGCGGCGCAAAGCAGGGAACGCAAAGTCATGGTTGGGTGATCCAGGTGATTCGTGGGTAGCCGTGCAAGGGATGCTCATCGATCAGCGCTTCGACGCCGAACACGTCGCGCAGCAGTGGGGCGGTCAGGACTTCTTTGGGCGTGCCGCTGGCGACGATGCGGCCGTGGTTGATCACGTACAGTCGATCGCAGAAAGCGGCTGCGAGGTTGAGGTCGTGAATGCTCGCCAGGGTGCCGATCTTCAGGTGTTTGACCCGTCGCAACAGTTCGAGCTGATAGCGCGGGTCGAGGTGATTGGTCGGCTCGTCGAGGATCAGCATTTGCGGCTGCTGTGCCAGGGCGCGGGCGAGGATCACGCGCTGTTTTTCACCGCCGGAGAGGGTGCCGAAGGCATGATCCTCGAAGCCTTTGAGGCCGACTGATTCCAGGGCCTGGGTTGCGAGTTTTCTGTCCTCCAGGGTGTCGCCGTCGAACAGACCTTTGTGCGGTGTGCGGCCCATGGCGACGACTTCGTCGACGGTGAGGCCGAAGGCGTCGGGGAATTCCTGCAGGACCACGGCGATGCGTTGCGCGCACCAGCGTGAGGATTGTTTCCAGACGTTGTGGTGGTCGAGCCGGACCTCGCCGTGCTCGGGTTTGCTGAAGCGCCAGGCACAGCGCAGCAGGCTGGTTTTGCCGCTGCCGTTGGGGCCGATCAGACCGACGAACTCACCAGGGAGCACGTGCAAGGTTGCATCACGCAGTTGGAACTGGTGATGGCAATGGCCGTGGCCCAGAGGTGTCCAGGCGAGGTTCGTGAGGTTCAGCGAGGTCATGCATTTGCTCTGAGATATTGGGGGATGCTGATGACGCTTTCGCGAGCAGGCTCGCTCTCACAGGTATTGCGTAAATCCCTGTGGGAGCGAGCCTGCTCGCGAAGGGCCCTTTGAGCCCGAACATAAATAGTGCGTTACACAGTAACACTAAAAATAACTATGAGATAAGCGCGGGAAGTCTACAGATCCCTCTAACCCGCGCATCTCGCCCGCTTCATGATGAAGGTGAGGCCGATTCAGTTTGCCGATTGAATCGCGACAGCAGCACCCGATCCAGCAGCCAAACCACCACTAGCGAAGCGCCCACCAACGGGAACGCCACCGCCAATGCGAACATGATGACCATCGCGGTTTTCCATTTCGGCAAGTCGTGGCGCAGCGGCGGAACACCGAATTTTCCTTGTGGGCGGCGCTTCCACCAGATCACCACACCGCTGACGGCGCTGAGCAGAATCATCAGGCAGATCAGCAGGATGATGATCTGATTGAGCGGGCCGAACATTTTGCCTTCATGCAACATCACGCCGATTTCCGTTGCGCGGGCGACGGTGCCGTACTGCTCGAAACGCACGTCGGCGAGGACGTCGCCGGTGTACTGATCCACATGCAGCGTGGCGTCATTGCGCGGGTCGTCGGCGAACACCGCGATGGTGAACACGCCAGTCGCAGTGGTCGGCAAGGTGATGCTGTAGCCCGGTTCGACCTTGCGTTGCACAGCGATGTTCTGCACGTCCTGCAAGCTGATGGTCGGCGCGGCGGGGCCCGCTTGCGCGCTACCGTGGGCCATGTGTTCGGCGTGGTCGCCGGACATTGGCATCGGCGTGTTTTCCATTGCCCAAGGCACGGTCTGGCGGGTGGCGGTGTTGAGGCTGCGGGCCTCGACATCGGACTTGGGCACGTTGTCCCACATCGCTGCCGGAAAGACGTTCCACACTTGCGCGTATTGCTTGCCCCAGAACCCGGTCCAGGTCATGCCGCTGAGCAGCATCACCAGCAGCAACGTCGCGCCCCAGAACCCGGTCACCGCGTGCAGGTCACGCCAGAGCACTCGACCGCGACTGCTCAAACGTGGCCACAGGATGCCGGCTGCCTGGCCGCGCGGCCACCACAGAAAGACGCCGGAGACCACCAACACCACGCCCCAACCGGCGGCCAGTTCGATCAGTCGATCACCGACGGTGCCGATCATCAATTCGCCATGAATCGCTCGCGTAACGGCTTGCAGATTCTTTTTCGCGTCTTGTTCGCCGAGGACATCGCCGTGGTAGGGGGCGACGAAAACGTTGAGCTCGTTACCACCATCGAGCACGACAAATTGCGCGCTGCGTGCGGCGTTGACCGGTGGCAAATACTGCTTGATCGTGGCGTGTGGATAAGCCTCTTTCACCCGCTTGAGCAAGTCATCGGCCGGGACGCTGTGGTGCCCGGCCGGGACGTTCAGCAGGCTGCCGTACATCAGCGGGTCAAGTTGCGGCTTGAACAGGTAAATGATGCCGGTCAGGGCCAGCATCACCATGAAAGGCGCGACGAACAGACCGGCATAGAAATGCCAACGCCAGGCCAGGTTGTAGAAATTCACTTTGGGCTGTTTCATCACGTGTGCTCCGCTTTGGCATGGATCTTTTAGTTGTTTGTTTGCGGTTGCTGCGCAACCGATCGCGAGCAGGCTCGCTCCCACAGGATCAACACTGTTCATGTGGGAGCGAGCCTGCTCGCGATGCTTTTAGAAGCTCATGTCCACCTTGGTCCAGAGCGTGCGCCCCGGTTCTTTAATGGCTTGCGGGTCATTGGCCGGGTAGCCGAAACCGGCGTTGCCGGCCAGGTTCAAGTGCTCGGCGTACGCCTTGCCGAACAGGTTGTCGACGCCGGTGCTGACCTTCCAGTTTTTGTTGATCCGGTACGCGCCATTGAGCGAGAACACGCCAAAGCCTGAGGTCTTGTCGAAGTCCTTGCCGACCACGTTGCCCTTGTTCTGGTCGATGCGGTTTTGCGCCGCGACCACTCGCCACAAGGCCCCGGCGCTCCAGTTGTCTTCGCTGTAGGTCAGGCCGAAACGTGCGTCCAGCGGCGGCATTTGCGGCAGTGCGTTGCCGTCGCTACTGTTTTTGCCCCAGGCGTAGGCCAGGGTCGCATCGGCTTTCCAGTTGCTGGTCAGCTTGTAGGCCGCCCCCAATTCGCCGCCCATGATCCGCGCATCGATGTTCTGTGCTTGCGAGGTCATGCCCATCATTGTTGGCGTGTAGTTGAACAGGATGTAGTCGCGCACCTGCCCGATGTAGCCCGAGGCCCAGGCTTCGAGGCCTTCGGTCCTGTATTGCAGGCCGAAGTCGAGCTGGGTGGTTTTTTCAGGCTTGATCGAGTCGAAGGCATTCACCGAGCCGGCGGGGCCGGACTTGGGTGAAAACAGCTCCCAGTAATCCGGGAAACGCTGGGTGTGACCGAGGCCGGCATACAGCGTGGTCGGGCTGTCGGCCAGGTCATGCTCGTAACGGATGAAGCCGCTTGGCAGTGTGTCGGCACGGGTGTCGTCGGCGGTCGGGTTGGGGCGCGCCATCATCCCGGAGCCAGTGGTCTGCCGGAAATCCTTGGCCGAAGCACGGTCCAGGCGCGCGCCGGTAATCAGCCGGTCACGGTCGGCGGCGTACCAGGTCAGTTCGCTGAACACGCCGTAGTTATGGAAGTCGGCGTCCTTGTTGCGCGGCAATTCCTTGTAGACGTCGATGCCCATGGCGCTGCGCTGGCGGTGTTCGCTGGTCTGCGCATCGATGCCGCTGATCAACTGCACATCGGCCCAGCGCCAGGTGGCTTTGATCCGTGCGCCGAGGGTTCGACGGTCGACGTTGGAGGCCATGGGACCTGCCATCATTCCGGTGCCGGACGGCGTGCGCAGGGTGTAGTTGTCCATCACGTGGTCGGCGTAGTTGTAGTAGATCTGCGCCTCGACCTTATCCAGCACATCGCCGATGTTCGACCTCTCAAACCGCAGGCCCAGGCTTTCGCGCTTGAACTGCGAACCGTCCATGCTGCGCCCAGCGTAACGCGCTTCGCCATCGCCCTTGCCGGCGGTGAGTTCCAGCAGGGTGTCGGCGTCCGGGGTCCATCCCACCGCGACGTCGCCATTCCACTTGTCGTAGCGCGACGGCACGGTGTCGTTGTTTCCGTCCTGGTAGTCGTCGGCATGCGCGGTGTTGCCGATCACTCGCACGTAACCCAATGGCCCGCCGGCAGCGGCGTCCACTACTTTGTCGAAACGGCCGTTGGAGCCCGCCAGCACGCTGGCGTTCACCCGCGTGCCGAGTTCACCGAAGCTTTCCGGCTCTCGATCGAAAAGGATGGTTCCGGCCGACGCGCCCGGTCCCCAGAGCACAGTTTGTGGGCCTTTGATGACGGTCAGTTTGTCGTAGGTTTCCGGTGAAATGTACGAGGTCGGTGCGTCCATTCGGCCGGGGCAGGCGCCGAGCAACTGGCCGCCGTTGGTGAGGATGTTCAGCCGCGAGCCGAACATGCCGCGCAGTACCGGGTCGCCGTTGGTGCCGCCATTGCGCACCAGGGCGAAGCCGGGAATGGTTTTCAGGTAGTCGCCACCGTCGCTGGCCGGCACCGGTTGGCGCGGGTCCTTGGGGTTGGTGACGATGGTCAACGGCGAACTCGGCGCGATGGCAGTGATCACCGTCGGGCTCAGTTCTTCGCTGTGACCGGCGTGTTCATCGGCCAGCACCATCGGTGTCAGCAGTGCACCGCAAAGGAAGGCGGTGGCGTGCCTGAAACGAATACTGGATTCGTTCGGGGCAAAAGACGCTTGGGCAGCGCTCAAGCGTGTGTCAGCAGAAAACCTGGACATGACAATTTCCATCGAACAGTCGTAAACGACACGGCCGGCAGCCTGCGCGATCCTTGTGGGAGCAAGCTCGCTCCCACAGGTTGCTGTGGTTGTCTTCGAAACCGTGTGAGATCGGAGGGGGTGTTTACGCGGCGATGGGCGGGGCGCGGGTGCGGGCGCCGGGGAAGAAGGTTTGCCGGGCGTGGCCCAGGCGAGGGGAGGGTGTGGTGAAGGTGGTGGCTTTTGGCGTGTCGAATGCGACGAAGGACTGGCCGCCGGTCAGCGCCGGGCAATTGAACAGCAGGCTGCAATAGCCGCATTTTTCCCAGAGCGCGTGATGTGAGGCTTTTGGCGGGCAGTGTTCGGCGGTGGTTTGCGCGCTGTGGTCGGCGTGCTCCATCGCCGACATGTCCATGCTCATGTCCATGCTCATGTCCATCGACATGTTCATGGTCATCGAGGAGGCGCGTTGATCCATCGGCATCGACTGAGAAATCAGCGGGCCGATAAAGATCATCAACATGGCGAACAGGCTGATCCAGCTACCGCGCGTCAGGCTTAACGGCTGACGACGGTGTGCGGATGACCTGGCGCTAAGCGGGCGCATGGGTGTTTTGGGTCAGCCGTTTACTGGGCGTGGGCGTGCGTCTGCATGTCTTCCGGTGGCTTCTTCTGCACTGAGATTTCGACCGTCACGTCGCCGGATTTCTCGAAATGCATTGTCAGCGGGAAGCGTTTGCCGTCGCTCAGCAGGCTGCGGTCTTTCAGGTTTACCAGCATCACGTGATAGGCCATCGGCGCAAAGGTGACGTTGCCGCCGGCAGGAATGTCGACGCTCGGCACCTGCTGCATTTTCATCAGATCGTTTTGCATGACGTGCTCGTGCAACTGGGCTTCGCCTGCAATGGGTGAGTCGACGCTGAGCAGTCGGTCGGCCGTTTTACCGCTGTTGTGAATCACGAAATACGCCGCGACTGTTGGCGCGTTGGGCGGCAACTCCTGCGACCACGGATGAGCGATCTCCAGCTCCCCGGCCTTGTATTCGTGAGCATTGGCAAAACAGGCAGGCAGCAGCAACACAGCCAGGACGATGAGTTTGTTCAACATGGCAGTTCTCCAGAACGATTCAAAACGCAGGTCAATTGCGAGAAGGAATCACACCAGAGGGGATGCGCGGGGATTGAGGCTTGGCCATTGCTGGCGCGGTGTCGGTGTATAGAGAGAGGCGTGAGGCAGGCTTCGATTGGCCTCGAAACGCGCAAAATACAGTTGTGGCACATGCCCGGGCAACGCCACCAACGGCGCGGAACCTGAACAGCACCAGCAATGCTGCATGTTGGAATGCTCGTCGTTCTGCGGGGCTTTCTGTTCGATATCGCCCAGGGAAATCGCCACCATTTTCGTGCCGCTGGCGGAACAGAAACTGCCCCACAACAACTGCTCGGCGGGTGATTTCGCCGTCTGTGCCATCGCTCCTGACATCGGCATGGCGAGCATGTTGAACAGCACTGCGAAGCAGGCGATCCAGGCAAATGCGAGCCGTTGTCGGGACATGGGACAAATCCGGTTGGGTGGGGGATCAGGCGCGGCTATTTAGCCTGATCAGGGCCGATAAGTAAAAAAGCGGCGTGCGGTGTGGTGTCGCAGCGCGTCAGTAAGCATGTCGTGCAGCCGGCGTGCGAGCTCAGCCTCGCCGTTTTGAAAGAGTGTAGCGACTTCGATTCTTAATGCCTGAGCAAATTGTGGGTCACTTTGGATTCGTGCGCGGATGGTCTGTTTGACGTCTCTGAACGCCAAACGAACGAAATCCCCATCTCCCGAATCTTCCTTCTCACTGGCCTTGAGGTAATTCCACATATCGGCAGGTGTCAGGAGAAACTCGGCAATATCGAAACGAGTGAATTTTTCAGGCATACGGCATTCCTCGTTACATTCGTGGAGCACCGAAATATAGGGACGGGGTTATGGGCACACAAGTCAGCCGATTTGGATGATCTTGTGCGTGAGATCCGATGGATATGTAGGGCGTTGCACATTTTTTATAGCAGCTGGCGAAGCCTGCGTTCGGCTGCGCAGCAGCCGTAAATCCTGCATCCACGATTAACCTGAAAGACCGAGGCGTTTGATTTTACGACTGCTGCGTCCGAACGCGGCCCGAACCGAACGCAGGCTTCGCCAGCTGCTACAGGTTATGTGGTGGTTTCTGCTGTCAGGGCTGCCAACACGTCATTCACCGACCCAAACTCCCGATCAACCCCCGGCAACACTGGCCGCTGCAAAACAATCACCGGCATCCCACGCTCCCGAGCCACTTCCAGCTTCGGCTCGGTCGCCGTGCTGCCGCTGTTCTTGCTGATCAGCACATCAATCTGCCGACGTTCAAACAGCGCACGTTCATCTTCAATCAGAAACGGCCCACGCGCGCCGATGACTTCGCAGCGTTCGTTGCCGGGGTAAACGTCCAGTGCGCGCAAGGTCCAGAATTGCTCTTGCGGGATTTCATGCAAATGTTGCAACGGTTCGCGGCCGAGGGTGAACAACGGTCTGTGGAAAGGTTTGAGGGCCTCGATCAACTCGGCCCAGTCGCTGACATCCCGCCAGTCATCCCCGGCCTGTGGTTGCCAGGCCGGGCGCCTTAACGCCCAGCAGGCAATACCGCTCAACCGCGCAGCGGCGGCGGCGTTCTGGCTGATTTGTGCGGCGTAGGGATGGGTGGCGTCCAGCAACAGGTCGATCCCTTCATTCCGAATGAACTGCGCCAGCCCTTCGGCACCGCCGTAACCGCCAACGCGAACCTGGCAGGTCAAATCTGTTGGCACGCGCCCCACGCCGGCCAGGCTATAGATGTGTTCCGGCCCGAGGGTCCGGGCGATGGCCAAGGCTTCCGTCACGCCACCGAGCAACAACACGCGCTTCATTGAATAGCTCCCGCATGGCCAACAATCCCGCCCTGGCGATCAATGGCGAACACTTCGACCTGAACCTGCGCCGGCACCACGCTGCGAGCAAAGTCCAATGCGTGCTGACACACCACATCACCCAGGGCGATCCCGGCAGCGCTGGCCATCGCCAAGGCTTGCTGGCTGGTGTTGGCTTCGCGAATCCCTTGCTGCAACGCCTCATCGGCGCCAATCGCTGCCGCCCACTCGGCCAGTTGCGGCAGGTCGATGCTCGAATGTCGACTGTGCAAATCCATGTGCCCGGCCGCCAGTTTGCTGATCTTGCCGAAACCACCGCAGAGGCTGAGTTTATCCACAGGCACTTTGCGCAGATGTTTGAGCACTGCGCCGACGAAGTCGCCCATTTCGATCAAGGCGATTTCCGGCAAGTCGTAGACCCGGCGCATGGTGTCTTCACTGGCATTGCCGGTGCATGCGGCGATGTGCAGATAACCGTTGGTTTTTGCCACGTCGATGCCCTGATGGATCGAGGCGATGTAGGCCGCACAGGAAAACGGCCGGACGATGCCGCTGGTGCCGAGGATCGACAGCCCGCCGAGAATCCCCAGGCGCGGGTTCATAGTTTTCAGCGCCAGGGCTTCGCCGTCCTCGACGTTCACCGTGACCTCGAAGCCGCCCGGGTAATCAAGCTCCTCGGCCAGCAGCGTCAGGTGCTCGCTGATCATTTTGCGCGGCACCGGGTTGATTGCCGGTTCGCCGACGTTCAGCACCAGCCCGGGCCGGGTGACGGTGCCAACGCCACGGCCAGCATTGAACCGAATGCCCGGCTCGCGGCGCAGGCGCACTTGGGAAAAGAGCAGGGCGCCGTGGGTCACGTCCGGATCATCGCCGGCGTCCTTGATTGTTCCGGCTTCGGCGCCGTCGTCCGTCAGTCGACAGAATTCCAGGCGCATTTGCACCTGTTTGCCTTTGGGCAGAATGATTTCAACGGCGTCCGCTTCCACGCCACTGAGCAGCAGGCGCGCCGCCGCAAGGCTGGTGGCGGTGGCGCAGCTGCCGGTGGTCAGGCCGCTGCGCAGCGGTGCGGGTTGTTCGGCGGTTTCGTCACGCATCGAAAGGCTTCGTCACTTCCAGCAAGGTAATCGGCAACGCTTGACGCCAGGTATCGAAGTCTCCCAACGGTTGCGCTTGGGCGATATGGATCCGCGTCAGCTCGCCGCCGTGCTGCTCGCGCCAGGCCATCAAGGTCATTTCACTTTGCAACGTGACGGCGTTGACGATCAGTCGGCCGCCGGGTTTGAGTTGTGCCCAGCAGGTTTCGAGCACGCCCTCGCGGGTGACGCCGCCGCCGATGAAAATCGCGTCCGGGCGTTCGAGTCCGTCCAGGGCTTGCGGTGCACTGCCGCGAATCAGTTGCAGACCGGGCACGCCGAGCGCATCGCGGTTGTGTTCGATTAGTAACTGTCGGCTTTCATCGGCTTCGATGGCCAGCGTTCGGCAACTCGGATGGGCGCGCATCCACTCGATGCCGATCGAACCGCTGCCGGCGCCGACGTCCCACATCAACTCACCAGGCACCGGGGCCAGGCGAGCGAGAGTGATCGCGCGCACGTCGCGCTTGGTCAGTTGACCGTCGTGCTTGAAGGCTGAGTCTGGCAGACCGGCCAATCGGGAGAGGCGCGGCATATTGGGTTCGGCGATGCACTCGATGGCGATCAGGTTCAGATCGGCGATCACAGGATTGTTCCAGTCATTGGCGACACCCTCGATGCGTCGTTCGGCAGCACCGCCCAGATGTTCCAGCACGGTGAGGCGACTCGCACCGAAACCGCGCTCACGCAATAACGTCGCGATGGCGGCCGGGCTCTTGCCGTCGTTGCTCAACACCAGCAAGCGAACACCGCTGAACAACTGCGCATTGAGTGCGGCGATGGGACGAGCAACGACCGAAAGTGTGACCACATCCTGCAACGGCCAGCCCATTCGCGCCGCTGCCAGCGAGCAAGAGGAGGGCGCCGGCAGTATCAGCATTTCATCACCGGACAGCTGCCGGGCCAGGCTGGCGCCCACGCCAAAGAACATCGGATCGCCGCTGGCCAGTACGCAGACCGGTTCGCCGCGCAGCGCTAAAACCGGCTCAAGGGAGAAAGGGCTGGGCCACAACTGCCGCTCGCCACGGATGCACACGGGCAACAAATCCAGTTGCCGCTGGCCGCCGAAGATCCGCGAGGCGCCCAGCAGAGCGCGACGGGCGTTTTTGCCCAGACCCTTGAAGCCGTCTTCGCCGATTCCCACTACTGTCAGCCACGGTGACATCTACAGCCCTCAAATATTGTCCTCAAACGGACTGTTCCGACGGGCAGGCTTTTCATGCCGTCGAACAAAGCAGGCATAATACCGCGCCTTCGCCCGCGAAGCGCCTTTCCCACACAGCCGGTCGCCCCCTTGAACAAACGCCCGATGTCCTTAGCCTTTCGCCCCTCGGCCTGCCCGGGGTTGCTGCGTATCGTCCAGGCGCTGGATGGCGGTATCTGCCGGATCAAGTTGAAGGGCGGTTCAATCAGTGCGGACCAGGCCGACGCGGTGGCCAGTGCGGCCGAACGCTTTGCCGGAGGCGTAATAGAGGCGACCAACCGCGCCAATCTGCAAATTCGCGGGATCGGCAGTGATCATGGCGCCTTGATCGATGGCCTGATGGCTGCCGGGTTGGGGCCAAGCACCGCCGCTGGCGACGATGTGCGCAATTTGATGCTCAGCCCCAGCGCCGGGATTGATCGGCAGAGGCTGTTCGACACGCGCCCGCTGGCCGAACAGATTCTCGCCACGCTGCAAAGCCATGAACACTTTCACGACCTTAGTGCCAAGTTTGCCGTGCAACTGGATGGCGGCGAAGGTCTGGCGATGCTCGAGCATCCTCATGATCTGTGGTTGTCCGCCACTGAGCGAGACGGCGAACTGGTTTTTGCATTCGGTCTGGCGGGTTGCCTTGGGGACCCGCCTGCGGGCGCGGTGTCATTGGCGCAGGGCCATGCGCTGGTGGTCGCGGTGCTGGAGTTGTTTCTTGACCTGGCGCGTCCCGAGCAGACACGCATGCGGCATTTGCTCACCGAATGCTCGCTCGACGTTTTTCTCGCTCGTCTGGCCGAACGTGTGCCGTTGATGCCCATCACGGGTTGGCGGCGCAAGGTAAGTCCGGGTGTCTTGCACATCGGCGCTCATCCACAGCGTGAGGCGGAGCGTGTGTATATCGGCGCGGTGCCGCCGCTGGGTCGCCTCAATCCCGCGATGCTCAGAGGCGTCGCACAACTGGCGCGTGATCAGGGTGACGGCAGCTTGCGTTTCACACCCTGGCAAAGCCTGTTATTGCCCGGTGTTCATGTCGACACTGCGGCTCAAGTTATCCACAGTCTCGAACAGCTCGGTCTGCGTTGCTCGGTCGACGATGCCTTGGCGCACCTGATCGCCTGCACCGGCTCGACGGGTTGCGGCAAAGGCCTGGCCGACACCAAGGGCGATGCCCGACAACTGGCGGCGCTGCTGCAACGTCACGGCCAAACACTGAACGTGCACCTGTCCGGTTGTCCGCGTTCCTGCGCGGCCGCGCACAGTGCACCGGTCACGTTGCTCGCGGTTTCTCCCGGTCATTACGACCTCTATTTTCGCGATGCAGCGCAGCCGGGTTTCGGCGCGCTGCACGCACGCAACCTTACTATTGAAGCGGTCGCAGCCTTGCTCGACGCCCGCTCACGGAGCCCCCTTGATGCTTGATTACATCCGCGACGGTCAGGAGATCTATCGCAACTCCTTCGCGATCATTCGTGCCGAGGCCAACCTCGAGCGTATTCCGGCCGACCTGGAAAAACTCGCGGTCCGTGTGATCCACGCCTGCGGCATGGTCGACGCTATCGACGGGCTGCAATTTTCCGAAGGCGCGGGCAAGGCTGGCCGTGATGCGCTGGCCGCCGGTGCACCGATCCTGTGCGATGCGCGGATGGTCAGCGAAGGCGTAACCCGCACGCGATTGCCTGCGAACAACGAAGTCATCTGCACCCTGCGCGATGAAAGCGTTCCTGAGCTGGCCCGTGAGTTGGGCAACACCCGTTCCGCCGCTGCGCTGGAGCTGTGGCGCCCGCACCTGGAAGGCAGCGTGGTGGTGATCGGCAACGCGCCGACCGCACTGTTCTATCTGTTGGAAATGCTCGACGCCGGCGCGCCGAAACCGGCACTGATCCTGGGCTTCCCGGTGGGCTTCGTCGGTGCCGCCGAATCCAAGGCAGCGCTCGCGGCAGACAGCCGTGGCGTGCCTTTCGTCATCATGCAAGGCCGGCTGGGCGGTAGCGCCATGGCCGCCGCCGCCGTCAATGCCCTCGCCACGGAGATCGAATGATGCAGCAACCTGGACGTTTGATCGGCCTGGGCGTCGGCCCCGGTGATCCGGAGCTGATTACTGTCAAAGCCCTGCGCCTGCTGCGCGAATCGCCGGTGGTGGCGTACTTCGTCGCCAAGGGCAAAAAGGGCAATGCCTTCGGCATCATCGAGGCGCATTTGCAAGACGCGCAAACGCTGCTGCCGCTGGTGTATCCGGTCACCACCGAAGCATTGCCGGCGCCGCTGTCGTATGAACAAGTGATCAGCGACTTCTACGATGCGGCCAGCGAAGAACTGGCCGCGCACCTGGACGCTGGCCGTGACGTGGCGGTGATCTGCGAAGGCGATCCGTTCTTCTACGGCTCCTACATGTACCTGCATGATCGTCTGGCTGAGCGTTATGAAGCCGAAGTTGTGCCGGGTGTCTGCTCGATGCTCGGCGGTGCCTCGGTACTGGGTGCGCCGCTGGTGTATCGCAATCAGAGTTTGTCAGTGCTGTCGGGTGTGTTGCCCGCCGACGATCTCAAGCGTCGTCTGGCCGATGCCGATGCCGCCGTGATCATGAAGCTGGGGCGCAACTTTCCCAAGGTCCGTCAGGTGCTCGAAGAACTCGGGCTGGCGGAGCGAGCGCTGTACGTCGAACGCGCGACCATGGCCAACCAGAAAATCGTCCCGCTGGATCAGGTCGAGCCGATGTCCTCGCCGTACTTCTCGCTGATCATTGTGCCCGGTGAAAGGTGGCAAGGCTGATGGCCCGTCCAGTTCCGGCGATTGTCATTCTGGGCAATGGCAGCCTCGCGACTGCGCGCAAGATTGCGCAGCTATACCCTGGCGCATTGATCCATGGTCTAGCCGAACGGGTGGAAGGCGCGGACCGCGTCTATCACGAATTCGGCGCTACCTTGCGTGAGCTCTATCAGCAGGACACGCCGATCATCGCCTTGTGTGCGGCCGGCATTGTGATCCGCACCCTGGCGCCGTTACTGCTGGAAAAAGGCGCCGAGCCGCCAGTGCTGGCCGTGGCTGAAGACGGCAGCGCCGTGGTGCCGCTGCTCGGCGGCCTCGGTGGCGTGAACGTCATGGCGCGAGAGATTGCTGCCGGTCTCGAGGTTGCTGCGGCGATCACCACCAGCGGTGAATTGCGCTTCGGCACCTGCCTGCTCAATCCACCCAGCGGTTACGCCCTCGGCGATCTGGAACTGGGCAAGCGCTTCGTCTCGGATTTGCTCGGCGGCCAAAGCGTACGCGTCGAAGGCGCTGTGCCGTGGCTGGCGCAGGCGCAGTTGCCGCAAGATCCTCAAGCGCAGCTGTCGATCCATGTCGGCCATGCCGAGCGTGTGCCTGCGGCCAATGAATTGATGATCTACCCGCGCAATGTGCTGGTGGCGGTGAGCGCAGAGGTCGCGGATCTGCCAGGCGCCGTTCGCTCAGCCCTGCATCAAGCGAAAATCGCCGTGCAATCGGTGGCGTGCCTGTTGGCGAGCGATCTGGACATGGCCAGCACGGTATTGCGCGAAGCGGCACTTGAACTGGGTGTACCTCTGCGGTTTGCGTCGGTCAGCGGCGGCGTTAGCGAGCTGTCCCGCCACACCGTGGCGAACGCTACCGTCGTGTCAGCGGATACCGGCATTGCCATCGCGGTGGCCACTCAGCCGCTGGACGCTGCACAGATCGGCCGTGCACGCGGTCGTTTGGCGGTCATCGGTCTGGGCCCTGGCGCCGCCGAACTGATGGTGCCAGCGGTCAAGGCCGAACTGGCCAGGGCCACCGACGTACTCGGTTACGAAACCTACGTGCGCATGGCCGGGCCGTTCCGCGAAGACCAAGTGCTGCATTGCACTGACAACCGCGAAGAGATGCAGCGTGCCCGCCACGCCTTCGAGCTGGCGGCGCAAGGCCGTTCGGTGATTGTGGTTTCATCCGGTGACCCCGGTGTGTTCGCCATGGCGGCGGCAGTGCTTGAAGCGTTGCATGAGTCGAGTGAGTCGAGCTGGCACAGCGTTGATCTGGAGATTCTTCCGGGTGTCTCCGCTTCGCTGGCGACCGCTGCGCAGGCCGGTGCGCCATTGGGGCATGACTTCTGCGTGATGTCGCTGTCGGACAACCTCAAGCCTTGGGCGATCATCGAGAAGCGCCTGGACCTGGCCGCCGAAGCCGATCTGGCGTTGGCGTTCTACAACCCGATCTCCCGTGCGCGGCCGTGGCAACTGGGCCAGGCGCTGGAAATTGTTGGCCGGCATCGCACACCGGAAACGGTCGTGGTGCTGGGTCGCGACATTGGCCGTCCTGGTCAGACGCTACGGGTTACCACGCTCGGCGAACTGACCCCCGACCAGGTCGACATGCGCACCATGGTGCTGATCGGTTCCTCCACCACCTGCGTGTTCCCTCGTGCCGAGGGTGGCGAGTGGGTGTATACGCCGCGTTGGTATGGCATCAAGCCTGCCTCCTGAACCTTGGCGGCCCCACGTGGGCCGTTTGTCACTGAATATATTCCCGCCTGCTGGTCGGCACTTTCGCTTTGGCGTTGATGTGTCATCTATTTCACCAATCGTTGTGGGATTTACGACGCTCGCCAAGAAGAATTGATACTGTTTTCGGTCTCTGTTTTCTTCCTTTGTGTAGTACTTTTTTGTAGTTGCAAACTTTGGTGTTGCGCACGAATCACTGCGTCGCCTGTTTGCTGGCGGGTTCAAGATTTTTGTTTGTCTGTGCGCACTTGGTTAAGTCAGCAATATAAAGTTTTATTTTTTTTAAGTTTGATTGTATTGAAATTAATTGAATTTCTTCGGGTTTGAAGTGCCCGTTCTTACCCTTTAGTTTTGTCTCGTGTGAAGTGGCTACTTTGCATATTGGTCTGGTCTCGTTCAAAAAATACGAAATGTTTGACGTAATCGTCGGACAGTATTTGCGTGGCCGGCTTACAGAATTTATTTAAGTGTATTGAAGGTAGGGAATCGTTTTGTCTAATAGTCATCTGGATGTGCCGCCAGTAGGTGAGTACGTGAAATTCGTAAACCTTTTTAAAGTTAAAGAACTTGAACAGGCGTTGCTTTCGTACAAAGGAACCGCCGAATATGATGCCGCCTTCAGGTATTACTCAGGCTGCATCGACTTGCTCGATTCGCCCAGGATGCTGGAGCCGCTGGGCCTGTTGAAACAGGCTTTGGCATCTTTTGTCGGGCCTGTGGGTCGACCACGACGAACGACTGAATCGCTTCCACCCCAGAGCGCTGCCCCCGGCGTGGCAGACATCTACGAACGGCTCGAAGGTTTCGAGGCTCGTTTGTCGAACGGTGCGCAGCAGTTGCAAACTCCCAAAACCAACGTTCCTGACAATCTGCATTTTGTCTGGCTCGGCGGTGGTATAGGCGATATCCAGCGTGACTACATCAATATCTGGAAACAGACACTGGCTGGGCAGGGTTACACCCTCAAACTCTGGTACGACAGCGATGCATTGCTGGCCTACGAAACCAATCGGATTATTGTCGAGGCAGCCAAGGCTGACGCCATGCTTAATGGCGGGCAGGCCAGTCGTGACGCTTTTGAACTAGGCGACAAGTATGAAGAACGGGTCATCGCTCTCAAGCAGCAGATGTTTGCGCACATTAATAAAGCGGTAGAGCGCGGTGAGAGCGCCGACAACGCCAGGATCGATCTGTTGGTTCGAGCCTATAGCCAAGATGAAGGGCGGTTGAAAGTACTCAGGGAAAAGAACCGCCAGAGTCTTTTGTCGTTGAAAGAGGGCGCTATTGTTCTTCGCGATCTCGCCACCGAGCCGACACCGTTGTACTTGCAGGACATCTACGAGCGAGAAATCAGCTTGCGTGGCAACTTTGCTGCCGCCTCCGATATTGTCCGCGCCGAGGCACTGGTCGCCGACGGTGGTAGTTATGCAGACGTGGATTATCTGCCTGCGCTGTTAGAAAACCTGGGCGGGGTGGATATCAGCCGGTTTGGCTCGGATGCACGCCTGGGTGTTTTGCAGTTGATACTTGACCACAGTCCTGAGTGGATGCCGGGGCGGCAGGTTATACGCAGCAAGTACACAAACTATTTCGAGCAAATTCCCCTGGAACACCGTGAGGCGTTGGAGAATTTTGCCAAGAGCCGTCCTGATATCAGCAGTGTTTTCCGGCGGCCGGTAGAGCGCCAGGTGCGACCGGACGGGCTGCGTGCCGTCGCCGTACAAAGCACGTTGAGTAACGCGTTCCTGATGGCTCATCCCGGGTCAGCGATGCTCAAGGCCGTTCTTGACCGTTTCAGGTTCAACTATGAGGTGGTGGATGCCACTGCCCGGTTAGCCATTGAAAGAAAGGTTGCGCTTACCGACGCTCAGGCAGTCAGTAACATTGCCGAGGAGGTGCTCGAGAAAACATTTGGGCCCTTGCATGAACTGGGGGATGAAGAAATAGCGGTCAGGTTTTTGGCTGAAGCTGCCGCTGCTTACTACAGCGACGGTATCCGTCCACAGAGCGAAGTGACGATTTATTTGACCGGACCTGCTGCGATGCGCGATGGGCTGGCGGATTACGAGAAGAGGCATTTCACCCCACAGGGCGCTGAAGCTTCGAGAGCTGAAGTTGCCATACCTCCCATCGCCACCGTCAACCTGGCGACCGAGGAGGAGCTGGATCACTCCTGGAAGGAGAATGAGAGCGACACGGCTCAATGGCTGGATAGAGAAAAGCAGCGTTGGGAGGCCGGGAAGTTCAAAACCCGCTATGCCGGCGATGTCACACAGCTGCTCAAGTACCAGAGTATTGATTTCGAAGAAGGCTGGCCGGTGATCGAAGGCCATCATGTGTTGATCACCGATCTATTGCAGCAACTGGCCGATGATCTCGGTGAGCCATTTCGCCAGGCGATGAGTCAGCGCCACAACGGCAGCGTGACGTTTGAAAAGCCATTGTCCCTGAGCTTCGATGACCGGCAAGCGATCATCGCTCAGGATGCCAGCATCCGCCCCCCGGCTTCCCTACTGGACGCGGCGACACAAAATCTGTCAGTGGATGAACTGCTGAGCCAAGTCGCCAAAGACCCACTTCTCACCGTAAAGCTGAACCCACTGCAGCGTCTGTTGCTCGGTGGGCTATTGGGCGTCAATGCATTGGATAACCAGCATTTTGACGCGGCCAGTGCAACGCTTGAAAACCTGGCCAATACGATGTCGGAGTTGGGGGTCATCCACCGTTACGGGGCCATTGAACGGGAGATCTTCAAGCAAAGTCGTCCGGCTTTCCTTGCCGGGTTGACGGGCGCTTCCAACCCGTCCGTGGCCTTGTCCGAAACCAGTGTCGAACTCAAGAAACAGGCACTCGAACGCCCACTGACCCTGCTGGAGTGGGGACGTTCGGTCGCCAGAATTCAGCACGTGGCGAAACTCGAGTACCGCGACCGGATCAGCGAACGAATCGGTGAAGTGCTGGAGAGCTTCGAGCACGGCAGCTTCAAAATGGTGCCACAGGACTTGTTGCTCGAAGGCGCGGGCGACCGGGTTGCCGGACGCTGTTACCCATTGGCGCTGGCCATGGCCGCAGCGCTCCATAAAGGCAACAAAGCGGCAAACACTTTGAGAGAACGCTTTTACCTGGCCGTCACCGAGCCTGAGGCCGCGGACTCAAAGGCGTTTGTGAGCATGATTGAGGAATTGCGTGACGCGCCTGTCAATGGCATAGGCACGCCACTGATGCGCTCTGATCTGGCTCAGGTCGTAGCGATACTGGAAGAAAAAACGGCCAGCACGACCGTAATGCTCAATTCGGACAACCACTCGATGCTGGTGGCGAAAATCTTTGAAGGCGAGCGCAGCAATTACCTGCTCTACGACCCGAATTTAGGGATCTTCGAGATTGTTACGTCGTTGGCGTTCAGTGACGCATTGACGCACTATTTCCTGCGCAAAAAAATGGCCATGCATTACGCAGCCTTTGGCGATGCGCAACGGCCGACCTTTGATCTGATCGAGCTCGATGGTACAAAACTGAACAAGATAGTGCTTGCCTCCGGTATTGAGGTATCAAGCCTGTCCGAGCCAGGCGCTTTGCCTGAACAAATGCTGCCAAAGCTTCGGCAACGCGTGGCCAGTGCACGTGGACAGTCGCTGGTCAACAATGCGGCGCTGGGCAGTTCATTGCTGGAACTGGACGCGCACTGGTGGGGTGGGCAGATCGCGCAGGCGACACGGCAGTTGCAGGAGCAACACGGGCTGGCGTCGGATTCTGTTGTGTTGTTCGAGACACTGGAGATAACCCCGACAGGGGAATACAAAATCAGTCTGGTCAACACCGATGCCGCGCAGACCATTGAGCATGTCACCACCAGCGATCAGCGGTTCCTGAGAATTAAAAACTTCCTCTCCGAAACCTTCCATTCATTGGCCGCTCGCCCGCGTGCGCCGATCAATCCGCTTGATCCGACGGACGCCGGCAGCGTTCATACGCTCAATGCCGGGTTCACCGTACAAGCCTTGATGAACGTACTGCGTCGTCACGAGAGTGCAGCGAGCGGTGGCGACAAGGCCCTGACCACCGCCATTCGCCTGCATGCCTACGTCAACTATGCCCAACTGGCCCATGGCAACGTAGTGGACGTTATTGGTGTGATCAAACTGGTCCGCCAGGCACTGGACGATGAAAAGCTGATCGCCCGCACCAGCGCACCGTTGGTGCAAAAGGCCTTGGGGCATATCGCCAATGAAGGCGTCGGTACTGTGCTGGGGCTGGTGAATGTCGGGTTTGATATTTATCAGTTAAGCCACGCCACCAATGACGTTGAGAGGGCGCAGTTCGGGACGCAGTTGGCCTTTGATTCCGCGAGTGCGGTGGTAGGCGCAGCCGGTCTGGGTGCGGCCCTGGCTGGCGCGGGTACGGTGGCCGCGGTGCTGGGGGGCGCCGGGGTGATTCTTGGCGGGTTGGCGGTGGGCGTTACGGCGCTGGCCGAAGGTTTTGCGACGATTGCGGAGGAAGCCAAGGAGGTCGCGCTGTTTTTTGATGGGCTTGAAAAGGCGTATTTACAAGGTGGCTATCACCTGGACAAGGCGGCGAATGCCTGGTTTGCGCATCCCTCGCTGGTATTCACTGGCATGGATTTGCACGCATCCACCGTCCATTTCGACAGCCCGAAACTGTTCCCGCTTCGGGACCATTTCGGGGTCCCGGATTACGATGTGGATTACGACCGCACCGTCGATATTCGCCAGGGCCTTGGGTTGCCGGACTCGGCGCGTTTCTCTCCACAGGCCGGGCAGACGATCGTGCTGCCTTGCACACCCAAGACCTTTTACGGCTACCAATACAAGTTGCTGCCCTTTGTCACGTTTCGTCATGCCGGCGGGTACGACACGGCACGTCGACTGGAGAAAAAGAACGAACAGGGGCAATGGCAGTTTCTGTTTTCGTTCTATTCGTTTCCCGGTGAGTACGTGGTCAACCGGCTGTACCCGGTCTACCAGCCAACGGTATTCAATGTACGTCTTGATAACGTCCAGCGTTCACTGGCGGTACCTGCGCTGCCGAAGGCGTGGCATGGCCTGGTGTCCTACCGGGTAGAAGGCGCAGGAGCTCAATGTTCCGTGCTGCTCAATCCCGGGGTGAGCCTTGAACTCGCCGCACCCGGTCACATTGCCATGCAATGGGTGTTGCTGACGCCATGGCTGGTGGAGGCAGACATCCGGATTGAGGCCGGGGGGCGCCTTGTCTCGGGGACATTGGATGTAACGTTCAATGGCAGTGGCGTTCACCATGTGTTGCTCAAGCTGTCGAATAACAAAATCGTGCGCGTTGATCTTGTTGCCCGCCAGCTTGAAGTGGTCGAAGAAGAGGCCAATCCGGCCCTCGGGGAGCAAGCGTTGCTGGATCACTTCAAGTCATTGGCCCGTGAACATCGCCTGGCCATGCCTTATACCCCGGTTCACAACTTTGTGGTGCCGTTTGAAAAGCCGGACGAACCCAGGACGGTAGCCGCGTATTACGACTCGGCACAGGATCGTTTTCTGTACATCCGCGACCCAAAGGTGCTGATGTCCGATGAAGTGATGTTGGGCGCGGTGGTGGAGGGTTCGGCTTACTTCTATCACCCCGATGATTTCTATGTCTGGCAGGTCGATGCGATCACCGGGACGCTGGTTCAGCGCTATCGGTTGAATGCTAAAGAAGGCCAGGCGATTGTCCGCTGTGAGGCCGTGACCAACGGCGGCATTCAGATTGTGCAACAGCTCACTGGAAAGGACGGCCTGCGCGATGAGCTGACCTATGTGATCCATGACCGGGCCGTGTTGCTCAGCTCGATTACCCGTGGTCAGGATCCTGCACTGCAGGCTGTTTTGGAGGCTGACACGCTGACGGACTGGAAGCAGGTACTGGGCGACTATCACTTGCCGGCAGAGTCCGCCAATAAAGTGAACTGGCGTCCCGGTGCACTGGTTTCGATTTGTTGGCAGATCGATGCCGAGTCGCGGGATCTGGTCTGGGTGCGCAGCAGTGATGGGTTGATTATTCGTGCACCTGCCAGGCGTCACCATGCGCGGGGATGGGCAGACTCGATCAAGGCCTTGAATGATCTTGTGCTCATTGCTCCCGCCGGTGTCGAGGGCGAAGTGTTCGTTACCTACGACAAACTTCACCAACGCCTCATGTGTCGGCAAAGGTCGATGGTGGAGGGGCGCGCACAATGGTCGTCCAGCAACATCTCCCCCCCTGGGCTGAAAAATGTTGTCGCCGTTGAGCGGGACTATCTCGTCCTGACTGACTCTGGTCTGTTCTTTAACATTATGCCGGACGGGAATCTGAGACTCGGCGGGCTGACCGAGCACTGGTTCAAGGATCAAACTCAATGGTGGTCGGCGCTGGCAACGGTTGCGTTGCAATACCCGGTGTCGAGTTTTGCCATCCTGGGTTTGACCGGTTTCAAGGCCGGTTTGTGCGCCTGGTACCTGGGTGGTCGGCTGCTGCTCGCTGAAATGGGGCACGGCAAAGAAGTACGGTTGCTGAGTATTACTCCAGACAATCAGGCCACCTGGCTGTTTGATCTTTCAACCGGCAAGATTGTCCGTCAGGGTTTTATCGATCCAGCCCGCTTGAGCACGGCATTTGCCCAGGGAACGAAACTGTTACTGGCTGAGGCATTGTCAGCCCCGACGCAGGAATGGGCGAGCTGGACCTTTAGCGACGTAACAGTGGAAGGCTCTGGCCTGAGGGCAACGACGCTTGAAGGTGTGGAGGTGGATTTACAGTACAACGAACCGGTACGGATTACGGGCGTTGACAGCCATTGGGTCGCTGCACTGGAAGGTGAATTGAGTGAGGGCCTGGCGGCGCTGGCGAACGAACATCGATGCGCCGATTTTCTGTCCGTCAAAGACCCCGACTACCAACAGTGGTACGTAGTCCGGACCGGACGGTTGATCCGCATTCCGAAGGGCACTATTGCTGCGCAATTCACGCTCGTCGGCACCCAGCATCAAACCAATGTGATGCTGCATGACCGCAGGGATGGTTTTTTGCACACCTATCCGCAAAACAACAGGGTCGGGCCGCTCGACTATGTCCAGCGAAACGCCGAAGTACTGGTGGTCGAGGGAGCGAAAACGCGTACGGACCTGCTCCCGTTGATTGCCGATGATGTCAGCATCCTGGTGCTCAAACTGGGTCAAGGTTCAACGACCTTTCGGCTTACCAGAGCCGCGTGGTTGAAACTTGAATCGGTCATTGTCGATTGCCGCCATTCGCTCGACCACTCGCCCTCGGTTCCGGGAAAACTGATCTGGGATATCGTGGTTGCGGATCAGTTGTGGGCGAGCCGGGTCGATGAGCACTTGGTGATTGTGGATTCGGACAGCGGACACAGCTTGATCTTTCGCGACGTGTTCTCGACCGATGTCGTTTTGCAACGAAACGTATTTCTGGCGATGAGCGGCTATCAGTCCTTTGCGGTGTCAACACTAGTGAGTGACCTGGCCAGGAGGGGCAGCGCGAGCAGTGTGTTACTCAAAGATATTTTGCCCATCGCAATAGTTGAAAAAACAGAAGGTTGAGTTCTGACAACCACTGACACATTGCGCCTGTTCGATGTGTCAGTGGCTGTCGGCTCTTTTTCATAAGGACGAGGACAGGCAGCTCGCCGCGCTAATGACGAAGGTGGGCGTCACGGAACCAGATAGCCCTTCACCCCGGTAAAGATGATCTGCGCCGCCAATGCGCACACAAACAACCCCATCAACCGACTGCCATTCCTACCGCGACCAACTGATCGCCAGCCAGGTGGATGAACACGTGGTGAGGCTCGATCCGGTAACGTGCCGCAGCCTGATCCTGCGCCAGGTCAACGCGATGGATATCACGCTGCGCGGTGAGGTTTTGTTATCGATTGGCAGTTATCCGTCGGTTGCTATTTCGACACTGCTGACCCGGCCAGATCTCACGGCAGGAGTGCCGCTCAAGACGTTGTTGATGACCCGGCAGAGTGAAGCAACCGTACAAGTCTGATCCCCGCGTTCGGCGTCGCCCCTTCACATGTTCAAACGTGTGAAGGGGGTTTTTAGGTGTGCGAGGCGGTTTATGGCTTTGCCTTCCTCAAGGTAAATCGCTTCATGACTTGTTCACGGAGCTTGGTCTCCATAAGCGGTCTTTTTGTGTCGAGTATGGCTCTGTTCAATTTGAGAAAGGCACTCTGTTGAACGAGATTTGCCGATTGCTTTTCCCAGGACCAAAACAAGAAGCCGCTCTTCGTTGTATTGGCGACCAACTCGAGGTTGAAAACGGCTATATGGAGATTTCTACTTGAGTCATAACGGGCAGGAAGCACTTGAAATCGACGCCCTTTAAGGCTCTCGTCGTCCAATGAACGCACGGCGCCAGCGTCGGGTTGCAAGGCGTCGAGGGTGTCAATCATGGCGTTTGCTTGCCGGGAGTCGCTCAGGGCTTGCGCTTTGCGCACCAGAAAATCGGCAACGTTGCCAGAAATATCAAAACGTGTTCGGGTCGTAATGGCTCCTTCATGGAGCGACCAGCCGAGAAACATGAGTGTGCGAACATATTCATCCAGCCAGTGTTGTGAATTGGCAAAACGATTATGGACGAGGTCGGCAGACCGTGTGGCAATGTGCGTACAGTTGGTTAAGTCGTCAAAGTCTTGCAGCGTAAGTTCGCCGATACTTGAAATCAGATTGGGGCCCGTCACCACACCGGACGGTAGTGTATTGCTCATAAGTAACTCCAGATAAAAGAAATAATAATTCCTGGCGGGGGTGTTGCACGGCTGTGCAATGTCCGTAGCTTACAATGGCGAGTGTCAGTGCTGGCTTTGTTATATGTGTGAAGTTTTCTCTTGGACGTGGCACCGCTCTTATACATATATGGAATTTAATTGTGATTTGATTGTCTGGGTAGGGTGCGTTAGATTCGCGTTGCCCTAATCAGGGTGCTATTAACTTATTGAATGGAATGTTAGATATGGATATTGTTGAAAGTGCTATTAGTGTCGAAAAATGCACTGCTTTAGTGAAGGCGCGTATTAGTCGGCGGCTGTCTGGACAGCCTGCAATTCGTGTGCGGGCATTTGCGGCAGCAGAAGCTTCGAGCCCGACCAAAGAGCTGGATGCGGTCGTGCTGGCCAATACGCTGGTGGGTTATGGCGAAAAGATTACGCTTGAA
The DNA here is from genome assembly GCF_016650715.1 of Pseudomonas sp. TH39(2020). Lineage (NCBI taxonomy): Bacteria > Pseudomonadati > Pseudomonadota > Gammaproteobacteria > Pseudomonadales > Pseudomonadaceae > Pseudomonas > Pseudomonas sp. TH39(2020). The sequence goes on along the minus strand of NZ_JAEKFF010000006.1, from coordinate 1,396,913 downwards.
AATATGGCGATCATTGAAAACCTGATCAAGTTTTCGAAGCTGGAGGCAAGTTACGAAGTTCCAGGCGACGACCCTCAAGCGTGGTATCTCGCGTTCCTGAAATGCATGGATGAAGCGGGGTGTTTCGTGGCAGATGCCGGTTACACCGTTTATCAGAAGAGTTCCCGCCAATTGACCATGGATAACATCGTTACCGACATCGTCAAGGCCGGTATGGATGCAGCGAAAGCCGCGATTCCGGCGGCTGCTGTACTCAGCGCAGTTGCTAATTCGACATTGGATGCCCTGAAGAAGGAACCGGAAGCGATCAACTTGTTCAATCGCGAAGTTATAGGCAGTAAAGGTGTCAGGTTGGCAGTAATGCCATGCGATCAACTTGCCAATGGCATTATCGTGACTTCATTGGTATCGATCGACAGCGTGGGCGGCAGTAAGGAAACCACGCCGCTCTTTTTTAACTGGAAAACTTCGGGTCGCAATATTTTTCGTGGTAATTCTTTTATTACCTTTAACCCAATTAATTATGCTGCACTCAAGAGTGGGCTGGAAGAATACTTGGGTCAGTATTACAAACCGCTGCTGCAAAACCGCTTCAATCGCCGCAGGAATGCTCCCAAGTAAATAATCAACGCCATACAAGAGTCAGGGCCGAGGGATTTAAATCCTTCGGCCTTGTGCATTCAGGGAACCAGATAGCCCTTTACGCCGGTAAAGATAATCTGCGCCGCCAATGCACAGACGAACAACCCCATCAATCGGCTGACAATCTGCAACCCCTGATCGCCGAGAATGCGCTCGATGCGGTTGGATAGATAAAGCACCACGCCGACGGTGAAACTGGCCAGGGCAATACTGAGAATGGCCGTGAGTTTGTCGTCCCAATGAGGCTGACTCACGCCCATCACCAGCAAGGCGCCGATGGTGCCCGGGCCGACCGTCAGGGGAATGGTCAGGGGGACGATGGTCACGTCCTGCTGCACGTTGTCGGTTTGCACCGCCGACTTGCCTTGAGCCATGCCCAGCGCCGAGATGAACAACACACTGCCGGCGCCGATGCGGAACGCGTCCACGGTGATGCCGAAGACACTGAAAATCACTCGCCCGAACAGGTACAGCAAGACGCTGGAGACCAGGGTGGCTGTCGCCACTTTCCAGGCCAGGCGACGTTGTTCCTTGCGCGAATAACCACGGGTCAGACTGATGAAGCAGGACAATACGAAGAACGGGCTGTAGAGCACCAGCATCTTCAGGTAAACGCTGAACAACACGTGGAGCATGGTGCAAGCTCACTGGCGAGGGAAGTCGAGGGGGAGTCTATCAGGCGCTGCGGGGTCTGTCGGCTCAGGACGTTTGAGTCGCTGCCCGGATCTGCTGATCACGCTGGGCCACCCAATGCTCGATCAGGTCGCGCAGCTGCGACAACTCGACCGGTTTGGCCATATGCCCGTCCATGCCGGCCTGGCGCGCGCGCTCTTTGTGTTCGGCGAGAATGTGCGCAGTCAACGCCACCACCGGCGTGCGAATCCGCTGATTACCGACTTCCCAGGCACGCAATTGCTGAGTCGCGGAGAAGCCGTCGAGAATCGGCATTTCGCAGTCCATCAGGACCAGGTCATAACGCTGGGCTTTCATCGCCTGCAAGGCTTCTTCGCCATTGCTGGCGGTGTCCGGTTGCAGGTTGAGCTTGCCTAGCATGCCGCGAATCACCTTGGTCGAGATGCTGTTGTCTTCGGCCACCAGGATGCGGAAATCGCTTGGCACCTTCACCGGTAAGGTCGGGCCGGTGGGCAGGTGCTGCGAGATGGAGAGGCCCTTGTTTCGCTGGTTCAGCTCGTCGGCCAAGGTCGTCTTGAGGGTATAGCCGGCCACCGGTTTGGCGAGGATGCGTTTGATCCCCGAGTTGCGCGCGATGATCTTGCTGGGCGCATTGCTGATGCCGGTGAGCATGATCAGCAGGATGTCGTGGTTCAGGCTCGGGTCTTCCTTGATCTTGGCGGCCAGTTGCATGCCGGTCATGCCGGGCATGTTCTGGTCCAGCAGGACCACGTCGAAGTAATCGCGCAAGTGAGCCTTGGTCCGCAGCAGCGCCAGCGCTTCCTTGCCGGACGCTACGGCACTGACATTCAGGCCCCAGGCGGTGCACTGTTGCACCAGCACTTTGCGACACGTGTCGTTATCGTCCACCACCAATACCCGTGCACCCTGCAGGGGGCCATCAAGGTCAGACGTCGGGTGTTCGAGGCGGTCAGGGTCCAGCGGCAGGGTCAGCCACAAGGTGCTGCCCTGATTGGCGCCGCTCTTGATCCCGAACTCCCCTTGCATCAAGCGAATCAGCTGACGGGCGATCACCAACCCCAGATTGCCTCCCAAACGGGTGGCCGAGAGGAAGTGCTTGCTGTGCAGTTCGGCGTGCATCAATGCATCGCGTTCTTCGGCGTCCATCGGCTCACCGCTGTCCTGCACGGCAATGCGCAAGCGCGGTTTGACACTGCGCTCATCGAGCGCGACGACGATCAGGATTTCGCCTTCGTCGGTTTTCTTCAGGGCGTTTTCCAGCAGGCTCAGCAGGGTCTGGCGCAGGCGAGTCGGGTCACCGCTGATGACGCGCGGCACTTGCGGCTGGATAAAGCTGATCAGCTCGACGTTCTGCTGTTCGGCCTTGGCGCGGAAGATGCTCAGACAATCTTCGATCAGTGCGTTGAGGTCGAACTGCACATCGTCCAGTTCGATCTGCCCGGACTCGAGCTTGGAGATGTCGAGAATTTCGTTGATCAGTGTCAGCAGTTCGTTGCCGGCACTGTGGATGGTCTGCACATAGTCGCGCTGCTTGACCGAGAGCGGCGTGCCCAGCAGCAGCTCGGTCATGCCCAGCACGCCATTCATCGGGGTGCGGATTTCGTGGCTGATTTTTGCCAGGAATTCGGCCTTGGCGTTGATCTCGGCATTGCTGGCGGCCAGGTCGCGGCTGACGCTGAAACGGTCTTCGGTGATGCTGCGCTGACGTTCGCTCAGCGCAATGCTCATCAACACGCCGCTGATGCAGATTAACCCCAGCAGCGTCATGATCAAGCCCTGCGGTGCGACCAGGGTCAATCCCAGGAGTGCCGGCAACATGATCAGAGTGCCAATGTTGAACACCACCATCGCCGCGACGAACAGGCGCGCCGGGCGATAACCTTTTTGCCAGTGATAAGCGCTGACGAACAACATGCTCAGGCCTGCCAGCGCGACCAGGGCATAGGTCATGATGTTCAGCGGCAGCGTGTTGACGAATAACAGCAGCAAGCTGCAGACCACGATGAACAGAATGTCCCCCATGAGCAGCTTGTTCAGTGGGTGCGGGCCGAGTGGGGCGAAGAAGCGATAGGCGAACATCAGGCCGCACGGCGCCGTCAGCAGCAAGGCGAAGTAGGCGCCGGGTGTTTGCACCGCATGCCAGTTCGGCAGCCAGGGCCCTGCCAGATTCAGCAACAGCAACAGGCTGAGCATCAACAATGCTTCACATCCGGCCAGCCAGAAACTGCTGCGTGAGCGGGTATAGGCGTAGCGGACGAGGCTGTAAAGGATCAACATCCCGAGGCAACCGAACAACAGTCCGTAGATCAGCGTCTGATTCTGATTGGCCGCGGTCATGACCGCTGACTGCAGGGTGATGTAAGGCCTCAGCTGATGGTCGGAGACCAGTCGCAGGTAAACATCGAGAGGTTTTTCGTTTTGCGGCAGCGGCAACATGAAGTCGCTGTTGGGCAGCGGCCGTTCAGCCTGGGGCTGGCCGGTGCCGGTGTTCTGTTGCTCGATCAGCGTGTCGCCGTCCAGCACATACAGATTGAGGTGCGATAGGTCGGGCGCGAATACCCGCAGCAACTGTTCATGCTTGCCGGGAGCGAGTCTGAAACGCAGCCATAACGCACCATCGGGGTCGGCGGCGGTGAGGCGGTCGAGTTCAATGGGGCTGAATTGATTGGTGTAGCGAGCGGAACGGATGTCGCTGAGCTGCAGGTCACCCTGTTCGTCGAGCAATACCGCCCAGCCACTGCCTTGCGCGGCCTGGGCCGGGAGCATGCAGAGCAAGGTCAGCAGAGTGACGGTGAAACCTATGGCAATCCTGAGCCAGCGCACGGCGAAATCCCTTCGTAGGTTGATGCCAGAATATAACTATGCGCGGCGCCGGAATAGTCCGGCAAGGGCCCGAAGCCCTTGCCTGGCCGAATGGCGTTCTTATTCCTGATTTTCGCCACGCTCGCGGGCAATGGCACGGTAGCCAATGTCCTTGCGATAGAAACAGCCTTCCCAGTCAATTTTGGCCGCCAGCTTGTAAGCCTGCTGCTGAGCGGCATCGACGCTGGCACCCATTGCCGTGGCGCAGAGTACCCGACCACCGGCCGTCACCACTTGACCGTCCTTGAGTGCAGTGCCAGCGTGGAAGACTTTGCCTTCCAGTGCTGCAGCTGCATCGAGACCGTTGATGGCAACGCCTTTGGCGTAGTCACCTGGATAGCCGCCAGCCGCCAGCACGATGCCGACGCTCGGACGCGGATCCCATTGTGCTTCGACCTTGTCCAGGGCTTGCGCCAGGGCCGCTTCGACCAGCAACACCAGGCTCGACTGCAAACGCAGCATCACCGGTTGGGTCTCAGGGTCGCCGAAACGGCAGTTGAATTCGATGACTTTTGGGTTACCAGCTTTGTCGATCATCAGGCCGGCATATAGGAAACCCGTGTAAACGTTGCCTTCCTCGGCCATGCCGCGCACGGTCGGCCAGATCACCAGGTCCATGACGCGCTTGTGCACGTCAGCGGTCACGACCGGGGCAGGGGAGTAGGCACCCATGCCGCCAGTGTTCGGACCGGTGTCGCCGTCGCCGACGCGTTTGTGATCCTGGCTGGTGGCCATCGGCAATACATTCTTGCCGTCGACCATGACGATGAAGCTGGCTTCTTCGCCGTCCAGGAACTCTTCGATCACTACGCGCGAGCCTGCGTCGCCGAATGCGTTGCCCGCGAGCATGTCGCGTACGGCGTCTTCGGCTTCGGTCAGCGTCATGGCAACGATCACGCCTTTACCGGCGGCCAGGCCATCGGCCTTGATCACGATCGGTGCGCCTTTTTCACGCAGATAAGCCAGGGCAGGCTCGATCTCGGTGAAGTTCTGGTAGTCGGCGGTCGGGATCTTGTGGCGCGCCAGGAAATCCTTGGTGAAGGCTTTCGAGCCTTCCAGCTGAGCAGCGCCAGCGGTCGGACCGAAGCAGTCCAGGCCACGGGAGCGGAACAGATCGACGACGCCGGCGACCAGTGGCACTTCCGGGCCGACGATGGTCAGGGAAACGTTTTTCTCGGCGAAGTCTGCAAGCTGTTCGAGTGCCAGCACGTCGATAGCGACGTTCTCGCACTTGGCTTCAATGGCAGTGCCGGCGTTACCCGGAGCCACGAAAACTTTCTGCACGCGCGGATCCTGCGCCACTTTCCAGGCCAGTGCGTGTTCACGGCCACCGCTGCCAATGATCAAAACATTCATTTCAAAAACCTCGGATGACGCTAATTCTGTGGAGCACCGCAGAGATGCTTTTCTGTGGGAGCGAGCCAGCTCGCGAAAGCGGTGTGTCAGTCAACATCTACGTCACTGGCAAATTGCATTCGCGAGCAGGCTCGCTCCCACAGTTAATCGTCGTATCAGTGACGGAAGTGGCGCATGCCAGTAAAGACCATCGCGATGCCGGCCTCGTCGGCTGCAGCAATCACTTCGTTATCACGCATCGAGCCGCCTGGCTGGATCACCGCAGTGATACCGACCTTGGCCGCGTTGTCGATGCCGTCGCGGAACGGGAAGAACGCATCGGATGCCATGACCGCACCCTGCACTTGCAAACCAGCGTGTTCAGCCTTGATCGCAGCAATACGCGCGGAGTTCACGCGGCTCATCTGGCCAGCGCCGACACCGATGGTCTGACGGTTCTTGGCGTAGACGATGGCGTTGGACTTAACGTATTTGGCGACTTTCCAGGCGAAGATCAGGTCGTGGATCTCTTGCTCGGTCGGGGCACGTTTGGTCACGACTTTCAGGTCGTCGGCACCGATCATGCCGATGTCGCGGCTCTGCACCAGCAGGCCACCGTTGACGCGTTTGTAGTCCCACGCAGCGGCGCGATCAGCCGACCACTCGCCGCAGGCCAGCAGGCGCACGTTGGCTTTGGCCGCCACGATGGCGCGAGCTTCTTCGCTGACGGACGGGGCGATGATCACTTCGACGAACTGACGCTCGACGATGGCCTTGGCGGTTTCAGCATCCAGCTCGCGGTTGAAGGCGATGATGCCGCCGAACGCCGACTCGGTGTCGGTGGCGTAGGCCAGTTCGTAAGCCTGGCGGATACCGCCTTCGGCATCCGGGCTCACGGCTACGCCGCACGGGTTGGCGTGCTTGACGATCACGCAGGCCGGTTTGACGAAGCTCTTCACACATTCCAGCGCGGCGTCGGTGTCGGCCACGTTGTTGTACGACAGCTCTTTGCCTTGCAGTTGGGTGGCGGTGGCGATACCGACTTCGGCAGGCTTGGTTTCAACGTAGAACGCCGCGCTCTGGTGCGGGTTCTCGCCGTAGCGCATTTCCTGAGCCTTGACGAACTGGCTGTTGAAAGTGCGCGGGAACTCGCTGCGACCGGAGGTCGAGAGGGTGTCAGCCGCCTGGTTCACGGTGCCCATGTAGTTGGCGATCATGCCGTCATAGGCGGCAGTGTGTTCGAAGGCCTTGAGCATCAGGTCGAAACGCTGAGCGTAAGTCAGGCCGCCGGCCTTGAGGCTTTCAAGGACGCTGGCGTAGTCGCTGGCATTCACCACGATGGCCACGTCTTTGTGGTTTTTTGCCGCCGAGCGGACCATGGTCGGGCCGCCGATATCGATGTTCTCGATCGCGGTCGGCAGGTCGCAGCCTGGTTTGTTGATGGTGGCTTCGAACGGGTACAGGTTGACCGCTACCAGGTCGATCGGCTTGATGCCGTGCTCGTTCATGATGGCGTCGTCGATACCGCGACGACCGAGGATCCCGCCGTGGATTTTCGGGTGCAGGGTTTTTACCCGGCCGTCCATCATTTCTGCGAAACCGGTGTAATCCGCGACTTCCACTGCGGCAACACCGTTGTCGCGCAGCAGCTTGAACGTTCCGCCGGTGGAGAGGATCTCGACGCCCAGGGCTTCGAGCTCTTTGGCGAATTCGAGGATCCCGGTCTTGTCGGAAACGCTGATCAAGGCGCGGCGGATCGGCAGGCGGGTAGTCTGGTCGGTCATTTCAATTTCCATCAAAAGCAAAGGAGTCAGCAAAAAAGGCGACCGTTTTTATGCGGGCGCCTTTCTGGTTTGATTGAATGCTTACAGCAAATCGTACTGCTTGAGTTTCTTGCGCAGCGTGCCTCGGTTCAGTCCGAGCAGCTCACTGGCCTTGGTCTGGTTGCCCTTGACGTAGTTCATCACGCACTCGAGCAGGGGAGCCTCGACTTCGGAGAGCACCAGGTTGTACACATCCGTGACGGCAGCGCCTTCAAGGTGGGCGAAATAATTGTGCAGCGCCTTCTCGACACTCCCGCGAAGGGTCTGACCTTCTTCGCTCGGCGTATTGAGGTGCTGTTTCAAATTTACGTTGTCGCTCACGGGTGTTGTTCCACTCACTAAAGTCTCGGTCATCATCGTCATGCGGCCACCTCGTCTCCGTCCCCTGTCAGGCTCTTGTAACGTTCGGCGAAGAAGCCCTGAACGTTGGCGCATTGTGCTTCCGTATCTTCCAAACGATTGAAGTGGGCGCGAAACTCCCTGGCGCCCGGCAAGGTTGCGAGATACCAGCCCACATGCTTTCGAGCAATGCGTACGCCCATGACGTCTCCATAGAAGACGTGCAGCGCAGCCAGATGCTCTAGCAGAATGCGTTCCACCTCGATCAGCTCCAGTGCCGGGAGTTTCTCGCCGGTACGCAGAAAATGATCGATCTCGCGAAAAATCCATGGCCGCCCCTGGGCGGCCCGGCCTACCAGCAGGCCATCGGCACCGGTCGCATCGAGCACGTACCGGGCCTTCTCTGGCGAATCGATATCGCCATTGGCGAAGACCGGAATCGACACGGCCTGCTTGATCGCGGCGATGGTGTCGTACTCGGCTTCGCCGGTGTACAGATCGGCACGGGTGCGGCCATGGACCGCCAACGCCGTAATGCCTGCCTGCTCGGCGATCTTCGCCACGGTCAGGCCGTTCTTGTTGTCCCGGTCCCAGCCGGTGCGGATCTTCAGGGTGACCGGCACATCAACCGCAGCCACTACGGCCTGCAGGATCTCGGTCACCAGTGCTTCGTCCTTCAACAACGCGGACCCGGCGGCCTTGTTGCAGACCTTTTTCGCCGGACAACCCATGTTGATATCAATAATCTGTGCGCCCAGTTCTACGTTGGCCCGGGCCGCATCCGCCAGCATCTGTGCATCACCACCGGCGATCTGTACCGAGCGGGGCTCGGGATCACCTTCGTGGATCATGCGCATCCGCGATTTGCGGGTGTTCCACAAGCTCATGTCGCTGGTGACCATTTCCGAGACTACAAGTCCTGCGCCCAGTCGCTTGCACAGCTGACGAAAGGGTTGGTCTGTGACCCCCGCCATCGGGGCGAGAATCAAGCCGTTGTGCAATGTGTAAGGACCGATGCGTACCGCCGACATAGGACTTCCCTGTTGTGGGGTCGGATCATGAGAGTTCGAAAAAGGGTTGGCATGATACCCGCTCTCGATGACTGGATAAAGGCTGAATTGAACAAAATCTGAACAGTTATTCTGTTATCGCCAGCGGTTCGGTATGAGCGGTGAAAGTCAGAAATATGCCGTCAAAGCCGTAACACGGAACCGTTTCACTCGGGCGAATGGAAGCTCAGGCTGTAATTCACCGCTTTGGAACCTGGATCGAGGATATCCAGTGCGATGTGGATCGGCGTTTGCGGAGGCATTTCCGCCATCCCTTCGAGATCGCCGTTGAGGTACTCGCCGGGCTTGAAGCGACGGCTGGCGATCAGGTGGCCGTTGAGGTCGGCAAAACGCAACTCCAGCAGCGGGAACGGCTGGGAGAAGGGCGCGCGGTTGTAGATGATCGCGTCGACCACCAGTGCACCGCTGAAGTCCGGGTGGCTGCGGACCACCAGGTTGCTGCTTTTGATTTTGGCGATGTCGACTTTGGATGGCACGGTGCAGCCGATTTGCGGGCACAGTTGCTGGAACCACGGACGGTACTGGTCCTGGCGCGCCAGTTCATCGAAATGGTAGGCGATGTACTGGCCGGCGAGCGCGGCGGCGCCGAGCAGGATCAGCAGCAGCCAGAAAAATCGGCGACCCCAGGGTGAGCGGCGCTTTTGCCAGTCCAGTTGCAGTGGGTCGTCGGTCAGGTCTTGCAGGGCTTCAGCTCGGACAGCCGGCTCACGCTTTTTGCGCACAGGTTCGATCGAGGGCAGATCGTCGTCGATGTCATCGGTCGCCGACAGGCGTTTGTGATGCATCGGTATGTCGAGTGGGTCGTGCAGGCGCAGCTGTGGCGGCAGAGACTCGTCGTCCAGCTCCACCGGTTCCAGGGACAGCGAAGGTTCGGTGCGCGAGTATTTGCTCGGATCGAGTTCCAGCTCCGGCAAGTCGGCTTCAGCGGTCTGTGCACGATCGGCGGCTGATTCGCTGAACAGGCTGTCGGGCCACGTCGCTTCTTCGTGCTCGACGGTATCCCGGCTGGCACTGAGGTTGTCTTCGCGCTGTCTGCCGAATTCCGTGGTCGGCTGGATCTCCCGTTGTTCGAGGCGGGCGAGCTCTTCGTCCAGGTCCAGGCTGTCCAGATCCAGCTCGGCCGCGGTCCATTGCTTTTGGCTGATGGCTCGCGGCTCCGGCGGTTCGACGATGGCCGGGGTAACCGGCGTGATCGCGTCTTTGCCGGTCCGTTGTTCAAGCAGCTGCTTGGCGGCGTTGAACACCTGCAAGCACGAGCCGCAACGAACCACTCCGCGGGCCACGCTCAATTGAGCATGGCTGACGCGGAAGCTGGTTTGGCAATGCGGGCACTGGGTGACGAAGCTGTCGGTCATGCGGCGATCCGGTTTATGCAGGTGCTCATTCTAGCGCCGACGGCCAGTGATGCGCACCCAGCCATCGCGATTGGCGATCGGGTCCAGATCGAAGTCCTGGGCGTAAGCCTTGGCGACTTCTTCACCTTGCTCGGCAAGGATGCCCGACAGCGCCAGACGACCACCGGATTTGACCAGGCTGGACAATTGCGGCGCCAGGGAAACCAGCGGGCCGGCAAGAATGTTGGCCACCAGAACGTCGGCCTGAACGTGCGGCAGATCTTCTGGCAGGTACAGCGGGAACAGCGCTTCGGCAATGTTGTTGCGCCCGGCGTTGTCGCGGGAGGCTTCCAGAGCTTGCACGTCGATATCGGTACCGACGGCTTCCTTCGCGCCCAGCAGCAGGGCGGCAATCGCCAGAATCCCCGAGCCGCAGCCGAAATCCAGCACGTTGCAGTCTTTCAGGTCCTGGCCGTCGAGCCATTCCAGGCACAGTGCGGTGGTCGGGTGTGTGCCGGTGCCGAACGCCAGGCCCGGATCCAGCAGCAAATTTACGGCGTCAGGCTCTGGCGCGGCGTGCCAGCTTGGGACGATCCACAGGCGCTGGCCGAAACGCATCGGCTGGAAACCGTCCATCCAGCTACGTTCCCAGTCCTGGTCTTCGATGACTTCGCTGTGATGCTCGGGCAGCGGGCTGCCGGTCAGCAACTCGAGGTGGGCCAGCACGGTGGCGGCTTCGGTGCCACCTTCGAACAGGGCCAGCAGGTGCGTGTGCGACCACAGCGGCGTGGTGTTGAGTTCCGGCTCGAAGATCGGCTGATCTTCGGCGTCCATGAAGGTCACCGATACGGCGCCCACTTCAAGGAACGCGTCTTCGTAGGTTTCGGCTTGTTCTGGGCTGATGGCGAGACGGACTTGCAGCCAAGGCATGGCGGGCACCTTTGAAAAATATTGATTGCAGCCTAGCGGGCTGCGAGAAGCGCGCAAGTTTACGCGAGCGCGAAGGTTTTGTGGGAGTGGGCAGCTCTGAATGCCGGTCAGTTAAGTCGCGACACCCCTGTAGCAGCTGGCGAAGCCTGCGTTCGGCTGCGCAGCAGTCGTGAATCCAGGCAATGCGGTGCTTCAGGAAGACCGCGTTCTCAGGTTTTACGACTGCTTCGCAGCCGAACGCAGGCTTCGCCAGCTGCTACAAGGGTGTGTTGCGTTGGCTTGTTTTATGAAACCTTCAGAAACAACAAAGCCGCTCGAAAGCGGCCTTGTTGGTATGGATCACAGCTTAATGCTTTTCGGCAGCCAGCTTGTGTTCCAGGTAGTGGATGTTGATTCCACCTTTGCAGAAGCCTTCATCGCGGACCAGGTCGCGGTGCAGCGGGATGTTGGTCTTGATCCCGTCGACAACGATTTCGTCCAGCGCATTGCGCATGCGCGCCATGGCTTCGTCACGGGTTGCGCCGTAGGTGATCAGCTTGCCGATCAACGAATCGTAGTTCGGCGGAACGGCATAGCCACTGTACAGGTGCGAATCGACGCGAACGCCGTTGCCGCCTGGTGCGTGGAAATGCTTGACCGTGCCTGGGCTCGGCATGAAGGTTTTCGGGTCTTCGGCGTTGATTCGGCATTCCAGTGCATGACCGCGGATAACCACGTCTTCCTGGGTGTACGACAGCTTGTTGCCAGCGGCGATGCTGAGCATCTCCTTGACGATGTCGATGCCGGTGACCATTTCCGAAACCGGGTGCTCAACCTGAACGCGGGTGTTCATTTCGATGAAATAGAACGAGCCGTTCTCGTACAGGAACTCGAAAGTGCCCGCGCCACGGTAGTTGATGTCGATGCAAGCCTTGACGCAGCGTGCGAGGACTTCAGCCCGTGCCTTCTCGTCGATGCCCGGTGCCGGCGCTTCTTCGAGAACCTTCTGGTGACGACGTTGCAGCGAGCAATCGCGGTCGCCCAGATGGATGGCGTGGCCCTGGCCGTCGGAAAGTACCTGAACTTCCACGTGACGTGGGTTGGTCAGGAATTTTTCCAGATAGACCATCGGGTTGCCGAACGCCGCGCCAGCTTCGGAGCGGGTCAGTTTCGCCGAGGAGATCAGGTCTTCTTCTTTATGCACAACGCGCATGCCGCGACCACCGCCGCCGCCAGCGGCTTTGATGATCACCGGGTAACCGACTTCGCGGCCAATGCGCAGAGCGGTTTCTTCGTCTTCAGGCAACGGGCCGTCGGAACCCGGAACGGTTGGAACACCGGCCGCGATCATGGCGTGCTTGGCCGATACCTTGTCGCCCATCAGGCGAATGGTGTCGGCTTTCGGGCCAATGAACGCGAAGCCGGATTTCTCTACCTGTTCGGCGAAGTCAGCGTTTTCCGCAAGGAAACCGTAGCCTGGGTGAATGGCGGTAGCGCCGGTCACTTCGGCAGCGGCGATGATTGCCGGAATGTGCAGGTAAGAGTGCGCGGCCGATGCCGGACCGATGCAGACGGATTCATCTGCCAGGCCTAGGTGCATCAGTTCCTTGTCGGCCTTGGAGTAAACGGCGACAGTCTTGATGCCCATCTCTTTGCAGGCGCGCAGGATCCGCAGGGCGATCTCACCGCGGTTGGCGATCAGAACTTTTTCCAACTTCGCAGTCATCAAAGGCTCTCCGCGGTTCAAACGATGGTGAACAGCGGTTGGTCGTACTCAACCGGCTGGCCGTCTTCGACGAGGATGGATTCGATCACACCGCTGGTTTCAGCTTCGATGTGGTTCATCATCTTCATGGCTTCTACGATGCACAGGGTGTCGCCTTTCTTCACGGTCTGGCCGACTTCAACGAAGGACGGCGTGGATGGCGAAGACTTGCGATAGAAGGTACCGACCATAGGCGAACGGGCAACGTTACCGTTCAGGACTGGCGCGGCCGGAGCAGCAGGTGCGGCGGCAGCAACCGGGGCAGCAGCAACAGGCGCAGGCGCCGGAGCATGCATTGGAGCCGGTGCGTAGTACTGCTGAGCCGGGGTCTTGCTGTGACGGCTGATGCGTACGGACTCTTCGCCTTCCTTGATCTCGAGCTCGTCGATGCCGGACTCTTCCAGCAGTTCGATCAGTTTCTTAACTTTACGGATATCCATGAATCATCAACTCCCAAGGGTCGGTCAGGGGCGTATAGCTTGTTGTTCAAGCTGTTCCAGGGCGGCCTCCAGGGCCAGTCGATAACCGCTGGCGCCAAGGCCGCAGATCACTCCCACCGCTACGTCGGAGAAGTAAGAGTGATGGCGGAAAGGTTCGCGTTTGTGCACGTTAGACAAATGCACTTCGATGAATGGGATGCTCACCGCCAGCAGCGCGTCACGTAATGCGACACTTGTGTGCGTAAAAGCTGCTGGGTTGATCAGAATGAAGTCCACACCTTCGCTGCGGGCAGCGTGGATGCGGTCGATCAATTCGTACTCGGCGTTGCTTTGCAGGTGCAGCAAATGGTGGCCGGCTTCACGGGCACGGCGTTCCAGGTCCTGGTTGATCTGCGCCAGTGTCGTAGCGCCGTAGGTACCCGGTTCACGGGTGCCGAGCATGTTCAGGTTGGGTCCGTGCAGAACCAGTAGCGTCGCCATCTGCTGTTCCTTGTGATCTGTGTGCAATTGTCAGAACCCGGCGACTATGCCGCAAAGCCTTTGTGACTGTCCAGTTCTATGCAATAGCCAGCACGATGGCCGATGTTTGCGCGAAATATGTGACCGGGTTATTAAATTCGGTCATTTGCTTTCACAACACGTTCGGCGAAGTCGGTGGCGTTGATCTCGCCGATCACTCGCACATCGGCGTGTTCGACGCCGTCCTTGCCGAAAAACATCAGCGCTGGCGGGCCAAACAGTTTGTAGCGGTCAAGCAAGGCGCGTTGCTCGGCGTTGCTGGCGGTGATGTCGAAGCGGATCAGTCGATAGCCTTTGAGAAGTTCGACGACCCTGGCATCGTTGAGCACCTTATGTTCGATGACTTTGCAACTGATGCACCAGTCGGCGTACCAGTCGAGCAGCAGCGGGGTGCCCGATGATTTGGCGTCGGCGAGGACGCGGTCCAGGTCAGCCGGAGTGCTGACGGTTTGCCAGGCGCTGGTGTTTTGCGGTTGCTCATTGCCGGCAACCGTGCGCGGCTGGCCAATCGGATTGAGCGGGTCGGTCTGGCCGCTGAACGCTCCGTACCAACATGCCAGCGCATAAAACAGCAGGAACATCCCCAGCAATTGGCCCAGGCGTTTTCTCGGCGGTTTGTAGACGAACTCCAGCGCACCCATGAACAACCCGACGCCACCGGCCAGCAAGCCGATCAGCAGCAACGTGATCTGGCCCGGCAGTACTCGACTGAGCAGGCCGATCGCCAGCCCCAGCAACAAAACGCCAATCGCGTTTTTTACATACACCAGCCAGGGTCCGCTTTTCGGCAGCCAGGCGGCGCCACCGGTGGCGACCAGTAGCAGCGGGGCGCCCATGCCGAGGCCGAGCATGAACAGTTTCAGACCACCGCCCAATGCATCGCCGCTGGCACTGATGTACAGCAGCGCACCGGCCAGCGGCGCCGAGACGCAGGGCGACACCAACAGGCTGGAAACCACGCCCAGCACGGCGGCGCCCCACAACGAACCGCCCTCGGTGCGACCGGCGATTCGATCCAGCCGACTGCTGATAGCGTGAGGTAGCTTGAGTTCGAAGACGCCAAACATCGCCAAGGCAAACAGCGCAAAAAACATCGCGAACGGCACCAGCACCCACGCCGATTGCAGCCGCGCCTGAAGATTGAGCTGTGCGCCGAACATCCCCATCAATGCCCCGAGCAGGGCGAAGCAGGCGGCCATTGGCAGCACGTAGGCCAAAGATAGATTGAAGCCGCGTAACCCCCCCACCTGACCACGCAACACCACGCCGGACAGAATCGGCAGCATCGGCAGCACGCACGGTGTGAACGTCAGGCCTATGCCTGCGAGGAAGAACAGCGCCAGTTCGCGCCAGCTCCAGGCCGGGGGCGCGCCTGCGCTGCCATCAATACTCAGGCGCTCGGTTTCGGGTGGATAGCACAAGCCTTTGTCGGCGCAACCCTGGTACGTAACCACCAGGGTGAAGGCGCGTTGATCAGTGCGCGGCAGTTCGACTTCGAGAATGCCGTGGTAGACCTCGACATCGCCGAAATACTCATCGTGCTTCTGTTCGCCCTTGGGCAGTTGTGCGGCGCCCAGGCCTGCATCGGGCGGGTCGGTGCGAAACTGAAAGCGGTGCCGGTAGAGGTAGTAGCCCTCTGTGGCGACGAAACGCAGTTTGATCGATTGCGGTGTGCTTTCTACCAGACTTAGCTGAAAGGCTTCACGCACCGGCAGAAAGTCGGCGCTGTTGTTGATCGAGCCCAACGTTGAACTGGGCCGACTGTCCAGCAAACCGGCGGCGGTGGCCGGCAGGGCAAGCACAAAAAACAACAGGCAGAGCAAACGGCGCATGACAATCTCGCGTATCGAAAGTGAGGGCATGATAGCGGACGGCGGTCGGGTGTGCAGGGCGGGGAGTCTTGCGGTGATTGCAATGACGCCTTCGCGAGCAGGCTCGCTCCCACAATGGAACGCGTACCCCTGTGGGAGCGAGCCTGCTCGCGAAGGCGATCTATCAGACGCGGAAGGCTTGGACGGCGGTATGCAGTCGTCCGCCCAGCACCAACAAATTCTCCCCCTGCACGCGTCCCTCGCCGATGCGCAGCAAGTTATCCCCACCCAATTGGTGAATCCGCTCACTGTGATCGCGGATCTCGCTGACGGCGCCACTCTGCTGGGCGGTGACATCGGCGATGCGCACGGCGGTGTCGGAAATGGTCTGGATCGCGCCGACGATTTTATCCAGCGCACCGTCGGCGGCCTGGGCCTGATTGGCAGTGGCTTCGGCGTGTTCGACCTGGGCGCGCATGCCTTCCACCGATTGTCGCGCCGCGGTTTGCAAACCGGCGATTAGCGTCTGGATCTCTGCTGTGGCGCCAGCGGTGCGTTGCGCCAGTGAGCGAACTTCTTCGGCCACCACCGCAAACCCCCGACCCATTTCCCCGGCTCGGGCCGCTTCGATGGCGGCGTTCAGGGCCAGGAGGTTGGTCTGGTCGGCAATCGAGCGGATGACCGTCAGCACGCCGCCAATGGTTGCCGACTCCTCGGCCAGGTGTTCGATCATTTGCGCGTTGCCTTGCACTTCGCCAACCAGCGCGTGTAGCCCGGTGAGGCTCAAGCCGATGACTTTCTGGCCGTGCTCCACCGCCAGCCCGGCATGGCGGCTCGCGTCGGCCGCCTGGCTGGCATCGCCAGCAACCTGTTGAATGGTCGCTTCCAGCTCGCCGAGAGAATCACGTATCAGCGCCGTGTCGCCGGCCTGATGTTCGGCGCCGCTGTGCAGGTCATTGCTCAGCTCGGCCAAGGTTCGGCTGCTGCCGGCGACCTGTTCGGCGTTGAGGCGAATGGTCCCGACCAGATCGACCAGATAGGCGCGCAAGCGATTGAGCGAAGCTTGGATGTCATGCAGTTCGCGATTGGTTTTACCCAGTTGAATGTCCCGGCTGAAGTCGCCCTCGGCCCAGGTCGAAAGGGCCGGGGCGAGGTTGGTCAGCGTCCGGGCCAGTTTCCGTTGCAAGGTGTCGATCAGCAAAGCAATCAGCAGAATCAGGCCGATCATCACCCCTTGCATCAGCCGCACTTCGCTCTGGATCTGCCCGTGCTGGGCGCGGACCACCGGTTCCAGTCCGGCAATGGCCTGCTGCACGGCGGCGATTTTCAGGTGAGTGGCGGCGCTGAGGTCGGTGCGTTTCTGGATCTGGTCGCGTGTGCGCGCCAGTTCGGCCGGGTAGCGAGTGAGGAGGCTGTTCAGTTCACGCTTGAGGCCGACGCCAGCGTCCTCGGCAACGGCTTTTTCAGTGTTCTCCAGACCCATCATCGCCGCGAAATCATCCGTGCTCGATTCGCTTTTGCTGGTCACGCCCAGTAGCGGCAAGCCGTCAAGCAGCTCAGCCTGGCTGCGGATGTTGCTGACCTCACGCTCGACATCGGCGGCCAGTTCGCTGCGGCCGCTGCTGACCAGTTTGTCCCGGGCCAGAGACAACTTGCCCAAGTGCTGGGAGGCGGCGAGCAACGGCGTCAGATACGCCGCGTTAGCGCTGGCGTATTGGCTGAGCTGATCGAGGCTGGCACCGAGTTCGCGTTCGGCCTGCAGCAGCAGCGCTTGCGGATCACCGGCGAGTTTGCCAGCGGCCAGCAGATCGGTTTTGCTGAATTCTTCGAGGTTCGACAGGCTCGGGCGCAAGGTGTCGGCCAAGGCCGGCGGCAACTCACCGAGTTCCTTTTGCAGGCCGTCGATGGCCTGGCTGGCGCTGCTCAGGCGCAGGGCATCGCCGCTGGCGAGGTAGTCGTCGATGTTGCGCGCGACTTCATTTTGAAATTGCTGGGACAAGCCCAAGTAACGCTCCATCAATAGATAGGGGCGCTCCAGGGCCTTTTGCGACCACCAAAGCGTGGCGCCAAGGGCCACGCACACGGCGACTAAAAGGAGGGTGTTGAGATTGGTCAGCAGCTTCAGGCGCATCGCGGGTCTACCAGCGGCAGAATGGTAAGCGCCTGAATTTATTGCGTTTGTGTTACAGGGTTATGACCGAATCGGTCGATTCCGATGAAAAGGTGGCACTTTGCTTTGACGTCCGCGCAGCCTGCACGCGGTTGCGTCCGGCGTCCTTCGCGCGGTACAGCGCTTCGTCTGCCTGGCTGGCCATCATCAGGCTGTCGGAGTGTTCACACAGTTCCACCACCCCGGCGCTGAACGTGCACCAGAGGTCCTGCGGTTGAGCCGGGTAGTGAATCTCGGCAAAGCGTCGACGGATTTCGTCGAGCACTTTGTGGGCCGATTCGAGATCGGTGTCCGGCATGACGATCGCGAACTCCTCACCGCCGTAACGGCCGATGAAATCGGTCTTGCGCAAGCGTTGCTTGAGAAACAGCGCCAGGCTCTTGATCACCCGATCGCCCATGGGGTGGCCGTGGCTGTCGTTGACTCGTTTGAAGTGGTCGATGTCGAGCATCGCAAAGCTCAGCGGCTTGCTCTCGCGGCGGGCGCGGAAGCTGCAGTCTTCGAGCAATTGCAGAATGTGCGTGTGGTTGTACAGCCCGGTGAGGCTGTCGCGGACCATCCGCGCTTTCAGATTACGCGCCCGCGCCGCGCGGTTGCGCACGGTGGTGATCAGGTGCCGGGGCTTGATCGGTTTGGTCAGGAAGTCGTCGCCGCCCTCGCTCATGGCGTCGAGCTGTTTGTCCAGATCGTCCTCGGCCGACAGGTAAATGATCGGCACGCTGACGTAACGGTCGTTGTGGCGGATCACTTTGGCCAGTTCAGTACCGGTGCAGGCCGGCATGTACATGTCGAGGATGATCAGGTCTGGCTGGAAGTCCGCGAGCTCGGCCATGGCCTGGATCGGCTCGATCAAGGTCCGCGTGACGATCCCGGCGCTATTGAGCAGGCGCTCGGTGTGCAAGGCCTGGGCGCGGGAGTCGTCGATGATCAGCACTTTATAAGGTTCGTACTGGGCGACGCAGGTCAGGACTTCGATTTTCTCCAGCAGGCTCGAGGCTTCGAGGGTGCCGGTCAGGAATTCCTGGCCACCGGCACGCACGGCGGCGAGGCGGGTCGGGGTATCGGTTTCGTGCAGGCTGAAGAACAGCAGCGGCAATTGATGATCGAGGCCTTCCTGGGCTTCGGCGGCCAGTTTCAGGCCGATGCCGGCGCCACTGAAGTCCACGTCCATGACGATCGCCGCGGGCAAGCGCTCGACCATTGAAGAGCGGAACGCCGCAACGCTGTCGAGGGCTTGAGCGCTGAGCCCGAAAAATTCCAGCTGCTTGGCCAGACGCTCGGCGCGGTCGTAATCCTGCAGCATCACGTAAATCGGCTTGCGCAGCGGCGGCAGAAAGGTCTGGTCCAACTGATCGCCATGGCGCAAGCCGGTGCGTGACAGGCGCTGCATCAAACGATTGAGGTCAGTGATCAGTCCGCTGCTCAGGCGTCCGCGATTGGCGTCGACAGCCTCCAGCGACTGACCGATGTGGCGTGCCAGCTGCGTGTGTTCAGGTTGTTCGAAACGTTCGGCGAAACGCAGCAGGCGCAGGTTGGCCTCGCTCAGTTCCGATAAGTCGGTGGTGGACCACTCGCTGCATTGCAGGCGCTGCCATATCTCAAGAATTTGACGTGCCTGATGAATTACCCGCTGGGCAAAGTGGTGCTTGAGGCGCTCACGGCTGGGGTCTTCTGGCTCGGTCATATCCTGACTACTAGTTAGGGTGCATGCTGAGATCGACTGGTGGCTCTATGCTAGCACCTCTTTTCCATCGCATGAGTGTCGTACGTCAATTAACTGCAAAGCGACCTTATTCAGTTAGTGACCGACTGGTCGCATAGGATCGAAGCTGTGCTTCATTTATAGTGGCCGTCGATCGTGGCCATTGTGCGGGTAGTGTTTACGCAGGATTTAATGCGCGGCAAACGAGGCACGATGAGATAGGGTTGTGGTCGAACCGATGAACTCAAGTGATTGAAAGGATATCGCCATGCTGGACTGGAAGAACCGCGCGGGCAGCGCGCCTGAACGTGCCGCTGAACCGAAATCGGCCACCCGCAGTTACTTGGGTGGCCTGTTGTTCAGCCGGGCGCTGGCCACTCTGATTGCCATTTACTTGCTGGTGGCTATTGCGCTGGGCTGGTACTGGAGCCAGGAACCTGCGCTGTTCCCGGTTCAGCAGAATGCTCAAATAGCCGCCGAGAAAGAAGGCAAGCAAATGGTCATCGGCTACACCACGGTCGAAACCCTCAAGACCGTCGCCGGTACTTTGCTGACCAAACCGGGTGGCTATATTTCCAACGACCGTTTCCCGCCGGGCCTGTGGATGGATAACACGCCGAGCTGGGAATATGGCGTGCTGGTCCAGGTCCGTGACCTGAGTCGTGCGCTGCGTAAAGACTTCGCTCGTTCCCAGTCGCAGTCCACCGAAGACGCTGACCTGGCCAAGGCCGAGCCGCGCTTCAACTTCGACAACAAGAGCTGGGTGCTGCCTTCCAGTGAGTCCGAATACCAGGAAGGCATCAACTCCCTGAGCCGTTATCAGGCGCGCCTGTCCGACCCAAGTCAGAAAAGCGCGCTGTTCTATGCCCGCGCCGACAACCTGAACAACTGGCTGGGCGATGTCGGCACCCGTCTGGGTTCGCTGTCGCAACGGCTGTCGGCCAGCGTTGGCCGGGTCAAGCTCAACACGGCGCTGAAAACCGAAGTCATCGCTCCGGGTCAGGTGCCGCAGGTTGACGAAGAAATCGTTGAAACCCCGTGGATGCAGATCGACAACGTGTTCTACGAGGCTCGCGGTCAGGCCTGGGCCTTGTCCCATCTGCTGCGTGCCATCGAAGTCGACTTCGCCGATGTGCTGGCCAAGAAGAACGCCACGGTCAGCGTGCGTCAGATCATTCGTGAACTGGAAGCCTCGCAGGAACCGGTCTGGAGTCCTATGATCCTTAATGGCAGCGGCTTCGGGGTGCTGGCCAACCACTCGCTGGTCATGGCCAACTACATTTCCCGGGCCAACGCCGCAGTGATCGATTTGCGTCAATTGCTCAATCAGGGCTGAGTCAATGGTCAATAGCGCCAGAGAGGTCGCACACCGCGCGGCCTCGGATGCCGAACAGATCGCCTGGGTGGACGAGCAGGACAACCTGCTCGGCACCCTGGTCCGCTCCGACCTGCGTGAGCGCGGGCTGATCGGACGCGGCACTTACATCATGCTGTTCAATTCCGCCGGTGAACTCTGCGTGCATCGACGCACGCTGAGCAAAGCCATTTATCCAGGTTTCTGGGACGTGGCGGCGGGGGGCATGGTGCTAGCGACCGAAACCTACGCCGAATCGGCTGCCCGCGAGCTGGAAGAAGAACTGGGCGTGAGCGGTGTGGAACTGACTGCTCATGATCACTTTTTCTTCGAGGACACCGGCAATCGACTCTGGTGCTCGGCGTTTTCGGCGGTGTGGGACGGCCCGTTGATCCTGCAACCGGAAGAGGTGCTGGAAGCGCGCTTTATCCCCGTTGATCAGGTCCTGCTGGAAATCCAGCAAAAGCCTTATTGCCCGGACTCTCTGGCCGCATTGAAGCGGTATCTTGGTTCTCGGGCGAATGACGTCGCAAAAGAGGCATAAATTGGCGCCGATTGGCTCTTAGCAAGTCGGCTTTTTGCCGTTACACTGCGCGACCTTTTCAAGCTGAACCGGCATTGCCTGGCTCAGTAGCGCTGCCCCTGCCTGAGTGGGGCTTCGCGGTCGATGCCAAGTGCTGCGACCAGTCTTTGTCCTCCCAAGAGGATTGCCGGTGGCCAAAAAAGCCGCATCCTTCGCCGCCCTTGGTGGCCTGGTATTTTCCACCGACGCAGGTCGTCATTGCCCGGATTGCAGTAAACCGGTGGATGCCTGCATCTGCAAACAGACCGTTATCCCGGCCGGCGACGGCATCGCTCGCGTGCGTCGCGAAAGCAAGGGCCGTGGCGGCAAGACGGTGACTACCATCACCGGCGTGCCGTTGGCCGAAGACGCACTCAAGGACCTGGCGACCACGTTGAAGAAACGTTGCGGGACCGGTGGTGCGTTGAAAGACGGAATCATTGAAATCCAGGGCGATCATGTCGAGCTACTCTTGGCCGAGCTGATCAAACACGGTTTCAAAGCGAAGAAGTCCGGCGGCTAGCAGCCTCTGTGAAAACCACCCTCGGCTTGATCCAGTCCTGACAGCAGGTCTGGCGTCGTCTACATGGTTTTCACAGAGCCTGTTCTGACCGGTTTCTAAACTCACTGCGGTCAGCGAGGTCTATCCCCTCGTTGACGAACCGTCATTTTCATTCTTTAGACTGCGCCGGCCTGAACCCAGGCGACGCTCTATGACTTCTTTATAGGGGACTTCAATGTCCGTACGACGCACACGCAAAGACGATGGCAGCCAATGGACAGTTGCGGACAGCCGCAGTGTTTACGGGATTCGCCATTGGGGGGCCGGGTACTTCGCGATCAATGACGCCGGTCGCGTCGAAGTTCGTCCGAACGGTCCGACCAGTTCGCCTATCGACCTGTTCGAGCAAGTCGACCAGCTGCGTAAAAGCGGCCTGTCCTTGCCGTTGCTGGTGCGTTTTCCTGACATTCTGCAAGACCGCGTGCGTCAGCTGACCGGCGCGTTCGACGCCAACATCGAGCGTCTGGAATACCAGAGCAAGTACACCGCGCTGTATCCGATCAAGGTTAACCAGCAAGAAGCGGTGATCGAGAACATCATTGCGACCCAAGACGTGTCCATTGGTCTTGAAGCCGGCTCCAAGCCTGAGCTGCTGGCCGTGCTGGCCCTGGCGCCGAAGGGCGGCACCATCGTCTGCAACGGCTACAAGGATCGCGAATTCATTCGTCTGGCGCTGATGGGCCAAAAGCTCGGCCACAACGTATTCATCGTGATCGAGAAAGAATCCGAAGTCGGCCTGGTGATCGAAGAAGCCGCCTCGCTCAAGGTCAAGCCTCAGGTTGGTTTGCGCGTGCGTCTGTCGTCCCTGGCGTCGAGCAAGTGGGCCGACACCGGTGGCGAGAAATCCAAGTTCGGTCTGTCGGCGGCGCAACTGCTGTCGGTGGTCGAGCGTTTCCGCGCGGCTGGCCTGGATCAGGGCATTCGCCTGTTGCACTTCCACATGGGTTCGCAGATCGCCAACCTGGCGGACTACCAGCACGGTTTCAAGGAAGCGATTCGTTACTACGGCGAACTGCGCAACCTCGGCCTGCCGGTAGATCACATCGACGTCGGTGGCGGTTTGGGCGTGGACTACGACGGTACGCACTCGCGTAACGCCAGCTCGATCAACTACGACATGGACGATTACGCCGGTGTCGTGGTCGGGATGCTCAAGGAATTCTGCGACGCGCAGAACCTGCCGCACCCGAACATCTTCTCCGAAAGCGGCCGTTCCCTGACCGCTCACCACGCGATGCTGGTGGTGCAAGTGACCGACGTCGAGAAGCACAACGACGACGTGCCGCAGATCGACAACAAGGAAGAACTGCCGGAAACCGTGCAGTGGCTGGTTGACCTGCTGGGCCCGACCGACATCGAGATGGTTACCGAAACCTACTGGCGCGCCACTCACTACATGAGCGACATCGCGACCCAGTACGCCGATGGCAAATTGACCCTGGCCGAGAAAGCCCTGGCCGAGCAATGCTATTTCGCGGTGTGCCGTCGCCTGCACAACTCGTTGAAGGCTCGTCAGCGTTCGCACCGTCAGGTGCTCGACGAACTCAACGATAAGCTGGCCGACAAGTACATCTGCAACTTCTCGGTATTCCAGAGCCTGCCGGACACTTGGGCCATCGGCCAGGTCCTGCCGATCCTGCCGCTGCACCGTCTTGACGAAGAGCCGCTGCGCCGTGCCGTGCTGCAAGATTTGACTTGCGACTCCGACGGCAAGATCAAGCAATACGTCGACGAGCAAAGCATCGAAACCAGCCTGCCGGTTCACGGTTTGAACGACGGTGAAGACTACCTGCTGGGTATCTTCCTGGTCGGCGCCTACCAGGAAATTCTCGGCGACATGCACAACCTGTTCGGTGACACCGACTCGGTGAACATCTATCAGAACGCTGACGGCAGCGTGTACCACGCGGGTATCGAAACCCACGACACTATCGAAGACATGCTGCGTTACGTGCACTTGTCGCCGGAAGAGTTGATGACCCACTACCGCGACAAATGCGCCAGTGCCCGCATCACCGCCGCCGAGCGTACCCAGTTCCTCGACGCGCTGCGTCTGGGTCTGACCCGTTCCTCTTACCTGTCTTCTTGAGGTAAGGCACCGCTCTCATCAGGTTGTCTGAAAATGTTCCGCACGTAGCGGAAATTTCAGATGACTTGGTGGGATGCCTCTCTGATTTCACGCGAAATGACTTACATTCTTGACCATCCAAGCGATGTGGTCTTCTTTTCGCGTAGGTCATTTCCTAAGTTGTACTTCGGCACTCTACTCGGCCAACTCTCTCGGAGAGAATCCCCGACCGCCCCTCCTGTAGAGAATCGCCGATGTTCAATCCAGTCAACGAGCCGTCATTTCGTCTGGATGTAGAGGGTCTGCCCGACCCCTTTGAGGTCTTGGCCTTTACCGGTAGAGAAGCCATCAGCGAGCCTTTTGTGTTCGACGTGGATCTGCTGATCGATGACCCGACACTCGACCTTGCAAGCCTGCTGTACCGCCCGGCCTTTTTGCATATCGGGCCCGCGGGAAACGGCTTCCACGGACAATTGCATGAACTCGTCCAGCGTGACCATGACTTGGCTGTCAGGCTCTGTCGCGTACGTCTGGGGCCGAAGCTGGCGTGCCTTTCCCTGCGCTTCAGTCAGCGAATTTTCAGTGCGCGCTCGGTGCCGCAAATCCTCAGTCAGGTGCTCAAGGAGCACGGTATTGCCGGCAAGAGTCGGCGCTTTGAGCTGAGTGGCGATTACCCTGCCCGTGAATTCTGTACGCAGTACCGGGAATCAGACCTGCAATTTATCCAGCGTCTGTGTGCCCAGGAACGGCTTCACTACCACTTCGAACACGGCGAGCGCGGGCATTGCGTGGTTTTCGGTGATGGTCAGGGGCGCTTTCGTTTCGGCGAGAGCGCGGTCTTCCAGGTCGAGAGCGAGCAATCGGCCGTGCGTCAGTTCAAGCTTCTGGGGTGCGCTGGGCAACGAACCGCGCCGATCGCCGAAGGTCGGACGGACCTGACGGCGCTGCGCAGCGGTCAGTTGATGCCGCTGTCCGGTCATCCGATTGCCGACTGGAATCATCTCTGGCTGCTGACCCATGTGGAGCATCAGGGCCGCCAGGATTCAACGGCGTCCTACAGCAACCAGATCCGCGCGATTCACTGGCAGGTGCCTTTTGTAGCGCCTCATTGCGCAGTGAAACCCAGGATGCACAGCCTGCAACGGGCCTGGGTGGTCAACATTGATGAGTCATGCCCCGATCCGTCCAGACCGGTTGCCGTGCAATTTGACTGGCTCTATCAGGGCGAGGGCGCGGTGCCCAGCCACAGTTGGCTGCCGGTGGCCGCTGAACTGGGCGACGCGGCAGTCACGCAGTTGAGTGAGGGCGTCGAGGTGGTGGTGAGTTTTATCGAGGGGGATCCGGATCAGCCGCTGATTACCGGGTTTCTTCACGTCCCTTCGTCCGTTGAAGAGGCTGAGGAGGTCGCCCCGCCGCGCACATCCGCGACAGAGGATGTCGAGGGCTTGCTGGCGCTTCTGCAATCGAGCGAACCATTGATGTTGCTATGTCTGCTGCCCGGTTGCGGCAGTTTCAACCATTGCACGCAGACCCTCTGCACCTGCCGGGCGGCGAAGCGGTTTGGCCAGAGCCGTTCGGCATGAACGTCGCGACCCCGCAATGGCTATTGCTGGACGTACCGGGTGCGCCACAGGCGGGTGCGATGCTGCAACAGCAGTTTGCGCATGCCCGGTGGTTCTGGTTGTTCGAAGGCACTGAGTGGCATGCGTTGCGTGAACACGGCCCGGCCCTGATCGACCTTCGGACATGCCCAATGCTGGCCGGGTTGTGCCACAGCGAAGTGCCCCTCTGGCGCGGCTTGCTGATGGCCAGCGAGGCGCCTTCGTCTCTGTTGCTGGAGCATTTGCGTCGCATGCTCACGGTCACGCTCGGTCTGCATCACCGAGCCTTGTTGAGTTACTACAACCCGCAAACGGCCAGTTATTTGTTCGATGCCTGCGATGCGCAGGAGCTGAGTCGCTGGCTGGGTCCAATCAGCCATTTGCGTTGGTTCGGCGGGACGTGGGCCGACCGCGCGATCGGCAGTCAGGGCTGGCAGCAGTTGGTCAATCCGGGGCTTGCCGTCAGCCCGTTGGCGATTGAAGAAAACCTCAGTCCTCGTCAGCAGGAAAAACTGCAAACCTGCCTGCTGGAGCAGCATGCCTGGCACTGGAGTCGATCCACCGGGACTGACTACAACACGCTGTGGTCCCACGTGCAGGAAGGGTTGGCGCTGGATTTTACCGAGCGCCCGGTACTCGATGACTGGTTATGGCTACGCTTGCAGTACCCCGGCGCTTTGCCTGGGCACGCATTGCCGGGGCTCACCCAGCAGGAGCGTCTCGATAGCCTGCGCAACCGGTGGCAGAACGATCAGCCCTGAGCACGAGGTTCAACATCGATGGCGAGCACCACACGGCGGTTGTTCAGCCTGATAATCGGCGGCGTAATGCTGGCTGTGATGACGGCGTGCTCGCCGCTGAAGTTGCTCAATGCGCTGACCCCCGACGCAACCTGCGACAAGACCGAGGGCATTGCCTATGGCCCTGATCCGCGGCAAAAACTCGATGTGTATGTGCCGCGCCCTTCCATGAAAAACGCCCCGGTGGTGGTGTTTTTCTACGGCGGCAGCTGGAACAGCGGTTCACGCAGCGATTACGCTTTTGTCGGCGAGGCCTTGGCGTCCCGGGGAATTATTGCGGTGCTGGCGGACTATCGGTTGTATCCGCAGGTGCGTTATCCGCTGTTCCTTGAAGATGGCGCCCGGGCCGTGGCCTGGACCCATGAACACATTCGTCAATATTCCGGAAACCCGCAGCGGTTGTACCTGATGGGCCACAGTTCCGGGGCCTACAACGTCGCGATGCTGGCGCTGGACCCCGGGTTGCTGGGGGCGGTGGGCCTGTCGCCGCACAACCTCAGCGGCTGGATCGGCCTGGCCGGGCCTTATGATTTTCTGCCGATCAAGAATCCGCAGGTGCGCCCGGTGTTTTTCTGGCCGGATTCACCACCCCGGTCGCAGCCGATCAATCATGTCAGTCGTGGCGCGCCGCCGGCCTTGTTGATCGCTGCGAGCGACGATGAGCTGGTCAACCCGGCGCGCAACACCGGTGGTCTGGCGCGCAAACTGCGCGAGGCGGGCGTGCCGGTGCAGGACCTGTATTTCTCGCGCACCAGCCACGCCACGTTGGTGGCGACACTGTCCCGGCCGATGCGCGGTTTGGCGCCGGTGCTGGATGTGGTCACGGCCTTCGTCAAAGCCACGCCGACTCAGTGAGCTTTGCCTGCGAACCAGCCGTCGTTTTTGTGCAGGTACCAGGCAAACGCGCCGAGTGTCAGGCTGCGCAGCAACATGAACAGTAGAAAGGTTATCCACAGGCCATGGTTGCCCAAACCTTGCAGCGCCCAAGCGAACGGCAGCAACAAAATCACCGTCAGCAGCATGCCGTTGCGCATTTCCCGGGCACGGGTGGCACCGATAAACAACCCGTCGAGCAGGTAACTCCCGACCGCGATCAGCGGCAGTGCGGCGAGGTAGGGCAGGTAGATGAACGCCGTGTCGCGTACGCTCTGAATGTTGGTCTGCATCTCGATAAACAGATGCCCGGCGAACAGGAACAACACAGCAAAGCCCAGACTCGCCAGCAACGACCAACCGCAGGCCACCACCAATGAGCGGCGCAGGGCCTCTCGATCACGAGCACCAATGGCATGCCCACAAAGGGCTTCCACCGCGTGGGCCAGGCCGTCCAGCGCATGGGCGGTCAGCAGCAGTCCATTGAGCAGCAGCGCGTTGGCGGCGACGGTGGCATCACCCAGTCGCGCGCCTTGCACGGTGATCAGGAAAAACACCGATTGCAGCGCCAGGCTGCGGATGAAAATGTCGCGGTTGACCGCCAATAGCGGTCGCCAGCTCTGCCACAGCGCCAGCGCTGCCCAGGCGATGTGGCCGGGATAGGCGCGCAGGGCATTGCGGGTCATCAGCAGGCCGATCAGCGCACCGGTCCATTCGGCGATCACCGACGCTCGGGCCGCACCAACCACCCCCCACTCCAGCCCGAGAACGAACCACAGGTTCAGCGCGATATTCACCAGGTTGGTGCTCAGCAGTATGGCCAGCGGCGCCCGGGCGTTCTGAGTGCCGAGGAACCAGCCGACCAGCGCATAACTGGCCAGCGCCGCCGGCAGACCGAACAGGCGCGTATGGAAAAACTCGCGGGTCAGCTGATCCAGCTCCGCCGACGGCTGCATGAAATGCAGCGCAACCCCGCTCAACGGCACACCCAGTGTTCCCAGGACAATGGCCAGGCCCATGGCCAGCAACAGACCCTGCAGCAAAATCTGCCGCAAGGCCGCGCCGTCCCCACGCCCGGCGGCCTGTGCGGCGAACCCGGTGGTGCCCATGCGCAGAAAACCCATGGCCCAGGCGAGAAAGGTATACAGGCTGGCCCCGACCGCGACGGCGCCCAACTGATGGGCGTGGGGCAAGTGGCCGATGACGGTACTGTCGACCAGTGCCACCAGCGGTACGGAAATGTTCGAGAGAATCATCGGCGCGGCGAGCGCCCACACTCGACGATGGGTAGGGCGGTCGCGCCAGTCGGCGATCAGGTTGGACATGCAGGCTCCTTGGGGGAGCGGGCATTGTAACGGTTGATTCGGGGTTTGCTGTGAATCAGAAATCGACCCCTCACCCCAGCCCTCCCGAAGCGTCGGACCGCCCCACAGGGGAGAGGGGGAAAGGGAGCCGATCTTCATGCTGTTCAAAACCTGAGTTCGGCCCGGAATTTCAGGTCGATGTAGCTCGAGAGAACAACTCAGTCAGTCCCCTCTCCCTCGGGTAGAGGGTTAGGGTGAGGGGGATTTACGGATCAATGAATTATCCAGCTCAGCAACCAAAGCCCCAGCAGCATCCAGATAATCCCCATGATGATCGACGCATTCATGAACGCCCGAATCGCCGACCACAACAGCATCAGCCCCAAAATCAGCGCAATGATGCTGATGATCGACGCGTCCATGCCCAGCGCACGGGACAGCCCTTCGACAAAGTTGCTGCCTGCGTGGCTCAGCAAATTGAACAAGCCGCTGAGGCCGTCAACGATGAAACGGATAACCGAACCGAGTGCCTGGCCGAGCCATTCGAAAAAACTTTCTACCTGCATGTCGTGAGCGTCCTTGATGAAAGTGGTGGCGTGGTTGCCGGACTTGAGCCTTGGGCTATCGAGCAGGGTGCCGAGTTCCCGTAGGAGCTGCCGCAGGCTGCGATCTTTTGATTATGGTGCAAAGATCCGCGCCGCACCGAGACGCTTGCCTTCCCCCGTCATCCCCCCGAAGCTATACGCCTTCAGGAGAGCCCGATGAACCTTGTTGAACTGACCGAACGCCTGCACGCCATCCGTGACCGCAATGACTGGCGGCAATTTCACAGCCCGAAAAACCTGGCCATGGCCGCGAGCGTGGAAATGTCCGAGCTGGTGGAGATTTTTCAGTGGCTGACCGAAGACCAGTCGCGCCAGTTGCCGGCGGACACACTGGCCCATGCCGGGCAGGAAATCGGTGACATCGTGCTCTATCTACTGCTGCTGTGCAGCGAGTTGGGGTTGGACATGAATGAAGTGGTGCGCAGCAAACTCGCAGACAGCGAACGGAGGTTCAGCTGATGAGCGACCGTCATTTCGATCAATTGGCGACCCGCTTCGCCGAAAAAATCTACGGCGGTGCCAAAGGCGCGATCCGTCTGGCGGTGCTTCAGGCCGACCTGGCCGAAACCCTGCCGGACCGGCCTTTGCGCGTACTGGACATCGGCGCCGGCCTGGGCCACATGTCGTTGTGGCTGGCCCAGCGTGGTCATGAGGTCACGCTGGCCGAACCCGCCGAGCCGATGCTCGAAGGCGCCCGCCAACGCTTTACCGACGCCGGGCAAACAGCGACGTTCATTCAGGCGCCGTGGCAGGATCTGCTCGGCCAACTCACCGAGCCCTACGACCTGGTGCTGTGCCACGCGGTGCTGGAATGGCTGGCCGAACCCCACGCGATCCTGCCGGTGTTGCATCAATTGACCAAGCAGGATGGCTGGTTGTCCCTGGCCTTCTACAACCGCGATGCGTTGATCTATCGCAACCTGCTCAAAGGCCACTTCCGCAAGATGCGCAAGAACGACATGGCCGGCGAGAAACAGAGCCTGACCCCGCAGCAGCCGCTTGATCCGCGCGAACTGGCGGCGCAACTTGAAGGAATGTGGCAGGTCGAAACCCAGAGCGGGGTGCGGGTTTTTCACGACTACATGCCAGTGGAATTCCAGGCTCGCGCCGAACTGGTGGACTTGCTGGAAATGGAACTGGCCCACCGTCGTCACCCAAGCTTTGCCGGGCTTGGGCGCTACTTGCACTGGATCTGTCGGCCGGTCTGATCGGAGCGCGAAATGAACAGTCGTTCGGGGTTATTGGTGGTCTGTCTCGGGTTGGCGGCCTGCCAGGGCAGCAACCCTTATGTGGCGTCATCCAACCCCTTGCCCCCCGCGCCGCCTCAGGCGGCCAACACCTTTGACCGCAGCACCTACCCGGCCGCGCCGCGCGACTACGGGCGTTACCGCAGCTGGGCCTGGCTCAACGGGCAGCTGCCGCCGGGCAGCGCCTGGGCGGATTCGGCGCAGGTCGCCGAAGCCGTCAGCAATGCGCTCGATCAACGTGGCTTGCGCCCGTTGCACGATAACCGCCCGGCCGACCTGTTTGTCAGCGCCGACCTGCACCTGGAAACCCGCCTGCGTCAGGTTCGGGATGACTATGGTTATTACGGTGGCGGCTATGGCGGTTACAACCGCTACGGCAGCGGTTACGGGATGTACAACACCGTGCCGATCGTTCGGACTTATCAGGAACAGGTCGTGGTGGTGCGGGTTGATTTGTTTGACGCTCAGAGCGGTCAACCGGTGTGGAGTGCCAGCGCCGAAACCAGCAATCGCGGCAGCCAGAGTGAGCGTGCCGATGCGATGCGGGAGGCTGTAGAAAAGGCGATGTCGGCGTATCCTCCTAGTTAGCTTCTGTCGTTAAGAAGCATTGCGCAGGTTCATGTCTTCAACCGGAGAACTACCATGTTCCGCCGTCTCGCTTTACTGGCTGTGGCCGTGCTGCTCAGTGCCTGCGCTGGCAACCAGGTCAATCATGACTTCGATGCCAGCCGCGACTTCGCCGCCTATCGCAGCTGGAGCTGGAAAGAACCCGCCCTGCAATATCGGCCCGATGACCCACGGATCAAGAGCGACCTGACTGAACAACGCATCCGCCAATCGGTGACCGATGAGCTGGATCAACGTGGCCTGCGTCCGGCTGCGGGTGGCCAAAAGGGCGATTTGAGCGTGCAGACCTATCTGATCGTCGAACAGCGCCAGCAACAAGTCACCACCAACTACGGCGGCACTTGGGGTAATCCATGGAACGGCTACTGGGGCGGCCCGATGTACAACGAAACCCGTAACGTCAGCTACAAAGTGGGGATCATCCAGATCGACCTGCTTGATGGCAAGGACGGCAAACTGGTGTGGCGCGGCAGTGACGAGCAGATACTCAGCCGCACACCGAACCCGTCGGATCGCAGCACGGCGATACGCGAAACGGTGGGGCGGATATTGGCCAACTACCCACCCAAATAAACTCAACAACAAAAAAACCTGTGGGAGCGAGCTTGCTCGCTCCCACAGGTTTTTTTGTTGTCTGGGGTGGCGAGTTGCCAGCAATCTCGAAAACCCTTGTCTACACTGCTGTTCACCCATGGAGGTAGTCCTCGGCTGTGCACCGGCAAAGGAGTGCGCGATGTCTCCCCGTTTGCAGTTTCGCAGCCCGTCCCGGCAACGGGGGGCGATCGGTTTGATGGCGGCGCTGACATTGGGCATGGCTCTGGTGTTCTTGCTGATCGTGGTCGACAGCGGTCGTTTGTACCTGGAAAAACGTGACCTGCAACGCGTAGCAGATATGGCCGCACTCGAAGCCTCCACCCGAAGTGGTGATTGCGCCGCTGGCAACACCGCCACCGTCTATGCCACCGCCAGTGCAAACCGTAACGGCTTTACCCTTCCTGACCCCACTCGCAATCTGTTGGTCGCTTGCGGTGCCTTGACCCTGGATGCCAATAATCTTCGAGTATTTGGCGCCGACCCGAGCAAGAGCGAAGCCATTCGGGTGATCGCCAGCCATTCGGTCCAACAGAGTTTCGCTGGCGGTGTCGGCGCCCTGTTCGGTGGCGCTCCACGCGCGGCAACCATCAACCTGACGGCCAGCGCTGTCGCCGCATTACCGCCACCGCAGGCTTCGCTGACCCTGCGCAGCACGACGCTGAGCGTCGACACCAGCAAATCGGCCACGCTCAACGCGCTGTTCGGTGGTTTGCTCGGGGGCAACCTGAACATCAACGCAGCAGGCTGGAACGGACTGGTGAACACCAACATCAGCCTGCTCGGTTACCTCGATCGATTGAAGGTCGACCTCAACCTCAGTGCTGCCGGGTATGACCAGGTATTGGGCAATACGATTGCCGTCAGCCAGCTGATTCAGACCGCCGTCAATGTACTGGACCCCGGCGGCACACTCGGCGCGACCGCAACCATTGCCAGTCTTCAAGCGCTGAAGGTCGCGGCAGGCGCAACCACCGTCGTACTCGGCAACGTGCTGCATGTCGAGGCTGGCAGCACCGTGACGGCGCTGGGGACCAACCTGAAAGTGTTCGACCTGATTGAAGCAGTCGTGCAACTGGCCAACAAGAAAAACGGCCTGGTGGCGACCCTGCCGATCAACCTCGCGGGGCTCGCGCAAATCACTGCTCGGGTGCAGGTGCTGGAGCCTCCGCAGCTGTCGGCCATCGGCAATCCGAAAAATGCCGCGCTCGCGCCGTTGGGGCCCAACCGGATCTATGTGCGAACTGCCCAGATCAGGACATTGCTGTCG
Source organism: Pseudomonas sp. TH39(2020) (assembly GCF_016650715.1). Lineage (NCBI taxonomy): Bacteria > Pseudomonadati > Pseudomonadota > Gammaproteobacteria > Pseudomonadales > Pseudomonadaceae > Pseudomonas > Pseudomonas sp. TH39(2020). Next base: position 1,364,074 of record NZ_JAEKFF010000006.1, on the reverse strand, counting down.
ATCGACTTGCCGGTGCTCAATTCCATCGTGGCGCTGATCAATGCGGCGGCTGATCTGGCAGGCCCGCTGACCAACACACTCAACGCCTTGCTCAATCTCAACCTGGTGGGAGTGCTCAATTCACTGACCTGTGCCTTGCTCGTGCCCTGTCAGACTCCCGACATCATCGTGCTTGCGCCACCGATACGTATCGACGTGGCGCTGGACGTTGCCAGCGCCAACAGCTATGTCACTGCCTACAGTTGCGTCAGTACCACCAACAAAACCCTGACCACCAACACCAGCACTTCGCTGGTAAATCTGAAGATCGGCAAGATCGATCCAGCCACCGCTTTCGGCAGCAACACCACGCCGCCGGCGGTAGTGGTGCAGCCGTTGAAGGTGATCGATATCGGGGTGAAAACCTGTCTGAGGATTCTGTTCCTGCCCATCTCCTGCGACCCGCGGATTCCAGGCGTCGGCGGCGGTATCGATATCATGGCCGACACCACCGTGGCACAGAGCGCCAACATGCCGCACGTCTATTCCGCACCGCCGGCCACCAGCCTGCCGGAGATCAACCAGCCACCGTTCTACTATTCCTATTCCACCAGCAATATCGTCAGCAGCCTTACCGACACGGCGACCAATATCAAGGTCAACATGTACGGCCCGACGGGCAGTCTGGTCGGTGGTCTGGGGGCGATCCTCAGCACTGTCACGACATTGCTGGTCAACGTGATCAACAGCGTGCTCAGCCCATTACTCGACACCTTGATCAACACACTGCTGCTCAGCCTGGGGATCGATCTGAACAAGGTCGATGTCGGCGCCAACCTCAGTTGTCACTCAGGACGAGCGACGCTGGCAATCTGATCGTCGGCGGCAATCGGCAGTTCGATGCAAAACCGTGCGCCTTCGACCGAGTTTCTAACGCTCAGTTTTCCGCCCATGTTCTCGACGATGCCATAACTCACCGACAACCCGAGCCCGGTGCCGACACCCACGGGTTTAGTGGTGAAGAACGGCTCGAAGATCCGCTCCAGCAACCGCGGATCGATACCGCCGCCATTGTCCTCGACCCACAGCCGCACCGAATAAGCATCACGTTCGGCGTACACCGAGATCCACGGTTTGAACTCGCGGTCGGCCTCGCGTTTGCCGAGCAACGCATCCCGAGCGTTGACCATCAGATTGATCAACACCTGTTCGAGCTGATCGACGTAACCGCGCACTTGCACATCAACCCCGGTCTCGTTGACCCGCAGATCGACCCCTTTGCCGCGCATCCCTTCGGCCAGCAGCGACAGCGTACCTTCGATGGCTTGCGCCGGATTAAACGGATGCTGCTCGATCTCCGAGCGGCGGCCAAACACCCGCATGTGATCCACCACCCGCGCGGCGCGCTGGACCTGTGCATCGATGCGGTTGAGCTTGTCGGTCAGGTAGTCGATTTGCGCATCGCCGTTGCTCAGACGCTTGAGCACGTTGACGATGGCCATTCGCATCACATTCAACGGTTGATTGATTTCGTGGGCCAGCCCTGTGGCCATTTCACCGAGGGTGGCCATTTTTGCACTTTGGGTGAGCTGCTGCTGGGCGCGACGGACCTCGGTGTTGTCGCGCCCCACGGCCTGAATCTCCCGTAAATGGCCGTGCTCATCGAACACCCCGCGATCCGACCACACCCACCAGGCATGTTCCCGTCCCGGCAGTTGCAGGTTGATTTCCGCGGTGCTGACCGGGAATTCCGGGCTGAGTCGGCTGAGCCGCTGGAGAAACGCTTCGCGCTGTTCCGGCGACATCCAGCTACCCAGATTCACCCCAGGCAGTTGTTCGGGTGGGCACTCCAGGTAAGTCGCCAGCGGGCGGTTGCCGAAGGTCAGGGTCAGGTCCGGGCGGTAGCGGCAGATCATCGCCGGAGAGTCTTCCACCAGGATCCGGTAGCGTTCTTCACTCTGTTTCACCTGTTCGGCGGCCAGGGTTGCTTCGGTGACGTCCAGCCACAGGCCGACGGCTTCCACCGGCAAGCCAAGGTCGTCGCGCAGGAGCTTGGCTTCATCGAGTAGCCAGTGGTATTCGCCGCGACTGTCGCGCAGCCGATAACGGGCGCGCACCGAACCTTCACGCAGCAAATGTCGGGTACGTTCGAAGTAACGATCGCGGTCATCCGGGTGCACCCTTTCAACCAAGGCTCCCGCCGCGCAATCCGCCAGTGTCCAGCCGAGCAGCGGCAGTAGGCTGTCACTGAAAAACGTCGGTTGCAGCGCACCTTCGACATAGCGCTGCACGTAGATCACCGCCGGTGAGCTGGCGATCAGATTGTCCAGTCGGGCATGGGCCGCCGCGGCGTTTTGCTCCTGGTTTTTTATGTCGCTGATGTCGAGCATGAAGCCCACCAACCGCCGGCTTTTACCGATGCCCAGGACCTGGCCCTGCAGGCGATACCAGTTCGGCGTTTGTGCCAAACGCACGCACAGCAGCAGCGGGGTGCCGTCGTCTTGCAAGGCTTGCAGACGACTGCTCAGCTCTTCCCGGTCGGCGGGGTGCACCCGATCAAGCCAGTCGTGCAGCGGCAAACGATCGATCGTAAGGGTCAGGTTGCTGGCCAGCGACGGCGCCAATTGCACTTCGCGACTGTCGCTGAACACCTCCCACCATCCGGTGCCGAGCAGGGCTTGCAGCGACTCCAGCCGTTCCAGTTGCAGATGGTGCCGGTGCTCGCGCAAGCGCTCAAGCAACGGGCCTGCCAGCGCGGCGGTCAGTTGTAACCAGTCGCGATCATTCAGGTCGGGTGCCTGTTGCTGCACCGAATAAAGGCCACACAGCAACCAGGCGACCACACCCTGAGCATCGTGATAGGGCACCGCGAACCCTTCGGCATTACCGAAGATGCCTTGCAAACGGGGATGTTCAGCGGGCGTCAGGCATTGCGGCGCAGAGCCGTTCAGGCTGTCGAGCCCCGTGCCCAGGCGCTGAGAGTTTTGCCAGAGGAGGGGCGCATCGAAGGCCGTGTAATGCTGGTGTATCTGCCAGCCTTCTTCCTGTTCATCGAGTAACGCCACCGCAATGCAGGGCATGTGGAAACGCTGGGCCAGGCCTTGCAGCTGTTCCACCAACACCTCGGGCAGGCGCGTCAGGCTGCACCGGCGCAACTGTTCGCTGATCTGCGCTACGAGTAATTGGCTTTGCTCGCGGCTGCGTGATTGTCGACGTTCGAGCAACAAGTCGCCGATGTCCAGCAACTGCAACAGCCAGGCATCGGCCAATGGCTGGACCCAGCCACGCAAGTGCAGGGGTTGTCCGTTGAGGCTGTAAAAGTCCAGGTCCAGACTCTGTCCCTGCCAGTCGACGGGCGAGCCTTCAACGGCGAGGCCGCTGTGGGGCATGAGGAAATCGAGCAGGTGCGGTGTTTGCGCAGTGGGTGTCTGCTGGGCCAGTACATGCCGCAGCGGGCCGGTCAGGTGAATCACTCGACCTTCGGCATCCAGGTGCATCTGTAAACCGACACTTTGCACGCTCAGGGTGTCTGGCGTGTCCACTGGCTGAGGCGGATGGCGGTTGAGCAGGCGCCCGAAGAGTTTGTCTGCGGAACTCAAAATTGCAGGCTCGAACTGGCGGTGAGGTTGGCCGGCAGATTGGGCACTTGGCCAATTCCCGGCACGGTCAGAAACGGGATGACCTGCTGCAGTTTGCTGGTGGGGTAGTTGATGCTGACCTTCAACACCCCGCCCACGTAGGTGGCGCTGGCGTCGGTGGCGACATTGAAATTCAGTGCGGCAGGAATCCAGGCCAGCTGTCGGCTCAGTTCTGTCGTGGCAACGGTTTTTACCGCGGTGTCGTATCCGGGGGTGCTCGGATCCAGCGCCACGCTTCGGCGCACCGCTTCGGCAGTCGACTGGGTGAACGATTGCATCAGCAATAGCGGCAAGCTGTAAGTGACGATTCCATAGAACACGGCGAAAAAGATGAGAAACACCAACGCGAATTCAATCGCTACAGCGCCTTTTTGCTTACGGGGGAGGCCTATCTTCATGACTGCGTCTACCCTGATATTCACGACGTGATATCAGCATAGAATCATTCAGCCAAAACGGACGTTTTTTACCGGATGCAGAGCTTTGTACTACTGATCTGGCTGACGCTATGCGCAGCACAGGATGCTCGAGAACGACACATCGCCAATGGCCTGACTCTTGGCGCAGCGGTGTTGGCGCTGGCGTATCTCCTGTGGACGGGCACTACCTGGCTGGGGGCCGAGGCGGTGCAGGGCGGCTGGGCTTTTTTGCTGGCGCTGGCCTTTACCTTGCCCGGTTATGCGCTGAGACGCTTGGGCGCAGGCGATGTGAAACTAATGACTGGCCTGGGGCTGGCGACGGACGGCATGCACCTGCTTGGCGTGTTCATCGGTGCCGGATTGGCCAGTGTGCTGTGGCTGCTGCTGGCGCCAAGAGTCTGGCTTCATATGGGGCAAGGGCTTAGGAATCATCTTCGATATCTGGGGCCTGGAATGTCAAAGAAACAGCCCTTTGCACCCTTCGTATTGGTGGGCCTGTTGCTCACACTCGCCTGGTTTCACTAGTCGCCCGTTCTATGTACAGAGTCAGAAAGTACGTCTACTTTCAATTCAGAAGTTGTACAGCCTGTGGCTGTCACTAGGGGGCGTTCTCAATTAGTTTCCCCACCGCGCCGGGTCTGCTGTTGTGCAGGGCAAGGCGCGAGAAGCGTGGTTTGGTCGTTTCAAATAAGCTTCGAGCAACGCAGCCCTGCACAACAGCAGGCCCGGCCCTTCGGGTTGTGCCTTAAAACGGGCCAGGCTGCGTTGCAGGCCTTGGAAAGGGAACAACCATTCCCGGCGGCCTGCGCCTTGCCTGGCCCGCTTTAAGGCGACAACGCGGCGGGGAAACTAATTGAGAACGCCCCCTAGAGGAACGGTCAACGTTGACCTTGCAGGGAGTCGCACGTGAACAAGCTTTCTTCGGCAGTAAAAATCCTTGTGGTCGACGACCAGCCGTTTATTGCCGCAGAGCTTTGTGAGTTTCTTGAAGGCAGCGGTTACCGTTGCGTTCCTTGCGAGACTGGCAAACAGGCAGTCGAGCGTTTCAATGAAGACGAAGCGATCGGCCTGGTGCTTTGCGATTTGCACATGCCCGGTCTGGACGGGATTCAACTGGTTCAGGAGCTGCAACGGTTATCCGGCAAGCACCGTGTGTTTGAAGCAATCATGCTCACTGGGCGCGCGGACAAGCAGGATGTGATCAAGGCTTTGCGGGCCGGGTTTGCCGATTACTACCAGAAGCCGATTAATCTGGGTGAGTTGCTCGAAGGGATTGCGCGTCAGGTAGTGGTTTTGCAGGAACGGCAGAAGAGTGTGCAGTTGGGGCATCTGGATCAGAAGCTGCAGTATCTGGCCGAGTCGATCGATGATCTGTATCAGGATCTGGATAAGGTTCGGCGTGGGCCGCGGTTATCGGTTTCCACTGATGAGGCTGTCATCGCTGTGGATCGGGTTGAGATACCGGCGATTTTCAGTCAGCTGTCGCCAAGGCAGTTGGAGGTGGCGCGGTTGGTGGGGAAGGGGCAGACGAATTATCAGATTGCCTGTGAGTTGGGAATTACCGAGAACACGGTGAAGCTTTATGTGTCGCAGGTTTTGCGGTTGACGCATATGCATAATCGGACGCAGTTGGCGCTGGCTTTGTTACCCAGTCATTCTGGATTGCGCCAGCCGGTGTCTGCGCATTAGTTTTTGTTGGCGGTAACGACCGCAACTTACTTTTTTGGAGTTTGTTACGCCGTAACGCGATCTGTAGCAGCTGCCGAGCAGCTGCTACAAAGAGTGTCTCGATTGAAATTGCCTGGATCAAGACTACCCCCCCGTCCCACCATCCACCTGCCCGCTCTCATACTGATCAAAGTACTCCGGGATCTCATGCTGATAGCTTTTCAACCAACGCTGCATGCTCAGCTCGCGCTCGGTGGCGGTTGAGGTTTGTGGTTTCTGGGAAGCCGCCTTGTTGCTGCTTTGCAGTTGCAGCCAGCCTTCGGTTTCCTGTTGTTGGGCCGAAGCGGGGCCGGGGTCGATGGCGTGAGCAGTGAGGGGCAGGGCCAGCAGGCCGAGACAGCAGAGGATGGTCGGTTTCATCAAAAGCCTCTCCTTATTGAATCGTCGGTGTGGCGACAGCGACCTGGTTTACGGCGGTCGGGCCGGACTTGCTCGGTGTCTTGAGTCTTTGCGCACGGGCCTGGGCTTCAGTGACTTGTGCGGGGCTCAGACCGAGACGGCTGACGAGTTCGGCCGCGCGGCTCCAGTCGTCCTGGTAGATCAGCAGTGTCACCAGATTCAACGCTGCCAGTTGATCGCTTTGCTTGAGCTCCATGGCCGTCAGAAATTCAAAACGCGCATCTTCGACGCGTAATTGGTTGAGGTACACCACGCCCAGGTCGTTGCGGATTTTCTCGTCGGTCGGCGCCAGCCGTGCGGCCCGTTGCAAGTGGGCTTGTGCCAGGCCGTTGTCGCCCTTGGCGGCGGCGAGTTGGCCCAGTCCGTGTTCGGCTTCGGCGGCCAGGCAACTGCCGAGCAGGCTGCGGTACAACGGCTCGGCTTCGCTGCGGCCCAGCAGTCGATAGACCTTGGCCTTGCGCAGGCGCACGTCGGCCAGGTTGTCGGGCAGGCTTTGCAGGTTGGCGAGGCTGGCGTGCAGTTTGCCGTCATTGGCCATGTCATCGGCAAGGTTCAGCGACAGCTGTTCTTCGGAGGTCAGCTTGCCGCAAATGGCCGTGTTGGTCAGGGTGCTCCAGGGTGTCGCACCGTTGCTCGCGCAACCGCTTAATAACAGCAGAGTCAAACCGGCAATTATTGCTTTCATCACAATCCCTCTAAGAACCAAAGGCACGGGACAGGGCAGTGAAGCCCGGGCCGGCCAGTACAATCAATAACGCCGGGAAGAGAAACAGCATCATCACGACGGACATTTTGGCGGACATCTTGGAGATGTATTCCTGCAAGCGCGTCAGGCGCCGGTCATCGAGCAATTGCTTGAGGGTCAGCAGGGATTTCATCGCACCGCCCCCCTGATGGATCAACTGCTCAAGGATGACGCAGGTGTCGGTGAACTCGTCGACGGCCAGCAATCGGGTGGCTTTGTTCAGTTCTTCGCCCAGTTCCAGGCCGGAATCGACCCGGGCCAATACCAGGCGCAATTCATGGGTCAGGGCCGGCAATAATTGTTTGCCTTCATTGCTCAACACTCGCAGCGACTGCTCCACCGCCATGCCCGATTCGAACAGGATGCGCAGCAGCGGAATGAAGGTGGAAATCTCGGTCGCCAGTTGCTTTTGCCGGTGCTGTGCGGCAGCGGCCAGCAACCGTTTGGGCAACAGATAGCCGATGCCGGTGGCGAACAGCGGAGCCATCCAGTGGTTGTCTGTGTGAGGGAAGAACACGCCCTGGATCAGCAAGGTCAGGGCCAGTGCCAGCACCGGCGCACCTACCTGGAACGCCGCGAACAGTGAACGTCGCCGGGCGCTGCGCCAGCCAAGACGGTTAAGCAATGCGTGGGTTTCGTTATCCAGGTTGACCGAGCGCTGACCGATCCGGCTGCTGCCCAGCAGATGAAGCCACTGATCCAAGCGGTGATCGTTTGCCAGTTTGCCATCGAGTCGTTGTGCCACCTGGCGAACCCGCCGACGGTGTTCCAGCAATCCGCTGAGCAGCAACAAGGTTGCCCCCAGAAACAGCAATGCGCAGATCAGCAAAGGCACTTTCATACGCTGCGCAACATATGCCAGAGCGCCAGGCTGCCGATCACCTGCAAGCCGAACGCGGACGCGAGCATGATTTGCCCCGAAGGGTCGTGCCACATGGCGAGCAAGTAATGAGGGTTGGTCGCGAGGAAATAGCCGGCCAGGCCAATCGGTAAACAGCCCAGGACCCACGCGGTCACCCGGGTTTCACCGGTCATGGCCCTGAGCTGGCGCGCAGCCTGTTCGCGCTCCCGGATCATCTTGATCAGGTTTTCCAGCAATTCGCTGGCATTGCCGCCATAGCGGTGATTGACCTTCAACCCGAGCGCGAACAGGCGAAGTTCGTCTTTCTCATACAGCTCGGCAAGGTCAGCCACGGCATCCGGCAGGCTGATCCCCAGCTGCACGTTGCGCTGAACCCGCCCCATGGCATTTTTCAGCGGGTCTTCAGCGGCGTCGATGGCGCCCAGCACCGCATCGGCCAGGGTGCGCCCGGATTTCAGGCTGCGCACGGTGTGATCGAGCATTTGTGGCAGTTGTTCGATCATGCGCTGGAGTCGGCGCTGATAACGCCAATTGACATACAGACGCAGAATCAGCGGCGGTAGCAGTAACAGAACCAGCAAGCCGAACCAGCCACCCGTAGCAAATCCGAGCAAGATGCCGAAGGCCCAGAGCAGCAGCCATACCCCCAGACGCTCGGAGGGATGCCCAAGGCCGGCCCGCAGAAAGGCCCGATCCAGACCCGCCCAGGAGGTTTTCGTCAGTACCGGCTGCGGTTGCCCCTGGGTCAGGCGTCCCAGCACCCGCTCGGTGCCGGCATGGCGCAAACCGCGATAAAACAGGCGGATCGACACTCCGAGCAAGACCAGGCAAACGAGGATGAGCAGCACCGGTTTGAGCATGCCGTGGCCTTCAGTACGCAGAGGGGGAGAGCGCCAACTCACGGCGCAGTTTGTCGCCGGCGGGGTTTACCGCCTCGCGCATGAATCCGAAACCGCTGCGTCGGTCGAGCCGGAACAACGTGTTGGTGACATACACGTCATCACGCAAGCCGATCACCTCCACCACTTCACTGACGCAGCGGCGACCGTCGGGCATGCGCGTCAGCTGGATCACTACATCCAGTGCAGCGCAGATCATTTGCCGCAAGGTCCGTTCGGCGATGGTGCGGCCCGTCAGGCCCACCAATGTCTCCAGGCGCAACAGCGCATCCTGGGCGTTGTTGGCGTGCACGGTACTCATGGAACCGTCGTGGCCGGTGTTCATTGCGGTGAGTACGTCCAGCACTTCGACGCCACGAATCTCGCCGAGGATGATTCGGTCCGGGCGCATCCGCAGGGCGTTGCGAATCAGGTCACTGGCCTTCACTTCGCCGTGGCCTTCGGCATTCGGAGGTCGGGTTTCCAGGCGCACCACGTGAGGGTGGCCCAGTTGCAGTTCGGCGACGTCTTCGATGGTGACGATTCGCTCGTGAGGGTTGATCAACTGGCTGAGAATGTTCAGCAGCGTGGTTTTGCCAGTGCCGGTGCCGCCGCTGATCAGGATGTTGCAACGCTTGCCCACGGCCTCCTGAATAAAGTCGAAGATCGCCTGATCGATGGTTTGCATCGCCATCAGGTCCGAGCTTTTGAGCATGTCCTTGCGAAATTTACGTATCGACAGGCAGGGGCCATCGAGCGCAATCGGTGGAATGATCGCGTTGACCCGGCTACCGTCGGGCAGTCGTGCGTCGACCATTGGCGACGATTCATCCAGCCGTCGACCGAGGGGAGCGAGGATCCGTTGCATGACCCGTTCGACGTGATGCGCATCGATGAAACGCAGGTCGCTTTGATGCAGTACGCCGTCGCGTTCAATGAACACCCGGTGCGGGCCGTTGACCAGAATTTCCGTCACCGCCGGGTCCCGCAGCAGCACTTCCAGGGGGCCGAAACCGGTGAGTTCGTCGACGATTTCTTCGGCCAGACGCTCCATTTCATAGCGGGAAATCGCCAGGTGCAGCCGGGCGATGTACTCGGCAACCTTGTCGATGACGAACTGTGAGAGCACCTGCCGTGAACCCTCCAGCAGGTTTTTGCCGGACTCCTCGATGGCGTCGATTATGTAGCGGTGCAGCACCAGTTTCAGACCTTCGTGATCGGTGTTGCCGCTGGTGGTGCGTACAGAGGCACCGAAGAGTTTTTCACCGCTCATTGCGCACCCCTCAACCGGTTGAACCAGCCAGACTTGGGCTTGGCCAGGCCCTCGGAACGCTTGGCCAACTGATCGCCGAGGGCGCGCAGGCTTTGAGTCAGGCCTTCGCGGGGGGCCAGTGCAAACAGCGTCATACCTTGATTCTTGGCGTTAAGCCGCACTTCCGGGCTGTAGACGAGGGTCGCGATGATCTCCATGCCGAAGCTTTTGCTCAGGGTCTCGGAGTCCGGTGCGACGTTGCGCAGGTAGCGATCCACCAGCAGCCTGGCGTGATCGAGCTTCATGCCTTTTTCACGCCACAGGTTGAGTACCGCCAGGTTTCGGCGGCAGTCGAGTACGTTCTGATCGGTGTACCACAGCAACTTGTCGCAATGGGTGACGAAGGTGCGTAGCGCTTCGCTGTCCGGCTGCCCAGTCAGGTTCACCACGATGTGCTGGAAGTGTTGGCGCAGGGCGCTGAGCAGCATGTACAACTCGGCGGTGCTGGTGTGTTCCAGCGGCTCATCGTGGCTGGCGTAGGCGAGGATCCGCAACCCGGCGGCGCAGTCGGTGAACGCGCTGTCGATCAGCGTCGCGTCGAGGCGCCGCAAGTGCCTGAGTGCATCGCCGAAGTGGAACGAACTCTCCAGCCCGAGCAAGGCCAGGCTGTCACCGCGTGGCAGGCCCAGGTCCAGCAGCAGCGTTTGCTGTCCGCTCTTGTGCACCACTTGCGCAAGGTGCGTGGCGAGCAGCGCGCCGTCGGCGTTGATCTGCACACCGTAGAGTACCGTCAGGCTACCCAGTTGGGTGTTCGGGGCCACGGGCGGCAGGCGTTTGCTCAGCCGTCGCACCAACCCCGCGACTTCACTGGAGCGCGAACCATAGGCCACGAAATCCCGTGCACCGGCGCGCATGGCATTGAGCACGAGTTGGTTGTCCATGCCATCGCCCAGCGCGACGATCGCCAGCATCGGTTTGGCCTCCAGGGCACCTTCGATCAGTGCGCTTTGGGCCACCACATGTTCACGGTCCAGGCCGACGAACACCAGGCTGGCGAAGGTCACGTCCACCAGCGCGAGCAATTCGTCAAGGCTGCCACCGCCGGCGCTGACCACTTGGCCCAACGGGGCGAGGGCGCCTTGCAGCCACTCAAGGTCGGTGCTGTTGCGCGTGATCGCGAGGAAGGTCTGGCTCAGGTTCTGGCTCTGGCTCATTGCGATAATCCGCTGCGTTTATCGAAGTCGCCGTTTTCGAGGAAGTACAGGCGATACCAGTTCGGGTCATAGTTGCGCAGCTTTTCACCCGGCAACGACGGCAGTTGTGCGTTGGCAGCCAACGGTTGGACCAGGTGCGGCGTGACGATCATCAGCAGTTCACGCTCTTCGCGGTTGACCGATGAGTTGCGAAAAAACGCACCGATAATCGGGATGTCGCCCAGGCCTGGAAACTTGCTGACTTGCGAGGTGTTGTGAGTGCTGATCAAACCGCTGATGACGAAACTCTCGCCATCGGCCAGCGAGATGCTGGTATCGGTGCGGCGAATGGTGAACGCCGGGACGGTGGTGCCGCCGATGGTCACGCCATTGGTGTAGTCGAGTTCGCTGACCTCCGGCGCCACTTTGAGGGCGATGCGGTCGTGGCTGACCACGGTCGGTGTGAGCGTCAGGCGGATACCGAATTCCTTGTATTCGATGGAGTAGCTGTTGCTGTTGGCGCTGGGCACCGGGATCGGGATTTCACCACCGGCCAGGAAGCTCGCGCTCTGCCCGCTGAGGGCAACCAGGCTTGGTCGTGCCAGGGTGTAGGCGAATCCGCTGCCTTCCAGGGCGTTGACGATGCCGAGGAATTTGCTGCTGCCGCCGCCCCAGACAATGTTGAAACTGTCGTTGAGCAGCGGAATGCTGGGCACCGCGATCCGCGGATCAATGTTGGGCAGCGGCACCACGCCCGGCGTCACGGCCGTGTTGGGCACCGTACCGGGTGCGCCGAAGAGGAAGTTGTTCGAGCCCTTGCCGAAAATCGACGTGCCGGCCTCTTTCAGTTTGGTCCGGCTGACTTCGACGAAACGAATGTCGGTCTGTACTTGCGACGGTAGCAGTGGGTCATCAGAAGGTAACCGAGTAGCGGTGGTCATCGCCGCGGTGGCCTTGCCCTGAACGAACACCATGCTTTGGCGCGGAGCACTGGCGCAGGCGGTCCAGACCATCAGGCTGGTAGCGCCGGGGGCCATCCCGGTTAGCAAAAACGCTTGATTACCGTTGACTCGCACGTCGGCGATTTTCGGGTCACCCACCGCCACCCGAGTGATTGCCACCGGCGATTGCACCTCCTGCTGCAGCCCTTCACTGACTTCCAGCACCGCAGGCATCGAACCCAATGCGGCGCAATTGCCGGCGGCTGCGAACGTTACGCCAAGCGGCACACCGCTCAGTAAAGAGACCCAGAGCAGGCCTTGAAACAGGGGCATGGAACGACTGCGCATTTATATGCGTCCTTGCTCGACTCAGGGATTTTGTTGGGTGATTTCGTTGCCGCGGATGACTTCCACGCTCGACTTGCGCGGTGCTGTGCCGCCGTGGGTGGCGACAGGTTTGGGTGGGGGCGTCATGGCCAGTTGGCTGAACTGCATCAACTCGCGGTTGGCACTGGCAAGGTTGGCCGATGAATCGCTTTCGCCAGCCCAGTAACGAGCCAGACGTTTTTCATCGGCGCTGCGTACGGCCAGGCGTAACACACCGGCCTGGGCTGCGAGCATCAACCGACTCAGTAGTTGTTCGGGGACGGCAAGCAAGACGCTGCGGGCGCTGGCGCGCAATTGTTCCTGCCTGAGTTTTTCTTCGATGCTGCGGACCGGGCTTGCGGGTTGGCCGTCGTTGGTCAACCCCATCTGTTCGCCTACTCCGAGAACCCGCAAGGCCGGCACCACCAGTTGCGCCGACGGCTGAAGGTTGTTGTTGTCCATGCGCAGAAACAGCAGCACATCGACGTAGTCCCCCGGTGTCAGTTGTCCGCCGGCATTGATCACTTCATCCACCGCGACGGCGAGGGCGCGTTCATCGGGGCGAATCATCCGCGCCAGTCTGCCGCCGGCTTCAAAGCTTTCATCATTGAGCCAGGTGCCGGCGCTGAGGGCGCGCCAGGGGGTTCGGCCAATGGCTTGATCGAGGCGGCTCAGGCTGCCGGCCGGGACGGTATGGAGTTTTTCCAGGGTCACGTCGGCGGCGCTGATCGGCAGGAACGGTGGCACATCATGCAGCAGCACCACCACCGGTTGGCGGGTGGGGTCGTCCACAGGGGCAGGTGCCTGGGCGATGGGCGCAGGCGTGACGATCCCGGGTTGCACGGCAGGCTCGGGAACGGGTTGACGGCTCAGCGTGAGGCCCCAATAACCGGCAATAATGGCGCCCACCAGAAACAAACCGGCCAGGCCCAGCGTGATACGACTGTTCATGACGGCTCTCCCTTTCCTGCTGCTTAAGACTCGTCGCATCCAACGAGACAATTTCGCAATCAGGCAGCTATGAACATGGAACTATTTCGCTATTTGACGGTAGCTCAGCTAGAGCAAAAAGCCATTACGGGCCTGAAAATAACTAGCGAAAGTAAGTAGCTAGCGTGAAAACGTGAGTTTTTTGGCGTCAACGAAGCGATTAATACTTTAGTGATAATTCGTTCTTACAGTTGTGGGTACGGGGAATGCCGACAATGCTGATGCTGGCATAGGGGAATCATGTTGCGACCGTGCAACACCCGTCGTATCCAGGAGAAACGTCATGTCCTTTTCCAAACTTGCTCAGAAGATCAAATCCCACATCGTTTTTTTCAAGGGACTGGCGAAAGATACCGAAGGTGCTTCGGGTATCGAATACGCCATTATTGCGGGCATGGTGGCAGTCGCTCTAGCGGCGTTTGTGACGCCGATCTCCAACGCTGTCACCGCCATGTTTACCACTATTCAGGGCGCACTATAACGGTGAGGCGAGTTCTTGCCGGCAACTTGCGAATGTGCCAAAGGGGTTCTAACGTCAGCGCTTAGTCCATTGCAGGTGTTGCCCATGAACGCTCCCTCACTTCCACGCCAACAGCTTCTTCTGGTCGATGATGAGGAGGATGCCTTACTGGAGTTGGCGGAATTGCTGGAGGGCGAGGGCTTCAATTGCTTTACCGCCACCTCAGTCAAACTCGCGTTGCACCATCTGACGCGCCACCCTGATATTGCGTTGGTGATCACTGATCTGCGGATGCCGGAGGAGAGCGGCATGTCGTTGATCAAGCGATTGCGCGAGCATACGTCCCGCCAGCATTTGCCGGTGATTGTGACGTCGGGGCATGCGGACATGGAGGATGTCAGTGACATGTTGCGGTTGCAGGTGCTCGACCTGTTTCGCAAGCCGATTTATCACGTGCGGTTGTTGGAGACTTTGAATAATTTATTCCCGCAGCCTCGCTTGGATTTAGTGAGTCAGTGATTGATCGTTCCCACGCTCTGCGTCCCAAGAGCCGAACGCAGAGTGTGGGAACGGTCGGGTCAGGCAACCGGCCGCCAATGCCCCGCCATATGCTCCAAATCCCCTGCGCCCACCAACCTTAAATCCCCACTGGACCCTGCCGCACTGGCCAGCAACGTCACCTCACTGGGCAACCGCACCGGTTTGCGGAATTGCACCGCAATCTCGACATTCGCCGCTGGCAGATGATCGGCAAGCGCCGCAAGGGTTCGGGCCTTGATCCACAACCCATGGGCGATGGCCGTCGGGAAACCGAAGAGTTTGGCGCTGACGGCACTCAGGTGAATCGGGTTGTAGTCGCCGGACACTTTGGCGTACTGCCGTCCTATGTCCGACGGCGCTTTCCAGCGGGCCACTTCTGACATTTCCAGCGTCGATGCCAACACTTCATCGACGGGCTCGCCTGCGAGTTTGACCCCGCGGCACAACATCTGGCTTTCAGCTTCCCACAACGTCCCCAACTGATCGTCGAGTGTCGTCACCAGGTCGAACGTCGCGCCTTTTTCATGGGGCTGAAGGTTTTGCACCTGAACGCTGACGCGCACGCGATTCACGCCGCCCATAGGGCGAAAGATGCGAATGCGGTTGCTCAGGTGAATCAACCCCAGCAGCGGGAACGGAAATTCCTTGGCCGTCAGCAATTGCATCTGCAATGCGAACGCGAGGATGTGTGGATAGGTTGGCGGCAACAAACCGTTTTCGGCAAAACCGCAGACCTTGCGATAGTCCGTCAGACGCTTGGGGTCGACATTGATCCAGCAGCGCAGACCCGAATCGGGCAGGGTGGTGCCGGTGATTTTGCGTCGCGTTGCGGCCCGCACGTACAGTCCCGACAGGCTTGGTTCGCGGTTGAGTGTGTGCCAATCGATGATCATGCCTAAGCCCCCAAAACACTTTGTCCGCACACTCGCAGCGCCTGCCCGGTAAACGCGCCGGTGCCCGGTTGAGCCAGCCACGCCACCGCCTCGGCGACGTCTTGCGGCAGGCCGCCCTGGCCCAGCGAACTCATGCGCCGCCCGGCCTCACGCACGCCGAACGGAAGATGCGCGGTCATCTGGGTTTCGATGAAACCGGGTGCTACCGCATTGATGCTGATGCCGCGTTCATTGAGCGTCGGCGCCCAGGCCTGGGCCAGGCCGATCAGCCCGGCCTTGCTCGCGGCGTAATTGGTTTGCCCGCGATTGCCGGCGATGCCGCTGATGGACGCCAGCAGGATCACCCGGCCATTGTCGTGCAGGGTGCCGCTGTCGAGCAGCGCCTTGGTCAGCACTTGCGGCGCATTGAGGTTGACCGCCAGCACCGCGTCCCAGAATTCCGGGGTCATGTTGGCCAGGGTTTTATCCCGGGTGATGCCCGCGTTGTGCACCACGATGTCGATGCCGTCGGGCAGTTGCTCGATCAACTGCGCAGCGGCATCTTCGGCGCAAATGTCCAGGGTGATGCTGCGCCCGCCGAGGCGTGCGGCGAGGGCTTCGAGATCAGTCTTGGCCGGTGCTACGTCGAGCAGGATCACGTCGGCCCCGTCACGGGCCAGGGTTTCGGCGATGGAGGCGCCAATGCCGCGTGCAGCCCCCGTGACCAGTGCCTTGCGGCCGGACAATGGACGAGTCCAGTCCGTCACTTGTGTGTCGCAAGCATTCAAGCGAATCACTTGCCCGGAAACGAACGCACTTTTGGGCGAGAGGAAAAACCTCAGCGGGCCTTCCAGTTGATCCTCCGCCCCTTCTCCAACATAAATCAGCTGCAAGGTGCCGCCGCTGCGCAATTCCTTGGCCAGCGAACGGCTGAAACCTTCCAGTGCTCGCTGGGCGCTGGCGGCGAACGGATCGCTCAAGGTCTCCGGCGCGCGACCCAGAATCACCAGGTGCGCGCTGCTGTCGAGGTTTTTAATCAACGGCTGGAAGAACTCGCGCAACTGTTTGAGTTGATCGGTTTGCACCAGGTCACTGGCGTCAAACACCACGGCTTTGAGTTTGGGGCCGTGACCGGGAATCCACGCGGTGGCCAGCGAAGGCTCGGTGCCGTAGCTGTAAATCGCGTCGGTCAGGCGGTTGGCGAAGGTGCCGATTTTTTCCGTCAAGGGGCCACCGCCTAACAACAGCGCCCCCTCGACAGGCCGCAGCCGGCCGGCTTGCCAGCGCTCCAGCCGAACCGGCGACGGCAGACCCAGGGCCCCGACCAAACGATGGCCGATGGACGAATTGGCGAAGTCGATATAGCGGTCAGACATGTAACGCACTCCAGCTGCTGGGGTTCAAAGTGTGGACCATGAATGGCAATCAGTCGTTCGATCCACGAGATAAGGCCTACGCTTGATCATTGCAGAGTAGTTTGTACCCGGGCTTTCAGGGGAATGCATAACCTGTGGGAGCGAGCCTGCTCGCGAAGGCGGAGTATCAGCCGAAATAGATGTTGAATGTGCTGACCTCTTCGCGAGCAGGTCGCTCCCACAGGGATTGGGTTTAACTTTCAGATATTTCATCAGGAGCTTTTCATGACTCAACTGCGCCGCGTTGCGATTATTGGTGGTAACCGTATCCCCTTTGCCCGGTCCAACGGGCCGTACGCCACTGCCAGTAACCAGGCGATGCTCACCGCCGCGCTCGAAGGCCTGATCGAACGCTACAACCTGCACGGTTTGCGCATGGGCGAGGTGGCGGCGGGGGCGGTGGCCAAGCACGCCCGGGATATGAGCCTGACCCGCGAATGTGTGCTCGGCTCGCGGCTGTCGCCAACCACCCCGGCCTACGACATCCAGCAAGCCTGCGGCACTGGGCTGGAGGCGACGTTGTTGGTGGCGAACAAAATCGCCCTGGGTCAGATCGAATGTGGCATTGCCGGTGGCGTCGACACAGCCTCGGACGTGCCGATCGGTGTCAACGAAAGCCTGCGCAAGATCCTCCTGCAGGCCAACCGCGCCCGAACCACCGCCGACAAACTGAAAACCTTCCTGCAACTGCGTCCCCGCCATTTGATACCCGACTTTCCAAGCATCAGCGAGTCGCGCACCGGTCTGTCGATGGGCGAGTACTGCGAGTTGATGGCCCAGGCCTGGAACATTCCGCGCGACGAACAGGACCAACTGGCGTTGGACAGTCACCAGAAAATGGCCGCGTCCTACACCGAAGGCTGGCACAACGATTTGATGACACCGTTCCTCGGCCTGACCCGCGACAACAACCTGCGCCCGGATCTGACCCTGGAGAAACTCGCCTCACTGAAACCGGCCTTCGAGAAAAGCGCCAAGGGCACCCTGACGGCGGGCAACTCGACGCCGCTCACCGATGGCGCGTCGTTGGTGCTGCTGGGCAGTGAAGAATGGGCCAAGGAACGTGGTCTGCCGATCCTTGCCTATTTGCGCGATGGCGAGGTGGCGGCGGTGGATTTCGTCAGCGGTGCGGAAGGATTGCTGATGGCGCCCGTGTATGCGGTGCCGCGTTTGCTGGCGCGCAATGGCCTGACCTTGCAGGACTTCGATTACTACGAAATCCACGAAGCCTTCGCCGCGCAGGTGCTCTGCACGCTGAAGGCCTGGGAGGATCCGGAATATTGCAAAACCCGCCTCGGTCTCGATGCGCCACTGGGCTCCATCGACCGCAGCCGCCTCAACGTCAAAGGCAGTTCACTGGCGGCGGGGCATCCGTTTGCCGCGACCGGCGCCCGTATCGTCGCCAACCTGGCGAAATTGCTGGATGCGGCGGGCAAGGGTCGAGGCTTGATCTCGATCTGCGCCGCCGGTGGTCAGGGCATTACAGTAATTATTGAGCGCTGAGGACTGGGGCGTTTTGCTGTTGCGCCAGCTGCCGGTTGCGGTTGGCGTAACTCTCGGCCATGACCGAGCAGACGATCAGCTGCAACGGGTGGTAGATCATGATCGGCAGCAGGATCAGCCCAAGCCCCGGGTTGGCGCCGAAGATCAGCGCCGCCATTGGCGCGCCGGCGGCCAGGGATTTCTTGCTGGCGCAAAATACCGCGGCGATTTCATCGGCCGGGCTGAATTTCAATGCGCGAGCGGTGCGGGTGGTCATCCACAGGATGATCGCCAGCAGGATCGCACTGCCGATCAGTGCCGTGAGGATCACGCTGTTGCCCTGCTTTTGCCACATCCCCGAGACCATCGAATTGCAGAACGCCGCGTAGACCAGCAACAGAATCACCAGCTTGTCGGCAATATTGGTGTAGCGCTTGTGGCGGGCGAAGAATTTGCCCAGGAATGGCCGCAACATTTGGCCGAGTACCAGTGGCAACAGCAACATGGCGCAGAGGTCGAGCAGGGTTGAGCCCAGATCGATGCCGCCCGCGCCGCTGCCGACCACGAAACTCACCAGCAACGGCGTCAGGAAAATCCCCAGCACGCTGGAGAGGCTCGCGTTGAGAATCGCCGCCGGTACGTTGCCGCCCGCGCTGCCGGTCAGGGCCACAGACGAGGAGATGGTCGAGGGCAGGGCACAGAGGTACAGGAACCCCAGCATCAGTAGCGACGGAATGTGCGAACCCAACAGCTTGTCACTGAGCAGCCAGATCAGCGGAAACACCGCGAAGGTGAAACCCTGAACCATCACGTGCAGCTTCCAGTTTTTCAGACCGTGAGTGATCTGCTCGCTGGACAGGTTGACGCCGTGCAGGAAGAACACCAGGAACACACCGATGTTGATTACATATTCAGCATGCATTCCGCCGCCGGTGGCACCAAAGGTCGGGAAGAAATACGCCAGCAGCGTGGCGATCAACATGCCGCACAAGAACCAGTCGGTGACCACGCGTTTGAGGTGTTTGAAGGCATGCATAACAGGCACCGAATACATTTGTAAGAATTGGTGACTTAGCCTAACGTCGGCTCCATCCGCCGTCTTGCGACATAAGGCCAATCAATGCCGACTAACGGACAACTTTCCCTCGAGCGGACGATTCCGACGCTGACGGCGCTGCCGCGTCCGCTGTATGCCCGTGCGGAAAGTCTCAACGCCGGTTCATGGACGCCGCCGCATCGGCACGATTGGGTGCAGTTTTCCTACGCGATCAGCGGCGTTCTCGGCGTGCACACCGCCGAAGGCAGTTTCTTTGCGCCGCCGCAGTGGGGAATCTGGATTCCGGCGGATCTCGAACACCAAGTGGTGACTTCGATGCGCGCCGAGATGCGCAGCCTCTATGTGCGCCGCGAGGATTGTGAATGGGCGGACGGGCGCTGCCGAGTGCTGGAAGTGACGCCGTTGGCCCGGGAGCTGATCAAGAGTTTTTGTTTGCTGCCGGTTGAATATCCACAGGGCGACAGTCAGGAGGCGCGGCTGGTGAGTGTGCTGCTGGATCAGTTGGCGCATCTGCCGGAAGTTAGCTTCTCGCTGCCGTTGCCGCGCCATGAACGGTTGCTGGGGTTGTGCAACGAGCTGATCGAAAGCCCTGAGCGCAATGTGACCTTGCAGGCGTGGGCCGAGCGGTTGGGGACGTCGGAGAAGACCTTGATGCGGTTGTTCCAGCGGGAAACCGGGTTGAGCTTTCGGGGGTGGCGCCAGCGGATGCGATTGCTGTCGTCGCTGAGTTTGCTGGAGGAGGGTGACAGCGTGACCAATGCCGCGCTGTCTTGTGGGTATGACTCGACGTCGGCGTTTATTGCGGCGTTCAAAAGCCTGTTCGGGTTTACCCCCGGTGAACTGTTCAAGCAGTGACGGCCTCATCGCGAGCCTGCTCGCGATTGGCCGCGCAGCGGCCATCAGGATTCTGGATCAGGTCCTGAAGCGGCGAACCAAACCATCCAGTTCATTCGACAACCCCGCCAGGCTCTGCGAATCCAGCCGCGCCGAGTTCGCCAGTTCCGCCACCAACTGCGCATCACCATGAATCTGGCTGATGTGCCGATTGATGTCTTCAGCCACCTGATGCTGTTCTTCCGCCGCGGTAGCGATCTGGGTGTTCATGTCGCGGATCACGTCCACCGACTCGCGAATCAGCCCGAAGCTGCTGCGTGCTTCACCGATCCGTGTCACCGATTGCTGGGACACTTCCAGGCTCGCATGCATTTGCTGAGTCACCTGGCTCGTACGTTTGGCGAGGTTGCCCAGCAAACCGTCGATTTCCGCCGTGGAATCGGCAGTCCGCTTGGCCAGCGCCCGAACTTCATCGGCCACCACCGCAAACCCACGACCCTGTTCACCGGCCCGCGCCGCTTCAATGGCCGCGTTCAGCGCCAGCAGGTTGGTCTGTTCGGCAATCGAGCGAATGGTCCCGAGGATTGACTGAATGTCGTTGCTGTCGCGCTCAAGCTGTTGCATCGACTGGGCCGACTGTTCGATTTCCTGGCTCAAGCGATCAACGCTGGTCACGGCCGCATCAATCTGCTGCTGACCTTCACGCGCCTGACGCTGGCCGCTGTCGGCCGATTCCGCTGCCTGGCTGCAAGAGCGCGCGACTTCGTTGGCGGTGGCGACCATTTCGTGGAACGCCGTGGAAACCATGTCCACCGCTTCGCGCTGACGCCCGGCGGCTTCGGCCATGTCGCTGGAGACCTGGGTCGAACTCTTGGAGGTGGCGAGGATCTTGGTCGCAGCGCCGCCAATGCTCTGGATCAGGTTGCGAATCGCCGCCAAAAACTGGTTGAACCAGTTGGCCAGTTGCGCGGTTTCGTCGCTGCCACGGATTTGCAGGTTCTTGGTCAGGTCGCCTTCGCCTTGGGCGATGCCTTCCAGACCGCTGGCCACGCTGCGGATCGGTCGCACGATGAGGCTGGCGAAACTGGCGCCAACGATGGCGAAGAACACGGCCAGCACGGCGGCGATGATCGCGATCAGCCAGGTCAACTGGGTGGCCGAACTCATCACGTCGGTCTGCTTGATCAGGCCGATAAAGGTCCAGCCCAGCTGCTCCGACGGCCAGACGTTGGCCATGTAGCGTTCGCCGTTCAGTTCGACTTCCACCAGCCCTTTGCCGGCCTTGGCCAGTTGCGCGTAGCCGTCGCCGAGGCTGCTCAATGCCTTGAAGTTATGTTCCGGTTGCTTCGGATCGACCAGCACAGTGCCGGTGTTTTCCAGCAGCATCAGGTAGCCGGTTTCACCGAGCTTGATCTGTTTGACGATTTCGGTGAGCTGTTTAAGCGTCACGTCGATGCTGACCACGCCGCCATTGGTGCCCAACTTGTTGTCGATGGTGCGCACGGTACTGACGTACGTCGCATCATCCTGGGCCCAGTAATAGGCCTCAGTGCGCAACGGTTTGCCCGGTTTGGCCTGGGCAGCCTTGTACCAGGGGCGCTGGCGCGGGTCGTAATTGCTCAGCTTGGCATCGTCCGGCCAGGACACATAACCGCCCGCCGCGGTGCCGAGGATGGCATAGGCGTAGGACGGATGACTGTTACCCAGGTCCTGAAGGAGGCCGAAGACCTTCTTGTCCATCTCGCCTTGAGGAATGCTCTCGGCGTTGGCGCTCATGTAGGTCTTGAGGCTGTCGTCGGAATTCTTGATCAGCGGTTGGGTCGCCAGGTAATCCACGTTCTGGCTGATGCCGTCAAAGAACAGTTGCATGGCGTTGCTGACCTGTCGAATCTCGCGGCCACTACCGTCGACGAAACTGTCCTTGGCATCACTGCGCAAGTTCAGCACAACCAGGGTAGCGACCAGCACCACCGGCAAGCAGGCGATGATTGCAAACGCCCAGGTCAACTTCTGTTTGATGTTCATCCGCGCTCCAGATTTTTCTTGTAGGCCCACGCAGTGCAGATGACTCGCGGATTATTGGCAGCCGTAAACGTTTTTGATCGACCCGGTTCCGTGAGTGCGCCATCGTTGTTGTAGTTGAAACGATTGTCGGACAAATCACTTTGTCTCTGATGACTTCGGCTGGCCGAGGCGGAAATTGAGGCCTTTTAAGAAAAATCCTACGAAGGGTATGAATCGAGATGTCAGCTTCTGTCGCAAATACCCGCTTAGCCCTTCAGCAACAAGTGACGCAGGGTCAGCTATGATCTGTGGCGGCCGATGACGACCGGCGGTTGTTGACCGATTAATCCGGCACATTGTGTGCTTGTTGACGGTCACTGAAACGTTCATAGGTCGGCAACCCCTCCCCCGAATGAGTGGATTGCCGTATAACGAATGACTTTCGCGTGTTTGGTAATAAAGGACCCCCAATAAAAGCTGATGAAGACTCCAAAACGCATTGAACCCCTGATCGAGGACGGTCTGGTCGACGAGGTGCTGCGCCCACTCATGAGTGGTAAAGAAGCAGCTGTTTATGTGGTGCGCTGCGGCAACGAGTTACGTTGCGCGAAGGTCTACAAGGAGGCGAATAAACGCAGTTTCCGTCAGGCGGCCGAGTATCAGGAAGGCCGCAAGGTGCGCAACAGCCGTCAGGCTCGAGCGATGGCCAAGGGCTCCAAGTTCGGCAAGAAAGAAACCGAAGACGCCTGGCAGAATGCCGAAGTGGCGGCATTGTTCCGTCTGGCCGGTGCTGGCGTCCGGGTTCCTCAGCCATACGACTTCCTTGAAGGCGTGCTGCTGATGGAACTGGTGGCCGATGAGTACGGTGATGCCGCGCCGCGTCTGAACGACGTGGTGCTGGAACCGGATCAGGCGCGCGAGTATCACGCGTTCCTGATTTCGCAGATCGTGCTGATGTTGTGTACCGGTCTGGTGCACGGTGACCTGTCGGAGTTCAACGTACTGCTGACCCCGACCGGCCCGGTGATCATCGACCTGCCGCAAGCGGTCGACGCGGCGGGCAACAACCACGCGTTCAGCATGCTGGAGCGGGATGTGGGCAACATGGCGTCCTACTTCGGGCGGTTTGCGCCGGAGTT
Organism: Pseudomonas sp. TH39(2020); assembly: GCF_016650715.1. Lineage (NCBI taxonomy): Bacteria > Pseudomonadati > Pseudomonadota > Gammaproteobacteria > Pseudomonadales > Pseudomonadaceae > Pseudomonas > Pseudomonas sp. TH39(2020). The sequence continues at coordinate 1,340,881 of NZ_JAEKFF010000006.1, read as the reverse complement.
GAAAAAGACCAAGTACGCCAAGGAAATGTGGGCCCTGTTCGAAGCCGGCACCTTGCACCCGGCCAGCATCTTGACCGGCGAGTTCGATGAGCCGGAAGAGTTGGCCGACGTTGGCGGGATCATGCGCGAGATCGAGGCGGCACGCCTTGATGAAGAGCGTAAACAAGCGGTGCGCGCGGCAGATGATGCGCCACCGGGCAAAACCGAAGAGCCGCCTCCGCCTTGGATGCAGTGATTGGTTAAAAAAAACCCGGCTTCGGCCGGGTTTTTTGTGTTTGCTGGACTTTGGTGGTGTGTCATGTGGATCGACCCCTCACCCCAGCCCTCCCGAAACGTCGGACCGCCCCAGAGGGGAGAGGGGGAAAGGGAGCAGATCTTCATGTTTTTCAAAGCCTGAGTTCGACTCGGAACCTCAGGTCGATGTAGCTCCAAGAGCACCTCGGTCAGTCCCCTCTACCCTCTGGGGAGAGGGTTAGGGTGAGGGGTGGCTTCCAGATCCACACAAAATCACGTCTACTGCCCACCGGCCGAACCCACACTCAAGGATTGAATGTGAACACCGCATCCCCCCGCAACGCCCAACTGATCATCACCGCCCGTCTTGTCTCGGACTTTGGCGCCTTCCTCAACATGGTCGCCCTGGCCACCTACGTCTACCTGCTCAGCAACAGCGCCATGAACGTCGGGGTCTTTCTCGCCAGCCGCGTGGCGGGTGGGATCTTCGCCAGCCTCATCGGCACGACGTTTTATCGTCGCTGGGCCGGGCGCCTGCCGCTGATTGCCTTTGATCTGTTACGCGCGGGGCTGCTGGGCCTGTTGCTGGTGCTGCCAGTCACCCAGCAGATGTTGTTGTTACCGGCGATCGCTTTCGGTCTGGGATTCGGCAATTCGATGTTCGCGATCGGCCTCAACAGTCAGTTACCGCACTTGATCGAAAGCGAACATCTGCTCAAGACCAACGCCTGGATCACCTCGGCGTCGTCGGCAGCCATGGTCGGCGGAAGTCTGGTGTCAGGGCTATTGGTGGCAGCATTCGGCTTTGAAACGGTGTTTGCATTGAATGTGGTCACTTATCTGCTGGCCGCGTTGTTCATCTTGCCGCTGCGTTTTTCACACCCTGCGCCCAGTGACGAACCCACTCACGAACGTGGTGAAGGGGCGGCCCTGCTGCAGGGGCTGCGCAGTACACCGGTGGTGGCGGCGATGCTCGCCGTGGCGATGGCTGACACCCTTGGCAGCGCCGCGCACAACGTGGGTTTTCCGATCATTTCCAGACTGCTGACGCCCGAGTCGGCCAGCACCACGCTTGGCCTGATGCTGGCCGTCTGGGCCAGCGGCAAACTGATCGGCGCGCGCATCGCCAGCCGGCTGAAAGGCTCGGACAACGTGAACCTGGAGCGGCGATTCTTCTTTGGTGTGTTGTTGATGTCCTGCGGCTTCATCCTGATGTTTCAGCAGCAAACGCTCTACGGTTTGCTGTTGTTCTCGTTGCCGGCTGGCCTCGGCGACGGTTTCTCGGAAGTCGGCCTGATGTCGCGGCTGCAACGTGAACCGGACAGCCTGCGCCTGCCGATTTTCAGCTTCCTGACACTGCTGCAAATGACCGGGTTCGGCGTCGGCATGCTGATCGCCGCGCCGTTCTATTCGTGGTGGACGCCGGGTGCCGTGGTGCTGTTGTTCCACGGGATTCCCCTCACCACTTTGTTGGTGGTGAAGGGGCTGGCAATCAGGGGCGAACGGGTTGTGCGCAACAGCCCGACTCCAGGTTCTTGAGGATCGGGCAGTCGGGACGGTGATCACCGTGGCAGTGTTCGACCAGGTCCTGCAGGGTGTCGCGCAGCTGGCCGAGTTCGCGGATTTTCTGGTTCAGTTCGTCGATGTGCTGACGGGCCAGGGCCTTCACGTCGGCGCTGGCTCTTTGGCGGTCCTGCCAGAGGGTCAGCAGCTTGCCGACCTCTTCCAGTGAGAACCCCAGGTCCCGGGAACGCTTGATGAATGCCAGGGTGTGCAGGTCGTCGGCGCCGTAAATCCGGTAACCGCTGTCGGTACGATGGGCGGCCTTGAGCAAACCGATGGATTCGTAATAACGGATCATCTTCGCGCTCAGGCCGCTTTGGCGGGCCGCTTGACCGATGTTCATCGGTTGTCCTCCAGATCCTTGGGTTTCCAGGTTTTCAACAGCAACGCATTGCTCACCACACTGACGCTCGACAACGCCATGGCCGCACCGGCCAGCACCGGGTTGAGGAAGCCGAACGCTGCCAGCGGAATACCAATCAAGTTGTAGACGAAGGCCCAGAACAGGTTCTGACGAATCTTCGCGTAGGTCTTGCGGCTGATCTCCAGCGCTGCCGGCACCAGCCGTGGGTCGCCGCGCATCAAGGTGATCCCGGCCGCGTGCATCGCAACGTCGGTGCCACCGCCCATGGCGATGCCGATGTCGGCGGCGGCCAAGGCAGGGGCGTCGTTGATGCCGTCGCCGACCATCGCTACCACGCCGGTTTTTTTCAGTTCGGCGACGGTGGCGGCTTTATCGGCCGGCAGTACTTCGGCGTGGACATCCTTGATGCCCAGCGCCTCGGCAACCACTTTGGCACTGCCGCGATTGTCGCCGGTCAGCAGGTGGCTGCTGATGTTGCGTGCACTGAGTTGTTGCACGGCTTGCAGCGCGCCGGGTTTGAGGGTGTCGCCGAAAGCGAAGAGGCCCAATACTCGCGGCTCGGGGCTTTGCTCGATCAGCCAGGACAGGGTCCGGCCTTCGGTCTCCCACGCGGTGGCGGAGGCCGCCCATTCACCTGCGCTCAAGCCGTTCTCTTCCAGGAGACGACGATTGCCCAACGCCAATCGACGACCTCCGAGAGAGCCCGCGATGCCACGGCCGGTCAGGGACTGGCTGTCGGTAACATCGGCCACGGTCAAACCGCGCTCGGCGCAAGCGTCCAGCACCGCTTTGGCCAGTGGGTGTTCGCTGCCGCGTTGCAGGGCGCCGGCCATTTGCAGCAGGGCTGCTTCGTCACTATTGATGGCGCTCAAATGGGCGATGCGCGGAGTCCCCGACGTCAGCGTGCCAGTCTTGTCGAATACCACCGCACTGACTTCATGGGCACGCTCCAAAGCCTCGGCGTCCTTGATCAGAATCCCGTGGCGCGCCGCCACGCCGGTGCCGGCCATGATCGCCGTTGGTGTGGCCAACCCGAGTGCACAAGGGCAGGCGATCACCAATACCGCCACGGCATTGATCAGCGCCGTTTCTATCGGAGCGCCGTACAACCACCACCCGATCAAGGTCGCCAACGCAATCAGCAGCACCGTTGGCACGAACACCTGGCTGACTTTATCCACCAACTTCTGGATCGGTGCCTTCGCCGCTTGAGCATCTTCGACCAGGCGGATGATGCGGGCGAGCACGGTTTCCGCGCCCAAGGCCAGGGTGCGAACGAGCAATCGGCCTTCGCCGTTGATTGCGCCACCGGTGACCTTGTCGCCGGGTTGTTTGGGCACCGGCAGGCTTTCGCCGCTGATCAGCGCTTCGTCGGCGTGGCTCTGGCCTTCGACCACTTCACCGTCCACCGGGAAGCGTTCACCGGGTTTGACCATGACCAGATCATTGAGGCGTAACGCACTGATGGCGACATCCTGTTCGCGGCCGTCGATCACCTGAATCGCCCGCTCCGGACGCAAGGCTTCGAGGGCGCGAATGGCACTGGCGGTCTGGCGTTTGGCGCGGCTTTCCAGGTATTTGCCCAGCAGCACCAGGGCGATCACCACCGCCGAGGCCTCAAAATACAGGTGCGGCATGCGCCCGGCAGCGGTGGCCCATTCATAGAGACTCAAGCCATAACCGGCGCTGGTGCCCAACGCGACCAGCAAATCCATGTTGCCGGCACCGGCGCGCACGGCTTTCCAGGCCGCGACATAAAACCGCGCACCGAAGATGAATTGCACCGGCGTGGCCAACGCAAATTGCACCCAGGCCGGGAGCATCCAGTGCACGCCGAACGGTTGCAGCAGCATCGGTAGCACCAATGGCAAGGCGAGGATGATCGCCATGATCAAGGCCCAACGCTCGCGGTGCAGGCGCTGTTGTTGATTGTCGGTCTGCGGGTGTTCTACCTCCCAGACGCTGGCGCTATAGCCGGCCTTGGTCACAGCCGCGATCAGGGTTTGCGGATCGATCTGGCCGAGCAACTCAAGGTGGGCGCGTTCGTTGGCCAGATTGACGCTGACGCTTTTGACCCCCGGCACCTTGGCCAGCGCTCGTTCGACCCGGCCGACGCAGGAGGCGCAGGTCATGCCGTCGATGCTCAATTCCAGGGTCTGCTGCGGCACGCTGTAACCCGCCTGCTGCACCGCCTCCATCAAGGCCGGCAGGCTGTCGCTGGGCGCTTGAACACGGGCCTGTTCGGTGGCCAGGTTGACGCTGACGGCAGAGGCGCCGATGACTTTGCTCAAGGCACGCTCGACACGCCCGGCGCAACTGGCGCAGGTCATGCCGGCAATCGGCAGATCGAAAGTGGTGGATTCGGACATCGGTCACGCTCCCTGTAGAAGATACCTACAGGATCAACCTTGCCATGCGGGCAAGGTCAAGCGCCATGTCTCAGATCAAAAGACCGGCACCTGATCGTTCCCACGCTCTGCGTGGGAATGCCTCACCGGACGCTCCGCGTCCGCTTTTGCTGGGACGCGGAGCGTCCCGGGCTGCATTCCCACGCAGAGCGTGGGAACGATCATCAATAGTCCAGGGCCGTGGGTTTCAGGTACATCCCTTCCTGCGTCATCGCAATCCGGAATTTGAGCACGTCACCGGCCTTGAGCGTGATGTTCTGCGAGCCTGGGGCGAGCATGCCCGGGTTGCAACCCGGCGCCTGGCCCGGCAGCAGTTTCAGGCGCAAGGACACGTTGCCTGGCGGCAGGTTGAATGAGGTGCTTTGTTCCTGGAACAACCGCGCCGACAGCTGATCCTGGATATACACGCCAATCTCGCAGGAGGTCGCGACTTCCAGGCGCTCGCGGGAAATGATCAGCACGCCGTAGTCCTCCCCGGCAGCATTGACCGAGGGCACGGCGGCGAAAAGGCTGAGAAAGCCAAACAGGCTGAGAGCTGACCAGCGCATGGCTGAATCTCCTGATGTCGAGTCATTGATGGACGCAGCTTGGCCGAGCGCGACGTCGATTGCCAGCCCGGCAGTTCACGTCAGAACTTGACCTTGCCATGGTGGCAAGCTCGAGACTGCACACAACTTCACGAAAGGAGTCATCCCATGCAAGTGTTCAACGTTCAAGGCATGTCCTGCGGTCACTGCGTCAAAGCCATCACTGAGGCGCTGCAAGCCAAGGATCCTGCGGCCAGCGTGCGTGTCGATCTGGCTGCGAAAGAAGTCGGTGTCGAGAGTGCGCTGTCGGTGGACCAAGTGATAGCCGTGATTACCGATGAAGGCTACGAGGCGAAAATCGCCTGAGTCCAAACACAATTCCATGTGGGAGCGAGCCTGCTCGCTCCCACATGGAATTGCATTCATTCAGTGGTTTTTAATAGTTAGCGACCTAACGGAATGTTCAAGGCGCCCCTGCGCGGCTAGACTGTCGGCCTGCCGACTCATGCCCAACTGGATGCCTGATGAACTTCCGTACCATTCTGATTCTCGGCGCCTTGAGCGCTTTCGGTCCGCTGGCAATCGATTTCTATCTGCCGGCCTTCCCGACGATGGCGCTCGCCTTCGGCACCGATGAAAAACACGTTCAACTGACCCTGGCAGCGTATTTCCTTGGCTTGTCCATCGGTCAGTTGGCTTATGGCCCGGTAGCGGATCGTTTCGGGCGACGCATTCCCTTGCTGACTGGCGTTGGCTTGTTCACCGCGGCCTCCCTGGCCTGCGCTTTTGCGCCGAATCTGGAATGGTTGATCGGCGCGCGGTTCATCCAGGCGCTGGGTGGTTGCGCAGGGATGGTGATCTCCCGCGCGGTGGTCAGCGATAAATGCGATGCGGTGGGTTCGGCGAAGGTCTTTTCGCAGCTGATGCTGGTGATGGGACTGGCGCCGATTCTTGCGCCGATGCTGGGCGGGCTGTTGGTCAACACCACGGGCTGGCAGTCGATCTTTCTCGTGTTGACCGGTTTCAGTGCACTGGCGGGTTTGGCCGTGGCGCTTGGGCTGCCGGAAAGTCTGCCGGCCCATGTGCCGCGTCAACCGTTATCCGGCGCATTGCGTCAGTACGGTCGACTGTTGTCGGATCCGGTGTTCCTCGGCCACGCCTTGACCGGTGGCATCGCCATCGCCGGGATGTTTGCCTACATCGCCGGTTCACCGTTCGTCTTCATCAAGCTGTATGGCGTACCGGCCGAGCATTTCGGCTGGCTGTTCGGTACCAACGCGGCGGGTTTCATTCTGGTGGCTCAGCTCAACGCGCGATTGCTGGCCAAGCGCGGCCCGGCATTTCTGCTGGCGCGCACCGTGTGGATCTACGTCGGCGCGGGTCTGGCGCTACTGGCCGTCAGTTCGCTGCACACTGCGCAGCTATGGCCGTTGCTGATTCCGCTGTTTGTCTGCATCGCCAGCCTCGGTTGCATCCTCCCCAACGCCTCAGCCTGCGCCATGAACGGGCAGGGCGCGCGGGCCGGCAGTGCGTCGGCGATGCTCGGTTGCCTGCAATTCAGCGTTGCCGCCGGGGCCGCAGCATTGGTGGGTGTTTTACACGACGGCAGCGCCATGCCGATGGCCATGGTCATCAGCTTGTGCGGAATTATGGTGGTGAGCGTGGCGATGCTCACCCGGCGTTTGCAAAATGCCCGGGCGCTGGCGCAAGCCCAGGTCTGAGGGCGGACTCAGCCAGCGGCACGCTGCTGGCGGTCAATAATTTGATGAGGTGCTTGTAGTCGCGCTTCAAGGGTGCGGGTGAAGGCGCGGGCTTCGGCTTCGCTGCGGAATGTCACGGCGTGTTGGTCCAGACGGACTTGCCACTGGGATTTTGCCAATTCTTTTATCAGGATCTTCATTGCTGATCTCTCCTCTCGTAAAAGACGTTACGTAAAAGATTGTGCCGCAGAGACCTCGATTGTAGACCCGAATACGATCGCAATTGTGACAACGGTCAACTCTCGGACTGACGGTGTCGCCCATCTGGGCGACAACTGTGTCAGTTTGTTTCAGAACCCTTCGAGCACAATCTTGCCCTTGGACTTGCCGCTTTCCAGCAGTTCATGAGCACGGCGCAGGTTCGCCGCGTTGATGGTCCCGAAGTGCTCGCCGATCGTGGTCTTCAGCGTCCCGGCGTCGATCAGCTCAGCCACGCGGTTGAGCAATTTGTGCTGCTCGATCATGTCCGCGGTTTCGAACAGTGAGCGGGTGTACATGAACTCCCAGTGCAGCGACAGGCTCTTGCGCTTGAGCTTGGTCACGTCCAGCGCTTTCGGATCATCGATCAGGGCCAGTTTGCCTTGCGGCGCCAAAGCCTCGACCAACTGATCCAGGTGGTGATCGGTCTGGGTCAGGCTGGCGACATGGGTCACATGGTCGAGACCGACGCGTTTGAGTTCTTCGCTCAACGGCTGGCTGTGATCGATCACCAGGTCGGCACCCAACTCACGAACCCAGCTCTGGGTTTGCGGACGGGAAGCGGTGCCGATGACTTTCAGCCCGGTGAGTTGGCTGGCCAGTTGCGTGAGGATCGAGCCCACTCCACCAGCGGCACCGACGATCAAAAGGCTCTGGCCTTCATCGGTTTTGCCTTCACGCACTTGCAGGCGCTCGAAGAGCAATTCCCACGCGGTGATAGCGGTCAGCGGCAGCGCGGCGGCTTCGGCGAAACCAAGGGTTTTCGGCATATGGCCGACGATCCGCTCATCGACCACGTGCAGTTCGCTGTTGCCGCCTGCACGGGCGATGGAGCCGGCGTAGAACACTTTGTCGCCGGCCTTGAATAGCGTGACTTCACTGCCGACGGCCTTGACCACACCGGCCACGTCCCAGCCCAGCACTTTCGGCGTGCCCGCTTCAGGCTGGACGTTTTGGCGGACCTTGGTGTCCACCGGGTTGACCGAGATGGCTTTGACTTCCACCAACAGGTCGCGCGGGCCGGCAACCGGTTCTGGCAGTTCGATGTCTTGCAGAGATTTTACGTCGCTGATTGGCAACGAGGCGTAGTAAGCAATGGCTTTCATTGGAGCTCCTGAAAGTAATAAAGAAGGAAGAGATCAGACAATGGAGCGCAGGCGCTTGAGGTCGAAGTGTTCGAGAAAGTCGCCAGCCTTGGCGCGGAAGTTCTGGATATGCGCGCTGGCGTCATGGGCCTGCAGGGCTTCGTCACTGCTCCATTTTTCGATCATGTAGAAGGCATGAGGATTGGCGAGGTCCTGGTGCAAGTCGTATTGACCGCAACCGGCCTCGGCGCGGGTCGGTTCCAGCAGCGCACGCAGGTGCTGTTCGAGGGCATCCTGCTGGCCGGCTTTGGCGATGAGGGTGGCGATAGCGGTAAAAGGCTGGGACATGTTCGGCTCCGGGAACGGGATGAATTCGATGGGACGGATAATTGGCTATTTCTCTGCAAGATAAAACCCGCTAAAAGAGCAGTCTCTTTCAATGTTTTTTTGATAATCGAGGCTGAAATGCTGCGTTTCGATGACTTGCAGTTGTTTGTCCGGGCGGCGGACCTGGGCAGTCTGTCAGCAGCGGCGCGGGGGATGGACATGTCGGCCGCGGTAGCCAGTGCGGCGTTGAAGCGCATCGAACAGCAGCTCGGCGCCCGGTTGCTTGCCCGTTCTACCCGTAGCCTGCGGCTGACCGCTGAGGGCGAGGGATTTCTCGAATACGCTCGGGCTGCCTTGAGCAATCTCGATGAGGGTCGTCGTTTATTGGCCAGTGGTCAGGACCAGGTCAGCGGTATTTTGCAGCTCTCGGCGCCTTCGGACTTTGGCCGCAATCTGCTGCTGCCCTGGCTGGACGAGTTTCAGCGTGAGCATCCGAAGCTTACGGTGCGTTTGCTGTTGGGCGACCGCATCGCCGATCTGTTCCGCCAACCGGTGGACATCGCCCTGCGGTACGGCGAGCCGGAAGACTCAAGCCTGGTGGCGCTGCCCATCGCCCCGCAGAACCGCCGCGTCCTTTGTGCCGCCCCGAGTTACCTGGCCCGGCATGGCGAGCCACGGCAACTGGAGCAACTGGCTCAGCACAACTGCCTGCTGTTCATGCTGGGCAGCCGGGTCCACGATCATTGGAGTTTTCACGACGGCAAACGCGAGGTCAGCCTGACCGTCAGCGGCGATCGTTTCAGCGATGATGCCGATGTCGTGCGTCTGTGGGCCGTGGCAGGTGCCGGGATCGCCTACAAATCCTGGCTCGATGTCGCGGCCGATGTGTTGGCCGGTCGGTTGAAAGTGCTCATGCCGGAACTGCTCTGTGAGCGCGCACCGCTGAATTTGTTGTGCGCCCATCGCGCACAATTGAGTAAACCGGTGAACCTTTTGCGGGAAATGCTCGCCAGCCGATGCGCCCGGTTGAGTAGCCAATTTCCGACGTTATCGGGCCCCAATCATTAGTCGCAGGCAAATAGCGAAATTTCACTCAGGAACTATCACCACCAACGGTTTCCCAAGGGCAGGAACCGGCGGTTAACCCGCATATACTAGCGCTCGCCTCATGTACGCACCGTCGATCTCGCAATGGCGAGTCCACATCCGAGTCAGCCAGGCCCCATGGTCAATCGCCGCGGCTTTGCGAAACCTGCGAGCAATGGCCTGTGCGATTGGCCGGCTTTGCCCGGTTTATGGCGGTTTCCACGCCTTGGCCGACGACACATTACTGGTCAAGATGTCTCTGAGCAGTAGACGAAACGATTCAACAGGGAGTGAATACATGGAACATGCACCTTGCATCAGCCAGATCGCCACGTTGCTGGCTGACCCAAAGCGCAGCGCAATGATGTGGGCCTTGATGGACGGCTCGTCGCGACAATCCGAAGAGCTGGCCTTGTTGGCCGGCCTGTCACCGTCTTCGGCCAGTGCACATCTGGGGCGTTTGTCCGCCGGAGGTCTGTTGAAAGTCGAAATCCGCGGCCGCAAGCGGTTCTTTCGTCTTGCCGCACCTGAAGTGGGTGCCGCGATAGAGGCACTGGCCAGCGCCACCCTCGCCAGCGCTCCTCGGGAAATCCCGGACATTTTCAAGCGCACGACACCCATCGCCAAACCTCAGGCGGCGCCTTCGTCACTCTTGCGCGCCAGGCTTTGCGACGACCATTTGGGCGGCACCCTTGCCGCCGATCTTTACCAGCGTCTGCTGGATGCGGGCTGGATCGAACAGTTCGATCAGCGGGTCGCGATCACTCACAAGGGCGCCACGCAATTGGCGACACGAGGTGTGTTCATCCAGGCGCTGGCTCATCGCAACAGCCGAGTCGCCTGCGCATGTCCGGACTGGAGCGAAAGACGTCCGCACATGGGCGGGTCACTGGGGGCGGCGTTGCTGCAATTGTTCATGCAGTCAGGTTGGTTGAGCCTGCCCAACGATTCGCGAGCCTTGCAGGTCACCGCCGCGGGGCAGCGTGAAATCCATCGATTCGCCAAGGAAACCGAGCTGGAAATGGCGTTGTAGACGCATCGCGATCGACGTCCGAAGCTTCGGGCGTCGTTCAGGGCTGCGAACAGGTCGCATCCAGCAGTAACCCCCAGCAGCTATCGCGCACACTCGTCCGGGGACTTTCGGATTGAGGGGATGTGGTATGGAAACACGAGGCTTCAGCGCGGCAGAACGACTGGAACGGCTGCCCATCAGCGGTTATCACCGGATCATTTTCGTCATCATTGCCCTGGCGTTTTTCTTCGACTCCATGGACCTGGCGATGATGACTTTCCTGCTCGGTTCGATCAAAACCGAGTTCGGCCTGAGCACGGCACAGGCCGGGTTGCTGGCCAGTTCGAGCTTTTTCGGCATGGTTGTGGGGGCGTCACTGTCCGGCATGCTGGCCGACCGTTTTGGCCGCAAACCGGTGTTCCAGTGGAGCATCGTGTTGTGGGGGATCGCCAGCTACCTGTGCTCTACGGCGCAGAACGTCGAAACGCTGACGTTGTTCCGAATCCTGTTGGGGATTGGCATGGGCATGGAGTTTCCCATCGCTCAGTCGATGCTCTCGGAGCTGATTCCGGCCAAGAAGCGTGGGCGCTATATCGCGTTAATGGACGGTTTCTGGCCGCTGGGCTTCGTCGCCGCCGGCGTACTGTCGTACTTCCTGCTGCCGGTGATTGGCTGGCGGGACATCTTCCTGGTGTTAGCGGTGCCGGCGGTGTTTGTCCTGGCGATTCGCTTTTTCATTCCCGAATCACCGCGCTGGCTGGAACAGGCCGGACATCATGACGTGGCGGATAAGGTCTTGCTGCGCATCGAGGATCGGGTCCGGACATCTCTGGGGCGTTCGCAGCTGCCTGAGCCGATCCGCCTGCCGAGAGTGGCGAGTACGCCGGGCCATTTCTTTTCCGCGTTGCGGCAGATCTGGTCGCCGCTGTACCGCCAGCGCACGATGATGATCTGGAGCGTCTGGTTCTTCGCCTTGCTGGGGTTCTATGGCCTGACGTCCTGGCTCAGTGCCTTGCTGCAGCAGTCGGGTTTTGCCGTGACCCAGTCGGTGTATTACACGGTGTTGATTTCCCTTGGCGGGATTCCCGGTTTCCTGATGGCCGCCTGGCTGGTGGAGCGTTGGGGACGTAAACCGGTGTGTGTGGTGACGTTACTCGGCGGCGGGGTGATGGCGTTTCTTTATGGTCAGAGCGCGGTGTTTGGCGGCAACGTCAGCCTGTTGATTGCGTCGGGGCTGCTGATGCAGTTCTTCCTGTTCGGCATGTGGGCAGTGCTTTACACCTACACACCGGAGTTGTACCCGACATCGGCGCGGGCCACGGGCTCAGGGTTTGCTTCGGCGATTGGTCGCGTGGGTTCGTTGCTTGGGCCAATGGTGACCGGGCTGGTGTTCCCGATGACCGGGCAGGGCGGGGTGTTTGCGCTGGGGGCGATGTGTTTTGCGATTGCGGCAGGGGTGGTGTGGGTGTTCGGGATGGAGACCCGGGGCAAGACGCTGGAAGAATTGAGCGAAGCCACACCAATCTAAATGTGGGAGCGAGCCTGCTCGCGAAGCGGTGTGTCAGCTGCATCAACATCGACTGACACTCCCTTTCGCGAGCAGGGTCGCTCCCACAGTGGTTATGTGGTGAGGTTTACGGCTTGACCAACCGTGCATCCAGGCTGTTTTGCGCCAATCGCTTGGCCTGATCCTGCGTCATGCCCAGATCGGTATACAGCGCATGGAAGTTCTCGGTGACATAACCGCCGAAGTACGCCGGGTCGTCCGAGTTTACGGTCACTTTCACGCCACGCTCGAGCATGTCGAGGATGTTGTGCTGGGACATGTGATCGAACACGCAGAGCTTGGTATTCGACAACGGGCACACGGTCAGCGGGATTTGCTCGTCGATGATCCGCTGCATCAAACGCTCGTCTTCGATGGCGCGCACGCCATGGTCGATGCGCTGGACTTTCAGCAAGTCGAGGGCTTCCCAGATGTACTCGGGCGGGCCTTCTTCACCGGCGTGGGCGACGGTCAGGAAGCCTTCGTGACGAGCGCGATCAAACACGCGCTGGAACTTGCTCGGCGGGTGACCCATTTCCGAACTGTCCAGACCGACCGCCACAAACGCATCACGGAACGGCAGCGCCTGGTCGAGGGTTTTCTGGGCTTCGTCTTCGCTCAAGTGGCGCAGGAAGCTCAGGATCAAACCGCTGGTGATGCCCAGTTGCTGCTCGCCATCCTTCAACGCGGCGGCGATGCCGTTGAGCACCACTTCGAACGGCACGCCACGGTCGGTGTGGGTCTGCGGGTCGAAGAACGGTTCGGTGTGAATCACGTTCTGCGCCTTGCAACGCAACAGGTAGGCCCAGGTCAGGTCGTAGAAATCCTGAGAGGTGCGCAACACGTCGGCACCCTGGTAATACAGGTCGAGAAACTCTTGCAGGTTGTTGAAGGCATAGGCCTTGCGCAGGGTTTCGACGTCGCTCCACGGCAGGGAAATCTTGTTGCGTTCGGCCAGGGCGAACAGCAGTTCAGGCTCCAGCGAACCCTCAAGGTGCAGGTGCAGTTCTGCCTTGGGCAGGGCGTTCAGCCAGTCGTACATAGTCTTTTCTCATCAGGTGCAGATGGCGAGCATTCTACAGATGCCCGTAGAAACAATTAGCAAAACCTGACCAGCCGGTTCATCACACCGCTTCCTGTTCCCGTCGATAGGCGTAAGTATCGGCGAAGCGCGAGAGCAGGAATTGTGCGCAGGTGGTGGCCGGATACTTTGCCGGGTGCCATTCATCCTGACAGCCGGGCAGGCATTCGATGGCCGTGTCGGGGTGCGGCTCGGCGAAGAAGGGCATCGAGTAACGGTCCACGCCCAGCGGGCTGATCACCCGGTGCGGCGTCGACAGGTAACGGTCGTTGCTCCAGCGCGCCATCATGTCGCCGAGGTTGACCACGAACGTGCCGTCGATCGGCGGTGCATCGATCCACTCGCCTTGAACGTTTCGCACTTGCAGGCCGCCGGCGGCATCCTGATACAGCAGGGTGATGCAACCATAATCGGTGTGGGCCCCGGCGCCTTGTTGCTCTTCGGAACTGGCGGTGTGGCGCGGTGGGTAATGAATCATCCGCAGCACGCTGACCGGCTCAACGAAGCGGGTGTCGAAAAAGTCGCGCTCGATGCCCAGCGCCACGGTTATGGCCCGTAACAGGGTTAGGGCCAAGGCCTGCATGTCGACGTAGTGCTGCTCCATCAGCGATTCCCAGCCGGGCGTCGACGGATGGCGGTTGGGGCCGCGCAGCGGTTTTTCCGCCAGCACTTGCGGGTGATCGGCCGGCAGATGCAGGCCCATGTCGAAGGTTTCTTTCAGGTCGCTGGGTTTGCTCGGGTCGAGTTGTTCAGTGGCGATGGCGCCATAACCGCGATGGTGTCGGGATTGGGTTATGTCGATCTTGAGTTTTTCGGCGGCGGGCAGGGCGAAGAAACGTTGGGCGCTGTCGAGTACGGCGTTAATGCGCGCGGCGCTGATCGGGTGACCCTTGATGTAGAAGAAGCCCCACTCGCGGCAGGCGCGGTCGATTTGTGTGGCGATGGATTGCCAGGCGGATGCGTCATCGGTGTAGAGCGGGGCGATGTCGATGATCGGGAGCTGGTTCATTTTGCAGTCTCTATAACGATCGTTCCCACGCTCTGCGTGGGAACGATCGTGGAGGTAGGTTACTTCGGAATATCGGCCTTCATGCCTTCAACGTAGTAGTTCATCGATGCCAGCTCCGCATTGCTCGCCGTCGCGCCCGCCGCAATCTTTTCGACGCCTGCCTGATCCTTGATCGGTCCGGTGAACGGGTGGAAAGCACCGCTTTTGATGTCGGCAATGATCTGCTCTGCCTCGGCTTTCACCGGTGCTGGCACCAGATCGCTGATCGGCAACTCAACCGTACCTTCCTTCAACCCGCCCCAGTAATCCTGCGACTTCCACGTGTGGTCGAGCACGCTTTGGGTCGCCTGAATGTAGTGCGGCCCCCAGTCGTTGACGATGGACGTCAGCACCGCTTTCGGCCCGAAGTGCGCCATGTCCGAAGCGTAGCCCACGGCATACACGCCGCGGCGTTCAGCCGCCTGGATCGGCGCCGGGCTGTCGGTGTGCTGGAACACCACGTCCACGCCCTGATCGATCAACGCATTGGCGGCATCGGCTTCTTTGCCCGGATCGAACCAGGAGTTGACCCACACCACTTTGATCTCGGTGCCGGGGTTGTACTTATTCAGGGCCAGTTGAATGGCGTTGATGTCGCGGATCACTTCCGGGATCGGGAAGGACGCGACGTAACCGATCTTCTTGGTCTTGGTCATCTTCGCCGCGAGGAAACCGCCGACGTAGCGGCCTTCATACGTGCGCGCCAGGTAGGTGCCGAGGTTCTTGTCCTGTTTGTAGCCGGTGGCGTGCTCGAAGGTCACCTTGGGAAATTGTTTGGCGACTTTCAGGGTCGGGTTCATGTAGCCGAAGGATGTGGTGAAGATCAGGTCGTACTTGTCCTTGGCCATGTTGCGGATCACCCGCTCGGCGTCGGCGCCTTCAGCGACGTTTTCCACATAGTTGGTGGTGATCTGGTTACCGAATTTTTCGGCCAGCGCCTTGCGCCCTTGTTCATGCTGATACGTCCAGCCGTGATCGCCAATCGGACCGATGTAGACGAAGCCGACTTTCAGCGGGTCGGCGGCAGTGGCGGTCAGGCTTACGCTTAGACCGATGGCTGCGGCGACGGCGCAAAGCAGCTTCTTCAACGGACGTTTGTGCATGAATTCGAACTCCATGGTGTTGTTAGGTTGGCAAGGCCAATGCAAGTTGCTGACCAACAAGACAACAAATGCCGAAACCGCGTAACGGCCTTCGCGAGCAGGCTCGCTCCCACAGGAGAACGCATTCCAATGTGGGAGCGAGCCTGCTCGCGAAGAGGCCCTTGAGGCCGATAAAAGTGCATGACTTGGCATAGCTGCCATCCACTGGTGCGCTAAGGTGTAACGAAACGTTAGCGCCGCCCCGCAGTCACTAGCTCATCACCCTGGTTTCGCTTCACACGGCAAAAAGGCCCGCAATGCTCACACTCCTCAAGCAAGAAAAGTTTCTGCTGCTGGCCGTGATTGCCGCCGTCGTCGCCTATCCACTGGAACACTGGATGCTGCACAGCGGCCAGCCCATCGCGTTGACCGCCGGCCTGGTGCTGATCGCCTTCATCGTCGTTGCCTCCATGCGCGTCGCCCATCACGCCGAACTGCTGGCCGAAAAAGTCGGTGACCCTTACGGCACGATGATCCTGACCCTGGCCGCGGTGCTGGTAGAAGTGGTGATTCTGGCGATCATGATGAGCAACGAGGCCTCCGCGACCCTGGTGCGCGACACGATTTATTCGGCGGTGATGCTCGACATCAACGGCATTCTCGGCCTGGCCGCGTTGATGGGCGGGATCAAGCACGGCGAACAGTCTTACAACGACGACTCGGCGCGCAGTTACAGCGTGATGATCCTCACCGCCATGGGCGTTTCCATGGTGGTGCCGGAGTTTATTCCCGAGGCCAACTGGAAGATTTATTCGGCGTTCACCATCGGCGCGATGATCGTGCTCTACACCCTGTTCCTGCGCATGCAGGTCGGGCCGCACAGCTATTTTTTCAGTTACAGCTACCCGGAAAAACGTCGCAAGAAAGTCCCGGAGGAGGAACCTGAACCGGTCAATCTGGTGCTGAGTATTGGGACATTGGTGTTTGGCGTGGTGGTGATCGGCGCATTGGCCGAGGTGATGTCCAAGACCCTCGATCTGGGCCTGGAAGGGACGGGCGCACCGCCGGTGATCACGGCGATCCTGGTGGCGGCAATCTCGGCGGCGCCGGAGATTCTGACCGCGTTACGGGCGGCACTGGCCAACCGCATGCAGTCGGTGGTCAACATCGCCATGGGCGCATCGCTGTCGACGGTCATCCTGACGGTGCCGGTGATGGAAGCGATGGCGCTCTACACCGGCCAGCCGTTCCAGATGGCGATGACCCCGGTGCAGACCGTGATGGTCTTCCTCACCCTGATCGTCAGCGCAATCAACCTCAACGATGGCGAAACCAATGCCATCGAAGGCATGACCCACTTTGTGCTGTTTGCGACATTCATCATGCTGTCGCTGCTGGGCCTCTAAACACACCACAAAACCAATTGTGGGAGCGAGCCTGCTCGCGATAGCGGTGTGTCAGACACCATTGATGTCGACTGACACTCCGTCATCGCGAGCAGGCTCGCTCCCACAGTTGATGGGTGTTGTGTCAGGTACCGGCGATGAGTTGCCGAGCCGCCTGGCTGTGATCCGCAATCAATCCCTTCAAATCCAGCCCTTCAACCTGCCCATCAATCACCCGCCACTTGCCCCCAACCATCACCCGATCCGCCCGATCAGCGCCGCACAGCAGCAACGCCGACACCGGATCATGACTGCCGGAGAAACGCAGCTCATCGAGCTTGAACAGCGCCAGATCCGCCTGCTTGCCTACCGCCAGCTCGCCGATATCGGTACGCCCGAGCAAACTCGCCGAGCCCTTGGTCGCCCACCCCAAAACCAGTTCCGGCGTGATCTTCTCGGCGCCGTAACGCAGCCGCTGAATGTAAAGCGCCTGACGGGTTTCCAGCATCATGTTCGACGCATCGTTGGACGCCGAACCATCCACGCCCAAGCCCAGTAACGCACCCGCAGCCGTCAGGTCCAGCGTCGGGCAGATGCCGGAAGCCAGACGCATGTTCGAACTCGGGCAATGGCAAATGCCGGTGCCAGCGGCGCCGAGGCGAGCGATTTCGTCCGGGTTGAAGTGGATGCCGTGAGCCAGCCAGGTGCGCGGACCGAGCCAGCCGACGCTGTCGAGGTAATCCACAGTGCGCAGGCCGAAGCGTTGCAGACAGAAGTCTTCTTCGTCGAGGGTTTCGGCCAGATGGGTGTGCAGACGCACGTCGAGTTTGTTCGCCAGTTCGGCGCTGGCGGACATGATTTCCGGGGTTACCGAGAACGGCGAGCACGGCGCCAGGGCGATCTGGATTTGCGCACCGTCGCCACGCTCGTGGTACTCGGCGATCAAGCGTTGGCTGTCGGCGAGGATCACTTCGCCTTCCTGCACGGTCTGCTGCGGCGGCAGGCCGCCGTCCTTTTCGCCGAGGCTCATGGAGCCGCGCGTCAACATGGCGCGCATGCCCAGTTTGCGGACGCTCTCGACCTGCACGTCGATCGCATTTTCCAGGCCTTGCGGAAACAGGTAATGGTGATCGGCCGCAGTGGTGCAGCCGGACAGCAGCAACTCGGCCAGCGCGACTTTGCTGGCGAGGGCGAGTTTTTCGGGTGTGAGGCGGGCCCAGACCGGGTACAGGGTTTTCAGCCACGGGAACAACGGCTGATTGACCACCGGAGCCCAGGCGCGGGTCAGGGTTTGATAGAAGTGGTGATGGGTGTTGATCAGTCCCGGCAGGATCACATGCTCGCGGGCATCGAACACTTGTCCACAGGGCGCGGACGGTTGCTGGCCGACGGCGAGCACTTCGACGATCAAACCGTCTTGCAGGACTAAGCCGCCACGGGCATCGAGGCCATTGGCAGTGAAGATCGCGAGGGGGTTTTTTAACCAGGTACGGGTCGCAGGCATGTTGGCCGGCTCCTCTGAAAGTGGGGTTCAGGTTAGCCAGCTCAGTGATTACCCTGTCTGCTGATCCAGGGTCGCCGCGGGGACGAGGTGCGGAGTTTCGAACAAAACCGCTCGGCGGGCAAGCCCGGGCCGACCAGGCGACGCAAACCCCGATGTGGAATGAGTCCCTGTGGGAGCGAGCCTGCTCGCGAAAACGGTGTGTCAGCCAACAACAATGTTGAATGTACTGCCGCCTTCGCGAGCAGGCTCGCTCCCACCGGAGGGCGGCGGTGTTTACCAGGGAATGGTTTCGCCTCTGTAGTTCACGAAGTGATGCCCGCCCTTGCCGGTATATGCATTCACCTGATCGACTAACCCACGCGTACTGGTGTCCACATCGATGTCGGCACCTTCACCGCCCATGTCGGTCTTCACCCAACCTGGATGCAGCGACAGCACGGTGAGTTTCTGCTCGCCCAACTGAGTGACGAAGCTGTTGGTCATCGAGTTCAGCGCGGCTTTGCTGGCTTTGTACAACGCCAGCTCCGGCGCATCCGGCATGGTCACGCTACCGAGCACCGAACTCATGAACGCCAGCACGCCGGTATCCGGACGAATCTGCCCGACAAAACGCTGGGCCAGATTGATCGGTGCCACCGCATTGGTGAAGAACAGTTGGCCGACTTCGGCCAGGGTCGCGCCGCCCGGCGTTTGAACTTCCGGGCCTTTGACTCCGGCATTCACGAACAGCAGGTCAAACACTTCACCCTTGAGTTGTTGGCTGAGGGCGATGACCGCCTGCTGATCGTCCATGTCGAGTTTTTCGATCCGCACCTTGCCCAAGGCCTGCAAGGCTTCGGCGTTCTGCGGGTTGCGCACGGTGGCGGTGACCTGCCAGCCTTCAGCCAACAGGGTTTTCACCAGACCGAGGCCCAGGCCTCGGGAGGCGCCGATGATGAGTGCGGTTTTTGCCGTAGACATAAGTGGCTTCCTTGATAAATGAGGATCACGGATTCAATGGACAACGTTGACCGAGCCGTTGCTGCAACTCCTGACGCAGCGCGCCGAGTTCGTCGATTCGGGTTTCGATCAGTTTGAGTTTGTCTTGCAGCAATTGCGTGACGGCGCTGTCCGGGTCGGGCGACTGCCATATCGCGGTGACGCTGTTGCCGATCTCGCCGAGGGTAAAGCCCAGACGTTGCGCGGTCTTGATGTACAGCACCAGTTGCACCATGTCCGCCGGATAGTCGCGATAACCGTTGGCGCTGCGTTGCGCTGCAATCAACCCGCGCTGCTCGTAGAAGCGCAGCGTGTCGCGGCTGACGGCGCTGGCCTGGGCTAATTCACCGATGCGCATCATGACATCTCGAGAGGGCTTGACCCTGGAGCATACTCCAGGCTTTAGCCTTGTTGCTCCCCGATTTTCTGGAGCAAGACGGATGTGGACTTCAACGCAATATCGCCGGTTGGTGAAGGGTAGCGCCTGGTATGACTTGATCGTGACGGCAGCGTTTGTCACGCCGTGGAGTTTTGCGGCGTTGCATGGCGTTTTGTTGAGTGTGAGTCAGGCGTTCAACTTGCCTGGCGAGTTGCCGCCGTTTGAGCCTATGCACATGCTGATGGCCAATCTGTTGGGGTCGATTGTCTGCGTGTGGGCGGTGCTGCGGATTCGGGATCCGCAGCAGGTTTATGGCCGGTATGACGCAGTCGGTAGATTTCTGTTTTCGGCTTGGCAGCTGTATGCCTTGGCCCACGGGGCGAGTTCGTTATTGGTGGTTTTTTTGGTCTTTGAATTGGCATGGGGCGTTGTTCAGGTGTTGCCTGTTCGGGCGCCTTCGCGAGCAGGCTCGCTCCCACAGGGGATCCGTGTCGGCCCGCAATCCTGAGTTAAACCCGGACTACTGTGGGAGCGAGCCTGCTCGCGAAGAGGCCGGTGCAGACAACCACTAATGCCCAGCCTGCCAAGGCTGCCCCAACGACACCGGCGCATACAACCGTGTACGCACCGCATCTCGCGACAGCAGCACCAACACCACAATGGTCGCGACATACGGCAGCATCGCCAGCAGACTCGACGGAATCGCCAGCCCCAACCCCTGCGCCACCAGGTGCAGGATGCTGGCGAGCCCGAACAGATACGCCCCCAGCAGCAATCGCCACACCCGCCAACTGGCAAACACCACCAGTGCCAGGGCAATCCAGCCCCGGCCGGCGCTCATGTTTTCCGCCCACATCGGCGTGTAAGCCAGAGACAGATACGCCCCGGCCAATCCAGCCATCGCCCCACCAAACAGCACAGCCAACGTGCGCACGCCCAATACCGGCAAGCCCATGGCGCTGGCCGCATCCGGATTTTCCCCGACCGCCTGAATGATCAGCCCGACACGACTTTTCACAATCACCCACGCCACCAGCGCAAACAACGCGAACGACACATACACCAGCAGATCCTGCGCAAACAGCATCCTCCCGATCAGCGGGATTTCACTCAAATAAGGAATCGCCACCGGCTCGAAACCTGCCAGCGGTTTACCGACCCACGCCGCGCCGACAAAGGTCGACAGGCCCACACCGAAGATCGTCAGCGCCAACCCGGTGGCCACCTGATTGGCGTTGAACACCAGCGCCACCAGCGCAAACAGCGACGACAACAGCATCCCGGCAAGCATCGCCAGCAACACGCCGAGCCACAGATTGCCGCTGTTCAGGGCGACGATAAAACCGATCACCGCGCCAAACAGCATCATGCCTTCCTGACCCAGGTTGAGGACGCCGCTCTTCTCGCAGATCAGTTCGCCCAGCGCCACCAACAGCAGCGGCGTACCGCAACGGACCATGGCGTAGAAAATATTGCTCAGCAGATCGATATCCATCACAGCACTCCTGCGGTTACGGCGGTGGCTGGCGCGCGACGGGCCCAGCGCAGGTTCAAGCGCGGTCGGTAGAGAATCAGCACGTCACTGGCCAGCAGGAAAAACAGCATCATTCCCTGGAACAATTGGGTGATTGCTTGCGGCAGATTCATGCTCATCTGCGCGCTCTCGCCGCCGATGTACAGCAACGCCATCAGCAGGCTGGAAAACAGAATGCCGATGGGATTGAGTCGCCCGAGAAACGCCACGGTGATCGCGGCATAGCCGTAACCGGGAGAGACTTGCGGCACTAGTTGGCCGATCGGCCCAGTGACTTCACACACCCCGGCCAGCCCCGCCAACCCTCCGCTGATCAACAACGCCAGCCAGATCAGCCGCTTCTCGCGAAAGCCGACGAACCCCGCTGCGCGCTTGTCCAGCCCGAGGACTTTGATCTGGAACCCGATAAAGCTTTTCTGCAGCAACACCCACACCGCCACCAACGCGAGCAAGGCGAAATACACGCCCACGTGAACCCGACCATCCTCCATCAGCAGCGGCAAACGGCTGGCATCACCGAACATCGCCGACTCCGGAAAGTTGAACCCCGCCGGATCCTTCAGCGGCCCATGCACACAGAACAGCAACAGGTTCAGGGCGATGTAATTGAGCATGATGCTGGTGAGGATTTCATTGGCATTGAAACGCGTGCGCAACCACGCCGTCAGCCCGGCCCACGCGGCACCGGCCAGGGTGCCGACGAGCAGGATCAGCACCAGCGCCCAGCGGCTTTGCATCCCGATGATGTTCACCGCCAGCGCACTGCCGGCCAGCGCGCCAAGCAGCAACTGACCCTCGGCGCCGATGTTCCAGATTCGTGCTTGGTACGCCACCGCCAGCCCCAACGCGCAGAGCAAAATCGGCAGTGCTTTGACCAGCAACTCGGAGACGCCATACAAATCGCTGACCGGCGCGATCAGCAAGGTGTGGAGCGTGAGCAGCGGATCATGCCCCAGCGCGATAAACAGCAGCGAGCCACAGCCCAACGTCAGGACCGCCGCCAGCAATGGCGAGCACCACAGCATCAGGCGCGATTGCTGGCCACGGGGTTCGAGAGAAAGCAGCATGTGAAACTCCGTTAAACCGTTGCGGGTGCAGGTGATTGAGGGGTGTCGAACTGGCCGGCCATCCAGCCGCCGACATCGGTCAGGCGCGTGTCGACCGTGGCCTTGAGCGGCGATAATCGACCGCTGCACAAAGCGCCGAGGCGGTCGCTGATCTGGAACAGTTCGTCGAGGTCTTCGGAGATCACCAGGATCGCCGCGCCGGCATCGCGCAAGGCAATCAGCGCCCGGTGAATGGTCGCGGCGGCGCCGACGTCCACGCCCCAGGTCGGGTGTGCGGCCACCAGCAGTTTCGGTTGCTGCAGGATTTCCCGGCCGAGGATGAATTTCTGCAAGTTGCCGCCGGACAGGCTGCGGGCCGGTGTCTGGGTGTCGGGTGTCTTGACCCCGAAGCGGCGGATGATTTCTTCGGCCAGCGCTTCGACTTTGTTGCGCTGGATCAGGCCGTTGCTGACCAGCCCTCGTTGAAAGGCCGTGAGCAGGGCGTTGTCCGCCAGGCTCAGGTCCGGCACCGCGCCATGGCCCAGACGTTCAGCGGGGACGAAGCCCAGGCCCAGTTTGCGCCGTGCATCCGGCCGCAAGTGCGCCACCGGTTGCCCGCCGAAACTGATCGTTGCGCCGTCGTTGCGGCTTAGAGGTTCTTCGCCACTGAGCAGGGCCAGCAACTCATCCTGACCATTGCCCGCGACCCCGGCTATGCCGACGATTTCACCGCTGCGCACTTGCAGGTCAATATCATTCAGCGAGCAGCCGAATGGGTCCGGGTTGTGCCAGGACAATCCGCTCACACTCAAGAAAACATCACTGCCGATCACCTTCGGATAATCGGTAATCAACTCGGCCGCTTCACCCACCATCAACCGCGCCAGTTGCTGATCCGAGCACTCCACCGGCACGCAATGGCCGGCCACCCGACCGCCGCGTAACACCGTGGCGCTGTGGCACAGCGCGCGGACTTCACCGAGCTTGTGGCTGATAAACAGAATGCTGCAGCCCTCGGCAGCCAGCCGACGCAAGGTAACGAACAATTCGTCGGCTTCCTGGGGCGTCAGCACTGAAGTCGGCTCATCGAGAATCAGCAGACGGATGTCTTGCATCAGGCAGCGAATAATTTCTACCCGTTGCCGTTCGCCGATCGACAGGCTGTGGACAAGTCGTTCCGGTTCCAGCGCCATGCCGTAGCGCCGGGACACTTCACGAATCTTTGGCTCAAGCTGTTTCGGTGTCCCCGCCGCCGCGCCCATGGCTAGGGCAATGTTCTGCGCCACGCTCAGGGTTTCGAACAGCGAGAAATGCTGGAACACCATGCCGATTCCCAGACTGCGAGCCTGAGCCGGGTTGCGCATCGTCACGCGTTGCCCTTGCCAGATCATCTCTCCCGAGTCGGCATGGGTAACGCCATAGATGATCTTCATCAGCGTACTTTTGCCTGCGCCGTTTTCGCCAAGCAGGGCATGGATTTCGCCGGGTGCAATGCTCAAGTCGATGGCGTCGTTGGCCAGGCAGCCGGGGTAGCGCTTGCTGATTCTGCGCAGTTGCAGGCGAGGTGTTGGATCGGAGATCGGCACGGGGTTGGGCATGACAGGCTCGGGTCGATTGAAGTGATGCCTGTGGATAAAGCAATTTCCTGGCCATTGAGTCAGGAAAAATCAAAAGCGTTACAGATAAAGGCTTTGAAGGGGGTGCCTTGCCCTATGTCGATTCCGAACCAGGCACCACTTGAGGGCAAAGCCGTTGATCAGGCTCCGGTTTTGCTCAGGGTGTTTGGTCAAAAAACGAGCAACTTGCGGCAAGCCATGCCGGACATGGGACGGCGACAGCCATGAACGGGTTATCCACAGATTGCTCCACAGTATTTGTGCGCAAGCCCGAAGCTCGGGCATAAGCACTGCGTGGCTTTCTTCTAAAGGTGATAAACCGCTCTAACTGATTGTTTTTGCATGGATTTAGCTTTTTTGATGGCGGATTGGTCGAAAAGTGAGCAACGCCCGCAAAGCCGCATGACAGAAGGGTTACAGCCGGGTGTGCTCAGGTTATCCACAGCCGGGTGCACAGCAGATGTGGGCAAATGCACCGGTTCGACGAAAGGGCTGTGAACGTTGTTGGTGCGATTAGTGCTGCAACAAAATGCGCCCGCGGCTCAAATCCGCCAGCTGCGTTTGCAGGGTATCGATCTGGCTTTCGCCGATCGCCAATTGCAGCTCTACGCCGTTGGCCGTGAACGTTTCTTCCACAACCAATCCTCCCAGTTCCGCCACCCGAAGCTTCACCAGCGGCAACTCTGCAAAAGCACAGGCACAACTCACCGGCACCCGACTGATCAGTTCAACCTTTGCCGCGGCTTGCAGGCACTTGTTGGCGCCGCCGCCATACGCGCGGGCGAGGCCACCGGTGCCGAGTTGAATGCCGCCATACCAACGAATCACCAGCACCGCGACCTGATCGCAATCCTGCGCTTCGATTGCCGCCAGAATCGGCCGGCCAGCGGTGCCGCCGGGCTCGCCATCGTCAGTGCTGCGGTATTGGTCGCCAAGCTTCCAGGCCCAGCAATTGTGCGAGGCATTCAAATCGCTGTGCTGTTCGATGAACGCCTGGGCTTCAGCAGGGCTGCTGATCGGCGCGGCGAAAGTGATGAAGCGGCTTTTGCGAATCTCTTCGCGGTACTCGCAAAAACCGCTGAGGGTAAAAGGCATAAGTGTCTTAGATCGTAGGCGTCAGGCCGCAGCCCTTGAGAATGATGCGGATCAGGTTGTTGCCGGCGTCTTCCATGTCTTGCTTGGTCAACTTGGTGCGTCCGCTGACACGGCAGATCTGTGTGGCGAAATCGGCGTAATGCTGAGTGCTGCCCCACAACAGGAAGATCAGGTTCACCGGGTCGACCGGGTCCATTTTTCCGGCGTCGATCCAGGCTTGGAACACGCCCGCCCGGCCCTGGAACCAGGCGCGATAATCCTGGTTGAAGTACTCGGTCAGGCATTCGCCGCCGCTGATCACTTCCATCGCGAAGATCCGCGAGGCTTGCGGCTGACGACGGGAGAACTCCATCTTGGCGCGGATGTAACGCGTCAGCGCTTCGGCCGGATCATCCTCGGCTGTCAGGGTGTTGAAGGTGCTGTCCCACAACTGGAGGATGTTGCTCAACACCGCCACGTACAAACCGAGTTTGTTGGTGAAGTAGTAATGCAGATTCGCCTTGGGCAATCCGGCATTCAGGGCGATGGTGTTCATGCTGGTGCCTTTGAACCCGTGACGGGCGAACTCGTCTTCGGCGGCTTTGATAATGGTCTCTTCGTTCTTCTGACGAATGCGGCTGGCAGGTTTGCCGCCGTGAGCGGGGACTTCAAAGGTCATAGGCACTTCCGAACAGGTGGGTGGGTGCAACCAATGCGTTGATAGCGCACCCACAGGCATCAGACAAGTCCTGACGCAATAAAACTGTGGGAGCGAGCCTGCTCGCGAAGGCGGCGGGTCAGCTGTAGAAGTATCAACTGATATGCCTTCTTCGCGAGCAGGCTCGCTCCCACATGTTTCAACGCGTCGCGGCCAGGCTTTCGAGGAAGCTTTCCAGCACCAAATGCGGGCGACGGCCCTTGCGCGTGACCGATGCGAGGCTCAGGTCATAAAAACGCACCTTTGGTTTCAGCGCACGCAACCGGCCTTGCTGCACCCAGAGGCTGGCGTAGTGGTCCGGCAGGTAGCCGATAAAGCGTCCGGTCAGGATCAGGAACGCCATGCCTTCCCGGTCCGAAGCACTGGCGGTGCAATTGAGCGCCTGGTAATGGGCCTGGATTTCCGCGGGCAAACGGAAGGTCGGCGCAATGGCGTCCTGGCTATTGAGGCGCTCGTCATTCAGTTGTTTATCGTCGACATAAAACAACGGATGACCGACCGCGCAATACAGTAGCGAGCGTTCGCTATAGAGCGGCTGATATTCGAGCCCCGACAGCGCGCTGGCCTGCGGCACCACGCCGACATGCAATCGACCGTCGAGCACACCTTGTTCGACTTCATTGGGCGCAATCATGCGGATCTGGATCTGCACGTCCGGCCCGCGTTCCTTCAATTGCGCCAAGGCGTGGGTGATGCGCATGTGGGGCAGGGTGACCAGATTGTCGGTCAGGCCGATGGTCAATTCGCCACGCAAGTGTTGGTGCAGGCCGTTGACCTCAGTGCGGAAACTTTCCAGCGCACTTAATAGCTGCAACGCCGATTGGTAAACCTCGCGACCTTCTTCGGTCAGGGAAAACCCGGCGCGACCGCGTTGGCACAAACGCAAGCCGAGGCGCTGTTCCAGATCGCTCATTTGCTGGCTGATGGCCGAACGGCCGATCCCCAGTACCGATTCCGCCGCGGAGAAGCCACCGCATTCCACGACGCTGCGGAAGATCCTCAATAAGCGGATATCAAAGTCACTGACTTGCGCCAGCGGATCGGGGCGGCGGCTGCTCATAGTTTAGTGGTGACCTGACTGAACGTTAGAAGAGTTGGATTTCACCGACTTTATCCCCGTGGCAATTTAGCTGCAAGAACGCTTTTGATCTCTATGCCGCTTATTGCCCTGCGAGGTTTTGCCCATGAACGTGCCTGAAAACGCCCCGACTTCCCTGGCTAGCCAGCTCAAGCTTGATGCTCACTGGATGCCCTACACCGCCAACCGTAATTTCCAGCGCGATCCGCGACTGATCGTGGCGGCTGAAGGCAGTTGGCTGATCGATGACAAGGGCCGCAAGGTTTACGACTCGCTCTCCGGTTTGTGGACCTGCGGTGCCGGGCATACCCGCAAGGAAATTCAGGAAGCGGTCGCCAAGCAATTGGGCACCCTCGATTACTCGCCAGGTTTCCAGTACGGCCATCCGCTGTCGTTCCAGCTGGCTGAGAAAATCACCGACCTGACCCCGGGCAATCTGAATCACGTGTTCTTCACTGACTCGGGTTCCGAGTGCGCTGACACGGCGGTGAAAATGGTTCGTGCTTACTGGCGTCTGAAAGGCCAGGCGACCAAGACCAAAATGATCGGCCGTGCACGCGGTTATCACGGCGTAAACATCGCCGGCACCAGCCTCGGTGGCGTGAACGGCAACCGCAAAATGTTCGGTCAGGCGATGATGGACGTCGATCACCTGCCGCACACTTTGCTGGCGAGCAATGCTTATTCCCGTGGCATGCCGAAAGAGGGCGGAATCGCCCTGGCGGATGAACTGCTCAAGCTGATCGAACTGCACGACGCTTCGAACATCGCCGCGGTATTTGTTGAGCCAATGGCCGGTTCTGCTGGCGTACTGGTTCCACCACAGGGTTACCTCAAGCGTCTGCGCGAAATCTGCGATCAGCACAACATCCTGCTGGTGTTCGACGAAGTGATCACTGGTTTCGGCCGTACCGGTTCGATGTTCGGTGCCGACAGCTTCGGCGTCACCCCGGACCTGATGTGCATCGCCAAGCAAGTCACCAACGGCGCGATCCCGATGGGCGCGGTGATTGCCAGCTCCGAGATCTACCAGACCTTCATGAACCAGGCGACGCCTGAGTACGCGGTGGAATTCCCGCACGGCTACACCTATTCCGCGCACCCGGTGGCTTGCGCCGCGGGCCTGGCAGCACTCGACCTGCTGCAAAAGGAAAACCTGGTGCAGAGCGTGGCCGAAGTTGCACCGCATTTCGAAAATGCGCTGCACGGTCTGAAGGGCTCGAAAAACATCATCGATATTCGTAACTACGGTTTGGCTGGTGCGATCCAGATCGCGCCGCGTGACGGCGACGCCATTGTGCGTCCGTTCGAAGCCGGCATGGCCCTGTGGAAAGCCGGGTTCTACGTGCGCTTTGGCGGCGACACCCTGCAGTTCGGCCCAACCTTCAACAGCAAGCCGCAAGACCTTGATCGTCTGTTCGACGCGGTCGGCGAAGTGCTGAACAAAATCGACTGATTTTCCCTTCTATATAGAGGCGCCCTTCAAAGGGCGCCTGTGGACAACTTTTCAGGAGCCCTGCATGAGCCTCATCCCGCATTTGATCAATGGCGAACTGGTAACCGAAGACGGTCGCACAGCTGACGTGTTCAACCCGTCCACGGGCCAGGCAATCCACAAGCTGCCGTTGGCCAGCCGCGAAACCATTCAAAAAGCCATCGACTCGGCTAAAGCTGCGTTCCCGGCCTGGCGTAACACGCCGCCAGCCAAGCGTGCGCAAGTAATGTTCCGCTTTAAGCAATTGCTGGAGCAGAACGAAGCACGTATTGCTCAGCTGATCAGCGAAGAGCACGGCAAGACGCTGGAAGATGCTGCCGGCGAATTGAAGCGCGGCATCGAAAACGTTGAGTTCGCTTGTGCTGCGCCGGAAATCCTCAAGGGCGAGTACAGCCGTAACGTCGGCCCGAACATTGATGCCTGGTCGGACTTCCAGCCGCTGGGCGTGGTGGCTGGTATTACGCCGTTCAACTTCCCGGCCATGGTGCCGCTGTGGATGTATCCGCTGGCGATCGTCTGCGGCAACTGCTTCATTCTCAAGCCTTCCGAGCGTGATCCAAGCTCCACACTGTTGATCGCTCAACTGTTGCTGGAAGCCGGTCTGCCTAAAGGTGTGCTGAGCGTCGTGCATGGCGACAAGGCTGCGGTAGACGCGTTGATCGAAGCGCCGGAAGTCAAAGCGTTGAGCTTCGTTGGTTCGACGCCGATTGCCGAATACATTTACGCCGAAGGCACCAAGCGCGGCAAACGCGTTCAGGCATTGGGTGGCGCGAAGAACCATGCGGTGTTGATGCCGGATGCGGATCTGGATAATGCGGTCAGCGCATTGATGGGCGCGGCGTATGGTTCTTGCGGTGAACGTTGCATGGCGATCTCGGTGGCTGTGTGCGTCGGTGACCAGGTGGCGGATGCGTTGGTGGCCAAACTGACGCCGCAGATCAAGGCGCTGAAGATCGGTGCGGGTACGACCTGTGGTCTGGACATGGGACCGCTGGTTTCCGGTCAGGCTCGCGACAAAGTCAGTGGCTATATAGAAGACGGTGTTTCTTCTGGTGCGACCTTGGTGGTCGATGGTCGTGGTCTGAGCGTGGCGGGTCATGAGGAAGGTTTCTTCCTGGGTGGCTGCCTGTTTGATAACGTCACGCCAGAAATGCGCATCTATAAAGAAGAGATCTTCGGGCCGGTGCTGTGTGTTGTCCGGGTTAACAGCCTGGAAGAGGCGATGCAGCTGATCAACGATCACGAGTATGGCAACGGCACCTGCATCTTTACCCGTGATGGGGAAGCTGCTCGGTTGTTCTGTGACGAGATCGAAGTCGGTATGGTTGGCGTCAACGTGCCATTGCCGGTGCCAGTGGCTTATCACAGCTTTGGTGGCTGGAAGCGTTCTCTGTTCGGCGATCTGCATGCGTATGGTCCGGATGGTGTGCGTTTCTACACCCGCCGCAAGGCCATTACCCAGCGCTGGCCGCAACGGGCGAGCCATGAAGCTTCGCAGTTCGCATTCCCTAGCTTGTAAGTAGAAGGGGAAAAGGCCGGCCCCTTGGGGCCGGCCTTTGCGTTTCTGGGGCTTTTTTCACCTATATGACAGAATTGTGAAAATAGGTGTTGACGGCAGATTCTGGAAGTCTATAATTCGCCCCACTTCCGGCGCAGTCGAAACGGAAAACTCCTTGGTAAACAATGAGTTACGCAGTTTTCGACAGCGAGTTGCTTCAGGTCATCGAAGCCCAGAAGGAGTTGAAAGAGTGAGGTTGTTTGGCTCTTTTAACGATTCGATCTTCTCGGTCGAAAGCGGTGTAAAAGAGGTGTTGACAGCAGCGAGTAACGCTGTAGAATTCGCCTCCCGCTAACGAGAGATCGGAAGCGCAAGTGGTTGAAGTTGCAAAGGAAACTTTGAAAGCTTCGAAAAATAACCGCTTGACAGCAACAGAGGCTGCTGTAGAATGCGCGCCTCGGTTGAGACGAAAGATCTTAACCAACCGCTCTTTAACAACTGAATCAAGCAATTCGTGTGGGTGCTTGTGGAGTCAGACTGATAGTCAACAAGATTATCAGCATCACAAGTTACTCCGCGAGAAATCAAAGATGTAACCAACGATTGCTGAGCCAAGTTTAGGGTTTCTTAAAAACCCAAAGATGTTTGAACTGAAGAGTTTGATCATGGCTCAGATTGAACGCTGGCGGCAGGCCTAACACATGCAAGTCGAGCGGTAGAGAGAAGCTTGCTTCTCTTGAGAGCGGCGGACGGGTGAGTAATGCCTAGGAATCTGCCTGGTAGTGGGGGATAACGCTCGGAAACGGACGCTAATACCGCATACGTCCTACGGGAGAAAGCAGGGGACCTTCGGGCCTTGCGCTATCAGATGAGCCTAGGTCGGATTAGCTAGTTGGTGAGGTAATGGCTCACCAAGGCAACGATCCGTAACTGGTCTGAGAGGATGATCAGTCACACTGGAACTGAGACACGGTCCAGACTCCTACGGGAGGCAGCAGTGGGGAATATTGGACAATGGGCGAAAGCCTGATCCAGCCATGCCGCGTGTGTGAAGAAGGTCTTCGGATTGTAAAGCACTTTAAGTTGGGAGGAAGGGCATTAACCTAATACGTTGGTGTCTTGACGTTACCGACAGAATAAGCACCGGCTAACTCTGTGCCAGCAGCCGCGGTAATACAGAGGGTGCAAGCGTTAATCGGAATTACTGGGCGTAAAGCGCGCGTAGGTGGTTTGTTAAGTTGGATGTGAAATCCCCGGGCTCAACCTGGGAACTGCATTCAAAACTGACAAGCTAGAGTATGGTAGAGGGTGGTGGAATTTCCTGTGTAGCGGTGAAATGCGTAGATATAGGAAGGAACACCAGTGGCGAAGGCGACCACCTGGACTGATACTGACACTGAGGTGCGAAAGCGTGGGGAGCAAACAGGATTAGATACCCTGGTAGTCCACGCCGTAAACGATGTCAACTAGCCGTTGGGAGCCTTGAGCTCTTAGTGGCGCAGCTAACGCATTAAGTTGACCGCCTGGGGAGTACGGCCGCAAGGTTAAAACTCAAATGAATTGACGGGGGCCCGCACAAGCGGTGGAGCATGTGGTTTAATTCGAAGCAACGCGAAGAACCTTACCAGGCCTTGACATCCAATGAACTTTCCAGAGATGGATTGGTGCCTTCGGGAACATTGAGACAGGTGCTGCATGGCTGTCGTCAGCTCGTGTCGTGAGATGTTGGGTTAAGTCCCGTAACGAGCGCAACCCTTGTCCTTAGTTACCAGCACGTAATGGTGGGCACTCTAAGGAGACTGCCGGTGACAAACCGGAGGAAGGTGGGGATGACGTCAAGTCATCATGGCCCTTACGGCCTGGGCTACACACGTGCTACAATGGTCGGTACAGAGGGTTGCCAAGCCGCGAGGTGGAGCTAATCCCAGAAAACCGATCGTAGTCCGGATCGCAGTCTGCAACTCGACTGCGTGAAGTCGGAATCGCTAGTAATCGCGAATCAGAATGTCGCGGTGAATACGTTCCCGGGCCTTGTACACACCGCCCGTCACACCATGGGAGTGGGTTGCACCAGAAGTAGCTAGTCTAACCTTCGGGAGGACGGTTACCACGGTGTGATTCATGACTGGGGTGAAGTCGTAACAAGGTAGCCGTAGGGGAACCTGCGGCTGGATCACCTCCTTAATCGACGACATCAGCTGCTCCATAAGCTCCCACACGAATTGCTTGATTCATTGAAGAAGACGATAGAAGCAGCTTTAAGCTCCAAGCTGATAGCTCAACGCTAACAGTTACGCGCTCGAAATTGGGTCTGTAGCTCAGTTGGTTAGAGCGCACCCCTGATAAGGGTGAGGTCGGCAGTTCGAATCTGCCCAGACCCACCAATTTTGTATGGGGCCATAGCTCAGCTGGGAGAGCGCCTGCCTTGCACGCAGGAGGTCAACGGTTCGATCCCGTTTGGCTCCACCATTAACTGCTTCTGCTGTTAGAGTTTAGAAATGAATATTCCGCTGTGAATATTGATTTCTAGTCTTTGATTAGATCGTTCTTTAAAAATTTGGGTATGTGATAGAAAGATAGACTGGACGTTACTTTCACTGGTAACGGATCAGGCTAAGGTAAAATTTGTGAGTTGCTCTTTGTGAGCAAGAATCGAATTTTCGGCGAATGTCGTCTTCACAGTATAACCAGATTGCTTGGGGTTATATGGTCAAGTGAAGAAGCGCATACGGTGGATGCCTTGGCAGTCAGAGGCGATGAAAGACGTGGTAGCCTGCGAAAAGCTTCGGGGAGTCGGCAAACAGACTTTGATCCGGAGATGTCTGAATGGGGGAACCCAGCCATCATAAGATGGTTATCTTAAGCTGAATACATAGGCTTAAGAGGCGAACCAGGGGAACTGAAACATCTAAGTACCCTGAGGAAAAGAAATCAACCGAGATTCCCTTAGTAGTGGCGAGCGAACGGGGACTAGCCCTTAAGTGGCTTTGAGATTAGCGGAACGTTCTGGAAAGTACGGCCATAGTGGGTGATAGCCCTGTACGCGAAAATCTCTTAGTCATGAAATCGAGTAGGACGGAGCACGAGAAACTTTGTCTGAATATGGGGGGACCATCCTCCAAGGCTAAATACTACTGACTGACCGATAGTGAACTAGTACCGTGAGGGAAAGGCGAAAAGAACCCCGGAGAGGGGAGTGAAATAGATCCTGAAACCGTATGCGTACAAGCAGTGGGAGCCCACTTTGTTGGGTGACTGCGTACCTTTTGTATAATGGGTCAGCGACTTATTTTCAGTGGCGAGCTTAACCGAATAGGGGAGGCGTAGCGAAAGCGAGTCTTAATAGGGCGTCTAGTCGCTGGGAATAGACCCGAAACCGGGCGATCTATCCATGGGCAGGTTGAAGGTTGGGTAACACTAACTGGAGGACCGAACCGACTACCGTTGAAAAGTTAGCGGATGACCTGTGGATCGGAGTGAAAGGCTAATCAAGCTCGGAGATAGCTGGTTCTCCTCGAAAGCTATTTAGGTAGCGCCTCATGTATCACTGTAGGGGGTAGAGCACTGTTTCGGCTAGGGGGTCATCCCGACTTACCAAACCGATGCAAACTCCGAATACCTACAAGTGCCGAGCATGGGAGACACACGGCGGGTGCTAACGTCCGTCGTGAAAAGGGAAACAACCCAGACCGTCAGCTAAGGTCCCAAAGTTATGGTTAAGTGGGAAACGATGTGGGAAGGCTTAGACAGCTAGGAGGTTGGCTTAGAAGCAGCCACCCTTTAAAGAAAGCGTAATAGCTCACTAGTCGAGTCGGCCTGCGCGGAAGATGTAACGGGGCTCAAACCATACACCGAAGCTACGGGTATCACTTAGGTGATGCGGTAGAGGAGCGTTCTGTAAGCCTGTGAAGGTGAGTTGAGAAGCTTGCTGGAGGTATCAGAAGTGCGAATGCTGACATGAGTAACGACAATGGGTGTGAAAAACACCCACGCCGAAAGACCAAGGTTTCCTGCGCAACGTTAATCGACGCAGGGTTAGTCGGTCCCTAAGGCGAGGCTGAAAAGCGTAGTCGATGGAAAACAGGTTAATATTCCTGTACTTCTGGTTATTGCGATGGAGGGACGGAGAAGGCTAGGCCAGCTTGGCGTTGGTTGTCCAAGTTTAAGGTGGTAGGCTGGAATCTTAGGTAAATCCGGGATTCTAAGGCCGAGAGCTGATGACGAGTGTTCTTTTAGAACACGAAGTGGTTGATGCCATGCTTCCAAGAAAAGCTTCTAAGCTTCAGGTAACCAGGAACCGTACCCCAAACCGACACAGGTGGTTGGGTAGAGAATACCAAGGCGCTTGAGAGAACTCGGGTGAAGGAACTAGGCAAAATGGCACCGTAACTTCGGGAGAAGGTGCGCCGGTGAGGGTGAAGCATTTACTGCGTAAGCCCATGCCGGTCGAAGATACCAGGCCGCTGCGACTGTTTATTAAAAACACAGCACTCTGCAAACACGAAAGTGGACGTATAGGGTGTGACGCCTGCCCGGTGCCGGAAGGTTAATTGATGGGGTTAGCTAACGCGAAGCTCTTGATCGAAGCCCCGGTAAACGGCGGCCGTAACTATAACGGTCCTAAGGTAGCGAAATTCCTTGTCGGGTAAGTTCCGACCTGCACGAATGGCGTAACGATGGCGGCGCTGTCTCCACCCGAGACTCAGTGAAATTGAAATCGCTGTGAAGATGCAGTGTATCCGCGGCTAGACGGAAAGACCCCGTGAACCTTTACTATAGCTTTGCACTGGACTTTGAATTTGCTTGTGTAGGATAGGTGGGAGGCTTTGAAGCGTGGACGCCAGTTCGCGTGGAGCCAACCTTGAAATACCACCCTGGCAACTTTGAGGTTCTAACTCAGGTCCGTTATCCGGATCGAGGACAGTGTATGGTGGGTAGTTTGACTGGGGCGGTCTCCTCCTAAAGAGTAACGGAGGAGTACGAAGGTGCGCTCAGACCGGTCGGAAATCGGTCGTAGAGTATAAAGGCAAAAGCGCGCTTGACTGCGAGACAGACACGTCGAGCAGGTACGAAAGTAGGTCTTAGTGATCCGGTGGTTCTGTATGGAAGGGCCATCGCTCAACGGATAAAAGGTACTCCGGGGATAACAGGCTGATACCGCCCAAGAGTTCATATCGACGGCGGTGTTTGGCACCTCGATGTCGGCTCATCACATCCTGGGGCTGAAGCCGGTCCCAAGGGTATGGCTGTTCGCCATTTAAAGTGGTACGCGAGCTGGGTTTAGAACGTCGTGAGACAGTTCGGTCCCTATCTGCCGTGGACGTTTGAGATTTGAGAGGGGCTGCTCCTAGTACGAGAGGACCGGAGTGGACGAACCTCTGGTGTTCCGGTTGTCACGCCAGTGGCATTGCCGGGTAGCTATGTTCGGAATAGATAACCGCTGAAAGCATCTAAGCGGGAAACTAGCCTCAAGATGAGATCTCACTGGGACCTTGAGTCCCCTGAAGGGCCGTCGAAGACTACGACGTTGATAGGTTGGGTGTGTAAGCGCTGTGAGGCGTTGAGCTAACCAATACTAATTGCCCGTGAGGCTTGACCATATAACACCCAAGCAATTTGCTGACCTGAGAAGGCACCAGATTGCGGTGTGTGAAGACGACACAAGTCGAAAATTCGAAACGAAACACACAAATCTATCGCATACCCATTCGCTGGAGCGTGAACCTGAAAAGGCCCACGACCTGGCTACCGAATTTCTTGACGACCATAGAGCATTGGAACCACCTGATCCCATCCCGAACTCAGTAGTGAAACGATGCATCGCCGATGGTAGTGTGGGGTTTCCCCATGTGAGAGTAGGTCATCGTCAAGATTAAATTCCGAAACCCCTATCTGCTTATGCAGGTAGGGGTTTTGTTTTGTCCGCAGGAAAGTTCGTACAGCAATACCGGACGGCTTCCGGCTGTCACAGTCTCCTGTAGTGGTCAACTAATCCCGGACACGACGTTAAGTTTTTCCTCGGCCCGAGCTGGCGCCAGCCCACCGTTGAATTGGTGAGGCCGAATCCGGTTGTACCGATGCATCAAAAAATGGCTGATGTCGCGCTGTGCTTCCTGCGCAGTTCTGTAGCCTAAGGTCGGTATCCATTCAGTTTTCAAACTCCGGAACACTCGCTCCATCGGTGCATTGTCCCAGCAATTTCCCCGGCGACTCATGCTCTGGCGTATGCGGTATCGCCACAACCGCTGGCGAAACAACCGGCTTGCATATTGGGACCCTTGATCCGAGTGGAACAGCAGATCCGAAGGCCTGCCACGCTGCTCGTAGGCCATATCCAGGGCTCGGATCACGAGTTCGGCGTCCGGTTTTTCCGACAGTGCCCAGCCCACTATCCGGCGCGTGCAGAGATCCAGAACGACAGCCAAGTAATGCCACTTTCCTTGTGCCCAAATATAGGTGATGTCACCGCACCAGACCTGATTGGGGGCTGGCACATCAAACTCACGGTTCAAGGTATTCGGGATATCAAGTCTTTCTACTGTCGCTCGTTTATAGGCATGTGAGCCGGGTTGTTTACTGACTAAATCAAGCTCACGCATCAAACTGCGCACTTTGAATCGACCGAGTTGCTCACCATCTTCACGCATCAGTGACAGGATGCTGCGACTGCCCGCAGCGCTGCGACTTTGCGAGAACAGCTCACTGACCCGGCTACGCAACCGAAGCCGTTCAACATCGGGAGTGCGGCGCCGCAGGCGCTGGGCGTAGTAGCACGAGCGGGTGACTTCAAACACCTTACACAGCCAATCAACCGGCTCATGGGCACTCAACTGATCAATCAGCGCAAACGCTCGTGATCTTCCGACATCAAGAGCGCGGTAGCCTTTTTTAGTATGGATTTTTCTCGCTCAAGCCGAGCGATCCGGGCTTCCAGTTCCTGAATTTTCTGCTGCTCTGGGGTCAGCGCCTTGCTCTGCGGAGTGACGCCTTGGTGCTCTTTCTGAACCTGGTCAACCCAGCGGCGCAGCGCTGACTCACCAATGCCGAGTGAGCGGCTGGCTTCGATGTAGCTGTAGTTTTGCTTGAGCACGAGGTCAGCAGCCTCGCGTTTGAATTCAGCAGTAAAGGAGCGGCGTTGTTTGGTCATCTGACACCTCGATCTGGCGAGTATTCTCGCCTAAATGGGTGTCCGGTTTCATTAGACCACTACACTCCCGACAATGCTAAGGTTCGGCCCTAGCTTTTGTATTTTCCCAAGGAAGCCTTTATGCCGGACGCGACGTCCCTCAGTGCTGGTTTTATGGTGGTTCACGGCAACCGCCTGGACGAGTTGCGCAGCCTGGTGGTCAGCTGGATGCGGCGTTACCCGTTGGCTCCCTTGGAAAATGAAATTGCCCTGGTTCAGAGCAACGGCATCGCCCAATGGCTGAAGCTGGCACTGGCAGAAGACCCTGAAGACGATGACATGGGCGGCTGCGGAATCGCAGCAGCCATCGACGTGCAGTTACCAGGTAGCTTCATGTGGCAGCTCTATCGCATGGTGCTTGGACGTGACGAAATCCCGGCCAAATCCCTGCTCGATAAAGCTCCCTTGACCTGGCGTCTTATGCGTCTGCTTCCGCAGTTGATCAATCAACCGCACTTCGAACCGCTGCAGCGCTTCCTTACCCATGACACCGATCTACGCAAACGCTATCAGTTGGCTGAGCGGCTGGCGGATTTGTTTGACCAATACCAGGTGTATCGGGCCGACTGGCTTGAAGACTGGGCAGAAGGTCGCCATCAATTACGAAATGGCAGAGGCGAATCCAAACCTCTGACCCCGGCTAACTGCTGGCAGGCAGAGTTGTGGCGAGCGCTGTTGCTGGATGTGGGTGAACAAGGCATGGCGCAAAGCCGAGCCGGCGTCCATCAACGGTTTATCGAGCGCATCAACAGCCTCGACGTAGCCCCAAGCGGATTGCCTTCACGGGTGATCGTTTTCGGGATTTCTTCACTGCCCGCACAAGCCCTGGAAGCACTGGCGGGTCTGGCCCGCTTCAGCCAGGTTCTGCTCTGCGTGCACAACCCGTGTCGTCACCATTGGGCAGACATCGTCGCCGATAAAGACCTGTTGCGGCATCAATACAAGCGTCAGGCTCGCAAGAGCGGAATGCCGGTTGTGCTCGACCCGCAAACCCTTCACCAGCATGCCCATCCACTACTGGCGGCATGGGGCAAGCAGGGGCGGGACTATATCAATCTGCTCGACAGCTACGACGATCCCAACAGCTATCGCTCGGCATTCCGCGATGGCCGTATCGACCTGTTCAGCGATAGCCAGCCACAGAACATGCTCAATCAATTGCAGGACGACATTCTTGAGTTGCGTCCCTTGAACGAGACTCGCGAGCGCTGGCCAGCTGTCGATCCGGCGATGGACGAGTCGATCCGTTTTCACATTGCCCATAGCGCCCAGCGCGAAGTGGAGATCCTCCACGACCAGTTGCTTGCACGCTTCAGTGCTGATCCAGACTTAAGGCCTCGCGATGTGATCGTGATGGTCCCGGACATCGACAGCTACGCACCGCATATTCGTGCGGTATTTGCGCAGCTTGAACGCCACGATCCGCGTTTCATTCCCTTCACGCTCGCAGATCAAGGCCAGCGTGGTCGCGACCCGTTACTGATTGCTATCGAACATCTGCTCAAACTGCCCGACAGCCGTTTCCCCGTGAGCGAGATCCTCGATCTGCTGGATGTTCCTGCACTACGCGCTCGCTTCGGTGTAGAGGAACGTGATCTGCCGACCCTGCACCGTTGGATCGAAGGCGCAGGCATCCGCTGGGGCATGAATGCCGAGCAGCGCGCGGGTCTCGGTCTGCCGCAGGAGCTGGAACAAAACAGTTGGCGTTTCGGCCTGCGACGGATGCTGCTCGGTTATGCCGTGGGCAGTGCCAGTGCTTGCGAGGGTATCGAACCCTACGACGAGATCGGTGGTCTGGATGCCGCGCTCATTGGGCCTTTGGTCGCGCTGCTGGACGCATTGGAGATTGCCCATCAGGAGCTCTCTCTACCCGCAGCTCCCAAACAATGGGGCTTTCGATTGCACGCACTGGTTCAGTTGTTTTTCCTGGCCAGTAACGAGCATGACGACTACGTGTTGGCCCAACTCGAAGAGCTGCGTGAAACCTGGCTTGAGACCTGCGAGTCAGTTGGTTTGTATGATGAGCTGCCGTTGACCGTGGTCCGTGAAGCCTGGCTCGCCGGTCTCGACCAAGGCCGCCTGTCCCAGCGTTTTCTGGCCGGCGCGGTTAACTTTTGCACCTTGATGCCCATGCGAGCGATCCCGTTCAAACTGGTCTGTCTGCTGGGCATGAATGACGGGGACTACCCGCGTGCACAACCGCCACTGGACTTCGACCTCATGGGCAGTGACTACCGCCCTGGCGATCGCTCCCGACGTGAAGATGACCGCTATCTGCTGTTGGAAGCCCTGTTGTCGGCACGTGATCAACTCTATATCAGCTGGGTCGGTCGCAGCATTCGCGATAACAGTGAACGCCCTGCGTCGGTACTGATTGGCCAATTGCGAGATCATCTGGCCAGCGGTTGGCGACTGCATGATGTCGACGAAGATCTGCTTGAGGCCATCACTCAGGAACATCCACTGCAACCGTTCAGCGCCCGCTACTTCCATGAAGGCGATGATTTGTTTAGTTACGCGAATGAATGGCAGGTGCTGCATCAAACCAGTGAGGCGTCGACTGATATCGAGGTCCTTGATCCCTATGTTCAGGAGGAGCCGCTAAGTCTCGGTCAACTGCAGGACTTCCTGCGTAATCCTGTGCGACATTTCTTCAGTCAGCGTCTGAAAGTGTATTTCGAAGCGGCTGAAGTGCCCTTGGCTGATGAAGAGCCATTTGTACTCGACGCGTTGCAACGTTACAGCCTCAGCGACAGCTTGCTCGAAGCGGCGCTGGGACATCTGGACAGCACCGACCAGGTACTGGAAGCACAGGCAAAACGTTTGCAAAACAGTGGGCTTCTGCCCATGGCCGGGTTCGGCGAATGCCTTCAGCGAGAGTTGATCGAACCGTTGCCGGATCTGCTGCAGCGTTACCAACAGCTTTTGGCGCTATGGCCAACGCCGCTCACCAACGCTCTGCCAGTGAGTCTGGAATTGCTGGGTCTGCGCCTGGAAGG
Organism: Pseudomonas sp. TH39(2020); assembly: GCF_016650715.1. Classification (NCBI taxonomy): domain Bacteria; kingdom Pseudomonadati; phylum Pseudomonadota; class Gammaproteobacteria; order Pseudomonadales; family Pseudomonadaceae; genus Pseudomonas; species Pseudomonas sp. TH39(2020). The sequence goes on along the minus strand of NZ_JAEKFF010000006.1, from coordinate 1,301,070 downwards.
TTGGCTCAGCGGCCTGCATCAACGTGCGGACGATGGTTTGCTATCAGTCACTACAATCCCCAACAGCATCGGCTCAATCAAATCGCGCAAATGGCATCGGCTGACACGGCCATGGGTCAATCATCTGGTTGCCTGCGCCAGTGGTATGGCGATGACCACCGCGTTGGTGGCCAGCGACGACAGTCTGCTGCTCGGTCCTATGCCGGAGGATGCAGCCTTGCGGATTCTGGGCGACCTGTTAATGGCTTGGCAAACGGGCATGCGTCAACCACTGCCGATTGCGGTGAAGACCGGCTTCGCATGGCTTGGTCAAACTGATCCGGTCAAAGCCCAGGCTGCAGCCCGCAAGGCCTATGAAGGCGATGGCTTGACTACCGACGGCGAGCGTCGCGAAAGCCCGGCACTCGCCCGACAGTTTGCCGACTTCGACTCGCTTGCCGCAGACGAAACGTTCCCGGATTGGTGCAACGCGTTGTACCGGTCGCTGCTTGAAGCGCCTTGGCGCTCATTGAACAGCGAGGAGGCGCGCTGATGATCACGAAACCTCTGGCCTTGGCATTTCCTCTGCGTGGTAGCCAACTGATCGAAGCGAGCGCCGGGACCGGCAAGACCTTCACCATTTCCGCGCTTTATCTGCGTCTGGTCCTTGGCCTCGGCGCAGAGTCGAGCGGCTTCGGACGTGAACTGTTGCCGCCGCAAATCCTCGTTGTGACGTTCACCGATGCGGCGACCAAAGAATTGCGCGAACGTATCCGTACGCGTCTTGCTGAAGCTGCACGGTTTTTCCGTGATGAAACACCGGCGCCCGATAGCCTTATCGCGGAACTTCGTAACGAATATCTACCCGAGCAATGGTCCGGGTGCGCGAACCGTCTGGACATCGCCGCGCAGTGGATGGACGAGGCGGCAGTTTCGACTATCCACAGTTGGTGCCAGCGCATGTTGCGCGAACATGCGTTCGACAGTGGCAGCCTGTTTACACAAACCCTGGAAACCGATCACAGCGATTTGCTGGGCGAAGTCCTGCGCGATTACTGGCGCCTGTTTTGCTACCCGATGCAAGGTGATGCGCTGAGCTGGGTGCGGGGGAATTGGGGTGGTCCGGCGGCATTGCTGCCGCGAGTACGTGGTTTGTTCGCCAGTGAGCGAGACAGTGTTGAAGGTAAAGAGCCTGCCGAGCTGATCACGGCGTGTCTGCAAGAGCGACGGGCAGCCTTGCTCGAACTCAAGATGCCCTGGCGCCAGTGGGCAGACGAATTGCTTGCCATCTGTCACCAGGGGGTTGCAAGCAAAAGTGTCGATGGTCGAAAAATGCAGGCGCGCTATTTCGAACCCTGGTTTGAAAAGATCAGGGCCTGGGCCGAAGACGAATCCCTTGAGCAACTGGATATCGGCACCGGCTTCACGCGCCTGACTCCCGAGGGTATGGCCGAAGCCTGGAAGGGCGAAGTACCCAGTCATCCCGGGCTGGACGCCATGCCCGGCCTCAAGGCCAGTCTCGATGGATTGCCGACACCTGATGCCGCTGTGCTGCAACACGCCGCCCAGTGGGTCGGTACACGGTTCGAGGAAGAAAAGCGTCGCCGTGCGGAGATGGGCTTCGATGACATGCTGCTGCGCCTCGATGCTGCGTTGCAGTCCGATGGCGGTGAGCGGCTGGCGACCCTGATTCGCGAGCAGTTCCCGGTGGCGCTGATCGATGAGTTCCAGGACACCGACCCTGTGCAGTACCGGATCTTCGAGAGCATCTATCGCATCGAAGACAACAATCCCGAATGCGGTCTGTTTCTGATCGGCGACCCCAAGCAAGCGATCTACGCATTCCGCGGTGCCGACATCTACACCTACCTGCGCGCTCGCCAGGCCACCGCTGGCCGGCTGCATACCCTGGGTACGAATTTCCGTTCCAGCCATGGCATGGTCAGTGCGGTCAACCATGTGTTCGAGCGCGCCGAGTCTCGTGAGCTGGGACGCGGCGCGTTCCTGTTTCGTAAAAAGAACGGTGAGAACCCGGTACCGTTCCTGCCCGTCGAGTCCCAGGGACGCAAAGAAGTTCTGCACGCTCATGACCAGGTCGTGCCTGCCCTGAACATCTGGCACCTGTCCGCCGATCAGCCGCTGTCCGGCGCGACGTACCGACAACAACTCGCCGCCGCCTGCGCCAGTGAAATCACCGCATTGCTCAACGGCGGGCAACAAGGTCGCGCGGGTTTCATACAGGACGGCAAAGACTTCAGAGGTCTGCTGCCAGCGGATATCGCGATCCTGGTCCGCGACGGTAAAGAGGCCCAGGCTGTGCGCGGCGAACTCTCCGCTCGTGGCGTGCGCAGCGTCTATCTGTCGGACAAGGACTCAGTGTTCGCTGCCCAGGAAGCCCACGACGTACTGACCTGGCTCAAGGCCTGTGCCGAGCCGGATGTCGAGCGTCCACTGCGGGCCGCGTTAGCCTGCATCACGTTGAACCTGTCGCTGGCTGAACTGGAGCGGCTGAATCAGGACGAACTGGCCTGGGAAGCGCGGGTCATGCAGTTCCGCCATTATCGCGAGCTCTGGCGCAAGCAGGGCGTCTTGCCAATGCTGCGGCGATTGCTGCATGACTTCCAGCTGCCTCAGACATTGATCATGCGCAGTGACGGCGAGCGGGTGCTGACCAATTTGCTGCACTTGTCCGAATTGCTGCAACAAGCGGCCGCCGAGCTCGATGGTGAGCAAGCGCTGATCCGTCATTTGTCCGAGCATCTGGCACTGTCCGGTCAGGCCGGCGAAGAGCAAATCCTGCGCCTGGAGAGCGACGAACAACTGGTCAAAGTCGTGACCATTCACAAGTCCAAGGGGCTTGAGTATCCCTTGGTGTTCCTGCCGTTCATTTGCTCGGCGAAGCCGGTGGATGGCAGCCGTCTGCCGCTGCATTACCACGACGCCACGGGCAAGGCCCAAGTGACCTTGAAACCGACAGCCGAGTTGATTGTTCAGGCGGATGATGAGCGTCTTGCCGAGGATCTGCGCTTGCTTTACGTAGCCCTGACCCGGGCGCAACACGCCTGCTGGCTCGGAGTGACGGATCTCAAGCGCGGCAATAACAACAGCTCGATGCTGCACCTGTCAGCATTGGGCTATCTGATGGGCGGCGGAGCGCCATTGGCCGAGTCGGCAGGCTTGAAGCGTTGGCTGGAAGACCTGCAGCAGGATTGTGCAGCGCTGAGCTACGGTGAAATGCCTGAAGCGACCGTCGAGCACTACCATCCGCCGCGCAACGATGCGACGTTGCTTGCTCCGCTGATACCCAAGCGCAAGGCCAGCGAAAACTGGTGGATTGCTTCCTACAGTGCCCTGCGCATTGGCGACAGCATGAGCGTGGGCACTGATGAAGCGCCGGAGAACCCGCAAGCGCAAAAGCTCTTCGACGACGAACGCCTCGATCCCCAGGCACCACGAGAAGTGGTGGCCGGCGGCGCTGATATCCATCGATTCCCTCGTGGCCCGAACCCCGGCACCTTTCTCCATGGTTTACTCGAATGGGCCGGTGACGAAGGTTTTGCCGCCACACCGCAAGCGGTGGAAGACGCCATTGCCCGTCGTTGCAACCGACGTGGCTGGGAGGGCTGGATAACCGCCCTGAGCGACTGGCTGCAGCACCTGCTCGCGTCCCCGTTGCATATCGGCGGCGGGCAGGCCCCCGTGGTATTCGAGCAGCTCACCCAGTATCGGGTCGAGATGGAATTCTGGTTCGCCAGTCATAAGGTCGATGTGCTCAAGCTCGATGAACTGGTGCGTCAATACACCCACAACGGCGTGGCCCGAGTGGCTGCCGAGCCGGTGTTGCTCAATGGCATGTTCAAGGGCTTCATCGACCTGACGTTCGAGCACGACGGCCGCTACTACGTCGCCGACTACAAATCCAACTGGCTGGGCGTCGATGACGCGGCCTATACCGAGCAGGCCATGGAGCAGTCGATTCTCGACAACCGTTACGACCTGCAATATGTGCTGTACCTGTTGGCCCTGCATCGCCAGCTCAAGGCGCGACTTGCCGATTACGATTACGACCGGCATGTCGGTGGTGCGTTGTACCTGTTCCTGCGCGGTACACGCGCTTCCAGCCAGGGCGTGTATTTCGCCCGTCCTCCAAGAGAGCTGATTGAACGTCTGGACCGACTGTTCCAGGGCAAGCCAGAACCCAGGGCCGAACCCGCCTGGGAACAGGGAGTTTTGCTATGAGTCGCACCTTCGCTGATTTGCTGCCCACTTCGTTGACAGCCGAAAGCCTGGCGGATCTGGCGCCGCTGAGTCGCGCCGATGACTTGCTCTTGTTGCTGACGCGCTGGGTTGAGCGCGGCTGGCTGCGAGCGCTGGACAAAGCCTTCGTCGCTTTTCTTCATGAACTCGCTCCCGGCGATGATCCACTGGTGCTGCTGGCCGCTGCGTTGGCCAGTCATCAACTGGGCCACGGTCATGTGTGCCTGGATGTGTTCGAGACGCTCAAGGAGCCGGACTTCGCCCTGTCGCTGCCGCCGGAAGGTGATGTGCAAAGTGGCGCGATGTTGTTGCCGTCGCAATTGCTTGAGGCGCTGGACGGTGCCCATTGGTGCAAGGTCCTGGCCTCCAGCAGTCTGGTCGCATTGGCAGTCGACGGCCGCGAGGCGGCGCAGCATCGGCCATTGGTGTTATCGGGCAAACGCCTGTACTTGCGTCGCTACTGGGCTTACGAACGGCGAATCGACACCTCGCTGCGCCAACGCCTGGTCGAACACGAATCCACGCCGGATGATTTGTCCCAGCGCCTCACCCGTTTGTTCGGCCCAGCTCGGCCCGGCGAAGTGATTGACTGGCAGAAACTCGCCTGCGCCCTCGCAACCCGCAGCGCATTCAGCATCGTTACCGGTGGCCCGGGGACCGGCAAGACGACGACGGTCGTGCGTTTGTTGGCGTTGCTCCAGGCGCCGGCAGTGGAGGCGGGCAAGCCGCTGCGAATTCGTCTTGCTGCACCCACCGGCAAGGCTGCAGCCCGCCTGACGGAGTCCATCAGTCAGCAGGTCAGGACTCTGGAAGTCGATGAAACCGTGCGAGTGAAGATCCCGTCAGACGTCACCACCGTGCACCGTCTGCTCGGCAGTCGCCCCGGTACTCGACACTTCCGTCACCACGCCGGTAATCGCTTGCCGCTGGATGTGTTGGTGGTGGACGAAGCCTCGATGATCGATCTGGAAATGATGGCCAACCTGCTCGATGCATTGCCGGCCCATGCCCGTCTGGTGCTGCTCGGTGACAAGGACCAACTGGCATCGGTGGAGGCCGGCGCCGTGCTGGGCGACCTGTGCCGCGACGCCGAGGCCGGTTGGTACAGCCCACAGACTCGCCTGTGGCTGCAAGCGGTCAGTGGTGAAAGCCTGGATGCCAGCGGTTTGCAGGAAGACACCCAAGGCACTCATCCCCTGGCCCAGCAAGTTGTGATGCTGCGTCATTCACGTCGGTTCGGCGAGGGCAGCGGCATCGGCCAACTGGCTCGTTGGGTCAACCAGCAGCAACCCGAGGAAGCCCGCAAGTTGTTGGCAGCGCGAAGCCATGACGACGTCTTTTCCCTGCCCCTCAAGGGAGAACAGGACCGGGCGCTGGAACGCTTGCTGCTTGAGGGGCATGGCGATGGTCCGCAGGGTTATCGCCATTACCTGAGTCTCTTGCGCAGCCTGCGGCCACCGCTCGACAGCACGCTTGATGATCCCTGCTGGACCGATTGGGCGCGCCAGGTGCTGCAAGCCTTCGACACCTTCCAGTTGTTGTGCGCCGTACGCAAAGGGCCGTGGGGCGTGGAGGGGTTGAATCAACGCGTGACCGCCGCGCTGCTCAAGGCTCGGCTGATCGACAGCGACCAGCAGTGGTACGAAGGTCGGCCGGTGCTGATGACTCGCAACGACTATGGTTTGGGTTTGATGAACGGCGACATCGGCATTGCCCTCAAGCTACCGGAACGTGTTGGGCCGGAGGCAGGGAAGCAGGTGTTGCGTGTGGCGTTCCCGCGTAATGATGGTCAGGGCGGCGTACGGTTTGTTCTGCCAAGCCGGCTCAACGATGTCGAAACCGTGTACGCGATGACAGTGCACAAATCCCAGGGCTCGGAATTTGCTCATACGGCGTTGATTCTGCCGGATGCCCTGAACCCTGTGCTCACCAAGGAGTTGATCTACACCGGGATTACCCGGGCCAAAAACTGGTTCACCCTGATCGAGCCGCGTACCGGCGTATTCGAAGAGGCGGTGCGGCGCAAGGTCAAGCGCTTGAGCGGGTTGATGCTGGAGTTGGATGAGGTGAGCGCCGACTAATCGGCGAACAGCATCTCCCGACTTTCGCCCATCAACAGACTCTGATTTTGCTCTGTGACCGAACGGATGTAATCCCACAACAGGGTGATCCGCTTGAGCTTGCGCAGGTCCTCGCGGCAGTACATCCAGAACTGTCGTGTGATGTTGATCTCTTCCGGTAACACCGGCAGTAACCGCGGGTCCTGGGCCGCCAGAAAGCACGGCAGAATCGCCAGCGACCGCCCTTGCTGCGCAGCCACGAATTGCGCAATCACGCTGGTGCTGCGCAGGTTGGCACTGGCGCCGGGCAACACATTTGCCAGGTACAACAGCTCCGAGCTGAACGCCAGATCGTCGACGTAACTGATGAATGAATGTTTTCCCAGGTCTGCCGGGCGGCGGATCGGTGGGTGCTTGTCGAGATAATCCTGAGTCGCGTAGAGCTGTAATTTGTAGTCGCAGAGTTTGCAGCAGACGTACGGACCATGCTCCGGGCGCTCCAGGGCGATGACGATGTCCGCCTCGCGCTTGGACAGGCTGATGAAGTGCGGCAGTGGCAGGATGTCCACGGAGATCGCCGGGTAGGCGTCGACGAAATGGCTCAGCTGCGGGGTGATGAAAAAGCTGCCGAAGCCTTCGGTGCAGCCCATGCGCACATGCCCGGATAACGCGACCCCGGACCCCGAAACCTGCTCGCAGGCCATGTGCAGCGTGCTTTCAATCGACTCGGCATAACCCAGCAACCGTTGGCCTTCGGTGGTCAGGACAAAACCACTGGTCCGGGATTTCTCGAACAGCAACGTGCCCAACGCCGCTTCCAGCGAGCTGATGCGCCGCGACACGGTGGTGTAGTCGACCGCCAGGCGCTTCGCCGCGGTGCTGGCCTTGCGGGTGCGGGCGACTTCAAGGAAAAACTTGAGGTCATCCCAGTTCAACGAGCCTAGAGACGTGATGTTTTTTTGCATGATGGACCGGCTTTTATGTGCGTTCTTATTAGAAGTTTGCACATCTATACTCCAAAAACAGTCCGACAACCAATTCGCAACACGCGCCTCATCTCAAGGCGACTTTCTCGCCTTGGCTCCCTAGATAGCTCTCTAAATAAGAACAACGTCCCGGAGACCCAACATGAACGCATCGCTCACGCCAAACGAAACCACTGTCCAAACGGTAAAGCTGTTGATCGACGGCGAGTGGGTCGAGTCCCAAACCACCGAGTGGCACGACATCGTCAACCCGGCGACCCAGCAAGTGCTGGCGAAAGTGCCGTTCGCGACCGCGCAGGAAGTGGACGCCGCCATCAGTGCCGCCCATCGCGCCTTCCAGACCTGGAAGCTGACACCGATCGGCGCGCGGATGCGCATCATGCTCAAGCTCCAGGCGTTGATTCGCGAACACTCCAAGCGTATCGCCGTGGTGCTGAGCAACGAGCAAGGCAAAACCATCGCCGACGCTGAAGGCGATATCTTCCGCGGCCTGGAAGTGGTCGAGCACGCCTGCTCCATCGGCAGCCTGCAAATGGGCGAGTTCGCCGAGAACGTTGCCGGCGGCGTCGATACCTACACCCTGCGTCAACCCATCGGCGTTTGCGCCGGTATCACCCCGTTCAACTTCCCGGCGATGATTCCGTTGTGGATGTTCCCGATGGCCATCGCCTGCGGCAACACCTTCGTGCTCAAGCCGTCCGAACAGGACCCGATGTCGACCATGCTGCTGGTGGAACTGGCGATCGAGGCCGGTGTTCCGGCGGGCGTGCTCAACGTCGTTCATGGCGGTAAAGACGTGGTGGATGCACTCTGCACCCACAAGGACATCAAAGCTGTTTCCTTCGTCGGTTCGACCGCCGTCGGCACTCACGTCTACGACCTGGCCGGTAAACACGGCAAGCGCGTGCAATCGATGATGGGCGCGAAGAACCACGCCGTTGTGCTGCCGGATGCCAATCGCGTACAAGCGCTCAATGCGCTGGTGGGTGCTGGTTTCGGCGCGGCCGGGCAACGCTGCATGGCCACGTCTGTGGTGGTGCTGGTGGGCGCGGCCAAGCAATGGCTGCCAGACCTGAAAGCACTGGCACAGAAACTCAAAGTGAATGCCGGCAGTGAGCCGGGAACTGATGTGGGGCCGGTGATTTCCAAACGTGCCAAGGCGCGGATTCTCGATCTGATCGAAAGCGGCATCAAGGAAGGCGCCAAGCTTGAGCTGGATGGTCGCGACGTTACCGTTCCTGGTTTCGAAAAAGGCAACTTTGTCGGCCCGACCCTGTTCTCCGGCGTGAAACCCGAGATGCAGATCTACACCCAGGAAATCTTCGGTCCGGTATTGGTGGTGCTGGAAGTCGATACCCTCGACGAGGCCATCGCCCTGGTCAACGCCAACCCGTTCGGTAACGGCACTGGCCTGTTCACTCAAAGCGGTGCGGCGGCGCGTAAATTCCAGACGGAAATCGACGTTGGCCAGGTCGGCATCAACATCCCGATTCCAGTGCCGGTTCCGTTCTTCAGCTTCACCGGTTCCCGCGGGTCCAAACTCGGCGACCTCGGTCCGTATGGCAAGCAAGTGGTGCAGTTCTACACTCAGACCAAGACTGTCACCAGTCGCTGGTTCGATGACGACAGCGTCAACGACGGTGTGAACACCACCATCAACTTGCGTTAAGGACCCGGACATGAAAATCGCTTTTATCGGTCTCGGCAACATGGGCGCGCCGATGGCGCGCAACCTGATCAAGGCCGGCCATTCGCTGCGGCTGGTCGACCTGAACAAAACCGTTCTGGCAGAGCTGGAGCAACTGGGCGGCAGCATCAGCGCTTCGGCACGAGAAGCCGCTCAAGACGCGGAGCTTGTGATCACCATGCTGCCCGCCGCGGTGCATGTGCGCAGCGTGTGGCTGGGTGAAGACGGCGTGCTGGCAGGTATCGCCAAGGGCGTGCCGGCAGTCGATTGCAGCACCATCGATCCGCAGACGGCGCGTGAAGTTGCTGCGGCGGCGGCCAAGCAAGGCGTGGCCATGGCGGATGCGCCTGTGTCTGGCGGTACGGGCGGTGCGGCAGCCGGGACCCTGACGTTTATGGTCGGCGCTACCCCTGAGCTGTTCGCCACCCTGCAACCCGTGCTGGCGCAGATGGGCCGCAACATCGTCCATTGCGGTGAAGTCGGCACCGGGCAAATCGCCAAGATCTGCAACAACCTGCTGCTGGCGATCTCCATGGTCGGTGTCAGCGAAGCCATGGCGCTGGGCGATGCGCTCGGGATCGACACGACGGTGTTGGCGGGAATCATCAACAGTTCCACCGGCCGTTGCTGGAGTTCGGAGATGTACAACCCGTGGCCGGGTATCGTCGAAACGGCGCCGGCTTCGCGCGGCTATACCGGTGGTTTCGGTGCCGAATTGATGCTCAAGGATCTGGGGCTGGCCACGGAAGCTGCACGTCAGGCGCACCAACCGGTGGTGCTCGGCGCGGTAGCCCAGCAGTTGTATCAGGCGATGAGCCAGCGTGGGGAAGGTGGCAAGGACTTCTCGGCGATCATCAACAGCTATCGCAAACCGCAATAATCGGGCTGGAAACCTGTGGGAGTGAGCCTGCTCGCGATAGCGGTAGATCAGTTATCGTTGATGTTGAATGTGCTGGCCTCATCGCGAGCAGGCTCGCTCCCACAGGGGCAGCATGTACCCATAGATATTTACCGGGAAATCACGTCGGGTGACCTCCCGGTTTTTTTGCATCAGGCAAACACGAAATACTTGCGCACGGTTTCAACCACTTCCCACGTGCCTTTCATGCCCGGCTCAATGACGAAAATATCACCGGCACGCAGATGGATCGGCTCCTTTCCCTCTGGGGTGATGATGCAGTACCCCTCGCGGAAATCGCAGTATTCCCACTTCACGTATTCCACATACCACTTGCCTGGCGTGCAGATCCAGGTGCCCATGATTTTGCTGCCGTCTTCGCTGGTGTAGGCGTTGAGGTTGACGGTGTGCGGGTCGCCTTCGAGTTTTTCCCATTTGCAGGCATCGAGTACCGGCAGTGGGTGGGTATCGCGAAGAACGGTAATCGGTGCGGACATGATGACTCCGAGCGTTAGGGAGAACTGAAGTCGCACCCTATAGGGCTTGGTCCGGCACCAGTTGTCTGTGCTCGACATTGAGGTATCCAGAAGCGCAGCGGCCGTCGTCTGTTCATACAACACTTGGCGGTGGAAACCTGCGATGGGTACGTTGAAATTTCCTCTCGATAAACTGCCGATTCCTGGCAGTTTGTGCGAAAGCCTCAGGCTTTTGCGAACGTTTTTGCAAGAACATGCACAGGTATCACTCGTATCATTCACTTCGGAAAAGGCCGAGAGCTTTGTAATGAAAAAAACAATGTCGTGGTGGGACATCAGCCCGCCCTTGAGTACCGCAACACCGACCTGGCCGGGTGATACGCCGTTCCAGGAGGAGCGCGTCTGGACCTTCGGGCCTGAATGCCCGGTGAATGTCGGGCGTATCACGCTGTCGCCGCACACCGGCGCTCACGTCGATGCACCGCTGCACTACAGCCCGGAGGGCGCAGCCATTGGCGATGTGTCGCTTGATGTTTATATCGGGCCTTGCCGGGTGTTGCATTGCCTGGACAGCGGCCGACTGGTGCAACCTGAGCAAATAGAGAGTCGACTTGACAACCTGCCCGAACGCGTCCTGCTGCGCACGTATCGACAAGCGCCGCTGACCCACTGGGACCCGGATTTCACCGCCGTCGCCAAAGAAACCGTCGACCTGCTCGCCAGTCTCGGCGTGCGCTTGATCGGTATCGATACGCCATCGCTGGACCCGCAGCAATCCAAGACCATGGATTCGCACAACGCCGTGGCCCGTCACCGCATGGCTATTCTCGAAGGCATCGTGCTCGATGAGGTCCCGGAAGGGGACTATGAGTTGATCGCGCTGCCGCTGCGCTTTGCCAATCTCGACGCCAGCCCGGTGAGGGCAATTCTGCGTCCATTGAATTCACCGCAACGTGAGGAGCCTGCTCAATGAGCCAATGTCCCTATTCACCTGTTAACCAGACAGGGGAATGGCATAACGCCGAGCTGAATTTTTCTGATTCCATGAGCTACGGCGACTACTTGGATCTGGGGCGCATTCTCAGTGCACAGCACCCGTTGTCGCCGGACCATAACGAGATGCTGTTCATCATCCAGCACCAGACGTCCGAGTTGTGGATGAAGCTGATGTTGCACGAGCTCAAGGCTGCCCGCGAACACGTCCGGCTGGGAGAGTTGCCGCCGGCCTTCAAGATGCTGGCGCGGGTCTCGCGGATTTTTGATCAACTGGTGCATGCCTGGACGGTGCTGGCCACCATGACTCCCACCGAATACCACTCAATCAGGCCTTTTTTGGGGCAGTCGTCCGGTTTTCAGTCGTTTCAATACCGTGAGATTGAGTTCATTTTGGGCAACAAAAGCGCGACCCTGTTGCGCCCCCATGCCCATCGGCCGGAATTATTGCAGGAACTTGAAAAGGCGATCGCGACCCCTTCGCTGTATGACGAAGCGATTCGCTTGATGGTCAGCGCGGGCTTGAAGATTGACCCACAGCGTTTCGAGCGAGACCCAACCCTCCCGACAGAGCATGACGCCTCGGTCGAAGCCGCCTGGCGCGAGGTCTACAAAGATCCTTCGCGTTATTGGGATCTCTATCAACTGGCCGAAAAACTCATCGACCTTGAGGATTCGTTCCGTCAATGGCGCTTCCGTCATGTCACCACGGTTGAGCGGATCATTGGCTTTCAACCGGGAACCGGCGGCACTGAAGGTGTCGGTTATCTGCGCAAAATGCTCGATACCGTGCTGTTCCCGGAGTTGTGGCGGGTGCGTTCGACCCTCTGATCCCGTCCGTATAAAAAAGCCCCGGCATTCATTGAATGCCGGGGCTTTTTGTTGCGCTCTGGGACTATTGAGCGACTGGCAAGCCTCGATCCCTCGCTACACGCACCCGGTAGAACACGTAGATGATCAAGACCCAGACCGGGATGGCGAAGACCGAGGCGCGTATTCCCGGAATCATCCACATCACGCAGATGATCATGGCCATGAACGCCAGGCACAGGTAGTTGCTGAAGGGAAACCAGAACGACTTGAACCCTGGCACGATGCCTTGCTGGCCCATGATTTTACGAAACTTCAGGTGGGTCAGGCTGATCAGCGTCCAGTTAATCATCAGCGAGGCGACCACGAGTGCGAACAGCAACTCCAGCGCTTCGTGGGGCGCGAGGTAGTTGACCAGCACGGACAACATAGTGATCAGCGCCGAGATACCCAGCGCCCGCAATGGCACGCCCTGTTTGTTCAGTTTCATCAGCGACTTCGGTGCGTCGCCCTGTTCGGCCAGGCCGTAGAGCATGCGGCTGTTGCAGTAGACGCCGCTGTTGTAAACCGAGAGCGCTGCAGTCAGTACCACGAAATTGAGGATATGCGCGGCGGTATCGCTGCCGATCAGCGAGAAGATCTGCACGAACGGGCTGCCACTGTAGGCATCGCCCGAAGCGCCCAGGGTCTGCAGCAGTTGATCCCACGGATACAGCGAAAGCAGAACGGTGAGTGCGCCGACGTAGAAGATCAACACGCGATACACCACCTGGTTGATCGCCTTGGGTATCACCTTCCTCGGTTCGCTGGCTTCAGCGGCAGTGATGCCGACCAGCTCCAGGCCACCAAAGGAGAACATGATGAACGCCATCGACATCAGCAAACCGGTGGTGCCGTTGGGGAAGAAACCGCCGTGACTCCACAGGTTACTGACCGAAGCTTGCGGGCCCCCGGAGCCGCTGAACAGCATGTAGCAACCCAGGGCGATCATACCGATGATCGCCACGACCTTGATGATCGCGAACCAGAACTCCATCTCGCCGAAGACTTTGACGTTCATCGTATTGATCAGGTTGACCAGCACGAAGAACACCGCCGCGCTCACCCAAGTGGGGACTTCTGGCCACCAGAACTGCACGTACTTGCCGACAGCCGTCAGCTCGGCCATACCCACCAGCACGTACAGCACCCAATAGTTCCACCCGGACAGAAATCCTGCATAACCGCTCCAATACTTGTGGGCGAAGTGGCTGAACGAACCGGCCACCGGCTCTTCGACAATCATTTCGCCCAACTGGCGCATGATCAGAAAGGCAATGAACCCGGCAATCGCATAGCCGAGGATCATCGACGGACCGGCCGACTTGAGTACGCCGGCAGAGCCTAAAAACAGCCCGGTGCCAATCGCCCCGCCCAATGCGATCAGTTGAATATGACGATTTTTCAACCCCCGCTTGAGCGTTCCCTGTTGCAAGATTTCATCCGCCATCTCGTTCCCTTCTGATTATTGTTGTCAGGCCTGATTTGAAAGATCAGATATTACTCTCGGTGAATTTTTCGTAATACAGATGCACGGTCTCCAATGCCTGGGTCTGCAACCAGCTCTTGATCGACTCGACCATGGGCGGTGGCCCGCAGACGTACATGTCGATCGGCGCGTCGCGCAGTTCACTGGTGTCGAAATGCTCGGCAATGTAGCCGCGCTTTCCTGCCCATTGTGGCGAAGGATCGCTGACGACCTCGGTGTAGCGAAACCCCGGAATGCGCTCGGCATAGGCGGCGATGCGTGTGCGCTCGCACAGATCGGCAGCGTCTCGCACGCCATAGTACAAATGCACCGGTTGCGCGCACCCGCGCTCGGCGAGTTCGTCGAGCATACCCAGCAGCGCGGAAAGCCCGGTTCCGCCGGCCACCAGGATCAGCGGTTTGGCGACGTGCCGAAGATAGAAGGCGCCCAGCGGTGCCTCCAGGGCGATTTCATCACCCACCTGACAGCGTTCACGGATGTAGTTACTCATCACGCCGTCGGGCAGCAAGCGAATCAGGAACTGCAGCTGATTGCTGTTACTCGGTCGATTGGCGAACGAGTAGGAGCGCTTGCTTTGCGTTCCAGGGATCAGCAACCGGGCGTATTGCCCCGGCAAAAAATCCAGCAAGCCTGTCGTGCCCAGATCCAGATGCAGGATCGCAGTGCTGGCTGAGACCTGCCTGACTTCAGTGACTTTGCCGCTGAGTTGCTCGGGGCCCGAGGCGTTGCACAGGCTGGAAGCGAAGTCGAAATAAAACGCAGCATCGGACTTCACCCGAGTCTGGCAGGTGAGCATTTTGCGTTGTTGCAGGTCCTGGTTGGAGAGGGCTTCCTCATCCACATAGTCCTGGCTGTAGTCGCCCGACTCGCAGCGCCCCTGGCACGTTCCGCAGACGCCTTCGCGGCAATCCAGAGGAATGTTGATGCCGTTGCGCAGGGCGGCGTCGAGCAGTATTTCGTTAGGCTGTACGGGAAAGAACAGCGTCTTGCCGTCGGCAAAGCTGAACGCGACCTTGTGGTTCATGCCCGGTCTCCATGGTTTCAGAGGTGGTAGAAATCGAGCACCGAGTTGATGGTGTCGTTGAGCAGCAGGACATGCTTGCGGGTGATCAGCCAGCTGTCTGCGTGAGGCTTGAGGCGATAGGTCGCGCGGCCGTAGAACTGTTCGGACGTGGCCAGGCGATAGAACAAGGTGTGCCAGTTCAGACGCACCTCCAGCTCGCCGCCCTCGACCTCTTCGATCCGTACGTTGTTGATCAGGTGCAAGGTGCGCGGCATCGGCGTTGAGGACGCGGATTTGCCCGTGCGCAGGCGGAACACGCGGTCCTCCAGACCGGAACGATTGGGGTAGTAGATCAGCGACATTTCGCGCTTGGGGTCGACGGTGTAAACGTGTTCCGAGTCCCACTGCGGCAGGTGAAACTCGCTGTGCTCGTCGAACAGCTTGATATAGGCGTCCCACTCCTGGGCGTCGCACAGTTCGGATTTGCGATAGAAAAACTGTTCGATCTGGTACTGCAATTGCGCATTCATGTTCACACCTCACGTAGCTTCAGGGATTTCGCTTCCAGGCCATCGAGCAGGAATTTCTGCCAGTTGCTGTGCTGGTTGACGTAAAGCCCTTCGTGGGTGAATTCGGTTCCGGTCATGGCCGGGGCGATGCCGATCGACTCGCTGTTGGGCGTGGCGCCGGTTGCCCATTGGTGACTGCCACGGGAAATATCGCTCCAGCGTTCCAGGCGTGCCTGGAAACCACGCTGGGCTTCGCGGAACTCCACCAGGTCATCCGGAGTGCCCAGACCCGACACGTTGAAGAAGTCTTCGAACTGACGAATCCGGTTTTCACGATCCGCGTCCGACTCGTTTTTTACGCCCAGGCACTGGCTGATGATTTCAGTCTTGTTCCAGGCTATCGGGCGGATTATGCGCAGTTGCGAGCTGATCTGATCGAGGAAAAACAGGCTCGGATAAATGTTCAGATTACGCAGTCGGTGCATCATCCACTCAGCTTTTTCCTGACCGTGTTCTTCGATCAGCCGCGGCATGATCGTGGCGTAACCGGAGCGCACCGTCGGGTTCGGCATGTCACTGAACAGCAGGCTGTGGCCGTTATCGAAGGCGAACCAGCCGTCATCGGTATTGGCGTCGCCAGCGCCGAGTTTGCTGTAGTCGAGCGTGGTGCCGCTGTCAGTGCCGTTCTCGCTGTTGACCTGCTGGCGGTGTTGCACGGTGGCCACGTAGTTGTAGTGGACAGTGCTGACGTGATAACCGTCGAGGCCGTTTTCGTTCTGCAACTTCCAGTTGCCGTCATACGTGTAGGCTGACTTGCCGGGCAGCACCTCCAGCTCACCGGTGGGCGATTGGGCAACCATCATGTCGAAGAACACTTTGGCGTCGCCGAGGAAGTCTTCGAGGCTGTTATCGGCATGAACATCCAGGCTGATAAACACAAACCCCTTGTAGCTCTCGATGCGTGCTTTTTTCAGGCCGCGTGTGGCCTTGTCGAACCCTTCCGGGTATTCGCCGGGCGCCTTGACCTTCACCAGGCGGCCGTCGCTTTTGTAGCACCAGGCGTGGAACGGGCAGGTGAAGGTCGACTGATTGCCCTTGCCGACACGTGTCAGGGTCGTGCCGCGATGCTGGCAGGCGTTGATCAACGCATTGAGCTGACCGTCACCGTCGCGGGTGATGATCATTGGCTGGCGGCCGGCGCGCATAGTGATGAAGTCGTGATTGTTGGCCAACTCACTTTCGTGACAGGCATAGATCCAGTTCTTCTCGAAGATCAGTTCCATCTCCAGATCGAACAACTGCGGTTCGGTGAAAATGTCCCGGGCGATCCGGAACACGCCGTCTGTCGGACGGAAGTCCAGGCAGCCTTCGATAAATGATTTCCACTGCTCGACGTTTTTTTCGCCACTCATGGGTGTGTACCTTTTTTATTCGGACTAATCGGTTGCGCTCATTAGAGAGAGTGGGGCGGGCAGGGGTCTATCCGGTTTGTCGACGAAGGCAGTCCATAAAATTTGTGCGGTAACACCCCCGTATCGAGCTGGGCAGGTACTACTCAAACGTCGCCTGACGCGATGGACGGCTGCACCTGATTGCAGCAATCAGGTACTGTTTTGCAGGACGTCGGATGCTGTTCGATGACACTTCCGGGCTTCAAGCCGGGCGCGTTGTCCGCTTAGTAGATGATTACTATCCGCTGGGTTGGTACCGTCGTTTTGTGGCTTGGAATTTGCTCTTTCCTGCCTGATACGCGCCCTCAGAGCGCGCTTGAAAAATACCGCCGTGGGTGCCCCGTGATGAGTAGCAAAACTGATCCGCAGTTTCGCGACATTCGTATTGATAGCTTTGACGTTGAGGGTGCGCGGAACTGGATGTCCGGTATCTGCGGGCCCCATCGACTCGTGACCACCACTCCGGAGCGGATCCGCTTTCATCACAGCGCCAATGTGTTCAAGTCGATGGCCACAACCCTGGGCACGATTGAGTACGGTACCGACGTCACCGTCGATATCGAAGACCCTGAGCACTTCAGCAGTTACAGCCTGAGTTTGCCGTTGGTGGGCGAGCAGGAGCTGAGCAAGAACGGCAGCGTGGTGAAGTCCAATCGCGATCAAGGGGTGATCATTTCGCCGAATGAAAACCAGGTGCTGGCGATCTCCGGCGATTGTCGCAAGGTCCAGGTGGTCATCACCCGCGCCGCCATGAGTGAGTCTCTGGAAAGCATGCTGCAGCGACCGTTGGATGCGCCTTTGCGTTTCGAGTCGGTGATGGATGCGGTCGACGGGGCGTCGGCATCATGGTGGCGCATGGCGCGTTATTTCATCGCCGAGCTGGAACGCAGCAGTGAATTGTATGAACAAGTGGCCTTCACCCGGGATGTCGAAAGCTCTTTGATCAAGGGGCTGATCCTCGCCCAGCCGAACAATTATTCCGAAGAACTGCGGGACGTGTTGGGCGTGAAGCTGCCGCACTATCTGATCCGGGCCCGGCAATACATTCACGCAAACGCCCGGGAAGCTCTGCATCTGGAAGACATCGAAGCCGCGGCCGGAGTCTCGCGCTTCAAATTGTTCGAAGCGTTCAAGAAGTACTTCGCGCTATCGCCGATGGTCTACCTGAAAAAATACCGCTTGAACGCCGTGCGTCAGGACATTCTTGAGCACGGTTCTGCGCGCAATATTTCCGAGATCGCCATGGGGTGGGGCTTCACGCACCTTGGGCGTTTTTCTGCCGAGTACCGCAAGTTGTTCGACGAATCCCCAAGCATGACTTTGCAGCGTAACGAAGCCCGGAGCATGCGCGGCTTCTGAGGATCAGGACGCCCAAGGAGTTATCGATATCTCCCTGGCGGTTTCCCTTACTTGCGCACCACCAGATCAAGCAACTCCTCTCGCTCCTTGATTTTCTGCAGGACGATTTCCGAGCGGATATCGGTGACACCTGCTGTGCGGTTCAGATGGTTGACGATGAAATCGGAGAAGTGTTTGAGGTTGCGCGCCTGGACTCGCAAAACATAGTTGCTCGCGCCGGTAATCACATAAGCGGTGACCACTTCCGGCCACAACTGAACCTTCTTGATGAAGGTTTCGTGCCAGTCCTCGACGTCCTGTCGCAACGATACATGGACGATGGCTTCCAGTTCGATTCCCAGCCGTTCGGCATTCAGTACCGCGCGATAGCCGGTGATGATTCCCTCACTTTCCAACAGGCGCAAACGGCGTAAACACGCCGACGGGGACAGGGCGACTTTCTCCGCCAATTCCTGATTGCTGATGCGGCCATCCTGTTGCAGTTGGTGCAGGATTCGCAGGTCTGTCGAGTCGAGATTCATGGTTGGAGTAAATCCGCGTTTATTGGAGTTAGATTCGAATTTTCTGCGAGATAACTACTATAAGGCTGCTCACTTTGCACGAAAATTCTCCAAAGCTTCGTTCATTATTTCTCCACCGAGAAGGGGGGAATAGCGCCTGAAACATGGCACTGAAACCCTGGATCGACCCGATTATCGCGACCTGCCCGGACGGCATGTCATTCAAAAAACAGGACACTCAATGACGACAAGAAACGATTGCCTGGCGCTTGATGCTCAGGACGCTCTGGCGCCACTGCGTCAGCAATTTGCACTGCCCGAAGGCGTGATCTATCTGGACGGCAACTCCCTGGGCGCGCGACCGGTTGCTGCATTGGCGCGTGCTCAAGCGGTGATCGCCGAAGAATGGGGCAATGGCCTGATCCGCAGTTGGAACAGTGCTGGCTGGCGCGACCTGTCCGAGCGTCTGGGCAACCAATTGGCCGGGCTGATTGGCGCCCGTGATGGTGAAGTGGTGGTGACCGACACCACCTCGATCAACCTGTTCAAGGTGCTCAGCGCCGCCCTGCGGGTACAGTCCACACGGTCGCCGAAACGGCGAGTGATCGTTACAGAATCCAGCAATTTTCCGACCGATTTGTACATCGCCGAAGGTCTGGCGGACATGCTGCAACAGGGCTACACCTTGCGCCTGGTCGGTAGTCCCGAGGAGCTGCCGCAAGCGATAGACCAGGACACCGCTGTGGTCATGCTCACCCACGTCAACTACAAGACGGGCTATATGCACGACATGCAGGCCCTGACCGCGCTGACCCACGAATGCGGCGCGCTGACCATCTGGGACCTGGCGCATTCCGCCGGTGCGGTGCCGGTCGACCTGCATCAGGCACGTGCCGATTACGCCATCGGCTGCACCTACAAGTACCTCAATGGCGGTCCCGGCTCGCAAGCGTTTGTCTGGGTGTCGCCCGATCTGTGTGATCTGGTGGCGCAGCCGTTGTCTGGCTGGTTCGGGCATTCGCGGCAGTTTGCCATGGCGCCTCGCTACGAGCCGAGCGAGGGTATCGCTCGTTATCTGTGCGGTACCCAGCCGATCACTTCATTGGCGATGGTCGAGTGCGGTCTGGATATTTTCGCCCAGACCAACATGGCCAGCCTGCGCTGCAAATCCCTGGCGCTGACTGACTTGTTCATCCAGTTGGTCGAGCAGCGTTGTGCCGCACATGAGTTGACGCTGATCACCCCGCGCGAACACGCCAAGCGTGGCAGCCACGTCAGCTTCGAACATCCCGAAGGTTACGCGGTGGTCCAGGCTCTGATCGCCCGTGGCGTGATCGGTGACTACCGCGAGCCTCGGATCATGCGCTTCGGCTTCACCCCGCTGTACACGACCTTCACCGAGGTCTGGGATGCGGTGCAGATCCTGGGCGAAATTCTTGATCAGAAAACCTGGGCGCAAGCGCAATTCCAAGTGCGCCATAGCGTCACCTGAATCTCCGAGGTCCTTGTCTTGCTGCCGGATTTCACCGGTAGCAGGCTTTCGGTCGCCTCCAATAAAAAGTTCTGTGAAAACACAATAATAAGGAGCACGCAGAATGAAACTGTCCCTCTGGCCCGCCTTGCCGCTCGCCATCACTGGTTGTCTCGGTCAAATGGCCTGCGCCGCCTCCGACACTGGATTCGTCGAAGACAGCAGCCTGACCCTGACTAGCCGTAACTTCTATTTCTACCGCAACAACCTCAATAATCCTGGCGGTCAGAACTATCGGGACGAGTGGGCTCACGGGATCATGCTCGATTACCGCTCCGGCTATACCCAGGGCACCGTGGGTTTCGGCATCGATGCCTATGCGCAACTGGGCATCAAACTCGACAGCGGCAGGGGCCGAACCGGCACCGGTTTGCTGCCGGTCGATTCCGATGGTCGCCCCGAGGATGAGTATTCCGAAGCGGGCGGTGCGCTCAAGGCGCGGATCTCGAAGACCGAACTCAAGTACGGCAACCTGACCCCGCTTAACCCGGTATTCGGTACCGGCAATGCGCGACTGTTCACCCCTCAGGCCAATGGCTTTCAGCTGACCAGCAGCGAATTGAAAGGGCTGATGTTCGACGCCGGGCACTTCACTTCTGGTAACGACAGTACCTCGACCAACGACGATGGCGCCCTCAAGGCACTGTATGCCGGGGTGGAAACCCGCAGTGTCGATTATCTGGGCGGCAGCTACGCCCTGAGTGATCAATTGAACGTCAGCCTGTACGGTTCGCAATTCACCGATATCTGGCGGCAGTACTACGCCAATACCAACTACAGTTTCGCGCTAAGTGAAAACCAGTCGCTGAACCTGGATCTCAATATTTACCGCACCGATGACACTGGTCAGAGTCTGGCCGGCAAGATCGACAACACCACGTGGTCCCTGTCCACCGCCTACAAGGTCGGCGCGCATCGATTGACCCTGGCGTACCAACGCGTCGATGGCGATGAGCCGTTCGACTACCTGGGTTTCGATCAGCAGCCGGGTACTTCGATTTTTCTCGCCAACTCGATTCAAGTCCTCGACTTCAACGCCCCCAACGAGCGCTCCTGGCAATTGCGTTATGACCTGGACATGGCACCTTTCGGCGTGCCGGGCCTGAGCTTCATGTCGCGTTACGTCAGCGGTGACCATATCGACGACAGCCACTACGACGGCGGGGCCAATGGCGCTTATGGACGTTACGGCAGTGACGGCAAGCGCTGGGAACGCGACATTGAAGCGCGTTACGTCGTGCAATCAGGCAAGGCCAGGGATCTGTCGGTGCGAGTGCGTCAGGCCAGTGTGCGTTCGACCGCTCAGGTGGCCCTCGCGGACACCACCGACAACAACGAAGTCCGGGTGATCATCGAGTACCCGCTGAGTATTTTCTGATCCGTGCCCTGCTGTGTGTGGCTGATCCCCACGGGTAATTACAACGAGTTGCTCTCTTCAAGAAAGACAATATTCAGAGGACGGAAAAATGACCGATACCAGCGGTTTTGAAAGCATATCCAAACGCGAACAAGGCCTTAGGCGCCAGCTCACGTCGGGCCAGATGAGCATGATTGCCATTGGCGGTGCGATTGGCACCGGACTGTTTATGGGCAGCGCCTACGCCATCAACTATGCCGGGCCGAGCGTGCTGCTCAGCTACGCCATTGGCGCGATCATCACCCTGCTGTTGATGGGCTGTCTTGCGGAAATGACCGTCGCCCATTCGACCTCGGGTTCGTTCGGCGCCTATGCCGAATTCTATGTCAGCCCATTGGCCGGATTTCTGGTGCGCTATGCTTATTGGGCGGCGATTGTGCTGGCTGTCGGCACGGAAGTGACGGCGGTGGCGATGTACATGAAGTACTGGTTTGCCAACGTGCCGGAGTGGATATGGATCGTCTCGTTTTCCAGCATCCTGATCGTACTCAACGCCATTAGCGTGAAGACATTCGGCACCTTCGAATACTGGTTCTCGACCATCAAGATCGGGGCGATTGTCGGTTTTATCATCCTCGCGGTGTACGTGGTATTCGGTTCCGGTAACGCGGATTACGGTGTGCACAATTACACGGCCCATGGAGGCTTTTTCCCCAATGGTCTGCAAGGGATGTGGATCGCGGTGATCGTGTCGATCTTCAGCTATTTGAGCGTAGAGATGATCGCGGTGGCCGCCGGTGAAGCGCAGGACCCGGAGCGGGCAGTGAAGAAGGCCTTTCGCGCGACTATCGTGCGGTTGGTGGTGTTTTACCTGCTGACCCTGGCGCTGATGTTGGCCATCGTACCGTGGGTTCAGGCGGGTCACGCCCAAAGCCCATTCGTCACGGTCATGCAAACCATCGGCATTCCCGGCGCAACCGGGGTGATGAATTTCGTGATTCTGATCGCGGCGTTGTCGGCGATGAACAGCCAGCTCTACATCACCACGCGCATGATGTTCAGCCTGTCCCGTGGCGGCTATGCACCCAAATCCATGGGCGTATTGAGCAAGACCGGGATCCCGCTGAATGCCTTGTTGCTGTCGAGTTCGGGCATTGCCCTGGCGACCTTGCTCAACGTTCTGTACCCGGAAAGCTCCTTCACCTTGATGATGGCGATTTCCATGTTCGGCGCCATTTTCACCTGGTTCATGATCTTCCTGACGCACTACTGTTTCCGTCGCTACCACGAGCGCAATGGCGAACGAAAACTGTCTTTCCGTATGCGCCTGTTCCCGTACACCACATTGTTGGGGTTGGTGCTGATGGGCGCGGTGATGATCACCACCTACTTCACCGAAGCCTTCAAGATGACCCTGGTGTTCGGTGTGCCTTTCCTGCTGGTCCTCACGGTTGTCTACGGCCTCTTTTTCAGAAAACCCAAGGCGGCCGAGGCATTGAGTCCGCTGCCAAAGGTTTAGACAGGAGATGCCTGGTGTCGGCCGGTGGTTTTCAAAGACTGCCGAGCCGGCATTGATCCTGAGCACTGTTGAGGCTCGCCTCGAAGGCTTCCAGCCCGCAATGGAGTTGCTGCAGTGCGCCGATACTGTCCATCAGTTCGCGTTTCTTGTCGGCTATGGCTACTTGAGCAAGCTCCCACGGAAGTGCCTCGCCCCGGTGTTGTTGAAACATCGCCTGCAACTCTTTGAGCCTGAATCCCAGTTGTTGAGCACACTTGATGAAGATCAGCAGTTCGACGCTTTGCTGGTTGTAGATCCGGTATTTGCCACTGCGCTGTGCGGGCGGTAACAAGCCGATGGCTTCGTAGTGGCGGATACTCTTGACTGTGCTTCCCGACAGCCGCGCAACTTTGCCGATGTACATGAAAAATCCCTTTTTTGAATGTCCCGGAGTGCGCCCAAAAAGCCAGCGCATTATCAGGGAGATTCAATGGCTGGCAATAGCGTTCGCTTGTTTGAGCCACGTCTCGCGTTGCGCTGCTTTGGAGCCGAGAATCGGCCCGAAGGTGAGGGTCCTGGTTGGCTTGATGCCGCAGAATTCCAGGGTGGTTTTGCGTACCTGATGCAGTCCAGGCATGCGATAGATCCAGCGGTAATACCAGGACGGCGTGTCCATAGTCACCAGCAAATGCGCGCTTCGTCCATGCAGGAGTTTTTCGGGAAAGGCTTTGCCTTTGCGGTATTTGAAAGCGAAACCCGGCAGGAACACCCGATCGAAAAAGCCTTTGAGCAACGCCGGAACTCCGCCCCACCAGATCGGATAAACCAGTGTCAGGTGCTCGGCCCACACAATGTCCGCCTGGGCGCGGCGCAAGTCGACTTCCAGTGGCTGGGTCTGTTGATAACCTTCACGCAGCACCGGGTCAAAGTCCATTGCGCCTAGAAACAACTGGCGCACCTCATGCCCGGCGCGCAACGCCGACTGTGCGTAACGCTCGGCGAGTGCGCCGCAGAAGCTGTTGCTCGCCGGATGCCCGAGAATCACCAGAATTCGTTTGCCCATCGTCTCGTTCCTTGAAGATGAAAGCTCAAGGGTAAAGTCTGCCCCTCAGGGGAGAGTCAAGGCATGCAGCAAGGCCTTGGCGTAACCGGGCAAGGCGGCGAACTCCCGAGCACAGAGCAACAGTTTGCGCGTGGCCCAAGGTTCTTGCAGGGCGAGACTCTTGAAGGATTGTTCGCCACGCCAGCGCTCAACCGCCGCGAGGGGCACGATCGCCAGCCCGGCCCCCCGAGCGACCATGCGCATCACGCCATCGAAACCGTCGGCGCGGATGCGGATTTGCATGCGTGACCCGGTGTGCAGCGCCTGTTCTTCCAGGTACACCGCCAACGCGCTGTTGGCGTTCAGGCCAACGTAGTCGTGGTGCAAGGTGTCGCTGAAGCTCACGCCCCCTGCGTGTGCCAAGAGATGATCGCGGGGGGTTATCAGCACCAGTGGATCGTCGCGAAACGGGCGGGTCTGCAGGTCATCGGTGTCCACGGCGTCAGAGACGATGCCCAGGTCTGCCGCACCTTGGCGCAAGGCGTGGGTGATGCGAGCGCTGGGCAGTTCTTGCAGATCGATGTCGAGGTTGGGGTGGCTGCGAAGAAAGTCCGCGAGCAACTCCGGCAGATATTCGGTCATCGCTGTGGTGTTACACAGCAGCCGCACCTGGCCTTTGACGCCGTTGGCGTATTCGGCCAGATCCTGCTGCATGCGTTCGGCCTGTTGCAGCAGGACACGGGCATGTTGCGCCAAGGCCTTGCCGGCCGGGGTCGGGCTGACACCGCGGCGACCTCGCTCGAGAAACTCGATCCCCAGTGAAGCTTCCATGGCGCGGATGCGCGCACTCGCCGCCGCCAGGGACAGGTGGCTGCGAGCGGCGCCGGCGGTGATGTTGCCGCTGTCGAGGATGTTCAGGTAGAGGCGCAGGTCGGTCAGGTCGAAGTGCATCGCAGCAAGCTCGGAATAGGTGTTGCCTGATAGGACGCTTTCGCGAGCAGGCTCGCTCCCACAGTAGACCGAGTCAGCCCGGACGACGCGGTCACCTGTGGGAGCGAGCCTGCTCGCGAAGGCGTCAGTAAAAACGACGAAGCCTTAAGCCTCTTGCTGAACAAGAGGCTGCCTCAGTATATGGCAGATTTTCAAGCAGCCAATCCAGGCTCACGATAGCGCCATGAATACTCTCGCCGCGTTCTATCAAAACCTCGGTCTTGCCCTTTCATTGATGGTCATCGCTACCTTTCTGCTGGCCGGCATGATCAAGGGTGTGATCGGCCTCGGCCTGCCGACCATCGCGATGGGTTTGCTCGGTCTGGCTATGGCCCCGACACAGGCTGCCGCGCTGCTGATCATTCCCGCGACGCTCACCAATGTCTGGCAACTGGCATTCGGCGGGCATTTACTGGGATTGTTCAAACGCCTGTGGCCGATGTTGCTGGCAATTTTCATCGGCACCGGGGCCGGCACGTTGTGGATCGGCATGGCCGGTGGTCATTGGGTCGTGCGGGGATTGGGCGCTGCGCTGTTGCTCTATGCGTTGAGCGGATTGTTTCTGCCGACCTTGCGTGTCGGCCGTCACACCGAGCATTGGCTCGGTCCGCTTTGCGGCCTGTTGACGGGCGTTATCACCTCGGCCACCGGCGTCTTCGTGATTCCGGCCGTGCCTTATCTGCAAGCGCTGGGCCTGAGCAAGGATGAACTGGTGCAGGCGCTGGGATTGTCGTTCACCGTCTCGACCCTGGCCCTGGCTGCCGGCCTGTTATGGCGCGGTGCGCTGGGCGGTGGCGAGTTGACGGCGTCGTTGCTGGCGCTGATCCCGGCGGTGCTCGGCATGTTGCTGGGGCAATGGCTGCGCCAGCGGATCAGCGCCGTGCTGTTCAAGCGTGTGTTCTTCATCGGCCTGGGCGTGCTCGGCGGCCACTTGTTGATCAGCGGGTAGCGGACGACGGGCTAAGCATCTCGATGGCGCGGATATCGAAATCCCGTTCCAGGTACTCATCGCGCTGGTCGAGGAATTGCTTCATGTGCGGCAGGTTCGAGTGCACGTCCAAGTGAGCCTGGGACTGCCAGATCTCGTAGAAGATAAACAGCGTCGGGTCCTGTTTGTCGCGCAACATGTGGTACTCGATGCAACCGGGTTCGGCGCGGCTCGCTTCCACATAAGCGCTGAAAAACGCTTCAAAGGCGTCAGATTTTTCCGGGCGGGTCTTGGCGTGCAGGATGAAGCCTTGCAGTTCACTCATCAGAAATTTCCTCAAATTCAAAATCGGCGCAAGTGTATGGCAACAATCGCCTGTCGATTCGTGCGTATTGGTCAAATGAATTTTGTGAATCCGGCGCTTATTCCGCGCGAGGCAGATCGATACTCTGCCGCCATCGAATTCCAACCTTCCGAGACCTTTCATGAAAAAAGTCCTGTTGCTCAATGGCGGCAAAAAATTTGCCCACTCCGATGGCCGCTACAACGCCACCCTGCATGAAGCCGCGCTGAGCGTGCTGGATCGCGGCGGTGTCGACGTGAAAGCCACCTTCATCGACGAGGGGTACGACGTCGCCGAAGAAGTCGCCAAATTCCTCTGGGCCGACGTGATCATTTATCAGATGCCCGGCTGGTGGATGGGCGCGCCCTGGACCGTGAAAAAGTACATCGACGAAGTCTTCACCGAAGGCCATGGCAGCCTTTACGCCAGTGACGGTCGTACCCGTTCCGATGCCTCGCAAAAGTACGGCAGTGGCGGCCTGTTGCAAGGTAAGCAGTACATGCTTTCGCTGACCTGGAACGCACCGCAGCAAGCCTTCGACGACCCGACCGATTTCTTCGAAGCCAAGGGCGTGGACGCGGTGTACTTCCCGTTCCACAAGGCCAACACCTTCCTCGGCATGACCGGCTTGCCGACATTCCTGGCTGTCGATGTGATGAAACGCCCGAATATCGAGGCTGATGTGGCGCGCTATGAGCAGCATTTGACCGAGGTGTTCGGTCTGCCGGCGTAAGGTTCCTTTTGCCCCGCATCCAGCTACTATCAAGCCAGTTTTGAATGAGGGGCATCCGTGAAAGCCAGATCCGATGAGTTGCAGATTTTCGTCTGCGTGATTGAGTGCGGATCGATTTCCGCTGCGGCCGAACAGGTCGGGCAAACGCCTTCGGCAGTCAGCCGTACGCTGTCGCGGCTGGAGGCGAAACTCGATACCACGCTGATCAATCGCACCACGCGGCGCATGGACCTGACCGAAGAGGGCAAGTACTTCTTCGAGCACGCCAAGCTGATTCTCGATCAGATGGACGAGCTTGAAGAGCGCCTGACCTCACGTCAGCAAACCCCGTCCGGGCGTCTGCGAATCAATGCCGCATCGCCGTTCATGCTGCACGCCATCGTGCCGTACATCGACGAGTTCCGCCGGCTCTATCCGGACATCCAGCTGGAACTCAACAGCAACGATCTGATCATCGATTTGCTCGAGCAAAGCACCGACATCGCCATCCGTATCGGCACGCTTGCAGACTCGACCTTGCATGCCCGCTCTCTGGGTTGCAGTCCGCTGCACATCGTCGCCAGCCCGGCTTACCTGGAAAAACACGGCGTACCTGCGCAGGTGGCAGACCTGGCCGGGCATACGCTGCTGGGCTTTACCAACAACGAAGGCCTCAACCAATGGCCGCTGCGCTACGTGCATGGCGACCGCTGGCCGATTCAGGCTTCAATCAGCGCCTCCAGCGGCGAGACGATCAGGCACTTGGTGCTGGAAGGTCAGGGCATTGCCTGCCTGTCGCATTTCATGACGATTGATGACATCCGCGCCGGACGTTTGCAGGTGCTGCTGGCGGATTTCAACAGCGGCTATCGTCAGCCGATCAACGCGGTGTACTACCGTAACTCGCAACTTGCGCTACGGATTCAATGCTTCCTGGACTTTATCCAGGGCAAATTGGCGGCTTACGCGAACGCGGATTTCAAGGGCTGATTCGTGACCCCTGCGCAAGAGTGAATTGGGCAACGCTGTCTGTTTCCGCAGGCATCGGTCCTCGATACTGGCTGCATCACTTATTAACGCAGGGAGTCTCTCCATGAACGTATTCGTAACCGGCGCTGCAGGTTTTATCGGCGGCTCCATCGCCACGGGTCTGGTCCGTGCCGGCCACAAGGTCACCGGTCTGGTGCGCAGCGCCGAACAAGCCAATGAACTGAGCGCTCTGGGCATCACCCCGGTGCTCGGCACGCTTGACGACAGCGCATTGCTGGCCGAGCAGGCCCGCGCGGCCGACGCCGTGATCAACGCCGCCAGCAGCGACCATCGCGGCGCGGTAGAAGCGATGCTCGATGCACTTCGCGGTTCCAACAAAGTGTTCCTGCACACCAGCGGTTCGAGCATTGTTGGCGATGCGTCGGGCGGCAAATCCAGCGACGTTATCTATTACGAAGACAACCTGCCGGCACCTACCGTCGACAAGGCTGCTCGCGTGGCCATCGACAACCTGATCCTCGCCGCAGCGAAGGACGGGGTGAACTCGGCAGTGATCTGCAACACCCTGATTTACGGCCACAGCCTGGGCGTCAAACGTGACAGCGTGCAGCTTCCACGTTTGCTGAAACAGGCGCGTAAAAGTGGGGTGGTCCGGCATGTCGGTACCGGCCAGAACATCTGGTCCAACGTGCACATCGAAGACGTGGTCTCCCTGTACCTGCTGGCGCTGACCAAAAACGTACCGGGCACCTTCTACTTCGTCGAAAGCGGTGAAGCGTCGTTCATCGACATGACCACTGCGATTGCCCAAGCGCTGAAGCTGGGTGAGCCACAAGATTGGCCGCTGAAGGACGC
Organism: Pseudomonas sp. TH39(2020); assembly: GCF_016650715.1. Classification (NCBI taxonomy): domain Bacteria; kingdom Pseudomonadati; phylum Pseudomonadota; class Gammaproteobacteria; order Pseudomonadales; family Pseudomonadaceae; genus Pseudomonas; species Pseudomonas sp. TH39(2020). Next base: position 1,272,328 of record NZ_JAEKFF010000006.1, on the reverse strand, counting down.
CGAAGCCGAGTGGGGTTATGAAATGGCCAACTATGGCCTGGGCTCCAACAGTCGGGTTCGCGGTAAAAAGGCGCGGGAGTTGCTGGGCTGGGCGCCGAAGCGGACATCGGTGATTGAATGGATTCGTGACGAGATGGTTTGAGTTCGCTCTAAACCGCTTCATCGTTCATCGTCGGAACGCCGCCCGGAGCCGGCTCGCTCCCACAGTGGATCTTCGTCGTACACAAAATCTGTGTCGAGTGCAGATCAAATGTGGGAGCGAGCCTGCTCGCGATTGCGTTTCTGACGACCCAACAACTGGCCGGGCCGCCCTCAATTCCGTAACATCCGCCCCCTCTTTTCCCGCCTGTATTTTAGGTCAGCCATGAAACCCAAACATCTGCGCGCCGATACCCTGGCCGGGCTCACCACGTCTTTCGCTCTTCTACCCGAATGCATCGCCTTCGCGCTGGTTGCGCACCTCAATCCATTGATGGGGCTTTACGGCGCTTTCATCATTTGCACCCTGACCGCGCTTTTCGGTGGGCGACCGGGCATGGTGTCCGGCGCTGCCGGGTCGATGGCCGTGGTGATTGTTGCGTTGGTGGTGCAGCACGGCGTGCAGTACTTGCTGGCCACCGTGCTGCTGGGTGGGTTGATCATGCTGGCGTTCGGGTTGCTGAAGCTTGGCAAGTTGGTGCGCATGGTGCCGCACCCGGTGATGCTCGGCTTCGTCAACGGTCTGGCGATCATCATTGCCCTGGCGCAGCTGGAACACTTCAAGAGCGGTGACGTCTGGCTCAGCGGCACGCCGCTGTACTTGATGGCAGGGCTGGTTGCCGTGACGATGGCCATCGTTTACTTGCTGCCGCGCCTGACGCGCGCCGTGCCGCCGGCGCTGGTGGCGATTCTGGGCGTTGGACTGGCGGTTTATCTGCTCGGTCTGCCAACCCGCACCTTGGGTGACATGGCGCACATTGCCGGCGGTTTGCCGACCTTTGCGCTGCCAGACATTCCCTGGAGCCTGGAAACCCTGCGCATCATCGCTCCTTACGCGATATTGATGGCGTTGGTCGGCTTGCTGGAAACCCTGCTGACCCTGAACCTCACTGACGAGATCACCGAGAGCCGTGGTTACCCGGATCGCGAGTGTGTGGCGCTGGGGGCGGCCAACATGGTCTCCGGGCTGTTTGGCGGTATGGGCGGTTGCGCCATGATCGGGCAAACCGTGATCAACCTCAGTTCCGGTGGTCGCGGTCGGCTGTCCGGTATTGTGGCCGGTGTGCTGATTCTGCTTTTCATATTGTTTTTGTCGCCGCTGATCGAACGCATCCCGCTGGCCGCGTTGGTTGGGGTCATGTTCGTGGTGTCGCAGCAGACGTTCGCCTGGGCCTCGCTGCGGGTGTTGAACAAAGTGCCGCTGAATGATGTGTTGGTGATCATCGCGGTAACGGTCATTACGGTGTTCACCGATCTGGCCACCGCCGTGCTCTGCGGGATCATCATTGCGGCGCTCAACTTCGCCTGGCAGCAGGCCCGCGAGCTCTATGCCGACAGTCATCTTGAAGTGGACGGCAGCAAGCTCTACCACCTGCACGGCACGCTGTTCTTCGCCTCGACCACGCCTTTTCTCAACCAATTCGACCCCGCCAACGACCCACCCGTAGTGACGATCGATTGTCGTCACCTGAGCTTCGTCGACTACTCGGCGATAGCCGCGCTAAAAACGCTGCGTGAACGCTACGCCAAGGCCGGCAAGCACCTGCGCGTGCTGCACTTGTCCGAACGCTGCAAGAAACTGCTCAAACGCGCTCGCGTGAATCACGACTAACACCAATCCCGGCAGGTGTGATGAAAATCTACCTGCCTGATTTTCATGACCTACGACCTCCCATACCTCTGCGCGACATCCCTTATCCCTCCACGAAAATTACTTTCACCTCGTTTGAAAATCACACCTCGAAATGTTTTATGAGTTTCACAACCCATTCGACGTGACCCTTTCGAGGAGTACCGCATGACACCGTCCTTCGGCTATTGGCTGCTGGTTTACGCCGCCATCGCCATCATCGCGTTGATCGTTCTGATCGCCCGTTACCGACTCAATCCGTTCATTGTCATCACCTTGGTGTCCATCGGCCTGGCGCTGCTGGCCGGGATGCCGCCGTCGGGCGTGGTGGGGGCGTACGAAGCGGGCGTCGGCAAGACGCTGGGCCATATCGCGCTGGTGGTCGCACTGGGCACGATGCTCGGCAAAATGATGGCCGAGTCCGGCGGCGCCGAGCAGATGGCGCGAACGTTGATCGACCGCTTCGGTGAGAAAAATGCGCACTGGGCGATGGTCTGCATCGCTTTCCTTGTAGGACTGCCGCTGTTCTTCGAGGTCGGTTTTGTACTGCTGGTGCCGATCGCATTTACCGTGGCGCGGCGCGTGGGCGTGTCGATTCTGATGGTCGGTTTGCCGATGGTGGCCGGGCTCTCGGTGGTCCACGCGCTGGTGCCGCCACACCCGGCGGCGATGCTGGCCGTGCAGGCCTATCAGGCCTCGGTGGGGCAGACTTTGCTCTACGCGATCCTGATCGGGATTCCGACCGCGATCATCGCCGGTCCCTTGTACGCCAAGTTCATCGTGCCGCGCATTCAACTGCCGGAAGATAACCCGCTGGAGCGTCAGTTCCTTGAGCGTGAACCGCGCGACAGCCTGCCGGGTTTCGGCATCACCATGGCGACCATTCTGTTGCCGGTGGTGCTGATGCTGGTCGGTGGTTGGGCCAATCTGATTTCCACGCCGGGCAGCGGTTTCAATCAGTTTGTGTTGTTCATCGGCAATTCGGTGATCGCCTTGCTGCTGGCGACCTTGCTGAGCTTCTGGACGCTTGGCCTGGCCCAAGGCTTCAACCGCGAATCGATCCTCAAATTCACCAACGAATGCCTGGCGCCGACCGCCAGCATCACCTTGCTGGTGGGCGCGGGCGGTGGCTTGAACCGGATTCTGGTGGACGCTGGCGTCACCGACCAGATCGTCAGCCTGGCCCAGGTATTCCACCTGTCGCCGCTGTTGATGGGCTGGCTGTTCGCTGCATTGATGCGCATCGCCACCGGATCTGCCACGGTGGCCATGACCACCGCGTCGGGCATCGTCGCGCCGGTGGCCATTGGTCTGGGTTATCCCCATCCAGAGCTGTTGGTGCTGGCGACAGGCGCGGGGTCGGTTATCTTTTCCCACGTCAATGACGGCGGTTTCTGGTTGATCAAGGAATACTTCAACATGACCGTCGCCCAGACCTTCAAGACCTGGACGGTGCTCGAGACCATTATCTCGGTCGTCGCCTTCGGTCTGACCGTTGGCCTTTCTTATCTGCTTTAGCCGGAGCCGCCCGCCATGGACATCCTCTACCAGATCCGCGCCCGTCAGGATTCCTTCAGCGCGGGTGAAGGACGCATCGCTCGGCTGATGCTCGACGACGTAGGATTTGCCTCCGCCGCCAGTCTCGATGAGCTGGCGCTGAGAGCGGAAGTCAGCACCGCCACACTCTCGCGTTTTGCCCGCACCGTTGGCTGTCGCGACTTGCGCGATCTGCGCCTGCAACTGGCTCAAGCCAGCGGTGTCGGCAGTCGCTTTTTGGACCCGGCGGGCACGCCCGAGCAGTCGGCGTTTTACGGGCAGATCGTTGGCGATATCGAGTCGACCTTGCGCCAGCATCTGTCGGCGTTCGACGAATCACGTTTCGCCGATGCGGTGAAGCTGCTGGGCAAGGCGCGGATGATTCACGCCTTCGGCATGGGAGGTTGCTCGACCTTGTGCAGTGATGAATTGCAAGTGCGGCTGGTGCGATTCGGCTACCCGATCTCGGTGTGTCACGACCCGGTGATGATGCGCGTCACCGCCGCCAGCCTTGATGCCGAGCGCGCCGTCATTGCCTGTTCGCTGACCGGCCTAACGCCCGAACTGCTCGAGGCCGTCGAGCTGGCGCGCAGCTACGGCGCACGAATTGTCGCCATCACCCGGGCCGACTCGCCGCTGGCGCAATTGGCTGATGTGCTGCTGCCGCTGCAAGGTGTCGAAACCTCGTTCATCTATAAACCCACGGCGGCGCGCTACGGCATGTTGCTGGCCATCGACGTACTCGCCACCGAGCTGGCGCTGGCCAATCCTGAAGACAATCAAGAGCGTCTGCGGCGGATCAAACTCGCCCTGGACGATTACCGCGGCGGCGACGATCACTTGCCGCTGGGAGACTGACATGATGTACGACACGCTGATCCGCAACGCCCTGATTATCGATGGCAGCAACGCGCCCGGTTATCCCGCCGACGTGGCGATTCTGAACGGCCGCATCGAGCGTATCGGTAACTTGCACGATGCCAGCGCCACCGAAGAAATTGACGCCGCCGGTCGCGTGTTGGCACCAGGTTTCATCGACGTGCACACCCACGACGACACCGTGGTGATCCGCCAGCCGCAAATGCTGCCCAAGCTCAGCCAGGGCGTGACCACGGTGATTGTCGGCAACTGCGGGATCAGCGCTTCTCCGGTGAGTTTGCGCGGCGATCCGCCCGACCCGATGAACCTGCTCGGCACCGCCGCGGCGTTTGTTTATCCAAGGTTCAGCGACTACCGCGCCGCCGTCGAAGCGGCGAACACCACGCTGAACGTGGCTGCACTGGTCGGTCACACGGCGCTGCGCAGCAACCACCTCGACGACCTGTTTCGAACCGCAACACCCGATGAAATCACCGCGATGCGCGAGCAACTGCGCGAGAGTCTTGAGGCCGGAGCGTTGGGTCTGTCCACGGGGCTTGCCTATGCCAACGCGTTCTCGGCTTCCACCGATGAAGTGATGCAATTGACCGAAGAGCTGACCGCCTTCGGCGCGGTCTACACCACCCATTTGCGCAGCGAATTCGAGCCGGTGCTGGAGGCCATGGACGAAGCATTCCGGATTGGCCGCCACGCGAAATCGCCGGTGATCATTTCCCATCTCAAATGCGCAGGCGCGGGTAACTGGGGGCGCAGTCCGCAACTGCTAGCGTCCCTCGAACACGCGGCGAAAACCCACCCGGTAGGCTGCGACTGTTATCCCTATGCGGCAAGTTCATCGACGCTGGACCTCAAGCAAGTCACCGACGCTCATCGCATCACCATCACCTGGTCAACGCCGCACCCTGAAGCGGGTGGCCGTGACCTGATGGACATCGCCGCCGAATGGGGCGTGCCGCTACTTGACGCCGCTCGACGCCTGCAACCGGCCGGCGCGGTGTATTACGGAATGGATGAGGCGGATGTACGAAGAATCCTCGCGCATCCGCTGTCGATGGTCGGCTCTGACGGTTTGCCGGAAGACCCGTTTCCGCATCCTCGTTTGTGGGGCGCTTTCCCACGGGTGCTCGGGCATTTCAGTCGCGACGTGGGGCTGTTTCCGCTGCACACCGCCGTACACAAGATGACCGGGTTGTCGGCGGCGCGATTTGGATTGAAGGAACGTGGCGAAATCCGTGAAGGACATTGGGCGGATCTGGTGTTGTTCGATCCTGTGACCATCCGCGATGTGGCGGATTTCAATGATCCGCAACGGGCGGCGGAAGGGATTGATGGGGTGTGGATCAATGGTGTTTTGAGTTACAGCGAAGGTCAGGCAAATGGAAGAAGGGAAGGGCGGTTTCTGGCGCGGCAAGGGGACTTGCGTGATGGATTTCAGTAAGCATTCCGAGTGCTGCGTCACAGTGATGGCACATTGAAACTAAAGAAAGCCATTACCAAGCCGAAGCGCTGACATCTCGCCCGGCTACACTCTGGGCCTTATCAGTCTGGGAGCAACTCCATGAGCTTCGGCAAAACCACCCCGGTCCTGCGGATTTTCGATGAAACCAAGGCATTGGAGTTCTACGTCGACTTCCTGGGGTTCAAGATCGACTGGCAACATCGCTTCGAGCCGAATTTTCCGCTGTACCTTCAGGTTTCCCGAGGAGAATGCGTGCTGCATTTGTCAGAGCATCACGGCGACAGCTCGCCGGGTTCGGCACTACGTATCGAGACGGACGAGCTGGAGGCGTTTCAGCAGCAACTGCTCGCCAAGGAATACAAGTTTTCGCACCCACAGATCCAGGCCATGCCCTGGGGGAGCCAGGACATGACGATCAGTGATCCGTTCGGGAATCGGTTGGTGTTTACCAATGCGATCAGTGTTTGAACGGATTGGGCTTTTGGGAAGCGTTTCAGTCAGGCCACGCTGTCAATGTCCAGGGCCGTTTATTTGCTGTACGCGAGCGTTATACGCTGCGTAATTTATGGGCGTGCGATGGGTCCAGACCTGGACCGATTTGGGAATGATGCCGCTGCAATTTAAGCAGGCTATAAATGGCTTTGGCGCGTGCGGACCGATTAATTTAGTGGTGGAAAGATTCGTATTCGAAAGCATTCTTTCAGCCTTGTCCGGGAAGAGAGCAACAATTGAGTTCAGCGCCCGCACCTCGCCATGAGCCCCTGGTCCTCCGGTCAGTATGGGAATGATCCCGTCACTGTGCTCGATATGCTTTTCAATTAAATCGCGGGTCCATTGCTGGAGTTCATGGGCGTTCGCGGCTGTTCTGCTTAGTGTTGGGTGCTCCTCCAGCATATCCAGACTTATTGTTATTCTTTGAAGCCGGTCATCTTTCGTGGCGCTATATCGACTGGCCAAATCTGTCATGTAGTCAGCCGTATTACCGATCTTGTAGCTTCCGAAGCTCAAGTAGAAGTCAGGGCTTGTGGCGGTGCCTGCATAATTGTTATCTACCCCGGAGTAATTCCGCGGGCCAGATCTTGGCCCATTCAAGTTGTAGAACCGGCTGGCGTTCACGATCCCCTCATCCCGCTCATCCCAAAAGTCGGCAGTAGAGTGAACAACAAGATCTTTCAGACTATTTTTGCTGAGGCCGAATTCGGGATCACGTCCACCGGCATCTTCGGTTGGCTTTTTCTGTTTCTTTGCTGTGCCGCCCGCGTTGGCATTCGCAGTCGTTACGATTTTTTTCGCAACTTCATCCTTTAGCCACGGGGTAGTGAAATCAATGAATTGTATTTTGCCCAACCCTTGGTGATCGATAAATCTAACGGGGTTATTCCCCACCATGGCGTACAGATTCAACCCGTCCACCGGGCCAGCCGGATCGGGGCTGATCCAGCGCTGCAACCACGGCGCGTAATACCGATGACCGTAGTAATACAGCCCACTGGCATCGCGCTCCTTGCCGGAATACCGGATGGTTCGGTAGTCGGCCTCCACGGCCGAGCGGGACGCTACCCATGCCGTTCCTCCATACGGCAAGTAACTCTCCTGACTGATCAGCCAGGCCTTATCGTCGAGTTCGATTGAACTTGAACCCAGATGATCATCGAGGCTATAGCGCAACTGGTTTGCCGCGATGCCGTCCGGCCGACCTTTGGTCCAGTGCAGGTAGCGAACATTGCAGCGCCCGGCTTGCAGGGTGATGACTTCCAGTCTTTCGTTATGGCGGGTACGAATTTCGAGGCCCGGCAGATAGCGGACCTCTCGGGTGTGAGTCACCGACGCGGCATGGGTTGTGTGGATTTTTCGTACGCGTTGCCCGTTACTGTCGTAGCAATAACGTTCATCGTCATCAGGGCCATCCTCACGCGTCACCAGCACTACGTTGTCAAGTTGATCGCGTATGTTCCATTGCAGCGATCGGCCGGGTTGCAGTGCTTGCAGATTGCCGTTTGTATCGAATGTTGCGGTCACACCGGGCGTTGAGTCGCCCTTGTTCCAGGACAAGAGGCGATTGCTTGCCGCTGCAACGTTCAGCGTCCGGGTGTAGTTATTGCGATCACGCACATGGCGCAGTTCGGTCAAGTTACCACCCGCGTCGTACTCGTACTGTTCTGAAAAGTTGAACAGTTGCAGCGCATCAACAGGTGCCCTGCTGGACATGGGGAGGTGGGGTTGGTTGTTCGGTCCCGCTGCTTCACGACCTGTAGCGCTGATCAGTTGATAGAGGCTGTCGTAGGTAAACGTGCTGACGGCTTCAACCTTCTGGTTACTGCCGAACTGTGCCGGCTGGGCTTTGTCTTCGATTTTCGTCACATTGCCCACGGCGTCATAGGCGTAGTGAAGATCTTGCAAGATGCTCGACGAAACGGATGCGCTGAGTGAGGTCAGTCGACCGCTGGCCGGGTCGAACACTGCACGGCTGATAACATCATTCCCGGCAGTCTGGGATTCAACCTGACCAAACGCGTTATAGCGCAGATCCTTGAAGATGATCTGTTCAGTCGTCGCCTCCTTGATCAACAGGCTGACGGCCTTGAGCTGGCCGGATACGTCAAACGAGAAGCGCAGTCGATGTCCGCCTGCATCGATCTGTTGTATGGATTGTCCCAGTGCGTCGTACTGCCAGATCGTCGCATGTCCTTTACTGTCTTCAAGCAGGCTGTCACATGCTTTCTCGTCAGCCGGCCAGTTTGGTCGATCGGCGTTGCGCAGGAAGTGCCGCGTATGGCCAAGGGGTTTGGCGCAGATCGCGTGTCCTTCAGTAATCAAGGTGCCGGCGCAGTCATCATGACGAGTCAGCTCTCCACACAGATTACGTGATGCGTTCTGTGGAGAGCTGTCGCCGTAGGTCATACGCTCGACTACGTTCAGGGTATCGCCTGCTGCTTGTTCCTGGATGCTGACCGGCCTTAGTTGGTCGTCGTAGTGGGTGTGCCGAACATTGCCGCGCTGGTCCCAGTTACGCACTATGTGTCCTGCGTCTGCGGGTAGATTGACCTGCCACCCGGCGTCAACACTGTCTGTCTGTAACAATCTGCCGGACAGGCTGTAAATGCTGCTCAGATTGGCCCTGGACTCGCCGTGGGACAGTCGTGGATCCCACTGCGCAACCAGACGCCCCGCAATGTCATGCAGTTGGCGCGTTATCCTTGCCTGTGCTGTTGCGGCCGCGTCGCTACGCCAGTAAGCGACATGCCGGGTTGTCAGACCTCGGCTGTCGACCGCGGTCAGCGTCGGTGTCTTGCTATGCAATTGCGCGCTCATGCGGCACCTCCGGAAATGGCAGGTGTCTTGGGCGTGATCTCTTCGAGCGTATCGTTCTCGTCCTCCTCAACGGTGTACCAGGGATGTCGGGTTTGCCGCCGCATATAGGAAAGGTCGCCTTGTCTGGCGAGTCGTGTGCAGGCTGGTCGGCCCAGCGCATCGTAAAACTGCAGGTCGTAGTGGCCGAACTGCCGCAAGGACACATCGTTGATGTACTGATGGTGATTGGCAAAGTACGGCCGGTAAGTGCGGATCGCCAATCCCTTGTTGTTGTATTCAACCCGTTCGCTGATACGCCAGCGCATAGCTGACACCAGCTCGAGCGGTTTTCCATTTTCAAGCGTCAATCCACCCTTGGCGTCGACAACATAAGCGGTCCCTGATTCAACCAATTGCTTGCTTTGCAATGTTCGGCCGAAGCCATCAAGGCAAGTAACGCTGATGTGGATTTGTTGCTGCTTGTCGTCGGGGTAACGATCGGCGACCAGGGTGGCGACGTGTATCGGCTCACGGGGCGACTTGTCGATTTCGATCTTCAATTTCTCATCATCGGCAGAGTGCTTCTCAAGTGCCGCCAGACGATCTCGGGCACGATTGCAAATAAACCCACCGGGCAGCAAATCGCCCTTGGTTATGCAGCGCGCCAGCCAATCAGCCTCTTTCATGGCCGCCTCCGAGATGCATCCCATCCAGCTGAACGGCGCTGAAAATGTGGTGCTGGCGGCTTTCTGTAACGCTTTTTTACCGTCTGCGATGGCATCGCCGGGCCTGGTGAATGTCGGGCGCTTGTAATCAGCAATCGGTTTGAAACCTGTGGGTTTGTTGCCTTCGGTGCCGTAAAAACTGTTGGCCAGCAACCGGCCAAAGCTGTTGTAGAGAGCTTCCTGGACGTTGCCGTTCGGGTCGACGATGCGCAGAGGTAGAAGCGAACGATAGTCGTAGGTTGCTTGAGTGGCACAGCGATCGGGCAGCCTGAACTCAGTGATCAGACAACAATGCTTGTCATAGAAAACCTTGGTCACGCCTTGGCTCTTACTCGCTTGGAAACTCTTTATTTTGTAGAAGCCCGCCAAAGTGGCGTAGGTCGAAAAAGAGCTTTTGACCGACCAGAATTTTTCTGAGGACGCCGAAAAAAAATCGGTCATGCGCTGATAGCCAATTTGTTCGATCAGCTCTTCTGTGGGGCGACTCGCCTGCGGCAATACGTCGAAAGCAGTCAGGGCCGTTTCGTCGAGCTCGGCAGTTTCCAGATAGTCGGCAAGGGCTTCGAAGTGCGCGACACCCTCCTCGAGGGTTTCTGCGGTTGAGGTGTTCTTATAGCGCTGCACCGAAAGGCCAGTCAGAACACTCTGGTGGGTCCAGGCTGATTCCTTTACCCGTTCGAGGAGTTTTTCGTACGTCATGTCCTTTGCCGGCAGCCCTCCATTCTCGGGCGCCTTGGGTCGTTTCTGTGCCCGGGTGCGCTGACGATAGGGCAGGCCCAGTCGCCATCCTTGGGGCGCATCCAGATGGATGAACTCGGCGCGGGTTTCGCTCAGGTAGTAGAACTGTTGCGCCGGATCATGCGCATCGTGCCACCATTGTTGTTGATCGGTATCGCTGAAGGGCGGGGTGTCGTCGGCGGCTTTGCGTCTGGCGTAATGGACACTCACGCTGTGGGTCAGAGCGCCGTACGGGTCATGCCGCAGATTGAAGGTGTGCTGACATTGCGGGTCATCAGCGATGCCTTCGTATTGATAGCTGATGGATTCCAGCGCCAAAGGCAACATCCGGGCGTAGTGCCGTTTGCCTTGCGGCACTTGCAGCAAGCGAACCCGATAGCGGTTTTCCTGGACAGAATAGAGCGTGCTGATTCCTGAGCGCTCATCGATGCCAAAGACTTCGCTGCGCAGCACTTGGCCACTCAGGGCGCGTGCCATTTCCAGGGTTGTCGACAGGTCTGGCGAATCGATTACAGCGTCACTGTCAGTCTCGGACCGGTATTGGCAAAGCAGCGATTTGCCCGGTTCCACAGCGTGTTTGTCAGTGACGTCGAAACCGTCACGGGGCATGTCCACCGCTTGTCCCGTATGGAACCAGCTCTTTGTCAGGCATGGCGTTGTAAAACCTTGCAGTGGGGTATCACTGGGGGGCGTTTCACTGTCGACCTGTAGCAATAAGCCGAAGCCGCGAAACTCCCGCTCGATACCATCGTAGTAGCCTTGGCGATAGGAAAAACTCTGGGTCAGGCGATTGCCAGTGATCTCGTCGAGTTGGGTCTTTTTCGAGACCACATGCATGGCAAATGGTATGTGACAGATGGGAGGTTTGCCGGCTTTGATTTTCTCCGCTTTCTCATCCAGCCATTCCTGCGCCGAACTGCGATAACTGATGCAGTTTGCGGCGCCCATATTGTTATTGGCGCCGATGAGCAAATAGGGTTTTGCACTGACGAAATCGTAGCGCCAATGGCGGGGCGTCATGTTCGGCGTGCTCAGTATCAGGCTGGAGCAGCCGAGCCCTTGAAGGCTGTCGAAGCTCACCTGACATAAACTGTTGAAGCGAACACCCTCTGGCCAGGTCAGCCTGACCGGCGGAGCAAAGCTGTTGCCGCTGCGGTTCATATAGATAAGCGCATGCTTGGACTCCAGGTAAATCAGGTCGGTAGCACCAGAGCCGTCCAGATCCGCCAGACGAATACGCGAAGCGTCGAACGCCTCGTATGCAATGCCCGGCGACCCGAGCACGAGACCTTTGCCGAAACGCCCGCGGCCCAGGTTTGGCCAGCACGTCACTTCGTTGTGACGTATGCGTACCAGGTGTTGTTGACCACTGCCGAGCATGTCGCTGAAGGCAACCAGTTCGCCGGGTGAAGACGTCAGCACGGGAAGGTCGTCTTCATCCTTTTTACGAGGCACTTCGACAGCGGGGGCGAAGCCTTTCTTGCGCCGGTTGGCGTACAACCGGACGCTTCGGGGTCCTATCATGGCGAGGTCGCTGAGTCCGGCACCCATCAGGTCGGCCAATTGGCTTTTTCGCTGGAAAAACTCAATCGGGAACGCATCGAACGTGGCAAATCCTGACCACTTTCGCTCGGCATCAAGCGAGAAAAACCCGCTTGACTTCGGCTGGGCAGTGATCAAGTCCAATCGACCATCGCCAGTCAGATCGCTCAGTGACTGAAACGCCATCCTGGCGGATGCAGCCGTCGGTACTGCGGGGACGACGCGCAGCTGGTCGTAAGCCACCTCGTTGCTTTTGGCTTTGGCGCGAATGGGTTCGCGGTAGTACCAGCCAGCGCTATCCCGATACAGCACACCCGCCAGACCTTCGCCGTACAGGTCCACCAATTGATAACGTTGCCCGTCGTTGAGACCGGTCATGTTCTGAAACGGCTGCCAGGTGCTGGAGGTTGCCGGTAGTTCAAAGGCGCTGTAGGTGAATTCCATGGGCGGGCGGTTTTCGGCGGTCGTCGACTCTGCGTAAGCCTGCTCATGGGCGGCGCTCAGATGCTGATACCCCAGAGGCGTCTGTCGGTAATCGATTAACAGGCGTCTGACCAGAACCGGATCGTTACCCAGCTCTGCGGGAAAACGATGGAACATTAGCACCTGGCGGCACAGGCGATGTGTGCGTATTTCAAAGCCATAGGCGAAACTGGAAAAAGCGTCGCTGCGTGTTAGCCATTGCTGTCCGGCGTACGCCGGTTTCTCTTGATAATCCAGGCTGCGTTCGCCGTAGTCGAACACCAGTTCGAAGTGCCATTGCACCGTTTTCAGCTGATCCGGTTTCCATAAATACAGCTGCGCGTCGGCCTTGAAATTGCCATAGCTCACGCTGCTCAGGTAGCGCTGCGCCTTTTCTGCCGTGTACTGGTAGAGAATGTGCTCGCCGTGCGGGTTCACGCTTTCCTCCAGCAACCATTCGGCAACACGGTTCGCATCCTCGGGATCGGCGCGACGCGATGCCGGTTGTCTGCCGAACACGTGAAGGCTGCCATCGGCACCGTGCACCAGCCAGAAACCCGGTCTGTCGTTTTTGGAAGACCAGTGTTCGATTCGGTCAAAGCTTTTTTCGAGGCGCGGGAAGTGGCGTACCACGGTGTAGGTCGTATCCAGTTGCAGATCGTTGTAGCGAGTAATGTTGGTTGTGAGCGTGCCCTGAGCGCCTTGCTCGGGCATCCACACCACTGCGCCGGGGCCGACGATCTCGTCATCGTCGGCATAGGCCGGCACACCTTTGCTGGTGCGTCGCGCCACGACAGGCAAAGAAACTCCCCAGCCGATGCCAAACTCACTGTTACCGACTGAACTGCCATAGCTCAGCGACAAGTCAGGTGCGAAGCCGCGTCCCGGAGAAATGGGTAAGGCGACTTCATACGAGGCAGCACCCTGGGCGCCGATATCGCCAAAACCCTTGCCGATGCTTTGAATGGCGCCCCCGCCTTTTGGCAGTACAGGAGCGGCGACGGACATTGTGCCTTGTTCACTCATCGCGAAACTCCAGGCCTTTTGGCCGTGTATTTCACATGCACGATGATGTCGGTCAGCGAATCAAGCATGGCTTTCTGCGCCGTGTGGTTCGGGAAGGTCAGGCGCCACGTTGAAATCGCCCCGGTGTATTCGAAAGGCAGGTAGCGTTCATCGAGGAGGTTGAGAGTGAACAGGCCGCTATCGTCGTCTCCGGTGGAAAGCGCGACTTGTTGTTTAACGCGCGGATCCTTGATGCTCGGTCCTTTGGTATCGGTAGACAGGTACATCGAACTGGACGTTTGAGTCAGCGTTGCCCTGATGTTTTCGTAGGGGCTCACAATGCCCGGTATCGTCACGCTGAGGGTCTTGATACGCCGCAGGTAATGTCCTTGTCCCTTCCAGTCGTCTTCAAACATTTTATGGGTCAGTTCGAAATCACAGCTCCCTTCCTCTATGAGCGAGGTGTGAATCTGCTCCCAGGTCCGATTGATCTTGCTGGTCTTGTCCTTATCCCTGAGAGTTCTCAGGGATACGGTTTTAGTGATTTCCAGGCCGCGACGGTTAGCCTTCAGGAATTCGGCCTGCATTGTCACCAGGCGGCTCTTGAGGCTCTCACCTGCTGAAAGACCACGGTAAGTGGTGTTCCACTTCCCGGGTTGAATGAACCGTCTGGTGTAGTCGGCGCACTCGTATTGCCAGCAGGCCTCGGCGGCCAGGCATAAGTCCAGCGCCACTTCATAAGCCTGTTCATACAACGTTGAAAATTGATTGTTGAGCCATTGATAAAGCTGCTTGTTGGTAAAGCGCTTGCGGAGAAAGTCGTGGTTGTCTCGGGCATGGCTCAATGCTGTTTCAGCCTGTTTCAGCTGCAGGCGAGTGACCTTTTCCTGCTCGGCAGATTGCGCGATTTGTGCCGTGATCTGTGTCAGCTCAAGTTGTGCCTGATTACGATTCAACGCCCACTCCTCCCGACGGCGAGCGAACTGTGCATTACGGTCGAGGTTGCTCGCCTCGGAACGAGCCTGCGTAGCTCGCAGCTGTGCGAGAGCGCTGGTGGCATAGGCTGTCCCTTCCCAGCGCGAACCACCGTTGGCGACGCCAAAGATGTTTGGAATCAGCATCAGGCCGCCTGCGACGGCCTGGGCGGATGCTGAAGCCATTTCTTCGGTGGCGCTGCTCAAATACAGTCGACCAGCCTCGGCTTCTTCCGGGGTTACATCTTTCTCCAGTAATTGCTCGTAGTGCTTCAACCGCCCGAGGGTGACTTGTTTGCCAGTGTTTAAAAACTCACGGTTTTTACTATCAACGCTGAGCGCCTGGGTTTGTAACGCGACGGAAATTTTTGCCATGTCCCAGGCTTGTTGTTGCTGCTGCTCTTGCAGATGAGCCTGTTCCTGGCGTTCGATCAGCGACAATAGCGTGGAACCGAACTGGATCACGCTGTCTACCGCACTCAACGCCTGACTGTGCATGGCGTTGAAGCGATAGTGCCAGAGCGCAGGTTTGTGTAATTGCGAATTGGCGCCATAGGAGACGCCCGACGCACGGAGGCTGACCAGAACTTTCGGGTCCATGGGCGCCGCGAACAATGGCAAACGCAACGGCTTGCCGCTGATGTCGATGTTGTGTCGCAGGTTGTACAGGCGACTCTCGACAATGTCCCAGCGTTTGAGTAGCTCCGGGTTGAACGGCACGCGCAGGCTCGAAGTCTGGATAGCAGGCAGCGCCTCTCGTACGTCTCCTCCTGGGAGCCTGATCGAGCCATTGGCGTTCAACAGGTTCAGTGTCTTCTTAAGTGCACGGCGCTTCTCGGTGTGGTTCGCGCTCAGTGCTTTCAAACTGATGGACGACCATTGATCCGCCCATTGAATAACCGGGCGCGAGCCAAGAAGAGTCGATGCTCGCATATACCAAAGCTTTGCCTCGACGAGACTATCTGGCGTCAATTCCCGGTACGTGGCATCGCCCCGATTGATCAAGATGTCGAGATAAAGCAAGTAAAGCGCCTTGCGAGCGTGCACTGGGTAGCTTTGGGAAATCATGTGCGGATCATGCGGGGCGCGAGCGGCATAGGAGGGCACGTCGGTGCCGGTCAAGGGCACAGTCTTCCAGCATTCGGACAGTCTTCGGCCCGGATCGAAGAGGTATTTGATCCAGCGTTCGGCCTCGACGTATCGCCCTTCCGCGTTTAATCGATGTGCTATCAACCAAGGTAAATTAAGGAACAGCTCTGCGTAATAGCGGCCGTTGGGGCCGTGAAAGTCCATGGATTGATCAGAGTCGCCATTAGATATTTTCGGTTCCCGCAACTGTTGTGTTTCCCGGCTGAACAGTTCATCCAGACTGTTCTCGGCACGACCGGTCAGCTCGGTGGCAAGCAAGGTATTGAGTCTGATGGGTTGACGATCTACCAGACCGATATCGCTGTGCAGTATCAATGAGTCTGAAAAATCGAGATATTGCACTGAATTATTATTTGAAAGTTTTGGAGTGCTAAAACGATCCGCCGTACTAACTTCAATGCCCCCGCCAAACCAATGCTCGTCATTTTCATGTATTGTTAAACCATATTGGAATATTTCAGTGGTTCTAATTAGGTTGCAATTTTCAAAATGGAAGTGGTACGAATCCGTCCCTGAGATAAGAGGGGTGGTTTGAACGAGTTGGGGCATTGCTGACTGTTGAACTACAAATAAAGAAGCTGCTTGCGAGTTTGAAATTAAGTCCGGATTTAGATTCAGGTAAATGATTGTTTCTGAACTATGCATCGCGTAATCTACTTTGTAGTATATTGAGTCAGTTGTCAATAATGGTGTCTGGGTAGGGGCAGGTTTTATGGTTCCATGTTTCGTGTGATTTGTTTCCTGCTTTGATTGCAGGTAGAAAACAGGTTTGGATAACTCGTTTATAGGGTGTTTGTGAATGTTGTATGCAAGTTTGTAATGCGGAAGTGAAAGAGGCTCTAGTATGTTGTAGCTCCGAGAGGGAGGGCCAGGGATGTGAGTAAGATTTTTATTAATGCTTGCGGAACTTAAAAAGAGAGGGGTGTTGTTTTGCTTGTGCTCATAGCGATTCCACCCGTCGTAAACACCGTTTGTATAGGACGTCCTTGGCAGCATTAATTCTGCTTGCTCGCCATACAATACGATGGCAAGGAGCAGAACGTCTTGTGAATTCTCTCTGTTTTGGACGGCTACCGTATTTATACGTGATTTTATTTTGTCTGGGTGCAGGTCGGATAATGGAGTTTCTTCGATAGGGCGTGATGTGTGTTTGCCAAGCAAGCCATTATTGACATATTCGTTCAAGACCGTTTGCGGTGAGCTCCAGGTGTCGTTAGTCTTTTTGTAGCAGTAACTCATCAACAGTTGGGGGTCTCTTCTATTTTCTGTTACGCCCGCCGGGTCTTGATGAATGCACTGGGCCCAGGTAACGAACAGCCGATTATTGAACCAGACAGGGCGAATGGTGTGTTCGATGGCGTCGTGCGGAATAGGGATATCTGCTTTTTCCCAGTCCGACCATGCGTACGGTTCGGGATGGTCCTGTTTGACACGTTTTCCACTTGCGGTTTTCTCGCCGTTATATGGCCGTTCGGCCATGTTCAGTGAGCGCCAGAAATAAGTATGCCCGGAGCGTGATTTGGCAATGAAATAGTATTTGCTATTGGCGAAATCCGTGCCGTCAATATACCCATTGAGAATGTTTAGATTGGATACTTCCTCAAAGCGCGTCAGGTAAGATTTTACGGCCGACTCAATGGCCTCAGGTTGAATCCGGCTTTGGTTTATGTCGTTTTTCAGTTGTTTGAAATTATCGCTGTCCGTGTTTCTGAGGCTTGGATCGAGGTAAATCTCAGGGTAATACAATAGTTTTTGGTGGCCCGCCCAGATTGAGTAACGACGCATTTCGTCGGTCCAGGTCTTTACTCGCTCAGGCGTTTTAGTCGCTGGGCCGTAGCCGGGCTCCATGTCATGCAGAATGCGGTAAGTGTATTGCTGCAGGCTGGCAATGGCACACGCAACGGGGGAAGTGCGAACACGCTGGCTAACCTGTACATCAAGCAACCAAAACTCGCTGAGATCCTCGACAGTCTTTAGCTTGAGTGTCTTTTTGGTGGTGTCGGAGGGCACAACTTTCTTCAAGTAATACGCCAGCTGAACATCGCGCAGGGTTTCATCAAGTTTTGTTAGTGCATCGTTCATATTCAATCCTTGAATATTTGCAAAAGAAAGGCGTGTCAGAAATGAGCCGCGATCAGGGCTTCCCCAACGGTTTTCCAGTCTGCGGCGGGTTTTTCGGTGTTTAACGAAGCTGCCAGTTTCAGGTTGTTGACCGACAGGCCTGTCTCTTCGCAGCATTTTTTGCAGCGTATGACCCAATCCACTTCTTCCATTGATCGGGCGCGCTGGTGCGGCAAATCGGCAGTCAAGGTACCGACCTCTTCAATCGTCCAGTTCAGGAGCTCAGCCAGTGAGGTGTTGGAATTGTTAATTGCCACAGCGTCCGACTGTCCATTGGCCTGTTCTAGGTAGTTCAGAAGCCTGGTTTCTGCTTGTACATGGTGGTGGGTGCAAGTACTGAATCGATCAAGCAGATACAGCGTATGGGGCGTCAGTGTCCCGCTGTTGCCGTGTGCAAGCCATGCCGGGTTATTCAGCAATTTCAGTAATGAGGCATTGCTTATCAACAGCGCCTGTATTGCCTCGGTAGCGCGCAGTGCGCTTGCGAATAACCGTGGTTTTTTCCCGGAGACGAACGTCTGCGGAGTCATTTCATCGAAAATCGCGACTTCGGAAGTCTCGGCCAATTTCATCGCGCACGGGACTTGTTCCCTGGTAAGAGCGGCCACATCGTGCAGAAGTTTTTGCACCAGAAAAACTTTTTTCTCATCCGTGTCATGCGGACTGTTTTGAACGGTTTTAATTTGATCTTCCAGTGTCGGGTTCAACGCCAGTTCGTCCTGGGTTTTATCGAGTAAGCGGCACCATTGCTTGACCGAATAGTTATTTTGCTTGAGCCAGTCAACGGCCCAATCCATCGCCATCAGTACGTCGAAAATGTCGCTTTCGGAACTGCTTTCCGCCTTTATGGTCCCTGTCACCAACGACTTACAGAATGCTTCGCCCCCCAGCAATCGTGCCAAGTCTGTGCATTCAGAAGGTGACAAGCCAAACATCTGGGCGATTCGTGCCTGACGGTAAATGGCAGAGGCGCTCGAGAGATCATGTTTGAATGACGTCAGGTGTTTCTTGCTTTGTCGCGCGATAAGTAGAAAGTCATCCTGTGTGACACTCGAATCTAGCCCCGCTTTTAAAAAGTGTAGTGTCGCCAGGGATTCAGGGGCGTCGATATCAATGTCTTTCCCATTGTTTTCTATCAGAGGGCTCGTGGATGGCTTGGTTTTACTGAATACCTGATCGAACAATGATTCGCGATCACCGCAGGAGTAAGTTGGCATGTTGTGGTAAAGCGAAGCAAACTCTTCTGGCTTGATGCTAAAGCGCTTGTTCATGTAGTGATACACGCCGAGTGCCCGTAACATGTTGCTGTTCATGCCACGATGTATGCCCGGTGCCGACAGGTCGACGTTAGTAGTTAAAGTGTCAAGCTCGGCGAAGGAAATATCTGTCCAGCGGTGCAGTCGGATCATTCGTAGCATGCGATCCAAACGGTGTGTGTTTAAGTTGTAAAATTTCTGGTCCGCCGCAAAAACTTTACCGTCTGATTTTCTATTAATGTACAGGCAGCCATAAAGATGGCGAGCGGACCATAAGTTATGAATTGACTCGTTTGGGAAATATTTACCGTAAGCCAGTAATTGTTCAATCTGATCGCCTGTCAGTCCGGTTAACTCCTGGAAACTATTGACGCTCCACAAAAGATGGTAGTTTTCAGAGCCGTAGGCATTCCATGCCACATCGTCACCGTACGGCGCGGTGAGCAGTTTCTGTTGTTCCGGACTTAAACCTGATAGCAGTTTTTGAGACTCGGCTCGCGTTCTCGAAGTTCCTCCATAAGTCGAATTTACTCCCGAGAACGGCAGTTCAAGACTGACCCGATAATTAAACTCACCCAGCGCCGGCTTATCATCGCCCAACGCGAGCAGGCATTTGTGATGATGTAAATCGTAGGGCAACTGAAGCGGATAGTGCTCGCTGGCCAATACCTCTTGAACGGTCTTTTTGTTGTTGGTTTTATCCAGATGTTGTTGGATATGAGTCTTCAAGGTGTCGTTGACGATGCTCCGCGTCGGGCGTTCAACGAAAGTGCTTTGTGCGTCCAGCATTAATGCCGGGAGATCAGGGCGGCGTTGTTCCAAGGTGATTTTGTTTGAGTGTGTAGATGATTTTTCCAGTTCAAGGGCAAACCGATACAGCGCCCTCAGATAGGCCGCGGGAGAGTTGTTGGCCGCTATATTGCCTTCATGGCAAAACTGGTCCCAGTTTTCCTTGAACAGCGATTGATAGGTGATGGGTACGGATGCCTGTTCGGAATCTGCGTTTCGTCGGTTACGCTGTATAACGTCGTCGGACGATACCTGATGCTCGTAATACAGACGATTAATCATGTGTGCACATGCAACCGCGTTGTCATAGATCTGCTGTGCATCGGCAGCGCTGTGCAGTGCTAGCGCATTAGCAAAATCTTCCGGCGACATGCTGACGATGTCGAACACCGAGTCAATCTGCATATTCTGCATAGCTGTTTTGAATTCGGTGTTTGTTCCGTCTTCGCTGGAAGTAGGGTCAACGAGTGGGTACAGAAGGGCGTCGTTATCGTCCATGTGTTGTGTATCTCCTGATCGAACAGAGTGTTCCGGTCAGAAGAAACTACAGAAGCTAGCAGCACGGGGAGATAGGAGGACTGAGATTGATCCGTATGAAAAGACGATTTTTCGTGCGGGTTCTTAGGGGAGGGATGCAGGTTTTTCAGGCAGATGCCGATGGCAGGCTCGTTGCCAATGGCTCCCACCTTGCGTGGGAGCCTTGGCAAATATGAGTCATAGGGGTGAGGGTTAAACCCTGAAGTGGCTAACCATCATCTGCAACTGATTGCCCAACCGCGCCAGTTCAACACTGGACGCAGCGGTTTCATCGCTGGCGGCGGCAGTCTGTTCGGACACGTCGCGCACGTTGATGATGCTGCGGCTGATCTCTTCGGCCACGGCGCTTTGCTGTTCGGCGGCGGCAGCGATCTGCTGGTTCATCGACTGGATGTTGGACACCGTGCGGGTGATGTTTTCCAGTGACACGCCAGCCTTGCGGGTCAGCGCAACGCTGCTGTCGGTCAGGGCGCGGCTGTTGTTCATCACGGCGGACACTTGTTGTGTGCCGTTCTGCAGACCGGCCACCAGGCCTTCGATTTCTTCGGTGGATTTCTGCGTGCGCTGAGCCAGGCCACGGACTTCGTCGGCAACCACGGCAAAGCCACGACCGGCTTCACCGGCACGGGCGGCTTCGATGGCGGCGTTGAGCGCCAGCAGGTTGGTCTGTTCGGCCACGGCCTTGATCACGTCCATGACGCTGCCGATCTTGTCGCTTTCCTGTTGCAGCACGCTCATGGCTTCGGTGGAGCGTGCCACTTCGGTGGCCAGGCGCTCGATCTGGGCGATGGCTTCGTTGACAACCTTATCGCCTTCGCGGGCTTCGCCGTCAGCAGCGGCGGCCGCCTGGGAGGCTTCTTCGGCGTTGCGCGCAACTTCCTGCACGGTGGCAGTCATCTCGTGCATGGCGGTCGCCACTTGATCGGTTTCGATCTTCTGGCTGTTAACCCCGGCGCTGGTTTGCTCGGTCACGGCGGACAGCTCTTCGGCAGCGCTGGCGATCTGGGTGACGCCGTCGCGGATGCCGCTGATCAAGTCGCGCAGGGTTACACCCATGCGAGCGATGCCTTGTTGCAACACGCCGAGTTCGTCGCGGCGAGTCACTTTGACGTCCTGGGACAGGTCGCCGCTGGCGATGCGTTCAACCACGGCCAACGTGTCGCGCAGCGGGCCGGTAATCTGACGGGTGATGATCACGGCAGCAATGATGCCTACCAGTAACGCCAGCAAGGTGCTGATCAGCTGAAGTGTGCGAGCCTGGGCGCTTTCGACGTCACGGCGGTCGAGCTGGATCTGATACAGCTGGTCGCTCAGGGTTACGATAGCGGCGCCCTGGTCGGTCATTTCCTTGCGCGCCTGCACTGCATCGCTGTTCGCCGCTTTATAAGCCTGCAAGGCGCTGCGGTAGTTGGTCAGTGCGGTTTCCAGCTGACGCAGGGCGTCTTGCTGGGTGTCGGCGAAATGCACGTTGAGGGGGGTAAGGCTGGCGATCGCCACGTCCAGTTGGCCGACGGCTTTTTGCTCGGTCTCGGCGTTGGTGGTCGCGGTGTAGCCGCGCACTTCGTAGCGGGCCAGCAAGAAGGCTTCCTTGGCCGCCGTGATGGCCTGGAATTGTTCGAAGCGCTGGTCGCTCAGAGGCATTTGCTGCACGCGGGTGTTGATGGCGTTGATCAGCGTGTTGGCGGTGTCGGCATTGGCGCCCATGGTGTCGCGCGCGCTGTTACCGGTGCGGTACGCGCTGCGCATTTTGTTCAGGGATGTCTTGTAGGCGTCGATGACGGCGCCTTGCTCTTTGAGCAGCTTGAGGTTTTCCGGGCTCTTGAATTTCACCAGCAGCGCTTGTTGCTGAGCGGAAAACGCCTCGAGCGTGGTCTGGACGTTCTGTGCGGCGGTTTCGTCGCCGTTGGTCAGCATGTATTGCAGGCGAACCACACGCAGCTTGGTCAGGCCGGCATTGAGCTGGGTGATGTCGCTCATCCAGTTGCTGCGGTCAATCAATCCGCCCAGGCTCGTCCAGCCGGTCAGGGCGAGGACGCAGGTCAGGGCCAGGACCAGGCCGAACCCCAGGCCCAGCTTCATGTTCACGCTGATATTGCCGAACCAGCTATTCATCAAAAGTCCTCCAGGAACGTTGTGCTTCTAGATCGTCGGTTGGCTGGAAGATTGTTGTTTTTGGTCGCCAGCAAGGTGTGTAGCAGGACTGTATCGGCAGCCATTGCGAGAGCTGAATGGTTTTTGCGGGACCGATGTGTAACAAGGCTTTTGTGCAGGTCTTAAGCTTTTTTTCACATGCGTTTCACCGACTGCCGACGCCAGCCTACTTACTCTCGCCGCACCGAAGAAAGTGATGCGTGCCTGAGAGGCGGTTTGATGTGGTATTGAGACTGAGTCTGTTCGGGGTAAAACGCTCGATTGATCTGAGCCGTTTTGCCCGCTATCGCAATGCGGCTGTCGTGCTCGGCTCGGCGCTGTTGGTGATTCCGCTGACGGTGTGGCTGTTGCGGCCGGCCGCTGTACCGGACCTGGCCCATGGCAATGTGGCCGGCGCCCGGGCGTTGGCGGCCGATTGGGCCAAGGGCAACGTAATCGTGCTGGTGCGTCACGTCGAACGCTGCGATCATTCCAGCGCCGCCTGTCTGAGCGGTAACGATGGCATTACCGCTCGCGCTCGCAGCGTCGCGGTGGGGGTCGGTGCACAGTTCGAGCAACTGGGGCTGAGCAGGGCCGACATCTACAACAGCCCCATGATCCGTACAGCGCAGACCGCTGGCTACATGTTCAACAAGGTCGGAGTCGGTGAAGAATGGTTGATCAATTGCAAGGGCAGCATGCTGCGTGACACTCTGGCGCACAAGGTGGCCGGGCGAAACCTGATTCTGGTGACCCACAGCGAATGCATGTCGCAACTTGAGAAAGACCTCAAATTACCGGCTTCCACTCTCGGTTATGGTGCTTCCTTGTTTATTTCTGCCGAAACGCCTCAGGCGCCGCACATGCTCGGCTTCATCGAAGCCTCGGATTGGCACTCGGTGACCACCGAATGAGTTTTTAATCATCTCTCTGGATCAGGACACACCATGCTCACTGCTTCCCACTACCGCTTTTACTGGGCGAACTTCGGCATTCCGCTGGCCTGCGCGGCCGTGGTTTTCCTGCTGTTCGACCTGACCAAAATCGACATCGCGTTCAATGATCTTTTTTATGATCCGATCACCAAGACGTTTCCGCTGGATCATATCTATCTGTTCGAAAAGATCACCCATAAATGGGCGCGGATCATCCCGAACTGGACCGGTGAGATAGCGATCATCGGCGCCTTGCTGTCGTTTCTCTGGCCACGCCTGAAGGCAGAAAAGCACTCGAAAATCATCGCGTTCCTGGAAAAAATCAAGGCCGCGCCGGTGCTTCGATTTGCCAACAAGCACCGTCGGGACTTTCTCTATGTGGTGTTTGCGTTCTCCATCAGCACGGGTGTCATCCACTACCTCAAGGGCCACACCAGCGTGTACTGCCCGGTCGAAACGACCCAGTACGCGGGGAAAATCGAGCATAAGGAGTGGTATCAGAATTTCGATCTGCTGAAAGTCGCCGGCAAGGGTCGCTGCTGGCCGGGCGGGCACGCCTCGGGCGGTTTCACCATGCTGGCGCTGTACTTCGTGGCGCGCCGCTACCGCTGGCGCTATTCCAAAGCGGTCATGTACGGCTCGCTGCTGCTCGGTTTTGTCTACGGCACGACGCGGGTTGTGCAGGGCTGGCATTACATGTCCCACACCTTGTGGGCCGGGATCTTCGTGTGGCTGGCGTGTTTGCTGACAGCGCTGGCGTTCTACGGGCGGGCGCGGCTGGAGCAGCCGGTGCTGCAAGCGCATGAGCGGCCTGAAAACGCTGCTCAGACGCAGACGGTTAGCTGATTCAAAAGGCTTGAACGACAAAACCCGCCAACCCTGAAGAGGGGGGCGGGTTTTTTATTGCTGTCCCGTGGCGCGGCGGTTGGGAGATGGCCTTCGGTGTGACTGAACCGCCGGCAGAGGGTTCACTCCCCGACGAAATAATACGCCTGACGCCCCACCATCATGATCTTCAGCACCTTCAACGGAGCGGCCGGTTCGCTCTCACCCGGCATCACCGCCACATTGCTCGGGGACGCCTTTAAAAACTCATGCAGCTGCGCCTCGGTGTCCAGTCCCTTGATCACCCGTTGGGTGTAGAACACGGTGGCACCGTCTAGCCGTTCATTGGCCTGGAACAGCGCGACTTGCTGCCCTTTGGCCTGTAGCGTCTGAATGTGTTCGGTCAGTGGCAGGAAGGACAGCTCGACGTCGGCCCGGGGTATTGCCCATTGCGCGGCGGCCAGGTAACTGGCGATCACCACCGTGAGCAAACCGGCGGCCACACCTTGTCGGTGCCGGGCAATACGGCCGATCAGGCTCGAGGCGCCTTCACGGGCCTTCAGTCTTTGGAGCAGGACGTGGGCATACTCCGCCGCAATCACGGCGGCGGCGGGCGTCATCGACATCAAGTACACGGTGCGCTTGCTCGAGGCCAGCGTCAGCACGACGAACTGCGCCAGTATCCACAGGGTAAAAAACAGCAAATAACGGTTGGCCATCAGGCTTTTGCGAAAGTGCCACAACCCCAGATACACCAGAATGTTCCAGGGCAGGAACGCTTCCGGCAGCTTGGCCAGGTAGTAGTAGAACGGTTCGTAATGCCCGGCTTCGACGAAAGAGCCGCTGAATCGGCCGACGCTGTTGGTCAGCAGTACTTCGCTTACGGCATGGGCACCGTCGCGTTGGTACAGCGCAGCGAGCCAGATCAGCAGCGGGATCAGCCCCAGCAGTGTCAGCAGCCCAGGTCGTAGCCAGTCGGCCACTTTCAGGCGTTTGTCTATCAGGCTCTCGGCAAGCAGGAACGCGAGGATCACCACCCCGGGCATCGCCAGTCCCAATACACCTTTGCTTAAAGTGGCGATGGCAATCCCCGCGGCAAACAGCAAGGCGTTGCCAACCGTGGCGTGCCGTTGTCCCTGGAAAAACGCCAGCAGCGCCATGGTCACGCCGAGGGCGAGCAAGGCGTCCTCACCGACACCGCGCACGTTGCTCCAATAACTGGCCATGGTTGCCAGCAGGATCCCGGCGGTCCAGGCAATCGTCTTCGGCCGGCCGAACCGGCGCAGCATGGCGTACAACACCATCACGGTGAACAACCCGGCAAACGCCGATGCCAGCCGCACCGTCCACGGCGTGCCACCGAACACACGGATCGCCCCGGAGTCGAGCCAGAGGCTCAGGGGCGGTTTCTCCAGGAAGGATTCACCGAACAGGCGCGGCGTCACCCAGTCGTCATCCAGGTACATTTCCATGGCGATCCCGGCGACCCGGGCTTCGGTAGAACCTTGCAATTGATGGTTGCCAAAGGCGAAGAAAAACAACAAGCAACCAAGCAGGAAAAGCAACGGGGCAGGACGCGACATAAGGTTCTGGCCATTGACGAAAGGGGGCCGAAAAAAAACGGGCTAAAAAAAGTATACGGGGCGAATTCTTAACAAAGTGTGAACAACTGGTGTGATCTATTAATAGCAAATGTCGACCCTTGCTTTCCCTTAATGCCTGGCTGGCCATGCCAAGTGAGCCCTTGATTGAAGCGACCCCAAACTCCATCGTCCGCTGCAAAACGTTTTGTCCCCGGAAAGGCTGTTCGCAGGCTAAGCATCGTCGCAATCATCTTGCTGATTGGCGCAGCGATAGTCGGGTACTGGATATTTACACCGCCGGCGCCGTTTGTTCCGTTGAGTGGTCTGGATCCTTCCGCCGTGTCGATGATTGCCTTGGGCGACCAAGGCAGCGGCGATCTGCAACAGTGGCGAGTGGGGCAGGCCATGGAGCGAGTCGCGGCCAGAGACGGGCGGCTGGACATGGTCGTGCTGTTGGGCGACAACTTCTATGGCAAACCGCTGACCAGTACCCACGACCTTGGCTGGCAAATGAAATTCGAGCGCGTCTATTGGGGCCAGTGGCTGAGTCATGTGCCGTTTTACGCCGTACTGGGCAATCACGATTACCCCAAGTCGCAAAAGGTCGAACTCGAATATGGCCGGCTGCGCAAGGGCTCGGGTCGCTGGCAGATGTCGAGCAACTTCTACGTCAAGGATTTCGGCAGCGTCGATGGGCGCCCGTTGGTGCGAATGGTGTTCCTCGACACCTCGGCGCCACGGGAATCCTTTCAGCGTCAGATCGACATGCTTGACCAGGCCTTCCAGCAACCGGGACCGGCACCTGTATGGCGCATTGCGGCGGCCCATCACCCGGTCCGCAATCATGGCCAGCATGGTGAGGACGGTGAACTGGTCAACCTGTTGTTGCCCGCACTGGAACGCAACAAAGTCGACGTGTTCCTCGCCGGGCACGACCACAATCAGCAACTGCTACTGCGCGCGGCCGAGCCAGCCTGGGTGGTTTCCGGGGCCGGGGGTCAGAAACTCTACGCCGTTGGCGCCGCAGCGCAGGACACCTCGTTTGCCACCGCACACGCCGGTTTTGCCAAACTTGATTTGAATCCCAGCCAATTGCGGCTGACCTACTATGACGATCGAGGCAACCTGGAAACCGGTTATCGTTGGGACCGGGATTGTCAGTGGATGGCCAAAGGCTGCCTGTTGCCCGACGTTGCGCAAAAGGTGGTCGTGCAATAACACGATGAGCGCTTAGCGGTACTCGGTACTCGGCGCCGGGTTGATCAACGCCGTCAACACATGATCCTGCCAGCGCCCGGCGATACTCAGGTAGGCCTTGGCGTAGCCCTCACGTTCAAATCCCAGACGCTCGAGCAGCCGCGCACTGCGTTCATTGCCAGGGATGTAATTGGCCATGATCCGGTGCAGCTTCTGCTCATCGAACATATAGCCGATTCCCGCCTCCAGTGCTTCCAGCATCAAGCCCTGGCCCTGATGAGATTCGTCGATGTGGTAACCGAGATAGCAGGCCTGAAACGCCCCGCGAGTGATGCCGCTGAAGTTGCAGGCGCCGATCATCTGACCGTTGTCCGGATCCAGCAACGCGAAATGCACCGCCAGACCGGCCTGGAAAGCGCTGGCTTGCACCTCAAGGCGCGGGCGGATGCGTTCAGGGCTGTGGTAATCGACGGGGCGAATCGGCGACCACCGGGCGAGATGCCTCAGGTTGCGTCGGTAGAAGTCGCTTTCCAGCGCCGCCTGTTCAGGGTCGAGCACTGCCAGCGTCAAGCGTTTGCAGGGCAGGGATAGCAGCGGCATAGGGCGCTCCGGTTCACGGGGGATCGTCGCGCAAGCATTACGTGGCCTGCGGAAAAACTCAAACCGCCAGCGGCAACGTCACGATAAAGGTGCTGCCCTTGCCGTCACCGTCGCTCATGCCGATGACCGTGCCGCCATGGGCTTCGACCAGCTCGCGAACGACTGTCAAGCCAATGCCCAGGCCCGCGCCATTGAAGCCGACCGCGTGAACATCCTGCACAAACGGGTCGAAGATAAACGGCAGCGCCTGAGCGGAAATACCGATGCCGTCATCGCAAATGCTTATCTCCAGCACGTCGTCCTTGGCCGTGACCGAAAGCGTGACATTGCCACCCGGTGGCGTGTATTTGGCCGCGTTGCCCAGCAGGTTGCCGAGAATCTGCGTGAGGCGCACAGGGTCACCATTCATCGCCAACGCGCACTCGGGCAGTTCAGCGGTGAAGTGCAAATGGTGAGCCGTCATCACCGGGCTGCACACGTCGATGGCCTGATGGATGATCTGCACCATGTCCACGATGCGGCAATCGAGGCGCAACTTGCCGGTGCTGGCGCGGGAGACATCGAGCAAATCGTCTACCAGCCGCGACATGTGCTGCACCTGGCCTTCGATCAGTGCCTGCATGCGCGGCAGCTCCTCACTGGGCACGCGTACCAGACGTCCGGCGATCATGCTGATGGGTGTCAGCGGATTGCGCAGTTCGTGAGCCACCAGGGTGAGGATGTTGCGTTGTTGTTCCAGGGTGTGTTCGGCCGAGGCTTGAAGGTCTTGCGCGCTGAGGGCCGCGATCACCAATTGCGCGTTGGCTTCACGCATCTCCAGGAACAGTCGTTGTTCTTCCTGCGTGCGCTGGGGTTTTTCTGCATCGGACTGCGCCAGCAAAATCGCCAGCACCAATTGCTGATTGGCCTCGATCAGTTGCTCGACCTGCTGGCTATCGACCAGCCGGGTGTTGGCGTCGCTCAGCTCTTTTCGCAGCGCCGCCAGCACCGCCCGTGCCTCAACAGTTTTCTGGCCGAGCAGGAACAGTTCGCGAGCGGCGGTGGCCATCGCTTGCTCGTTCTTGCCATTGGCCTCACTCATGGTTTTTGCTCATCCGTCGTCTTTGCCCAAACGCTGCCGGGTTGGCCGGCCACCGAGTAAGCCTTCCTGGTCTGGCAACATCTCGCCGATGTGCAAACCGTTATTGTCGATGTGGTACTGGCGCAACTCATCGGAGTGAGCGCTGGCCCGCACCTTGACCACGGCCATGATGCGCAGCAAGCGGCTCTGCACTTCAATGTAGCGCTGAACGATGATGGCGTCGGTGAGAAATGCCGTGCCGTAAGGGCTGAAGCGCAGGTCGGTGTAGCGGTCTTCCAGCTCTGAGGTCATCAACACGCTGACCCCGGTGCTCGTCAAAGCAGTGACCATGCGCGACAGCGACTCGCGAAAGTCTTCGCGGAAGGTCGGCGCGAGCGCCAGTTCGAAGCCAGACAGCGAATCGATCACCACGCGGGTGGCTTTCAGTCGGCTGATCTCGCTGAGCAGTAAATGCACGATTTCGTCGATGGACAGGTCCGGGGCGCGGCTGTCCACCAGACTGACCTGTCCGCTCTGGATCAGGTCCGCAAGGGTGGCGTTCTGGGAGTGATTAGGCCGTTGTTCAAACACCGCGATCACGCCGGTTTCACCATTTCTCGCGCCCTCGGCGAGGAAGGTGGACGCTAGAATGCTTTTGCCCGAGCCCGACGGCCCGGCCACCAGCAAGGAATAACCACGGGGCAGGCCACCACCCAGCATCTCGTCGAGCTGTGGCACGCCCATTTTCAGGCGCTTGATGGGGAACTCCAGTGGTGCTTCAACCGGGTTCAGGGCCGCAGGCGCAAAAACCTTGATCCCCGACGTCGCGATACGGAAGGTGTGCAGCCCTGGCAGCGTTGGCTGGCCGCGCATCTTCATGATTTCCATCTTGCGCACCATGGAATTGCGCTGAACGCTCTGGCGCAGCCAGATCAGGCCGTCGGCCACGGTGAAAATCGGGTTGGTGTCGGTTTCGGTGAAGTATTCGCCGATCAGGAAGGTCGTCGCCTGCCAGGTGGTCATCAACATGCCCAGTTGCTGAACGAACTGCGGCAGATTGTTGTTCGGGTTGTCCTGGGTCTGGCTGGCCAGCACCACCGAACGGAACGAGTCGACGAACACCAGTGACGGGGAGTGAGCCTCCACCTCGCTGACGATACGCCGCAGCACTTCGTCCAGATTCCCGGCCAGGGTGTCGTCCGCCAGGTTGACGTAGCGGATCGACTGGTTGATCGCTTCGCTGTCGAAAAAGTCGAATTGCTGCTGGTAACGCAGCATCTTCAGCGGCGGCTCGCCGAGCACCGTAAAAAACAGCGCCGGGCGCTCGGGCGTCGCCAGGGCGAACATCATCTGATGCGCCAGGGTGGTTTTGCCACAGCCAGGCGGGCCGGCGATCAGGTTGAACGAAAACTCCGGCAATCCTCCGCCCAGCACCTCGTCCAGTCCTGGCACGCCGGTGGCCAGGCGGTTGATAGTCACTTTGGTGCTCATGGCGAAATTTCCTGCGAAGGGGTGTCGCTCAAAGAAGGTTCCCACACGCCACGAAGCAAACGTGCGGTGAGCGAGGGCCCGATCAGCGTGGTCAGCAGCTCATAAAACGTGGTCAGCAACACGTCACCGAAAAACAGCGCATCGGTTTCGCTTTGCGCGACGAGTACGGACTTGAGGGCAGTCAGATCCAGGGAGGCCGCCTGCACACTGTCATAGGTGCCGGCCAGGCGCGGATGCCTGGAGGCGCACAGATGAAGGCTGCGGCGATAAAGCGCGACAACCCCTTGTTGGCCGATGATGGGCGTGAGGGCTGCGTCCATATCCTGCAATATTGATGCGATCGCTTGCGCGACTGTTGCAATGTCAGCGTTGGGGCCAACGCGGTGCGCCAGAGAAGCTACGATCTGGCGGCTCTCTTCGCTTAGCGTGGACATGGCTAACTGATATCCGATGAACAGTGCTTGATGGTACACCCTATGGCGGTGCCGGGAGTGGTTTGCGTCAGGGGATTGCGGCAGGGCCCGAAAACCTGACTCTTTCTAGAGTATGGCTCTATAAAGTCCCTCCGGTTGGTGCACAAACAAGGAAACATTGGCTTTTTTGGCGAAATCGGATCGGCTTTTTGATCGTTTAAAGTGCCCATAGATACTGTTTTGAGCCCACTGAAAACAAAACAGCAGGCAAAAAAAAGCCCGCGGGAGGGCGGGCAAACCGTAGTTTCTTGAATGAGCGAGCGCAATGTACCCGTTGGTGAACGGTCGTGGGATGAAGAAAAATTCATGTCGATGAGTGCCCGCCGCTTCAGACCCTGAGACACGCCTACGGCAAATGATCCGCTGCAAAGTCCACTTCCGAGCGTGCCCGCAAACGGCCCTTGCGGCAAGCCTGCTGGAATCGCTCAAAGTCGCGCTCATTCTGCTCGGCGTAGCTTTGCGCATACTTGAACAACGCGTCGGCCAGTGCATCGCTCTTGCCGATGTAGCCGCTGATGTGTGCTGCGTTTCCCGACGATTTGGCATGGGCGCGGGCCAACGCGCGACCACAAATGCGTCCGTAGGCGGCGAAGGTGTCCGCATCGAACGTCTCGAGTTCAGCCGAGACTTTCATGTCGCGCAACTGGCGCACATAGAAGTGTCGACCGCTGGGGCCGGTGGTCCAGCCGAGGAACAGGTCACTGGCCGATTGCATCAACCGTTGGCCATCGACCACGCGCTGACCGTTATGCCGCACCCGCGATTTAGTCTTCACATAATCGGCAAGCACCGAACGACGTGCCTCCTTGAACTGCAGGAACAGCGGGAACTCCTGATCATCGGTCAGCAGGGCCACCAGGCATCGAGTCCCGACGCTGCCCACTCCGACCACTTTGAACGCCATGTCCTGAACGTGAAAACGCGCCAACAACTCACGACGGTCGGCTTGCAGTGTGCCGGGATAGTCGCGCATGAAGGCGTCGTAAAGCGCACGCTAGTCCGACAGGCGCAGCCAGTCGTCGTCGGCATCCAGCAGCGTGGTGTTTTCGTGTAAATGGAAAATTTCCGGCAGGTCATCCCGAATGATCAGTCGGCCATGTGTGTCACGTTCACTGATTTTCGGTAGCAGTTCAGCATGGGTGCGACGTTCAGCTTTTTCGATGGCGCGCTCTACATGCTCCAGTGTCGCTTTGCTCGCCTGCTGCCGCAGATCGCGGTAACTGATGGACTCGTACCAGGTTTCCATGGCGCTTTGTTCGGCGCATTCGAGCATGGTCTGCTGGTAGGCGCCGACCACCTGGCGGCAGACAGTTTCTTCGACCGTGTCGCCATGGCGCAGGTCGCGTGCCGCCACCACGAAGCTCGCCACCAGCCGTTTCAAGTCCCACTCCCAAGGGCCGGGATGGGCTTCGTCAAAATCGTTGACGCTGAACAGCAGATTGCGTTCCGGCGTTGCAAAACCGCCGAAGTTCATCAGATGACTGTCGCCGCAGATGGGCGATATCAGGCCCATGCTGGATGTTGCGGCCAAGTCGTGGGCTTGCAGCAGCGCGTTGCCGCGATAGAAGGTAAACGGCGAGACCAGCATGCGGCCATAGCGCAACTCGACCAGCGACTTGATGCGGCCTTCACTGGACGTTTTGATCAGCGGCAGCGGGTCGCGATTTAGTTTCCCTATGGCCGCCTGCGAACTGCGGGAGCAGTTCTTGCGTGCATCCTTGCCTTGCTTCAAGCGGTCGTTGAGGGTGGTCATGTGGGCTCGTTTGATGAGTGTTTTTGAACGTGTGAGAGATGAGTGTAGAAGGGCTCCGGGTCTTCATCCGAAGTGTTTGGGCTTTGATCGTGGGGGCGAACGGGAGCAACTCAGCAACGAGCGTCCTTCAATACTCAGTCGTCCCCAAAGCCCTCAAAACCCACCCCGCCTCACCAGGCATCAACGTGTACTGAACCTGCCGAATTTTCCCCGTCCTGCCCGCATCGGCATCTGTGCTGTCATAAACCGGGAACCGTTGCACCAACGCATTTTCCACCACGGCAAACTCATCCTCGCCCTGGTAGCCCACGGCTGTTTTCGGGTTCTCGCTGACAGGCGGTAGATAAATCTCGCTCAGCGACTTTTTGCGGTTGGCAGCGTAAGCAATGAGCTTGCCCGGCATCCCGCGTCCCGGTGACCTGATGAAGACGTAAATCTCTGGAGAGCCATTGCGATCAAGGTCGGCGACCTCTGCTCTGACGATGGTGCCGGTGAGGGGGCGTACGATCTCTGAGTTATCTATTTCCAGACCTTGGGGGGCAATGCGTAGAGCACGATTTCCATCGATCGACACGCTCGTCACGTGAAAGCCAATGCCCTGCAATTCAAGTGTCTGGTCGAACGGCTGGTTGCTATCCGTCGCATCACCCGAGTTCAGGCTTAATGAAAGGCTGTAGTTGGCCACTTCATTGCGCCGAGCGGCGTTGCGCATCAGGTATACCTGAACCGTATATTCGCCATCGGCGGGCAATGGTCCCAGAAAGTGATTGCCCATGATCGATCCGTTAAACAACGCATAGTCCGCACCTTTCGCGGTGATGTTGAAGTAGGCAGAGGCGTTGGAAGACTTGAAGTCCACGGTCATCATTTGGCCGGCCTTGGCGTTTAGACGGTACTGAGCAGTGAGCGGGCCTTTGATGGATTGGGCGAACCTGACGGTGTCGGAGCCATTTTTGAAGGTGACCTGCTCGACACGATGAGCGATCTCGGAGGCGGCGTGTACAGGCACAGAAACCATGGCGGCCAGGACGGCTGCGATCCATATGTTCATGTTGATCTTCCTGAGTGAGTGGTTGCTCAAGCGGTTGCAGGTAAGCCCGCAGCATAGGTCCAGTTGCGTTGAATCGCCGACTAATACGTTGATTACAACTCACCCGTGCTTGATGAAAATGCGATCGACCAGGATCAGGCTGTCATCGTCTGGTGCGGGGTGCCCGCCGAGTTGTTTCGGGAAGGGTGTTTTGGATTCGTCGTGGCGCTCGACGGTGGCGACGCCGGGCAGGGTATCGATGAGTGTCTGGATACGTTCGATGAGCCATTGATGTGGGGCGAAACCGGGCTGGACGTCGATGATGAGGAGGGCTTGGCGCATGGGCGTCTCCGTGGGAGGTCGCGACGACGATGATGGCTTGGCTGCGGGGTTTTTTGTGGTGGTCTTGCGAGCCTTATCGCGGGCAGGCCTGCTTTTGCCGGGGGTGGTGATGCTGCCTACAGATATGACCAAACCCCAGATGCAACAAAACCCGCACTTGGCGGGTTTTGTTTTGCTTCGTATTTGGTGGAGCCGGGGGGATTTGAACCCCCGTCCGCCAGTACTCCGCTGTCGGTACTACATGCGTAGCCGTGTCTATTAAGTTAACCCTCAGCGACCCGACGGGCAGGGTGCTTTGGGCGAGTTGTGTAAGTTTTAGCCGCTTCGTCCACAACGTACTGCACGGCGATTCTGTTCTATATGACAATCACTTTGGGTTTACAGACATCCCCTGATGATTGCTGGACCCGAAGGTACCAGGAGGGAAGGGCTAAGGCTGCTTACGCAGCGAGAGCGTATTCCCCGTAGGTTTCGTCATTGGCAACTATAGAAAGTTGCAACAGTGGATTTACGAGTTCTGTTACCAACTCGGCATGCACCTAAAGTTTCGCAACCGGCGTCGAATCCTAAACGGCCCCGAGCCTGTTGCTCTGTGAATCAAAGTGAGCAACAAGCCTGCGCAGTGTACGCCAACACACGTCAGAAGGCCAACCGGAAGGTTGGCCGCGAGTGATTATGGGTTGGGTTCGTTGCTCAGTTTGTCAGCGCCAATGCCTGGATGGCCTCGGTGGCGCATTTCTTGTCGTCACCGGCGGCTTTTGAAGTTTTGGCGCTGGCCAGCAGTCTTTTGATCTCCGGTGCGTTGGTGGAGGTCGCTGGTAGCGCATTCACTTTGGCTTCGAGCTCCTGCAGTTTGCTCGTACAAAGGTCGTTGTCCGCTGCAAATACGGGAGAGGCCAACATTGCAGCAGACATGAACAAACCAGCGAGTGCGGTACGTTTCATGGATATCTCCTTGTGCTGATGGTCTCGGTGCTGCCGTATGAGTGGGCGGCTCGGCCGAGGTCGGAAAATAAGCCACGATTGATGGGCCTACTTAAAAGACCACGAAGCTGCGCAGGAATTCGGTTTTTTCAATCCGAAACAGCCCCAAGCCTGTTGCTCTTTGAATCCTGATGAGCAACTAGCTTGTGCGGTGTACGCCAACAAGGCCCACAAGGCCAACCCGAAGGTTGGCCTTGTGCTGGGTTACTTCCCGCCTTTGTTCGCGTTCTTGAGGTCCTGGATGGTTTGGGTGGTCTCGGCGATGCAGTCGTCAGTCCCTTCCTTGGTGCCTTTTGCCTGATCGGCTTTGGCGTTCTTGACGCTGTCCATTACCTGTTCAGTCATTTCCGGAGGAATCTGTGCCTTGGCATTTTCGATGGTTTTCAAGTTGACCGCACAGAGGTCTTCGGCGGCAAACGAGGTGGACGCCATCAGCGAGGCAGTAACGAACAGACCTAACAGTACAGAACGTTTCATGTGTATCTCCTTGAACTGAGGGTCCAGACTTCGCTGGCCGTCAGGACGGGCTGCCGAGTTTGGGTAAAGCCCGGTAGCGACCGGGCTAATTCTGTGGACTACGGCAGCGCGTCAGGGTTCTATCTCTCTTGCGTAACCCTTGCCTGCGTTACCCGATCCACCAGATAGACTAGCCCGTGGTAATCAATTCCGCCGTGCTGCGTCAGACCTATCTCACACGTGCGGCTGGTCGAAATCCCCTCGCTGCATTGCTGAACCGCATTCTTGAGCGTTCTTAACGAATGAGCGTTCAATTGCGGCGTAGTGAAACCCTTGTCCCCGGCAAATCCGCAACAGTGAATGCCCTCGGGAATCACCACGTTTTTGCTGCACTTGCGCGCCAGATCGATCAATGCCTGACTTTCCCCAAGGTGCTGGGTGCTACAGGTGACGTGCACTGCGATTGGCGCTTCCTGGGGCGTGAAATCAAGACGATCCATCAGATGCGTACGAATGAAACGCACCGGGTCGTACAGGTCCAGGCGCACATCACCCAAGTCCTGGGCGAGGCGCAAGGTGCAGGGGCTGGTGTCGCAGTAGATCGGGTCGAGCCCGCCGCGACTGGCGTGCAGCAAGGCGCCGATCAGTTCCTGGCGTTTGTGTTCGGCCTGTTCGGCGTAGCCCTTGGAGGCGAACGGTTGCCCGCAGCAGAGGTTGTCCAAATTGTCCGGGAAGACCACTTGGTAACCGGCCTTTTCCAGCAGCCCACGGGTTTTGTCGTACAGCGACATTTGCTCTTTATCACCCGCCGCCGGGCCCATTGCCCGCGACACGCAGGCCGCGAGGTACACCACTCGAGGGCGTTCGTCCGACACTGTCGGGCTGAAGCGAATGGCTTTTTCCGGTTGCGGCATGGCGTTGGTCCACTGTGGGACCTGACCTTTGGATAGGCGCGTCAATGTTGCCGAAAGCTTTGCCAATCGTGGCGCCCCCAACAGCATCCGCGCGCCATTGGCCACATGCAGGGTGAAACGCGCGCCTTGCAGCGCAGTGGCGAAATTGCCTTCCAGCCAATTGGCGGTTTTCGTATGAGTTGCCTTCCGGCTGCGGAGCTTTTTCACCAGCTCGCCGGTGTTGATTCCTACAGGGCAACGTTGTGCGCAGAGGCCGGTGGCGGCGCAGGTATCGATGCCTTGGTATTCGTACGCGGCTTCGAGTTCGGTGGTGTCCACGCCAGCGCGTTTCTTCGCCTGAATGTCACGCCAGATCACGATGCGCTGGCGCGGGCTCAGGGTCAGGCCTTTCGACGGGCAGACCGGTTCGCAGAAACCGCACTCGATGCACTTATCCACAATCTCATCGGCGGCCGGCAACGGCTTCAGGTGCTTGAGGTGGATCTGCGGATCCTCGCTGAGCACCACGTCCGGGTTGAGAATGCCGTTGGGGTCGAGCAGGCGTTTAAGCTGCCACATCAACTGGTAGGCATCGCTGCCCCATTCCAGCTCGACAAAGGGCGCCATGTTGCGCCCGGTGCCGTGTTCGGCTTTCAGCGAACCGCCGAATTCCACCGCAACCAGTTGCGCCACGTCGTCCATGAACGCCTGATAGCGTGCGACTTCTTCCGGGTTGTTGAAGCCTTGGGTGAAGACGAAGTGCAGATTGCCTTCCAGCGCGTGTCCGAAAAGGATCGCTTCGTCGTAGTGATGTTTGTCGAACAGCTCGATCAGGCGGTTTACGCCGATGGCCAGTTGTTCAACCGGGAAGGTCACGTCTTCGATGATCACCGTGGTGCCGGTTTTGCGCACGGCGCCGACGGCGGGGAAGGTGTCCTTGCGGATCGCCCAGAGCCGGGCGTTTTCCACCGGGTCTTCGGTGAAGTCGACCTGTTTTTCCACCGGGAACGAGGTCAACGACGCCATGATGTGCGCCAGTTGTTCCTGCAGCAGTGTGGACGATGCGGCGCGGGATTCGATCAGCAAGGCGCAGGCATTGTTCGACAGCTGTTGTACGAAAGCGGGCATGCCGGGTTTGTCCTGCACCGAACGCAAACTGCGTCGGTCCAGCAGTTCGACGGCCGACACCGGTTGGCTTTTCAGCACGGTGACGGCGTTGCAGCAGGTCTCCACGTCCGGAAATACGATCAGCGCCGAAGCCTTGTTCGGGTGGTCGATCACCGTGTCGTAAGTCACCGCGCTGATGAAACCGAGGGTGCCTTCGGAGCCCACCAGCAAGTGGCTCAAGATATCCACAGGCTCGTCGAAATCCACCAGGGCGTTGAGTGACAGCCCGGTGGTATTTTTCAGACGGTATTTGTGGCGAATTCTCGCCGCCAACTCGGCATTGGCGCGGGTTTCGCGGCCCAACGTTGCCAGGCGTTCAAGCAGCGTAACGTGGCTCTCACGAAACGCCGCAACACTCGCCGCATCTTCGGTATCGAGACGGCTGCCGTCGGCCAGCACCAGACGAATGCCAGCCAAGGTGTGATAGGTGTTTTGCGCCGTGCCGCAACACATGCCACTGGCATTGTTGGCGACGATGCCGCCGATTTTGCAGGCATTGATCGACGCCGGGTCCGGGCCGATCTTGCGACCGAACGGTGCCAGCCATGCGTTGGCCTGTGCGCCGATCACACCCGGTTGCAGACGGATTTGCGTGCCTTGGCCCCGGATCTCGCGACCGTTCCAGTTATCCCCCAGGACGATCAACACCGAGTCACTGATGGCCTGGCCGGACAGGCTGGTGCCGGCGGCGCGGAAGGTCACCGGGACTAGATCCCGTTGCGCCAGTTTCAGCAGCGCGACTACTTCATCTTCTGACTCGACACGAATCACCAGTTTCGGAATCAGCCGGTAGAAACTGGCGTCGGTGCCGAAGGCCAACGTTGACAGCGGATCGTCGAAACGTCGCTCCTGGGGAATCAGTTGCTGCGCATCTCGCAGGAAAGCCGCGGGTAGATTCATTGGTCCTCCAGGATCATGACCACGAGATCTTTCGGACCGTGAGCGCCGTAGGCCAGGACCTGCTCGATGTCGGCGGTTTTCGACGGGCCGGATACCAGCAGGGCGTTGGTCGGCATGCCTTGGGCCCACTCGAATTCCTGCTGCACTTGATAGAAGTTGTCGCGGATTTCACTGGCCTTGAGCAGGGCGAAATGCACTGGCGGCACCAGGCTCATCAGGCGCGGTTCTTCCCGCGTCGGCCAGAGAATCAGGCTACCTGTGGCGGCGATTGCGCCGAGGGTGCCGGTCAGGCTGGCCGGCGTGTCATTGAACAATTCGGTCTTCCATTCTTCAACCGGACGGTCGTAGGATTTGAGCGTTGGCAGATCAGGATTTTTCGCCCAGTGCTGAGTGATACGTTGACCGTGAGGCGTCGTCGGTGCAATCAACAAACTCGGCAACTGACGGTCCCGCAACAATTGAGCAAGCAACGAAGGCCAACCTTCGGCGGACGTCAGGTGGATTTCGGTGTGTACCGCTTCCATCAGTTTGCGCAGCTGCGGGATGCGTTGCTCGGCGGTGTACGTGTAGGGCGCTGTCACCAGTTCGACGTCGAACTCGTCAGGCACCGGTGTGGCGCCGGTCAGACTTTTCCGTAATTTGGCGAGGATATTTTGCTTGGCGCTCATCAGCGATCTCCCTGTTTGGCCAGATGCTCGCGGGCCATGTCATGCAGTGAGCGGGCAGCGGGTTTCGGTGCGCTGTGGTTTTGCGTCCAGGGGCCGACGTTGCTCGGCGCCAGTGCTCGCAAGCGAGTAGCGAAGAAGCCGAACAGTCGATAAAGCGTGGGTGAACTGTTGAGCTTCGCCCAGGCATTCCAGATAAACCGTTCTTTGCGCGAGTACTTGCTGCCCTGGCCGCGCATCACTTGATGAGGGCTGTCCGGGGCTTTGACGTTCTCCTCCCGTAGGCGACGCAGCAGTGCCGGAATCGGAATTTTTACCGGGCAGACTTCACCGCAAGCGCCACACAACGACGAGGCGCTCGGGTGGTCCGGGACTTTCGCCAGACCGACCATGTGCGGGGTGATGATTTTTCCGATAGGCCCAGGGTAAACCTCCCCATAGGCATGGCCGCCGATTCGGGTGTAGACCGGGCAATGATTCATACAGGCGCCGCAGCGGATGCAGTTCAGGGTCTGGCGCAATTCGCTGTCGGCGAAGGCCTGGCTGCGACCGTTGTCGAGCAATACCAGGTGCACTTCCTGCGGACCGTCGAGTTCATGTTCCTTGCGCGGGCCGGAGATCATGTTGACGTAGGTGGTGATCGGCTGGCCGAGGGCTGAACGGGTCAGCAGTGACAGCAGCGGCACCACATCGCGCAGGTTTTCCACAACTTTTTCGATGCCGGTGACGGCGATGTGCACCGGTGGCACCGTGG
Source organism: Pseudomonas sp. TH39(2020) (assembly GCF_016650715.1). Lineage (NCBI taxonomy): Bacteria > Pseudomonadati > Pseudomonadota > Gammaproteobacteria > Pseudomonadales > Pseudomonadaceae > Pseudomonas > Pseudomonas sp. TH39(2020). Next base: position 1,232,799 of record NZ_JAEKFF010000006.1, on the reverse strand, counting down.
TGGTCATGCGCCCGTTGCCTTCGTTTTCCACCAGCAGCAAGGTGCCGGTTTCGGCCACGGCGAAGTTCACGCCGGAGACGCCGATGTCCGCTTCGAAGAATTTCTGCCGCAAGACTTTGCGACCGATCTGAATGAGTTGGTCAACGTCCTTGGTGTATTCCACGCCAAGTTTGTCGTGGAACAAGGACGCGACCTGACCGGCATTCTTGTGGATCGCCGGCATAATAATGTGTGAAGGCTTCTCGTGGTCGAGCTGGACGATGTACTCGCCCATGTCCGATTCCAGGCATTCAATGCCCTGTTCAGCGAGGAAGTGATTCATTTCCATCTCTTCGCTGACCATCGATTTGCCCTTGATCACTTGCCGCCCCTCGTGAGCGCGGATGATCGAGAGGACGATGCCATTGGCCTCGTCTACCGTTTCCGCCCAGTGCACTGTCACACCGTTGCGGGTCAGGTTCTGTTCAAGCTGCTCGAGCAGGTCGGGCAACTTGGATAAAGCACGGGCGCGGACAGTATTGCCCAGCACTCGCAAATGTTCTCTTTCGTGGGCATCGCTGAAGGACGCTGCCCGTTTTGTCATCAGCGAATCCATCGCCGTGCGAAAGTTATTTCGCAGTTGCTTGTCACCCAACGCCTTGTGAGCCCGGGTGCGAAAATCTTCTTCCACGGCAACCGTAGGAATAATCGCGGAAGCGTTCATTGAACACCTCCGGTTCGCTGCCAGAGGAAACTGGCCAGGTGTTGGCCGCGCAACGCTTCCTGCTGTTTCTCCAGTGAGCCGTTGATGTTCATCAGGCAACCGCAATCGGCACTGAGTACCTTGTGCGCGCCGGATTCCTTCAACGACCGGGTCTTGTCAGCCACCATCGCGCCGGAAATGTCTGGCATACGGACGCTGAAAGTCCCACCGAAGCCACAGCATTCACTTTCATGGTTGTGGTCGACTCGCTCCACATTGCTCAGCTGCGCCAACAACTCGCGGCCATGCAAGTGGGTGTTCATCTCACGGCGTGCCGAGCACGACGTGTGCAACGCTACTTTGACTGGCTCGCCACTGTCCTTGAGCTGCACCTGGCAGACAAACAACAGAAACTCGGCCAGTTCATAAGTCCGGGCAGCCAGCGCCTGAACCTGTATCAGCGTGTCCGGCTCGTCCTTGAACAAGTCGACGTAGTGTTCGCGCAACATCCCGGCACACGATCCCGATGGCACCACCACCGGAAAGTCCCCGGCAAACAGCGCCAGTTGCGAGCGTGCCACGGTCCTCGCCTGCTCGGTGTAACCCGAGGTGTAGGCCGGTTGCCCGCAGCAGCTTTGCCCCTGCGGATACTCGACACGAATGCCTTCGCGTTCCAGCAAGTGAATCGCGTCCATCCCGGCTTCAGGGTAGAACAAATCCACCACGCAGGTTCCGAACAGGTAGACCCGTGACGGTTTCTCGCTGGGGTATTGCCGAGGCTCGGGCAGTGGCGGGGCGACGCGGGTCGCATTCGGCGCTGCGTTGTAAAAAAGCTCGCTCATCAGGCGTGTCTCCGGGTAGTCCCGGTTATCCGTCTGTTGAGGCTGCTGAATATAGAGAGGCAAGCTTTCAGCAGCCTTACAGACCGGGTTGTGAATAGCTGACGCCGGAATCGTGGTCCGGCGTCGGTTTTATCGGTGTTTTCTGTAGTCCTTAGTGCACCAACATGCCAGTGAGCCAATAGGCCTGGATGTAGGTAATCAGGCCGACGATCGTTGCGAAGAACAGGCTGTGCTTGAGGGTGAAACGGAACAGATCCGATTCCTTGCCTACCAGGCCGGTCGCGGCGCAGGCCACGGCGATCGATTGTGGCGAGATCATCTTGCCGGTCACGCCACCGCTGGTGTTCGCCGCAACCAGCAACACATCGTTGACGCCGATCTGGTGCGCAGTGGTCGCTTGCAGCGAACTGAACAGTGCGTTGGACGAGGTATCGGAACCGGTCAGGAACACACCCAACCAGCCGAGGAACGGCGAGAAGAACGGGAAGGCTGCGCCGGTGCCGGCCAGTACCAGAGCCATGGTCGAAGACATGCCCGAGTAGTTGGTGACGAAGGCAAAGGCGAGCACCATACCGATGGACAGAATCGGCCAGCGCAGCTCGTAGAAGGTCTCTTTCAAAGTGGTAAGACCAGTTTTGACATTGATCTTCAGTACCAGCATCGAGATCAGCGCGGAGAAGAAAATCGCCGTGCCGGTCGCGGAAATCGGGTCGAGTTTGAACACCGCCGGGATAGCGGTCGGAGCGGCCACGATCGGTGCGACCTTGATCACCATTTGGTCCAGGTGCGGGATCGCGAAGTTGAACACCCAGCTGTACATCGACCCGCCAGCGGCAAACATCGCCTTGAAAGGTTTCAAGGTCCAGATGGTCACCAGCACGGTGAGGATCAGGAAGGGTGACCAGGCTTTGAGAATTTCACCGAGGCTGTAGGGCGAAGCCACGGTGCTGCGCGGCAGGCCGAAACCGCCAGCGCTGGCGCTCACCACGGAAGCCGAGACGGCACCGACGATGTGTTGACCTGCGGCGCGTTTCGGTTGCCAGACTTTCAGGAACAGTGTCAGGGAAATCAGGCTGACCAGGGCCGAGGTGATGTCCGGCAGTTCCGGGCCGATGAAGTTCGATGTGAAATATTGGGTGATGGCAAAGCTCAAGCCGGCCACCAGTGCTGCCGGCCAGGTTTCGCGAACGCCGCGCAGGCCATCCATCATGAACACCAGCCAGAACGGCACGAACAGCGACAGCAGCGGCAGTTGGCGGCCCGTCATGGCGCCGATCTTGAACGCGTCGATACCGGTAACTTGCCCGGCGACAATGATCGGAATCCCCAAGGCACCGAAAGCGACCGGTGCGGTGTTGGCGATCAGACACAGGCCCGCAGCGTACAACGGGTTGAAGCCCAGTCCTACCAACAGTGCGGCGGTAATCGCGACCGGCGCACCGAAACCGGCGGCACCTTCCAGGAAGGCGCCGAAGCAGAAGCCGATCAGCAGCACTTGCAGGCGCTGGTCGTCGGTGATCGACAGCACCGAGCTGCGGATCACTTCGAACTGACCGCTCTTGACCGTCAGTTTGTAGAGGAATACCGCCGCCACGATGATCCAGGCAATCGGCCACAGACCGTAGGCGAAACCATAGCCGGCGGCGGCGAAGGCCATGTCGACGGGCATCTGGAAGGCGAAGATCGCCACGGCGATGGACAAGGCCAGTGTGATGCTGCCGGCCACGTGTCCTTTGAGTCGGAACACGGCCAATGCCAGGAAGAAAAACACGATGGGGATAACGGCCGCGAGCGCGGACACGCCGAGACTGCCGAGCGGAGTATAGAGCTGTTGCCAGGTTTGCATATGGGGTGGCCCCTAATTGTTGTTGGTCAGGCACTGGTCAGCGTTCTTGGATAATTGGTAATACCAATTTACAATCGCTGTTGGCTAGGGTAAAAGCCTTGTAGGCGGCGTGTCAATTTGCCGCTCTAAAACTTTTGTCGAATACGCGGTGCAGAAGTCATCTGGTCCGTTCGACCAAATGCCGTCTGGCAGGTGCTGACACAGCCCTGATAGGCCAGAATAGAGACCCCGGCGAGACGTCGGGATCGTGGAGAATTGAGTTATGGGGTTTGATCAAATTCGTCAGCGCCGTTTGTCTGACGATATTGTCGAGCGGCTCGAGGGGATGATTCTCGAGGGCACGCTGAAGGCGGGTGAGCGCTTGCCGGCCGAACGTGCGTTGGCCGAGCAGTTCGGCGTGTCACGCCCTTCGTTGCGCGAAGCGATTCAGAAACTGGCGGCCAAGGGCTTGCTGGTCAGTCGCCAGGGTGGCGGCAATTATGTGGTGGAGTCGCTGGGGTCAACCTTCAGCGATCCGCTGCTGCATTTGCTGGAAAGCAACCCTGAAGCGCAGCGCGATCTGCTGGAATTTCGTCACACCCTGGAAGCCTCCTGCGCCTATTACGCAGCCATGCGTGCTACGGACGTTGATCGCGAGCGATTGACCGCGGCCTTCAACGAATTGCAGGACTGCTATACGCGTCACGACGAGGTAAGTCGGGCGGAAGAGGGGGCAGCGGATGCGAAATTCCACCTGGCAATTGCTGAGGCCAGTCACAACGCGGTGTTGCTGCACACCATTCGCGGCTTGTTCGATCTGCTCAAACGCAACGTGGTGACCAATATCGGCGGGATGTACAAGCAGCGTACAGAAACTCGCGACATGCTTATCACGCAACACCGGGAGTTGTACCTGGCGATTATTGAAGGAAGGGCCGAGCAGGCGCGGGAAGTCTCCAGCCGACACATTTTGTACGTGCAGGAAGTGCTGGAAGAAGTGCGTCAAGAAGTACAGCGCATGGCTCGGGCGGAGCGGCGCAAGGGGATGTGATTGTTTGAAACAAAAGATCGCAGCCTGCAGCAGCTCCTACATGGATACGCGATCTATGTAGGAGCTGCCGCAGGCTGCGATCTTTTCGCTAGCGCCACAACGCTCAGGCTGAAAGATTAATCTTCCTTGCCCTTGTTGCGCACCGCACGCTGCAACTCGCGACCGGCGTCGCGTTCGCGTTCGGTATCACGCTTGTCGTATTCCTTCTTACCCTTGCCCAGGGCGATCTCGCACTTGACCATGTGCTTGCTCCAGTACCAGGACAGGCACACGCAGGCATAACCTTTTTGCTGCACGGCCGTGGCCAGCTTTTCCAGCTCGCGCCGGTTGAGCAGCAATTTTCGGGTGCGGGTCGGATCAGCTATGACGTGGGTGCTGGCGGTCATCAGCGGCGTAATGTGGCTGCCGAGCAGCCAGGCTTCGCCATCCTTGAGCAGTACGTAACTGTCAACCAGTTGTAGCTTGCTTGCCCGCAGACTTTTTACTTCCCAGCCGGCCAGGACCAGACCAGCCTCGAACTTATGCTCGATGAAGTAATCGTGTCGCGCCTTTTTGTTTTGCGCGATGGTCCCTGTTGGGTGTTTCTTCTGTTTAGCCATAGGGGCGGCATTATAGGGAGTTGCACGCGAGTCGGCTACGGTATCGCTACGTGCTTGAGCAGGTTGATTGAATCCCGGACAATGCGGCCTCTTTTTTGAACGCTTGGGCGTGATAACGATGTCGACAGACAAGGTTTCTGTCCACGGCAGTTGGGCTAGCCGCTGGGTCTTCATACTCGCCGCGACGGGCTCGGCCGTGGGCCTGGGTAGTATCTGGAAATTCCCGTACATGGTCGGCGTCTACGGCGGCGGCGCCTTCGTGCTGATGTTCCTGGCCTGTATCGCGCTGATCGGTGTGCCGGTCATGCTGGCCGAAACCCTGATCGGCCGTCGTGCACGTCAAAGCCCGGCCAACGCCTTAAAGGTATTGGCGCTGGAAGCCGGGCACTCGGGTAAATGGTCCTGGGGCGCATTCGCCGGGATGATCACGGCATTGCTGATCCTGTCTTTCTATAGTGTGGTGGGCGGCTGGTCTCTGGATTACATCATCGACATGGGCCGTGGCGACTTCCAGGGTGCAACGCCCGACCAGGTCGGCGCGTACTTTGGCAATGTCATTGCTGATCCGTGGCGCCTGACACTTTGGCACACGATTTTCATGCTGCTATCGGCCGTGGTGATCGCCAAAGGCGTGGTTGCAGGTTTGGAGCGCAGCTTGCGGATCATGATGCCGCTGCTGTTTGTGATGGTGATTGTTCTGCTGGGTTACAGCATGACTACCGGGCATTTCATGGAAGGCGTGCATTTCATGTTCGACTTCCACCCGGAAAAAGTACTCGACGGCTTGCTGCCCGCCATGGGGCACGCGTTTTTTTCTCTGAGCGTGGGCGTCGGTTCGATCATGATTTACGGCGCTTATATGCCAAAGAACTCATCGATTTCCGGCACCATCGTCGGCGTGGCACTGCTCGATACCTTCGTTTCCCTGGTGGCCGGCCTGGCGTTGTTTCCGATTGTGTTCGCTGGCGGTCTGAACCCAAGCGAAGGTCCTGGCCTGATGTTCGTCAGTCTGCCCTTTGCCTTCGGTAACGTAGCGTTCGGCCAGTTGATGGGCGTAGTGTTCTTCGTGCTCGTAGCGATTGCTGCCTGGAGTTCGGCGATTTCCCTGCTTGAGCCGATGGTGGCTTACCTGGTTGAACGCACGAAAGTCAGCCGCGCGTGGGTCACCTTCTGGCTGGCATTTATCTGCTGGTTTGTCGGTCTGGGCACGGTGTTTTCCTTCAATATCTGGAAAGAAGCCAAATTTTTCGTGAACGAAGGCGGGGTGTTCCACCTCTATCAATGGGGTGCGGCCGGTGGCCTGGACTTCTTTGGTGTGATTGATTTCTTCACCTCGCGGATCATGTTGCCACTCGGTGGTTTGTGTTTCGTGGTGTTTGCAGGCTGGGTGATGGGGCGTGAAGCGGTACGAGACGAGTTGTCGATCCGCAGCCCGGTGTTGTTCACCCTGTCCTTGTTCTTGATGCGCTATGTGGCGCCCATCGGCATTCTCGTAGTGTTTGCCGCCCAGCTGTGGAAGTGACGCTGACATGACGACACACATTCAACGTTCGGCCCTGCTGCCGTACCCGGCACAAGCGCTGTATGACCTGGTCAACGACGTGGCCCGTTATCCGGAATTCCTGCCGTGGTGCTCCTCGGCCGAAGTCCTGGAGAGTTCTCCTGAGCATATGCGCGCTAGCGTCGGCGTGGCCAAGGGCGGGCTCAGCCAGCATTTTGTAACGCGCAACACGCTGGTGCCTGGGCATTCGATCGAGATGAACCTCGAGGAAGGCCCGTTCAATCAATTGCATGGCGTCTGGGTGTTCAAGCCGTTGGGCGAGAAAGCCTGCAAGATCAGCCTGGACCTGTCGTTCGATTACGCCGGGCCGATTGTCCGCGCGACCCTGGGGCCGTTGTTCAATCAGGCGGCCAATACGCTGGTGGATGCCTTCTGCCAACGCGCCAAGCAGATGCATGGTTGAGGCCGTGATCGACGTTGAGGTGGTGTATGCCGCCATTGATCGTCAGGTGCTTCTCTCGGTGACGGTTCCGGCAGGAACAACCGTGCGGGCGGCTTTGCTGAAGTCAGGCATCGGCGAGGCGTTTTCGGAGCTGGATCTGGCCAGTTGTCCGGTGGGGATCTTCGGTAAAGTGATCGCTGATCCGGACAGGCATCTTGCCCAGGCTGGAGATCGCATCGAGATATACCGGCCATTGCTGGCTGATCCGAAAGAAGTTCGTCGGTTGCGCGCAGCCAAGGCTGCTGAGGCCAAAACCCGGAATCAGTGATTCGCTCAAATGCTGGACAATAAAAAACCCGGACATGCCGGGTTTTTTATTGCGTCGCAAACTATTGCGGCGAGGTTTCCAGAGGTTCTGGAGTCGGGACTGGAGCGGTTTCTACACCGTCGACATCCTTCTGGATCTGGTCCAGCAACGAACCTGGCTTGACCGGTTTTTCTGGTTTCGGCTTCTCGGCGTTTTCTGCTGGCGCAGCAACTGTAGCGCCGCTGTCCTTGCCGAGAATGGCTTCGTCGCGGCTCACGCCTGGCATGAAATCACCAGAGAGGCTGACAAGCTGGTCATTTGGGTTGAAGATAACGCTAATCCGTTCCTGTTGGCGTTCACCACCACCCGGTTGCAGGCTGTACAGATAATCCCAGCGATCGGCATGGAACGTGTCGGTCAACAGAGGGTTGCCCATGATAAACCGTACTTGCTTGCGGGTCATTCCCGGGCGTAACTGGTTTATCATGTCCTGCGTGACGACATTGCCCTGCTGGATGTCGATTTTGTAAACCCCGGGGAATGAACAACCGGCGAGTGCGAGCAGTCCCACAAAGGTGAAACTGGTTAGCAAGAGCTTGGTGTTTTGCATCGGTGGGCGACTTCCACTATCTTGGCTGGGACAACGTAAACGCCGATCATACCCGCATTAAGAGAAGCTGCGAAGCAGCATCGCGAGAAAGCTGACCATGGTTGAAAATAGCGAACTACGCAAAGCCGGCCTCAAAGTGACCCTTCCACGGGTCAAAATTCTGCAAATGCTCGATTCCGCCGAGCAACGCCACATGAGTGCCGAGGACGTCTACAAGGCGCTGATGGAGGCTGGTGAGGACGTCGGTCTGGCCACGGTTTACCGTGTCCTGACCCAGTTCGAGGCAGCAGGCCTTGTGGTGCGGCACAACTTCGACGGGGGCCATGCGGTCTTCGAACTGGACGACGGCAAGCATCACGACCATATGGTCAACGTCGAGACCAGTGAAGTGATCGAATTCTTCGACGAAGAAATCGAGCGACTGCAGAAGGCAATCGTCGACAAGTATGGCTTCGAGATGGTTGATCACAACCTTGTACTGTACGTACGCAAGAAAAAGTAAGCATGTCGCGCGAACTTAAGGTTCGCGAAACGAGCGAAGGCGACCCCAGGGTCGCCTTCGTGCTTTCTGCTGGTCTTAAATTTTCGCGGTGACGACCATTTTCCTGGCATGAGCCAGAGATTCCTTTGTAAGGTCGATGCCTCCCAGCATCCGCGCCACTTCTTCAACACGATCGTTCTTGCTCAGCTTGGAGACGGCTGTGTGAGTGGCATCTTCGCCGCGCACTTTGTGTACGAATAGATGTTGATGTCCCTGCGCTGCTACTTGGGGCAAGTGAGTTACCGTCAATACCTGCCCGCGCTCCCCAAGTCGACGCAGCAATTGGCCCACGATTTCGGCGGTCGGGCCGCCGATGCCCACGTCCACTTCGTCGAACACCAGGGTCGGTACGCGGGAGGTCTGCGCGGTGATCACTTGAATCGCCAGGCTGATCCGTGACAATTCGCCGCCGGATGCCACTTTTGCCAGCGCTTTCAACGGTTGGCCCGGGTTAGCACTCACCAGCAGCTCTACCTGCTCAAGGCCATTGGGTAGCAGTTCATCGCTACTGTTGGGGCGCAGTTCGATAGTGAAGCGCCCGCCGGGCATGCCCAGTCGCTGGATTTCCTGCTCTACGGCGCAAGCCAGGCTGCTCGACGCCTGATGACGCAAATCGCTCAGCTCACGAGCCTTCTCCTGATAATGACGGGCATAGGAGGCCAGTTCATCGCTCAGTCGCTCGATGGATTCGTCGTTGGCATTCAGGGTTTCAATTTCATCCAGCAAACGCTGCTGCATCTCGGCCACTTCAGTCGGCTGGATGCGGTGTTTGCGCGCCATGGTATAGATCGCATCAAGGCGTTCCTCCAGGTACTGAAGGCGCGCTGGATCGGCATCGAAGTTATCAAGGAAGCGGTTCAGTTCTCCCACGGCTTCTTCAACCTGGATCTGTGCACTGGTCAGCAGGCTGCTGGCTTCACCCAGGGCCCCAATCGAATTGTTGACGCTCGAAAGGCGATTGAGGCTGGCGGTGAGGGCGTTCAGCACATTCCCGGAATCACTTTCGCTGCATTGTTCGACCACTTGCCGGCAAATGCCCAGCAGGGTTTCGGCGTTGGTGAGGTTCTTGTGTTCCTGTTCCAGCTGCTCTAGCTCACTTTCGCCGAGGCCGAGGTTTTCCAGCTCTTCGAGTTGATAGCTGAGCAATTGATGGCGAGCGCGCTGCTCATCGCCGGAATTGGAAAGGCGTTCCAGCTCCTGGCGGGTCTGGCGCCAGCGTTGGGCGGCCAGGTGTACCTGGCGGGCAAGGTCCGTTGCTCCCGCGTACTCGTCGAGCAGGCGGCGATGCGTGTCGGTCTTGAGCAGGGATTGATGTTCATGCTGGCTGTGGATATCGATCAGCAGTTCGCCCAGGGCTTTGAGGTCGCCGAGGGGGCAGGGCGTGCCGTTGATGTAGCCACGCGAGCGCCCTTCGGCGGTGATCACCCGGCGCAGAATGCACGGGCCGTCGCTCTCCAGGTCACGCTCGGCCAGCCAGGCACTGGCTTCTGGAATGTCGACCAGATCGAAGGTTGCCAGGATATCGGCCTTGTCGGCGCCGGGGCGAACCACGCCGCTGTCGGCGCGATCGCCCAGGGTCAGGCCGAGGGCGTCGAGCATGATCGACTTGCCGGCGCCGGTTTCCCCAGTGATCACGCTCATCCCGCGATCGAGTTCGAGATCGAGATGTTCAACGATGGCGTAGTTATGTACGGACAGGTGCACCAGCATAAAGGCCGCTCCCAGGCTTTAGGTCTGGTTATTTATACAGTGTTTTGTTTCTGGCTGACAATGCCCTCCCTTAGCTCGATTTGCTTGATCCGACGAAATCCTTAGTGCGCCTGGGAATGCCAATGCAGGTGTTTTTTGTAGGGTTAATAAATCAGCGCCCCTTGAAGCTGAATTTTGCGGCCCCATATAGCTGGGCAGAAGCGCGAGTTGAGCTCGCGGACGATATTGAAAGGAGAAATCTATGGCTGACGAACAGACAGTGGATACGCAAAATCTAGACGCCGATCAGGCTGCCCAGGTCTCGGGTGATGAGCTGGCGGCTCGTGTTCAAGTGCTCGAAGAGCAATTGGCTGGCGCTCATGATCAGGCTTTGCGTGTAGCGGCTGATCTGCAGAACGTCCGCCGTCGCGCCGAGCAGGATGTAGAAAAGGCTCACAAGTTCGCACTGGAGAAATTCGCCGGTGACTTGTTGCCGATCATCGACAGCCTGGAGCGCGGTCTGGAGTTGTCCAGCCCGGACGACGAAAGCATTCGTCCAATGCGCGAAGGCATCGAGCTGACCCTGAAAATGTTCCAGGACACCCTGAAGCGTTATCACCTGGAAGCGATCGATCCGCATGGCGAACCATTCAACGCCGTTCAGCATCAGGCAATGGCCATGCAGGAAAGCGCCGACGTCGAGCCGAACAGCGTGCTCAAGGTGTTCCAGAAGGGCTATCAGCTCAACGGTCGCCTGCTGCGCCCGGCCATGGTCGTGGTCAGCAAGGCGCCGGCACCGGTTTCGCCTTCGATTGACGAGCAGGCTTGAAATTAGCCGCAAGGCCCCCATTTAGAAGTCAAGCGTTTAAGTGCTACCGCAGTTAGCCACCACTGCTGCGGCAACCAAATCCAAAGTTTCGGGAGAGTGAACATGGGCAAAATTATCGGTATCGACCTGGGGACTACTAACTCCTGCGTCTCCGTGCTTGAAAACGGCGTAGCCAAAGTTATTGAAAACGCTGAAGGCACGCGTACCACGCCGTCGATCATCGCTTACGCCAACGATGGTGAAATCCTCGTTGGTCAATCGGCCAAGCGTCAGGCTGTGACCAATCCGCACAACACCCTGTATGCGGTGAAGCGTCTGATCGGTCGTAAGTTCGACGAAGAAGTCGTACAGAAAGACATCAAGATGGTCCCGTACAAAATCGCCAAGGCTGATAACGGCGATGCGTGGGTTGAAGTGAACGGCCAGAAAATGTCGCCGCCACAAATCTCGGCTGAAATTCTGAAGAAAATGAAGAAGACCGCCGAAGACTACCTCGGCGAGCCAGTGACCGAAGCGGTGATCACCGTTCCGGCCTACTTCAACGACAGCCAGCGTCAAGCTACCAAAGACGCCGGCCGTATTGCGGGCCTGGACGTAAAACGTATCATCAACGAACCAACCGCAGCCGCTCTGGCATACGGTATGGACAAGGCGAAGGGCGATCACACCGTGATCGTTTACGACTTGGGCGGCGGTACTTTCGACGTTTCCGTGATCGAAATCGCTGAAGTCGATGGCGAGCACCAGTTCGAAGTATTGGCCACCAACGGTGACACGTTCCTGGGCGGTGAAGACTTTGACATTCGTCTGATCGACTACCTCGTTGACGAATTCAAGAAAGAAAGCGGCATGAACCTTAAAGGTGACCCGCTGGCCATGCAGCGCCTGAAAGAAGCCGCCGAAAAAGCCAAGATCGAACTGTCTTCGAGCAATTCGACCGACGTGAACCTGCCGTACATCACTGCAGACGCCACCGGTCCTAAGCACTTGAACGTGAAAATCTCCCGCGCCAAGCTCGAAGCGCTGGTAGAAGACCTGGTTCAACGCACCATCGAACCTTGCCGCATCGCTCTGAAAGACTCCGGCATCGACATTGGCGCCATCAACGACGTGATCCTGGTCGGCGGTCAGACCCGTATGCCACTGGTTCAGAAGCTGGTGACCGAGTTCTTCGGTAAAGAAGCGCGTAAAGATGTGAACCCGGACGAAGCGGTTGCCATGGGTGCTGCTATCCAGGGCGCAGTATTGGCCGGTGATGTGAAAGACGTTCTGCTGCTGGACGTTAGCCCGCTGACTCTGGGTATCGAAACCATGGGCGGCGTGATGACCGCGCTGATCGAGAAAAACACCACGATTCCTACCAAGAAATCGCAAGTGTTCTCGACTGCCGACGACAACCAGGGCGCTGTGACCATTCACGTGCTGCAAGGTGAGCGTAAGCAAGCCGCTCAGAACAAGTCTTTGGGCAAGTTCGACCTGGCCGAGATTCCACCAGCACCACGTGGCGTGCCACAAATTGAAGTGACCTTCGACATCGACGCCAACGGCATTCTGCACGTAGGCGCCAAAGACAAGGCTACCGGCAAGACTCAGTCGATCGTGATCAAGGCCAACTCCGGTCTGTCCGAGGAAGAGATTCAGCAGATGATTCGCGATGCTGAAGCCAACGTCGACGCAGATCGCCAGTTCGAAGAGCTGGCAACCGCTCGCAACCAGGGCGATGCGCTGGTTCACTCGACTCGCAAAATGGTCGCAGACGCTGGCGATAAAGTGACTGCTGAAGAGAAGACTGCAATCGAAGCTGCTGTTGTTGCGCTGGAAGCCGCTGTCAAAGGCGACGACAAGGCCGCGATCGAAGCCAAGGTTGAAGAGCTGTCGAAAGTCTCCGCTCCAGTGGCGCAGAAGATGTACGCCGAGCAGGCTCAACCTGCTGAAGGTGCTGCACCGCAAGGCGAATCGGCTGAGAAGGCTGACGACGTCGTCGACGCTGAGTTCGAAGAAGTCAAAGACCACAAGTAAGTTGTTGGTCGGCCGGTTGACTGCCTTTAGGCAGTGACTGGTAGGATGTCGCCGCGCGGGGGCTTGCTCCCGCGTTGGCGTGTCTGGAGTTAGCGAATTTTTACAGCATGCGACAAGGCTCGTGTGTTGGCGGTATGGCCGGGAATGCTCCTGCTTTTCGAGCTGAAAGTACCGCATCGAATCAAAGACCAGGATCGTTGAATTGACGTGAGTTGGGTCCGGGCCTGTATTGGGGCTCAACGAGTTTGGCAAGGCTCAGGAGAGGTTTGCCGGACGTCCTTAAGAGTGCAAAGACTTATGGCAAAGCGTGACTATTACGAAATATTGGGTGTTGAGCGTGGCTCTAGCGAAGCAGACCTGAAAAAGGCCTACCGTCGCCTGGCGATGAAGCACCACCCGGACCGTAATCCCGATGACAAAGCGTCGGAAGATATGTTCAAGGAGGCCAACGAGGCCTACGAAGTCCTGTCCGATTCCAGCAAGCGTGCGGCCTACGACCAGTATGGTCATGCCGGTGTCGATCCGAGCATGGGCGGCGGTGGTGCCGGGTTTGGCGGTCAGAACTTCTCCGACATCTTTGGTGATGTCTTCAGTGACTTCTTCGGTGGCGGTCGCGGCGGTTCTCGTGGCGGCGCTCAGCGCGGCAGCGACCTGCGTTACACCCTGGAACTGAATCTGGAAGAAGCGGTGCGCGGCACGACCGTGAATATCCGTGTTCCGACATTGGTCAACTGCAAGCCGTGCGACGGTTCGGGTGCCAAGAAAGGCTCCTCGCCGATCACTTGCCCGACGTGTGGCGGTATCGGTCAAGTCCGTATGCAGCAGGGCTTTTTCTCGGTGCAGCAGACATGCCCGCGCTGCCATGGCCAGGGCAAGATCATTTCCGATCCGTGCGACTCGTGCGACGGTCAAGGTCGTGTCGAAGAGTACAAAACCCTTTCGGTGAAAGTGCCGGCCGGCGTCGATACCGGTGATCGAATTCGTCTGTCCGGCGAAGGCGAGGCGGGGGCTCAGGGTGGTCCGACTGGCGACCTGTACGTGGTGATCAACGTGCGTGAGCACGCGATCTTCCAGCGCGACGGCAAGCACCTGTTCTGCGAAGTTCCAATCAGCTTTGTCGATGCTGCGCTGGGTGGTGAGTTGGAGATTCCGACCCTCGATGGTCGAGTCAAACTGAAAATCCCTGAAGGGACTCAGACCGGCAAGCAGTTCCGTGTTCGCGGCAAGGGCGTTGCGCCAGTGCGCGGTGGCGGTGCTGGTGACTTGATGTGCCGAGTGGCGGTCGAAACCCCGGTCAATCTGGGGCGTCGTCAGCGCGAACTGCTGGAAGAGTTCCGTAGCTCGCTGGCAGATGACAACAGCCATTCGCCTAAAACCACGGGTTGGTTCGAAGGCGTGAAGCGCTTCTTCGGCGATTTGTAAGGAGTCGGCATGCGACGTATAGCTGTGATGGGCGCTGCCGGGCGCATGGGCAAGATTCTGGTCGAGGCGGTTCAGCAACGCGCACCGCTGACCGGGCTGACGGCAGCCATCGTGCGCCCCGGCAGTACGCTGATTGGCGTGGATGCTGGTGAGCTGGCCTCGCTGGGGCGGATCGGCGTTCCACTGTCCGGCAATCTGGATGCAGTGGCTGATGAGTTTGACGTGCTGATCGACTTCACGCTCCCGGAAGTCATGCTGAAAAACCTGGCGTTCTGCCGTAAGGCGGGCAAGGCCATGGTGATCGGCACGACAGGGCTGGACGCCGCGCAGAAGCAACTGCTGGCCGAGGCCGGCAAGGAAATTCCGATCGTGTTCGCAGCCAATTTCAGTGTCGGTGTAAACCTGTCGCTGAAGCTGCTCGACATGGCTGCTCGTGTGCTGGGTGATGACGCGGATATCGAGATCATCGAGGCTCATCATCGGCACAAAATCGATGCGCCTTCAGGTACGGCTCTGCGCATGGGTGAAGTCATCGCAAATGCCCTGGATCGTGATCTGCAGAAGGTTGCGGTGTATGGCCGTGAAGGCCATACCGGTGCTCGCGAGCGTGAAACGATCGGCTTTGCCACTGTTCGCGGTGGTGATGTGGTCGGCGACCATACGGTGCTGTTCGCCTGTGAGGGTGAGCGACTGGAGATCACGCATAAAGCGTCCAGTCGCATGACCTTCGCCAAGGGCGCGGTACGTGCTGCGTTGTGGCTGGACGGTCGTGAACCGGGTCTTTACGACATGCAAGACGTACTCGATCTGCGTTAAGATGCGCCCGAAACCGGGTTCCAACACAGTGTTTGGGCCCGGTTTTATTACGCCAAGCGACGTCCTGTCGCATTCTCCGGCCTTTAAGGCTCATTGGCGGTAGACCAAAAATGCCTTTTTCTGTAAGCTACAGCTTTAGTGTGTCCACTAAAAGCGCGCAGAATTATTCGGTGAAGAAGCGGGGTGACGTGTCCATACGTCACTCCGCTTTTTTACAACCTGCGATCGCCCTTTCAGGCTTTATTTACGGGAGGTCTTCTTGACTAAGCCAGCCATACTCGCCCTTGCTGATGGCAGCATTTTTCGCGGCGAAGCCATTGGAGCCGACGGTCAAACCGTTGGTGAGGTGGTGTTCAACACCGCAATGACCGGCTATCAGGAAATCCTTACCGATCCTTCCTACGCCCAACAGATTGTTACCCTGACTTACCCGCACATCGGCAACACCGGCACCACGCCGGAGGACGCCGAGTCCAACCAAGTCTGGTCCGCTGGCCTGGTCATTCGTGACCTGCCGTTGGTTGCGAGCAACTGGCGTAACACGATGTCTCTGTCCGACTACCTGAAAGCCAACAACGTTGTGGCAATCGCCGGTATCGACACTCGCCGCCTGACACGCATTCTGCGTGAAAAGGGCGCGCAGAACGGCTGCATCATGGCCGGTGACAACATTTCCGAAGAAGCCGCCATCGCCGCCGCTCAGGGGTTCCCTGGCCTCAAAGGCATGGACCTGGCGAAAGTCGTCAGCACCAAAGAGAAATACGAGTGGCGCTCGACTGTCTGGGATTTGAAAACCGACAGCCACGCGACTATCGAAGCCTCCGAGCTGCCGTACCACGTAGTTGCCTACGACTACGGCGTCAAACTGAATATCCTGCGTATGCTGGTCGAGCGCGGTTGCCGCGTGACGGTAGTGCCCGCGCAGACACCAGCGGCTGAAGCGCTGGCATTGAAGCCGGACGGCGTGTTCCTGTCCAACGGCCCTGGTGACCCGGAGCCTTGCGACTACGCGATCCAGGCGATCAAAGATGTGCTGGAAACCGAAATTCCGGTCTTCGGTATCTGCCTTGGTCACCAACTGCTGGCCCTGGCCTCCGGTGCCAAAACCCTGAAGATGGGTCACGGTCACCACGGTGCCAACCACCCGGTCCAGGATCTGGACACCGGTGTGGTGATGATCACCAGTCAGAACCACGGTTTTGCGGTAGACGAAGCGACCCTGCCAGCCAACGTCCGCGCGATCCACAAATCGCTGTTCGACGGCACCCTGCAAGGTATCGAGCGTACCGACAAGAGCGCCTTCAGCTTCCAGGGTCACCCTGAAGCCAGCCCTGGCCCGAACGACGTAGCACCACTGTTTGATCGCTTCATCAACGAAATGGCCAAGCGACGCTAATCGCTCGCCTTTGATGTAGCAAAGCTTGAGGGCGGTCCCGACACACGGTGGCCCCCTCAGGTCTTCAAAGATTGAACAAGACGGCTTGCCGACTGACCTGCGGATTTGAGTGACAAACCCATGCCAAAACGTACAGACATTAAAAGCATCCTGATTCTCGGCGCTGGCCCGATCGTGATCGGCCAGGCCTGCGAATTCGACTACTCCGGCGCCCAGGCCTGTAAAGCCCTGCGCGAAGAGGGTTACCGCGTCATCCTGGTGAACTCCAACCCAGCGACCATCATGACCGATCCGGACATGGCTGACGCCACCTACATCGAACCGATCAAGTGGCAGACCGTTGCCAAGATCATCGAGAAAGAGCGTCCGGACGCGCTGCTGCCGACCATGGGTGGCCAGACCGCTCTGAACTGCGCACTGGATCTGGAGCGCGAAGGCGTTCTGGAGAAGTTCGGCGTAGAGATGATCGGCGCCAACGCTGACACCATCGACAAGGCTGAAGACCGTTCGCGCTTCGACAAGGCGATGAAATCCATCGGCCTGGACTGCCCGCGTTCGGGTATCGCCCACAGCATGGAAGAGGCCAACGTGGTCCTCGAGAAGCTCGGCTTCCCGTGCATCATCCGTCCGTCCTTCACCATGGGCGGCACCGGTGGCGGTATCGCTTACAACCGTGAAGAGTTCGAAGAAATCTGCGCCCGCGGTCTCGACCTGTCGCCGACCAAAGAGCTGCTGATCGACGAATCCCTGATCGGCTGGAAAGAATATGAGATGGAGGTTGTCCGCGATAAGAAGGACAACTGCATCATCGTCTGCTCCATCGAAAACTTTGACCCGATGGGCGTGCACACCGGTGACTCGATCACCGTTGCTCCGGCACAGACCCTGACGGACAAGGAATACCAGATCATGCGTAACGCCTCGTTGGCGGTACTGCGTGAGATCGGCGTGGAAACCGGCGGCTCCAACGTTCAGTTTGGCATCTGCCCCGACACTGGCCGTATGGTCGTGATCGAGATGAACCCGCGTGTATCTCGCTCTTCGGCACTGGCCTCGAAAGCCACTGGTTTCCCGATTGCGCGTATCGCTGCCAAGCTGGCGATCGGCTACACCCTGGACGAGCTGCAGAACGAAATCACCGGCGGCGCTACTCCTGCATCCTTCGAGCCGTCGATCGACTACGTCGTCACCAAGCTGCCACGCTTCGCCTTCGAGAAATTCCCGAAAGCCGACGCGCGCCTGACCACTCAAATGAAGTCGGTCGGTGAAGTCATGGCCATCGGCCGGACTTTCCAGGAATCCCTGCAGAAAGCCCTGCGCGGTCTGGAAGTGGGCGTTTGCGGTCTGGACGAGAAGCTCGACCTGAGCAACCCGGAAAGCATGAGCGTGCTCAAGCGCGAACTGACCGTGCCGGGTGCCGAGCGTATCTGGTACGTGGCTGACGCCTTCCGCGCCGGCCTGTCGGTCGAAGACATCTTCGGCATGAACATGATCGACCCGTGGTTCCTGGTGCAGATCGAAGATCTGATCAAGGAAGAAGAGAAGGTCAAGACCCTGGGTCTGGCCAGCATCGACCACGACTTGATGTTCCGCCTCAAGCGCAAAGGCTTTTCCGACATGCGTCTGGCCAAGCTGCTGGGCGTGACCGAGAAGGCTCTGCGTCGCCACCGTCACAAGCTGGAAATCTTCCCGGTCTACAAGCGCGTTGACACCTGCGCGGCCGAGTTCGCCACCGACACCGCTTACCTCTACTCGACGTACGAGGAAGAGTGCGAAGCCGCGCCGTCGGGCCGCGACAAGATCATGATCCTCGGCGGCGGTCCAAACCGTATCGGCCAAGGCATCGAGTTCGACTACTGCTGCGTACACGCGGCACTGGCGCTGCGCGAAGACGGTTACGAGACCATCATGGTCAACTGCAACCCGGAAACCGTTTCGACCGATTACGACACCTCCGATCGTCTGTACTTCGAGCCGGTGACCCTGGAAGACGTGCTGGAAATCTGCCGCGTCGAGAAGCCAAAAGGCGTGATCGTCCAGTACGGCGGCCAAACCCCGCTGAAACTGGCTCGTGCCCTGGAAGAAGCTGGCGTGCCGATCATCGGCACCAGCCCTGACGCTATTGACCGTGCCGAAGACCGTGAGCGCTTCCAGCAAATGGTTGAGCGCCTGAACCTGCGTCAGCCGCCAAACGCCACTGTGCGCAGCGAAGACGAAGCGATTCGTGCGGCCAGCAAGATCGGTTACCCGCTGGTGGTTCGTCCGTCCTACGTACTGGGCGGCCGTGCGATGGAAATCGTTTACGAAGAAGAAGAGCTCAAGCGCTACCTGCGCGACGCGGTGAAAGTGTCCAACGACAGCCCGGTGCTGCTCGACCACTTCCTCAACTGCGCCATCGAAATGGACGTGGATGCGGTCTGCGACGGCACCGACGTAGTGATCGGCGCAATCATGCAGCACATCGAGCAGGCCGGCGTTCACTCCGGTGACTCTGCATGCTCCCTGCCGCCGTACTCGCTGCCTGCACACATCCAGGACGAGATGCGCGAACAGGTCAAGAAAATGGCCCTGGAACTGGGCGTTGTCGGCCTGATGAACGTTCAGTTGGCGCTGCAAGGCGAAGACATCTACGTCATCGAAGTCAACCCGCGCGCTTCCCGTACCGTACCGTTCGTGTCCAAGTGCATCGGTGTTTCCCTGGCGATGATCGCGGCTCGCGTGATGGCCGGTAAAACCCTGAAGGAAATCGGCTTCACCAAAGAAATCATTCCGAACTTCTACAGTGTGAAAGAAGCGGTGTTCCCATTCGCCAAATTCCCTGGCGTGGACCCGATCCTGGGCCCAGAGATGAAGTCCACCGGTGAAGTGATGGGCGTGGGCGACACCTTCGGTGAAGCGTTTGCCAAAGCCCAAATGGGCGCCAGCGAAGTGCTGCCGACCGGTGGTACCGCGTTCATCAGCGTGCGTGATGACGACAAGCCACTGGTTGCAGGCGTGGCCCGTGATCTGATCAACTTGGGCTTCGAAGTGGTCGCCACTGCCGGTACTGCCAAGCTGATCGAAGCCGCAGGCCTGAAAGTGCGTCGTGTGAACAAGGTGACCGAGGGTCGTCCGCACGTGGTCGACATGATCAAGAATGACGAAGTCACCCTGATCATCAACACCACCGAAGGTCGTCAGTCGATCGCTGATTCGTATTCCATTCGTCGTAATGCCTTGCAGCACAAGATTTACTGCACCACTACCATTGCTGCTGGCGAAGCTATCTGCGAAGCGCTGAAGTTCGGTCCCGAGAAGACCGTGCGCCGCTTGCAGGATCTACACGCAGGATTGAAGGCATGATCAAATACCCAATGACCGTCAAGGGCGCTAAAGCCCTGGAAGAAGAACACGCTCACCTGACCAAGGTCGTCCGTCCGAAGCTCAGCCAGGACATCGGTACGGCCCGCGAGTTGGGAGACTTGAAAGAAAACGCCGAATACCACGCTGCTCGCGAGCAGCAAGGTATGGTCGAGGCGCGGATCCGCGACATCGAAGGCCGCATGCAAAACGCGGTGATCATTGATGTCACGACCATTCCTCACACCGGCAAAGTGATCTTCGGCACCACCGTTGAAATCGCCAACGTCGAGACGGATGAAAGCGTCACTTACCACATCGTTGGTGAGGATGAGGCTGACTTCAAGCTCGGCAAGATTTCGGTCGGCTCGCCATTGGCCCGCGCCTTGATTGCCAAGGAAGAGGGTGATGTGGTTGCCGTGAAAACGCCTGGCGGCGTTATCGAGTACGAGATTGTCGAAGTTCGCCACATCTAAGCGCAGGCGCCCGCTACGCGCGGGCGCCTTGCTTTGGCAGCTGACTCAGATGTTGTGGGTTGGTGGTCTGTGGCTATTGCACATCGGTCTGCTGCCGGTGCTGGGCAAAATTGGCCTGGCACCGCTGCTGATCGACGAAATCGCAGGCATGCTTGATGCGCTGATGGTGGGGTTCGCCGCAGCGTGTGTGATTTTTCAGGCTTTGGTGCTGGTTCAGGCCGAGGGCCTTGCCAGTCTATGGCGCGATACTCGCGGGCAACTTCTGCTGATGGCGCTGTTCGCGTGTGCGATGTATGTCGCGGTGCGTATCGGTTGGCCGGATGCCGTGCGTTGGCAGGTGTTCAGCTATCTTGTTCTGGGCTTTTCCGGGCTGGTGCTGGTGTTGCAGCCGGTGCCTGGATGGAGCGGCAGGGTGCGCGAAGCACACCCTTGACCCTTGTCATCACTTGAAGCGATGGACGTTCGACAGCTGCTTGTTGACGCTGAAGTTCTTGCGGTAAATCAGTGCCATCTTGCCGATGACCTGAACCAGGTCCGCTTTGCCGACCTTGCACAGTTCTGCAATGTTCGCCAGGCGCGACTCGCGATCGAGGATGTTGAGCTTGATTTTAATCAGCTCGTGATCCGCCAAAGCGCGTTCAAGTTCGGCTAACACACCTTCAGTCAAACCGTTGTCAGCCACAGTCAAAACTGGTTTCAGATGGTGGCCAATGGATTTGTACTGTTTCTTCTGCTCTTGAGTGAGCGGCATAATCTGACCCTTTAGTCTGGATTCTGTAAAATGGCGGCCATTTTACCCGAGGGTTCGTGGATCCGCCCAATTAATCACGACCCTTATCATCGAGGTGCCCAATGGCGCGTTCCAAGACAAGCCTTGGTTGGCTGAAAAGACATGTCAATGATCCCTATGTGAAGCAGGCGCAGAAGGATGGTTACCGCTCGCGTGCGAGTTACAAGCTTCTGGAGGTCCAGGAGAAATACAAGCTGATCCGTCCGGGTATGAGCGTTGTCGACCTGGGTGCGGCGCCCGGCGGCTGGTCGCAGGTCACTAGTCGGCTGATCGGTGGTCAGGGGCGTCTGATCGCCTCGGACATCCTGGAAATGGACAGCATTCCGGACGTGACTTTCATCCAGGGTGACTTCACCCAGGACGAAGTGCTCGCTCAGATCCTTGAGGCCGTGGGTAATTCGCAGGTGGACCTTGTGATTTCCGATATGGCCCCCAATATGAGTGGTACGCCTGAGGTGGACATGCCAAAAGCCATGTTTCTATGTGAGCTGGCTCTTGATCTGGCGGCTCGGATACTCAAGCCGGGTGGTAATTTCGTGATCAAGGTGTTTCAGGGCGAAGGGTTTGATGCTTACGTGAAGGACGCTCGTCAGAAATTCGACAAGGTCCAGATGATCAAGCCGGACTCTTCCCGTGGCAGTTCCCGCGAGCAATACATGCTGGCTTGGGGCTACCGCGGCCGTAGTGAGTAAATCGAGGTTTTTTTGCGGGTCGATAGGATTTTCGTATTTCGCCCCGTGAGCATTAGCGAATATTGTGTAGAAAGTGTTTCACAAAGGGTTACAGACGGCGCCTGCCAGAGTCGTAGGTAATGTAGTAAGTTAGGCCGGTGAATATCATGCGAAGCGCGCGCCATTAGCGGAGCTTGCTTCAGAGGGTAGTTAATTGAACGATATGGCAAAGAATCTGATCCTGTGGTTGATCATCGCGGCTGTCCTGGTGACAGTGATGAACAACTTCTCCAGCCCTAACGAGCCGCAGACCCTCAACTATTCCGACTTCATCCAGCAGGTCAAGGATGGAAAGGTCGAGCGCGTAGCGGTTGATGGCTACGTGATTACCGGCAAACGCAACGATGGCGACAGCTTCAAGACCATTCGTCCGGCAATCCAGGACAACGGTCTGATCGGCGACCTCGTGGACAACCATGTCGTAGTCGAAGGCAAGCAGCCTGAACAGCAAAGCATCTGGACTCAGCTCTTGGTCGCTAGCTTCCCGATCCTGGTGATCATCGCCGTGTTCATGTTCTTCATGCGGCAGATGCAGGGCGGCGCCGGTGGAAAGGGCGGGCCAATGAGCTTCGGCAAGAGCAAAGCGCGCCTGCTCTCCGAGGATCAGGTGAAAACCACCTTGGGTGACGTTGCTGGTTGTGACGAAGCCAAGGAAGAAGTCGGTGAGCTGGTCGAGTTCTTGCGTGATCCGGGCAAGTTTCAACGTCTGGGTGGTCGCATTCCTCGCGGCGTGCTGATGGTGGGTCCACCTGGTACCGGTAAAACCCTGCTGGCCAAGGCGATTGCTGGCGAAGCCAAAGTGCCGTTCTTCACCATTTCCGGTTCCGACTTCGTAGAAATGTTTGTCGGTGTTGGTGCCAGCCGTGTTCGCGACATGTTTGAACAGGCCAAGAAACACGCTCCATGCATCATCTTCATCGATGAAATCGACGCCGTCGGTCGCCACCGTGGTGCCGGCATGGGTGGCGGTCACGACGAGCGTGAGCAGACTCTCAACCAGTTGCTGGTAGAGATGGACGGCTTCGAAATGAATGACGGCATTATCGTCATCGCTGCAACCAACCGTCCGGACGTACTGGACCCTGCGTTGCTGCGTCCGGGTCGTTTCGACCGTCAGGTTGTCGTCGGTCTGCCGGATATCCGTGGTCGCGAGCAGATTCTCAAGGTTCACATGCGAAAAGTGCCAATGGGTGACGACGTCGCTCCGGCTGTGATCGCTCGTGGTACCCCTGGTTTCTCCGGTGCCGACCTGGCTAACCTGGTGAACGAAGCGTCGTTGTTCGCGGCCCGCGCCGGCAAGCGCATCGTCGAAATGAAAGAGTTCGAATTGGCCAAAGACAAGATCATGATGGGCGCCGAGCGCAAATCCATGGTCATGTCCGAAAAAGAGAAGCAGAACACCGCTTACCACGAGGCAGGTCACGCTATTGTTGGGCGCGTCGTGCCTGAGCATGATCCGGTCTATAAGGTGTCGATCATCCCGCGCGGCCGTGCGCTGGGTGTGACCATGTTTCTGCCGGAAGAAGATCGCTACAGCCTGTCCAAGCGTGCATTGATCAGTCAAATCTGCTCGTTGTACGGCGGCCGTATTGCTGAAGAAATGACCTTGGGCTTCGACGGCGTCACCACCGGTGCGTCAAACGACATCATGCGTGCCAGCCAGATTGCACGGAACATGGTAACCAAGTGGGGCTTGTCGGAAAAACTCGGCCCGTTGATGTACGCAGAAGAAGAGGGCGAAGTGTTCCTCGGTCGCGGCGGTGGCGGTCAGGGTACAAGCTTCTCCGGTGAGACGGCCAAGTTGATCGACTCCGAAGTGCGCAGCATCATTGATCAGTGCTACGGCACGGCCAAGCAGATCCTCACCGATAACCGTGACAAGCTCGACGCCATGGCTGATGCCTTGATGAAGTACGAAACGATCGACGCTGATCAGATCGACGACATCATGGCGGGTCGTACGCCTCGTGAGCCTCGCGACTGGTCAGGCGGCGCCGGTACCTCCGGAACTCCTCCGGTGGCACAGGATCCGCGTCCGGAAACACCGATCGGCGGTCCGGCTGCTGACGTTTAAGGTTTGAAATGACTTCTGTTCAGTCCTCGACCCGGTTGCCTTGCGGCAATCGGGTTCTTGATTTAGCCGTGACGCACGTCATGGGTATTCTCAACGTCACTCCCGATTCCTTCTCTGATGGCGGCCAATATAGCCAGCTTGATGCGGCCTTGCGCCACGCTGAGGCTATGGTGGCGGCCGGCGCGACGTTGATTGATGTCGGTGGCGAATCGACCCGGCCGGGTGCCAGGGTGGTATCGCCGCTGGAAGAGCTTGAGCGCGTAGCTCCGGTCGTCGAGCGAATACACCGCGAGCTGGATGTAATTATCTCGGTCGACACTTCCACGCCAGCTGTCATGCGCGAAGCCGCACGACTTGGCGCGGGGTTGATCAATGACGTGCGCTCGCTGCGGCGCGATGGCGCTCTGGATGCGGCCGCGGCCACTGGCCTGCCGGTCTGTCTGATGCATATGCTCGGTGAGCCGGGCGACATGCAGGACAATCCGCAGTATCAGGACGTCACGAAAGAGGTGGGCGAGTTTCTCGCCGAGCGCATGGCTCAGTGTGCGTCGGTAGGAATTACAGCGGACCGGATCATCCTTGATCCGGGCTTTGGCTTCGCAAAAACCTTGGAGCACAATCTAAGCTTGTTCAAGCATATGGAGGCCCTGCATACCTTGGGGCGGCCCCTGTTGGTCGGGGTCTCGCGAAAGAGCATGATAGGCCAAGCGTTGAATCGTCCGGTTGGCGAGCGTCTGTATGGTGGTCTGGCGCTCGCAGCGCTGGCTTCGGTCAAGGGAGCGCGTATATTGCGCGTCCATGATGTGGCCGAAACCGTCGATGTGGTGCGAATGATCGCCGCAGTGGAATCAGCCGAATAAGAATGATGGAGCACTTATGACTAAGAAATACTTTGGCACCGACGGCATTCGTGGTCGGGTTGGCGAATATCCGATTACTCCTGACTTCATGCTCAAGCTCGGCTGGGCTGCTGGTATGGCGTTCCGCAAAATGGGCGCCTGCAAGGTATTGGTGGGCAAGGACACTCGGATCTCTGGCTATATGTTCGAGTCTGCGCTCGAGGCCGGACTTACGTCGGCAGGTGCCGATGTCATGCTCCTGGGCCCGATGCCGACACCGGCCATCGCCTACCTGACGCGTACCTTCCAGGCCGAAGCGGGAATCGTGATCAGTGCCTCGCACAACCCTCACGATGACAATGGCATCAAGTTTTTCTCCGGGAAGGGCACCAAGCTTCCTGATGAAGTCGAGCATATGATCGAAGAGTTGCTCGACACCCCGATGACCGTGGTTGAGTCGAGCAAGATCGGCAAGGTATCGCGCATCAACGATGCTTCAGGCCGCTATATCGAATTCTGCAAAAGCAGCGTCCCGACTGGCACCAGCTTCGCGGGCCTGAAGATCGTGATCGACTGCGCCCACGGCGCGACCTACAAGGTGGCGCCTAGTGTATTCCGTGAGCTGGGGGCCGATGTCGTTGTGCTTTCTGCTCATCCTAACGGCCTGAACATCAATGAAAATTGCGGTTCGACCCATATGGAGCCACTGCAAGCTGCTGTATTGGCCGAGCATGCTGATTTGGGTATCGCCTTTGACGGTGATGGTGATCGGGTTCAGATGGTTGATCATACCGGTGCTGTCGTCGACGGTGATGAGTTGCTGTTTATCATTGCTCGCGACCTGCATGGGCAGGGCAAGTTGCAGGGGGGGGTGGTCGGTACGCTGATGAGTAACCTGGGGTTGGAATTGGCCCTGGCGGATCTGGCAATTCCTTTTGTGCGGGCCAATGTTGGCGACCGGTACGTAATCTCCGAGTTGCTGGAGCGCGGTTGGCTGGTGGGTGGTGAAAATTCGGGCCACATTGTCTGCTTCAACCACACCACCACCGGTGACGCGATCATTGCCGCGTTGCAGGTATTGATGGCGTTGAAGACCCGCTCCGAGGGGCTGGCGCAATCGCGTCAGGCGCTGCGCAAGTGCCCTCAGGTACTGATCAATGTACGATTTGGCGGTGGTGCGAGCCCTCTTGATCATCCATCCGTCAAGGAGGCTAGCGAGCGCGTTACCAAGGCTATGGCTGGTCGTGGGCGTGTACTGTTGCGCAAGTCCGGGACGGAGCCGCTGGTGCGGGTCATGGTCGAAGGCGAGGACGAAACACAGGTTCGTGGCTACGCCGAAGAGCTGGCAAAACTGGTTACTGAAGTTTCTGCCTGATTTCGGCTTGCCAGCCATGATTGTGTTGGGTAACATCTGCGCCCACTTTGACCGACGAGGTACAGCATGCGTCGCCCTATGGTAGCTGGTAACTGGAAGATGCACGGTACCCGCGCCAGCGTCGCTGAGCTGATCAATGGCCTTCGTCATCTGGCCTTGCCGAGCGATGTTGATGTAGCGGTATTCCCGCCTTACTTGCATATCAATCAAGTGATTGATGGCTTGAACGGCAAGTCGATTTCGGTCGGCGCGCAGAACTCTGCGGTGGAATCCATGCAGGGTGCGTTGACCGGTGAAGTTGCGCCGAGTCAGTTGGTGGATGCAGGCTGTTCTTTTGTGCTTGTCGGGCACTCCGAGCGCCGCCAGATAATGGGCGAGCAGGACGGAGTGCTGATTCGCAAGTTTGCAGCGGCACAGGCATGTGGCTTGATTCCGGTGTTGTGCGTAGGGGAAACCCTTGAAGAGCGCGAAGCTGGAAAAACTCTAGAGGTTGTCGGGCGTCAGCTAGGCAGTATCATAGAGGAGCTCGGTGTTGGTGCTTTTGCAAAAGCGGTAATTGCTTACGAGCCGGTCTGGGCCATTGGTACCGGGCTGACTGCTTCGCCGCAACAGGCGCAGGATGTGCATGCAGCCATTCGCGCTCAGTTGGCGGCAGAGAATTCTGAGGTCGCGCAAGGTGTGCGGCTTCTATACGGCGGCAGCGTGAAGGCGGCCAATGCGGTCGAACTGTTCGGCATGCCGGATATCGATGGGGGGCTCATTGGTGGGGCTTCCCTGAATGCAGATGAGTTCGGTGCGATTTGTCGCGCCGCGGGAAACTGAAAAAATGCTGGAAACAGTCGTAGTCGTTTTTCATCTGCTGGGTGCATTGGGCGTAGTTGCTCTGGTATTGCTGCAGCAGGGTAAAGGTGCGGATGCTGGCGCGTCTTTCGGAGCAGGTGCTTCAAATACTGTGTTCGGAAGCCAAGGTTCCTCTACCTTTCTTAGTAAGTTTACTGCTATACTTGCCGCCGGTTTCTTCATAACCAGCTTAGGGTTAGGTTACTTTGCTAAAGAGAAAGCTCACCAGCTGACTCAAGTAGGTTTGCCAAACCCGGCAGTGTTGGAAGTTCCAAAGCAACAACCGGCTTCTGATGATGTACCGGTGCTTCAAGAGCAAAAGTCGGCTACTCCAGCGACTGACGTGCCTCCAGCTCAAGAGCAAAAGTAAGAAGGGTTTCAAACGTAGTATTGCCGAGGTGGTGGAATTGGTAGACACGCAACCTTGAGGTGGTTGTGCCCATAGGGTGTAGGGGTTCGAGTCCCCTTCTCGGTACCAATTATCAGGAGAGCCCGCTGTTGCGGGCTTTCTTGTAGGTGGAAGGTTACATTGACCCTGTCAGGGATCGGTCGTATACTTCCGCCCCAGCTTTGTCGCGGGGTGGAGCAGTCTGGTAGCTCGTCGGGCTCATAACCCGAAGGTCGTCGGTTCAAATCCGGCCCCCGCAACCAGTTTAAGGAGCCCCTTTTAAGGGGCTTTTTGTTAGCTGGACACTTTCAACGCCGCTGTTCGACGGCGTTTCAAGGATGGGCGTTTCGCCCATTTTTTTATTTTGCACAGCATGCACATACATGCACGAGGGGGTTCAGGTGTCGAGCAAGCTAGAAGAGTTGCAGGCCTTGCTGGCCCCGGTGGTCGTGGCCCTAGGCTATGAATGCTGGGGTATTGAGTTTTCGGCTCAAGGTCGCCACTCAATGTTGCGCGTTTATATCGATAAAGAGGGCGGCGTGCTGGTGGACGATTGTGCCATTGTCAGCCGTCAGATCAGCGGTGTTCTGGATGTTGAAGATCCAATCGCCGTTGAATACACCCTTGAAGTTTCCTCGCCTGGCATGGAACGCCCGCTGTTCACTATTGAGCAGTTTGCAAAATTTGCCGGTGAACAAGTGAAGATCAAGCTGCGCTCGCCTTTTGAAGGCCGACGCAACTTTCAGGGCCTTCTGCGCGGTGTAGAAGAGCAGGACGTCGTGGTGCAGGTAGAAGACCATGAGTTCCTGTTGCCGATCGATATGATCGACAAGGCCAACATTATTCCCAGTTTTGACTGAGACGCGGATCCCGCGGATCCAATGGCTTGCGAAAGGCGAGGCGTACGATGAGCAAAGAAGTACTGCTGGTTGTTGAGTCGGTATCCAATGAAAAGGGCGTACCGGCAAACGTAATTTTTGAAGCGCTGGAGCTGGCTCTGGCCACTGCTACCAAAAAACGTTTCGAGGACGAAGTCGATCTGCGTGTGGAAATCAATCGCCACACCGGTGCTTACGAGACATTCCGTCGCTGGACTGTCGTCGAAGAAGCTGACTTGGACGATCCTGCCATCGAAACCTGGCCGAGCAAGGTTGCAGAAACGCATCCTGGTGCTCAGGTTGGTGATGTAGTCGAAGAAAAGATCGAGTCCATTGAGTTCGGCCGTATCGCTGCACAGACTGCCAAGCAAGTCATCGTGCAGAAAGTTCGCGAAGCCGAGCGCGCTCAAGTCGTTGATGCCTATCGCGAGCGCCTGGGAGAAATCATCTCCGGCACCGTGAAAAAAGTGACCCGCGACAACGTGATCGTCGACCTGGGCAACAACGCCGAAGCGTTGCTGGCTCG
The DNA here is from genome assembly GCF_016650715.1 of Pseudomonas sp. TH39(2020). Taxonomy (NCBI): domain Bacteria; kingdom Pseudomonadati; phylum Pseudomonadota; class Gammaproteobacteria; order Pseudomonadales; family Pseudomonadaceae; genus Pseudomonas; species Pseudomonas sp. TH39(2020). The sequence continues at coordinate 1,203,972 of NZ_JAEKFF010000006.1, read as the reverse complement.
CGAAGACATCATTTCTCGCGAAACCTTCCGGGTTGGCGTGCGTCTGCGTGCGCTGCTCAAGGAAATCCGCACCGAGAACCGCGGCCCGCAGCTGATCCTGTCGCGTACCGCGCCGGAAATGCTGATTGAGTTGTTCCGCATCGAAGTGCCGGAAATCGCTGAAGGCCTGATCGAAGTAATGGCTGCGTCCCGTGATCCGGGTTCGCGCGCCAAGATCGCGGTCCGCTCCAAGGACAAACGCATCGACCCGCAAGGCGCTTGCATCGGTATGCGCGGTTCGCGCGTCCAGGCAGTGTCGGGTGAGTTGGGCGGTGAGCGTGTGGACATCGTCCTGTGGGACGACAATCCGGCTCAGTTTGTGATCAATGCAATGTCGCCGGCTGAAGTGGCGGCAATTATCGTTGACGAAGATGCCCATGCAATGGACATCGCCGTTGGCGCAGACAATCTGGCTCAGGCCATCGGTCGCGGTGGTCAGAACGTGCGTCTGGCTAGCCAGTTGACTGGCTGGACCCTGAACGTGATGACCGAATCGGACATCCAGGCTAAGCAGCAAGCAGAAACCGGCGACATCCTGCGCAACTTCATCGACGAGCTGGAAGTCGACGAAGACCTGGCACAGGTGCTGGTAGATGAAGGCTTCACCAGCCTGGAAGAGATTGCCTACGTACCGTTGGAAGAAATGCTCAACATCGACGGCTTTGACGAAGAAACCGTCAACGAGCTTCGCGCTCGCGCCAAGGATCGTTTGTTGACCAAAGCCATCGCTACTGAGGAAAAGCTGGCAGACGCCCATCCGGCCGAAGACCTGCTCTCGCTTGAGGGTATGGACAAGGATTTGGCGATGGAACTGGCGGTGCGCGGCGTAATTACCCGCGAAGACCTGGCCGAGCAGTCTATTGACGATCTGCTCGACATCGACGGCATTGACGATGATCGTGCCGGCAAGTTGATCATGGCCGCCCGAGCCCACTGGTTCGAGTAATTAGGCGCGGCCTGAGGAGAGAAGTGCATGACGCAAGTCACGGTGAAACAACTGGCCGATGAGGTCAAAACACCGGTAGAGCGCCTGTTGCAGCAGATGCGTGAGGCAGGTCTGCCGCACACCGCCGCCGATGAAGGTGTGAGCGATAGTGAGAAGCAGTCTTTGCTGACTCACTTGAAGAGCAGCCACAAGGCGAAAGTGGAAGAACCGCGCAAGATTACATTGCAGCGCAAAACCACCAGCACCCTGCGTGTTGCTGGCAGCAAAAGCATCAGCGTTGAAGTGCGCAAGAAGAAAGTCTTCGTACAGCGCAGCCCGGAAGAAATCGAAGCCGAGCGCAAACGCGAACTGGAAGAACGTCGCGCAGTAGAAAATGCTGCTCGTCAGAAGGCTGAAGAAGAAGCCAAGCGTCGCGCCGAAGAAGAAGCGCGTCGCCAGCCTGCTGCTGCGCAATCCGCTACTAACGACGCCGTTGCAGCACCTGCTGCAGTTGCCGAGCCAGTACGTGAAAGCGCGCCGGTTGTGGCGGCTGCACCAGCGCCGTCTGCCGACGTTCGTAACAAGCCGAACGAACAGCGCCGTCCGGATAAACCACGTGCCGACGATAACAATCGTCGCAGCGGTGGTGGCGACGGCGAGCGTAAAAACGCTCCGCATCGTGCCTCGGTCAAAGAGAAAGCGCCTGCTCCACGCGTTGCCCCACGTACTACCGACGAAGAAAGCGATGGCTTCCGTCGTGGTGGTCGCGGCAAGGCCAAGCTGAAAAAACGCAACGCCCACGGTTTCCAGAGCCCAACCGGCCCTGTCGTGCGTGATGTGCAGATCGGCGAGACCATCACTGTTGGCGATCTCGCGAATCAGATGTCGGTCAAGGCAGCTGAAATCATCAAGTTCATGTTCAAACTGGGTACTCCAGCGACCATCAACCAGGTGCTTGATCAGGAAACTGCTCAACTGGTAGCCGAAGAACTGGGCCACAAAGTGACCCTGGTCAGCGATACCGCCCTGGAAGATTCCCTGGCCGAGTCCCTGAAGTTTGAAGGTGAGACGTTCTCCCGTGCGCCAGTCGTGACCGTAATGGGCCACGTTGACCACGGTAAGACCTCGCTGCTCGACTATATCCGTCGTGCCAAGGTAGCTGCTGGCGAAGCCGGCGGTATCACCCAGCACATCGGTGCGTACCACGTTGAAACTGATCGCGGCATGGTCACTTTCCTCGATACCCCGGGTCACGCTGCGTTTACCGCAATGCGTGCTCGTGGTGCCAAGGCGACTGACATCGTGATCCTGGTCGTTGCAGCGGACGACGGCGTAATGCCGCAGACCATTGAAGCAGTCCAGCACGCCAAGGCTGCCGGTGTTCCTCTGGTAGTTGCTGTGAACAAAATCGACAAGCCGGGCGCTGATCTTGATCGCATCCGTAGCGAACTGTCGGTTCACGGCGTGACTTCGGAAGAGTGGGGCGGCGACACCCCGTTCGTATCGGTTTCGGCGAAAGTCGGTACTGGCGTGGACGAGTTGCTCGAAGCTGTTCTGCTGCAAGCTGAAGTTCTGGAACTGAAAGCGACTCCTTCGGCTCCAGGCCGTGGCGTCGTGGTTGAATCGCGTCTCGACAAAGGTCGTGGCCCGGTTGCTACCGTTCTGGTTCAAGACGGTACCCTGCGCCAAGGCGACATGGTGCTGGTCGGTTCGAACTATGGCCGTGTACGTGCCATGCTCGACGAGAACGGCAAGCCAATCAAGGAAGCCGGTCCTTCCATCCCTGTCGAGATCCTCGGCCTGGACGGTACCCCGGACGCTGGCGACGAGATGAGCGTGCTGTCGGACGAGAAGAAAGCCCGTGAAGTGGCTCTGTTCCGTCAAGGCAAGTTCCGCGAAGTCAAACTGGCTCGCGCTCACGCCGGCAAGCTGGAAAACATCTTCGAAAACATGGGTCAGGCAGAGAAGAAGACGCTCAACATCGTCCTCAAATCCGACGTCCGTGGTTCGCTGGAAGCGTTGAACGGTGCCTTGAACGGCCTGGGTAACGACGAAGTGCAAGTGCGTGTTGTCGGTGGCGGTGTCGGTGGTATCACCGAGTCCGACGCCAACCTGGCACTGGCCTCCAACGCTGTACTGTTCGGCTTCAACGTGCGTGCCGATGCTGGCGCTCGCAAGATCGTCGAGCAGGAAGGTCTGGATATGCGTTACTACAACGTGATCTACGACATCATCGAAGACGTCAAGAAAGCCCTCACCGGTATGCTGGGCAGCGATGTTCGCGAGAACATCCTGGGTACCGCTGAAGTGCGTGACGTGTTCCGTTCGCCGAAGTTTGGCGCGATCGCCGGTTGCATGGTTATCGAAGGTGTTGTTCACCGTAACCGTCCAATCCGTGTACTGCGTGAAGACATCGTTATCTTCGAAGGCGAGCTGGAATCCCTGCGCCGCTTCAAGGATGACGCTTCCGAAGTACGTGCCGGCATGGAATGCGGTATCGGCGTGAAGAGCTACAACGACGTCAAAGTCGGTGACAAGATCGAAGTCTTCGAGAAGGTTCAGGTTGCTCGCAGCCTCTAACTCGCGCACTTCAAGGGCCACGATGAGCCGCCGCATGCAGATGCGCGGCACAGCGTCAGGACTCTAAACGCAACGCCCGGTCTGGCTTTTGTCAGGCCGGGCGTTTGCCGCTTTCAGACCCTTCGGGTTTCACCGTGGGGCAGTAACAGGTAACAAGACATGGCAAAAGAATACAGCCGTACCCAACGTATCGGCGATCAGATGCAGCGTGAGCTGGCACAGCTGATCCGTCGTGAAGTCAAAGACCCGCGCGTCGGCCTGGTCACCATTACCGCTGTTGAAGTCAGCCGTGACGTCGGTCACGCCAAGATCTTCATCACCGTGATGGGGCAAGACAACGCCGAAGACATCGCGCAAAGCATCAAGGTGCTCAACTCCGCCGCCGGTTTCCTGCGCATGCAGTTGGCTCGCGAAATGAAGTTGCGCAGCGTTCCACAGTTGCACTTCCACTACGACGAAAGCGTCGTGCGTGGTGCTCATCTGTCGGCATTGATCGAACGTGCGGTAGCTGAAGACAATCAGCATCCGGTTGCGGCAGAAGCCGAAGACACCAAGGAGTAATCGGTGGCTCAGGTCAAACGTATCCGTCGTAACGTCAGCGGCATCATCCTGCTCGACAAACCACTGGGGTTCACCTCCAATGCGGCGTTGCAGAAGGTTCGCTGGTTGCTGAACGCCGAGAAGGCCGGGCACACAGGCAGTCTCGATCCGCTGGCCACTGGCGTGTTGCCGTTGTGCTTCGGTGAGGCCACCAAGTTTTCGCAATACCTGCTCGATTCCGACAAGGGTTACGAAACCCTGGCGCAACTGGGCAAGACCACCACCACGGCGGATGCCGAGGGTGATGTGTTGCTGGAGCGCCCGGTGACCGTTGGTCGCGCCGATGTCGAAGCAGTACTGCCGAAATTTCGTGGGCAAATCAGTCAGATACCGCCCATGTACTCGGCGCTAAAACGTGATGGCCAGCCGTTGTACAAGCTGGCCCGGGCAGGTGAAGTAGTGGAGCGCGAACCGCGATCTGTTACTATTACGCGCTTGGAATTACTGGCCTTTGAAGGTGATACTGCGCGGCTTGCAGTGGATTGCACCAAAGGTACCTATATCCGCACCCTGGTGGAGGATATCGGTGAGCAACTCGGTTGTGGCGCATACGTTGCTGAACTGCGACGTACCCAGGCCGGGCCTTTCACGCTGGCCCAGACAGTCACGCTGGAAGAGTTGGAAGCGGTACATGCCGAAGGAGGCAACGAAGCGGTCGACCGCTTTTTGATGCCCTCGGACAGCGGCCTGCTGGATTGGCCACTGTTGCAGTTCTCGGAGCACAGCTCGTTCTACTGGCTTAACGGCCAACCGGTACGAGCCCCGGATGCACCGAAGTTCGGCATGGTACGGGTACAGGATCACAATGGTCGCTTCATCGGTATCGGTGAAGTGAGCGAAGACGGGCGCATCGCGCCACGTCGACTGATTCGGTCAGAATGACCGAACGAGGGTGGCTGTTAACAGGCACGGTCACTTCCTCATTTTTAGATACAGGGATTTGTCCCTGGCCTGTTGAAACCGTTTCTTTGAAACAGTTTCCTGATAAAAGGATTGCCTCATGGCTCTCGACGTTCAAGAAAAAGCTCAAATCGTAGCTGACTACCAGCAAGCTGTTGGTGACACTGGTTCGCCAGAAGTGCAAGTTGCACTGCTGACCCACAACATCAACAAGCTGCAAGGTCACTTCAAGATCAACGGTAAAGATCACCACTCCCGTCGTGGTCTGATCCGCATGGTAAACCAGCGTCGTAAGCTGCTGGACTACCTGAAAGGCAAGGATCTGGGTCGTTACCAGGCTCTGATCGGTCGCCTGGGTCTGCGTCGCTAATAAGCGATTGCGCTAGAGGTTGGTTGTCTGTCGTACGTCAGTGGGTTTCCCGCTGGCGCATGGCAGGCTCCCAGCCTCAAGTTTTATCTGGATACCTGCTTTACCTGGACAATGACAGTCGGGCCGATTCCCGGCGTTGCCCAAGAATTTCGCAAGAAGACAAGTTCCCCAAGAGCCACAAAAGAAGGTAGGACACCGTGAACCCGGTAATCAAAAAATTCCAGTTCGGTCAGTCGACCGTTACCCTCGAGACTGGCCGTATCGCCCGTCAGGCCTCCGGCGCAGTATTGGTCACCGTTGACGACGACGTCAGCGTGTTGGTGACTGTGGTCGGCGCCAAGCAAGCCGATCCAGGCAAGGGCTTCTTCCCTCTGTCCGTTCACTACCAGGAAAAGACTTACGCTGCCGGTAAGATCCCTGGCGGTTTCTTCAAGCGCGAAGGCCGTCCTTCCGAGAAAGAAACCCTGACTTCCCGACTGATCGACCGTCCGATCCGTCCGCTGTTCCCAGAAGGCTTCATGAACGAAGTGCAGGTTGTCTGCACCGTCGTTTCCACCAGCAAGAAGACCGATCCGGACATCGCTGCGATGATCGGTACCTCGGCTGCCCTGGCTATCTCCGGCATTCCTTTCGATGGCCCGATCGGCGCTGCACGCGTTGCGTTCCACGAAAGCACTGGCTACCTGCTGAACCCGACTTACGAACAACAGAAAGCTTCGAGCCTGGACATGGTCGTTGCCGGTACTTCGGAAGCCGTGTTGATGGTTGAATCGGAAGCCAAAGAGCTGACCGAAGACCAGATGCTGGGCGCGGTACTGTTTGCTCACGACGAGTTCCAGGTGGTGATCAACGCCGTTAAAGAACTGGCCGCTGAAGCTGCCAAGCCAACCTGGACCTGGGCTCCTGCGCCTGAAGCCACCGCTCTGCTGGGCGCTATCCGTGCCGAGTTCGGCGACGCGATCTCCCAGGCTTACACCATCACCATCAAGGCCGACCGTTACGCTCGCCTGGGTGAGCTGAAAGACCAGGTTGTGGCCAAGCTGTCCGGTGAAGAAGGTCAGCCTTCCTCCAGCGAAGTCAAAGCTGCTTTCGGCGAAATCGAATACCGCACCGTTCGCGAAAACATCGTTAACGGCAAGCCACGTATCGACGGCCGCGACACCAAGACCGTACGTCCTTTGAACATCGAAGTCGGTGTTCTGCCAAAGACCCACGGTTCGGCTCTGTTCACCCGTGGCGAAACCCAGGCTCTGGTAGTCGCGACTCTGGGCACCGCCCGTGACGCACAACTGCTGGATACCCTGGAAGGCGAGAAAAAAGACCCGTTCATGCTGCACTACAACTTCCCTCCGTTCTCGGTAGGTGAGTGTGGTCGTATGGGTGGCGCTGGTCGTCGCGAAATCGGTCACGGCCGTCTGGCCCGTCGTTCTATTGCAGCCATGCTGCCTGCTGCCGACGTGTTCCCGTACACCATCCGTGTTGTATCGGAAATCACCGAGTCCAACGGTTCGAGCTCCATGGCTTCGGTCTGCGGCGCTTCCCTGGCTCTGATGGATGCCGGCGTTCCGATGAAGGCACCGGTTGCCGGTATCGCCATGGGTCTGGTTAAAGAAGGCGAGAAATTCGCCGTCCTGACCGACATCCTGGGTGACGAAGACCACTTGGGCGACATGGACTTCAAAGTAGCCGGTACCGCCAAAGGTGTGACCGCGCTGCAGATGGACATCAAGATCAAAGGCATCACCGAAGAAATCATGGAGATCGCTCTGGGCCAAGCCCTGGAAGCGCGTCTGAACATCCTCGGTCAGATGAACCAGATCATTGGCCAGTCGCGTACCGAACTGTCGGAAAACGCTCCGACCATGATCGCGATGAAAATCGACACCGACAAAATCCGTGATGTCATCGGTAAAGGCGGCGCGACCATTCGTGCGATCTGTGAAGAGACCAAGGCTTCGATCGACATCGAAGATGACGGCTCGATCAAGATCTTCGGCGAAACCAAGGAAGCGGCTGAAGCGGCACGTCAGCGCGTTCTGGGCATCACCGCAGAAGCTGAAATCGGCAAGATCTACGTCGGTAAGGTTGAGCGCATCGTCGACTTCGGCGCATTCGTCAACATCCTGCCGGGCAAGGACGGTCTGGTTCACATCTCGATGCTGAGCGATGCTCGCGTTGAGAAAGTGACCGACATCCTGAAAGAAGGCCAGGAAGTGGAAGTACTGGTACTGGACGTGGACAACCGCGGCCGTATCAAGCTGTCCATCAAAGACGTAGCAGCAGCCAAGGCTTCGGGCGTTTAATCACTCCCCACGCCTGACCGCTTCAACGTTATAAAAAATGCCCCGCAGTGAAAGCTGCGGGGCATTTTTTTGCCTGCAAAAAAATGAGACGAGCCATGAAGTTGCCTGACCCCAAAGTCAGTGCTAGGTTTAGCCCACTGCCCGTGTAGCTCAGTTGGTAGAGCAGCGCACTCGTAACGCGAAGGTCGCAGGTTCGATTCCTGTCTCGGGCACGAGCGACACGTTGTTTTCAGATGATCCCGAATGGTTCTGAAGGCCAGACAAACCGGGCTTCAAACGGTTTTTTTGCGTCAGAGAGATCCTTGATGATCCAGATCCATCTTCCATTCCCCAGATCAAAGAGAACGCCATGACCGTTAAAGAATTGACCCAAGAAGCCAGACACGAAGAAGCGCTGAAGAAGTATTTGCTGGAGTCGCCCCAGCTAGCCGAAGAGATCAAGGACTTGCCCGCCGACGATCAGAAAGACCAGGTCCAGTGGGCATTCGAGGATGAGGCAGAATCCCAGGGCTTGCAGCCGTGGGAACTGACGCTCAAGTACACCTCAACTCCTGAAGAGTTCGAGGCTGCGCGCCTTGTTCTGCACAAGGAGGCTGCCGAGGTGTTGGGCGTCGAGTGGGAAGAGTACTGCGAGATGAATAATCTGGTGGTCTGACCTGTGGGAGCGAGCCTGCTCGCGAAGAGGGCGTGTCAGTCGACGTAATTGACGCCTGACTCACCCCTTTCGCGAGCAGGCTCGCTCCCACATTTGGCACGAGTGTTTTCTCGATCAAAGGCTCAGGCGCATCGACAGGTCGACAGCCTTCACATCCTTGGTCATCGCACCAATCGAGATGTAATCCACCCCGGTTTCGGCGATCGGTAGCAGCGTGCTTTCGTTGATACCGCCGCTGGCCTCCAGTTTCGCCTTGCCGCCGTTCAGGCGCACGGCTTCACGCATGTCATCCAGACTCAACTCATCGAGCATGATGATGTCGGCACCGGCCGCCAGGGCTTCCTTCAGCTCCTCCAGGCTTTCCACTTCGATCTCCACCGGTTTGCCCGGGGCAATCTTGTGCGCGGCTTTGATGGCCTCCGGGATGCCACCGCAGGCGGCAATATGGTTTTCCTTGATCAGGAAGGCGTCGTACAGGCCGATGCGGTGGTTATGGCACCCGCCGCAGGTCACGGCATACTTCTGCGCCAGACGCAGCCCCGGCAAGGTTTTGCGGGTGTCGAGCAACTTCACCTGGGTCTCGGCAACGTAATCCGCCAGGTACTGCGCGCGCGTGGCCACGCCAGAAAGCAACTGCAGGAAGTTCAGTGCACTGCGTTCGCCCGTTAGTAGCGAGCGCGCCGGGCCTTCGAGGTGGAACAGCACCTGATTGGGTTTCACCCGCTCGCCATCGCGCACCTGCCAGTGCACCGCAACACGTGGATCCAGCTGCCGAAACACTGCATCAACCCAGGCTGTGCCGCAGATGACGGCAGCGTCGCGGGTGATGATCGTGGCTTTGGCCAGGCGTTCGGCCGGGATCAGCTGTGCGGTGATGTCGCCGCTGCCGATGTCTTCGAGCAACGCACGGCGCACGTTGGCTTCGATTTCGGCGGTCAAATCGGCGAGACGTAGATTCGGCATAACGGACTCCACAAACAAAGTGGCGCGATTATAGGGCCATGGCGCTAGGCAACCCAAGGCATCAGAGGCATTCCCATCGCTCTGAAACCTGCATTTGGTCGATTCGCCTGTGCAATCGACACTCAGTCAGCGTGTGCCATAAGCGTCTATTTCAATGGGAAACGCAGAGTCTGCTGGTAGAGGGGACATCTTTTGCAAGATAATCCGCCTTGCTTTTGACGTCATGGCTTTGACGTGGATTTGGATTGACGATTATTCGAAGACTCACCGTTTCAGGAGGCCTGAATGCACAACGACGGGAATGTAGTGCCTTTGCACAAGGTTGCTACCGACCAGGCGACCCACTCGCCGCTCGCCCGCCTGCCTGTGATTCTGCTTCAGGTTCGCGACAAGGCCGCCCAACAGCTCAGGCATGGTTTGCAGGAACTGTTCGATAACGCCGACGACACACTGTTCGAAATGGCCGACCGGGCCCGCAATGACGTCGAACAGAACCTCTTCTTCGAAGCCATGCGCGACTTGCGCCTCAAGCGCAAAAACATCGAACGCGGCTTTCTCGAACAATTCTTCGCGGCTTTTGTCAGCCTCACCCAGTACGACATCACTCAGTCCGCCTCGCCCCAGACGTTGGTCTTCGACGCTTCGGTGGCGCTGCCCGATGACGACATGGAGCGCAGCGTGACAGTGGAGGCGATGGTCAGCAAAGTGCTGAACCGCGACGGCTTCGCCCTGGACCAACTGATCGCCCGACTCAGCGCACTGCTGGGCAGGGAACTGCTCGATCAGCACAATCCCATGGGGCCGGCGATGCTTTGCGGGTACTTTATGCAGGCCGGGCGCAACCTGGGGGTGGAGATCAAGGTCAAGCTGATCATCCTCAAACTGTTCGAGCGCTATGTGCTCAGGGATGCCAATCAGCTCTACGCCGAAGCCAATCAGTTGCTGATCGCTACCGGTGTTCTGCCGGACCTTAAGCCCGCCCCTGCGCGTCGGGCCAAGGATCGTGCGGCGTCCAGCGTCGGAGCTGAACCCGCGCCGGCCAACACTCGCGCAGGTGTCCCGCCGATCGACGACAGCGTGCAGGAAGTCTTCGCCGCGTTGCAGGAATTGCTGTTTCACGTGCGCGGCAGTGTCGCGCCGACTCTTGAAGCCAGTGCCCAGACACAGCCGATTTCCACCTGCGACCTAATGCGGCTGCTCTCGCACTTGCAGCAATATGTGCCGGCGCCGGCAGCCCAGGACGACTTCGATCTGCGAAACCAGCTCGAACAACTGCTGACCCGGGTCAGCGTCAAAAGTGGCAAATCACGCGTGGTCGGGGTGGCCGACGAAGACGTGATCAACCTGATCGCCATGCTCTTCGAATGCATCCTCGATGACCGCAACCTGCCGGATTCGCTCAAGGCGTTGATCGGCCGTTTGCAGATCCCGATGCTGAAAGTGGCGGTGCTCGACAAGAGCTTCTTCAGCCGCAGCAGTCACCCGGCCCCACGCCTGCTCAATGAAATCGCCACCGCAGCCATGGGCTGGGGCGAGTGCGACGACCATCAACGCGACAGCCTGTATCTGCGCATCGAGCAAGTGGTACAGCGGTTGTTGAATGATTTTGTCGATGATCCGGCGGTGTTTTCCGAAATGCTGGCCGATTTTCTCGCCTTCACCAGCGACGAGCGCCGTCGCAGCGAGTTGCTGGAGCAACGTACCCGTGACGCCGAAGAAGGACGCGCCAGGACTGAGCTGGCCCGTCAGCGCGTCGAACAGGTACTGAATCAGGCCTTGTTGGGCAAAGTATTGCCGCAACGGGTGGTGGTGTTTGTCCAGGAAGCGTGGAGCCAGGTGCTGCTGCTGACCTGTCTCAAGCACGGCGATCAGTCGGCCGAGTGGCACGCCGATGTGCAGTCGATGGAGCAATTGATCTGGAGCGTGCAGCGTCATGATGAGCCTGATGCGAGCCTGCGCTTGTTGGCGCTGGTGCCTGGGTTGCTCAAGTCGCTGCGCGACGGGCTGAGCGGTTCGGCCTTCGATCCGTTCGCCACCAGCGAATTTTTCAGCGAGCTGGAAGCCTTGCACGTTCAGCTGTTCGAGCGTCCAGGGCAAAAGCTTGAACAGCCTGTCGATACGCCGGTAATGGTCCAAGTGCTGCAGGAAATCGTCCTGCGAACCGCGGACGAAGGGCCAGCCGAAACGGCGTCAGTGCGCTTGCCGGAGGACGATGCCGGTCTGCTTCAGGTCGATCAACTGCGGTTGGGGTGCTGGGTCGAGTTTCAGGAAGACGAGGAAAACACCCTTCGCTGCAAGCTGGCGGCGATTATTGAAGCCACCGGCAAATACATTTTCGTCAATCGCACCGGGATGAAAGTGCTGGAGCGCAGCCGCACCGGTCTGGCGCAGGAATTCCGTCGTGGCGCGGTGCGCGCGCTGGACGACACTTTGCTGTTCGACCGGGCGCTGGAGTCGGTGATCGGCAACCTGCGGCGCCTCAATCACGGCAAGTGATCGCGCGCCGAGGGTCTATCGCGGCATACTGGGCGCCTACACAGTCGTCGTTGAAGGAACCTGTATGCAGTTGGACCCCGCGAGTGGTTGGTGTCAGGGCGTAGATATTTGCCCCTCGCCCAACTTCAATGCGCGCCCCTCGGACGAAATTTCCCTGCTGGTGATCCACAACATCAGTTTGCCGCCTGCGCAATTCGCCACCGGCAAGGTGCAGGAATTTTTCCAGAATCGTCTGGATGTCACGGAGCACCCCTACTTTGAAGGGATCGCCAACCTGCGTGTGTCTGCGCACTTTCTGATCGAACGTGACGGCACCGTCACTCAGTTTGTCTCTTGTCTTGAGCGTGCCTGGCATGCCGGCGTCTCGAGTTTCGAAGGGCGGGAAACCTGTAACGATTTTTCCGTGGGTATTGAACTTGAAGGCACGGATGATCTGCCGTTCACCGACGCTCAGTATCAAGCGTTGACAACCCTGACCCGACAGCTGCAAAGCGCGTTCACGGCCATCATCGCACAGCGCATTTGCGGGCACAGCGACATCGCACCCGGGCGTAAAACCGATCCTGGGCCGGCGTTCGACTGGGCACGCTATCGTGCCGCCCTGGCAAAAGAGGAACAACAATGAGTTTTCTGGTGTTGCTGTTGGCGGTCTGGATCGAGAAATTCTCGGCCCTGCGTCATCGGGTTCAGCGCGATGGTGGATGGGTTCGCGAGCTGAACAAGCTTGAGGTCAGTCCGCGTCTGGCGAAAAGTCCGTGGCTGATCCTGGTGATACTGGTGTTGTTGCCAGTGGCACTGCTGGGTTTGCTGCTGGTGGTACTGGACCCGGTGGCTTACGGTTTGCTGGCGTTGCCGGTGCACCTGCTGGTGGTGATTTACAGTCTGGGCCGCGGTGATCTGCTGGCCGGTCTCGGGCCGTTTCGCGATGCCTGGCGTCGGGAAGACCTGCAAGCTGCCGCTCATGTAGCGGACCGCGATGTGGGTATCTGCGCCGATAGCGGCGAACAACTGTTGGAACGGGTCGAGGGGCATCTGCTGTGGGAGGCTTATCAGAGCTTTTTCGCGGTGATTTTCTGGTACTTCCTGCTGGGGCCGGTTGCAGCCCTGAGCTATCGACTGCTGGCCCTGGCCGAAGAGCACGGGCAAAACCCGGCCGTGGTCGAGCGCGCCGTAAAACTGCGTCATGCGTTCGACTGGGTGCCGGTGCGTCTGCTGGCGGCGAGTTTTGCGTTGGTCGGCAATTTTGTCGCGGTCGGCCGAGTGATGTTGCACGAGCTGCTGAACTGGAACATCAGCGCCGCCCAATTGATCGAGAAGGTCGGGCTGGTGGCGGGTGAAATCCCGGCGCCAGTGGTCGGGCCTGACGGCATCAACAGCCTCGACCGGATCTGGGAACTGCTGCTGCGCGCGGCAGTACTCTGGTACGCCGGTTTCGCGTTGTGGACCGTCCTTCCGTAATGACGCTGACCCCTGTAGCAGCTGGCGCAGCCTGCGTTCGGCTGCGCAGCAGTCGCCAATTCATTCACCGCGGTTTGTCTGGCTCACTGCGTAATCAGTATTTACGACTGCTGCGCAGCCGGACGCAGGCTTCGCCAGCTGCTACAAGACCGCGTGCATCTCGCCGTTAACCTTAAGTTACAAAACCTCCCGTCGATTTAGGCTATACAGAGCTAGCGCCGAATAGTGGCTATCTGCTGTCGACCCGCGCCTGCCAATAAAAATAAGAAATCAAAGGGAGACTTCCAGTGAAGAGCTTGCTCTATCCCGCCGTCGCGCTGATGAATCGCCTGAGCTTTGGCATGAAGTTCAGCCTGATCAGCGTGCTGTTCCTTGTGCCGATGTTGGTGACCAACTTCTATCTGGTGCGCGATTCTTATCGAGAATTCCAGGGCACCCGGGTCGAGCTGCAGAGCCTTGACCTGCTGGGCAGCAGCCTGACGTTACGGCGCGATCTGGAAACCCTGAACAACCTGGTGCAGATCAACGTCACCCTTGGTCAGTCCGGCAAGGCTGGCAATGTCGAGTCGCAGATCAGTACTCTGGGGCAAAATGTGCTGACCCGTTTGCAAGGGCTGACGGCGATGACCGCGGACCCCGAGCAAATCATGGTTTTCGATGGCAAGCGCGATGAAATGATCGCCGCGTTCAAGGCCCAGCAAGCGGAAAACTCCCTGCAAAGCAAAAGCGCGATGATCGGCAAGTTGCTCGGCAACGCACAAATTTTCAGCCAGATCATCGCCAGTCAGGCCGGCCTCAGCCGCGACACCCAGAGCGACATGCGCCAGCTGAGCGAACTCATCACCAATGTCACCCCGCCCGTGACCCAGCTTCTGGGCGAAGGCCGGGCGATGGGCTCTTTTTCGCTGGGGCAGGGCTTTCTCAACTCGGCATCGAGTACCCGTTTTGATGAGTTGCTGGCGCAGATCGAAAAACTGCACGCCGAATATGCCCTGAAGTTGCAGGACGCGCTGGGCTCCAGCAAAGCGGCACGGGAAACCCTGGCCGCTCAGGCCGATAGCAGCAAGGCATCGTTGAAAAAGGCCAGTGAACTGTTCGAAGAGCAGGTAGTGATGGCGGACACGCTGGATGCGCCGTGGCAGGGCTTTTACGATCAGGTCACGGGCCTGATGGACAAGACCTACCAACTCAACGAAGCCACCCTGAAGTTTCTCGGCACCCAGCTGCAACAGCGACTGGAGCAGAACCGCACCCATATGGTCTTGCAGGCCGTGGCGCTGTCGGTGGTGTTCGTGTTGATTTTTTACCTCTATGGCGGCTTCTACGCCTCGACCCGCACCACCCTCAAGCGTCTTGGCGCGGTGATGGATAAGGTCGCGGCCGGCGACATGACGGTGACTTTCAGCGCCAACAGCCGCGATGAACTGGGCGAGTTGGGCGAGGTGTTCAACGGCACCGTAAAGAAAATCCATGACCTGATCGAGCGGGTGGGGCACACCGTCGGTGAGGTCGAGCGCCAGGCCGGGCAGGTGCAGAACGTCTCCACCCAGAGCAACCAGGCCGTGGCGGGGCAGCGCTCGCAGATCGAGCAGGTCGCCACGGCCATGAACCAGATGTCGGCCACCTCCCTTGAGGTTGCACGCAGTGCCGCAGCAGCGGTCAGCAGCGCTCATAGCGTCAACGATGAGACCATCAGCGGGCGCGGGCTGGTGGAATCCCAGCAGGGCAGCATCGCTGCACTGGCCAGTGAGATCGACCAGTCGGTGCTGGTGATCAATCAGCTGGCCAGCGACAGCCAGTCCATCAGCCGTGTGCTGGAGGTGATCAAGAGCATCGCCGAACAGACCAACCTCTTGGCCCTCAACGCCGCCATCGAAGCCGCTCGGGCCGGTGAGCAAGGCCGTGGTTTTGCGGTGGTGGCGGACGAGGTCCGGACACTGGCCAAGCGCACCCAGCAATCGACCGAGGAAATCGAGCAGATGATCGCCAAGCTGCACAGCGGTGTCGGCGCCGCGGTGAAGGCGATGGGGACCAGTCATCAGATGGCCAACGGCACGGTGGGGCAGTCGGAAAAGGTTCAGCAAGCGCTGGAAAACATCCTCGGTGCCGTCGGCATGATTGTCGATCAGAACCAGCAAATTGCCGCCGCGGTAGAGCAGCAGACCGCCGTGGCCCATGACATCGACCAGAATATTGTCGAGATTAACCGTGCCGGTGAGCGTACTGCCGAAGGTGCACACCAGACGGAGGACGCCAGTCGCGCGTTGTCGGCTCAGGTGGTGGAGCTGAAGCAACTGATCAGCGCGTTCCGGGTCTGAAGCCACCCCGGCACACCTGTGGGAGCGAGCCTGCTCGCGAAAGCGGTCTTCAGTCGACATCAATGTTGAGTGATATACCGATTCGCGAGCAGGCTCGCTCCCACAGGTTTTTATGCTCCGTCTGTAGTATTTGTTCCCTTCTCAGGTAGGCAATGTCCGGTTTTCATCCGTCGTCTGGTTTTTGGTCTTTAATGACGGAAGATCAATCACTTGGACCTGCCCTGAGGAGGCTCGGTTATGTCAGCTGTAACGATTGGAATCCAGGGTCATTGCGCTCATTGCGGGAGCACACTTCTGCTCAAACCCTGGCAACTCAACGCCATTGCGATCAACGAAGCGTTCGAGTGTTCCCACTGCCAGAAAGCGTTGCAACTGAACGATCCGAAACAGATCAAGCGCTTCAAGTCCCTCGACTCCCTGGCATTGCTGCGGGCGAGCACGTTGGTCATGGTTTGTACCGCGTTGCTGGTGGCGTTGGTGTTGGAGTGGATCGGGATGTTCAGCGTCGTGGAGCAACTGAATTTTTCGCTGTTGGCGATTTTCGTCTATTTCGCCGTCATGCGGTTTGCCCGGCACCGGCAACACATGACGCTGACGCTGGAAGCCGCCAAAGCCCACGCCGACTGATTACCAGTTGAACAGCTCACAAGCGTTGACCGTGCTGGCGGCGGCCAATTGCTCAGGGCTGATTGCCATGATCCCGGCCAATGCCGAGCAGATCGCCGGCAGATGCGCCGGGCTGTTGCGTTGGCCGGGGAACATGGCGGGCGCCATGTCCGGCGAATCGGTTTCCAGTACCACCGATTCAAGCGGCAATTCGGCCAGCACAC
This sequence comes from Pseudomonas sp. TH39(2020), assembly GCF_016650715.1. NCBI lineage: Bacteria > Pseudomonadati > Pseudomonadota > Gammaproteobacteria > Pseudomonadales > Pseudomonadaceae > Pseudomonas > Pseudomonas sp. TH39(2020). The sequence continues at coordinate 1,187,535 of NZ_JAEKFF010000006.1, read as the reverse complement.
GATGCATGCGCAGGGCCTGAGGCCACGTCGCGGCACCGCCCAGGCCCAGTTTGAAACCGAGTTTGATGTATTCGCGGGCTTCTTCTTTGCTGCCGGCGAAGGCATGAATGATCCCCGCGCGTTTCAAGCGAAACCGTTTAAGCGTGGCAATCACCGCCGCGTGGCTGCGTCGCACATGAATCAGCGCGGGAAGATTGAAGTCCGCCGCCAGTTGCAATTGCGCATCGAACAGTGCCTGTTGGCGTTCACGGTCCAGGGTTTCGATAAAGTAATCCAGACCGATCTCGCCCACCGCGCACAACTGTCGATGACCCGCCAACCGGGTCAGCCAATCACCCAGTTCGTGTAAATCTTCAGGGCGATGATCACCCAGATACACCGGATGCAAACCGAACGCCGCATACAGATCGGGATCGCTCTGCACCAGATCCCAGACCCGCTGCCAATTGCCCTGATAAACCCCCAGCACCACCATCCGCCGCACCCCGAGGGCGCGGCTCTCGGCCAGCAGCGCCTGACGATCCTCGTCGAAGTCCGGAAAATCCAGATGAGTGTGGCTGTCGATCAGCTCCACGGTTCAGTCCTGGCGAATACGCTGTTTGAAGGTCCGCGCGATGGCCTGCACACCGGGTCGGTAATCCGATTGCTCGATGGCCGCCAGGGCCAGTTCCAGAGCCTTGTCGGCGATGAGCTGATGCTGTTGGGCCATGGCGTTGACCGGCAGCGGCAGGAAATCCAGCAGCTGTGTGTCGCCGAAGGTGCCGAGGCGCAGCGGGCGGGTTCTGAGCGGGAAGTCGTGCAAGGCATCGAATACGCCCTGAAGTAGCACGTAGGATGTGGTCACCAGCGCATCCGGCAAATGGCCCAGACGCTGTAGCAGTTCTTCCATCAACTGTTTGCCGCACTCACGGCTGAACGACTCGCCGTGTTCGATCAGTACTTCGCCTTTGAACCCGTCCAACGCTTCTTTGAAACCGCCCGCCCGCTCCTGGCTGATGCTCAGTTCCGGGCGTGCGCCGATCAGTGCGATCTGTTTGGGCAGCGGGTCCAGTAGACTGCGGGTCAGTTGCAGGCTGGCCTCGCGGTCATCACTGATCACCGAACAGAAATGCTCAGGCTCCATGACCCGGTCGATCGCGATGATCGGAATGCCCTTGGCCTGCAATTGGCGATAGCTGTCATCGCCGGCCGGCAGGCAACTGGCAACGATCAATGCATCGCAGCGTCGGGCCCGGAACAGTTTCAGCAATTGTCGTTCGCTGTCCGGTGCATCGTCGGAACTGGCGATCAGCAGCTGATAGCCGCGAGCCCGGGCGCCTTGTTCCAGCAGTTTGGCGATGCGCGCGTAACTGGGGTTTTCCAGGTCCGGCAGAATGAAACCCAAGGTGCGGGTGTGCCGACTGCGCAGCCCGGCAGCTTGGGGATTGGGCGTAAAGCCATGTTGTTCGACGACCGCACGCACGCGCTCGACGGTGGCACTGCTGATACGTTGTTGTTCTGCCTTGCCATTGATGACATAGCTGGCGGTGGTAACGGACACACCGGCCAGTTGGGCGATATCACTGAGTTTCAACCCGGGTTTTCCTTGTTTTTTCGAGCTTGCCTCGACATTTTCGCCAATCCTACCCGATTAAGGCAGGCGACCATCGTTGCGACGCATCCGACAATTGGACTTCAAGGATGAGACATTATCGAGTAACGTGCCAATCATTCTAGATTAAACGTTTCAGCAAGCGTATTTTCTACGTTATGGGCTCCTTTGCCGGTTCTGCCGCGAAACCGCCAAAAGTTGTGACTAAGGGCCTAAGCTGAATCATTCAAAACAATACCTGGCGTCAAAAGGCGCCAAAAAGGAGAAAGCATGCTCGAGCTCACCATAGAGCAGATATCCATGGGCCAATCGGCTGTGGATAAGTCCGCAGCGTTGCACCTGCTGGCGCAGCATCTGGTCACCGATGGCCTGGTGGCCGAGGGTTATCTCGCCGGGTTGCAGGCGCGCGAAGCCCAGGGCTCGACCTTTCTCGGTCAAGGTATTGCCATCCCCCACGGTACGCCGGAAACCCGCGATCAGGTGTTTTCCACCGGCGTGCGGCTGATGCAGTTTCCTGAAGGCGTGGACTGGGGCGACGGTCAGATCGTCTACCTGGCGATCGGTATTGCGGCCAAATCCGACGAACACCTGCGCCTGTTGCAATTGCTGACCCGCGCCCTCGGCGAAACCGACCTGGGCCAGGCGCTGCGTCGCGCCAGTTCCGCCGAAGCTTTGTTGAAACTGCTGCAAGGCGCGCCGCAAGAACTGGCGCTGGATGCACAGATGATCGGCCTCGGTGTGTCCGCCGATGACTTCGAAGAGCTGGTCTGGCGTGGTGCACGTTTGCTGCGTCAGGCCGATTGTGTGAGCAACGGTTTCTCTGCCGTGTTGCAGCAGGTCGATGCGTTGCCGCTAGGCGATGGCCTGTGGTGGTTGCACAGCGAGCAAACGGTCAAGCGTCCGGGCCTGGCCTTCGTCACCCCGGACAAACCCATGCGCTACCTCGGCCAGCCGCTCAGCGGTCTGTTTTGCCTGGCCAGTCTCGGTGAAGCCCATCAGGCCTTGCTCGAACGCCTTTGTGCGTTGCTGATCGAAGGTCGCGGCCACGAATTGGGCCGGGCCACCAGCAGCCGTAAAGTCCTTGAAGTCCTGGGCGGTGAGCTGCCGGCGGATTGGCCGAGCGCTCGCATCGCGCTGGCCAACGCCCACGGCTTGCACGCGCGTCCGGCGAAGATCCTCGCGCAACTGGCGAAAAGTTTTGAAGGTGAAATCCGCGTACGCATCGTCGATGGCCAGGACAGCGCCGTGTCGGTGAAGAGCTTGAGCAAACTGCTCAGCCTCGGCGCCCGTCGCGGTCAGGTGCTGGAATTTGTCGCCGAACCGAGCATCGCCGCCGATGCCTTGCCAGCCTTGCTGGCCGCCATCGAAGAAGGCCTCGGTGAAGAAGTCGAGCCGTTGCCAGCCGTGAGCCAGCAGCGCGAAGTGATCGCCGATGTGGCCGAAGTGGTCCTTGCGCCAGCCTCCGGCAGTCTGGTTCAGGCCATCGCCGCCGCACCGGGCATCGCCATCGGCCCGGCGCACATTCAAGTGCTGCAAACCATTGATTACCCGCTGCGCGGTGAGTCTGCCGCCATCGAGCGCGAGCGTCTCCAGCAGGCGTTGGCGGACGTGCGTCGCGACATCGAAGGTTTGATTGAACGCAGCAAGTCCAAAGCCATTCGCGAGATCTTCATCACCCACCAGGAAATGCTCGACGACCCGGAATTGACCGATGAAGTCGACACCCGTCTCAAGCAGGGCGAAAGCGCCGAAGCGGCGTGGATGGCGGTGATTGAAGCGGCGGCCAAACAACAGGAATCGCTGCAGGACGCCTTGCTCGCCGAGCGCGCCGCCGACTTGCGCGACATCGGCCGTCGAGTGCTGGCGCAACTGAGTGGCGTCGAAACCCCGAGCGAGCCGGAGCAGCCGTACATTCTGGTGATGGATGAAGTCGGTCCGTCCGATGTCGCCCGTCTTGATCCGGCGCGCGTCGCCGGCATCCTCACCGCCCGTGGTGGCGCCACCGCTCACAGCGCGATTGTCGCCCGAGCCCTCGGGATTCCGGCGCTGGTCGGTGCCGGCCCGTCCGTGTTGCTGCTGGCACCGGGTACGCCGTTGCTGATTGATGGCCAACGCGGCCGCCTGCACGTAGACGCCGACGCGGCGACCTTGCAGCGCGCCACCGAAGAGCGCGACACCCGCGAGCTGCGTCTGAAAGCGGCCGCCGAACAACGTCATCAACCGGCCCTGACCACTGACGGTCATGCAGTCGAAGTGTTCGCCAATATTGGTGAAAGCGCGGGCGTCACCAGCGCGGTGGAGCAGGGCGCCGAAGGCATTGGCCTGCTGCGCACCGAACTGATTTTCATGGCCCACTCGCAAGCGCCGGACGAGGCGACCCAGGAAGTCGAATACCGTCGCGTCCTCGATGGTCTGGCCGGTCGGCCGCTGGTGGTGCGCACCCTCGACGTGGGTGGTGACAAACCGCTGCCATATTGGCCGATCGCCAAAGAAGAAAACCCGTTCCTCGGCGTGCGCGGTATTCGCCTGACCCTGCAACGTCCGCACATCATGGAAGCGCAGTTGCGCGCGTTGCTGCGCGCTGCGGACAACCGTCCATTGCGGATCATGTTTCCCATGGTCGGCAGCGTCGATGAATGGCGCCAGGCGCGGGACATGACCGAACGTCTGCGTCTGGAGATTCCGGTTGCCGATCTGCAACTGGGGATCATGATTGAAGTGCCGTCGGCTGCATTGTTGGCGCCGGTGTTGGCCAAAGAGGTCGACTTCTTCAGCGTCGGCACCAATGACCTGACCCAATACACCCTGGCCATCGACCGTGGTCATCCGACCTTGTCGGCCCAGGCGGACGGCTTGCACCCGGCGGTGCTGCAACTGATCGACATCACCGTGCGCGCGGCGCATGCCCACGGCAAGTGGGTCGGCGTGTGCGGCGAGTTGGCGGCCGATCCGCTGGCGGTGCCGGTGCTGGTCGGACTGGGTGTGGACGAGCTCAGTGTGTCGGGTCGCAGCATTGCCGAGGTCAAGGCGCGGGTTCGCGAACTCAGCCTGGCGCAGACCCAAATCCTTGCCCAACAGGCCCTGGCCGTGGGCAGCGCCAATGAAGTGCGCGCACTAGTGGAGGCCCTGTAATGGCCAAGATCCTGACCCTGACCCTCAACCCGGCGCTGGACCTCACGGTCCAGTTGCCGCTGCTGACCCCCGGCCAAGTCAACCGTAGCGACGAGATGCACACACATGCCGCCGGTAAAGGCGTGAACGTGGCACAAGTGCTGGCGGACCTTGGGCATCAGCTCACGGTCAGCGGTTTCCTCGGGGAGGACAACCTTCAAGCGTTCGAAACGCTGTTCGCCAAACGCGGGTTTGTCGACGCGTTCATCCGTGTTCCGGGTGAGACGCGCAGCAACATCAAACTGGCGGAAAGCAATGGACGCATCACCGACATCAACGGTCCGGGACCTTTGGTCAGTGAGGCCGCGCAGCAGGCGTTGCTTGATCGACTTGATCAGATTGCACCCGATCATGACGCAGTCGTCGTTGCCGGCAGCTTGCCCCAAGGCATCAGTCCGCAGTGGTTGCAGGCATTGATTGTGCGTTTGAAAAATTTCGGTTTGAACGTGGCGCTGGACACCAGTGGTGAAGCCTTGCGGGCGGCGCTCGAGGCTGGACCTTGGCTGATCAAGCCGAACACCGAAGAACTGGCCGATGTGCTGGGCTGCGAGGTGGTTTCGGTGGCAGCGCAAGCGCAAGCCGCGAGCCGCTTGCATGCTCAAGGCATCGAACACGTGGTGATCTCCGACGGCGCCGATGGCGTGAACTGGTTCAGTGTCGGCTCGGCGATGCATGCCACGCCGCCCAAGGTCAGTGTCGTCAGCACCGTGGGCGCAGGCGATTCGTTACTGGCCGGCATGCTCCACGGTTTGCTCAGCGCCGACACGCCTGAACAGACCTTGCGCACCGCCACGGCGATTGCCGCGATGGCGGTCACCCAGATTGGTTTCGGTATTGGCAACGCCACGCAGTTGGCGCGGCTCGAACAGGGCGTGCGCATGCGCACCCTGACAGAACAATAAGAGGGTATGTCATGAAGTTAGCCATTGTTACGGCCTGCCCGAACGGCATGGTCACCAGTGTGCTGTGCGCCCGTTTGCTCGACGCGGCGGCCCAGCGTCAGGGCTGGAGCACCAGTGTCGAAGTCAACGATGCTGCGCACCCTGAACGCCAATTGTCGGCGGCCACGATCGAGGCGGCCGAGTGGGTGTTGCTGGTGACCAGCGCGCCGGTGGATATGTCGCGATTCGTCGGCAAGCGGGTGTTCCAAAGCACTCCGGCGCAAGCCCTGCAAGATGTCGAAGCGGTGCTGCGTCGCGGTGCTGAAGAGGCTCGGGTTTACGTCGCCCCCGAAGCCGTGGCCGAGCCTGCCGCCCCCGTAAAAAACGCCCCGCGCCTGGTCGCGATTACCGCGTGCCCGACTGGCGTCGCTCACACCTTCATGGCTGCCGAGGCTTTGCAGCAAGCGGCCAAGCGTCTGGGCTACGACCTGCAAGTGGAGACTCAGGGCTCGGTCGGTGCCCGCAATCCGTTGAGTGCAGCGGCGATTGCCGATGCGGACGTGGTGCTGCTGGCCTGCGATATCGAAGTCGCCACCGAGCGTTTTGCCGGCAAGAAGATTTACCGCTGCGGTACCGGCATCGCCCTCAAACAAGCCGAGGTGACGCTGAACAAAGCGTTGGCCGAAGGCACGCAGGAAACCGCTTCGAGCGGTGCCAAAGGCCCGGCCAAGCAAGAGAAAACCGGCGTCTACAAACACCTGCTGACCGGCGTGTCGTTCATGCTGCCGATGGTGGTGGCGGGCGGTCTGATGATCGCCTTGTCGTTTGTGTTCGGCATTACGGCGTTCAAGGAGCCGGGCACGCTTGCGGCGGCGCTGATGCAGATCGGCGGCGAGACCGCATTCAAGCTGATGGTGCCGCTGCTGGCGGGTTACATCGCCTACTCGATCGCCGACCGTCCGGGCCTGGCGCCGGGGATGATTGGCGGTCTGCTGGCAAGCACCTTGGGCGCCGGTTTTATCGGCGGGATCATTGCCGGTTTCATCGCCGGTTACGCGGCGCAGGCGATCAACCGTTATGCGCGCTTGCCGCAAAGTCTTGAGGCGCTGAAACCGATCCTGATCATCCCGCTGCTGGCGAGTCTGTTCACCGGTCTGGTGATGATCTACGTGGTGGGCAAACCGGTGGCCGGAATGCTCGAAGGGCTCACGCACTTCCTCGACAGCATGGGCACCACCAACGCGATTCTGCTCGGTGTGTTGCTGGGCGGGATGATGTGCGTCGACCTTGGCGGGCCGATCAACAAAGCCGCGTATGCGTTCTCGGTGGGGCTGCTGGCGTCGCAAAGTTATGCACCGATGGCCGCGACCATGGCAGCCGGCATGGTGCCGCCGATTGGCTTGGGCATCGCTACGTTTATTGCACGGCGCAAGTTTGCCCAGACCGAACGCGAAGCCGGTAAAGCGGCGTTGGTGTTGGGGCTATGCTTCATCTCCGAAGGCGCGATTCCGTTTGCCGCGAAAGACCCGCTGCGGGTGATCCCGGCGAGCATTGCCGGCGGTGCGCTGACCGGTGCGTTGTCGATGTACTTCGGTTGCAAACTGATGGCACCGCACGGCGGATTGTTCGTTCTGGCGATCCCGAATGCGATCAACCATGCGCTGCTTTATTTGCTGGCGATTGTGGCCGGGAGTTTGCTGACGGCGGTGGTTTATGCGGTGGTCAAGCGGCCGGAAGTCGTTGAGTTGGCGCTGGAACCGGCTAACGCCTGACACCCAATCCTGTGGGAGCGAGCCTGCTCGCGAAGACGGACTTACATTCGACATAGACGTCGACTGTCAGGCCGCTTTCGCGAGCAGGCTCGCTCCCACAGGTGATTTGCTGCACTGGCAGATTTTTGTGTCATGCCTGAGTCATGCGGGCGTGTTTTAGTTTTCCTTTTCAGGGAGAACCTCATGAGCGAATTCGACCTCGGCCGTCGTCGTGTCATACAAGCCGTCGGTGCCGGGCTGTTGTTGCCAGGCCTGGCGCCGGCGGTGATCGCTTCGGTCAAGGATCGGCCGCAACTCACCGATGGCGTGCAGTCCGGCGACGTGCTGGGCGACCGGGCGATGATCTGGAGCCGCTGCGATCGCCCGGCGCGCATGGTGGTGGAATGGGACACCCGCAGCCTGTTCAGCAACCCCCGTCGTTTTGTCTCGCCATTGGCCGTGTCCAATACCGATTTCACTGCCCGCGTCGAACTCACTGGCCTGCCCGCCGACCAGGCGATTTTCTACCGAGTGCACTTCGAAGACGCCCAGAGCGGCGTCGCCAGCGAACCCTGGTTCGGCCATCTGCGCAGCGTGCCGCAAACCCGTCGCGACCTCCGTTTCGTCTGGAGCGGCGACACCGCTGGCCAGGGCTTCGGCATCAACCCGGACATCGGTGGCATGCGTATCTACGAAGCCATGCGTTTGCGCCTGCCAGACTTCTTTATCCACAGCGGCGACACCATCTACGCCGACGGTCCCATACCTGCGCAGCTCACCACAGAGAGCGGCCGCGTGTGGCGCAACATCACCACTGAAGCCAAGAGCAAAGTCGCCGAAACCCTCGACGACTATCGCGGTAATTACCGCTACAACCTGATGGACGAAAACATCCGCCGCTTCAACGCCGAGGTCCCGCAGATCTGGCAATGGGACGACCATGAAGTGGTTAACAACTGGTCGCCGGGCAAGCAGTTGGATGATCGCTACAAGAGCAAAGATATCCACAGCCTGGTCGGCCGCGCGCGTCAGGCCTGGCTCGAATACGCACCGATGCGGTTGCAGAGCGCCGATGGCGGCGGGCGGATATATCGCAAGCTCGGTTACGGTCCGTTGCTCGATGTGTTCGTGCTCGACATGCGCAGCTATCGCGGGGCCAATGACGACAATCTTGGCGGCGCAAAACCTTTCCTCGGTCGAGAACAACTGGACTGGCTGAAGGCTTCGTTGAAAGCCTCCAGTGCGCAATGGAAAGTCATTGCCGCCGACATGCCCATCGGCCTGGGCGTATCGGACGGCGAAGTCAGCCCCGGTGTGGCGCGCTGGGAAGCCGTGGCCAACGGCGACCCGGGACCGGCCCAGGGACGTGAGCTGGAAATCGCCGAATTGTTGGGTTTTCTGCGGGCGCAGCAGGTGCGCAATTTTGTCTGGTTGACGGCGGATGTGCATTACTGCGCGGCGCATCATTACCACCCGGACCGGGCGGCGTTTCAGGATTTCGAACCGTTCTGGGAGTTTGTCGCCGGGCCTCTGAATGCGGGGAGTTTCGGACCTGATTCGCTGGATAAGACCTTTGGTCCCGAGGTGGTGTTCGAGAAAGCACCACCGGCACAGAACACCTCGCCGTTTGCCGGGTTTCAGTTTTTTGGTGAGGTGAATATTGATGGGCAGACGGGGGAGATGAGTGTGGTGTTGCGGGATCTGGATGGGGTCAGTGTGTTTCAACAAAAGTTGCAGCCGGTTTGAAATCGCCCCCTCACCCCAGCCCTCTCCCCAAAGGGGAGAGGGAGCCGACCGAGGTGTCTTGCGCTATACATCGACCTGAACGTCCGAGTCGATTATGGATTCAACGCGGCGCTTTCAGGTCGCAGAATTTCTCAAGAAACCTACGGTCAGTCCCCTCGCCCCTCTGGGGAGAGGGTTAGGGTGAGGGGGCGATTTCAGATCAGGATCACAATGTTCGAGTCGCAGCAAACCTGAGGATCTGCTCAAGCACTGCACTCATCCGCTCAATTACCTCCAGATTGCTAAACCGCACAACCTCAATACCTTGCCGCTGAAGGTAAAGCGTTCGACGCCGGTCATGTGTTTTTGCCCCAGTCTCGTAATGCTGACCACCATCCAGTTCAATGGCCAGTTTCAGTTCTACGCAATAAAAATCCAGGATGTACGGCGGCCACGGAAACTGCCGACGAAACTTCAGATTGGCGATTTGCCGGGCGCGGAGTCTTTGCCAGAGGAGGAGTTCGCAGTCGGTTTGGTTGGCGCGCAGGTGGCGGGCGAATTGGCGTTGGTTGGAGGAGGGGCGGGTGGGCATGCTTCACGTCCGTGTGAAGGGGGATGGAGGTTTTACTGTAGCCGAGGTTTTGTCGTTTGCCTGTAGAACCACCCCTCATCGGAACGCCGCCCGCCCATCCCTCTCCCCAGTGGGGAGAGGGGGAAAGGGAGCCGATCTTCATCGTTTTCAAAGCCTGAGTTCGACTCGATTTTCCAGGTCGATGTATAACGTGAGACACCTCGGTCAGTCCCCTCGCCCCTTGGGGAGAGGGCCAGGGTGAGGGGACTTTTAATAGACGTCACGCCGATACCGACCTTGCTCGATCAACCGATCGACCTCTGCAATTCCGAGTATTTCGTTGAGCACGTGATCCACGCCTGAAGCCATCCCTTGCAAGCTGCCGCAGATGTAAATGACCGCACCCTCGGCCAGCCATTTTTTCAACTCGCCCGCCGATTCGCGCAGTCGATCCTGCACGTAGATCTTCTCGGCCTGATCCCGTGAGAACGCCAGGTTCAGCCGCTCCAGATCGCCCGAAATTAACCAGTCTTCAAGCTCATCGCGACACAAGTAGTCATGCTCGCGATTGCGTTCGCCGAACAACAGCCAATGACGTTGCTGCCCATCGGCGATCCGCGCCTTGAGCAAACTGCGCAGACCGGCCAGGCCGGTGCCATTGCCCAGCAGGATCATCGGCACCGGCTCGGTCGGCAGGTGGAAACCGCTGTTGCGCCGCACGCGCAAACTGATGGTGCCGCCCACCGGGGCGTGTTCGGTCAGCCAGCCGGAGCCGACACCAAGGCTGCCGTCAGGATGCAGTTCCTGGCGTACGATCAGTTCGAGGATGCCATCGGCGGCGATCGAGGCGATGGAGTATTCGCGCATGGCCAAGGGCACCAGCGCATCCACCAGCGCCTGGGCATGCAGGCCGACCAGGTGAGCTCTGTTTTCCGGCAGTTGTCGACTGGCGAGGGCTTGCTCCAGCGTTTGCGACAGGCCATCGAGCGCAACCGTGGCGCGGCCGTCAATGCCCAGGCCATCGAGGAAATGTTCGATCGCCCACGGACCATTGCGCGGCAACACTTCCACCAGGTCACCGGCCAGCCAACTACTGGTGGTGGGGGCGGTGAGGCCGAGCAAGTAAACGCCCGAACCGCTGCTGTCAGGGTTGAGTAACTCACGGCGGGTCAGGGTCCAGTTGTCATAGCTTGGCGCTTGCCAGGTGTCCACGGGCGCCTGTCCGGTCAGCAGCCCCAGTTGCTGCTGCCAGTGACGCAAGGCGTAAGGGTCACCGCTGTCGACCTCCACCGGCGCGAACAGGGTCTTGCCGCCGTGCTCGCCCAGCCATGTGTGCAAGCGTCGAGCGAACCCGCAGAAATGTTGATACTGGCGATCGCCAAGTCCCAGCACGGCGTAGTTCAAGCTTTCCAGGCTCAACGTCCGGGCCAGCACTTTGCGCTCAAACCCTCGGGCGCTGTCCGGCGCTTCACCGTCGCCGAAGGTACTGACCACGAACAACGCATTGCTGGAATCACGCAAGTCTTGCTCGCTGACGTCCGCCAGCGGCTGAACCTTCACCGGCAGGCCCGCAGCCTGCAATTGCCCGGCGGTCTGCCACGCCAGTTGCTCGGCAAAGCCGCTCTGGCTGGCGAAGCCGATCAGCCATGCAGGCGCGTCGCTACCCGGTTGTGCGAGGCCTTTGCGGGCCTCCTTGATCTGTTTTTTCTTGCGTCGACGATCGAGGTACAACAACCAGCCAGTGATGAAAAACAGCGGCATCGTCAGCGCGCTGATCGTCAGGATGATCCGCCCGATGATTCCGAAGTAGCTGCCGACGTGCAGTGCGTAAATGCTGGTCAGCAGTTGCGCCTTGAGGCTCTTGTCGCTGTAGCGATCGTGCCGCGCGACGATACCGGTCGCCGGGTCCAGCGTGATCTGGTTCTGCGCGCGGTCGTGAGGTGAGGTGTTCAACAGGTAGAACACGGTGGCCGGTTGTCCGGCCACGGGCGGCATACGGATGTTGTAGGCACTCAGTGCCGGGCCGGCAGCGCTGTAGATGCTGCTCCACATCGCGGCGTAATCGGCGATGGGCGCCGGGCCGCTTGGCGCAGGACCGCGACCGCCGCGAACGCGCTCGTTCTGCGGTGAGTCGGAAAGCAATCGGGTCAGGCCCTTGTTGTACCACTCATAGGACCAGGACAACCCGGTGAGCGCTGCCAGGAGGTAAAACACCAGGCACCAGGTACCGGCGACGGAGTGCAAATCCCAGTTGAAGCTGCGGCCTTTTTTCTTCCAGTCGAGGGTCAGCCAGGCACGCCAGCTTTTCCACTGACGCGGCCAGCGCAGGTAAAGACCGGACAGGCAGAAGAACAGCAGAATCAGCGTGCACGCGCCGGTGATTTGCCGACCGGTATCGCCCATGGCGAGGAAGCGGTGCAGTTGCAGCATCAGGCCGAAGAAATCCTGGCCAGTGGCGTCGCCCATGAACTCGGCGGTGTACGGGTCGAAGTAGCGCATCTGCCCACGTCGTTCGCCCGGTGGCGGGGTAAAGATCACGCGCGCGGCGTTACCGCTGTCGGTTTCGACCCAGAGCATCGAGACTTTTTTGCCCGAGGCACCTTCGATTTTTTCCACCAGTTCGGCGGGCGGCAGGACGCCGGCAACCTGCTTTTCGACCTGCAGCACAGAAGGGTTGAGTGCGCGCAGGATTTCATCCTGAAAAGATACCGTTGCCCCGGTGATGCCCATCAGGGCCAGGACCAGTCCGGCGCTGATGCCGAAAAACCAGTGCAACTGGAACAGGGTTTTCTTCAACACGTCGCTCGCCTTGTTCGTTCGAAAATAATAATCACGGCGCGCATTATGCCGTGGGTTGTCGAGAAACATTCTTTTTACGCACAAAAGCCCCGTTCATAGAGATGAACGGGGCCAGGGTGTTTTGCCCACCACTCTAGTGAGGGAGCGAGCCTGCTCGCGAAGGCTATGTCAGCCGCAACAGATAAAGTGCGACAGACACCGTATTCGTCGGAACGCCGCCCGGAGCCGGCTCGCTCCCACAGATCAGAAGTGGAAGTTGGCACTCAGCAGGGCGGTACGACCCGCCGCCACGTGGGCGTAGTGCGTCTGGAACACCTGGTCGAAGTAACGCTTGTCGGTCAGGTTCTGCACGTTGAGTTGCAGGTCGACGTTCTTGGTCAGGGCGTAGCTGGCCATTGCGTCGTAGCGCCAGTAGGACGGGATCTCCACCGAGTTGGCGACGTTGCCGAACTGCGAGTCGACGAACGTGGCGCCGGCGCCGACGGTCAACTTGTCCGGCACCAGATCGTAGGTCGACCAGAAGGTGAAGTTGTTCCGTGGGGTGCTTGGCATGTGATTGCCTTCATCGGCGGCGAGGGTGGTTTTGACCACTTCGCTTTCCATGTAGGTGTAGCCGCCGAAGACCTTCCAGTTTCGGGTCAGCTTGCCGCTGTAGCTCAGTTCCACACCATTGACCCGCTGCTCGCCGTCCAGCACTTGCGTGGTGGCGCCATCCGGATCGTTCATGCGTGCGTTGGTTTTCTCGGTACGGAACAGTGCGGCGGTCAGCGACAGGTCGTCACCGAAGAAGTCCCACTTGGTGCCGATCTCGTAGTTGCGGTTCTTTTCCGGGTCCAGATCACTGTTGTTCGCCGCCAGGTCCAGGCCACCGTTGCCGCTGGTTTCACCGGACGGGTTGCTGGAGGTGGAGTAAGCCGCGTAGATGCTGCCGTTAGGCAACGGGTTGTAGACCACGCCGATCTGGTAGTTGACCAGGTCGCTGGTGTTCTCGCGGGAGAAGTCGTTCGCTGGCGCTGTGCTGCTGGCGTTGGCGTGGCCGCTGGATTTGACCTGGTAGTTGTCGTAACGCAGGCCCAGGTTCAGGGACCATTGCTCGTTGAACTTCAGTGTGTCGAACACGTAGGCCGCAGCGGTTTTGGTGTCGGTGTCGGTGAACGCGGCGCTGTCGGTGATCGAGCCGTTCCAGTGATCCCCAGGCGTCGGGTTTTGCAGGCTGGTGCAGTCGCCGGAGTTGAACAGGGCGCGATTGCACCGGGTGCCGCTGGCGGCCGAGGTCAGGATGTACGGGCGGTTGTGGGTGTCTTGATAGGAAAACTCAAGGCCGGTGACCAGGCTGTGCTCGATGGCGCCGGTGTTGAACTTGGCGCTCAGGTCGGTCTGGTTGATCCAGCCACTGGACGTCGAGTTACGGCTTTTTGCACCGCGATACACGCTGCCAAGCGCCGCGTTGCCCTTGCTGTCGTCCGGGTTGGTGACGATGTAATCGAGCGTGGAACGCGACATGCGGAAGCTGTTCGACACGGTCAGGTCATCATTCAGATCGTGTTCGATCTTGATGGTGCCGCTGTCGTTGCTGGTCTGGCGATAGTCGCGACCGGTGAGGCCGTAGAAGTTGTCGCGATCGACATGCACAGGTTTATCGACGTTGTACTTGCTGCGGTTGGGGCTCAAGGTCAACGGGAGGCCGTAGTCGGGCATGTCGTCGGTTTCGACGTGGTAGTAGCCGACGGTCAGGCGGGTGTCGGTGCCCAGGCCAAACGCGAAGGAAGGTGCTACGCCCCAACGACTGACGTCCACTGCATCACGGCCGGCGACGTTGGCTTCGTGTTTCATCAGGTTCAGGCGGAAGGCCGAGGTGTCGGTCATCTGCTGGTTCAGGTCGAGGGTGGTGCGCTTGGTCTGGTCCGAGCCCCAGGTGAAACCGCCGTTGTACGAATTGCCGAGTTTGGCGGTCTTGCTCACCAGATTCAGGCTGCCACCGGTGGAACCGGCGCCGGTGAAGGCTGATCCCGGGCCCTTGCTGACTTCGATCGATTCTACGTTGAAGATCTCGCGGCTCTGGGAGGCCGGGTCGCGCATGCCGTCGATGAACACGTCGCTTTCTGCGTTGAAGCCGCGAATGATCGGGCGATCGCCGGCCGGGTTGCCGCCTTCACCGGCACCGAACGTGATACCCGGTGTGGTGCGCAGCGCGTCGACCAGGCTGGTGGCGCCCGTGTCGCGAATCACTTGTTGTGGAATAACGGTGATGCTTTTCGGCGTTTCGCGCAGCGGCGCAGTGTATTTCTTGTTGGCCGACGTATCGGTTTTGTAGGAGGTCTCGTCCTGGGCTTCGCCGGTGACAGCAGTAGCCCCCAGGGAAATCACATTGCTCGGTGCTTTTTCGTCGGCTTTTTCAGCCGCGAAAGCCATGTGGCCGGCAGAGCTGGCAGTGATTGCCACGCCAATTGCAGACGCGAGCAAACGCGGTGAACTGACTGGTAATTGTGGTTGTTGGCGTGACATGAGAATTCCCCTCCCCAAGGATTTGAGGTCGCGGAATATAGGGTAAACAGGTATTTGTATCAATTGCGAAACGTTACTATTCGCGACTAATTTACATTCTTTACAATTTGCCCTTACGGTTTTAGGTGTCTCGCTCGTTACAGGGGTTTTACACGGGCAATAAGAATCAATACCATTGGCGCCCCTTTGCCTTCAGGTGTTATCCCATGCTGCTGCACATTCCCGGCGTGTTCGCGAAAGAAGAAGTGCAGCGCATCCGCGAGGCCCTGGAGCAGGCAGATTGGGCCGACGGCAAGATCACCGCCGGCTACCAGTCGGCCAAGGCCAAGCACAATCTGCAACTGCCGGAAGGTCATCCGCTGGCCAAGGAAGTGGGCGCGGCGATGCTGGAACGGCTGTGGAAAAATCCGCTGTTCATGTCGGCGGCGTTACCGCACAAGGTCTTTCCTCCGTTGCTGAACTGTTACACGGCCGGCGGCAGTTTCGACTTTCACATCGACAACGCCGTGCGCCAGCCCAAGGGCAGCATCGAGCGGGTGCGCACCGATTTGTCGGCCACTCTGTTTTTCAGCGAACCGGACGACTACGACGGCGGCGAGCTGGAAATCCAGGACACCTTCGGCACCCAACGGGTGAAGTTGCCTGCCGGCGACATGGTTCTGTACCCCGGCACCAGCCTGCACAAGGTCAACGCGGTGACGCGCGGCACTCGCTACGCCTCGTTCTTCTGGACCCAAAGCCTGGTCCGCGAAGACAGCCAGCGCGCCTTGCTGTTCGAGATGGACGGGGCGATCCAGCAGCTGACCCAGGACATGCCCGACCACCCTTCGCTGATTCGCCTCACCGGCACCTATCACAACCTCTTGCGTCGCTGGGTCGAGGTATGAGTTATCAACTGCGCCGCGAGGAAGTCCTCGACGGTGATCGTCTCAAAGCCATGCTCGACGAAAGCCCGGCGCGCGCGGCACAGGCGATTCTGATCGCCGCCCGCGAAGGTGTACTCGATGCTCAGGCCTTGCTCGGGCAGATTCTGCTGGATGGGCAGGGCATCGAGCAGGATCGGCCGCTGGCGTTGCGCTGGTTTGACATCGCCGCTCAGCGTGGGCATTTGATGGCGCGCAACATGCTCGGTCGTTGTCATGAACAGGGTTGGGGGTGTGTGGCTGATGCTTCGATTGCTGCGGGGCATTATCGTGTCGCCGCGGAAGCCGGACTGGATTGGGCGATGTACAACTACGCCAACCTGTTGGCCACTGGGCGCGGCGTCGTCGAAGATCAGGCGCAAGCGTTGAGTCTTTATCGCCGGGCAGCGGAACTGGGCCATCCGAAGTCGATGAACCTGCTGGGACGATATCTGGAGCAAGGCCATTATTGTCCTGCTGATCCTGTGACGGCGTTTGATTGGTATCGACGTTCGGCGCTGGGCGGTGATTTTCGTGGGCAGTTCAGTTATGCCAGCGTTCTGGTGGAACTCTCGCACATCGAAGAAGCGCTGGTCTGGTATCGCCGGGCAATGCACGCGGGGCATTCGGCTTTTTTAAGTATCGCGGCGCAGACACTGTCGAGCGTGCCTCACGCGCAAGTGCAAGCAATGGCCGTGGAATATCGCGCACGGGCAGCCAACCAAGTAAGCATTTGAAGTTTGCCGTCGGCTTATCACGCGAGTGGGTGACTGATTAGTTGCTTACTCGCCAGGCCTTGGTATTTTTTATAAACATATCCTCGTGAGTCCACACTATGCGGCGGCGCCGCTTTGTGTTTTATTTCCTGTGCGAAGTTGAATGATCTTAATGTTCTGGCTCTGCGATTACGTATTAAATATCCAATTGTGTTAATTAATTAATTAAAGGAATAATTATGTCTGATAATAAGTTATGGGATGAAGCTCTGAAAGACGCTTCCCCCGAGCAAATCATGCAGTACGCCGCTGAAGCACCGGGGCGGTTAATCAGTGCATCCGCTTCGGACTCCAATAGTGAAGTCCGCGCGACGGGGCTGTTGCTGACCAAGAAACAAATCATCGATCTGCACAAGTATCAGGCTACTGCTTTCAGGCTTCCGCGCACTTTGAAAGACGTTACTGACTATCTGCGCTTCGGTGCCGGTCAGAATGGTGGTCCGGGCCTTTTCCCCGAGGACTTCCTGACCACTTTCCTCAATACTCAAGAACATGCCTCGCGTTGGACGAACTTGCGCGAACGCATCATGATGACGGGCACCCATCTCAAAACCTTCGCAGCGAACATGCGCATTTATAGCGTATCGATGGAAGAAATTTATACCGATGTCAGGGCAGGCAATCTGTTGGACCTGCACGACATTAGAACGCTTGAGCAACTCAGAGCGCTGAAAGTCGCGTTGGGCGACAAGTTTCCAGGTCTACAACTGCAAAGCGATACGCTGGATGAGTTAGGTTATTGTCTCAACAATATATTTGTAGAGGTTAATATAAATTTAGAATCTACCAGCAAGATCAAGAAAGAGCTCGATGAGTTTGGTTCGGATCTTCAGCTAAAAATTCTGCCTGGCATCCAATTAAAAGTTGATCTGATAAAGAATAATACGTTGTCGGCAGAAATCAAAGCGCATCAAGGGAAGATCGAGGAGCGCTCCAAAGAGATTGAACTGAAAAATACCGAGTACAAAGCCGCCGTCCAGGAAGCATTGACAGCGGCCGCCGGTATGAACATTGTCGGGTTGGCGATGGCTATCTATATGGGCGTCGAAGCTGAAAAAGTTCGTGCAGCGCGTAACGAACTGTATGCCCAACAGGATCGCGACATTCTGAAGCTGGCCAGCATGAATCAGACCTTGGGTTCTCTGGCGCGTGTAAAGCACGACTTGCAGAGTCTTGAGATCGTGGCTATCGATGCCGAAATCGCGACAAAAAACCTTATCTATACCTGGAACCTCTTGCACGATGCTGTCGCAAACTCTTCCAGGGCTATTGCTAACATCCACGATGCATTGTCACTCCGACAGTTCATTACACAGTTCAGGCTGGTGGCTAATCCATGGAGAAAAATCGAGACCGACGCCGACGCACTTATTCAGGTGTTCGAGGAGGCTCAGGAGGAGTTTTTGCGCAATAGCCCAATGGGAGCACGTTCGATGAATGTTGTAAAACTGTTCAATTCGGCCTATCCGCCGCTGGATTTGGCCGCATTAAGTACCCATCATCAACAAATGCGTAATGCGCGCACTCAGGCCAATACCTGGCTGGTCAAGCTTGGTTACTTGCCAGGCTTGTTCAGCCGCTTCGACAGCGTTGTCGGAGAGGTAGGTCGGGGAAGCACCGAGTTACAAAGCGCCGCTCAGACCAGCAAGTACGAACTCGAAACCACTCAGCGCGGTCTTGAAGACTACGAAAAAGAACGACTGAGCGGGACTGACCCGCTGGAAATCGAAGAGATCGATGGCGATCGTGAGCGACTCTTGAAACAGGCAGCCGATGTAATCAAGAAGATGTCGTCCAAAATTGACGAATGCCTGGCGAATATCAGCGATTCGTTCGATCGACGTCTGGTCCAGACTTACTTGGTTGATTTTGCGCACGATGAGCAAATGGCCAAAGATGAAATCAATGATCTGCAATCGAAGTTGCAGGCGCTGAGGGATGAGCGCAAAACCATCTCTGAAGCTATCGCTATCCTGGCAAAGGCAGGCATTGAAGAACTCGGCAAGGACATTGAACTGACCCTCAGCAAAGTCACCCAGTTGGGCCTGGCGCCTCCGCAAATTCAACTGGTGATGATGGCGATCGACCAACTTAAAAAAACATTAATCGACGCTGGCAAAACAATTGCTTTTATCGACATGCTTCGCGAGAGTGACAAGTTGAAGCTGAAGATTGATGCCCAAGTCGAGAATATTGATGTCCAGAATTCAATTGTTCAAGCATCACTCGGCAGGACGAAATACTTGCAGGCGATTCTTTCGATAGAGGATGCGCGACATGAATATGCCGCTGTCTATAGCGGTGCTGCGGAAGCTTATCGGCAGTTCCTGGCGGCTACCGCAGCAGTGCCATTTGCCGACGTCGAAGCACTGAGCAACGCATTTAAAGTGCAGGCACCGCTGTTTATCAAGTTCCTCGCGCCCGTGTCGATGCCAATACGCTGACAAACGGATGACCACGGACTGCCAGCGGCAACTTTCACGCTGGCAGTCGAGGATTTGTCAGGCCAAGGAGAGACTGATGCTGGATTATTTATTGGCAGAAAAGAATTTTGCCTCGTTGAAGCAATACATTGTTTTTTTGAACGACTTGCCTGGCGCACTTGGGGAAATCAACCGGTTCTCAGATTCTATCGCCCGATCCGGATATACCTTGCTGCCTCGGCCCGATTCTCAGGCATTGATTCAAGTTGCGGGTAACAACGCGGTCTGCTGGCGAGCGATCGGTATTACCGTACCTAGCCTCGGTAAAGTGTCGACTCGGGTACTGCAGGATGTGAGCGGTTTTATCCGCGAGTTTCAGGCGATTGTCAGCGTTACCGAGAATCGGCGTGTGGCGATTTCGGTGATTGATCCGCAGCAGTTCGCCGTTGTCAGGTCTGCCGGTTGGGGCAATGCACCCCGTGCCAATGTGATTGATGTGATGCGCGAACTCCATGCGCGGCTCGAACGTTGCCAATATGCAGTGACGGACTTCAAGTTTCAGGTAACTAAACTTGCGGTGTCGATCCACAGCATTTTTATTCGTTTCATCGAATCGCTGACATTGCCGTTAAGTACCGAAGGCCCGATGTCCAAGATTGAAGCCTATTACACCTTGGGTCGAATTGGGTTGCCGGGCATGAATTACGATCCTGGCCAGCCGTACTCGCAAACGCAACGGCAAGAGATGTCCCGAGCGCATATGGGACGCCTTGACGATCTTTACCGGCAAGCCAGTGTCGCCGCGAACAACCTCGGTGATTTCTGCTACCGCTGGACCTACATGCTCGATGAAATCAAACGGTTGCTGGCAACTCATCATCCTCACCAAACGATGATGCGTGCCAAGGCCTCTTTGCCGATCATTACCGGCTCACTGGAGGATGTTAAATCCATGTCTGACCAACTGTTGAAAATGGCCAGGCTCTTCTAATAAAAAAACCCATGACACTGTCATGGGTTTTTCATTGGGTGCTTGAAACTCGAAGCGTCAGTTACACGTAAAACGACTTCAACGGCGGAAAGCCATTGAACTCAACCGCGCTATAGCTGGTGGTGTACGCACCGGTCGACAACCAGTACAGACGATCACCAATCGCCAGGTTCAGCGGCAAACCGTACTTGTAGTTCTCGTACATGATGTCGGCGCTGTCGCAGGTCGGGCCGGCGATGACGACTTCTTCCATCTCGCCTTTCTTTTCGGTCCAGATCGGGAATTTGATGGCTTCGTCCATGGTTTCGATCAGGCCGGAGAACTTGCCCACATCCGTGTACACCCATCGCTCTACCGCGGTACGGGATTTACGGGCGACCAGCACCACTTCGCTGACCAGGATGCCGGCGTTGGCGATCAACGAACGGCCTGGTTCCAGGATGATTTCCGGCAGGTCATCGCCGAAGTCTTCCTTGAGAAAACGGATGATTTCTTCAGCGTAGGTTTCCAGGCTGTTGGTGCGGGTGATGTAGTTGGCCGGGAAGCCGCCGCCCATATTGATCAGCTTCAAGTGAATGCCGTCTTCTTCTTTCAGACGTTCGAAGATCACTTTGACCTTGGCGATCGCCGCGTCCCAGACGCTGATGTCGCGCTGTTGCGAGCCGACGTGGAACGAGATGCCGTACGGCACCAGGCCCAGGTCGCGGGCGAGGATCAGCAGGTCCATGGCCATGTCGGTCTGGCAGCCGAATTTGCGCGACAACGGCCAGTCAGCGGTGGTCGAGCCTTCGGTGAGGATGCGCACGTAGACTTTCGAACCTGGTGCAGCCTTGGCGATGTTGCGCAGGTCGGCTTCGGAGTCGGTGGCATACAGACGCACGCCCTTCTCGTAGAAGTAGCGAATGTCTTTGGATTTCTTGATGGTGTTGCCGTAGCTGATGCGATCCGGGCCGACGCCCTGGTTCATCACTTTGTCGAGCTCGTAGATCGACGCGATGTCGAAGTTCGAGCCTTTCTCTTTGAGCAGGTCGATGATTTCGACGGCCGGGTTGGCCTTGACCGCGTAGTAGACCTTGGCGAAATCGAAACCGGCGCGCAGGTCGTCATAGGCCTGGCTGATCATCGCGGTATCGATCACCACGAACGGGGTTTCTTGTTTGTCGGCGAACGCCTTCATTTTGTTGAAGGTATCGCGCGCGAAATAGTCTTCGACGTTGATCGACATGCTGGGAACTCCTACTGGCAAACTGAAATTAACAATGGGTGCGAGGGTGTGTCATCAATGAAATCGCATTCGTGATTTCATTGATGACACACCCTCCTGAACGTCCTCCGTATCCCCACTTTGGTTCGCCTACTTCCCAAGGCATGTCGCCGAAAGCAAAAAGGCCATGGGAAGCGGTGCTTTCCCTTGGCCTTGCTGTCTCGTCGTCAGTACTTGAGCCGGATGGATCGTTTCCAGCATGGACGTTCGGCGCGAACTTTAGGGCGTGAGGGGCTTGAGATCAACAAAAAATGTCGCGTTTTTGCACGCATCCGTCGTGCGGTCCCGGACAGCTACTGATGTAACCGACCTGCATGACAGTGTGATGTTCCCTGAGCAGGGATATTTGAGGTGTTTCAGGGGGAGTAGTGTTGCCCTTATTCGCGAGCAGGCTCGCTCCCACAGTAGATTTTTGTTGATGCGCAAATTACATGCACACCACAGATCCAATTGTGGGAGCGAGCCTGCTCGCGAAGGCGTCGGTCAGGCCACCGCAGTTTCGGCCGGGGAAACAATGCTGGTCTTGCCCCCACGGGACTTACCGGAACTCAGGTACTCGGCAATCGACTCCTGAGTCACTTCCCCCAGGAACACCCGCTCCGCATCCATCACCGGCAACCACGAGCGGTTGAACTCGTACATGCGCGACAGCAGGATGCGCAAATGTTCGTCATAAACGGCGGTGGCGTTGAATTCGCGCAGGTATTGCGTGCAAGTACCGGTCTGACGGTGCAGGTCGCGACGGCGCACATAGCCCAGCGCCTTATTCTCGGCACACGTCACCACTACATAACGACGGTCCAGTTCGTCCATCAACTCCAGCGCTTCAGCCACCGGGGTTTCGGGACTGACCGACGGCGCGTTGTCCGCTGCATCTTCGGCTTTCACCAGCAACAGACGCTTGAGGGTGCTGTCCTGGCCGACGAAGTTGCTGACAAAATCGTCCGCCGGGTGCGCGAGCAGAGTGTCCGGGTGATCGATTTGCAGCAGCTTGCCAGCGCGGAAGATTGCGATCTTGTCGCCCAGCTTGATGGCTTCGTCGATGTCGTGGCTGACCATGATCACGGTCTTGTTCAGCGCGCGCTGCATCTCGAAGAACTCGTTCTGGATCATCTCGCGGTTGATCGGGTCGACCGCGCCGAATGGTTCGTCCATCAGCAACAGCGGTGCATCCGCCGCCAAGGCACGAATCACGCCGATCCGTTGCTGTTGCCCACCGGACAATTCACGCGGGTAGCGATTCAGGTACTGCTTGGGTTCCAGCTTGATCATGCTCATCAACTCGCGGGCGCGGTCGTGGCATTTCTGTTTGTCCCAGCCCAGCAGGCGCGGAACGATGGTGATGTTTTCCTCGATGGTCATGTTCGGGAACAGACCGATCTGCTGGATCACATAGCCGATGTTGCGACGCAGGGTCACGGCGTCGAGGTCGGTGGTGTCTTCGCCGTTGATCAGGATCTTGCCGGAGGTCGGCTTGATCAGGCGGTTGATCATTTTCAGCGTGGTGCTTTTGCCGCAGCCCGATGGCCCGAGGAACACACAGATCTCGCCTTCATTGACGGTCAGGCTTACCGAGTCCACGGCTTTCACATCTTTGCCGTTGCTTTGGAAGGTCTTGCTGAGGTTTTGAAGTTCGATCATTTCAGGAGTCCTTTTGGAGTCAGCGTGCGTTGCAGCCATTGCAGAAGCAGGTCGGCGAAGATGGCCAGGAGACTGACCAGCACGGCGCCGACGATCAGCATCGACATGTCGCTGCGGCTGATGGAAGCGAGAATGAGTACACCGAGGCCACCGGCGCCGATGGTGGCGGCGATGGTCATGACACCAATGTTCATGACCACGGCGGTGCGCACACCAGCGAGGATCACTGGCACCGCGATCGGCAGTTCAACCATGCGCAAGCGCTGGCCGAAGGTCATGCCGATGCCGCGGGCGGCTTCGCGAATGCCGGGATCGACGCCGGTCAGCGCCAGGTAGGTGTTACGCATGATCGGCAGCAGCGAGTACAAAAACACTGCAGTGATCGCCGGCATCGGCCCCAGGCCCTGGCCGAATTTGGAGTAGAACGGCAGCAGCAGGCCGAACAGTGCAATCGACGGCACGGTCAGCAGCACCGTGGCGCTGGCCTGCAAGGGGCCGGCGAGGGTCGGGAAGCGTGTCATCAGGATGCCCAGCGGCACGCCGACGAGGATTGCCAGCGTCACAGCAATGCCGACCAGGGTGATGTGCTGCCCGGTCAGTTGCAGGACCAGCGGCCAGTCGAGATGGGAAAAGGCGTTCAGAAATTCCATGTCTTTTCCTCCTCAGTTGATGGGGTGCTGGCGCAGGAAGTCTGCGGCAACGGATGAAGGGCTTTCGTGATCGACATCGACCCGTGCGTTGAGCTGGCGCATGGTGACGTCGTCGAACAGTTCGGCCAGCGGCTTGAGTTCTTCGGCGAGTTTCGGATGGGCATCGAGGTAAACCTGACGCACCACCGGCGCAGCGGTGTAGTCCGGGAAGTAATGCTTGTCGTCTTCCAGCAGTTTCAGCTTGAAGGCGTTCAAACGACCGTCCGTGGTGTAGACCAGACCGGCAAACACCTGACCATTGCGCAGGGCGGTGTAGACCAAACCAGCATCCATCTGCCGGATGTTTTTGCGGGTCAGGTTCATGCCGTAGAGGTCCACCATGCCGTCCAGACCGTCGGAACGGTTGGCGAACTCGGTGTCGAGCGCGACCAGGTGATTGGTCTTCGCTTCAGCCTGCAGCACCGTGTTCAGCTCGCTGATGGTGTTGATCTGCGGGTAAGCCTTCGCGGTGTTTTCCGGCAGGGCCAGGGCGTAGGTGTTGCTGAATTTCGACGGGGTGAGCCAGATCAGGCCTTTTTTCGCGTCGAGTTCTTTCACCTTGGCGTAGGACTGAGCGCTGTCGAGCTTGTCAGTGATGTGGTTGTAAGCCACCAGCGACACGCCGGTGTATTCCCACATCAAATCCAGCTGACCACTTTCGTGGGCGCTGCGGGCCAGGTTGCTGCCCAGACCGCCGGTCACCTGAGTGTCGTAACCCTTGGTGCGCAGGTATTGGGAGGTGATTTCCGCCAGCAGGGTTTGTTCGGTGAACACCCGGGCGCCGATGCGGATCACCGGTTTTTCAGCGGCTTGGGCAAATCCTGCGAACAGCAGAACGCAGCCTAAAAATAAGCATACTTTTTTCATGAAAATTCCTTTGCCGAGGCTTAAGACGGGCGGAGGCCGCGTTCGAGCCAGAGGCGGCTGGCGAGTGTCACCAGGCCGTCGAGCAGCAAGGCCAGCAGGGCGGTGCAGGCCGCGCCGAGCAGCAGTTGCGGCTGATTGTTCAGGGCGATGCCAGGGAAAATCAGGCTGCCCAGGCTGTTGGCGCCAATCAGGAACGCCAGCGGTGCGGTACCGACGTTGATCGCCAGCGCCACGCGCACGCCACCGATGATGATCGGCACGGCGTTCGGCAGTTCGACCCGCCACAACACCTGAGTGGGTGTCATGCCGATGCCGACGGCCGCTTCCTTCAGCGAACCCTGGACGTTTTTCAGGCCTTCATAGGTGTTGCGCACGATCGGCAACAGCGAGGCGAGGAACAGGGCGAAGATAGCGGGGCCGCTGCCGATGCCGAGGATACCCAGGGCGATGGCCAATACGGCGAGAGGCGGCACGGTGTTGCCGATGTTGAAGATCTGCATGAAGCGTTCAGCGCGGCCCACCATGGTCGGGCGGCTGAGGAAGATACCGGCGGGGATGCCCACAACGAGGGCGGCCAGCATGGAAGCGAGGACGAGAATCAAATGGGCTTGCAGGTAAAACAACAAATCGTCGCGGTAATGTTCGATCGTGTTGATGCCAATCCAGTGGACCAGCAGGGCCAGGAGGGCGACGACAACCGCACCTCCTATCAGCCCCTTGCCATAGCGAATAGCCACAGGCGGACTCCTTTTTCTTTGTCGGCGAACGCAGTCCCGTGGGGCATGCCATTCCTGGCTGCCGGGATTATCAACGTTCGCGAGAAGCAGCTCTTCATGCTGATGAAACCGCATGAGATCGAGCCATAAGCGCAGCCTCGTCAGGCTAACTTGCAGGTTTTTCGAACCCTGCTACGAGAGCTGTAACAGGGGAGTGGACGCCTCCACCTTTTAAAAGGTTCCATATTTAGCAGCAATTAGCCACCGTTGATGTCCCTTCGGGCCCGTCAATCGCCATGGGCGACAGGGCGAACGGTGGTCCGTAACACTCGGTTTGCGCTATACTCGCCGCCCTTTTTTGAATCACCTGCCAGGCGATTTCCCATGACCAAACAGGCCGCCGAAGTCGCGAAACGCCGCACTTTCGCCATTATTTCCCACCCCGATGCCGGTAAAACCACCATCACCGAGAAGCTCTTGCTGATGGGCAAGGCGATTGCGATTGCGGGCACGGTGAAGTCTCGCAAGTCCGACCGCCATGTCACCTCCGACTGGATGGAAATGGAAAAGCAGCGTGGTATCTCGATTACCACGTCGGTCATGCAGTTTCCGTATCGCGACCACATGATCAACCTGCTCGACACCCCGGGCCACGAAGACTTCTCCGAAGATACCTACCGCACCCTGACGGCGGTTGACTCGGCCTTGATGGTCCTCGACGGCGGTAAGGGTGTAGAGCCTCGGACCATCGCGCTGATGGACGTCTGCCGTCTGCGTGACACGCCGATCGTCAGCTTCATCAACAAACTCGACCGTGACATCCGCGACCCGATCGAACTGCTCGACGAAATCGAAGCGGTCCTGAAGATCAAGGCGGCGCCGATCACCTGGCCGATCGGTTGCTACCGCGATTTCAAGGGCGTTTATCACCTCGCCGACGACTACATCATCGTTTACACCGCTGGCCACGGCCACGAGCGCACCGATGTGAAAATCATCGAGAAACTCGACTCCGATGAAGCCCGCGCACACTTGGGCGACGAGTACGATCGCTTCGTCGATCAGCTGGAACTGGTGCAGGGCGCCTGTCACGAATTCAATCAACAGGAATTCCTCGACGGCCAACTGACCCCCGTGTTCTTCGGGACTGCATTGGGCAACTTCGGTGTCGATCACGTGCTCGACGCTGTGGTCAACTGGGCGCCGAAACCGCTGGCCCGTGTCGCCAACGAGCGCACCGTGGAGCCGGTTGAAGAGAAATTCGCCGGCTTCGTGTTCAAGATCCAGGCGAACATGGACCCCAAACACCGCGACCGCATCGCCTTCATGCGTATCTGCTCCGGCAAGTACGAAAAAGGCATGAAGATGCGCCACGTGCGCACCGGCAAGGACGTGCGGATCGGCGATGCGCTGACCTTCTTCTCCTCCGAGCGTGAGCAACTGGAAGAGGCGTTTGCCGGCGACATCATCGGCCTGCACAACCACGGCACCATCCAGATCGGCGACACCTTCACTGAAGGCGAAACCCTGGGCTTCACCGGTATCCCGCACTTCGCCCCGGAACTGTTCCGTCGCGTGCGTCTGCGTGATCCGCTGAAATCCAAGCAACTGCGTCAAGGTTTGCAGCAATTGGCAGAAGAGGGCGCCACGCAGGTGTTCTTCCCTGAGCGCAGCAACGACATCATCCTCGGTGCCGTCGGTGTGCTGCAGTTCGATGTGGTCGCCAGCCGTTTGAAAGAGGAATACAAGGTCGAGTGCTCCTACGAGCCGATCACCGTGTACTCCGCACGCTGGATCGATTGCAGCGATAAGAAGAAGCTCGAAGAGTTCAGCGTCAAGGCTGTGGAAAACCTCGCCATCGACGGCGGCGGTCACCTGACCTACCTGGCCCCGACGCGGGTCAACCTGGCGTTGATGGAAGAGCGCTGGCCGGACGTGAAATTCCGTGCGACGCGTGAGCATCACTAAGCGCTGAGTTGCGAAAGCCAAAAGCCCACTGTGAACAACAGTGGGCTTTTTTTGCTTATTGAGCGAGCTCGAATCGATTGTTGGGTAGGGTTTTTCTGTAGGCCTTTTTTCCTGATTTCGTAGCTTGTCTCTGTTTTTCTGTTCTCGGGACTTTTACCCGCGACAACGAAAGCGTTGACGTCTAACGTTCAGAGGACACTTCACAAGCAGCGACTGCAAGGGATCAATGGAATGACCAGTCGGCTCACTCACCTGCTGCGGCCGGCTGGCTATTTCTGCGTAATGGCCTGGGTGCTGGCGGCGCTGTTGTTCATCAATCGCTTGAGCACCATGGTCAAGCTGTTCATGGCGTTGTACCTGCGCCACGAACTGGGACTTGCGATTGAAACCGTTGGCTGGTTGTTATCCGGATACGGGGCCGGCTTGCTGATAGGGTCAATGGTCGGCGGACTACTGAGTGATCATTTCTCCACGGCGCGGCTCACTGCCGCGTTGTTTTTTGTCTCGGCATGGGTATTGGTTTTGTTGGGGCTGGTCACTGACGTACCTTTGCTGGCTGGGTTGCTGCTGTTCAGCGGTGTACTTGATGGTGCTATTCGCACCCTTCATCAGCGGTTGATCATGGAGTATTGCCAGGTTGCGCAGCGTGCTCGTGCGCAGTCATTGAGTCGTGTTGCCAGAAACCTGGGTATGGCGGTCGCCGGGGTGGTGGGTGGGGTCCTGGCGCAGACTGATTTTCGCTGGGTGTTTTTTGTCAGTGCAGCCATGACGCTGTTGGCGTTGTTGTGGTTTGTCCGGACGACATTTCATCGACCGGTTCTGATACCGGATGTGGTGCCTGAAATTGCTTCAGGTTCATCCGTACCGTATCGAGACAAACCTTTCCTGTGGTTGTTGGCGGCTTCTGTCGTGCTCGGCCTGGCCTTTGACCCGGTCTACAGCATGTTGGGCAATTACTTACTCGAGTACTACCAGCTGAGCACTGAAGTCATCGGGTGGCAATTTGCACTCAATGCATCGCTGGTGGTGCTGCTGCAAATTCCGTTATCTCATTGGAGTGAGCATTGGGGCATGCGTCGCCAACTGCTGGCGGGTAGCCTGTTACTGGCCTGCGGGCTCGGGATGTTGCCCCTGGGTTCCGGGGTGCTCTATGTCTGCCTGTCGACGGTTATTTGGACGCTTGGCGAAGCTCTTTTCATGCCGCCCCTGAACGTGCTGGTCATGCAGCATGCGCAAGGACGGAAAAGCGGGCATTACTTTGGTCTTTTTTTCATGTGCTGGAGTGCGAGTGCGCTGCTTTCGCCTGTGCTTGGAGGTCAGCTCTATGGTCATTTCGGTGGGCATAGCGTCTGGCTCGCCAGCGCGGCTCTGGCGTTGCTGGCCATACCGCTGATTTATCAAGCAACTCGTTTGTCGGAGCGGCAACGGTTTCTCTCCTCGGCGCACGGCGAGCCCGCTTCACTTAGCTGATCTGGTTATAGGCGTTATGCAAAACCAATCTCCCTCTCGGCGGCATTCTGTCCATTCGTTAGCGTCCTATCTGGAGAACCGGGTGAATCGGAACTAGATTTCACTTAGCGCCAGACACGCACCCCATGCACCACTCAAGAAAGGATGGAATCGGCTATGAGCATTTTTCAACGCATTGTGCTGTTGCTTAAGGTTTTGGTGATGCTGTCCGTTGGCATGTCGGCGGCGTGGGCAGAGTGCGAGGATCACGGAGAGCAGGCCTCGAGCGGGCCGGTGACGCATACGGCCCTGATGATCGCCAAATCCGAATCTGAGCCGGGCGACCAGGATCAGGGTGGCAGCGAGGGCGATGACGACTCGACCACTGACGAACCGGACACCGACGAGGATAAAGGGGCTTAAATAACAGGCAAAAGAAAACCCCTTCTATCGGACTGATGCGCAGCCCAGGCAGAAGGGGTTTGGTTAACTCTGAAAAAGCGCGCCTCAGTGACTGAGGCGCGTTTTTTTATGCCGCGCCGTCGAGGAACTGCTCGGCGTAGTGGCAAGCCACCTGGCGGCTGTCGAGCAGGCGCAGGGCCGGCTCTTCAGTGCTGCAGCGCTCGGTCGCGTACGGGCAGCGCTTGTGGAAAGCGCAGCCGGACGGCGGGTTCAGCGGATTGGGCAATTCGCCGACGATCTTGATTTTCGGCTTGTTCGGGTCCGGGTGAATGGTCGGGGTGGCCGACAGCAGCGCCTGGGTGTACGGGTGCAGAGGACGCTCGTAGATGTCGTTCTTCGGGCCCATTTCTACCGGGCGGCCGAGGTACATCACCATTACGTCATCGGCGACGTGTTGCACCACCGCCAGGTTGTGGGAGATGAACACGTAAGCGGTGTTGAACTCTTGCTGCAAGTCCATGAACAGGTTCAGCACTTGCGCCTGAATGGACACGTCCAGCGCCGAGGTCGGTTCATCTGCGACCAGCACTTTAGGCTGCAACATCATCGCGCGGGCCAGAGCGATCCGCTGGCGCTGACCGCCGGAGAACATGTGCGGATAACGCTGGTAATGCTCAGGACGCAAGCCCACCTGCTTCATCATCGCCTGGACTTTCTCGCGACGTTCGGCGGCGCTCAGGTTGGTGTTGATCAGCAGCGGCTCGGCCAGTTGATCACCGACTTTCTGCCGGGGGTTCAACGACGCGTATGGGCTCTGGAACACCATCTGCACGTCTTTGCGCAGTTGCTTGCGTTGAGCCTTGTCAGCGCCAGTGACTTCCTGCCCGGCGATTTTCAAGGAGCCTGAGGAGGGCTCTTCGATCAGCGTCAGGGCACGGGCCAGGGTGGATTTGCCGCAGCCCGATTCACCGACCACAGCGAGGGTCTTGCCGGCTTCCAGTTCGAACGACACACCGTTCAGGGCGCGAACGGTCGCATGGCCCTTGAACAGGCCACGGGACACTTCGTAGTGACGGGTCAGGTCGCGGGCGGTAAGTACGACGGCCATTACGCCACCTCCTGATTCAGCGGGTAGAAGCAGCGGGCGAGGCTGTTGCTTTTCGGGTCAAGGGCTGGACGCTGCACGCGGCAGTTGTCCTGCACATACGGGCAGCGCGGCGACAGCAGGCAACCCTGCGGACGGTCATAACGACCGGGAACGATGCCCGGCAGCGTCGCCAGGCGGGTGGCGCCCAGGCTGTGTTCCGGAATCGCCTTGAGCAGCGCTTCGCTGTACGGGTGCGCCGGAATGTCGAACAGCTGAGGCACTTGACCCACTTCGACCGCTTGGCCGGCGTACATTACGCACACGCGCTGAGCGGTTTCGGCCACGACCGCGAGGTCGTGAGTGATCAGCACCAGGCCCATGTTCTGCTCTTTCTGCAGGGCCAACAGCAGGTCCATGATCTGCGCCTGAATCGTTACGTCCAGTGCCGTGGTCGGTTCGTCGGCGATCAGCAATTTCGGTTCGCCGGCAATCGCCATGGCAATCGCAACACGCTGGCTCATCCCCCCGGACAGTTGATGCGGGTAAGCATCCATACGGCTGGCAGCGCCCGGGATTTCAACTTTTTCCAGCAGTTCGATGGCGCGTGCGCGAGCTTGCTTGCCGGACATTTTCAGGTGCAGGCGCAGCACTTCTTCGATCTGGAAACCGACGGTGTA
Source organism: Pseudomonas sp. TH39(2020) (assembly GCF_016650715.1). Lineage (NCBI taxonomy): Bacteria > Pseudomonadati > Pseudomonadota > Gammaproteobacteria > Pseudomonadales > Pseudomonadaceae > Pseudomonas > Pseudomonas sp. TH39(2020). The sequence continues at coordinate 1,156,689 of NZ_JAEKFF010000006.1, read as the reverse complement.
GCTCGGGTTCAGCGCGGTCATCGGGTCCTGGAAAACCATCGCCAGGTCTTTGCCGACGATCTGCCGACGCTGACGGTTGCTCAGCTTGAGCATGTTCTTGCCATCGAAATTCAGGGCGTCGGCGGTGACGATCCCCGGATGTTCGATCAGGCCCATCAGCGCCATCATGGTCACGGACTTGCCGGAACCCGATTCGCCAACGATGGCCAGAACTTCGCCCTTGTCCACGGTAATGTCGAGACCGTCGACCACCGGAACGGCGTTCTTGTCGCCGAAGCGAACGTTGAGATTCTTGATTTCTAACAGTGACATTTGAATCTCCTCAGGCGGCGTTCTTGAGTTTCGGGTCCAGCGCATCGCGCAGGCCGTCGCCCATCAAGTTGATTGCCAGCACGCTGAGCAAAATGGTCAAACCAGGCAGACTGACGACCCACCAGGCGCGTTCGATGTAGTCGCGAGCCGAAGCCAGCATGGTGCCCCACTCAGGGGTTGGCGGTTGAACGCCAAGGCCGAGGAAGCCCAGTGCGGCGGCATCGAGGATCGCCGAGGAGAAACTCAAGGTCGCCTGAACGATCAGCGGCGCCATGCAGTTAGGCAGCACGGTGACGAACATCAGGCGTGGCAGACCGGCACCGGCCAGGCGCGCGGCGGTCACGTAGTCGCGGTTCAGTTCACCCATCACCGCGGCGCGGGTCAGACGAACATAGGACGGCAACGAAACCACGGCGATGGCAATAATGGTGTTGATCAGGCCAGGGCCGAGGATGGCGACAATTGCCACCGCCAGCAGCAGGGACGGCAGGGCCAGCATGATGTCCATCAGACGCATGATGGTCGGGCCGAGCAAGCGCGGGAAAAACCCGGCGAACAGACCCAAAAGGATGCCCGGAATCAGCGACATCACCACCGACGACAAGCCGATCAGCAGGGACAGGCGCGAACCGTGGATCAGCCGCGACAGCAGGTCGCGACCCAGTTCATCGGTGCCGAGCAGGAACTGGAGTTGCCCACCTTCCAGCCAGGACGGCGGGGTCAGCAGGAAGTCGCGGTACTGCTCGCTCGGGTTATGCGGTGCCACCCAAGGGGCGAACAGGGCGCAGAAAATCACCAGCAGCATGAACAGCAGGCCGGCGACGGCGCCTTTGTTCTTGGAGAACGCTTGCCAGAATTCTTTGTAGGGGGACGGATACAGCAGGCTTTGATCGACTGCTACCGCTGGAATTGAAGTGGTCATGGTCATAATGATCTCAGCGCTGGTGACGAATGCGTGGGTTGGCAAAGCCGTAGAGGATGTCCACTACGAAGTTGACCAGAATCACCAGGCAGGCGATTAACAGGATGCCGTTTTGCACCACGGGATAGTCCCGTGCGCCAATGGCTTCGATCAGCCATTTGCCGATGCCGGGCCAGGAGAAGATGGTTTCGGTCAGGACCGCACCGGCCAGCAACGTGCCGACTTGCAGGCCGACCACGGTCAGTACCGGAATCAGCGCGTTACGCAGGCCGTGGACGAATACCACGCGCGACGGCGACAGGCCTTTGGCGCGGGCGGTACGGATGTAGTCTTCACGCAGCACTTCGAGCATCGAAGAGCGGGTCATCCGCGCGATCACTGCCAGCGGGATGGTGCCGAGCACAATGGCCGGCAGGATCAGGTGATGCAGGGCATCGAAGAACGCACCGACGTCATCGGCCAGCAGCGTGTCGATGAGCATGAAACCGGTCCGCGGCTCAATGTCATAGAGCAGGTCGATCCGCCCGGACACCGGGGTCCAGCCCAGGGACACCGAGAAGAACATGATCAGGATCAGGCCCCACCAGAAGATCGGCATCGAGTATCCCGCCAGGGAGATGCCCATCACCCCGTGGTCGAACAGGGATCCTCGCTTGAGTGCCGCAATCACCCCGGCCAGGAGGCCCAGGACGCCAGCGAACAACAGCGCGGCCATGGACAGTTCCAGGGTCGCGGGGAATAGAGAAGTGAATTCGCTCCAGACGCTTTCACGGGTACGCAGGGACTCTCCGAGATCGCCGTGGGCCAGTTTGCCAACGTAATCCAGATATTGGGCATACAGGGGTTTGTTCAGACCTAGGCGTTCCATTGCCTGAGCATGCATTTCGGGGTCGACTCGACGTTCGCCCATCATCACTTCCACGGGGTCGCCTGGAATCATGCGAATCAACGCGAAAGTCAGCAAGGTGATGCCGAAGAACGTGGGGATCAATAACCCCAATCGGCGGGCAATAAAACTAAACATCTTGTGGTGTACCTCATCAGCCGGTTAGGCGTGCCCGGCATTCCTGGGTCAGGAATGCCGGTAGTTTCTTATCTACTTCACCTGGGTGGTGGCGAAGTTATTAGTGGTGAGGGGGCTAATGTGATAGCCCTCTACGTTGTTGCGCATTGCGGTGAACATACGGGTGTGCGCCATGCTGATCCATGGCTGGTCCTGATTGAAAACCTCCTGGGCTTGCTCGTAGAGCGCTGCGCGTTCCGCCGGGTTCACTTTAGCCCTGGCTTCATCGATCAGCGTCTGGAACTTCTCGTTGCACCAGCGTGCGTAGTTTTCGCCGTTTTTGGCGGCCTCGCAACTGAGCATAGGCGTCAGGAAGTTATCCGGGTCGCCGTTATCGCCCGCCCATCCGGCGGAAACCATGTCGTGTTCGCCATTTTTCGCGCGTTTGAGCATTTCGCCCCATTCCATGACGCGAATATCGATCTTGATCCCGACCTGGGCCAGGTCAGCCTGCATCATCTGCGCGCCGAGCATCGGGTTCGGGTTGGTTGGACCGCCGCCGTTACGGGTGAACAGAGTGAACGTGGTGCCTTCCGGTACGCCGGCTTCCTTGAGCAAGGCGCGAGCCTTGTCCAGATCACGTGGCGGATTCTTCAGGTCGTGGTTGTAGCCCAACAAGGTGTCCGGGTACGGATTGACCGCTACGGTCGCATTGCCTTTGCCGAACAGCGCGTTGACGTACGCGGCCTTGTCGAAGGCGATGTCGATGGCTTTACGTACGCGCACATCGCTCATGTACTTGTGCGAGGTGTTCATGGCGATGTACGAGACGGTCATCGCGTTCAGTTCATCGACACTCAGCTTGGCGTCTTTCTTGATGCTCGGAATGTCATCTGGCTTGGGATACAGCGCAATCTGGCACTCGTTGGCTTTCAGTTTTTGCAGGCGCACGTTGTTGTCGGTGGCGATGGCCAGGATCAGCGAATCAGCCGGTGGCTTGCCACGGAAGTAATCCGGGTTGGCCTTGAAGCGAACTTGAGCGTCCTTGTTGTAACGCTGGAAAACAAACGGGCCGGTGCCGACAGGCTTGTTGTTCAGGTCGCCGGTCTTGTTGGCCTTGAGCAGCTGGTCGGCATACTCTGCGGAGTAGATCGAGGAGAAGGCCATGGCGATGTCGGCCAGGAACGGCGCTTCGCGGCGGGTCAGGGTGAAGGTGACCGTATTGTCGTCGATCTTCTCGACACTTTTGAGCAGTTCCTTGAAGCCCATGCTTTCAAAGTACGGGAAGCCCACGCTCGACAGTTTGTGCCACGGGTGGTTCGGGTCCAGCTGACGCTGGAAGCTCCAGACCACGTCGTCGGCGTTCATGTCGCGGGTCGGCTTGAAGTATTCGGTGGTGTGGAACTTGACGCCTTTGCGCAGGTGGAACGTGTAGGTCAGACCGTCCTCGCTGATGTCCCAGGAGTCGGCCAGTGCCGGAATCACTTCAGTGGTGCCGGGCTTGAAGTCCGCCAGACGATTGAAGATGGTTTCGGCCACCGCATCGGCGGTGACTGCAGTCGTGTACTGGACCATATCGAAGCCTTCCGGACTGGCTTCGGTGCAGACCACCAGGGGTTTGGCCGAGACGCCAACAGCGACACTCAGCAACGCGGCTGCGATGGCCGCACGTAGGGGAAGCATTTTCATCAAAGAACCCTCTGCAATCGGTTAAAAGGACAAAAGCCGAACGGCCGATTCGTCACTGAATCAGCCGTTTGGCAGGTTCATTACAGAATGTTGAACGGGATGGTGGTCACGAGACGGAACTCGTTGATGTTGCCGTCAGCCTGATGTTCGCTGGCGCGGTGAGTGGTGTAGGTCGCGCGAATCGCGGTGGCCTTGAGTGGGCCGCTTTGTACGGCGTAGGAGGTGCCAATGCCGTATTCGTAGTGGGTTTCGCCGTCCATCAGGCTCAGGTCACCGCGTTGTGCGCCCGGATCGGTGTAGGCAGTACCCCGGTAGTGTGTACCGTCAATACCCCAGCCCCGAGCCTGGTAGATGTTGAACTTCAGGCCTGGCACGCCGTATTCGGCCATGTTCAGACCGTAGGCGATCTGGAAGGACTTCTCGTTCGGGCCGTTGAAGTCCGACAGCAGGGAGTTGGCCAGGTAGATGCCGTTGGTTTCGTGCAGGTAGTCGAAGTACTCGTTACCGTTCACTTCCTGGTACGAGAAGGTCAGGCTATGGGCTTGGTGAGTCAGGCCGAGCGACAGCGAGTAAGTATCGTTGTCGATGTCGCCCATCAGCTTTTTGCCGGTGTCTTTGGTTTTGTAGTAGTTCAGGCCGGTGGTCAGGCTTACTACCTGGCTGTCACCCAGTTCGTGGGTGGCGCCGAAGTAGTACTGGTTCCAGAAGTCTTCGACGTTGGCGCCGTATAGGCTGGTTTTCAGGCTATTGAACGGCTGGTAGTTCACGCCTGCGGTGTAGACCTTGTCGGTTTCAACGCCGGTGGCGGAATACTCACTGCGGAACTTCGACAGGCTCTGTTCGGTACGTGGCGAAACGCGGTCGAAACCGGCCAGGTCGAACGACAGGTTGTTGAATTCTTCGCTGTGCAGGCTGATACCTTCAAAGCTCGAAGGCAGCGGACGGTTGCCGATAACGTCGACGATTGGCGTGCTGAAGTTCTGGCGACCGGCGGTCAACGTGGAGTTCGAGACACGAAATTTGACGTTGGCCAGGCCCAGTTTGCTCCACTGGTCTACGGCGTCACCGGTGGAGTTTGCCAGGGTGCGGTTGGAGCCCCCGGCGATGTCTTTACGATCACGGTCCAGCGCGATGGCGTTGTAGGCCGCTACTTCAGTGCTGACGCCGACGGTGCCTTGGGTGAAGCCCGAGGTGTAATTAACGATGGTGCCCTGGAGCCAGTTGATACGACGTTGGGTATTGGTCTTCGGGGCGTTTGGATCGTGCTTCACGCTGTCTTTCTTGTAGCTGAAGGTGTCGTCACGACGTTTCAGTTCGTTGGCATACCAGTTACGCGTTGTGCCGCCCAGGCTTTGTCCATCGATAAAGCCTTTGGCCTCGCTTTGGGCGCTACTGCCGGCCAATGTGGTAGGGACGAACTCCTGACTTGCAGGTTCTGCGTACGCTGTGGCCGTGATGCTGCTGATGGCCAAGGCCAGTAACGCGGTGCTACTCAGTTTCATGGGGTGAAGCTCCTTTCTTTCTTTTTTTTAATGCCGGTCTTTTTTGGTGATCCGGCTATTTGGTTTAGAACTCATACAAGGCATCGCAAACGTTTGCTGTAGGCCAGATTGACGAATTACGGCAATACGCTTGCGTGAGGGCGCAATGCGCCCCCAGCGATTTGGCTAATCGGTTATTGGTCGATACTGACGCCCGAGAACACGTTACGACCGAAAGGACTCACCTTGAATCCTTCGATTTTGGCGCTCAACGGCTGGTTAACCGTCGAGTGGGCGACTGGCGTAATCGGTACCTGCTGCTTGAGGTACTGCTGCGCCTGTTTGTAAAGCACGGTGCGCTGGTCGCGGTCGGTGACGACTTTGGCCTGTTTGATCAGCTTGTCGTAAGCCGGATCACACCACATGGAGTAGTTGTTGCCGCCAATGGCGTCGCAGCTGTAAAGCGTGCCGAGCCAGTTGTCCGGGTCCCCATTGTCACCGGTCCAGCCAATCAGGCTGACGTCATGCTCGCCATTCTTGGTGCGCTTGATGTACTCGCCCCATTCATAGCTGACGATCTTCACTTTGAGGCCGATTTTTGCCCAGTCAGCCTGGAGCATTTCGGCCATCAATTTGGCGTTCGGGTTGTAAGGGCGCTGGACCGGCATCGCCCACAGAGTAATTTCAGTGCCTTCCTTCACGCCGGCAGCCTTGAGCAATTCCTTGGCTTTTTCCGGGTTGTAGGCGGCGTCTTTAATGGTCTCGTCGTAGGACCATTGGGTCGGTGGCATGGCGTTGACCGCCAGTTGACCGGCACCTTGATAGACGGCGTTGAGAATCCCTTGTTTGTTCACCGCCATGTCCAGCGCCTGGCGCACTTCGAGCTGGTCGAAAGGTTTGTGGCGCACGTTGTAGGCGATGTAACCGAGGTTGAAACCGGGCTTCTCGATGAGCTTGAGCTTCGGGTCGTTCTTCAGTGCGGTCACGTCGGCAGGGCGCGGGTGCAGGGTGATCTGGCACTCGTTGGCCTTGAGCTTCTGCACCCGCACCGAGGCATCGGTGTTGATGGCGAAAATCAGGTTCTCAAGCTTGACCCGGCTCGGGTCCCAGTACTGCTTGTTGCCGGTGTAACGGATGTTGGAATCTTTCTGGTAGCTCTTGAACACGAACGGCCCGGTGCCGATCGGCTTCTGGTTGATATCGCTCGGCTTGCCTTCGGCCAGCAGTTTGTCGGCGTATTCGGCGGACAGGATGGCGGCGAAGCTCATGGCGATGTTCTGGATGAACGCGGCGTCCACGCTGTTGAGCGTCATGACCACGGTCAGCGGCCCGGTCTTCTCGACCTTGGCGATGTTCTTGTTCAGGCTCATCCCGTTGAAATACGGGAACTCGGTCGGATAGGCCTTACGAAAAGGTTGCTGCGGATCGAGCATGCGATTGAACGTGAACAGCACGTCATCGGCATTGAAATCACGGGTCGGCGTGAAGTATTTGGTTGTGTGAAATTTCACCCCTTCGCGTAGGTGGAATGTGTACTTGAGGCCGTCCTCGGAAATATCCCAGCGAGTGGCCAGGCCTGGTACGACGTTGGTGGCGCCTTTTTCAAACTCTGCCAGTCGGTTGTACAGCGGCTCGGCGGCGTCATTGTCGGTCGCGGTCGTGTACTGCGCGGTGTCGAAGCCAGCGGGGCTGCCTTCGGAGCAGAACACCAGGCTGTTATTGGCGGCCTGGCTGATGGAAGTGGCGGCCAGCAGGCCGGTGCCCAGCAATGCGGATAAAACCAAGGTATGGCGCATGACGCTCCCTTTCTCTTATGTGTTTTTCAATGATTCGCCATCGTCCGGGGACGTGGAGGCATCACTGATCTCAAGCCATGCCAGGCAGCAACCGAGAGCCCACGCACGAACTGGTCAGATCCCGACGGTAGGAGCCGTGGGTCTGGCAGTAAATGCGTAGATTCCGAAAGACTCGTGGGAAAAGGCAATGCGTCCGAAACCGCTGCTGTAGGAGGCAGTGGATTTGGATGTCAGCGGATTCCTACTTTCTCGGCAGATATAGCAGCGGCGACGTTAAAAACGTCGCCGCTGCAAAACCTTATTTGCTGACGCTGACGCCGTAGAAGGAGTTCAAGCCAAACGGGCTGATCTTGAAGTCCTGCACGTTGTCGCGCATGGGTTGGAACACCGTCGAGTGAGCTATAGGTGTCATTGGAACGGCATCTTTGAGGACGTGTTGCGCCTGCTTGTACAGTTCGGTGCGCTTGGACTGATCGGTCGTGCGCTTGGCTTCTTTCACGATGCCGTCGAACTTCTTGTCGCACCACTTGGAGAAGTTGTTGCCTTGCAGCGAATCGCAGCCGAACAGCACGTTCAGCCAGTTGTCCGGGTCACCGTTGTCGCCGCTCCAGCCAATCAGCATCGCGCCGTTTTCACCGCCTTTGGAGCGCTTGATGTACTCGCCCCACTCGTAGGTCACGATCTTGGCCTTGATACCGATCTTGGCCCAGTCGGACTGCAGCATTTCAGCCATCAGCTTGGCGTTCGGGTTGTACGGACGCTGCACCGGCATCGCCCACAGGTTGATCTCGGTGCCTTCCTTGATGCCGGCTTCCTTGAGCAGCTCTTTGGCTTTCTCAGGGTTGTACGGGGCATCCTTGATGGTGGTGTCGTAAGACCACTGGGTCGGCGGCATGGCGTTGACGGCCAGTTGACCTGCACCCTGGTAAACCGAGTCGATGATCTGCTGCTTGTTGACGGCCATGTCCAGTGCCTGACGCACTTTCAGTTGGGCCATCGGGTTTGGCTGATCGCTGCCCTTGATCTTGTCCATCACGTTGTAGGCGATGTAACCCAGGTTGAAACCAGCCTGGTTAGGCACTTTCAGAGTCTTGTCTTCCTGAAGAGCCTTCAGGTCGGCCGGACGTGGGAACAGAGTGATCTGGCACTCGTTCTTCTTCAGCTTCTGGATACGTACCGACGGGTCGGTGGTGATGGCGAAGATCAGGTTGTCGATCTTGACGTCGTCAGGCTTCCAGTAGTCCTTGTTCCCGGTGTAGCGGATGTTGGAATCTTTCTGGTAGCTCTTGAACACGAACGGACCAGTGCCGACCGGCTTCTGGTTGATGTCGGCGGCTTTGCCTTCTTTCAGCAGCTGGGCGGCGTACTCGGCGGACTGGACGGAAGCGAAACTCATGGCCATGTTCTGGATGAACGCGGCGTCGACTTCTTTCAGGGTGAACTTGACAGTTTTGTCGTCGACTTTATCGATCTTGGTGATGTTGGTGTCCATCCCCATGTCGGTGAAGTACGGGAATTCGGTTGGGTACGCCTTACGGAACGGATCATCCTTGTTAATCATGCGATTAAAGGTGAACAGCACGTCGTCGGCGTTGAACTCACGAGTCGGCTTGAAGTACGGGGTGGTATGGAACTTGACACCTTCACGCAGGTGGAAGGTGTAAGTCAGGCCATCATCGGAGATGTCCCATTTGGTCGCCAAACCAGGAATAACGGCGGTGCCGCCGCGCTCGAACTGAGTCAGGCGGTTGAACATGGTTTCTGCAGAGGCGTCGAAGTCGGTTCCGGTGGTGTACTGACCAGGATCAAAACCGGCCGGGCTCCCTTCGGAGCAAAACACCAGGTTAGTCGCCGCTTGGGCGAAAGGTGCGCTAGCTAACAAGCCTGCGCCGACTAAAAACGGAATGACCGCGTGTTTAAGCATGGTGGCCTCATGATTTGTTGTCATTTTTGGAATTAGAGGACGACCTCGTGAGTCGTGCCTGCGGATACTTATGCAGGGGCCATACCCATTGCAAGATCCGGAGCGACCACAGGCGTTAAACAGTGGCACGAACGTACCTTAATGTCGCATTTGTATAAATTCAGGCGCATTTGACCGTTTGCGCAGGTTTTTTTCAGTGCAAATCGCGCACCGACAGAGGGCAACCGGGGCGGCTGGCGCACCCGGTTAGAGCGCGGTGTTACTTATTTATACCCACACCATAGAAGGGTGTGAGGCCGAACGGGCTGATCTTGAAGTCGGTGACTTCCTTGCGCAGCGGCTGGAACACCGTCGAGTTGGCAATCGGTGTGATAGGTACTTGTTGCTTAAGGATTTGTTGTGCCTGTTGGTACAAATTGACCCGTTGCTGTTTGTCCGTGGACACTTTGGCCTGCTGAATCAATTTGTCGTACGCCGGGTCGCACCACTTGGCGTAGTTGCTACCTTTCACCGCGGCGCAGCTGTAGAGCACGCCGAGCCAGTTGTCGGGGTCGCCGTTGTCGCCGGTCCAGCCGTAAATCATCGCGTCGTGTTCTCCATTTTTGGCGCGTTTGATGTACTCGCCCCATTCATAGCTGACGATGTTGGCCTTGATCCCGACTTTCTCCCAGTCCTGCTGGATCATCTGTGCCGACATTCGAGCGTTGGGGTTGGATGCGCGCTGCACGGTCATGGCCCACAGATTAATAGTGGTACCGGGTGCAACCCCTGCTTCTTTCAGTAGCGCCTTCGCTTTCGTCGGGTCGTGGGGCGCGTCCTTGATGCTTGGGTCATAAGACCATTGAGCGGGAGGCAGGGCGTTCTGCGCCAGTTGGCCGGCACTTTGGTAGACAGCTTTGATGATCGCGGGTTTATCGATGGCCATGTCCAGGGCCTGGCGCACCTTGAGCTGGTCCAGCGGTGGATGAGTCACGTTGTAGGCCAGGAAACCAAGGTTGAACCCGGCTTGTTTGAGCACGGTGAGATTCGGGTCTTTCTCCATGACTTCGATGTCTGCCGGGCGTGGGTAGCCGCTCACCTGGCATTCGCCGGCCTTGAGTTTCTGCAAGCGAACGGCAGCGTCCGGGGTGATCGAGAAGATCAGGTTGTCGAGTTTCACGTCCTCGGGTTTCCAGTAAGCCTTGTTGGCGGCGTAGCGGATCTGCGAGTCCTTTTGATAGCGCTTGAACACGAACGGGCCGGTGCCGACGGGTTTCTGGTTGATGTCCGCGGCTTTGCCTTCTTTTAGTAACTGGGCGCCGTACTCGGCGGATTGCACCGAGGCGAAGCTCATGGCCAGGTTTTGGATGAAAGCGGCGTCGATGTTGTTCAGGCTGAAACGCACGGTGTGGTCGTCGATTTTGTCGACGCTCTTGATCGTTTTGTTCAGGTCCATGTCGGTGAAGTACGGCGACTCGGCGGGGTAGGCTTTGCGGAAGGCGTTCTCCGGGTCGAGCAGGCGTTGGAAGGTGAACAGCACGTCATCGGCGTTGAAGTCGCGGGTCGGGGTGAAGTAGTCGGTGGTGTGGAATTTCACGCCGTCGCGCAGGTGGAAGGTGTAGCTGAGGCCGTCCGAGGATACCTCCCATTTTGTTGCCAGACCGGGTTCGACTTCGGTGCCGCCGCGTTTGAATTGGGTTAGGCGATTGAAGACGGTTTCGGCCGAGGCGTCGAAGTCGGTGCCGCTGGTGTATTGGCTGGGGTCGAAGCCGGCGGGGCTGGCTTCGGAGCAGTAGACCAGGGTGGTGGCGGCTTGGGCGAGTGGGGCGGTCGTTGCGAGGGCGAGAGCGAGCAGGAGTGGTTTGACGGTGGTTCTTTCCATGGAGTCCCCGGGGTCTGTGCGGTGGTGTTCTCCTGAGAGTAGCGGTGTTGGCGGGAGTCGCGGAAATACCCATTTGTGAGGGAGACCCCTCTATCTCGGCATATTCAAGATGGTTATGTGACATGGCGGCCTTATAGCCGACCATTTTCTTTCAGGTGTACATATCCATTTCTGCGGTAACGGCCACTTAGGGTTTCGCCCTTACGGCGACTCACTTTTTTTACAAACGCCTAAAAAAAGTAAGCAAAAAAACGCTCGCCCCAAGCGTCCGGCCCCTCGCCTAGGCTCGGCGTTCCTTCGCTCCGGTATTCATCTGGGGGCATCGCCTCCGGTCGGCTTCGCTTCGACCTCCTCTCGATGTGTTCGACTTCGTCGAACGGCGCTGCGCGCCTGCCCCCCAGATGAACACCTCCACTCAGCCTCCCGAAGGGGCGGGTGGATCAAGATCACAAGCTGCAGGCGAGCTAACGCTCGGCCTGTTGAGTGGTGAGGAGCGAAAGGCGTACGCCGATCTCCTGGGGGAGCGAGCTTGGTCCGGGCGGCGTTCCGACGATGGCGGCCTTACAGCCGACCAATGCCTCGCAGATGTACACCGTTTGATCGTTCCACGCTCCGCGCGGGAATGTAGCCTGGGACGCTCCGCGTTCCGCTTTTTAAGCCTTCGGCAACTCCTACAGAGGGACTACATGGGTTTTGGTGTGGCATAAAAAAACGGCGATCACTTCGGTGATCGCCGTTTTTGTGTACGGGTTATCGAATCAAGGCATCAACACTTCAATCGAACCATCCGCCGTCATGCTGACCTGACTGGTGCCAGCCTCAACTTCCGGCGTCACCGGTGCACCGTCCATGCTCGCCGCTTTCATCATCATTGGCGCGCGCATGTACGGTTGTGGATAACCGTTGCTGTTCAAGTTCAGGTTAACGATTTTGTACCCCTTGCCGCCCAACGCATCGGTAGCCAATTGCGCACGGGCTTTAAACGCGGTGACGGCGTCTTTGAGCAGTGCATCTTCGCTGGCCTTGCGGGTTGGTGTGGCGATGGCGAAGTCCATGCCCCCCATTTTCAGGTCGGTGAGCAGTTCGCCGGTCAGTTTCGACAGTGCCGCAAAGTCCGAGCTTTCCAGGCGCAGTTCGGCGCGCTCGCGCCAGCCGGTGATTTTCTGGCCCTTGGTGTCGTAGATCGGGTAACTGTTGCGACTGCCCTGACGCAGGGTGACTTCCTTGACCTGTTTGGCCTGGGCCAGCGCTTTGTTCATGGTGGTGCTTACGTCGGCGGCAAGTTTGGCCGGGTCGGTGTTTTGTTCTTCGGTGTAGAGGGTCACGATCATCAGGTCGCGGGCCACTTCCTGACTGACTTCGGCGCGCAGGGCGATCTGGTTGTAATGAAGTTCGTCGGCGGCCAGGGCCGGGAGGCTGGCGACGGTGCCAACGCTAAGGGCAAGAAGGGCGGCGCTGCGGCTGAGACTGTGCATGAAAACTCCTTGGACGTTGCGCAGGGGTTAAGGTCCGAGCCTGCGTGAAACCATCAGACTCTAGCGTTTATGATCCGGTTCGCACAGTTACAACTTCTATACAGATCGAAGGTGACCGCCGCGCGGTCAATCGCGAGCAGGCTCGCTCCCACAGGGGAACGCATTTCAATGTGGGAGCGAGCCTGCTCGCGATAGCGGTCTTATAGACACCACAATTCTTCCTGCCATGTGGCCGTTTGCCGCACTTTTGCCTGTCATGCTCCCCGCTTGGTTATACTCCGTGCGATCCGCCTGGAGCGCTCATCAGGAGAGCTCATGCTCGCCCCCGTTCAAATCACTTCCGCAACTCGCCAGAATCTCTGGCGGCTGACGTTCATCCGCACATTGGTGTTGGCCGCTCAGGCCGGTTCGGTAGGCCTGGCCTACTGGCTCGACTTACTACCGCTGCCCTGGTTCCAACTGGCTGCGACCCTCGGTTGCTCGATGTTGCTGTGCGCGTTCACGGCGATTCGCCTGCGCACCTCATGGCCGGTAACCGAACTCGAATACGCCGTGCAACTGGCCTGCGACCTGTTTATCCACAGTGCCTTGCTGTACTTCTCCGGCGGCTCGACCAACCCCTTCGTCTCTTATTACCTGGTGCCGCTGACCATCGCCGCCGTGACGTTGCCGTGGCGTTATTCGGTGATTCTGTCCGGTATCGCGTTGACGATGTACACCTTGCTACTGGCCCGCTTCTACCCGCTGCAAACCTTCCCGATCGCTCGGGAAAACCTGCAGGTCTATGGGATGTGGCTGAGTTTCGCCCTGGCCGCGGCGGTCATCACCTTCTTCGCTGCACGCATGGCCGAAGAGCTGCGCCGTCAGGAAGAACTGCGTGCCATCCGTCGCGAAGAGGGCCTGCGCGATCAGCAACTGCTGGCCGTCGCCACCCAGGCCGCCGGTGCCGCCCATGAATTGGGTACGCCGCTGGCGACTATGAGTGTGTTGCTCAAGGAAATGCGTCAGGACCATCACGACCCGATGTTGCAGGACGACCTGAGCGTGCTGCAGGATCAGGTCAAACTCTGCAAAGAAACCTTGCAGCAACTGGTGCGCGCCGCCGAGGCCAATCGTCGATTGGCCGTGGAGATGCAGGACGTCACCGATTGGCTCGACGAAGCCCTGAACCGCTGGCACCTGATGCGCCCGGAAGCCAGTTACCGCTTCCAGCGCTTGGGCCAAGGCACCGTGCCGCGCATGGCGCCGCCGCCGGACCTGACCCAGGCGCTGCTGAATTTGCTCAACAACGCCGCCGATGCTTGCCCGGAAGGCCTGCAAGTGACGCTGGACTGGAATGCCGAGGACTTGACCATCAGCATCCGCGACCACGGCGCCGGTGTGCCGCTGGCCATCGCCGAACAGATCGGCAAACCGTTTTTTACCACCAAGGGCAAAGGTTTCGGCCTGGGCCTGTTTTTGAGCAAGGCCAGCGTGACACGCGCCGGCGGCTCAGTGAAACTCTACAGTCATGAGGAAGGCGGCACGCTCACCGAGTTGCGCCTGCCCCGTGTCGCCCGAGGAGACGAACATGAGTGACGAGATTCAAGTCGAAGGCGAAGGCGAAGAACTGCCGCATTTGCTATTGGTAGACGACGACGCAACGTTCACCCGGGTGATGGCACGCGCCATGGCCCGTCGTGGCTTTCGCGTCAGCACCGCCGGTTCCGCCGAAGAAGGCCTGACCATCGCTCAGGCTGACCTGCCAGACTACGCCGCGCTGGACCTGAAAATGGACGGCGATTCTGGCCTGGTGCTGTTGCCCAAGTTACTTGAGCTGGACCCGGAAATGCGCGTGGTGATCCTCACCGGTTACTCGAGCATCGCCACCGCCGTCGAGGCGATCAAACGCGGCGCCTGCAATTACCTGTGCAAACCGGCGGACGCCGATGACGTGCTGGCCGCGCTGCTCTCTGAGCACGCCGACCTCGACACGCTGGTGCCGGAAAACCCGATGTCGGTGGATCGCCTGCAGTGGGAACACATCCAGCGCGTGCTGACCGAGCACGAAGGCAACATCTCCGCCACTGCCCGCGCACTGGGCATGCACCGCCGCACGCTGCAGCGCAAACTGCAGAAGCGCCCCGTTCGTCGCTGAACCTGCGCTGAATGAATGCAGGCCGCTCCTCGCGGGGAACCGAACCGATCATCTATGATCGGTTCGTGTGTGTTCTTTTCTTTATCGAGCCTTATACATGAATCAGAACGCTGAATATTCCGCGGTCAACGATGCTGTGCGCGGGCAGTTTTTTCGCAAAGTCTGGGCGATGACCACGCCTTACTGGCGCAGCGAAGAGAAGGGTAAGGCCTGGACGTTGCTGATCGCCGTGATCGCGCTGTCGCTGTTCAGCGTGGCGATTTCGGTGTGGATCAACAGTTGGTACAAGGATTTCTACAATGCCCTGCAGAAAAAGGACGAAGCAGCCTTCTGGCAGTTGATCTTGTATTTCTGCGGTATCGCGGCGGTGGCGATTCTTGGCGCGGTGTATCGGCTTTATCTGACACAGATGCTGACGATTCGCTGGCGGGCCTGGCTCACCGAGAAGCATTTTACCCGTTGGCTCGAAAACAAGAATTACTACCAGCTGGAGCAAGGCGGTTACACCGATAACCCGGACCAGCGGATTTCCGAAGACCTCAATAAATTCACCACCAACACGTTGGGCCTGGGGCTCGGGTTGATTCGCAACATCGTCAGCCTCGTATCGTTCTCGATCATTCTGTGGGGCGTGTCCGGCAGTATCGAAGTATTTGGTTTCACGATTCCCGGTTACATGTTCTGGTGCGCGCTGGTTTACGCCGCCGTCGCCAGTTGGCTGACGCATTTGATTGGCCGTCGCCTGATTGGCCTCAACAACAACCAGCAACGCTTCGAAGCCGACCTGCGTTTCTCCATGGTGCGGGTTCGCGAGAATGCCGAAAGCATTGCGCTGTACAACGGCGAGCCTAATGAGAATCGTCGCTTGAGCAGCCGTTTCGGGATGGTCTGGCACAACTTCTGGGACATCATGAAAGTGTCCAAGCGTCTGACCTTCTTTACGTCCGGCTATGAGCAGATCGCAGTCATCTTCCCGTTCATGGTCGCCTCGCCGCGTTACTTCGCTGGCAAGATCGAGCTGGGAGAGCTGATGCAAATCAACTCGGCGTTCGCTAACGTCCAGGACAACTTCAGTTGGTTCATCACGGCGTACCAGGACCTTGCCGAATGGCGCGCCACCTGTGATCGTCTGCTGAGTTTCCGCCAGGCCATGACCGACAACGAAGAGCGTGCGCCGGCGATTGATGTGCAAAACCTTGGCTCGGTGTTGAAAGTGCATAACCTTGGCCTCGATTTGGCGGATGGTCGTCACCTGCTGACCAACGCCGACATGACCGTGGAGGAGGGCGAGCGCGTCATGCTCAGCGGCCGTTCCGGCAGCGGCAAGTCGACCTTGCTGCGGGCGATGGGGCATTTGTGGCCGGCTGGCCACGGCAGTATTCGTCTGCCGGCGGCGCGTTATTTGTTCCTGCCGCAAAAACCCTATCTGCCGATTGGCACCTTGCGCGAGGCGTTGAGTTATCCACAACCCGGCGACACCTACCCGCACGAGCGCTACGTCCACGTGCTGGAAACCTGCCGCTTGCCGCACCTGGTTGCGCGTCTGGATGAAGCGAATCACTGGCAACGCATGCTGTCGCCGGGTGAGCAACAGCGACTGGCCTTTGCCCGTGCGCTGCTCTATGCACCGCAATGGCTGTACATGGACGAAGCGACCTCGGCGATGGACGAAGAGGACGAAGCGTCGCTGTATCAGGCCTTGATCGATGAGATCCCGGGGTTGAGCATTGTCAGCGTCGGGCATCGCAGCAGTCTGAAGCGGTTCCATCCACGGCATGTTCGTATCGAGAATGGCCATCTGGTGGACCAGACCGTGACCGCATAACACCACAATCCTGTAGGAGTTGCCGAAGGCTGCGATCTTTTGATCTTCAAAATCAAAGTCAAAAGATCGCAGCCTTCGGCAGCTCCTACGAGGTGTGGTGATCGTACAACCGCGTTGAGCTATGATGCGGTTTCAGCCGCAACTTTCGAGAAAGACGTTCACCATGGAAAACCCGATCGACGCACCACGCCTCCCTCGCAAGCGCCGCAGCCTCGCTCAGGAACTGGTGACGGTGCTGTCCGAGCAGATCCGCGACGGTCACCTCAAGCGTGGCGACAAGTTGCCCACCGAGTCGGCGATCATGGATGCCCATGGCGTCAGCCGCACCGTGGTGCGCGAAGCGATTTCCCGTTTGCAGGCGGCAGGCCAAGTGGAAACCCGTCACGGTATCGGCACCTTCGTGCTCGACACCCCAAGCCCGAGCGGCTTCCGTATCGACCCGGCGACCGTGGTCACACTGCGTGACGTGCTGGCGATTCTGGAACTGCGCATCAGCCTCGAAGTGGAGTCCGCCGGCCTTGCCGCGCAGCGTCGCAGCCCCGAGCAGCTGGCGTTGATGCGCGCGGCGTTGGACGCGCTGAATGAAAGTGTCTCCCATGCCAGCGATGCCGTGGCGTCCGACTTCCAGTTCCACCTGCAAATCGCTCTCGCGACAGGCAACCGCTATTTCACCGACATCATGACCCACCTGGGCACCAGCATCATTCCGCGCACGCGGCTGAACTCGGCGCGCCTGGCCCATGACGACCAACAGCACTACATGAATCGTCTGAGCCGTGAGCACGAAGAGATTTACGATGCGATTGCCCGCCAGGATTCGGATGCGGCGCGTGCGGCGATGCGGTTGCATCTGACGAATAGCCGGGAGCGGCTGCGCCATGCGCATGAAGAGGCAGAGGCGCAGCGCTGAAGGTCTGCAGGTTAGATCGTTCCCACGCTCTGCGTGGGAATGCAGCCCGGGACGCTCCGCGTCCCAAAGCGTGACGCAGAGCGTCACAAGAGGCATTCCCATGCGGGAGCGTGGGAACGATCAGGTACGTGGAATCAGCCGGTACTGAGAATCGAACGATCCACCCTCACGGCCCACTCAGAAGCCCCAGCCTTGGCATCGAATGCCACATGCCCATGCTCATCAACCACCGCCCGGGCAATCGGCACTCCCTTGGCCAGCAACTCCAACGGCGCACCCTTCAGCGATTGCCCCGAAGCCAATTCCAGTTTCAATTTGATAGTCATCATCGATCTCCTTATCAGGCAACGTTGCCAGTGGGTTTGTAATCCTTGAGCAGCAAATAAGTGCTCCAGCCCCACCAGTCATCCACGGTGGCAGTGTCGTTCAGGTTGTTGACGTCCTTGCGCCGCAGCACCTTGTTGCCCTCGACCCTGAACAGCGGCGAGAAGTTGGTCGGCAGGTTCAGTACTGCTTGCAGATCAGGCAGCTTTTTCAAGGCGCCGAAATTGGCGGCCGACGGAGCGATTCCGCTGAGATAAGCCGCGAACACTTCATCTGCAGACACCTGCACCGCCTGGTTTACCTGGGTGCGATTGGCGCTGGAGAGGGCGTCGAAGTAGCGTTTGTCCCCGTACGCGCGCCATTGATCGCCGTTGCCATTGCGCACATTGAGGCCGAATTTGCTGTCTTCGTCGTGCATGAAGCGCGTGATCAACGAACCCAGATCGCTCGGCGTGACCACCGCTGCCAATTGTTTGCGTGGCACTCGCAGGTGGCCCGCGGAAAACAGGTCGGTCAGGTAGTGATCGGCAAAAGCGTTCATCGCATAGGCCAGCTCCAGCTGCTTTTCATCGCCACTGGCGTGGGCCAACAGCGCTTGTTGCACCGCCGCGGTGTGCCCGGCGATATAGGCCAGCAGCGCCCATTCGGCGAAGTGATCGGCATTGTTGGCGGCCAGTTTCAGGTAGCGGCCAAAGGGGAACAACGCCGAGACGACACTGCCGCCGCCGGTGATCTTGTTCCACTCCTCCGACAACGTATCACCGAGGGCGTCATAAGCCTCATGAGGTTCTTTACCGTCCTGGATCGCCTGCTTGATCGCGGCGATTTCCTTTTGCATCACGCCGAGAATCAACTTGGCCTCAGCGTTAGAAGCAGGCAGCACGGCCAGCGAGTTGAAGGCATTGGTAAAACGCTGGATTCGGTCTGCGGCTGTCGCGCCTTCGCTGATCGGTTGATCGGGAACTCCATAGAAATCACCCCCCAGCGCAACGACCTGGCCGTAGGTCAGTGCCAGCCCATTGGGTAAATGCAGTTCCACCTGCGAAGCGGGGATAGCCGGTGCGTCCTTGACGAAACGCAGCAGGGTGCTGTCGCCGATTGCAGTGTGTTCGCCACCCTCGAACCTCAGTTGTGGCTTGCCTTTCAGGGCTTTGCCGGAGGCAGTGGGCGCAGGTGCGGGAAGGGGAGTCGTAGCGCTGTGATGATCAGCAATCTGCAAGACCACGTGTTGGTTTTCCCCGATGAGAGGGATGCCATGCTCGGTAAAAAGATCATCCAGTTCGGCAATGACGTGTTTTGGTTTTTCCTTCGGTTGTGCGTGTAGACCTGACATTTCTATCTCCTTGATATGTCGTCGGTACGATCAAAAAATAACTGTATGCATATACAGTTATCTGAATCATAGATGAGAAATTTCCTACGTCAAGAAAATACCTTTCCGACTTAAATTCTGCGGTTGGCGATGAAATGCAGTTGACGGTTATTATTTAAGTTGTACGATGACCTACAACTTCAGCGCAGGCTGAACGGTTTTCTCACACACATACGTCGCTACCCAGGGTGTTCGAATAATGAATCCACAAGAACTGAAGTCCATCCTCTCTTCCGGTCTGCTGTCTTTCCCGGTTACCGATTTCAATGCTCAGGGCGACTTCCATCGCGCGGGCTACATCAAACGTCTCGAATGGCTGGCCCCATACGGCGCCTCGGCATTGTTCGCCGCGGGCGGCACCGGTGAGTTCTTCTCTCTGGCGGCCAGCGAATATTCGGAAATCATCAAGACTGCCGTCGACACCTGCGAAACCAGCGTGCCGATTCTGGCCGGCGTTGGCGGTTCGACTCGTCAAGCCATCGAATACGCACAGGAAGCCGAGCGTCTGGGCGCCAAAGGCCTGTTGTTGCTGCCGCACTACCTGACCGAAGCCAGCCAGGACGGCGTTGCCGCCCACGTTGAAGCCGTGTGCAAATCGGTGAAAATTGGCGTGGTGGTTTACAACCGCAACGTCTGCCGCCTGACCGCGCCGCTGCTGGAACGTCTGGCCGAGCGCTGCCCGAACCTGATCGGCTACAAGGACGGCCTGGGCGATATCGAGTTGATGGTGTCGATCCGTCGCCGTCTCGGTGATCGCTTCAGCTACCTGGGCGGTTTGCCGACCGCTGAAGTCTACGCCGCAGCCTACAAGGCACTGGGCGTACCGGTTTACTCCTCGGCGGTGTTCAACTTCATCCCGAAAACCGCGATGGATTTCTACCACGCCATTGCCCGCGAAGATCACGCCACCGTCGGCAAGATCATTGATGACTTCTTCCTGCCGTACCTGGACATCCGTAACCGCAAAGCCGGTTACGCGGTGAGCATCGTCAAGGCCGGGGCAAAAATTGTCGGCTATGACGCAGGTCCTGTGCGTGCGCCGCTGACCGATCTGACGGGCGAAGAGTACGAAATGCTCGCCGCGCTGATCGACAAGCAAGGTGCGCAGTAACACACCCGATTAACAAGGCCGCTGAGTATTCAGCGGCCTTTTGCGTGAGGAGAACATCCCGTGGCAAATGCAAAGCGTTTTGATAACTACATCGGTGGCCAATGGGTTGCCGGCGCCGACTACTCCACCAACATCAACCCGTCGGAGTTGACCGACACCATCGGCGAGTACGCCAAGGCTGATCTGGCTCAGGTTCACGCCGCCATCGACGCCGCTCGCGCCGCGTTCCCGGCCTGGTCCACGTCGGGCATCCAGGCTCGCCACGATTCGCTGGATAAAGTCGGCAGCGAAATTCTCGCTCGCCGCGAAGAACTCGGCACCTTGCTGGCCCGGGAAGAGGGCAAGACCCTGCCCGAAGCCATCGGTGAAGTGACTCGCGCCGGCAACATCTTCAAGTTCTTCGCCGGTGAATGCCTGCGCCTGTCCGGCGACTACTTGCCGTCGGTACGTCCGGGTGTGAACGTTGAAGTCACTCGCGAAGCGCTGGGTGTGGTCGGTCTGATCACGCCATGGAACTTCCCGATTGCCATCCCTGCGTGGAAAATCGCCCCGGCCCTGGCCTACGGCAACTGCGTCGTGCTGAAACCGGCGGATCTGGTGCCGGGTTGCGCTTGGGCGCTGGCAGAAATCATCTCCCGCGCAGGCTTCCCGGCCGGCGTGTTCAACCTGGTGATGGGCAGCGGTCGTGTGGTGGGTGATGCACTGGTGCAGAGCCCGAAAGTCGATGGCATCAGCTTTACCGGTTCCGTCGGTGTGGGTCGTCAGATCGCGGTCAGCTGCGTGTCGCGCCAGGCCAAGGTTCAGCTGGAAATGGGCGGCAAGAACCCGCAGATCATTCTCGATGACGCCGACCTCAAGCAAGCGGTCGAGCTGTCGGTACAGAGCGCGTTCTACTCCACCGGCCAGCGTTGCACCGCCTCGAGCCGCTTCATCGTCACCGCCGGGATTCACGACAAGTTCGTTGAAGCCGTGGCTGAGCGCATGAAGTCGATCAAGGTTGGTCACGCGCTGAAAACCGGCACCGACATCGGTCCGGTTGTCTCGCAAGCGCAGCTTGAACAGGACCTGAAGTACATCGACATCGGCCAGTCCGAAGGTGCACGTCTGGTCAGCGGCGGTGGTCTGGTGACCTGCGATACCGAAGGCTATTACCTCGCGCCAACCCTGTTTGCCGACAGCGAAGCTGCGATGCGCATCAGCCGTGAAGAGATCTTCGGCCCGGTGGCCAACGTTGTTCGCGTAGCGGATTACGAGGCCGCGTTGGCCATGGCCAACGACACCGAGTTCGGTCTGTCGGCGGGCATCGCCACCACGTCGCTGAAGTACGCCAACCACTTCAAACGCCATTCCCAGGCCGGGATGGTGATGGTCAACCTGCCGACGGCGGGCGTGGATTACCACGTTCCATTCGGTGGGCGTAAAGGTTCATCCTATGGGTCCCGCGAGCAAGGTCGCTACGCGCAAGAGTTCTACACCGTGGTGAAGACCAGCTACATCGGTTCGTAACGCAATACCCTCTGTGGGAGCGAGCCTGCTCGCGAAGGTCTTGAGGACGCGGCGGTAAACCTGATGCCCCGCGTCATCGTTGACCACCATCGCGAGCAGGCTTGCTCCCACAGAAAAACCAAAGATTCACCCGCGCATAAAAATAATCAGTGGGAGTACATCTACATGCAAGCGACCAAGCCGACCCACGTCCGCTATTTGATTTTGTTCATGCTTTTTCTGGTGACCACGATCAACTACGCCGACCGGGCTACCATCGCCATCGCGGGCTCCAGCCTGCAAAAAGACCTCGGTATCGACGCGGTCACCCTCGGTTATATCTTCTCCGCATTCGGTTGGGCCTACGTGGCCGGGCAAATTCCCGGTGGCTGGCTGCTGGACCGTTTTGGTTCGAAAAAAGTTTACGCTTTAAGCATTTTCACCTGGTCGCTGTTCACCGTGCTGCAGGGTTATGTCGGTGAGTTCGGCATGTCCACGGCGGTGGTTGCGCTGTTCATGCTGCGCTTCCTGGTGGGCCTGGCTGAAGCGCCATCTTTCCCCGGCAACGCACGCATCGTTGCGGCCTGGTTCCCGACCGCTGAACGCGGTACGGCGTCTGCGATTTTCAACTCGGCGCAATACTTCGCTACCGTGTTGTTTGCGCCGCTGATGGGCTGGATCGTTTACAGCTTCGGCTGGCAGCACGTGTTCATCGTCATGGGCGTGATCGGCATCATCTTCTCGGGGATCTGGCTGAAGGTTATCCACAGCCCGCGCCAACACCCGATGATCAACGACGCCGAGTTCAAGCACATCGCCGACAACGGCGGCATGGTCGACATGGACCAGGACAAAGGCAAAGGCAAAAAAGTCGACGGTCCGAAGTGGGACTACATCCGCCAGTTGCTCACCAATCGCATGATGCTCGGCGTGTATCTGGGCCAGTACTGCATCAACGGCATCACCTACTTCTTCCTGACCTGGTTCCCGGTGTACCTGGTGCAAGAACGCGGCATGACCATCCTCAAGGCAGGTTTCATTGCCTCGTTGCCGGCGATCTGCGGCTTTATCGGTGGTGTGCTCGGCGGCGTGATTTCCGACTACCTGCTGCGCAAAGGCCATTCCCTGACCTTCGCCCGCAAGGCGCCGATCATTGCCGGCTTGCTGGTCTCCAGCAGCATCGTGGCCTGCAACTATGTGGACATCGAATGGATGGTCGTCGGCTTCATGGCCCTGGCGTTCTTCGGTAAAGGTGTGGGTGCTCTGGGCTGGGCGGTGGTGTCCGACACCTCACCGAAACAGATCGCCGGCTTGAGTGGCGGCCTGTTCAACATGTTCGGCAACATCGCCTCGATCACCACCCCGATCGTTATCGGTTACATCATCAGCTCCACCGGGTCGTTCAAATGGGCGTTGGTGTTTGTCGGTTGCAACGCCCTGGTCGCGGTGTTCAGCTATCTGGTTATCGTCGGTCCGATCAAGCGTGTGGTACTCAAGGAACCGCCAGTCAGCGGTCCTGAAACCCATAACAAATTGTCTCAAGCGCATTCCTGAGGAGCGGCGTCATGCAGTTGATTGAACATTCCGACTCGCCGCGCTACATCCGCCTGCACGAGCGGGATAACGTAGTGATTGTGGTCAATGACCAAGGCGTGCCAGCCGGCACCGAGTTTCCGGACGGCCTGGTCACCGTGGATTTCGTGCCGCAGAGCCACAAGGTCACCCTGGAAGACATTCCCGAGGGCGGCCAGGTGATTCGTTACGGGCAGAACATTGGCTACGCGTTGCAGCCGATTCCGCGCGGCAGCTGGGTCAAGGAAGATCAACTGCGCATGCCCACCGCGCCACCGCTGGACAGCTTGCCGCTGTCCACCGAAGTGCCGGCGGCACAGGCACCGCTGGAAGGCTTCACGTTCGAGGGTTATCGCAATGCCGACGGCACCGTCGGCACGCGCAACATTCTCGGGATTACCACCACGGTTCAGTGCGTCACCGGCGTGCTGGACCATGCGGTCAAGCGCATCAAGGACGAGTTGCTGCCCAAGTATCCGCACGTCGATGACGTGGTGGCGCTGACCCATAGCTACGGCTGTGGCGTGGCGATTACCGCGACTGACGCGTACATCCCGATCCGTACCGTGCGCAATCTGGCGCGTAACCCGAACCTGGGTGGCGAAGCGTTGGTCATCAGCCTGGGCTGCGAGAAATTGCAGGCCGGACAGGTGATGCACGAGAACGACAGCTCGGTGGATTTGAGCGATCCGTGGTTGTACCGCTTGCAGGATTCGAGTCACGGTTTCACCGAGATGATCGAGCAGATCATGGCGCTGGCCGAAACCCGCTTGAAGAAGCTCGATCAACGTCGCCGGGAAACCGTGCCGGCGTCCGAGCTGATTCTCGGCATGCAGTGCGGTGGCAGCGATGCGTTTTCCGGCATCACCGCCAACCCGGCGTTGGGTTATGCCTCGGACCTGTTATTGCGCGCGGGTGCGACGGTGATGTTTTCCGAAGTCACCGAAGTGCGCGACGCGATTTACCTGCTCACGTCCCGTGCGGAAACCGAGGAAGTCGCTCAGGAACTGGTGCGCGAGATGGACTGGTACGACCGTTACCTGGCCAAAGGCGAAGCGGATCGCAGCGCCAACACCACGCCGGGCAACAAGAAGGGCGGGTTGTCGAACATTGTCGAGAAGTCGCTGGGCTCTATCGTCAAATCCGGCAGCAGCGCGATCAACGGGGTGCTGGGTCCTGGCGAGCGGTTCAAGCGCAAAGGGCTGATCTTCTGTGCGACCCCGGCCAGTGATTTTGTCTGCGGGACGTTGCAATTGGCGGCGGGGATGAACCTGCACGTGTTCACTACCGGGCGTGGCACGCCATATGGTTTGGCGATGGCGCCGGTGGTGAAGGTGTCGACCCGGACCGAGCTGGCGCAACGTTGGCCGGATTTGATCGACATCGATGCCGGGCGGATCGCGACCGGGCGCGCCTCGATTGAAGACCTTGGCTGGGAGTTGTTTCACTACTATCTGGATGTGGCTAGCGGGAAGAAGCAGACGTGGGCCGAGAAGCACAAACTGCATAACGACATCACCTTGTTCAACCCTGCACCCATCACGTAAGACCGCGTTATCGTTCTTCGCGAGCAGGCTCGCTCCCACATTTGAATGCATTCCCTTGTGGGAGCGAGCCTGCTCGCGAAAGCGGTCTACCAGACGCCGGAGTCCCTAGTGGCTTATCATTAGCCCCCTAACGACGCTCACCCAAGGTTATTCCCGGCATGCTGGCTATCTTCCTCGAAACCCTGAACATCACCGCGCCGGTGTTTGCCATGCTGTTCCTGGGGGTGCTGCTCAAGCGCATCGACTGGATCAACGACAACTTCATCCACACGGCGTCGGCCCTGGTGTTTAACGTCACCATGCCGGCGTTGTTGTTTCTGGGCATCCTGCATGCCGACCTGCACGCCGCGTTGCAACCGGCGCTGCTCATCTACTTCTCGCTCGCCACTCTGGCGTGTTTCGCCATCGCCTGGGGTTGGGCGATCTGGAAGTGCCCGCGGGAAGACCGGGGGATCTACACCCAGGGCGCCTTTCGCGGCAACAACGGGGTCATCGGGCTGGCGCTGGCGGCAAGCATGTACGGCGACTACGGGATTTCCCTCGGAGCGATTCTGGCGGCGTTGGTGATCCTGTTTTACAACACGCTCTCGACTATTGTGCTGGCGGTATACAGCCCGGTGATCAAGTCCGACCCTTGGAGCATCTGCAAAAGCGTGATGGTCAATCCGCTGATCATCAGCGTGTTTGCCGCGGCGCCGTTTGCCTACTTTAAGATCAGCTTGCCGGGATGGCTGGAGACGTCCGGCCAATACCTGGCGCAAACCACTCTGCCATTGGCACTGATCTGCATCGGCGGCACGCTGTCGCTGGCGGCACTGCGCAAAAGCGGCAATATGGCGCTCAGCTCAAGCCTGGTGAAGATGATCGGCCTGCCGGTTCTGGCGACGCTGGGGGCGTGGCTCTGCGGCTTTCGTGGTGCGGAGTTGGGGATTTTGTTCCTGTACTTCGGCAGCCCGACCGCCGCGGCCAGTTTTGTCATGGCCCGTCAGGCCAATGGCAATCATGAGCTGGCGGCAGCGATCATCGTGATCACCACGTTGATGGCGGCGGTCACCACCAACCTCGGGATCTTTCTGTTGCAGTGGGGCGGGTGGATCTAGCTTCAGGATTTGCAGTGTTTTATCGGGCCTCTTCGCGAGCAGGCTCGCTCCCACAAGGATCGTATGAACACTGAAGATCCACTGTGGGAGCGAGCCTGCTCGCGAAGGCAATCTCACTGCCAATACAAATGTCAGCTTGTTACTCCGGCTTCTGGTAGCTATCGATCACTTCCTGAGCCGCGCGAAACGCATCGATTGCCGCCGGGACACCGGCATACACCGCGCAATGCAGCAGCGCTTCACGAATCTCTTCCACGGTGCAGCCATTGTTCAGCGCACCGCGCACGTGACCTTTCAGTTCCTGCGGGCACTTCAACGCGGTCAGCGCGGCGAGGGTGATCAGGCTGCGGGTTTTCAATGGCAAACCTTCGCGGTTCCAGACGCTGCCCCAGGCGTGCTCGTTGACGAAATCCTGCAGCGGTTGAGTGAACTCGGTGGCATTGCCCAGCGCGCGGTCGACGAAGGCATCGCCCATCACTTGGCGGCGTACTTCAACGCCAGGCTTTTTATCATCGGTCATGGCAATTCCTTATTGTGGTGTTGGCGACGCCAGGCGCGCAGCGACGTGAACAGCAAAAACGCCACCAGCGCCGGCAGGGCAAAAAACAGCATCAGGTGTTCAAGCTTGCCGGCCAGCGGCATGCCGGTGGTGAATGACACCACATGCAGACCGTAAGCCAGATACAAGCCCAAAAACAGCAGACCTTCGGCGCGGGTCACCCGGTAACCGGAATAGAACACCGGCAGGCACAGCACCGCGACGCCGAGCATCACCGGCAAGTCAAAATCCAGGGCGTTGGGCGATACCGACAGCGGCGACGGCGCGACCAACGCGGTGAAGCCCAGCACGCCCAAGAGATTGAACAGGTTGCTGCCGATCACGTTGCCCACGGCGATGTCGCGCTGACCGCGCAAGGCGGCGATCAACGAGGTGGCCAGTTCTGGCAGGGAGGTGCTGACGGCGACGATGGTCAAACCGATGATCCGCTCCGACAACCCCAGATCGGTCGCGACCGAAACCGCCGCGCCCAGCAGCAGGTGCCCGGCGTAGACCAGCATCGCCAAACCCAAGACGATCATCAGCAGGCTGCTGAGCCAGGGCGCTTGCGGGACTTCGTGGGTCGTCGATTGCGGGCGGGTCGAGTGCCGCGACTGGCGCAGCAACAGGCCCAGATACAGCACCAGTGCCGCCAGCAGCAGCACGCCATCGGCGCGGGTCAGTTCTTCGTTCCACGCCAATACGAACACCAGCAGGCTGGCGCCGATCATCAGCGGAATATCCAGGCGCACCAGTTGCCGTGAAACCCGCAGCGGGATGATCAGCGCCGAGAGCCCGAGGGTGACGAGGATGTTGAAGATGCTACTGCCGATCACGCTGCCGACGGCGATGTCGGCGTTCTGTGCCAGGGTCGCTTGCAGGCTGACCGCCATCTGCGGTGCGCTGCTGCCGAGGGCGACGATGGTCAGGCCGATAATCAGCGGTCGTACATGCAGGCGTGAGGCGAGGCGCACGGCTGCGCGCACCATCAGCTCGGCGCCGGCGATCAGCAACAGCAAGCCGCTGAGCAATTCAATCACGTTGACCAGGGGTAAATCGGCAAGTCCGAAAATGGTCAGCGCTCCATCTATCAGTCGTCGAGGGCTTGCACGCGAACCTTCGCGGTGCCGCTTCCGAGCATACCCAGTTGTTCGGCCGCTTCGTGTGAAACATCGATCAGACGCCCACGGGTGTGTGGCCCGCGATCGTTGATGCGAACCACACAGGACTTGTCGTTGTTCAGATTGGTGACCTTCACCCGTGTACCAAAGGGTAGCTGGCGGTGGGCGGCGGTCAGGGAATTCTTGTTGAAACGCTCGCCACTGGCGGTGCGTTTACCTTGGTGTTTGGCGCCGTAATAGGACGCCGTGCCGGTCTTGTCGTAGCCGTGTGGATCGATGACATCGGTGCTGGCGCAACCGGCCAGCAGCGAGAGCAGGGCGCAGGCACTGAGCAGACGTTTCATTCAATGGTTCCCACATACAAGTGTGGGAGCGAGCCTGCTCGCGAAGGGGGCGTCACATTCAACATTTCTGTCGACTGTGACACCGCTTTCGCGAGCAGGCTCGCTCCCACAGGGGGTAGAGCCAGGCTTTATTTCTGGCTCCATGCTCATCAGCCTTCGAGCTTGCTTTTCAGCAGTTCGTTAACCTGTTGCGGGTTGGCCTTGCCTTTGGAGGCTTTCATGGCCTGGCCGACGAAGAAGCCGAACATCTTGCCGCGTTTGGCTTCGTCTGCCGCGCGGTATTGTTCAACCTGCTCGGCGTTGGCCGCGAGCATTTCGTCCAACACGGCCGAGATCGCGCCGGTGTCGGTCACTTGCTTCAGGCCACGCTTGTCGATGATCTCGTCCGCGCTGCCTTCGCCGTTGGCCATGGCTTCAAACACCACTTTGGCGATTTTGCCGGAGATGGTGTTGTCGGTGATGCGCAGCAGCATGCCGCCCAGTTGTTCGGCCGAGACCGGCGACTGATCGATGTCCAGGCCCTGTTTGTTCAACAGGCTGCCCAACTCAACCATCACCCAGTTGGCCGCCAGCTTGGCGTCGCCGCTGATGCTCACGACTTTCTCGAAGTAATCGGCTTGCTCGCGGCTGGTGGCCAGGACGCTGGCGTCATAGACCGACAGACCGAACTGCGCCTGGAAGCGCTCGCGTTTCTGCGGTGGCAATTCCGGCAGGGTGGCGCGAACGTCGTCGAGGAACGAGTCTTCGATGACCACCGGCAGCAGGTCTGGATCGGGGAAGTAACGGTAGTCGTTGGCTTCCTCTTTGCTGCGCATCGGACGGGTTTCGTCCTTGTTCGGATCGTACAGACGGGTCTGCTGGATCACCCTGCCGCCGTCCTCGATCAGTTCGATCTGACGCTGCACTTCGGTGTTGATCGCCTTCTCGATGAAGCGGAACGAGTTGACGTTCTTGATCTCGCAGCGCGTGCCGAATTCAACCTGGCCCTTTGGACGGATCGACACGTTGCAGTCGCAACGCAGCGAGCCTTCGGCCATGTTGCCGTCGCAAATGCCCAGGTAACGGACCAGCGCGTGGACAGCCTTGACGTAAGCCACGGCTTCCTTGGCGCTGCGCATGTCCGGCTCGGACACGATTTCCAGCAGCGGCGTGCCGGCGCGGTTCAGGTCGATGCCGGTGGCGCCGCTGAATTCTTCGTGCAGGCTTTTACCGGCGTCTTCTTCCAGGTGCGCGCGGGTGATGCCGACGCGTTTGACCGTGCCGTCTTCCAGCGCGATGTCCAGGTGGCCCTTGCCGACGATCGGCAATTCCATCTGGCTGATCTGGTAGCCCTTGGGCAAGTCCGGGTAGAAATAGTTTTTACGGGCGAACACGTTGTGCTGGCCGATCTCGGCATCAATCGCCAGACCGAACATCACCGCCATGCGCACCGCTTCCTGGTTCAGCACCGGCAATACGCCAGGCATACCGAGGTCAACCAGGCTGGCCTGAGTATTCGGCTCGGAACCAAAGGTGGTGGAACTACCGGAAAAGATTTTCGACCGGGTAGTGAGCTGGGTGTGAATCTCCAGCCCGATCACGACTTCCCATTGCATGTGTTTCTCCTCAGAAGCCGGTTGGGGTGCGGGTGTGCCAGTCAGTGTTGAGCTGATACTGGTGGGCAACGTTCAACAGGCGACCTTCCTGGAAATACGGGGCGAGCAATTGCACGCCGACCGGCAGGCCGTCGACAAAACCTGCCGGCATGGACAAGCCCGGCAGACCGGCGAGGTTGGCGGTGATGGTGTAGACGTCTTCCAGGTACGCAGCAACCGGGTCGCTGCTCTTGGCGCCAAGCTTCCAGGCCGGGTTTGGCGTGGTTGGGCCGAGGATGATGTCGACCTCATTAAAGGCAGCCATGAAGTCGTTCTTCACCAGACGGCGAATCTTCTGCGCCTTCAGGTAGTAAGCGTCGTAGTAACCGGCGGACAACGCGTAGGCGCCGACCATGATCCGGCGCTGTACTTCCGGGCCGAAGCCTTCGCCACGGGAACGCTTGTACAGGTCGATCAGGTTTTTCGGGTCTTCGCAGCGATAGCCGAAACGTACGCCGTCGAAACGCGACAGGTTGGAAGACGCTTCTGCCGGGGCGATCACGTAGTACGCAGGGATCGCGTGTTGCATGTTCGGCAGGCTGATTTCCTTGACCACGGCACCGAGCTTTTCCAGCTCCTTGACGCTGTTGTGGATCAGCTCGGCAATGCGCGGGTCGAGACCGGCGCTGAAATACTCTTTAGGAACGCCGATGCGCAGGCCTTGCAGCGAACCGTTGAGGCCGGCGCTGTAATCCGGCACGGGCTCGTCGATGCTGGTGGAGTCTTGCGGGTCGAAACCGGCCATGCCTTGAAGCAGGATTGCGCAGTCTTCGGCAGTGCGCGCCAATGGGCCGCCCTGATCGAGGCTGGAGGCGTAAGCGATCATGCCCCAGCGCGAAACGCGACCGTACGTCGGTTTCAGACCGGTCAGGTTGGTAAACGCGGCCGGCTGGCGGATCGAGCCGCCGGTGTCGGTCGCCGTGGCAGCCGGCAACAGACGAGCGGCAACGGCCGCGGCCGAACCACCGGACGAACCGCCGGGCACGTGTTCCAGGTTCCACGGGTTTTTCACTGCGCCGTAGTAGCTCGACTCGTTGGCCGAACCCATGGCGAATTCGTCCATGTTGGTCTTGCCCAGCGTCACGGCACCCGCGGCGGCCAGTTTGGCAACTACAGTGGCGTCGTACGGTGCTTTAAAGTTGTCGAGCATCTTCGAGCCGCAGCTGGTGCGGATGCCTTGGGTGCAGAACAGGTCTTTGTGGGCAATCGGCGCACCGAGCAGGGCGCCGCTCTCGCCATTGGCCCGGCGTGCGTCAGCGGCTTTCGCCTGCTGGAGCGCCAGGTCTTCGGTGAGGCTGATGAAACTGTTGAGCTGCGGATCGAGCTGGGCGATACGCGCCAGCAGGGTTTTGGTCAGCTCTTCGGAAGAAAACTTTTTATCGGCGAGACCGCGGGCGATCTCGGCCAGAGTCAATTGATGCATTGCAGGCTCTTTCCCTTTAGTCGATGACTTTCGGAACCAGGTACAGGCCGTTTTCGACCGCTGGTGCGATGGACTGATAGGCCTCGCGATGATTGGTCTCGGTCACGACGTCTGCACGCAGGCGCTGGCTGGCTTCCAGTGGGTGGGCGAGCGGCTCGATACCGTCGGTATTGACCGCCTGCATTTCGTCGACCAGTCCCAGAATGCTGTTCAGGGCCGAAGTGATGTGTGGAAGATCGGCATCATTAAGGCCCAGACAGGCCAGATGAGCGATTTTTTCCACGTCGGAGCGTTCAAGCGTCATGGGATTCTCCAGTGGAAGGAAAACAGAACGGATGCTATCCGTGTGTTAGATTGTCGGAACACTACCGCATTTCTACGGTCATAAGGCCGCGATTGTGGGGGTTGGTGCACAGAAAAGTGGCCAATTTAACATATTGGCGCCTTGCCCAAAATCCCTGTCGTTGTTAGAGTTTGCCGCACTTTTTTACCCACGCGTTGCCTAGGGTCCTTTCCCCATGTTCAAGAAACTGCGTGGCATGTTTTCCAGCGATCTCTCCATTGACCTGGGCACTGCCAACACCCTTATTTACGTGCGCGAGCGCGGTATCGTCCTGAATGAGCCCTCGGTTGTGGCTATTCGGACACACGGTAACCAGAAAAGTGTCGTTGCTGTCGGCACCGAGGCCAAGCGCATGCTCGGCCGTACGCCGGGCAACATTGCTGCCATTCGTCCGATGAAGGACGGCGTGATTGCCGACTTCAGCGTTTGCGAAAAGATGCTGCAATACTTTATCAACAAGGTTCACGAAAACAGCTTCCTGCAGCCTAGCCCTCGTGTGTTGATCTGCGTTCCGTGCAAATCCACCCAGGTTGAGCGTCGTGCCATCCGTGAATCGGCCCTCGGTGCCGGTGCCCGTGAAGTGTTCCTGATCGAAGAGCCAATGGCTGCTGCGATCGGTGCCGGCCTGCCGGTTGAAGAAGCTCGCGGCTCTATGGTTGTCGATATTGGTGGTGGTACCACTGAAATCGCGCTGATCTCCCTGAACGGTGTGGTTTACGCTGAATCCGTACGGGTTGGCGGCGACCGCTTCGACGAAGCGATCATCACTTACGTGCGTCGCAACTACGGCAGCCTGATCGGCGAATCCACTGCCGAGCGCATCAAGCAGGAAATCGGTACTGCCTACCCGGGCGGTGAAGTTCGCGAAGTCGACGTTCGTGGCCGTAACCTGGCCGAAGGCGTTCCACGCGCATTCACCCTGAACTCCAATGAAGTGCTGGAAGCTCTGCAAGAGTCCCTGGCCACCATCGTTCAGGCCGTGAAAAGTGCGCTGGAGCAATCGCCTCCGGAACTGGCTTCCGATATCGCCGAGCGTGGTCTGGTACTGACCGGTGGCGGCGCCTTGCTGCGTGACCTCGACAAGTTGCTGGCCCAGGAAACCGGCCTGCCGGTAATCGTTGCCGAAGACCCGCTGACCTGTGTGGCTCGCGGCGGTGGCCGTGCATTGGAAATGATGGATAAGCACACGATGGACCTGCTGTCGAGCGAGTGATCAGACGGCGTGAAAGCTACTGCGCTCGGCAATACTGCGTTAAAAACAGGCTCGGAATGCTCATTTACAACCCGTAGACTCCGCTTCCTTGCCTGTTTTTGCCTTGTCTTGCCTTCGCTCGCTACGCTTTCTCGCCATCTGATTCTCGCCCGACGCATCTATGCTGTTGGCGCGCAGGCAGCACTTTGCAGTGCTGCCTGTTGGCGTTTATCTTCTGTCAGTCTGCATCCAGGCCGGTTTGATGCCGTATGAATAAAGAGAACATTTGCCTGGGAGGAGCGGCTTATTAAACCGCTTTTCACCAAAGGGCCTTCACTGGGCGTGCGCTTGTTGGTGCTGGTCGTGCTATCGGTCGCGCTGATGGTGGTCGATGCCCGCTTCACACTGCTCAAGCCAGTGCGTAGCCAAATGTCGCTGGTACTGATGCAGTCCTACTGGATCACCGACCTGCCGCAGCGGCTATGGCAGGGTGTGGCCAGCCAATTTGGCAGCCGTACCGAGCTCGTCGCCGAAAACGAAAAACTCAAAACCGAAAACCTGCTGTTGCAGGGCCGCATGCAAAAGCTTGCCGCCCTCACCGAGCAGAACGTTCGGCTGCGCGAGTTGCTCAACTCCTCCGCGCTGGTCAACGAGAAGGTCGAAGTGGCCGAACTGATCGGCATGGACCCCAACCCCTTCACCCATCGCATCATCATCAATAAAGGTGAGCGCGACGGTGTGGTCCTCGGTCAGCCGGTGCTCGATGCCCGCGGCCTGATGGGCCAGGTGGTCGAGTTGATGCCGTACACCTCTCG
Organism: Pseudomonas sp. TH39(2020); assembly: GCF_016650715.1. Classification (NCBI taxonomy): domain Bacteria; kingdom Pseudomonadati; phylum Pseudomonadota; class Gammaproteobacteria; order Pseudomonadales; family Pseudomonadaceae; genus Pseudomonas; species Pseudomonas sp. TH39(2020). The sequence goes on along the minus strand of NZ_JAEKFF010000006.1, from coordinate 1,123,433 downwards.
TGTGCTGTTGCTGACTGACACCACTCATAGCATTCCGGTGCAGGTGAACCGCAACGGTCTGCGAGCGATTGCCAGCGGCACCGGCAACCCGGAACGCCTGGAGTTGCGTCATGTGGCCGATACCGCCGACATTAAAGAAGGCGATCTGCTGGTCAGCTCCGGTCTGGGGCAGCGGTTCCCGGCGGGTTACCCGGTGGCGACGGTCAAGGAAGTGATTCACGATTCCGGTCAGCCGTTCGCCATTGTGCGTGCCGTGCCGACCGCCGCCTTGAACCGCAGCCGTTACTTGCTGCTGGTGTTCACCGACGGCCGCACAGCCGAAGAGCGCGCCAACGAAGCCGCCCAGGCGCAAGAGGCTTTGGACCAGCACGGTGGTGGGCCAATCATTCCAGCGACCGTGCCCAAACCTGCCCTCGTCCCGGCTGCTGTTGCTGCACCCGCGACTCCAGCTGCACCGACGACTGCCCCTGCTGCCGCAACCCCGGCCAAACCTGCCGCAACTCATCCTGCGCCAGCAAAACCTGCCGCCAGCAAGCCGCCTGCGACGCCACCTGCAACCGCTAAACCGCCGGCCACGCCACCCGCTGCCGTGAAGCCTGCAGCCAAACCGCCTGTCTCTGCGCCGGCTACCACTGGGGGACGAGAATAATGGTTGGTGCTACTGCCTCCCGAAACGGCTGGATGGTCTGGCTGACGTTCGCCATAGGCATGCTGCTCAGCGTTTCGCCGCTGCCGCAATTCATGGAAATTCTCCGTCCACTGTGGCTGGCCCTGCTGCTGGCGTTCTGGGCGTTGGCCATGCCGCAGAAAGTCGGGATGGTCACCGCGTGGTGCCTGGGTCTGGCCGAAGATGTGCTTTATGGCACGCTGCTGGGCCAGAACGCATTGATCCTGACGCTGATCACGTACCTGGTGCTGGCGCTGCAACAACGCCTGCGCATGTTCCCGATGTGGCAACAGAGCCTGATGATCCTGGTGATCTTCGGCCTCGCGCAGCTTGTTCAACTTTGGCTCAGCGCCCTGACCGGCAATCGCCAGCCGACGCTGGCGCTGGTCTTGCCGGCACTGGTCAGCGCATTGCTCTGGCCATGGGTCAGCTACGGTTTGCGCGGTTTGCGTCGACGCTACAAAATCAATTAATTCGGTCAGGCATTTGCCCGCACCTCGACAGGGAGATGTCTGGATGAAACAGCTGTACCTTGCCTCAGGCTCGCCGCGTCGGCGTGAACTGCTCACGCAGATCGGCGTGCCGTTCTCCGCCATCAGTGCGGACATCGATGAAACCCCTTTAGAAGATGAATCCCCGTCGGCCTATGTCGAGCGCCTGGCGCGCGGCAAAGCCGAGGCCGGGCGCAGGACCGTCGTGTCCGACGCAGATTTTTGCGTGCTGGGCGCCGACACCGCCGTGGTGCTGGACGGAAAAATTCTTGGCAAGCCGGTTGATGAAGCCGAGGCGTGCGCCATGCTTATGATGTTGTCCGGGTGTGAGCATGAAGTCCTGACGGCGATTGCACTGCGAGAGGGTGAGCGTTGCGAGTCTCGGGTCGTGCGCAGTCTGGTGCGCTTTCGCAACATCAGTCGTGATGAAGCGGTGGCCTACTGGGCCAGCGGCGAACCGCAGGACAAGGCCGGCGGCTACGGCATTCAAGGGCTCGGTGCGGTGTTTGTCGCCGGGCTCAATGGCAGTTACTCGGCGGTGGTCGGGTTACCGTTGTGCGAAACCGCTGAGCTGCTTGGTCATTTCGGCATACCCTGTTGGCAAACCCTTAACGCGCGTTGAGCGTCGTACTGACAAGATGCGGCCATTATCGTGAACATGCCTGAACGAGACCCTGCCATGAGTGAAGAGATCCTGATCAACATCACGCCGATGGAATCGCGCGTGGCGGTGGTTGAAAACGGTGTTCTGCAAGAGGTCCACGTCGAGCGCACGCAAAAGCGCGGGATCGTCGGCAACATCTATAAAGGCAAAGTCGTGCGAGTATTGCCGGGCATGCAGGCGGCATTCGTCGACATCGGCCTGGACCGCGCCGCGTTCATTCATGCCTCGGAAATCTCCCTGCGCGAAGGCCCGGCGGTCGAGAGCATCAGCGCTCTGGTTCATGAAGGCCAGAGCCTGGTAGTGCAAGTGACCAAGGACCCGATCGGCTCCAAAGGCGCACGCCTGACGACTCAGTTGTCGATTCCGTCGCGTTATCTGGTGTACATGCCGCGCACTGCGCACGTTGGCATTTCGTTGAAGATTGAAGACGAAGCCGAGCGTGAGCGTCTCAAACAAGTGGTCACTGATTGCGTGGCCAAAGAAGGCATCCAAGAGGCCGGTGGCTTCATCCTGCGTACCGCTGCCGAAGGTGCCGGTGCCGATGAAATCCTCATGGACATTCGCTACCTGCGTCGTCTCTGGGATCAGATCAACGAGCAGATCAAAACCATCAGCGCGCCGAGTGTGATCTACGAAGACCTCGGCCTGGCGCTGCGCACCTTGCGTGACCTGGTGAGCCCGAAGATCGAGAAGATCCGCATCGACTCCCGGGAAACCTTCCAGAAAACCACACAGTTCGTCGCCGAGCTGATGCCGGAAATCGCCGATCGTCTGGAGCATTACCCGGGTGAGCGGCCGATTTTCGACCTGTACGGCGTCGAGGACGAAATCCAGAAAGCCCTGGAGCGCAAAGTCCCGCTGAAGTCCGGCGGTTACCTCGTGGTCGATCCGGCGGAAGCCATGAGCACCATCGACGTCAACACCGGGGCGTTCGTCGGTCATCGCAACCTCGAAGAAACCATTTTCAAGACCAACCTCGAAGCCGCGACCGCCATCGCTCGTCAGCTGCGCCTGCGCAACCTGGGCGGGATCATCATCATCGACTTCATCGACATGGAAGATGAAGAGCACCAGCGTCAGGTGCTGCGCACCCTCGAGAAGCAACTGGAACGCGATCACGCCAAGACCAACATCATCGGCATCACCGAGTTGGGCCTGGTGCAGATGACCCGCAAGCGCACTCGCGAAAGTCTTGAACAAGTGCTGTGTGAACCGTGCAGCAGCTGTCAGGGCCGCGGTAAGCTCAAGACGCCGGAAACCGTTTGCTACGAGATTTTCCGCGAAATCCTCCGAGAGGCTCGCGCCTATCAGGCGGAAGGCTATCGTGTATTGGCGAACCAGAAAGTGGTCGACCGTTTGCTCGATGAAGAATCGGGCAATGTCGCCGAGCTCGAAGGTTTTATCGGACGCACCATCCGGTTCCAGGTGGAAACCATGTATTCCCAGGAACAATACGACGTGGTGCTGCTCTGAATCGCTGTCTTTCAACCCTGCTAGAACGGCTGGCCTCAGCTTTTTGCAGTATTTTTGCCATGGGAGCCAACTGACATGGAACGTCTGACACGCATTTTGGCCGCACTGACCCGCTGGGGGCTGGGGCTGTGTGCGTTGGTGTTGGTGTTGTTGGCGTTATACGTCAGCCTCGGCCGAGAGCTGACGCCGCTTGTGGCTGAGTACCGTGCCGAAGTCGAAGCCAAAGCCAGCGCTGCCTTGGGCATGCCGCTGAATATCGGCGAACTGGAAGGCAACTGGAGCGGCTTTGCGCCGATCATGCTGGCTCACGACGTGATGGTCGGCGAGGGCGCCAATGCCTTGCGTCTGGATCAGGTGCGCGCGGTGCCGGATCTTTGGGCCAGTCTGATGGCTCGTGAAGTGCGCATCGCTCACCTGGAACTCAGCGGCCTGAAGATCAGCCTCAAGGAAAGCGAGGACGGCCATTGGGCGCTGGAAGGTTTGCCGGTGCAGCAGGATCAGCCGCTGGATCCTGAGCAATTGCTCAATCGCATGCAGATGGTTCAGCAACTGTCGGTACTCGATAGCCAAGTCACTTTGCAGCCACTGCAAGAGCAGCCGCTGACCCTGACTTACGTCGGGCTGAATCTGAAAACCGGCGCGTCGCATCAGCGACTGGACGTGCGCCTGACGCTGCCCGACGGCCAACCAGTGGCAATGAGCCTGCGCACCCGCCTGCGCGCCAGCGAGTGGAAGGACGGCGAGGCCGAGGCCTACCTGAGCCTGCCGCAAAGCGACTGGTCGAAATGGTTGCCCGAGCGCCTGACCCAGCAATGGAATTTTTCCGAGCTTAAGGCTGGCGGCGAGTTGTGGGTGAACTGGGGCAAAGGCGCCCTGCAAAGCGGTGCGATACGCTTGAATGCGCCGCAACTCAAGGGTGCCTATGCCGAGCGCAAGCCGATCCAGATCAATAATCTGGCGTTGAACGGCTATTTCCAGCGCAGTTCCGAAGGCGTTCTGGTGACCCTGGACTCCTTGGCCATGAACCTTGGCGAGACCCGCTGGGAATCGCATCTGCAACTCAAGCAAAACGAGGCGACGGACAAGACCGAAGAGCTTTGGCACCTGCAAGCCGACCGCCTCGACCTCACTCCGATCACCCCGATACTGAATGCCTTGGGGCCGCTGCCCGAAGGCGTTGCTACGGCCGTCGAGCGGCTCAAAGTGACTGGCGGCCTGCGCAACGTGCTGATCGACTTCCGGCCCAATGCCACCGACGACACCAAGTTCAGCTTTGCCGCCAACCTGGATCGGGTGGGCTTCGATGCCTATCACGGCGCTCCGGCGGCACGAAATGTCAGTGGCAGCATCAGTGGTGATCTGGGCGGTGGTGAGCTGCGCATGGACAGCAAGGATTTTTCCCTGCATCTGGACCCGATCTTCGCCAAGCCATGGCAGTACATTCAGGCCAATGCCCGACTGACCTGGAAACTTGATAAAGAAGCCTTCACCTTGATCGCGCCGTACCTGAAGGTGCTGGGCGAAGAAGGCAAGATTGCTGGCGACTTCCTGATCCGCCTGCATTTCGACCATACCCAGGAAGACTACATGGACCTGCGGGTCGGTCTGGTGGACGGCGACGGTCGTTACACCGCCAAGTACTTGCCGACAATGCTCAGCCCGGGGCTGGACGAATGGCTGCGTACGGCGATTCTCAAAGGTGCGGTGGACGAAGGCTTCTTCCAGTACCAGGGTTCGCTGAATCACGGTGCCGCCGAGACGGCTCGCAGCATCAGCCTGTTCTTCAAGGTTCACGATGCCGAACTGGCCTTCCAGCCAGGCTGGCCACATGTCAGCAAAGTCACGGGTGACGTGTTTGTTGAAGACAGCGGTGTGCGGATCCTGGCCAGCAAGGGGCAGTTGCTCAATACCCAGGTCAGTGACATTTACGTCAATATTCCCCATGTGCCAGCGGGGCAAAACGTCCATCTGTTCCTCGACGGTGGATTCGACGGCGGGTTGGGCGATGGCCTGAAGATTCTCCAGGAAGCGCCGATCGGCACCGCAGCGACCTTTGCCGGTTGGGAAGGCGAGGGCGATCTGCAAGGCAAACTGAAACTGGATATTCCGCTGGTCAAAGGCGAGGAACCGAAGATCCTCGTCGACTTCAAGACCGCCAAGGCCCGTCTGAAACTGGCCGAGCCAACCCTGGAGCTGACTCAGCTCAAGGGCGATTTCCGTTTCGACAGCACCAAGGGTTTGAGCGGGCAAAACATCACCGCGCGCGCCTTCGATAAACCTGTCGCTGCACAGATTTTCGCCGATGGTGGCCCCGGCAACCTCAAGACTCGCGTCGCCGCCTCGGGCCAGGTCGAGGTCAAGAAGCTGACTGACTGGCTGAGTGTTACTCAGTCGTTGCCAGTGTCCGGTGTGATCCCTTATCAGCTGCAACTGAGCCTTGATGGGGCCGACAGTCAATTGACGGTCAGCTCCAACCTCAAGGGCGTAGCAATCGATTTGCCGGCGCCGTTCGGCATGGCGCCCGACGTCGGCCGCGACACCACGTTCCGCATGACCCTGCAGGGGCCCGAGCGGCGCTACTGGGTCAACTACGGTGAGCTGGCGAACTTCACGTTTGCGGCGCCGGCCGGCAACTTTGCCGACGGGCGCGGTGAGTTGTTCCTGGGGGGCGGCAATGCCGTGCTGCCCGGCGCCAAAGGCCTGCGGGTGCGCGGTGTGCTGTCGGAACTGGACGTCGGCCCCTGGAAAGACCTGGTAGACAAGTACGCCGGCCAGGATCCGGGCGGTAACGCCAAACAGTTGCTCAGCGGTGCGGATTTCAAGATTGGCAAGCTCAGCGGTGTCGGCACTACGCTCGATCAGGCTTCCGTACAGTTGAACCGCAAACCCGCCGCGTGGGCCTTGCAACTCGACAGTCAGCAGGTGAAGGGCAGCGCCAGCATCCCCGATGCGAAAGCCGCGCCGATTGCGATCAATCTGCAATACGTGCGTTTGCCGGCACCAGACCCGACGGTCCTGGCCGACGAAAACTCGCCAGATCCGCTGGCCTCGGTGGATCCGAGGAAGATCCCGGCGCTGGATATCACCATCAATCAGCTGTTCCAGGGGCAGGACCTCGTCGGGGCCTGGTACCTGAAAATCCGTCCGACCGCCAAGGGCATTGCGTTTAACACGCTGGATCTGGGCCTCAAGGGCATCCTCTTGCAGGGCAGCGGCGGTTGGGAAGGTGTGCCCGGTTCCAGCAGCAGTTGGTACAAGGGCCGGATCGTTGGCAAGAATCTCGCCGATGTACTGAAGGGCTGGGGCTTTGCGCCGAGTGTCACCAGCGAAGATTTTCATATGGATGTCGATGGTCGCTGGCCAGGTTCCCCGGCTTGGCTGGCCACCAAGCGTTTCTCTGGAACCCTCGATGCTTCGCTGAATAAAGGCCAGTTTGTTGAAGTTGAGGGCAGTGCCCAGGCGTTGCGCGTGTTTGGCTTGCTGAACTTCAACTCCATCGGTCGCCGTCTGCGTCTGGACTTCTCTGACTTGTTTGGCAAAGGCTTGAGTTATGACCGGGTCAAAGGCCTGCTGGTCGCGACCAACGGTGTATACGTGACGCGTGAGCCGATCCGGCTGACCGGTCCGTCGAGCAACATCGAACTCAACGGTACGCTGGACCTGGTGGGCGATAAGGTCGATGCCAAGTTGCTGGTGACGTTGCCTGTGACCAACAACCTGCCGATTGCCGCGCTGATCGTCGGTGCACCGGCTATCGGCGGCGCGCTGTTCTTGATCGACAAGCTGATCGGTGACCGTGTGGCGCGTTTCGCCAGCGTCCAATACACCGTCAAAGGGCCGTGGAAAGAGCCGAAAATCACCTTCGACAAGCCTTTTTGACAAATTTTTTTGAAAAGCCATGCCCGGGGCCGATGGAGTAGCATGACCACACATAGCGGCGCAGGTCCCCTGTAGCAGCTGGCGAAGCCTGCGTCCGGCTGCGCAGCAGTCGTAAAATCAGACACCGCGGTCTTTCAGATAAACCGTGCATCCCGGATATACGACTGCTGCGCAGCCGGACGCAGCCTTCGGCAGCTGCTACAGGTCGGTGTACAGATTTAAAAAAGGAAAGGCCATGTCTGTAGCGGTGATTCAAATGGTCAGCCAGAGCGATGTGCTGGTCAATCTGGCCCAGGCCCGTCGGCTGCTTGAGCAAGCGGCAGCCGGTGGCGCGCAGCTGGCTGTGCTTCCGGAAAATTTCGCCGCCATGGGCCGTCGCGACATCGCCGACATCGGCCGCGCAGAGGCGTTGGGTGAAGGCCCGATCCTGCCATGGTTGAAACAGACCGCTCGCGACCTCAAGTTATGGATAGTGGCCGGCACGTTGCCGTTGCCGCCGGTGGATCAACCGACGGCCAAAGTGCATGCCTGCTCGCTGCTGGTGGATGACCACGGCGAAACCGTTGCACGGTATGACAAGTTGCACCTGTTCGACGTCGATGTGGCGGACAATCGCGGGCGTTATCGCGAATCCGATGACTATGCTTATGGCAGTGGGGTAGTCGTGGCGGACACGCCCGTCGGTCGAGTCGGGCTGACGGTGTGTTACGACCTGCGCTTCCCGGAGCTGTACAGCGAATTACGCGCTGCCGGGGCGGAGTTGATTACCGCGCCGTCGGCCTTTACCGCGGTGACCGGCGCGGCGCATTGGGAGGTGTTGATTCGCGCGCGGGCCATCGAAACTCAATGTTATGTGCTCGCGGCTGCCCAGGGTGGGACGCATCCGGGGCCGCGAGAAACCTTTGGCCATGCCGCGATTATCGACCCGTGGGGACGTGTGCTGGCGCAACAGGATCAAGGCGAGGCCGTGCTGCTGGCCGAACGCGATAGCAGCGAACAGGCGTCCATCAGGGCGCGGATGCCGGTGTCCAGTCACCGGCGCTTTTTCTCGCAGGGCGCCCGGCGACCTGCCTCAGAACGATGAATTTAAGGCGTAAAGCATATGAGCGAGTTGTTGTCCTCAGTCAGTGAACACCTCCTGGCGCCCGGCGGCGTAACAATCGAGAGCCTGCAAGGTGTGCTCGGCGATCTGGCCGGTCCGGGCATCGATGCTGCCGACCTGTATTTCCAGGGGCAGATTTCCGAGTCCTGGGCGCTGGAAGACGGGATCGTCAAGGAAGGCAGCTTCAATCTCGACCAAGGTGTTGGCGTGCGAGCGCAATCGGGTGAGAAAACCGGTTTTGCCTACAGCAATGCCATTACTCTCGAAGCCCTCGGCGCCGCGGCCCGTGCGGCGCGTTCGATCTCCCGCGCCGGTCAGAACGGCACGGTGCAAGCCTTCACGACCCAGGATGCCGCCCAGTTGTACGGGCCGGACAACCCGTTGGAAGTCATGACCCGTGCCGAGAAGGTCGAACTGCTCAAGCGTATCGACGTCGCGACTCGCGCCCTCGACCCGCGTATCCAGCAAGTCACCGTGAGCATGGCTGGCGTCTGGGAACGAATCCTCGTGGCTTCCACCGACGGTGGCCTGGCCGCCGATGTACGGCCGTTGGTGCGCTTTAACGTCAGCGTGATCGTCGAACAGAACGGTCGCCGTGAGCGCGGTGGTCATGGCGGTGGCGGTCGTACCGATTACCGTTATTTCCTCAGCGACGACCGCGCCATGAGCTACGCCCGTGAAGCGCTGCGTCAGGCGTTGGTGAATCTGGAAGCCATTCCTGCGCCGGCCGGTACGTTGCCGGTGGTGCTGGGTTCGGGCTGGTCCGGCGTGTTGCTGCACGAAGCGGTCGGCCACGGTCTGGAAGGCGACTTCAACCGCAAGGGCAGTTCGGCCTACAGCGGGCGCATGGGCGAGATGGTTGCGTCCAAGCTTTGCACCATCGTCGATGACGGCACGCTGGCCGGTCGTCGCGGTTCCCTGAGCGTCGATGATGAAGGCACCCCGACCGAGTGCACGACGCTGATCGAAAACGGCGTACTCAAAGGCTACATGCAGGACAAACTCAACGCCCGTCTAATGGGCGTGGCCCGTACCGGTAACGGTCGTCGTGAATCCTACGCGCACCTGCCAATGCCGCGCATGACCAACACCTACATGCTGGCGGGCGAAAGCGACCCTGCAGAAATCATCGCCTCGGTGAAGCGCGGCATCTACTGCGCCAACCTCGGCGGCGGTCAGGTGGACATTACCAGCGGCAAATTCGTGTTCTCCACCAGCGAGGCGTACCTGATCGAAGACGGCAAAATCACTGCCCCGGTCAAAGGTGCGACATTGATCGGCAACGGCCCGGAAGCGATGAGCAAGGTGTCGATGGTCGGTAACGATCTGGCGCTGGACAGCGGCGTCGGGACGTGTGGTAAGGATGGGCAGTCGGTGCCGGTGGGTGTCGGCCAGCCAACGCTGAAAATCGATGCGATCACTGTGGGTGGCACAGGATCTTAAGGGATGGAGCTTCGGGTGAGCCGCGTGGCGACTCACCCGAGAAGGGACTTAACGCAGACCGCGTTGAGTCTCGTCCAGCTCACGGATGTACTTGAAGATTTTACGGCTCGATGCCGGTGGCTTGTTGGTCGCCAGTTCGTGCTGGGCCTGACGGATCAGGGAGCGCAATTGCTGACGATCAGCCTCCGGGTAGTCGACCACGAACTTCTCCAGGACCGCATCGTCGCCCGCGATCAAGCGATCGCGCCAGCGTTCCAGGCCATGGAAACGTTCGTTGTACTGCCGGGTGGAGGCATCGAGTTGATCGAGCAGAGTCAGAATGGCGTCAGTGTCCTGATCGCGCATCAGTTTGCCGATGAACATAAGGTGCCGTTTACGCGCGATATTCGCGGTGTGCTTGGGCGCATCAGCCAGGGCCCGGCGCATAGCGTCGGTCAACGGCAGTTTTGCCAGCAAGTCAGGCTTGAGCGTTGTAAGGCGCTCGCCAAGGTCAACCAGAGCATGAAGCTCGCGTTTAACCTGGGATTTGCTTTTTTCTCCCGTATCGAGGGAGTCGTCGTAAGAATCAACCATGGTGGCCGTCCGCAAAGAAACGCCGCCATGATAACCAGTCGGGGGCCGCTTGTCCGGCCCGGTCGCTCGAAGGCCCTAGCCGAAAGCAGAATTTGAGTGGAGAACAGCATGAGTGCAGTTGAAAGCGTCGGCCCACAAGCGTTGCCGGCACTGCAAGAACAAGTCGAGCAGATCATCGCTGAAGCCAAGCGCCAGGGCGCCAGTGCCTGTGAAGTGGCGGTGTCCCTGGAGCAGGGCCTGTCGACCTCGGTGCGTCAGCGTGAAGTCGAAACCGTCGAATTCAACCGCGATCAGGGCTTTGGCATCACCTTGTACGTCGGCCAGCGCAAGGGCTCGGCCAGCACGTCCGCCAGCGGTCCGGAGGCGATTCGCGAAACCGTCGCCGCCGCACTGGCCATCGCCAAGCACACGTCTGAAGACGAAGCTTCGGGTTTGGCAGACGCCGCGCTGATGGCCAAGGATCTGCAGGATTTCGACCTGTTCCACGAATGGGACATCACCCCGGAGCAAGCCATCGAGCAGGCCCTGGCCTGTGAAGCGGCGGCGTTTGCAACCGACAGCCGGATCAAGAACGCCGATGGCACCACCCTCAGCACCCATCAGGGCTGCCGTGTCTACGGCAACAGCCACGGTTTTATCGGCGGTTACGCGTCGACCCGGCACAGCCTGAGCTGCGTGATGATCGCCGAGGCCGACGGCCAGATGCAGCGCGATTACTGGTACGACGTGAACCGTCAGGGCAATTTGCTGGCATCTCCGGAGAGCATCGGCCAGCGTGCCGCGCAACGGGCGGCGAGCCGTCTGGGCGCGCGTCCGGTGCCGACCTGCGAAGTGCCGGTGCTGTTTTCCGCGGAACTGGCTGGCGGGTTGTTCGGCAGCTTCCTGTCGGCGATTTCCGGCGGCAGTCTGTATCGCAAATCGTCGTTCCTCGAAGGCACGCTGGGGCAGAAACTGTTCCCGGAATGGCTGACCATCGATGAGCGTCCGCACCTGATGCGCGCCATGGGCAGTTCGGCGTTCGATGGTGATGGCCTGGCGACTTACGCCAAACCGTTCGTCGAAAAAGGCGAGTTGGTCTCGTACATTCTTGGCACGTACTCCGGCCGGAAGCTCGGGATGCCGAGCACCGCCAACGCTGGCGGCGTGCACAACCTGTTCGTCACCCATGGCGACGAAGACCAGGCAGCCTTGCTGCGCCGCATGGGCCGCGGCCTGCTGGTGACTGAATTGATGGGCCAGGGCCTGAACATGGTCACTGGCGATTACTCCCGTGGCGCGGCGGGGTACTGGGTCGAGAATGGCGAAATCCAGTTTGCGGTCCAGGAAGTGACCATCGCCGGCAACATGCGTGACATGTTCAAACAGATCGTTGCCGTCGGTAATGACCTGGAACTGCGCAGCAATATTCGTACAGGTTCGGTGCTGATCGAGCGGATGACGGTAGCCGGCAGCTAACACTTAACCGTTACACAAAAAGGCGCGCCACCCATCGTTGGGTGGCGCGCCTTTTGTCTGGACCAGGCCTGGCGGCCGTTGCGCGATCTGGAACGCCTCTCTCTGTGCAAGTGCCGCCTCAAGCGCTGGCAGAGCTACACCTGGCAATTGGCGACCTGCGAGTTGCAGCCCTCGATTCCTCTCATGGAACTGGTGCAAGGATTTTCTGATGACCAAGACTCGTATTGAGCGCGACAATGATCACGACGAGCTTGCAAGTTTTGGGTTGCTGATCGGGTTTTGCTTGATGATGGTGATGGATACGGCGTTGGCCTAGAGGACTGCGCGGACTATGTGGCCGCTGGCGAAGCCTGCTGCTACAAAGGGCTGCGGTGTTACTCGCCTTCGCCGAAGTAGTCATTGATCAAATTCACCAATGCCTGCAGCGCCTCATCAGCCTGTTCACCTTCGGTGCTCAGGTGGATTTTGGTGCCCTTGCCCGCAGCGAGCATCATCATTGCCATGATGCTTTTTCCGTCGACCGTGGATTCCGGCGTGCGTCCTACTCTGATCGTGCAATCCTTGAACTCACCGGCGACGCCAACGAATTTTGCAGAAGCGCGGGCATGCAGGCCCAGCTTGTTGATGATTTCAATTTCCAGAGCAGGCATCGCGGTGTGAATCCTTTAGCTGAGGTCGCGGTGGCGAACCTGGACGTTCTTCAGGGCTTTTTGCAGGGCCTGGCCCAGACGTTCGGTCAGGTAGACGGAGCGGTGATGGCCGCCGGTGCAGCCAATGGCAATGGTGACATAAGCGCGGTTGCTGGCGGCAAAACGGGGTAGCCACTTGAACAAGTAGGTAGAGATGTCCTGGAACATCTCTTCGACGTCCGGCTGTGCCGCCAGGTACTCGGCAACCGGTTGGTCGAGCCCGGATTGATCGCGCAACTCTGGCTTCCAGTAAGGGTTCGGCAGGCAGCGCACATCGAACACCAGATCAGCGTCCACCGGCATTCCACGCTTGAAGCCGAAAGACTCCACCAGGAACGCCGTGCCGGGTTCCGGCTGGTTCAGCAGGCGCAGCTTGATGGTATCTCGCAGCTGATACAGGTTCAGATTGGTGGTGTTTACTTTGAGATCGGCGAGATCGGCAATCGGCCCGAGCAGGGCGGTCTCATCGTTGATGGCCTCGGCCAGCGAGCGATTGGTATTGCTCAGCGGGTGACGACGGCGGGTTTCCGAGAAACGTTTGAGCAAGGTTTCTTCGTCGGCGTCCAGATAAAGCACATCACACTGGATATGCCGGCTGCGCACTTCTTCCAGCAGTTCGGGAAACCGCGACAAGTGACTCGGCAAGTTACGCGCATCAATCGATACGGCAACCAGCGGTTGCGCCAGCTCGGTGTGAATTAACGCGCGTTCGGCCAGTTCCGGCAGCAGACCGGCGGGCAGGTTGTCGATGCAGTAGTAGCCGTTGTCCTCGAGAACATCGAGTGCGGTACTTTTACCTGAGCCGGAGCGGCCACTGACGATGATCAAGCGCATGGTTAATGACCGTTTTGCTCGTCCAGGACAACCTGATACAAGGCTTCATTGCTCGGGGCGCTGCGCAGTTTTTCGCGCACTTCCTTGCGGTCGAGCATGCTGGCGATCTGGCGCAGTAACTCCAGGTGCGCATCGGTAGCGGCTTCCGGGACCAGCAAAACGAACAGCAGGTCAACCGGGGCGCCGTCGATGGCGTCGAAATCAATGGGTGCATCAAGGTGCATCAGGGCGCTGATGGGCGAGGTGCAGCCCTTCAGGCGGCAGTGGGGAATGGCGATGCCGTTGCCAAAACCGGTTGAGCCGAGTTTTTCACGGGCAATCAGAGCCTCGAAGACATCTTGCATCTCCAGATCCGGCACTTCTTTGTGGATAAGGTTGGCAATTTGCTCGAGGGCTTTCTTTTTACTGCCGCCCGGCACGTTCACGAGGGAACGGCCGGGGGTCAGGATGCTTTCAAGTCGGATCATGGGTTGGGAGTGTTAACGACCGGTCGCGCCCTGGAGGAGGCTTTGGGTCTTTTCCTTATGCTTTTTGAGTTGTTTATCCAGCTTGTCGGTCAGTGCGTCGATCGCCGCGTACATATCGGTATGCTCCGCGTTTGCGACCACTTCATTGCCGGGAATATGCAGCGTGGCTTCGATTTTCTGCTTGAGCTTTTCGACCGTCATCGTGACCTGCACGTTGGTGATCTTGTCGAAATGCCTCTCTAATCGTTCGAGTTTTTCGCCGATGTAGGTGCGAAGAGGTTCGGTCACTTCCAGTTGGTGTCCACTGATGTTGACTTGCATACAGCTTCTCCTTCGTTGCCAGTGCATAAAGCGGCAGGCAGAAATGCCTGCCACTGGAACGCTGTGGCGTGGCTCTACATCAACCGCTTGCGTTCGCTCGAAGGCGCGATCCCTAGAGATTCGCGGTACTTGGCGACGGTGCGGCGAGCCACCTGAATGCCTTGTGCCTCCAGTAAACCAGCGATCTTGCTGTCACTCAACGGCTTTTTCTGATTTTCCGCGGCAACCAGTTTTTTGATGATCGCGCGGATCGCCGTGGACGAGCATTCACCGCCCTCAGAGGTGCTGACGTGGCTGGAGAAAAAGTATTTCAGTTCATATATGCCCCGTGGGGTATGCATGAATTTCTGCGTGGTCACCCGTGAAATCGTCGACTCGTGCATGCCCACCGCTTCGGCGATGTCATGCAGGACCAGCGGTTTCATGGCTTCGTCGCCGTATTCAAGAAAGCCGCGCTGATGCTCGACGATCTGAGTGGCTACTTTCATCAGGGTTTCGTTGCGGCTTTGCAGGCTCTTGATGAACCAGCGGGCCTCTTGCAACTGATTGCGCATGAAGGTGTTATCGGCGCTGGTGTCGGCGCGGCGCACGAAACCGGCGTATTGAGCGTTGACCCGCAGTCGTGGCACGGATTCCTGGTTCAGCTCCACCAGCCAGCGCTCGTTGTCCTTGCGTACGATCACGTCGGGAACGACGTATTCGGCTTCGCTGGACTCGATTTGCGAGCCTGGGCGCGGGTTGAGGCTCTGCACCAGTTCAATTACTTGGCGCAGTTCATCTTCCTTGAGCTTCATGCGACGCATCAGCTGGCTGTAATCGCGGCTGCCGAGCAGGTCGATGTAATCGGTGACCAGGCGTTTGGCCTCGACCAGCCAAGGCGTCTTGGCGGGCAACTGGCGCAATTGCAGCAGCAGGCATTCGCCCAGGTTGCGGGCGCCGATGCCAGCGGGTTCGAATTGCTGGATGCGGTGCAGGACGGCTTCGATTTCGTCCAGTTCGATGTCCAGTTCCGGGTCGAAGGCTTCGAGAATCTCCTCGAGGGTTTCGTCCAGGTAGCCCTGATTGTTGATGCAGTCGATCAGGGTCACGGCGATCAGGCGATCGGTGTCGGACATAGGGGCCAGGTTCAGTTGCCACAGCAGGTGGCTTTGCAGGCTTTCGCCGGCCGATGTCCGGGTGGTGAAGTCCCACTCGTCGTCATCGTTGCTCGGCAGGCTGCTGGCGCTGGTCTGGTAGACGTCTTCCCACGCGGTATCGACGGGCAGTTCGTTGGGGATGCGCTCGTTCCAGTCGCCTTCCTCGAGGTTATCAACCGTCGGGGCGGTTTCCTGGTAGGAGGGTTCCTGAATGTCGGCGTTAGGTTGCTGTTCGGCTTTGTCGGCCAAGGGGTCGGCGTTATCGAAGTCGTCGCCTTCTTCCTGGCGTTCGAGCATCGGATTGGACTCCAGGGCCTCCTGGATTTCCTGTTGCAGGTCCAGGGTCGACAATTGGAGCAGGCGGATGGCCTGTTGCAGCTGCGGTGTCATCGTCAGCTGCTGGCCCATTCTCAAGACTAGCGATGGTTTCATGGCAGGGGCTTAACACCTTATTCGCCGGCGCACATGCGCCATCCACTACAGGGCGCCGGAGCGCCAAACATAAGCAAATTATATGCCCGAAACTGCAGCGTTTGCCTAGAGCGCTGTAACAATAAAAAAATGTTGATTTTTTATCGAGACAAGCGCCCGAGCAACCAGCCAGACACCTCAGTGCTTACAGGCGGAACTCATGGCCCAGATACACTTCCTTGACCAGGTCGTTGGCCAGGATGGTGGCAGAGTCACCTTCGGCGATCAGCTGGCCATCGTTGACGATGTAGGCGGTTTCGCAGATATCCAGGGTTTCACGGACGTTGTGGTCAGTGATCAGCACACCAATGCCCTTGGCCTTGAGGTGATAGATGATCTGCTTGATGTCGCCCACCGAAATCGGGTCCACGCCGGCGAACGGTTCGTCGAGCAGGATGAACTTCGGGTTGGTAGCCAGTGCCCGGGCGATTTCCACACGGCGGCGTTCGCCACCGGACAGGCTCATCCCGAGGTTGTCGCGGATGTGGCTGATGTGGAATTCCTGCAGCAGGCTTTCCAGCTCTTTGCGACGACCGGCCTTGTCGAGTTCCTTGCGGGTCTCGAGGATCGCCATGATGTTGTCGGCTACCGAGAGTTTGCGGAAGATCGATGCTTCTTGCGGAAGATAGCCGATGCCGGCCTTCGCACGACCGTGCATAGGCTGGTGGCTGACATCCAGGTCGTCAATCAGTACGCGGCCCTGATCGGCCTGCACCAGGCCGACAATCATGTAAAAGCAGGTGGTCTTGCCGGCGCCGTTGGGACCCAGCAGGCCGACGATCTGACCGCTGTCGATCGACAGGCTGACGTCACGCACGACCTGGCGGCTCTTGTAGCTCTTGGCCAGATGCTGAGCTTTCAGAGTTGCCATTACTGGGCCTTTTGCTCGTCGGTTTTCTTCTTCGGCTGGATCACCATGTCGATGCGCGGACGCGACTCGGTGACCTTGTTGCCCGTGGCGCGACCGGCGCTCGCAAGCTTCTTGACCGTGTCGTAGACGATTTTCTCGCCTTGGGTGACGTTGTTGTCCTTGTCGACAACTTTTGCCTTATCGATCAGCACGACGCGGTTTTGCGCTGCGTGGTACTGGATGGTCACGCCCCAGCCCTGAACGGGTTTGGTGTCACCTGCAGTTTGCAGTTGCTCGAAATAGGCGAGGTTGCCCACCGAAGTCACCACGTCGATGTCGCCGGTCGGCGTGCGGGTGATGGTCACGGTGTTGCCTTTAACGATCATCGAGCCCTGAGTGATGATCACGTCACCTTTATAGGTGGCAACGCCATTCTTGTCGTCCAGCTGGGCATCGTCGGCCTGAATGCGGATAGGCTGCGATTGATCGGTCGGCAGTGCCCAGGCGCTCACGCTTCCCAGTGCTGCGCTCAGACCGAGCAAAATAGGGAGGGTTTTAACGAGCCTCATACTGTCCTCTTACGTTCGATAGCAGGTGTATCCTGCTTTCTTTCAAATACGCTTTCATTCCCTTGCCAGTCGACACACCACCAGCGCCGTCGATTCTAACGGGTTGCTCGGTCTGCGCATATTGCTGCTGCGGGAACACTGTCATGCGGGTGGAGGTAATCAGGGTCTTGCGGTTTTTCTCGTCGAAGCGCGTGATGCGCACCGAGTCAATCAGTTCGACCTGAGTGCCGTCGGGATTCACTTCGCCGTGCTCGCTCTGGACGTGCCACGGAAACTCGGTGCCGCGGAACATGTTCAGGTCGGGATTGGTCAACAGCGTCACTTCGGTGGCTTTCAGGTGTTCAACCTTGTCGGACGTCATTTCGTATTGCAGTTTGCCGTCCGGCAGGTATTGCACGCTGTGGGCGTTGATCGCGTAATAGTCGATCGCGGTTTCATCGATCTTTGCCACCGGCTGATCGAGGAAGCGTTCCGGGCTGATGTTCCAGTAGCCGACCGCCGCGAATATCGCTGCGATGCAACCGAACACCAGGAATTTGCGAATCTTTTTGCTCAGCATAGTTGGCTCACAGGTACGCGGCGTTTGCCGCATCAAGGCGGCCCTGCGCGCGCAGGATCAATTCGCAGAATTCGCGAGCGGCACCCTCGCCACCGCGGGCCTGGGTGATGCCGTGGGCGTGTTCACGGACGAAACTGGCAGCGTTTGCCACCGCCATGCCCAGGCCGACGCGGCGAATCACCGGCAGGTCCGGCAGGTCGTCGCCGAGATAGGCGACTTGCTCATAGCTTAGGTTGAGTTGGGCAAGAAGTTCGTCGAGCACCACCAGTTTGTCTTCGCGGCCCTGGTACACGTGTGGAATACCGAGGTTCTTCGCTCGTCGCTCGACCACCGGGGTCTTGCGGCCGCTGATGATAGCGGTCTGCACACCGGATGCCATCAACATCTTGATGCCTTGGCCGTCGAGGGTGTTGAACGTCTTGAATTCGCTGCCGTCTTCGAGGAAGTACAGGCGTCCGTCGGTCAGTACGCCATCGACGTCAAAAACCGCCAGTTTGATGTTCTTGCCGCGTTGCAGCAGGTCGGTGCTCATCACATTACTCCTGCGCGCAGCAGATCGGACAAGTTGAAGGCGCCGATCGGACGGTCCTCCTTGTCCACCACTACCAGCGCGTTGATTCGATGGTCTTCCATGATTTTCAGGGCCTCGGCCGCGAGCATGTCGGCCCGGGCGGTCTTGCCGTGGACGGTCATGACCTCGTCGATGGTCGTATGGTGGATGTCGATGGTCCGGTCAAGGGTGCGGCGCAAGTCGCCGTCGGTGAAGATCCCGGCCAGTTTGCCATCGGCCTCCACAATCGCGGTCATGCCCAGGCCCTTGCGGGTCATTTCCATCAAGGCGTCCTTGAGTAGCGTGCCACGTTGCACTTGGGGCAGTTCTGCACCGGCGTGCATGACGGTTTCCACTTTCAGCAGCAGGCGTCGGCCAAGCGCACCGCCGGGGTGGGAAAAGGCGAAATCTTCAGCGGTAAAACCGCGGGCTTCCAGCAGCGCAACGGCCAGGGCGTCGCCCATGACCAGCGCGGCAGTGGTCGACGAGGTCGGTGCCAGGTTGAGTGGGCAGGCTTCGTGCTCGACGTGCACGTTGAGGTTGACCTCGGCAGCTTTCGCCAGCGGTGAATCAGGGTTGCCGGTCATGCTGATCAATTGAATGCCCAGGCGCTTGATTAGCGGCAGCAGGGTGACGATTTCATTGGTTGAGCCGGAGTTCGACAGCGCCAGGATGATGTCGTCGCGGGTGATCATGCCCATATCGCCGTGGCTGGCTTCGGCCGGGTGCACGAAAAAGGCTGTGGTGCCGGTGCTGGCCAGGGTGGCGGCGATCTTGTTGCCGATGTGCCCCGATTTGCCCATGCCGACCACGACCACGCGCCCTTTGCTGGCCAGAATCATCTCGCAAGCGCGTACGAAATCTGCGTCGATACGGGGCAACAAGCCTTGTACGGCTTCCAGTTCGAGGCGGATGGTGCGTTGTGCTGATTGAATCAGGTCGCTGGATTGGCTCATGTCAGAAATCGTATAGCCTGATGAAAAGGCGGCGATTATAACGGTAATGATCGAAACCCTCACGCAAGTTCGTCGCGCTTTGTCATTACCTGTTACCGAATACCCCTAAATAGAAGCTTTTACCTCGTCATGTTCCTCAACATGGCCCGGCTTGGGCCTTGGGCGCTTGGCCTTTGCAGTGATATAGTTCGCCGCCAGTTCGGCCTGCCCGGGATGTATGTGCTTTCGCCAGAAAGTCAGGCGTCCGAATGAGAGGCTGCATCGCAAGGAGTTTAGATGAGTGCCGATAAAGCCTACGCGGTCGAGCTGAAGGGACTGACCTTCAAGCGCGGAACGCGCAGCATTTTCAATAACGTCGATATACGTATCCCGCGCGGCAAGGTCACCGGCATCATGGGGCCTTCCGGGTGTGGCAAGACTACGCTGTTGCGGCTGATGGGCGCACAGTTGCGGCCCACCAAAGGCGAAGTCTGGGTCAATGGACAGAACCTGCCAAAACTGTCGCGCAGTGATCTGTTCGATGCGCGAAAGCATATGGGCGTGCTGTTTCAGAGTGGTGCACTGTTCACCGATCTCGATGTGTTCGAGAACGTGGCCTTTCCGCTACGCGTTCATACCGAACTGCCGGAAGAAATGATCCGGGACATTGTCCTGCTCAAATTGCAGGCCGTGGGATTGCGTGGCGCCATCGACCTGATGCCTGACGAGTTGTCCGGCGGCATGAAACGTCGTGTTGCTCTGGCCCGGGCGATTGCCCTGGATCCGCAGATCCTCATGTATGACGAGCCCTTTGTCGGCCAGGATCCCATCGCCATGGGCGTACTGGTGCGCCTGATCCGCCTGCTCAACGATGCGCTGGGCATCACCAGTATCGTGGTCTCCCACGACCTGGCCGAGACCGCGAGCATCGCCGATTACATTTATGTCGTCGGCGAAGGCCAGGTGTTGGGGCAGGGCACTCCCGAGGAGCTGATGAACTCGCAGGAGCCACGCATCCGTCAATTCATGACAGGCGAGCCTGACGGTCCGGTCGCCTATCACTTTCCAGCGACGGATTACCGCGCAGATCTTCTGGGGCAGCGTTGATGCGCAAGATTTCACTAATAGAACGGGTTCGCCGGTTCGGCCACGCTGGCATCGACGTGCTGGGGGTGTTCGGCCGTTCGGCGATATTTCTGTTTCATGCCTTGCTTGGCCGTGGCGGCATTGGCGGCGGTTTTGGCTTGCTGATCAAGCAACTGCATTCGGTGGGCGTAATGTCCCTGGTGATCATCGTGGTCTCCGGGGTATTCATCGGCATGGTGCTGGCGCTGCAGGGCTTTAACATTCTGTCCAGCTACGGTTCGGAGCAGGCGGTCGGCCAGATGGTTGCGCTGACGCTGCTGCGTGAATTGGGGCCCGTGGTCACGGCGTTGTTGTTCGCCGGGCGCGCCGGTTCGGCATTGACTGCCGAAATCGGCAACATGAAGTCCACCGAGCAGTTGTCCAGTCTGGAAATGATTGGTGTCGACCCGCTCAAGTACATCATTGCCCCGCGCCTGTGGGCCGGCTTCATTTCCCTGCCGGTGCTGGCGATGATCTTCAGCGTGGTAGGTATCTGGGGTGGTTCATGGGTGGCTGTCGACTGGCTGGGTGTCTATGAAGGTTCCTACTGGTCCAATATGCAGAACAGCGTGACGTTCACTGATGATGTGCTCAACGGCATCATCAAAAGCATCGTTTTCGCCTTTGTCGTGACCTGGATCGCCGTATTCCAAGGCTATGACTGCGAGCCCACTTCCGAGGGGATCAGTCGTGCCACTACCAAGACCGTGGTGTATGCCTCATTGGCTGTACTCGGCCTGGACTTTATTCTGACCGCCTTGATGTTTGGAGATTTCTGATGCAAAACCGCACCCTGGAAATCGGTGTCGGCCTTTTCTTGCTGGCTGGCATCCTGGCTTTGCTGTTGCTGGCGTTGCGGGTGAGTGGCCTGTCCCCGAGCGCAACCACCGACACTTATAAACTTTATGCGTATTTCGACAATATCGCCGGTTTGACGGTCAGAGCTAAAGTGACCATGGCCGGTGTGACCATCGGCAAGGTCACGGCGATCGATCTGGATCGCGACAGTTTCACCGGTCGAGTGACCATGCAGCTGGAAAAGCGCGTAGATAACCTGCCGACTGACTCCACTGCATCTATCCTGACCGCTGGCCTGTTGGGCGAGAAGTACATCGGTCTCAGCGTGGGCGGGGAAGAAGCCTTGCTCAAGGATGGTTCAACCATCCACGACACGCAGTCGTCGCTGGTACTTGAGGACCTGATCGGTAAATTTCTGCTCAATACCGTTAGTAAAGACGCCAAATGAGGAGCTTTTGAATGATATCTACCTTGCGACGTGGCCTGTTGGTACTACTCGCGGCCCTGCCGTTGATGGCTAACGCCGTGGCAGCGCCCTCGGCGCACGATATCGTGCAGGACACCACCAGTCGGTTACTTGCCGATCTGTCGGCCAACAAAGAGAAGTACAAGCAGGATCCGAAAGACTTTTATGCTGCGCTGGACAGCATCGTCGGACCTGTTGTGGATGCCGAGGGCATTTCCAAGAGCATCATGACGGTTAAATACTCGCGCAAAGCCACGCCTGCGCAAATGAAGACCTTTGAAGAAAACTTCAAAAAGGGTCTGTTCCAGTTCTATGGCAACGCTTTGCTCGAGTACAACAATCAGGGGATCGTCGTCGATCCAGCCAAGGACGAGTCGGGAGACCGTACAAGCGTTGCCATGACAGTCAAAGGCACCAACGGCGCGATCTATCCGGTGTCTTACACACTCGAAAAGATCAATGGCGAGTGGAAACTGCGCAACGTGATCATCAATGGCATTAACATCGGCAAGCTGTTCCGTGATCAGTTCGCTGATGCGATGCAGCGTAATGGTAACGATCTGGACAAGACCATCAATGGTTGGGCCGGGGAAGTTGCCAAAGCCAAGGAAGCCAGCCAGAAGCAAACTCCTGAGAAGCAAGCTCAATGAGTGTGTCGGCCATTCGCATGAGCGAATCCGGCGAGCTGGCACTTAGCGGCATGCTGGATTACCGCACTGGCCCCGGTTTGCGCAAGCAGGGGCAGGCGCTGATCAAATCCAGCAAGGCCGCGGCACTGGTGGTTGATTGCTCGGCAGTGTTGAAGTCCAGCAGTGTCGGCTTGTCGCTGCTGCTGTGCTTCATGCGTGATGCGGAGGCGGCCGGCAAGGCGTTGAGCATCCGCGGAATGCCAGAAGACATGCGCGAAATCGCTCAGGTCAGCGAATTGACCGAGCTGTTGGCGCATCCCTAACCGCATCTATAAAGAAGCCCCCCGTCAGAGTCCTGCTTCGCGGGGTTCGCAGGCGCGGGGCTTTTTTGTATGATGTCCGACCCGCGCGCACAGGGCGCCGATTGAGGTTGAGCATGCAGGCCGTAGAAGTGAAGAGCTTCCTTGAAGGAAAGCTGCCAGGAACCCTAGTAGAAGTCGAGGGTGAAGGCTGCAACTTTCAGCTGAACGTGATTAGCGATGAACTGGCGGCGTTGAGCCCGGTGAAGCGTCAGCAGCAGATCTATGCCCATTTGAACCCATGGATCACCGATGGCAGCATCCATGCGGTCACTATGAAATTTTTCAGCAGCGCGGCCTGGGCCGAGCGCACCTGAGCCCAAGGGCGTCGAGATTCTTATGGATAAATTGATAATTACCGGTGGCGTTCGTCTTGATGGCGAAATCCGCATCTCCGGGGCAAAGAACTCTGCCCTGCCGATCCTGGCCGCAACCTTGCTGTGCGATGGCCCGGTGACCGTGGCCAACCTGCCACACCTGCACGACATCACCACCATGATCGAGCTGTTCGGTCGTATGGGCATCGAGCCGGTGATCGACGAGAAACTCAGCGTCGAAATCGATCCGCGCACCATCAAGACCCTGATCGCTCCGTACGAACTGGTGAAAACCATGCGTGCGTCGATCCTGGTGCTGGGCCCGATGGTTGCGCGTTTTGGTGAAGCCGAAGTTGCACTGCCCGGCGGTTGCGCCATTGGTTCGCGTCCGGTTGACCTGCACATTCGTGGCCTCGAAGCCATGGGCGCGGTCATCGACGTCGAAGGCGGCTACATCAAGGCCAAGGCGCCTGAAGGTGGCCTTCGCGGTGCGCACTTCTTCTTCGACACCGTCAGTGTGACCGGTACCGAAAACATCATGATGGCGGCCGCTCTGGCCAAGGGCCGCAGCGTTCTGGCAAACGCCGCTCGCGAGCCTGAAGTCATCGACCTGGCGAATTTCCTGATCGCCATGGGCGCCAAGATTACTGGCGCAGGCACTGACACCATCACCATCGATGGCGTCGAGCGTCTGCACCCTACCACTTACAAAGTGATGCCTGACCGTATCGAGACCGGCACTTACCTGGTCGCAGCTGCTGTGACCGGCGGTCGTGTGAAGGTCAAGGACACCGATCCGACCATCCTCGAAGCCGTTCTTGAGAAACTCAAGGAGTCGGGTGCCGAAATCACCTGCGGCGAAGACTGGATCGAGCTGAACATGCATGGCAAGCGGCCAAAAGCCGTTAACGTGCGCACCGCTCCGTACCCGGCATTCCCGACCGACATGCAAGCGCAGTTCATCTCCCTCAACGCCATTGCCGAAGGCACCGGCGCGGTGATCGAGACGATCTTCGAAAACCGCTTCATGCACGTGTACGAACTGCACCGCATGGGCGCCAAGATCCAGGTTGAAGGCAACACCGCCATCGTCACAGGCACCGAAACGCTGAAGGGCGCGCCAGTCATGGCCACCGACCTGCGTGCATCGGCCAGCCTGGTGATCTCGGCGCTGATCGCCGAAGGCGACACCCTAATCGATCGCATCTACCACATCGACCGTGGTTACGAGTGCATCGAAGAGAAACTGCAGATGCTCGGCGCCAAGATCCGCCGCGTACCGGGCTAGTTTCTGCTGCATGGGCGCAGGGACGCGCCCGTTGAATTCGTTTCAAGTCGAGCCTGTTTCAGGCTCGATGTGTGTCCGGCGCCATTTGCGACCGGGCATGAGTACCTTGATAAGGACTGACGTTTCCCATGTTGACCATCGCACTGTCCAAGGGCCGCATCCTTGACGACACCCTGCCGCTTCTGGCTGAAGCGGGCATCGTGCCGACCGAGAATCCGGACAAGAGCCGCAAGCTGATCATCCCCACGACTCAGGCCGATGTACGTCTGCTGATCGTGCGCGCCACCGATGTGCCGACTTACGTCGAACATGGTGCCGCTGACCTGGGCGTCGCCGGTAAAGATGTGCTGATGGAATATGGCGGCCAGGGTTTGTACGAGCCGTTGGACCTGCGAATTGCCCTCTGCAAGCTGATGACCGCCGGCCGTGTCGGCGATGTCGAGCCCAAGGGCCGCCTGCGTGTGGCGACCAAATTCGTCAACGTTGCCAAGCGCTACTACGCCGAACAGGGCCGTCAGGTCGACATCATCAAGCTCTATGGCTCGATGGAACTGGCGCCGCTGATCGGTCTGGCAGACAAGATCATCGACGTGGTCGACACTGGCAACACCCTGCGCGCCAATGGTCTGGAACCCCAGGATTTCATTGCCGACATCAGCTCCCGGCTGATCGTGAACAAAGCTTCGATGAAAATGCAGCACGCCCGTATCCAGGCGTTGATCGACACCCTGCGCAAGGCAGTGGAGTCTCGACACCGCGGCTGATTCACCTGCGCGACCTTGAGTCGCGCCCGTCTATCCGCCTCATAGCCAGAATTCTCAGGTGCCCAAGCGGAAACGACTGCTAAGTTAGGGCGCCTGAGTTTATTGCCAATCCTATGAGGCTCTCGCTATGACCGCACCGACTGCAATTCGCCGACTCAACGCTGCTGACCCGGATTTCGCACATCATCTGGATCATCTGCTGAGCTGGGAAAGCGTGTCTGACGACTCGGTCAATCAGCGGGTGCTGGATATCATCAAGGCCGTGCGCGAGCGTGGCGATGCGGCGCTGGTGGAATTCACCCAGAAGTTCGACGGCCTGCAGGTCGCGTCCATGGCGGACCTGATCCTGCCACGTGAGCGCCTGGAACTGGCCCTGACCCGAATCACCGTGCCTCAGCGTGAAGCGCTGGAAAAAGCCGCGTCCCGAGTACGCAGCTACCACGAAAAACAGAAACAGGATTCCTGGAGCTACACCGAAGCCGACGGCACGGTGCTGGGCCAAAAGGTCACGCCGCTGGATCGCGCCGGCCTGTATGTACCGGGCGGCAAGGCGTCTTATCCGTCCTCGGTACTGATGAACGCGATTCCGGCCAAGGTGGCCGGTGTGACCGAAGTGGTCATGGTGGTGCCGACACCTCGCGGTGAAATCAACGAACTGGTGCTGGCCGCAGCCTGCATCGCCGGCGTCGACCGCGTGTTCACCATCGGTGGCGCTCAAGCGGTCGCCGCACTGGCTTACGGTACCGAAAGCGTACCGAAGGTCGACAAGGTGGTCGGCCCGGGCAACATCTATGTCGCCACCGCCAAGCGCCACGTATTCGGCCAGGTCGGTATCGACATGATCGCCGGCCCCTCCGAGATCCTGGTGGTCTGCGACGGCCAGACCGATCCGGACTGGATCGCCATGGACCTGTTCTCCCAAGCCGAGCACGACGAAGACGCCCAGGCGATTCTGGTCAGCCCGGACGCCGAGTTCCTCGACAAGGTCGCCGCCAGTATTGCCAAACTGCTGCCGACCATGGAACGCGCCGAGATCATCGAAACATCGATCAATGGCCGTGGTGCGCTGATCAAGGTCCGCGACATGGACCAAGCCATCGAAGTGGCCAACCGCATCGCACCGGAACACCTTGAGTTGTCCGTTGCTGATCCGCAGGCCTGGCTGCCGAAGATTCGCCACGCTGGCGCGATCTTCATGGGCCGTCACACCTGCGAAGCCTTGGGCGACTACTGCGCAGGTCCCAACCACGTGTTGCCAACCTCCGGCACCGCGCGTTTCTCCTCGCCGCTGGGTGTGTACGACTTTCAGAAGCGTTCGTCGATCATCTTCTGCTCCGAGCAGGGGGCGTCGGAACTGGGCAAGACCGCTTCCGTGCTGGCCCGTGGCGAGTCGCTGACCGCCCACGCCCGCAGCGCTGAATACCGCATCGTCGACGACAAGCAGGGGAACTGAAGATGAGTAAATTCTGGAGCCCGTTCGTCAAGAATCTGGTGCCTTATGTACCGGGCGAGCAGCCGAAACTGGCGAAACTGGTGAAGCTCAACACCAACGAAAACCCGTACGGACCATCGCCAAAAGCCTTGGCGGCGATGCAGACCGAACTGAATGACAATTTGCGTCTGTACCCGGACCCGAACAGTGATGTGCTCAAGCAAGCGGTCGCCAAGTACTACGGCGTGCAGAGCAATCAGGTGTTTCTCGGCAACGGTTCCGATGAAGTCCTGGCGCACATCTTTCACGGTTTGCTGCAACACGATCAGCCGCTGCTGTTCCCGGACATCAGCTACAGCTTCTATCCGGTTTACTGCGGGTTGTACGGCATCGCCTTCGACGCGGTGCCGCTGGACGAGCAGTTCCAGATCAACCCGGCGGACTACGCCAAGCCGAACGGCGGGATCATCTTCCCTAACCCGAACGCACCGACCGGTTGCCTGTTGGCGCTGGACGCCGTGGAGCAAATCCTCAAGGCCAGCCCGGACTCGGTGGTCGTGGTAGATGAGGCTTACATCGACTTTGGCGGTGAGACGGCGATCAGTCTGGTGGATCGTTATCCGAACCTGCTGGTGACCCAGACCCTGTCCAAGTCCCGTTCGCTGGCCGGCCTGCGTGTGGGGCTGGCGGTGGGGCATCCGGACTTGATCGAGGCGCTGGAGCGGATCAAGAACAGCTTCAACTCCTATCCGCTGGATCGTCTGGCGATTGTGGGAGCTGCGGCGGCGTTCGAGGATCGTGAGCACTTCGACAAGACATGCCGATGGGTGATCGAGAGTCGCAACAAGGTGATCGGGCAGCTGGAAGCGAAGGGCTTTGAAGTCCTGCCGTCGGCGGCGAACTTCATCTTCGCCCGTCATCCGAAACACGATGCGGCAGGGCTGGCGGCGAAGTTGCGTGAGCAAGGCGTGATCGTTCGGCACTTCAAGCAGGAACGGATTGCCCAGTTCCTGCGGATTTCGATTGGCACGCCGGAGCAGAATCAGGCGTTGATCGACGGCCTGGGCGACCTCTAAAGCAACACTGATCCTGTGGGAGCGAGCCTGCTCGCGAAAGCGTCGACACATTCAACATGAATATGTCAGGGAAACCGCTTTCGCGAGCAGGCTCGCTCCCACAGGGTTTTGTGTTGGCTGCTTACTCTTCTTCTTTCTCTTTGACCGGCGCAGGCGGTGGCCGCAAACCGATCTCGGCGGTGAGCTTGAGCTCTTTGCCGTTGCGCATCACCTGGATCGTGACCTTGTCGGTCGGTTTGATCCGCGCGACCTGGTTCATCGAACGACGACCATCGCCGGCCGGTTCGCCGTCGATGCTGAGGATCACGTCACCCAGTTGCAGGCCGGCCTTCTGCGCCGGACCGTCACGGAAAATCCCCGCGACCACAATGCCCGGGCGCCCCGACAGGCCAAACGATTCCGCCAGTTCCTGGCTCAACGGCTGCACTTCGATACCGAGCCAGCCGCGAATCACCTGGCCGTGTTCGATAATTGACTTCATCACTTCCATGGCCAGTTTCACCGGGATTGCGAAACCGATGCCCTGCGAGCCGCCGGACTTGGAGAAGATCGCCGTGTTGATGCCGGTCAGGTTGCCGTTTGCATCCACCAGCGCACCGCCGGAGTTGCCGGGGTTGATCGCAGCATCGGTCTGGATGAAGTCTTCGTAGTTGTTCAGGCCCAGCTGATTGCGCCCGGTGGCGCTGATGATGCCCATGGTCACGGTCTGGCCGACGCCGAACGGGTTGCCGATGGCCAGGGCCACGTCGCCGATGCGGATGTTGTCGGAGCGCCCGACAGTGATCGATGGAAGATTCTTCAAGTCGATCTTCAGGACCGCGAGGTCGGTTTCCGGGTCGCTGCCAATCACTCGGGCCAGGGTTTCACGACCGTCCTTGAGCGCCACCACGATCTGGTCGGCACCGCTGGTCACGTGGTTGTTGGTCAGCAGGTAACCTTCCGGGCTCATGATCACGCCGGAGCCGAGGCTCGATTCCATGCGCTTTTGTTTGGGCGAGTTGTCGCCGAAGAAGCGGCGGAACTGCGGGTCCTCGAACAGCGGATGGTTCGGTTTGTTGATGACTTTGGTGGTGTACAGGTTGACCACCGACGGTGCGGCCGTGGTCACCGCGTCGGCATAGGACACCGGACCCTGTTGCATGGTGGTGGATTGCGGGGCTTGTTGCATGTTGACGTCAAGGCTTGGGAGCCCGACCCACTGCGGGTAACGCTGGATGATTAACAGGGCAATAAGCACGCCGGCCAACAGCGGCCAGCCGGAAAAACGCAGCGCCTTGAGCATTAAGCACGTCCTGAGAGGTTGCAGGCGGTATGAGACCGCCCATAATGTCGCGCATTATACGAGGCGAAGCGTGCCTCTGAACGGGATATTTAGGAGTCTTTTATGGCCGTCGCCTTGAGCACCCTGGTCGAAGAAGCCGACCGTTACCTTAACAGTGCAAAGATTGCCGATTACTGCCCCAACGGGTTGCAGGTCGAAGGCCGGCCGCAGGTCATGCGCATCGTCAGTGGCGTCACCGCCAGCCAGGCGTTGCTCGACGCCGCAGTGGAAGCCAGTGCCGATCTGATACTGGTGCATCACGGCTATTTCTGGAAAGGCGAGAACCCGTGCATCACCGGCATGAAGCAGCGTAGGTTGAAAACCCTGCTCAAGCACGATATCAGCCTGTTGTCCTACCATCTGCCGCTGGATCTGCACCCGGATGTCGGCAATAACGTTCAGCTGGCACGTCAGCTCGATATCACAGTGGAAGGCCCATTGGATCCGGGCAATCTCAAAGTTATCGGCCTGGTCGGTTCATTGAACGAGCCGGTGACGGCCCGCGATTTTGCCCGTCGCGTACAAGAAGTCATGGGCCGCGAGCCGTTGCTGATCGAAGGCAGCGAGATGATTCGCCGCGTTGGCTGGTGCACCGGTGGTGGTCAGGGGTACATCGATCAGGCCGTGCTGGCGGGCGTCGACTTGTACCTCAGCGGTGAGGCGTCCGAGCAGACCTTCCACAGCGCCCGGGAAAACGACATCAGCTTCATCGCCGCCGGCCATCACGCCACCGAGCGCTACGGCGTGCAGGCGTTGGGCGACTATCTTGCCCGGCGCTTTGCCCTCGAGCACATCTTCATCGATTGCCCGAATCCCATCTGAATCACCCCCCTATCCACTGTGGGAGCGAGCCTGCTCGCGATGGCTGCGTCACATTCGACATTGATGTGACTGACACACCGCTATCGCGAGCAGGCTCACTCCCACAGGACCCAGTACACCCGAACAGGCAGGTATATTCATATACCCTTTCGATCTAGTCGACGTCCTGATTAGAAGAGGTCGCTGTGCTAGGATTCCCCGCTCGAACACGGCCCGCTGGCCGTCCATAAGATCGTTTTCGTGAGTAGCCATGGTCGACAAACTGACGCATCTGAAACAGCTGGAGGCCGAAAGCATCCACATCATCCGCGAGGTCGCCGCCGAGTTCGATAACCCGGTGATGCTGTACTCCGTCGGTAAAGACTCCGCCGTGATGCTGCACCTTGCGCGCAAGGCATTCTTCCCGGGCAAATTGCCGTTCCCGGTGATGCACGTCGACACCCGGTGGAAGTTCAAGGAAATGTACGCGTTCCGCGACCGCATGGTCGAAGAGCTCGGCCTGGACCTGCTGGTGCACGTGAATCCCGAGGGTGTTGCGCAGGGTATCAACCCGCTCACCCACGGCAGCGCCAAGCACACCGATATCATGAAAACCGAAGGCCTCAAGCAGGCCCTCGACAAGTACGGTTTCGACGCTGCTTTCGGTGGTGCCCGTCGCGACGAAGAGAAGTCCCGTGCCAAAGAGCGCGTGTATTCCTTCCGCGATACCAAGCACCGCTGGGACCCGAAAAACCAGCGTCCCGAGTTGTGGAATGTCTACAACGGCAAGGTCAACAAGGGTGAATCGATCCGTGTTTTCCCGTTGTCGAACTGGACCGAACTGGACATCTGGCAGTACATCTACCTCGAAGGCATCCCGATTGTGCCGCTGTATTTCGCCGCCGAGCGCGACGTTATCGAGATGAATGGCACCTGGATCATGATCGACGACGAACGCCTGCTCAATCACCTGAGCGATGAAGACAAGGCGCGCATCGTCAAGAAGAAGGTCCGCTTCCGTACGCTCGGCGACTACCCGCTGACCGGTGCGGTCGAGTCCGAGGCCACCA
This sequence comes from Pseudomonas sp. TH39(2020), assembly GCF_016650715.1. Taxonomy (NCBI): domain Bacteria; kingdom Pseudomonadati; phylum Pseudomonadota; class Gammaproteobacteria; order Pseudomonadales; family Pseudomonadaceae; genus Pseudomonas; species Pseudomonas sp. TH39(2020). Next base: position 1,092,859 of record NZ_JAEKFF010000006.1, on the reverse strand, counting down.
GCCTGACCGACATCATTCAGGAAATGCTCCTGACGCGAACTTCCGAACGCCAGGGCCGGGTCATTGATCACGATGGCGCAGGTTCGATGGAAGAAAAGAAACGTCAGGGTTATTTCTAAGGGGTTGTCATGTCGCACGCATCTGATTTGATCAGCGAGGACATCCTCGCCTATCTGGGCCAGCACGAACGCAAGGAAATGCTGCGCTTTCTAACCTGTGGCAACGTCGACGACGGCAAGAGCACCCTGATCGGGCGCCTGCTGCACGACTCCAAAATGATCTACGAAGATCACCTGGAAGCCATTACCCGCGACTCGAAAAAAGTCGGCACCACTGGCGATGACATCGACCTGGCATTGCTGGTCGACGGCCTGCAGGCCGAGCGTGAGCAGGGCATCACCATCGATGTCGCTTACCGTTATTTCTCCACCGCCAAACGCAAATTCATCATCGCCGACACCCCTGGCCATGAGCAGTACACCCGCAACATGGCCACCGGTGCATCCACCTGTGACCTGGCGATCATCCTGGTCGACGCCCGTTACGGCGTGCAGACCCAGACCCGTCGCCACAGCTTCATTGCCTCGTTGCTCGGCATCAAACACATCGTTGTCGCCATCAACAAGATGGACCTCAACGGTTTCGACGAAACAGTCTTCGAGTCGATCAAGGCCGATTACCTGAAGTTCGCCGAAGGCATCGCGTTCAAGCCGACCACCATGGCCTTCGTACCGATGTCGGCACTGAAGGGCGACAACGTGGTGAACAAATCCGAGCGCTCGCCGTGGTACACCGGCCAGTCGCTGATGGAAATTCTTGAAACCGTCGAAATCGCCAGCGACCGCAACTACACCGACCTGCGTTTCCCGGTGCAGTACGTCAACCGTCCGAACCTGAACTTCCGTGGTTTCGCCGGCACCCTGGCCAGCGGTGTCGTGCACAAGGGCGACGAAGTCGTTGTGCTGCCGTCGGGCAAGAGCAGTCGCGTGAAGTCCATTGTCACCTTCGAAGGTGAGCTGGAGCACGCCGGTCCTGGTCAAGCGGTGACGCTGACCATGGAAGACGAGATCGACATCTCCCGCGGCGACTTGCTGGTGCATGCCGACAACCAGCCGCAAGTGACTGATGCCTTCGACGCCATGCTGGTGTGGATGGCCGAAGAACCGATGCTGCCCGGCAAGAAATACGACATCAAGCGCGCCACGAGTTACGTGCCGGGTTCGATCACCAGCATCGTCAACCGCGTTGACGTGAACACCCTGGAAGAAGGTCCGGCCAGTTCGTTGAACCTGAACGAGATCGGTCGGGTCAAGATCAGCCTCGACGCGGCCATCGCGCTGGACGGTTACGCGAGCAACCGCACCACCGGTTCGTTCATCGTCATCGATCGTTTGACCAATGGCACCGTCGCGGCCGGCATGATCATCGCTCAGCCGTTGAGCCATGGCACCAGCACGCATCACGGCAAACTGGCACACGTCGCCACCGAGGAGCGCGCCCAGCGTTTCGGCCAGCAACCGGCCACCGTGCTGTTCAGCGGTTTTTCGGGCGCCGGCAAAAGCACCCTGGCTTACGCAGTTGAACGCAAGTTGTTCGACATGGGCCGTGCGGTGTTCGTACTCGATGGTCAGAACCTGCGTCACGACCTGAACAAAGGTCTGCCACAGGATCGCGCCGGGCGTACCGAGAACTGGCGTCGTGCGGCGCACGTTGCGCGTCAGTTCAACGAAGCGGGTCTGCTGACGCTGGCAGCCTTCGTTGCGCCGAGTGCCGAAGGTCGTGAGCAGGCCAGGGAACTGATCGGCAAGGAGCGTCTGCTGACGGTCTACGTCCAGGCTTCTCCGACGGTCTGTGCCGAGCGTGACCCGCAAGGCCTGTACGCGGCGGCCGGGGATAACATCCCGGGTGATTCCTTCCCGTACGACGTGCCGCTGGACGCCGACCTCGTGGTCGATACCCAGTCGCTGTCGCTGGAAGAAAGCGTCAAGCAAGTGCTGGATCTGCTGCGCAAGCGTGGCGCGATCTAAGCATTAGCCGTTAAAAAGAAACCCGCCGATGAGTGATCATCGGCGGGTTTTTTTGTGTCCCTGAAACCGCCTTCGCGAGCAGGCTCGCTCCCACAAGTTCAGTGTTCGCCGAAGATCCACTGTGGGAGCGAGCCTGCTCGCGAAAGGGCCAGTACAGGCTCCTGATTACTTCGCTGGATACTCGCGATGCATCTGCGCAAGCAGCGCATCCTTGTCGTTCCACAACTGATTGATCCAGCCCTGAAACTGCAAGCGATACTCGCCGTCCTGGTCGTAGTTCTTGCCGATGAACTGCGGCGGAATCTTCAGTTCCTGAAAGTGCACCACTACGTCCTTCACGTTCCCACAGAGCAAATCCCAGTAACCGGGACGCCCGGCCGGGTAGTGAATGGTCACGTTGACGATGGCTTCCAGCTGCTCACCCATGGCATCCAGCACAAATGCAATACCGCCCGCCTTGGGCTTGAGCAGGTACTTGAACGGCGATTTCTGCTGGGCATGCTTGCCTTCGGTAAAACGCGTGCCTTCGACGAAGTTGAAAATCCCCACCGGGTTATGGCGGAACTTGTCGCAGGTCTTGCGGGTGGTTTCCAGGTCTTTGCCTTTCTTCTCCGGGTGCTTCTCCAGGTAGGCCTTGGAGTAGCGCTTCATGAACGGAAAGCCGAGCGCCCACCACGCCAGACCAATCACCGGCACCCAGATCAGTTCCTGCTTGAGGAAGAACTTCAGCGGACGAATCTTCCGGTTCAGCACGTATTGCAACACCATGATGTCGACCCAGCTCTGGTGGTTGCTGGTGATCAAGTACGAGTGCTGATAGTCCAGACCTTCCAGGCCGCTGAGTTTCCAGCGCGTGTGTCCGAGCAAGTCCATCCAGGCCTTGTTGTTGCTGATCCAGGCTTCGTGGATATGGCTCATCAGCCAATCGGTAAAACGTTGGGCGGTGGGGAAGGGTAAAAGCAGTTTGAAAATCGCTACGATGAACAGCGGTGTGCAGCAGGCAATCGTGTTCAGCGCCAACAGCAGCGAGGCAATGACGCCTCGCAGCGGTGCAGGTAGGGAATCCAGCATTTAAAGATCCAAAGGTCGGTTGGCAGCTTGAATCGCGGTCAACGCGATGGTGTAGACGATGTCGTCGACTTGCGCGCCGCGCGGCAGGTCGTTCACTGGTTTGCGCAGGCCTTGCAGCATCGGCCCGAGGCTGACGCAGTCGGCGCTGCGCTGCACGGCTTTGTGGGTGGTGTTGCCGGTGTTCAGGTCGGGGAACACGAACACTGTGGCGCGACCGGCGACCTGGCTGTTCGGCGCCAGTTGCCGGGCAACGGTTTCGTTGGCGGCGGCGTCGTATTGCAATGGGCCGTCGATCAGCAGCGAGTTCTGTTGTTCATGGGCGAGCAACGTCGCTTCGCGCACCTTCTCGACTTCTTCGCCGCTGGCCGATTCACCGCTGGAGTAGCTGATCATCGCCACGCGCGGGGTGATGCCGAAGGCGGCTGCCGAGTCGGCGCTTTGCAGGGCGATCTCGGCCAGTTCGCTGGCGCTCGGGTGCGGGTTCATCACGCAGTCGCCGTAGACCAGCACTTCCTCGGGGAAGAGCATGAAGAACACTGACGACACCAGCGTGCAGCCTGGCGCGGTCTTGATCAGTTGCAAGGCCGGGCGGATGGTGTTGGCGGTGGAGTGAATGACCCCGGACACCAATCCGTCGACCTCATCCAGCGCAAGCATCATGGTGCCGATCACCACGGTGTCTTCCAGTTGCTGCTCGGCCATCGGCGCGTTGAGGCTTTTGGTTTTGCGCAGGGCGACCATTGGCTCGACGTAACGCTCGCGAATCAGGTCCGGGTCAAGAATTTCCAGTCCCGGAGGAAGTTCGATGCCTTGGGCGCGAGCGACAGCTTCGACGTCCGCCGGTTTCGCCAGCAGCACGCAACGGGCAATGCCGCGGGCCTGACAGATCGCTGCGGCTTGCACGGTCAGCGGCTCGCTGCCTTCGGGCAGGACGATGCGTTTGTTGGCAGCCTGGGCACGCTGGATCAATTGATAACGGAACACGGCGGGCGACAGGCGCATTTCCCGTGGCGTGCCGCAGCGTTGGTGCAGCCACTTGGCGTCGAGGTGGCTGGCAACGAAATCGGTGATGATTTCCGCGCGCTCGCGGTCGTCGATCGGGATTTCCTTGTTCAAACCGTTCAACTGGTTAGCGGTGTCGTAGGAACCGGTGCTCACCGACAACACCGGCAGGCCCGCCTGCAAGGCGCCACGGCACAGGTCCATGATGCGCGGGTCGGGCAGGGTGTCGCTGGTCAGCAACAGACCGGCCAGCGGCACGCCATTCATGGCCGCGAGGCTGACGGCGAGGATGATGTCGTCGCGATCGCCGGGCGTCACCACCAGCACGCCGGGCTTGAGCAGCTCCACGGTGTTACGCACGGTGCGGGCGCAGATGATGATGTTGGTCATGCGCCGGGTCTCGTAATCACCGGCATTGAGAATTTGCGCGCCCATCAGATCGGCGACGTCGCGGGTGCGCGGGGCGTTCAATTCCGGCTGGAAAGGGATGCAACCCAGCAGACGGAAATCGCCACTGCGCAGCAAGGGCGAATGCTCTTTCAAGCGCGAGGCGAAGGCCTCCATGCTCTCGTCGGTTTTGACCTTGTTGAGGATCACGCCGAGGACTTTCGGGTCTTTGGGGCCGCCGAACAATTGCGCCTGCAATTCCACTCGGCCGGACAGTTCGGTCAGCACTTCGTTTTCCGGCGCCGAGACCAGGATCACTTCGGCGTCGAGGCTTTTCGCCAAATGCAGATTGACCCGTGCGGCGTAACTGGCGCTGCGGGTCGGGACCATGCCTTCGACGATCAGCACATCCTTGCCGACAGCCGCCTGCTGATAGAGGGTGATGATTTCTTCGAGCAACTCGTCCAGCTGACCGTCGCCGAGCATGCGCTCGACGTGCGCCAGACCAAGCGGCTGAGGCGGTTTCAAACCGTGTGTGCGCGCGACCAGTTCAGTGGACCGTTCAGGCCCGGTGTCACCCGGGTGCGGCTGGGCAATCGGTTTGAAGAAGCCGACCTTGAGGCCGGCCCGCTCAAGGGTACGCACCAGCCCAAGGCTGATGGAGGTCAGACCCACACCAAAATCGGTGGGCGCGATAAAAAAAGTTTGCATGCGGATTCTCTGGAGGTGCATGGCAATGGTGACGACCTATGTCTGGCCGTTTACCGAAATTCAGTCGCCAAGGTTAGCGCTAACCGAGCCTTGTGCGCACCAACCGCAATCAAAGGGCTGGCCTATTTTTTCAATACGTTGCGCGGGGTCCAGCACCCAGGCGCGCGATTGCCACGGTGGCTGGTGGCGCAGGTGCTGGGTGTGACCGCAGGAAAGCTCGGCCACCCAGTGCCCGTCCTCATCTTGATGGAAGCCTGTGACCGTCGAGCCTTTCGCCGTCACCCGTCTGTCCGGGTTGTGTTCGCTTTCGGGCGATTGCTTCGCTAAACTTGGCCATTCTTCATTCTTATGCAAAAGGTCTCGCCCCATGCTGATCGCCGCCAATAAGGCTGTCTCCATCGACTATACCCTGACCAACGACGCTGGTGAGGTCATCGACAGCTCCGCCGGCGGCGCGCCGCTGGTCTACCTGCAAGGCGCAGGTAACATTATTCCGGGCCTGGAAAAGGCTCTGGAAGGCAAAACCGTCGGTGACGAACTGACGGTTGCCGTAGAACCTGAAGATGCCTACGGCGAATACGCTGCCGAACTGGTCAGCACGTTGAGCCGCAGCATGTTCGAAGGCGTCGACGAGCTGGAAGTAGGTATGCAGTTCCACGCATCCGCTCCGGACGGCCAGATGCAGATCGTCACCATTCGCGATCTGGACGGCGACGATGTCACCGTCGACGGCAACCACCCGTTGGCGGGTCAGCGCCTGAATTTCCAGGTCAAGATCATCGACATCCGTGACGCCAGCCAGGAAGAAATCGCTCATGGTCACGTCCATGGCGAAGGTGGCCATCACCACTGATTTTCTGCGCTAAGCTTTCGAGTACTGGAGAGGCGCCCGAGGGGCGCCTTTTTAGTCCGCGGCTGTCCCTGGTGACACCGCCAAGTGGCTGTTTCGAGAAGAACACGGGAATCTGGAGTTCGTCATGAGTGCTTTTCACGACCTTAAATTGACAGGCCTGGATGGTCAGGAGCTACCTCTGGCGCCCTTCAAGGGGCACGTCGTGCTGGTGGTCAACGTCGCCTCCAAATGTGGCTTGACCCCACAGTACGCGGCGCTGGAAAACCTCTACCAGCAATACAAGGACAAAGGCTTCAGCGTGCTGGGCCTGCCGTGCAACCAGTTTGCCGGGCAGGAACCGGGTACCGAGCAAGAGATCCAGGAGTTTTGCAGCCTCAACTACGGCGTGAGTTTTCCGTTGTCCAGCAAGCTGGAAGTCAACGGTCACGATCGTCATCAGTTGTACCGTCTGCTGGCGGGCGAGGGGGCTGAATTTCCCGGTGACATTACCTGGAACTTCGAAAAATTCCTGCTGGGCAAGGATGGTCGCGTGCTGGCGCGGTTCTCGCCGCGCACGGCGCCGGATGATCCGTCTGTCGTTCATGCGATCGAAAAAGCGCTGAGCTGAAAAAGAAAGATCAAAAGATCGTCCGAACGCGGCCCGAACCTTCGGCAGCTCCTACGGGTGTACACATTCCCCCTGTAGGAGCTGTCGAAGGTTCGGGCCGCGTTCGGACGATCTTTTTTCGTTTCTAATCCTTAATCACTTAAATCAATAGTGCTGTTCAAGGCTTGTGACTCTCCATATTATCGCCGTCATAAAGTCATTTCCCGTGGAGCGTCCCATGCCCGTCAAAGCCCTGTTCAAACCGTTCCACCTCGGCACCCTCGAACTGCCGACCCGCGTCGTCATGGCGCCGATGACCCGCTCGTTTTCGCCGGGTGGCGTTCCCAATTCCAAAGTGATCGAGTACTACCGTCGTCGCGCCGCTGCGGGTGTGGGTCTGATCATCACCGAAGGCACCACCGTCGGTCACAAGGCTTCGAACGGTTACCCGAACGTGCCGCATTTCTACGGCGAAGCGGCGCTGGCTGGATGGAAAAAAGTAGTCGACGCGGTTCATGCTGAAGGCGGCAAGATCGTTCCTCAGCTGTGGCATGTCGGCAGCGTGCGCCGCATCGGCACCGAGCCGGACGCCAGCGTGCCGGGTTACGGTCCGTCGGAGAAATTGAAGGACGGTCAGGTCGTGGTTCACGGCATGACCCAGCAAGATATCCAGGACGTGATCGGCGCATTTGCCCAGGCCGCCAAAGATGCCCAGAGCATTGGCATGGACGGCGTGGAAATTCACGGTGCCCACGGCTACCTCGTGGACCAGTTCTTCTGGGAAGGCAGCAACCAGCGCACCGACGAATACGGCGGCAGCCTGGCCAACCGTTCGCGTTTTGCCATCGAACTGATTCAGGCGGTGCGTGCAGCGGTCGGCGAAGGCTTCCCGATTATTTTCCGTTTCTCTCAATGGAAGCAGCAGGATTACACCGCGCGTCTGGTGGAAACACCGCAAGCGTTGGGCGAATTCCTCAAGCCGTTGTCCGACGCCGGCGTGGATATTTTCCACTGCTCGACGCGTCGTTTCTGGGAGCCGGAGTTCGACGGTTCCGAGCTGAACCTGGCCGGCTGGACCCGTAAGCTCACCGGTAAACCGACCATCACCGTGGGCAGTGTCGGCCTGGATGGCGAGTTCCTGCAGTTCATGGTCAACACCGACAAGATCGCGCAGCCGGCCAGCCTGGAAAAACTGCTGGAGCGTTTGAACAATGATGAGTTCGATCTGGTGGCGGTAGGTCGTGCGCTGCTGGTAGACCCGGACTGGGCGCAGAAAGTGCGTGACGGCCGTGAAGAAGACATCCTGCCGTTCAGCCGTGAGGCGTTGATGACCCTGGTTTAAGCCGAGGATCAATGCCTGAGGCAAGCGGGGTCTGACAAGCCCCGCGCAACTGCCCTTCAAATTGCTCGATAATCGCTGCCCACCCTTGGCGACTCGCATGCTGACGCGCATTAAGCCGCACGCAGCGCAAGGTTTCGCGCTCCTCCAACAGCCAACACGCCGCATCGCAGAACGCCTCTTCGTCCCCCGGCATCGCCAGTACGCCGTTGTAGCCATGGCGGATGTGCTGAGCCGCTGCCGCCTGATCGTACGCCACCACACCCAATCCCGACGCCAGCGCCTCAAGCACCACATTGCCGAAGGTTTCGGTCATGCTCGGAAACAGAAACACATCCCCCGACGCATAGTGGCTGGCCAAGGTTTCGCCGCGTTGTGATCCGCAAAAAATCGCCTCGGGCAGTTCCTTCTCCAGTGCCGCCCGTTGCGGACCGTCACCCACCACAATCAGTTTCAGTTTTCGCTGTGGATAAGTGGCTTTCAGGGTGTTGAAACAACGCTGTAGCAGGCCAAGATTTTTCTCCGAGGCCAGACGTCCTACGTGGATAACGGCAATGTCGTCATCACCCAGGCCCCAACTCTCACGCAGGGAAGTAAGACGTTTGGTCGGGTGAAATAATTGACTGTCGACCCCACGCGACAGCAACGCCAGACGCTCGAAATGCCGTCGCTCCAGTTCCATTCTTTGACTCACGCTCGGCACCAATGTCAGCGTCGAGCGATTGTGAAACCAGCGCAGGTAGTGGGTCAGCAAGCGAGTCAGCAGTCCCAGCCCATACTGGCGAGAGTACTGCTGAAAGTTGGTGTGAAAACCGCTCACCACCGAAATCCCCAATCGCCGCGCCGCACGCAATGCGGACAATCCCAGCGGTCCTTCGGTAGCGATGTAGAGCACGTCCGGCCGATGACGCTTCCAGCGCCGCAGCAGCTTGTGCATCGACGACTGACCCCATTGCAAGCCGGGATAACCCGGCAGCGGCCAGCCACGACACAGCAACAACGCATCGTCGCTGCCCAACTGCTGATCGCAACCCTGACGCGGTCGCACCAATTCCACCTGATGCCCACGCGCGCGCAAACCGTCGCACAAGCGGCCGAGGGTATTGGCCACTCCGTTGATTTCGGGAGGGAAGGTTTCGGTGATCAGAGTGATATGCAGAGCTGTCGTCATGACCTCAGTGTCGGCTGAGGCCATGTCGTCAGTGTGACGGTGGGATGATGAATTTGTGACTGGGTGAGCGCAGGTTCACCAGACATACGGTGTTGCGCTCAGGTGTTCAGTTACTTTGGGTCAGTATTCTGTTCTTTATGACTTTTGCAGGGTTTCCTACTGCGACAGTGTAAGGCGGAATGTCTTTGGTCACCACGGAGCCTGCTCCAATAACCGCACCTTCACCGATTGTCACGCCCGGTAGAATAATGCTCTTTCCGCCAATCCAGGCATGTTTTCCCACTGTTACAGGCGCAGATATATCGGGAAGATGGAGGGCTGTGTAGTCGTGACCAGAAGCGAAAATAATGACGCCTGGCCCAAGTACGACATGATCCTCCAAGGTGATAATACCTTGATCTGTTTGCATGGATGGATAAAGTTCGCAGCCCCGATTGATCGCCACACCGTTACCCAGGGAAACCCGCCATGGATATCTAACAAAACTACGATAGTCCAGCATGGTCTCCCTTCCGTATGTTTTGAATACAAGGCGAAACATAGCGTTTCTAATGAAGTGCGGGAGAAGGTCGACGATGATCCATAACATGCCGGAAATATAACTAAACATGGAATAAACAAAAACAACCAGATTTCTATTTTTTATTGGGCTCTTCATGATTTTTCGCTTTCATGAACATAAAATTTATTGATGAGGTAGAAAAAAACGGAGACCAGAATGACAGATGTAATCTGAATTAACCAGGCTGGCGCGTTGTATAAGTCAACAAAAACATACAGCATCAGTATGTTCAGAATATAACCAGCCAGCAGCATGATAAAAAGTCGGATCAAGCTGGTACGGATCTGTACGGCGCTATCAAATACCAGTTTTCGATTAAGCCAAAAGCTGATCAGTGCGCCAATGACGTAAAGAATTGATGCTGCGAGTTTTGGCTCGATTTTTTCATGTAATAGTATGAGAAATGCAACGTAGCCGCCCGCGTTGACGAGTGCGCCAACCAGGTAATATCTGACAAGTTGTAACAAGTCGAACGATGTGAAACGTTGAAAATAGTGCTTCATGATTCGAGTACAGCCAGGCCAAATCCGGTTATTCCGTAATTATTTCCATTGTATAACATGTAGCGTTTGCCATCATGGTCAAATACGAAAGGGTACTCGATCATTTCAGAGTCCCAGCCGGTCTCCGATACATCAATACCTACCTGGTCATCCATTCTTGTCCAGTTAATGCCGTCAGCGGACTCGGCATAACCGATTCTGTAAGATTGACCTCGGTAGGAATACCACATTTTCCAACCATCCGGGTCATGTATGACAGACGGCCTGGAGATAGCGTGCTCATTGTCTTGAGCATAATCAATTGCGACTTTACCCTCGCGCAACCAGTTTATGCCGTCGGCGGATTCAGCATATTTTATATGATACTTGTGCTTGGGTACTCCATTCACCATCTCCCATTCGGTACAGGACAAATACCACATTCTCCATTTTTCATTCTCCACCAATACGCAGGGTGTAGCGGTGAAGTGAGGTTCGAACATGGATCGGTCGACAATAGGGCCGGGCGAGTAACGTTTGAATGTGCTGCCTGAAGTGCTGGTTGCGACACCAATTGAGTTTCGGAATGGAACTGTGACGCCCAGGTTCCAGCCTTGATAATACAAATAGCGGGTGTCGTCTTTTTTTAAGAGCCAGCAGCCCATGGCACCGCTATCATCAAATTCGCCCAGCGACCCGGGAACGAGTACGGGGTCCTCAGAGACATTCAATATCTTAAAAGGGAGGCTGATATCCACGTCGACAAAAGCAGTGTGAGAGCGGCTTTTGGTGTCGCGGGTGGTAAAGTAAATTCGAAATACATTGTCAGCCAGATGCTCGCAGAAAGGCACCGCTGCATGGCTGTGCATCCAGGGCGAATCTCCGGAAGGTGTGTATAGGTGTCCAAGTTTCCGCCACTGATGGTTCATATCTTTCTCAACTTGCTGCTGGGAACTCTTGAGCGTTCTGTTGCGGAACCTATGTACACACCTTCTGCTTCTACATCGGCCAGTATTAATGTACCGGCACCAATGACGCTTCGTTCACCGATATTTATATGGTCTCTCAGCGTTGCATTAACGCCAATGAAGCATTGCTCTGCGATCTTGACGCCGCCTGAAACAACGACGTGAGATGCAATAAAGCAATGGTCGTGGATAGTCGAGTGATGACCGATATGATTTCCACTCCAAAGCGTGACGTTATTACCAATCGTCACGAAAGGCTGGAGGGTGTTGTCTTCCAGAATGAAGCAGTTCTCACCGATGGATTCGTTCAATACTGTTGCGTGCGAACTGATGTAGCTTGCGAGTTGGTAACCTAACGCTTTGGCTGCCAAATACTTCTCCTTTCGTACGGCATTGATTTTTGAATAGCTCAATGCTACAAAAAAATCATTGGATTCAGGAGGGTATTGGTTATGGATGTCTTCGAAAGGAACAACCGGTAGACCGCAGAATTGATGTTCGATAATGTAGGCGCTGTCAACGGTAAAGGCGACAACATTGTAGTCGGAGTCGGTACGGAAATAATAATAGGCAAGTTGGGCAATATCACCAAATCCAAAAATCACCAGATTTTTTTTCATGACGTCTTCCTGACAAGAATGGTAAATTCATAGAGATCGTAGTCATGCAGTATCGCTACGTTCCGTGAGTAGCGTTTCTTGCAGAGATCAAACAAAGCGCAGGGGTCAGCATAATAGAGATAATCGCGCATTTTATCTGCGTCTGAATATGATGTAAGACAGTTAAATGCAAAGCCGGATCGACTTGTCCGATCAAGGGCGTCCAGAGTTTCTTCAACGTATACCAACCATTCGGCATCCGAACGACCTTGGCGAACATTAAAAATTCCACTGGCGATGGAGTAGTCAGAAATGGCGTCCGGTTCTCCTGCTAATACAAATCGCGCCTGAGGTATATCTTTGTAGCGCTCTGTGGCCGCGTCAGTCATGCCTTGGGAAATATCAATGCCGGTATAGGAGAAAGATGTGTACCTTTGCGCCAGGCAATCGTAAAGCGCTCCGTAGCCGCAGCCCAGATCGTTCAAGGAGAAGTTTTCATCATCCTTGATAATTTTAAACAGTTGCTCAAATCTCAATGTTTGGCTTTCTGTGCCATTCCAGTCAACACCTTGAGGTGTTTCTCCATGTTGAGATAGCTTGTCAGTGTAGTAGTTGGCTACTTCGCTCAATAATTCATTCTTGTTCTTTTGCATAAATCTGTCTCACTATTGTATAGGGGCGCTGCTTGGTCTCAGAGAATATCTTTGAAAGGTAGATTCCAACCACGCCAATAAACGAGATGATCATTCCACCCAGTAGCCAGATTGACGCCATAACTGATGTCCAGCCACTGACGGGCTGCGATAGGAATACCCAATGCAAGACCAGATAGCTGATGTAAATAGTTGCAATTAAAGAGATTGAGATTCCGATGTAAAATATGCCGATCAGCGGTGCATTGCTAAATGAAGTTACGGAGTTAACCAATAACGACATTTTTTTACGGAAGGTATAGGTTGTCTCGCTTGTACTGTGTTTTTTTACATAAAGCGGGCGTTGATCAAAACCGGTGATATACCATAGCCCGGCCATGAAGATTTCTCTTTCCGTATGACGCAATAGCGCTTCAACGTAGCGGTGAGTCATTAACCGACAGGTGACAACATTCTTGGGCAGCGCCAACCCGGTCAGTGCTTTGAAGAAGTGGTAAAACCACTGACCACTCCAGGACTCGATCCGGCCGCCCTTACGTTTTTCCTGAACGCCATAGACCACGTCACAGGCGCTACTCTTCATCTGCTCGTTAAATGGCAAAAGCCACTCTGGTTCTTCTTCCAGATCGCTGTCTATCAAAAAAACCTGTTCACCTTTCGCATGGGCGAGGCCCGTCATCATCGCCTTGTGGTGACCGAAGTTTCTCGATAGATCCACTACGACAACGTGATGGTCATTTTTTGAAAGCTGGACTGCCAGCTCCAGGCTGTCATCCGGCGACCCATCGTTGACCAATACAATTTCAAAGTCTTCTCCCGCAACGTGTCGGGCGCAGGCGCAGGCGCGCTGGTAGAACTCGGCGATGTAGGATGATGACTGGTATAAAGTTGCAACGATAGAAAGTTTCATGGGCTGACGTGTCTCATGTATTTGTATGAACCTTTCCCGCAATTGAACAGTAAATCGAGAATGGTTACACCGTGAGTAAACTCGCCCCACAGCTGAGGGTATTCGCGGTAACCAGAATAGTCGAACCAGGTTAGCTTGATGTTCAGTTGGCTGAAGACGGATTCGTCAACGTAGTCCTTTGCCGAAGGTCCGGATATATATTCGCCTGCGCCCGCCTGGACGCACAGATCAGCCAGGCGTTCTGTTTTTCCGTCAAGCAGCGTGTAGTCCGATGAGCTACTAATCAATGTAGTTATGCCGAGATACTGGCAGATGGCTTGAATGAAACGAAGATTCAATTGGGAAATATGGGTGTAAATGTTGGCCGTATAGAGCGGCTCCAGCCATGACGCTACTTCGTTAAAGTAAGGCGCGCGGCGGTAGTTCTGCACGAGAGACTTCCAGTGCGACTCCATCCAGTCGAGACCATCAATCTCGGTTTCGTTTATTTTTTGATGGTACTTGCCTTTCACCTGTACCGGAACGGTTAACCACTGCACGCCTTGGGGTGTTTTGATTTGATTGCGATTACGCCAATCACGACGGGTGTACTGCATGTCGTCGTAGAGAATAAACTCGTCTACTGCGGCGATCATGTCGAAATATCCCTTCCAAGGGATGTAATTGGATTGGAGAATAGCAATTTTTTTCAATGCTCATGTCCCGTCTGCTTCGTTTTTGCCAACTTGGGTAGTCGGACCGTTTTCACGGGGTTTGGTAGCGCCAGTAATTGTCTTGCCGCATTCGCGGTTCTTAAAATGCTCGCCCATTGAAAGCGCGTTTTTTAACTTCCTTCTTTCGACAGTCACTGGACCGCTTCCGCGCGGACTGGCCATGCCTGCTTTCCGTAAACTCTGCTACTTTAATGCCGGAGGAAGGGGGTGTCACTTTTTTCGCCCACTGATGATTGCTTTCCTTCCACTTGAGGGACCATAAAACAGATTTTTATGGGCACCTCAGAGACGTTGTTGGTTGAAAAACTTTGTCCTGCATCCTATCGGTGAGCAGGACTTTGATCTCCACCTTCCCTCACCCAAAATAACGTCGCACCCGCCACAGCCGCCGGCATCATCAGAATGTTGACCACCGGAATCAGCAGCACCAGATAAACACTTCCGCCAAAACTCATGCTCTGCCAGCGCTTCTCGCGCAGCCAGGCGAGCATCTCGTTCCAGCCCAGTTTGTGGTTATCCGCCGGGTAGTCGATGTACTGGATCGCCATCATCCACACCCCGAACAGCAGCCACAACGGTGCGGCAATGATGTTAACCACCGGGATGAACGAGAGGATGAACAGCCCGATGGCGCGTGGCAGGAAGTAGCCGAGTTTGCGCATTTCCCGGGCCAGGGTGCGGGGGATCATGGCGATCAGTTCACCCCAGCTGAAGGACGGAAAATCGTCGGTGCCGCGCACCACCACTTCGACTTTTTCCGCGAGGAAACCGTTGAATGGCGCGGCGATGACGTTGGCCAGCATGGTGAAGGTGAAGAACACCATCAACACCACCAGCACCACGAACAACGGCCAGAGCACATAACTGAGAAAACCCAGCCAGTCGGGCAGGGACGGCATCAACGTATCGACCCACAGGCTGAATTGATGGCTGGCCAGGTAGATCAATCCGACGAACAGCACCAGGTTGATCATCAGAGGCAACAGCACGAACAAACGCAGGCTTGGGCTCAGGACCAACTTGAGGCCTTCGCGCAGGTATTGCGGGCCGGACAGAACGGGGGCGGGCATAACGTGCTCCGAGCAAAGGGGAAAACGCGCCGACCTTACCGGCTTTGCCTGACGGGCGAAAGCGCGGTAGCAGCATCGACATTAACTGTAACAAAGGCGCCTATGTATCCATCGTGATGGGATAGAGACCGCCTATGAGCTGGATTGTTAAACCGTATTTCCTTAATCTTCGCCCCCTCGATACGCTGCACCCCATACTTTTTACAGGGCTGTCGAGCTCAAGCCTTCCCCAAGTGCTTTCAACGGTCCTTTTTTATTCCCGCCGGCAACCCGGCGTTCCGCGCCAGAAGTTTCGGGCCGGTCAACAGGAGCAGGTCATGTCTGAAGTCCGTCATTCGCGAGTGATTATTCTCGGTTCCGGCCCTGCCGGTTACAGCGCCGCGGTCTATGCCGCCCGTGCCAACCTCAAGCCATTGCTGATCACCGGCATGCAAGCCGGCGGTCAACTGACCACCACCACCGAAGTCGATAACTGGCCTGGCGACGTCCACGGCCTGACCGGCCCGGCGCTGATGGACCGCATGAAAGAGCACGCCGAGCGCTTTGAAACCGAAATCGTCTTCGATCACATCAATGCCGTGGACTTCGCTGCCAAGCCGTACACCCTGACCGGCGACAGCGCGACTTACACCTGCGACGCGCTGATCATCGCCACCGGCGCCAGCGCTCGTTACCTGGGCCTGCCGTCGGAAGAAGCGTTCATGGGCAAAGGCGTTTCGGCCTGCGCGACCTGCGATGGTTTCTTCTACCGCAACAAGCCAGTGGCCGTGGTCGGTGGCGGCAACACCGCTGTTGAAGAGGCGCTGTACCTGGCCAACATCGCCAGCAAGGTCACCCTGATCCACCGTCGCGAAACCTTCCGCGCCGAGAAGATCCTGATCGACAAGCTGAATGCCCGGGTTGCCGAAGGCAAGATCGTGTTGAAGCTGAACTCGACTCTGGACGAAGTCCTGGGCGACAACATGGGCGTGACCGGTGCCCGCCTGAAGAACAACGACGGCAGCTTCGACGAGCTGACAGTCGACGGCGTATTCATCGCCATCGGCCACACCCCGAACACGTCGTTGTTCGAAGGTCAGCTGACCTTGAAAGACGGCTACCTGGTTGTGCAGGGCGGCCGTGACGGTAACGCCACTGCCACCAGCCTCGAAGGTATCTTCGCGGCCGGTGACGTGGCTGACCACGTTTACCGTCAGGCTATCACCTCGGCCGGCGCGGGCTGCATGGCAGCACTGGACGCCGAGCGTTACCTCGACGACCTGCAGAACGCTTCGTTCTAATTGCGTAGCAAATGAAAAAACCGGCCTCGGCCGGTTTTTTTGTACTCGCAGAAATGTCCGATCAACCCTGTGGGAGCGAGCCTGCTCGCGAAAGCGGTGTGTCAATCGACATCAATGTTGAATGAAAAATCGCTTTCGCGAGCAGGCTCGCTCCCACAGGGGAGTGTGGCGCCGTCAGCCTTTTAGCCGTTCCTGAACAAAGTCCATGACCTTCAACGATTGATAGATGGCATTGGCGGCAATCCGCCCGAACGGTCCGCCGTTCCAGTCCAGCAAGTACGGTTTGAACAGCTGATAACGCGAACTTTCCCCGCACACCGCTTCGGCGATGACCCTGCCGCCAATCGAGCCGGTATTCAAGCCATGGCCACCAAACGAGGTGCAGGCCCAGACGCCCGGTTCGAGCAATCCCAGGTTGGGCATCTTGTTGGTGGAGTAACCCATCAGGCCGGACCAGGCCAATTCGATTTTGACCGGGGCCAGTTGTGGATAGACCGACACCATGTCGGCCTTGAGCATGGTGGCGAGGGCCTTTTCGTTCTGTTCGTTGCGGGTGGTGATGCGTCCGCCCCAGAGCAGGCGGTCGCCTTCAACCACGCGGTAGTAGTCCGAGGCGCGGCGGTCGTCGGAGAACGCGGCGCCGGAGTCCAGGACGTTTTTGATCGAGTCGCCCAGGTGTTCGGTCAGCACCACATAGGTAGCAATGGGCAGGTAGGCGCGGCTGAGTTTTTGCAGTTCCGGGCCGCCATAACCGCCGGCGCAGAACACCAGGTTCTGGCAGCACACGGTGCCGTGAGCGGTCTGGACAATTTTGTCGTCGCCTTCGCGATGCCAGGCCAGCATTTTTGATTGTTCGAAAATCCGGCCTCCCGCTGCTTCGATGGCGAGGGCCAGTCCCAGGCAATAGTTCAGCGGGTGAAAGTGCAGCGCCTTCGGATCCTCGATGCCCTGGAAATAGCGCAGGGTGTGAGCTCGTTCGCGGACTTGGCCTGTGTCGAGGAAGTTGAGTTCATAGCCGAAGTCGCGGCGTATCGTGTCGATGTGGTTTTTCACACCAGCACCGTCGTCGTAACGCTTGACCTGAATCGTACCGGCGGATGGATCGCAACCGGGCAATGCCAGTTCGGCGATGTTGCGGCGGACAATCTCCACGCCCTCGACCGATAGTTGAAAGAGCGCTTTGGCTTGTTCCAATCCAAGTTTCTTGCGGATCGCCCCCGACCCTTCAGCCCAGCCCGGCGAGACCACGCCACCATTTCTACCGGACGCGCCCCAGGCGACTTGCTGGGCTTCGAGGATGATCACGCGTTTGCCGCGCCGGGTCAGCTCCAGGGCAGCGGTCAGGCCTGCGATACCAGCACCGATGATGCAGACGTCGCAGGTTTCATCGGTGTTCAATTCGGACCTGGCCGCTCGGGGCAGCGAGGTTTGGGAGTACCAGGTGGTGGGGAAGGACATTGTCGATCCTTGAGAAATTATCTTTTGTGGGAGCGAGCCTGCTCGCGAAGACGCCGGCACATACACCATCAATGCAAGCTGACCCACCGCTTTCGCGAGCAGGCTCGCTCTCACAGGGGGGCAGGCGTTTATTTGATGGTCGAGTAGTCGACGCCGTACCACTTGTCCGACAGCTTGGTCAGCGTGCCGTCCTTGTGCATCTCACCAACGATTTCACCGAGCTTGGCGGTCAGTTCCGGGTCACCCTTGTCGGTGGCGATGGCCAGCGGCTCGTAGAACGCCACAGCATTGTCGACGGCCCGCAATGGGTAACCCTTCTTGACGGCGGCATCCAGTGTGCTGCGTTGAGTGAGGATGGCGTCCAGCCGTGCGCCGTCGCCCAGGCGCAGGTCGTCCAGCGGCCCGACGGAACCGGAGTAGGTCTTTATTTTTGTGGTCTTTACGTCATAAACGACGGGTGGCACGTCAGTGGTTTCAATAGCCAGCGCCTGGCTGAAATAGTCCTCGGACGTGGTGCCACCTTCGACGCCGATGGTTTTGCCATTAAGTGCTTTGTGGTCGGTGACAGTGGATTTGTCGTGCACTGCAAAGACGTAGGGAACGTAGTAATAGGTCCCGGGGAAATCGAGGATTCGTGAGCGGCTCTTGGTCGCAGTCATCGAGCCCACGGACACGTCCCAGCGCCCACTCCACTTGCCGGCGGTGATCACGTCCCAGTCAGGCGTGATGAACTTGACCGCGACGCCGAGACGCTTGGCGATCTCCTTGGAAACGTCGATATCAAACCCGTCGATTTCATTCTTGTCGTTGATAAACCCTTGGGGTGGCCAGGTCGCCGACGTGGCGACGGTCATTGTTTTGCTGCTCTGGATTTTGTCCAGAACGGCTCCGGCGTTGGCGGCGCCGACGAACACCAGCGACATTGCGGCTGCGACTACGTGTTTTTTGCTGACCATGTCCATCTCCACTTATCGTTATTGTTATGAAGGGGCGAAGCGGTGCTCAGTGACCAATGATCTGTGACAGGAATTTCTGTGCGCGTTCGGTTTGCGGGTTGTTGAAAAATTCGGAAGGGGTGGCTTGTTCGATGACCTGGCCCTGGTCCATGAACAGCACGCGGTCGGCGACCTTGCTGGCAAAACCCATTTCGTGGGTTACGCAAATCATGGTCATGCCGTCGGTGGCCAACTCACCCATCACGTCCAGCACTTCGTGGACCATTTCCGGGTCGAGGGCCGAGGTGGGTTCGTCGAACAGCATCACTTTGGGGTTCATGCACAGCGCCCGGGCAATCGCCACGCGCTGCTGC
This sequence comes from Pseudomonas sp. TH39(2020), assembly GCF_016650715.1. Lineage (NCBI taxonomy): Bacteria > Pseudomonadati > Pseudomonadota > Gammaproteobacteria > Pseudomonadales > Pseudomonadaceae > Pseudomonas > Pseudomonas sp. TH39(2020). The sequence continues at coordinate 1,073,708 of NZ_JAEKFF010000006.1, read as the reverse complement.
TGGCCGCCGGACAGTTGCGAAGGGTACTTGTCGGCGTGTTCGGCAATTCGCACCCGCTCCAGGTAGACCTGAGCGCGCTTTTTCGCCTCGGCGCTCGACACTCCTTGCACCAGTTGCGGGGCCAGGGTCAAGTTGTCGATCACACTCAAATGCGGGAACAGGTTGAAGCTCTGGAACACCATGCCGATTTCCCGGCGCACCGCGCTGACACTTTCTGCCTCGCTGGTGAGGGTGATGCCGTTGACCTGAATGTGGCCTTTCTGGAAATTCTCCAGATGGTTGATGCAACGAATCATCGTCGACTTGCCCGAGCCTGACGGCCCGCACACCACCAGGATTTCGCCCGTGGCGACGTTCAGGTCGACATCGCGCAAGGCGTGGAAGTCGCCGTACCACTTGTTCAAACCGATGATGGAAATCATCGAAGGGCTGGCCTGCGCAACAGGTGCCAGGTCGAGTCGTTCTGCCGTAGTCATCACCCATCAACCCCTTGCAATGGATCGGTTGACCCGTTTTTCGATCCGCGCCTGCACCCGTTCGAGGATGAACGACAGGGCCCAGTAAATCATTGCAGCGGTAATCAGCATTTCCAGGTGGCGGAAGTCCGCGCGACCCTGGGTCTTGGCCAGGTACATCAATTCCCAGACACCGATCACCGACACCAGCGAACTGTCCTTGAGCATGGCGATGAACTGGTTGCCGGTGGGCGGGATGATCACCCGCAAGGCTTGCGGCATGATCACCCGGCTCAGGGTCTTGAACGGGCTGATGCCCAGGGCTCGTGAGGCCTCCCACTGACCCACCGGAATGCTCTGGATGCCCGCACGAAAAATCTCGGTCATATAGGCGCCGTAGCACAACGACAACGCGAGGATGCCGGCCGGCACTGCGTCCACCACATAACCCAGTTGCGGCAGTCCGAGGTAAATCAGGTAGATCTGGATCAGCAGCGGAACACCGCGAAAGAACGAGGTGTAGAACGAGGCGATGGCATTGGCCAGGCCGTTGTTCGACAGCTTGGCCACGGCACCGATCAACGCCAGCACGAAGGCAATCACAATCGCGATGGCGGAGATGTATAGCGTGGTCGCGGCGCCCTGGATGATCAGGAAGCCGATCTTGTCGAGGATGAAGCTGTAAGAGAGATCGAAGGTGTCGAAGAACGCCAGGAACAGGATCAGCAGTTCGATCCAGACCACGGTGGTCTGCACTTTGAATTTCAAGTGTCCGAGGACGTGAAAGTTCAGCGTGCCCAGTGCGGCAATCACCAGGCCGATGGCGATATTGCGCGCGGTCAGGCTGTCCGGGGCATTGCCCAACAGCGGATGCAGGAAATGACTGAGGGCGCTGTTGCCCAGGTTCATCAGGTAGGAGCCGAGAAACAGCACCACGGCTACGCCAAGCAGGAATTGAGGATCATTGGACTTTTTTTTATAAATTATATTGTCGTGATACATGACTGCCTCAGGCTTGTAGGTGGTAGTGATCTCGCTTGGTAAAAGGGGTATTTGGCCAGTATTGCGACGCAAAATCGGGGACTACAAGCGAACATAATTCGCTATGTCAGTCCCTGATCGTAGTTTGCTTTTCAGGAAAGGTTCGACAGGCAGGCCTCGAGGATATCCAGCCCTTCCTCCAGCACCGCTGCCTCGGTAGTCAGCGGTGCCAGCAGTCGAATGATGTTTCGCGACTTGCCGCTGGGCATCAGCAGCAAGCCCGCGTCGCGGGCCAGGGCCAGCAGTTGGGTCAACTGCGCTGAGGCGGGTGTGCCGTCGGGATTGATCAGTTCGATGCCACGCATCGCGCCAACGCCGGTCAAGCGGCCCAGAAACGGGGAAAGCTTATTGGCGCGCCAGGCCTCGTAGCGGCTGACGATGGCTTCTTCCTGTTGCGAGCCCCAGGTGTGAAGGTTCGCATCGGTCATCTCGTCCAGGGTTGCCAGTGCCGCGGCGCAGGCAATCGGGTTGCCCGAATAGGTGCCGCCCAGTCCGCCCTTGGGCAAGGTGTCGAGCAACGACTTGCGTCCGACCACCGCACCCAGCGGCACACCGCCAGCGATACTTTTGCCCAGCAGAATCAGGTCCGGCTCAATGCCCAGTCGAGAAAATGCAAAACGCTGGCCGGTGCGACCGAAGCCGGACTGGATTTCATCAGCGATCAGCAGGATGTTTTTTTCATCACAGAAGCGGCGTAGCGCCTGGGCGAACTCGACGTCCAGCGTCAGGAAGCCCGATTCGCCCTGCACCGGTTCGACGATAAAACAGGCGACGTCATCGATGTCGATCTCGACGCTGAACAGCCGGTCCATGGCTTTCAGGGCCTCGGCGCAGGTCACGCCGTTGTCCTTGCTCGGGAAGGGCAGGTGAAAAACCGGACCCGGCAGCACGCCGACTTTCTGTTTGTAGGGCGCGACTTTGCCGTTGAGGTTAAGCGTGGCGAGGGTGCGGCCATGGAAGGCGCCGTCGAAGGCGATGACGGCCGTGCGACCGGTGGCGCCACGCACGATCTTCAAGGCGTTTTCCGCCGCTTCCGCACCGCTGTTGGTGAGCATGCCGCTGACCGGGTAGTCCACCGGAATAAACGCGGTGAGACGATCCATCAGTTCGATGTAGGGCACATGCGGGGCGGCGTTGAACGCGTAGTGGGTCAGTCGGGTGGCTTGTTCGCGAATGGCCTCGACGATGCGCGGATGGCAATGGCCGAGGTTCAATACACCGATGCCGCCGACGAAGTCGATGTAGCGTTTGCCATCGGTGTCCCAGACCTCGGCATTTTTGCCGTGGCTGAGCGTGACGGGATGAACGATGTTGATCGACTGGCTGATGGTTTCGCTGCTCATGGATGACCGACTCTGAAGAAGGGATGCTTCTTTTTATCTAAGCCGTGAGCAGCGGTGCCCGGCAAACGAAATAAAGTTGCCGGATCAATCTTAAAAGTCGGGATGTGCTGTAGAAGCGAAAAGATCGCAGGCTTCGCCAGCTCCTACAGGGGAATACGTACACCCTGTGGAGCTGGCGAAGCCTGCGATCTTTTGATTTTTAACTTTCGTGAATCAGCGGCGGTTTAGCGGCTGCTGAGCGAACTTCACACCGGCCAATCCATGAGCAATCAACGCACGGATATTGCCGTGATCGCTGCCCTCGGGCGTGGCCACCACCGAACGGTAATGCTCGCCGAACGCCAACAGTGCTTCTTCATCGCTCAAGCCTTCCAGCAGCGCCAGACCCAGGGTCTTGCACGAGCCTTCATTCTGCCCGGCTGCGTTTTCCACGCCGCCGTTGTTGAAAGCCTGAGGCTGATAGTCGTAGCCGGCGGCGATGAAGGCCAGGGTATCGGCAAAAACGTGTTCGCCGCTCTTGAGGCTGGCGCGCAGGGTGTTCAAATCACTCATTGGGTTTTCCTTTGGCGAACGCCGCTTGTTGTTCGGCGTTGGCTTCTTGCTGGTATTGGGCTTTCCACTCGGCGTACGGCATGCCGTAAACCACTTCGCGGGCGTCATCGAGGCTGACCTCGATCTGGCGTTCATCGGCAGCGGCCTTGTACCACTTGGACAAGCAGTTACGGCAGAAACCGGAGAGGTTCATCAGGTCGATGTTCTGCACATCCTTGCGGCTGTCCAGGTGGGCGACCAGCCGGCGAAAGGCGGCGGCTTCGAGTTCCAGGCGTTGTTGATCGGTCATGGCGGGCTCTGTGCAATCAATTCGTGCGCGGATGATAAAAGTCTGACGAGCAATGTGCCAGACGGTCAGCGGCTCGCGGCCAGGGTAATCGACACCGACTCGGCGAATCGCAGGGCGTGGGGCTTGTCGACTTCGACCTCGGCGTACAACACCGACTCGTTGGCCATGACCAGATCGAGAATTTCCTGGGTCAGGCGTTCGAGCAGGGCGAAGCGATTACCTTCCACGTGGGCGATGATCGCCTTGGTGATGGTGCGGTAGTTCAGCGCGTGATCGATGTCGTTGTCACGCACCGCTTCCTGAGCGGCATACAGGATGGTCAGGTTGATCTGCACATCCTGCTTGTTGAGGATTTCATCCTCGTTGATCCCGATGAAGGTCCGCAGACACAGGTTCTTGACCCGGATGCGTGCCGTTCCTGGTTGAAGTTGTGGCATTGCTACTTGCTCCGTCCAATCAATTGCAGGAACTCCTGGCGGGTATTGCTCGACTCGCGGAAGGCGCCGAGCATCACCGAGGTGTTCATGGTCGAATTCTGTTTCTCGACGCCGCGCATCATCATGCACATGTGCTTGGCTTCGATGACCACCGCGACACCCGCCGCGCCGGTCACTTGCTGTACAGCTTCGGCGATTTGCCGGGTGAGGTTTTCCTGGATTTGCAGGCGACGGGCGAACATGTCCACCAGTCGTGCAATCTTCGACAGGCCCAGCACTTTGCCCGTTGGAATATAAGCCACATGCGCCTTGCCGATGAAGGGCAGCATGTGATGTTCGCAGAGCGAGTACAGCTCGATGTTGTCGACGATGATCATTTCATCGTTATCGGAAGCGAACAGCGCGCCGTTGACGATCTCTTCGACACTTTGCTCATAACCACGGCAGAGGTACTGCATGGCTTTTGCCGCGCGAACCGGGGTGTCTTGCAGACCCTCGCGGTCGGGGTTTTCACCGAGGCCGATGAGGATTTCGCGGTAGCTCTGGGACAGGGCGTTCTGGGGCAGGGATAACGTCATGGAACATCCTCGCGGGGGCCGCTTATTTGATGTGCCGTCCGCCGTTGACGGTCAGGGTCGTGCCGGTGACATAAGGGTTGTCGAGCAAATAACGCAGGCTCTGGTAGATCACTTCGCTGCCGGGTTCGATACCCAGCGCGGACTTGGCCAGTGCCTTGGCGCGGTATGCCGCGTCGTCGTCGGGGTTGAACATTAGCAGGGCTGGCGCGATACCGTTGACCTTGATTGTCGGCGCGTATTTCGCGGCGAAGGACAGGGTGAGGCTGTCGAGCCCGGCTTTGCTGGCGCAGTAGCCAATGTGCTTGCTGCTGCCCTTGCGGGTCACGTCGTCGCTGATGTGCACGATGTCGGCGGGGCTTGAGCGTTGCAGCAAGTCGGCACAATGCAGATTGATCAGGTAGGGCGCCAGCATGTGTACGTTGAACATGCGGGTGAAGGCAGTGGCGTCGGTGTCCGGGGTTTCGGCCAGCCATTCGGAGGCGTTATGGACAATCGCCCGCAGGCTGCCGGTATGGTTTTTCAGTTCGCTGATGAACGCGAAGATCCCGGTTTCAGTGGAGAAGTCGGCAAACACCGCGGTCGCCCCCAGGTCGCGCAGGATTTGCACGCCGGGGCGTTCACTGCGGTAGCTGAAGATCACCGGCTGGCCATCCTCGAGCAAACGCTGCGCGCAGTGCAGGCCGACACGTTGGCCGGCACCGGTGATGAGGATTGGAGCTACGAAAGAGGTCATGAACGGCTCGCGTCGCGGTAAGAGCAAAACTATACCAGCGCACGGCGGCATTCACCTATCGTGGGGCTTTCCCTGTGGGAGCGAGCCTGCTCGCGATGGCGGTATTACAGCCAACAAAGATGTTGAATGTTATGGCCTCATCGCGAGCAGGCTCGCTCCCACATGGAAATTAGTGGTTTTGAGGAGTGGGTGCGGCGGGCAACGGCCGTGCCGGCGTGGTGTTCAGCCAGCTGGCCAGCAGGCGGGTCGACAGCGGAATGAAGAAGTAGACCATCAGTGGGGTCAGGCACAAGGTGCTGACGAATACCCGGCTCAGCAGACCCATGTCGCTCAGCAACGGCCCGAGGACAAAGTTGAACAGCAGGGACACCGGAAAGAACGCCAACCATATCGCCACGGCCTGTTTCCAGCGTGGTGGTCGCTGGCCGGCCGCGCCGAACCAGCCTTCGATGCCACTGACACGATGTTCCGTTGGATGGGCAAACAAGTCACTGCCGCGTGCCAGCCATGCGGTGCGCGATACAGAATGCTCCCAGGCGTGCAGCGTCTGCTCGTCGGCAAAGCGGAAAATAATCTGGAATTCGTCATCGTCGGGCGGCGGAGCGAGTACGCCAGAACCGAGATAGCCGGGAAAATCGGTGGCCAGTTGTTCGCCTTCGTGCAACCAGGCGATCAGGTCTTGATAACGCCCATCGGTGACGCGGCGCGCAACCATCAGCGTGACGGGTGAGGTAGACATTGTGCATCTCCGTATAACAATCGCGTCGCTCCGGGTAGGAGTTTCGCCAGGCGCAGCGCCGGGGTGGTGGGCTGCGTCTTGGAACAAGCAAGGATTATTCCTGATTCTGTCGGGTACGTCAGTGATATTCGTCGCCATTAACGTCTTGAATGGTGTGGGGGCAGGAGAGGTAGAATGGGATCCAATTTCATACATGGACGTAGAAAATCAAAATGCCTGTCCTGACTGACGTGGTCACGGGATTACAGTCCAGTCTTCCTCTCGTACAGGAAGAACTGTTTCCGATTCGCGAAGTCGCGCGCCTGACCGGGGTCAACCCGGTCACGCTACGTGCATGGGAACGCCGCTATGGGCTGATACAGCCTGCGCGTACCGAAAGTGGGCACAGACTGTATTCGATGACCGATATCGAACGAGTCCGCAGCATTCTTGGCTGGATCGAACGCGGCGTTGCTGTCAGTAAAATCGGCAAGATCCTGGCCAGGATTGCACCGCTTCAAACCCTGTCGCACATCATCCCGAATGAACTCGTACACGCTGACTACACGCAATGGCAGCAACAGGTTCAGGCGGCAGTGAATGCCTTTGATGAGGTTCGACTGGAGCAGGTTTATGGACAGATCTTTTCCAGTTATCCCCTGACTGTCGTGTTTCAGGACATTCTGCTTCCGCTCTGGAAGCAACTGCTACAGCGCCATGACGCATTCGGTCAGGCCAGCGAGTGGTTTTTCCTGGATGGATTTTTGCGTTCTCGAGTGTTGCAACGCCTGCTGCTAGTGCGTGTCCTGCAGCCGCGACGGGTGATTGTCTGCGCCCTGAGCGATCAGTGTCGTGAACTCGAAGTGCTGGTCACGGCGCTGTTTCTGAGCGGTGTCGATTCGGCTATTCAAGTGTTGGCTATCGGTCAGCCATTCGATGAATTGACCCTGGTCTGCGAAAGAGTCAAACCCCGGGCGCTGGTGCTGGTTTCCAATCACTCGCCTGCGCCCGAGTTGCCACGGCGATTGAAACGCCTGGCCTTTAGCCTGGATTGTCAGTTGATGCTGGCGGGGGATGCGTCCGATCTGGTGCAGGAAAGCCTGGCTGGATCGTCGATTGGATGTCTGGGTAACGAAGGATTGGTCATGCGTCAGCGTTTGAAACAGTTCCTGACAGGCAACCTGGACACTTGAGTCAGAGATGCATGGCCGGATGCGTCAGCCGATGCTGTTGAAGGATGTACTGGCGCAGACGCTCGGTTTCGTCCTTGTCACCCTGATTCAACTGATAGGCAAAGAAGCCGTGCTCGGTTTCTTTCTCGAAGGTGCCGCGCAATGCGATGCGCTCGTAGCCAGACGGGCTGAACCACAAGGCGAAATGTTTGGGCGGTTTGGTCTTGTTGCGAACTTCCAGCAAAACCCCTTTGAACGACACCTCGTGCACCCACATTGTACCGGGCTGGCCATTGGCATTCTCCAACGCTACCGGTTCTTCGAGTACCAGGCGCCATGGCCGGACCATCGGTCCGTCTTCATAGATGCTGGGGACGCCGAGGCGTAAATGCATTGCGTGAAATTCGTCTTCCACCAGGTGCAGCGGGAAAGTCATTTGCTGATTTTCGAAGTTGGCCTGGATGGTGACTTGCTCATGAGCGGCAAGGCGCGTGAGCAAGTCACGGATTTGTGAACCACCGTTGACGAGCAGGCTCGACGTCGCATCCCGCACATTGAGTTGCGGGTTGTGTTGCATTGTCTGGATAAAATCCAGCTCATCCTGAGTCAGGAGTGCGTCGCGTTGCATGATCTGCTCGACAGAAATAGTTACAAAGTCACTGGTGATTGTAGTTAATGACAATCAATTCTTCGATTTGTTTTCGCCGTTCGTCGCTTTTAGTGCGGCAAGCTCGGCCTGGACCTCAGCCAATTGCGCCTCCAACTGCGCAACTCGCTGCTGCGCCTTGACCTGAAGGGTGACGTCTTTCTGTACACCGATGAAATAAGTCTGTCCGTCATCCGGGTTCTTCACCGTCGAAAGGGATAGCTCGTTCCAGAACGGCGTGCCGTCCTTGCGGTAATTCCTGAGGATTTCCCGGCAGGAACCGCCACTGCTCAACGCCTCGCGAATCAACGGGAGTGCTTCCTGGTCGCGGTCACCAGACTGAAGAAAACGGCAATCCTGGTAGAGGATTTCTTCGCTGGTGTAACCCGTCAGGCGCTCGAATGCGGGGTTGACGTAAATCAGGATGTTGTCCTGCTCGCCTTCCTTTTCGGCAATCACGATGCCGTCGTTGGAAGCGTTGATCACCATTTGCAGCAGTTGGGCGTTAATCATCGGAGAATCCTTTCCAATTTGATTGAGCGCTGCATTCTAGAAGAACACTGAGCACTGTCTACTGGCCATCAGCGTTAATTGAGAGTCAATCGCAGCTTTCTTGCCATGACTGTTAATATCCCCCGTCTTTTTACTCAGCTTCAGGATCAGATTGATGAAAGTCGCCATCCTTTCCGGCTCGGTGTACGGCACGGCTGAAGAAGTCGCCCGCCACGCCGCCAATATTTTAAAAGCTGCGGGTTTCGAAGCCTGGCACAACCCGCGTGCAAGCCTCGCCGATGTTCAGGCCTTTGCTCCCGAAGCTTTCCTGGCGGTGACCTCGACCACCGGCATGGGCGAGTTGCCGGACAACCTGCAACCGTTGTATTTCGCCATTCGCGACCAGTTGCCGGCTGCCTGGCGTGGCTTGCCGGGCGCCGTGATTGGTCTGGGCGATGCGAGTTACGGCGATACGTTCTGCGGTGGCGGCGAGCAAATGCGTGAATTGTTCGGCGAACTGGGCCTACGCGAAGTCCTGCCGATGCTGCGTCTGGACGCCAGCGAAAGCGTGACGCCGGAAACCGACGCCGAACCTTGGCTGGCGGAGCTGGTCAGCGCTCTGCGGGGCTGACCGGTCGCTCGCGCAGCAAGGCGAGCCAGGCTTGCGCGGCTTTTGACAAGTACGCGCCCTGACGCCAGATGAAGGCGATATCCCAGCGCAGATAGCTCGGCGCGTTCAAGGTCAGGCGCACCACGCCTGGCCGCACCAGCCCGCGAGCCACCACGCGCGGCAATAGCACCACACCTTGACCGGCAGCCACCAGCGCCGCAAGAAAGTCAGCCTGGCCGCTGCGACCACCTTCCTTCGGCGTAAAACCCAGTTGCTGGCAGGCTTGCAGCAAGCGGTCGTTGAGCACGAAGCTGCGCTGATACAGCAGGAATGGCGTGTCGGCCAATTCCTCCAGCCCAATCACCGTCTTCGACGCCAGCGGATGATCGGCCGGCAGCAGGGCGTCCAGCGGTTCATCGCAGAAAGGCTGGAAGGCGAACTGCGGGTCCTTCGTCAACAGGCTGCCACCCAGTTCCAGCTCTCCACTCAAAACGGCCTGTTCGATGTTCAGGCTACCGCCCTCAAGCAATTGAATGCTGATGTTGGGGTAGCGTCGCCGGTACTCGGCGAACAGTCCGGCGAACAGCGCGTCGCTGCCCAGTAGCGGCAAACCCAGGCGCAATTCCCCGCGGGCCAGTTGGCTCAAGTCATCCAGCTCACTGAGCAGTTCGTTGCGCAGCCGCAACATGCCTTCGGCCCGTAGAAGGACCACGCTGCCGGCCGCAGTCAGGCGCAGCTGCGAACCCTGCCGCTCGAGCAGCGCAGTGCCGAGGCTCTGTTCCAGCTGAGCGACCTGTTTGCTCACCGCCGATTGACTGATGTGCAGGGTCTTGGCGGCTTGAGTAAAACCACCCTGATGCATGACCTCGACGAAGCTGCGTAACTGTTTGAATTCCATGTGCATGATTCCATATTGGAATAGTGTCGAGTCTAACAATTCGTTTCTGGTATGGAAGCCCGCTCCGTAAAATGAGCACCAGCGAGGACCGAAGACATGAACGCATCAACCTTGAAAAGCTTGGCTCGACTGGCGACCGAATTGGCGGTGCTGCTCGCCATTTACCTGCTCGGCTGCCAGATGGCCGTGTGGTTTGCCTGGCCGATTCCCGGTGGTGTCATCGGCATGGTGTTGTTGCTGCTGGCGTTCGCTTTGGGAGTGGTCAAACCGGCAGCGCTGCAAATGGGCGCCGGCCTGTTGATGGCCGAGATGCTGTTGTTCTTCATTCCGGCGCTCATGAGCCTGCTCGATTACGGCGGTCTGCTGCGCAGCGACGGTTGGCGAATTTTGCTGGTGATTGGCGTCAGCACACTGATGGTGATGCTGGTGACCGCATTTACCGTGGAACTGGTGGTGCGGTTGAGGAGGTCTCGTGAAGCTTGAGCTGATGCCGATGTTCTGGCTGGCCTTCACGCTGCTGGCTTATTTATTCAGCCGCTGGATCTACCGTCGCACCGGGCGCTATGTGCTGTCGCCACTGATTCTGGCCCCGGCCCTTTTGTTGGCACTCGCTGTGCCGCTGCACACCGCGTATGCCGAATACTCGAGCAACACCCATTGGCTGATGCTGGTGCTGGGGCCGGTTACCGTCGCTTTTGCAGTGCCGATCTGGCAGCAGCGGCAGATGCTGATGCGGCATTGGTCGGCGTTGTTGCTGGGGATGCTGGCGGGCAGCGCGGCGTCCATCGGCAGTTCGTTCGGGCTGGCCAAGGCGCTGGCGCTGGACAGTTCGGTGACGATGTCGCTGGTGCCGCGCTCGATCACCACGCCTTTTGCCATGCCGCTGGCCCATGACCTGGGCGGCGTACCGGAACTGACGGCGGTGTTTGTGATGTTCACCGGCGTGTTCGGGGCGATGCTCGGTGGCGTTCTGCTCAAGTGGTTGCCCCTGCGCAGTGCCTTGGCTCGGGGGGCGCTGTTTGGTGTCGGTGCCCACGGTGCCGGGGTCAGTCGGGCACATGAAGTGGGGGGTGAAGAGGGCTCGGTGGCGGGGTTAGTCATGGTTCTGACGGGGCTGCTGAATCTGTTCGCCGCACCCTTGTTGGCGGCAGTACTTTGACATGGATCCACGTTCATTGGCGTACTGACTCGCTAGGCCATCAAGCTGGCTGCCAATGCAACTACACGATTGCCGGGGCGTGACTAGACTCCTGTAACGTCGGTAAACAATAGAAACCCCAAGAATAAAAATTAGAGGTTCCTTGCCGTGTACGTAGCCCCCGTCCAATCGCCACACAGTGTCAAAGACCAGGTCAGCGCCGCCGAGTGGCAAACCCGCGTCGATCTTGCCGCCTGCTATCGTCTGGTCGCCCTGCATGGCTGGGATGACCTGATTTTTACCCACATCTCGGCCAAGGTCCCCGGTACCGAAGACTTTCTGATCAACCCGTTCGGGCTGATGTTCCACGAGATTACTGCGTCCAGCCTGGTCAAGGTGGATCAGGCCGGCAACAAGCTGATGGACAGCCCTTACGAGATCAACCCGGCCGGTTACACCATCCACAGCGCGGTGCACGAGGTTCGTCACGATGTCGTCTGCGTGCTGCACACCCACACCGCTGCCGGTGTCGCCGTGTCGGCGCAGAAACAAGGCATTTTGCCGATCAGCCAACAATCGTTGTTTGTCCTGTCCAGCCTGGCTTATCACGCCTACGAAGGTGTTGCGCTTAACCATGAAGAGAAAGCGCGGCTGCAAGCCGATCTCGGCGAAAACAATTTCCTGATGCTGCACAACCACGGTCTGCTGACCTGCGGCGGCACCATCGCCGACACATTCCTGATGATGTTCACCTTCCAGCGCGCCTGCGATATCCAGGTGCTGGCGCAGAACGGTGGCGCCGAGTTGATCGCCATCGAACCGCAGATTCTGGCGGGCGCCAAGGCGATGATCGCCGGCGTCACCAAAAGTGCTCAAGGGATGGGCGGCGCACTGGCCTGGCCAGCGCTGCTGCGCAAACTCGATAAACAAGACCCGGGTTATAAACTCTAATGCCTCTCGCCGAGATCCCCCTGTGTGTCTGGCGCAAACGCGGCCAGACGTTCGTCTTCCGTGGCCAGACCATCCGTTACTGGACGGCGGGGCAGGGTGAGCCACTGTTGCTCATTCATGGCTTCCCGACCGCCAGTTGGGACTGGCATTTCCTGTGGCAGCCACTGACCCAGCGCTATCGGGTGATTGCCTGCGACATGCTCGGCTTTGGCGACTCCGCCAAACCGGTGGACCACGAATACAGCCTGCTGGAGCAGGCCGATCTGCAACAGGCTTTACTGGCGCATGTGAAGGTCGAGCAGCCAGTGCACCTGTTGGCCCACGATTATGGCGACAGCGTGGCCCAGGAACTGTTGGCCCGGCATTACGAAGCGCGCATTCATATCGCCAGTTGTGTGTTCCTCAATGGCGGCCTGTTTCCCGAAACCCATCGCCCGATACTGATGCAAAAACTCCTGCTCAGCCCCTTGGGCTGGATGATCGGGCGAGCCTTTTCCCGTGACGGTCTGGTGAAGAGTTTCCGGCAGATCTTCGGCCCCCAGAGCCGCCCCACCGAGAGCGAGATGGACGATTTCTGGAGCTTGATCGAGAGCAATCACGGGCCACGGATCATGCACAAATTGATCGCCTACATCCCTGAGCGGCGTGCCCAGCGCGAGCGTTGGGTCAGCGCGATGCAGCGTGGTGAAGTGCCGTTGCGGGTGATCGATGGTGAGGTCGATCCGATCTCCGGCGTTCACATGGTCAAACGTTATCGGGAACTGATCCCGAACCCGGACACGGTCTTGTTGCCCGGTATTGGCCACTACCCTCAAACCGAGGCGCCGGGGCAGGTGCTCAAGCATTATCTGGAGTTTCGCGATCAGCTGGTTTCACCGCCGCGCAAGGTCGCCTGTTCCTGATTATCCCCCTGCCTTATCACGCAACATTCAGCCTCACCCCAGTTCATTGTGACCCGCATCGCCGTGCCTGACACTCGGACTCATTGTCCCCTGGCCTGCTGGAGTCCCCCCAATGAATGAGTCTGTGCGCTTCGAAGATAAAGTCGTGATCATCACGGGTGCAGGCGGCGGTCTGGGCCGGGCCCACGCGCTGCTGTTCGCCAAACAGGGCGCCAAAGTGCTGGTCAACGATCTCGGCGGTTCGGCTCAGGGCGAAGGCGCAAACGCTTCGGCGGCCGACCGGGTGGTGGCCGAAATTCGTGAGGCCGGTGGCATCGCCGAGGCCAACCATGACTCCGTCACCGACGGCGACAAAATCGTTCAGAACGCCTTGGACACCTTCGGCCGTGTCGATGTAGTGGTCAACAACGCCGGGATCCTGCGGGACAAAACCTTCCACAAAATGGAAGACGGCGACTGGGACCTGGTTTACCGCGTCCACGTCGAAGGCGCCTACAAAGTCACCCGCGCCGCCTGGCCGCACCTGCGCGAGCAAAACTACGGCCGCGTCATCTTCACCGCTTCGACCTCGGGCATTTACGGCAACTTCGGTCAGTCCAACTACGGCATGGCCAAACTCGGCCTCTACGGCCTGACCCGCACCCTGGCCATCGAAGGTCGCAAGAACAACATCCTGGTCAACGCCATCGCCCCCACCGGCGGCACCCGCATGACCGAAGGCCTGATCCCGCCGCAAGTCTTCGAACAACTCAAACCGGAACTGGTCAGCCCGCTGGTGGTGTACCTCGCCAGCGAGAACTGCCAGGAAACCTCCGGGCTGTTTGAAGTCGGTGGCGGCTGGATGGGCAAGGTGCGCTGGGAACGAAGCCTCGGCGCGGGGTTTGATCCGCGGATTGGGTTCTCGCCGGAAGATGTGGCGGCGCATTGGCAACAGATCTGCGATTTCGAAGGCGCGGCGCATCCGCAGGACAACCTTGAAGCGCTGAAGGAAATGATGGCGAATTTGCAGAAATATTCGCTTTGATGGAAGCCGGCAAGGTCACCGTGCTTGACCTTGCCGGTTCTGGATAGTCGCCCCCGACATCTGGTTTGCAGCGGTCTTCAAGGAAAATACTTGTGAACCAATGCCGCCAGATTCGCGGCCGTTTGCGCATCCATGATCCCGTCGTACGTGTTCGGGCGAAAGTGCAGCTGAAAGGCCCGAACAAGGTGTGTGAAGCCTTGTTCGGTTGACGCATCGGAAACGTCATACCCGTAAGTCTTGAACAGTTTGAGCAATTCGGATCGGGCTGGAATGCCGGTCTCGCAATATTGCTGCAGATAGGTATCTCGGGTGGCATCGTCGAACCAGGCACCGACGCCTTTCAAGTAAAGGGCATGCCAGGGAAATTTCGGCCCTGGGTCACTCTTGCGACCGACCGCAATATCCGAGTGCCCCAGAACAAGGGTCGGGCTGATATCCGGGTAACGCTCAAGGATGTTTAACGCCAACTCTTCAATGGCGGCAATTTGTTCTGGCTGATACGGCGGAAAGTTGAAAACCCCTTGGCTAAACGTTGCAAGGTTGACGATTTCAACACCGATAGACGTGTCGTTCAGATTGCTTCTGTTGCCCCAGTGACTGACCCCCGCGTGCCACGCGCGCTTGGTTTCGTCGACGAGGTTGAAGACTTCCTGCCCGGTATAACCTGCTTTCAAGTAGCTCGGATCGGTGATGTCGGGAACCAGATAGTGGGCGCTGACATTCGGGCCGGTCAGTGCATTGACCGAACTGGAGAAGTTGCCGGCTGTGTAGTGGAAGATCAGAAAGCGTACGCGGGTGTTAAAACTTTTTGTAGAACGGTACTTGTTGTAGTCAATGGGTTTCATGAAAAGATTGCTCGCAATGAATAAGGTTAGAGTCAGCCCGTAAGTACAAAAGAATGGCTGACTTGTTTTTAACCTTAGTCGCAGGGGCGCTTCATCTGATTACATAACTATGTAGTCGATTTCCGAGAGTTATGTAGGTAATAAAAAGTTAGAGTGGATTAAGTAGTTGGCACCACTTTTAACGCATGCAAATCTTCACCGCCGTCACAAAACCACCGCCCATAAAAAAGGCCGCTGCAAACGCAGCGGCCAAAGTAAGACGATTGATCAAGGAGCAATAAATCAACGTCAGTGAACACGGGGCGATGAGTCGAAAACCTTCAACTCCTCTGAAATCTGTCACCAATGGCGTGGACGGGACACTCGCCATTGCTTCCTGCTTTTCGGCCCGATTGCCGTGAAAGCCCGGCAAGAATAAGCGCTTGAGCCCAAAGGAAAAATAGCAATTCACGACATGAACTGTTGCAGCATGAGTAACAGTGCTGACAGACCCCGCCTACACGCCATGCGCGACGTTGATAACCCCCCATCCAGCCCATCCATAACCCGCGCAAATCCCCGTCCCATGCGGGCATTCATCCTTTGGAGGTACATCGCGAATACCTCCTTGGTGCGCTTATCGCTCCCAACCTGCGGCAGTAGGGTGTGGCCTTCTGTCACTCACCGGGGAAGACGCATGACAAAAACAACAATGCGCGCCATCTTCACGCCGCAAGCGCTGGCCGCTGCGGTTGCCTTGGGTTGCTGCGCCCAGGCGCAGGCTGTTTCATTCAACATCGGGGAAATCGAGGGGACCTTTGACTCTTCGCTGTCCATCGGCGCGAGCTGGGGCATGCGCGATGCCGACAAATCCTTGGTGGGCATCGTCAATGGCGGGACCGGCCAGTCTTCGACCGGGGATGACGGGCGGCTAAACTTCAAGAAGGGCGAAACCTTCTCCAAGATCTTCAAAGGTATTCATGACCTCGAATTGAAGTATGGCGACACCGGGGTGTTCGTGCGTGGCAAGTACTGGTACGACTTCGAACTCAAGGACGAGGACCGCGAGTTCAAACCGATCAGTGACAGCGGCCGTAAAGAAGGCGCCAAGTCCTCCGGAGCACAACTTCTCGACGCCTTCGTCTATCACAACTATTCCATCGCCGATCTGCCGGGCACTGTGCGCGCCGGCAAGCAGGTGGTGAGTTGGGGTGAAAGTACCTTCATCGGCAACTCGATCAACAGCATCAACCCGATCGACGTTTCAGCGTTCCGCCGTCCCGGCGCCGAAATCAAGGAAGGCCTGATTCCGGTGAACATGCTGTTCGCCTCCCAAAGCCTGACCGACCAACTCTCGGTGGAAGGTTTCTATCAACTGGAGTGGGATCAGACTGTCGTCGACAACTGCGGCACCTTCTTCGGTAACGACGTGGTGGCAGACGGTTGCAACAAGAACTACACCGTTGCCAGCCCGGCGATTGCACCGTTGCAACCGATCGCTGCAGCGTTTGGCCAAGGCTTCGAGGTCAGCCAGGAAGGTGTGATCGTCCCGCGTGGCGGTGACCGCGACGCCCGCGACTCCGGGCAGTGGGGGACGGCGCTGCGCTGGCTCGGCGACGACACCGAGTACGGCCTGTACTTCATGAACTATCACAGCCGTAGCCCGACGGTCGGCACCACCACTGCCGGCCTGACAACGCTGGCACGGATCCCGGCCATCGTCGGTGCCGCCAACAGAATCGCGCCGGGCACCGGTTCGGCTCTAGCCCAGAGTGTGATGCTCGGACGCGGTCAGTATTACCTTGAGTACCCGGAAGACATTCGTCTCTACGGCGCGAGCTTTTCCACCACCTTGCCTACCGGCACGGCGTGGACCGGCGAGATCAGCTATCGCCCCAATGCCCCGGTGCAAGTCAACACCAACGACCTGACCCTGGCCTTGCTCAACCCGATCGCAGGCGGCGCGGCATCGCCTATCGCCACCACGCCAGGTGCCGACAACAAAGGCTACCGCCGCAAGGAAGTGACGCAGGTCCAGAGCACCCTGACGCACTTCTTCGACCAAGTACTGGGCGCCCAACGGCTGACCGTGGTCGGAGAGGCGGCGGTGGTACACGTCGGTGGTCTGGAGTCGCGCAGCAAACTGCGTTACGGCCGTGACTCGGTCTATGGCCAGTACGGTTTTGGTGGCGATACCGACGGCTTCGTCACCTCGACCTCCTGGGGCTACCGCGCCCGGGCGATCCTCGATTACGCCAACGTCATCGGCGGGATCAACCTCAAGCCCAACCTGTCCTGGTCCCACGACGTCGCCGGCTACGGTCCCAACGGGCTGTTCAACGAAGGCGCCAAGGCCGTCAGCGTCGGCGTCGATGCCGATTACCGCAACACCTATACCGCGAGCCTCAGTTACACCGATTTCTTCGGCGGTGACTACAACACCCTGGAAGACCGCGACTTCCTGGCGCTGAGCTTCGGCGTGAACTTCTGATCTGGCTGAGAAGGATGATTTTAATGCGCAAGATGATTCTGCAATGCGGCGCCCTGGCCTTGAGTCTGCTGGCTGCCAATGTGATGGCGGCGGTCTCGCCTGAAGAAGCCAACAAGCTTGGCACCAGCCTCACGCCGCTGGGCGCCGAGAAGGCTGGCAACGCCGACGGCTCGATCCCGGCCTGGACTGGTGGTATCCCGAAAAACGCTGGCGCGGTGGACAGCAAGGGTTTCCTGGCGGACCCGTTCGCCAGCGAAAAACCACTGTTTATCATCACGGCCGCGACAGTCGATAAGTACAAAGACAAATTGTCGGAAGGTCAGGTGGCGATGTTCAAGCGCTATCCGGAAACCTACAAGATCCCGGTCTACCCGACCCACCGCACCGTGGCCGTACCCCCGGAGATTTACGAATCGGCCAAACGCAGCGCACTGAACGTGAACAGCATCAACGAGGGTAACGGGCTGGCCAATTTCACCGGCAACCGTTACTACGCCTTCCCGATTCCGAAGACCGGCGTCGAGGTGCTGTGGAACCACATCACCCGCTATCACGGCGGGAACCTGCGACGCATCATCACTCAGGTGACCCCGCAAACGAACGGCAGCTACACGCCGATCCGCTTCGAGGAAGAGATCGCCGTACCGCAACTGATGAAGGAGCTGGACCCGGAAAAAGCCGCCAACGTGCTGACCTTCTTCAAGCAATCGGTGACGGCACCTGCGCGTCTGGCGGGTAACGTGCTGCTGGTGCACGAAACCCTCGATCAGGTGAAAGAACCGCGTCTGGCATGGATCTACAACGCCGGCCAGCGCCGTGTGCGTCGCGCACCACAAGTGGCTTATGACGGGCCGGGTACTGCCGCTGACGGCCTGCGCACGTCCGACAACTTCGACATGTTCTCCGGGGCACCGGATCGCTACGACTGGAAACTGGTCGGCAAGAAGGAAATGTACATCCCTTACAACAGCTACAAACTCGACTCGCCGAGCCTCAAGTACGATGACATTGTGAAAGCCGGGCACATCAACCAGGACCTGACCCGCTATGAGTTGCACCGGGTCTGGGAAGTGATCGGTACGGTCAAGCCGAGCGAGCGGCACATCTACGCCAAACGCCACATGTACCTCGACGAAGACAGCTGGCAAGTGGCGCTGGCGGACCACTACGACGGTCGCGGTCAGCTATGGCGGGTGGCTGAGGGTCACGCCCAGTACTACTACGATCACCAGACCCAGGCCTACACCCTCGAAGCGCTCTACGACATCATTGCCGGCCGATACATTGCCCTGGGAATGAAGAACGAAGAGAAGCACAGTTTCGAATTCGGCTTCGAAGCCAAGGCTGCCGACTACACGCCATCAGCATTGCGTGCCGAGGGCGTTCGGTAAGGGTTTTGATACATCGACAGTACAAAAGGCGACCGGGTGGTCGCCTTTTTTATGGCTGCCAATCAGCGTGCTGAATACTTCTCAACAAGCGGGTTAGAGAGGGCTAGGGTTGCCGGACAATTATAAAAAGGCACGCCGCAATGACCGCCATGATCCCGTGTCTCGACCGTTCTGGATTCCTGCCCCGTCTGTCCACTCATCACCAGTCACGGGCTCGCTTGACCGAGCCGTTGCTGGCCTCCACGGCACGGGTGAAATTGCTCTGCGCGCCCGCCGGCAGTGGCAAGAGCGCGTTGCTCGCCGAATGCCTGTTGCAGGCGCCAACCCAGTGCCAGGTGCATTGGTTACCATTGTCTGGCGTGGCGTCGAGTGCGGCGCAGTTTCGTCAGCGTCTGGCAGAGACGCTGGGGCAGGCCTCGTCGACTGAAACAGAGTTGCTGGGCTATCTGGCGCGATTGCAGACGCCGACCTGGTTGTTTCTCGATGACTATTGCCGTCTGCCAAACCCGGAGCTGGACCTGTTACTGGATCGCATCCTGGCGATCAGCAGCCCGATGCTGACCTGGTGGCTGGGTACTCGCCGCCGGCCGCCCTGCAACTGGCCAAGGTTGCTGCTCGACGATGAGTTGTACGAGTGCGAAAGCACTTCGCTGGCTTTCACGCCAGGTGAAGTCGAGCAGATAGTGCAGCCCTGGGTACCGGAGCAGGCCAGCAAGGTGGCCAGTCGGATCATCCAGCGCACCGGCGGCTGGTGTGCCGGTGTGCGGATTGCATTGCTGCACAAGTGCGACTGGTCGCGTCAGGACAAACCCCTGGGACGGGCGGACACCTTGCTCGATTACCTGGAGCATGAGTTGTTCGGCTCGCTGACGCCTGAGTTGAGCGAGGCCTGGCGCGTGCTGGCCCACTTGCCCCGCTTCAATGCCCGGCTGTGCGATCACCTGTTCGGGGCCGGAGAGGGCGCTCAGTACTTGCGGACCTTGCAAGCGCTGGGTTGTTTTATCGAACCTTGGGGGGACTCCACCGATTGGCTGCAGATATTCACCCCGTTCACGCAGTTGTTGCGCGATGAGCAATGGCCGGCGGGACGCTCCTGGCATCGGCGTGCCTGCCAATGGTTCTGTACCGAACAGGACTGGAAATCGGCCTTCGAACAGGCATTGCTCGCCGAGGAATACGAAGTGGCGGTCAGCCTGTTGCAGCACTTCAGTTTCGAGCATTTGTTCGAGGAGCAAACGGTGGTGCTGTTGTTGCGTTTGCATGAGCAGCAAGGCGAGGAACTGACGCTGGGCAGCCCGCAATTGGTCGGATTGATTACAGCTGCGCTGTTATTTGCCGGACGTTTCGAACAGGCGACTGCCTGTATCGCTCATTTGGCGCATTTCACACCTCAACCCTCGGCGGTGCTTCAGCGTCAACTGATTGCACGTTGGCAGGCCCTGCAGGGTTGGTTACTGCATTTACAGGGCCGAATGGAGGCTTCACGCGCGCACTTTCTTGACGCGTTGAGCGCGCTCGATCCCGAATATTGGACGGCGCGCCTGATGTGTTTGTCCGGTTTGACGCAACAGGCATTGCTAAGGGGCGAACTCGACGTGGCGCAAGCCCACAACCGCGAGGCACTGTGCCTGGCGCGGGCGCAAGGTTCGCTGGTGTTCGAGGGCCTGATGGAGCTCGATCATGCGCAATGGCTGGAGCAGCGTGGCGCCCCGGCACGCGCCGAGAGTTTGTTGTTCAACATACATGAACTGCTCTGCCAGCAGGCCGACCGGCCCGCGCCGTTGCTTGGGCGTATCGCTTTGCGACGTGGGCGACTGGCGTTAACCATGGGCCAGGATGAACACGCACGCGAGTGCTTTCAGCGCGGTCTCGAGTTGTGTCTGCGCAGTCACGACAAGCGTGTGTTATATGGATTTCTTGGTCTCGCGCAACTGGCGGCCAATCAGGGTGATTACACCCACGCGTTTGTCCAATTGCGCGATGCTGAACGGCTGATGCAGCAGCGACAAATTCCGGAGACCGTCTATCGTGGCGTCCTGTTGCAAGTCAGCAGTCAGTTCTGGTTGCAGCAGGGGCGACCGCAACTGGCCCATGAGGCACTGACGCGGGTATTGCGTCATTATTGTGGGCCGCAGGCTCGCCAGGCTCCCCCGGCAACACTGGAGCTTATTCCGCGGATTGAGTATCTGTTGATTCTGGCCGAGGTTTATCTGCAACAGCTCAGCAACGCCGCAGCGTTGCTTCAAACTCTGATCGACAATGCGCACACCAACGGTATGTACTCCCTCGAAGCGGAAATACATCTGGCGCGGGCCGAAGTGATCTGGCTTCAGGGTGAATCGCATCTGGCCACTGCAGCTTTGCAAGAAGGGGAGCAAATGATCAGCCGTTGCCAAGGGCGGCAAGCGTGGCGCGAGTTGCAATTGCGACAACCCCAGTGGCTGCGTACATCTGCAGCGCAGGTGTCGATCACCGAACTGTCTGTTGAGGCTCACAGTTCCAGTCCCCTCAGTAAGCGGGAACTTGAAGTTTTGAAGTTGATCGCACAGGGCAACTCCAATCAACAGATTGCCGATGTATTGTTCATCTCGTTACATACAGTAAAAACTCACGCCCGTAGAATTAATGGGAAGTTGGGGGTTGAACGCAGAACGCAAGCTGTGGCCAAGGCTAAGTTGTTAGGTGTGTGCTCGTAAAGTTGCCTGTATTTGATTTTGTTTATATGTGCTTGCTCTTGTGTGTTTTTGTTTCCGGTAATAAGTTGTTGGTGTCTATAATATTTTGTGCTTTTTGATTCGTGTTGCTTTGCATTGTTCTGGAGTAAGTTCTCGCTAAGTGCTTTGGCACCAAGTCAGGCATAAACGTGTTAACAAGGGACGATGAATATGAATAGTTTATTTAATGCAAAGACGTTGGTTGCCAACGCAATACGCTCGTGGCTGGACGGAATAACTAAGTATGATCGCGAACTCTATTTAGCGCATGAAGCATCGCTGGTTGCGAGAGAGACTGAGTTGAAAAAACAGTTGGGGCACTTCAGCTCGCTCAAAGACTATGCCCGTAGTATCGCCAATCTGAACATTAAATGGGAGTTTGGCCAGGACTTGGATGCCGATGAAATTGTGTGTAATGCCCGTTATACATTCCAGGCAGGAGGGCGGGAGATCGAGCAGGAAGATACTCGCACCCTGACCGAGCAGTTCATCTACGGTCTTTACGAGGAGGGGCAAAGGGCCAAACTCGTATTCAAGGGTGACGGACTTCCCGCCGAGCTGAATCAGCAATGGTTTGAAGAGATGATGACCAACGATGCCCAGGCTTCCTACGGTGCCCAGTTTCGTTCTCGGTATCAGCGTCAAGAAGTCATGCAAGCCTTGAAGAACGTCATGAGCCAGCGCCTGTTGCTGAGTGCGTTGGCTGCTCGCCATCAGGGGCACATCAACGACAAGAACTTCGCACGGATTCTCTCTGCCTTGAACGGCGACCTGGTATTCACCATTGATGGGGTGCGCCTCATCGACAACACGCGTGCGCTTCAGCAGTTGATTCTGGTCGCAAGACGCGATGGTCAGGACGGTTTCTTGCTGTATGCGCCAGGCTCGCCAGGTGGACAGGACTGGTACGAATGCCAGGATTTGCGAGGAGTAGGCGTGCGGGTTGGCGAATGGACAGAAGATGGCAAAGGTCGGGACTACCTGACCTGGCAGTCCCACGCTGTGGATCGAGAAGCCATTGCCACCTATCTGAAACAGGTCGAACGTCTACCGAGTACCTGGAAAGGAGTGAGCCTGGTTGCATCGCCTTACAAAGGCGCTGAAGTCCTGACTGCCACCATTGAAAACATTCGCGCCTGGCGAGTGGCCGAGGAAGAGTCCCGGACACCTTACGGTTATCGCACGGCTTCCGACGCTCAACGCCAGAACTTTGCCCGCACTCGGTGCGAACTCAAGGCCTTGCAGGTCATTGCCACACGTGAGGGCGGTTTTATTCCCTACGGCCAGTTCTGCTTCGATCTGATTAAACAGCGTATCGAGCAAGTGCTGGCTGACAGGGGGGAGCGGGCAACGGTCAATCCTGATCGCATCTTTGTATCCGTCAGTCCGCAATTGGGTATGACGCTGACCGAACTGATCAGCACCGAAACGCATTTTTACGCGAATGAAAAACAAACGCCTTGGAGCTATCCGCGATTTACCCTGGAACATGATCATCCGCCAATCAGCACACTTGATATCCGGGATATTGCCGGCTTGTCGCGTACGCTGCGCCCGGGCGAAAAGTACATCGAAATGCTGCGTTCGAAGCATTTGGATAGTAGCCATCCCGAGGGTGCGCTTAAACGAATGGTTCACCTGGAAGTCCAGCGCCGCCAAATGAAAGTGGGGGTGATGCAGGAACGTTTTAACGGTCGTTTGACTGACGAGCAGTATCGGGAACTGTTGAAGGTGATTGAAGCCCTGGAAAAAATTGATACACGAAGGAGTCCCATGACTGAAGAACCGCGTCATGTTCCCTTCAGCGCAATGTTCAAGTTGTATTTGCAAGACCGACTGGTGGTCGGCGTATTCGTTTTCCGATTGGTCTTTGGTGATCGGATTGAGGAGTTCCTGTATACGCCTGACGCACCTGACGGCCGACTGATTCGTCCGCATTCGGAATTTGTATCCGCCGTCAAGAAACTCAAATTCGGCAACTATTTCTATGACCGGGTTCGTAATAAGGATCAGCGGGTGGTGGGTACGTACATCACCGATCTGGAACAGCTTGGCAACTTCAATGAGGCCCCGGTTCTGCCACGCGACAGTCGCGTCATAGACCTGGGTAGCAGCTATAACGATGTGATTTTTCGCACGATTTTCGATGTCGATGAAAAGACCGAAAGCCTTGACGAGATCATCTTCAAGCTGTCGTTCGGCGCGGTGCAGGCTGCGGCCACTGTTGTCAGCGTGGTGATTCCGCCGGTGGGCATTGCAATGAGTGTGATGTTGTTCACCAAAAGTGTGCTGGACGGTGTCGAAGCCTATAACGACGGGGAACGCGCCACTGCGGCATGGCATTTTCTGGATGCACTGATCGAACTGGCGTCGCTGGGTAAAGCCGGTTACAGCAAGGGCCAGCCAACCAAGTTGCAGAAAGACCTTATCGGATTGTTGGGTGATGTGTATTCGGTTCAGAAGTTTTACACCCAGGCGACCGGGCACGAGAAATTGCATTCACAGGCGCTCGAGGTCATTCAAGCTATTCTCGATGACCCACAAGCCCTCGACAGCAAAACTCGTCTGCTGTAACGGCTGAGACAAGATATCCCTCCTGTATATCACGTTCACCCATCCATGGTCCGCGGCGAAGGCAATGACTGTCTGGTCGTCTGATGCATTACATTGTTTAACTTTAAAAGTGTCTTTTAAAGTTTGCTTGATAATGTTTGATGAAGTTGTTTGTGTGGTGCTGAGTTAAATATTGTACATGGGTGAATGGTGGAATTTTTATGAGCGGTTGGGATGTTTTGTTTGGTTATTAGCTGTATGTTTTGGCGTGATAAGTGCCGTCGTACTTGTCAAGTAAATATAGCGGCACCGATATAACGGGATAAGTGTCTTGTATTCATCGAACAGGAAATTGGCTTAATACGTTGAATACCATTGTGCTGCACAAATCTCATGTCGATGAAACCGGGATCGGCTGATACCCCATCCGCCAACTCACGGACCGCGTCGCAGCCAACAACCGCTGCGCCGCCGGGCCGTTTTCGTCAGCGTGAAACAGTGAGGTCGGACCGACAATGGTCATGACCGCCGCTACATTCCCTACCGCGTTGAATACCGGTGCCGACAAGGCGTCCACCCCCGGCATGAGCAAACCATGCACATGATGCAGGCCACGCTCGCGGATCTTTTCGCATAAGGCTGCATAGGTCTGATCGTCCGCCAAGACGTGGTCAGCGGCGTTGTGCAGTTCCTGCTCGCGCAGGTCCACGGTTTCCCGTTTCGGCAGAAAAGCACCGAACACCAGCCCTGTGGACGAACTGAGCAACGGCAACACCGAACCCAACTGCGTCACCACCGTCACCGCGCGCACCGCCGGTTCGATGTGCACCACGGTTGCGCCCTGATTGCCCCACACCGCTATAAAGCAGGTTTCATTCAGATCGTCACGCAACTCGGCCAAGGGCAGGGCGCCAACCTTCAGCACGTCCATACTGTTGAGTGCTGCCAGCCCTACACGCAAGGCTTCACGGCCGAGACCATAGTGGTTGGTGGCAGCATTCTGTTCAGCAAAACCGCTGGCAATCAACGCCTGCAAATAGCGGTGAACCTTGCTCGCCGGCATCTGTACGTGTTCGGCCAGGCGCGACAGTGAAGTCGATGGCGACAACTCGGCCAGGGCCTTGAGGATGTCGGTGCCGACCTCGGCCGAGCGGACTTTCTGTTTATCGTTGCTGCGCGGCGTTTCCATGGAGGCGGTCTGATCCCGGGACGAATGGGCGTCTTTATAGCTTGACGGTCAATACCAATCAAATTACGTTAAGCGTAATCGAATTACGATAAAAATAACCCGGGCGTGCCGAGACCTCTTGAATGGAGCGACGGGCCATGCCTACTCCCTGTTCAGGAGGCTCCATGAACCTCGATTCAACGGCGCCCGAGCTGGCTTATCAGTCCGGCTTCGGCAACGAATTCAGTAGCGAAGCGTTGCCTGGCGCACTGCCCGTCGGCCAGAACTCCCCGCAAAAAGCGCCTTACGGCCTCTATACCGAATTGTTCTCCGGCACAGCGTTCACCATGGCCCGCAGCGAAGCGCGGCGCACCTGGATGTACCGCATTCAGCCATCGGCCAATCACCCGGCATTCGTCAAACTGGATCGGCAACTGGCTGGCGGCCCATTGGGTGAAGTGACCCCCAATCGCCTGCGCTGGAACCCGCTGGACATCCCGAGCGAGCCGACCGATTTCATCGACGGTCTGGTGAGCATGGCGGCCAACTCTGGCGCGGAAAAACCGGCCGGGATCAGCATTTATAGCTACCGCGCCAACCGTTCCATGGAGCGCGTGTTCTTCAACGCCGACGGCGAGCTGCTGCTGGTGCCGGAACTGGGGCGTCTGCGCATCGCCACCGAATTGGGCGTGCTGGAACTGGAGCCGCTGGAAATCGCCGTGCTGCCGCGCGGTCTGAAATTTCGCGTTGAACTGCTTGACCCGCAAGCTCGCGGCTACATTGCCGAGAACCACGGCGCGCCGCTGCGCCTACCCGACCTCGGGCCGATCGGCAGTAACGGTCTGGCCAATGCGCGGGACTTCCTGACGCCGGTCGCGCATTACGAAAACCTCAAACAACCGACCACGCTGGTGCAGAAATTCCTCGGCCAGTTGTGGGGCTGCGAACTTGATCATTCGCCGCTGAACGTGGTCGCCTGGCACGGCAATAACGTGCCGTACAAATATGACCTGCGCCGTTTCAACACCATCGGCACGGTCAGTTTCGATCACCCGGATCCGTCGATCTTCACCGTCCTGACATCGCCAACCAGCGTGCATGGCCTGGCGAATCTGGACTTCGTGATTTTCCCTCCTCGCTGGATGGTCGCCGAGAAAACCTTCCGGCCACCGTGGTTCCACCGCAACCTGATGAACGAATTCATGGGCCTGATCAAGGGCGAGTACGATGCCAAGGCCGAAGGCTTCGTGCCCGGCGGTGCCTCCTTGCACAGCTGCATGAGCGCTCACGGCCCGGACGGCGAGACCTGCACCAAGGCGATCAACGCCGAACTGGCCCCAGCGAAAATCGACAACACCATGGCCTTCATGTTCGAGACCAGCCAGGTGCTGCGCCCGAGCCGATTCGCCCTGGATTGCCCGCAACTGCAAAACAACTACGATGCCTGCTGGGCCACGCTGCCCGCCACTTTCGACCCGACCCGGAGATAACCCATGACTCAGACTTCCATCACTCGTAGCTGGGTTGCCTCCGCCAACGGCCATGCTGATTTCCCTCTGCAGAACCTGCCGCTGGGCGTGTTCAGCGTGAAGGGTTCGGCACCGCGCAGTGGCGTTGCCATTGGCGAACATATCTTTGACCTGGAAGCTGCACTGGACTCCGGGCTGTTCGATGGCGTCGCAAAAACTGCAGTCGAAGCCACCCGTGGCGGTCAGCTGAACGCGTTCTTCGAACTGGGTCGTGACGCTCGCGTTGCCCTGCGCGAACGCCTGCTGGAACTGTTCAAAGAAGGCAGCACCCTGCACGGCAAGATCGAAGCCCAGGGCGCAAAACTGCTGCCACTGGCGGCGAATTGCGAGATGCATCTGCCAGCGAAAATCAACGACTACACCGACTTCTACGTCGGCATTGAGCACGCGCAAAATGTCGGCAAACTGTTCCGTCCCGACAACCCGTTGCTGCCGAACTACAAGTACGTGCCGATCGGTTATCACGGTCGCGCTTCGACCATTCGCCCGTCCGGCACTGATGTGCGTCGTCCGAAGGGTCAGACCCTGCCGGCCGGTCAGACTGAGCCGACTTTTGGCCCGTGCGCACGTCTGGACTATGAGCTGGAGCTGGGCATCTGGATCGGTCAGGGTAACGAGATGGGCGACTCGATCGCCATCGGTGACGCCGCCGATCACATCGCCGGTTTCTGCCTGCTCAACGACTGGTCGGCGCGAGACATTCAGGCTTGGGAATACCAGCCGCTGGGGCCGTTCCTGTCGAAGAGTTTCATCACCAGCATCTCGCCTTGGGTGGTGACTGCCGAAGCGCTGGAACCGTTCCGTCGCGCTCAGCCGGCACGTCCGGAAGGCGATCCGCAGCCGCTGCCGTACCTGTTCGACAAACGCGATCAAGCGGCGGGTGCCTTCGACATCGAACTGGAAGTGCTGCTGCTCACCGAAGGCCTGCGCGAGCAAAAACTGCCGGCCCATCGCCTGACTCTCAGCAATACCCAACACATGTACTGGACCGTGGCGCAAATGGTCGCGCACCACAGCGTCAACGGCTGCCAGTTGCAGGCCGGTGACCTGTTCGGTTCGGGCACGTTGTCGGGGCCTGAGAACGGTCAGTTCGGCAGCCTGCTGGAAATCACCGAGGGCGGTAAAAAGCCGATCGAACTGGCGTCTGGCGAGGTGCGTAAATTCCTCGAGGACGGCGACGAAATCATCCTGCGGGCTCGTTGCAGCCGCGAGGGTTTTGCCTCCATCGGTTTCGGCGAATGCCGCGGCAAAGTGCTGCCGGCGCGCTAAGAGGGTCGGGTCATGGAACTCTATACCTACTACCGTTCGACTTCGTCCTATCGGGTGCGCATTGCGTTGGCGCTCAAGGGGCTGGATTACCAGGCGCTGCCGATCAATCTGATCGCGCCGCCAGGTGGCGAGCATCGACAGCCGCCGTATCTCGGCATCAACCCGCAAGGCCGGGTGCCGGCCTTGCGCACCGACGAAGGTGAACTGCTGATCCAGTCGCCGGCGATCATCGAATACCTGGAGGAGCGTTATCCACAGGTGCCGCTGCTCTCCAAAGACCTCGCCGCTCGCGCCCATGAGCGTGGCGTGGCGGCAGTGATTGGTTGCGATGTGCATCCACTGCACAACGTCAGCGTACTCAACAAGCTGCGGCAGTTGGGGCACGATGAACCGCAAGTGGTGGAGTGGATCGGGCACTGGATCAGCCAAGGATTGGCGACGGTGGAGCAGTTGATCGGCGATGAGGGTTATTGCTTTGGTCCGACGCCTGGGCTGGCGGATGTTTACCTGATTCCGCAGCTGTACGCGGCCGAGCGCTTCAGCATTTCACTTGAGGCGTATCCGCGGATTCGTCGAGTGGCGGCGTTGGCGGCGACGCATCCGGCATTCATCAAGGCGCATCCGGCGAACCAGCCAGACACTCCTTAACACTTCACACCAGCCAATGTGGGAGCGAGCCTGCTCGCGAAGAGGGCGTGTCAGTCGACATTAATGCAGCTGACACACCGCGTTCGCGAGCAGGCTCGCTCCCACAAGGGATCAGTGGACGATTGAGTTTGGCGGCAGGTGCCCTAGCCGTTCAGTCAGGCGAATCCGCTGAATCGGGTCGTCACTAAGCAGCAGGGCATGCTCCAGGTCAAAGCGCTCGGCGTTCGGGCAATCCAGCCGTTGATAGAGGCTGGCCCGGGCCAGGTAGTCGGAGGCACTGGCGTTGCCCAGCTCCAGTACTCGTTCGGCGTCGATCAGAGCGCCGATGTAGTCATCGTTAGAAAGGTGTAACTGACGCAGGTTGCGCGACAGCCGCTGCAGCATTTGCACCGGTTCGGCGGTGAGCAAATGCTCGGCGCCAAGCTGCATGTTCGGGCCGTACTGGCGTTGCAGCAGTTCCCGGCAATCGTTGGGGTACAAACGACGCCCGCCGCATGGGTCGAGCAGGTGATCGGCGCCCGGTACCCGCAGCAGGAAATGCCCGGGGAAGTTGACCCCGACCATGGGGATTTCCAGGCCTTTGGCCAGTTCCAGGGCAATCAATCCCAGACTCAGCGGCTGCCCGCGTCTGCGTTCCAGTACTTTATTGACCAGCGCGACTTGCGGACGCAATGGCGTGGAGTCGTCCTGAGCGAATCCCATGTCATTCATACGCCGTAACAACGGTTGGGCCAACTCGCTGACCGGCAACATCGGCAAGCCATAACTGACCCGTTGTTGCAGGTCCTTGAAATCGTTCAGCACCGTTTCGGGATTGACCGCACTGTCGTGTTCGGCGGCAATCCACAGCGCCGCCTCGAACAGCGCGGGCGGTGAACGTTGCAGACAGTCGAAAAAACGTTGGCGGGGGGTCATCAAAATCTCCGGGCAATGCCTCGTTTTAGCCCCGTCTCCGCCATTCGTCCAGTGCGGAACATGGGCGGTTGCAGGTTATGTCCGAAAGTCTGCATGGCGGCGTCGCTTATTCCGGTGCGCTTCTGCAATTTTCGAGCGCAAGCCTATACTGGCGACTACAAGAAGTGATTCGGGAGCCCTACGATGTTCGCTCTCATGCAAAGCACTCGCCTTGAATCCCTGCATCTGAGCGTTGACTCGGTCACCGGGTTGAAGGCGGTCATTGCCATTCATAACAGCCGTCTGGGGCCTGCCCTCGGCGGGTGTCGTTACCTTGCCTATCCGAGCGACGAGTCCGCCGTCGAGGATGCGGTGCGCCTCGCCCAAGGCATGAGTTACAAGGCGGCGCTGGCCGGCCTGGCTCAGGGCGGCGGCGTGGCGGTGATTGTTCGACCGGTTCATGTGGAAAACCGTGCCGCGCTATTCGAAGCCTTCGGGCGTTGCATCAATCAGCTCGACGGCCGCTACATCACCGCCATCGACAGTGGCACCTCGGTGGCGGACATGGATTGCATCGCCCAACAGACCCAGCACGTCACCAGCACCACCTCGGCGGGCGATCCTGCACCGCACGCGGCGATGGGCGTGTTCACCGGTATTCGTGCCACCGCCATGGCCCGGCTGGGCAGCGATAACCTCGAAGGCCTGCGAGTGGCGATTCAAGGGCTCGGCAACGTTGGCTATGCCCTAGCCGAACAACTGCACGCCGCCGGAGCCGAACTGCTGGTCAGTGACATCGATCACGGCAAAGTGCAATTGGCGATGGAGCAACTCGGCGCTCACCCGATCGCCAACGACGCGCTGCTCAGCACCCCTTGCGACATTCTCGCGCCCTGCGGCCTCGGTGGTGTGCTCAACAGCCACAGCGTGACGCAATTGCGCTGCGCGGCGGTGGCCGGCTCGGCGAACAACCAACTGACCCATCTGGAAGTCGCCGATCAACTGGAGCGGCGGGGCATTCTGTATGCGCCGGACTATGTGATCAATTCCGGCGGGCTGATCTACGTTTCGCTTAAACACCGCGGCGAAGAGCTCGCGACCATCACCGCACACCTGTCGAAAATCAGCTCACGGCTGACCGAAGTCTTCGCCCATGCCCAGGCAGAAAAACGCTCACCTGCACGGGTGGCGGACGAGTTGGCGGAGAAAGTGCTGTATCGATGAGGTTGAACCGATGAAGGAGTGAGGGCCTATCCGGCAGACTTGCTCCCAAGGCCTGGCGCCACAAGCGTCAGGCTTGACTGATGCACGCTGACGCGGCGTGCCAGGAGCCCCTGTGATGCCTCACAAGGTTGAGCTGCCTTACACCCGATTTTTATCCCCTGACGGCCAATTGCTCGGCGAACTTCCTGCCTGGGCCGACGATTTCAATTTGCTGACGCGCCTTTATCGGCAGATGGTCCTGACCCGCCTTTTCGATCAGAAAGCCGTCGCCCTGCAACGCACCGGGCGCATTGGCACTTATGCGCCGACATTGGGCCAGGAAGCCATTGGCGTCGCCGTCGGCAGCGTGATGCACGCCGAAGACGTGCTGATTCCGTATTACCGTGACACCGCCGTGCAGTTGATGCGCGGGGTGCGCATGGAAGAAATCCTCCTGTACTGGGGCGGCGACGAGCGCGGCAGCGACTTTGCCGAACCGGCGGCGGCCCAGGACTTTCCGATCTGTGTGCCGATTGCCACCCAGGCCTTGCATGCCTGCGGCGTTGCCAGTGCATTCAAAATCCGTGGCGAACATCGGGTCGCCGTCACCACCTGCGGCGACGGCGCCACCAGCAAGGGCGATTTCCTCGAAGCCCTCAACGTCGCCGGTGCCTGGCAGTTGCCGGTGGTGTTCGTGGTCAATAACAACCAATGGGCGATCTCGGTGCCACGACGGATTCAGTGCGGCGCCCCGACCCTGGCACAGAAAGCGATCGGTGCCGGGTTCCACGGTGAGCAGGTCGACGGCAATGACATGCTCGCGGTTTACGACCGAGTACACGTGGCCCTCGAAAGGGCGCGTCACGGTAAAGGCCCGGTGTTGCTGGAATGCCTGAGCTACCGCCTCGGCGACCACACCACCGCTGACGATGCCACACGCTACCGGCCGGCGGACGAGGTCAAGCAGGCCTGGCTCGAAGAGCCGGTCAAACGCCTGCAACGTTTCATGGTCGACCAGGGTGTGTGGGACGAAAGCCGCGAACAGGCGCTGATCAGCGAATGCCAGGGCTTGGTGCAGCGCGCTGTGGATAACTTCGAAGCGGCGGGTATTCAGGCACCCGAATCGATCATGGATCACGTCTACGCCCAATGGCCGGCGCCCCTCGCCGGGCAGCGTGAAGAGTTGCTCGAAAGAGCGGCACGCCGCGCTGGAGATTCGAGCCATGAGTAACGGCAAAGTCACGTTGCTGGAAGCGGTGAATCTCGCGCTGCATCGGGCGATGAGTGAAGACGAGAACGTCATCGTCCTCGGTGAGGATGTCGGAGTGAACGGCGGCGTGTTTCGAGCCACCCAAGGGCTGCGTGACAGCTTTGGCTTCAAGCGAGTCATCGACTCGCCGCTGGCCGAAACCATGCTCGGCGGACTGGTGGTCGGCATGGCCGCTCAGGGCTTGAAACCGGTGGTGGAAATCCAGTTCATGGGTTTCATCTACGCGGCCATGGAACACCTGGTGTCCCACGCCAGCCGCATGCGTAATCGCACGCGCGGGCGGATCACCTGCCCGATGGTGATGCGCACGCCGATGGGCGCAGGGATTCGCGCGCCGGAACATCACAGCGAAAGCACTGAAGCATTGTTCGCGCACATTCCAGGTCTGCGGGTGGTGATTCCGTCATCGCCGGCCCGGGCTTATGGCTTGTTGCTGGCGGCCATCGATGACCCGGACCCGGTGGTGTTTCTCGAACCGACCCGACTCTATCGCATGAACCCGCAAACGCTGGTGGATGACGGTAAACGCCTGCCGCTGGACAGCTGTTTCACCCTGCGCGAAGGCAGCGACATTACGTTGATCAGTTGGGGTGCCAGTGTGATGGAAACCCTGCAAGCCGCCACCGCATTGGCCGAGCGGGGCGTCTCGGCGGAAGTGATTGATGTCGCAAGTATCAAGCCGCTGGACCTCGACACGATGGAAGCCTCGGTGCGCAAGACCGGTCGTTGCGTGATCGTTCATGAAGCGCCGCGCTCTTGCGGCGTCGGTGCGGAAATCGCCGCGAGCCTCTATGAGCGGGTGTTGCTGGAATTGCAGGCGCCGATTCAGCGAGTCACGGCGCCGGACATTCCGCCGCCGCTGTATCGACTGGAGTCGCTCTATATGCCCAACGTCGAAGACATTCTTCACGCCTGTGACACGGTATTGAATTTCGCCTGAACCCACGGAGGCCTTGATGAAATATTTCAAACTGCCAGATCTGGGCGAAGGTTTGCAGGAAGCGGAAATCGTCCGCTGGCACGTCAACGTTGGCGATACCGTCAAGGCCGATCAACTGTTGGTGTCGGTGGAAACTGCCAAAGCCTTGGTGGATATTCCCGCGCCATACGACGGCGTGGTGGCAAAACTCTACGGCGGTGAGGGCGACATTATTCACGTCGGTGAACCCTTGCTCGGCTACGAAGGCGAAGCCGATGCGGGCACCGTAGTGGGACGACTCGAAGGTGGCGGCAGCAGTCAGGAGGACTCGTTTTTCATCGGGGCGGCCCCCTCGACCCGAGAGCACCTGGCGACTCGCGCCACGCCGGCCGTGCGGCAACTGGCCCGGCAACTCGGCGTGGAGTTGAGCGGGTTGACGGGCTCCGGCCACGAGGGGCTGATCACCCGTACGGATGTGGAAAACGCGGCTCAAACTGAACTGGATCGCTTCGGCGGTGAACGGTTGCGCGGTGTGCGGCGCAGCATGGCGTTGAACATGGCGCGGTCCCATGCGGAGGTGGTGCCGGTGACGATTTTCGGTGACGCCGACCTGCATCGCTGGGGGCAGGCACGCGAACCGCTGATTCGTCTCGCCAAAGCGATGGCGGCCGCGTGCGCCGTGGAGCCGGTGCTCAATAGTGCCTTCGATGGCAAAAGCCTGTCGCTCAAACAACACGAACGGCTCGATCTGGGCATCGCCGTGGACACCCCGGACGGCTTGTTCGTGCCAGTGCTGCGCGATGTCGGTCATCGCAGCCCGGCTGACTTGAAGGAAGGCGTCATGCGATTAAGGGCCGACGTGCAGGCGCGATCGATTCCTCCGAAGGAAATGATGGGGGCGACTCTGACGTTGTCGAATTTCGGCACCTTGTTCGGGCGCTACGCCAACCCGGTGGTGGTGCCGCCGCAAGTGGCAATCCTCGCCGCTGGCGCGATTCGCGACGAACCGGTGGCGGTCGATGGCGCGGTGGTGGTGCATCCGGTCCTGCCACTGTCCCTGACTTTCGATCATCGCGTGGTGACGGGCGGGGAGGCGGCACGCTTCTTCAAGGCCCTGGTCGAGGCGCTGGAGCAACCCGAAGCTTAGGTTTATCGCAGACATGAAAAAGGCCCTGAGTCATTTGACTCAGGGCCTATTCAATTCGGGCGTTGCTTACTTGGCAGCCTTGGGCGCTTTAGCTGGCTTGGTCGGCTCAGCGACTTCAACAGGTGCAGGTGCCTCAACGGGGGCAGCTTTTTCAACGACTTCAGCAGGCGCGTTCAGCAATTCGGACAACGCGTCCGGCTGGCTCTTGAACGCCTTGGCGAACACATCGCGATTCTTCGCCATGTAGATCCCGGCTTCTTCCACTTGCTGTTCGGTCAGGGACGGAACGGCTTTTTGCAACACTTCAGCCAGCAATTCGGCCAGTTCGAGCATTTTGTCATGACGGTCAGCTTCGGCTTTATCCATGAACAAGCGCTCCAGATCTCGGCTGCTGCGGTATACCACTTCGACGGCCATTCACCACCTCACATGCCTTCACATTAAGTTGTCTTATTCGACCACTGTATTTATATACAGCGAAAAGGATAAGCGAATCCCTGCGCTTTGGGTAGTGGCTTTTTAATGTAGACCGAATTTGGCGTTTGTCAGGTGGACCTAGTTGCTCCCTTCGCGAGCAGGCTCGCTCCCACAGGGTATGGTTTGCTCCTTGTGGGAGCGAGCCTGCTCGCGAAGGCGCCAGTCCAGACACCACAAAAGTGTCCAGTAGCAGCCCATCGCCATCTCACCCAGCAGCCTCTGGCCTTTTTTCTGCATGCAGAACAACCGTCACGTCAAACCCGCATCATCCGCTCGAACCGAGCTAAGGAAGAATCATCGTGAAAATCAACTGGGCCGAGAACCTGCGGCAGAACGTGCATCAACTGGCCGAGTCCCTGGGCAACCTGTTCGTCGAGACCTTCCACTACCTGGCGCTGTTCGCCATCGGTGCGGTCACCGCGTGGGCGGCGGTGATGGAGTTTTTGCAGATGATCGAGGCGGGGCACATCAAGATCGATGACATCTTGCTGCTGTTCATCTACCTGGAACTGGGGGCGATGGTCGGGATTTACTTCAAGACCAACCACATGCCGGTGCGTTTCCTGATCTACGTGGCAATCACTGCGCTGACGCGATTGCTGATCTCCAACGTCTCGCACCACAACCCGCCAGATATCGGCATCATCTACCTGTGCGGCGGGATTCTGCTGCTGGCGTTCTCGATTCTGGTGGTGCGTTACGCTTCGTCGCAATTTCCTTCGGTGAAGATCGAACACCCACAACGCAAGATCGGTGCGGGTTCCGGTGAGCATCCCGAAGTCGAGAAGGGCGAGCTTTAAAACCGCATGGCTGGCCGGCTGTGGCCCTTGACGCGTGGCGGCGGCAGGCTGTGATTGTCGCCGTCGGTCATGGCTTCGAGGATGGCCACGGCGCTGTGGCCCTGTTCGATGGCGATGCCGAATTGAATGCTTTGCACCAGACGTTTGAGGCGCTGGGGGTCATTGCGTTGTTCGGCGCTGATCATCCGTTTGGCGACCACGTGACCGCTGTTGGACAGGGTCAGCATGATGCTGCCATCCAGACCCTGAATGCTCAGGTTGATCTGATAATCCGGTGCAAAAGCATCGGTAATGAGCTGAAAAGGGTTGTCCATTTTGCGTTACCGCCTGATTGAACGTGCAGTTGTTGACCCACCGTGATCGGGATTAGTTCGCAACACCAGACCACCGGCATTCCATGTTCATTACTTTTTTCCCTATCGCGTAGGAGTCATAGCAAGGGGCATGCCGGAAAAATTGTCGAACAATAGACACGGCAAAAAAGAGGCGGGCCCAGTGGCCCGCCTTCTTTTTGCCTACCCGTTTCAGGGCATGAATGAGTAGATGATCGCAGACAGTGCAATCAAACCGATCACCACCACGAACACGTTCGAGGCCTGACCCGAGTACTGGCGCAAGGCTGGCACTCGACGGATGGCGTACATCGTCATCAGGAACAACAGGCACGCGATGATGGGCCCGCCGAGGGTTTCGATCATGCCGAGGATGCTCGGGTTGAACGTCGCCACGGCCCAGCAGCTGAGGATCATGAACAGCGCGGTCACGCGGTTCAGCCAGCTCGCTGACATCACCCGGCCACGACCGCGCAGGCTTTTCACGATCAGGCCCTGAAAGCCTTCGCTGGCGCCGATGTAATGGCCGAGGAAGGACTTGGTGATTGCCACCAGCGCAATCAGCGGCGCAGCGTAAGCGATGACCGGTGTCTGGAAGTGGTTGGCCAGGTACGACAGGATCGAGATGTTCTGAGCCTTGGCAGCCGCCAAATCCGCCGGTGATAAGGCCAGTACGCAGCTGAAGCAGAAGAACATCACCGTCACCACCATCATCGCGTGGGCGATGGCGAGGATGCCGCTGCTTTTGCGTTCGGCCTGTTCGCCGTAACGCTGTTTCTGATCGACGGAGAAGGCAGAGATGATCGGCGAATGGTTGAACGAAAACACCATCACCGGGATCGCCAGCCACAACGTCTTGAAGAACAGGGGCATCGGCATGCCTTCACTGGCGGTGGCGAAGAATGCGCCGTTCCAGTTCGGGATCAGGCTCAGACCGAGCAGCAGCAACGCCGCAACGAACGGGTAAACCAGCACGCTCATGCATTTGACGATGACACCCTGGCCGCAACGGACGATTGCCATCAGACCGAGGATCAGCACCAGCGACAGAATCGCCCGTGGTGGCGGGGCGATGTGCAACTGATGCTCCATGAAGCTGCTCAAGGTGTTGGTCAGCGCCACGCTGTACACCAGCAGAATCGGGAAGATCGCGAAGAAATACAGCAGCGTGATCAGCTTGCCGGCACCGATGCCGAAGTGTTCTTCCACCACTTCGGTGATGTCCCCGGAGCGCCCGGACAACACGAAGCGGGTCAGGCCGCGGTGGGCGAAGTAGGTCATCGGAAACGCCAGCACTGCCAGGATCAGCAGCGGCCAGAAGCCACCCACGCCGGCGTTGATCGGCAGGAATAACGTGCCGGCGCCGATGGCGGTGCCGTAAAGACCGAGCATCCAGGTGGTGTCGTGTTTGCTCCAGCCCTTGGTGGCTGTTGCTGTGTCGCGTTTGAGTTCTACAGCTGGGTTATCGGCAGCAGGTGTACGTACATCGGTCATCGTTTGGCCTCGTTATTGTTCTTGCTCGGGCTCACGTGCGGACGGTCAGGGAGTGCTCCTCAGCACTCCACCCAGCTAACAGCCAGGCCGCCCCGTGAAGTCTCTTTGTATTTGTCATGCATGTCGGCGCCGGTATCGCGCATGGTGCGGATCACCCGGTCCAGGGAAATGAAGTGTTTACCGTCGCCGCGCAGGGCCATTTGCGTAGCGTTGATCGCCTTCACGGCGGCGATGGCGTTGCGCTCGATGCACGGCACTTGCACCAGGCCGCCGACCGGGTCGCAGGTCAGGCCGAGGTTGTGTTCCAGGCCGATTTCGGCGGCGTTTTCCAATTGCTCGGGCGTGGCGCCGAGCACGTCCGCCAACCCGGCGGCGGCCATGGCGCAGGCGGAGCCAACTTCGCCCTGGCATCCAACTTCGGCGCCGGAGATAGACGCGTTTTTCTTGCAGAGAATGCCTACAGCCGCAGCGCCCAAAAAGAACGCCACCACGTCATCGTCCGACGCGTCCGGGTTGAATTTCATGTAGTAGTGCAGCACCGCCGGAATGATCCCCGCCGCGCCGTTGGTCGGCGCCGTGACCATGCGCCCGCCCGCTGCGTTTTCCTCGTTCACGGCGAGGGCAAACAGGTTCACCCACTCCATGGCCGATAGCGTGGAAGTGATGACATTCGGCTTGCCGATTTCCAACAGGCTGCGGTGCAGTTTCGCAGCGCGACGGGGAACATTCAGACCGCCGGGCAGGATGCCTTCATGGCGCAGCCCTTGCTCGACGCATTCGCGCATCACCGACCAAATGTGCAGTAGGCCCTGACGGATTTCGGCTTCGCTGCGCCAGGCCAATTCATTGGCCATCATCAATTCGGAAACGCGCAGACCGTGCAGGTTGCAGAGCTTGAGTAGTTCGGCGGCGCTGGAAAAATCGTACGGCAGCACCACGTCGCTGGTGGGCGCGATGCCGGACTCGGCTTCGGCCGCTTCGATGATGAAACCGCCACCGATCGAGTAGTACGTTTGCTCCCACAACTCACCGGTTTCGCCGAAGGCTGTCAGGGACATGGCGTTGGGGTGGTAGGGCAGGCTCTCGTCGAGCAGCAGGAGGTCACGTTGCCAGTTGAAGGCGATGGTGGTTTTGCCCGCCAGAGACAGTTCGCCGGTTTCGCGCAGGGTCTGGATTCGACTGTCGATGGACGTGGGATCGATGCTGTCCGGCCACTCGCCCATCAGGCCCATGACGCAGGCGCGGTCGGTGGCGTGACCGACGCCGGTCGCCGACAGCGAGCCATAAAGCCGGATTTCTACGCGCCGTACGTCGGCCAGTAATTGTTGGTCAATCAGGGCTTGGGCGAAGGTCGCGGCGGCGCGCATCGGGCCGACGGTATGGGAACTGGACGGACCGATGCCGACTTTGAAGAGATCGAAAACACTGATAGCCATGCTAAAGCCTATACAAGCAATGGAAGAGAAATCGCTGCCATTTTTGTAGGACAAGCGCAATGTCGGCGATACTGC
The DNA here is from genome assembly GCF_016650715.1 of Pseudomonas sp. TH39(2020). Classification (NCBI taxonomy): domain Bacteria; kingdom Pseudomonadati; phylum Pseudomonadota; class Gammaproteobacteria; order Pseudomonadales; family Pseudomonadaceae; genus Pseudomonas; species Pseudomonas sp. TH39(2020). The sequence continues at coordinate 1,035,095 of NZ_JAEKFF010000006.1, read as the reverse complement.
CTACCTCGGTCCTACGTGACCAACGAAACTTCCTAAGACAGCCTTTAGCAGGACTAAACAATGAGTCGCCAATTGCACGCCCAGACTTACGTCTGGCTGCACGTGTTTTCCTGTGCCGCGCGGCACTTGTCGTTCACTCGATGCGCCGAAGAACTGCACATCACGCCGGGTGCGGTCAGTCAGCAAATCCGACAACTGGAAGAACGGCTGGGGTTTCGACTTTTCCACCGTCGCGCTCGCGGTGTGGAACTGAGCGCCGAAGGCCAGCGACTGGCCATCACGGTCAACGAGGCTTACGGCAGCATCGATGCGGAATTGCGACGACTGGACGCCGGAATGATCAGCGGGATTTTGCGGCTGCGCTCGATTCCATCATTCCTGAGCAAGTGGTTGACCCCAAGATTGCCGCGGTTGCAGCAGCGCTTTCCGGACATTCAATTACGCCTGGTGGCCGAGGACAGCAGCGTGCCATTACACGAAGGCGACTTCGATTTGGCCATCGACCTGAATGACGGCAGCTATCCCGGTTTGTTATCCACAACCTTGCTCGACGAGCAGATTTTTCCCGTCTGTGCCCCAAGCCTGCTGCGCGGCCGGCCGCCGCTGCATGGGCCGGCGGACCTGCTGCATTTTCCGTTGTTGCACGACATCACCGCCTGGCGGGGCAGTTACGAGTACGCGGAATGGGAGTTCTACCTCAATGCCATCGGCTTCGAGGGTGCGGACGTGCGGCGCGGGCATACCTTCAATCGCAATCACCTGACCATCGAAGCGGCGATTGCCGGGATGGGTGTGGCGATTGCGCGGCGAACGTTGCTCAATGACGAGTTGGAGCGGGGGACGTTGATCGTGCCGTTTGGCCTGGCAGTACCCAATCACAAGCGTTACGTGCTGCTCTATGCGCCTGGGGCGCTGAGCCATCCAGGCGTGCGGGCGGTGCATGACTGGCTGGTGGAGGAGGCGGGGATATTTCGAAGCCTGCATCCGCTGGCGGAGCGGCAGATGTGAGCAATTGTGACAAAAGAGTCAGGCGACCCAACTCCCGACATTAACAGCGCTTTTGCTCCTTGTCCGGCTTTTTTTGCGTATGAAAAATTATCTTTTTTTAGGGGTTGAATTGTTCTGCGAGCAGACCGATTGTGTAAGTAAGAGGTCACGGTGATGACGCCCAAGGGCCAGCCGATGTGCCTCTCGCGAGCTAGCTGAAATAAGGGATGAACTATGCAAATCCAAGTCAACAGTGATAACCATATTCAAGGCAGCATCCGACTGGAGGAGTGGGTACGTACTACCATTGAGAGCACGCTCGAACGTTATGAAGAGGACCTGACACGCGTCGAGGTTCATCTGCGGGACGAGAACGGCGACAAGCCCGGTCCCCATGACATGCGCTGTCAGCTGGAAGCGCGGCCAAAAGGCCACCAACCGATTTCTGTAACCCATAAAGCCGACTCCCTGGAACTGGCGATCGACGGGGCGGCCGAAAAACTCGAACATGCGCTTGAGCACCTGTTCGGCAAACTGCGGGGCAAACCACGTGCCGCTGTGGTGCCGTTCGAAAGGGGCGCTCATGCTGATGTGCTGCTGGAAGAAGAGTTTCTCGAGAACGAACAGGCTGCACAAAACGGTTGAAGCCTGATTTAATTTTTACCTTTCCACCACTGAAAACGGGCCTGCTTATGCAGGCCCGTTCTTGTTTGTGCTGACTGACCGCTGACTGCTGTAACAACGATCCCGTCGGATCTGTTTTGCGCATGAGAATATTTATCATTATTATTGCGACCTTGTTGACCCCGTGACGTTCACGAGGCCTCACCCGTTTCAAGGTCGAAACATGAAAGGCAAAATCACCTCGCTCCCCGACTCCTACCGACTGGCCGTCACTTCCCGAGTGCTGGCCGCTGTGCTGGGGGGTTATCTCGTCGCGGCATTGGCCAGTGTCAGCCTGACGATGTGGCTGCCCATGGCTCGCGGCGAAGCGGTGGTCACCGGGATGATGACCTCGTTTCTGGCGTATCTGGTCGCCGTACTCTGGTGCTTTGCCTGTCGCAGTGCGTGGCAAGCCTGGTTCGGATTGATTGTGCCGAGTGTGGTTTTGGCAGCGGTGTCGGGGCTGGCCTACTGGATGGGCCACTCATGAAAGAGGGCTTTCGACAGGCCATGGCCTGGCTGCACACCTGGGCCGGGTTGATCTTCGGCTGGCTACTGTTCGCGATTTTCCTGACCGGCACGCTCGCCTATTTCAAGGATGAGATCAGCCACTGGATGCAGCCGGAAATTCCCGCCCGTTCGCTGTCCTCCGAAGCCAGTCTGACCCTGGCCCAGCACTACCTTGAGCAGCAAGCCGCGGGTGCCTCGCGATGGCTCATCGATTTACCGGATGCTCGCGAACCCGGGCTGTCGGTGAGGTGGCAGCAAGCACCGGCCAAGCCCGGCACGCGCGGTCAATTCACCGAAAAACGCCTCGATCCGCAAACCGGCGTAGAAGTGCAGGGCCGGGACACACGCGGTGGCGAGTTCTTTTACCGCTTCCACTTTCAGCTGCAGATGCCCTATCCGTGGGGTCGCTGGCTGTCGACGATCGCCGCGATGGTGATGTTCGTCGCGCTGATCAGCGGGATCATCACCCACAAGAAAATCTTCAAGGACTTCTTCACCTTCCGCCCGCGCAAGGGCCAGCGCTCCTGGCTCGACGGGCACAACGCGGTGGGCGTTCTGGTGTTGCCGTTTCATCTGATGATCACTTACAGCAGCCTGGTGATTTTCATGGCGATGGTGATGCCGGCGAGCATCCTTGCCTCGTACAAAGGTGATGTCGAGGCGTTTTACGATGAGGTGTTTCCGGCGTCCAATACGCCCGAGATGGCAGGCAAACCGGGCCAGTTGATTCCGTTGGCACCGCTGCTGGAACGGGCCCGCGAGCAGTGGTCGGGCGGGCGAACCGGGTGGCTGACGGTGAACAATCCGGGTGATGCGAATGCCTCGGTCATTCTTGCGCGTGACGGCGCCGACCGAGTGGTCCACGACTTTGGCAGCGCGGTGACATTCAGCGGCGTGACCGGGCAGCTACTCAGTACGACTCCGAAGCAAGCGCTGCCGATGGCGATTGCCGGGAGTTTCTACGGCTTGCACATGGGCCATTTCGCCGGTCCGGTGTTGCGCTGGCTGTACTTCATTTGTGGTTTGGCGGGCACTGCGATGATCGGTACCGGGCTGGTGATCTGGCTCGGCAAGCGTCAGCTCAAACATGTGAAGAGCGGTGTGATGCCATTTGAGTTGCGACTGGTGGAAGTCCTGAACATCGCCAGCATGTCGGGATTGATGGTCGCGGTGGCGGCGATCTTTTGGGCCAATCGATTGTTGCCGGTCGGAATGCCCGGGCGGGCGGATTGGGAAGTGAACGGCTTCTTCATCGTCTGGGGCTTGAGTGTGTTGCACGCCATGGTCCGCCGTGGTCGCTCAGCGTGGGTCGAACAGTTGACGCTGGCGGCGCTGTTGTTCTGTGCGGTGCCGCTGCTGAACGCGCTGACCACGCCTTATCACTTGGGCGTCACCCTGATTCAGGGCGATTGGGCCATGGTCGGTTTCGATCTGACGTGCCTGGGCAGTGGTCTGTTTTTCGCGTGGGCTGCGTGGAAAATGCAGCGCGCAGGGCAGCCTGGAATCGTCACCCGACCACGGGCGAAATCGATAATGCTTGAGCAAGAGGCGCACTGAATGTTCCTGGCCTTGTTGCTGTGCTACGGCGGTTTCACCGCGCTGTGTTTATCCATGGATCGGCATCACGCCGAACTGCTGGGGCGCAAGCCCTCGGCCCGTCGCCGCCAAGGGATGAAACTCAGTGGCTGGCTCTTGCTGGCGTTATCACTGTGGGCTGCGGTGTTGTCGACGGGTTGGGGGCTTGGGTTGGTGGAGTGGTTTGCCGTATTGATGCTCAGCGCTCTGGTGCTGGTGCTATTGATGCCGTATCGCCCGCGTCTGGCGCTGGTGTTGGCGGGTTTGAGTCTGCTCGCCAGCCCCGTTGCCGCGTTTGCGCGGTGCTGAACGGATGATCACCAGCCCCCCGGAATCCCATGACGATGAGCATCGCGGTGCGCGTGCGCATTTCCTGCAGGTGTTCCTTTCCCAGCGTTCGCAAATGGAAGCGCTGGTGAGCCGTCGTGTGGGTTGTCGGGCGACCGCCGCGGATCTGGTGCAGGATTTGTTCCTGCGTTTCTGGCGTCGGCCGCTGGTGCAGGTTGAAGAGCTCAGCACTTACCTGTTGCGCTGCGCCGGCAACATCGCCATCGACCATTTGCGCAGCGAAGGCACGCGGGTGCGGGTCAACGAGGGCTGGATGCCGGCTCAACCCGACAGCCACGGCAGCGAACCGCAAGCGGCGTTGGAGGCCGGCAACGACTTGCGTCACGTCGAAGCGGCGTTGCGCGCGCTGCCTGAGCGCACGCGGCAGATCTTTTTGCTCAACCGTATTCACGGGCGCAAATACGCCGAGATCGCCAAGGCCATGGGCTTGTCCCAAAGCGCCGTGGAAAAACATATGATGCGCGCCCTCGAGGCTTGCAAGGCCAGCCTGCGGGAACCCGAACCGCGCACGCCAGGGAAAGCACTGTGAACAACACCGAACGTGTCACCCCGACGCCGGCTCAGGAACAAGCAGCCTTCGCCTGGCTGAGTTTGTTGCATGATCAGCCCAGCAGCGGCGATCAGGCCACTTTCAGCCATTGGCTACAGGCCGACCCTGCCCATGCCGAGGCTTACGCCCAGGCGCAAGTGGTGTGGGAATTGACCGAAACACCGGCCCGAACATTGGCCGATGAAGACGCGTTTGCCTTGCAGGGTTACCTCAACACCATGAATCGCTCGCGCCGTACCAGCGTTCGGCGTTGGTCCGGTGCGTTGGCGATGGCGGCGTGCATGGTGCTGATGATCGGCTTCGGTGCTGGCTGGCAACCGTCGCGCTGGGTCGATGATCTGGGCGCGGACTATGTGTCGGCACCGGGGGAAATTCGCACCGTCACGCTGGCGGATCAGTCGCAAGTCACCTTGGACGCCGACAGTGCAATTGCGGTGGATTTCAGTCGTGGCGAGCGGCACGTTCAGCTGCGGCGCGGCGCCGGATTTTTCAGCGTGACCCACACCGGCGATCCGTTTGTGGTGGACGCTGAAAAAGGCCAGGCGCGGGTGCTGGGGACTCAGTTCGAAGTGCGCCTGCAACCGCACGGCGCGCAGGTCACGGTGTTGTCCGGGCGGGTTGGTGTGACGGCGGACAAAAACGCCGCGCAGCAAATCCTCATCGCTGGCCAGCAAGTGGCCTATGGCGAGGGTTCGGCGGAAAAACTCCATGCGGTCGACAGCGAAGCGCAATTGGCATGGCGTCAGGGATGGCTTAATTACTACAAGGTGACTCTCGCCGACGTGGTGCAAGACCTGGGGCGTTATTACCCGGGACGGATTGTGCTGCTCAACGATGAACTGGCGGCGCGGCGAGTCAGTGGCAGCTTTCCGAGCAAGGATCCGCAAGCGGTGTTGAGTTCGTTGCAGGGCGTTTTGGGGTTTGAGCAGACCAAAGTGATGGGGCATCTGATTATTTTGCGCTGAGGCTGCTGGCCTCTTCGCGAGCAGGCTCGCTCCCACATTTGAAATGCATTCCCTGTGGGAGCGAGCCTGCTCGCGAAGGCGTCAGATCAAACACTGCATCGCCCGAATGAAAATATTTTCAAATTTCTGGTGAGGTAAACCCCGACGCCATTCGTGTAGTGACTGAAACTGCGAGTCATTCGCATTACGTAGGTTCTACACAGGTCATGAGCAATGAAGTCCAGGGCAAAATCGGGTTCGGTCAAACAATGGTTGGGTACGTGTGCCTTGAGCTTTTCGGCATTGGCATTGCTGCCGTTGAGTATGGCGGTGGCGGCTGAGGCCGGCAGTGCCCGACAGAATGCGCCGTTCAGCTTCGCAATGGCCGCCAAACCGCTGCCCCAGGCCTTGAGCGACTTCAGCCGGATTACCGGCATCAGCGTGGTCTACACCGATGAGGCGCCGTACGGCCTCAATGCTCCAGCGCTCAGCGGGCAGATGAGTGCCGAGCAGGCGATGCAGCGTTTGCTCAGCGGTTCGGGGTTCACCTTCCGTCGAACCGATGGCCACACATGGGTGCTGGAGCCGTTGCCTACCGAGGGTGCCTTGAACCTGGGCGCGACCACCATCACCTCGGTGGCCGATCAATCCATGAGCTATCAGCCACCGCCCACCAGTTCGGTGATGCGCTCATCGGCCTTGCTTCAGGAAATCCCCCAGACCGTCAACGTGATCCCGGCGCAGGTTATTCGCGATCAGGCGCCGCGCAATCTGGATGACGCGCTGGCCAACGTCAGCGGCATTACTCAAGGCAACACACTGGCGAGCACTCAGGACTCGGTGATGACTCGCGGCTTCGGCGACAACCGCAACGGCTCGATCATGCGCGACGGCATGCCGATCGTGCAGGGCCGTGGCATGAATGCGACCGTGGACCGGGTCGAAGTGCTCAAGGGCCCGGCCTCGCTTCTTTATGGCATTCAAGACCCGGGCGGCGTGGTCAACATGGTCAGCAAGAAACCCGAGCTTGAGCAGTACAACGCGTTGACCCTGCGTGGCTCGACCTATGGCGACGGTAAAAACGGCAGCGGTGGCGGCCTCGACAGCACCGGCGCGTTGGGTGATTCCGGGTTGGCCTATCGCATGGTCCTGGACCACGAAGACGAAGATTACTGGCGCAACTTCGGCACTCACCGCGAGACACTGATCGCACCGTCACTGGCCTGGTTCGGCGACAGCACCCAGCTGCTGTTCTCCTACGAACACCGCGAGTTCCTGACCCCGTTCGACCGCGGCACGATCATCGACCCGCGTGACAACCATCCGCTGGACATCTCCCGCGAGCGTCGCCTCGACGAGCCCTTCAACAACATGGAAGGCCGCTCGGACCTGTATCACTTCGAGGCCGATCACGAGCTCAACGACAACTGGAAAGCCCACTTCGGCTACAGCTGGAATCGCGAAACCTACGACGCCAGCCAGGTGCGCATCACCGCCATCGACACCCAGAAAGGCACCCTGACCCGCAGCATGGACGGCACTCAGAACGCCATCAGCACTGACCGTTTCACCACCGCCAGCCTCGAAGGCAATGTCCAGCTCGCGGGGATGAAACATGACCTGGTGTTCGGCGTCGATGACGAGTACCGCAAGATCTACCGCGAAGACCTGATCCGTCAGAAAAGCCTGAGCACCTTCAGCTACGTCAACCCGGTCTACGGCCGCGAAGTCGCCGGCACCACGGTCAGCCCGGCCGACAGCGCGCAGACCGATGAACTGCGCAGCGATTCGTTGTTTTTGCAGGACTCGATTCACCTGACCGATCAATGGATTTTCGTCGCTGGCGCGCGCTTCCAGGAATACGACCAGTACGCTGGCAAAGGTGTACCGTTCCAGGCCAACACCGACAGCAACGGCCAGAAATGGGTGCCTCGCGCCGGTCTGGTGTATCGCTACACCGATGAACTGTCGTTCTACGGCAGCTACACCGAGTCGTTCAAACCCAACTCGACCATCGCACCGTTGAGCGGCAGTAGCACCGTGCTGGACGGCAGCATCGCGCCGGAAGAAGCCAAGTCCTGGGAAATCGGCGCCAAGCTCGACATGCCGGGCCGCGTCACCGGTAACGTCGCGCTGTTCGACATCAAGAAACGCAACGTGCTGGTGGCCAATTCCGAAGGTCCGGTGACGATCTACAGCGCCGCCGGTGAAGTGCGTTCCCGTGGTCTGGAAGTGGACCTGAGCGGGCAGCTGACTGATCGCTGGAGCATGATCGGCAGCTATGCCTACACCGATGCCGAAGTCACGGAAGACCCGATCTACAAAGGCAAGAAACTGCAAAACGTAGCGAAGAATAGTGGTTCGCTGTCGGCGGTTTATGACTTTGGCACCATCGTTGGCGGCGATCAGCTGCGGGTTGGCGCGGGTGCGCGGTATGTCGGTGAGCGAGCGGGTAACGCCGTGAACGATTTCGACCTGCCGAGCTACACCGTGGCTGATGCATTCGCCACTTACGACACCAAAGTCGAAGGGCAGAAGGTCAAGTTCCAGCTCAACGTGAAGAACCTGTTTGACCGCACCTACTACACCTCGGCGGCGAGTCGGTTCTTTGTGTCGATGGGGGATTCGCGGCAGGTGTCGCTCTCAAGCACGCTGGAGTTCTGATCGCAAACCGCGTCATCGTTCATCGCGAGCAGGCTCGCTCCCACAGGGGGAACGCGTTCCAAATGTGGGAGTGAGCCTGCTCGCGATGGCGTCTTGCCAGACACTGAAGACTTCAGGATTACCGCAAAAACGCCTGGCGATACTCCCCAGGCGTTCCACCCAATGCCTGACGAAACCGATGGGTGAAGTGACTCGCACTGGCAAACCCACACGCCAATGCAATTTCCCCCAACGGCTGCGACGTCGAACGCAACAACTCCCGCGCCCGGCTCAGTCGCCGCGACAACACATACTGATGCGGCGGCAAGCCAAAACTCTCGCGAAACATCCGTGCAAAGTGGTATTCGGATAGCGCACACAACGCAGCCAACTGCCCCAGGCTGATGGCCTCGGCCAATTGGTTGTCGATGAACTCCACCAGCTGCCGCCGCTGATGCGCTGCCAATCCGCCTTTCAGCCGCAAGCCCTCACGCATTCCAACCTGGCCGAGCAGTACGTGGCTGAGCATTTCATGAGCCAGGCTGCTGGTGAGCACGCGTTCGCCGGGCTCGTCCCAGTTGAGTGTGAGCATTTGCCGAAAGCGCCGGGCTTGCGCCGGGTCGTCCAGAAAGGTGGCTTCGCGCAACTGCAGCTCGCGAGGTTCGCGGTCCAGCAACGTGACGCAGCCGAGGGCAAATTGTTCGGGGCTGAAATACACGTGGGCCAGGCGTATGTCGCCGTTGATCACCCAACCCGATTGATGTTCGGCCGGCAGGATGCACAGCTTGTCGGGGCCGCCCTTGGTGCCGGGCTGGTCGCGGCGAAAGGTCCCGGTGCCGCCGGCGATGTAACAGGACAGGGTGTGATGACTTGGCGCTTCGTAATCCTGGGCGTCGTGATGGTTGCTCCACAAGGCTGCAGCCATGCCGTCACCGAGCTCGGCGCTGTGCTCCAGGCGAGCATTGGGCGAGCGGTTGAGGGCTTGAAAGACTTGCAGGGTTTCCAGTGCAGGCATGATGGCTTCTCTCCGACGCCTTGCATCCTACTCCGTAGCCGTTCGGCTGCCAGCCTGTGGCCCGACAAAAGCGCAAGTTTATGCAAGTGCGAAAGGCCTTGGCGCAGGACACTGAAGGCCTATTCAGGAGTCTTTGCCATGAACCTTTCGTTGTATCTGCTGACCGTGCTGATCTGGGGCACCACCTGGATTGCCTTGAAATGGCAATTGGGCGTGGTGGCGATTCCGGTGTCGATCGTCTATCGCTTCGGCCTCGCGGCGTTGGTGCTGTTCGTGATGCTGCTGCTGAGTCGCCGCCTGCAAGTGATGAACCGTCGCGGGCATCTGATCTGTCTGGCGCAGGGGTTGTGCCTGTTCTGCATCAATTTCATGTGTTTTCTGACTGCCAGCCAGTGGATACCCAGTGGTCTGGTCGCGGTGGTGTTTTCTACCGCCACGTTGTGGAACGCACTCAATGCACGCGTGTTCTTCGGCCAGAGAGTCGCTCGCAATGTGCTGATGGGCGGTGCGCTGGGGCTGCTTGGGCTTGGCCTGTTGTTCTGGCCTGAGGTGGCGGGCCACACCGCGAGCCCGCAAACCTTGCTCGGGTTGGGCCTGGCATTGCTCGGCACCCTGTGCTTCTCGGCCGGTAACATGCTGTCGAGCCTGCAACAGAAAGCCGGGCTCAAACCGCTGACCACCAACGCCTGGGGCATGGCTTATGGCGCGGCGATGTTGTCGGTGTGGTGCCTGGTCAAAGGCATTCCGTTCGACATGGAATGGAACACGCGCTACATCGGCTCGCTGCTGTACCTGGTGATTCCGGGGTCGGTGATCGGTTTCACGGCCTACCTGACGTTGGTCGGGCGGATGGGGCCGGAACGCGCAGCCTATTGCACCGTACTGTTCCCCGTCGTGGCGCTGAACGTGTCGGCGTTTGCCGAAGGCTATCAATGGACCGCGCCCGCCTTGGTGGGTTTGGTACTGGTGATGCTGGGCAATGTGCTGGTGTTTCGTAAGCCCAGGGCGCCGATGGTGCAAGGGAACGGCAAACTGGCGTGAAGGTTTGGTTAATCGAGCGCTGAAACTTCAGCGTTCGATTTTGAGAGCGATGTAAATCAGCAATGGAAACATGAAGTCCACGATGTGTCGAGCCCAATCCTTGGCGTTCCAGGTTGCAGATTCATCCATGTTGAACCATTCGGTGCCGATCACTTGCAGGCAGATGTAATAGACAAAAAGGCCAATCAATAATCCGACGATCGCAAACTTCTTCGCCTCGTGAAAAACGTCTGCAGGTGTATTGATGTTTCGATAAAGATGGTAAGTGCCCAGCAAGCAAAAAGCCGTGTAAACAACTTCCAGAGTGATGATGAACCAATAAATGCGGTGGTGGAGCATCGGCGAAGTGATTGCTCTGTAACTCAGGTTCAGGTTTTCTCGGGTGGTGTCCATGCTGAGAATGTGGCCGACGTATTCGTAATTGGACGGGTAGTCGGTAAAGTTGCTGAATATTACCATCAAGCCAAAGAAGCTTATATATCCCATTAGCGTTACTTTGCTGTATCTAATCAGTTTGTCGGTTGTAAGGTGGTTCAATGTAGGTGCCCTCCATAACTAAGGTCCGTAAGTTGGACTCAGTAATGGGGAGTCTATAGTGAGTATCTTTTTTTTAGCCGTTAACTGAATTGCAAGGTGTGTATATCACGGGCAGGCGGTTAAAACGCCTGCCCGTTTTAGTTAGTGCTTCCAGACTTGTGGGTTCACCAGATCTTGCGGTCGCTCACCGAGTAAAGCGCTGCGCAAGTTAGCCAAGGCACGGTTGGCCATGGCTTCGCGGGTTTCATGAGTCGCCGAGCCGATGTGCGGCAATGTCACCGCGTTTTTCAGTTGGAACAGGGGTGACTCGGCCAGCGGTTCTTTCTCGTAAACGTCCAGCCCGGCACCGCGAATCCGGTTGTTTTGCAGGGCTTCGATCAAGGCGGGTTCGTCCACCACCGGGCCTCGGGCGATGTTCACCAGAATCGCGCTTGGTTTCATCAGTGCCAGTTCACGATGGCTGATCAAGTGTTTGGTTTTCTCGCTGAGCGGTACGACCAGGCAGACGAAATCGGCTTCGGCCAGCAGTTGATCCAGTGTGCGGAATTGGGCGCCGAGCTCTTGCTCCAGTTCGGTCTTGCGGCTGTTGCCGCTGTAGATAATCGGCATGTTGAAGCCTAGCCGGCCGCGACGGGCGATGGCCGCTCCGATGTTGCCCATGCCGACGATGCCCAGGGTTTTGCCGTGTACATCGCAGCCGAATAAGGGTGCGCCGACGGTGGCTTGCCATTGGCCGGCCTTGGTCCAGGCGTCCAGTTCGGCGACGCGGCGCGCGCTGCTCATGAGCAGGGCGAAGGCCAGGTCGGCGGTGCTTTCGGTGAGGACGTCGGGGGTGTTGGTGAGCATGATCCCGCGTTCGTTGAAGTAGGCGACATCGTAGTTGTCGTAGCCGACCGAGACGCTGGAGACGACTTCCAGTTTGGCGGCGTTTTCCAGCTGTGCGCGACCGAGTTTGCGACCGACGCCGATGAGGCCGTGGGCGTGGGGGAGGGCTTCGTTGAATTGGGCGTTGATGTCGCCGTTTTTCGGGTTTGGCACGATGACGTCGAAGTCTTGCTTGAGGCGTTCGATCATTTCGGGGGTGATGCGGCTGAAGGCGAGGACGGTCTTTTTCATGGGGTCAGGGCTCGTCGGGCTTGGAGAATGCCAAGCACGCTAACATTCTTCTTTGGATTTGGGCGAGGCCGTTGGGCTCTTTTGTCCTTGGCGGCCTTTGGGCCGACCATGTTCCTGTTGTTGGTGTACATATCCGTTTCTGCGGTAACGGCCACTTAGGGTTTCGCCCTTACGGCGACTCACTTTTTTTACAAGCGCCTAAAAAAAGTAAGCAAAAAAAGGCTCGCCCCAAGCGTCCGGCCCCTCGCTTAGGCTCGGCGTTCCTTCGTTCCGGCATTCATCTGGGGGCATCGCCTCCGGTTGGCTTCGCTTCAACCTCCTCTCGATGTGTTCGACTTCGTCGAACGGCGCTGCGCGCCTGCCCCCCAGATGAACACCTCCACTCAGCCTCCCGAAGGGGCGGGTGAATCAAGATCAAAAGCCGCAGGCGAGCTAACGCTCGGCCTGTTGAGTGGTGAGGTGCGAAAGGCGTGCGCCGATTCCCTGTGGGAGCGAGCCTGCTCGCGATGGCGGCCTGACAGCCGACCAGGATTCCGCTGATATGCACAGTTTCATTGTGGGAGCGAGCCTGCTCGCGAATGCGGTGTGTCATTCAGCATGAATATCGACTGAAGCACCGCTTTCGCGAGCAAGTCGAATCGTCGCACCGCCGCTCCCACAAGGGGTTAGCAGTGTGGCGCAGGTTTTGGCACGTTGATGTTATCCAGCACCCGGTTCGCGGTGATCTCCGCCACCATGATGCTGTTTGAAATGCCCAGCAGGGCATAGCGCGACCCACCCTCTAGATGATCCACCAACTGATGGACCATCACATCGACCGAGGCCAGGGTCTCGACCAAAAAAACCACCAAGGTTTCGGTAGTCGCCTGTGGGTCCACGGAAAACAGGGTGCTGGGCGTGCGCGGGGTGGCTTTGATGTCGGCAATCGAGGGGAAGTGGAAGTCGAGGGCGCGTTCGGCGGCGTCGTTGAGTTTTTTGGAATCGAGGGATTCGTAGGGGGAAACGTCGTCGGTTTCCGGGGGATTCGGTGTTTCTTTGATCATGCGGAAGTTACTCATTGGCAGATGTAGAGGAACTGCCATCTTCCGTTTTCCAGACGAAAGGGTGGCAGCTGCGCGCGGACTGGAAAAACCGGAACACCCACCAAATACCGGCAGACCCGAAGGTCTCCCGCGCACAGCCGCCATAACAAGGAATTGCGTGCAGAAAAAAGCGCCGCAGTATGCCATGAGGTGTGGTGAGTGTTTGCCAGGTTTTCCAGACCTGATCGCTGATTTTGCAGCGACCCACAAAGCCTACCCATTTCCCTTCCGACCCAACAACCGACAGAACCCGTCGGAAACGTTCCCCAAAATCACCCCGTCTGTAGGACCGTGAAATCAGTTCGCCACCCGAACCCCACCCATGCTCCCACTCAATTCATAAGCCACCAATTCCGCCTGATGTGCCGCCAATATCTCCGGCAAGGACCCGCGCAAATACTCGACCCACGTTTTAATCTTCGCATCCAGATACTGTCGCGACGGGTAGATCGCATACAGATTCAATTCCTGCGACCGGTAGTTCGGCATCACCCGCACCAGCGTACCGTTGCGCAACCCTTCAATCGCTGCATACACCGGCAAAACCCCAACCCCCATGCCGCTGGTGATCGCAGTCTTCATCGCATCGGCGGAGTTCACCAGAAACGGTGAGCTATTGATCGTCACCATTTCCTGGCCTTCCGGGCCGTCGAAGGTCCATTTCTCCAGCGGAATCACCGGGCTTACCAAACGCAGGCACGCGTGGTTCAGCAAATCGCTGGGCTTCTGCGCGCAGCCATTGGCTTTCACGTAGGCCGGCGAGGCGCAAACGATGCTGTAGGTGATGCCCAAACGCTGGGAGACGAAGCCCGAGTCCGGCAGCTCGCTGGCGAGCACGATGGACACGTCGTAGCCTTCGTCCAGCAAGTCCGGCACGCGGTTGGCCATGGTCAGGTCGAAGGTGACGTCGGGGTGGGTTTTGCGATAGCGGGCGATGGCGTCGATCACGAAGTGCTGACCGATGCCGGTCATGGTGTGCACCTTGAGCTGCCCGGCCGGGCGGGCGTGGGCGTCGCTGGCCTCGGCTTCGGCTTCTTCGACGTAGGCCAGGATCTGTTCGCAGCGCAATAGATAGCGCTTGCCGGCTTCGGTCAGGGCGATACGGCGGGTAGTGCGGTTGAGCAGGCGGGTTTGCAGGTGGGCTTCCAGGTTGGAGACCGCGCGCGAAACGTTGGCCGTCGTGGTGTCGAGTTGCACGGCGGCGGCAGTGAAGCTGCCGGCCTCGGCCACGTAACTGAAGGCGCGCATGTTTTGCAAAGTGTCCATGGGGTGCTCTCGGAGGCGATGGCAAATTGTGACACGAAGTTTCAGGGTCTGAGACCCCGACTAACGGATTATCGCGTTAACGGTAACAAAGATTCACAGGATTCCCAGCTTATCGCCAACAAAGCCGACCCCTAGAATTGCGCACCTCAGGAACAACTCCCCACCTCAGGAAATCGCAGCAGTGCCGCGTCGCATCAACAGAGCGCTTCAGACGCTCAGTGTTTTGGCTTTAACCCTGGCAATCAGCGGCTGCATCGGTACCGGAGGTATTGCCCCGCAGGGCAAGGCACTGGAGGCCGATTCACTGGCCACCGACGAAGCCATCCAGAACGCTGCACAGGACGCTCACTGGCCTACCGCGCAATGGTGGCAGGCTTATGGCGACCCGCAATTGAACCGCTGGATCGACCTCGCCCTGCAAGGCAGCCCGACCATGGCCATGGCGGCGGCGCGAGTGCGTCAGGCCAAATCCATGGCCGGGATCGCCGAGTCCGCCGAGTCGCTGCAGATCGATGGCGAATCCACCCTCAAACGCCACAACTGGCCGACCGATCAGTTCTACGGGCCGGGTGAGTTGGCCAACACCACCACCTGGGACAACAACGCCGCGCTGGGCTTCAGCTATGCCCTCGACCTTTGGGGCCGCGAAAGCAACGCCACCGAGCGCGCCGTCGACATGGCTCACATGAGCGCTGCGGAAGCGCGTCTGGCCCAGCTCGAATTGCAGAACAACATCGTGCGCGCCTACATCGAGCTGTCGTTGCATTACGCGCAACGGGACATCGTCGAGGCGACCTTGAAACAGCAGCAGCAAATTCTCGACCTCGCGCAGAAGCGCCTGAACGGTGGCATCGGCACCCATTTCGAAGTCAGTCAGGCTGAAACGCCGCTGCCGGAAACCCACCGCCAGATCGATGCACTGGACGAAGAAATCGCCCTGAGTCGCAATCAGCTCGCAGCCCTGGCGGGTGTTGGTCCGGGGGAGGGCGCGCAGTTGCAGCGGCCAACGTTGTCGTTAGGCGCAGCGCTGAAACTGCCGTCGTCGTTACCCGCGCAGTTGCTCGGTCAACGCCCGGACGTAGTCGCCAGTCGTTGGCAAGTGGCGGCCCAGGCACGGGGTATTGATGTCGCTCACGCTGGTTTCTACCCCAACGTCGACCTGGTCGGCAGCCTCGGCTACATGGCCACCGGCGGTGGAGCGTTGGAGTTCTTGACCGGCAAGAAGCTCAACTACAGCGTCGGCCCGGCGATCTCGTTGCCGATCTTCGACGGCGGCCGCTTGCGCTCCGAGCTGGGTGAAGCCTCGGCCGGGTATGACATCGCCGTGGCCAAGTACAACCAGACGCTGGTCAACGCGCTGAAAAACATCTCCGACCAGTTGATCCGCCGCGAATCCATGGACAAGCAGCAAACCTTCGCCGCCGAGTCGGTGGCCACTGCGCAGAAGACTTACGACATCGCGATGATCGCCTACCAACGCGGCCTCACTGATTACCTCAACGTGCTCAACGCCCAGACCTTGTTGTTCAAACAGCAGCAGGTGCAGCAGCAGGTTCAGGCCGCGCGACTGAGTGCTCATGCTGAACTGGTGACGGCGCTCGGCGGCGGACTCGGTGCGGGCAACGATGTGCCGAAAGACAGCCAGACCGCCGTACCGAAAACCCCGGCCCTTCTTAAGTGAACACAAAACCTGTGGGAGCGAGCCTGCTCGCGAAGAGGGCGTGTCAGTCAATGATGATGTTGCCTGACACTCCGCATTCGCGAGCAGGCTCGCTCCCACAGGTTCCCAGCCTGACTGAATATCAATGAGCAGGACTCCATGACTCCCTTGCCCGCACCTTTGCGCTGGCTGTATTCCCTTGAATGGCGCCGGGGTTTCTTTGACTGGGCGCGCAGCGATGGCGTGACCTGGGTCTACATTTTCAAGGTGCTGTTCGCCGCGTTTCTGACGCTGTGGCTGGCCATGCGCCTGGAGTTGCCGCAGCCGCGCACGGCGATGATCACCGTGTTCATCGTCATGCAACCGCAAAGCGGCCACGTGCTGGCCAAGAGTTTCTATCGCTTCCTTGGGACATTGGCCGGCTCGGCGGTGATGGTCGCGTTGATTGCCTTGTTTGCGCAGAACACCGAGCTGTTCCTCGGTTCGCTGGCGATCTGGGTAGGCATCTGCTCGGCGGGCGCGGCGCGCTATCGCAACTTCCGCGCCTATGGTTTCGTGCTCGCCGGGTACACCGCGGCGATGGTTGGTTTGCCCGCACTGGCGCACCCGGACGGCGCGTTCATGGCCGCCGTGTGGCGGGTGCTGGAAATCTCCCTGGGGATTATTTGCTCCACGCTGGTCAGCGCCGCGATCCTGCCGCAATCCGCCAGTGCCGCCATGCGCAACGCCTTGTATCAGCGCTTCGGCGTGTTCGCATTGTTCGTCACCGATGGCTTGCGCGGTCGCAGTAAACGGGAGGCTTTCGAGGCGAGCAACGTGCGCTTCATCGCTGAGGCCGTGGGGCTGGAAGGGTTGCGCAGCGTCACCGTTTTCGAAGACCCGCACATGCGTCGGCGCAACGGTCGGCTCAGTCGACTGAACAGCGAATTCATGGGCATCACCACCCGTTTCAACGCCTTGCACCAGTTGCTCGAACGCTTGCGCAGCAGCGGCACCGATCACGTGGTGGCGGCGATCAAACCGGGTTTGCAGGACCTGGCCGAACTGCTCGACGGCTTCAGCGGCCGCGCCTTGACCAACGCTGATGCAGGGCGTCTGGTCATCGCGCTGACCGCCTATAAAGAAGGCCTGCCGGCGCGCGTTCGCAGCCTGCGGGCGATCTTTCAGGAGGGCGGCCCGAGCGACGCCGAGCAACTGGATTTTCATACCGCGTATGAACTGCTCTATCGCTTCGTCGACGATTTGCACGGTTATGCACAGACCCACGCGTCGCTGGCCGATCACAGCCATGCGCGCGAGCAATGGGATGAGCCGTTCACCCCGCAAACCAACTGGATGGCGTCGGCCGCCTCGGGGATTCGCGCGGCGTTCATTCTGGTGGTTCTGGGCAGCTATTGGGTCGCCACCGCGTGGCCGAGCGGGGCGACGATGACCCTGATCGCCGCCGCGACCGTGGGCCTTTCAGCGGCGACACCGAATCCAAAACGCATGGCCTTTCAGATGGCGTGCGGGACGCTCCTCGGGGCGCTGATCGGCTTCGTCGAGATGTTTTTCATCTTCCCGTGGATCGACGGCTTTGCGTTGCTCTGCGTGATGCTCGCACCGGTGATCGTGCTCGGTTCGTTCCTCACTTCAAGGCCGCAATACGCCGGTGTCGGTCTCGGTTTGCTGATCTTCTTCAGCACCGGTTCGGTGCCGGACAACCTCACCGTTTACAACCCTTACGCCTTTATCAACGACTACATCGCCATGGTGCTCGGCATGCTGGTGTGCGCGGCGGCCGGGGCGATCATTCTGCCGCCCAACAGCCGCTGGTTGTGGCGTCGGCTGGAGCAGGATTTACGCGGGCAAGTGGTGTACGCCATCAGCGGCAAACTCAAGGGTTTGGCGTCGAGTTTCGAAAGCAGTACGCGGGACTTGCTGCATCAGGCCTACGGTCTTGCAGCAGGGCAGCCGCAGGTGCAACGGGACTTGCTGCGCTGGATGTTCGTGGTGCTGGAAGTCGGCCACGCGATCATCGAGTTGCGCAAGGAACAGGCGATCCTGCCGGTGCATCCGGCCTATGCCGAATCCCAGCCGTGGCGTCAGGCGATCCGGGTGATGGGGCGCTCACTGGTGCGGCTGTTTCTGCAACCGAGCCAGAGCAATCTGGAGCGTGGATTGATCGCCGTCGATCATGCGATCAGCCGCGTACAAGCCACCGACGAACCTTTCGCGCCGCACTTCGACACCTCGGCCCTGCGTCGGGTGAAAAGCTATTTGCACTTCATCCGCACTTCGTTGCTGGACCCGCAATCACCGCTCGCCGGCTATATAAATGCCAACGCCACCGCCAAGCGCCAAGGACTTGAACATGCCTCGTGAAATCGCCTTCCACGGCGTGTACATGCCGACCATGACCCTGATGTTTTTCATCGCGGCGGCGTTGGCCTGGGCACTCGACCGGTTCCTGTCCGGATTCGATCTGTACCGCTTCTTCTGGCACCCGGCGCTGCTGCGCCTGAGTCTGTTTACCTGTCTGTTCGGCGCCCTGGCGCTGACTGTTTACCACTGAGAATGCCCTGATGAAAAAGCTTTTCAGCCTGCTCGCCACTCTATTGGTGCTGGCCCTTGCAATGTGGATCGGCCGGACCCTGTGGGTGCATTACATGGACACGCCATGGACCCGCGACGGCCGTGTGCGCGCCGACATCATCAACGTCGCCGCCGATGTCACTGGGGAAGTGGTGGACG
Source organism: Pseudomonas sp. TH39(2020) (assembly GCF_016650715.1). Lineage (NCBI taxonomy): Bacteria > Pseudomonadati > Pseudomonadota > Gammaproteobacteria > Pseudomonadales > Pseudomonadaceae > Pseudomonas > Pseudomonas sp. TH39(2020). The sequence goes on along the minus strand of NZ_JAEKFF010000006.1, from coordinate 1,016,425 downwards.
TGCCGGTGCGCGACAATCAACAGGTGAAGAAGGGTGATTTGCTGATGCGGATCGACCCCGAGCACTACCGCATTGCGGTCAAACAGGCACAGTCGCTGGTGGCCTCGCGCAAGTCGACGTGGGAAATGCGCAAGGTCAACGCTCACCGTCGCGCCGACATGGACAACCTGGTGATCTCCAGGGAAAACCGCGACGACGCCAGCAACATCGCCGACTCGGCCCTGGCCGATTACCAGCATGCTCAGGCACAGCTCGAAGCCGCTGAACTGAACCTCAAACGCACCGAGGTCCGCGCAGCGGTGGACGGTTATGTGACCAACCTCAATGTGCATCGCGGCGACTACGCGCGCATCGGCGAAGCGAAAATGGCCGTGGTCGACATGAACTCGTTCTGGGTCTACGGCTTCTTCGAAGAAACCAAACTGCCCCACGTGCGGATCGGCGATAAAGCCGACATGCAGCTGATGAGTGGGGAAGTGTTGAAGGGGCATGTGGAAAGCATTTCTCGCGGCATCTACGACCGTGATAACCCGGAGAGTCGCGAGCTGATTGCCGATGTGAACCCGACCTTTAACTGGGTGCGTCTGGCGCAGCGGGTGCCGGTGCGGATTCACATTGATGAAGTGCCGGAGGGTGTGCTGTTGGCGGCGGGGATTACGTGCACCGTTGTGGTGAACTAGTCATTAGACCGAGTCGCGGCCTTCGCGAGCAGGCTCGCTCCCACAGGGGTTGGCGTCGTTCACAAAATCTGCATTCGAGCTCGGCCAATGTGGGAGCGAGCCTGCTCGCGAAGGGGGCAACTCGGTCCCGCAGCTAAAAGGCGACAACTCAGCCCTTGCAAAACGTCTCATGCAAATGCCGCCAAATGAGCTGGCCATCGGCCCGCTTCTCAAACACCACAGTCGAACGCCGGTCAGAGTGCAGACCGGTTGCATCCGTCTGTTGCTCGCGATAACTCACCGTCGCTCCACCGTCGTACAAAGCAATGCCACGCAACTCGCCGAGCTCAATTCTGAACCCGAGCTTCTTCCCGCCCGCCATCAAAAACAACTCACTCAACGCATCGAAATCCAGCACCCGGCCCAACGGCGAGACCATGGAAAACTGCGGCGAAAAACGCATCAGTAATTGTTCTAGCGCCGGCTCGTCTTGTTCCTCGGCCAACCATTGCTCGATGGCGACGTGGGCCTGGATCACTTCGTCAAAGTATTCGGTGTAGTCGGTCATGGAAGTGTTTCCTGAAATTTTCTGCGTTAGTTCTGACGCCATCGCGAGCAGGCTCGCTCCCACAGGGATCTTTGGTGTGAATGCAATTTATGCTACGCAGCAGAACCCTGTGGGAGCGAGCCTGCTCGCGATGGCGTCGACTCGGTCTCAGAGTTGCCCGCGCAACCCAAACCGCTTCATCAGCCCCGCCTCCAGCAGCCCTTTAGGCAACAACCCCGCCAGTAACGGTAACGCCCGACTGCCATTGCCCAGACGAATCAGGCGCGGTGGTTTGCTCTGCTGCACGGCCTTGAGCAAACCGACGGCAAATTCACTGGCCGGGGTCGGGTTGTCCTGGGAGGCCTTGGCCCGTGCGCGAATGCCTTCACGCAGCGGAAACCATGGCGATTGTTCGGTAATCAGCTGCTCCGCCTCATGGCCGGCATTCTTGGCAAAACTCGAGGCGATTGCGCCCGGCTGGACTTCCATGACCCGCACGCCAAACGGCGCCAGTTCCATGCGCAACGCATCGGTCAAGGCATGCACCGCGGCTTTCGAGGCGCAGTAGGCGCCGGCGAATGGCGTGACCAAAACCCCGGACACGCTGCCGATGTTCACCACCAGACCCTTGGCGCGACGCAGCACCGGGAACAGGGCGCGGGTGACGCCGACGATGGCGAACACATTGGTTTCGAATTGCCGCTGCATGGCCGGCACACCGCCGTCGAGCAACGGCCCCATGGCGCCATAACCGGCATTGTTGATCAGCACGTCGAGGCCGCCATGTTGCTGGTTGATGCGCTCGCTCAAGTGTTCGAGTGCTGCACCGTCGTTGACGTCCAGTTGCACGGCAGTGAAACCGGCAGCGGCCAGGGCCGTCACGTCTTCAGCCTTGCGAGCGCTGGCCCAGACGTCGTATCCGGCATTTTTGAAAACATCAGCGAGGGCGCGGCCAATGCCGCTGGAACAACCGGTAATCAACGCAACGGGCATGGCGCGGTCCTTGTGCAAAAGAAGAAGGGAATTAGTCGGAGAAACTACCTTGCAAATGCTCGGCGCGAAACTCCAGTGTTTGCGGGCGATAACCAGGGCGCAGCGGCGGCAGCGGCAAACAGTCTTCCCAGTTCGCGCCGGCCTGTAGTTCACCGGGGCCGCGATAGCGCGGGGCGGCATATTGATTGTCGGCCAGATTAACCGTATCGCCCGGGGCATAGGCGGCGATGCGCCAGCGCAGTTCGGTCAGCGGCACGTCGTTGCCGTTGTTCATTTTCAGTTGCAGGGGGCGGTCTGCCGGGCATTGTTCGGGCGCATAAGTGATGCGCAACTCCAGGCGCGCCAGTTGCTTGACCTCGCGGTTGTCCATCCAGATCACCCACGTTGCCACCACACCCAATCCAATGGCCGCCGCCACGGAGACCGGTAATGCCTTGGCCGGGTAGCGCAGCAACAAAATCAGCCAGGTAATGACCAGCAGGACGCCGATGAACATGTTTGAACGCTCCTTGAACTCGTGACCACCATCCTACCGAAGGGCTGAAGGAATGGACATTCGTCGATCAAGGGATGTTGCCGTTGGTCGGCACTGTAATTTCTGACAGTAGCCTGGCCTGTCCACGAACGGTTAGATGACTGCTGGTAAACAGGGACGCCACCGACATGCAGGCCTTGACGATGGGAATGCACCACAAAACACCCGGCTTGTCCGTTGTCGACCCGCGTGGTCTGCCGATCCGTTCGGTTGATTACTGGCGCGAGGTCGAAGGTGACCCCACTCAGGCACGCATCAATCGCACCTTTCACGATGCCGCAGGACGTGCGGTTGAACAGTGGGATCCACGGCTTTGGGCGCTGAAACAAGAAGAGCCGCTGACGCCCGCCAACCTCACCACGGTGTTTTCGCTGTCGGGTAACGCGCTGTTCACTGACAGCGTCGATGCCGGTTGGCAGCTCACCCTGCCAGGTCTGGGCAATGAGGTTTTGCTGGGGTGGGACAGTCGAGGCACCGGACGCAAGGTCGAGTACGACGATTTGCTTCGTCCCGTGGTGGTGTTCGAACAGGGCGTGGCTGAACCGCGAAGGGCGGTTGAACGCATGGCCTATGGCGGTCCCGATCATGGCGTCCGGAATCAATGCGGGCAGTTGATCCGTCATGACGACCCTGCCGGGACGGTGCTGTTCGAGGCGTTTTCAATCACCGGCCAGTGCGTGAAGCAAGTCCGTCACTTCACCCTGGACCCTGTTGCACCTGACTGGCCACAGTTGGAAGTCGATCGCCAGCGGCTGCTTGAGCCAGGGGAGGGCGCCGCTTCGACGTGGAATTTCGGTCCGCTGAATGATGTGCTGGAACAGGTCGATGCCAAGGGCAACCGCCAGGCCTTCAGCCTGACCCTTGACGGTCGCTTGCGTGAGACGCGCCTGCAGCTTCAGGGGCTGAGCACCTGGCAAACGCTGGTCAGCGATATCCAGTACAACGCCGAGGGGCAAGTGACGCACGAAACCGCCGGTAACGGTGTAGAAACCACCCTCCTTTACCGCGCAGAAGATGGCTTGTTGAGGGAGCGCCGGGCACAGGATGGGAGTGCCCGGTGGTTGCAGCATTTGATCTATGACTATGACCGAATGGGCACCGTCCTGCGCGTCGAGGACAAGGTACTGCCGGTGCGTTATTTCGCCAACCAGCGTATCGATCCGGTCAGCCGCTTTATCTACGACAGCCTTTACCAGTTGATTGAGGCCTTTGGCTGGGAAGCGGGCAGCGCCAATCAGGGACCGGCATCGGTGGGGCGGGCCGATCCGGCGGCGGTCAGCAACTATCACCAGACCTACAGTTACGACGAAAGCGGCAACCTGTTGAAGCTAACGCACGTCGGCGCGCAGGGGCCGGGACGTGATTTGAAGGCCGCGCGTGACAGCAATCGCTGTCTACCCTGGCGCAACGGCATGCCGCCCACCGAGGAAGCAATCGCCCTCGCGTTCGACAAAAGAGGCAATTGTCTGGAGCTGGATCAAGGACGGCTTATGAGGTGGGACCTGCGTAACCAGTTGCAGTCAGTCAGTCCGGTAGAGCGCGCCTCCGGGCTCAATGACCGGGAGGCCTATGTCTACGATGGCAGTGGCCAGCGCGTGCGCAAAATCCGCTCACTGAACACCAATGCCCGAACCGTGGTGGCCGAAGTACGTTATTTACCGGGGGTGGAAATTCGCACCGACAGCGGCACCGCAAAGGTGCTAGAGGTCATCACCGCTCAGGCCGGACTCAACAGCGTACGGGTGCTGCATTGGGAAACCGATCCGCCGTCCGGCGTGAGCAACGATCAGTACCGTTACAACCTGGTTGATCATCTGAACTCCTGCACGCTGGAACTCGCCGATGATGCGCGATTCATCAGCCGGGAAACCTATCATCCGTTTGGTACAACCGCCTGGTCTGCCGGCCCGAACGACACCAATGGAGATTACAAAACCGTTCGGTATTCGGGTAAGGAGCGGGATGCGACGGGCCTTTATTACTATGGGTTTCGGTATTACATACCGTGGTTGCAGCGTTGGTTGAATCCCGATCCTGCCGGGGATGTGGATGGTCTGAATTTTTATGCGATGGTCATTAATAATCCGATGACTCTTTGGGATGCAAATGGGTTAGCGAAGACTGGAAACTATGAGGTGGAAGTTGGGTTAAAACAGAAGTTGTTGCTGAAAGCGGCGAAATTGAAGAGCAAAATCAGCGTTTTTGATAAGTCATCGGGCAAGTACAAAGAGTCAAATGACTTTAAAGTTGTAGAGGTTGAAATGGAGAGCAAGTATCTGGTGAGTGGCGATGAGGTAAAGAAAAATTTGAGGGACTATAAGAATGTTTATAGTCGCCGCTTGAAAGCTTCGCCGCAAAGAAAGGTGGGAGGGGAAGAGTCTAATGATAGTCTCGGGGAAAGTGTTTCGGGTTACATGTTGCGAAGCGCCAATGACACGTTTGTGGCGGCGTCGAGCACTCTGGATGCCCCGAATATGCATCCTGATACTGTCGTTGAACGACGATTCTTTGCTGTTCTGAAAAGGGCGGATAAGAGCAAGCTACCTGAACAGCGAAAAATTTACGGGTTAACCGAGTTGAGCACTTTTACAGAAAAGGGTAGGACAGAAGTAACTGTTGTTCAAACCATCGTCCACCCTGACACCCAGGGTGCCGAGGAGCGACCGGGGGAGAAAGTGAGCAACGATGCTTCGATGGGAGGACTACCCCACATGCGAGGAGTAGGAACTTACTTGACGGTGCAGTCATTAGCGTCCGTGTCGAAGAGTATGAATGTTACAAAAGTTATAACCGAGGCGATAAATCCACGCTCCGCCAAGATCGCCAGCAAGTTCGGAGCCAAATGGGTCAAAAAAAGCTAAAACCCCCCACCCCACCCGCTGCGAAAAGGGAAGCGCAGCGGGTCGGACGGGGGCTTCTTGTGTTACAGATCAATCACTGCGATGGTTTTCACCGACACGCCGCGTTCGATTGGCACAGAGCGACGCACTCTATTAATGCCGTTGGTCGGCACTGTAATTTCTGACAGTAGCCGGGAATGTTCACGAACGGTTAGATGACCACTGGTAAACAGGGGCGACACGGGCATGCAGGCCTTGACGATGGGAATGCACCACAAAACACCCGGCTTGTCCGTTGTCGACCCGCGTGGTCTGTCGATCCGTTCGGTTGATTATTGGCGCGAGGTCGAAGGTGACCCCGCACAGGCGCGCATCAATCGCACCTTTCACGATGCCGCAGGACGTGCGGTTGAACAGTGGGATCCACGGCTTTGGGCGCTGAAACAAGAGGAGCCGCTGACGCCCGCCAACCTCACGACGGTGTTTTCGCTGTCGGGTAACGCGCTGTTCACTGACAGCGTCGATGCCGGTTGGCAGCTCACCTTGTCAGGTCTGGGCAATGAGGTGTTGCTGGGATGGGACAGTCGAGGCACCGGACGCGAGGTCGAATACGATGACTTGCTTCGCCCCGTGGCAGTGTTTGAGCAGGGCGAGACTGAGCCGCAAAAGGCTATTGAACGCATGGCCTATGGCGGGCCTGCTCTCGGCATCCGGAATCAATGCGGACAGTTGATCCGTCATGACGACCCTGCAGGGACGGTGCTGTTCGAGGCGTTTTCAATCACCGACCAATGCGTGAAGCAAGTCCGTCACTTCACCCTGGCCCCTGTTGCACCTGACTGGCCGGAGTTGGAACCCGATCGTCAGCGCCTGCTTGAGCCGGGGGAGGGCGCCGCTTCGACGTGGAGCTTCGGTCCGCTGAATGATGTGCTGGAACAGATCGATGCCAAGGAGAACCGCCAGACCTTCAGCCTGACCCTTGACGGTCGCTTGCGTGAGACGCGTCTGCAACTTCAGGGGCTGACCACCTGGCAAACGCTGGTCAGCGATATCCAGTACAGCGCCGAGGGAAAGGTTGAACGGGAAGTGGCGGGTAACGATGTAGAAACAACCCTCCTTTACCGCGCTGAAGACGGTGTGTTGATGGAGCGCCGGGCACAGGACGGGAGTGCTCGGTTGTTGCAGCATCTGATCTATGACTATGACCGAATGGGCAACGTCCTCAGCATTGAGGACAAGGCCCTGCCGGTGCGTTACTTCGCCAATCAGCGTATCGAGCCCATCAGTCGCTTTAACTACGACAGCCTTTACCAATTGATTGAGGCGTTCGGCTGGGAGGCGGGCGGCCCTAACCAGGGACCGGAATCCGTGGGGCGGGCCGATCCGGCGGCAGTCAGCAACTATCACCAGACCTACAGTTACGACGAAAGCGGCAACCTGCTGAAGTTAACGCACGCTGGGGCGCAAAGTCTGGGGCGTGAACTGAAGGCGGCGCGGTACAGCAACCGCTGCCTGCCCTGGCGCAACGGCGTGCCGCCCACCGAAGAAGCAATCGCCGCTGCGTTTGACGCCCGAGGTAATTTGCTGGAGCTGGATCAGGGACGGTTCCTGAGGTGGAACCTGCGTAACCAGTTGCAGTCGGTCAGCCCGGTGGCGCGCGAGTCGGGGCTCAATGATCGGGAGTTCTATATCTACGATGGCGGCGGTCAGCGCGTGCGCAAGATTCGCTCGTTGCAAACCAATGCGCGGACCGTGGGGGCTGAAGTGAGGTACTTGCCGGGACTTGAGCTGCGCACCGATGACGGGACCGCGAAGAGGTTGCAGGTGATTACCGCCCAGACGGGTCTCAATAGCGTGCGAGTGCTGCACTGGGAGACCGAACCACCGCACGGCATGAGCAATGATCAATACCGTTACGGCCTCGTCGATCACTTGAGTTCTTGCACACTGGAGCTTGCGAGTGATGCGCGAATCATCAGTCGGGAAACCTATTACCCCTTTGGTGAAAGCGCCTGGTCTGCCGGCCCGAATGACACCGATGGGGATTACAAAACCGTTCGCTATTCGGGTAAAGAGCGGGATGCGACGGGGCTTTATTACTATGGATATCGGTACTACATACCGTGGTTGCAGCGCTGGCTCAATCCCGATCCGGCGGGGGATTTGGATGGATTGAACCTGTTCTCGATGGTGCTGAACAACCCAATGACGTTTATTGATTCATCCGGCCTGCAACGTGATGAAGTAGGGAGCTACGAAATCAACCTCGGCACGCTTCAGCGGATGGGATTGAAGGCCAAGGCAATGGTCGCAAAAGTCGCGGTATTTGACGATAAAACCAAGGCGTTTAAAACCAGCTCCAAATTCAAAGCGGTGGAAGCGGGCGTGGACACCAAGTACGCCTTTGGCAAAGATGAGTTGAAACGCAGCTTGCTGGATTACAAAAGTGTGTACAGGCAAGCCTTAAGGATGTTTCCGGCCAGATCGGGCGAGGCCCAGAAGAATCTTGAATTAGGAGAATCACTCTCATCTTGGATGGCGGAGTTGGTGGAGGAGAGGTTTCAGAATCCCTGGATTATCGAGCCGGATTCAGGAAGTGCCGAGCCAACAACAATATACGAGGACAGGTTCTTTGCGATTCTGAAAAAAGAGGACAAGCTGAAATCTGCCGGAACCAGGCAAATTTACGCAATCGCCGCGATTTCCACCACTACGCTTAAGGGGGGGGCCAGTAATGATAATGATGTTGAGGCGAACGTGGATATTTTGGTGGCCAACCCCGCCTCCCAGCTGAAGCCAGACGAACTGAAAGAGGCCATAAACGCCGAGCTGATATCGAAAAACATCTCTAATGTACGAGGCGTGGGCAACTTTCTGACACTCAAGTCTTTGAACAGGATAAACAAGACCAGTAAGGTGGTAAAAATCACTACTCAAGCGGTCAACCCACGATCAGCGGCCATTGCCTCGAGATCTGGCGCCAAATTGACGTGATAAAAAAGCCCCCACCCAACCCGCTGCGGATAGGGAAACGCAGCGGGTCGGACGGGGGCTTCTTGTGTTACAGATCAATCACTGCGCGATGGTTTTCACCGACACGCCGCGTTCGATCGGGGTGGAACGACCGTAGATATCTTCAAACCGCTCGATATCGTCTTCGCCCAGATAGCTGCCCGATTGCACTTCGATGATTTCCAGCGAGATCTTGCCCGGATTGCGCAAGCGGTGGACCGAGGCGATCGGGATGTAGGTCGACTGGTTTTCAGTGAGCAGGAACACGTTTTCGTCGCAGGTCACTTCAGCGGTGCCGCTGACCACGATCCAGTGTTCGGCGCGGTGGTGGTGCATCTGCAACGACAGGCACGCGCCCGGTTTGACCGAGATGCGCTTGACCTGGAAGCGACCGCCCATGTCCACCGAGTCGTAGGAGCCCCACGGACGATAGACTTCACAGTGGGTCTGGGTTTCGCTGCGACCCTGCTCGTTGAGGGTGTTGACCATCTGTTTCACGCCTTGGACCTTGTCCTTGTGGGCGATCATCATGGCGTCCTTGGTTTCGACGACCACGATGTTTTCCAGGCCGATCACCGACACCAGTTTGCCGTTGCCGTGGATCATGCAGTTTTTGCTGTCCTGAATGACCACATCACCTTTGGTGACGTTGCCGTTGGCGTCTTTTTCATTCACTTCCCACAACGACGCCCAGCAGCCGACATCGCTCCAGCCCGCGGTCAGCGGTACAACGCAGGCGCGTTGGGTTTTTTCCATCACCGAGTAGTCGATGGAATTGTCCGGGCAGCAAGCGAAGGTGGCGGAGTCGATGTCGACCGTGTCGGCATCCTGCTCGCTGCGTTCCAGGGTCAGCACGCAGGTGTCGTAGATGTCCGGATCGTGTTTTTTCAGCTCTTCGAGGAAACGGCTGGCACGGAACAGGAACATGCCGCTGTTCCAGAAGTAACCACCGGACTCGACGAACTCGGTGGCGCGCTTCACGTCCGGTTTTTCGACGAAGTGCGAAACGCGGCTGACACCTTCGGGCAGCAGCGAATCATTGGCCGACTTGATGTAGCCGTAGCCGGTTTCCGGTTTGGTGGCCGGTACGCCGAACAGCACCATTTCGCCGTTTTCTGCAGCGACCGTGGCCAGGGCCAGCGCGCGTTGCAGGGCTTTCTGATCTTCCAGCACGTGGTCGGCTGGCAGCACCAACATCAATTCGTCGCGACCTTCGTTGACCAGCATCAGTGCGGTCAAGGCCACGGCTGGCGCGGTGTTGCGGCCGAACGGTTCCATCAGGATGCGCTGCACGTCCAGTTTACGGGCGGCCAGTTGCTCGTTGACGATGAAACGGTGTTCCTTGTTGCAGACCACGATGGGGGTGTCCATACCTTCGAACACCAGGCGTTCCAGGGTTTGCTGGAACAGTGTTTGTTCGCCGGTCAGGGCGAGGAATTGCTTGGGGAATTGCTTACGCGAAAGCGGCCAAAGACGTGAGCCACTACCACCTGACAAGATCACCGGAATCATGTTGTTACTCCTTGAAAATCGTATGGGTCAGAGCTACTGCGTTCTGTCGTTTCACTCTTGTTCTTATTCCGTGTCCGGGTAGCCCGTGGGCTACCCGACAAAATGATTAGCGCGTCGAAACCGGGCGTTTTACCCAGACTGGCGCCAGGCTGCTGCCGGTGCCGGTCACATACAGCACGGCGGCTTCACCGCGTTCCAGGGCAACCGGTTTCACGTCGCCGACTTTCTTTTCGCCATCGTATAGCGCCAGGCTGACTTTGACCGGGTTGATTTCACGTTCGCCACGGCCCTTGGCGGCCACGGTCGGGACCACTTCGGTCTTGCCGTCAGCGGTTTTCAGGGTCAGGGCCTTGTCGCTGAGGTTCTGCACGCGGACCAGGGATTTCTGCTTGTTCTTGAACGGCGGCTCTTCGATCAGTTGTGGTGCGCCGCTGGCGTTGTTGACCAGGGTGTAATAGTGATCACCGGCCAGTTTCACCGGCAGGGACTGGCTACCGACCTTGGCGCTGTAGTCGCCGCCCGGCATGAAGCTGAAGTCAGTGCTGGACAGCGGCGCGACTTCGGCCAGGTTGGTGGTGCCGACGGTGGCGCTGACTTCAGCGTTGCCGGCGTTGTAGACACGCACGAAGCTCGAGCCTTTCGGTGCGGTCGGGCCGTAGAGCGCGGAGTCGCCACCGGCGAAAGCGTTCATGGAAAGGACGCTGAAGGTCGCGGCCAAAGCAAAGGTCTTGGCGAGACGGCGAGGAGTAGTAGTGAAAGTCATGGTGTACCTCTCTTTCAGTTTTGCGCCCGGTCGGGCGTCTCGGATTTAGTGTTTGCTGCTACGTTTTGTTGGTTTACGCCGGCTTCTTTGAGCTCTGCGACCCACTGCGGGTCGGCGTCACCGATTTCGTTGTTCACAGGCAGATAACGTTCAGGAAACTCCCAGATCAGCACCTGTGGCGGGCTGTTCTTGAAAGCATCACTTTTCAGATAGGTGAGCATCGGCAGAATCGGGCCATGGCCGTCTTCGGCGTAATTGACCACGTCGCTGTTCAGCGCTTGTTTCAGCGCACCGACGAAGTTCCAGTTGGGGTTGGCGCTGTAGCTGGTGCCGATCAGGGCCACCGGCACTTCAGCGTTGGCGAACAGGGCGTCATCACCGGCAGGCTGGTCTTGCGCCGCGACGGTGTTGCGCTTCTGCAACGGCTCAGGCTTAGGCATCAGGTTTTCGAACAGCGGGTCCAGCGGCAGGAACAACCGCAGGTCGCCCTTGTGAGTCACCTTCTCCGCAGGTTCAGTGATGAAGTGTTGCGGCTCGCCGCTCAGCGGGGTTTTTTCGGCGATGGTTTTGGCCAGGGTCTCGGCAGCGATTTGCGCGCCTTCCGGCGTCCAGTGAGTGTCGGTGCGCAGGAACACTTGCTGACCGTCCAGCTTGGCCTTCAGCATTGGGCCGAACAGGTCGGGAGCGAGGATCTTGTTGGCCGCCACATGAGCGTGGAAGTCTTCATAGAGGTTGGCATGGATGCTCGAAGGCTTCACTTCACCCAGGTGTTCCGGGTACAGGCGAGTCTTGGCCGGCACGATCGCCATGACCAGTTTCACGCCTTTCGCCTTCAGTTCCTGGCGCACGCCTTCAACCAGCGCGTAGTTGCCTTGCAGGTTCAGCTCTTCGTTGACGATCGGGTTGAATTCCTCATCGCTGTACAACCACTGATCGCGGCCGAGCACGACGCCCGGGCGACCTTCGTTGAACAGTTTGAAATCCAGCGCAGCCCAAAGGTTGGTGCCCAGGCGCTTGATCGGAAATTCGTCGTCGTAGTGCGTCTCCACAGCTTTGGTCCAGCGGCCGTTGAGCACCGTCGTTTCGGCAGAGGTGCTGAAGCCCAGGAAACTGCGCGTGGACCACAGGCCCAGGACCAACAGCGTCACCATGAACAGGCTGATGTAGAGGATGCGTAATGAGCGGGTCATAGTCAGATCCCTCAGAACTGGAAGTAAAGGAACGGCGAGAAGCTTTGCGCCGAGAGTTTGAAAATCGAGGCGATGAACAGCACCAGTACCAGCGTGCGCATCACGTAACGAGACCAGTCCGCCGTCCAGTAGGCCGGTTGCACAGTCGCTTCAACGCCGACGGTGTAGCCAGGTTCGTGGATGCTGCCCGGGTTGTCGCCCGGTACGGCTTTGATCATTCCAGGCGTCGCGGTGGCCGGGCCATCGGCCTCGACGTTCACAACAGGCTTGGTCTTCTCAGGCGGCAGGTTGGTGTAGAAGTCACGGATGCCGAAGAACGCCAGGGTCATGTAAGCCACCACCAGAGTCGCCACTTGCAGGCCGGTGAGGCTGGCCGCGTTGAGTTCCGACAGTGACCATTCGCCGAAGCTGAACATCGCGCCGTACATACGACCGGCGACGTGCAGGTTTTCCGAGCGGAAGATTACCCAGCCCATGACCACGAGCAGGAAGGTCAGCGCCCAGCGGATCGGGTTGATGCTGCGCGGCGAGGTATTCAGGCCGAGGGCTTTTTCGATCGCCAGCCACATACCGTGCCAGGCGCCCCAGACGATGTACGTGATGTTCGCGCCGTGCCACAGACCACCGAGCAGCATGGTCAGGAACAGGTTGCGATAGGTCATCAGCGTACCTTTACGGTTACCGCCCAGCGTGATGTACAGGTAGTCACGCAACCAGGTGGACAGGCTGATGTGCCAGCGACGCCAGAACTCGGTGATCGACTGGCTGATGTACGGCTGTTTGAAGTTTTCCATGAAGCGGAAACCCATCATCAAGCCAAGACCGATTGCCATGTCGCTGTAACCGGAGAAGTCGAAATACAGCTGCGCGGTGTAGGCCAGCGCGCCGAGCCAGGCATCGCCCGTGGTCGGGTTCTGCAAGGCGAAGCAATGGTCGGCCACCACCGCGAGGGTGTCGGCGATGAAGACCTTCTTGATGAAACCCTGCATGAATCGCGTCGCACCTTCGGAGAACTTGTCGAGGGTGTGGGTGCGATTGTTGAACTGGTCGGCGAGATCGCGGAAGCGCAACACCGGACCGGCGATCAGGTGCGGGAAGATCGCCACGAAAGCGGCAAAGTCGATCAGGTTGCGGGTCGCCGGGGTATCACCACGGTAGACGTCGATGATGTAGCTGATGGACTCGAAGATGTAGAACGAGATCCCGATCGGCAACAGCACGTGGGTCAGTATGAACGGCGACAGACCGACGGAGGTCATCATCGCGTTGATGCTGTCGACGCCGAAGTTGGCGTACTTGAAGTAGCCGAGAATGCACAGGTCGACGGCCACGCCCAGGAGCAACCAGCGCTGTGCCGGTTTGGTCCGAACGCCTGCGGCACCCACTTTGAGGCCGATCCAGTAGTTCCACAGGGTGACGGCTGCGAACAGCGCAAGGAAGTCCACACGCCACCAGGCATAGAACACGTAGCTGGCGATCAGCAGCAGCAGGTTGCGATAGCGTATTCCGCTTAAGTAGTACATGCCGAGAAAGACCGGCAAGAACAAAAACAGGAACACGTTGGATGAAAATACCATCCCGGTCTCTCCATGTTTAACCAACAGTCAAGGGCCAACGGCCCCCCCAAACCCCCCACGGAATTCGGGGGGCAATACGGTGTTTCCTTGAGGGTTGTGGCTGGTCGCAAGACCGACCCCTCACCCCCGCCCTCTCCCCGGAGGGGAGAGGGAGCCTGATCTCAGTCGTTTCGGAACTTGAGATCGGCTCGATATCGCAGGTCGCCGAAGCTCGAACCGCCACCTCGGTCAGTCCCCTCGCCCCTCCGGGGAGAGGGTTAGGGTGAGGGGCTGGTTTTCAGCCCCACCACAACTCACGAACCTTTTTTGCCTTTTTCGTTGGCCGGGTCGTAGACCTTGGTCAAATCACCACCCAATCGAAAAGTCTTGAACGGCTGCATCTCGTGCTTTTTCTCAAGCACATCCGGCGAGCAGGTGTAGAGCGTGCAGAACGGTTCGAGCCAGGCGAATTTCGAGTCCTCTTTCAGGTCGGTCATGTCCTGTTCCTTACCGTTCTTCTTCTCGAATTCGTCCGGGTCTTTAACCCCGGCCAACACTCGATCACCCAGGCGTTTCAGCGCGCCGTTGTTTTCCTGACGCAAGTCCACACCGTTGACCTGAGCGAAACTGGCGATCATCGCCAGTGGCGGCAGGGCGTAGTTGTGGTAGGAGAGGGCGCGTTGCTGGCGCTTGAGTTCGTTGGGCAGGAAGCCTTGGGCGTCGATTTGATTGACGCCGACCTTGTATTCCTTCACGGACCAATCGAACAGATCGCGGCGATTGGTGGCGACCGAAGTGGCCATCACCGACCAGGCGGCCCAGTACGAGTGGTTGTTGGTCTTGTCGAGCGGCAGGTTGTCCCAATCGCTGACTACCTGATCGGCCATTTTGCTGAACCAGGCCTCAATCAGTTGCGACTCTTGCTGATGGTTCGCCAGCGGATGGGAGTCAGAGAACTTCAGGCGGATGTACGCCGACGCCATGCTGCCCAACGCCCATTTGCGCATGGACTTGCCGGTGTGGTTGAAGTCCTTGGACATCAACGCATCGGACTTGGCCCAGGCGGTCAACCAGTTCAGGGTGCATTCGAGTTGTTCCGGACGACCGTCACGCATGAACTGCATTACACGCTTGCTGGTGCCGCGTTCCATCTTGGTGATGTCGGCCGTGGTGTCGCGGAAGGCTTTTTCCGAGGCCTCGTTCAGGGTCGAACGGGCCTTGTCGGAGCCTTCGTATTTGCTGCGAAATTGCAGCGAGCCGGTGTACGGCGTCGGCATCGCATCACAGCCTTCGCTCTTGTCGCCGGTTTTGACTTTTTCAATCGGCGCGAAGTACCCCTGTGGCGGGCGCAGTGGCGCGGCGGCCTGAGTCGCACCGGCAAACATAGCCAGGCTCAGCAGGGACGGTGCGATCAATCTTTTCAAAGTTCGGGTTTGCATAATTGCCTCATTGCCCGGTCTGGGCGGTACGCTGCCCAGCGCCAGGGAATACGTTGCGTTTGCAGATTTTCGCTTCGACTTTTTGTGGCGTGGCACCTGCTTCAGCAGGGCCCTGGATTTCGACGGCCAGCAGATTCTGCGAGGCCCAGTCTTCGTCCGTGCGCAACTCAAAGGCGAAACGCCCGTCGGTATCGGAGGTTTCCGGTTTATCGATCTTGATGTCCTCGTGGCGACCGTTCATGTACCAGAGGGTGGCTTGCAGAGTTTTCACCGACGGATCGGCGAAGCGGATATCAACCTGGTGACTGCTGTTTTGCAGGTTCAGGTTCTTGCTGTTGACCATCAATTCGTTCTTGCCCGGTTTCAACGTGGTGCTGCCGGTCATCTGTGCATCCTTTCCTTCGCAACCGTTGTCCAGCAGCGCCATCATCTGGCGGTAGATGGTTTCCTGGTCGAGGCGATAGAGCGGCGAGAACTCCCAGATCAGAATCTTCGGCGGCTTCTTCTGGAACTCTTCGCTGCCCAGGTACTGCAGCATCGAACCTTCCAGGCCACCGCCGGGGAACGCCACGTTGAGGATGTCGGCGCCGATGGCCTCTTCGAGGAAACCGGCGAAGTTGTAGTTCTTGCCACTGTGGCTGGTACCGACCAGGGTGACTTCCGGATTGCCGGAATCACTGAACAGATCGCCATCAGCCGCTTCGCCTTTCGGCTCGGTGGTGAACTGATCCATGTACTGGATCGCGTAGCTAGTGCCACAGAGTTGACCAGCCATGTTGTGTAACGTTCCGGTCTTGCCCATGCGACCCGACTTATGGCTCTCGAATTCGCGTTTCGGCACGTCGGCAAAGGCCGGCATTTTCTTGATTTGCTCACCGACGATTTTCGCCGTGCGCTGGGCGCCATACGGCGTCCAGTGTTGGTCGCCCTGGAAGTAGAAATCGTGGGCCGGCAGGGTGTCAGGCAGCGACTCGTTGGTCAGCGGCGACAGGTCCGGCACGGTGTAGCCCATGGCGGCGAAACGCCCGAGCATGGTCTTGTAGTTCTTCAGGGCCTTGTCGAAATCGAACTTGGCCTTGTCTTCCGGGTTGAGCTTGTTGCGGTTCACCAGACCACGGGTCGGCTGGTAAACGATGACCAGTTCAATGCCTTTGCTCTTGAACGCATCGTGCAGTTCTTTCATGCGTTTGTAGCCGCCGGGGGTGGTGTCGAACTCGGTGCGCAAGTCTTCTTGCGTACGGAACAACCAGTCGCCCTGAGCCTGCACCAGCGTGGTGAAGTTCTGCTGGTAACGCGTGGTGTAGTTCTTCGCGTCGTGGGCTTCCGGACACAGGTTGCAGCACGGCTCGGCGCTGAAGGCAGGTGCTTTGGCTTCATCGGCACGAGCGCCGGCGCTGGCCGCGAAAATGCCGACGGTCAGGGCCGACAGGCTGAGTAATTTGATCAAGTGTGAGTGCATAAAATTATCCTCAGTCCCGTATTTTGGTCTGGCGTTCGACAGGGTCGATCAACACGGCTTTCTGCTGGCGCACCAGCAGGTCGAGAATTTCGTCCTGGCGCTCGCCGAGAATCCCCGAGAAGCTGATGCCGCTGGATTTGGTCGGCGCGAGCATGGACACGCGATACAACTCCACGCTCAACGGCGAGTCGATGGACAGCGGGCCGCTGCCGTTGCCGGCCAGTTCGCCGCCGACCACGATCAGGGACACCTCGGCGTCGAATGGGTCGAGCTTGATGTCCCGGTCGGTGTCGCTCAGGTCCTTGATGTGCCCGTAGACGCCGGTCAGGCCGTTGGCCATGGACAGATTTTCGTAGAGGCGGATGTTCACGCTGTTACGAATCCGGATGCCGTGGCGTCGGTTGCTGATCACCTTGTTGCCCCACAGCAGATTGTCGGCACTCTCGTAGAGGGTGATGCCGTCAGTGTGGTTCTTGTAGATCTCGTTGTAGGCGATCAGGTTGTTGACGCTGTTACGGTCGATCACCAGGCCCGACAACTTGTTGTCGTAGCTGCGGTTGTTGAAGATGAAGCTGTCGTTTACTTCACGGGAAATAATGATCCCGTGCTTCTTCTTGGTCCCGAACACTGTGTTGTCGGCAATGATCAGACCGTGGGAACGGTCATGCGGGTCAATGCCGTAGACGATGTTGTCTTTGTAGGTGTTGCCCTTGACCACAAAGTCGCGGGTTTCGTAGCAGTAGAAGCCGTACCACATGTCCGAGAACTCGGAGCCGACGATCCAGCCGCTCGGTTCAGGGCGCTTGAGCACCTTGGCCATGTTCGGCGTGTATTGGGAAATACTCACGCCATAGGACTTACTGTTGGCGTAGCCGAAACTGGCGATCTTGCTGTTGGCGATGTAGGTCTGGGTGCCGCCCCAGGACAGCAGGAACGGACGGAATTCCTTCGGCGACTTGAAGGCCGCCGGGCCGTTTGCCTTCTCGCTCCAGCCAGTGATTTTGGTATCGCGCACGAATAGCTGACCGTCGTTGACCAGGAACGACCCTCCCTCTTGGGACAGGCGCAGTTCCTGGGTCTGCTTGTCGATTTCCAGGATGCCTTTCTCACCCACCACGATCGGCAGCTTCGCCAGGAACACACCTGGCGAGGTTTCGCTGAAGTACTGCTTGGGTACTTTCTTGGCCAGATCCTTGAGGTTCATGTAGCCGTCGTCGATGAAAATCGCCTGTGGGATACCGTGCTGACGCACGACCCATTCGGCCATCTTGTTATCGCCGCCGATGAAGTCCTTCAGGGCGTTTTCCTGCATCATCCGGCGCACGCTGATTTTGCCGGGCTTGGTGCGCACGACTTTCGCGGCGATGGCTTCGGCGGTGTAGCCGGAGGTGTCCGGCAGTTTCGGCTTGGCCAGCTCCAGCGGCGCAGTCGGGGCGCTGCTGACGGTGTAGGTCTTGGCCTGTTGCAACCCTTTTGCAATGGTCGCCGGTTGCCCTTTTTGAACGGGCGAGGCCGGCTCCACTGTGGCGAAGGCTGCCGTGCTGGCCAGCAACATCGCGCCGGCCAGCAAGGTTATTGAGCCTCTCTTCGGACTGTTCATGTCAGGAACTCCCTTAGCGGTTCGCATCAGAAGCGCCAGATCACGTCGATAAACGCGCGGTGCATGTACGAGTCGACGCCTTTGCCATACGCATCGCCGGGCTTGAACACACCGCCACGCAACCGCACCAGGGCCGAAGGCTCATCGATCGACTGGCTCAAGGAGGCGGGCAGCAGGCCTTGCTTGAAGTACTTGGTGACGACCACGTCCATTTCCTGGCCGAGGTCCTTGCTACCGTCTTCCAGCGGCAGGGACGTGCTGGAAAGAATCGCGCCGGTCGCGTCGTCGGTGTTGTTCTCGACGGCGTTGATGCCATTGCTGCCGACTGGCTTGTTACCGTCGACACGCCAGAATTTGTGGTAGATCACACTGGCGTCGTATTCGTCGTTGAGCATCCACGAACCGAACAGAGTGGCGGACTGCATGTTTTGCATTTCGCCGCGGAAAGCCTCGCCGAAACGGTGAACACGCGAGCGCGTACCGGTGTAGTTCGAACGGTTGCTTTCCAGGCCGTTCTGTTCGTAATTGGCGCTGGCGCGGGCATACGCTGCACCGACTTGCCATTGCGGATCCAGGCGCAGACGCACGCCCAGGTCAGTGGCCCAGCCGTCGACGTCGCCGCTGGTCTTGGCTTGGGCCGGCGCGGTGCCGTCGGCGTTCAGCGGGTTGACCTTGTCGCGGTCGCCGCTCATGCCGGTGACGCTGCCCCAGTAGTTGACGGTGTTGGTGTTGCGCCAGTTGTAGGCATCGCTGTCGGCGGTAAGGCCGAGCCAGCTGATGTCGCCATTCTGTTTCTTGTCCAGGGAATCGGCGGGAACACCCGGCTGCGCGTAGTCGAGCTTGCCGTCATCGTGGGTGTGATGACCGCGAATGCCGACCCAGTTGCCCGGGGTCCACTGATACGACGCATCGGCGTAGGCGTGCAGGCGATCCTTGTCTTTTGGGGCCAGCTCGGTGAGGTCGGTACGGTATTCGCTGAAGCGTTCGGCGACACCGGCGTTGGCGCGCAACAGGGTGGTGTCGAAGGTCCAGTTCAGCGCTTCGATGTTGGTGTCGCGCCATTGACCGTCGTCGTTGTGCAGGCGCTGGCGACCGAGCTTGAGCATCTCGCCGGGGTAGGGCGTGAGGCCGCGGTAGCCGACCCAGAACTCACGCATCGCCAGGTAGTTTTTCTTGGTTTTGCGATCACCGTTGTCGGTGGCCTGGGTGCCGTCGCTGTCGGACTGTTGCAGGGTGTCCGTCTCGATGATGTCGGTGGCCGTCACGGCCTGCCCCATGGCATAGGCGCTCCACGCACCGCTCTCGCCATAAATCCATGGACGCAAATCGAGGCCGACGCCGTTGACGTCGCCGCCGCTCGCCGTACCGAGGTCAGTGTCGTCTTCGGACTGTGCGGTGACTTTCACGTCAAGGCCGTAGTTCTTGCTTTCCGTCAGGGCCGCCAGGGTCGGGCACGACCACAGCAGGGCGAATGACAGGCCAATACCGGCCTTAACGAATGGATTCAACTTCATAGGGATTCCTCGCCGTCTTCTTCTTCCAGGGCATGCAGTTCCAGCGTGTTCTGACTCAAGGCACCACGAACGGCCTGTTCTTGTTTCAACAGGCGTTGGGCCTCGGCGAGCTGGGCAGGCGGCAGTTGGGCTTCAAGTGTTTGTGCAAGCTCGGTGGCTTGCG
This sequence comes from Pseudomonas sp. TH39(2020), assembly GCF_016650715.1. Taxonomy (NCBI): domain Bacteria; kingdom Pseudomonadati; phylum Pseudomonadota; class Gammaproteobacteria; order Pseudomonadales; family Pseudomonadaceae; genus Pseudomonas; species Pseudomonas sp. TH39(2020). The sequence continues at coordinate 996,643 of NZ_JAEKFF010000006.1, read as the reverse complement.
GGGTGTTCTGGGCTTTGGCCAATTGGCTGAAGACATAAGCGTTAAGCGGGTCGGGCCGGGTGCCCTTGCCTTGGGAGAACAGTTGGGCAATGGCGAAGTCGGCGCTGTTCTGGCCGTTACGCGCAGCCTTGAGCAGGTGGTCCAGCGCTTTCTGCGAATAGACCTTGCCCAGGTAACCGCGACGGTAGATCTGGCCGAGGTAGTAATCGGCGGCCACTTCTCTGTCGACGGCTTTCTTGAAGTGTTCTTCGGCGACCTTCGCGTCGGCCGGCACCATTTTGCCTTCGTAGTAGAGCTTGCCCAGCAACAGTTCAGCGCGCGGCTGGTCGGCGGCGCGGCCGTTGTCCAGGTACTTCATCATCAAGTCGACGTCACCCAGTTCGGGGAAGTCGTAGAGCAGCTGCGCCAGGCTGACCCAGGAAGCGGGGTAGCCGGGTGCGATACCTTCGAGCAGCGACTGGGCGGTTTTCTCGTCGGTCGTGCCCAGGGATGCATCGCCCAATACGCGAGCCACGCTGTCCACCCGCTGGGCGGAAACCGTGCCGCGAGCCTGAGCGGCTTGCATTTGCTTGATCAGCTCGGCCTGTTTCTCTGGCTGGGCTTTTTTCTGATAGACCGTGGCCAGTTCGACGTAGCAGATGTCGGTGGTGTTCAACGCGGCTTTGCAGATCGTCTCCACTTCGTCCAGGTGCTGGTCGTAAGTGCCCTGGGTGCGATAGAGCAGCACTTGGGCCAGGCCCGCTTCCGGCTTGCCTTCGGCGCGCCATTGGCTGATCTGCTGTTGCGCGTTGACGTTCGGGAAACTGTGCGGGTATTGCAGGTACAGCATCGCCAGCGGGATCAGGGTGTTGCCTTCACCATTGGCCGAGGCTTTTTTCAACAGGCCTTCGGCTTCGTGCTGTTCGGCTTCGGTGGAGCCGGGTTTGGCCACCAGCAGACGACCCAGGCGAGCCTGAGCTCGCGGCGAGACGCTGGCCGCAGCGCGATAAGTCGCCTCGGCTTTCTTGATCTGCGCCGGGTCACGGCTGTCGACCTGGATATCGGCGAGGCCAACCTGTGCTTCGCTGTAGCCCAGGTCTGCCAGTTGCTGGTAATTCTGCGCCGCCAGCGTGGTATCACCGCGCTTGAGGGCTTCGTTGGCCAGACGCTGGTCGGGCAGGCCGGCGCATCCGGCCAGGGCAATTGCCATGGCCAGAGTCAGCGGGACTGGCAGGATTCTGAGTGGGCTAGTCACGGGCATGTCCTCTTTTTTAACGACCGGCGGCCATGGCTTTGTCGATCAGCCAGTTCAGGTTCGGACCACGGGTGGCGTTGACTTCAACCGGGCGACCGGCGAATTTGCTGTCCAGCGGCTCGTCAGGCTTGATCTGCACGCGGATGTCGGACGACAGGTCGGCGCTTTTCAGGCTGGTGCTGCTGATGATCGTGCCGGAGCGGGTTTTGTCTTCGCCGGCGATCTGGAAGCTGACCGAGCTGCCTGGCAGCACGTCGCCGAACTGGCGATAGGTGAAGCGCGCTTCAACGTTGGCTTCGCTGTTACGCGGCACCAGTTGGAAGATCACGTCGCCCTTGCTGGCGTACTGACCGTTGGCGACCATTTGCTGCGCTACGGTGCAATCGCACGGCGACGTCAGGGTGCCGGTCATTTGCTTGCCGAACAGTTCTTCAACCTTGGCCGGTTGCAGTTGGTCTTCGTCCAGATGGCCCTTGAGTACGTCGAGCATGCTGGTGCTGAACGTCGCCAGCGGCGCGCCTTTGGCCGCAACGCCGTCGGTTTTGATCAGGCTCTGCACCGTGCCGTCACGCGGCATGGTGATGTTCATGCCCGCCACGCTGACCAGACCGGCCTGGGCGTGGCTGACGAAGTACATGCCGTACACCGACTTGAAGATGAAGCCGAATGCCGTCAGACCGACGAGGAAAATCGCGAGGCTGAAGGTCACTGCACGCAGGCGACCGAACGGGGTCATGCCGTGGCCGCCATCCTTGTCCTTGCGCGCCTTGGTGAAGTTGTCGCGTTGCAGGGTGGCCAGCACTTCACCCATGGTGACGATGTCGCCGGCCAGGTGCGAAGTGATCAGGTGGCGCAGGGTGGAAATATCCTGGGATTCGAGGTTCTGGAACTGGCAACCGGTACGACCGGTTTCGCGGTCGTGGGAGCGCACCAGTAACTCGACGTCCATGGCCAGGCCGAGGTTATCGATGACGAACTGCAGGCGAGCCTTGTACACGTCGCCGACTTTCAGAGGCAGCTGACCGGCATTGAAAGCCAGGCCGCCAGCGGAAAGGTCGATGACCCGAGCTTCTACCGGGGTCCGGTCAGGACCGTAGAAGCGCAGCTTGGCCGGGATTTTTACCCGGGCGTGCTGACGCTGGGCTTCTGATTCATGCACTACGTTGGCGTTGACGGCGGTATTCATATGGACGATTTCCTAGTTAATTCAGGCGAGTTCGGTCAGACCATCATCAGCAGCACAGCAACAAAAATGCTGCCGGCGGAGAAGGTCATGGTCCGAGACGACCAAGTGTTGAACCAACCTTGAAAGCTGGCGAGATCACGGGTCAGGGAAGTGGGCTGGCGACTCCAGGACTGTCGGTCGAGGCGGAAGAACACGTAGATTTTCACCAGCGCGCCGACGATCTGGTTGTAATAGAGAATCGCAGGGTAGGCCGGGCCGATCGTGTGACCGGACAAAGACAGCAGCACGGTCAGGATCAGGCGGGTAATGCCGATCCACAGCAGGTAAACCAGGATGAACGCAACGCCGTACTTGAAGGTGGCGATGAGCGCGACGGTCAGGCCCAGCAGCGACGTCCACATCGACACACGCTGGTCGAACAGCACCACCGAAGTGAACAGGCCGAGACGTTTCATCCCCAGGCCCAAGGCGCGGGAGTTCTGCCGCAGGTTGTTGCCGTACCAGCGGAACATCAATTTGCGACTGGCCTTGATGAAGCTTTTTTCCGGTGGGTGTTCCACGGTGTGAATGGCGGCGTCCGGCACATAAAACGTGTCGTAGCCCAGGCGCATCAAGCTGAACCAGCTCGACTTGTCATCACCGGTGAGGAACTTGAAGCGACCCAGGCGCCAGTGTTGCAGCGAGTCGCTTTCCACGTCGGCGATGAAGTCCGGGTTGGTCACCACAGTGGCGCGGAATACCGACATCCGTCCGGTCATGGTCAGCACGCGCTTGGACAGGGCCATCGAGCACATGTTGATGTGGCGCTGGGCGAATCGCAGTTTGTGCCACTCGCTCATGATGTAGCCGCCGCGCACTTCGCAGAACTCGTTGGTGGTCAGGCCGCCGACATTGCCGAACAGCTGGAACCACGGCACGGTCTTGAGCACGACGCCTTCGGCGAGCACGGTGTCGCCATCAATCACTGCAACCACTGCGCGATCGTCCGGCAGGTGGCGGGAGATGGCGCGGAAACCGTAGGCCAGGCCGTCACGCTTGCCGGTGCCGGGAATGCGCACGAAGTCGAGCTTGACGCGAGCCGGTGGATTCATTTTGGTCCAGAGGCTTTTCACCAGCTTCTCATCGGACATTTCCACGATGGAGCAGACCATGGTGGTCGGCAGTCCGCAGTCGATCGCTTCGCGAATCACCGAGGCGTAGACCTGGGCGGTGGTCAGCGCGTCGATACGAAAACTGGTGACCATCAGAAACACATGGGACGGGTCTGCCGTTTTACCCAGCTTGCGCACTTTGCGCCGCAGGTGCGGGTAGACCACGTACAGAAACAGCATGCCGCGCAGAAAGTGCGTAGCACCCATCGAGTAGCGCCAGATACCGACGATACCGATCAGGAAGATGAAGTCCTTCGACTCGGAGTCGAACGTGGACGCAGGCAACGCCATGGCGATGCCCATCAATAAACTTAGGTAAAACAGCCAACCGGCGACCTGAAGTAGGCCGTGCTTTAGCCTGTGCATAATCTGCATCCGTCTCTATCTCGGGCGAGCCTGTGGGGTGGCCCGATGGGGTTAAGGCAGGCTTACGAAAACTGGCGACATCCGGTCTGGATGGCGCCAGAAATCCTGTAGGAGCTGGCGAAGCCTGCGATCTTTTGATCTTTCGCTTGAAACTCAAGTGGACCTGGAAAGATCGCAGCCTCGTTTCACTCGACAGCTCCTACGACCGCATTACCAGCAGATGCCTTCAGTCCGGCCACTTACGCTGGTGGCCTGGGACATGAAGCCGACCAGGTCGATCACTTGCTTGCCGTGTGGAGCGTTCTGCGCCAGGGCGCGGAATTTCTCGTCACGGTTGCCAAGGATGATCACGTCGGAGTTGTTGATCACGTCGTCGAAATCGGCGTTGAGCAAGGACGAGACGTGAGGGATCTTCGACTCGATGTAATCCTTGTTCGCACCGTGGACACGGGCGTATTCGACGTTGGTGTCGTAGATGCTCAGGTCGTAACCCTTGCCGATCAGCATTTCCGCCAGATCAACCAACGGGCTTTCGCGCAGGTCGTCAGTACCGGCCTTGAAGCTCAGACCCAGCAGGGCGACTTTGCGTTTGCCGTGGCTGGTGACGATGTCGAAGGCGTTCTGCACCTGGGACTCGTTACTGCGCATCAGCGAGTTCAACAGCGGTGCTTCCACGTCCAGGGAGCCGGCGCGGTAGGTCAGGGCGCGAACGTCCTTCGGCAGGCAGGAACCGCCGAACGCGAAACCAGGGCGCATGTAGTACTGGGACAGGTTCAGCGTCTTGTCCTGGCAGACCACTTCCATCACTTCGCGACCATCGACGCCGACAGCCTTGGCGATGTTGCCGATCTCGTTGGCGAAGGTCACCTTGGTGGCGTGCCACACGTTGCAGGTGTACTTGATCATTTCGGCCACTGCGATGTCCTTGCGGATGATCGGAGCGTCGAGTTCTTCGTACAGCGATTGCAGAACGTCGCCCGAAGCCTTGTCGAACTCGCCGATAACGGTCATTGGCGGCAGGTCGTAGTCGGCGATCGCGGTGCTTTCACGCAGGAACTCAGGGTTCACTGCAACACCGAAGTCGACACCGGCTTTCTTGCCGGAGCAGTCTTCGAGGATCGGGATCACTACGTTTGCCACCGTGCCTGGCAGTACGGTGCTGCGAACCACGATGGTGTGACGGGTGGTCTTGTCACGCAGGACAAAACCGATCTCGCGGCACACAGCTTCGATGTAGTTCAGTTCCAGGTCGCCGTTCTTCTTGCTCGGCGTGCCGACGCAGATCATCGACAGGTCGGTGTCGCGAATCGCCTCGGCGAAGTTGGTCGTGCCGCGCAATTTGCCCGTCTCGATACCCTTCTGCAGAAGCTCGCCCAGACCCGGTTCAACGATCGGCGATTTACCGGCGTTGATCATATCGATTTTGTCTTTGGCAACATCGACGCCAACGACGTCATGGCCCCGTGCAGACAGGCAACCGGCACATACTGCGCCGACGTAACCCAAACCAAATATGCTGATGCGCATCGCAATTACCTCTGTGTTTATCAAGCCATTACATGGCCGGAGTTAATGGTGTTCAGCGGTGATAGTGCACTCGGAAGTGCGCCTTAAAGGCGTCACAATGCCGCGTGCAGGCATATAAGTTCCGAGTGTCTAAATAAGTGCACTCAAGATGTGCGCAACTAGGCTTTTATTGTTATGGCGTGCCCTGTTATGCAGCAGGTCTTCTAATCAGAAGACATTCGTGCAAAGGTCTTGCGCGCTCAATGCCAGGCCAGAAGCCCGTAAATCAAGCGGTTGGGTGCTCAGGTGAGCACGTTTATAGGGGCGCTGCCTTGGCCTTGTAGGGGATATTTATGATGCTTATCTCCTGTCCTTCATGTGTTGCCCAAATCAGGGTCCAGTAAGCAGAAGTTAATGTGACAACTTTGCTACGTGAATCTCTTCTCTGCGTAAGTTATCTCGTACAAGCTCAGAGAGAATGGTTACCGGTGGTATGAGCGACGCATTTGGACATAGTTCCAGTCCGCCCATCGCGAATTCTGAAATTTCTTGAAATATTGAAAAAGATGGCACTGCTTTCATATTGATAGCAACGCCTGTTTGGCCCTTGATACATAGGGTTATTGTTGGATTAGATAGTTATGTGCCACTACCGATAAAAAAATTCAGTGCCACTACTGAAAAAAATCAGCAAAGTCGAGTGAAACTAAAGTTAGAAAACCGAGTGATTGATTTTTGACGTCAGTAAAGTGACGAATGAAGCGGGGGATTGTCGGACGATTGGACGTGGCGCACGCCCCGTTAATGAGGCGTGCGCCAACCGGGTGCTTACTCGGGTGCGTGATCGCGCAGGAACACCAGATTGTCCGGTTTAGACTGCTCGGCGCTGTAACGATAACCTTGTACGTCGAACTGCTTGAGGGCTTGCGGGTCGTTGATGCGCTCTTCAATGACGAAGCGACTCATCATGCCGCGGGCCTTTTTCGCGTAGAAGCTGATGATCTTGTACTGCCCGTTCTTCAGATCCTTGAATTCGGTATTGATGATGCGCGCGTTCAGGGCGCTGCGTTTGACCGCCGAGAAGTACTCGTTGGACGCCAGGTTCAGCAGCACGTCGTCGCCTTGATCGGCCAGGGCTTCGTTCAGCCATTCGCTGATCCGCGTGCCCCAGAAGGCATACAAGTCCTTGCCACGGGCATTCGCCAGTTTGGTGCCCATCTCCAGTCGATACGGCTGCATCAGGTCCAGTGGGCGCAGCAGGCCGTACAGGCCGGACAACATGCGCAAGTGCTGCTGGGCGTAATCGAAATCGGCCTCGCTGAAGGTTTGAGCATTCAACCCGGTGTAGACGTCGCCCTTGAAGGCGAGCAGTGCCTGCTTGGCGTTTTGCGGAGTGAACGCGGGCGTCCAGCTGCCGAAACGCGCGGCGTTGAGCCCGCCGATCTTGTCGGAGACGTGCATCAACTCGCTGATCTGCGCAGGGGCCAGCTCGCGCAATTGCAGGATCAGCTCCTGGGAATGGTCGAGGTATTGTGGCTGGGTGAAGCGCTGGGTCGCCGGCGGTGTTTCGTAATCGAGGGTCTTGGCGGGGGAAATCACCATCAGCATGAAGTCGTCTCCTTTAATCGTGGGGGCGATTCTAGGGGGTTGTCTGTGTGGACTCCAGCTATCAAGTCCATAGGTGATGATCGGCGGCAGTCCGCAAAACCTGTGGGATCGGCGCTGCTGCGGGATATAGAGCGGGATCAGCTATAGTGCCGCGCGGGTTTTGTTATGGAGACATCCCATTGCGTATCGTTTTTCTATTGTCGGCCTGGCTCTTGAGCTTCGGTGCCATGGCGGCGCCGGGCGATATGGCGACGCTTGATCGCAGCACCTGGCCTGAACAGCTCAACAGCCCGACCCTGTTTGATGTGGCATCACGGGCCGAGATCCTCATGTTTTCTCGCGTCCTGTTGGCCAGCGAATCCCTGGATGAAGTGAGCCTGGCCCAGCGCCTGGGGTTGCGCACGGTCAATCTGGAATCGATCAACAACCTGCGCCAGCGCATGTGGCAGCGGCTGCTGACCAACTACAACTACGCCCAGCAGAGCTGCGATCAGGATGCTTCCTTCTGCTTCCTGGTCGAGGACATGGACACCCTGCGCCAGCAAGCCGCCAAGTTTCAGGTCAGCGATGAGAGCTACTACATAAAGTGGGCCGAGCCGAGCCGACTGTTCCACGCCCAGTACCTGGACGAGCAATTGCGCAAGGCAGCGCTGTTTCCGCAAACCAGCAGCGAAGTCGATCGTTTTGGCGACTATGAGCGCAACGGCGATCAGATGCATGACCGGCTGTTTTTGCTGACCTTCGACAGTGCCGCCAATGCCGTGCCGGATAACACCGCCTGGGCCACGGAATACCTGCGCAAGTCGAACATGAGTGGCACGTTCTTCGTCCTCGGCAAGGACATCCAGGCCCGTCTGGCCGATCGTTCGGTAGCCAGCCTGCAAGCGACGTACTCGAAGCAGTGCATTGGCGCGCAAGGCTGGGAATTTCGCTCCCACAGCCACTGGCAGGACTGGCAGGACTCGGTGCGACGCAGCGTCGAGCTGGTCAAAAGCAAACTGCCCGAGAACTACGTGCCCTTGTTTCGGCCGCCTGATGGCCAGCGTCGGTCTGACGCTGAAGGATTTTTCAAATCCCAGGGCCTGCAGGTGGCGCTGTGGGATATCGATGCCCAGGATGGTGCCGGCAAGCTAAAAGCCAATCAGAGCGCGCAACGGGTGTTGAGCCTGATGTTGTTGTGGCGCCACGGGGTGATTAACTTCAACGTGAAGCAGGATGCGCTGAAAACGGCGATGCCCTGGCTCATCACGCAAACGGCGCAAAGCGGAATCGGCTGGGAAGACTGTCAGGACGCGTTTCGCTGAAAACGGCGAAAGGCCGTAAACATTGGGCGATGAGTGATTTTTGGCGAGAATTCGGTGCAGGCGGACTTCCGACTTTAACGGGGTGATGGCAATCCGCCTAGTGCTATTGGTCACTCTGAAAAATAAACTTCAAAAAAACGTCAAAGTACTTTTTTCTGTCACAGGTTTTGGAGTATTACGAAGACAGACCGCCGAAACCTGCAACACAGGTGGCGTCTTCCAAGACCCAGCTATGGATGCAGTTCACTTGAGTCCCCGCAGGTGAATTCGGTGGCCACTTCGAGGCGCAGCACTGTCACGGTATTGCGTCGACTGGCTCCCACAAAGGTGACCGAGTATGGATGATCACGGACGTAGCTTTTCCTCCAACCAGCCAATCCTTTATGTACTCGATACCAACGTATTGATTCACGATCCAAACGCCCTGCTTAACTTCGAAGAACACCACGTCGCCATCCCGATGACCGTGCTTGAGGAGCTCGACAAGCTCAAGAGCGGGCATCACAGTGTGGCTGCAGAATGCCGTCAGGCGATTCGCCTGATCGACAAGACCCTGGGCGATGCCAGTCCTGAAGACGTCGAGCTCGGCGTACCGATCCAGCGTGGTAAAAGTGGTCCCAAGGGTTTGCTGTCAATTTTGATGAGCAAACGTGCAGAACCGAACATCATTCTGCCCGAGCACCTGAACGACAACATCATCATCAACCAGTTGATCGACCTGCACGCGCGCGAACCAAAGCTGCCCGTGGTGCTGGTCACCAAAGACATCAACATGCGCCTCAAGGCCCGGGCTTGCGGGATTGCGGCCGAGGATTACAGCACCGACCAACTGGTTGACGATGTGTCGCTGCTGCCCAACGGTTATCACAACATGACCGGCTCCTTCTGGGACCGTGTGAGGAATGTCGACACCCGTCAGGACCATGGCCGCACCTGGCACCAGGTGCAACTGATCGACAACCTGCCGGCGGTACACGTCAACGAGTTCATCATCGATGAACAGGGCTTTGTCGGCTGGATCAAGGAGATCGAGGAAGACAAGCTGCTGATTCTCGACCTGCATCAGGAACCCCTGTTGCACCAGGAAGCCTGGGGCCTGAAACCGCGTGACATCTATCAAAGCCTGGCGCTGTACGCCTTGCTCGACCCGGATATCCACCTGGTCAACCTGACCGGGGCAGCAGGTTCCGGTAAAACCATCCTCGCACTGGCGGCGGCGATCGAGCAGACCATGGTCAGCAAACGCTATCGCCGGATCATCGCGACCCGAAGCGTGCAGGGCCTGGACCAGGAGATCGGTTTCCTGCCCGGTACTGAAGCGGAAAAAATGGAGCCTTGGCTGGGCGCCATCACCGACAACCTCGAAGCCTTGCACATGGATGACGAAAACACCCATGGCAGTGTCGATTACATCCTCAGCAAAGTGCCGTTGCAGTTCAAATCCCTCAACTACATTCGAGGCCGCAGCTTCCAGCAGAGTCTGATCCTGATCGATGAATGCCAGAACCTCACGCCGCACCAGATGAAAACCATCATCACCCGTGCCGGTGCCGGTTCGAAAGTGGTGTGCCTGGGCAACCTGGCACAGATCGACACCCCTTACCTGTCCGCGACCAGTTCCGGGCTGACCTACCTGACAGAACGCTTCAAGGATTTCCCCAACGGTGTGCACATCACCCTGCAAGGGGTGCCACGTTCGATTCTGGCCGAATACGCCGAATCGCATTTGTAATCGCGACCAGAACCGGGCGGCCCAAAGCCGCCCGGTTTTTTGTGCCTGACACAAATCCCCTGTGGGAGCGAGCCTGCTCGCGAAGGCGTCGCGTCAGCCAATATCAATGGTGGCTGATGCACCGCTTTCGCGAGCAGGCTCGCTCCCACAAGGGGATGGCGGTGAACGCATAATCAAACGTGCGGAATTTTGACCCACAGGTTTACAATCGGTGCTCCTGATCAGGAGTATCCCTGTGCTGACTCATCTCGATTCCCAAGGTCGCGCCAACATGGTCGACGTCACTGAAAAAGCCGTGACGTTCCGTGAAGCGACGGCCCAAGCGCTGGTGCGCATGCTGCCCGAAACCCTGCAGATGATCGTCAGCGGCGGTCACCCCAAGGGTGATGTGTTCGCCGTGGCGCGTATCGCCGGCATTCAAGCGGCGAAGAAAACCAGCGATCTGATCCCTCTGTGCCATCCGCTGCTGCTCACCGGCGTCAAGGTCGAGCTCAGTGCCGAAGGCGACGACACCGTGCGCATCGTCGCGCGCTGCAAGTTGTCCGGGCAGACCGGCGTAGAGATGGAAGCCCTGACCGCCGCCAGCGTCGCGGCGCTGACTATCTACGACATGTGCAAAGCCGTGGATCGCGGCATGACTATTGAAAGCGTGCGTCTGCTGGAGAAGCTCGGCGGCAAGAGCGGCCATTTCCAGGCGGATCAGCCATGAACGTCACCGTGAAGTTTTTTGCCCGTTACCGTGAGGCGCTCGGCGTGGACTCGGTGAAGGTTGAAGGTGATTTCGCCACGGTCGACGATGTGCGTGCGCTGCTGTCCCAGCGTGACGGTGCCGAAGTGTTGAGCGAGCAAAACCTGATGTGCGCCCGCAACGAAGACCTGTGCCAGCTCGATGAGCCGGTAAGCGATGGCGATGAAGTGGCCTTTTTCCCGACCGTGACCGGAGGCTGAGCCATGGCGATTCGCGTGCAATCCACGGCGTTCGATCCGGGTGCTGAAGTCAATGCCATGCACGCCGCCAATGTGGGCGTTGGCGCGGTGGTGAGTTTTGTCGGCTATGTTCGCGACTTCAATGACGGACTCGACGTCGCCGGGATGTTCCTTGAGCACTACCCGGGCATGACCGAAAAAGCCCTCGCCAAGATCGCCACAGAGGCCGAGCAGCGCTGGCCGCTGCTCAAACTTGAAGTGCTGCATCGCATCGGCGCCCTGGAACCGGGGGAGCCGATCGTCTTCGTTGGCGCTGCCAGCGCCCATCGCCAGGCCGCGTTCGACGCCTGCGCCTTTGTCATGGACTACCTGAAAACCCGCGCACCGTTCTGGAAGAAAGAAAACACCCCTGACGGGTCGCGTTGGGTTGAAGGGCGTGACAGCGATCATGCGGCGGCGGATCGCTGGAAGCAGTAGTTCCTGCGGTGTCTGCAATTACGCCTTCGCGAGCAGGCTCGCTCCCACAGGGAATCTATGTCGTACACAGAATTTGTGTACATGGAGATCAAATGTGGGAGCGAGCCTGCTCGCGAAGAGGCCATCAGCAACACCAAAAATCCCGATGACTCACCGCCCGACCACCGGCCCGCACATCCTCGATCGCCCTGATTGACGGGCCATACATAAAAGTCCAGTATGGAATTATAAGTACAAAAAAGACGTTCCCCTGTTTCTGCTCTTTCTTCTGTCTTGCCAAACCAACAACAACCCGCGAGAGAACGAACATGAAGAAATTCCCCCTCATCACCGGTCTGGCTCTGAGCCTGTTGGCGTGCAGCAGCCTGTTCGCCGCCGATAAAACCCTGCGCATCGGCATCGAAGCGGCTTATCCACCGTTCGCGTCAAAAACCGATAAAGGTGAGATTGTCGGGTTCGACTACGACATCGGCAATGCCCTGTGCGCGCAGATGAAGGTCAAGTGCGTGTGGGTCGAAGGTGAGTTCGACGGTCTGATTCCTTCCCTTAAAGTGAAGAAAATCGACATGGCGCTGTCGTCCATGACCATCAACGAAGACCGTAAGAAGTCCGTGGATTTCACCCACAAGTATTACTTCACCTCATCGCGTCTGGTGATGAAGGACGGAGCGGTCGTGGATGACCAGTACGCCAGCCTCAAGGGTAAGACGGTTGGCGTGCAGCGCGCAACCACCACTGACCGTTACGCCACTGAGGTTTTCGAGCCGAAGGGTATCAACGTCAAGCGTTACGGCAACAACGAAGAGATCTACATGGATCTGGCTGCCGGTCGCCTCGATGCCATTTTTGCCGACACCATCCCACTGAATGACTTCCTGACGATGCCGCGTGGCAAGGGTTATGCCTTTGTCGGGCCGGAGCTCAAGGATCCGAAATACGTGGGCGAGGGCGCCGGGATTGCGGTGCGCAAGGGCAACACTGCGTTGGTCTCCGAGCTGAACACGGCCATCGACGGTATTCGCGCCAGTGGCGAATACCAGAAGATTTCAGAGAAGTACTTCAAATCCGATATTTACGGCGACTGATCAAACGCATCGCCAGCAGGCTGGCTCCCACAGTTGGATGCATTCCAAAGTGGGAGCCAGCCTGCTGGCGATGCGGTCGTGGGATCATGCAAATCTCTGGAAATAGCCCGAAGTTAATCCCTTCTTAACCGGCTCGTCGTCTATTCCCCGATACCCCGCTGCGCGCACCGGACTCTCAAAGGTCAGGGCCAGCGTGTAGACTTCTGGGCAATCGATATTTAGAAGGGAAACGCAATGAGCGAGGAAACGATGCGGTTGGGCCGTGAACGGCGCTATCTGGTGTTGCTGGGCATCATCTGCCTGGCACTGATCGGTGGCGCGCTGTACATGCAAATTGTTCTGGGCGAGGCGCCATGCCCGCTGTGCATCCTGCAACGTTATGCGTTGCTGCTGATCGCGCTCTTCGCGTTTATCGGCGCGGCCATGCGCACCCGCCGCAGCATCACGGTATTTGAAACGCTGGTGGTGATCTGCGCCCTGGCAGGCGTCGGGGTGGCCGGGCATCACGTCTATACCCAGTTCTATCCGGCGGTGAGCTGCGGCATCGATGTACTGCAACCGATAGTCGACGGTTTGCCACTGGCGAAGATCTTCCCGCTGGGCTTCCAGGTCGACGGCTTCTGCTCCACGCCGTACCCGCCGATCCTCGGTCTGTCGCTTGCACAGTGGGCGCTGTTAGCCTTTGTGCTGGTCGTGGTGCTGGTGCCGCTGCTCACGTTGCGTAACCGTAAAGTGCTGCGCTGAGGTCATTTGCGGCATCGCTTCGTCACACAAAAAACGCCCCGGTCCTCGTTGAGAGGAGCGGGGCGTTTTGCATTTCAGGGCATCGGTGAAATGACCTTGATGCGCGACAAGTCTGGGTGCGACACATGTGCGACATGTTGTCACAGCGCGAGTGTCGCAAGGCATTTCAAGGCGCCGAATTGGTACATGGATTCGCAACAAAATTGGCCTTTTTTAGCGTCTGGCGGCTTCAGCCCCAAAAAACCGGAGCAGGCAGTTTTAACAGGCCTTGGTGAATTGCCAGAGCCCTTGTCATATGGGGGCTTGGGCAGGGTCGAAGGAGGGCGAAGAGCCTTCGATACTGTCTGAACTGCCTGAGGTAGACCTACAATTTTTGGTGTTTTTGTTGAGAATGAATTTCGATACCATGGCGCACTTTTGCAAATACCGTTAATGATTGTTGCTGGAATGGATAAAAATTATTTCGGGATGAGACATGGTTTATAAAACGTTACATATCTACAATCGCCCGCACTGAATTCCCGGCACTGCTCATCCCTGAGCAGGAATAGGGCGTCGAGAGGCTCTTTGGCTTCATGCGACTCCCAGGTGTCGGTGCCTTCCCATTATCCGCACCAAATGGAATTGGTCTGTAACAAGGCCTTTGACCACGAATTCGAATAAGAACTCAACGCTAGCCCAGGATTTGTCGAACAGCGTCTGACGCGCGACGGGCAGCCACTTATTCAATCCAAGAAAAATGCCAACCCTTGGCAGGGTGAAGTGTTGGCGATCAAAACCCAACTGCATTGCGCAAGCTGCTTTAGAGGTCGTGAGATGAGTAAAAACAGGTACCCCAGACTACTAGGCTTATTGCCGCTGATCGGCACGTTGTTGCTGTCAGGCTGCAACATGACCTTGCTCGATCCGAAGGGCCAGGTCGGCCTGGACGAGCGAAACCTGATCATCACCGCAACGCTGCTGATGCTGTTGGTCGTGGTTCCGGTCATCGTCATGACCTTCCTGTTCGCCTGGAAATACCGCGCGTCCAACACCGACGCTGTCTACACGCCGAAGTGGTCGCACTCCACCAAGATTGAAATCGCGGTGTGGGCTGTTCCAGTGCTGATCATCATTGCCCTGGGTTATGTCACCTACAAGTCGACCCACGCGCTGGATCCTTACAAGCCGCTGGAATCCGACGTCAAGCCGATCACCATTGAAGTGGTCGCGCTGGACTGGAAGTGGATGTTCATCTATCCGGAGCAAGGCATCGCCACCGTCAACAAGATCGTGTTCCCGGCGCACACGCCGATCAACTTCAAGGTGACTTCGGACTCCGTGATGAACTCGTTCTTCATCCCGGCCCTGGGCGGCCAGATCTACGCGATGGCCGGCATGCAGACCAAACTGCACCTGATCGCCAACCAGAACGCTGAAATGGACGGTATCTCCGCCAACTACAGCGGCGCTGGTTTCACCGGCATGAAATTCAAAGCTATCGCCACCTCTCAGGAAGATTTCGACGCCTGGGTCAGCGAAGTCAAAAAGGCACCTAAACAGCTTGAAAAAGCTGAATACGAAGCCCTTTCCAAGCCAAGCCAGAACAACCCAGTCGAGCTCTACTCCTCGGTCACGCCGAACCTGTTCCAGATCATCGTCGACAAGTACGAAGGTATGAATCCGGGCAAGCCGATGCACCACGAGAAGAAAGAGCACGAAATGGCCGCCATGGAAGGGATGGACATGAGTTCGCATTCAGCTGCCGGGGCAGAGGAGTAAACGATGTTTGGTAAATTAAGTTGGGAAGCGGTCCCGTTCCACGAACCGATCGTGATGATAACCATCGCCATGATCGCGCTCGGTGGTCTGGCGCTGTTCGCTGCAATCACCTATTTCAAGAAGTGGACCTACCTGTGGTCCGAGTGGCTGACCTCGGTCGACCACAAGAAAATCGGCGTGATGTACATCGTCGTCGCCATGGTCATGCTGCTGCGCGGTTTTGCCGACGCCATCATGATGCGTACCCAGTTGGCCATGGCCACCGAGGGTTCGCCTGGCTACCTGCCGCCTGAACACTATGACCAGATCTTCACCGCTCACGGTGTGATCATGATCATCTTCATGGCGATGCCATTCTTCACCGGCCTGATGAACCTTGCAGTGCCGCTGCAGATCGGCGCGCGTGACGTTGCCTTCCCGTTCCTGAACTCCTTGAGCTTCTGGCTGCTGGTGTCGGGCGTGGTGCTGATCAACCTGTCCCTGGGCGTCGGCGAATTCGCCAAGACCGGTTGGGTTGCCTATCCGCCGCTGTCGGGCCTGCAATACAGCCCTGGCGTGGGGATGGATTACTACATCTGGGCGCTACAGCTATCCGGGTTGGGTACGACGCTGACGGGGGTCAACTTCCTGGCCACCGTACTGAAAATGCGTACCCCGGGCATGAAGATGATGGACATGCCGATCTTCACCTGGACCTGCACCTGGGCCAACGTCCTGATCGTGGCTTCGTTCCCGATCCTGACCGCTACCCTGGCACTGCTGACGCTTGACCGTTACATGGATTTCCACATTTTCACCAATGAACTTGGTGGCAATCCGATGATGTACGTCAACCTGTTCTGGGCCTGGGGTCACCCCGAGGTTTACATCCTGATTCTGCCGGCGTTCGGGATCTTCTCCGAAGTCATTTCGACCTTCACCGGCAAGCGTCTGTTCGGCCACCACTCGATGGTCTACGCATCGGGCGCGATCTCGATCCTGGGCTTCATGGTCTGGCTGCACCACTTCTTCACCATGGGTTCGGGTGCCAGCGTCAACGCCTTCTTCGGTCTGGCGACGATGCTGATTTCGATCCCGACGGGGGTGAAGCTGTTCAACTGGCTGTTCACCATCTACCAGGGCCGTCTGCGTTTCACCAGCCAGGTTCTGTGGACCCTGGGCTTCATGGTGACCTTCGCCATCGGCGGCATGACCGGCGTACTGCTGGCCATCCCGGGTGCTGACTTCGTACTGCACAACAGCCTGTTCGTGATCGCGCACTTCCACAACGTGATCATCGGCGGCGCGGTATTCGGCTACATCGCAGGCTTCGGCTTCTACTTCCCTAAAGCGTTCGGCTTCAAGCTGCACGAAGGTTGGGGCAAGGCAGCGTTCTGGTTCTGGATTACCGGCTTCTTCGTCGCGTTCATGCCGCTCTATGTACTGGGTTTCATGGGCATGACCCGTCGTCTGAACGCCACCACCAACCCTGAGTGGGTGCCGTATCTGTACGTCGCCATGTTCGGTGCGGTGATGATCGCGGTCGGTATCGCCTGCCAGCTGATCCAGCTGTATGTCAGCGTGCGTGATCGCAACAAGCCAGAAAACATGTGCGAACACGGCGACCCGTGGAATGCGCACACCCTGGAATGGTCGACCTCGTCGCCACCACCGTTCTACAACTTTGCCGTGCTGCCAAAAGCGGAAACCATCGATCCGTTCACCGAAGCCAAGGAAAACGGCACCGCGTACAAGGCTCCGGCCAAGTACGAGCCGATCCACATGCCAAACAACACCGCGACCGGTGTGGTCATGGGTGCTCTGTTGACCGTGTTCGGTTTTGCGATGATCTGGCACATCTGGTGGCTGGCCATCGTTGGCCTGGTCGGCACCGTGGGCTACTTCGTGATCCACGCTGCACGTGATGACCAAGGCTACATGGTGCCGGTCGAGACAATCGAGCGCATCGAAGCCGAGCAGCACAAGCGTCTGGTAGCGGCCGGGAAAGTTCCAGCCACCGCCACCCGTGTTGAAACCTCGTTGGAACAGGCTTAAACCATGTCGAACTTAGTGACCAATGCTGGACACACCCATGTCGATGGACATGGGCACGATGACCATCACCACGACTCGGGCGAGATGACCGTATTCGGTTTCTGGCTCTACCTGATGACCGACTGCATTCTGTTTGCGTCGATCTTCGCGGCGTACGCGGTACTGGTTAACAACGTAGCGGGTGGCCCGTCGGGCCACGACATCTTCGAACTGCCCTATGTGCTGGGCGAAACCGCCTGCCTGTTGCTCAGTTCGATCACCTATGGCTTCGCCATGCTGGCGTTGTTCAAGGGCAACAAGAAGGCAGTCTTGGGCTGGTTGGCCATCACCTTCCTGTTCGGCCTGGGCTTCATCGGCATGGAGATCAACGAGTTCCACAAGCTGATCTCCGAAGGCTTCGGCCCTAGCCGCAGCGGCTTCCTGTCCGGGTTCTTCACCCTGGTCGGCACCCACGGTCTGCACGTGACCAGCGGTCTGATCTGGATGGCGATCATGATGTATCAGGTGCAGAAAAACGGCCTGACGGCGACCAACAAGACCCGTCTGAGCTGCTTGAGCCTGTTCTGGCACTTCCTGGACGTGGTGTGGATCTGCGTATTCACCGTTGTTTACCTGATGGGGACCCTGTAATGGCTAATGCACACTCCCACGGACACGATAGCCACGACGCCGGCCACGGCAGCGTCAAGTCCTACGCCATCGGCTTCATCCTGTCGGTGATCCTGACCATCATTCCTTTCGGCCTGGTGATGTATCCATCCCTGCCGAAAGCTCTGACCCTATGGATCGTACTGGTCTTCGCAGTGATCCAGGTGCTCGTTCACCTGGTGTACTTCCTCCACCTGGACCGTTCCGCCGCCCAGCGTAACAACGTGATCGCGTTTGTCTTCGCTGCCATGGTAATCGTCCTGTTGGTAGGCCTGTCGCTGTGGATCATGTTCAGCATCCACACCAACATGATGGCGCACTGAGGAAAGTCCGGATGTCCTTTAAGCACTTTATCCAAATCACCAAACCGGGGATCATTTTCGGTAACGTGCTTTCTGTGGCGGGCGGATTTTTCCTGGCCTCGAAAGGGCATGTCGATCTGGCCATTTTCCTGGCCGCCATGATCGGCACGTCGCTGGTGGTGGCTTCCGGTTGCGTGTTCAACAACTGCATCGACCGCGACATCGACCTGAAGATGGAACGCACCAAAAACCGGGCGCTGGTCCAGGGCTTGATCTCCCTGAAACTGGCCCTGGCCTTTGCGACCGTCCTGGGTGTTTTCGGCGTTGCACTGTTGTACAAAGTGGCCAACCCGTTGGCCGCGTTGTTCGCGGTGATCGGCTTTGTCATCTACGTCGGTTTCTACAGCCTGTACCTCAAGCGCAAGTCGGTTCACGGCACGCTGGTGGGCAGTCTGTCGGGCGCCATGCCGCCGGTGATTGGCTACGTCGCTGTGACCAACAGCTTCGACATGGCCGCACTGACGTTGCTGGTGATGTTCAGCCTGTGGCAGATGCCGCATTCCTACGCCATCGCGATCTTCCGCTTCAACGATTACCTGGCCGCATCGATTCCGGTGTTGCCGGTGAAGCGCGGGATTCAAGTGGCGAAGAAGCACATCCTGCTCTACATCCTGGCGTTCCTCGTGGCGACCTTGATGCTGACCTTCAGCGGCTACGCCGGCATGAGCTACCTCGCCGTCGCCGCGGCCATGGGCATGTACTGGTTGTACATGGCCTGGACCGGCTACAAGGCAGTGGATGACACGGTCTGGGCACGCAAGCTGTTCGTGTTCTCGATCTTCACCATTACCGCGTTGAGCGTGATGATGTCGCTGGACTTTAAAGTGCCGAGTGAGCTGTTGCTGACTTACGCGCCTTAAGCGTCGGATGCTGTAAAGAAAAACCCCGCCTTCGAGAGAAGCGCGGGGTTTTTTATTGGGGGCTCTGGTGGACCGAGTTGCCCCATTCGCGAGCAGGCTCGTTCCCCACACTGGATCTGCGTTGCCGCGAGTTATGGGTGGGAGCGAGCCTGCTCGCGAAGGCCGCACCGCGGTCTATCAGGAAAACTCAACTATCGAGCAACCGAAAAACCCGTTCCCGCACCTGGCTGTTATCGCAGTGCGCCACGTTGAAACGCAGGAAGTGGCTAGCGTCCGGCGCTTCGCTGAATCTAAGGGACATCAATTTGATCCAGGCTGATTTTCATAGGCCAGCCCCCGAGTCGAGATCTTTGGGCTAATCTGTAAGAAAAAATGGATCCAATTTTTGATCGGGGAGGAGAGATGACTGAACACATGACCTGTGATGAACGATTCATCGCACTGGCAAAAGAGCTCGGTTACGACATCTACGGTGAGAATACGGCCGGCGGGCATTACGCGCTGTTGTTGCGGCATCACGATGAGCTTTACGTCAGCGGTCTGGTGCCGCGGATGAATGGTGAAATTAAGTATCCGGGCAGGGTAGGCCTGGATCTGACGCTGGTGGATGCACAGAGCGCTGCCAGCATCAGTGCGTTGCGCGGTTTGGCATTGATTGTTGATTCCATCGGTTCGCTGGACAAGATCAAGTCGCTATTGCGCGTCACGGTTTACATAAAGTCCACCGCGGATTTTGTCGATTTGAGCGAAGTGGCCAACGGTGCGTCGGACGTTTTCAGTCATGTACTGGGCGATGCCGGTAAACATACCCGAACCACGATCGGCGTTTATCAACTGCCGAAAGACGCAGCCATTGAAGTTGACATGATCGTGGCGATACGGCCATCAACGCTCTAACGATGAACCTGCAGGCAATAGAAAGGCCCGCGCTGAATCCCAGTGCGGGCCTTTTCAGTCATCGATGACGTGTGTTACTGCGCGGCGATGCTGTAGCCATCGAACGCGGTTTGCTGCTGAAGCGCGGTGATGATGTTCTTGCGGTTAACCGCTTGTTCGGCCCCGGCATTGTCCAGGAAGGTCTCGCTTTCCAGCTCCGCTTCTTCGCCTTCGCCGACGAAGGTGAAGCCCAGGAACTCCAGTGCTTCACGGTCAACGTTCAGTCGCGAACGCGGGGTGCGCAGCGGCAGCGTCACGCTGATACCGTCTTTGCTGATGGTGAACACTTCGACATCTTTCTTGGCGCGAGCAGCCTTGCTTTTGCCACTGCTCGGGTTGCTGATGGCCTGGTGGGTCTGGTTCAGCACTTTCAGTGCGAGGCCATAGACCAATTCCTGAAATGCCGGGTCGTCCTTGAAACTGGAGAGAATCCGGCTGATCGGGAATTTGCTGCTCAAGTCTTCCAGGGCTGCAATGTCGGCAGCCTCTGCGTCCTTGAGCTGCTTGAGTTCGCCCATCAATTCGTAGGCTTTGTCGTCGTCGAAGCTGTCGTGAGCCTGGCGAATCGCGGCGCGCAGCTCGCGGATCTGGTCGCTTTCCCGGGTGGACTGGAAAGCGTCCAGGACCATCTCGCTGATGGTCTTGGCCTGGGGCACGTGCTGTGAAAGATTGATGGAGTTTTCGTATTCCGCTTTGGACGACAAGGTGACTACGGATTCAGCGGTATTGGAATCGGACATTGAAATTTCACTACTTCTTTTAACTTGGATTGAGGCGAGAAAGCACAGGGCCTTTTCAGGCCGCCTAATCTATTGGACCGAGGCGGCGTTGTCACGGATGAACAGGCGGCTGGTCATCATTTTTGGCACAGCGGCTTTTAACCGGTGGCTATCTGGGGGCGTTTTGCCTGAAGTGTCAGCAGCAGCCGATAAAACTTCAACGCCCGACCGCTGATCAATCCACAGACAAAGCCCGAAGCTGACGCCTTGAGCAGAATCATCTCAACGGTGGCGGCCATTTCCGGGTGAACGTCATCCTGGTAACCGAAGTAATAGTTCACCGCAAAAAACAGCAGGTAGAGCACCAGGGTTTTTGCTGTGCCCGGCACGATCAGGCCGGTTTGCGGATCATCCAGCTCAACGCCCTTGCGCGGAAAAATCAGCAGTGCCGCGAGGCTGCCCAGGATGACGGCGGCCAGCCAGCAACTGACCGATAGCTGCGGATTCAGCGTCAGGTTCAGCGAATACAGTGACCAGCCCAGCAAGATCGGCGCTGTGACGAGCAATGAAGTTTTGCTTTCACGGGTCGGGGACAGGGCTTTGACACCGTAGTAGCACAGCAGCAGAAATATCGCGTAAACCCACAGCGGGGTGTTTTGCAGGGTGTTGAGCATCGCGCAGCGTCCTTGCCGAAATGGGAGCCGGGATATTAGCCGTTGCTGTGGTCCAGTCTGTCGACTATTTCCCCAGCGTATTCAGATTCATCGACCGAACCGCCAATTGCTCAGCCGTTTGCTGATCCACCGCCAACGAAAAGCGGAAGGTCGCGCCGCGGCCGGGAACATCAATCAGCTGGATCTCGCGGCCGTGCAATTGCAGGATCCGGTGCACGATCCGCAACCCCAGTCCGCCGTCACGCCGTGCGCCGCCAATGTTGAACGGGCGCAGGAACAGACCTTCGCGCAATTCGGCAGCAATGCCGGGACCGGTGTCGCTGACGGTCACTTCGATAAAAGGTCCTTGAGGGCGCAGGCTGAGCTCGATTTCTCCTCCTGGCGGGGTGTGGCGCAGGGCGTTGTCGAACAGGTTGGTGAGCACCCGCTCGATCAATCCAAGGTCGGCGCAGGCCGCCGAAACATTGGGTGCGAAGGTGGCCTTCAGCTCGACCTGGCGCGCTTCGGCCGTCAGTTCGAATTTCTGGAAAATGTCCTGCACCAGATCGGTCAGCGAGAAACGCTCCAGTACCGGTTGCACGAAGCCATGTTCCAGGCGCACCAGTTCCAGCAGCGATTGCGCCAGCCCACCCACCTTGCGGCTTTGATCCAGCGCGATGCCCAGGTAACGGCGGCGGTCGGCGGGTGACAACGTGGCGTCCTTGAGCGACAGGGTTTCCAGGTAACCGTGCAGCGAGGCCAGAGGCGTGCGCAGGTCGTGGGAGATGTTGGCTACCAGTTCACGGCGTTCCTGATCCTGACGGGTCAACGAACGCCATTGCTCGCCGAGGCGCGCCTGCATCTGCCGGAAGGTCGCATCGAGTATGGCAATTTCATCGTGGCTGGCGGCTTTTTCCACCGGGACGGATGCAGGCGGCGTTACCGGAGCGCCATCAATGTCGAACCGGCTGACGGTTTCGGTCAAACGGCGCAAAGGTCGGGTGATGAGGGCGAATGCCGTGAGACCGGCAATCAGGCACAGCAACGCCACCAGCCCGATGGACAACAGCGCGGTATTCAGGGCGGCGCTGGTGGCGCCGCGTTCGGCGAAGCGGTCATGCTCTTCGCTGAGCAGCACCACATAGAGAAAGCCCACCGGTTTTCCATTGACCTGCAATGGCGCGGCGCTGAACACTTTGCGGCCATCGACGCTGCGCGGATCGTCACCGAGAACCGGCAGGGCATCGCCATTGAGCAGACGCTTGATCGGCGCCAGGTCGACCCGCTCCCGGCGTATCCGACCCTCGGGCGCAGCACTGCCGACAATCCGGCCCTCGGGGTCGAGCAGATAGACCTCGACACTGGGATTGACCAGCATCAGTTGGCTGAACAGGTCGCGCACGGCGTCGGGCATCAGGCCTTTGGTGTCCATCAGCACGGTGTCATGGGCGATGTGCCGGGCCAGATCCCGCGACAACCCTTGCACCACTTCCAGCTCATGCATCTTGTTGGACCGCACCTGCATCCAGGCCGACGTGCCGCAGCACACCAACAGCAACACGGCGAACACGAGCGACAGGCGCTGAGTCAGGGTCAGTCTCACGGTTGCTCCTCCCTGGCCGCGAACTTGTAGCCTCGTCCCCACACCGTGAGGATGCGCGCCGGTTGCGCCGGATCGGCTTCGATCTTTGCCCGCAGGCGGTTGATGTGAGTGTTGACCGTGTGCTCGTAGCCTTCATGGCTGTAGCCCCAGACCGCGTTGAGCAGGTCCATGCGCGAGAACACTTTGCCGGGCTGGCGAGCAAAGAAATACAACAGGTCGAACTCCCGTGGCGTGAGGTCGAGGCGGCGACCGTCAAGGGACACATCGCGCGTGATCGGGTCGATGGAGAGGCCGTCCGTGATCAGGCTGCCGGCGTCCATTTTCAGGTTGCGGGCCATGGCGTCGACCCGTCGCAACAGCGCTTTGACCCGGGCCACCAGTTCGAGCATGGAAAAGGGTTTGGCCAGGTAATCGTCGGCGCCGAGTTCGAGCCCGAGAATCCGGTGCACTTCGCTGGAGCGCGCACTGGTAATGATGATCGGTGTGTAGCGGGCCATGGCGCGGGCACGGCGGCAGATTTCCAGGCCGTCCACGCCGGGCAGCATCAGGTCGAGGATCAGTGCGTCCCAGCTTCCTTGCTGCAGCAGTCGCATGCCTTCATCGCCGTCGGCGCAGTGCACCACCTCGAACTGCTCATCGCGTAGATGCAGGCAGATAAGGTCGGCGATATGCAGGTCGTCCTCGACCACGAGGACGCGTTTGGTCTGTTCCATCAAGCTCAATCCTTCGGCGCAATGAGCGCATTGTGCGGGTTTTCCGGGGCCTGAGTTATCACGAATTGTTTAACTTCTCGTGAGGATTTGGCGATCAACCCAAGCCTAGGCTGTGTTCCATAACAGGCACCTGGAATTTTCGGAGACGACCATGTTTTCACGGCGACAGTTTCTCGTAGCAAGCGGCGGGCTAGGCGCTGCAGCCCTGGTCATCGGTGTATTGCCAAAATTTGCCGCCAGTTCTGCGCTGGTCAGTGACGCCAGCGCGGCGGAGGTGTTCGAGGTGACTCACAGCGACAGCGAATGGCGCGCCATGCTCAGCGCCGAGCAGTACGAAATCCTGCGCGAAGAAGGCACTGAACGGGCCTACAGCAGCCCGCTGAACAACGAGCATCGTGAAGGTATTTTTGCCTGTGCCGGTTGCGATCTGCCGCTGTTTTCTTCCGCGACCAAGTTCGACAGCCGCACCGGTTGGCCGAGCTTCTGGGCACCGCTGGAGAAGGCTGTGGCCACTCGTCAGGACCGTTCCTTCGGGGTGCTGCGCGAAGAAGTCCACTGTCGGCGTTGTGGCGGTCATCTGGGCCATGTCTTTGACGATGGCCCCAAACCCACCGGCCTGCGCTACTGCATGAACGGCCTGGCGATGACTTTTGTGCCGAAGACGGCTTGATCCGCGGGTACTCCCTTTCACTCATTTTTGCAGGTCGACGTTATGTGGCTTCTGGTCCTCGCTTATCTCGGTGGTGTGCTGACGATTGTCAGCCCGTGCATCCTGCCGGTGCTGCCCTTTGTCTTCGCTCGCACCGGGCAGCCGTTCATGAAGAGCGGGTTGCCGCTATTGGCGGGCATGGCGCTGACCTTCGCACTCGTCGCCTCGCTGGCAGCGGTGGGCGGCGGTTGGGTGGTGCAAGTCAATCAGTACGGTCGCTGGCTCGCGTTGCTGTTCGTTGCACTGTTCGGGCTGACGCTGTTGCTGCCTCGATTGGCCGAACGTCTGACCCGGCCGCTGGTGGCTGCGGGCAGCCGGTTGTCGGAAGCCGCGGGCGCCGATGCACAGCCGCGTCCTGGCGCTTCGTTCCTGATCGGCGTCGCCACAGGCCTTCTCTGGGCTCCGTGCGCCGGGCCGATTCTGGGACTGTTGCTGACTGGCGCCGCGCTGCAAGGGGCAAGCATCGCAACCACCCTGTTGTTGCTGGCCTACGCCGCGGGTGCCGCAACTTCCCTCGCGGTGGCGCTGCTGCTGGGCGGTAAAGTCTTCGCGGCAATGAAGCGTTCCATCGGCGCTGGCGAGTGGCTGCGTCGAGGTCTGGGCGCAGCGATGCTGGCCGGTGTCGCGGCGATCGCCCTGGGGCTCGACACCGGGATTCTGGCGCGGATGTCGACGGCGTCCACCGGCGGTATCGAGCAGGCTTTGGTGGGACGGCTGGCCGGCCGATCACCGAATGTTAGCGGGGCAATGATGGCGCAGGTTCCGAGCTCGGGAAATGCAATGAAAGCGGCTGACAAAGCGCCGGGTACACTGCCGATTGAAGGCAAACTTCCACCGCTGGACGGCGCGGTGCAATGGCTAAACTCGCCACCCCTTACAGCGCAGGCCTTGAAAGGCAAAGTCGTGCTGGTGGATTTCTGGACTTACTCCTGCATCAACTGCCTGCGCTCGCTGCCGTATGTGAAGGCTTGGGCCGAGAAGTACCGCGATCAGGGATTGGTGGTGATTGGCGTCCATGCGCCCGAGTTTGCTTTCGAACGAGACGTAGGCAATGTCACCAAAGCGATGAAGGACCTGGGCATCAACTACCCGGTGGCCATCGATAATGACTTCAAGGTCTGGCGAGCTTTCAACAACCAATACTGGCCGGCCCACTATTTTGCCGATGCTCAAGGTCGCATCCGTTATCACCATTTTGGTGAGGGCGAGTACGCCGAATCGGAACGGGTGATCCAGCAACTGCTGCGCGAAGCAGGTGCCGCGAAGGTCGCGGACGGTCTGATCAATGCCAGCGCCGAGGGTGTTCAACTGGCCCCGGACATGAACGAAGTGCAATCGCCGGAAACCTATGTCGGCTACCAGCGTGCCGAGCATTTCGTGCCTGAAACCAGCCTGGTGGCGGACAAGGAGTCGGCCTATAGCGCTCCATCGCAATTAGCACTCAACGACTGGAGCCTGGACGGTCAATGGAATGTCGGCCCGGAACGGGCGACTTCAAGCGCGCCAGCCAGTCGCATCGTCTACCGCTTCCATGCCCGCGATCTGCACCTGGTGCTGGGGCCTGGCGCTGACGGTAAACCGGTGCGTTTCAAAGTGTTGGTTGACGGAAAAGTCCCCAGCGATGCCCACGGTACCGACGTGGCGCCCGACGGTAGCGGCAGCGTGACTGAACAACGCTTGTACCAATTGGTGCGCCAAACGGGCGGCGTGACGGATCGGACCTTCAGCATCGAGTTTCTCGATCCCGGAGTGTCGGCGTATGCGTTTACGTTCGGTTGATCGTCATTTCAGTCATTTCAGTCATTTCAGTCATTTCAGTCATTCAGGAGTCAGCCTCATGAAAACCCTATTCACCTGGCGCCGCACCCTGTTGGGCCTGGCCGCTGCTGGCGTCATCGGCCAATGCCTGGCGTTCTCCTTCGGTGCAGCGGAAGACTCGGTCATTATTCCTCCACCCACCCTCGACGAAACCACCCAGGTCGACAGCGAAAGGGCGGTCTTTGCCGGCGGTTGCTTCTGGGGCGTCCAAGGGGTGTTCCAGCATGTCAAAGGGGTGAAGAAAGCGGTCTCCGGTTATGCCGGCGGTGCAGCCAACACCGCTCAGTACGAGCGGGTCAGCAGTGGCGATACCGGTCATGCGGAATCCGTCGAAGTCACCTTCGACCCCCGTCAGGTCAGCTACGGCACCTTGCTGCAAATCTACTTCTCGGTGGCTCACAACCCTACCGAACTCAACCGTCAGGGACCTGACAGCGGCACTCAGTATCGCTCGGCGCTTTTCCCGGAAAACACTGAACAGCAACGTGTCGCCCAGGCCTACATCGCCCAGCTCGGCACCGCCCATTCGTTCAACAAACCCATTGTCACCAAGCTGGAGACCTACAACGGTTTCTACCCGGCCGAGGAGGAACATCAGGACTTTCTGACCGAGCATTCGACCTATCCGTACATTGTGATCAACGATCTGCCGAAGGTCGCGCAGTTGAAGCAGCTGTATCCGGATCGGTATCAGGAGAAACCGGTATTGGTGAAGGCGGGGATGTGAGAAGTGAAGGGCATAGCCCTTACCCCGAAATCACATTCTTGCCCGCGATCTTTGACCGATACAGTGCCTGATCGGCCCTGGCCAGCAGTCCGGTCTGTTGTTCTTCTTCAAAGCGCTGAACCACGCCAAAACTCATGGTCACTTGAAAGTCCCCCACTGGCAGCAGGCTTGCGAGGCCATGGCGGATACGTTCGGCGAGGGTCCGGGCGTCGGCGAGTGGTGTATTGGGAAGGATCATGATGAACTCATCGCCGCCCCAACGCGCAAGCAGATCGCCTTCACGCATACAGTGCTTCACGCTCTCGACCACCTGCACCAATGCCGCATCGCCTAGCGCATGGCCATAGTGATCGTTGATGTTCTTGAAGTCGTCGATGTCCATGGCGATCAGCGACAGCGGTTGTCGAAAGCGCTGGGCGCGTTCGCATTCCTGGGGCAGGGCCTTTTCCAGAAGATAGCGATTGGCGATTGAGGTCAGTGCGTCGGTTTCCGCCAGTTTGCGGTTTTCTTCGAGTTGGATTTGCAGTTGCTGATTGACGCGAGACAACTCTCGGGTGCGTTCTTCAACGATCGCTTCAAGGGATTGGTTGCGCCGCTCAAGCGCTTCGTACAGGCGCTTCTTGTCGTCGATGCTGCGGTGTGCGCCGACCATCCGCGCCACCGAGCCGTCGGCATTGCGTGCCAAAACGTAGCCACGGTCTTCGATCCAGGTATAGCTGCCATCCTGCATGCGGCAGCGATATTCAGCCTGATAGCCGGGGGCGCGCTGACTCAGGTAGTCATCGAACTGCGCCATGACCTGCAGGTAATCGTCGGGATGGATCACGTTTTCCCAGGTCAACACGTTGTTATTCAGGGAATGAGGCGGGTAGCCGAGCATCTCGTACCACCCGGGGTTGCGATAGACGAACCCGGTGTTGGCGTTCCAGTCCCAGATGCCGTCGCTGACCAGTTCCAGAATGGTGTGCAGCATGTCTTCGTTCAAATCCGACAGATTGAACTTCAACGGCTCGATATTCGACGCCTCACCCATCTCCGCACTCCCTGCTTCTCTGATATCTAAGTGACTCGCCTGTCGAGGAGATTAGTGCATGGGGTATTCGGTCGGCTAGTGCTTGCCCCATCTCTGCAAGGCAAAGTCGACGAAACTACGCAGTTTTGGCAAACGATAGCGATCCTGGGCATACATCAGGTTCATCGGTCGGCTCGGCGGCAGGTAATTCTGCATCAATGCCACCAGTTTCCCGTCCTTGAGGTCTTGCTCCATCAACGCATCAGGCAACACCACGATGCCCATGCCGGTTCGCGCCGCTTGATGAAGTCCTGCCGAACTGTTGATCAACATCGGTCCATTGACCGCTACCGCCACTTCGCCCTCGGGACCGGTCAGGCGCCAATGTTTTTCCACCGACTGCCAGTCATCCCCGGCCGGATAGGCAAAGGACAGACAGTCGTGGTGTTGCAGATCATCAGGTTTCTGCGGTGTGCCTTTGCGCGCCAGGTACTCCGGTGATGCACACATGGTCAGGCTGTAGTCGAGGAGTGGACGGGCGATCAGGTGGGTCTCCTCGGTATTGCCCAGGCGAAACGCCACGTCGAAACCGTTTTCGAGCAGGTCCGGACGGCGATTGGTGAGGACCACATCCAATTTGACGCGTGGACACAGCAGGGCAAATTCACTCAGGGCGGGTGCCAGTTTTTCGCTGCCGAACGTCAGCGGCGCGGTGATGCGTAGGGTGCCGCTCGGCTCGTCGAGGGCCTGCTCGGCCAGCCGTTCGGAATCGGCCACCAGCCCCCGCACTTCGAGGCAGCGTTGATAGTAGGCCGTGCCGAATTCCGTTAACCGCTGGCGTCGCGTCGTACGGTTGAGCAGACGCACACCCAGTCGTTGCTCCAACGCCCGCAAGTGATTGCCGACCATGGTGGTGGACATTTCGCACTGCAACGCGGCGGCGGTCATGCTGCCGGTTTCCACCACCCGCACGTAAACAGTCATTGCCTGGAACAAATCCATTATCAAGCCCAGCTTTAAAATGATTGAAGTGTTGCAGCGTTTATCTAGCTCAGGTGGCTAACCATACTGCAAAAACACCGACCATTGATGGAGCTTGATGTCATGACCGCCGCCTGCCTGATGAGCACTTACCAACCCTTGGCCTTGAGTTTCACCAAGGGTCTGGGCACGCGCCTGTGGGATCAGGCCGGTCGTGAATACCTGGACGCGGTGGCGGGCGTGGCAGTGACCAACGTCGGTCACTCCCATCCGAAAATCGTCTCGGCCATCAGCGAACAGGCCGGGTTGCTGTTGCACACTTCCAACCTCTACAGCATCGACTGGCAACAACGGCTGGCGCAGAAACTGACGCAATTGGCGGGCATGGAGCGAGCGTTCTTTAACAACTCCGGTGCCGAAGCCAACGAGACCGCGCTGAAACTCGCTCGGCTGTATGGCTGGCAAAAAGGCATAGAACAACCGCTGGTGGTGGTCATGGAGAACGCCTTTCACGGCCGGACCCTCGGCACTTTGTCCGCCAGTGATGGCCCGGCCGTGCGCCTGGGCTTCAACGAGTTGCCGGGGGATTTCGTCAAAGTGCCATTCGGCGACCTCAAGGCGCTGGACAAGGTGCAGCAAGCCCACGGCCCGCGCATCGTGGCGATCCTGATGGAGCCGATTCAGGGCGAAAGCGGTGTCCAAATGGCCCCGCCCGGTTACCTGAAAGCCATTCGCGAACGCTGCACTCGGCGCGCGTGGCTGCTGATGCTCGACGAAATCCAGACGGGCATCGGCCGCACCGGCCAGTGGTTTGCCTTTCAGCACGAAGGCATCGTTCCGGACGTCATGACCCTGGCCAAAGGCCTGGGCAACGGTATTCCCATCGGCGCCTGCCTGGCCCGAGGCAAAGCCGCCGACCTCTTCACCCCCGGCAGTCACGGCAGCACCTTCGGCGGTAATCCACTGGCGTGCCGCGTGGGTTGCACGGTGCTGGAGATCATCGAAGAACAACGGCTGCTGGAAAACGCCAAACTTCAGGGCGAGCGTCTGCTGGCCAGATTGCGCATTGAATTGGCGGACGACCCGAACGTATTGGCGATCCGCGGCCAGGGTTTAATGATCGGCATCGAACTCAAACAGCCGATTCGCGACCTGACCCTCATCGCCGCACGGGATCACGGCTTGCTGATCAACGTGACACGGGGCAAGACCATTCGCTTGCTGCCGCCGCTGACGATTGATGAGCGGGAGGTGGAGATGATTGTGAGAGGGGTTTGCCGGGCGGTGAGCGCGGCCTGAGACTTATCTCAGTAGTGGTATCTACACATCACGATGCGTATTTCACCGTCCTCGACTGCATAGACCAAGCGATGCTCGGCTGTAATCCGCCGCGACCAGAAGCCGCTCAAATTGTATTTGAGCGGTTCAGGTTTTCCGAGTCCATCGAACGGCTCGCGCTGGATTGATTTGATCAGCAGGTTGATTCGCTTGAGTCCTGCCTTATCGTTTTGTTGGAACCACAGATAGTCTTCCCAACCTTCAGGAGTGAACTCAATATTCATTCTTCGATGAGTTGCCTGGTTTTAGTTTTCCCTGCCCGCAGGTTGCCGATCGATTTGATCAGGCGTTCAGCATTAGCAGGGGAGCGAAGTAGATAGGCTGTCTCTTCGAGGGCGTTGTACTCCGCCAGAGACATCATCACCACGGGTTCGCCTTTCTGGCGAGTGACCAACAGTGGAGCGCGGTCTTCATTGACCCGATCCATGGTTTCGGCCAGATGTGCACGTGCGGTGGTGTAGTTGATGGTTTGCATGTTGTAGTCCTCGCTCGATGCAAAGAACGTACAGAAATGAGTACAGGATGACAAGGTGATACCTACGAGTGGTCGTTGCGCAGACGATGCATCCGCGCTTGTCCTGAGTATCGCCGAAGATTCTTCAAGACGTTTCCGTGATCGATGTAATCCCGATCCGATTTACTCGACATCCCTCGGCCCCCAAGTTTTTTGATCGCTCCCCCAAACTCTCCACCAGGCGAACCAGATAACCGTCCGGATCCTGCACCAGAAATTCACGCTGGCCGACTTCCACCGCATCGGCGCGATACCAGACATCGGTGCTTGGGCGAAACAGCGGCCATTCAACGTCGGCCAGGCGCTGGAGTATCGGCTCGACGACATCGACCGTGATTTGAAAGTTTATGCCTCGACCGAACGGTGCTTGCAGTGCGCCGGTCATCCACTGGCCTTCGGTCGGGTCGTATTGCTCCAACATGACCTGAACGCCGTTTTGATCGAGGTAGGCAAAACCGACTTCGGGACGTTCATAGGCGATTTGAAAACCGATCAGGGATGTCCAGAAGTGAAGGCTTTTCTTGATGTCCGTGACCATTAATTCGGGGACTAATTTGCTCCGTGCAAACATACGTATCCTTGGTAAACAGTGTGAGTTAGTTGGCTTGTATCACGGTGTTCGTGAATGTTGTGATTTCGGTTCGATCCCTGAGTTTGAGTTTCGAACCGCTAAATCCTTCGAACAGTTGCTGATGCGCGGCGAATCCACTGGACTCTTCGCGCGTACGATAGCTGCTGGCCCAGTCGACCAAAGCAATCAACAACTCGTCATTCTTGTCCCGCTGCGCCTCTCGCTGACGAATATTGGCAACACATTCCTCATCTTCAACACACAGCCAGATCAGTGCTGTCGCCCGGGGCAAGAGTTCGGTGACGATCCAGCCGTAAACGCCTTCGATCACCCAGCGCTCTTTACTGGCAAGCACCCGTGCCATGCCCAACGCCTCGGCGCGGGGGCGGGGGAAGCTGTGTTCATCGGACAACCAGTGAATCGTATCGAGATCGACCCACGGCACTTGCAGGTGCTTGGCCAGTCGTTCTGCCAGCCAGCTTTTGCCGGAGCCGGAGTTACCAATGATCAGGGTTCGGGTGAGGTTCATGAGCGACACCGATCAAATAATGAAATGGCTACCCCCACCGATCGTTCCCACGCTCTGCGTGGGAATGCAGCCCGGGACGCTCCGCGTCCCTTTCGAGAGCTGGAACGCGGAGCGTCCCTTGAGGCATTCCCACGCAGAGCGTGGGAACGATCAGCCTTCAGTCGTCATTCTCAGGCGCAACCATCCGCGTCTTCGGCGAACCGTTTGAGTTGTGCTGATAGATCTCCTGCGGCTGTCCCTTTTCATTAAAGAACACTTGCCCGATCCCCGCCGAATTCCACAGCCGTTCACCCGCTTCAGCATGTTCCGGGACATGCGGAACAATGCGCATGCGCCGGCGTTTGGTCAGCCAGTTCAGTGGCGAGCGGGGCGAGTAGAGCCAGCGGTTGAGGCGGTCGAACCACTCGAGCAGGGCGGGAGGGAATTCGTTTTTGATGCCACTGCTGGTGATCTGCCAGATTCGCGGGCCGGCCTTGCGGTGTCGGATCAGTACTTCGTAGACGAAGGAATAATGCACATCGCCCGACAGCACCACGTAATTACCGGGTGTACGCGAGTGTCGGAAAATATTCAGGATCACCTGGGCCGCACCGCGATGAGCCATCCAGTTTTCGGCGTCCACCAGCAGGGGATAACCGCACCAGCTGAAGACGCGCTGCACGGTTTCGATCAGTTTGACGCCGAAGATCGGTGCCGGCGAAACGATGATGGCCGAAGGGTGATCGAGCAGTTCCTGTTGCAGTTCGCTGAGGGCTTCCCAGTCCAGCAAACCCGAAGGCTGCTTGAGGTTCATCTCGCTGCGCCAGCGCCGGGTGCGGGTGTCGAGCACCACGATGGCCGGGCGGGTGGGCAGCACGTAATGCCAGTTCTGAAATCTCAGCAGTTGGTCAATCAACTCGTCCTGAATGTCACTGTCGAGGTAGCGGTCATGCCCGGTCGCGCTCAATCCGCTGGCCTTCTCCAGCACAGCGCCGAACGCATCCGGGTTGTTGCCCCAGCCTTGGCACAGCATATAAGCAATCAGTGCGTTGCCGATGATGCGCCTGGAGAACGGATGGCCGTAGGCCGTTTCCTCCCATTGCGCGGAAAGATTCCAGTCATCGGTAATATCGTGATCGTCGAAAATCATCAGGCACGGCAGGTGCGCGAGTGCTCGGGCGACGCCTCCCAGACCGGCCTTGAAACCATCGATGCGCGTCTGCTCAAGCGCATAACGCTCGCGTCGTTCAGGTGTCAGTGCCGGCGGTTGCGGGGCGATCAATGTCCAGGGTGTTGGCGACCAGACCAGCAGGTACATGGCCATGACTTCGGCAAACGTCACCAGATGGTTGTCGGCACTGCTGCTGGTGAAAATCGGCTTACGCGCCCCACCGAAAAATCGCTCGCGCAGGGTTTCGTTGCTCTCCAGCGCCGGTAACAAATCCGCGCGATGGTAGTAGCTGGCGGGGTGCTCGTAGAGTTTGGCGCTGTCGCTGACCACTGCGCCTTCGAGGTGCTCTTCGAACAGACCAAGTCGCTTGATCAAGGCATGGATGGCTCGCAGCATCGGCCCCGCGACATCGTCGGCATACACCTGATCGCCACTCATCATCAACAGCGCCGGACGTTTGTGTGCGTCCGGCTCCGCCTCCAACAAACGATCGACGCACAGCAAACCGTCCGGGGCTGGATGGTGAGGTTTGCGGCAAGAACCATGCAGCAGATGATCGGCCCGTTTACGCAGGACAAAGTTTGGGCAACGGGCGTCTCCGTACAGCAAGTGCGGGGCCCAATCGGCGATGCCTGCGCCAGCGTCGTCAATCAACAGGTCGTATTCGATTAACGTGTCGCAGGGCAGGGCGGCGTCCAGCGACACATCGATCAAATGAACAAAGGCCTGGGTGCCCACCGCAATGACCGTGCACTGACTCGCGTCGAGGTGAATGGCGTCGCGATCTTGCAGGCGCAACCTCAGCGACAATGCCCGCGACCCCACCAGCCACATCACCAACCGCGTGGGCTCCAGACGCCGCAACAGCGGCCCGACCAGGACAGGGGGCAGGGATTGATGATCGTCAGGCAGCGGCAAAGACATGGACATCCAGGTTCTTGGAACAGAGAAGCGCGGGATGATAACGCAGCTGAGGTCAATGAATTGCAACTGGCTCGAATCCGACAGTCAAGACAACAGCTCGCTGTCCGCCTTCATTTCCTCCGTCTCGCCATTGGCCACAAGCCAGCGAAACAGCTCTGTCACGGACACCGTGTGGCTACGCTCAATCCAGCGCACCAGCGCCGGGCCGTAGTGTTCGGTGTAGCGGCTGAGCACCAGATGGCGACAGTCCGCTGACAGGCGCAGGGTGATTTCCCGACAGTGCAGAGTGGCCGGGTCGTGCTGGATGACCCGTTGCTGCAGAGTCAGGCCATTGCCTTCAGAAACCATCGGCCGGTGCTCCTGTGCATTGATGTTTGGTTGTCTGCGCCGAGCCTTGTTTGCCATCGGCGATGTAAGCGGCACGATGCTCGGCAACCACGTTGCGTAACGCGCTGTAGTAGTCCGGCAGTTTTTGCAGGCTGTCGGTCAGCGGTAAGGCTTCTGCGCGGCCATCGACGAAGCCGCCGACCGTGTTGATCGTGGACAGCGTGTCCACGGTGTCGCTGTTGCTGCCAAACGGATCGACCACAAAACCGAGCACGCGGCCGACGGCGTCGCGGCTGTTGGAAGTGCCAAGCAATGGCAACTCGACGATCGGCCCGTTGCCGATGCCCCACACGCCGAACGTCTGGCCGAAGTCCGCGTCGTGACGCGGGATGCCGGCCATGCCGGAGACATCGATCAAGCCCACTACACCGACCGTGGTGTTCAGCACGAAACGCCCCAGCGTATTGGCCGAGCGCATCGGGTTGCCTTGCAGCAGGTCATTGATGAACACCTTGGGCTCGCCGAAGTTCGCCACAAAGTTATGCACACCGGTCTGGAAAAAGTCCGGCGAGTAGCGATAGCCGCGAGCGACCGGCGCCAGCGCATAGTCGTCGACCACCCGGTTAAACGCGAAGACCCCACGATTGAACGGTTCCGCCGGGTCGTACACCGAATAGGCGATGTCGGCGCAACTCACATCGGTGGACGACGGCTGACTGCTGCAACCCGCCAACCCGGCGGCCAGGACGGCAACCGAGGTGTTGCGGGTCAGCCAGGGAACATATTTGAAAGGCAACATGGACGCGATTCTCGGGAGGAATTCGCCGAGATGCTGGACCCCAAGCCTTGCGCAAAGATGTCTGGTTTATTGCGGCGCTGACGTTTTATTGCAGGATTGAAATATATGACGCGCTGCCGTGAATGGTTTTAGATGGCGGTTCCATTCGCCCCTTAAGTGACTTTCGGTGATCAGCCTTTTAATTGTGGACGACGACCTTGAGGTTCTCGATCTACTGAAAAAATTCTTCGTGCAGCACGGCTACAGCGTCGAAGTCGCCACCGACGGCGCGTCGCTGTGGGCGGCCATCGAGCGCCAGCCACCGGACCTGATCATTCTTGACGTGATGTTGCCGGGGGACAGCGGTTTGATCCTGTGTCAGCAACTGCGGATTCGACATTCCATTCCCGTGATCATGCTTACGGCCATGGGCGAACTCAGCGACCGAGTGGTTGGCCTTGAACTGGGGGCCGACGATTACCTGACCAAACCCTTCGACGCCCGTGAGCTGTTGGCCAGGGTGCGCGCCGTGCTGCGTCGCGTGGACGAGCGCCGTCCGGTATCGCAGGAACGGCCACGGCCGCTGATCGACTTCGCCGACTGGCACCTGGACGTCACCCGTCGTGAGCTTCGCTCGCCGGACAACGTGATGATTCCGCTGTCGGCCGGTGAGTTTGACTTGCTGCTGGTCTTTGTCGAACACCCGCAGCGCATCCTCACCCGCGAGCAGTTGCTGGACCTGGCGCGTGGGCATTGTCATGAGGCGTTCGATCGCAGCATCGACGTTCAAGTCAGCCGCCTGCGGCGCAAACTCGAGTCCGACACCAAGCGGCCGGCGATGATTCGCACCGTGCGCAATGGCGGTTACCTGTTCACCCCCAGCGTGACACGGCGATGAGCTGGCTGAAGCGGATTCGCTCCCGAGACTGGCCACAAGATACGGTGGCGCGCTGGATCGCGTTGACGATCATCCTGGCCATGCTCATTTCATTGGCACTCAATGGGCTGTTTATCCAACTGGCCGGGGTATGGGCGCGCCCGCCGTTGACCGAGATCGGTTTGCTGGAAAAAGCCGCGGCCATCACCCGCGTCATCGAGGCTGCACCGGCGCCCCTTCGAAACTCATTGGTGCAAGCTGCCGGCGAGAACGGCTTCACCGTCAGTTGGCACCCTGATCGACACGATCTCCATCTGCCGCCCGTAGAAGATCCGAAGTCCGGCATCGGCTCGACCATTCTGCAGCCCATGCTCAAAACCCCTGACCGGCGCATCGAAGCCTATGAACCGGCCGACTGGACGGAACACACGGCGGACGCCCATTACGCGCTGCTGATCGAGCTATCGGATTCGACATGGCTGATGTTCTCCGCGCCTTCGCGCAGTTGGGGGCTCGACGAAGCGCCACGTTACCTGATCGTCATCCTGCTGGTGCTGATCTCCACTGCGCTGGTCGCACTGATCGCTACCCGGCGCCTCGCCACACCTTTGCAGCACTTTGCCGAAGGTGCCCGACGCTTCGGCGTGGACTTCCGCGCACCGCCGATCGAACCGCTCGGCCCCCACGAAATCCGCCAGGCCATTCTTGCGT
The DNA here is from genome assembly GCF_016650715.1 of Pseudomonas sp. TH39(2020). Classification (NCBI taxonomy): domain Bacteria; kingdom Pseudomonadati; phylum Pseudomonadota; class Gammaproteobacteria; order Pseudomonadales; family Pseudomonadaceae; genus Pseudomonas; species Pseudomonas sp. TH39(2020). The sequence goes on along the minus strand of NZ_JAEKFF010000006.1, from coordinate 960,068 downwards.
TCAATGCCATGCAAGCCCAGTTGCAACACTTCATCCGCGATCGCACGCAAATGCTCGCCGCCATCTCCCACGACCTGCGCGCGCCTCTGACGCGGATGCGCTTGCGCGGCGAATTCATCGAAGACAGCGAGCAACAGCAACGGCTGTTTCGTGACGTGGATGAAATGCAGGCGATGATCAACTCGGCGCTGGAGTTCTTTCGTGATGATGCGCGGCTTGAACCGGCGACCCAGTTTGATCTGGCGGAACTGTTGCAAACGTTGCTGGATGATTACCGCGATCAGGGCATCGACATTACGTTCAGCGGGCCATCGCGGTTGGTTTATTTCGGGCGACCGTTGGGGCTTAAGCGGGTGATGACCAATCTGCTTGATAACGCGATCAAGTACGGTAGTGAGCCGGCGATTGAACTGATCCCGGGTACCGGAGAGGTGCGGATCAAAATACTGGATCGTGGGCCGGGCATTCCTGACTCCAGCCTCGAACAAGTGTTCGCGCCATTCTTCAGAATGGAAGGTTCGCGGAACAAAAGCACTGGGGGTGTTGGTTTGGGGTTGTCGGCGGCGCGGGCGATTGTGCTGGAACACGGAGGCGAGCTGACACTGCGTAATCGGTCGAAGGGCGGGTTGGAGGCGTTGGTGGTGTTGCCGGTGCATCGAGGTTGAGGATTCGGACTACCACGGGACCGATGCTGATGAGTAGCCCCTGTGGGAGCGAGCCTGCTCGCGAAAGCGGAGTGTCAGGCGCCATATAGGTCGATTGACACTCCCTCTTCGCGAGCAGGCTCGCTCCCACAGGTTTTTCGGTCAGGCTTAAGATCGTGTGGACCTAAGCCTCCCAGCCCGCCCCACTGACCGCCGCCTGCGCCAGCGGGTGCAAGTCTGCCCCCTGATGCTCCGTCTGCCAGGCCAGCAATTCCTTGCGCATGCCGGGCGTCCAGTACATCTGCAGATGATTACGCACGCCGAGCACGGCCTGTTGCTGGTCCGGTTCACTGGCGAAGTACTGGGCGATCTGGTTGACCATTTTGATCAGGTTTTCAGTGCTCATCGGCGTACCTCGGCTTTTGCTCCGGCGGTGCGTGCCTGGCGGCGTTCGTCGAGCAGGCGTTGTTGGTTGTCACTGAATTCCTGATAGCGTTTTTGCCACTCGGAAGGGTGGTAGACGCGGCTGACTTCCACGGCGGTGACCTTGTACTCCGGACAGTTGGTGGCCCAGTCGGAGTTGTCGGTGGTGATGACGTTGGCCCCCGATTCAGGGAAGTGGAAGGTGGTGTACACCACGCCCGGGGCGACCCGTTCGGTGACCCGCGCACGCAGTACGGTCTGGCCGGCGCGGCTGCCGATGCCGACCCAGTCACCTTCGTTGATGCCACGGCTCTCGGCGTCGGTCGGGTGGATTTCCAGGCGATCTTCGTCATGCCAGGCAACGTTTTCGGTGCGTCGGGTCTGAGCGCCGACGTTGTACTGGCTGAGGATGCGCCCGGTGGTCAGCAGCAGTGGATAGCGATTGTTGACCTTTTCCTCGGTGGGCACGTAACCGGTGAGCATGAAACGCCCCTTGCCGCGCACGAATTCCTCGATGTGCATGGTCGGCGTGCCGTCCGGTGCCGCGGCGTTGCACGGCCATTGCAGGCTGCCGTGGCGATCCAGTTCGGCGTAGCTGACGTTGGTGAAGGTCGGCGTCAGGCTGGCGATTTCATCCATGATTTCTGACGGGTGCTGGTAGTTCATCGGGTAGCCCAACGCGTTGGCCAGAGCCACGGTGCCTTCCCAGTCGGCCTTGCCGCCCAGAGGGTCCATGACCTTGCGCACTCGGGAGATGCGCCGCTCGGCGTTGGTGAAGGTGCCGTCTTTTTCCAGGAACGAGCAGCCCGGCAGGAACACGTGGGCGAACTTGGCGGTTTCGTTGAGGAAAATGTCCTGCACCACGATGCATTCCATGGCGGACAGGGCTGCGGTGACGTGTTGGGTATTCGGGTCGCTCTGGGCGATGTCCTCGCCCTGGCAATACAGGCCCTTGAAGCTGCCGCTGAGGGCGGCTTCGAACATGTTGGGAATGCGCAGGCCCGGATCGGGTTGCAGGGTGACATTCCAGGCCTGTTCGAATTGTGCGCGAACGACCTCGTTGGAGATGTGGCGGTAGCCGGGCAGCTCATGGGGGAAGGAGCCCATGTCGCAGGAGCCCTGAACGTTGTTCTGCCCTCGCAATGGGTTCACGCCCACGCCTTCGCGGCCGATGTTGCCAGTGGCCATGGCCAGGTTGGCGATGCCCATGACCGCGGTGCTGCCCTGACTGTGCTCGGTGACGCCCAGCCCGTAATAGATCGCTGCGTTGCCGCCGGTGGCATACAGGCGCGCGGCGGCGCGGATGTCGGCTGGGGCCACGCCGCAGATTTCACCAAGCACTTCCGGCGAGTTTTCCGCGCGGCTGACGAACTCGCGCCAGTGAGCGAATTCGTTGTCCTCGCAACGGGCGTCGATAAAGGCTTGGTTCAACAGGCCTTCGGTGACGATGACGTGGGCCAGGGCGTTGAGCATGGCGACGTTGGTGCCCGGGCGCAGGGCCAGGTGCAGTTCGGCGCGGGCATGCACCGAATCCACCAGATCAATGCGTCGTGGGTCGATGACGATCAGTCGCGCGCCTTCACGCAGGCGGCGTTTGAGCTGGGAGGCGAACACCGGGTGGGCGTCGCTGGGGTTGGCGCCCATCACCAGGATCACGTCGGCTTGCATCACCGAGTCGAAGCTCTGGGTGCCGGCGGACTCGCCCAAGGTTTGTTTCAGGCCATAGCCGGTCGGCGAGTGGCAGACCCGCGCACAGGTGTCGACGTTGTTGTTGCCGAAGGCGGCGCGTACCAGTTTTTGCACCAGATAGGTTTCTTCGTTGGTGCAACGGCTGGAGGTGATGCCACCAATGGAGTCGCGGCCATATTTTTGCTGCAACCGGCGGAATTCGCTGGCGGCGTACGTCACCGCTTCATCCCAACTGACTTCCTGCCAAGGGTCGTTGATGTGCTTGCGGATCATCGGCTTGGTGATGCGATCCGGGTGAGTGGCGTAGCCCCAGGCAAAGCGCCCTTTGACGCAGGAGTGGCCGTGGTTGGCCTGGCCGTTTTTGTCTGGAACCATGCGCACCAACTGGTCGCCTTTCATCTCGGCACGGAACGAGCAGCCCACGCCGCAATAGGCGCAGGTGGTGATGACGCTGCGTTCGGGCTGGCCCAGTTCGACCACGCTTTTTTCCATCAGGGTTGCGGTCGGACAAGCCTGCACACAGGCGCCGCAGGACACGCATTCCGAGTCGAGGAAGTTCTCGCCACCAGCGGCCGCAACCCGGGATTCGAAACCGCGCCCGGTAATGGTCAGGGCAAAGGTGCCCTGGGTTTCTTCGCAGGCACGGACACAACGGTTGCAGACGATGCACTTGCTCGGGTCGAAGTCGAAGTAGGGGTTGGACGTGTCCTTCACATCGGCGAGATGGTTGTCGCCTTCATAGCCGTAACGCACTTCTCGCAGGCCGACCTGGCCGGCGACGGTTTGCAGCTCGCAGTTGCCATTGGCCGAGCAGGTCAGGCAGTCCAGCGGGTGATCGGAGATGTACAGTTCCATGACGTTGCGGCGCAGGGTCGCGAGTTTTGGCGTCTGGGTGTGCACGGTCATGCCTTCAGTGACCGGCGTGGTGCAGGACGCGGGGTAGCCGCGCATGCCGTCGATCTCCACCAGGCACATGCGGCAGGAGCCGAAGGCTTCCAGGCTGTCGGTGGCGCACAGTTTGGGAATGGTGGTGCCCAGCAGCGCAGCGGCGCGCATCACCGAGGTGCCTTCGGGCACGCTAATGCTGCGGCCGTCGATGTTCAGGGTCACCTGCACGTCGCTGTCGCGGGCCGGGGTGCCTAAGTCGATATCGGTGTTCGGGTCGAAGAGAGTGATCATTGGTCGGCCTCCGAAGATTGCAGACCGAAGTCGGCGGGGAAGTGCTTGAGGGCGCTGGCTACCGGAAAGGAGACCATGCCGCCCAACGCGCACAGCGAACCGTATTGCAGGGTGTCGCACAGGTCCTTGAGGATGATCACCTGCTCATCGCGACCACTCTGGTCAGGCGCTGCCAGCAGGCGGTCGATCACCTCAACACCTCGGGTCGAGCCGATGCGGCACGGGGTGCATTTGCCACAGGATTCCTCGGCACAGAACTGCATCGCAAAGCGCGCCATGTGGGCCATGTCCAGGCTGTCGTCAGCCACCACCACACCGCCGTGACCGAGCATCGCGCCGATGCCGGCGAACGCTTCGTAATCCAGCGGTGTGTCGAATTGCGAAGGCGGCACCCAGGCGCCGAGCGGTCCGCCAACCTGCGCGGCCTTCAGCGGCCGGCCACTGGCGGTTCCGCCGCCGTAGTCTTCCACCAGTTCCCGCAGGGTCAGGCCAAAGGCCCGCTCCACCAAGCCGCCGTGACGAATATTGCCCGCCAATTGGAAGGGCATCGTGCCCAGGGAACGGCCCATGCCGTAATCGCGATAGAACTGCGCACCCTTGGCCAGAATCAGCGGCACCGAAGCCAGGGTCAGCACGTTGTGTACCAGCGTCGGCAAACCGAACAGGCCCTTCAACGCGGGGATCGGTGGCTTGGCGCGGACAATCCCGCGCTTGCCTTCCAGCGAGTCCAGCAGCGCAGTTTCTTCACCGCAGATGTAAGCGCCGGCACCGACGCGCACTTCCATATCGAAGGCCTGGCCGCTGCCGCCGACATTGGCGCCGAGGTAACCGGCGGTCCGGGCGATGTCCAGCGCCTCGCGCAAGGTGGCCACGGATTGTGGATATTCCGAACGCACATAGATGTAGCCGTAACTGGCGCCGACGGTGATGCCGGCAATGGCCATGCCTTCGATCAGCAGGAAGGGGTCGCCTTCCATCAACATTCGATCGGCGAAGGTGCCGGAGTCGCCTTCGTCGGCGTTGCACACAATGTATTTCTGCGCAGCCTGGGTCGCGCGCACCGTGCGCCATTTGATCCCAGCGGGGAAAGCCGCGCCGCCACGGCCACGCAGGCCTGAATCGAACACTTCTGTCGCAGTCTGTTCGCCACCGATGGTGACGGCTCTTTTCAAACCCTCGAAACCGCCATGGTCCCGGTAATCGTCGAGGTCCAGCGGCCGGGTGATGCCAGCACGGGCGAACAGCAGGCGTTGTTGAGTCTTCAGATAAGGCAGTTCTTCCACCAGGCCCAAGGCCAGTGGATGGGTGGACGGCTCGCTTTGCAGGGCTTCGAGCACGGAGGGCACATCGGCAGCCGTCAGCGGGCCAAAGCCGATACGGCCTTGTGGGGTGTCCACTTCCAGCAGCGGTTCCAGCCAATACAGGCCGCGCGAGCTGGTGCGTTGCAGGTCCAGCGGCAGGTTGTGTTCCTGGGCCTTCGCGGCAAGGGCGACCGCCACTTCGTCGGCACCCACGGCGCGGGCCAGAGAATCACTGGGCAGATAGAGGCGCGACATCATGCGTCCTCCCGGCAAGCATCAAGCAAGGCATCCAGACGCTCGGCACTGAGCCGCGCATGCACCTGACCATCCAGCTCCAGCGCGGGCGAACAGGCGCAGGCGCCGAGGCAATACACCGGGCGCAAACTGATGCTGCCGTCGGCGCTGCTGCCGTGATCGTCCAGTTGCAGGCGTTCGCGCAACTGCGCGGCCAACTGCTCGGCACCTCGGCTCTTGCAGGACTCGGCCCGGCAAAGACGCAGGATATGCCGGGCCGGAGGCGCAGTGCGGAAGTCATGGTAAAAGCTGATCACCCCGCGAACCTCGGCCTGACTCAGGTTCAGCGCGTGGGCAATCTCGGGGATGGCGGCATCGGGGATGTAACCGATGCCCTCCTGAATCTCATGAAGAATCGGCAACAGTGCGCCCGCAGAGCCCTTGTGGCGCTCCAGCACGCTATTGACCATAGGCAATTGCAACATCTCATCAGGCATTCAGCATTCCTCACGGTCACGGACAAACCAGATGGTTGTCGGTCGTCCGAAAGTGTCGGCTGCGGCACTCACACCACGTCACGGAATCGTGGCAATTTCAGGCCGTCGGCCAGGGCACCCTGTGCGGGCATCTTGTTGTGCCCGGTGCGGTCTTTGCCGCACCTCTTAAAGGGCATAAAGGCAGCTTGCCACGCTGCTTTTGATTCATCTGCACCAAAGCGACGTGTTCGGTTCTTTCTACGACCTTCTATTGAGTCTAGAAGAGTGCGGCCAGAGGCGTCGTCCCTGAATGGTCGGGGACTATGTGCAGCGCTATCGCGAATCATGCTTGAACCACCCCCAACCCGCTGCTGATGCACCGCGCCGCTTGGTTGACGTCATGGGGGGTGGAAATCAAGGATGTGATCAAGATGGAAGGGGAGTGGATCAGTTGGCCACCAGTTTCCCGCGCTTGTGCCAAGCTGATCGAGTGTTAATACGCGTGCCGCTCAGGCAAACCTCAGGAAGCCCATGACATGAAGCCCACTCATGCATCGCACGTCCGTCGAGAATTCTTCAAAGCAGTCGGGTTCTACTTGCGCGTTGTCTGGCCGATCTTTTCCGTACTGTTTTTTCTGATCGTGCTGTTCGGCCTCATCATCAGCTACCTGGAGGGCTGGGATCTTTTTGACGGCATCTATTTCGGCTTCGTGACCGGTTTGACCATTGGCTATGGAGAGCTCGTGCCGAAACTTGGCGTCTCGCGGGTTCTGGCGATTTTGCTGGGGTTCAACGGGGTGCTGATGACAGCGATATTTGCGGCGATCAGTGTTCGGGCGATTGAGATTGCAGTGCGGGCGGCGGGGCAGGAAGAGCCGGATAAGCCGACGGCGTGAAGTCATGCTTGGTTGCTACTGGAAGGGGAGGAAGTCATCGACACCTGCAAATCCATGCGCGACGGTGTGGTGTTTACCAACAAACGCATCATCGCGGTCAACCTGCAGGTTCGGTCCCCTTTCCCCGTTGGGGGACGCGACAAAAGAGGGCTGCGACAAAAGGGGACAGATTTATTATTCACGCACTCGGGTCAAGCGATGCCTGTCAGCTCACCAAAATCCCTGTGGGAGCGAGCCTGCTCGCCAAAGCCGTTAGGCCGGTTCCCCGATGCACCACCACTGTACTGCGACTTCATCGTCAGGTTGAGTTACGTCATGCCCGTGCTCGATGAAATTTGCTGGTGTGTGCAACGCAAGAGCATGACTGATCCGCTCTGGCATGAGAGCGTTAGTTTCACCGAGAAAACCCAGATAATAGTCCCGGTCATAGAAGACGGTGACCTCGCTTTGATGAACCCATGGCCACACCAGTAGGCAAGCGACGCGATAGTAACCCTGTGAGTGGTCAGCAGCGCTGGACAGGTGGTTAGCGGCTTCGAGCAGTTGCTGAATGCAGAAGGCCTGAACTTCGACCCTGGCTTGAGGGCCTTGAACCAAGGCCGCGTGTACCGGGATCTTCCAATGTGTGTAGCACTCCATGTGCACGGATCGCGGGTGAAACTCGTCGCGAAAACTGGAGGCCCAGCGTTCCAGGGCGCGAAGGCGTCGGGGAATGCCTCTTAGTGGCTTGTTGCTGAGGGCGATTTGCCGCATTGATACGTCCTTGTGATGCCGAAAAAGTCTTTCGTTGCTGTCTGCTGACGCAATTGAAAAGTGGGCAGATATATCTCCATATCAGCCAAGACCCCAGCCACTACTAGTCGGTGTAAAGGGTTAATAAACTTGCCCTGGCCCGCTCACTCATTGAATGTCTTTTAGGTAATCCTTGAGCGCAATAAGCGGCGCATTAAGCTGCTCCATTGTCCGCGCACTGCTGAAATCAGCTGACAACCGTTGCAGCTCTCGCCCTAGCGGCGTATCAGCCCCGCCTATAGCGTCTAGTGCCAAACCTACACAGTGCGCCACTCTAAACTGAATACCCTCAACATCCCCCCGCCGCACCAACAACCCAAACACCTCCCGCTCGTAATCGCTCATGATCGGATCGTCCCGCAGAATCGGACTTTCACCTTCCCTCTCATAAGCCAGCTTGAGCGCGAAAAGGGCAACGGTTTCCAGTGGCAATTCCATTGTGTGAATCCTTTATTCGTTAGCTGGGCGGGTTCGGGTTGTGGCGCCTTAAAAGCAAGATCAAAAGATCGCAGCCTTCGGCAGCTCCTACGGGGTGGCGGAGTGGGCTCACTTTTCTGTAGGCGAAAAAAAAGGCCTTGCAAAGCAAGACCTTTCTTAATTTTGGTGCCCCGAGGGAGACTCGAACTTTGGCTTGCAGACGCCATATTAAGCTGTGAGAGGGTTGGTGTCGCTAAAATCTACTCACATTTCTACTCACAACAATTGCCGCTGCTTTCTAACCAATGAAGAGTTTTCTCTGTTCGTTTACGCCACAGCGGTCGATCAGCACTCGCTGAGCCTAAACAAGCTTGCTCAGTCCATAACCAAGCAAGGTACCGATGCATATCAAGCCGATGGCCAATGCAAGGGGATAAAACAAAACCTCGCGCCAAGGCCCGTAAGGATACTTCAGTTGTTCGCTGGACCTAGCTAGCTGTTGCTCGCCGAACCTGGCTTGTATGACGCGTTGTTGCTCATAGAACAGTTTGGTCTGTTCTCTATGCTGTTTAATCATGATCCTGCTCCTTGGGGGAGGACTGTACGCAGAGTTTAAACCTTCATGACCTTTTCGGCAGGCGGACTAAGTGAAGGGAGCGGCTGACCGCTTTCGGCCCAAGCTGTGTAAAAACGCAGGCACCGCTTTGAAGTCTGCGTTGCTACGTAAAATCTGCCAGTGCTGGTTAATCAGCAGACCTGAAATTTGCGTAGGGACGCAATTCTGGTTTTGACCGTAAAACCTGCTCTTAAACGTTTTCACACAGCCTGGGCCAGAAGCGGACGTTCGCCAGAGGCTGCTTACGACACGAAGCTGCGATTGAGATGATACGAATTGGAGGGATAGGCAGCTAAATAGCCGTCCTCGGAAAATACTAGACTACGAAACACCCGCTGAATCAAAACGATACGGCAAAGCTGCGCCGGGTGTACGTCGCAGCATCGTCAAGAGGTTCATTCCCAATGTATGTGGCGTCCAAATCGGGACCGACCGGCTCATAGGATTTACGGAAACGTTACTCAGCAGAGCTACTCCATCGTACGTACCGTGCGCTTATAACTTTTTGGTTAATGCACCCCACTGAAAGCGCCGCTGACGTTGCTGCGTATGCCCCCCGGAGGGGTTTCCGCTCATGCAGGCGCTCTTATGGCCAGCAAATGGCCACCCTTGCAGAGTAATGATAGAGTGCAGCAATCAAAATCACCTGATGTGTAAAAATGAGCCAGGGAAAGCCAAACAGCGAAACTAGTCGACTTGTAGACAAGCTTGCAAACTCTGTGGATATAGAAGAGTTAGCGCATCGACTGGGGTTATCAATTAAACGTAGCGGTGGAACTGCTTCGACACTTTGTATCGATCACAATGAAGAAAATCCTTCAATGCGATTGTTCCCAGCCTCAAATAGCGACAAGCCTCACTATCACTGCTTTGTCTGTGGCACACACGGTGATATATTCACTCTTGTGCAGAAGGTAAAGGGCTTAAATTTTATAGAAGCTGTTAAATGGTTAGCCACTGAATATGGACTAAAGCACACAACAGCCACTACCAAAAACAAAATAGACCAGCCAAAAAAAATAAAACAACAATCTAGTGAGATTCAAAATCATACAGCATACGAATACGCACTAACTATTTACAAATTGAATAATCCAGAGTCAACAATACTAGTTGAATGGCTTAAAAACCGTAAGATATCTAAAGACACCGCAGATTCGGCGGAAATCGGCCTTTCCATACGTAACTGCCTAATAAATTATGCTGTTAACTCAGAAAATTATGGCAATTCGAGAGAAGTTCTCGGGGAGTTAGAAAGCGCGGGACTCGTTCGGCACCTTTATACGGACCCCACTACAGATCCCGCCACGCACTTGGATATTGGAGCAAAATACCGAGATTTTTTTTACGACAACAGAATTATCTTCCCAATAAGAGACATGACGAATGTCCTATTAGGGTTTGCCGCTCGAAAACTAGATGATACAAACAGCTCGCCAAAATACCTGTACACCCCAAGTTTACCAAAAGCTCATATACTATACCGAGCAAGAGAGGCAAGCATCAGAGTTGCCCAGCTTGCGAAAGATGGTGAGGCACCCATCATATATGTGTGTGAGGGCCTAATAGACGCTTTGCGATTAGAAAGCTTTGGGCTCGCAGCGGTAGCCGTTTTGGGATCTAAAGCATCAGAGAGCCAAGCAAAAATAATTACTCAGCTCGCAAAATCGCTACCTGAAGTAACACCACTTCAAGTACGAATTTTTTTAGACAGGGATACAGCAGGTTTAAAAGGAGCATCTTCAACAATTAAAACCCTGCTAACTCAAGATGCGGACAGGAGGCTTGAACTAGCGTTTGTTTGGCAAGAATCTAAACATACAGATCCAGGGCAGACGTCTAAAGATCCTGACGAACTTCTAAAAAACATCACATCTCCAATAGCAGCCAAGGAGCTTTTGGATGAAATCACACACTCTGCAGCCGTTGCCCTGATATCAGAAAAATTGGGGATTTTACCGGAAGAAATTCTCGACGACCAAAAATGGGAAAACCTACCCTACGGGCCAAAATCGCGAAGTATAAGTTACTTAAGAACTATTTCAGATAACGAAATAGCTCGAGTTACTCAATACTGGCGCGTTTCCAGAAATCCCGAACCAAAGTGGCTGAGTGATATTTCCTCGTTTACGCGGACAACCGAGAGCCATACGCTATCTGAGCGAACGGTGCCGACTCCAAATGATTTAACCGTAAAGCTAAATCATGCTCGCGAACTTGCGCAAACGGGTGCAAATAAGGGAGAAGTGCTTTCAGATATTGCTACTTGGAGAAGATTGTCGCTTGCCGCAACGGCTTTCAATGAAGGAATAATTAGCAGGCTGAAAGAAAATAACTATAAGCCTTCTGAGCCCTTCGACGCAGTGCATGTTTCTAGAGGCTTTGGCAAAAAAGAAGAACGCTTAAAAGCGATGCCATGTCCTGAAGATTTAATCATGCAGCAATATGTGATGAATGAGTTGCTGAGCGAACAACTAGACGGTGAAAGCTCAGTAAGATTCAGCAATTATATTCCGGCTGTCCGATATTACCGAGGCGAGAACACGCTTAGAACAACAGGCGAATCACCCGGTGCCGAGGAGACCGAGACTTTAAGTTTTGCATATCAGATCGATATGGATGCGGTCGAGTTACGCGCCCCCCCGAAAGACGGCGGGATGTTTCGACCCTACTTCGAGTGTTGGCAGGGTTTTATTTCGTCTCTGCTATCTCAAGGCCGAAATATGGATAACGTCCATATGGTCCGCCTTGACTTGAAGAGATATTACGACAATATAAAGCGCTCTACCGTCAAAAATGTACTCATTAGCGCAATTACACCTGCATATGAAAGCTTGGAATACGCAGAAGATTTTTTACCGCTATTCCAACCTACACAAGCTTTGGGCCAGCGTAATAACGCCATCGTAGATTTCCTGTTGGATCATTGCTTTGGTTTTACATATTACCACCCTGATACAGGCAAACCACAAAAATCCAATAGAGAAATAGGCATTCCCCAAGGTCCGTCCTTGTCAGCTTGGATTGGAAACATCCTCCTATTTAAATTAGACTCGGCACTCAGAAAGAAACTTAAAGAACTAAATTCTGACGGAGCAGTTAAAGTCGGGTATGCACGCTATGTTGATGACGTAGTCATTCTTGGGGATAGTCTTGATATAATAGATGTGCTGCGAGCGCTGATTGAAGAGATTGCTAACTCGTTAGGGTTAGAGATGATTTCTAAAGAAAGCTTCGCACCGATGACATCCGATGAATTTGAAAAACATCTAACATCAGGACGTGCTATTGCTGCTTCTGGTCCACGAGAAGAGCAAACATTGTTTGAAGCTGGCGACGGTGATGCTGGCTGGGAGCTGTGGCATACAAATGAGGTCAACAGACAGACATCTCTGGAGTTGCTTCGAGATAGTAGATTATATAGTCTCCCGCCCGAAATAATTGAAAACCAGATATTCACTGCGTTGCGCGCGAAAGACCTGAGACCATCCGAATTAAGCAAAGCAGCACGGTGGATTTGGTACCAAACTGTTATCAAGACTCTTGACCACGCACCAGAAAATATTTTCAAAGAATACTGGTCGACTTGGAATAAGGTGTGTACTGGCGCGCCGTTTATTCTTAATAGCGACTTACCGTGGGATGATCCAGCATTTTATGCCATTGAAGGCTTAGAGGGTCTATTAGAACGTGCCAATAATGCCAGCTTTAGATTAAGCCCTGAAGAAGAACAGTTACGCAGTTCCAGTATTTCTGTTTTAGCACATGTTGCGTGCTCTGACGATTTTATAAGCTTTTTCATACAACCAAATAATTTGGACGCACCAGCTGGTTGGGCATGCGGCACAGTAAAGCTAAGACGAATGATTTTTCAGCGGCTTATATGTATGCAATGGAAAGCCGCCCTGTTAAGCAATCACATTGCACAAGTTGAAAATAAACCTGCGCTCATAATCGAAAAGATCGTAAAGGAAGACCAAGCTCTTCAGGCATCGTTGAAACGGGCACTGACCACTCACATGGAAACTTGGAAAATTGAGTTTACCGAGTTGGCATCCACTGAGTACGAAGTTTATGACGAAAAAAGTAGCATTACTGGAGCGTTCGCATGGCTTCATAAAGCGATTGTTCAACTGTCAAATTCAAGTAACCAAGGGGGGGGCGACCCTCTAGAATATCTGCGCGCAGAACTTGATGAGATTAATAGGCGTCCGATAGAGAGTGATAAGTTAATTCCCATTCTCAATGCGCTATTAATACAAAAAGAACAACAGGAAGATAGCACTCCTGGTGAGATAGTTCTTCTTTCTCTTCAAACTATTGCCGCTATTTCACCTCGAGAAAAACTACCAAACTTACTAGCCAGCCGCCTCCACTTGCTTCAAAAAGGGGAGCCTAAGCTCCCCTTGCCTCCGCTTCCAGGGGTTCCAGCAAATGGATTGCTTTTATGCTCGCACGCAATCACAGGCGACTGGACAGAGCTTTCAAAAATCTGGTGGGTAACTTTATCTAATGAGACTCTCGCGGACTCCCCTCCAGAGTTCAAAATATCTTATCCCAATAAACCGGCGTTGCTATACGCCCCCGAGTGGAACTCAACTAAACTTGGCAGCCTAGCAATTCATGAGGCGAAATGGAGCGCTGGAGCTAACTGGGCTCTGAAAGCACCCACTACATTTAGGATAAATAGCGACAATCTACGATGGGTTGCTGATGCATTTGAAGCAATTGCTCGTTTGAATTACGAGAATACAGACGACAACCCTGATAACTCAAAGGAATATGCAGCCGCTTGGCCTTACTTGGTTGTGAACTCTAGACCTGATACAGAAGATGAAGCACCTCTAGAGCTATCGTTACTTACACCGTCATATTCGTCTAAGCTGCTTGACGGAGCAGCCTATATTAAAGATGGAACGAGAGGGCTTCGCACGTATGATGTGCCCGAGTTATATGGGCATCATTGGCGAGCCGGAGTTTTGCTATCCGAACTTTTTGGTTATCGTCGAGATCTCGATCAATTTGCATCTCTTGGTGCAGAGCATATTGAGTGTGATGTAAATGAAGTACTTTCGCCCGCCGATCATTTGCTTCGGAACGTTCTCCGAAAGTTACGCGGAAACTACGCTAGAGGCGCGCTGTTAAAATCCTACGAAACAGCTGAGTACCTACCAGCCACAATATCTCGCTCTCTCAATCTTCTCCGAAATTTCCCCGGCGATGGTGAAATAAGCCATAGTATCGCTTTCGTGCTTGCAAGTGAATCCGAGACGGCCGCGATGCAAGTTCGTCTTAGCCACGACTTGCAGCTCAATCAGCCTGGCATTAACTACTCTTTTTTTGAGCGTGTCGCATTTCGTGTGATTAACCAAATCCCGCTAAATTGGGCAGAAGAGCTAAACAAAAACACACCTCCGCTGACTCTAAATACTAGAAGATCCATACCTAGTTTTTATTTTGAATTATCATACAAAATACAACATCTACTTTTATCCAGCCAATACAAACAAGCTAGCAACCTCAGTTTCAAGATCCTAGTGACAGGTTTAAAAGTTGCGTCTGTTACCACTTGGCTTCGTGAAATTGCATTTTGCATAGAAGCTCACGACAGCAAGGACGCATGGCCTTTTCCTGTTAGCGGCGATCTAGCTGGAGACTGGCAAATCGAAGAGCAAGGATTCTTCTTCGGCAGCCCTGAAAACTCGATTAACGACCTTAGCGTATTTTTCACCAAAAATGTTAAGGAAAGCGCCCCGCTACAGGTTTTTTCCGATATAACGCCTCTTGGATGGCTTGTAATAGTTTGCGGCCGTATTGGACTATTTGGCAAAAACTCTAAGAGACCGCTTCTTAAAATAATTAGCACATCAGCCCAACAACAAGCTAAAGCTTTGGCGAGTCTTTTCGCCACCCCTTCTGCCATTGAACTCGACCCTACTGGATCAGTAAATTCTGACTGGCCGTTCGAGAAAAATCATGAGGACATTGCCGACTACTGGATGGGCCTTGCGTTAAATGAGCTAACAAGCTTTTTGGTTGAAATAGAATCATGCTTAGGCCTTCAAGTTAAAAAATCAATTGGCGCTTGGCGTTTAGAAGCGGGGAATGGAAGTTTTACAGACACAGCAGGCGAGAGCTGGAAAATAACGCGCTCGCAGTTATCCATCGGTCACGGAAACAAACCCGAGCGCATCGAGAATGGCACTCGACTTCTAAGTGCATGGGACGAAACTTCTGACCAAGAAGGTAATCTTTTATTTGTCGCAGCTAGGGGCGAGCGGTTCAAAAAATTATCCGAGAAAACGGCCGAGATTGGAGTTACCGAAACTCTCGAAAAACCATTCAATATTGTTTCTGAACCTGAAGACTTGGTCGCACCCCCATCACTGCCGCCTATTCTTCATCGCGCTTCAAGTGACAATACGACCAGCAATTCAGAAACTGCTGCCGCCTCACCTGAGTCGCAGGCGACAACTGACTCTTCAGGATTTAGCAACCTTGTATTGCCTCCGGGCCTAAACTCAGCCTTTGCCTCTAGCCCAAGTCAGTCATGGCGCGATTTACAGAGGGAAGCTTGGTCACTTCGGAAAGGCCGTTCTCCTGGCCATACCCGAATCGCCATAATGCAATGGAAGGTTGATGAAACTTATCATCACCCTGCAACTGAATCTGAACACTGGGGTAACAATTGGCCAACAGTGAAGCAATTGCTTCCAATGGAAAAAAGTCGGGCAGAAGGCCGTCGTCGCAAGTTCATCGCCGAGGCCCTTAACACTTGCGAAGCGTTTGGCGTTGACATTCTTGTTTTACCTGAATACTCAGTAAGACCCGACACAGTTAAATGGTTACGCGAGCAACTAAAAAGGAAGTCGAACTATCCAGCGGTACTGGCTGGGACCTATAAGTTACATGGGAATAGTACAGATGCTAACTTCGAAAAAACTCACAGCACCATACTTGGATATTCCGACCACTTGAAAACATTTGGGCAGCCAGCTGCTAACGGTACTTCCGGCCATTCAAGCGCGTACTTGTCCGGCGAGCATAGCGCAATAATGACGCTCTTGGCTCCTTTAGATCTCACTACTGGAGAGCGGGTTGTTTGTACATTCTCACGTCGCAAAAAATACTCATCACTTGCGGCATCGGAGGTCTTCTCACCTTTAATAGAGAATTTACGACCATTATTTTCCGCAGACAATTTGATAGATGAAATAGGAGCAAGATCTGTAACTGACCAGAGGATGATGCCAGGAATTCCGCTAACCCCTAAAACGTTTCTTCATTACTACAATAAGCTGGGTGTGTTAGACAATATTGCAGAGTTTATCTGCTCAGAACTATTCCTTCCAATGAGTCCCGTTAACTATAAAGCCTTAGCCGCGGAACTCAACAAGCTTGCTGTTCGATTCGGAGCCTCAATGTCCCCATCGAAAGCAGAGAAAAGCTTACTTGATGACTTAGCATCAATGGCGGAATACTTGGGGATTTCTGTTGCAAGCGGTAAGCGAAAATCAATAATCCTGGTACCTGCGATGACAACCCGTTCGGCGGATTACTGGATTTTCGGCCAGTCAACTTTATTATCTGGCGGGGCAACCACTGTATTCTGCAACGCAGTCCTAGACAAAGCTTCAATTGGGGGAAGTTGTTTTATAGGAAGAAACAGCTGGGTCAGGGGGAAAAAATCTCCGATTATAGATCAAATAACTCCGTACGCTGGTTGGTCTAAAGGAATTTATTATAATCAATCATCTGATGCTCTCGGCGAGTCAGAGCAAGCAATTGTTATCGCTGATATCGATCCGTCATTTATGCAAGAAGGCCGTCCTCGGCCCCAAGCTCTAGCCATTCCGCTACAGCTTGTAGCTTACCTCCCCATAGTAGAGACGGGAGTTTTCGATGCGTCAGGTTTCAATAAACAAATAGACCCGGTGCTCGCTCGCATCATTAAAAAGCCACTTTTAGGCCGAATTGTACATCCCAATGATCCTGACTTCGTGGCATTAAATATAATACTTAGCGGCCAACTTAATAAAAGTGACAACTGCTCCTTTTCAGAACGTTTTAATCACTGGGTTAAATATTGGCGCGCCAACCCGTTCGCGGGCACTCCTCCAGCTATCGTCGACTGGATCGGGATTGGTCCGACTCCCGACTCCGACACCCCCGATATTTTTATTCCACAACAATGCTAGATGCACAAATGATGCATGAAACCCCGTAGCGAGACTCTGAATGCCGTGTGTTGCAACACGGCCTCAGCGGTTTCTATTACTAATCCTGCACCCTGCTGTAAGTCGAATTGCCCTCCTCAAAACTCGATTTAGAACACGACTTTTTGGACTATTTATGGTCAATAAATCTCAATCTTAAAAGGTGTGGTAATCCTCCCGAAATAACTATTCGCCAGAAGTAGAATTTTCTTCTAATCGGATCAAGGAAGTTTTCCTTGAAGACACTCACGTTTTTCAGACAACCAGATCATCGCCATCCTCAAGCAGGCCGAAGTCGGCAGCCCTGCTCCCGAGTTGTGTTGCGAACACGGCACTAGCTCAGCGACCTTCAATCCGTGAAAGCGAACCCACAAACCTCACCGTAGGCCCTGCATTTCAATCTAAAACGCCAACTTTTCTGTCCGAGGAACCTAAACCGGCTTTTTCAACAGAATCGGCCGTAATCACTCCCTGGGTTTACCGTCTGCTTCTGGCCGATTTCTGCCTATCGCCACCCTCAGTTATGTGGCTTGGAGCTGACGACCAGTTAAACATTGAGAGTTGGATGGTTAAATCCAGCCCGGGATACGATTACCGCCCCTTATGTTTGAGGCTTCAATCGACACAAACCTGTTGGGTGATCCGTGGTAACCGAATGCGGTTTAATGCCAGGCGGACGAGCTAAGTGAGAGTACCCACTTACATCGACTTGACCGAGACCACTTCCACAAACCTGAATTTTTTTCTGGCCGTCTTAGTAGCTTCTTGTTCTGCGACTAGGGAGCTCAGCGTATCGGCCTCATGTACCATCTCGTGCATCTCACCTTCAAATTCATTTCCCACACGGAGCGTGACTCTTAACCTAGGTGTGAAGGCTTTTGAGACCGTCTTTTTCTTCGCAGCCTTCACCGGTTGCACGATCACAACATCCGGGACTGTGTCCTGCACGTTTGAGTCAATCGCCGGCGCAGAGGGCTCAGAGTCACCGAATAGCGCCCGGCGCATCTCATCTTCCATCAATTCTGTATTCATACCATTTCTCAGAAAGGTGTTATCTATAACCTGATCGATTCTATCAGGATGGCCGGACTCTATTGTAAAGCGTCGCTGGGGTGCGACCTCAACTGGTAAAGGGCTAGCAGATGCTGGCGAGCGTCAGCGGCTGTCCATCTGCCGCCTTTCATGGCGGACAGATATCGGCAAAGAGCAGCCACGCGGCGCCCGGCATCACGACCGGGCTTTAAACGACTACTCTGTTCTTTTCCAAGGAGGAATTGCGATGTCCCAAGCAGACCTGCTCCCGTCCCTGCTTCTGAAGATCAACCAAAACCAGCTCGCCCTTGAGGCCGCCATCATGGAACTCACGCTATGGGTCGAGCAGCGTGGATCGGGTGACGTTGCGAGCTACGTGCGCGTTGCGCTGGAAACAATTGGCAGGAATGAAGAGTTCATCAATATGACTCGCGCCGCTCATGACGCCGGAATGACTACCTATGAACGCGGGTAGTGAATGTAAGGCTTTATGTGTGATGCAGGCCCTTGATGTCTGTGGTCGGGGTTAAGATACTGGTCAGCGCCTGTCGGGTGCAAATTCCGCCGTACTGGCCGTCCTCGTCTAATAGCCGCCGGAGAGGCGGCAAATTGTGACTAACTGCTACCCTGAGTATTTACCGCAGTCAAGTAGGCCATGCCATCGCGACCCTAAAAGCGATATGACAGCCATGTGCTCAAAGAAACATCTACCAATTAGTTGAGTAATTGAAAATGGACTACCAAAAAAGCGTCGAGTTCGCCATAGCTCTTGGTTATGAGGGGATACCTGACAAGAGCGCCTACAAAGGTATTTTTTACAGTAAAAATGGAATGATATGGATTCATGACATTGAAGCGCTCAAGGCGTCTTTGGGGGGAGTTTCTAGTGAAGAACTGAAGAGTCTTAGCTATGATGTTGACGTATATAACAATTATAAAAACCATACAAACGAGATGGCTGATAATGAAATTAAATCTTTATATTCAGACCTTAGCCCTGGCGAAGGTGAACCTGCATACCTGATGGACGGCATGTACCTTTTTCCAGATGGCAGTATACGCGAGATGTAAACTGCTCGCTCTTTGAGTGTGCCGGCACGACTCGGCTCCGAGTACCATATGAAACAACGATTTGGCTCCCATTTCACCTCTATTCAGCTCGAAGTATTCCTGCCTAAGGAGCCATTTTCCGACTAAGCCCATGAGGCGAAAAAAGAAGAGACCAATAACATTCTTGGTATCTGCGAACTATTAGCGCTTGGAAGGTGACTCATGGATATTCTTCAACGACAGTTTAATGATGCGATAAAAGAGTTAATTGATGCAGCTAAAACAGAAGATGATCTGAAAGCCATCTCAGAAACTATAGCTGAGAAAAAATCAACATTGCTTGATGATCTTCCTGATTTGGTCCTGCGCTCCATAAAGAAAGTCGCGTTCGAGACAGGTCTTACCGATCGAAGAAATCAACACAAGAAATTTTTAGAAAAAACCTATGAGCGGTGGAAAGACGGTTTCGATACGCTTGAACTGCTTGTAGCCGTTTGCGTAGAAGCAGGAAGCAGTACTAACGAAAGGTTACGTCCAAACGCGGTTATGAGTGACGATATACTATTTGATGTTTTGACGAGATTGCATGCTAAGGGATGCCTAATTTCCAGAGAAATCGTCTGTTTACTCAACAATGGTTTCCCGGACGGCGCGCACGCACGCTGGCGTGCACTGCATGAAATAGCAGTGACTACTTTGTTTTTAGCTAAACATGAAAAAGACACAGTGGAAAGATACGTTTCACATGAAATAATTGATTCCTATAAAGGCGCATGCCAACATAAAAAATACGAGCATCGGTTGCAAGCGGCCCCACCGAGTGACGAAGATTTTCATACTTTAAAAACTCATTACGATGCAGCGATTCAACGTTTCGGTGTTGATTTCGGTAACGCCTACGGATGGGCAGAACCTGCTCTTGGAAAAAAAAGGGCAAATTTTTCCGACATCGAAAGGGCCGTTGGCCTTGATCATTGGCGACCTTATTATAAGTGGGCAAGTCAGAATATCCACGCAGGTGTAAAAACCATCAAGTCATCTTTGGGCCTTTCCGATTCAAAAAACGAAATACTTCTTGTAGGCTCCAGCGACTCGGGAATGGTGGATCCAGCCCACGCAATGGCCATCTCATTAACCCAAATCACCATTATGTTATTGACCCAATCATCTAACATAGACAGTGTCGTAACTATGAAAATTATCCAATCATTGTGTGACGAAACCGGCGATATTTTTCTGAAGTGCAGCAGAGAGTAGTGAAAAACCAGTGGGTTTGAAAGTCCGCTTTAGGTCTTTTTTTACCTGTCACGACTGACCGCTTTGGGGCGAATAGCGACCACCACTCATTGTGACTGATCCACCCTTGTCCTCCCTCAACATGGAGGACATGCCATGAACACTATTGCTAGATATAGCCATCAGCCTTGGAACAAGGGAAAGCTTGTCGGGCAGAAAGCCCCGCTCCGAGTCAGAGATATCTGGGCCATACGGGTAAGACTCCAGCTTGCTGAGAAGACGCGAGATTTGGCGCTATTCAACTTGGCCATCGACAGCAAACTGCGTGCCTGTGACTTAACCAAGCTGCGAGTACGAGACATAGCCCATGGGGAGCACGTGTCGTCACGGGCCATCGTGATGCAGCAGAAAACTCAGCACCCAGTGCAATTTGAAATTACTGAGCAAACCCGAACGGTTCTGGAGGCTTGGATGCATCAGGCCCACTTCCGCAGCGAGGACTTTTTGTTTCCGACCCGGTTGCACGACTCAGAGCATCTCTCCACCAGACAATACGCTCGGATAGTCAAAGCGTGGGTGAAAGCCATTGGCCTTGACCCAACTATGTACGGTACTTATACGCTACGGAGAACCAAAGCATCGCTAATCTATCGCAGGACGAAGAACCTGAGAGCGGTCCAACTCCTCCTTGGTCATACGAAGCTTGAAAGCACCGTCAGATACCTGGGAATCGAGGTCGATGATGCCCTGGAAATGGCGGAACAGACGGAAGTTTAACCACCCCACTGCGACAGTCGATGCTAGACCGTTGCTATCCGACCCAAAGCGGACAATTGCGACAGGCAGCAATGGGCCGAGGCGGTGTAAAAACGTTTTTGAGCGCGACAGGTACTCAAAACTGGACTGGAAATCGCGCTTCTACGCGAAATCCACATCTGCTGACGTGCCGATAAATTTCAGATTTAACGTAGACGCGCTCACTTCAATTTTGGCGAAGCGTTTTTACACACTCTGGGCCAATTGCAGACTACGGATACGCTGCTAGGCTCCGTGGTACGGCCAAAAGCCATATCGCCTTTCATCCTCGCTGTCTAGCGCGACATGCTGACCGAGCAGGGTGTTAGGCACAGGCAAGGAGCGCTATCAGACACAAGCAGCGGAACGCTACTTTTTTCACCTACTTCTAGTTAGGCGAAAGGGAAATGCTGGTTGCAGCACCGAGCCAGGAAAATCAGCCAAAGCAGCGCTGCGTGCTCCTGAATCGAATGGTCGCTTGACAGTAGAGGCCGTTACTTGCGCTTAGCAAAGGAGTTGCTTTCACACAATGCGTACACCACAAATAGCCTTCCGGGCCAAAACAGACACTCCGTGTATTCCGTCCGGTGAACACCGCACTGGCCCCGCTTG
The DNA here is from genome assembly GCF_016650715.1 of Pseudomonas sp. TH39(2020). Taxonomy (NCBI): domain Bacteria; kingdom Pseudomonadati; phylum Pseudomonadota; class Gammaproteobacteria; order Pseudomonadales; family Pseudomonadaceae; genus Pseudomonas; species Pseudomonas sp. TH39(2020). The sequence continues at coordinate 938,460 of NZ_JAEKFF010000006.1, read as the reverse complement.
CCGCGTACGGCAGGGCAGTCTAACAATTGGCGCAAGTCGATCGCTCCGCTCACTCGGTCGTCTGCAGGGCGTGGTGCACTGTTTAAACTTCGGCTCCATCCTTCGATTTATGACTTTGCTTACCACTGTTTCAGTGGGCTATGTAGGATCAACTATCGCCGCAGATAGTCTTACGATTACATCCTGGAATGTCGCAAACCTCCACCATGTACCGGGCTATGCTTATCGTGGAGAAATTGGAACCTGGCGAACCATCGCGGATTTGTCGATCATCAAGAAAGTCATTAAGAGCCAAGACCCCGACGTAATCTTGCTGCAAGAGGCATCCGGGGAGCTGGCCGTCCGCGATGTACTGGGCAAAGGCTATACTATTCTCGGGACGAAAGAATACGACGATCGACGCGACCATGCCTATCTCCTGAAGCGAATCGTCTACCCTTTCACCGCAGTACGCACGAACCTTGGGTCAAACATCATTTTCCGTTCAAGCATTGGCTTGGTTGCCGAGGCTAATCCATCAGAGACAAGAGACATTCAATATTTTCGCATCAAGGTGACCGATAAAATAGTTGGACTGATACACATTCATGGCAAGAGTTCATGCCCTGATACTGTGAAAGTCGACAGCGATAATAGCTCATGTCAGCTGATTTATGCCCAGTTCCTTAAGGTCAGCGAAATTTTAAAAATGGCGGATGCGGATGATGTCGTTCTCGTCATCGGTGATTTCAATCGAGAACTCCTCAATCCCAAACTTAGAGTTTGGAGAGAACATTATGCGCCTTGGGCAAAGGCCATAATTGCTCCTCCGTCTTGTATTCTCAGGCCCTCCCTTCAACCCATTGACTTTGCTATCGTCGCCAAAATTCCAGCCGATAGTACCGTTATTCTGATAGAAGAAAATGAAAATGTGCTTTCAATTCTGAAGCACCCCGACCGTATCAGCGATCACTGCCCTCTGACCATTCGAATAAGTTTTAAGTGAGGTTTGATATGCGGTCTGCTTGTGGGGGAATAGTTGCTGCCCTTGCCATTACTCAATTGTTGGCGAGCGGATCTTTCGCCGCCGATCAAGCATATGCCAATGTTTTTGTCGGAAATATCCCAAAATGCACGGCACTTTCGAGTGGCCGTGTTGTGAACTCTCTCTCCGATGATTTTCTTCAGCAGCCTGCCTCAATGATATTTTGCGACGAGGTAGATCTACTGAAAAGGCAGAGTCCGCTTGTAGGCTTATTAAAGGCTCATCAGCCGGTTGACCGCATTGATGGAATGTACTTTGCAGTAGGTGATGTCGCGTTCACTCGAGCCCTTTGCGGTGTCGCCTCGGACACACTGCATCATCTTCGACTTCTTGGGGGAGGGGAGGAAGGAGCAGATTGGGTGAGTCGCCTCAAAACTTGTCTTACGCAGAAGCTACCTAAGGCGAACATAGTAGTGCAAGCGACCGGCCAGATACCCGGGATCAGCTCTTTTCACCCAAAGTTCCTGCTGATGAGCAATGACAATGACACTCTGGCAGACATCTTGATAAGTAGTGGAAATCCGACACGCCGAGCCCCGAACAATCTAGATGACTATCTATTGATTTCGATTCCGAAGCAGGATCGTATTTTTCTTTGGCATCTGTGCCTTTCGGAAATTTTTAACGTAAAAACTATCCGCCAGGACTTTGTCTCATTAGGTGACGCCTATCAACTCTGCTCTCTCGCCCATTTGCCTTCGTCTGAAGAAGAAACCCTTCCCTACCTTATGCCATTCGATCGGGAACCTTTTCTGTCGCAGTTTGCATTTTGGGCTGGGAAGTCGGATAAAATTGACATTGTCTCCCAAGGGTATAACTCTCTTGAACTTGCGAATATCTTAAGAACGGCGGCCGAGTCAGGTACTAAAATTAGCATTATTCGCGATGACGACCTGCTTATGTCAAATAATCCACCTATTGAAGGAGAGCTTCTAAATTCAATCGAAGAATATTACGCTTGGGATCGTCATATTTGTGGCCCGAACGTATCTACTAGGTTTCTGGTGACAAACAGTTCCGTAAACTATCTGCACTCGAAATTTGTAGTGTTCTCGGGCGCTTTCGGGAGGAGAGTTCTTTTCGGGTCAGCAAACCTTACGCATGCAGCGTTGCATTCGAATATTGAAAATGTTTATTTCAGCCGAAATCAAGAGTTGGCAAGACATTTTCAAGAATACTTCAACACCCTTTGGAGTGACTATGCATTGACAGCCTCTGAAACATATGTGGTTCTAGAAAAAATTGGATCTTTTATCTCGACAAGAAAGGTGAATTTCGATGAGTGTGACAACTACGCTTCAAAACTCAATAAATGAACTTAACATCGAATTGCAAGAGAAATTAGCTAAGGCATTTTCGGAGTCAGAGCGCATTACAGCATTACTCTCCAATGCTGTAGCTTTGCATGGCATTTTTCTAAAGTTTCGGCCCTTCCAGCAAGAGCTGACGACTAGTGGTGCCTGGAAGATTGTGACCAATGGTGAGGATTTTGCCCAGTCGTCAGTTCCTTCCTTTCTGAAGGTAATCGAGGCGAGAGTCAAGGGAGAGGCAGTTTTTGACGAAAGCGCCCAGATTATGACGACGTCAGATGACGATGGGCCATGGGACGCTACAAGAGAGTATCTCGAGCAGCTCTGGGATAATATCAAGGAAAATTGGGACAACGGTAGGGAGGCGATAGATCAGTTCGAGAAAGACGCTAGGGACTGGTATCAAGATCAGGTGGATTGGCTGGACCGTGTAATAGACGATTTATGACGGACGAGTCGGAATAGTTTGGCGACAAACCGTAAGTTGAATGGCCTCGGTTCAGCTACCTATATCCAAATCGGATAGAGCTAATAAATTATTATTCAAACCAAAAGGCCACTAAGAAGTGGCCTTTTGTGTGCTCTCCTATATAATAAATTTTAGAGGCAACTCAATTCTAATGAAATTCAAGTCATATCGAGATTGAGTAGATTGTAGGGCATTAATTTGCCCATGAACATCCAAACTTCGCCCCGCTGGCAATTACATGCTCACTGACATAGGTGAATATGTTGAACACGATGCCTAACCTTTGGGTCAGATAAACGCTCCGACAGCAAGCCAGCTACGCGCCCTCACCTTTAGAGAAAGTTACAAAGGAAGTGAGTGGGAGCGAACGATCAGCTGCTCCAATCTAATGGCCGCTTCTGGCCGTTCTCTGTCGGTCATCCTTGCGGCGCCTGTTGATAAAGTCGAATGCAAATGGTTGGTCAGTGGCAATGTAAATGGGTGGTCAAGTGGAATGCAATCTCCTAACCTGCAGCGCAGTACGTAGCCAGTTTGAGATGTCCCAAGCGTCCTCAATGGTAGTTGGCGTCTAGCCATAATCTGTTCAACGTATGCGTTCGGCGAAATCACCTACCCGATCCCTGCGATAAGGGCGATGTACTCCACTTTAAAATACGTGGACACCATCGCCCTTATTGTCAGGATTGTCATGCGCCAACGAACTTCTTATTCCAAACCTTTTAAAGCCAAAGTCGACGAGGAATGCTTGCAACCTAGCGTGTCCATGGCCAGCGTAGCCCTGCGCCATGGCATCAACGCCAACCTGGTTCGAAAGTGGATACCCGCTTATCGTGATCGTCAGCCGCCGGCGTTGCCCGCTTTCGTTCCGCTCCATATGGCTCGCCACCACCCATGGATATGCGCACCGGTACTGAGACTGCGTCAGCCAGAGTGATCGCGGTATTCGGTGCGGCGAAGCCCCACTGCGCTTACCTCTTCGCCAATCGACGCGCCAACGGATGAAAGTTTTTGTGCATGACGGGGTGGGTACCAACGCAACGGGTCAGCGAAATCGGCCAATTACTACCGCATCAATGGATGCCGGCCTGATCTGCGCAAGGTGTGTTCCTTATTCGCTTACCAACCTGTCTACCGAAACGTCCGTCGAGTCAAGCCAGACCGCGGTGGCAACCGCAGAACTGTCGATTCTCGCTACAGGTCTGAATAAGTTGGCCAGGTAGTTCCGGCTTTAGAAAGGAAGTTAGGTCGCACGGAGCGTCGCTGCGGCTTGTGTATGCGGACTATTCGCCAAAATCGAAGTATCGAGCTGGCGAATAGACTCAGAACTATGGCTGACCCGAAGTCGGAGGGGCTGTACTAATCCAAGAGTGAGCCTTGTCTAGGCACTGACGCAGCTTCTAGGCAGAACAGCTGGTTGATCAGCATAAATTCGCGCACCGCCTCTTTTGGGTTGCTGAGGATTTCCCGATGAGCGCGTGGATTACGGTACGCCGAAAATACCGTTACAAACAGTCCCACCTTCCCGGCGTGTTCTCCAAGGTCAAGGTCATTCCAGTGAAGCTTGGAGTGTTCGCCTTCGAAGGCTCGTTTTAAGAGCTGGACACCGCTTTTGTCGTAAACGCCTATCCTGGTTCGGACGATGTCTTCCAGCCGACGAAACGCCGTGGAGATCGCGGAATCCGGGTTTTCCAGAAATCCTACAGCTAGATCGATTAGACGTTCATCGAGCAGTCCAAAGCTCAGCGATACAGGAAAGTTCTGTAGGAGATCGAGCGATCGAATTTTCTCGCTCCATTCTGGACGACGGATGATGTAATCGTAAAAGCGCCATGGTCGAACTGGACGCGCCTGCTCTAGCTTCTCAAGATCGGCTGACAACAGGCATCCCGCTTCGCAGCGTTGAAAGACGTCGCGATCGATTATGTATTCTTCGGTCTCTACATCAAACATCTGCAAGAGTTGGATTGCTGTGGAGAGACCGCTTGGGCCCTCTCCGGGATAGCCAGAGGAAAATCCCGGTTTTATCAGCACCTGCTGCGAGGGGAAAATGTTGAGCAGAATGCTATGTGTTCCTGTATGGCCATCGAACCAAGACAACAGCCACGCCGACTTAACCTCGTCTCCTGAGCTGAGCAAATTTACGAGCGCATCGAGGCAACGCTGTGTGTAGCCAGGTGTTCCGTGATATTCGATACCAGCCAACTTGCTGATCTCAATTTTTGCGCCCATCTCTACTCCTGCGGCATTGTTGACAGTTTTCGAAGCTTCGCCGAAGGCGATGACAGATTACCAGCAGGCGCGACGTCCTTTCGCAACGCTGGCAGGGAAAGCCTGCATTGAATGTCATTAAAAATGATAGAAACCTGTCTGTTTCAGAGAGTTGCCAGAAAACGTAGCACCTGTAAAAGTGATATTATTTTGACATCTTTTTCTGTCTTGTTTATGGATTTTCCGATCAAATGACCAATCCTATCCGCGTGTACCTGGACAGCAGTGATTTCTCCAATTTCTCCCGTCCTACGGAGAAAAACGCAGCGTCAATACAAACCCTTCGATCCAAGTTGCTAAATTGGGTGGAAAACGGGGATATCGAAATCAGATATTCCATGGCGCACATCATGGAAGCAGTACCTGTTGACTTAGACACCGCTGAACTAGGTAGGCTACGCCTCAACTGCATAAAAGAATTGTGTGGAAAAAAAGTTTTTGCCGATCCAATCACCTTGGTCACACAAGAGCTTTCAGGAAGCAACAATGTCCCTCTGGTGAACGACGACGGACACTGGTTCCCTAGCGCGGGAGAGCTTTGGGGGGACGAAGTTGACGTCCCCCCCGAGCCTTTAAAAAACCGACAGCAAAGACGCTTCGAAAAATCAACGCTCAAAAAATCTGCAGTAAAAATGGGGGGTGAACTGCAGGAATTGCTCCAGGAATATCCGATCAAAAAAAGCAACGCACTCGTGATGTTTTCGAAGCAACGCTCTGGCGAAGCAGTCGCGAACGCCTTGCAAAACTCGGTCAATGATCTGGATTTTTTATGCGATTGGTACATCAATAATTGGAGTCGGTCGACCGAGTACTCGAAAGCAGTTCGTGGTGCAGGCAAAGAATTAAGCAATTTGCTCACAACTTCTGCCAATGAGATCAAGGATCTCCATCTGGAATTAGTGAACGGGGGTACGAGCAGTTCCGAGGCTCAAAAGCGCTTGATGATTCACGCCAGAGAACTCGCAGACAAAGCGTCGCAGGAGATGATCGATTCACTGTCCAAAGGGCAGGTGTCACCAGAACCTAAAGTGATGGCCAATCTAGAATCCACACCGTCCATGTACGTATTTTCGAAGCTTCTCGCCCAGATATTCTTGTCATCAGTGGTAGCAGTCAAAAACACACGAAAAGCACGGGATAGCGACTTTGGCGATCTGGTGCATTCGATGTACATCCCCTACGTAGACATCTTCAGGGCTGACTTGGCGACCGCGAGTGCGCTGCAAAACGCGCAACTAGGCTCTAAGACCAAAATCGTCACCAGTTTGGATGAGCTCGTGGTCGAGTTGGAATCGATGGTCGCTTCACGTAAATCCAGCGAACTCGGCCCCGAATAAGCTGCCAACCAGTACCTTCTGCATCGCAGCAACTGTCGTCTAAGCGTCACGAGCATCTCGGCTGATCAGCAAAGACCGCCCTACCGAGGACTTCCTTTCTGAGTGGTGCAGAAGCTGGTCTCAAATCAAGGCACAGCAACATAGGAAAATCGCACCAGGTACATCCCAAGCCCTGCCGTCAAACGTGGGGCCGAGGCTGTAGAAGAGACGCGGTTTTCGCGTCCGCGAAGCACAGAAAGGAAGCAATCTCATGCCGGTGATGACTGATCCCTACACGGGGCTGACCAGCTTTCAAAAAGCTCTTCTTAGCGGGACCATCAAGCCCAAACGATGCAAGTTGCGGCGCGAGTTGTATTTTCTCCGCGATAAGCCAACGCCGGACACAATCCGGATGACTTACGCAATGATTGTAGGACGTCAGGTAAAAGCCTTGGCTATCTACATCGAAGCTGAGCCCAATGAAGGAAAACGCTGCTTCGGAGTAGGGTATGCCGTAGCGGTTCCTTTCCGTAGACAGGGGCTCGCAAAAGCAGTAATCATCAGCAGTTTAGAGGATTTTTCCGGCTTATTGACGAACGAGTTGGCCGAGCCAGGTTTCTATTTGGAAGCTGTTATCGGTGTCGACAACGAGCCATCCAACCGGATTGCAAAGCAACTCATAAGCGAACCCGAAGCGATTATTGACGGTGAATCAGGCTTACCAGCTCTCCACTACATCAAACTCGTGGGTTGATAGGGGAAAACTGTGGATGGACTAACTTTCATCGCTGAAATAGCTAAGGCCCTGGCATGGCCTACAGCTGCAGTTTTACTGGGTGCGCTGTTTCGTAAGCAGCTATCTGATCTATCAAAGGCCATCACGAAAGGAAAATTCGGCAATCTGGAATTCGAGTTTGCCCGACGTGTTGCGGACGTAGCGGCATCCTTACCAGACTTGCCGTCTACATCTGTGTCTCCTAGCACTATGGGATTGGCAGCGGCTAACCCGCGTGGAGCGATATTAGAGGCATGGTTAGCTGTGGAAGAGCAGGTGATAACTCTTGCGCTTACGCGTGGTCTGACGAACGCAACTGCTCGACGCTATCCACTCGGATCTATCCAGGCTATCGCTAAATCTGGGCTGCTTAGCCCAAATCATGTACTGGCACTCAGCGAACTTCAGCAGTTACGCAATCGTGCAACCCATGACCCTGATTTTTCGCCCGACCCTTTCGCGGTGGTCAGTTATGTACAGCTCGCCAATGATCTCAAGAATGAGTTGAAGAGGCTTATGCCTCCAACATCTGGTGTGTAGGGAAAATGGACCTCATTACCGTCATTCATGCCTTTCGCAAATCGCTTGAGGCCCAGCACACTCAAGGCCAGCTTCCCCCAGGCCGGGAATACTTTCCCGAGGGCTGCGGTGGTGTTGTCTCAAAAATTCTTGCTGATTTTCTCAAAGACCGGCTTGGTTTGCAGGCTGAATATACTCAGCGGCGAACTGGGTCGTGGGACCCATGCGTGGCTAGAACTTGATGATATCGTCATCGATATTACTGGCGACCAATTCGACGGACGACCTCCTGTATTTTTTGCTCCAAGAGATGCTTGGTACTGTTTATGGGAAGACATAGAGCGATCTGATCCGAATCATGCCCCAAGCGGTAGAAACAGCCGTGAGACCCGCGAAGTTTTCTTAGCCGTGATTTGCGAAGCGGGACTTCCAAATCCTTACGCATAGGCGGTTATTCGAATTGGTATGAAGACTGATCAGTGTCTGCGTGACACTGCAGTTGATAGGAAAGGCGCCCATGAAATCGCCAGTGATGATTGAACAGATGATTCCTGAAGGACCCTGCACTGCCGCATGGGCGGCGAGCGCGGGTTACAGGTGGGATGCATTGATGATAGGCGGTGATGCGTCGGCAACGCGCAAGCGGTGGCTTGCGGCGCAGGTTTTTCAATAGCACTCCAGACGCATAGGAAAAGTCGCCCAGGTTCACCTAAGCCCAGCCGTAAAACGCTGGGCCGAGGACGTAAGAGCGGTGCGGTTTCCAGTCAGCAAATGGGGACGAAAAATCCGCATGGCCACGAAACGCATTGACGACGCGACCATTCGCCCGGTTGAGAAAATCGCTCCCGGTCATGATCGGTGCGAAGTCATCATTGGCCTGACAGATGAGTCACTGACGAATTTGTGCTTCGATGCTGAGGGTTCTACAGCGGCGCAGGCTGAGGGCTCCGCACTCAGCCGAGCGAAAGCTGCTATCGCTGCTGGGCAAATTAAGTACAAGCAACTCAAGGAAAATGCTGGGTAATGAGCACCTCACCAAAGAAAGCTTTCAGCTTCGGGCAAATCATGAAAGCCATCCACCTTGCACACAGTTTTGACGTGCTGGATGAGTTCCATTCGCTGCTGCACTCAGCTGCGACTCAGAGCGAGAAAAGCCTTCGTGAACAGTATGAAAGTTTGAGCGCGGCTGGTTTCGAGCATGAAGGCGAAATGGAAGCCTATCGGTCTTACCTTGAGGATGATTTTTGTCAACTCGGCGAGGTTAAAAAGCTCGGGCATGCCCTCGCGATCAGTGGGCTATACCGACAGGTCGAGACACATATAAAGCGTGTGCTGCGCACAACGTTTCCGGATATCGGTAAGAAGAAAATCGATAAGATTCTTCGTGGCGAACCCCAGTCAGAAATTGACGGTTCAAAGCTCGACGGCTTTGAGGCGGTGAATGAGCTGAGAATGCTCAATAACCTGATCAAACACGCCAGCTCGATTGCTGACGCGGAGCTGGCGAGCAAATTCCCAGTATGGGTAGAGAAAGTCGAGCTTCATGATCTCGACAAAGCTTACGACCGTTTGAAGCCGTTGGTTAAAAAGTACATGCACGCCTTTGTATACGAGGCCTTTAACCGCTCAACTGCCTTTGAAGCTGCACCCGCGAAGACGACTAGCTGACGGCGACTGACGGCATCCTTCTCGCGGCGGCAAAATGACCTAGGAAAAGTCATGATAACGATTTATCACACCCCAAAAGATATCGCTCTGAAGCTCTTTCGTGAGGCAGGCCGCACCTGGAAAGCAACGGACCTTCAATCTATGGCTGACCACCTTTTCAATTTCTGCGTCACGAACTCATCCTTGCGTGACTGGGTTATGCAGACCAAGCAGGTACAGAAGGGCGACCACGCGTTCAACTCCTCGTGGCGAGCCATGGCAGATGGCTTATTCGGCGACTGTGCCGATATCGCCAATGCCTCAAAGCATCTGTTGGTTTTGGAGACCCGCATTGATACCGCACAAGAAGCAGTGGTGGCTTTAGGGTTAGATGGCCACCCTATTAACGGATCGTTGAAGATGAAGGACGTCTATCAAATTCGTCGGCCCGGAGGTGAACTCGTTGACCTGACTATGTTCTTCTTCAAAACGTGCGGTGCATGGGAGGAATATTTCCAGGTAAACCACGATTTAGGAGGCGAGCTCCCGTCCTACATCGAACAGTTTATTGAGTACCGTTGATAGCTAGGGAAATCATGAAGCGTCTGAATGGATGGCACCGGCTTTGGCTAGTGTTCTGCGGTGTGTTTGGTGTGTTCTGCGGTGCTGTTGCCTGGCAAGTCCATGCTGATGAGCGGCTGTTTATGTTGTGGGTGTGGCTGGTTCCCTGTGCCTCACTTTATGTGCTTGGCTGGGCGTCGTCTGGGTCGTGCACGGCTTCAAGGGCCTTGATCAATAAGATCCTCGCCGCGTAATCGGACGTTGCGGCCAGCCCATTTGTTGAGGAAAAGCGCACCAGTAACACCCAAGCCCCGGCCTACAAAACCCGGGGCAGGGTCAGTAGGAGAGGCGCGAATCTCGTGCCCGCAGACAGGTAGCAATCATATGTCCACTGCGACAACTGAAATGGCTGTTGAAAACAAAGCCGACCGGCTCACTGCCAAGGCTTGGGTGTACATCGTTGGGGCAATGGGTGTAGGGATGCTTTTGGGCGCGAAGCTGATCAGCCCCCCTTTGCAGGCACAGATCGACGGTTGGAAAGAGATGGCCGGAGACTGGAAACTGCAAGCTCAGGATTACAAGACGGCATCGGAGCAGAACGCTGGGTATGCGAAGCGTTGGGAGCTTGAAGCAAATAATGCTCTTGCTCTCGTGGCGCGCTGCACATCCCCTTCAACCGGCGCTCACTGATCTCGGAAAAAAGAAACTATGACTATTGAGAAGCGGTACAGCGTGGCTCGCGACAAATTCTTCGCAGACAACCCTCGGGCTTTGGCTGAAATCGAATCGGTCAGACCGAACGTAATTGAGGCGTGTGGCATGACCGTTGATGAGTACCGGCAGCAACAACGCTGTGTGTTCTTCGCAGCAGCTGCCAAAAGCCATGGACTTGAAGTTGATGAGTTCGTAATCCGTTTGGTAGCTGAATCACCGGAGCAAGCTCAAGAATGGCGCTTGGATCGACAGCGTAAGGTTGCCAAAGTGCTTGGTATTGAATGGGATGACTACAAGCAGCTGAACCGCATCTTTGAGTAAGGGAAAATACGACATGCCCAGCGCCTTTGATGCTATTGAGTACCGTATGCGTCGTATCAGCAATACGACCGACCACCGGGATCTAGGAGAGGCCTTGGCCGAGGTTGATGGTTACATCGACGCGCTTCACGATTTCGGGCACATCACCGAGGACGATCATAGCCGCTTCCAAAAGGAATCTCGGGCCCTCCGTGATGAAACCAATGTGAAACTCCAGAAAAAGGAAGGTCACAGACGCTATTAAGTAGGTAGGAAAAGCCGTCCAGGTACCGGTCGCCTTGTCGCGGACTTTCGCAGTTCTAGGGCGCGGTTTTCACATCTAGGCAACGGGAGGGGATTCAAGTGACCAACAACATCAAAAACGAAGCTCAAGAAAGCGGATTGGCCGAACAAGTCCAGAGCGTCGAACTCGCCGACTTGGCGGTCACTTTCGATCTGCCTGCGACGCGCTTCCAGCGAGAGTTGGCGAACTTGGGCTGGGGCATGATTGTCGATGAGGCAACCCGCTTGGCGCATGCGGATGAGTTCGATCGTAACATTGGACAGCGGAAGCGGACTATCGATCTAGCGAGCCGAGATGTGAAGCCTACCTGGGCGCATTTGGTACAAGCTGCGAAAGAATTCCTCCCTCATCTTGCATCGCGAGTGCCCGGCACTCCAACGAGCCCGCCTGACCGGCTGACCGGATATGTCTATGTTTTGTTCGATGGAATGACGGGGCTCAGCAAGATCGGACATACCAAGTCGACGGGGCATCGTCAGCGCGCGCAGATGGGCGGCCATGGGAGCGCGCTAGTCAATGTAGTCAATGCCAAGGTAGCAGACTGTCTTGCGGCCGAGACGAAGTGTCACGAACATTTTGCCCGGTACCGCACAAACGGTGAGTGGTTCAGTGCGAAACTCGAAGACATTATGCAGTATGTTGATGCAGAGCTGGATTGGCTGGAGATCGACTACGAGAATGAGGCGAAGCTTGAGCAATACATCCTTCATTGCCAATCCGGAAATAGAGAAGAGGCAAAGGCGGTACTGATGGAGGGGCGAAGAAAACATTCACGTCTCAAGCCTACCAGCAGCGTGTAACCCCATCGTTAAGCAGAAGCGAAATTACGGGCTCAAGTGAGTCCTCACGAAGATCACGGGAAAGCCCAGGTACACCCCAGAAGGAGGGTGGCATCCAGTCTAGTGTGGCGCGAAGCGAACGACTTCACTCGTTCGCTTTTTACCTGTCACAATTGACAGCTATGAGTCGATTGCGCTCCCTCACGACAGCCGATTTCGACCTGTCACATCGGGCCGCAATCGACCCATAGATGCCGTTGGCAGCAGGAGGCCGGAGATGGATGTGACTATGGTCGATATTAATGGTCAAAAATGACCGGGATCTGCTGAAAGAAACCACTGCACGAATAGAATAATCTCCCCGAACAAAAAGTTATCATAGCCATTACGGTAAGGTCGGCGGCAATGCTATCTGCGTCAGCTTACTATTCATGTGATTTTCAAGTTGCGTTCCAGCATATATCCCAATAGCAATGGCTGCCGTTCCACATACAAGGAACCCCCAACCAGCGGTTGTGAGCCCAAATCCAACGCAAAACCCCATCATGAACTGTGAGGCCAAGGCATCTGCAAGCACCCCGCTTGTCTTAGAAGTGAGCGCAATCAATGCTGCCTGCTGTTCGCGTTCGTTGTTTGACGTCAGTAGCAACGATATTGCTGGCGCAAGCTCGACGACCACCATGAATTTTTCAAGTCCTTTAAGTCTTTCGGCTAACCGGAGATCTAGTTTGATTGGGTTCTCATCTACATAGGTTATCGCTTGTTGGCCACGCTTGATGATGTTGCGTGTAAAGTTTCGCTCCGGGCGTCCTGTTAATTTTGCTAATGCCGCCTCGTCTGCAACTAAGTTTTGGGTTGCTAAAGTTGATTCAAGTTCGTCAATAGGTACTGAGCTTTGAAACCGGCTCACCGCAGGAAAAATATCCTTGAGTGAGTGCGTCATAGTTTGACGCGCTTCAATCAGTTTTTGAGCCAGCTCCTTGGTGTATTTTCCGGAAGTGCGTACTTCTGTTGCAATCTCATCTGCTACTTTTGAAAAGCGCGCAACCGACTCCCTAATCTGGAGCTCATAGAGCTGACCTGCCCCCGGTGCTTTTAGAAGCCCTTGAAAAAATTTTCCTCCACTCTCTTCTGCCTTGGCATTTAAACTTATTGCGAAGTCACGAAACATTCTTCGCGACTGTTCCTCGTTGTCTGTTGGCAAGCAAATATCATAGGCTCCTCCATAGGTTACCGGAGAAGCAATGATTTCTTGGTGCTCACCCGCAACACGCGTTGTCGCACGCACTGCTGGTGTGCCTGCATAGGCTACAGCTCTAGCATTTCGGTCTGGCATTTCTCCACTCCAATTTATCTAGCCTGTAGTCAGATTACAAATGCCAGTTCCTGCTCGACGCTCTTGTGAACAATTCGTGCCAGCTCGGAATTGGATTGCTTCAACCATTGTTGAGCGTTCGTAAAACTAATGTGCTGCACAAGATCGGAGTTCGAGATCCTAAAATCACGTACGAACGCATTCGCAACATAAAGGCTCCAGTCTCCTATCAGTGGTGGCTTCTCAAAAGTTAGTGTCAAATTTCTGAGGTCGACTGCACTTCCTGTCACAACGTTACCTGGCTCTACCCGTGACAAACGCCTTGCCAGCGCGTCGCTATAGTTTGCTCTCGATTCTACGTCATGTACTTCAGCTAGCCCTTTTGCTATTTCTATTGTTCGCATTTCTTCTGAATAAGGCTCGGTGCTAGGGCGCACGCCCACGTTTGAGTCAAGATACAAGCCAGGCGAGCCAATTACTAAAGTTTGAGCGCTATTTCCACCAGGTCCAGGCGGAGTAATCAGTGAGCCAGTGTACTGAATCTTATTCAATTCCTTAGCCAGTAGGGCTATCTCTGTATCGGCGGGTGAATTGTTGTTGTCTGGGGGTAGTTGCACTTCAATGCTACCTGATGAGTCCGGCTTCCCGACCTTGTACTCTTCCAGTGCTGTCTTTATACATTTTACGATGATTTTCTTATAAGCGTTTTGGGCTGATTTTTGTGGGTCATTTGGGTATATTGACGTGTTTGGTTGTATCGGAAAATTTGTGACGTCCATTCGTTCAATTAACGTTGAAAGTTGATCTAGTGAGTAGACTTCAGGCAATACTATTCCACTCCCAGCGATAATTTCTCTTCCTGATAGCAGGGTAAAAGACATCCGCTCAAGTCGCAGCGAGAGAGTGTATATATTGTAGAGCTGGTAAAATATTAGATTTAAAGCGCGACCATCGTTTATATTTCTAATTGTAATTTTTGTACTTTGTCGCGAGGAGGTGCTGACCTTTGTCACGGATTCAGTCTTCAGCTCTTGGCGAGTTTGGCGAGTGACCGAGCGGGAAGCCTTATTGGCAACTTTCTGTAGGTCGCGTGCAAACTGGCGTGTAGTTTGTGTTGAAGAGGTCGAGCCTTCTGCCGAACCGGATGCAAGCCCATAACTGCCGCCTACCTTGGCACTCATGTTTTGGGTAGTGGTGCGTTCGCTGGAATTAGTGGCTTCTCGTTCCATCTCAGTTGAGAGGTCAATGCGATCTGATTCGGTTAGGTCGCTAATTGAAGTAGCAGTACGTCTCACTTCCTGCTCTGAGAGTGTGGTTTTTTCGATTAATATTTCACGTTCCTCACCGGGTGCCAAATTGATGGATTCGACAACTTCGCCAACCTCTACAGAATCGAAATGGGTCGAGAATAACAAGTCTTCTTCGATAAATAATCTCGGAAGATGTACTGGTTGAGTACCGCGGCGAGGTCTCAGAATCACGATGTAGCGAGAGAGAACTTCACCGGTTGCAAGTCCCTGCTCGTATACCGGAATTAGAACCGCGCAACGTTTAGAAAAGTTAACATCGATCTCGCAACGCTCAACGATTGCTTCAATAGACTCGCCCTGTGTCGTTAGATACTTCTCTCCTAGGCGTACGAATCGATAGACCATGAAGCCAGCGCTATTGAGTTCTCGTTCTTTCTCTATCCATGGGTCGAAGTCAGGTATTGTTTTTCGGTATTTTATAACCTGTTGCATGTGCTGAAGTTTATATGGCACCTGCATAACCCAGCTAGAATTGCCGAAAAGCCAGTTGCCGCTTCTTACTAATACACGGCGGTGATGTACGGTTTCCCAACTGATAACAGTCGCAAATGGCTGATAGATCTGGCCTGCTTCTAGCTCGTCAACATTTCCGTCGGGCAAGGTTATGGTTTCTTTTTCGAGCGCAAGGTAGTAACCCAAATCGCGCGCTCGATCTCGCAGACGCTCAAGTTTGAGCTCGACATCTGTTTTAAGTGACTTCATCTGCAAGTAAGACACCGTGAGAGCATCAATGTCCTGAATCGAAAGGAAGTTATCCAGTTCCCGTGATGCAATTTTATCCGCATTGTTTGAAAGTGCATCGCCTAACTTGCGCAGTGCGATCAGTTCACGATATTGGCGATAAATTATAGCTGGGGCTAAATCGACACACGACATTTCTGTTATGTTTCCATCCCGACTGCTAATAGTTTCAACGCTAGCCCAGAATTTATTGTAGGCAGTAACAGTTTTGAAGGCAGGGGGGAGCGGTGGTAATGTTCCGCTTTGGTTTGCTACTAATACTATGGTATATAATCTTGTTGAGTACGGTATAGAAAAAATTACAAGTGGCGGATCGACTGACTCAGTGAAAATTTCAATGCTGGCAACTTCTGCATCGCTCCCGATTCCATTCGGGAAGCCCCAAAGTCTCTCGAGTTCGCCACGCAAATATTCAACACCAATACCTAGCATGTAGGGAGCTGGTTTGAGTGGGGTAGAATTTATTACTTGGTCCCAGTCAATATTAACCTCGCGGCTACGTGAAAAACTAATCCGCTCAAGTTCGCGCTCACAGGATATTGCATGAAGTTCAGTGTGGCGTTCCAGCGTGCTAGGGTCGGAACAAGTAAGGCTAACTTTTCCGTCGAGTCCTGTAGAAAGGCGCAAAGTCATAGCAGCGCTCCATTATTGGACAGTGAATTCGCAAACGTGCCAATATGTCACAACCGAATCGGTTACATTGTCTTGGAAAGCCATTAGCCATACCGTAATTCTCGTGTGGCCAGACTGGGCTGTATATTGATAATCGGTACTGATCGTGTGATATAGCTCTTCAGGTGAAGCAGGAACGGTCAATATATATTTTTGCTCTTCTAAAACACTTCCGTGTGCTACTACTTTTATGATCAAAGTTATAGGAATCGCAATGCTGTTAGGATTAGTGAACTGCAAGCTCCCTGTGATTAGGAACCGATGAACACTTCCTTGTTGAACGAAAGGAGGTGGGCATGTGCTCGCAAGTCGCCCCTTGGCCGTAATAATGGAGCTGGGAGCGTGCTTCTTCATGATTGCCTCACGCGGAGTTAGTTCGGAGTTTGCGCTTGAGATTCACTTTAGAAGCCGAAATCCTGGTTTGCGAAAAATTAGCTTACGGTTCGTCGGATAATTTGAACTGCATTGTTTTCAAGGCGCAGCAGGTAATAGGTGAGTAACAGACTTGTGTCAGCGATTAGTGATTCACTACAGTTACAATAAATCTCTATTCTCATGCAAAACACTAGGGCGGGGAAAGGGGGCTGGAGAATTGCCCACCGCTTTTCTTAACAAGCGTGAATGGCTGCTTCGGGCCCAGAGTGTGTAAAAACGCCTTCGCGAACCCTTGCTATGATTTCTGAGGATTTCATCGCAGGGATCGCCCATGAAGCGCTTTATCCAAGGTGAACATTGAGGCCAAGGCACCTTACTTCCCGAGAGCCTCGACGACTACGTCAGCGATACCCATACGGTGCGTGTAGTCGACGTCTTTGTCGACGAACTTGACCTGGTCAATCTGGGTTTTGAAGGTGCCATTCCAGCCGATACTGGCCGGCCGGCTTACCACCCCGCGATCTTGCTGAAGGTCTACATCTACGGCTATCTCAATCGCATTCAGTCGAGCCGACGTTTGCAGCGAGAAGCTCAACGCAACGTCGAACTGATGTGGTTGACCGGACGTTTGATGCCGGACTTCAAGACCATCGCCAACTTCCGAAAAGACAACAGCAAAGCCATCCGAGGCGTCTGTCGCCAGTTCGTTGTGCTGTGTCAGCAGTTGGGACTGTTCGGAGAAAATCTGGTCGCCATCGATGGCAGTACATTCAAAGCCGTCAACAACCGCGACCGCAATTTCGCCAGCGCCAAACTGAAGCGGAAAATGGAAGAAATTGAATCGAGTATCAGTGGTTATCTGGTGGCACTCGATGCTGCCGATCGACAAGAACCAACAACCTCCGAGCCCAACACCGTGCGGCTGGAAGAGAAAATCGCCAAGCTAAAAACTCAAATGAAGGAGCTTCAAGCGATCGAAATCCAGCTCAACGAATCGCCGGATAAACAGGTCTCACTGACCGATCCAGACGCCCGTTCCATGATGACGCGCGGCACGGGAATCGTCGGCTATAACGTGCAGACAGCGGTCGATACGCAGCACCCTTTGATCGTTGCGCACGAGGTGACCAATATCGGTTCCGACCGCGATCAACTCAGCTCTATGGCCAAGCAGGCCCGCGAGGCGATGGCGTCAGATACGTTGTCGGTAGTGGCTGACCGAGGTTACTTCAAAAGCGAACAAATCTTCGCTTGTCACGATGCGGGTATCATCGCCTATGTGCCCAAGCCGATGACCTATGGAGCCAAGGCTGACAGGCGCTTCAATAACGATGCCTTCATCTATGACACGGTGAAAAACGAATACATTTGTCCGGCTGGAGAGGCGCTGATCTGGCACTACTCCTACGTTGAAAAAGGCCTGAAGTTACATCGTTACTGGAGTTCGAAATGCCAGGGCTGCGCGTTGAAATTGCAGTGCACACCGAGCACGGAACGACGAGTTCGACGCTGGGAGCATGAAGACGTATTGGAGGAGATGCAGCTTCGGCTGAGCAAAGCACCAGAGTTGATGCGAGTCCGAAAACGGACTGTTGAGCATCCCTTCGGGACGCTCAAACAATGGATGGGTGCAACGCACTTCCTGACGCGAAAGCTGGCCGGGGTGAGCGCGGAGATGAGCTTGAATGTGCCGCCTACAACTTGAAACGGGTCATGAAAATCATTGGTGCTAACGGTTTAATGAAGGCGCTGTCGGCATAAAAAAGGCTGGTTGTGGCCCATCCCAGAGGCTGTAAAAACAGCGTTATGTGTTCCAGGTCGCGACCGATGCGACTTGAAGCATTGACCGTGCGATCGCTCAGCCAACGAACGTCAATGACCCAAGACGATCAGGTTATGAGCGTTTTTACACACTCTGGGCCGATTGCTGCCTGTCACCACTGACCGGTTTGGGTTGTGGATTCAACCGGTCGAATCGAGGATCACATGAAGAGCGGATTCGGCCGAAGGCGGGAACTCGAGTGCGGCTGTATAAGCACGCGGTCAACTGCCCAATCCAGTCAAGGCAAACACGTATCTAGGCATTCTGCTGTGCTAGATTCTTGAGATTCCTCTTCTCAACGGAATCGACATGAGCGAAGTGGCGAACCAAACCGACAGACTCAGTCTGCTCAAACAAAAAGTAGATGACTTCTCGAAAGCTCGAGACTGGGAGAAATTCCATACGCCAAAAAATCTGGCCATGGCGCTGACTGTTGAGGCGGCAGAGCTGATGGAGATTTTCCAATGGCTTGGCGCTCAGGAAACCGTCCAGGGGTTCCCCTCCGAAAAACAGATCGCCGTGGAGCATGAGGTTGCGGACATCTTTATCTACCTTCTGCGTTTCTGCTCTGTCAGCGGAATTGATCTGATCAGTGCCGCCGAGGAAAAACTGAAGCACAATGCCGAGAAGTACCCAGCTGAGCTGGTTAAAGGACAATCCAAGAAATACACGGAGTATTGATGACTCAGTTGTTTGTTTTTACAGCAGGGATGGCTGCTGCTCGTGCTCACATCAAAGATTCGATCTCGGCTCCGGTCCCGTTTTCCAAGCTCGAGGCTGCTCTCCCTCCCCATGAGGCTGCTTACGTAAAGTCACTGTTGCCGGATGACCGGGGCTTCTTCGCCTGGGGAGCCATTCCAGGGGAAAAAAACATCCCTACCTGGGAAGCCATGAGCGAAGGAGACATCGTTCTCACCGCCTATGACAATCACTACCGATATGTGTCGTCTGTACTGTTCAAGCTGCACAACCGCACTTTGGCGGCGAGCATCTGGGACGAGGACTCCGATGGGAATACTTGGGAGTACATGTACATCCTTAGTGAGCCGAAGCCTGTCAATGTGCATGTGGCAGCGGAGCCGGCAATCAACTACCTCTACAACGGCTACCGAGGATTCACTCAAATTAAGGGTGATCGTCTCTCTCGAATCGACGATGATTTTGGTGACCTCAATGGCTTTGTCTCCGCTGCCTTCGGAATAGATGTGCCGAAGCCGACGGCTCCAATCGAGGTGCTTAAAGCAGAGGAAAAGGCTGAGTCCGCTGGTACCTTTGACCCCGACAATCTGGTCGATGAGCGTAAAAAAGTATTTGCGGCGATTGTTCGGCGCCGAGGCCAGCCGAAATTCAGGAAAGCTCTTTTGGACGCTTACGACGGTAAGTGTGCCGTGACCGGTTGCACGGTTGAGGCAGTTCTTGAAGCGGCTCACATCAAGCCATACGCAGGCGACCAAACGAACCACGTTACCAACGGGTTACTGCTCAGGGCGGATATCCATACCCTCTTCGATCTAGGCAAGCTAAAGATCGATGAAAAGGGCGTGATCCATCTCGCCAGCGGTCTTGAAGATTCAATTTATGGGGTTCATAACAGGAAGAAAATCAGCCTGCCCAAGGACGTAAAGAAGGCCCCAAATGTTACGGCGCTGAAGCAAAAATTCAGCGACAGCATGGAGTCGCCCCCCATGTTCGCAGGGGAACTCGAACGCCCACGTTTGGCGGAGAGCACAGTTTTCGCTTCGGTTTAAGCTGGGGCGTTGACTGGAGCAGGTAAAGACGCTGAGCAGATCTTTCATCGGATGCTGAATCGCCCTGTGCGTTAGCCCGCGCATAGTACTTGTCGAACTATGCGCGTGGCTCCTGCGACCCGTCTGTGAATCGACTGGCTTGCGTGAGCACCGTGTTATCACTGTTAGGTCAGCAGCTGTTATCGAATCACTCCGGCGTCATAAGCACCGCGAGCGCCATATTAATAAATTCTTCGTTCCTGCTGATGGTATCCAAGGCACCCCGAACGTTGTCGGCGACTTCGGCAGATCCACGCTGCTCAACCCAATTGGAAAGCTCCAGGATGGCAGCCTCCAGGGCAAGCTGATTTTGGTTGATCTTGTACAACAGCGAAGGTAGCAGGTCTGAGTTGGACATCGGGTTTCCTCCATGAAGTAAGGGGCAGCGTAGCAGTGAGGGCGTGGAAGGGCGACGGGAGATCGGAGAACGATTTCTGCCGGTCATGTGAGCAGCCGGTCTGTACATTGCCACCACTCGCTAGCGACCAGCATGGCCCCAAATATGGCGATCGATATTTTCAGCCGCAGATCTACTCCGCTAGACGCCATCCTCGAGCCTGGCTCAAAGTGAGTCGTCGGCTAACGGCTATCATCGCCAACAACACCTTTCATTGCCCAACAGAGTGCGCGCACCCATATGCCATCTGTCACCGAGTTACTTGCGACCTTGGAACGTGATCACTTTCTCAATGCATTCGAGCAGCTGGATGTCGGTGCGACGACCCGCTTCGCGGAGTCCATCAAGTTTGATGTGGTCTTTAATGAGAAGCGCTATGCGCCGAAGCAGGTAATTGGCCTCGCCCTGGAGAATGCTTACCGGCGTGTGTTCGGGCCCCGTGACTTCGTAGGCGGGGGAGAGACGAGCGCATTCCGTGCCTTGCATCGCTGCGGTTTCACCATTGTCCCTAAAGCAGGGTTAAA
This sequence comes from Pseudomonas sp. TH39(2020), assembly GCF_016650715.1. NCBI lineage: Bacteria > Pseudomonadati > Pseudomonadota > Gammaproteobacteria > Pseudomonadales > Pseudomonadaceae > Pseudomonas > Pseudomonas sp. TH39(2020). The sequence continues at coordinate 917,531 of NZ_JAEKFF010000006.1, read as the reverse complement.
TCCCGCCGTTGCCCTAAAGAACACAGTCGGCGAAATTCTGTTGCTGCAAACCAAGTACGACTCGCAAAACACCGACGACATGGTGCGACGGGGCTATCTGGTGCGCACCGAGCTCCCGGATTTATTGTGTGCACAGGTCGAGCGATACGAACCCCTGTTCTCCGCACACGGATACGCGTTTGCGGTAGAGGGGCGCGACGGCATTGGTCGTAAGGCGATGTCCGCCTGGACTCGTATTTATGACCCGGTAATGTCGCCGTCGGCAACGCAAGGTTGGTATGTCGTCATTCACTTCTCCAGCCGCGGGGACTTTTTTTACCTCACCCTGGGGTGTGGCGCGACGATCTTTAAGGATGGCAGCCTCGCCGATGTCGACCCCAAAGAGCTGTCCGACAAAATTCGGTGGGCACAGCGCTGCTTCGAGGATCAACCTCAGTCCACGGCGAATTTCGCCGATGCGGTGTTGCTCCATGGCAATCACCTTTCCTCCCAGTTTGAAAAGTCGATCGCATTCGCCAAACGCTACTCGCTGCAAGACTTTGACGAGAATGGCTTCTGGGAGGACTTAACGATCTTGACGGGTATGTTGATCGCCATCTATGAAGCCGAGCGACTCGGCAAAGCGCCTTTATCCGAAGCACCTGAAGTGCGGGAGTATCAGGCGCAACTGCCCCAGGTTGTGAAGACAAAATCCAAGACGGGCAGTGGACAAGGACGATTCTTGACCCAAGCGGAGAAAGTCGCCGTCGAACTGCATGCCATGGCGACAGCACAGCATGCGCTTGTTGAGCATGGTTTCACCGACATTGAGGACATGTCCTCAACGGCGCCGTACGATTTTTCAGCGAAGAAAGACGGTGGTGATTGGTTCATTGAGGTGAAAGGCACCACCAGTGCTCATGCCGATTCGTTCCTGCTCACCGCGAATGAGCTGTCCCTTCATCAAGGCAATAAAGGCCAGACAGTGCTGGCGATTGTTTACGATATTGATCTCAAGCGACAGGGAGAGACACCTTCGGCAAGCGGTGGAAGCCTCTCCATTAATATTCCCTGGGATCCGGATCAGTGGCTGTTCAAGCCCACCGCCTACTCGGCCTCGCGCAAGACCTAATATATTTAGGTTTTATCGATGATCTGAGAGGGGGGGCTCTGATCGAGCAGCTGTCCCCTCAGCCTGCCGGTCCGGCGAGGCGGCTGAAAGTGCGGCGACGAGTTCGTTGAGTGGCGGATGCAGAATCTCCATGTACTGAGCAGAATCGATGGGCGCCAAGAAACTCTTACCTCGCTAGGGCTAAAGGACGAAGGAAACAGCAGTCAGTCTGAAGTGTCCCGGCCGCCAGGCGCAGGCGCTCGCCTTCACTGATTGTACCTCCCTCTAGCATGGCCACCTCCTCGACCGGCAGGTCATCTGTGCCGTTGATCCTCACCCTCAAGAACCTTGCACGTTGCCAACGGCCTCCAGGCTGTCATCCACCCTGTTCCTTGAGGATGCCGAAAAAGAACCCTCATTGAGGGGGGGGAGTTCCGGTTTGGTCTGTCCTGTAGTGCGTCTTGAAACCGGTTGGACTTCATGAGGAGAAAGTGTTTTTTTGAAAAAACACCGAAACCTTGAAGGGCACGTAACAAGCCTTCTCCGAGCAGATTGACGATTAATCATTTGTTCGCCTCGAGCAGCTGATGTCACGAATGAGAAAGTCGGTAAAACGCCGGACCGGAACCGGAAGTGGGTACGCCGGAAAAAGTCATACATCGTTTGAAAGCGGGGCTCGAATTACCCCCAAAGGGGGGTGGGGGCCAGGAGTACCTTTTCACATTGGGAGCTCCGACTCCGACCGGGTTTGGCCTCTGCGGCCTTTTGAGGCGTTCGATTCGCCTCTACGCTTTTGCGGTCCCAGCTCGGGGTACAACGCGAGGTTCGCTGGTCAGACCATGGGCATCCACCGTCAGGCGTTTGCAGCGAAAGGTGTGATCCGCGTGAGAGATGAGGCCTTTCGTCCAATGTCAAAACATCCTCCTCGGCAATGGATCTTGGGATTGACCGAGAGCCTTGTGCACGGGGGCGTGCAGCACGGTTATCGAAGTAGCCTGTCCCGGTCCTGTCCCGTGATGCAGCGCCGCAAACCCTCGCTCGTCGAGCCATGCATGCCAGTCCTCCAGCGCCTTGCGTTTCAGCGTGTCGGCGCTGGTGTGGATGTAGGTGGCGGTCAGGGTTTTCATCGCATGGTTGACCAGCATCTCGCCCACCAAATAGTCCACGCCCAGGTCCATCCAGGCGGTGCGGGCCACTTTGCGCAGGTCGTGGCTGGTCCAGTTGCCCTGACCCAAACGAACAAACACCTGGCTGGCCTTGCTCGCACTCAAGGGGTGTCGCGTCTGGCCGGGAAACAGGTAGGCCCCGACGTAGCCGTGAGCTGCTTGGTGCTCGCGGTAGCGCAGCAGTAACGCACACACTTGATCGGTCAGGGGCAGCGTGAGTTCGCGCTTGGTTTTGGTGTCGTCGGCAGGGATGAACCAGTGGCGGCGGGTCAGGTCGATGTGCTTCCAGCGCGCCACCCGGGTTTCACCCAAACGAGTGCCATGGCAAAGCATCATCAATACCAGCATGCCCCCGACGGGGGATGTCGCGAACTCTGTGCTGAGGTTCGCCAAGACCTCTTCCAGGTCTTCCGCTCGTAAATGCGCCGGCTTGGGCTTGATCCGGGTCTGCACAAAATCGTTGAATTTTAAGCTGGTCATGGGATTGATCACGATCAGACCCAGTCGCGCGGCTTGGCGAAAGGCCACGGTCAACACGCCGTACACCGAGCGAACAAACGACAGGGCGTACTGTTCCTGCATCGGCCACAGCAACAGCTGGTCCAGGGAGGCACGGTCGAGGCCGGTCAGCGGCAAGGCGTTCAGTCGGGGTTGTAATTGGCAGCGCACGGCCGACTTGGCGCTGGCTTTGCGTTTGGCCGATAAACCGCGATCACGGGACATGCGCTCTAGGTACCACGTCAGCAGATCACCGACCGTTTGAAAGCGGTTGACCGTCGAGCGTGCACCCGGTTCGGCAGACCGTCGCAGCAGGATCGCCGGCAACGTGGCCTGCATGGCCTTTGCATTGATATCAGGGTAGTTGCCGGCCTTGCCCCATTTGTCACCCACCACCACAAACCACGAGCCTTTGGCGCGGTTGATGGAGGAGTAGCGAAAACGTAAAGCAGGGAAGCGCGGGTCACGTAATTGGCGGACAGTTGAGTCAGCCTGGCGACGAATTTCCGTGTCGGTAACGATCACGTGCAGCGTCTTGGAGGCGGTCATAAGGAGGTGCTCCCGTGGTCCAACAACAGTCGATGTATCCTGGCGGTCCAGGCATTTGTGCGCATTCAAGTTGTAGGCCTGAACCGCTACGGGAGGTCGGCATCTGGCCATCGCCACCGAACCTCGCTCAGTGCCTCATCCCTGGACAGGGGCTCACCAAGCATGATGCACAGGGGCTTGCCTGCTCGGATCACCTGCCAGTGACATCGCCGTTCCACGCCATCGTCAGCAACCAGTTCGGCGATCAAGGCCAAGCGGTTGCGTTTCACATATCGCCGAATTTCATCAGTCAATTTCGAGAGGGGTGACACACGGATACGCATACCGGTTCTGCGGGCGGTTAAGCCCCGATCCTTGAGGTAATCGAGAGCGGCCATCAGAGGTCCTCCCAATCGTTATCAAGGTGATTGCGGGCACAACCCGGCTCTGAGCGATCTGCGTTAACGGGGCTCATCAACTCTTGAAGGGGTTCACTGTTATGACTGAGCGCCTTCGGGGAACAACTCGGTTTATCCCAGTCATGCCCTTTTTCATCAGTCGTGCCCATGTCCTGCCGTGGGCATGATTGTTGTTTTGAGGGCGCGACGGCAGGGTAGGGGCGAGTCTCCTCTTCCGCTTGGGGCAATGACCAGTGGGTCACCGTCTCGCTTCCGAAGCCGGATCGAACCGTGACGACAGAGAGTCGCTCGCGGGCAGTCCTAATTTGTTTTTGGGTATAGCCGTTGCCCAGCATCAGCCTCTTGGCTTCCTTTCCGGACAGTGATCCGGAGCTGAGAATACGGCGCAGCGCTTCGGCGGGGTCGTCACTGTCGTTGAGTGACTCATCGTCCACGGACTCAACATCACGAAGAATGTCCCGAGCAGATCCTTGTATGAGGTCACCCCAGAGAACGTGGGTGGTCTCAATACCTCCTGCAATGGTGCAAGGTTCGATCGTGTAGGAGACGCCGCCCTCGTCGGTGCCAATATTGGACTTGGCGCGCGCCAGGACTCGGGCATCGGAATCCTGCTGTTTGGCGGCAACCAGCACCGTCCGAGCCAATGCGGAAAAGGCCTGTGAACCGATCACCCGATCGGCGGGTGTTGAGCCAGCTCCACCTTTGGCGAAGTGACTGATACCAATCACCGCACACAGGTGCTGTTCGGCAAAGTCCACCACGCCTTGAAGGCCGCGGCGAACGTCGTTGGCCTTGTGCATATCGCCTTTAACTGCGCTGACCACCGGGTCGAGCATCAGTAGGGACACCCCGCCGATCTCACGGGCTGTCTCTCGCAACAAGCCAATGTCGTTGGACGGATCAAAAGGGTCGACCTCGCCCCTGATGTTGATTCGACCTTGGATAATGTAAATACGCGACCGATCGGCGCCAGCGGCAACCAGGCGTGGCACCAGCGTATCCGCCGGGTCATCTTCGCTCGACCAGATCAGCACATTGCCGGCTTCTTCGCACTGCTCGCCGTCCGGCCAACGTCCACCGGTGGTGATGGTCGAGATCAGGCTCAGCAGTAACGTGGTTTTCCCGGTGCCGCCGGCACCTGCAAGGATGTGCAACTTGCCTTTGGCCAACCAACCTGGCCAAAGCCAGCGGATGGCCACCGGTTTAATACTGGCGGCGCTGACGGCATTGACCCTCCACAGTTGCGGTTTGGTATCCGGTCGCAGTGGAACCGTCATGCTGTTGTCTGCTGGCTTCATTGGGCGGCCCTCCAGGTGTGAAGGTCGTTGAAGTCAGTAAGGTCATCCGGTGAGCCAGCGGGCCATTCGGGGAAACTCACCCGTGCCCCAGATGCGTTAGCGGCATCAATTGCCGCCGCGCGGCCAGGGTTACCCCGCGTCTGTCGATCGTCGTCGCCAGCGATGATGATTTCGATATCGGGGTATTTGGCGCGCAGTAACAGCGCCACCGATTTGAGGTTGCCGGCGTTCATGGCCACGGCGACGGTACGCCCCCTCTGATGGAGAGTCGCTCCGGTTGCCCACCCCTCGCAGATATACAGCGGCCGACCCGGTGCGACGCGGCCCAGCGGCGAGTAGCTGGCACTGATCCGTCCACCTGAGAGGAACCGCTTGGAGCCGTCAAGGGCGATGCGTTGCAAGTTGACCAGCTGCCCACTGACATACAGCGGTACCAGCAAATGGTCGCCGCGCTGGCGCAGACCGTATGGCCGTACAGCTTTGACGATTAGATAACGGTGGTCTGGATCGGCGTGAGGGGCATTCACCCACCACCGCTGCGCGACTTCAGCGGTGGCCTGCTGGCGGCTGAACTGCGCGGTTGTTCGCTGTTGACGGGACTGCTCAATGTTCTGGCACAGTCGCTCAACGCTACGAGGCTCGGCAGAATCACGGCTATTCCAAGTGCTTTTCCCCCCCGCTTTCCAACTACCGAATGCGGCCGAGGCGATGCCATCCCAATACAGCACATACCAACCGTTCACTGTGCCGGGTTTGTCGTTCGGAACATGGAATCGATGGATTGCGCCGTCCGCCACCGGTAGCCAGTCGAGCTGCCCATAGACCGTTTGCAGGGCGTTACGAAAAAGGATCGAGGCGTCGGTCATACGGCCTCCTGAGGTGGTTCCAGCCTCGCTTGAACCGCGCACAGTTTGGTGGTGCTCATAGATGGCTGATCCGCGGGCAAGCGCTTGTGCTCTCTACCGCGCAGCGCCGTCAGCCCGTCGAAAATGCCGACCCGCTGCATGAGCAGGAAGTCGTCAACACCGAAGGGCTGGCCGTCCTGAACCCACAGTCCACGCGATACCCGAGTGGTTGTATTCGGGCAAGCCTTCGGCGTCACCGCCATTTGGCAGCGTTGAGAAATCGTCATGATTAAGCCCTTTTCTTAATGGCGTTGCGCCAAAAGGAGAATGCTGATCCCGCATCAATCAGGGGGGGCGATGGCTCACCCAGGCTTGCGATGGGGTTGCCCATTAGCCTGATGATTCGTTGATCTGGAGATGGCGCACATCAGGGGCGCCCTCCAGCGTCTTGGCTGGTTGATGGCGGACGGAACTCAGGCGTTTCGAGGTCTTCATTACGTGCCGCTGTCAGCGCCAGACTGCGGGCAGCTGCCATATGGCTGTTATAACGGGCGAGGCGGGCAGACACTGAGGCGTTGGCGCGAAGGGCGACGATGGCCATTGCGCGGTGCATGGCTACTTCACCCACGTTTGCCGATGGATTTTGGACGTGGAAGATCTGCATCGCTGAGACTCCTCGGTTAAAGGAAGCGCTAGCGGCCTTCCTACGGGATTGGATGACGGCGTGGTGTGGGCTTGGAATACTGGTTATTAAGGAAATCGGCGGGGCCGAAGCCTTCTCGCCCCTAGCTCGAAGTCGAGTGATGAACGTCAGTGGTATCAATCCGTCCATTTCCGCCAGTCGTGCCGCTGCGCTTTCAGTCGTGCCCAGTCCGGGGCATGGGCATAACTGGACCAAAAGGGCACGAGTGATCGATTGGGTAATCATCACGCCGCCTCGGTGCGTGATGCGGCGATGCGCTCGGTCACCCACGTGTCAACCTCGGACTGCACCCAAGCCGAATGGCCTGGCGCCAACTTCACTTGGGCCGGAAAAGTGCCGGTCTTGATTCGGCGATAGAGCTCCGATTGACTCAACGAGGTGATCGACAGAACTTCTTTGATGCGGATAAAGCGGCGGGGTTCTTGAGTAGCCATTCCGAGCACCTCCTGAGGTTGGCTGGGCATGGCTACGATTACACACGTTGCTAATTATTTGGTGGCAGGTTTCAGTGGTCGAAAATTACCAGAAAATTAGTCCACGTTCAGTTTTCCAGATTTGGGTGTGTTTGCGGTGGACTCAGTGGCGGCCTGTGCCAGAAGATCGCCTAAGCCGTTATCCATTAATTTTTTGGCCCATTTAATAGTGGTACGAAGACGGTCATTGGTGCAGTTCTGGCCAATTGCGAGAATCATTAGGCCGCGAGGGATTTTGATGCCTGTTTCCAGTTGCCAGATCCACAAATCCAAATATTGCAAAACGCCATAGCGCGCCAGGCTCTCCAAACTAGGACTGTAAAATTGTATTTCCTTTTGATCGTGTTTTGTTGCGGCTCGGATCTCTGGAAGCTTTACCGCGAAACCCGCCTTCAATTGCACGTCAGGTACTATTTTATCTAGGAGGAGAGGGACATATCGTTCATGGCTATTTTCCTTCCAGCCGGAGATTAGCAGCGGAGGATCATCATACATGCTCATAGGGAGGTTTTCTGACAAGAGTTTAAAGCTGTCAACAAACAGTTTTTCGGGTTGGTGTTCGTAGCCTGGTGTGTTAATCGCGTGGTTATACAAATCTCTCATTGTCATGAAAGCGACACCGCGCTTTTCATTTGCCAGATATCGCTCATACCCGGCCCAACCGTAAAAATCAGGAATGAGTGCGTGTTTTACATCTACTCCCCTTACGTATTTAATCATTACAGAAAATCTCTTAGCGTATGCCTCCGCCTGCACATGATTCTTATCTTTGCTCGTTTTCAAAACGAATAACATGCTTTCTTTTTGATGAAGTTGTCTGTACATCTCCGCAGCACTCAATGTTTTGGCAGATAGGTAGTGGTCGGGATTGAACCACGCTGCCAAGTCTCCTATTTTGTGGATTTTAGCCATTGTTGTGTGCTCCTTAGTCGCTCCGGTATTAAATGGATCGGCGAGCGAGGCAGATGGGGATCGGTTTTCACCACATAGACGAGGCCAGCCAAAGCTGTCATGCCTTGCGCTTGATGTTCACCACGTTTACGCCAGCACAAAGTGCATCAATCGAATCAGCCCAGGCTTGCATCATTTGCCGGCGCTGCTCGAGGTAGTGGGCGTGGTTGTAGGTATCGCGAATTTCATCCTGGTCGCCGTGGGCGAGCTGGCGCTCGATCCAGTCCCGGTTGTAACCGCGGCTGTTTAACTCGGTACTGAGCAGATGGCGAAATCCGTGGCCGGTCTGCCGACCTTCATAGCCAATCTGGTGAAGTGCCTTGTTAACGGTGTTTTCGGATTGAGGGCGTTCCCGGTTGTTCCGGCCCGGGAATGCGATGGGGTAACTGCCGGTGATCTCCTTGAGCTCCAGGAGGCTGGTCACCGCCTGGTGGGGGAGTGGGACGACATGCGGTCGACGGGCCTTCATGCGGGCTGCCGGTATCGTCCAGGTGGCTGACTCCAGATCGATCTCGCACCAAGGTGCGTGGCGCAGTTCTCCAGGGCGTACGCCCGTCAATAGAAGCAAGCGCACAGCGATGCGGGTCATGACATCGCAGTTGGCAGCATCGAGCTTGTCCAGAAGAATAGGGATTTCCGAGAGGGGGACGTGTGGGTGATTTTTGGTTCGTGGCGCGATTGCTGCGACCACATCCAAGTCGGTAGCAGGGTTCGACTCCACTGAGCCCTTGGCGAGACCGTAGCGAAAAATCTGACTTAACCACTGGCGAATTTTTCCGGCGACGTTGAGCGCACCGCGCTTCTCGACCTTGCGCACCAAGGCGACCAGTTCGGGGCGTGTGACTTCTTTGACCGGGCGCTGGCCGATAACGGGGAGAATGTCAGCCTCCATATATTGCAGCGCCTTGGCTGCTGTGGAGGTGGCCCAGCGGGGTGAGTTGTAGGCGTACCACTCGCGTGCCAACTCCTCGAAAGTATGAGCGAGGGCGGATTGAGCGGTTTTTTCAGCTTGCTTGTGGGCGGTGGGATCTATGCCGTTGGCCAGCAGGCGACGGGCCTCTTCGCGGCGCTCCCTGGCCTTGGCGAGAGTGACGGTGGGATAAGCGCCCAACCCCATCATTTTAGCTTTGCCGCCGAAGCGATATCGGAATCGCCATAGCTTTGAACCGCTAGGTGTTACTTCGAGGCACAGGCCCGCCGCATCTGCCATGCGGTAAAGCTTTTCGCGCGGTTTCGCTGTTCGAGCGGCTGTATCGGTGAGTGCCACGGCAATCCCCTCAGCGCTAGCGCTGGCGGGAGTGAGTACCCGTCGATGTGTGAGTAGATTTCTAGACCAAACTCATCTACTCACGAATCTACTCACATAACGTTGGGCTGGCAAGGGAGTGCTCGGGAATCGCAGGCACAAAAAAACCGGCGTAAGGGCCGGTTTATCTGCTTTCCAGGGTCTGGTAGGGACCGCTGGATATATGTACATGGTGCCCCGAGGGAGACTCGAACTCCCACTTCTTGCGAAAACGGATTTTGAATCCGCCGCGTCTACCAATTCCGCCATCAGGGCTCAATGGCGGCGAAGTATAGAGATGAGATAACCGTCGGTCAATCAGGTACATGGAGAATTTTTGATATTTCCGCTAGACTTCCCGGCCCTGCTAGACGAACCCCATCATGCGCGTTGCTGACTTTACCTTCGAGCTCCCTGATTTGCTGATCGCCCGCCATCCTTTGGCCGAGCGTCGCAACAGTCGCCTGTTGACCCTTGATGGGGTCAGCGGCGCCCTGGCACACCGTCAATTCACTGATTTGCTCGAGCATTTGCGCCCGGGCGATTTGATGGTGTTCAACAATACCCGGGTGATTCCGGCGCGGCTTTTTGGCCAGAAGGCTTCCGGCGGCAAGCTGGAAATCCTGGTGGAGCGGGTGCTGGACAGTCATCGCGTGCTGGCCCATGTGCGTTCCAGCAAGTCGCCGAAGCCGGGTTCTAAGATCCTGATTGATGGCGGTGGCGAAGCCGAGATGCTGGCGCGCCATGACGCGTTGTTTGAGCTGGGGTTCGCCGAAGAGGTGTTGCCGCTGCTCGACCGCGTCGGGCACATGCCGTTGCCTCCTTATATAGACCGCCCGGATGAAGGTTCGGACCGCGAGCGTTATCAGACGGTCTACGCCGAGCGTTTGGGTGCGGTAGCGGCGCCGACGGCGGGGCTGCATTTCGATCAGCCGCTGATGGAGGCGATTGCTGCCAAGGGCGTTGAGACTGCATTCGTGACCTTGCACGTCGGTGCGGGCACGTTCCAGCCGGTGCGCGTCGAGAAGATCGAAGACCACCACATGCACAGCGAGTGGCTGGAAGTCGGTCAGGGCGTGGTCGATGCCGTCGAGGCCTGCCGCGCTCGCGGTGGTCGCGTGGTGGCCGTGGGGACCACCAGCGTGCGTTCCCTGGAAAGCGCCGCGCGCGATGGCGTGCTCAAGCCGTTCAGTGGCGACACTGACATCTTTATCTACCCGGGCCGCCCGTTTCATGTGGTCGATGCCCTGGTCACCAACTTTCATTTGCCCGAATCCACGCTGTTGATGCTGGTTTCGGCGTTCGCCGGTTATCCCGAAGCCATGGCCGCTTATAAAGCCGCCGTGGAGCATGAATACCGCTTTTTCAGCTACGGTGATGCGATGTTTATCACCCGTAATCCCGCGCCACGTGGCCCTGAGGAAACAGAATGAGTCGCACCAGTCGCATGTCTTTTGAGCTCCTTGCCACCGATGGCAAGGCTCGTCGCGGTCGTTTGACCTTTCCACGCGGTACCGTAGAAACCCCGGCCTTCATGCCGGTGGGCACCTACGGCACGGTCAAGGGCATGTTGCCGCGGGATATCACCGCCACGGGCGCGGAAATCATTCTGGGCAACACCTTCCACTTGTGGCTGCGTCCTGGCACCGAAGTGATCAAGAAGCACGGCGACCTGCACGATTTCATGCAGTGGAAAGGCCCGATTCTGACTGACTCCGGCGGTTTCCAGGTGTTCAGCCTGGGCGCCATGCGCAAGATCAAGGAGGAGGGCGTGACCTTCGCTTCTCCGGTTGACGGCGCCAAAGTGTTCATGGGCCCGGAAGAGTCGATGCAGGTCCAGCGCGATCTGGGCTCGGACATCGTGATGATCTTCGACGAATGCACCCCGTACCCGGCTGACGAAGACGTCGCGCGGGTATCGATGGAGCTGTCGTTGCGTTGGGCCAAGCGTTCGAAAGAAGCCCATGGCGACAACACGGCGGCACTGTTCGGCATCGTTCAGGGCGGCATGCACCAGGATTTGCGCATGCGTTCCCTGGAAGGCCTCGACAATATCGGCTTCGATGGTCTGGCCATTGGCGGTCTGTCGGTGGGCGAGCCGAAACACGAGATGATCAAGGTGCTGGATTACCTGCCGGGTCAGATGCCGGCTGACAAACCTCGTTACCTTATGGGCGTTGGCAAACCGGAAGATCTGGTTGAGGGTGTGCGCCGCGGTGTGGACATGTTCGATTGCGTGATGCCAACCCGTAATGCCCGCAATGGGCATCTATTCATTGATACAGGCGTGCTGAAGATCCGTAACGCGTTCCATCGCCATGATGATTCGCCGCTGGATCCGACCTGCGATTGCTATACCTGCCAGAACTTCTCCCGTGCTTATCTGCACCATCTGGACAAGTGTGGCGAAATGCTGGGTAGCATGTTGAATACCATCCACAATTTGCGCCATTACCAGGTGCTTATGGCTGGTTTGCGCGAGGCTATTCAACAGGGTACATTGGCCGCCTTTGTCGATGCCTTCTACGCCAAACGCGGGTTACCTGTTCCGCCTTTGGACTGAGTTTTCTGACCCCAAGATTCAACATTTGCAACTGGAGTGCTAAATGAGCTTTTTTATCTCTAATGCCATGGCTGACGCTGCTGCACCGGCAGCTGCCGGCCCTATGGGTGGCGGTTTTGAGTGGATTTTCCTGGTCGGTTTCCTGGTCATCTTCTACCTGATGATCTGGCGTCCACAGGCCAAGCGCGCCAAAGAGCAGAAGAACCTGCTGAGCAGCCTGCAGAAAGGCGACGAAGTTGTGACCACCGGTGGTATCGCCGGCAAGATCACTAAAGTGGCAGACGACTTCGTTGTTCTGGAAGTTTCCGACACGATCGAAATGAAGTTCCAGAAAGGCGCCATCGCCGCCACGTTGCCAAAAGGCACGCTAAAAGCGATCTAAGTTTCAACTTCTACTCAATCGACGGGGCGCGCAAGGCGCCCCGCGTCATAAGCGGGCGGCGTGATGCTGAACAAATACCCTCTGTGGAAATACATTCTGATCCTGGCGGTGCTGGCGGTCGGTCTGATTTATTCCGCTCCCAATCTATATCCTGATGACCCGGCCATTCAGGTCAGCGGTGCAAGCACTGCGCTGTTGGTCAATCAGGCTGATCTGGACCGTGTGAGCGCTGCGCTCAAGGAGTCCGGGATCAACGTCAAGGCTGCCACTTTGGCCGCCAACGGCAAGGGTGGTCTGATTCGTCTGACCAAGGCTGAAGATCAGCTGCCTGCCAAGGACGTCGTGCGCAAGGCATTGGGTGATGACTACGTCGTTGCACTGAACCTGGCACAAACCACCCCGCAATGGCTGCGCAGCCTGGCCGCGCACCCGATGAAGCTGGGTCTGGACTTGTCCGGTGGTGTGCACTTCCTGCTGGAAGTGGACATGGACAAAGCGCTCGATGCGCGCCTGAAAGTCTACGAAGGCGACGTCAAGAGCCTGTTGCGTAAAGAGAAGCTGCGCTATCGCAGCCTGCCGCAACTCAACGGTGCCATTCAGCTGGGCTTCACTGATGAAGCAGCCCGCGAACAAGCCCGTACGCTGATCCGCAAGAGCTTCAACGATTTCGACATTGTTCCGGCCGACCTCAATGGCCAACCGGTACTGCGTCTGGCGATGACCCCGGCCAAGCTGGCGGAAATCCGTGAATACTCCATCAAGCAGAACTTGACCACGGTACGGAACCGCGTCAACGAGCTGGGTGTTGCCGAGCCAATCGTTCAGCGTCAGGGCGCCAACCGCATCGTGGTTGAGCTGCCGGGCGTGCAGGACACTGCCGAAGCCAAGCGTATTCTCGGCAAGACGGCCAACCTTGAGTTCCGTCTGGCCGCTGAGCCAGGTGCTTCGAAAGCCACTTCCGAAACCTTCGAGTTCCGTGAAGGCAAGCGTCCGCCGGCGCAGATCGAGCGTGGCTTGATCATCACCGGTGACCAGGTCACTGACGCCAAGGCTGGCTTCGGCGAGCACGGCACGCCAGAAGTGAACATCCGCCTGGATGGTCACGGTGGCGAGCTGATGAGTCGTGCGACTCGCAGCAACGTTGGTCGCAGCATGGCAGTGATCTTTATCGAGCAGCGTCCGGTTACCACTTACGTCAAGCAAGTGGTTAATGGCGTCGAGAAAGACGTGCCGGTCCAGACGTTCAAGGAAGAGAAAAAGATCATCAGCCTGGCGACCATCCAGTCGCCGCTGGGTGCTCAGTTCCGCATCACTGGCCTGAACGGCCAGGGCGAGTCGTCCGAACTGGCGCTGCTGCTGCGTGCCGGTGGTCTGGCTGCCCCGATGTACTTCGCTGAAGAGCGCACCATTGGCCCGAGCCTGGGTGCCGACAACATCGTCAAAGGTATCGATGCATCGCTGTGGGGCATGCTGTTTGTCTCGCTGTTTATCATGGCCATCTACCGCTTCTTCGGCATCATCGCCACCGTCGCTCTGGCGGTGAACATGGTGCTGCTGCTGGCCCTGATGTCGCTGCTGGGTGCAACGCTGACCCTGCCGGGTATCGCCGGTATCGTGTTGACCATGGGTATGGCTGTCGACGCCAACGTTCTGATCTTCTCGCGGATACGTGAAGAGATCGCGGCGGGCATGACCGTACAACGGGCAATCAACGAAGGCTTCGGCCGGGCATTCACCGCGATTCTCGACGCCAACCTGACAACCTTGTTGGTCGGCGGGATTCTCTTTGCGATGGGCACCGGTCCAGTCAAAGGTTTCGCAGTGACCATGTCCCTCGGGATCTTTACCTCGATGTTCACGGCCATCATGGTGACCCGCGCGATGGTCAACCTGATCTTCGGCGGTCGTGACTTCAAGAAGTTGTGGATTTAAGGGGCTGCCATGTTACGTACAATCAACTTCATGGGCGTTCGCAACGTTGCGTTCGGCGTCACATTGTTCCTTACCGCACTGGCGTTGTTCAGTGTTGCCACCAAGGGCATGAACTGGGGCCTGGACTTCACCGGCGGTACGCTCATCGAGCTGACCTACGAGCGTCCGGCCGATGTCACCAAGGTGCGTGAGCAGCTGGTTACATCGGGTTATCACGAGGCGATCGTGCAGAGCTTCGGTGCAACCACCGATTTGCTGGTGCGCATGCCGGGTGAAGACCCGCAGCTGGGCCATCAAGTGGCTGAAGCGCTGCTGAAGGTCGGCGGCGATAACCCGGCGACGGTCAAGCGCGTCGAATTCGTCGGCCCTCAGGTCGGTGAAGAACTGCGCGACCAGGGCGGCCTCGGCATGCTGATGGCGTTGGGCGGCATCCTGATCTACCTGGCTTTCCGCTTTCAGTGGAAGTTCGCGATCGGTGCCATCGTTTCGTTGATTCACGACGTGATCGTGACCATCGGTATCCTGTCGTTCTTCCAGATCACCTTCGACCTGACGGTGTTGGCGGCGGTGCTGGCGATCATTGGTTACTCGCTCAACGACACCATCGTGGTATTCGACCGGGTTCGTGAGAACTTCCGCGTACTGCGCAAGGCGACCCTGATCGAGAACATCAATATCTCGACGACGCAAACCCTGCTGCGGACCATGGCGACGTCGATCTCCACCTTGCTGGCGATCTCGGCCCTGTTGTTCTTCGGTGGCGATAACCTGTTCGGCTTCTCCATCGCGCTGTTTATCGGTGTGTTGGCGGGTACTTACTCGTCGATCTACATCGCCAACGTCGTGCTGATCTGGCTGAACCTGAGCACTGAGGATCTGATTCCTGCAGTGGCTACCGATAAGGAAGTCGACGACCGCCCATAACGGCTATCGTTTTCCAGCTGTCGGCCGAAAAGGCGCGAGTGTTGAACTCGCGCCTTTTTTTATGCTCCAAGGCTGGGAGAAGCGCGGGCATGTCCCGCATGTGATGGTCAGGAGGTTCATGTGAACAAGTCGATGCTGGTTGGTGCAGTATTGGGTGCTGTTGGTGTGACGGCCGGGGGTGCTGTTGCCACCTACAGCCTCGTTAAAAAAAGCGGCCCTGAGTATGCGCAAGTTCTAGCCGTTGAACCGGTCAAGACACAAATCAAGACGCCACGTGAAGTATGCAAGGACGTTGCAGTAACCCGGCAAGCGCCGGTGAAAGATCAACACCAGATCGCCGGTACGGTGGTCGGTGCGCTGGCTGGTGGTCTGTTGGGTAATCAGATCGGCGGCGGTACTGGCAAGAAGATCGCCACAGTGGCCGGTGCGGTCGGCGGCGGTTATGCGGGTAACAAGGTGCAAGAAGGCATGCAGGAGCGTGACACCTACACCACGACCCAAACTCGCTGCAATACGGTGAATGACATCAGTGACAAGGTCGTAGGGTATGACGTCCGTTATTCACTGGATGGCAAGGAAGGCAAGGTGCGGATGGATCGCGATCCAGGCAACCAGATTCCGGTCGATAAGGAAGGCAAGCTAGTCCTGGGGCAGAACGAAGAGAACCGCTAAATATTCAGGTTTGAGAGTCAAAAAGAAGCACCCTTCGGGGTGCTTTTTTTTGTGCCTGGATTTTCATGTCGCCAACTATCCCCTGTGGGAGCGAGCCTGCTCGCGAAGGCGTCGTCACATCCGACAATGGTGGTGGCTTATACACCGCTTCGCGAGCAGGCTCGCTCCCACAGTTGATCGGTGATGTTGTTGAGCTCGGATTCCAGGCATAAAAAAAGCACCCCGAAGGGTGCTTTTTTGTGGCTGCTCGCTTAGCGTTTCAGCGAGGCTGGCAGGTGCGGCTGGATGGCCGTCAGTACTGCTTTGAAGCATTTGGTGTTACCGGCAACGACGTGGCCTTTCTCAAGGAAGTCGTGACCGCCGGTGAAGTCGCTCACCAAACCGCCGGCTTCCTGGATCAGCAGGGCGCCTGCAGCCATGTCCCACTCGGACAGGCCCGACTCCCAGAATGCGTCGAAACGGCCGGCCGCTACGTAAGCCAGGTCCAGGCTCGCCGAGCCGGCGCGGCGGATGCCGGCAGTCTGGCCAACCAGGGCGCGGAACATGCCCAGGTAGTTGTCGAGGTTGTCCATTTGGTCATCGCGGAACGGGAAACCGGTACCCAGCAGGGCGCCGTCCAGGCTGGTGCGGCCGCTGACGCGCAGACGACGACCGTTCAGTTGAGCGCCACGACCACGGCTGGCAGTGAATTCTTCCTGGCGAACCGGGTCCAGAACAACAGCGTGTTCCAGGCGACCGCGGTATTTGCAGGCGATGCTGACAGCGAAGTGAGGAATGCCGCGCAGGAAGTTGGTGGTGCCGTCCAGCGGATCGATGATCCACAGGTACTCTTCGCCTTCGCCACTACCAGGGTGCATGCCGGTTTCTTCACCGAGAATGCCGTGGGTAGGGTAGGCCTTGCGCAGCGCGTCGATGATTTTCTGCTCGGCGGCGCGATCCACCTCGGATACGTAATCCTTGGCGTCTTTTTCGTCGACCTTGATGGTATCCAGGCGCTCGATGGAGCGGAAGATCAATTCACTGGCGCTGCGGGCGGCGCGCAGCGCGATATTCAGCATGGGCTGCATGGATGTGTCACCTAAGGTTGTTAAAGAAAGCCGGGCATTCTATCAGAAAGTTTCTACAGGTGAAGGTCAGTGTTCGCTTTCATAGCTTAACGGTAGGTTGAGCTGTAAGATTCTGCTCCCCATTAAAGTGTTCGAGAGCGCCTCCCTTGCTGCAAAACATTCGTGTCGTCCTGGTCAATACCAGCCATCCGGGCAATATCGGCGGGGCTGCGCGTGCCATGAAGAACATGGGCCTGTCGCGGCTGGTGCTGGTCGAACCGCGGTTGTTCCCGCATCACGAAGCCGATGCTCGTGCTTCCGGTGCCGGTGACATCCTTGAAAACGCGCAAGTCGTCGCCACCTTGGAAGATGCCTTGGTCGGCTGCAATCTGGTGCTCGGCACCAGCGCCCGTGACCGTCGCATTCCCTGGCCGTTGCTCGATCCCCGCGAATGCGGAGTGAAGGTTGTGGAAGAGGCCTCGCAGGGTGCTGAGATCGCCTTGGTCTTTGGTCGTGAAGATTCCGGCCTGACCAATGAAGAGTTGCAGCGATGTCATTATCACGTGCACATCCCATCGGACCCTGAGTTCAGTTCGCTGAACCTTGGGGCGGCGGTGCAGGTGTTGAGCTATGAAGTGCGTATGTCCTGGCTCGCGGCCCAAGGTCAGCCGAGCAAGGTCGAGAAGGATGAAGTGGCGTCCACCAAAAGTGGTGAGCTGGCGACCATGGATGAGCTGGAACGATTCTATGAACACCTGGAGCAAACCCTGGTGGCCATTGAATTCCTCGATCCGGAAAAGCCACGGCACTTGATGGCGCGCCTGCGCCGGTTGTACGGACGCAGCTCGGTCAGCCGGGCGGAAATGAATATATTGCGTGGCATCCTCACGGAAACCCAGAAAGCGGCCCGTGGTGAGCTTCTTAAGCGGAAGGATTAAAAATGTTCGAGCGTTTGCGTGAAGATATCCAGAGTGTTTTCCATCGTGACCCGGCAGCGCGCAACGCCTTTGAAGTTCTGACGTGCTACCCGGGCATGCACGCCATCTGGATCCATCGTCTGTCGTCGGCCCTGTGGGGCATGGGCTGGAAATGGCTGGCGCGACTGGTGTCGAACTTCGGTCGCTGGTTGACCGGGATCGAAATTCATCCGGGTGCCAAGGTCGGTCGTCGCTTCTTTATCGACCATGGCATGGGCATCGTCATCGGTGAAACCGCTGAGATCGGCAATGACGTCACTCTTTATCAGGGCGTGACCCTGGGTGGCACCAGCTGGAACAAGGGCAAGCGTCACCCGACTCTGGAAGACGGGGTTGTGGTGGGGGCGGGAGCCAAGGTGCTTGGCCCGTTCACGGTCGGCGCCGGCGCCAAGGTCGGTTCCAATGCTGTGGTCACCAAGGCGGTTCCGGCGGGTGCGACGGTGGTCGGAATTCCGGGTCGGATCATCGTCAAGTCTGACGATGAGCAAGATGCCAAGCGTAAGGCCATGGCCGAGAAGATCGGTTTTGATGCCTATGGTGTCGGTGAAGACATGCCGGACCCAGTGGCTCGAGCCATTAACCAGTTGCTCGATCATCTGCAGGCTGTAGATGGTCGACTTGAAGGGATGTGCGGGGCGCTGAAGGACCTGGGGAGCAATTACTGTGCGAAAGATCTCCCTGAACTGCGCGAAGAAGACTTTGCCTGTGTGAAGGACAAGGATCAGAGCCAGGCCGGCTAAACCGAGTCAACTTCATCGCGAGCAGGCTCGCTCCCACATTGGAATGCGGTCACCTGTGGGAGCGAGCCTGCTCGCGAAGAACGATAACGCGCAATTGCTGGCTGTACGCCGCCAGCCTTTGCTATGATGCGCGCGCTCTTTTGCGGGTAATCCTGACTAAAGTACTAGGTCTTATAGTTGACTTAAATACTCGGGAATTGCATACTCGCCCCATTCTGAACTCCGTGGTAATTGTCCATGCGACTGACTACAAAAGGCCGATACGCCGTGACCGCCATGCTTGACCTGGCGTTGCATGCGCAGCACGGGCCGGTGTCCCTGGCCGATATCTCCGAGCGCCAAGGCATCTCCCTGTCCTACCTCGAACAGCTTTTCGCCAAATTGCGCCGCAGCAATCTGGTGTCCAGCGTCCGTGGTCCAGGCGGTGGCTACCAGCTGTCGCGCGACATGCAGGGTATCCAGGTCGCCCAGGTGATCGATGCGGTAAACGAATCGGTCGATGCAACCAAATGCCAGGGCCAGGGCGATTGCCATCAAGGCGACACCTGTCTGACCCACCACTTGTGGTGCGATCTGAGCCTGCAGATTCACGAATTTCTCAGCGGTATCAGCTTGGCTGACCTTGTCACTCGCCGTGAGGTACAAGAAGTAGCCCAGCGTCAGGATCAGCGCCGTTGCAACAGCAAGGCGCCACGCCTGGACAAGATTGAAGCGTCCGCCGTCGAATGACAGCCAAAGAGCTAGCGGCACGCCAGCCAGCCTGATTTAGGAGATAGTCCATGAAATTGCCGATTTACCTTGATTACTCTGCGACCACCCCGGTTGATCCGCGTGTAGCGCAAAAAATGAGTGAATGCCTGCTGGTTGACGGAAACTTCGGTAACCCGGCGTCCCGTTCCCACGTGTTCGGCTGGAAAGCTGAAGAGTCCGTCGAAAACGCTCGTCGTCAGGTCGCTGACCTGGTCAACGCCGACCCGCGTGAGATCGTCTGGACCTCCGGTGCCACCGAGTCCGACAACCTGGCAATCAAGGGTGCGGCGCATTTCTATGCGACCAAAGGCAAACACCTGATCACCACCAAGATTGAGCACAAGGCTGTCCTCGACACCATGCGCCAACTGGAGCGTGAAGGTTTCGAAGTGACCTACCTCGAGCCTCAGACTGATGGCCTGGTTACACCAGCCATGATCGAAGCAGCACTGCGTGAAGACACCATCCTGGTTTCGGTCATGCATGTGAACAACGAAATCGGCACCATCAACGACATCGCAGCCATCGGCGAACTGACCCGCTCCAAGGGCATCCTGTTCCACGTCGACGCTGCTCAGTCCACCGGCAAGGTCGACATCGACCTGTCGAAGCTGAAAGTCGACATGATGTCGTTCTCTGCCCACAAAACCTACGGCCCTAAAGGCATCGGCGCACTGTACGTGAGCCGCAAGCCGCGTGTTCGCATCGAAGCGACCATGCACGGCGGCGGTCACGAACGCGGTATGCGTTCGGGCACCCTGGCGACCCACCAGATCGTTGGCATGGGCGAAGCTTTCCGCGTAGCCAAGGAAGACATGGCTGCCGAGAACGTGCGCATCAAAGCCTTGAGCGACCGCTTCTTCAAACAGGTCGAAGGCCTGGAAGAGCTGTACATCAACGGCAGCATGACCGCCCGCGTACCGCACAACCTGAACCTGAGCTTCAACTACGTTGAAGGCGAGTCGCTGATCATGGCGCTCAAGGATCTGGCGGTTTCGTCCGGTTCGGCCTGCACCTCGGCTTCCCTTGAGCCTTCGTACGTACTGCGCGCCCTGGGCCGCAACGACGAACTGGCACACAGCTCGATTCGCTTCACCTTCGGCCGTTTCACCACCGAAGAAGAAATCGACTACGCCGCGCAGAAAGTCTGCGAGGCCGTTACCAAGCTGCGCACTCTGTCGCCGCTGTGGGACATGTACAAAGACGGTGTCGACATTTCGAAAATCGAGTGGGCGGCACACTGATTTCAAGTCGCCGCAAACCGGCCCTGTAAACGCAGGTTTCAGGGCTCAAGAGCGACTCTCTGATGAGTGAGGATTAAGAATCATGGCTTACAGCGAAAAGGTCATCGACCACTACGAGAACCCGCGCAACGTCGGCAAGATGGACGCGGAAGACCCTGATGTCGGCACCGGCATGGTCGGCGCCCCAGCGTGCGGCGACGTGATGCGTCTGCAGATCAAGGTCAACGAGCAAGGCATCATCGAAGACGCCAAGTTCAAGACCTACGGTTGCGGTTCGGCTATCGCCTCCAGCTCCCTGGCGACCGAGTGGATGAAAGGCAAGACTCTGGATGAAGCAGAGACCATCAAAAACACTCAGCTGGCTGAAGAACTGGCCCTGCCGCCAGTAAAAATTCACTGCTCCGTACTTGCTGAAGACGCTATCAAAGCGGCCGTTCGCGACTACAAGCAGAAGAAAGGCTTGATCTGACTTTCAAGTTTTGGCGACGAGTAAGGAGTCACCGATGGCTATCAGCATGACAGAAGCGGCTGCTCAACACGTGCGACGCTCCCTCAACGGGCGCGGCAAAGGTGAAGGGATTCGTCTGGGTGTTCGCACCACAGGCTGTTCCGGCCTTGCCTACGTGCTGGAGTTTGTCGACGAGGTGGTTGCAGAGGATCAGGTGTTCGAAAGTCACGGCGAGAAAGTGATCATCGACCCGAAAAGCCTGGCCTACCTGGACGGCACCGAACTCGATTTCGTCAAGGAAGGGTTGAACGAAGGCTTCAAGTTCAACAACCCCAACGTGCGCGGTGAATGTGGCTGCGGCGAAAGCTTCAACATCTGAGGCTTGTCGTGGGTACTCCTTGTCATTTCGCTTTATTTGAGCTGCAACCGAGTTTCAATCTGGACCTCGACCAGCTGGCTACGCGCTACCGTGAGTTGGCGCGCAGTGTTCATCCGGACCGCTTTGCTGACGCTTCCGAGCGTGAGCAACGGTTGGCGCTAGAGCAATCCGCGAGCCTCAACGAGGCCTACCAGACGCTCAAAAGTCCACCCAAGCGCGCGCGTTACTTGCTCGCCTTGAATGGTGGTGAGCTGCCGCTGGAGGTCACGGTGCATGATCCGGAGTTCCTTCTGCAGCAGATGGAACTGCGTGAAGAGCTCGAAGACCTGCAGGACAGTGCCGATCTGGCCGGTGTTGCAGTGTTCAAGCGTCGCCTGAAAACCGCCCAGGATGTACTGAACCAAAGCTTCGCGGCTTGTTGGAATGATGCGGCGCACCGCGAGCAGGCCGAGCGCCTGATGCGGCGCATGCAGTTCCTCGACAAGCTCACCTACGAAGTGCGCCAGTTAGAAGAGCGCCTCGACGATTAACCCAGTGCCGCTCCGGTCGCACGCCTGATATACAGATAAGTCCTGATAACGATGGCCCTACTGCAGATCGCCGAACCCGGCCAAAGTCCTCAACCGCACCAGCGTCGTCTGGCTGTGGGGATCGACTTGGGCACTACCAATTCGCTGGTCGCTGCATTGCGCAGTGGTCTTTCCGAACCCCTGGCTGACGCAGACGGGCAGGTCATCCTGCCGTCTGCCGTGCGCTATCACGCCGATCGTGTCGAGGTCGGCGAGTCGGCCAAACTGGCTGCCGCCACCGATCCCTTGAACACCGTGCTGTCGGTCAAGCGCTTGATGGGTCGTGGTCTGTCCGACGTCAAGCAATTGGGCGACCAACTGCCGTACCGCTTCGTCGGCGGCGAGTCGCACATGCCGTTCATCGACACGATTCAGGGCCCGAAAAGCCCGGTCGAAGTTTCCGCCGATATCCTGAAAGTGCTGCGTCAACGCGCCGAAGCGACGTTGGGTGGCGAACTGGTGGGCGCGGTGATCACCGTTCCGGCCTATTTCGACGATGCTCAGCGTCAAGCCACCAAGGATGCGGCCAAACTGGCCGGTCTGAATGTGCTGCGTCTGCTCAATGAGCCGACCGCTGCCGCTGTGGCCTACGGTCTGGATCAACACGCCGAAGGCCTGGTTGCCATTTATGACCTGGGTGGCGGCACCTTCGATATTTCGATTCTGCGCCTGACCGGCGGTGTGTTTGAGGTTTTGGCTACCGGCGGCGACAGCGCGCTGGGCGGCGATGACTTCGACCATGCAATCGCTGGCTGGATCATCGAGAGCGCCGGTCTGTCCGCCGACCTCGATCCGGGTGCACAACGCAATCTGCTGCAAACCGCTTGTGCGGCCAAAGAAGCTCTGACCAATGCCTCGACCGTTGAAGTCGCTTATGGCGACTGGAAAGCCGAGCTGACCCGTGAAGCCTTCAATGCGCTGATCGAGCCAATGGTTGCCCGCAGCCTGAAAGCCTGTCGCCGCGCTGTGCGTGATTCCGGCATCGAGCTGGGCGAAGTGCATGCGGTGGTCATGGTGGGCGGTTCGACCCGTGTGCCTCGCGTTCGCGAAGCGGTCGCAGAAGCCTTCGGTCGCGAGCCGCTGACCGAAATCGATCCGGATCAAGTGGTAGCCATTGGTGCTGCGATCCAGGCCGATACATTGGCTGGCAACAAGCGCGATGGCGATGAGTTGCTGTTGCTTGACGTGATTCCGTTGTCCCTGGGGCTGGAAACCATGGGCGGACTGATGGAGAAGGTGATTCCACGGAACACCACCATCCCTGTCGCCCGCGCTCAGGACTTCACGACGTATAAAGATGGCCAGTCGGCCATGGCGATCCACGTATTGCAGGGCGAGCGCGAGCTGATCAGCGACTGCCGCTCCCTGGCGCGCTTCGAATTGCGCGGCATTCCGGCGATGGTGGCCGGTGCGGCGAAGATTCGCGTGACCTTCCAGGTCGATGCCGACGGTCTGCTCAGCGTCGCGGCACGCGAACTGGGTTCGGGCGTTGAGGCCAGCATCCAGGTCAAGCCGTCCTACGGTCTGACGGATGGCGAAATTGCCAAGATGCTCAAGGATTCGTTCCAGCACGCCAATGACGACAAGGTCGCTCGTGTGTTGCGTGAACAGCAGGTCGATGCCCAGCGCCTGATCGAAGCGGTGCAGGGCGCCCTCGATGTTGATGGCGAGCGTTTGCTCGACGCCGAAGAGCGCATGGTCATCGAATTGCAGATGCAGGAGCTGACCGAATTGATGAAAGGCACCGATGGTTACGCCATCGAGCAGCAGACCAAGCGTCTGTCGCAAGTGACCGACGCCTTTGCTGCCCGCCGCCTGGACTCGACGGTGAAAGCCGCGCTGGCGGGGCGCAACCTGAATGAGATTGAGGAATAACGATGCCGCAGGTCATTTTTCTGCCACACGAAAAGTTTTGCCCGGACGGCATGGTTGTGGAAGCTGAGCCCGGTATATCCATTCTCGAGCTGGCCCATGAACACCATATCGAGATGGAAAGCGCCTGTGGCGGCGTCTGCGCCTGCACTACCTGCCATTGCATCATCCGCGAAGGTTTCGACTCGCTGGAAGAGGCGGATGAGCTGGAAGAAGACTTTCTTGATCGTGCCTGGGGTCTGGAGGCGCAATCGCGTCTAGGCTGTCAGGCGATCGTCGGGACTGAAGACCTGACCGTCGAAATTCCGAAATACTCGGTCAACCATGCGGCTGAAGCGCCGCACTGATTCAAGGAACTGAAATGAGTCTGAAATGGGTTGATGTGCTGGAAATCGCGATCCAATTGGCTGAGTCCAAGCCGGATGTGGATCCGCATTATGTGAACTTCGTCGATCTGCACAAATGGGTGCTGGCATTGCCGGAGTTCAGTGATGATCCGACCCGCGGTGGCGAGAAGGTGCTTGAAGCCATTCAGGCCGCCTGGATCGAAGAAGCAGACTGAGTCTGCGCCGTATGCAGTTAGGCAATACCAAAGAACCCGCGTATAATTCGCGGGTTTAATTTTTCGCAAATTACCGTTTCTGGAGTTACACCATGGCTGTTCAACGTACTTTCTCCATCATCAAGCCTGACGCTGTTGCAAAAAACGTTATCGGCGAGATCACCACTCGTTTCGAAAAAGCTGGCCTGCGCGTTGTAGCTTCGAAACTGAAGCAACTGTCCAAAGCTGAAGCTGAAGGCTTCTACGCTGAGCACAGCGCTCGTGGTTTCTTCGGTGACCTGGTTGCTTTCATGATCTCCGGTCCGGTTGTCGTTCAGGTTCTGGAAGGCGAAAACGCTATCGCTCTGAACCGTGAGCTGATGGGCGCTACCAACCCTAAAGAAGCTGCAGCCGGTACCATCCGCGCTGACTTCGCTGACTCCATCGATGCCAACGCTGTACACGGTTCGGACTCCGAAGCCGCTGCTGCTCGCGAAATCTCGTACTTCTTCGCAGCTACTGAAGTAACCACTCGCTAAGCATTGGCTTAAGAGTGAAGGTGAATCCATGACTACATCGACTGTAAAAACCAACCTGCTGGGTCTGACTCAGCTGGAAATGGAAAAATTCTTCGACTCAATCGGGGAGAAGCGTTTCCGTGCCGGTCAGGTAATGAAATGGATTCACCACCTTGGCGTCGATGATTTCGACGCCATGACGAACGTCAGCAAGGCCTTGCGCGACAAGCTCAAGGTTATTGCCGAGGTTCGCGGTCCTGAAGTGGTCAGCGAGGACATCTCCACCGACGGCACCCGTAAGTGGGTGGTGCGCGTGGCGTCCGGTAGCTGCGTCGAGACCGTGTACATTCCCCAGGGCAAACGCGGCACTTTGTGCGTTTCGTCCCAGGCAGGCTGTGCCCTGGATTGCAGTTTCTGCTCCACCGGCAAGCAAGGTTTCAATAGCAACCTCACCGCCGCCGAAGTCATCGGCCAGGTGTGGATTGCCAATAAATCGTTCGGCAGCATCCCGGCGACCGCCGACCGTGCCATCACCAACGTGGTGATGATGGGCATGGGTGAGCCGCTGCTGAACTTCGACAACGTCGTGGCTGCCATGCATCTGATGATGGATGACCTGGGCTACGGGATCTCCAAGCGCCGCGTAACCCTGTCTACCTCGGGTGTGGTGCCGATGATCGATGAGCTGTCCAAGCACATCGACGTCTCCCTGGCGTTGTCCCTGCACGCACCGAACGACGCATTGCGTAACCAATTGGTGCCGATCAACAAGAAGTATCCGCTTAAGATGCTGCTCGAGTCGTGCCAGCGCTACATGTCGTCCCTGGGCGAGAAGCGCGTATTGACCATCGAGTACACTTTGCTCAAGGACATCAACGACAAGGTCGAACACGCGGTCGAAATGATCGAGTTGCTCAAGAACATCCCGTGCAAGATCAACCTGATTCCGTTCAACCCGTTCCCGCATTCCGGTTACGAGCGCCCGAGTAACAACGCGATTCGTCGTTTCCAGGATCAGCTTCACCATGCCGGCTTCAATGTCACCGTACGCACCACCCGCGGTGAAGACATCGACGCCGCGTGTGGCCAATTGGTAGGACAGGTGCTGGATCGCACCCGTCGCAGCGAACGTTATATCGCCGTGCGCGAGTTAAGCGCCGAAAACGATATCGCAACAAACGCTGCGAACAATAATTAAGAGAGGATCTCTATGTCCCTGCGCTTCGCGCTGCTTTTGCTGTTGGCCAGCCTGTGTGCTGGCTGTGTCCTGTCGGGCGATTTCAACCCGATGAAGACCAGCAAGGGCCGCGATGAAGCGCGCGTTGCCTATGTGCAGCTGGGCTTGGGGTACTTGCAGCAGGGCATGACCGAACGGGCGAAAGTACCGTTGAAGAAAGCGCTGGATCTGGATGACTCGGATCCGGATGCCAACGCTGCGCTGGGTCTGGTATTCCAGGCCGAGATGGAGCCGGAGCTGGCGGATCAGCATTTTCGCAAGGCGCTGTCTTCCCGCCCCAACGATGCGCGAATCCTGAACAACTACGGCAGTTTTCTTTTCGAAGAGAAACGCTACAAAGAAGCTTACGAGCGCTTTGAACAGGCCGCCGCCGATACCTTGTATCCTGAGCGTTCGCGGGTGTTCGAGAACCTCGGAATGACCGCTTCAAAGCTGGGGCAGCGTGATCTGGCGCAGCAGCAGCTGGAAAAATCCCTGCGTTTGAATCGCCAACAGCCACGTGCATTGCTGGAAATGGCTGAGTTGTCCTTCGAAGACAGGCATTATGTGCCCGCGCGTGACTATTACGATCGTTTTAGCCTGCTCACCGAGCAAAATGCACGTAGTCTATTGCTCGGCGTTCGGCTGGCAAAAGTGTTTGATGATCGCGACAAGGCCGCCAGTTTTGGCCTGCAACTAAAACGACTCTATCCCGGTACGCCGGAATATCAGCAATACCTGTCGGAGCAATGATGAAAGCGGCGCATCCCGAAGTTGTAGCAGCGAATCGCGTTAATCCCGGTGAAACTTTACGCCAGGCCCGCGAAAGCAATGGCTGGTCGCTGGCCGAAGTGGCCCTCAAGCTCAACCTCACCGTCAATTCCCTGAGCAATCTGGAAGCCGGCGCTTTCGACAAGCTGCCTGGGCATACCTTTGCTCGCGGTTATATTCGCGCCTACGCGAAATTGCTCGGCATGGATCAAACCGTACTGGTCCAACAGTTCGACCAATCCACCGGCACTGACTCCCAGGGCAGCAACGTTCATAGCCTGGGACGTATCGAAGAGCCGGTTCGGGTTTCCCACACCATTTTGCGAGTTGTCAGCCTGCTGTTGCTGTTCGCAGTGATTGGTGGTGGTTTTATTTGGTGGCAGGATCAGACCTCATTGCGCACCAAAGACCTGACTAGCCTGAGCCCGGAACACGTTGAAGTCGAAGGCGCTGACGGCACCACCCAGATCCATCCGCTGGACGAGCCGGAAGACCAGGCTGTCGCGGAAGGTCAGGTTGATGGCACAACCGCTCTTGCGTTGCCGCAAGCCGAGACGTCGGCTGAAGCGCCGGCCGAAGGTGAAGCGACTGCGCCTGCTGCACCGGTTGCACCAGCGCCAACGTCCGCTACACCTGCGCATAGCACTGCTCCGGTTGTCGCGACTCCGGCCGCGACATCCCCGACTGCTCCTGTTGTATCGACCCCGCCTGCGAGCGCCTCGGTTACTCCGACCATTCCCGCTCCAGCAGCGGCTGCTCCGGTTGCTGGCCAGGGTCAGGTTCAACTGCAATTCACTGCTGATTGCTGGACGCAAGTGACGGACGGCACCGGCAAGGTGCTGTTGAGCGGTCTCAAGCGAAAAGGCGAAAACGTTTCTGTCAGCGGCAAACCGCCGTTTTCCGTGCGTCTGGGCTACGCCCGTGGCGCGCAGATCAGTTACAACGGTCAGGTGGTTGATGTTGCTCCATTCACCAGTGGCGAGACTGCTCGCCTGAAGTTGGGTCAATAAGTCATGCACGGCGAATCTCCAATCAAGCGTCGCGAATCCCGCAAGATCTGGGTCGGTAACGTGCCCGTTGGCGGCGATGCACCTATCGCTGTGCAGAGCATGACCAACAGCGACACCAACGACGTCGCCGCCACCGTGGCCCAGATCAATCGTCTGGAAGCTGCTGGCGTCGATATCGTGCGAATTTCCGTGCCCGACATGGATGCCGCTGAAGCCTTCGGCAAGATCAAGCAACTGGTCAAAGTACCTTTGGTTGCCGACATCCACTTCGACTACAAGATCGCTCTGCGCGTAGCCGAACTCGGCGTTGACTGCCTGCGAATCAACCCGGGCAACATCGGTCGCGAAGACCGCGTGCGTGCGGTAGTCGATGCCGCCCGTGATCGCGGGATTCCGATCCGCATCGGCGTGAACGCCGGTTCCCTGGAAAAAGACCTGCAAAAGAAATACGGCGAGCCGACTCCGGCTGCGCTGGTTGAATCTGCCCTGCGTCACGTCGAGCACCTTGAACGTTTGAACTTCCAGGACTTCAAGGTCAGCGTGAAAGCTTCCGACGTGTTCATGGCCGTCGCCGCTTATCGCTTGCTGGCCAAGGAAATCGTCCAACCGCTGCACTTGGGCATCACCGAAGCCGGTGGTTTGCGTTCAGGCACGGTGAAATCCGCCGTGGGCCTCGGTATGCTGCTCGCCGAAGGGATTGGCGATACTATTCGCATCTCGTTGGCGGCCGACCCGGTCGAGGAAGTGAAAGTCGGCTACGACATTCTCAAATCCCTGCATCTGCGTTCCCGTGGCATCAACTTCATCGCCTGCCCGAGCTGCTCGCGGCAGAACTTCGATGTGGTCAAAACCATGAACGAGCTGGAAGGGCGCCTCGAAGACCTGCTGGTGCCGCTGGATGTCGCGGTCATCGGTTGCGTGGTCAACGGACCGGGCGAAGCCAAGGAAGCCCATATCGGCTTGACCGGCGGCACGCCAAACCTGATTTACATCGATGGCAAGCCGTCGCAGAAACTGACGAATGACAATCTGGTGGATGAGCTTGAACGCTTGATCCGCCAGAAAGCGGCCGAAAAGGTCGAAGCTGACGCAGCAGTCATTGCGCGCGGCTAAGTCGAACGAATTTAAGGATTTATAGTGAGCAAGTCTCTGCAAGCCATACGTGGCATGAACGACATCCTGCCCGAGCAGACCCCCCTGTGGCGTCATTTCGAAGGCACCGTCTCGCGTTTGCTGGATAACTACGGTTACAAGCAGATCCGCATGCCGATCGTCGAGTTCACCGAGCTGTTCAAGCGCTCCATCGGTGAGGTGACCGACATCGTCGAAAAAGAGATGTACACCTTCGACGACCGCAACGGCGACTCCCTGACCCTGCGCCCCGAAGGCACAGCGGCCTGCGTGCGTGCGGTGCTCGAGCACGGCATCACCGGCGGCGGTCAGGTACAGAAACTCTGGTACATCGGCCCGATGTTCCGCCACGAACGTCCGCAGAAAGGCCGTTATCGCCAGTTCCACCAGATCGGTTGCGAAGTCTTCAACCTCGACGGTCCGGACATCGATGCCGAGCTGATCGTGCTGACCTGGCGCCTGTGGGGCGAGCTGGGCATCCGTGATGCGGTCAAGCTTGAACTCAACAGCCTGGGCACTGCCGAGTCGCGCGGCCGCTACCGTGAAGCGCTGGTCGAGTTCCTGTCCGCGCATCTGGACAAGCTGGACGAAGACAGCCAGCGCCGTCTGAAGACCAACCCGCTGCGGGTTCTGGATACCAAGAACGCCGATACCCAAGCGATCCTGGTCGACGCGCCAAAAATGGCCGAATACCTGGATGAAGAATCCCGCGTGCACTTCGAGGGCCTCAAGGCTCGCCTGGACGCCGCCGGCATTCCTTACGTGATCAACCCGAAGCTGGTTCGCGGGCTGGATTACTACAGCAAGACCGTTTTCGAATGGGTCACCGACAAGCTGGGCGCCCAAGGCACCGTGTGTGCCGGTGGTCGCTACGACGGTCTGGTGGAACAAATGGGTGGCAAGCCGACCCCTGGCGTTGGTTTCGCCATGGGTATCGAGCGCCTGGTGCTGTTGCTTGAAACCCTGGAGCAGATCCCGGAAGAGATTTCCCGTCAGGTCGACGTCTACCTCTGCGCCTTCGGTGAGGCCGCCGAGTTGGCCGGTCTGGCCCTGAGTGAACGTGTTCGTGATCAATTGCCCAACCTGCGCCTGCAAGTGAATGCTGGCGCCGGCAGCTTCAAAAGCCAATTCAAGAAAGCCGACAAGAGCGGTGCGTTGTACGCGCTGATCCTCGGTGACGACGAAATGGCCCAGCAAGTGGTAGGTTTCAAACCCCTGCGTGGCCAGGGCGAACAACAAAGCATTGCCTGGGATGCGCTTGCTGCACACCTGGCCACCTGCGTCGTGCAGGGTTGAAGCTGTCAAACAGCCGATTTAGCGATTAAGGAGTATTGGGGTGTCGAGTACCGAAGACGAACATCTGGCGGATTTGAAGGACTGGTGGACACGCAACGGCAAGCCCCTGGTCACTGGCGGCCTGTTGGCGCTGGTCATCGTGTTCGGCTGGCAGGCCTTTCACAAGTATCAGAGCAATCAGTCGCAAGGCGCCTCGATGCTCTATCAGCAACTGCTGGAAACCACGCTGACGCCAGACGGCAAGCCTGATGCCGCCCGTGTTGCGGACCTGGCCGGCAAGCTCAACAGCGAGTTCGGCGGTAGCGCTTACGCGCAGTACGGCAGCCTGTTTGTGGCAAAAGTTGCGGTCGACAGCGGCAAGCTGGATGACGCAGCCAGCGAGCTGAAAGCCATTGTTGCCAAACCGGCCAACCCGGCGCTGGGCGAAATTGCTCGTCAGCGTCTGGCGCAGGTGCTGGCCGCGCAGAACAAGGCCGATGAAGCCCTGAAACTGCTCGAAGGCGATGCCGATAAAGCATTCCTGGCCACTCGCGAAGAACTCAAAGGCGACCTGCTGGTGCAGTTGGGTCGTACCGACGAAGCGAACACGGCGTATCAAAAAGCCAAGGCGGCACTGTCGGATGAAGCGGCAGTGGGTGGCTTACAAATCAAGCTGGACGACCTGGCTAAAGGGGATGCGTGACGTGATTCGTTGGAAACATGCAGCATTGCTGGCTCTGGCCATATTGGCCGCGGGTTGCAGCAGCAACAGCAAAAAAGAATTGCCGCCGGCCGAGCTGACCGACTTCAAAGAAGAAGTGGTTCTGCACAAGCAGTGGAGTCGTTCGATCGGTAACGGTCAGGGCGAAACGTATAACATGCTGGTTCCGGCAATCGAAGGCGATACCATCTATGCCGCCGACGTCACCGGTGTGGTGATGGCGATGGATCGCAGCAATGGCGACGTCAAATGGAAGAAGGACCTTGAACTGCCTGTTTCCGGCGCCGTTGGCGTGGGTTACGGTCTGGTCATGTTCGGTACGATCAAGGGTGAAATCGTTGCCCTGGACGCCATCAACGGTGAAGAGAAATGGCGCGCTCGCGTGTCCAGTGAAGTCCTCGCACCGCCGGCTAACAACGGTGATGTTGTTGTCGTTCAGACTCAGGATGACCGTCTGATCGGTCTGGATGCCGCTACCGGCACCCAGCGCTGGTTGTATGACAGTACTCCGGCGGTATTGACCCTGCGCGGCACCAGTGCGCCGATCGTCACCAACCGCCTCGCGGTGGCTGGCCTGTCGACCGGTAAAGTGGTCGCTCTCGATATTTCCAACGGCGTGCCGGTGTGGGAACAACGGGTAGCGATTCCACAAGGTCGTTCGGAACTGGAGCGCGTTGTCGATATCGACGGCGGCCTGCTGCTTTCCGGCGAAACGCTGTATGTCGCCAGCTACCAGGGTCGCGTTGCGGCACTGGACCTGCAAAGCGGTCGTCAGCTTTGGCAGCGTGATGCTTCCAGCTATGCCGGTGTCGCCCAGGGTTTTGGCAGCGTCTACGTGAGCCTGTCTTCGGGCACCGTTGAAGGCGTCGACGAACGTTCCACCACAGCTTTGTGGAGCAACGATTCGCTGGCCCGTCGTCAACTGTCGGCTCCGGAAGTGTTCTCCAGCTATGTTGCAGTCGGTGATATGGAAGGTTACCTGCATCTGCTGAGCCAGGTGGACGGTCGTTTCGTCGGCCGCGAGCGCATCGACAGCGATGGCCTGCGTGCCCGTCCGCTGGTGGTGGGTGACACGATTTATCTGTATGGCAACAGTGGCAAACTGGAAGCCCTGACCATTAAGTAAAGGTTTGACTATGCTTGGGGTTAAACCCCAGGCAGCCCCGTTTGACGGGGTTCGCAGCGCCCTCAAGCGCTGCCCCGAGCACCAGCCGCTGCCTCGCAGCGGCTTTTGTATTTTCTGAAATAACGAAGTGGAGAGCCGCATGGTTCCCGTAATCGCCCTGGTGGGCCGACCGAACGTCGGCAAGTCCACCTTGTTCAACCGCCTGACCAGGACTCGCGACGCCATCGTTGGCGACTTGTCCGGTCTGACCCGTGATCGCCAATACGGTGAGGCCAAGTGGCAAGGGCGTTCCTACATTCTGGTCGACACCGGCGGTATCTCCGGTGACGAGCACGGTATGGACGAAAAAATGGCCGAGCAGTCGCTGCTGGCCATTGAAGAAGCGGATGTCGTTCTGTTCCTGGTAGATGCCAAGGCCGGTTTTACCGCCGCCGACCAGATGATCGCCGAGCATTTGCGCAAACGTAACAAGCGTTCTTACGTGGTTGCCAACAAGGTCGACAACATCGACCCTGAAATGGCCCGCGCCGAATTCGCCCCGTTGGGCATGGGCCACGCGATCCCGATCGCCGGTGCTCATGGTCGTGGCATCACCCAGATGCTGGAAATCGCCCTGAGCGACTTCCCGAAAGACGATGACGAGCTGGAAGAAGGCGAGGA
Source organism: Pseudomonas sp. TH39(2020) (assembly GCF_016650715.1). Lineage (NCBI taxonomy): Bacteria > Pseudomonadati > Pseudomonadota > Gammaproteobacteria > Pseudomonadales > Pseudomonadaceae > Pseudomonas > Pseudomonas sp. TH39(2020). The sequence continues at coordinate 884,808 of NZ_JAEKFF010000006.1, read as the reverse complement.
AGAGATCGTTGCCGAAGGTGAGGAAGCCAAGCGCATTCCTGGCCCTAGCGAAAAAGACGGGATCAAGATCGCGATCATCGGCCGCCCGAACGTCGGCAAGTCGACCCTGGTCAACCGGATGCTCGGTGAAGACCGGGTCATCGTCTATGACGAGCCCGGCACCACCCGCGACAGTATCTACATCCCGTTCGAGCGTAACGACGAGAAGTACACGCTGATCGACACCGCCGGTGTGCGCAAGCGCGGCAAGATCCACGAAGAAGTCGAAAAATTCTCCGTGGTCAAGACCCTGCAGGCGATCAAAGACGCCAACGTGGTGATCTTTGTGATGGACGCCCGCGAAGGCGTGGTCGATCACGATCTCAACCTGCTGGGCTTCGCCATTGAGTCGGGTCGTGCGCTGGTGATCGCGATCAACAAGTGGGACGGCATGACGCCGAGCGAGCGCGACTTCGTGAAGGTCGAGCTGCAACGTCGACTGTTCTTCGTTGATTACGCCGACATTCACTTCATCTCGGCCCTGCACGGCACGGGCGTGGGCAACCTCTACGCCTCCGTACAGAACTCGTTCAAGTCTGCGGTCACCCGCTGGCCAACCAACCGCCTGACCACGATTCTGGAAGATGCGGTGGGTGAGCACGCACCGCCGATGGTCAACAACCGCCGGATCAAGCTGCGTTATGCCCACTTGGGTGGCGCGAACCCGCCGATCATCGTGATTCACGGTAACCAGATCGAGAAAGTGCCGAAGTCTTACGTGCGCTATCTGGAAAACACTTATCGTCGTGTCTTGAAGCTGGTCGGTACGCCGATCCGCATCGAGTTCAAGGGCGGCGAGAACCCGTACGAAGGCAACAAGAATTCGCTCACCGACCGTCAGGTCAACAAGAAGCGTCGGATGATGTCGCACCACAAGAAAGCCGACAAGAAGCGCCGCGACAAGCGCTGATTCAGGTTTTTCCCGTGGAATGAAGAGGGCGCCAATGGCGCCCTTTTTCATGCCTGTCGTTTGGGCTATTCTCGGGCTCTCCCGCGCCGCCGTTAGAGCCGGGTGTAGAGCAGGGAATCACCGATGATCACCAGTAAGCTGCCGAATGTCGGCATCACTATCTTCACTCAGATGTCTCAGCTCGCGGCGCAAACCGGGGCGCTGAACCTGTCCCAGGGTTTTCCCGACTTCGATGCCCCGCAGGCCCTGTGCGATGCGGTCGGTCGGCATATCGCCAATGGCCATAACCAGTATTCGCCGATGACCGGCCTTCCGGCATTGCGTCAGCAGATTGCGGCGAAGATCGCCCGCAGCTACGGCGTCAATGTGGATGTCGACCATGAAGTGACCGTCACTCCCGGCGCAACCCAGGCGATCTTCTGCGCCATTCAGGCGGTTATCCGAAGCGGCGACGAAGTGATCGTGTTCGATCCGGCCTACGACAGTTATGAGCCCTCGGTTGAGCTGGCCGGCGGTCGTTGCGTTCACGTGCAGTTGGGCCTGAATGACTTCGCCATCGACTTTCAGAAGCTGGGTGAAGCCATTACGCCGCGCACGCGGATGATCATCCTCAACACCCCACATAACCCAAGCGGCGCGCTGATCAGTCGTGCCGAGCTGGATCAGCTGGCGGCGTTGATTCGCGACCGCGACATCTATGTCATCAGTGATGAGGTCTACGAACACCTGGTGTTCGATGGCGTGCCCCACGTCAGCGTGCTGAATCACGAAGAGCTGTATCAGCGGGCTTTCGTGGTCAGCTCCTTTGGCAAGACCTATCACGTCACTGGCTGGAAAACCGGCTACGTAGTCGCACCTCCGGCCCTCACAGCGGAGCTGCGCAAGGTTCACCAATACGTCAGTTTCTGCGGTGTAACGCCGCTGCAATATGCCTTGGCCGACTACATGGCCGAGCACCCGGAACACGTTGAAGAATTGCCGGCTTTCTATCAGGCCAAGCGCGATCTGTTCTGCGATCTGCTGACGCCGTCGCGCTTCAGTTTCACCCGAGTGACCGGCACGTATTTCCAATTGGTCGATTACTCGCAGATCCGCCCGGACCTCAATGATGTCGAGATGGCGTTGTGGATGACCCGCGAACATGGCGTGGCGAGCATCCCGATCTCGGTGTTCTACCAGACCCCGCCCGAAGGCCAGCGCCTGGTGCGCTTGTGCTTCGCCAAACGCGAGGAGACCCTGCGTGAAGCAGCGGCAAAACTATGCGTGATCTGAGTGCACTGCCCAATCTGAACATTGCGCTGATCCAGACCACCCTGGCCTGGCACGATCGTCAGGCCAATCTGGAGCATTTCGAGCCGTTGCTGGAACAGGCTCGCGGCGCTGACCTGATCATCCTGCCGGAGATGTTCACTACCGGTTTCTCGATGGAGTCCGAGACCCTCGCCGAGTCGGAAAACGGTCCCACCCGCAAATGGCTGCGGGTTCAGGCGGCAAAACTGGATGCGGTGATCACCGGCAGCATCATCGTCCAGGTGGCTGACGGCAGCCATCGCAATCGCCTGTTGTGGGCGCGGCCGGACGGGGAGGTGTGGCACTACGACAAGCGCCATCTGTTCCGCATGGCCGGAGAGCACAACCACTTCACCCCCGGTGAGCGTCAGGTGCAGTTCGAACTCAAGGGGTGGCGAGTGCGGCCGCTGATTTGCTACGACCTGCGCTTCCCGGTCTGGAGCCGCGATGCTCAGGACACCGATTTGTTGCTGTACACCGCCAACTGGCCGGGGGCACGGCGTCAGCACTGGAACCGTTTGCTGCCAGCGCGGGCGATCGAGAACCTGTGTTATGTGGCGGCGGTGAATCGCGTTGGTACTGACGGCAAAGGGTTTGCGTATACCGGTGATAGCCAGGTGCTGGATTTCCAGGGGGAGACATTGCTCAGTGCGGGCGAAGCGGATGGCGTGTTTAAGGTCGTTCTGAATGCTGCGGACCTGCAAGCCTATCGCACGCGATTCCCGGCGAATCTGGATGCCGATACGTTCGAGTTCACCTGAGACTTTCGCTGTCTGCCCCGCTCTCTTCGCGAGCAGACTCGCTCCCACATCTGATCATGGTGAACACAGATTTTGCGTACACCAACAATCCACTGTGGGAGCGAGCCTGCTCGCGAAGAGGCCATCACAGGCAGCACAAAAACAGCAGGCAAACAAAAAGGCCCCGAGGTTCACACCCCGGGGCCTTTTGCATTTCAGCGAAGGCTTACGCAGCTTTCGCTTCCGGCTGGCTCAGCGAGCGGTTAAGCGCGCTGAACAAGGCCTTGAAGCTGGCGGTGGTGATGTTTTCATCGATACCGACGCCATGCACCGCACGTTCACCGTTCACACGCAGCTCGATGTAGGCCGCCGCCTTGGCGTTGGTGCCCGAACCGATGGCGTGTTCGTTGTAGTCCATGATCTCAACCGGAATCGGCAGACCCGCCACGAGCGCTTCCAGGGCTCCGTTGCCCTTGCCACGCCAGTGCAGGTTGGTTTCACCCTGACCTTTACCGGAGACTTCCACTTCCACGGCGCTGTGGCCGTTTTCTTCCTGCAGGCGATGGCTGACCAGCGCGTACGGGGTGTTGGCCTGCAAGTATTCGCTGTGCAGCAGCGCGTGGATCTGCTGAGCCGTCATCTCGAGGCCCAGACGGTCGGTTTCACGCTGCACAACCTGGCTGAACTCGATCTGCATGCGACGCGGCAAGCTGATGCCGTATTCCTGTTCCAGCAAGTAAGCGATACCGCCCTTGCCCGACTGGCTGTTGACGCGGATCACCGCCTCGTAGCTGCGGCCGATGTCGGCCGGGTCGATCGGCAAGTACGGCACTTCCCACAGGGCGTCCGGTTTCTGCTGGGCGAAGCCCTTGCGGATGGCGTCCTGGTGGGAGCCGGAGAACGCGGTGTGAACCAGGTCGCCGACGTACGGGTGGCGTGGGTGCACCTGGATCTGGTTGCATTCTTCGACGACTTTGCGCACGCCGTCGATGTCGGAGAAGTCCAGCTCAGGGTGAATGCCCTGGGTGTAGAGGTTCAGCGCCACGGTCACGAGGTCGACGTTACCGGTACGTTCGCCGTTACCGAACAGGCAGCCTTCGACACGGTCGGCGCCGGCCATCAGGCCCAGTTCGGTAGCCGCAACGCCAGTGCCACGGTCGTTGTGGGTGTGCAGGCTGATGATCACGCTGTCACGACGGTTGATGTGACGGCCGAACCATTCGATCTGGTCGGCATAGATGTTCGGGGTCGCGCATTCGACGGTGGCTGGCAGGTTGAGGATCACCTTGTGCTCAGGCGTCGGGTTCCAGACTTCGATGACTGCGTCGCAGACTTCTTTGGCGAACTCGAGTTCGGTGGCGCTGAAGGTTTCTGGCGAGTATTCGAAGGTCCACTCGGTGTTTGGCTGCTGGGCGGCATATTTGACGAACAGCTTGGCCGCGTTCACGGCGATGGCCTTGACCCCTTCCTTGTCCTGGTTGAAGACAATGCGACGGAAGGAAGGGGAGGTGGCGTTGTACAGGTGAACGATGGCTTTCTTCGCCCCGCGCAGGGATTCGAAGGTGCGCTCGATCAAATCTTCACGGCCCTGGGTCAGCACCTGAATGGTGGTGTCGTCCGGGATGTGGTTGCCTTCGATCAGGGTGCGCACGAAGTCGAAGTCGGTTTGCGAAGCCGCCGGGAACGACGCTTCGATTTCTTTAACGCCGACCGACACCAGGGTTTTCCAGAAACGCAGCTTCTTGACCGCGTCCATTGGCTCGATCAGCGACTGGTTACCATCACGAAGGTCGGAGCTGCACCAGATCGGCGCGGCGGTAATGGTCTTCGACGGCCAGGTGCGGTCCGGGATGTCGATGGTCGGGAACGCGCGGTATTTCGAAGACGGGTCTTTGAGCATGCTCATCGGGAAATCCTTATTGTGTGGGCCGAAAAAAGGCGGCCTGCCGGTGGATCAAATGTTCTGGGGATAAAGCGTAGGACGAGGCACCGCGATTCAGCCTGGCAGTCGTGCACTGACAAGGCACAGGCTGCGGTGCTGGCGAAGCTGAATGAGGGTGTGAGAGGTTTTCATGCCTTCAACCCTAACCGCGAGGGTGAAGGATGGCAAGCGGTCGAAAAAAATTGAGAGGAATCCTCGAAAAGTCGTAGTTATCGAGATTTTATTGCGGTGAACGGCAGTGATTGTTTTTATGTTTGCGCGAGGTTTGAGCGATGCGCAATTGAAGGCTTTCGGTGATGGGGCGTGTCAGCGCGGCTATTCTTAAAGCCTCACCAAGGACTACTGGCAGGCAGGAGTCGACAATGAACGAGTCGGATTGGAAGCTTTATAGTGCGCTGCGTCCGATGGCCCATGAGCGGTTATGCATCCGGATCATGGAAGAGGTCGAGCGCATAGTGCTGGATAAAAGCATTACGCCTTACGAGCGTATTGAAGCCAGTGAGGAAAGGCTGAAGGCGGGTCAACAGGAGCTGTATTGGGCGTTTGGCGTTTTCCGTCACTCACGCAATGAGGCGCCTGCTCACTTGCTGGGGCTGTGTACTCATGAGTTGATCAGCGCTGAAGAGTTGGCCGGTTTTTCTGAGGAGACTCAGGCGTGGGTCAAAGAGTGTCTGGCGCACAGGGAAATTCATGGGATAGAGGATCTGGAGGCTGAATAGCGGCGTCAATGAGACCGCCTTCGCGAGCAGGCTCGCTCCCACATTTGATCTCTGTCGCGCCGATGATCCAATGTGGGAGCGAGCCTGCTCGCGAAGGGGCCATAGGCGTCAAAAACTATCTAGGGCTGAAATGCACCTATAAAGATGGCCGGATCCACCCGCGCATCATTCAGGCTGACATTCCAGTGCATATGCGGCCCGGTCGCGCGCCCGGTCGAGCCGACTTTGCCGACCACTCCACCACGGGCCAATTGCTGGCCCACCTTCACGTCGATTTTCGACATGTGGCAAAACATGCTGATAAACCCCTGCCCATGGTCGACAAACACCGTGTTGCCGTTGAAGAAGTAGTTGCCGATCAGGATTACCTTGCCGGCAGCCGGGGTCTTGATCGGCGTACCAGCAGGCACGGCGAAGTCCAGGCCGGCGTGAGGATTACGCTCTTCACCATTGAAGAAGCGGCGCACGCCGAACTTGCTCGACAGCGGGCCGTTGACCGGTTTGTCCAGCAACAGGTTGCTCGGGGTGTTTGGGCTGAAGCTGCGGTAAGCCTGGATCTGTTCGGCCAACTCGCCTTCGATGCGCTTGAGATTCTCCGGGTTCGGATTGACCTGCTGCGTGTTCTTCAACGTGATGTACTGTTCCGGGTATTTCTTGTTGCCGACCGTGAAGCTCAGATTCCGCCCGTCACTGCTGACCTGCTGCGTGCCCGGTTTCACCGTCAGCGGCACACCTACAATCGCCAACCAGTTGTTCTGTTCCTTGACCACCAGCACAGGCTTGCCTTGATATCTGGCCTTCGGCGCCTGGGCAGAGGCACCCAGATCCACCACGGCCACGCCGCCCGGCACCGGTTTGTTCAACAGGCGGGTGATGTAACTGTCGGCGTGGGCATTGAAGGTCAGGCACAGCAACAGCAGCGGAGCTAAAAAACGCGGCATGGATCAATCCAGTAAAGAAAGGGTGACAGGCGTCAGGTGATTGTCTTCGACCCGCACTTGCAGCTCGCCTTCGCCAAGTCTGGCTTTCAGGCGCTGACCATTGTGGGTTTGCGCGGCGTTGCGGATCGCGTTGCCGCGTTCGTCCAGCAAAATGCTGTAGCCACGGCCAAGGGTCGCCAAAGGGCTGACCACATGCAGCGTCTGCATCTGGCTTTGCAGTTGCAGGCGACGGGATTTGAGCCCTTCGCGCATGGCGCGGGGCAGGCGTTCGGCGAGGCTGTCGAGGCGCTGACGAAGCATCGCCAGTTGCCGCCCGGGATGTTGCCCGGCGAGACGGGTTTCCAGGCGAATCAGCCGTTCGCGGCGGGTGTTGAGGCTGCGTTCGAACGCGCGGCGCATGCGCATGTCCAGATCGTCCAGGCGCTGCGCTTGCTGGCGCAGACGTTCGCCGGGATGGCGCAGGCGGCGGGACATGCCTTCCAGGCGCAGTCGATCACGCATCAATCGATCGCGGATACGCATCACCAGCCGTCGATGCAGGCTTTCGACCCGACGGACCAGGTCACTGGAATCCGGCGCGAGCAGTTCGGCGGCGGCGGACGGCGTCGGGGCGCGGACGTCGGCTACGAAGTCGCTGATCGATACGTCGGTTTCATGGCCGACGGCGCTGACAATCGGCGTCACGCAGGCATCCACGGCGCGGGCTACGGCTTCTTCGTTGAAGCACCAAAGGTCTTCCAGCGAGCCGCCGCCACGGGCCAGGATCAACGCGTCGAAACCACGGGCGTCCGCCAGTTTCAATGCGCGGACAATCTGCGCAGTGGCTTCGCGACCTTGCACGGCTGTGGGAATCAACGTCAGTTGGATCTGCGGCGCGCGGCGGCGGAATACGCTGATGATGTCGCGAATCACCGCGCCGGTGGGCGAGCTGATGATGCCGATGCGTTGCGGATGCGCGGGCAGCGGCACTTTGCGTTCGGCGCTGAACAGGCCTTCGGCGCTGAGTTTTTCCTTCAGCGCATCGAAGGCCAGACGCAGCGCACCGTCACCGGCCGGTTCCACGGTATCGAGGATCAGCTGATAGTCGCCACGGCCTTCAAACAGCGAAACCTTGCCGCGCACTTTGACCGCCAAGCCATCCTTCAGCGCCTGACGAACCCGCGCGGCGTTCTGCCGGAACAGTGCGCAACGGACCTGGGCGCCGCTGTCCTTGAGGGTGAAATACACGTGGCCGGACGCCGGACGGGCGAGGTTGGAGATTTCGCCTTCGACCCAGATGTTGCTGAACACGTCTTCGAGCAACACCCGCGCGCGGCCGTTGAGCTGGCTGACAGTCAGGACTTCACGGTCCAGGCCGAGTCTTGCAAAGGGATCTTTAATCATGGGGCGCATGATAAAGGCATTCGTCGAACAATCTCTATGATCCAACGTAAATCCCCTGTGGGAGTGAGCCTGCTCGCGATAGCGGTTTAACATTCAATACTGTTGTCGACTGATAGACCGCTATCGCGAGCAGGCTCGCTCCCACAGGTATAAAGTCGCTCCGGGATTCAAGGAAGATATGGAATGAATGTGCTTGAGTTGTTGCATCAATGGCCCTTCGGCGCTACGGATTGGCTGATGATCGGGCTGGGCATTGCCCTCGCTTACATCGTGTTCGGCATAGCCGGCTTCGGCACGGCACTGGTGGCCGGGCCGGTCCTGATCCTGTTCATGCCGTTGTCGAAAATCGTGCCGCTGCTGGTACTGCTGGATTTCGTCGCGGCGTTCGGCAATCTGCTGCCTTCGCGACGGGATGTGGCGAAGCCTGAGTTGCTGCGGCTGCTGCCGTGCATGGCGGTGGGCTGCACGCTGGGGGTGATTTTTCTGCTGAATTTGAAATCCGATGTGTTGCTGCTGTTGATGGGGCTGTTTATCAGCGCCTACGCGATTTACAGCTTGTGGGTCAAAACCCGTCCGACACAATTGTCCGCCGCTTGGGCCGTGCCAATGGGTACGGTGGGCGGGATGTTCGGGGCATTGTTTGGCAGTGGCGGCTTTTTATATGCGATCTATTTGAACAGTCGGCTGCCCAAAGAGGCGGCCCGTGCGACCCAGAGTGCGCTGATCAGTTGCAGCACCGTGGTGCGCTTGAGCCTGTTTGCTGTCGCGGGTGTGTATGCCGAGCTACCCTTGTTGGTATTGGCGCTGTGTTTATTGCCGGCCATGGCATTGGGGCTGTGGATCGGGCGGCGGTTGACCATGAGATTGTCCCGTGAGGCCTTCGTGCGGCTGGTGACCTGGTTGGTGCTGGCCAGTGGCATTGCCTTGATCGGGCGTTATTTGAGTACTTGACCGGATTTCGTCAGGGATTAAGCTGCCGCCCGCTCTATAGCCTTCGCGAGCAGGCTCGCTCCCACATTGGATCTACGTCGTAGGGTGATCATGTGGGAGCGAGCCTGCTCGCGAAGGCGTAAATCGGCGCACCGCAGAACATCCATTTGACGCAGCAGGCTTGCACCATGAATTCCCAAAGCATCATCGTCCCGAAAATCTCCACACTGCCGGTGCACGAACCCCGGGCGCGGGCGGTCGTGCGTTGGCTGGTGCGCAAGAACATCGTCAAGGAAGAACTGACCACCTGTGGCCGCACAGGTAACCGCATGGCTCATGCCATCGGCGACGGTGCCCGCGCTGTCGTGCTGCATCCTGAAGCGCTGCCGTTCGGCGAACCGGTCAATGGCCTGGAAATCATCACCAAGCGCTGCATCTATACGCCGGCCAAGGGTTTCCTTGAAGAGGCGGGCTGCGCCGAGTGCCGCAAGGAAGTCGGCGAAGCGCTGTTCGAAAGCCTGGAAGAGTGGATGCCGGGGCGCACCGATAACTTCACCTGTCCGGAATGCGGGCATGAAGATGACATCAACGGCTTTCTTTTTCTGCAGGAATGCGGCTTTTCCAACCTGGGGTTTATCTTCAACAACTGGGCCGAGGCCGGGTTCAAGCAGAGCTTTATCGACGAATTTGCCGATTGGCTCGATCAGCCTGTCAGTTGGGTGAAAGTGGAACTGTAGGAAGCGACAATCCCCGTATATCAGTAATGCTAATAATAGACAGAGTTTTACATTGAACCCGAGGGGGTGTCTGACTATAATGGCGCGCTTCCATTTTCCCGCTCGGGAGCCCCCGCGATGCTGCGTATCAGCCAAGAAGCTCTGACATTCGACGACATTCTCCTAGTGCCTGGTTATTCCGAGGTGCTTCCTAACGAAGTCAGTCTCAAGACCCGCCTAACCCGTGGCATCGAGCTGAATATTCCCCTGGTTTCTGCCGCCATGGACACCGTTACTGAAGCCCGTCTGGCAATTGCCATGGCTCAGGAAGGTGGCATCGGCATTATCCACAAGAACATGACCATCGAGCAGCAAGCTGCCGAAGTGCGCAAGGTCAAGCGTTATGAGGCCGGCGTGGTCAAGGACCCGATCACCATCGAGGCTGACGCCACGGTTCGTGAACTGTTCGAACTGACCCGCATGCACAACATCTCCGGCGTTCCGGTACTGCACGATGGCGACCTGGTCGGCATCGTCACTTCCCGTGACGTACGTTTCGAAAATCGTCTGGACGCCACCGTCCGTGAAGTGATGACGCCTAAAGAGCGTCTGGTCACGGTCAAGGAAGGCGCCGACAAGAACGACGTCCGCGAGTTGTTGCACAAAAACCGCATCGAACGCGTGCTGATCGTCGACGACAAATTTGCCCTCAAAGGCATGATGACCGTCAACGACATCGAAAAAGCCAAGGCTTACCCGCTGGCCAGCAAGGACGATCAAGGTCGTCTGCGTGTTGGCGCTGCTGTCGGTACCGGTAAAGACACCGGTGATCGCGTCGCTGCCCTGGTCAATGCCGGCGTTGACGTGGTGGTGGTCGACACCGCTCACGGTCACTCCAAAGGTGTGATCGACCGCGTTCGCTGGGTCAAACAGAATTTCCCTGAAGTGCAGGTCATCGGCGGCAACATTGCCACCGGCGCTGCCGCCAAGGCTTTGGCCGAAGCGGGCGCCGATGCGGTCAAGGTCGGTATCGGCCCAGGCTCGATCTGCACCACCCGTATCGTCGCCGGTGTCGGCGTCCCGCAAATCAGTGCCATCGCCAACGTCGCCGCTGCCCTTGAAGGCACTGGCGTTCCGTTGATCGCCGACGGCGGCATCCGTTTCTCCGGTGACCTGTCCAAGGCCATCGTTGCCGGTGCTTCCTGCGTGATGATGGGCTCGATGTTCGCCGGTACTGAAGAAGCACCGGGCGAGATCGAACTGTTCCAGGGGCGTTCGTACAAGGCTTACCGCGGCATGGGTTCGCTGGGCGCCATGTCCCAGGCTCAAGGCTCCTCCGACCGTTACTTCCAGGACTCCTCGGCAGGCGCCGAGAAGCTTGTACCTGAAGGGATCGAAGGGCGTGTTCCTTACAAGGGCACACTGAGCGCCATCATCCATCAACTGATGGGCGGCCTGCGTTCCTCGATGGGTTACACCGGCAGTGCCGACATCGAAGAAATGCGCACCAAGCCTGAGTTCGTGCGGATCACCGGTGCTGGCATGGCCGAATCCCACGTTCACGACGTGCAAATCACCAAAGAAGCGCCAAACTACCGCGTAGGTTGAGCCTTCCAGCAATAAGTTAAGTAACCGGGGCTGTTTTCAGCCCCGAGTTGTTTCTGATTCTCTTCACCGAACTGCATAGACGAGACTGACCACATGGCCCTCGACATTCACGCCCACCGCATCCTGATCCTCGACTTCGGTTCCCAGTACACCCAGCTGATTGCCCGCCGCGTGCGTGAAATCGGCGTGTACTGCGAACTGCATCCGTTCGACATGGACGACGAAGCGATTCGCGAATTCGCACCGAAGGGGATCATCCTCGCCGGCGGCCCCGAGTCCGTACACGTCGCCGACAGCCCGCGCGCACCGCAAGCTGTCTGGGACCTGGGCGTACCGGTCTTCGGTATCTGCTACGGCATGCAGACCATGGCTGAACAGCTGGGTGGCAAGGTCGAAGGTTCCGAGCTGCGTGAGTTCGGTTACGCCCGTGTTGACGTGGTCGGCAAGAGCCGTCTGCTCGACGGCATCGAAGACCACATCGACGCCGACGGCCTGTTCGGCCTCGATGTCTGGATGAGTCACGGTGACAAGGTCACCAAGATGCCTCAGGAATTCCATATCCTGGCCAGCACCCCAAGCTGCCCGATCGCTGGCATGTTCGACGATGCTCGTGGCTACTACGGCGTGCAGTTCCACCCGGAAGTGACCCACACCAAGCAGGGCGGTCGCATCCTCTCGCGCTTTATCCTCGACATTTGCGGCTGCGAAGCCTTGTGGACGCCTTCGAAGATTGCTGAAGACGCCATCGCCAACATTCGCGCCCAGGTCGGTACTGACAACGTACTGCTCGGCCTGTCCGGCGGTGTGGACTCCTCGGTGGTTGCCGCGCTGCTGCACAAAGCCATCGGCGACCAGCTGACCTGCGTCTTCGTCGACAACGGCCTGCTGCGTCTGCACGAAGGTGAGCAAGTGATGGCCATGTTCGCCGAGAACATGGGCGTCAAGGTGATCCGCGCCAATGCTGAAGATCAGTTCCTGAACAACCTGGCTGGCGAAAGCGATCCAGAGAAGAAGCGCAAGATCATCGGCCGTACCTTCATCGACGTCTTCGATGCCCAGTCCAACAAACTGGACAACATCAAGTACCTCGCCCAAGGCACCATCTACCCGGACGTGATCGAGTCGGCTGGCGCGAAAAGCGGCAAGGCGCACGTGATCAAGTCGCACCACAACGTGGGTGGCCTGCCGGAAGAAATGAACCTCAAGCTGGTTGAACCCCTGCGCGAGCTGTTCAAGGACGAAGTCCGTCGTCTGGGTCTGGAACTCGGTCTGCCGTACGACATGGTCTACCGTCACCCGTTCCCGGGCCCCGGTCTGGGCGTGCGGATCCTCGGTGAAGTGAAGAAGGAATACGCCGACCTGCTGCGTCGCGCCGACCACATCTTCATCGAAGAACTGCGCAAGGCCGACTGGTACCACAAGGTCAGCCAGGCATTCGTGGTGTTCCAGCCGGTGAAATCGGTTGGCGTTGTCGGCGATGGCCGTCGTTACGCTTGGGTCGTGGCCCTGCGTGCCGTGGAAACCATCGACTTCATGACCGCGCGTTGGGCGCACCTGCCTTACGAGCTGCTGGAAACTGTTTCCGGCCGCATCATCAATGAAATCGAAGGCATCTCCCGCGTTACTTACGACGTGTCGAGCAAGCCGCCCGCGACGATTGAGTGGGAGTGATCCCGGTTTTAACTGATCGTCCGTAACACCCAAAAGGCCCCGTGAACGTGAGTTCACGGGGCCTTTTGCGTTTCAGCGCCGAGCCACATCCGAAAAGTAAAACTTGTCCAGGGTATGCCGTGATTCGGTGTACTCGAATTGCCGACCATCCTGCAAAAACGTCTGGTTGCTGACCACAATCACATGGCTCTGGCCGTCGAGGTCCAGGTGTTGCTGGTCGTCCTTGCTCCGGGGCACGGCTTCAATGGTGCGCTGGGCATAGGCGATTTGCAGTTGCAGCGTCTGCTCGATGAAGGCGTAGATTGACTGCTCGGCAATGTCTCGGGACAAGCCGGGGATCACGTCGCTGACGAAATGGTTGATGTCCAGGATCACGCGTTTACCGTCGATCCGCCGTACTCGCTTGATCCGCGTGATCAGGCTGCCTTCTTCAGCCTTGATGTGTTCGATCAATGGACCTTCGAGGGGGATTTGAGTGAACTCGACCACCTCGGTGCTGACGTCGTTACCCAGGCGCGGGTACGTTTCCTGAAAGCTGACGATGCCGCCGAGCTGGAATTCGATCGGGTTGGTCGACAGCACGAACGTGCCTTTGCCATGGACCTTCTGAGCGAAACCGCGCTCCTGCAATTGTTCGATCGCCTTGCGCACGGTGCCGCGACTGGCCTGGTAGCTGTCCATCAGTTCGGTTTCAGAAGGCAATCGGGCGCCGCGTTCCAGACGTTCGGTCGTGATGCTGGCAAGCAGATCGCTGTAGATCTGGTTGTATTTACTCATGGGGATGGCTCTATGCCGCGCTGTACTCAAGGCTTCGAACCTTAAGGGCAGGGTAGGGGTTTGTCCATGCGGCGTTAGGTTTCTTTGACTTTGGAGGTAGGAAAGATCGCCGCCTGTCGGGTTCAGGATAAACAAAATCAAACTCGTCTGTACGAGTTGTTGCTTTAACTCGTACAGACGAGTACTTTTCGTTTCGGCGTGCTGCCAATAACAAAAAACTACAGTGGAAGAACAAGCATGAGCCACGACTATCCGAATATCGCCAGCGAGCTGCTGCAAAGCCTCGGTGGCAGCGACAACCTCGAGCAGGCCGCGCACTGCGTCACCCGCCTGCGCCTGGCCCTCAAGGACCCGAGCCTGGTCAACAGCGCCACGCTGAACCAGATCGACCTGGTCAAGGGTTCGTTCTTTACCGGCGGCCTGTTCCAGGTGGTCATCGGCCCCGGCGAAGTGGAAAAGGTCTACGCCGAACTGCGCCGTCAAACCGGTCTTGCGGCTTCAACCATCGCCGACGTTAAACAGAAAAGCGCCGACAAGATCAACGCGATGCAGCGTCTGGTGCGGGTGTTTTCCGACGTCTTCATGCCAATCCTCCCGGCGTTGATCATTGCCGGCCTGTTGATGGGCATCAACAACCTGATCGGCGCCAAGGGCATGTTCATCGAGGGCAAGACCCTGCTGGACGCCTATCCGAAGCTTGACGGGCTCTGGAGCCTGATCAACCTCATGGCCAATACCTCGTTTGTGTTCCTGCCGGCGCTGGTGGGCTGGTCGGCGGCCAAACGGTTTGGCGGCAGCGAAATCCTCGGCATCGTGCTCGGCCTGATGCTCGTTCACCCCGATCTGCTCAATGCCTGGAATTACGGCAAAGCGGTGGCCGGGCTGGACGGGCAAAGCCTGCCGTACTTCGACATCCTTGGCTTGTTCCAGATCGAGAAGGTCGGTTACCAAGGGCAGATCCTGCCGATCCTGCTGGCGGCCTATGTGATGAGCGTCATCGAGAAATGGTTGCGGGCGCGGGTGCCAAACGCGGTGCAATTGCTGGTGGTGCCGATCACTACCATCGTTGTGACCGGCGTCCTGGCGCTGGCGGTGATCGGCCCGGTGACCCGGCATCTGGGGATTCTCATCACCGAAGGCGTGGTCATGCTGTTTGACCTGGCGCCAATGGTCGGCGGGGCGATTTTCGGTTTGCTCTACGCGCCGCTGGTGATCACCGGCATGCACCACATGTTCCTCGCGGTCGACTTGCAGCTGATCTCCACCCAGGGCGGCACCTTCATCTGGCCGATGATCGTCATGTCCAATCTGGCCCAGGGCAGCGCAGCACTGGCGGTGTTCTACATGACCCGCAACGTGCGGGATAAAAGCATGGCCTCGACCTCGGCGATTTCCGCTTACTTCGGCATCACCGAACCGGCCATGTTCGGGGTCAACCTGCGCTACAAATTTCCGTTCTATTCAGCCCTGATCGGCTCCGCTTTGGGCTGCATTTTCCTGTCGCTGAACAAGGTCCAGGCCTCGGCGATCGGCGTCGGTGGCTTGCCCGGTTTTATCTCGATCATTCCGCAGTTCATTCCGATGTTCGTGATCGGGATGGTCATTGCCATGGTGGTGCCGTTTGTTCTGACCTGTGGGTTGAGCATGAAGATTGTTCGGCCTGGGTATCGGGTTGCCTGACAGATCGCTATCGCGAGCAGGCTCGCTCCCACATGGGAATGCAATCAACTGTGGGAGCGAGCCTGCTCGCGATGAGGCCCTAAGGGCCGCTACAAAACTTACTGAAGGAATCCCGCCATGCAAGACTGGCAACGTTCGGTGATCTACCAGATCTACCCGAAGAGTTTTCACAGCCACGCCGGCAACCCCACGGGTGATTTGCTGGGCGTTGTGGCCAAGCTCGATTACCTGCACTGGCTGGGTGTCGATTGCCTATGGATCACGCCGTTCCTGCGTTCGCCCCAGCGCGACAACGGCTACGACATCAGCGACTACTACGCCATCGACCCGAGTTACGGGACCATGGCCGATTGCGAGTTGCTGATCGCCGAGGCCGGCAAGCGCGGGATCAAGTTGATGCTCGATATCGTGGTCAACCACACGTCCATCGAGCACACCTGGTTCCAGCAGGCCCGCAGCAGTCTCGACAACCCGTACCGGGATTTCTATATCTGGCGCGACCAGCCGAACAACTGGGAATCCAAGTTCGGTGGTTCGGCCTGGGAGTATGAAGCCCAGACCGGTCAGTATTTCCTGCACCTGTTCGATCACACTCAGGCCGACCTGAACTGGGATAACCCCAAGGTGCGTGCCGAAGTCTTCAAGATGATGCGTTTCTGGCGCGACAAGGGCGTAGGCGGGTTCCGTCTGGACGTCATCAACCTGATCTCCAAACCGGCGGACTTCCCCGAGGACAACACCGACGGGCGACGTTTCTACACCGATGGCCCGAACGTCCACGAATACTTGCAGCAAATGCACCGCGAAGTGTTCGAAGGCCATGACCTGATCAACGTCGGCGAGATGTCCTCCACCAGCCTGGAACACTGCATCCGCTACTCGCGACCAGAGTCGAAAGAACTGTCGATGACCTTCAACTTCCATCACCTGAAGGTCGACTACCCGAACCTGCAGAAGTGGATTCGTGCCGATTTCGATTTCCTCGAACTCAAGCGCATCCTCTCCGATTGGCAAACCGGCATGCAGGCCGGCGGTGGCTGGAATGCGCTGTTCTGGTGTAACCATGACCAGCCACGGGTGGTCTCGCGTTTTGGTCATGACGGCGAATACCGGGTGCTCTCGGCGAAGATGCTCGGCACGGCGCTGCACTTCCTCCAGGGCACGCCGTTCGTGTACCAGGGCGAGGAACT
Organism: Pseudomonas sp. TH39(2020); assembly: GCF_016650715.1. Lineage (NCBI taxonomy): Bacteria > Pseudomonadati > Pseudomonadota > Gammaproteobacteria > Pseudomonadales > Pseudomonadaceae > Pseudomonas > Pseudomonas sp. TH39(2020). Next base: position 868,272 of record NZ_JAEKFF010000006.1, on the reverse strand, counting down.
GGGCATGACCAATCCGGGCTTCGATCACATCGATCAGTACCGCGATGTCGAGACGCTGAACATCTTCCGGCTCAAGCGCGAGGCGGGTGCGAGTGATGCCGACAACATGGCGGCGATCATGCAGAAGTCCCGGGATAACGGCCGTACGCCGATGCACTGGAATGCCGAGCCCAACGCCGGTTTCAGCGCTGTCGAGCCGTGGATCGGGGTGCCGGCGAACGCCGGGCAGATCAACGTTGCCGCTCAGCTCGATGACCCGGATTCGGTGCTGCATCACTACCGTCAGTTGATCGCCTTGCGTCGCACTGAGGCCCTGATGTCCGACGGCGTTTACCGGCAATTGTTGCCCGAGCACACGCAAATCTGGGCGTACGTGCGCGAAGGCAACCGCGAACGGTTGCTGGTGCTGAACAACTTCTACGGCACACCGTGCGAAGTCGACCTGCCGGATGAAGTGATCAGCGAAACCATGGCCCAACGTCTGGTCATCAGTAATTACCCGGACTGTCCGACGCGAAATAGCCAGGTCCTCTTACGGCCTTATGAATCGTTCGTGCTGCATATGACCGACTGACCGACCGCAAAAAAACACTGACTTCAAAAAACACGCAGAACGCTGCGCGGGGGAGTTTTGCGCGCCGATTTTGCCGCTGCACACAATAAAAATAATGGGGTAGCTCTTGAAAATAACAATAAATCGCAGCCTTGTAGTGGCGGGCATGTGCCTGACTTTGCCTCTTTCGGCCCAGGCGCTGGAGTTCGCCGGTTACTTGCGTAGCGGCGTCGGCACCTCGGTCAACAGCGATAAACAGCAGTGCTTCCAGCTGCCGGGTGCGCAGACCAAATATCGGTTGGGCAACGAATGCGAGCAGTACGCTGAACTTGAGTTGCGCCAGGATCTGTACACCCTGGATGACGGTTCGGTGCTGAGCGTCGACGGCATGGCTTCGTTGTACAACCAGTACGACAAGGACCTGACCTTCAACGGTGACAACGGCTCGGTGCGCCTGCCGCAGGCATACGCGCAGTGGTCGAACATGCCAAGCCTCAACGGCGGTTCGCTGTGGGCTGGCCGGCGTTACTACAAACGGAACGATATTCACATTTCCGACTTCTACTACTGGAACCAGAGCGCCACCGGCGGCGGTATCGAGGACGTGCTGATCGGCGATCTGAAATACAGCTACGCCTTCTCGCGCAAGGACAACCTGTACCAGAAGGACTACATCAACCGTCACGACTTCAACGTCGCCGGCTTCAACACCAACCCCGGTGGTGCGTTGGAGTTCGGGCTGAGCTACATCGACAAACCCGACAGCCGCGACGCTCACCGTGGCTGGGCGATCACCACCCAGCATGTACAGAAAGGCTTTTTGGGCGGCAAGAACAAACTGGCTTTCCAGTACGGCGAAGGTCCCGGCACCGGGTTGGGTTATACCGGTAACGTGAAGCTGGACGACAGCAACAAAAGTTACCGGGTGGTGGAGTTCTTCGACTGGCAAGTGACGCCGCGATTTGGCGGGCAGATCGAGGCGGTTTACCAGAAAGACATTCGCACGGACGGCAGTGATCAGAACTGGATTTCCCTGGGTGTTCGCCCGACCTATGCGCTCACCGAGCAGTTCAAACTGGTGACCGAACTGGGTCACGATCAGGTCGAGGCCACGGGCGGCACGCGCAAGCTGAGCAAGTTCACCTTCGCCCCGACCTGGTCGCCCAAAGGTCCAGAGTTCTGGGCACGGCCCGAGGTGCGTCTGTATTACACCTATGCGAGCTGGAACGAGGCGGCCAAACGGGCGGCCAATGAAATGGCGCAGGGGTCGGCATTGTCCGACACCGGCGCCTTCGGCACGGCGCGGCACGGTTCGAATGTCGGATTGCAGGTCGAGTACTGGTGGAAATAAGCGATGCTGTCGGAGCCTCGCGCTCCATCGGCACTTCAAAGAACAAAACAGCAGGTGACGTCATGGCCACACCCCAACAATTGCAACTGCACGCGCCCCTGTCCGGCGTATTGATGCCACTGGACCTTGTGCCCGATCCGGTGTTTTCCAGCCGCGTGATCGGCGATGGCCTGTGCATCGATCCGACTTCAACGACGTTGTGCGCGCCGCTGGCAGGGGTTGTCAGCAATGTGCAGGCCAGTGGGCATGCAGTCAGCATCACCGACGAAAATGGTGTGCAGGTGTTGATGCACATTGGCCTCGACACGGTGAACCTGGCCGGGAAGGGGTTCACGCGGTTGGTGGAGGAAGGCCAGCAGGTTGAGGTGGGGCAGGCACTGATCGAATTCGATGCCGATTTTGTTGCGTTGAATGCCCGCAGCCTGCTGACGTTGATGCTGGTGGTCAGCGGTGAGCCGTTCACTTGGCTGACACCGGAAACGGGTTTGGTAGACAGTGGCCAGCCGCTACTGAGTTTGAAGCCCATCGAGCAGGCAACGGATGAGCCAGTGCCGGAAGAGGGCGAAGCACTGTTTTCCAAACCGGTGACACTGGCCAACCCGAATGGCTTGCACGCCCGACCGGCAGCGGTATTCGCTCAGGCGGCGAAAGGTTTTTCGGCGAGCATTTACCTGCATAAACAGCAGGCGAGTGCGAACGCGAAATCCCTGGTGGCAATCATGGCGTTGCAGACGGCTCACGGTGACGTTGTGCAAGTCAGCGCGGCCGGCCCGGATGCTGAAGCGGCGATCAAGACGCTGGCCGAATTGCTGGTGACTGGATGCGGTGAAGCGGTGGCGGCCTCGGCGCAGGTTGAGGCGAAGGCGATTGAGGCCTCATCGCTGACGGTGTTGCGTGGGGTTTGCGCATCGGCCGGGTCGGCGTTTGGCCAAGTAATGCAGATAGCCGAACAACACCTGGAAGTGAATGAACTGGGCGCCACACCACAGGTTGAACGCGATCATCTGTCCCGCGGCTTGGCCGAGGCGTTGCTGGCCCTGCAACAATTGCGTGACAACGCCGTTGGCAGCGCGCAGGCAGACATCTTCAAGGCTCACCAGGAACTGCTCGAAGACCCGGGTTTGTTGGAAGTGGCTCACGTGCTGATCGACGAAGGCAAAAGCGCCGGGTTCGCCTGGCGTGCGGCCACCGAGTCGGCGGCAACCTTGTTCAAAAGCCTGGGCAATGCCTTGCTGGAGGAGCGGGCGGCGGATCTGGCCGATGTCGGCCAGCGAGTGCTCAAGCTGATTCTCGGCGTACAGGATCAGGTGATGGAGCTGCCTGAAGGGGCGATCCTGATCGCCGAACAACTGACGCCGTCACAGACCGCCGGGCTCGATACCCGCAAGGTACTGGGTTTCGCCACGGTCGGTGGCGGCGCTACCAGCCACGTCGCGATCCTCGCTCGGGCGTCCGGTTTGCCGGCGATCTGCGGGTTGCCCATTCAGGTGCTGGGGCTGGCCAACGGCACTCAAGTGTTGCTCGACGCCGACAAGGGCGAGCTGCATCTGGACCCGGATCTGGCGGCCATCGAGCAGCTGCAAGCCAATCGTCAGCGCCAGCAGAAGCGCCATCAACATGAGTTGGCGCACGCTGCGCTGGCGGCGTGTACCCGCGATGGACACCACTTTGAAGTCACGGCCAATATCGCCTCGCTGGCTGAAGCGGAGCAGGCCGTGGCACTGGGAGGCGAGGGCGTCGGCTTGCTGCGTTCGGAGTTTCTTTATCTGGATCGCAATCATGCGCCGAGCCATGACGAACAGGCATCCACCTACAGCGCCATCGCCCGCGCCCTGGGGCCGGCGCGCAATCTGGTGGTGCGGACTTTGGATGTCGGCGGCGACAAGCCGTTGGCCTACGTGCCGATGGACAGCGAAACCAACCCGTTCCTCGGTATGCGCGGAATTCGTTTGTGCCTGGAGCGCCCGCAGCTGTTGCGCGATCAGTTCAAGGCGATCCTGAGCAGCGCCGGGCTGGCCCGTCTGCACATCATGTTGCCCATGGTCGCGCAGCTGTCGGAGTTGCGCCTGGCCCGGCAGCTGCTTGAGGAGGAGGCGCTGGCATTGGGCCTCACTGAACGGCCGAAACTGGGGATCATGATCGAAGTGCCGGCAGCGGCACTGATGGCCGACCTGTTTGCGCCCGAAGTGGATTTCTTCTCGATCGGCACCAACGACCTGACCCAATACACCCTGGCCATGGACCGCGATCACCCGCGTCTGGCCAGTCAGGCCGACAGTTTTCATCCGTCGGTGCTGCGTTTGATTGCCTGCACCGTGAAGGCCGCCCACGCCCATGGCAAATGGGTCGGTGTGTGTGGCGCCATGGCTTCGGAGACGCTGGCGGTGCCGTTGTTGCTGGGACTTGGGGTGGATGAACTGTCGGTGAGCGTGCCGTTGATTCCGGCGATCAAAGCGGCGGTACGCGAAGTGGATCTGCTGGACTGCCAGGCCATTGCCCAGCAAGTGCTGGGTCTGGAAAGCGCCGAGCAAGTGCGCGAGGCGTTGCGGCTGTATCACGAGGCGACGGTCGATACTTCACTGGTACTGGAGAACTGAGCATGTTCGAGAAAATGCAGCGGGCGTTCTGGAAAGCGTTGACTCCGGACCTGATCGTGGATGAGCCGAAAGTGGTTGCTCAGCCTGTTTCTGGTCTGGCCCCGGATATTGTGGCCGCGCTGGGCGGTGTGGATAACCTGAAGTCGCAGCAGCCGGTGGCGCTGACCCGGATTCGGGTGGAGTTGCGGGATGTGGGGCGGATGGATCGGCAGGCTTTAAATAGGGCAGGTGTGCCGGGAATCATGGGGCTGGATGACGGGGTGGTGCATCTGATCACTGGCCTCCAAGCGTAAACATAACCCTGTGGCGAGGGAGCAAGCTCCTTCGCCACAAAAGCCGCCCGGCGCTACTCCGAAGGCCGAGCCTTCAATCGTCGCCCTAATACATCCAGCACATCACACCCATCCCGCAACGGAATGGCACAGAGCAAAGCAAAATCACTGAGAAGGAAGGACTGACACTCGATCGAACCACGCATGGACAAGTTCTCCATCACCTGGGTGACGGCACGAATTCGGTAGTTGGCAGCGTCATACAAAACGTCCAGCGGCGCTTGGGTGTCGACGAACAGGGTTGGCATGTCGTCGCAATTGCTGGTGAGCGCCATGAAGCGGCTTTGGGGGTGAGGAGTTGGTTTTACGTAGGGTGGATCGGGGTGAAGTGTTTTCATTTTTCAAGTTCCAAAGGCAACAAATAGGAACTGCCATCAGCCTTCCTACAGGCTAGGGTGGCAGCTATGCGCGGGGTAGGAATATCGAGGCCTTTGGAAAACTCGACCACGCCGAAGCGTGCCCGCGCATAACCGCCGCAACTGATCTTACGGACGCACGTCAACGGCCGCAAACCAAGCTTCGACGCTAATACATTTCCAACGACTTTGAAGGGTTCCTACACCCTGCCACTGAGCTTTCAGTGACCACCAAAGACTATCGATGGAAAACATTTCATGCCAGTTCACGGAAACCGCCGCAGGTTGAAGGAAACTTCCGACGACCTTGCCCAGAAATTTCGCTGCCAGCGACGTAGGGCTATCTTAACCAAAGAGCACCAAATTTTTTCAGTACAATTCGCCAGCATAATTTCACCTCTCCCCGCATTCTAAGTAGCCATTGACCTCCCCAACCATTTTTACGCAACAACAAATAAAAATTGATGGATCGTTTCAGATACCTGTCGGAAAAACATTTATATTTTTAACCTTTAAATCCACGAGCACAGAGTCATTCTCCGTACGGCCAATCAAGTCAATAAGTATTATTGAACCACCCACATCAACAACTGCGCCGCCCTCCATATCATTTGATATTAACGTCCCCGTCATAGTTACGATGCCATCCGCCACTTCAATCGAGTGAGCATTATTGAGCGAGGAACAGGCGTTCTCTCCCCAAACAAACTCATCATTGACTTCTAACTCGACATCATACTGATCACCTACTTTCGGTGGGGCAGCACGCCAAACTGTGGTTGCGAACCCGACACTGGTTGAAAATCCGACAAGAACTTCTTTAGCGACAAGAGTCACGAGATCTATGGTTATTTTCATACTTATTTCTTCAGTAATGGGACGCGAACAACGGTATTTTCAACGTTCATAACGTTCTCCTTTAACTGGAGTATCCACTTCTCCTCGTGGTAGTGATGCTTACTCGGCTTGCCACCCATTTCATGTGCTCAGTATTTTTCAGCAGTGTATCCACTAGCTACTATTGTCAGAATAACATTGCAATCGCGAGCACAAGTAAAGCAGTAATTAAGTCCTGCTTCCGAAGGGTCAATCAAAGTCAACTCCTGCGACAAGGAAGTGACATCTCTCACAAACATCTCAGAGACCTCCGCTCCTACCGCGCCAACAGACTTGAAACCTAGAACATTTTCAAAAGTGATTATCCAACGCTCTTCCCGCCAATCCAAAAACTCTAGAAAAATGCGTTCACGCTCACACGTTATCTTTTCAATGGTGCCGTCTGAAACTGGAAATTCTGTCATTTTGAAGTACCCGGGTGTTTTTCGCCCGCAATGAAGCCAGTTCCATGGCCGAGTTTATATCCGTCAGGCTTTACTTTCACTACAGCCCTCTTCTTATCCGCCTGACTCCAACTTAAGTGGCTGGGTTTTAGTTCCAAATGATAGTGCTCACCATGGTGTCTCGCATTAAATTTCCCGGCATCTCCAGGATGACTTTCAAATCTAATAATTGTGTCGGAATTAGGTCGCCACGCCATTCTCTGACTTCCATGTTGTGTTTTTGAAACTTTGGGCTGGACCCCTAACGCTTCTGTAAGCTCGTTTGGATCTTCAGGAAAGTGAGTGCGCGCGTTAGGCCGCGGCGGCTCACCCTCATCAACCGTAGCACCAGTCGTATCATCCGGCGCCTTACACCCTGGCTTATTCGGTGGCGGACAATTCGCGGTCAACCCCAACGGATCAACCCACCCCGTCGGATTCGGCGTGTACTGATACTGGTTCAGCCCGCCCGCCAACTTGACCGGATCCGGCGTCAGGTACCGACCCACCTCCGGATCATAGTACCGATGCCGGTTGTAGTGCAGGCCGCTCTCGGCGTCGAAGTACTGCCCCTGAAACCGTAACGGTTGCTCGAGCTGCTCTCCCCCACCGAATGCAAGGCGCGTGACTTTGCCGTAGGCGTTGTACTTCGCCGACCAGACAATCTCGCCACCAAAATCGATCAGTTCCTGCGGCGTGCCGAGGTGGTCGAGTTGGTAGTAGAACGGGCAGGCCTTTCGCGGCCCTTTGCCGTCGAGCATCGCCAGTGGGCGGAAGCTGCCCGGCTCATAGACGTAGCTGCGGTAATGCTCGCGGCTGCTTTCGGCGATGAGGTTGTCGCCTTGCCAGAAGAACTCGGTGGTTTTTCCATCGATGGTTTTGGCGATGCGGCGGCCGAAGGCGTCGTAGCGGTAGCTGGCGCCGCGGCCGTCCGGGGTCGTGACGCCGACCAAGCGGTGCTGGCAGTCGTAGCGGTATTCGGTGACCAGTTTTTGCCCGGTGCCGCGGCGCTCGCGGATGAGGTTGCCGAAGGCGTCGTAGTCGTAGTGGCGGTCGCCTTGCATGAGCAGGCGATTACCCAGCACCTTCGCGGCGCCGGGGCGGTCCTGTATCAGCAGGTTGCCCGCCGGGTCGTGGGCGAAGGTTTCCGGTGGGTCGTCACGGGTGTGGCGAACGCGGGTCAGGCGGTTGAGCGGGTCGTATTGGTAATTGCGTTGGCCGTGACGGGTGTCGGCGATGCTGTCGAGATTGCCGTTGGCGCTGTAGGCATAGTCGCGGCGATACAGTGTTTGGTGCTGTTGACTGACAGCGTGGGCCTTCAATCGCCCCTGATCGTCGTAGGCATATTCGCTGAGCAGTTGCCCCTGCTGGCGTTGCTGTTCGCGACCGAAGGCAAATTGGTGACTGGTAAGCCGCGCGCCGTTGAGGTCGATGGCCGTCAGCGCACCGCCCTTGGCGTGGTGGTAGTCGAGTTTGCTGCCGTCCGGCAGGCGCAGGCGATTGAGCTGGCCGCAGGCGTCGTAGCCATAACGCAGCGTGCCCCAGCCTTGGTGTTCGGTGATCAGGCGGTCCTGTTGGTCGTACTCGAACTCCAGCGGATGGTCGTGGCCGTCGTCGACGCTGACCAGTCGGCCGAGGCTGTCGTAGCGGTATTGAACCTTGATGCCGTCGGGCAGGGTTTTGACCAGCAGGCGTCCGGCCGAGTCCCGCTGATAACCCGTCACCCGTTGCGAGCCGTCCTCACCGAACTCGGTTTTCTCCAGCAGATGGCCATTGAGGTCGTAGGCGTATGCCGTGCGTTGACCGTCGAATCCGGTTTCCTGTCGGATCAAGCCGTTGGGCGTGTAATCCAGGAGATATTTTTCGCCGGATTCGTTTTCGATTTCCGTGAGCAACAGCTGGGCGTTGTCGTAGCGGTACTTCAGTTGGGTGCCGTCGGGATTGATACGGCGGCTGACCAGGTGCAGATCGTCGACGTATTCGTAACGGGTGACGCGCCCCAGTTCATCCCGTTCGGCGGTGATCTTGCCGTAGGCGTTGTAGCTGAATGCGCGACTGGCGCCTGTAGGAAGCGTGGTCTGGATCAGTCGGCCAACGGCATCCCATTGGTACTGGGTGACGGCGCCGTGTTCGTCCTGACGGGTAATCTGCCGCCCCATCGCATCGTAGGAAAACCGCCGCACACCACCATCCGGCAGCGTTTCCTCAACCAACTGCCCCAAGGCGTTCCAGACGAACACATGCCGACTGGTGTCCGGGTAGCGGATCGACAGCAGCTGACCTTTTTTGTCGTAGTGATAGTGGCTGACATGGCCGTCAGGATCGGTCGCTTCGGTGATGTCGCCTTGGGCGTTGCGCTGATATTTCCATACGGCTTTGCCGCGAAACCGCGCATGCAGGAAACCGTTGCGGTACTCGTAGGCCGTCGGCTCCTCTTCCGGCGGAATCAGCGCGATAAGCCGTCCGACCTCGTCGTAACGGTATTCGGTGACGGCACCGAGCGGATCCTGCTCAGCAAGCAACCGACCGTTGTCGTCGTAGGCCTTGAGGTGCTCGCCGCCGTCCAGCTCGACCTTGCGCACCAGTCGCGCCCGGTCGTCATGGACGTAAACCTCTTCGCTGCCATCGATGTTCTGGACGGTGACACTGCCCTCGTCATCCCAGACGTAACGCGCGTCCATCTGCGCAAACGACGCCCAGTGTCGGATGCATCGGGCCGCCTTGCCGGACCGTTCCCACTCCCAGAAGAAACTCGCCCCACCGGTCAGTTGCCGCTGCAGGATGACGTGCTGATCGTCGTAGTCGTAGCGCTCGCTTTCGCCGGCGGCATTGGTCGCTTCGATCAAGCGATGACAAGCGTCGTAGCGGTAGGCAACCAGTGTCTGCTCGGTGTGCCAAGCCTCGTCGAGGGTCTTGGCCGGGACAAAAACCTGATAGTCGACGGCGACCAAATGGCTGCGGTCATAGCGCAAGCGCAAGGCACGGCCGGCGCCATTGTCGAGGCGGTTGATGCGGTCTTGCCGGTCGCGGGTGATGCGCAGGCGGTTGTCGTAAGCGTCGCTGATGGTGGTCAGCCGGCCGTTTTGAAAGTGATAGAAGCGCGCATCGTCGCCAGCCTGGGCGAGGATCAATTCTTCGGGTTGATCGCCCAGATAAATCGCCGCCCGCGACAGGCTGTTGTGGATCGCCGGGCGTTCACTGTTTGGCAGCGGGAAAGTGGTGCGACGGTTTTCGTGGTCGATCCAGATGACAGTGTCGCCGTCGATTTCCAGGCGATGGGCGAGGCTGTGACTCCAGCCGAACCCGAGGCCGATATCGATCTCGGCGGCGCTGGTGCGATAGAGCCGGGTGAAGTCGAACGGCAGGATGCCGTCCAGCGCACCGTCGGTCAGCGTGAGCAGTTCTTCGCCGGTGACCATCGACACCGGGCATTTATTGGTCGCGGTTTTATCAACGGAATCGGCGCTGTCGCCGTTGGGGTTTTTCGCCTGATCAGGGACGTTGTCGTGGTGTTCGTTTTGCTTGAGCGTGGTATTGCGCTTGGCATCCCAGCGCAGTTGCATCCGGCCTTTTTTCATACCGGCCGCGATGCCCCTCGCGGCAACTTTTTTATAGCGGTCGACGTAGCTGATGAAGCCATTGATGATCGTGAAAATCGCTTTGACGAGGCGCAGGACAGCGCTGAGTAATTGCGCAGCTCGATTAGCCAGCCGCATCGTCAAATAGGCGATACCGGCCCCTGCTGCAGCGAACGTCAGAACGATGCCAATCAGGATGTCGATCAACAGTTGCACCACCATCGTCGACACGGCTTCGGCGGTTTTGCCGGCGATCTCGCCGGGCGGCAGCATGTCCAACCAGAGGCTGGCGGTGCGTAACAGCAGGCACAGCGCCGCTTCGTCACTGGCTAGCAGCTGGGCTTTTTCCATGACATCGGGGGCGGTTTCCGCGAGGTTCTTCAGCGCTGTGGCGCTCTCGCCCAACCGCTCACCAAACTTCCCGGGATCCTTGAGGATGTCCGAAAGCAGGCCGATGCCGTCCCACACGCCCTCGATTGCCGCCCAACTTCCCGCGAGCAATCCATTGCCTACGGCAACCGAAGACGATTGCGGCCACTTCGGCTTGAATGTCTTCCATTCATCACGCAGCCATTTCTCAAGTTCCTTCGTCAGGCCGTTGTAGGAAGAGAAAAGATCTTCAACGTGCTGCGGTGTGACTTCGTTGTGGACGTGAATGCGGTAGAACTTGCCCTCGTCCCCCTTGAACGTCCCTTTGCCATTTTCATCAAGCGTAACAAGCGTCGTTTCGCCGCTTTCAAGCGCAATCACATCGACCTGAATATTCCCCACGGGGATGTCATAAACCGATTCAAACTTGCTCTCGATTTCCAGCAATCCACCTTTCGGGCACTGCACGACGGTGGATAAAAACTCGTCATCGTCGCTGCTGACAGCGGTGCTGGAGTTGCCGAACCGGATGATCCGCTCCATGCCCATCAACGACGGCAGATCAGCGGCGCGGCTGGCCGTGTCCGCCGCTTGGCTGAACCAGTGCTTCAACTGTTCGCGATAAAGAGAAAGGGTGCCTGGAAAACTGTCGAGTTCCTGCTCGATACGGGCGACGTGCTCCATCAACGCACCGAACGACAGGAGGCGGGGTTAAAAACCGGGTCAAACATGAACAATCCCTCGCGCAGAAAATTAGGCGCGGGGACTTTGCGGGGGATCAATCAGGAAAGAAGTAGGGAAAGGTGGGAATTGATGTAGGGCAATTCCTTGATTAACAGCGCTTCGCAGCCGAGCAAGAGGAAGCTCCCTCGCCACAGGTGATATGCGGCCCTCGGTCGCCCTTACTGTTTCTCATCCGCAGGTGTATCGTATTCGCCTTTTACAGGCCCCATGCCTGTCGCTGATACGTGAGGTAGTTGAGTTCATGTCCTTTACCCGTCGCCAAATCCTCGGTGGCCTGGCCGGTCTTGTTGTCGTTGGTGTCGGAGCGGGGGGCGCGTCGCGGTACTGGTTGGGCAAGATGGCCGACGCCGCCGAGGGCCACGACTACGAGCTGATCGCCGCACCGCTGGACGTTGAACTGGTGGCCGGGCACAAGACTGAAGCCTGGGCGTTCGGCCCGTCGGCACCGGGCACCGAGTTGCGCGTGCGTCAGGGCGAATGGCTGCGGGTACGTTTCATCAACCACCTGCCGGTGGCCACCACCATTCACTGGCACGGCATTCGCCTGCCGCTGGAAATGGACGGCGTGCCCTACGTCTCGCAGCTTCCAGTGCTGCCGGGCGAATACTTCGACTACAAATTCCGCGTGCCCGACGCCGGCAGCTACTGGTATCACCCGCATGTGAACAGCAGCGAAGAACTCGGTCGCGGGCTGGTCGGCCCGTTGATCATCGAAGAGCGCGAGCCTACCGGCTTCAAGTACGAAAAGACGTTGAGCCTCAAGAGCTGGCATGTCGATGAAGAGGGCGCTTTTGTCGCGTTCAGCATTCCTCGCGAAGCGGCCCGTGGTGGCACGGCCGGGCGCCTGTCGACCATCAACGGTGTCTCGCAAGCGGTGATCGAGTTGCCCGCCGGGCAGATCACCCGGGTGCGCCTGCTCAACCTCGATAACACCCTGACCTACCGACTCAACATCCCTGGCGTCGAAGCGCAGATCTATGCGCTGGACGGCAACCCCATCGAACCGCGGCCACTCGGCAAGGAATACTGGCTCGGCCCGGGCATGCGCATTTGTCTGGCGATCAAGGCCCCGCCGGCCGGTGAAGAACTGTCCCTGCGCAATGGCCCGGTACGACTGGGCACGTTCCGTTCGGTGGCGAACACCGATACACCGACCGAATGGCCACCTGCGTTGCCCGCCAACCCGGTGGCCGAGCCGGACCTGGCCAATGCCGAGAAACTCAACTTCAATTTCGAATGGGTAGGCTCGGTGTCGGTGAACGTCGACAATGGCAAGCCGCCGAGCCTGTGGCAGATCAACGGCAAGGCCTGGGACATCACCGACAAAACCTGCGCCGACCGCCCGATTGCCAAGCTCGAGAAGGGCAAGAGCTACATTTTCGAATTGAAAAACATGACTCAGTATCAACACCCGATTCACCTGCACGGCATGAGCTTCAAGGTGATTGCGTCGAACCGGCACAAGGTTATTCCGTACTTCACGGACACCTACTTGCTGGGCAAGAACGAGCGAGCTCAAGTGGCGCTGGTGGCGGATAACCCAGGAGTATGGATGTTCCACTGTCACGTGATCGATCACATGGAAACCGGCCTGATGGCCGCTATCGAGGTGGCCTGATGCGTCAAATACGCCCGACAGCAATTATCGACCGTAGCCGTGATTGTGACTTCATGCGCGAAGCCCTGACCCTGGCCGCCCAAGGCGCGGCCCTGGGCGAAGTGCCGGTGGGCGCAGTGCTGGTTCAGGACGGTGAAATCATCGGTCGGGGTTTCAACTGCCCGATCAGTGGCAATGACCCGAGTGCTCACGCCGAGATGGTCGCGATCCGCGCTGCCGCGTTGGCAGCCAGCAACTATCGTCTGCCCGGCAGCACGCTGTATGTGACGCTTGAGCCGTGCAGCATGTGCGCCGGGCTGATCGTGCATTCGCGGATTGCGCGGGTGGTGTATGGGGCGCTGGAGCCGAAGGCCGGAATTGTGCAGAGTCAGGGGCAGTTTTTTACCCAAGGCTTTCTCAACCATCGGGTGCTTTATGAAGGCGGGATGTTGGCCGAGGAATGCGGGGCAGTGCTAAGTGAATTCTTCAAGGCCCGAAGAGCAAAACCAGCAGACTAAACACCGAACTAATGTGGGAGCGAGCCTGCTCGCGATAGCGGACTGACATCCAACATCTTCGTTGGCTGAAAGGTCCTCATCGCGAGCAGGCTCACTCCCACAGGTTTTTCTGGTGTCTGGGAGATTGGGGGGTTACTTGCGGGCGACGATCACGGCGCGCATCGGTGCCGGCAGCCCTTCAACCGTCTTGCTGTGATCTTGCGGATCAAGGAAATCGCTCAGCGACTGATACTTCATCCACTGCGTCCCGCGCTGTTCCTCGACCGTCGTCACGCTCACGTCCACACAGCGAACATCCGTGAATCCGGCCCGACGCAGCCACAACTCCAGCGCTGGTACTGACGGCAGGAACCACACGTTACGCATCTGCGCATAACGGTCTTCCGGTACCAGCACCTGCTGCTGATCGCCTTCAATCACCAACGTCTCCAGCACCAATTCGCCGCCCTTGACCAGGCAATCCTTCAGCGCCAGCAAATGCTCGATCGGCGAGCGGCGGTGATAGAACACCCCCATGGAAAACACCGTGTCGAAGCCTTCCATGTTCGGCGGCAGGTCTTCGAACGGGAACGGCAGGTGCCAGGCATTGGGTTCGGACAGGTAACGCTGCACCGCCTGGAACTGACAGAAGAACAGCCAGTTCGGGTCAACACCAATCACGCTATCGGCCCCGGCACCGAGCATGCGCCACATGTAATAGCCGTTGCCGCAGCCGACATCGAGGATGCGTTTACCCTTCAGATCCAGATGCGGTGCAACCCGCGACCACTTCCAGTCCGAACGCCATTCAGTATCGACATGCACACCAAACAAATCGAACGGCCCTTTGCGCCATGGCGACAAGCCCATCAGCGCGGTGCGCATTTGCGCACGGGTTTCGTCGTCGCAATCGGTGTCCAGCGTCAGACCATTCAGTAAATCGACGACCCTCGGCTGAATCTTCGGCAAAGCGTCCAGCGCACTCTGCCAGCGCTCCAGGTCGCCATGACCCTTTTCCATTTTCTTGTCGAGTTGCGCCTGCAGGGTGTTCGCCCAGTCGGCCAGCGGTGTGCCGGCCAGACGGCGGGCGAGGGGAGAGAGATCAATCATGGCAAGGCAATCAACGAGGCAAAGTTAAGACACTGGAACCACGGCACGACTTTCGAGAACCCGGCGGCCAGCAGGCGCTCGCGGTGTTCTTCGAGGCTGTCGGGCTTCATGACGTTTTCGATGGCGCTGCGCTTCTGGGCGATTTCCAGTTCGCTGTAGCCGTTGGCGCGCTTGAACGCGACATGCAAGTCCGTGAGCAGCGCGTGTTCTTCGAGGTCGTTGAAGCGCAGCTTCTCCGACAGAATCAATGCGCCACCGGGCAACAGCGACTGGCGGATGCGCGACAGCAACGCGGTACGCTGGTCCGGGGCGATGAATTGCAGGGTGAAGTTCAGCGCCACCACCGAAGCTGGCTGGAATTCGAGGGCAAGGATGTCGCCTTCGATCACTTCCACCGGCAGCAGCTCCTGGAACATCGAGTCTTGACCGTTGAGGTATTCGCGGCAGCGTTCAACCATTGCCGCCGAGTTATCCACAGCGATGACGCGGCAGCCATCGGTGCGTACGTGTCGGCGTAGCGCCTGAGTCACGGCGCCCAAGGACGAGCCGAGGTCGTAGAGCACGCTGTTGGGCTGGGCGAACTGCGCGGCGAGCACGCCAAGGTTTTCAACGATAGTCGGATAACCCGGCACCGAGCGCTTGATCATGTCCGGGAACACCCGCACCACGTCCTCGTTAAAGGCGAAGTCAGGCACCTGGGCCAAAGGCTGGGCGAAAAGGCGATCGGGTTCTTTGCTCACGGCGGTTCCAGCGGCGTAGGTGGAAAAGGCCGGCATTTTAGCCAAATTGACGGGGGGATGCGCGGGTTGTCTGATAAACCGCCGGGCAGGATCCGAGGTTTGCGTGTTCAGTGAGACCGCTTTCGCGAGCAGGCTCGCTCCCACAGTAGTTCTGCGTCGGACACAAGAAGTGCGTTTAACACTAATCAAATGTGGGAGCGAGCCTGCTCGCGAAGGGTTCAGCGCGGTTTTGCGCCGAACGCCGATGCAGTGATGCCCCATTGCCCTAGCCAGTAACTGAGGATGATCACATAGGCCGCTGCCTCGAACGGCACGACAAACCGGTTGATGCCAATCACGCTGTCCGAAAACACAAACGCCACCGCACCTGCGGCCGCCAGCAGCGCCGAGCGTTTGGGCACGTCAGTGCCGAGCCGGGCCAGCGCCCGCCAAAGCATGGCGCTGATGGCCAGACCGTAGACGATCACCGGGATGAGCAACGGACCCAGTCCATTGGACATCAAGATCCCCAACAACACCGCGCCGACGCCCAAAGCGATGATCAGCGGTAACAACGCCAACCGCCGGCAATCGCTCAAATAGGCTTTCAGATACGCCAGATGCGCGACCAAAAATGCCCCGAGACCGAACACAAACAAGTCCCCGGGCCACGCCAGCAACACATCGCCGACCAGAGAGAAAATCAATCCAAGGCTGATCCAGCGCCGATATTCGCTGGGCGGTGCGTCATGCAACCATCCGAGCAGCGCCAACACCGGCAGCGGCTTGACCAGCAGACAGAGCAACGCCGCATGCACACTGACGCCGTAGAGGAACGTCACCGCACCCATCAGCGCCAGAATCAGCCAGCCCACGATCAGTTAACCGAGATTGCGCAGTCGAAGGTTTCCACTGCCGGTACTTCCGGTGCCCATGGCTGTGAGTAGGTCAGGCGCAAACGGCCCGTGCCCGCGGCGAAGGACTGGAAGCGCCAGGTCGAGAGGCCGGCGCTGCCGACGATCCCTGCATCTTCCGGGTTGCTGTAGACCTCGGGGCTGAGCGCGCGCAATACGCCACCGGCCGAATCCTGGATCGCCCAGCGATAACCTGTGGTCGGGTTGCTTGGCAGGGTCAGGATCAGGTTTTGCCCGCTGTGCAGTTTCACCGGGCATTCGCTTTGTTTTTCCACAGTCACGTTCTGTTTCGGTTGCGTGGCGCACGCGGCCAGCAAGGAGAGGGCGAGGGGGACAAACAGGCGGGTGGGGGACATAAGGTCAGTGGCTCCGGCATTCACGACGAACGGCGAGCATAACTGAAGATGAGACAAAGTGTGACAGCGCTGCGGGAGATGATCGTTCCCACGCAGAGCGTGGGAACGATCAGTTACGGGGTCAGAACAGGATTTTCGCCACATCCGCAAACCGCTTGGCAAAGTGCACGGTGATCCCTTCTTTCAGATAATCCGGCAATTCTTCAAAGCTACCGCGATTAGGCTCCGGCAGAATCAATTCAAAGATCTTCTGCCGCCGCGCCGCAATCACCTTTTCGCGCACGCCGCCAATCGGCAGTACATGCCCGGTCAACGTCAGTTCGCCGGTCATGGCGATGCCTTTTTTCGGCGCCTGGTTTCGGGCGAGCGAGAGCAGGGCGCTGGCCATGGTCACGCCGGCACTCGGGCCGTCTTTCGGGGTGGCGCCTTCCGGGACGTGGAGGTGAACGAAGGCTTCGTCGAAGAACTTCGGATCACCGCCGAACGACTTCAGGTTGGAGCTGACGTAGCTGTAGGCGATTTCCGCCGACTCCTTCATCACATCGCCCAATTGCCCGGTGAGTTTGAAGCCACGGTTCAGGGTGTGAATGCGCGTGGCTTCGATCGGCAAGGTCGCGCCGCCCATGCTGGTCCAGGCCAGCCCGGTGATGACACCGGTACCGGACAGCACTTGCTCGTTGCGGAAGACTGGATGGCCGAGTGAGGCTTCGAGGTCTTTCGGGCCGATCTTGATCACCGCTTTCGGCTCGTCGATCAATTTCACCACGGCTTTGCGCACCAGTTTGCCCAGTTCTTTTTCCAAGTGGCGCACCCCGGCTTCACGGGCATATCCGTCGATCAATGCTTTCAACGCGCTGTCGCTGATGCTCAGGCTGCCTTTGGACACGCCGGCCTTTTCCAGTTGTTTCGGCCACAGGTGACGTTTGGCGATGGCGATTTTTTCTTCGGTGATGTAACCCGACAGACGGATGATTTCCATCCGGTCCAGCAACGGGCCGGGGATCGAATCCAGGGTGTTGGCGGTGCAGATGAACAGCACTTTCGACAGGTCCAGACGCAAGTCCAGGTAGTGGTCGAGGAATTCGACGTTCTGTTCCGGGTCGAGGGTTTCCAGCAGCGCCGAGGCCGGGTCGCCCTGGTAGCTCTGGCCCATCTTGTCGATCTCGTCGAGCATGATCACCGGGTTCATCACTTCGACGTCTTTCAACGCATGGACGAGTTTGCCCGGCTGCGCGCCGATGTAGGTGCGGCGATGGCCCTTGATCTCGGCTTCGTCGCGCATGCCGCCGAGGCTGAAGCGGTAGAACGGCCGACCGAGGGATTCGGCAATGGATTTGCCGACGCTGGTTTTACCCACGCCCGGCGGGCCGACCAGCAGCACGATGGAGCCGCTGATCTCGCCTTTGTAGGCCCCAACCGCGAGGAACTCGAGGATGCGGTCCTTGATGTCGTCGAGGCCGGCATGGTGTTTGTCCAACACCTTGCGCGCGTGCTTGAGGTCGAGTTTGTCCTCGCCGTACACGCCCCACGGCACCGAGGTCGCCCAGTCGAGGTAGTTGCGGGTGACCGCATACTCCGGCGAACCGGTCTCGAGGATCGACAGCTTGTTCATTTCCTCTTCGACGCGTTTTTGCGCCTGGGGCGGCAGAACCTTGCCTTCCAGGCGTTGCTCGAACTGTTCGATGTCGGCGCTGCGGTCGTCCTTGGTCAGCCCCAGCTCTTGCTGGATGACCTTGAGTTGTTCCTTGAGGAAGAACTCGCGCTGATGCTCGCCGATCTTGCGGTTAACTTCGGCGGAAATCTCTTTTTGCAGGCGCGCGACTTCGACTTCCTTGCGCAGCATCGGCAGGACTTTTTCCATGCGTTTGAGCATGGGCACGCAGTCGAGTACTTCTTGCAGCTCGCTGCCGGTGGCCGAGGTCAGTGCGGCGGCGAAGTCGGTCAACGGCGACGGATCGTTGGGACTGAAGCGATTGAGGTAGTTCTTCAGCTCTTCGCTGTACAGCGGGTTGAGCGGCAGCAGTTCCTTGATCGCATTGATCAGCGCCATGCCGTAGGCCTTGACCTCGTCGGTCGGCTCGGTGGGCTGGTGAGGGTATTCGACTTCCACCAGGTACGGCGGGCGATGGTGCTTGAGCCAGGTGCGGATGCGCACGCGGGTCAGGCCTTGGGCGACGAATTGCAGTTTGCCGTTTTCGCGACTGGCGTGATGCACCTTGACCAGTGTGCCGTAGAGCGGCAGGGCCGAGGTGTCGAAATGGCGCGGATCTTCCTGGGGCGTGTCCATGTAGAACAGGGCCAGGGAGTGGTGATCGGATTTGCTCACAAGATCCAGTGTTTCAGCCCACGGTTCTTCATTGACGATGACCGGCAGCACTTGGGCCGGGAAGAACGGGCGGTTGTGGATCGGGATGATGTAGACCTTGTCCGGCAGGTTCTGGCCTGGCAGGGCAAGGCCTTTGCCGGGGGAGTGGTGTTCGACGTTCTCTGGGTCGGCGTATTCGCTCGGGTCTTCGGGGAATTCTTGCTGGTCGCTCATGGGGCACCTGCGCAATTGGGTATGGGTGTTAGATGGGGCGGGTGGGGGTGGTTTCAATGGCTTGGGGTATTTCTGGGTGTGTGTTCAGGGGTTTGACAGGTGCTTTTGACTTGACGGCCTTTGGGCCGACCATGTTGGGGGTTGAATGGGGGCATATCCGTTGCTGCGGTAACGGCGGCTGGCGGTTTCGCCCTTACGGCGAGGCACTTTTTTCAAACGCCAAAAAAGTACCCAAAAAGGCTCGCCCCGAGCGTCCGGCCCCTCGCTCAGGCTCGGCGTTCCTTCGCTCCGGTATCCATCCGGGGACACTGCCCTCCGGTCTGCTTCGCGACGACCTACATGCAGCGTGTTCGACTGCGTCGAACGGCGCTGCGCGCCACTCCCCGGATGAACACCTCCACTCAGCCTCCCGAAGGGGCGGGTGGATCAAGATCAAGGGCTGCAGGCGAGCTAACGCTCGGCCTGATAAGTGGTGAGAAGCGAAGTTGTATGCCGATCTATTTGTATGAGCCCGCGTTGCCCGCGAAGGCGGCCTGACAGCCGACCAAGATTTCGCTGATGTGCACCGTTTCAATGTGGGAGCGAGCCTGCTCGCGATTGCGACCTGACAGCCGACCAATATTTCGCTGATGTGCACCGTTTCATTGTGGGAGCGGGCTTGCTCGCGAATGCGGTGTGTCATTCAGCATTAATTTCGACTGAAGCACCGCTTTCGCGAGCAAGCCCGCTCCCTCAGGGGGGATTAGCTGTGCGGCGAAGGTTTTGGTAGGTCGATGTTATCCAATACCCGGTTTGCCGTGATCTCCGCCAGCATGATGTTGTTTGAAATACCCAGCAGGGCATTGCGCGATCCACCCTCTAGATGGTCCACCAACTGATGGACCATCACATCGACCGAGGCCAGGATCTCGACCAGAAAAACCACGAGGGTTTCGTTCGAGGCCTCTGAGTCCACGGAAAACAGGGTGCTGGGCGTGCGCGGCGTGGCTTTGACGTCGGCAATCGAGGGGAAGTGGTAGTCGAGGGCGCGTTCGGCGGCTTCATTGAGTTTGTTTGAATCGAGGGATTCGTAGGGGGAAACGTCGTCGGTTTCCGGGGGATTCGGTGTTTCTTTGATCATGGTGAAGCTCCATTCGAAGAAAAGGAGTTCGCCACGACTGCGACCAAGCAGTTGGGTGGCAAACCGTACGCAGGTTGGTCGACCAGGGAATGGAACCCGGCAGGGCCAAAGCCCTCCCACGCACAGCTCGCCATGAAGCAAGCACGAAAAGTGCGCCATTCTAAACCTGGGCGACCAAACCCGTTCGCTGAATTTGCAGCGACCCTAAAAGCCTATCGCCCTGGCTTCCGACCCGACAACCGATAGAACCTGTCGGAATCCTCCTCCAGAACAGCCAAACCTGTAGGACGTTCGCATTTTTTTCAGATCAACCTAGATCCAAATGTGGGAGCGAGCCTGCTCGCGAAGGCTGTTTAACATTCAACATCAATGTTGCCTGATACACCGCTTTCGCGAGCAGGCTCGCTCCCACCGGTGGCGGGAAATCCAGCGGCCACAAAAAAAGGCGACCCCCATCACAGGAGTCGCCTTTCCTTTAACCGCCGCTAAAACTTACTCGGACAGTTTGTACGCAATCACATAGTCACCCTGCTTGGTGCCCAGCGACCCATGACCACCTGCAACAACAAGCACGTATTGCTTGCCGTCCTTGCCGGTGTAGGTCATCGGCGTGGTTTGTGCGCCTGCTGGCAGGCGTCCTTCCCACAGTTGCTTGCCGTTTTTCACGTCGTAGGCGCGCAGGTACTGGTCAAGGGTGCCGCTCAGGAAGGCGACGCCACCGGCGGTGGTGAACGTGCCGCCCAGGCTTGGAACGCCCATGCTCAACGGGATCGGAACCGGCGAGCTGTCGCGCACGGTGCCGTTTTTGTGTTTCCAGATGATTTTGCTGGTGGTCAGGTCGACCGCTGTCACGTAACCCCAGGCCGGTGCCTGGCACGGCAGGCCCACTGGCGAGAGCAGGGGTTCGAGGATGACGCCGTAGGGCGCGCCTTTGTTCGGCTGCACGCCTTCGGTTTCGCTTTTACGCGGGCCTTGGGCTGCGATTTCGGCGGCCGGGATCAGTTTCGATTTGAACGCCATGTAGTCCGGGTTCATGAAAGCAATCTGACGCACCGGGTCAACCGAGATACCGCCCCAGTCGAACACGCCGAAGTTGCCTGGATACACGATCGAACCTTGCAGCGATGGCGGCGTGAACGGGCCGTCGTAGCGCAGGGATTTGAAGTCGATCCGGCAGATCAGTTGGTCGAACGGCGTCACGCCCCACATGTCGCGCTCTTTCAGCGGCGGCGGCATCAGGTTCAGGTCGGATTTCGGTTGGGTTGGCGAAGTGTGATCACCTTCGACAGCGCCTTGTGGCACCGGCACTTCGTTGATCGGCACGATGGCCTTGCCGGTGCTGCGGTCCAGCACGTAGATGCTGCCTTGCTTGGTGGACGCGAGTACCGCTGGCTTCACGCCGTCTGCGGTTTTCAGGTCCATCAGGGTTGGCTGGCCACCGACGTCCATGTCCCACAGGTCGTGGTGGGTGAACTGGAAGTGCCAGCGCACCTTGCCGGTGCCGATGTCGAGTGCGGTCAGGCCGGCGGCGTGCAGTTCCGATTCAGGGGTGCGTGCGCCACCGAACTGGTCCGGGGTCTGGTTGCCCATCGGCAGGTAAAGCATGCCGAGTTTTTCGTCGACGGCGAACATGGACCACATGTTCGGCGAGTTGCGGGTGTAGACCTTGCCTTCGGCAATCGGCGTGGTGTCGTCCGGGTTGCCGCTGTCCCAGTTCCACACCAGTTTGCCGGTGTGCACGTCGAACGCGCGGATCACGCCGCTAGGCTCGTCGGTGGAGACGTTGTCGGTGACGTGGCCGCCAATCACCACCAAGTCTTTAGTCACGGCCGGTGGCGAGGTGGAGTAGTAACCGCCGGCGTTGAAGCCGCCGATGTTGGCGCTCAGGTCGACCTGGCCTTTGTTGCCGAAGTCTTCGCACATTTTGCCGGTGTCGGCGTCGAGGGCGATCAGACGGGTGTCGGCAGTCGGCAGGAAGATCCGGCGTGGGCAGACGCTGCTGACCGGCGCAGGGTTGGCGGTGCCGGTCGGGCTTTGCTCGGAGGCATAAACGGCGTCATCGTGATACGTCACGCCACGGCAGGTCATGTGCGCCCAACCCTTGAAGTTCGCCGCGTTTTGCGTGGAGAGCTTCGGATCGAAACGCCAGATTTCCTTGCCAGTGTCCGGGTCCAGCGCGATCACCTGGCTGTGCGGCGTGCAGACGTAGAGCATGCCGTTGACTTTCAGCGGGGTGTTTTCGGCAGTGGTTTCACCCGGGTCGTTCGGCCCAGGCAGGTCGCCGGTGCGGAAGGTCCAGGCCGGAACGAGTTTGTTCGCGTTCTGCGGGGTGATCTGTGCCAGTGGCGAGTAACGATCGCCATGGGCGCTGCGGCCGTAGGAGTTCCAGTCACCGTCGGGCATGGCCGGGGCGGTGTTGGTCATGCCCGGCACGCTGTCGCGGTCCAGTTGGCCTTTGATTTCACCGGGGTTGGTGAACTGGCTGGCCAACGCAGCAACGCCCGCCAGCACCACGGCCACGCTCAGTGCGCCGGTGCCCATCGGCGCAGGGCCTGTGAGCAACAGCGGACGGCGGAACCACGGCAGCAACATGACGATGCCCAGCGCAAACAGAATGGCCAGACGCGGCACCAGTTGCCACCAATCGAGGCCGACTTCCCACAAGGCCCAAACGGTGCTGGCGAACAGCACCAACGCGTAGAGGCCCAGTGCAGCGCGGCGAGCGGCAATCAGCAGCACGCCGGTCAGCACCAGGCCGATACCGGCCAGCAGGTAATACAGCGAGCCGCCGAGCATGCTCAGCTTGATCCCCCCGGCCAGCATGGCCAGGCCCATTAGCAGAAGCAGGATACCGAGCAAGCTCGGCAGCAGACGGCTTCGACTCAAAGCACCATCAGTGCTCATAGTGTGGTTCTCCGTGACGTTTTAAGTAGTCCCGCGCAAGTTCACTGTAGATGACGATCTGGCGTGGGCATGGTTCAGATAAAAACTGTTTGGTTGATGCGATCCCCTGTGGGAGCGAGCCTGCTCGCGAAAGCGGTGTGTCAGTCAGCATTGATGTTGAAGCTGACGGCCTCTTCGCGAGCAGGCTCGCTCCCACAGGTTTTGTGGCGTTGGTTAGAAGGATGACTGGATCTTGATCCCGCCAATCAGCGCGTCATCGACCTTGTCCACGCCACCGGGGTGGCGGATGTATTGCAGGTTCGGGCGCACGGTCAGCCAGTTCGTGACGTGCACGCCGTAATAGAGTTCGGCGCTGTATTCGGTGTCCTGCGGCGGCAGGAAGGACGGGTCGTCGTAGTCGAAGACAGCGCGGGCCTGATTGGTCGCCTCAGCGTTTTTGCGGTAGGCCGGGTTGACGTGGACGCGAGCCAGGGCGAAACCGATGTCGTCCTTGGCGCGTGCATCGAACAAGCCTTTGTAGACGACGCCTGCCTGGACATAGTTGTCGATGGCGTTGGTCTTCTTGTCGTGCATCGTGCCGTTGGCGAACACGCTCAGGCCGCGGGAGTTGTCGCTGGCGCGGCTGGTCAATTGCTGCTGCACACCGAGCCACACACCGTGTTTGCTCGACGCGCTGCGGTAAGCCTCGCCACTCAGGGCTGCCGGCTGACCGTTGCTGTCCTTGTAAGCGTCGGTGGCGTTGGCACTGCTGTAGTAGTAGCCGGCGCGGTATTCACCCGGCAGGCCGTTGAGCTTCGGCGACCAGACCAGTTCCACCGGCAGGATCGCCCCCTGGGTGCCACTGCCGCTGAGCTTGAAGCCATTGTCGCGATCAAGGTTCGACGGGTTTTGCTCGTAGGCGCCGACCTGCGCGTACAGCTCCGGCGTCAGGTGATATTTAACGCGCATCGCCCATTGGCTGACCGGCCAGTTGTACCAGATGCCACCGACCCAGTTGCCGACCTGCGAGCCGCAGAACGCCAGGTTCTGGAAGTCGCAGGGGAAGCTGTTGAAGTCTTCGCCTTCGCCGAAACGGCCGACCTTGATGTCGAGCTTTTGATCGAAGAATTTCTGCTGATACCACATCTGCGTCAGGCGCCAGGTCTGGCCACGGCCCCAGACTTCCTGAGCCGAGGTGAACCCGCCCACGCGCGGATCATTGATGCGGTCGTTGCTGATGTTGTTGCCGTTGCGCTCGGTGATGGTCAGCTGAAATTCGGCATCGTCCCAGCCCAGAATCTTCTGCAGGTCCAGGTGCGTGCCGAGGCCGAACTGGTCGCTGTAGCGGGCGGTGCGGTCATGGTCGTAGCCGCCGTGCAGATTGCTGCCCATTTCGCCGGTGTAATCGACTTTGAAGTCGTAGCCTTTTTCCGAAAGTTCGGTGCGCGTGCCGTTCCAGTCGCCGAGCATCCACGGTGACTCGCTATCGAAGGCCGGGGCCGCGTGAACGCAGGTGGCGAGACCGAAGGCGCTGAGGCCACCGATCAGGTTCAGGGCTTTTCTATGAGCAATAGCGTTGCAGACAGCGCTGTCTCGCGGAGTTTGAAAATAAGGCATAGGGGAAGTAATTCTGGGTCTTTTTCTGGGAAGTGAACTGAAGCGGCAGTATGTCGCGGGCAGCGGAAGCGTTTCAGCTTGACGGGCGCAAGGATAATGTCCTCTTACAAATAGAGAAAGCGCTTTTACTGACATGGAGCGTTTCGGATTTGGTAACAGTCCATGGGGAAAGATCGCAGCCTCGTTTCACTCGACAGTTCCTACAGGTGAACGCATTCCAATGTAGGAGCTGTCGAGTGAAACGAGGCTGCGATCTTTTGCGTTTCACCTACATTTAACTGACAGCACACAGATCGCTTCCCCCCAAGGAAGCCCTCGGCTAAGGTGCGCGGCTTCCCATTCTTTCACCGCTCGAAGGCCCGGCATGACCGAACAGAACAACAACCCGCTGCACGGTGTGACGCTGGAGCAAATCCTCAACGCGCTGGTTGAACACTACGAATGGTCGGGGCTGGCCGAGCGCATCGATATCCGCTGCTTCAAGAGTGACCCGAGCATCAAGTCGAGCCTGACATTCCTGCGCAAAACCCCGTGGGCGCGGGAGAAAGTCGAACGCCTGTACGTGAAGTTGATGCGCACCAAGCGCCCGGTCTGAGCATGGTCAACCCACCGACGCCAGGTTCTGCCGCGAGGCGTCGTGTTGTCGCCGTGGCTGCAGTGCTTGGCTGGGCGGGACTGAGCATTCAGCTGTACCTGATTTTCTACTCACGCTGGACGCTGGCGGCCAGTCTGCTCGGTGGACTGGTCAGCTTCTTCAGCTATTTCACTGTGCTGAGTAATACGCTGGTGGCGACCGTGCTGACGTGTGAGCTGACGTCCCGCGAGTCGGCGGCGCGACGCTGGTTTTTGCAGCCGTCGGTCAGCAGTGGGATTGCTGTGAGCATCGCCGTGGTCGGCCTGGCGTACAACGTGTTGTTGCGCCATTTATGGCATCCGCAAGGCTGGCAATGGTTGGCCGATGAGCTGATGCATGACGTCATGCCGCTGCTATTTCTGGCTTATTGGTGGCGCTGTGTGCCGAAAGGCACGTTGCGACTGCGGCATATCGCTGCGTGGGTGATCTATCCAGCGGTGTACTTTGCGTATTCGTTGTGGCGCGGGCATCTGCTGGCGGTTTATCCCTATCCTTTCATTGATGTCAGCAAGCTCGGTTATCCACAGGTGTTCATGAATGCCGGGGGGCTATTGGTAGGGTTTGTGGTGATTGCCTTGCTATTGATGGGGATAGATCGACAGCTTTGGCGGCGCCGATAGCGCCGCCCGCACGGATCACTCCTCCTCGCTGTCATCCAGCCGCCAGTAGCCGACGGCTTTGACGAACTGCTCGTTAAGCCCGTGCTCATCCAGTAACACCCGGCGTATCTGCCGCGACACTTTGCTCTCGGTCGCCACCCAGGCGTACAGATTGCCGCTGGGCACTTGCAGCTGCTTCACTGTCTTCAGCAGGTTGTCCTTGCCGCCCTCGCGCAACACCCAGATCACGTTGACCTGCGCGGCGCTTTCCAGACGCTGCTGTTCGGCACCGTTCTCTACTTCCACAATCACCAATGCCCGGCGATTGGCCGCCAGGCCTTCCAGCCGTCGAGCGATCGCGGGTAGCGCGGTTTCGTCACCGATCAGCAGATAGCTATCGAAGATGTCCGGCACGACCATCGAGCCCCGTGGCCCGCCGATGTGCAGGAATTGGCCGGGTTTGGCTTGCTCGGCCCAGGTCGAAGCAGGGCCGTCGCCGTGCAGCACGAAGTCGATATCCAGCTCCAGTGTGTTCAGGTCGTAACGACGCGGTGTGTAGTCGCGCATCGCCGGCATCGGCCCGTTGTCTTTACCGGCACCGAGCACCAGGGTTTCCAGGGCCGCTTGTTCCGCCGCGTTTTGTGGAAACAGCAGTTTGACGTGGTCGTCCGTGCCGAGGCTGACGAAGCCCGTTAATTCCGGGCCACCCAGCGTGATGCGGCGCATGCACGGCGTCAGGTCGACCACCCGCAACACTTCCAGGCGACGGCGTTTGATCTCGTGGCTGACACGGTGGATGGTTTGCACGATCACTTCAGTCATTCGGCTTGCTCCTGAGCGGGTTGAACGACAGGGCCATCGACGATGGCTTTGGCGGTGTTGTTAAGCAGGTCGCGTACCCGCAGGATTTCTTCCGGGCTCCAGCGGCCGTGATGCATCTGCAAGGCATGACGCAAGTTGTGCACTGCTTCGTGAATCTCGGCGGGGCGGTCATGGCCGCGCAATGAGCGCTTGCTGACCTCGATGCGCATCCGCACGCCATCCAGTGCGATCGCCTGATCGCTTAACGACAGACGTCCGGCCTCGGTGATGGTGTAGCGTTTTTTTCCACCCTCGGCGTCGCCCAGGATCATCTCGCTTTCTTCAAGGAAGGTCAGGGTCGGGTAGATCACACCGGGGCTGGGGCTGTAGGCGCCGTCGAACATGCTTTCGATCTGGCGGATCAGGTCATAGCCGTGGCACGGCTGTTCGGCGATCAGGGCCAACAGCAGCAGTTTCAGATCGCCTGGGGCGAAAACCCGCGGGCCTCGGCCACCCCGTTCGCGGCCGGGGCCTGGGCGTTTTTCGAAGCCGTCGCGGCCGTCGCTGTGTTCTCTGTGGGAATGATGGTCTCTCATTTTTTTGCTTTCTCTTGTCGTGTTTAGATACAACTTAAGATATATCTTTACGGAGGAGCAAGGTTTTTCGACCAACGGTGCAAGACGCTGCTCGGCAGCATGTGGGATTTCTTCCCGCGAAAACGTCCGTGAAGCGTTGGCGGGCAGAAAAAGAAAAAACTGGTGTATATCCGCGCAGTCAGGTTTAGTGCTAATTCTCTAAAGCAGTGTTTTCGTCTATTGTTTATTGAGGCTGTCATGCGTTTCTTACAGTCGTTGTTTCTGTATGGAAAAACCAACTAATCTGTTTGTAGTCTAGTTCTTACGGTCACTCTTCTCTTTTTTCAATTCTCGGCGTTTTTTCGCTGTTTCAAATGCCTTGCGAACTACGTGTTCGCAGGACATGTCCTGCTTACTTCATATTTCAATTGGTTGATCATGCCCCGGCGTTGAATGTTCAAGTTTATGACTTGTTCGCACCTTTAATGATCTTCTCTATTGAAATAACAGGGACTTAACCATGTTCAAGAAGTTTGCAATCGCCGCCCCTCTGGCTGTTCTGGTTTTCGGTTCGACTGCTGCACTGGCCAAGGATGACGCCAGCACCACCATCAACATCAAGGCTGATATTCCACCGAAACAGTTCCATGCCCAGCCTCGGGATCCGAACTTCGGCCGGGACGAAATCATGACCTACAACAATGTGAGCGGTGAGCTGAGCACGCTGCGTCAGACCTACGACCTGAAAAACACCGACGGTTCGATCGACGCCTACATCGAAGGCGGCACTGCTGCGCTGTACAACGGTTCCACTGCCATCCCTCTGACCATCGCCATCGGCGGCGTAGAGCTGGGCGCCACGCCAACCGAAGTCGCTGCTGACGCGCCTTCCAATCCTGGCATGCAGGCCGACATGGTGATCACCGCCGCTAAACCGACCGAAAGCCAAACCGGCCTGTTCACCGGCAACCCGGTGGTGATGTTCGACGCCGTACCGCGCACGGTCGCGCGCTGAAGGGCAACCCTTCTGTTCGTTGAATGACACGCCCCGATCGGCCCGTCTACCTGACCGGCCGATCGGGTTTCAACGTATTTACTGTCCGCATTCAGAGTATCTGGTTCATGTTCCCGATGACGCCCATCGCGGCAGCGCTTGCCTTGCTGTTTTGTTCAGCAGCCCTGGCCGCGCCCACTAACGGTAATTATATGCCGCGCTCTTTGCTCGCCCAGGCCAAGGGTTTGCCGGCCGAGTTTGAAGAGCACTTCTTTGATGTTCCGCTGGCGGTTCGAATTGAACGTGATCAACAGTTTCTGGGTGAGGCGATGGTGGTGTTATCCCGTGATGACCGCATCACCTTACTTGAAGTAACCGATGTTCGTGACAGCGACGTGAAAGCCACTGAGCGCGAGGCATTGACCACTTATCTGAAACAAGGCGTGCCACTGGGGGCCTGCACTAACAGTTGCCCGGAAAACCTGTTGGCCGTGCATTACAACCTTGAAAATTCCCTGGTCTCGCTCGTCACCGAAAACGCCGAGCGCGCCGACCAGCCCCAGGCTTATTACGAGCAGCCGCCAGGTGGCAGCACCGGCCTGATCGTGCGCAATCAGCTGAATCTCAACGGCGGGCAGGATCAAGACCTCGGCGGCCGGTTCGGTCTTGAGGCCAGCAGCAGCCTCGGCAACTGGACCCAGAGTGTCAACCTGCAACTGGCTCGGCTCGGTGGGCCGGACGATCAGCTCTATCACGCGGTACACGAGCTCTACACCCAGCGCGAACTGCAAGGCCAGTTTCTGCGCCTGGGTTATTTCATGCCCAACTCCGA
Source organism: Pseudomonas sp. TH39(2020) (assembly GCF_016650715.1). Lineage (NCBI taxonomy): Bacteria > Pseudomonadati > Pseudomonadota > Gammaproteobacteria > Pseudomonadales > Pseudomonadaceae > Pseudomonas > Pseudomonas sp. TH39(2020). The sequence continues at coordinate 839,286 of NZ_JAEKFF010000006.1, read as the reverse complement.
AGGCCTGAGTCGCCAGCCCCGTTCGTTCGGTGCCAGCCCGGACACCGCGGTCGGCGTGATGTACGGCAGTTCCGACAGCCTGGCGATCAACAACCCCAAGCCCAGCGTGTATCCGATCTACGTCACCGCCAACCGACTCGGCTCGGTGGAGATCTATCGCAATGGCCTGCTGATCAACACGCAACCGGTGCCCGCCGGTTTGCAAACCCTCGATACCCGACCGCTGCCCGGCGGAATCTACGAGGTCGAGGTGCGGCTGATCGAAGACGGCCAGATCACTTCGACCACGCAAGAATTGGTCTACAAACCGAACAACTGGCGCAACCACGACGAACGCTGGCGCTACAACCTGTTTGCCGGGCGCGAGAGCAAGCTGCTCAGCAACTGGGATCAACAGGCCGAAGGCGACATGACCGCCGGCGCCGCGCTCAACTACCTGCTGCACCCACGAGTGGTGCTGGGCTTGTCCGGGCGTCAGGTGCGCGATCAGTTGCAGTACGGCACGTCCGTGGACTGGACCGTGGCCAACAACGCCAGCCTGTTCGCCAACGTCTATCAGACCGAGGACCACGGCACCGGCCTCGATTTCCAAGGGCTCTACAGCTACGGCCTGGGCAACGTGGTGGTCAGCCACAATCGCAGCTGGCTCGACACTCGCAATACCTACGAAACCCTGCCCGACGGCACGCGCATTCGCCAGCGCAATGTGTTCAACGGCCAGACCAGCAACTCGTCGCTGTCCCTGACCCATCGCCTGAACAATCGCACCTCGCTCAACGGCCGGGTGGCCCACAGCGAAGGCAATGTCGAAGGCGTCGGCCTGGACCTGGGCTGGACCCAGCGCGGCAATCTGTTTGGCAACGACGCCAATTGGCGTTTCACCGTATTCGACCGGCCGGGCAGCACCAGCAGTGGCGACAAGCGTAATCGCGGTGTGGACCTGAGCGTGAGCCTGGCCCTCGGCGGTCCGGGCGAGCAAATCTCCGGCAGCATCGGCTCGCGCACTTCCCGCGATGGCGGGCGCGACAACAACGCCTCGCTGACCTATCGCAAAGACTTGCAGGATTTTATTCTGCAAAGCGTCTCGGCCACCGCGATCACCGACACCTACGGCCTCGGTGTGTCCGGCACCACGAGCTTCATGACCGACACCGTGCTCGGCGATGCCTTCGCCCAGCGCTCCTCCTTTAGCGGCGATGTCACCGGTGGTATGAACCTGGACAGCACCTTCGCCGTGGGCGGGCAGAAAATGGTCCTGACCAGTCAGTTCCAGGGCCGTGGCGCCGGGATGATTATCGACGTGGAGTCTGACGTGGACGCCATCGCCCTGCGCGCCGATGACCTCAGCGGCGGCAGCACCGCGTTGCGTCCGGGACGCAACTTTGTGCCAATCACGGCTTACAAAAGGGGCTCGGTGAGCTTCGATTTCGAAGGCAACCATGTGCCGGCCGCGAGCATTCAACCGGCACGCATGAGTTATCACCTGAACAAGGGCGGCGTGGCCTATCGCAAGGTCCAGGTGATGAAAACCGTGACCGTGCTCGGGCGCTTGCTCGATCCCCAGGGCCTGCCGCTCAAAGGGCACCACATCATCAACCACGCCAGCCGTGGGGTCAGCGAGGTCGACGGCTTCTTCTCCATGGAAATGAACGCCGGTTCACCGACCCTGCAAGTACGCCGGGGCGATCAGTTGCTGTGCCAGTTCCGCCTCGACCCGAGCAAGGCCCGCGTTGAGCAGGATGTGTTGATGATCGGTGACCTGCGCTGCACGCCGGACACCCTGGCCGATACCTCATTCACTTCTGAAACCGCAGGCTGAGTCATGTTGAAGAAAACACGACAGGTTCTGTTAGTGGCGGTGTTGGGCGGTGTGTTTGCGCTGCCGGCCCAGGCCCTGACCCAGGACATCACGGCGGTGTTTACGCCGGATCCGGCGAACCCGCTGAAGAACGAATTCATCAACACCACCCCGCCAAGCGGCATGTGCCCGTGGCACATGCCCGCGCGATGCGAACAATTGAAAATTTTCAGCATCCGGGTCGATGGTTTTCTCGCGCACACCCAAAGGCCTATTTCTCCCAACCCGAGAGACCCGCGGCAGGGCGCGATGTGGAAGGTGCCGTCGGAGTGGCGCAGTTTACAGGTGACGCACAAACGAACCGGGGAAGTGGCAACCGTGCAGATGCGCATCGCGGCGCTGGGGCATGCCACGTCTACCCGGCCGGGAACTCATGCCTGGGCGATACCGGGCAGTACCTGGCAATCGCGATGGCAGACTGCGCCATCCCCCTGTCAATCGACGGGCTTTCTCACCGCTAGCTCGAGGACGGCGCTGTTTTTCTGGCTCGTCCCGGAAAATGCAGGCGTTTGCAGCCGGACGCCTGGGATAGAGGTCGATGCATTCCAGTACAGCAATTTTGAATTCGCCTACGCCCTGAAAACCCCGAACCCGTTGAGCATGTCATCCGGGCAATACACCGGCAGCATCAAGTACAGCATGGGGCCGGGCGGGGATTTCGATTTCGGCGACAACGTGGCCGTGCTCACGGGCGGCGCGGAGTTCATCTTCAACTTCACCCTCGACGTGCAACACACCCTCAAGGTCGAAGTGCCGCCCGGTGGCAATCGCGTCGAGCTGATCCCGCAAGGCGGCTGGCAGGCCTGGTTGCAGCGCAATCGCAGGCCGGAACGGTTGTTCCGCGACCAGACCTTCAATATCTCGGCCTCCAGCCGTTTCAAGATGCAACTCGACTGCCAATACAGTGATGGCGGCAATCAGTGCCTGTTGTACGAACCGAATTCCGGTGGGGCGGTGCCGCTGAACATCAGCGTCACCTTGCCCTCGGGCCTGAACGACGCCACCGGCCAGCCTGTCAGCCGCCGTCCGTTGCTACGTGACGGCAGCGGCACCGAACTGTTCCAGCCGGGGCATTACCTCGATCGCAAACCCGGACAGTTGCACTTCGAAATCACCCGTGAACACGTCGAAGAAATGCTCACCGGGGTCGCCAAGACCTATTCGGGCAACGTCACGGTTATCTGGAATTCGGAAATCTGATCATGGTTGGCAGCCCGCGACATTACTCCTTCGGCACACGGAACATGCACATGAAAAAACCAATGACTGGCGCGAGGGTTTCCGTCGGCGTTTTGCTGTGGCTAGTCACGCTTTGCGCTGCTGCCGCCACGCAAGAGATTACGGCGGTGTTCAAACCTGACCCAAGCAATCCGATGGTGAACAAATTCGTCAATACCACGCCTCAAAGCGGGGTCTGTCCAGGGCACATGCCGGCACGGTGTGAGGCCCTCGGGATTTTCAGCATTCGTACATGGGATATCAATTTCACGTCCAATGCGCCATTGCTACTCAATCATGTTGGGCCTGGACCGGTAGATGTCCGTAAAGGCGTGATGTTCAAAGTCCCTTCCGAGTGGCGCAGCCTGAATGTGGTTTCTGACCGAGGCGAAGTGGAAACGGTGCAGGTCCGCATTGCCGGGATTGGCAATCGTTTTGATGTGGCCCGTCCCGCCACCATCCATTCGTGGTCGCCAAGAACCTTTGTCTACGCGCCGGCGCCTTGCTTGTCGACCGGAATGGGGACCGGCACCGGCCAATATTTACTGTGGTTCTGGGTTGTGCCTGAGGGGGCCGGGACCTGCAGTCTGAATCATGTTGTCGAGGTGCCAGGGCTCAGCTACGTCAACTTCGAATACGCCTATGAACTGAGAGCGCCCAACCCTTTGGGCATGTCCACGGGGCATTACACCGGATCGATCACCTACACGGTTGGGCCGAACCAGGATTTCGACTTCGGCGATGTCATGATTCCCAACGACAATGTCCTGACCTTCAACTTCAACCTGGACGTGCAACACACCCTCAAGGTCGAAGTCCCCCCCGGCGGCAACTATGTCGAACTGGTCCCGCAAGGTGGCTGGCAGGCCTGGTTGCAACGCAATCGCCGCCCGGAGCGCTTGTTCCGCGACCAGACCTTCAATATCTCGGCCTCCAGCCGTTTCAAGATGCAGCTCGACTGCCAATACGGCGATAGCAGCAATCACTGTTATTTGCGCGAACCGAATTCTGGCGACGCCGTGCCGCTGAACATCAGCGTCACCTTGCCCTCGGGATTGACCGACGCCGCCGGCCAGCCGGTCAATCGCCGCCCTTTGCTGCGCGACGGCAGTGGCACCGAACTGTTCCGGCCGGGGCTTTATGTCGATCGCAAACCCGGCCTGCTGCACTTCGAAATTGCCCGGGGAAAAGTCGAAGAAATGCTCACCGGCGTGGGCAAGACCTATTCGGGCAACGTCACGGTTATCTGGAATTCGGAAGTCTGATCATCGCTGCCGGGAAGTTCCCGGGCAGCGTTCAACCTGAGGGATCGAAAGCGATGAAACGTCTATGGGCACTGTTGGGTGCAAGCTTGTTACCGTTGTTGGCCGAGGCCGGGCCGGCGATCAATGTCGGGGTGGTTTACGACTACCTGGATGGCGACAAAAGCACCTACCTGAAACGGGTTTTCAACGGCGGTGACAGCACTGCCTTCGTCAAGATCAACATTCACGAAATCGTCTATGACGCCGAGGGTAAACCCACGGAACTGCCGATCAAATCCCAGGCTGACAGCAGCGCCCGGGACGGTCTGATGGCCAGCCCGGCGCGCTTGATTGTGCCGGTGAACGGCATGCAGGGCACCCGGCTGTTGTATATGGGCGAGCGTGAGCGCGAACGTTATTTTCGCGTGCGGTTCGTGCCGGTGGTGCCGGAGAAGGAAGACGAATTCGTGGTCTCCAGCGAGGAACGCGACGAGTACAAAAAGACCCTCTCGGCCGGAGTCAATGTGCTGGCCGGTTACGGCACGATTTTCTTCGTGCGGCCCAAGGAGGCGCGTTTCAACACGCAGATCGACGACCGAGCCGGCCAGTACGCGGTGAGCAACAACGGCAACACCGTGGTGGTGGTCGATGACTTCAAGGACTGCGCCGCCAGCGATGAAAACGATTGCCAGCCGATCACCAAGAACCATGTGTTGCCGGGCAAGGCGTTCCGCTTCGAAAAGCAGGCCGGGCGTCAGTACCGCTTCAAACTGGTGGAAGGTGCGGCGCAGAAAAATTATGAGGTGAAAGGGTGAAGCGCTCAGGTCTCAAGCGCGGGGTCCAGGTCACCCTGTGCACCGCTTGGCTGTTGGCCTGCAATCACGCGCTGGCGGTCCGTGAAGAGCAAACCTTCCACGTCTCGGTGACGATCCCCACTAGCGAGTTTTATGTGTTGCCGGTCAATCCGGGGTTTCTGGAGCGCGAGCAGGTCATGGCGTGGAATCCGGTCAGCGCCGAACTCTCGCCATTGCGCGAGCATTTCGACGTGAAAAACGCCAGCGGCAGCATTTCCGCACGACTGGTGGCCGAGCCGTTTCTGTTCAATGGCCGTGAGCGTATTGATCTGGCGGTGCGGTTCAATGGGCAGTTGTTGTCGTTGCTCGAGACGCCGGTAGTGGATGAGCAGCAGGCCCGGGTCGGTCAACGGGTGCGGTTGGAGATCGCCGCAACAACACCTGCCGACGGGTATGCCCCCGGCCAGTATTACGGGACGGTGCAACTGATGTTCGATGCGGTGAATCCATGAGCCCTTTCGGAACACGGAACCATGCACATGAAAAAACGAATGACTAGAGCGGGTTGTGGTGGTGTTTCAGTCGGCGCATTGCTGTGGCTATTCACACTTTGTGCGACTGCCGCCACGCAAGAAATATCGGCTGTATTCAAACCGGACCCGAGCAATCCGATGCAGAACAAATTCGTCAACTCCACGCCTCAAAGCGGGGTCTGTCCAGGGCACATGCCGGGACGGTGCGAGGCCCTTGGGATTTTCAGCATTCGTACATCGGATATCAATTTCAGGTCCAATGCGCCGTTGCTTCTCAATCATGTTGGGCCTGGGCCTGTAGATGTCCGTAAAGGTGTGATGTTTAAAGTCCCTTCCGAGTGGCGCAGTTTCGAAGTGGTTTCAGACAAAGGCGAGAGGGAAACGGTTCAGGTGCGCATTGCCGGCATTGGCAATCGCTTTGATACCCGCCCCGGAGGCACCCGATCGTGGTCGCCAAGAACCTTTGTCTTCGCTCCGGCGCCTTGTGTGTCGACTGGGATGAATACCGGCAACAGCCAAATTTTACTGTGGTTCTGGATTGTTCCTGAGGGTGCGGGGACCTGCAGTCTGACTCACGTGATGGAGGTGCCCGAGCTCACGTATGTCAACTTCGAATACGCCTATGAACTGAAAACGCCCAACCCTTTGGGCATGTCCACGGGGCGTTACACCGGATCGATCACCTACACGGTTGGGCCGAACCAGGATTTCGACTTCGGCGACATCATGATTCCCAACGACAACATCTTGACCTTCAACTTCAACCTCGACGTGCAACACACCCTCAAGGTCGAAGTGCCGCCCGGTGGCAATCGCGTCGAGCTGATCCCGCAAGGCGGCTGGCAGGCCTGGTTGCAGCGCAATCGCAGGCCGGAACGGTTGTTCCGCGACCAGACCTTCAATATCTCGGCCTCCAGCCGTTTCAAGATGCAACTCGACTGCCAATACAGTGATGGCGGCAATCAGTGCCTGTTGTACGAACCGAATTCCGGTGGGGCGGTGCCGCTGAACATCAGCGTCACCTTGCCCTCGGGCCTGAACGACGCCACCGGCCAGCCTGTCAGCCGCCGTCCGTTGCTACGTGACGGCAGCGGCACCGAACTGTTCCAGCCGGGGCATTACCTCGATCGCAAACCCGGACAGTTGCACTTCGAAATCACCCGTGAACACGTCGAAGAAATGCTCACCGGGGTCGCCAAGACCTATTCGGGCAACGTCACGGTTATCTGGAATTCGGAAATCTGATCATCGCTGCCGGGCGGTTCCCGGGCAGCGTTCAACCTGAGGGATCGAAAGCGATGTGACGGTGATCTGGGACTCCGAGGTTTAATTGCTCGCCGTGGCGGTCGGTGCCAGACATTCGGTGTTGCGCCCCGGTTGCAGATACGGCGTCAGGATCGGCGCCATGCCCTTGAGCACTTGCACTGGCAAGGCCGAGGTGAACTTGAACGCTTCGGCCGATTGCCCGGGCACGAACGCAGTCAACGTGCCGAAGTGACGATCGCCGATGTAGAACACGAAGGTTGCGGTGCGGTTTATGGATTTCGAACTCAGAATTCGCCCACCCGAACCGAAGGCTTCGATACGGTTATCGCCCGTACCGGTTTTGCCGCCCATGGCCAACGGTTTGCCATCAGGCGTTACGAAACTCCCGGAGACCCGTTTCGCGGTACCGGCGTCGACCACGTGGGACAAGGCTTCGCGCATGGCTGCGGCCACCTCGGAAGGCATCACCCGTTTGCCGGCAACCGGGTCATTGATCAGTTTGGTTTCGTACGGCGTGTTCGCTGCAAAATGCAGGCTGTCGATGCGCAGTGTCGGCATGCGCACGCCGTCGTTGAGGATGGTACCGATCAGCTCCGCCAAGGCTGCTGGACGGTCGCCGGAACTGCCGATGGCGGTGGCCAGCGACGGCACCAGGTGATCGAACGGATAGCCGACTTTCTGCCAGCGCTGGTGAATGTCGAGGAACGCCTCGATCTCCAGCATGGTGCGAATGCGGCTGTCGCGGGCAAGCTTGTGACGGCTTTTGAACAGCCAGCTGTAGACTTCCTGGCGTTCGAACTGGCTGGCTTTGACGATCTGGCTGAACTTGGCGTCGGGGTTGTTTAACAGGTAGCCCATCAGCCAAAGATCCAGCGGGTGAACCTTGGCGATGAAGCCCTGGTCCGGCAAGTCGTAGGCGCCAGGGCCGTAGCTTTCGTAGAGCCGTTGGAGGCGTTCGTCGGTCAGCTTCTCGGTGAGCTTGGCGCCGTTGAGGTGCGAGCGCACGAACATGTTGAAGCTTTGCTGGCTGGCCTGTGGCAGCAGATAACGATGCACAGCGGCCATGCGAATCGGGGTCGGGCGCATGCCGTCAAGAAAGGTTTCGAGCCGCGCCTGGGTGTCCTTGTTCTTGTACTTCTTCCAGAACTTCAGCAGGAACGATGTGCCTTCACGGTCGGCAAACGAGGCCAGGTATTCCTGACGCCGAGGGTCGCGGTCGTCCTTGAGCAATTCGGCGCTGCTGTTGGGGCCCGAATACGTGGTGTAGCGCACCAGGTCACGCATCAGCCGAATGAACGGCAGGTTGATCGACTCACGTATCGCATCGCGCAGCGTCGGCATGCGGCCGTTGTCTTCCTTGCGAAAGTTATGGAACACATGCAGCCCGCCACCGGTGAAAAAGGCTTCGCCGGGGCTGGCGGAGTATTTGCGGTCCAGCGCGGCGCCAAGCATGGCCGGCAGGTTGCGGTCTTTGTTCTGGATCAGGTAATCGACGGCCCAGCGACTCAGACGGTCCTGATCAGGGACGTCGACCTTCTTCAGTTCCGGGATGGTCATCGTTGCGTATTTATCGTGCAGCTCGGCCATGATCTGCAAATAGGTGGTCAGCACACGCATCTTGGCGGTGGAGCCCAGTTCCAGCTTGCTGCCTTCATTGATATCGAACGGCTGGTCGGTGCTGTCGGTCTGCACCCGCACCCGCGAGCCGTCCGGGGTCAGTTCGAACAGCGTGAAGCTGTAGCGCACTTGGGCGGTACTGGTGGGGGTGAGCAGGCGTTCGCCCATCAAGCCGATCTGCGTCGCAAAAACCGGGTCGGCCAGACGTTTGAGGTACTCGGTGGCTTTGGTTTGCAGCTCGCCTTGCAGGGTGCTGGTGGCGGAGAGATCAAGGCGGTCGAGGTCGTACAGCGGACGGTTGAGCAACCCGCCCAGACGACTGCGCGCCACGCTGATGCCCTTGTTGGTTTCGATCGGCTGAATGGTGGGCTGTGTTTGCCAGTCGCGATAGGTCACTGTGCTGGCCAATGCCGCTGCCTCGAGTGGCGCATCGATCACGCCGTTCTGTGCCAGCAGGCGAATATGGCTGTCGGTGAGGTCGGCCAGTTCCTCGTGCCCCTTGGTCAGGTAGTGGGAAGGGCGGCGCTGGGCAATCATCAAAGACAGCATCTCACGCAGGGCCAGACCTTTTTCCGACATGCTTTTCGGATCTGTCGCGTTGCTGGCCAGCTGTTTGTTGGCCTCGTTGAAGTCGGCGCCGTACCAGACGCGCAAACCTTCGGCCATGCCGTGCACTTCACCGTGCCCCGGTACTGCCGACAGGGGCACGCTGTTGAGGTAATCGCGAATCACGTTCTGCCGGGCCTCCAGGGTTTCCGGCCCGGCCTGATAGGCGCGCACGCTGGCGGAAATCATCTGGCGGATTTTTTCCGCGCCGGACACGGTCAGACCATCGGGCGAATGCCGGTACTTCTCAAGTTGCGTTGCCAGGGTACTGCCGCCCGCCGACTGGCCCGGCAGGTGCATCAATTTGGCGACCTGGGACCACGCCGCCATGCCGAACCGCGGCCAATCCACCGCGGGGTTGGCCCGGGGCTGACGGGGGTCGAGCAAGAAGCGGTTTTCAATGAACAGCAAACTGTTGACCACCACGGGAGGGATCGCTGCAAAGCTTGAATACAGTTGTTGTGGGTATTTGTACTGGTAGAGGGGTGCCGCACGGCAATCAGTGATCGACAATCCCGCCTGGATTTTCTCCGCGTAGGGCACGAAAAAGCCCTTGTCGGTGTAGTCCATCAATTTTTGGGAAAACCGGGTCTGTGACGCCACAACGTAGTCGCGCTTGATCAGGCGCGGCAGGAATTCATCCAGAGAGCTGTAGCCCAGACGCAGGTCGAAAGGACCCGCCCCCGGATAGCGAATGGCATCGCTGGGACCGGGTTTGAGCTCGTAGCTCAGGCTGGCGGCGTATTGGCTGAGTTCCCGGGATTGAAACTTCGACGTGCGCATTTCCTTGGCGGCGGCCAGCCCCAGGACAATCAGGATTATCAGCAACAACAACCAGAACGCCCACCAGCCGTGCTTTGTGCGACTGCTTCGGGGTTTTTCAGGTATAGGCGTTTCATCCACACGTTCAGTCGGAACCACATTTTTTCTCGAATCGGTTTGCCATAAAACGCCCATAGTCGACTGATCCATTTACGCAGATTGAGAGGACTTGTCTGAAGCTTAGACGGTGGTTGGCGTTGGTGAAAAAATTGTGAAGCGATCAGCCGTAGAGAAAGGGCGACGGTGAGGATGCCGCGCAAGGCGGGTGACCGGTGCTGCAGCGTCCGGAAAAGTTTCGCCTCAATATTCCATTCAGAAACACTATTTTGTAATTGCAGCGTTGGCGGAGTTGTTACTTGTTTTAAGTGGGGGAAGAAAGAGTGCTTAATTAATTTTGGTAATACTCATGTGCTTCTTTTTTTAATGTGCCTGTTATTTACTTTTTCTTCGTTTACCTAAATCAAGGATGATGTCATGACTGAGTTGTATGGTTTTCGCTCGAGTGCTGTTTCGGTTTTAGCTGGTCATGGGAAGTCCACGGTTTTTGAGCATATGGAAATCGTTAAGTCGGTAACGCCTGCGCCGCTGTTAACCATGTCGAAGCATAATCTGGACATGTTGAAAAGTTTTACTCCAATCGTGCCAGTCTGGCTTGATAAGGCATTACCGGAACAGCGTGTTGAAGCAAGACGACGGGTGGAAGCGAGTGTGACGGCGCACACTGCTTTGAACGACGCCATGGCGGGAGTCAAGGCGCTGAAAGAGTTTGCTGAACCGCTGTTGAAGAAGAGGATCAGTGAGTTCTTTAACCTCGATCTCGATGTGAATAAAACGTGGATTGAACTCACTCGACCGGCCCGGCTTTTTTCCTCCCCGCAAAGCGAATACTTCACCCTGCTGGAGGCAGCCCTTCATAATTTCGAGGAAGAGGAAGCTCGCCCGAGTCACTTTTACCGAACTGAGATTTTTACCTACGAGCCGCGAAAGACAGGGATCCGAAAACGCGTTTCGATGAATACAGGGCGTTTCATTGAACTGTGCAGGGAGCTGAATCTCGGCCGACAGTACCAGGCACATATAAAGGAGGTGCTGAAATGGGATGATGTCGTTGCCCAAGGTAAATGGAGAGACGTATTCGTCGGCTATCACAAAGCGGCACTGATGGCGGCGAGCCAAATCGCTTTGCTCAAAGACGATATCGAACCCAAGCATCACCATGCACTGATGGAGATAATAAGCGGCAACAAATCCGTGCGGGTCGACGGCAAACGCGTATGGAGCCGCAGTCTGAGTTTCATGGGAATGACGCTGCACCGCTGCATCATTTTCGAGTTGGCTGAACCCGATGATCAAAGCGCCCTGGACAAGTTGTGGCCATTAGCCGATGCCGGATCGCAGAAAGGTCTCATCGCTTATCTACCGGACGACCCCGACCATCCCGTCAAATATTACCCGTCACTGAGCGCGTTCAAAGCTCGACTGATCAGCCAGTTTTCGCGGAAAAATCCGGGTGCCTCTCAATCGTCTGAGGCTCCCACCGATTATCAGAACTTCTTCAGTCGTTTTGTGAAGCACAAAGACCGCGCAAAGTATTTCACCAGTTTCACTGAATTGGTTCCTCGCGAGTTTCCTGAGCATACGATGACCAAGCGTCGTCAAAAGCAGACACCTGACTTTCTGCTGCAGTTGCGAGTGCTGGATCCGTCGGGAGACCCATGGCATCAAGCGTTTGATATCTGGACAACGCTTTTCCGGGAATACAAGGCGCAGCTGTTGCTCGACGCCCGTAGCCAGGCGGTTCTCACGGAGGATGCCGATGCCAGCGGTCGCCAGGGGTTGGTCGTTCAACTGCTTGATATGGGCTTGACGGTGCTGACTCTGGCCTCGTTCCTGGTACCGCCCGTGGGCTTGGTGATGTTGGGCGTGACAGCTGTACAGTTGATGAATGAGGTTTTGGAGGGCGTTGAGGATCTGAGTCTGGGGGATAAGGAAGCGGGCTGGCGACACATCACCGGTGTGTTGGACAACCTGATCACCATGGGGGCAAGTATTCCGGCCTTTGAGTTGCTCACGGCGCCTGCTCACGCTGAATTCAACGCGATAGAACTGGCCAATGGGCAGAAGCGCCTGTGGAAGCCTGATCTTGCCGCTTACCGCAGTGACGTTTCCCTGGAGGGCCACGTACCTAATGCTCAAGGGCAGTACCGGATCGCCGATCGGCACTATGTCCGGGTTGAGGGCGATGTTTTCGAAAAGCGTCTTGATCCGGTGATCGGCAAATGGCGAATTCAGCACCCAAAAAAACCGCAGGCGTACCAACCGATCCTTGAAGCAGACACTGCCGGTAACTGGCAGCACACGCTGGATCGCACGGTGAATCAACCTGCGCTGGATGCATCCGTCACTGAAGTGACTGATCAGGACGCGGGCAGGGAATTGGTCGCTGAAAGTGACGTTGCGCCCCTTCAGTCATTACCGGTGTCCTCACAGGGAATCAGCAATGCCACCTATAAACGGTATGCAGTCAAGGCGTCGGATATTGCCGGACTGACTCCTTCGAAAGGCATCTTTCGAAGTACCGACGGGCAACAGTTTTACATCCGTAACATCGATGGAAAAGGCAAGGTTGCGGTCTATCCGATCAGGAACTCTTTCAATCTCAATGCCGACATCGTGGACGTCAACATCGTTGACCCCAACACTAATCGGGCTACGGAACTGCGACTCTGGCAAGTCGCCCCCGATCAATGGCAACAGCTTTCATTGAGGGGAGGTAACAACGCCGAAAGTATAAATAGTGCGCAGCCCTTTACTTCATCCGGGGTGGGTAATCTGGCGATTGAAGCTGCCGACATGATGGCGTTGAGCCGCCCCGTATTTACGCGCAAACAATTGCCGAACGGTTTATCGGAGCCTGTGATCGCCGTGGGTGAACAGCGATACCCGGGACACGTGCCGCTCGATTGGGGAAGGCCTCACCAAGGGCTGCCGTTTACAGCCGAACAGACCAACATCCGCCAAGCGCTATCGGTGCCGGAATTCAGCCGCGTCACGATCAACACCAATCTGTTTGAGGCAGGGAAGGTTCGTTATTCCTCTAGCGTTGCCAAGCAACTTGCGAATAGACAGGGGGGAAGCCGTTTTGTTTTTGAAATGCAGCGGATGAGGTATTCCGGTGCGGTGGAGGGTGAGTTCAATGCCATCAAAATCGTCGATATTGAAGCGGGTGAAATACCCGATCAATCCAACGCTGTATCGGGCTACTGGGCGCCTCAGGGCGGGTATGTCGACATACCGGTTCACCCCGGATGGGCAGAACCCGACTACGTTTTTACACCCGGTTTCGGCGGCTGTTCACTGGTGGTCGATCAACTTGAGGAGAACGTGTTGCGCGTCAGGCATGTCGAGGGCGGTAAAGAAGACGCCCAATACAACTCGCTACCCGGCGGCGAACACGGATGGGGACAGGCTGCTGCCATGGAATATTACGATTACGGCATCGCGGCGGATCAAAACAACAATGCCGACACGTTGTTGGGGGGCTTTGCGTTTATGAAGTACGACAGAAGAACCAAGCTATGGAATATTCATTACCAGTCTCTTCAGGGCACGCCGAATATTACCCGCTACTCCGTGGCCAAACCGGGATTGTTTGGCCAGTCGGACTCCTATGTGGCGGTATATGAACCGTCGAAAGTCAGAAAAACAATGGCCATACAAGTGGTCACGGCGAAGGTGCCTGTAGGCCAAAAAGAAGCTCACGCTGGCGATCCGCTGCGGATAGAGGATGCAAAGTCTTTCGCCTAGCCCGTACAGCTTGTTTGTTGCAATCGTTCACCCGGGACCCAGGTGCCGGGTGAACATGAGGGTGCATCAATGCTGTGCAATGCTCGATGCCGCTTAAAAGCGAAAAATCCTACAAAGCGCAGATAATCCTTCTCCGCGTATCGCCCTTTTGCCGAGATTTATGACTGAATTTTGTGGTTTATAGAGTGAAAATCTCTGTCGCCAGCTTTTTATACTGCACGCCCCCGCTGATCTTGAAGGTTTTGTCCTGCAAGACGGTTCTGCCCACGAAGCAGGCCCGGTTACGGGAAGCAATGGCATATCGGTCAGCGCTTCGACACTCGGTGGTCATATCCAATAACAAGACGAGGTTGTACCCCTATGCCAGGCAATCACCTGCCCAATGGCGAGACCGCTCAAGGCGGCCCGCTCAAACGCGAACTTGGCGAACGGCATATTCGCTTGATGGCGCTCGGTGCCTGTATCGGCGTCGGTCTGTTCCTCGGTTCGGCCAAGGCCATCGAGATGGCTGGCCCGGCAATCATGTTGTCCTACATCATCGGCGGTCTGGCGATCCTGGTGATCATGCGCGCCCTTGGCGAGATGGCGGTGCACAACCCGGTCGCCGGCTCCTTCAGCCGTTACGCCCAAGACTACCTCGGCCCATTGGCGGGCTTCCTGACCGGCTGGAACTACTGGTTCCTGTGGCTGGTGACCTGCGTCGCGGAAATCACCGCGGTGGCGGTGTACATGGGTGTCTGGTTCCCCGATGTGCCGCGCTGGATCTGGGCACTCGCTGCGTTGATCAGCATGGGCTCGATCAACCTGATCGCGGTGAAAGCCTTCGGTGAGTTCGAGTTCTGGTTCGCCCTGATCAAGATCGTCACCATCATTGCGATGGTGATCGGCGGTATCGGCGTGATCGCGTTCGGCTTCGGCAACGACGGTGTGGCGCTGGGGGTTTCCAATCTCTGGGCGAACGGCGGCTTCATGCCCAACGGCGTGCAAGGCGTGTTGATGTCGCTGCAAATGGTGATGTTCGCCTACCTCGGCGTCGAGATGATCGGCCTGACCGCCGGTGAAGCGAAGAACCCGCAGAAGACCATTCCCAATGCGATCGGCTCGGTGTTCTGGCGGATTCTGCTGTTCTACGTCGGTGCGTTGTTCGTGATCCTGTCGATCTACCCGTGGAACGAAATCGGCACCCAGGGCAGCCCGTTCGTGATGACCTTCGAGCGTCTGGGCATCAAGACCGCCGCCGGCATCATCAACTTCGTGGTGATCACCGCGGCACTGTCGTCCTGCAACGGCGGCATCTTCAGCACCGGGCGCATGCTGTACAGCCTGGCGCAGAATGGCCAGGCCCCGGCCGGCTTCGCCAAGACCTCGAACAACGGCGTGCCCCGTCGCGCGTTGCTGTTGTCGATCTTCGTGCTGTTACTGGGTGTGCTGCTCAACTACATGGTCCCGGAGAAAGTGTTCGTCTGGGTGACGGCGATTGCCACCTTTGGCGCGATCTGGACCTGGGTGATGATCCTGCTGGCCCAGCTCAATTTCCGCAAAGGCCTGAGCGCCAGCGAACGTGCCGGCCTGAAATACAAGATGTGGTTGTACCCGGTCAGCTCGTATCTGGCGCTGGCGTTTTTGGTACTGGTGGTCGGCCTGATGGCGTACTTCCCGGACACTCGCGTGGCGCTCTATGTGGGCCCGGCGTTCCTGATCCTGCTGACGGTGTTGTTCTACATGTTCAAGCTGCAACCGACCAATGTGTCGCAGGGTGCGGTGCGTTCGGCTTCGTAAGGCGTAACACCTGAAATGAAAAAGCCCCGGTCGTGATGATCGGGGCTTTTGCGTTTGGAGGGTCAAAAGATCTTAAGCAGCCGCCAACGACATTTGCCGATTCAACCGCTTGTTGAAATCCAGCCACGCCCCCAGCAACGCCATCACCCCGGCACCCACCAACGCGGTGAAAACCTGCATGGCAAACGCATCGTCGGTCAGGGCGTTGAGCATGTCCGCCAAGGGCGCCAACAGCACGCCGAGGCAGAAAACTTCCAGTGAGTAGCGCCCCATGCGGCAGCATTGCTGCGCCAGCCAGTTTTGCGTCCAGCCGTTGCCGGGCAAGAGCCTGGCGGTGACATAGGCCAGCGCCAGGAAGTGCAGTAGACGGACCGGCGACAGATCGGTCTTGCTGATCGGGTACAGCAGGTTGCTCAGGCTGGCTGGCATCAGGGCATCGTGTATTTCCGGCCAGCGCCAGGAGACAGTCATCACGCCGGTCACCACCACGTACACCGCCGCGCTGACAAACAAGGGCTGGCGCAACAGCGGACGAGTGTCGGGCAAACGTGGCCGCTGCCCGTGAATCGCCGCAAAGCCGCCGAGGATAAACAGCAGTTGCCAGGTGACGGGGTTGAAGTACCACACACCGTCCTTGATGGCCGCAAGGTTCCAGCCAAACCGCGGTGCCAGCAGGTACACCGCCAATGACACCGCGACGACCGCCCACGGCTTGCGCACCAGCAACGGCAGGACCAGTGGCAATCCCGCCAGCAGCACGATGTACAGCGGCAGCGGGTCCATCAGGTTCGGCTTGAAGCGCAGCAGTAACTCATCCGTCAACGCTTGCTGGGGGTTGGTGATGAAGTGATGCAGGCCCATTTCCTCCACCAGATCGCGGGTTTCCACATGACTGTTGGCGAAGAACACGATGCCCATCAGCATCGCCAGCAGGAAAATATGGACCACGTAGAGCACCCAGGCGCGCCGCAGAATCTTCACGCAGGCGATCAGGTAACCATCGCGCGCAAGGATTTTGCCGTAGGCCAGAACGGCCGCGTAACCGGCGAGAAACACGAATATTTCTGCGGCATCACTGAAACCGAGGTTGCGCAGGGTGATTTGGCCAAGGGGGTTGTGAGGCACGTGA
The DNA here is from genome assembly GCF_016650715.1 of Pseudomonas sp. TH39(2020). NCBI lineage: Bacteria > Pseudomonadati > Pseudomonadota > Gammaproteobacteria > Pseudomonadales > Pseudomonadaceae > Pseudomonas > Pseudomonas sp. TH39(2020). Next base: position 822,613 of record NZ_JAEKFF010000006.1, on the reverse strand, counting down.
TCCCAAAAAATGAAGATCAGTGCCAGGCCGCGAAAAAAGTCGATTCGGTGATCGCGCTCAAACGTCATGACGGCGGGCTCGTGAACGGGTGATGAGATAGGGAGTAGCCGAGGCGCCAAAGATTGCGCGCAGCTCATCGGCGGCGCGCAGGGTGGCGTGATTCGCGGGTAATTGCAAAACCGGGATATTACGGGATGTCTCCTGGCAGCGCGGCGGACCTAACCGCTGGTCTGAAAGGCACGTACACCTGTGATTTCTGACAGTAGACAGGTTCAAAGTTTTATGAAGTGAAACGGGAGATTCACCATGAGGTTCTTGTGGAAAGGATTTTCCAGCTACACCGTGGTCGGGGTCGCCAACACGCTGATTCACTGGCAAATCTTCTTCCTGCTGAGCGTGGGTGCCGGCTTCAGTCAGGCGGTCAGTAACCTGGCTGCCTTCTGCGTTGCCGCTTCGTTTTCCTTCTACATGAACGCGCTGTACACCTTCGATGCCAAGGCGTCGGTCGGCGGTTATCTTCTATTCTTGGGATCCATGGGGGCGCTGAGTCTGGGCGTCGGCCATGCAGGCGACGTGTGGAGACTTCATGGCTTGCTGACGGTGGCTATTTTTTCAGCGTTGAGCCTGGTGCTGGGCTTTCTGTTTTCAAAGTACGTAGTCTTTCGCGAGCGTAGTGCATGAAAGTCTCGTTGATCGTTCCGGTATTCAATGAAGAACAGGCGATCAGCCTGTTTTATCAGGCCGTGCGTCGCGAGTTGAGGCTTGACCAGGCAGAAGTCGAGATCGTGTTCATCAACGACGGTAGTTCCGACCGCACGGCTGAGGAGGTCAAGGCCTTGGCGCAGGCCGATGATCAGGTCTTGCTGATCAACTTCTCGCGCAACTTCGGCAAGGAGCCGGCATTGTTCGCCGGCCTGGAATATGCCACCGGCGATGCGGTCATTCCCATGGATGTCGATTTGCAGGACCCGATCAGCGTCATCCCGCGGTTGATTGGCGAATGGCAAAAAGGTGCGGATGTGGTGCTCGCCAAGCGCCGGGATCGCGCCGCCGATAGTTATCTGAAACGCCACAGTGCGTCGCTGTTCTACCGTGTGCTGAACCGTATCGCTTACACCCGGATCGAAGAAAACGTCGGGGATTTCCGGCTGATGGATCGCAAGGTGGTCAACGTGATTCGCACACTTCCCGAGCATCAGTTGTTCATGAAGGGGGTGCTGTCATGGGCCGGGTTCACCACCGTGGTGGTGGAATACGAGCGAGCCGAGCGAGTGGCGGGTACCAGCAAGTTCAATGGCTGGAAGCTCTGGAACCTGGCGCTGGAAGGCGTGACCTCGTTCAGTACGGTGCCGTTGCGCTTATGGACTTACGTCGGTGGCGGTATTTCGATCTTCGCGGTGCTCTACGCGGTGTACATGGTGCTGGACAAGATTTTCTTCGGCAACAGCGTCCCCGGTTACCCGTCATTGATGACGGCCATTCTGTTTCTCGGCGGCGTACAACTGATCGGCATCGGCATCCTCGGTGAGTACGTCGGCCGCATCTACATCGAAGCCAAGCATCGGCCGCGCTATGTGGTGAAAGACATCGTCGGCGGCAAAGACCGGCTCGGGATTTAGCATGGGCAGGTTCAGCGACTTTTTCAGCAAGGAACTCGGGCGTCGGCAGGTCTGGCTGTTTTTTCTGTTGGCGACCTTGGTGTATGTGGTGCCGCTGATCCTTGCGGACTATCCGTATATCGATGACAACTGGCGATCCCTGTCGGCCGCGGCCGGTTCGGCCTGGGCAGAGCAGGGACGGTTATTCACCGAGTTGTTCTACAACCTGCTGACCTTCAGCAATGCCGCGCCGAATATTTTTCCGCTGCCGCTGTTGATCGCCACGCTGGCCATGGCCGCGGCGTTGACCAGCCTGACATTTCATTACTACCCGCAGCCGACGATTGCCTGCTGCCTGGTGCCGTTGCCGCTCTGGTACAACCCGTTCTTTCTGCAAAACCTGTCCTATCAATACGACGGGCCCGCCATGGCGTTGAGCGTGGTGGCGGTCATCTATGCGATCACCTTCCGTCATCCCTCGCGCATCGTTCATTGGCTGGTGCCCTCGTTCCTGATTGCGCTGGCGCTGGGGCTCTATCAGGTGAGCCTCAATGTGTTTCTGGGCCTGTGTTGCCTGGAACTGCTCAGGAGCGCGAATGACAAGCTGGCCTGGCCGCAGTGGTGCGAGTTGATCGGCTGGAAAATATCGCAGGCCATCCTGGGCTGGTTGATTTACAGCGTCAGTGCTTATCCGTTCATGAGTGGAAATCGCACCTTGTTGTTGAACTGGACGGCGCAGCCCCTGCTGCAACTTCAAATCAACATCGCCCGGGTGCTGGAAAAAGTCGTGCTGCTGTTTCACGGCGGATTTGCCTGGGTGTTCGCCGCACTGCTGCTGTGTGCCATTGCCGGCAGTGTCCGGCTGGGGCTGAACGTGTTGGAACGTCAGGACTCAGTGCTGAAGAAAATCCTGATCGGCTTGGTGTGTTTACTGACATTGCCGGTCGTGACGCTGCTGGTGTCGGGTGTCGCGCTGTTTTTCCGGGACTTCAATGAAGGCGCCAGGACCCTGATGGGCTTCGCGGTCCTGTTGGTGCTGTTGTTCTATTTGAGCCATCTGGCGCTGGCACGAATCCACGAGCGACTGCCGCTGTTGTTGGTGGTTCCACTGCTGGCGATGCTTTCGATTTCGTATGCCTATGGGCGCGTGCTGACGGTGCAGAAAGCCTTCGCATCCAGCGCGTTGTTAAGTCTTGAACACGACATCGCGTCGAATCGACAATTGCTCGAAGCCAAGCGCATTTACATGTCAGTGACCTATTCCGATCACTGGCTGCTGGGGGCGGCGGGCTCGTTCAAGCAGATGCCGGTGTTGCACTATCTGCTGAACATCGACTTTTTCATGCTGGCCGAAAACCTGCCGAAAGTGGGCATCACCAATGTCGTTGCAGAGAAGGAGCGACGTAACGCGACCCGGGTGGGTTATCAAGGTTATCCACCGCTGGTGGAGAACCCGTACTACCGGATTTATCTGATCGGCGATTACGGTTTTATTGTCATGAAAGAACCAGCACCGATTAAGGCGCTTCACTGGTGAAGCGCGATGACAGGGGCCGTTGGGTTCAGGCCGCTACGACCTCATTCGGCTCAAAACTGTCCGCCCGCGCCATCTGCCACATCCGCGAGTAAAACTCGCCATTCACTTCACCGGTCAACAACTCCCCCGGTTTCAAGAACACATGCAACTGCGAGAACAACTTGATCTCGGTCGCCGACATGCGCCGCACCAAATGCTTGGCCGACAATTGCGAAGGATGTTCCAACCCGGCAGCGGCGAGCATTTCGGCCAGGGCCTTGAGCGTGTTGCGGTGGAAGTTGAAGACGCGTTGGGCCTTGTCCGGGACGACGAGTGCGCGTTGGCGCAGGGTGTCCTGGGTGGCGACGCCGGTCGGGCATTTGTTGGTGTGGCAGCTTTGCGACTGGATGCAACCGATGGCGAACATGAAGCCGCGTGCGGAGTTGGCCCAGTCGGCGCCGATGGCCAGGACGCTGGCAATGTCAAAGGCGCTGACGATCTTGCCGCTGGCACCGAGTTTGATCTTGTCCCGCAGGTTCAGGCCGACCAGCGTGTTGTGCACGAACAGCAGGCCTTCGCGCATCGGTACACCGATGTGGTCGGTGAACTCCACGGGAGCGGCGCCGGTGCCGCCTTCCTTGCCATCGACAACGATGAAGTCGGGGAGGATGCCGGTTTCCAGCATGGCCTTGGCGATGCCCATGAATTCCCACGGGTGGCCGAGGCAGAACTTGAAGCCCACCGGTTTGCCGCCGGACAGTTCGCGCAGCTGCTGGATGAAGTGCATCAGTTCGATCGGTGTGGAAAACGCGCTGTGCCGCGACGGCGAGATGCAATCTTCGCCCATCAGGATGCCGCGGGTTTCGGCGATTTCCTTGGTGACTTTGTGCTTGGGCAGGATCCCGCCGTGGCCCGGTTTGGCGCCCTGGCTCATCTTGATTTCTATCATCCGCACTTGCGGCGTCTGCGCTTGTGCGGCGAAGCGTTCAGGGTCGAAGCGGCCATCAGCGGTGCGACAGCCAAAGTAGCCGCTGCCGAGTTCCCAGGTCAGGTCGCCGCCGTTTTCCCGGTGATAGGCGCTGATGCTGCCTTCGCCGGTGTCGTGGGCGAAGTTGCCGAGTTTCGCCCCTTGGTTCAACGCGCGAATAGCGTTGGCGCTGAGGGAGCCGAAGCTCATGGCCGAGATGTTGAACACCGACGCCGAGTACGGCTGCGTGCACTGTGGGCCGCCGACCGTTACCCGGAAACTGCTCGGGTCGCTCAACGGCGCCGGGCGCATGGAGTGGCCGATGAATTCGAAACCCGACTGATACACATCGATCAACGTGCCGAAGGGTTTGTCGGCGCTTTCGTTCTTGGCCCGTGAATAGACCAGCGAACGCTGAGCCCGGGAGAAGGGCAGGGCGTCGCTGTCGGACTCGAGCAGGTATTGGCGGATTTCCGGGCGAATGCCCTCCACCAGATAGCGGATGTTGCCGAGGATCGGGTAATTACGGCGCACCGCGTGAGGGCTTTGCAGCAGATCGAACAGGCCCACGAGGCTGAGAATGCCGGTGACGGCGGTGATCGGCCAGAGCCAGTCGTGCTCCAGGAAGGGCAGGCTGGCGAGGGTAAACATCACACAGAGGGCAAAGAAGGCGTAGCGGCTCAGGAGTGACAGGCTCATACGGTTTTCCTTGGTTCGGACTCAATAATTTCAACGCAGCAGGTGCATGGATACACACAGATCCCTGTGGGAGTGAGCCTGCTCGCGATTGCGGTGGTTCAGTCGACATCAATGCTGAATGAAAGACCGCAATCGCGAGCAGGCTCGCTCCCACAGTAAAAAGCACTCCGCGTTGTAATCAGGCATTTTGCGCCTGGAGAAAAATCGAAAACAGCTCTGACTGGGATTTGATCCCCAGTTTGCTGTACATGTGTTTCTTGTGGACTTTCACGGTTTCGACAGAGATTTCCAGCTTGCGGGCGATTTCTTTACTGGAGCAACCGCTGAGCATCAAGCGCCCGACATCCAGCTCCCGGGCGGTCAATTGCGCGCCTTTGAGTTGCTGCACCGACGCCTCCAGCTGCACGCGCCAGTCGACTTGCGGCGGTGCGGGTGCGAGGGCCACGACTTCGTTGATTTCGTAGGGCAGGCGCTGGCGCAACAGACCGAGCACCCAGGGCTGGATCAGCGACAGCAAGGCAATCTGCTGGCCGCTGAAACGCTGCTTGCTGCCCAGTGACAGGCACAGCGTGCGGTCGCCTTCGAGCTGGCAATTGAACTGGATTTCATCGGCCACCACATTCAGACGAAAGTAGCGCTGGTAATACTCGGTCAGCTCGAAATGCTCCGGCGCCACTTCCGACAGGCGATAGAGCCCGGTGCGCGACTGCTCGCGACAGGCGATGTAGAACGGGTCGAGCAGGTACAAACCGCGCAGATAGTCCTGGAACAACTGATCAGGACTGCCGTCCGCGCCCGGGCATTCGGCGAACACTTGCGGGTGCTGATCGGCGCTGAAAAGCAGCGCCACCCAGCTGTCGAAGGTCACGTACTGATCCAGCAACCGTACCAGCTGCGTCCAGAAATTGGGCTTGTCCAGGGCGTCGATCAGTTGCCCGACCGAGCGGTGCCACGCGATGTCGTCTAACGAGAGTGTCATGCCTCTACCCCTATCGGGTTACCCCAGCGGCGTGATTCCCCGGTCGCTGGCTTGCTGCGCATACTGGCGCACAGACACCGACCGGGCAATCTTTCTGCCAGCCTGGTTAAGAACAAGGAATACCCATGAAAGTCGAACTCGCCCAGTTGGCGGGCCGTGACAACGACACGGCTTACAACCTCGAACGCGCTCTGAAGGCGATGGCTGCCTGTGCTGCCGATACGCAGCTGATCGTGTTTCCCGAAACCCACTTGATGGGCTTTCCGACCCTTGAGGCGCTGGCCGAAGCCGCCGAACCGCTGGACGGACCCACCGTCAGCGCCATTCAGGCTGCCGCCCGTGAACGCAACATCGCCGTAGTGATCGGCATGGCCGAGAACGACAACGGCCGCTTCTACAACACCACGCTGCTGATCACCCCGGAAGGTATCGCGCTGAAATACCGCAAGACGCACCTGTGGGCGTCGGACCGCGGTGTGTTCGAGGCCGGCGACCGTTACGCCACGTGTGAGTGGAACGGTGTGCGGGTCGGCCTGCTGATTTGCTACGACATCGAATTCCCGGAAACCGCCCGGGCGCTGGCGCAATTGGGGGCCGAACTGTTGATCGTCACCAACGGCAACATGGACCCTTACGGCCCGACTCACCGCACCGCGATCATGGCCCGCGCCCAGGAAAACCAGGCGTTTGCGCTGATGGTCAACCGGGTGGAAGAGGGCGATGGCGGGTTGGTGTTTGCGGGCGGCAGTGCGCTGGTGGATCCGCTGGGGACTTTGTTGTTCGAGGCCGGGCGGGAGGAGGGGCAGTTTGCAGTGGAGCTGGACCTGAATCAGCTGACGGCGGCGCGGCAGGATTATCGGTATCTGGATGATCAGCGGCTGCGGTTGCCGGGGGAAGTGGTGGAGCAGATCGGCGGTGTTCGGGAGTTATTGATTCCTGAGCGTTGAACCAGCCCTCACCCTAACCCTCTCCCGGAGGGAGAGGGGACTGACCGTAGAGTCCTCAAGAAATATTGCGACCTGAAACACCCGGTCGAACTCAGGATTTGAAACACACGGAGATCTGCTCCCTTTCCCCCTCTCCCCTGTGGGGAGAGGGCTGGGGTGAGGGGTGGATCTTCAGGTTGACGAACATTTGAAGCCTTACCCAAAACAACAACGTAACACCCGAAATTTTTGCGCCGAACTCGGCTCTGCCATAAATCTAATAAATTCGGAGTAGTCGCTCATGGCTCGTTTGCAACGCACCCTGTCATTGGGTTCGGTGGTGCTGTTCGGCATCGCCTACATGACGCCGATCATCGTGCTCGGTACCTTTGGCATCCTCGCTCAATCCACCGCCGGCATGGTCCCGGCCGCTTATCTGGCGGCGCTGGTGGCGATGTTTTTCACTGCCATGAGTTACGGCCGAATGGCCTCGGCGTTCCCCGTTGCGGGCTCGGCCTATAGCTATGTCCGCAAGGCGATCAGCCCGAAACTCGGTTTCATCGCCGGTTGGGCCGTGCTCCTCGACTACCTGTTCCTGCCGATGGCGATCTGGCTGATCGGCGCGGCCTACCTCAACTCCGCCTTCCCGGCCGTGCCGCAGTGGATCTGGGTGCTGGCGTTCATCGGCATCACCAGTGCGATCAACATCGTCGGCCTGAAACTGGCCAACGGCATCAACGCGTTACTGATGCTGGTGCAGTTCCTGGTACTGATCGCCTTCGTTGCGCTGTGCGTTCATTACGTCGGTGGTGATGCGAGCACGCCGTTGTGGTCGGTCAAACCGTTCTTCAACGGTGACATGCAGATGCCGCTGATCATGAGCGGTGCAGCCATTGCCTGTTATTCATTCCTCGGGTTTGACGCGGTCAGCACCCTGACCGAAGAAACCCGCGACCCGCGCCGCACCATCCCGCGAGCGATCATGCTGATCACCCTGATCGGCGGGCTGATCTTCGTCGGTGTGTCGTACTTCGTGCAGATCGCGCATCCGTCGTTCCAGTTCGACAGCGTCGACTCGGCGGCCTATGAAATTGCCCGCAACATTGGTGGTGACCTGTTCGTGTCGATCTTCCTGATCGGCCTGATCGTCGGCCAGTTTGCGTCGGGCCTGTCGGCTCAGGCCAGCGGCTCGCGGCTGTTGTTCGCCATGGGCCGCGACGGCGTGCTGCCAAAATCGTTCTTCGGCACTTTGCATGAACGCTTTGGCACGCCGGTCAACAGCATCCTGCTGTGCGCCGTGGTCGCTTTGCTGGCACTGAAACTGGACGTCACCACCTCGACCTCGTTCATCAACTTCGGCGCGTTTCTGGCGTTCAGTCTGGTGAACCTGTCGGTGATCTTTCACTACTGGATTGGCGGTGAGAACAAAGGGCTGCGTGAATTCGTGTTGTTCCTGCTGTTCCCGTTTATCGGCCTGGCGGCGGATTTGTGGCTGATGGTCAGCCTCGATCACCTGGCGATCTATCTGGGGCTGAGCTGGCTGGCGATTGGCGTGGTGTACCTGGCGGTGTTGACCGGCGGCTTCCGTCGCCAGCCACCGGAGATGGATTTCCAGGAGGCCACATAATCGCCTGACGGGTGAGGACACTGTGGGAGCGAGCCTGCTCGCGAAGGCGGTGTGTCAGTCACTATCAATGTTGACTGACATGGCCCCTTCGCGAGCAGGCTCGCTCCCACATTTTGAATCGTGTTCAGGCGGCCGGTTTTGTCTGGTGCACGGGCAACTGGACCCGAAACGTGGTCCCCACGCCGACTTCACTGCGCACCGTAATATCCCCCCGATGTTTTTTCACGATGCCATAGGACAGGGACAACCCCAGCCCTGTCCCCTGGCCCACCGGTTTGGTGGTGAAGAACGGGTCGAAGATTTTTTGCAGGCAGTCCGGCGCGATGCCGGCGCCAGTGTCTTCGACCTCGATCCACACCGTTTCCGCTTCCAGCCCGGTGCGCAAGGTGAGGGTGCCGCGCTCTGGGCCGATGGCCTGAGAGGCGTTGACGATCAGGTTCATGATCACCTGATTGATTTGCGAAGGCAGGCACTCGATGTCGGGCAACGCCTGATATTCCTTGAGCACATCGGCCTTGTACTTGAGTTCGTTGGCGACAATGTTCAAGGTCGACTCGATGCCCTGTTGAAGATTGGCCCACTGCCATTCCTGATTGGAGTCCACCCGGGAGAAGTCCTTCAGGTCCTTGACGATCTGCCCGACCCGGTTGATGCCGTCCTTGGATTCCTTGATCAGCAGTGGAATGTCCTCGCGCAGGAACTCCAGCTCGACCCGTTCGCGCAGTTGGTTCAAACGCTCGACGAGCTCGCTGGAGCCGATCGCCTCTTCCGCATCCCGATAGGCGTCGAGCATTTCCTGCAGATGTTTGAAGTAGCCATCGAGGGTGCCGAGGTTGGAGGAAATGAAGCCGATGGGGTTGTTGATTTCATGAGCGACGCCCGCCGCGAGTTGCCCCAATGAAGCGAGTTTTTCCGATTGCACCAATTGGGTTTCAAGCTGTTTGCGCTCGTCGATTTCCCGCTGCAACTCAACGCTGGCGTCTGTGAGTTGCCGGGTTCGGTGCTCGACCATCTGACCTAAATGGTCCATCTGCACGCTGGCCCGTTCGGTCATGTCCCATTTGGTCAACAGGGTGTTGGCCATCTGCTGGACTTCAATGTTGTCGAACGGTTTTTTCAGAATCAGCAGCCGGTCATGCGCTTTCAATCGATCGAGCAATTCATCCCAGGAATAGTCGGAATAGGCGGTGCACACCACCACTTGCAGACGCGGGTCGGCCTGCCACAAATGTTCGATGGTCTGCGCACCGTCCCAGCCCTCGGGCATGCGCATGTCGACAAAGGCCAGGGCGTAGGGGTGGTTTTCCTGCAACGCTTCGTTCAGTTTGCCCAGGCCTTCCTGGCCGCCATAGGCCGAGTCCAGCTCGAACAGCGCACGGGTTGATTTCACTTCGTTGCCAAACAGCGCGGCCTCCATCTCGTCCAGTTCGACGGTCTGCTCCGGCATGGGCGTGAGAATCTTGCGGAAGTCCACGTGAATGGACGGGGTGTCATCGATCAGCAGAATGCGTCGGTTAGAAAGCTCGCTCATGCTTCCTCCGGTACGGTTTTCAGCGGGATCTGCAGCGTGAACATCGCTCCTTTGCCCGGTCCGTCGCTATGGGCGGTGAGGTGGCCGTTCATTTCGATGGCGGCCAGGGCGCAGCTGTGCAGGCCGAAGCCATGGCCTTCCTTGCGGGTAGTAAAACCGTGGGCAAAGATGCGCGTCATGTTTTCCTCGGCGATGCCTTCGCCGTCATCCTTGACGCTGACTTGCAGGGTCTTGTCTTCGACAATTTTGACCCCCAGGGTCATTTGTCGCGGGCGGTTGCTGAGGTCGGACATGGCGTATTTGGCGTTGCTGATCAGGTTGATCAGGATCAGCAACAGCCGGTGTTTGTCGCCCATGACCTGCGGCACGTCGCTGTATTCCTTGATCACCTGGACGTGGTGTCGGGTCAGGGCGCCAGAGTTCATGCGCAGGGCGTCTTCCAGCAACTCGCTGATGTGCAGCGGTTCCATCAGGCTGTTGGCGCCCGCGTAGGATTGCTGGGTGGCGACGATGTCCTTGATGTGGTCCACGCTTTTGGTCAGCTGGGCCAGCTCCTCGGTCATGCTTTGTTGTTCCAGGGCTATCGCGTCCACCAGTTGATTCAGGTAACCCGGTAGCAACTTGCCTTTCGCGTCCTCGGTCAGAAAGGTGCCGAGGTCGCCTGGATGATCGTTGATCAGCTGCATGGCCTTACCCAGGCCCTGCGCTTTGCTGCCGCGCAGTTTGCGGCTTACCAGGTCGGCCGAAATGTTCACGCTGTTGAGCACGTTGCCGACGTTGTGCAGCACATTGGTGGCGATCTCGGCCATGCCGGCCTGACGCGCGGTGTCGAGCAGTTCGCTCTGAGTATCCTTGAGTTCGCGGGTGCGTTCTTCAACCCGCAGCTCCAGGTCGTCATTGGCGGTTTGCAGGGCTTTGTTGACGCGATTGATCACGGTGAAACTGCGCATCAGGTGAATCGCCAGGTACACCAGCAGCAACACCAGCAGCACCGAAAACAACAGCATGTAGAAGTGATAGCGCTGGTCGACCGCATCGGTCCGTTGCTGGTCGGTGTTCAGCAGGTCGGTCATGTCGTCCAGGCGTTCGGCCACGGGAACGGCTTCGATGTTTTCCAGCAAACGATTTACCACCGGCTGCTCACGCAGGATCAGTGAAATATGGTTGCTCAGAATATCGATCGGACTGTTGAACTGTTCAGGTAGACGCTGTTTGTTCACCCCCATTTTGTTCAGCCCCAACAGGATGTCGGCGGCCTTGTCATCGGAGGTGACCTGGGCGAACTCCAGGCTGCTGAGCAACAAGTCATACGTATCGGTGGCGATGTTCTGAAGTTGCAGTTTGTCTTCGTCCGCCAACCGGGCCAGCTGTTCCTGAATGTCGTCCTCGGCGGTGGGCAGGAACGCCAGTGAGTTGCGCAGCACGGCGTTGTGAGACTTGAACTGCTCCACCAAGCGGGTCTTTTCCTGAATGGCGCTCAGGTACGCATCATGGCTGGTGCGCCAGGCGGGCGAGTCGTTGCGGCCATGGCTCGACTCCATCGTGTCGAACCGCTCCCAAAGGTTCGTTATCTCGGTCAGCGGTGTGACCAACGGATCGTAGTTGTGACTGATGGCGATCCTGGCCTTGAGGATCTCGGTTTCCCATTGTGCGTTCAGCTGCTTGATCCGGCCGATCAAGTCCCGGGATTCGGCGTAGGTCGTCGTCTGGTTCGAGCTGGATTTGAGGTACAGGAACAGCAGCACCGAAGCCAGCATCAGGGCCACGACACAAAGCAACGCCAGGTTGCCGCGGTTGGACGTTTTCATAAGGGCTTGCCTCCCCATTCACCGGTCAGGGTCTTGAGGAATTTGATGATCAGGGTCTTGTCCTCGGCGGAAGGAACACGTCCGAGCTGGAACTTGAACATCACGTCCACCGCGTCCTCGAGGGTTTTGGCCGAGCCGTCATGAAAGTACGGCGCGGTCACGGCGACGTTGCGCAGGCTCGGGACCTTGAACACGTTGCGGTCCTCTTCGTCTTTGGTGACCAGATAGCGGCCCAGGTCGGCTTCGGTGGGGTTGCCCCGAGTCTCGAAGTAGTCGCCCATGACCCCGAACTTCTGGAACATGTTGCCGCCGATGTTGACGCCCTGGTGGCAGGCGATGCAACCGTAGTCCTTGAAGCGTTGGTAACCGTATTTCTCGTCGAGGGTGAGAATGTCGGTATCGCCTTGCAGGTATTGGTCGAAACGCGAGTTGGCGCTGATCAGCGTGCGTTCATAGGTGGCCAGGGCATTCTGCACATTGTTCATGGTCACCCCGTCCGGGTAGGCGTTGGCGAACGAGGTCTGATAAGCCGCATCGGCGGTCAGCGTCTGCACCACATGCTCCCAATTACTGCCCATTTCACTGGGGCTTTGCACCACGCCGTGGATCTGGGTTTCCAGGGTGTCGGCGCGGCCGTTCCAGAATTGCCGGAAATTCAGGCTGGAGTTGAATACGCTGGGGGTGTTGAGTGTCACTGGAACGCCGTTGAACCCGATGGAAAACGCCTTGTTGTCGGCACCGCCGTTTTCGAGTCGATGACAACTGGCGCAGGACAGTGAGTTGTTGACTGACAAGCGTGTCTCGTTGAATAACTGGCGACCGAGCTCGATCCGCAGCGGATTCTGCTGGGGCACCGCCGGCAGTGGTTTGAGCGGTTCATCCAGCGGCGCGGCGCCAGCGCTCAGGCAGAACCCGAACAACGGCGCCAATAGCAGACGGTGAAAGGAAGGCGACATCTGATGATTCCTTGGCGTAGGGCCTGTGTGTCGTTGCGCATCGTTCACGTGGCGGCGGATGAAGAGGGCTTCAGCGACCCCAGATACCGGACGAAGGCGTCCGGCTCCACGGCTTTGCTGAAGTAGAAACCCTGGCCTTCCTCGCATTGATGGGCCTTGAGGAAATCCAGTTGTTCGAGGGTTTCCACCCCTTCGGCAATGATGGTCAGCTTGAGGCTCCGGCCCAGGCTGATGATGGCGCTGACCAGCGCGGCGTCGTTGCTGTCGCTGCTTAAGCCGCGAATGAACGACTGGTCGATTTTCAGCACGTCGATGGGAAAACGCCGCAAGTAGCTCAGGCTGGAATAACCGGTACCGAAGTCATCGATGGCCAGTCGTACGCCCATCACCTTGAGCCGGGTCAGGGCGTTCACCGTGGTTTCGACGTTCTGCATCAACACGCCTTCGGTGATTTCCAGCTCCAGCAAGGCCGGTTCCAGACCTGTTTGTTTGAGTGTCTGTTCGATGCTGTCGACAAAGTCCCGCTGACGGAAATCGATGGCCGACATGTTCACCGACATACAGATCTTCGGCAGTCCCGCAGCCTGCCAGGCGCAGGCTTGTCGACACGCCTCGGCCAGCACCCATTTGCTCAACGGCACAATCAAACCGCTGTCTTCGGCAATACTGATGAAGTCCGATGGGTAGACCAGACCGTGCCCCGGTTTTTGCCAGCGGATCAGCGCCTCGGCACCGACCACCTGGCCACTGACCAGGTCCAGTTTGGGCTGGTAATGCAGGACAAATTCGTTGCGTTCCAACGCCAGGCGAATGCCGCTCTCGATGCTTTGCTGATCCCGGGCGCGCTGGTTCATCTCGTCGATGAAAAAACTGAAATCGTTCGGGCCGCTTTCCTTGACGTTACGCATCGCGGTTTCGGCTTTCTTGATCAGCGCGATGGCATCGAAGCCGTCGTCCGGGTAAATGCTGATGCCCAGGCTGGCGGTCACGATCAGGTCGTGGCCGGCAATGTGCTGCGGCGCGCGGATGGCGTTCAAGAGTTTTTCGGCGATGCCCTTGGTCTGCTGGGGGTGGCGGACATCGGCGAGGATCACCACGAATTCATCGGAACCGTAGCGGAACACCGAGTCGGACTCGCGCACCGTCGCCACCAGATTGCGCCCGACCTGTTTAAGCATTTCGTCACCGGCCGGATGACCCAGGGCATTGTTGATGCGCTTGAAGCGATCGAGGCCCAGAAACATCACGGCCAGTTGCTTGTCATGGCGCCGGGACAGGGCCAGTGACTGGTTCAACCGGTCACCGAGCAACGTGCTGTTGGGCAGCTCGGTCAGTACGTCGTACTGCAACAGGTGCGACACCTTGAGCAATTCGTGGACCCGCGCCTCGATGGTTTGTTCCAGGCTCAGGACCTTCATCGCCGCGTCCTGCGCCATCTGCCATTTCCAGGTCAGGGCACTGGCCATCTGGCGGATTTCCAGGCTGTCGAAAGGTTTTTTCAGCACCAGTAACTGGTCGCCGAACTCCAGCCGTTCGGCCATGTCTTCCCAGGTGTAATCGGAATAGGCCGTGCACAACGCGATTTGCAGGTGAGGGTCGGCCTTCCACAGTTGTTCGATGGTTTCCAGGCCGTCCCAGCCCGGTGGCATGCGCATATCGGTGAACGCCATGGCATAGGGGCGACCTTCGGCCCGTGCGCGTTTGACCAGTTCGAGGGCTTCCTGGCCCTGATAGGCCGAGTCGAGCTGGAACGTCAGCCGATCAAGCTGCACGGTGCCGAACAAGGCTTCTTCAGCGCCGGCCAGGGTCTGTTCACATTCAATCTCAGGGCCGAGGATCTTGCGAAAATCCTCATGAATCGAGGGCGTGTCGTCGATGATCAGGATGCGCCGGTTGGTCCGCACGAAAGGCGTTTTCATCCTTTGTCCTCCGTGGAGTGTGGCGGGTTGTCCAGGATCGACCCGATGTCATGGTTCGGGGGCACGATGCTGCCGGCCTTCAGCAGCTCGGCGGCCTGCTGGCTGCTGACCGCTTTGCTGAAGAAGTAACCCTGGGCGTTCATCGGTGAACCGGTGGCCATCAGCGAGCTGCGCTGCTCCTGGGTTTCGACGCCCTCGGCAATGATGCCGATCCCGACTTCACGGGCGAAGTTGATGATGGCGCGCAAGGTGTTCGCGCTGGCCGGATCGCGGGCGGCGGTGTCAATGAAGGCCTGAGCGAGTTTCAGGTGATTGACCTGGTAGGTCTTGAGGTAGTCGAACGAGGAGTACTCGGTGCCGAAGTCGTCGATGGCGATCTTCACCCCCAGTTCACGCAGGCGCGGCAGCACATCGTTGTGGGTCCATTTGGTCTGGGCCAGCGTCGCTTCCGTGACGTCGAAGCGCAGGTCCCAGGGGCAGAGTTCCCAGCGTGCGGTGGTGCGCAGCACGTCATAGATCAGTTCGGGACCAGTCTTGAGTTGGGCCAGGGACAGCTTGATCGCAATCACCGGTGGCGCCATGCCTTCGTCGCGCCATTGGCGCATTTGCTGGCAGGCGCGATCCAGCACCCAGTGACCGAGCGCGACGATGGTGCCGGTCTTTTCCGCCGCGGGCAGGAACGCCGAGGCTTCCAGTAAACCGCGCTCAGGGTGGTTCCAGCTGACCTGCGCTTCCATGCCGAGGATTTTGCCGCTGCTCAGGTCTACTTCCGGCCAGTAATGCAGTTCGAGTTCTTGGTGTTCGATGGCCGCTCTCAGGTCGCTGGCGATGGTCATGCGTTCGACCACCTCCTGATTGATCTCCTCGGAGTGGAAGTGGTACTGGTTGCGACCCTTTTCCTTGGAGCGATACAGCGCCATGTCGGCCTGGGTCAGCAGACCATCGGCGCTGGTGCTTTCCGGGGTGCAGCTGCTGATGCCGATACTCACCGAGACCCGTACGTCATTGCCGGCCAGGGAGTAGGGCAGTACCAGCGTGTCGCGGATCTTGGCGGCCAGGGCCGCGGATTGGGTCGGGTCGCCGACGTCCAGCTGCAAGATCGCGAACTCGTCACCGCCGAGGCGGGCAACCACATCGTTTTCGCGCACACAGGCCTTGATCCGGCGTGCAACCTCTTGCAGCAACAGGTCGCCCACCGGATGGCCGAGGGTATCGTTGATGCGTTTGAAGTGATCCAGGTCCAGGTAAAACATGGCGAACGGTGCCGCCCCCCGACGAGCAGCGGCGAATGCCTGGTGCAACCGCTCGATCAGCGTCGCACGGTTGGCCAGTCCGGTCAGCCCGTCGGTGCGGGCCAGCAGGGCGATTTTCTCTTCGGCTACTTTGCGTTCAGTGATGTCGATGATGATGCCTTCGACTTCCAGCAAACGGCCTTCATCGTCGCGCACCGGGATGTAGCGGTTTTCGACCCAGCGCCAGGCGCCTTCGCCAGTGCGCATCCGGAATTCGATGGAAGCGCCTGCCGCATGACGGTCCAGCACCCGGGCCATGGCGGTGTCGACCTTCGTTTGATCATCAGGATGGATCAGTTCCTGGGCCCAGTTGGCCGAGGCGACCAGTTTCGCCGCAACATGACCGTATTTGGTGATGTTGTGCGAGATATACATCAACGGAAACGACGGCTCGCCGCGCAACCGATACAGAATGGTGGGGCTGTTCTGCACGATGATGTTGGCGTCGGACAGCTCTCGGGTGCGTTCTTCGACCGCCTGTTCGAGCAGCGACATCTTCAGCTCTGCGTCTTCGGTCATTTGCCACTTGGCCGTCAAGGCGCTGGCCATCTGGCGGATTTCGATGGCATCGAAGGGTTTTTTCAGAATCAGCAGGCGATCGCCCAGCTCCAGGCGTTCGTCGATGTCTTCCCAGGAATAGTCGGAATAAGCGGTGCAAAGCGCCACTTGCAGCTTGGGATCGACCTGCCACAGCCGTTCGATGGTTTCCAGCCCGTCCCAGCCCGGCGGCATGCGCATGTCGATGAAGGCCATGGCGTAGGGCATGTCGTTGGCCAGCGCCGTCTCGACCTTGTCCAGGGCTTCGAGGCCCTGAAACGCCGAGTCGAGCACAAAGCTTTGCAGCGATAGCGCAGCAGGGGTGCCGAACAGGGCATTTTCGGCGCTGATCAGGCTGTCGTCATCGATCGATGGCGGACTGAGGATCTTGGCGAAGTCCGCATGGATCGAGGCTGTGTCGTCGACGATGAGAATCCGTCGGTTGGTCCGCGCCAGCAGCGTATTTATCGACATACGCCAGTACCGGCAGCAGTTTGATGCGGTTTTCTCATAGGGGGCTTCCTTTCCCTGATCACCTGGCCGAACGTACAGATTATGGATCCGAGTCAGCTGAGCATAGTCGTCTGTCCCGCACTTCGCGCAACTCAATGAGCTGAATCATTTCCGTTGGCGGGCTGAAAATCATCTAGCCTGTAGGTCAGGCTCCGGCAATAGGGGATGTTTGCCTCGGGGCCTGCCACAACGATGTGCCCGTTTCACTTGAGGTGACGCCATGGAAGAGCAACTCCCCACGACTTTGAACGATAAACCCAAGGTGCTGCTGGTCGATGACGAGGAGTCAATCCTCAACAGCCTGCGTCGCCTGTTACGCGGCCAGCCCTACGAGGTGCTGCTGGCCACCAGCGGTGCCCAGGCGCTGGAGATCATGGTGCAACAGTCCATCGACCTGGTGATGACCGACGCACGCATGCCCAACATGGACGGCGCCACGCTGCTGGCCCGCATCCATCAGCTATACCCGACGACCACCCGGATTCTGCTCACCGGCTACGCGGACATGCCGACAATCATCAAAGCCATCAACGAAGGGCAGATTCACCGCTACATCAGCAAACCCTGGAACGATGAGGAAATGCTCCTGACCTTGCGCCAGGCCCTGGCTCATCAACACTCCGAGCGCGAACGCCAGCGTCTGGAGCAGTTGACCCGGCTGCAGAACGACCAGTTGAAGTCGCTCAACATCACCCTGGAAAAACACGTCGCCGCCCGCACTGCCGAACTCCAGCAGACCGCCGACATGCTCGACCTGGCCTACGAAGAACTCAAGCACAGCTATGTCACCGGCACCGAGGTGTTCTCGCTGCTGGCCAACCTGCGCCTGCCGCCGGCCAAGCAGACCAACCGCCAGATCATCGAGCTGGTGCGGGTCTACTGCAAACTTCATGGCCTGGACGAGGGCACCAGCCGCGACCTGGCCATGGCCGCGGCGCTCTACAACATTGGCAAACTGAGCTGGACCGACAGCATGATGACCGCGCCCGCGGACCTGCTGCATCACAGCGATCGGGAGCGCTATCGCGGTTATCCCAAGCAGAGCGAATCGCTGTTGATGACGCTCGACCCGATGAAGGACGCCGCTCGTCTGATTCTTTACCACCAGGAGCGCTGGGACGGCAGTGGTTTCCCCGACCGGCTCAAGGGCGAGGCCATTCCGTTCGGTTCGCGGCTGTTGAAACTGGCGGTGGATTTCATCGAGTTGCAACGCGGGCTGATCCTCGAGAGGCAGATGAACAGCGATGAAGCGCTGGTTTACATCCGCAGCTATGCCGGACGGCTCTACGACCCCGAGATGGTGGAGGATTTCATCCAGGTCTGTGCCGCGTACCTGAGCGATGTCTCGTTGGCCGATCCGTCGGTCAAAGTGCTGACCACACGGGAAGTGACGGCGGGCATGATCCTGGCGCGCAACCTCAATGCCGACAACGGCATGCTGCTGCTCAATGCCGGCAAGGTGTTGAATGGGCCGCTGGTGGAGAAGTTGATCGCCTTCGAAGCCATGGAGGGCGCGAAATACAGCATTTTCGTGAAGGTGCCGGAAGACGTTGCGGTTCTCGAGGCCAGTGAGGTCTAGGCGCTGTACTCGTCCAATGTGGGAGCGACGGTGCGGCGGTCCGACCTGCTCGCGATGAAGACAACGCGGTTTTTCAGGTACACCGCATCTTCGTTCATCGCGAGCAGGCTCGCTCCCACAGAGGGCTTGGTAGATGCTTTTTTCGGCGTGACGACGCACCGAGACTCATGTGATCCTTGCGCTTTTTCCCCAAGGCCAATCCTGATCCATGACCCTTTCATCCGCTGCTTCACCCCGCCTCATCCGCATCGCCGCTGCCCTGTTGATCGGCCCGGACGGTCGCACGCTGTTGGTCCGCAAGCGCGGCACCGAAGCGTTCATGCAGGCGGGGGGCAAGATCGAAGCCCATGAGCAACCGGTCCACGCGCTGGCCCGTGAACTGGAAGAAGAATTGGGGCTGGTCATCGACCCGGCACACGCCACTTATCTCGGGCAATTCTCGGCACCGGCCGCCAATGAGCCGGGTTTTACCGTCCAGGCCGAACTCTTTCAGCTGACCATCGATTCAGACGTATCGCCTGCGGCGGAGATCGAAGAGGTGCGCTGGATCGACCCGGCCACTGACGGCAGTGTCACGCTGGCGCCATTGACACGGGACCTGATCCTGCCGTTTTATCGTGCTTTGTTAACCGAAACTGCCTGATTATTCCCGGACAAAGGACTGCCCATGATCCCGCTTCAAGACTTGCTGATTTTCGCCGCTGCCGCATTGCTGATGGTGCTGACGCCGGGGCCGAACATGATCTACCTGATCTCCCGTTCGATCTGCCAGGGGCGCAAGGCCGGTGTGACTTCGTTGCTTGGTGTGGTCGCGGGGTTTTTCGTGCACCTGTTCGCAGCGGCTGCCGGTTTGACCGCGGTGTTTCTGGCGGTGCCGATGGCCTACGAAGTGCTGAAATGGGCCGGCGCGCTGTATCTGATGTGGCTGGCCTGGCAAGCCGTCAAACCGGGTGCACGTTCACCGTTCGAAGCGCAGCAGTTGCCGCCGGACTCGTCGCGCAAACTGATCACCATGGGCTTTCTGACCAGCGCCCTGAACCCGAAGATCGCCGTGTTTTATTTGTCGGTGTTTCCGCAGTTCATCACACCTGAGCATGGCTCGGTGTTCACTCAAAGCATCACTTTGGGTCTGACCCAGATCAGCGTCAGTTTCAGCGTCAATCTGCTGATCGCGCTGTTTGCCGCGGGCATCGCCTCCTGGTTCGTCAACAACCCGTCCTGGCTGGCGGTGCAACGCTATTTCATGGGGTTCGTGCTGTCGGCACTGGCGGTGCGACTGATGCTGGAACAACGACGGATGGCTTGAAATGTGGATTGAACGGCTTGATGCCAGTCATGCTCTGGATTATCGGGCGCTGATGCTCGAAGCCTATGACCTGCATCCCCAGGCATTTACCTCCAGCGTGCGCGAACGCGCCGTGATGCCGTTGAGTTGGTGGGAATCACGCCTGACCAGCAAGCTGGACGTGGTGTTCGGCGCGTTCGAAGACGGTGAGCTGGCGGGCATCGTCGGCCTGGCGTTCGAGCCCCGGGAAAAAGCCCGGCACAAGGCGACATTGTTTGGCATGTACGTGTCGGGCAAGGTCCGGCAGCGCGGGGTCGGTTATCACCTGGTGCAGGCCGCCCTGGCTGAAGCGCAGGACCATAAGGGTCTGAAGCTGATCCAGCTGACCGTCACCGCCGGCAATGACGCCGCGTTCAACCTGTACCAGCGTTGCGGCTTCATCCAGTTTGGTCTCGAACCTCTGGCGGTGCGCGTCGGCGAAGACTACTTCGACAAGATCCACATGTGGCGCGAAATCTAAGAACCACGAAGATCCCCTGTGGGAGCGAGCCTGCTCGCGATTGCGATCTGATATTCAACATCTTTACTGAATGACACACCGCATTCGCGAGCAGGCTCGCTCCCACAGGGATTGTGGTGTGTCAGCGAACGGCGCTGACGCCGTCGAGTGTCGAGAACGACGTGTCCTTGGCCGTCAGCAGGAAGTCGCGCATGTACGGCGCATCCAGCATGTCGGCGCGAATCCCGGCGTACAGCGTCGCAAACAAACCTTTCTCGCCCAGCCGCTTGGCCTTCACATAACCCCGTGAGCTGTATTCATGCAGCGCCCAATGGGGCATGCCGCACACACCGCGACCGCTGGCCACCAATTGCATCATCATCACCGTCAGTTCCGATGTGCGGACCTGCGCCGGTTCGATATCGGCCGGTTCCAGGAAACGGGTGAAGATGTCCAGCCGATCACGCTCCACCGGGTAGGTGATCAGCGTTTCGGTGAGCAAATCTTCCGGGACGATGTAGGCCTTGTTCGCCAAACGGTGCTGATTGGCGACCGCGAGCATCGCTTCATAGGTGAACAACGGCACGTAAGTGATCCCGGCCAGTTCCAGCGGGTCGGAGGTCACCACCAAATCCAGATCGCCACGGGCCAGCGCAGGCAGCGGGGCGAATGAGAACCCTGAGGCCAGGTCCAGTTCGACTTCCGGCCAGGCATCGCGGAACTGGTCGATGGTCGGCATCAGCCACTGAAAGCAACTGTGGCACTCGATCGCCATGTGCAAACGCCCGGCGGTGCCACCGGCCAGCCGCGCGATATCGCGCTCGGCGCCGCGCAGCAATGGCAAGGTCGCGTCGGCCAGTTGCAGCAGACGCAAACCGGCGCTGGTGAAACGCACCGGTTTGGTCTTGCGCACGAACAGTGGCATCCCCAGCCGTTCCTCAAGCTCCTTGAACTGGTGGGACAGGGCCGACTGCGTCAGGTGCAAGCGGTCGGCCGCATCCACCAGGCTATCGGCTTCGCGCAAGGCGTGCAGGGTCTTCAGGTGACGGATTTCAAGCACCGGGGGCTCCATGAGGAAAACTTGTGATCAACACGAAAAGGTTGAGTTTGTCTCATGTTGGGTTGGCTGTCGACAATAGCGCCATGTTTTACGACATCTTTTATAGGGAGAAACTCACCATGGCTCTGGCCCACACTCTTGGTTTCCCGCGCATCGGCGCTGACCGCGAACTGAAAAAAGCCCTCGAATCCTACTGGAAGGGCGATCTGGATCAGGACGCGCTGAAAAGCGTCGGCCGCCAATTGCGCGCCACCCATTGGCAACTGCAGAAAGACGCCGGCATCGACCTGCTGCCCGTGGGCGACTTCGCCTGGTACGACCAGGTACTGACTCACTCCCTGACCTTCGGTGTAATCCCCGAGCGCTTCGACAGTGCCAAAGATTCCCGCGGCCTGCCAACCCTCGACACCCTGTTCGCCATGGCCCGTGGCGCCACGGCGGCCTGCTGCGGCGGCGAACACAGCAAGGCGCAATACGCCCAGGAACTGACCAAATGGTTCGACACCAACTACCACTACCTGGTCCCGGAGTTCACCGCTGACCAGCAGTTCAAGCTGAGCTGGGAACAGTTGTTCGACGAAGTCGACGAGGCGAAGGCCCTCGGCCACAACGTCAAACCGGTGATCATCGGTCCACTGACTTACCTGTGGCTGGGCAAAGCCAAAGGCAATGACTTCGACAAGCTCGACCTGCTGGAACGCCTGCTGCCGATCTACGGCGAAATCCTCGGTCGCCTCGCCGCTCAAGGCGTTGAGTGGGTGCAGATCGACGAGCCGATCCTGAATCTTGACCTGCCACAGGCCTGGAAAAACGCTTTCGAACGCGCCTATCACATTCTTCAATACTCGCCGCTGAAAAAACTGGTGGCGACCTACTTCAGTGGTCTGGAAGACAACCTCGGCCTGGCCGTCAGCCTGCCGGTGCAAGGCCTGCACATCGATGCGGTGCGGGCGCCGGATCAACTCGGCCAGGTGCTGGATCGTCTGCCGACCTACAAGATTCTCTCGGTAGGCCTGGTGAACGGTCGCAACGTCTGGCGCTGCGAACTGGAGCAAGTCCTCGCTCAACTGCAGCCGGCCCAGGAACGCTTTGGCGACAACCTGTGGGTCAGCAGTTCCTGCTCGTTGCTGCACAGCCCGGTGGATCTGGATCGCGAAGACAAACTCGACCCGGAACTGAAAAGCTGGCTGGCATTCGCTGTGCAGAAGTGCGGCGAAATCGCCGTGCTGCGCGATGCCCTGAACGACCCGCAATCCCCCAAGGTACAAGCCGCCCTCGCCGAAAGCCGCTCGATTCAGGCCAGCCGCGCCGAGTCGCCGCGCATTCACAAAGCCGAAGTCCAAGCGCGCATTAACGCCATCAGCGCCAAAGACAGCCAACGTCACTCGCCGTTCGCCAAACGCATCGAGCAGCAACGTACGCGGTTGAAACTGCCGGCATTCCCAACCACCACCATCGGCTCGTTCCCGCAGACCGGTTCGATTCGTCTGGCACGCCAGGCCTTCAAGCAGGGCAAGCTGTCGGCCAACGATTACACCGACGCCATGCACAGCGAAATCCGCCATGCCGTGCAAGTTCAGGAACGCCTGGGCCTGGACGTGCTGGTTCACGGTGAAGCCGAACGCAACGACATGGTCGAGTACTTCGCCGAGCAACTGGACGGCTACCTGTTCACCCGTTTTGGCTGGGTGCAAAGCTACGGTTCGCGCTGCGTGAAACCGGCGATTATCTACGGCGACCTGAGTCGTCCGAAGGCCATGACTGTCGACTGGATCACCTATGCACAGAGCCTGACCGACAAGGTCATGAAAGGCATGCTCACCGGTCCCGTGACCATGCTGATGTGGTCGTTCCCGCGCGAAGACGTCTCGCGCAAAATCCAGGCGCAGCAGTTGGCGCTGGCGTTGCGTGACGAAGTGGTGGACCTGGAAAGCGCCGGCATCAAGATCGTGCAGATCGACGAAGCTGCCTTCCGTGAAGGCCTGCCGCTGCGTCGGGCGCAATGGCAGGAGTACCTCGACTGGGCGGTGGAAGCCTTCCGCCTGAGCGCATCCGGTGTGCGGGACGAAACCCAGATTCACACCCACATGTGCTACAGCGAATTCAACGATGTGATTCAGTCCATCGCGGCGATGGACGCCGATGTGATCACCATCGAAACCTCGCGTTCAGACATGGAGTTGTTGGAGGCTTTCGAAGCGTTCGACTACCCGAACGACATCGGTCCGGGCGTGTATGACATCCACTCGCCACGGGTGCCGGACACGGCCGAGATGGTGAAATTAATGAGCAAAGCCGTGAAGCGCATTCCGGCTGAGCGGTTGTGGGTGAATCCTGATTGCGGGTTGAAGACCCGGGCGTGGCCGGAGACTGAGGCGGCGTTGGTGAACATGGTGGCGGCGGCGCGGCAGTTGCGCAGTCAGTTGGCCTAAGCCCTCGTCATACAAAGATACTCCCGGCAAAACAAAACCCGCTGACCGGTTAACGGTCAGCGGGTTTTTACTGCTTAATTCACCTTGCTCAGATCGACCCAGGCCATGTCGTAATCGTTGCCGTTGCCGCTGGGCTGGCCGTTGTCGAGATAAAGCGTTACTTCAGGAGCGCTCGGAATGAAAGACAACTCAAGAACAATGAAGTTAAATTCGCTAATCGTCCGATTAGGCGTTGCGGCACCTGTGCTGGTACGCAAACGAAGCACCGGATAGTCGTAACGGCCATCCATTCGGGCTACGGCAAATCGGTACAGGTAGCGGGCCCCCGGTTGCAGGTTAGAGAAGGACTTTTGTAGCACCACACCATGTGAACGCATCGTATTGGTGTAGTTGTTCAGCGCGTAATAGTTCCTCCCGGCGCCCACGTAAAATGAAAAGTCACTAGCAGCACCTGCACCGCCCCAGACCCAGCCTTGCCAGGCCCTGTAATTGAAGTCCGCAGTGTCTTTCAGCAGTCCTTGCTGGACGGTGAAAGCTCGTGGCAGCGATTGTTTGGAACCATCGATCGTTCGTGCCGTGATGACATGCCTGGTCACTGCGAACCCCCGCGCAGGGACTGTCCACACGCCGGCATCTGTAACCGGGAACCGCCCGAGGCTGGCAGCGCCATCATAGACATCGACCTGCTGTCCCGGGCTTGCCGTGCCTTGAATGATGGTGTCGCTCTGGTAGTAAGTGGCGCCGTTATCGGGTACCAGGCGGCCACCGGCCGTGACGGAGGTAATGGTCGGTGTCTGCGCTTCCTGCACGGTAAAGGCCCAGATAGCGGAGGGTCGATTGGTACCGGGGGTCTGCACGGTGAAGCTGTACGAGCCCGGCGCCAGGGTGGTGAGGGTGTCTGACCAGGTGCGCCCGTCGGTGGAGGTTGGTGTGGCGACAATCACGCCGTGGTTGCGCAGTTCTACGGGGACACTCACCCCGGCAGTGCCCGTCAGTGTTGCACGGGTGGCGAATGTCTGGCTGTTGCGCGCAATGTCGTTGCCGTTGCCGTCTTTGACTTCAGTGATGTCCGGGTTCGGAATCGGCGAGCCGATGTTCAATCGCAGCCGTTCCGAGACCCGTTGGGTTTTGGTAAAGGGGTTGGTGACGGTATAGACCAGCTCGACGGTGTTGTTCCGATTGGCTCGCAGTTTCTCGAAGGGCACGGTTTGCGTAAAGTCTATGCCCACCATTGCAGGCTGCACCTCTATGGGCGGTGACGACCAGGAGTCCTGCTGGTTGGCCCCGATGAAGTCGAGCCTGATGATGTGCAGGGCGCGCATGCCGGGATAGGGTTTGATGGTGACCACGGCACCGTTGGGTACATCTTCGGGGATCAACACACCGTCTTTCGCGTCGTTGACTTCCGGTGGCGGCAATTGGGCCGTGATGTCGCCGATTTCCAGCACCAGGGTTTGAGAGCCCACGTCTTCAGTGTCTGTGCGGCGGACGGTGTACTCGACCAGTACCTTGGCCCCTTCCCATTTTTCAATATGGTCTTTGGGTACGGTGAACTCGATGTCCTTGTCCACCATGTCCTCGCCAACGATGCTGGACGTTATGTAGAGATCTTCAATGCCTGACGCTGTTATGACGTACCAGTAAACGAGAATGAGATCGTCGAGAATTATGGCGCCAGGATGGCTTTTCACGATCACGTGGGCCGGGTCGGTGTCTATCGCGACAGACCCCCCTTTGGCTTCAGGCACCTCAGGTGCCGCCAGCTTCAGGGGCATGCCGATCATTTTGGCGTAGGTCGTGCGTGAATAGCGCGGGGTGGCGGGCGTGGCGGCTTGGGTCAGGCGGTAGTCGACTTTGGCGAAACCTCGAGCAATCAGGTGGACCGGGTAATAGTCAATCATGAACGAGTGAGAGCGGGTTTGTGCGGTGGGTTTCCATTGCATATCCACGGGGACCTTGCGGCCACCAGCGCTGACGCCCCGCCAGCTCAGGTCCACCACGTCTCCTGATTCAAAACGGACCTTCGACGAAGTTACAATTGTTTCGACGTCTTCACCGAGCAGTGCATCAAGGTCGAGCTGTTGATCGCCATCCGCCTGGTCGATAACCGGGGCTTCGAGCAGCACGAGCGCAGGGTCGAACAGGAAGAAGATCGGAGGCGCATTGGCAGCGCTGTGATTCTCCACCACGTCCTGAAGGCGATAAGTGAGCAGCAAAGGATTTACGGGGGGCAGGTTTGTCAGGATGCTTTTAGGGATCGTGAACTTTATGGGCTTGCCAACCTGGCCGGTAGTGACCAGGGGTAGCTTGATCTCTATATCTCCCCACAGGACAAAAATGGTGGAGTTCTTGCGCATGTTCTCGTAGGGCGCGATGGTGATGGGCACCCCGTTGTTTTCGTCCAGATAATCCTTGGTAACGCCGTTATCGAGGATGTCCCGCTCCACCTCGATAGGCGCCAGTCCCTGATGGTAAGGCTCCTTCTCATCCGGGTCGGGTCCACCGGGCAGGGTGGTTTTGATCAGTACCGTCAGTGGATCTGAGCGTTCGTAGTCGCCCCCGACATTGCTGATTCTGCGTACGCCGACAAGCAGCTCGCACACGCCGTCGGGCAACTGATCCTTTTTGATGGTCGGGAACAGCCGATTATCCACTTGAGTGACATTGACAGTGTCACTCACAAGTGTGATCGGGTTCCCCGGCGAGTAGATCGCTTCAATAATCCATTCATCGCCTTCCGACATGCTGAGCCACGGGTCGATAACTACATTCAGCTCTGTTGGCTGGCCTTTTCCGTCCAGAAACGCGAGTCGATTGATACCACCGTGGACACCCTCATCTGCTGGCAGGTTGGGGATAAACCCGGATATCAAGAGCGGATCAATGCTATTGACTCTGATATCGCCGGGTTTTGGCAGAGGGGGAAGCAGGTCAATTTGCCGTGCTTTGACGGGGGCGTCGGGTGTGTTGAAAACGCTCATGGCGGATTACCTCTGAATAGGTGGGTAATGGGAGTCAATCGATTCTGCGGGTGTTGCCGACAATGAAGACCTGGACGTATTTCGAGCGTCGGCGTTCGCCGCTGGCGGTGACTTGCGTATACGCCACGTTGGCAAAACCACCGGCCAGGCGCTGGACCACGGCGTTGGACACCTTGAAGGTCAGCGCTGTCTGGGAGGCAACAGTCTGAGAGTCGGTGAACGGCTGGGGCAGGCCTGCACGGGGCTCGCCTCGCCAGTCGAGTTCCACCACATCCGTTGGGGCAAAGACCGAGGCTGGGGTTGCGACCGTCACGCTGACGGAGTTGGCCCCTAGCGCAGTCATGTAGATGGCGTTGTCCTGATCGGTTTCGGACACCACCGGGGCGGGCAGGCGTTCTGCGTGGTCGGCGCCCTGGATGTCGACCATCAACCCGATGGAGTGGTCAGAGGCCATGTTGCCCACCTCGTCTGTTACCCAGTACTGAAGCAAGGCCTGGCCACTACCGTCGGCCGCGATCATTTCTTGGGAAATCGTGAGCTCGACCGATTGACCGATCTCGGACTTTAGAACCTGGTGTGCGATGCGCCAGTCGACATACTGAAACGCTACGGTATCGTTGTGGCGCATGCCTTGCCAGGGCGCCACGGTGACAATGACGTCCTGTGTGCCGTCGATGATCGACGGAGTAATGACGGGGGCCCGCAATAACCTGTGGCCCGGGTATTCCGGTTGTGGGTCGATGCCCCCGGGCAGTTCGGTTTTGACGAACACCTCAAGATGCCCCGACTCCACGTTATTGACTCGGTAGAACCAGGTACTGAAACCCTCGGGAATGTCATTGACCTGGATTCTTCTCAAGAGCGGATCGCCGTTATAGTCACTTGGCACTGTGAACCAGATGATCGACAGGGCGGGCGAGGTCGGGTGGCGAATGAACACTTCCACCCGGTCACCGACGAAGACTTGTGTGGGGGGAATAACGATTGCCATACCATTGATGTTGCCACGGGCCAGCGTTCGGTTGATGCCGACATCCGCGCCTTCGATCACCGTGAGGGCGCCGGGTATATCAATCCTGCTCTCGCTCACGGTCGAGGTGGCAAACCGGGCCGGGCTATTTTCCACCAGTTGTTCGTCGGTACTCATAATGTGCTCTCGCGGCGGAGTGGGTAGCAATCCCGTGATTCGGGACATATGAGTGGTCGATTGAGAGCTTGAACGGAGAGTTTGACTACTGTCAGATGTGACAGGTCGGTGCACTTTTCGGACGAGTGGCAAGCTTCGGCCGTCCGGCACAGGGGCATTACCCCCCTGCGCCGGTGGGGTCAGAGGTCCTGGAAGTGCAGCAAGGCTAACTGCCTGCCGATGTCACCACGCCAGACAGGGTCGACCGGTGCACCGATTTGCGCCTGCGTTTGTTGCCATTGCAGGCCGAGCTGGCGTTGTTGCGCTGTTTTGAGGTGAGCTTTGACGAACTCGTCGAAGCGCGGTTGGGGCTTGTTGTAGTGAAAATGGGCATACCACAGGCGCTGTGCCGGAGTTTGCGTCAGGTCGAGCACTTCATATTCCTGCAGGAAGTCCCTGCGCCCGCCCGCCGGGCGTGCGAGCTCCGTCAATACACCGTTCTTGCGAATCTGCACCGCACCCTGTTTGAGTAGATAGTCCAGATACCCTTCTGTTGGCGTCTGGCTGATGAGGGAGTGCTGGATGCGCAAGTCTCGTCCTTTGCGCGTCAGTTCGGCAGCCTTGTCGCGCAGTTGCCCGATGAGGGGAGCCTGGGGGGCGAGACGTTCGATCTGGCTGGCGCGCAGGCGAAGCTCGGCGGCTTCAGTGAGCATCATGTGTTCAAGGTCGACGGGCAGCATTTTTTGCCGGGCGTAGGCTTCGACCTTGTTCTGGTAATCCGCCTGGGTGTTCAAGCGACTCCTTGCCTCCGTCAACAAAGGCCCGACATCAGTGTGGAAACGCTGTTGGCTGACCCGCACGGGATTATCCTGCAGACGGTATTTGCCGTGTGACCCTGGCAACCAGTTTTCGGTATAGCCATCGATGCCATTGAGCGTGAATCGATCCTGGCCGCTGATCACGTCACCGATCAACAATTGACCTTGCTCGGTTTCAAAGATCTTTTTCACGACAGGCCCGGCCGGCCGCGGCACAGATGTTTGTCTGATGGCCTGGCGAGCTCGTTCGGCGGTTTTTTCTATGCCGTCCAGGAGCAGCGGGACATAGGTGAGATCGAAATGTTGGGGGTAGCTGGCCGTCCATGCGGTCAGCTCCTTGCGAAATTGATCGTAGGCCGCGAGACAGTCTTCAAGAAGCTTGTTGCGTTCGGCGTGGCGGGCGTTCACTTGGGGAAGACTGCGCTGGGTAGACAGGACCCGGTCGATCCTGGCCCGTGCGTCAGCCATCTGGGTTTGCAGATAGAACCAGGAGACATCATTAACCGCTTCAAACCGACTGACGACTTGCAAGTATTGACCTGTTTTCAGGTACTGCCGGTTCTCCGGCAGCAATGCGTTTGTCAGTTTGTCTTTTTCTGTCGTTACGATTTTTCGTTGAGCGTCATTGGTGATGCGCCTGCTCCATTCATCAATCTGTGCGCTGGCCGCGTCGATTAATTCCATCTCCTTGATTACCCCTATCCGCACATTTTTGCGCTGTTGCAGAAGGCTCAATATGGGTTTGTAGTCTGTACTGGGCAGAGCATCCGCCTGGTTCGCAAGGTCTTCCAGTTCGTCCAGGTGCTGAGCGATGCGCCTGGCGCTAAACCTCACCCGGTGCAGTGAGCGGTCCACTATCATCCAGGCCACTCGACTTTTTGCGTCTTTAATATCTGCCCGCTTGTTGCCATGGCTCAGCGACAACAGTTCTTCGAGTTCCAGGTAACTGGTTTTGGCCTGTTCTATTTCTTGCAAGCAAGCAGCGTCCAGTCGCTGGATTTGTGCCGTGTGGGTCTCAGGGGGGCTGCTTTGGTAGCGCTCCAGCGCCTCATTTGTGCGCTTGCTCAGGGTATTGAGTTGCTCAATCCTGGCATCGCAGCTGGCTGTCAGTGCTTGTTGGCGCCGAAAAACCCGATCAACCCACCAACGCGGCAGTCGATCGCGGATGGCCGTCGGCCAGATCGGATCAAGCCTGTTGGCCAGGTAACTTTGTACCCCACCCCCTCCCGCCAGGCCGCCATTGAAGGCTGTCCCGTAAACGGCGAAGTGAGTGTTCCATTGCCCGCTGGCATCGAGGGCTATGGGTTGTTTATAGCTTTTGAGCCGAGTCCCGCTCAGCCGCCAGGCCCCCTCATGCAATTCCACCTTGTAGAGGATTCCGTACCTGACAATGAAGTCACCGTCGGCGTGACGATAGACATTGCGGTAGACGCCGTGCGTATCGGGTTGAAGGCCCGCCAGGGAAACGTGTTTTTCGTAGTGGTAGCCAGCGAATCGGGCCGCGACATGCCGGGCCTCTCGTGCCGATATCTGAGGAGCGGACGAGGCGGCAATGCCTCTGAACATTCTGCTCCACTGGCGATGAATCGTTCGTGTGCGGATTGCGCTGAGCCGCAAGTTGAAACCCGAAAGAAGGTCCACGCCTGCATCGATCAACGCCTGCAAAACCATGGTTATTTCCGCCATGCCACGCACGTGATCACCTTTGCGAAAGGCCGCGACGGCTTGATTGGCGCTGTTCCAGGCGTCATAGAGGCCGACACCGGTACCGATGATGGGCAAGACGCCAATGGCCATTTTCAAGTAGGTGAACACCTTCTCGCCGTTGACTGCGTATTGCTCCAGAAACAGTTCGCTGTTGGAGCGTGAGGTGTTGCGGTGAGCCAGGATCAGGCGGCCCATCTCGGCATCCAATAGATGGGCTGGCAATGAAGTGCTCTTGGGCCACGGGCGCCCAACACCGATGATCCCATCGAAGTTTTTCAGCACGGCCTGTGTGATGCGGGTCAGGTGATTCGCCTTTAGGCCGTCGAGGGCGCGCTCTGCCAGATAGTTGGCTATTTCACTGCCAAGGCACAGATCGAACAACGCCTTTCGGGCTTGCTCCAGACTGTTGTATCGGCGCAGGAAAACGCCGTCCGGGGTATCGGGCAGGTACAGCAGCGTAAGACCGCTGATTTGCTCCTCAATAAAGGTAATACCCGACAGGGTGGTTGGCTTGTTGTCCGTATCTTTGCCCCCCGCGCTCAAGCACGCGGGCAGCAGTACGATCTGCTGGCCATTGGCGGACCAGGCCTGCGGCGTCGCAGCTTCAATGGCGATGCTCAGGATTTGCCACTCGGTGGCGTTGATTGCACCTCGCAGGAGGGCAAAGCGTCCCTGAATGGCGAGTTGCAAGCGGTAGGGTTCGAGCAGGCATTCGTGGTGGTATTCACGTTCGAAGGCCGATGCTGTCGCAGGTCCGCTGTAGGTGCTGCGTATCAGCTCTTCGTAGTGCTGCGCCAGATCAAGTTCCGGCACGAGGGCGCACAGGTACGACAGCGTGATGCCTTTGACCAGCGCATCGCGCTCGGCATCGGCGCTGGCGGTGACTTCGACACGCATGAAGCTCAAACGCTGCTTGATACTGTCGTCGATGTTCAGCAGCGCCAGTTCATGGATCGACAGTTTGCTGCGGCTTTGGCTGGCGACCCACACGGTTTTGGTCGGCGTTCCCGGTGCGCCTGGGGCCACTATGAAGTGTTGTTCGGATGTCACCGCATCAGGAAGGTCCAATTGCACGGAGAAGCTGTGCTTGAGTGAGAAATCCTCGCGCAGCCGGGCATCGACGCGTTTGGCTGAGAAGCTACTGACCAGCGGCAAAGTGAGCTCGTGTAGCGCGTGGGCGCGTTGCAAGGCCGGTACATAGCGTTCAATCAATGCATTGAGCTGCAAGCGTTCACCCTGTGACGCCTGGGTGAGCCATTGGGGGAGCTGGCGGGTCAATTGTGCGCTTAGGTTTTGCTCGACGATCTGTGCGTAAGCGAGGTCCCGGTTCTGGTGGCTGGGCACCAGCAGGGCGGTAAGCGTCTGCTCGCGTAACTGTCCCAGTGCGTTCGCTTGTTGTGCGGGGTGGGAACTGATGGGGTATTGCAGCCGGATCTCGGCTGCGCGGCGTTCGAAGGTCGAGACTTGTTGATGCAAGCTGTACTCGAAAGGGTCGGTGTTGATCAGGGTCAGTTGCAACGCCGCGTGCCCGCCAGCGGCGTGCAGTTTAAACAGGGAACACTCCATTTCCCGGCGATTGGCGAACCGTTGCAAGCCTCCGCCAGCACCGGTGCAGTAGAGCAACAGGCTTTGCGTTGAGGACGGGTCTTGCAGCGTCGCTGTGTCGGCGAAAACCAGCAGTCCCTCCAGCTCCTGGCGCTGCGAAAGGGTTTCAATTTCGCGGGTTTCGCTGACCGATAATGTTACGCAGGCAGCGGCGCTGTGATCAGAACGATCGGCGCTGGCAGGCGTTTTCAACACCGCTTCAAGCAGGCTGTGTTCGGCGGTATTGATCTGATCCAGTTTGAGTTGGATGTTGGCCTCGGTTTGCAGGGCCTTGAGTCTCGCCTGGTAGAGTGCGGTGTATTGGGTGTTGATTGTCGAGGTATCGAAAACGCGCTCGCGCTCCAGCAAGGCGGATGCCGCTGTCATGGCGGCTTGCTCGGCCTCGTCCAGGGATGCAAACAGGGTCTTGAGCTCTGTCATTCGTGGATTGTCAGATGTCCCCGGATCGTTTTTTTTCAGCATGTTTTCGATGGCGCTGTATTGCTGTTTGAGTGCGGCCTTGCGCACGAACAAAGAAAATTCGTGCCCCGGATTACCGAGCGGGAAGGACGGGGCGAGCGCCTGATCATCCTGCTCGGGTACCGGTGCGGGGAGGTCTGGCGCTTCGGTAAAGCCCCCCGTTGCGCGGCGTTGTGCGTCGACTTGATCGACAGCGAGCAGTGCGTAGGCCGCCTGTTCGGCAATGTCATCGCCAAGGCCGGTGCTTGCGCTTTCCAGTTGAATGGCGTGCAAACGGTCCAGTAATTGGGCCGCACCTGCCTCCAGCGGGGCACTCGGGTTGTTGTAGTCGACGACGCTGTGACCGTCAGTCGTGACACTCCAGGGGATAGCGTGTTGATGCCTGATCAGCCAGCTGTCCAGTTCGCTGCGCTGACTAAAGTGCAACAGTGCGGGCCGGTGGGTGGGTAGATACAGCAACTGGTCGGTGGATTGTCCCCCGTAGAGACTGATGGCCAGCACACCGGGAAGTTTGGCAAAACGATTGTCACGGCGCTGCAGGGCCAACTGTTCGGCCGTGACCCGCTGGCCTGCCACTTCGGATTTTCCATCGACGGGATCGAGGACCGCCAGCAGCGGCTTTAACTGCTCGGCACTTAACGCACCCTCGGCGAGGGCCAACTGGCCTGCAGCGTCAATGTGTGTGCGGTACAACCGGGCGACCAGATGCCGTCTTGATAATGGCGAGCCAATTGCCCGGCCGTTCCAGTACGTGTTCCAGCCGTCCGTCAGGCACTGCTTCAGGTCCAGGGCTTTGAGTTGTGTGAGCAGTTCGCCGGCAGCGGTGGAGACGTGTCGATGGCTGCGATCGATTCCCGCCACCTGACAGGGCGGGATACGCCGCGGGTCCAGATCCGGTTGTTGCAGGAGGAAGGCGCAGGCTTGCGTCAGGCTGCAACGGCGCGAAGAGCGCTCGGCGGTGGCCGGAAAAAACAGGCCGACCCTCTCGCCATCCAGATCCAGTTGCTGCTTGAGCGTTTGCGTCAACAGGTTGCGAACGCTTGGGGAGTTCGCCATGAGCTTGAGCATTTGCTGCTGGCTGTCTTGCCAGCGCTGCGAGGCCTGGAGGAACAAATGTTCATTCTGGATCGCCGGGACGGCGCCGGGTGCGAGGCCAAAATCGCTGAGGGTGGAGAGGTCGGGGTTGTGATGTTGTTCGAGCATGGTTGCCTGCTTCAGGGTGGACGGTTGGCAGGCATTGAATGCGAAGGGGCTCGGGAGGTGGTGGTACATAGTTATCGCATTGACCGCTCAGCGATCTTCATCAAACTGTCACGTAACTGTGGCAGCGCGCTTGAACAAACTTCATCAGACTCGCGCTCTACTGGAGTTCTGCGTTTCGGTGTTTTTCATGCGTGTTTTCTTTTTTCTGGCCGCGCTGTTGTTCGGCCTGCCGTCCTTGGCGGCATCTCGTTGCGATATCAATGTTCCGACCGAGCGGGTCGATCTGGCACAGGTGAGCCTGGCGTACCAGAGCATCGGTCGTGCGTCGGACCCTGCGTTGTTGCTGGTGATGGGCTTGGGCGGGCAGTTGATTCACTGGCCGGACGAGGTGGTGATTGCGCTGTGTCAGCAAGGCTTTCGGGTGATTCGCTATGACAATCGCGATGTCGGGCTCTCGACCTGGCGGCAAACGCCCGTCGACGCCAACCTGACGTTCGAAGTGCTGCGCTACAAACTCGGTTTGCCGGTGTCGGCGCCGTACACCTTGACCGATATGGCAGGCGATGCTTTTGGCTTGATGGATGCGTTGCATGTCGAGCAATTCCACGTGTTGGGCGCGAGCATGGGCGGGATGATCGCCCAGCACATGGCAGCGATGGCGCCGCAACGGGTCGAGAGCCTGACCCTGATCATGACCAGTTCCGGGGCCGAAGGCTTGCCGGCGCCGAGTGCGGCGTTGGTGCAACTGTTGTCGCGTCGTGGGGCGCCCAATCGCGAAGTGGCGCTGGAGCAGCAAGCCGATTTGCTGGCGGCGCTGGGAA
The DNA here is from genome assembly GCF_016650715.1 of Pseudomonas sp. TH39(2020). Classification (NCBI taxonomy): domain Bacteria; kingdom Pseudomonadati; phylum Pseudomonadota; class Gammaproteobacteria; order Pseudomonadales; family Pseudomonadaceae; genus Pseudomonas; species Pseudomonas sp. TH39(2020). The sequence continues at coordinate 788,170 of NZ_JAEKFF010000006.1, read as the reverse complement.
GCCCGACGGTGAGCGATGATCGGCAAGCGCTACTGCATCAGGCGGCGCAGTCCTATGACCGGGCATTCAACCCCGAGGGCGTGAAGCGCCAGATCATGGCGATCCTCGCCGAGCGCAGTCGTGTAGCACTGCTCAATCAACTGCGCGTACCGACGCTGGTGGTTCACGGCACTGCTGATCCGTTGCTGCCGGTCATGCACGGTGTGCACCTGGCGGCGCATATCCGCGGCAGTCAGCTGAAGTTGATTCCGGGGCTGGCGCATCGATTCCAGGAAGCGTTCAAGGCGCCGTTGCTGGCGGCGGTATTGCCGTATTTGCAGGCCCACCGCGAAGACACCTCGCATTGGGCGCAGATTGATCCGGTGGCTGAACACAACCTCCTGTAACACCAGAATCCAATGTGGGAGCGAGCCTGCTCGCTCCCACATTGGATCTGCTGCGTGCTCAGGCCAGACGGGTGTATCGTTCGAACTTTCCGGCGCGTTCCAATCTGCGAGGTGTGTGATGAGTCCCCCCCTGAAAATCGATTTCGTCAGCGACGTGTCCTGCCCCTGGTGCGTCGTCGGCCTCTACGGCCTGACCCGGGCCCTGGATTTGCTGGGCGACGAGGTGCAGGCCGAGATCCGTTTCCAGCCGTTCGAACTGAACCCGAAGATGGGCCCGGAAGGACAGAACATCACCGAGCACATCACCGAAAAATATGGCTCGACGCCTGAGCAATCCCAGAAAAATCGCGAGATGATCCGCGCGCGCGGCGCCGAGGTCGGGTTTGCGTTTCGCACGGACGGCAACAGCCGCATCTACAACACCTTCGATGCCCACCGTTTGCTGTTCTGGGCGGGACTGGAAGGGTTGCAGTTCAATTTGAAAGAGGCGCTGTTCAAGTTGTATTTCACCGAGGGCGGCAATCCGTCCGACCATGGGCAGTTGGCGCAGATCGCCGAAAGCGTGGGGCTGGATCGGTCGCGAGCCGAGGCGATTCTGGCGTCGGACGAGTTCGCCAAAGAGGTTCGAGAGGAAGAGCAGTTGTGGCTGTCGCGCGGAGTGAGTTCAGTGCCGACGGTGGTGTTTAACGGGCAGTACGCCGTGAGTGGCGGGCAGCCGGTGGACGCCTTTGTCGGGGCAATTCGGCAGATCATGAGTGAAGCGAAGGGCGGGACGGTGAGCTGATCCTGTGGCACGCGCGGTCACTGTGGGAGCGAGCCTGCTCGCGAAGAGGGAGTGTCAGCTGGCATTAATGTTGACTGAAACACCGCCTTCGCGAGCAGGCTCGCTCCCACAGTGATTTGCGCTCAATTCTGGAAGTGAACCCAAACCGAAACCAACACCGTAGCCGCCATCAACCAAGCCACTGCCGCTACAGCGAGCGAAGCCTCCAGCCGCATCCGGTCCACCATCACATACAACGTCGCCAGGTAGATGAAGTAAGGAATGATCGACCACATCCCGAACACGATGGTGGTCTTCAAGTCTTCCAGCGAACGGCCCTTGCCGACGATGTAATGCGCAATCAGCGCAAAGGTCGGAAACAGCGGCACCAATCCGGCGATGTAATAGTTTTTGGTCTTGGCCAGTGCGGCGAGGATCACCACCACGGCCGCGCCCAAGGTTGCTTTGAGAATCAGGTCCATCAGTGGCTCAGCCCGTACTTCTTCACTTTGTCGAACAGCGTGGTCTTGGCCATGCCCAGTTCCAGGCTGGCCTGGGTCAGGTTGCCGCCGCTGCGCTGCAAGGCGTCGTTGAGCAAGTTGCGTTCGAAGGCTTCCACCGCTTCGGCGAAGGCCAGGCCCTGATTGCTGCCGCTGGCACCGGGCTTCTTGAAGGCCGGCAAGCCCAGGGCGAACCGCTCGGCCACGTTGCGCAATTCCCGCACGTTGCCCGGCCAGTCGTGGCTCATCAGGTTGGAGAGGGTCTGGTTGTCCAGATCCGGCACTGTGCGGTCGAAGCGCAGGGATGACTGCTGCAGGAAATGTTCGAACAGTTGCAGGATGTCTTCGCGGCGTTCGCGTAGCGGCGGCAGTTCCAGGGTGACCACATTGAGGCGGTAATACAGGTCGCTACGAAATTCGCCGGTCTTGCTCGTCGCGTCCAGGTCGGATTTGGTCGCCGCGATCACCCGGCAATCCACTGCCACGCTCTGGTTCGAACCCAGGCGTTCCAGAGTGCGCTCCTGCAACACCCGCAGCAGTTTGATTTGCAGCGGCAGCGGCATGCTTTCCACTTCATCGAGGAACAGCGTGCCGCCGTCGGCGTGTTCGATCTTGCCGATCCGCCGCTTGCCGGCGCCGGTAAAGGCGTTGGCTTCATGGCCGAAGATTTCGCTTTCGAACAGGTTTTCCGGCAGGCCCCCGCAGTTCAGCGCGACGAACTGCTTGGTGTGCCGCCGACTGAAGTCGTGCAGACAGCGTGCGACCAGTTCCTTGCCGGTGCCGGTCTCGCCTTCGATCAGCACGTTGGCCGACGTATCGGCAACGTTGGCGATCAATTCCCGCAGGTTCTGCATGGCGGGCGAGCGGCCGATAATCCGGCCTTCGAGGGAATCCCGCTCCGCCAGTTGCCGACGCAACGAAAAGACTTCCCGCGCCAGGCTGCGTTGCTCCAGCGCACGGCGCGCCACATCGACCAGACGTTCGGGGGAAAAAGGTTTCTCCATGAAGTCATAGGCGCCTTTCTGCATCGCGCCGACAGCCATGGAGATGTCGCCGTGACCGGTAATCAGCACCACCGGCAGGCTGCGGTCGCGGGCCTTGAGGCGGGTCAGCAGTTCCAGGCCGTCGATGCCCGGCAGGCGGATGTCGCTGATGACGATGCCGGCGAAGTTGTCGCCGACCCGCTCCAGCGCCTCTTCGGCGCTGCCGACTCCCTCGCAGGGAATGTCTTCCAGTGTCAGCGCCTGTTGGCAGCCGAGCAGCACATGGGGGTCGTCTTCGACGATCAGCACACTAAGGTCGTTGTTCATATTGGCTCGGCGTGAGTGGGGCTTACCAACGGTAAACTGAGGACGAAGGTGGTACCACCGCTGGCCGGGTGCTCGACACCCAGGTGCCCGCCGGTGGCGGCGGCCAGGCTGGCGGAAAGGGTCAGGCCGAGGCCCAGCCCCTGTTCGCCGGGTTTGGTGGTGAAGAACGGTTCGAACAAATGCTTGCGCGCTTCGGCGTCGATGCCGTGGCCGTTATCGCGTACACGAAGGCGATATTTGCCATCGAACTCTTCGCCTTCGAGCCACAGTTCTGGCAGCGGTTGTGCCTGCATGGCGTCGAGGGCGTTGCCGATCAGGTTGACCAGAATCTGCTCCAGACGGGTCTGGTCGATCTGCACCTGCAGATCGGCGAAGTCTCGGTGCAGTTGCAGATGCGCGCTTTCCACGCGACCACCGAGCAGCTGCAAGGCTGCATCCACCGCTTTGCCGAGGCTGGCCTGACCTTTGTCGTCTCCGCGGCGAGCGAACGAACGCAGGCTGGCGGTGATCCGGCCCATGCGGTCGATCAGTTCGTTGATGGTCTTGAGGTTGGTGCTGGCAACGTCCAGTTGACCGCGTTCCAGAAACCGCACGGTGTTGCCGGACAAGGTCCGCAGCGCTGCCAGTGGCTGGTTCAATTCGTGGGCGATGCTGGTGGACATCTGGCCGATGGCCGCGAGTTTACCGGCCTGCACCAGTTCATCCTGGGCATGGCGTAGCGTCTCTTCGGCCAGACGCCGTTCGCGGATCTGCCCCTTGAGCCGTTCGTTGCTGGCGCGCAGATCAGTGGTGCGTTCGGTAATCCGACGCTCCAGTTGATTGTTGGCTTCCTGCAAGGCCTCCCGGGCGGCGAGGCGCGTGGCAATGACCTTGCGCCGTTCGTTCCAGGCGATCAGCAGGAACGCCACGAGGGCAAACGCCACCGCCACCAGAATCCCCTGATTGATCGCTTCGCGCCGCAAATCCTGCAGGGGGGTGAGCAGGGTGAAATTCCACGGGGTATCGCTCAGTGGGCGGGTTTGCGACAGGTAGCTGATGTCCTCTTCATCTGATTCCACTTCACTGTTGGCGGGGAAGGTGAGTTTTTCCTCGCCTTCGGCCAGTCGTTCACGGGCCAGCGGTTGCAGTTCGTTCAGTGGGAACCAGTAGTACTGAAGGCTGCGGGCCAGTTTTTCCTTGGTCTCGTCGCTCAGCGGCACAACCGATTTCAGGCGCCGTGCCGGATCACTGGAAAGAATGATGATGCCGTTTTCATCGCTGACGAAAGCTTCCAGCCGCGCGCGTTGCCAGCGTTCTTCCATGGCCTCGAGGCGGACCTTGACCACCGCGACGCCAATGATCTTGCCGTGTTCTTCCAGGCCATGAGCCAGGTAATAACCGGGCTCGCCGTTGGTGCTGCCGATGCCATAGAAGCGCCCCGGCTGACCGCGCACGGCATTCTGGAAATAGGCGCGAAAGGACAGATCTTCGCCCAAGTAACTGTCGACATCGCGCCAGTTGCTGGTCGCCATGACACGACCGGTGGTGTCCATCACGTAGATAGCCCGACTGCGGCTGCGCCGGTTCAGGCCTTCGAGGTATTCATTGACCGTCTGCCGGTGTTCTGGCGACGGGTCGGCCAACAGCTTCGAAACACTGGATTCGAGTTCCAGCAGGCTGGGCAGGTAGGTGTACTTGCTGATTTCGCTCTCGACAGCGCGGGCGTGCAGTTCCAGCTGACGCTGGCCGTTCTCGCTGAGGCTGCGAATTCCGTAGTGTTCACTGACCCAGAAGCCGAGGTAACCCAACCCGATCATCAGGGCGATGACCAGCGGCGGCAGGAACAGATGGCGAATCAGACGGGGTTTCACGGCGAGTGATGGCGGCGCGGCGCGATAGAGAGTGGGGTCGCATTTCATCACAGATGCCTTGGGTCAACCACTACAAGCCCTGAGGAACCCCCGTAGGAGCTGCCGAAGGCTGCGATCTTTTGCTCTTGATCTCCTGGGATTCTGCAAGAATCAAGATCAAAAGATCGCAGCCTTCGGCAGCTCCTACAGGGGCGGCCGTGTAGCTTTTAGTGCTGCAGAATCTTGGCGAGGAAATGCTGCGTACGCTCGGCGCGAGCGTTGATGTCGCCGAAGAACTCCTCTTTCTTGCAGTCTTCGATGATTTTGCCCTGGTCCATGAAGATCACCCGGTCCGCCACTTTACGGGCGAAGCCCATTTCGTGGGTCACGCACATCATGGTCATGCCTTCGTGGGCCAGTTGCACCATCACGTCGAGTACTTCGTTGACCATTTCAGGGTCCAGCGCCGAAGTCGGTTCGTCGAACAGCATGACGATCGGGTCCATCGCCAGCGCTCGGGCAATCGCCACACGCTGTTGCTGACCACCGGAGAGCTGGCCCGGGTGCTTATGCGCATGGGCAGACAGCCCGACGCGCTCAAGCAGTTGCAGGCCTTTCTTGGTGGCTTCTGCCTTGCTGCGGCCCAACACCTTGATCTGCGCGATGGTCAGGTTTTCGGTGATGGTCAGGTGCGGGAACAGTTCGAAATGCTGGAACACCATGCCAACGCGCGAACGCAGTTTCGGCAGATCGGTCTTCGGGTCGGCGATGGACGTGCCATCGACCACCACGTCGCCTTTCTGGAACGGTTCCAGGGCATTGACGCATTTGATCAGGGTGGATTTGCCGGAACCGGACGGCCCGCATACCACAATCACTTCGCCTTTTTTGACCTCGGTGCTGCAGTCAGTCAGTACCTGGAAGTCGCCATACCACTTGTTGACATTCTTGATAGAGATCATACGGCAAACCTTTTTTGCAGACGCTTGACCAGCAGCGAGGCGGCAAAGCTGATTGTGAAGTACGTGAGACCTGCAAAGATCAGGAACTCGTTGGAGCGACCGATGATGTCGCCACTGGCACGCGAGGCATTGAGGAAGTCCACCAGACCGACCGCGTAGACCAGCGAGGTGTCCTGAAACAGGATGATGCTTTGTTGTAGCAGCAGCGGGGTCATCTTGCGGAACGCTTGCGGCAGGATGATCAAACGCATCATCTGGCCATACGTCATGCCCAGGGCTTGGGCAGCACCCATCTGACCCTTGGAGATCGATTGCACGCCGGCCCGGACGATTTCGCAGAAGTACGCCGCTTCGAACATCATGAACGCCACGATGCACGAGGCGAATGCGCCGATCGGGGTGTCTTCGCCGGTGATCCAGCGCAGTACGAACGGCACCGCCAGGTAGAACCAGGTGATCACCAGCAGCAGCGGAATCGAGCGGAAGTAGTTAACGTAGGCGCCGGCAATGTTCGACAGCAATTTGCTGTGGGACAGGCGCATCAGCGCCAGGATCGTGCCGAGGATGATCCCGCCGACGACGCCCAGCGCCATCAGTTGCAGGGTCATGACCATGCCGTTCCACAAACCCGGCAGGGACGGGATGATGCCCGAGAAGTCGAATTCCATCATTTACCCCCTACGGAGATCAGGCCCGGTACGGCCACTTTCTTCTCGACCATGCGCATCAGCAGCATCAGGCCCATGTTCAGCGTGAAGTAAATCAGCGTTGCCAGGGTGAAGGCTTCGAACAGGTTGGCGGAGAACTCGGCGGTCTGTTTGGTCTGTGCGAGCAACTCCATCAGGCCGATCAGCGACGCGACGGAAGAGTTCTTGAACACGTTCAGGAATTCCGAGGTGAGCGGCGGAATGATGATCCGATAGGCTTGGGGCAGCAGCACGTTCCAGTAGATCTGCGGCAGCTTGAAGCCCATGGCGCGAGCGGCGGCTTCCTGGCCGCGAGGCAGCGCCTGGATGCCGGTACGCACTTGTTCGCATACACGAGCGGCGGTGAACAGGCCCAGGCAGACGACGACGCTCAGGTAGGCCGAAGTGGTCGGGTTCAGGTCCTGCTTGTACCAGTCTTGCAGGTTCTGAGGCAGCAGATCGGGCACCAGGAAGTACCAGATGAACAGCTGAACCAGCAGTGGCACATTACGGAAGAGTTCGACGTAACAGGTCGCGATGCCCGATACGATGCGGTTCGGCACGGTGCGCATGACGCCCAGCATCGAGCCCAGCAGCAGGGCAACGATCCAGGCCACGACGGCGATGGCGATGGTCCAGCCCAAACCGGAGACGTACCAGTCGAGATACGTCTCGCTGCCCACTCCGGTGGACTTGAAGAACACGCCCCAGTCCCAGTTGTAATTCATTAGGGTCTCCCCTCAGATCGATCGATGTACAAGTGCCCGCCTGGGGAAGCTCCGTTCCCGCCCGTTGAAGACCGGGCACACACGAGCGGCTCGACAGCCACCGGTTCGAGTGTTTCCAAAAATGCCAGCAGGGAGTGACTATCCCCCGAAAGGGCAGTGGCCCTCTCAGGAGATAAGGTTAGTCAGAAATCAGGATTTCTTGTCGTCAGCCGCTTTATCGGTCGGATTGGCGATCAGGGCCTTGAGCTCGTCGCTCATCGGGAACATCAGGTTCAGGTTTTTTGGCGGGATTGGCTGCATGAACCATTTTTCGTAGATCTTGTTGATCTCGCCGGACTTGTAGGTCGCAACGATCGCGTCATCCACGGCCTTCTTGAACGGCGCGTCGCCCTTGCGGACCATGCAGCCGTAGATTTCGTAGGACTGTGCAGTACCGGTCACGGCCCAATCGGTTGGCTTCTTGGCCTTGGCCATTTCACCCGCCAGCAAGGCGTCGTCCATCATGAAAGCAACGGCGCGGCCGCTTTCCAGCATGTTGAAGGATTCGCCGTGGTCTTTGGCGGAGATGACGTTCATGCCCATCTGCTTGTCGGCGTTCATCGACTTGAGGATGCGCTCGGACGTGGTGCCGGCGGTGGTCACGACGTTCTTGCCTTTCAGGTCCGGGAAGTCTTTGTAAGGAGAATCTTTCTTGGACAGCAGCTTGGTGCCGATTTCGAAAATGCCGACGGAGAAGTCAACTTGCTGCTGACGCTCGACGTTGTTGGTGGTGGAGCCGCACTCGACGTCCACGGTGCCGTTCTGCACCAGCGGGATACGGGTTTGCGAGGTGACCAGGTTGTATTTGACCTGAAGGTTCGGCAGGTCGAGGTCTTTCTTGATGGCTTCAACGATTTTCAGCTGGATATCGTGGGAGTAGCCAACCGGTTTGCCGGAAGCGTCCGCGATGTAGGAAAACGGAATGGAAGCGTCACGATGCCCGAGGGTGATAACGCCGGACTCTTTGATCTTCTTCAGGGTGCCGGTGAGTTCGGCGGCGAAAACTGGAGTGCTGATCAGAGCGGCAGCAATGGCTGCGCCCAGGAGATGGGGAACGATGCGCATCAAATTTTCCTCGACATTGTTTTTATATGGAGCCAGTTCATCGGCCCTTTTTTGTGCTTCGAATGCTTGCCGGCTCCTGAAGGGTTGGCTCAGCGGACATTCGTCCAAGAGTGTAGAGCATGACTCGTGCCAGGCCAGGCTGAACAGATCAACTTATTGATTTATAAGGTGATTAAATATTTATGGCGCAGTTTTTGACGTTGGAGAATCCGGGTAACCGAATCGACTGACAGGTCGCGTTCGGAAAACCGAATGGTGTTTGGGGTCGCTAACGTCCTTTCGGCCAGATAATAGAAGAGCCAGTGATCATGCCGTTCATATGACAATCAGCCTCCCTGGCTTAGCGGCGTTTCATGCAGGTAAATCCACTGGGCGTTGTGGTGATGGATGCCAATGATTGCCACCGAAACCCGTGAGCTCTCGCTTTGGTTTAGACGATGGGTTTCCTTGTAGCGGATCGCCACGCTGTTGCCTTCCTGCCAGACCGTCTGCAGGTCGCTGATGACGATCTCCAGGCCTGGCTTGGCGCCGACTGCACCTTTGAACATCTGTTCGACCGTCGCCCGGCTGACAATGGCGGCCGAGGTGGTGACCATGGTGAAGTGCTCGGCAAAGGCCGACATCAGCGGTTCAAGCGCCGCCTGCCCCTTACCGTTTGCGTCGGTGAACAGGGTGTGTATCAGCTCGTGCACGTGATGAATGCTGTGGTGCGCCTGTTCAACTATTTTGTTGTGCATGACAGTCCTTTTGAGTGTTCAACTGACTCAGTTGAAAGAGTGGGAATAGGCCCACCAGCGCGGCGATTGCAAAGGTCACGTGGTAGGCCTGGGTGGTATCGAAATGCTTCAAGAGCAGGTTGAAAACCATCAGGAAGAGGGCGGCGCCGATGCTGAATGACATCTGTCGGTTGATGTTCCAGATGACGCTGGCCTTGTGGGTGTCATTACCCTCGAAGTCCATCAGCGACGTGGTTTGTGCTGTGTTGGCACCGATGCCGCCGCCGATCCCCATCAAGCTGTAGGCGATGACAATCACCAAAAAGTCTGAGGGATCGTTCACCAGTAACAGGGTGGCGATGCCGGCGCTGTGCAAGAGCATGCCGAGGGCAAACAGCCGCTTCGCGCCCATCCGGTTATAGACCCGGCCACAGATCAGCATCGCGATGAACGCGCCGATGGCGTACAGGATCATGAACATCCCTGTCAGTCGGGCGCTGAAGTGCAGGGTGTTTTGCAGGAAAAAGATGCTCATCAAGTTGACCCCCGTGAACACACCGGGAATCGCGTAATAGATAAAGATGGAGGTGCTGAGTTTTTTGCTTTTGAGCAGGCTCAGTTCAATGATCGGGTTTTTGCACGTGCGGTAGTGCAGCCCGTACAGCACGACGAAAGCAACGCCGGCCATGACGAAGAGGGCGGCTACCCATGCCGGAGCGTCGCCGCCATACAACGACATGCCCATCAGCAGGCTGCCGAGCGCCGCGCTGACCAGTAGCAAGCCCTTGATGTCGGGCCTGGGCAAACTCGTCGGGCGCGCTTCGTTGATCCAGAACCAGGACAGCAATGCCGCGATCAGCGAAAACGGGATGTTGCTGTAGAACACCCAGCGCCAGGAGCTGCTGTCGACGATGACACCGCCGATGGTTGGTGAAATGGCTGGCGCTATCAGGGCAACGGCCATGACCAATGTGGATATTTTCGCCCGCTGCTCGCCCTTGAACAGGTTGAACGTCAGCGCCTGGCCGACAGGAATCAACAGTCCGCCGCCAACCCCCTGGACGAAGCGCCAGATCACCAGTTCGTTGAAACTGTTGGCCAGCCCACACATCCACACGGAGCCTGTGAACACGATCATCGAGGCGGTGAGGATTTCCCGGCTGCCAAAACGACCGGCCAGCCAGGTGCTGACCGGGATAATCAGCGTCAGCCCGAGAATATAAGCGTTAGCCACCCAGGCAACGTCTGAAGTACTAACGTGTAGCGCCGCTGATATACTCGGTAATGCGACCGCCGACATAAAGATGTTAATGCAGTCTATAAAAAAACCGATCAGAAATATCAGCGCAACTTTGTAGCGATAGGTCATGTTGTTTCCCCTTTGTCGCAAAGCATAGGGGCGGTGGACTTGAACTGTCGATACGACTATCCTTGAAACAATGTTTGACGGGATTTAACAGTGAACCATATTGCTATGCACACTCATCTTAATCGGGTCCAGACATTCCTGGCTGTGGTCGATTTTGGTTCTTACACCAAGGGTGCCAATTACCTGAGCATCAGCAAAGCCATGGCCAGCCTGCATGTCAAGGCGCTGGAGGACGTGCTGTCAGCGACGTTGTTGATTCGAAATACCCGAAATATATCCCTCACCGAAATCGGTCAGGACTTTTATGAAGAATTCAAAGGTATTGTCGCGGACATCGATAATGCCTTCGATAATGTATTAAAAGGGCATAATCGGGTGTCCGGCAAGTTGCGCTTCAGTTCCACCAGTGAATACGGCGAGGCCTATATTCTTCCGTTGATACCGCAATTTATAGAGCGCTATCCGGAAATAAAACTCTGTTATAACTTCAATTCGTCACTCAATGATCTGGTGGCGGAAAAGTTAGACCTGGTTATCCGTTTAGGCAACTTGGCGGACTCGGCTTTCAAGAGCCGTAAACTGGCGGATTATGAAATTGTCCTGGTGGCTACCGAGACGTTTCTTGCACGTCACCCGGTGCAGAATCCTCAGGACCTGAATTCGGTGCCGTGGATCGCCAACAGCAACCTGCAGGCACCGACCCAGTGGTCGTTGCGCCATCCGCAATTGGGGGCTGTCGAGATCAACGGGATCAATCAGTTTGAATCCAATTCTTCCACGGCCATCCGTTCCATGACGTTGTCGTCGCTAGGCGTCTCGGTGCTGCCCGCCTGGGTGGTCAAGGACGACATCGCCAGCGAGCGGCTGATCCGGTTGTTGCCCGACTATTCGCTGCCCTCGCAGTCCGTCAGCGTGGTGTTTCCCAACAGCCCGCATTTGCCCCACAAATCGAGGGCGTTCATCGATTTCCTATTGCTGCATCTGGCGCAGTAAGTTCCCAAAAAAAAGCCCCTGAATCGTGAGATTCAGGGGCTTTGGTTTAACCGGATTCCCGATCAGGCCGCTTCGATCTTGCTGCGGTTCTGCTCGACCTTGCTTAGGTAATCCGCCAGTTTCTGCTGTTCATCCGGGGTGGTGAACAGCCCCAGCTTGCTGCGGCGCCACAGGATGTCGTGCGCGGTGGTTGCCCATTCTTCGCTGCACAGGTAATCGACTTCACGGGTGTAGAGCCCGCCGCCGATGTGTTCGCCCATATCGCCGAGATTCTGCACGCCTTCCAGCATGCGCCAGGTGCGGCTGCCGTAGGTGGTGGCCCAGCGGCGGGCGATTTCGGTCGGCACCCAGTCGAACTTGTCACGGATCAAGGCGCACAAGGCTTGCGGGGTGGTCATGTCTTCACCGCCCGGCAGGGTAGCGCTGGCGGTCCAGCTTGGCTTGATGTGCTTGAAGTAAGGAGCCAGTTGCGCCAGTGCCGACTCGGCCAGTTTGCGGTAGGTGGTCAGCTTGCCGCCGAATACCGACAACAATGGCGCTTCTTCGCCAGTGCCCGACAGCGCCAGGGTGTAGTCACGGGTGACGGCCGACGGGTTGTCGGATTCGTCGTTGCACAGTGGGCGAACACCGGAATAGCTGTGCAGGATGTCGTCGCGGCTGATGCGTTTCTTGAAATGGGAGTTGACCACTTTCAACAGGTAATCGATTTCGCCTTCGGTGATCGCAACTGCAGCCGGATCGCCGGTGTACTCGCGGTCGGTGGTGCCGATCAGGGTGAAGTGGTTCAGGTACGGAATGGTGAACACGATGCGCTGATCTTCGTTTTGCAGAATGTGCGCGTGTTCGCCTTCGTACAGTTTTGGAACGATCAGGTGGCTGCCCTGAATCAGGCGGATGCCGTACGGCGATTCCATCTTCAGGTCGTCACGAATGAACTTGGCGACCCATGGGCCGGCAGCGTTCACCAACGCCTTGGCGCGGATCGAAAACAGACTGCCATCGGCGCGTTCCAGATGCAGATGCCACATTCCCTTGGTGCGACGGGCGCTGACGCAGCGAGTCTGGGTGTGAACGTGGGCGCCTTTTTCGCGGGCGGCCATGGCGTTCAGCACCACCAGACGAGCATCGTCGACCCAGCAATCGGAGTATTCGAAGCCTTTGGTGATTTCGCTTTTCAGCGGGCTGTCCGGGCCGAACTTCACGCTTTTGGAGCCTTCGAGTTTTTCCCGCTTGCCGAGGTGGTCATAAAGGAACAGACCGGCGCGGATCATCCAGGCCGGACGCAGGTGCGGACGGTGCGGCAGCACGAAGCGCATCTGCTTGACGATGTGCGGGGCCTTGGCCAGCAGCACTTCGCGTTCGGCCAGGGCTTCGCGCACCAAGCGGAATTCGTAATGTTCAAGGTAGCGCAGGCCACCGTGGATCAGTTTGCTGCTGGCTGACGAGGTGTGGCTGGCCAGGTCGTCCTTTTCGCAAAGAAACACCGAAAGACCGCGACCGGCGGCATCCGCTGCGATCCCCGCGCCGTTGATCCCGCCACCGATGACGGCGATATCGTAGATCTCAGCGAGAGGGGGCGTAGGCAAGGTAGAAGTGGGCATCGGCTGGCCTCGGGCTTTTATGATTTTCGGTATTGGATTTCGAACATTAATGTTCATTTGCGAAAATGGTAGCCCATAAAGTCGCCCACAGCCAGTTAACTTCGATTGAAAATACTGATCGAAGGGCCGTGAAAGGAAAATTTTCGAACATTAAAAGCAAAAGATCGCAGCCTTCGCCAGCTCCTACAGGGGCGAGTGAACCTGTAGGAGCTGCCGAAGGCTGCGATCTTTAGAGGCTGAAAGCCTTAAACGACTTCGAGCCGAATCTTGTGCTGACTCAACAACTGCGCCAACGCCGGCACAGGTTGCTGATCGGTCACCAGGCAATCAATCAAACTGATCGGCCCCAGACGAATCATGGCGTTGCGCCCGAATTTGCTGGAGTCCGCCGCGAGGATGACCTTTCGGGCATTGGCGATGATCGCCTGGGACACCCGAACTTCCTGATAGTCGAAGTCCAGCAGGCTACCGTCTTCATCGATACCGCTGATGCCGACCAAGGCGAAATCAACCTTGAACTGGTTAATGAAGTCGACACTGGCCTGACCGACCACGCCACCGTCACGCCGCACATTGCCACCGGTCAGCAGAACGTCGAAGTCGTCCTTGGCGCTGAGCATCGAGGCTACATGCAGGTTGTTGGTGATGATCTTCAGGTGATTGTGATTGAGCAACGCCCGGGCGATGGATTCGGTGGTGGTACCGATATTGATGAACAGCGAGGCGTGATCCGGGATCTGAGCCGCAATGGCTTCACCGATACGCTGCTTTTCATCGCGCATCTGATCCGCACGCATGGCATAGGCGGTGTTTTCGACGCTGGAATCGTAAGCTGCGCCGCCGTGGTAGCGACGCAACAAATTAGCTTCCGCGAGCTGATTGATATCGCGGCGGATGGTTTGCGGTGTAACGACGAACAGCGTAGCCATTTCCTCGATGCTGACATAGCCGCGTTCGCGGACCAGTTCGAGGATTTGCTGCTGACGGGGAGGCAGATTCATGGGGCTTCCTTTGGGCTGCCGTGCAAAATTTGCCCATGATGCCGCAGGAATCTGCTCCCTACCAGTTACATACAGATACGAGTACTCAGCTTGGCTTATTCAGCGCCTTCATGCGGTTCCCAGTCGCGGGTGCGGCTGACGGCTTTTTTCCAGCCGGCGTAGAGCTTTTCCTTCGCGGTTTCGTCCAGGGTCGGTTCGAATTCGCGCTCGATCACAGCCTTGCCACGCAACTCGTCCAGGCTGCCCCAGAAGCCACACGCCAGACCGGCCAGGTAAGCCGCGCCCAGTGCGGTGGTTTCGCGCATTTGCGGACGTTCGACCTGAGTGCCGAGGATGTCGGCCTGGAACTGCATCAGGAAGTTGTTCGCGACTGCGCCGCCGTCTACACGCAGGGATTTCAAGCGTTCGCCGGAGTCCTGTTGCATGGCGTCGAGAACGTCGCGGGTCTGGTAGGCAATCGACTCCAGGGCTGCACGAATGATGTGATCCACGCGTACGCCGCGAGTCAAACCGAACAGTGCGCCACGGGCATACGGGTCCCAGTACGGAGCGCCCAGACCGGTGAAGGCGGGTACCAGGTACACGCCGTTGCTGTCCTTGACCTTGTTGGCGAAGTATTCGGTGTCGTGGGCGTCGTTGATGATTTTCAGTTCATCACGCAGCCATTGAACGGTGGAACCACCGTTGAACACGGCACCTTCCAGCGCGTAAGCCACTTCGCCGCGAGGGCCGCAAGCGATGGTGGTCAACATGCCGTGCTTGGATTTCACCGCTTTGTCGCCGGTGTTCATCAGCAGGAAGCAGCCGGTGCCGTAGGTGTTTTTCGCCTGGCCTGGTTCGACGCACATCTGGCCGAACAGGGCCGCTTGCTGGTCACCCGCGATGCCGCCGATGGCGATGCCGCTTTTGGTGTGGCCGTAGATTTCGGACGAGGATTTAACTTCCGGCAGCATCTCGCGCGGAATATCCAGCACCTCCAGCATCTTCGCGTCCCACTCCAGTGTGTGGATGTTGAAGAGCATGGTGCGCGAGGCGTTGGTGTAGTCGGTGACGTGCACCTTGCCGCCGGTAAATTTCCAGATCAGCCAGCTGTCGATGGTGCCGAACAACAGTTCGCCATTGCGCGCACGTTCGCGGCTGCCTTCGACGTTGTCGAGGATCCATTTGAGCTTGGTGCCGGAGAAGTACGGGTCGGTGACCAGGCCGGTGGTGTCGCTGATGTATTGCTCGTGACCGTCGCGCTTGAGTTGCTGGCAGATCTCGGTGCTGCGGCGGCACTGCCAGACGATCGCGTTGTAGATCGGGCGGCCGGTGGTCTTGTCCCAGACCACGGTGGTTTCGCGCTGGTTGGTGATGCCGATGGCGGCGACCTGGTCGTGATGCAGGCCGGCTTGAGCCAGGGCCTCGACCATCACGGCGCTTTGGGTGGCGAAGATTTCCATCGGGTCATGTTCAACCCAGCCGGCTTGCGGGTAATGCTGTGCGAATTCGCGCTGGGCGGTGCAGACCACGTTCGCGTCGCGGTCGAAAATAATCGCGCGGGAGCTGGTCGTACCCTGATCGAGGGCAATGATGTAGTTCTTATTCTGAGTGTCGGTCATGTCGATTGCCTTGGACGAAAAAAGGGAGTGAGGTCCGGCGAGCGATCTTAGGGGCAGGATCACACGCCAACGGTATCAAGAAGTTCTTGGTTTGCCGTCAATGGCCGGTGCTGCGTCCTTTGTAGCAGGTAGGGCGCTGGGCAGATGACGGGCAATCAGCCCGCGATAAGCTGCAGCACCGAGGCAGGCACCGACAATCGGTGCAAAAATCGGAATCAGGAAATACGGGATATCGCGCCCGCCGGTGAAGGAAATTTCACCCCAGCCAGCAAAGAAAGTCATCAGTTTAGGACCGAAGTCGCGCGCGGGGTTCATCGCAAAACCGGTCAGCGGACCCATCGAGCTCCCAATCACGGCAATCAGCAGGCCGATCAGCAGCGGAGCGAGCGGCCCCTTTGGCAAGCCATTGTTGTCGTCAGTCAGGGACATGATCACGCCCATCAGGATGGCGGTGATGATCACTTCAACCAGGAAGGCTTGTGCCGTGGTCAAGGCCGGGTTGGGGAAGGTGGAAAACACCGATGCCAATTCAAGGCTGGCCTGAGTACCACGAACCATATGGTGAGTTTGTTCGTAATCGAAGAATAAATTGCTGTACAGCGTGTAAACCAACAACGCTCCACAGAAGGCCCCGGCGATCTGGGCGAGAATATAAAAAGGCAGTTTGCGCTTTTCGAAGTCAGCGAAAATGCTCAGGGCAATGCTGACGGCGGGATTGAGATGAGCCCCGGAAACCCCGGCGGTCAGGTAGATCGCCATGCTCACGCCGATCCCCCAGATGATGCTGATTTCCCAAAGACCGAAGCTGGCACCCGCGACCTTGAGCGCGGCAACACAGCCTGTACCAAAAAAGATCAGCAGCGCAGTCCCCAAGAATTCGGCCATGCATTGGCTTGAGAGCGACGGTTGTTGTAAAGCAGTTGTCATTGAAAACCTCGTTTTTGTTGTTGTCTGGCGCTTTTGCATCATGGTCAAAAGCGCGATTTTCACCGAGGCAGGATCCCCATCCTGTTCTCGGCCTACTGCTGGGTGTTGCGATAGGAACATTCGTACAGTATTCATATTCGAAAAAATATAGACAAGAAACGCTGATGTCAAAGGTCGAAAGTGAACCATCAGTCACAATCGAACTATTAGTCACATGAATGACCGCATCGTTCACGCGGCAGGCCGAAGGTGGACGAACGGCATAAGGCGTCGCCAAGCCTTTGAAATAGCGCCGCAATAGAGCCTTTTATTGATCAATGACCTAGAATCCAGCGCAGTATTTTTCTACTGTCGCCCAGTCTGGAACTGTCATGACCCCCGCATTGGATTTGTTGAAAAAAGTTCGTGCCGAACATCGCGTGCACAGTTACGAACATGATCCGAAGGCAGCGTCCTATGGGCTGGAGGCCGCGGAGAAGCTGGGGCTGGATCCGGCGCAGGTGTTCAAGACCTTGCTGGCGGCCAGCGAGAAAGGTGAATTGCTGGTGGCCGTGGTGCCGGTCGTCGGAAGTCTGGACTTAAAGGGCCTGGCGCATGCTGCGGGTGTGAAAAAAGTCGAAATGGCCGATCCTGCCGCTGCGCAGCGATCCACCGGTTACCTCTTGGGCGGCATCAGTCCGCTGGGACAGAAAAAGCGCTTGCGCACCTTTATCGATAATTCAGCTCAGCCCTTCGCCAGCATTTTTGTCAGTGCGGGGCGGCGAGGGCTGGAAGTCGAATTGGCACCTGCGGTGCTGGCCGAACATACCCAGGCGAAGTTCGCTGATATCGGCCGTGCCTGACGCGGACTATCAGCCCGGCGCTGTATGGTGCAAATTGACGGGCTCTGTCACTGGTGCCGCGTTGTCGGCAGCTTCATGCTCGGTGGCCTGACAAAGGGAGAAGGTTATGCAGCTTGAGTTTCATCAGGTCGATGCGTTCAGTGATCGGCCGTTCAGTGGCAACCCGGCGATGGTCTATCGCCTCGATGCCTGGCTTGCCGATGAGTTGATGCAGAAGATCGCCGCCGAGCACAACCTCGCCGAAACCGCTTTCGTGGTGCGCGAAGGGCAGGGCTGGCACATCCGCTGGTTTACCCCGGCCACCGAAGTGCCGTTGTGCGGTCATGCGACCCTGGCCAGCGCTTACGTTCTGTTTGAAATCTATAAAGAACCGGCCGAGCGACTGGACTTCATCTGTAAGTCCGGCCCGCTAAGCGTGAGCCGGGAGGGTGAGCGCTTGTGGCTGGATTTTCCGGCGCTCATTCCGTCGGAAGTGGGCGTGACCCTGGATGTCGAGCGCGCGCTGGGTGTCGAAGCGGTTGATGTGCTGGGGTCGAATGAGTTGTTCGTGGTGCTGGAATCCGAGCAGGCGGTGCTCGAATGTCAGCCGGACATGGCGGCACTGGCGAAACTGCCGTGGCCGGGGGCAATTGTCACGGCCAGGGGCAGCAAGCATGATTTTGTTTCCCGCTACTTCGCGCCGGCGATCGGCATCAACGAAGACCCGGTGACCGGTTCGACCCATTGCAGCCTTATCCCGTACTGGTCGAAACGGTTGGGCAAGTCGAGCCTGACGGCTTATCAGCGCTCGGCTCGAGGCGGGGAGTTGTTCTGTCGGCTGGAAGGGGATCGGGTGAAAATCGGCGGGAATGCGACGCTCGTTGCAAGCGGAACGCTAATACTGGGTTAACCGAAATCTATTGTGGGAGCGAGCAGGCTCGCTCCCACATTTGTCCGTGTGTATCAGCTAGCAGTGCTGTGGCGGCGGACACCGGACTCGACGACCGGAATCTGCGCCGCCGTACTGCCCGACGCCTGAAACAGCACCAGGTGTTCAGCCGCGACACGAATGCCGACCTCTGCACCCACCTGATGATCGGCATGGCTCGGGAAAATTGACTCCAGCTGCGCGCCGGTCGGTAACTGCAAGCGATACAAGGTGGACGCACCCTGGAAAGACTTGCCGATAATCCGGGCCTTCAACGTGCTGTCCGGTGCATAAACGATATCGTCCGGACGCAGCAATACATCCACCGCACCGCCAACCGGCCAGGTGTACGCACGATTACCGCGTAACTCACCCAGTTCGGTCTGCACTGACTCGGGGCTGCTCAGCTGACCGCGAATGAAATAACCCTGACCGATGAAACTGGCGACAAATGGCGTCAGCGGTTCGTGATACAGGTTGTAAGGCGTGTCCCACTGCTCCAGGCGACCTTCCTTGAAAACCCCCACATGATCACTCACCGCGAAGGCCTCTTCCTGATCGTGGGTTACCAGAATCGCGCTGGTACCACGGGCCTTGAGGATATCGCGCACCTCATGGCTGAGCTTGCGTCGCAGCTCGCCATCAAGGTTGGAAAAGGGTTCGTCGAGCAGCAGCAATTGCGGTTCCGGCGCCAAGGCACGGGCCAGTGCGACGCGCTGCTGTTGACCACCGGACAGCTCATGCGGGAAGCGCTTGCCGAGGTTTTTCAGATTGACCAGTTCCAGCAATTCTTCGGTGACGCGATCCTTTTGCGGGTGCTTGCGGATCCCGAAGGCGATGTTCTCGGCCACGCTCAAATGCGGAAACAGTGCGTAATCCTGGAACACCATGCCGATCCGGCGTTTCTCCGGAGCGAGGGTGAAGCCGGCGCGGGAGATCGTCTCGCCCGCCAACTGGATTTCACCTTCGTATACCGGTTCGAAACCGGCAATCGCCCGCAGCGTGGTGGTTTTGCCGCAACCCGAAGAGCCCAGCAGGCAACCGATGTCGCCGGCATTCAAATGCAGGTTGAGATTCTGCACGACGCGCTGGTCTTGATAGCCGCAGGCGAGGTTACGCAGGTTCAGCAGTAATGGATGGCTCATGCGTGGTGGTACGCCGGTTCGACGAGAAACTCGAGCAGGGCCTTTTGTGCGTGAAGACGGTTTTCGGCTTGATCCCACGCGACAGAGCGCTGGTCATCGAGCAAGTCGACGCTGATCTCTTCGCCACGGTGGGCCGGCAGGCAGTGCATGAACAGCACGTCCGGTGCCGCCAGGTCGAGCAGGGCGCGGTTGACCTGGAACGGCGCGAACAGTTTCAGGCGCTTGGCGGTTTCCTCTTCCTGGCCCATGGAGGTCCAGACGTCGGTGCTGACCAGGTGGGCGCCGCGTACGGCATCCTTCGGATCGCGGACGATGGTGACCCGATCACCGGCCTTGGCCACGAATTCAGGGTTGGGTTCAAAGCCTTCCGGGCAAGCGATGCGCAACTGGAAGTCGAACTGGATCGCCGCTTCTATATAGCTGTTGCACATGTTGTTGCCGTCGCCGATCCAGGCCACGGTTTTGCCCTGGATCGAACCGCGATGTTCGAGGAAGGTTTGCATGTCCGCCAGCAGCTGGCACGGGTGCAAATCGTCGGACAGGCCGTTGATTAGCGGGACGCGTGAATTGGCGGCGAATTCGGTCAGTGTGCTGTGGGAAAACGTGCGGATCATCACCGCATCGAGCATGCTCGACATGACAATGGCGGCATCGCCGATCGGCTCGCCACGGCCCAGTTGGGTGTCGCGTGGCGACAGGAAGATCGCCTGGCCACCGAGCTGGATCATGCCGGCTTCGAACGAAATACGGGTGCGGGTCGAGGACTTCTCGAAAATCATCCCGAGCACGCGGTTTTTCAGAGGCTCGAACAGTACGCCGCGGTTACGCAGGTCTTTGAGCTCAACGCCTCGACGGATCACGCTGACCAGCTCTTCGGGCGTGCAATCCATCAGGGAGAGAAAGTGCCTTGCGCTCATCATTGACTACCTTTTTGCAACAGACCGCAGATACTCAAAGCCTTGTTTAACTGAAAAACGGGCGAGACCTGCGGCGTAAGCCGCACGGGGCGACGAAATAGGGGAAGGCGCGATCTTATAATTAAATGTCGCGTCTTACCAATAGGGCTACGGTTTTTAGGGGATTTCAGAGGGGCTACGGGATGACCGCAGTAGCGCTTTTGAAGCCTGTTTCCTGACAGCAGCCCGTCATTTGTACACTGGGGTCACGGGGCTTTGCAATCAAACGGGGCGGGGAAGGCGTAGTAACGGTCGGTTTCTGACCTGTCATTCGAAACATTTGTACTCAGGATTGAGGGATGTGTCTGGTCTGAAACATTTGCTAAAGCAAAGTGGCGGGTTATAACTAACGCACGAACGACGCAGGAAGCCTTCGGAATGGAATCGAAAGAACGACAGTTAATGGAATTACTCGGCCTCACGGCTCGCTCGCTAACCCACCTCACCGCGTCCATGACCTCGATGTCCTTCGAGTTGATGCGCAGTGAAGACGAAGTGACCAAGGCCGCCGGCCGGCGGATGATCGACCGCATGGCAACCATCAGCACCGGGCTCGACGAGCACTGGCGGCTGATCGGCGAACTCACCGGTGTTCATCTCGCTCAAGAGCAGATCGAAACCATCCAGGAGATCCAGTTGCAGGCGCCGCCGAGGCTGCCGCCGAACTGATCCCCCAACGGTCATCGGCTGGCCTGATGGTCGCCAATTCACAAGACGAACGTCGCTGGCGCAGTCGTGGGTCTGGCGCCATAGTTTTGTTCCCGCGGCCGATATTGCCCGCCCAGAACAAGACAGAGACTGGCCATGACCAAGACTCTCCATCACCGTGCGTGCCACCTGTGTGAAGCCATTTGCGGCCTGACCATCGAAACCACCGAGGTCGAAGGCGCGGTGCAGATCACTTCGATCAAGGGGGACGCTCAGGATACATTTAGCCGCGGGCACATCTGCCCCAAGGCCGTCGCCTTGCAAGATATTCAGAGCGATCCGGATCGTTTGCGTCAGCCGATGCTACGTGTGGGCAGTGAATGGCAACCCATCGAGTGGGAAGACGCCTTCAACCTCGTAGCCGAACGGCTGGCGGCGATTCAGGCGCGTCACGGACAGAACTCGGTGGCGGTCTATCAAGGCAACCCCAGCGTGCATAACTATGGGCTGATGACCCACAGCAATTACTTTCTCGGCCTGTTGAAAACCCGCAACCGGTTTTCCGCGACCTCAGTCGACCAGTTGCCCCATCACCTGACCAGCCATTTGATGTACGGCCACGGTTTGCTGTTGCCGATCCCGGACATCGATCACACCGATTTCATGCTGATCCTCGGCGGCAATCCGCTGGCCTCCAACGGCAGCATCATGACCGTGCCGGATGTGGAGAAGCGCTTGAAGGCGATTCAGGCCCGCGGCGGCAAAGTGGTGGTGGTCGATCCGCGCCGCAGCGAAACCGCGGCGATTGCCGACCAGCATCTATTCGTACGCCCCGGTGGCGATGCGGCGTTGTTGTTCGGACTGCTCAATACCTTGTTCGCTGAAGGTCTGACCCGCGACAGTCATTTGCCGGTAGACGGTCTGAATGAGGTGCGGGAGGCGGTCGCGAATTTCACCGCCGAGGCCATGAGCCCACTGTGCGCGGTGCCCGCCGAACAGATCCGCCAACTGGCGCGGGACTTTGCGGCGGCGCCGACAGCGGTCTGTTACGGCCGCATGGGTGTCTCGACCCAGGCGTTCGGCACCTTGTGTCATTGGGTTGTGCAACTGATCAATCTGGTCACCGGTAATCTTGATCGCGTAGGAGGGGCGTTGTGCACCGAACCTGCGGTGGACCTGGTGGCGTCCACCTCAGGTGGGCATTTCAATCTGTGGCAGAGCCGGGTCTCCGGGCGTCCTGAATATGGTGGAGAACTGCCGGTCTCGGCACTGGCCGAAGAGATGCTTACCGAAGGGGAAGGGCAGGTCCGCGCGCTGATTACCGTGGCGGGTAATCCGGTGCTGTCGACGCCCAATGGCCGACAACTGGAACAGGCGCTGGATGGGTTGGAGTTCATGGTCAGCATCGACCTGTACATCAATGAAACCACGCGTTATGCCGACCTGATCCTGCCGTCCACCTCGGCCCTGGAAAACGATCATTACGACACGACTTTCAATATGTTTGCGGTACGTAACGTCAGCCGGTTCAATCGCGCGATCCTGGCCAAACCTGAAGGTGCGTTGCATGACTGGGAAATCTTCGTAGGGCTGGCCAAGGCCTTTGCTGCGAAGACTGGCAAGGAACTGAAACCGACGATCCCGCCAGCGCAAATGATCGACCGTGGCTTGCGGATGGGGTTGTATGGCGATGCTTCGGAGCAGAAATTGTCGCTGGCGACCTTGTTCGATCACCCGCATGGTGTCGATCTCGGGGCGCTGAAATCCAACCTGGCGCCACGCCTGAAAACCGCCAACCAGCGCGTCCAGGCTGCGCCGCCAGCGATCCTTGCCGACCTGGCGCGTTTTGCAGCCTTGCAAGCACCAGCGGCCGATGAGTTGTTGATGATCGGCCGCCGTCATGTGCGCAGCAACAACTCGTGGATGCACAACTATCATCGTCTGGTGAAGGGCAAGCCGCGCCATCAATTGCTGATGCACCCGGATGACCTGGCCAGCCGTGGGCTCAACGACGGGCAGCGAGTGCGGGTCAGTTCGCGGGTCGGTGTGATTGAAGTTGAAGTGCTCGGCAGTCTGGATATGATGAAAGGCGTGGTCAGCCTTCCGCACGGCTGGGGCCATGCGCGGCCAGGTGTGCAGATGACCATTGCCAGTGGTCAGCCGGGTTCCAGCGCCAATGACTTGACCGACGAGTGTCAGCTCGATGAGTTGTCGGGCAATGCGGCGTTGAACGGTGTGCCAGTGACCGTGGCGGCGGCTTGATCAAGTCTGTCGGGGAGACCGAGCAGGGTGCTCGGGTTTCCGTTACAATGCGCCACCGTGCCGACCCCTGAGTCGGAAAGTTCAGCCGAGGTGCTCCATGGATATCATCGAAACGATTAAAGAGCAGATTGCTAACAACACCATTCTGCTTTACATGAAAGGCTCGCCGAATGCCCCGCAATGCGGCTTCTCCGCGAAAGCCGCGCAGGCCGTGATGGCGTGTGGTGAAAAATTTGCTTACGTGGACATCCTGCAGAACCCGGAAATCCGCGCCAACCTGCCAAAATACGCCAACTGGCCAACCTTCCCGCAACTGTGGGTTGGCGGTGAGCTGGTCGGCGGTAGCGACATCATGACCGAGATGGCTGCAGACGGTTCGCTGCAAACCACCATCAAGGCTGCTGTCGAAGCTGCTGCTGCCAACAAGACCGAAGCCTGATTCGCTCCTGTAGGAGCTGTCGAGTGAAACGAGGCTGCGATCTCTTGATCTCAGCAACTAAAAAGCCCCGCCCTCGAAAGAGGAGCGGGGCTTTTTATTGCGCTTGATAAGTTATGTCGATGTCGCCGCTGCCATCGCCAAGATCGTAGCCTCGTTGCACTCGACAGCTCCTACACAGCTCCTACTCTTCGCCCATCTGCGATTGCAGATAGTTCTCAAGACCGACTTTATCGATCAGACCCAGTTGGGTTTCCAGCCAGTCGATATGTTCTTCTTCGGATTCAAGAATATCTTCAAGCAGTTCACGGCTACCAAAGTCGCCAACAGTTTCGCAATGAGCGATAGCCACTTTGAGATCCGCATGACCGGTGCGTTCGATACGCAGGTCGCACTCAAGCATTTCCTTGGTGTGTTCGCCGATCTGCAGCTTGCCCAGGTCCTGGACGTTCGGCAGGCCTTCAAGGAACAGGATGCGCTTGATCAGCTTGTCCGCGTGCTTCATCTCGTCGATGGATTCGTGGTATTCGTGCTTGCCAAGCTTGTTCAAGCCCCAATCTTCGTACATGCGTGCATGCAGGAAGTATTGATTGATCGCGACCAGTTCATTGGCAAGGATCTTGTTGAGATGCTGGATGACTGTAATGTCGCCTTTCATGATGGGGTCCTGCCCTTTATTAGCTGTCTATGAGGCCGAGTTTGAGCCGCGTAATTAAGAGTGTCAAACCTAAGTTATTGAAAATTAAATGAAAATTAATCGGAATAAGAATGTTTGTGTTCCGCGTCTAGAGCGTAAGCGGTTGATTTTCAGGTATAAAAAAACCGGACATCAAGTCCGGTTCTTTGAAATACGGTAGTTACGCGGCAGTAAACTCTACAGGATAGGGAATTGCAGCCTGGGCCGATTGCAGTTTAGTCAGGGTTTCGCGGACCACTTCCTTGGCAAGGCAGGCGCATTTACCGCATTGGCTGGCAACGCCGGTGGCCTGACGGACGTCCTTATAGCTGCAGCAACCTTCATAGATTGCTTCGCGGATTTGACCGTCGGTGACGCCAGTGCAGAGGCAGACATACATAAGTGAAAACCGTCGCTGGTTGTGACTCAATTGCGATGGATCTTAATGTTAACGAGAATGATTGTCAAAGTGCTTTCTGAAAGCTTCGCGTTATAAGCGGGCGTGACTGACGAACGGTTTCACCAGGGCAATCTGCCAGTAACCGTGGCGGCGGCATTTTTAACCCGCCTGCGAAAAACCGTTGAGGACAGCTCAAAAACGCCGTGTATGATGGTCGGTCCTTGCGAAGGGGTTCGTGTCACAGGGCTGTCGCTTGACGGTGGCAGGCTGATGCGAGCCCGGTTCTTCACGTTATTACACCAGGAGATATCCAATGAGCGTACTCGTAGGCAAACAAGCCCCTGACTTCACCGTACCGGCCGTACTCGGCAATGGCGAAATCGTAGACAGCTTCACCCTGTCGTCGGCCATCAAAGGCAAATACGGCCTGGTGTTCTTCTACCCACTGGACTTCACCTTCGTTTGCCCGTCCGAGCTGATCGCTCTGGACAACCGCATGTCTGACTTCAAGGCACGCAACGTTGAAGTGATCGCCGTTTCGATCGACTCGCACTTCACCCACAACGCCTGGCGCAACACCCCGGTCAACAATGGTGGTATCGGCGAAGTTCGCTACACCATGGCTGCCGACCTGAAACACGAAATCGCCAAGGCCTACGACGTTGAGTCCGAAGGCGGTGTGGCTTTCCGTGGCGCGTTCCTGATCGACGACAAAGGCGTTGTCCGCTCGCAGATCATCAACGACCTGCCGCTGGGCCGTAACATTGAAGAGCTGATCCGTCTGGTTGACGCTCTGCAATTCCACGAAGAGCACGGCGAAGTTTGCCCTGCCAACTGGAAAAAAGGCGACAAAGGCATGACCGCTTCGACCGAAGGCGTCGCGGCTTACCTGACCGAGAACGCTGCTGCGCTGTAAGGCACGTTTGAGGCATAAAAAAACCGGCCGTTGAGGCCGGTTTTTTTATGGACGGGATAAACCTGACGACGGATCAGTCGTTGTAGTCTTCCCAGCCGCCCATTTGTTTCCAGCGATTGACGATGCCGCAGAACAGCTCGGCCGTCTTCTCGGTGTCGTAGCGAGCCGAGTGGGCCTCACGACCGTCGAAGTCGATATCGGCGGCCTGACAGGCCTTGGCCAGTACCGTTTGGCCGTAAGCCAGACCGGCGAGGGTCGCAGTATCGAAGCTCGAGAACGGATGAAACGGGTTACGCTTCATGTCCAGGCGTGCGACAGCGGCGTTGAGGAAACCCAGATCGAAGCTGCTGTTGTGCCCGACCAGAATTGCCCGTTTGCAGCCATTGGCTTTCAGTGCCTTGCGGATGCCGCGGAAGATGTCGGTCAGCGCTGCTTCTTCACTCACTGCCATGCGCAGCGGGTGATCGAGTTTGATCCCGGTAAATTCCAGAGCGGCCGCTTCGATGTTCGCGCCTTCAAAAGGCTCTACGCGAAAGAAGTAGGTGTGGTCGGCGTACACAAACCCTTTTTCGTCCATGCCGATGGTGGTTGCGGCAATTTCCAGCAAGGCGTCAGTGGCAGAGTTGAAACCACCGGTTTCAACGTCGACAACGACTGGCAGGTATCCACGGAAGCGCTCAGCCATCGGGTGGCGCGAACCACCTCCGCCGCCTTGACCGTCCTGTTCGTCGTCGAAATGGTCTTCACTCACGCGTGTTCCTCCAGCAGGCGCCAGCGCAGTTTTTCACCGGCGCGCAGCGGGATTACGGTCAGCTCGCCAAATGGCAGGCTGGTTGGGGCGGTCCACTCTTCGCGGACCAGGGTGATGCGATCGGTGTTCACCGGCAGGCCGTAGAAACGAGGGCCGTTCAGGCTGGCGAAGGTTTCGAGCTTGTCCAGCGCGTTGCGCTGTTCGAAGGCTTCGGCATACATCTCGATCGCTGCAAAAGCGGTGTAGCAACCGGCACAGCCGCAAGCGGCTTCTTTGGCGTGCTGGGCATGGGGCGCCGAGTCGGTGCCGAGGAAGAACTTGTCGCTGCCGCTGGTGGCGGCGTCGAGCAGGGCTTCCTGGTGGGTGTTGCGCTTGAGAATCGGCAGGCAATAGAAGTGCGGCCGAATCCCGCCCACCAGCATGTGGTTGCGGTTGTACAGCAGGTGATGCGCGGTGATGGTAGCGCCAACATTGGCCGAAGCCTCGTTGACGAACTGCACGGCGTCGGCGGTAGTGATGTGTTCGAACACCACTTTGAGGCTCGGGAAGCGCTCGACCACACGACGCATGTGCTCATCGATAAAGAATTTTTCGCGATCGAACACGTCGACATCGCCACGGGTGACTTCACCATGAACCAGCAAGGGCATCCCGACTTCGGCCATGGCCTCAAGTGCAGGGAAAATCTTGTCGATGCTGGTGACACCAGAGTCCGAGTTGGTGGTCGCGCCGGCCGGGTACAGCTTGGCGGCGTGAATGAAGCCGCAGGCCTTGGCCTCGCGAATTTCTTCGGGCTGGGTGCGGTCGGTCAGGTACAGCACCATCAACGGTTCGAAGCGGCTGCCAGCCGGGCGTGCAGCGAGAATCCGCTGGCGATAGCCGTCGGCTTCAGCGGTGTTCCGCACCGGAGGTACCAGGTTGGGCATGATGATGGCGCGACCAAAGGTGCGCGCGACATCCGCGACTGTATTGGGCAACACAGCACCATCGCGAAGATGAATATGCCAGTCGTCGGGACGCAGCAGGGTCAGGCGGTCGGACATGAGGGGATTCCAGGCGGGTCAAACTGAGGGGAATGCTACCGGAAAAGACTCTTCCAGGCACTCGCTATCAAGTTTTGCAGGAAGCTTCCGATATCCAACAGGTATGCCGTAAACATCTGTGTGTCGGTCTTTTTGTTGTAGAAGCCAGTGGAGCCTCCCGTGCGCCAGCGTTATTTAGCCTTGCTCAGCGTGTTTGCCAGCCTTCCTGCGATGGCGCTTACTTTCCAGACCCGTCTGGAGAGCATCGAGTGGACGGTCGAAGGAGACAAGTTCGAGTGCCGCCTGACTCAACCGATCACCGATTTTGGTTCGGGCGAATTCGTGCGTCGCGCTGGTGAGCAAGCGACGTTCCGTCTGAAGGCCTATAACTCGATGATCGGCGGCGGTTCCGCCACCTTGCTGGCGGCGGCTGCACCCTGGCAACCGGGGCGTGGCGACATCAACCTCGGTTCTGTGCGAATCGGCAGCGGCAATGTGTTGTTCAACAGTTCGCAAGTTCAGGCTGGCCGCTTGATCAGTGGCCTGATGGATGGCCGCAGTCCGGTCGTTCGACATTACTCGGGCGATGGCCGGGTGTCGGAAGTGCGTCTGTTGCCAGTCAAGTTCAGCAAGGCATTTAACGACTATCAGGGCTGCGTGGCGAAGCTGCTGCCGAAGAATTTCGAGCAGGTCAAGCAATCGCAGATCGGCTTCCCCGGCGAAGGTATCGATCTCGACGCGCAGGCCAAGGCGCAATTACAAGTGATGCTGGAGTTCATGAAGGCTGATCCGACGGTCAACCACATCGAGCTCGATGGCCACTCCGATAACAGCGGCAACCGCCTGACCAATCGTGATTTGTCGCGGCGTCGGGCCCTGGCCGTCATGGAGTTCTTCAAGGCCAACGGTATTCAGGAATCGCAGATCACCGTGCGCTTTCACGGCGAGCGTTATCCATTGGCGCCCAATACCAATTCCGCCAACCGGGCGAAGAACCGTCGGGTCAATGTGCACCTTGCGCGCGTTGCGCCCACTGAAAAGCCGGCCCCTCAGGCCACTGCATCGGCGAGCGCCGCGTCCACCTCCTGAACCCGCTGTTATCGTCGCTCACTCGACATAATCTGTCGCTTCGTCGTCATAAGCTGTCGCGCCTCTGTAAATTATCCTGCATGACCGGTAGACTTGACGGCTTTCCGTAGAACCCCGTGGAGTGATGGCATGGCGGACGTAAACAAGGTCGTTCTGGCGTATTCCGGCGGCCTGGACACTTCGGTGATCCTCAAGTGGCTGCAGGATACTTATAACTGTGAAGTCGTGACCTTCACCGCTGACCTGGGTCAGGGCGAAGAGGTCGAACCTGCACGCGCCAAGGCACAGGCCATGGGCGTGAAAGAGATCTACATCGACGACTTGCGCGAAGAATTCGTGCGCGATTTCGTTTTCCCGATGTTCCGCGCCAACACCGTTTACGAAGGCGAGTACCTGCTGGGTACTTCCATCGCTCGTCCGTTGATCGCCAAGCGCTTGATCGAAATCGCCAACGAAACCGGCGCTGACGCCATTTCCCATGGTGCCACCGGCAAGGGCAACGACCAGGTTCGTTTCGAGCTGGGCGCCTACGCCTTGAAGCCAGGCGTGAAAGTGATTGCTCCGTGGCGCGAATGGGACCTGCTCTCCCGTGAAAAGCTGATGGATTATGCTGAAAAGCACAACATCCCGATCGAGCGTCACGGCAAGAAAAAATCCCCGTACTCGATGGATGCCAACCTGCTGCACATCTCCTATGAAGGCGGCGTGCTGGAAGACACCTGGACCGAGCACGAAGAAGACATGTGGAAATGGACCGTCTCCCCGGAGAAGGCTCCAGATAAAGCGCAATACCTGGAACTGACCTACCGCAACGGCGACATCGTTGCACTGGACGGCGTCGAAATGACCCCGGCTACCGTGCTGGCGACCCTGAACCGTATCGGTGGCGAACACGGCATCGGCCGTCTCGACATCGTTGAGAACCGTTACGTGGGCATGAAGTCCCGTGGCTGCTATGAAACCCCAGGCGGCACCATCATGCTGCGCGCCCACCGTGCGATCGAATCGATCACCCTGGACCGCGAAGTGGCTCACCTCAAAGACGAGCTGATGCCTAAATACGCCAGCCTGATCTACACCGGTTACTGGTGGAGCCCTGAGCGTCTGATGCTGCAACAGATGATCGACGCGTCCCAGGCCCACGTGAACGGCGTCGTGCGCCTGAAGCTGTACAAGGGCAACGTGATCGTCACCGGTCGCAAGTCCGACGAATCGTTGTTCGATGCCAACATCGCGACCTTCGAAGAAGATGGCGGCGCCTACAACCAGGCCGACGCGGCGGGCTTCATCAAGCTCAACGCGTTGCGCATGCGTATTGCGGCGAACAAAGGCCGGAAGCTTTTCTGAGACCTTTGAAGCGGTAGTAGAACGACCTTAGTGGAACGAGAGTTGTGGCCTTGTCGGTGACAAGGCCACAATTTCTGAATAGGGGGGAGTTTTCCTGCCGGACATCGTGTTATCAGCACTCTTTATGTTGTATCTGTAATACCTTCCTTCTGTTTCCTCTCTCTGAATGCTCTTCAAGCGTTACCTGCTACGTGTCAGGTAAAAAGAGTGATCAAGAATCGTCAGACCGTGCGAATTCAAATTGTAAGCAATGCAAAGCGTTGGTCCGCTGCGATTCTTTGCCTGTTTTGATTGCTTGCTTGCGCTTTCCTTCAGTAGTGCCTCCGAATCGGTACAGGTGAGAAATACGATCACTTGTGCAGGACTTCCCTGTGGGTGCCGGTTTTTTTCAATCCAGGCACCGAATTCCATTTTCTTGTTTAACCAGCGCGCATCGATGATGTGCAGGTTTTTTAGCTGCTTGGCCATGCAAACGTGCTGTAGGGCCGAGAGGCCCGTCTGGATATCGATCCGGGTGGGAGGGTCCTTCAGGTTTTCGGGCCGCTGACTGCGTTCAGCGTTGTCCATCACTTCTACAAAATGCTTTCCCTTGCCGTAATCGGATGGCGCGTACAGCGACCGGTAGTTGAAGTTGAGTGTGGCGAAGAAAAGAAAAAGCAAATAAAAAGGAAAACTGATCAGAAACCAGACATAAAGCTCCCGCTCCTGGTTGTCGAGAAAGGGCAGCGAGACGGCGGCCGATGTTTCAGAAATAGCGGCAAATATCGCAATGACTGTCATGGGATTGATGATTTTGTTCTTTTGTTTGTTCATGTTTTCTGCTCATGGAAATATTGTCTTTTCTCGATTGATTAGTGTTTTTGGTTTTAATTTTTGATAACTAAGTGGTTGGTGTTTTTGTTTGTGTGGCACTCCTTTAAATGTTGGGTTTGAATAGTATGATAGTAGCGTTATTAAGTGCGGGCTGAGTATCCCTGTTCTTGATGTTTTAGGTAATGTTGCGTTAAATGTATTTTTAAGTATTGCCTGGTGTGATTTTTTTCTTGTTCCTTTATGTGTGATGTTTGTGGTGTGAAATTTAAAGTGGTAAATGTCAGTTACTTTTAAGGGTAGCTCAATAGTCGGTGTTCGTTTGAATGCTTGCGACGAATTCTGTTTTTTGGGTTTCTGGTTGTAAGTAGAAACAAAAAAACTGCGGAGCATTGAAATGTTTTCAGGTTGATAAAGTTTTTACCCTGCCGGTATTTTTGGAAATTTTGTAAGACTATTCGTTAATGTCTGTAGGGAATGTCTCTCGGTGCGGGTGGCCGAGGGGGGCGGCATGCCATGGGTGAAACGACTAGGCTATTGTGCGGGCTCTAAAAATTCGAACAGCGAAAATTGGACTTGCCCATGAATAAAGTGCTGATCGTGGATGATCACCCTGTCATTCGTCTTGCGGTACGTATGCTAATGGAGCGTCATGGCTACGAAGTCATTGCAGAGACAGATAATGGCGTGGATGCGTTGCAACTTGCCCGTGAGCATATGCCGGATATTGTCATCCTGGATATTGGAATACCGAAACTTGATGGGCTGGAAGTCATTGCGCGTCTGACATCGACAGCAATGCCCATGAAAGTACTGATATTAACTTCCCAGGCGCCTGGGCATTTTTCTATGCGTTGCATGCAATCCGGGGCCGCAGGATATGTTTGCAAACAACAGGATCTCACTGAATTGCTCAGTGCAATAAAGGCAGTGTTATCGGGCTATAGTTATTTTCCGAATCAAGCCTTGCATACCGTACGTTCCAGTTTGGGGAACGCCAGTGAAGCCGATATGGTGGATCGACTGTCCGGACGGGAAATGATGGTCTTGCAACAATTGGCCCGAGGCAAGACCAACAAGGAGATCGCCGACGGAATGTTCCTCAGCAATAAGACCGTCAGTACTTACAAGACGCGTCTGTTGTTGAAGCTCAATGCTCGCTCCCTGGTCGACCTGATCGAATTGGCTCAACGCAATGGTCTGGTGTGACTGCCTCAGCGTTTGATGAGGCGCGATGAACGGGGGGTATCAGGGGTTGGCGCTTAGTAAAAAGCCTCCGTTTCGGGAGGCTTTTAGGTGTCATAGGTCAAAATCGTAATCGGCCAATTGCTTTTGCAGTCGGCGCTCCTCCAGCAAATTGTCGATGGTGCGGCGTTTGCTCAGGTTGGTCTTCGCCACTTCAACCACCGGTTCAGCATCATCAGCCTCAACAGGGGTGAAGTCGTCTTCTACGTCCAATTGCTCTTTGCCAGTGCTCATAGTGTTACTCCAGGCTAAGGCTGCCTTTGGCGCTCCTTATATCGATAATCTCCCGGCGGGTAAAAAAGATTTTTTCAATCGATAAATTGAAAAACCTAATAGCGCCTCAATCGTCCGACGTCTTTTGCTTGTATTCGCACAAGTCTTCGATCCGACAGCTGCCGCAGCGAGGCTTGCGGGCCAGGCAAACGTAGCGTCCGTGGAGGATCAGCCAGTGATGGGAATCCAGCAGATATTCCTTCGGCACGAACTTCATCAGTTTTTGCTCAACCTCGACCACATTTTTGCCTGGAGCAATGCCGGTACGATTGCTGACCCGGAAAATATGCGTGTCCACGGCCATGGTCAGCTGACGAAATGCGGTATTGAGCACCACGTTGGCAGTCTTGCGGCCGACGCCGGGTAACGCTTCCAGCTCTTCACGGGTTTGCGGCACTTCGCCTCCATGACGTTCCACTAGTAAGCGACAGGTCTCGATCACGTTTTTCGCTTTGCTGTTGAACAGGCCGATGGTCTTGATGTATTCCGACAGTCCCTCGACACCCAAGGCATAAATCGCCGCCGGTGTATTGGCCACCGGATAGAGTTTCGCAGTGGCCTTGTTGACGCCGACATCGGTCGACTGGGCCGAGAGAATCACGGATATCAGCAATTCGAACGGCGAGGAGTAGGCCAGTTCGGTCTTCGGTTCCGGGTTGTCTTCGTGAAATCGGCGAAAAATTTCCAGACGTTTTGCGGCATTCATGGGCAGTGCGTTTCCTCGAAGGCGGTCAGTGTGGGGGCGTCGAGCGGTTCCAGGCCTGATGTGCGGCGATCAGCAGTCCCAGCAGAATGAATCCGCCAGGGGCCAGGGTGGCCAGGCGCAAGCCACCGTCGGCGGTCAATGCCCAGCCTTGCCAGTCCGCTTGCGCAGTGCCAGCCAGCCATGGGAGATGGCTTCCGAATGTTCCGTTGCCGATAAATTCGCGCAGCACGCCAAGGCCCGCCATCAACGCGCCGAACAGGCCACACAGGCGCAGGCGATCACGCCAGGCGCTCTGGAAAAAACCGGTGTGTTCCAGCACAACACATTGCAAGGCAATCAATCCCGCATAGAACCCTACATGTTGGTGCCATTGCAGCGACCAGACTTGCGCGGCGAGTTCCGTGCAGCTGGTCAGTGTGGCCGCCAGCAGGACGTTGGCAAGCAAACGTGTCGCCGGGACAAGTCGGCATCGCAAGGCTCCCATGCTCACTCCAAAGACACTGATCACCACGATGAACATCAGCCACAAGCCCAGAGCGGACACCAATGAATCCGTGGCACCGATCAGCGGTGCAAGCATCAGCGAATTCTGCAGCGTCGATGACTTATTCATGAGCGCTGCTCCCGATCAACTGTTGCTGATGTTCGTCGAAATAGCGCAACGCGTCATGGATGGCATTGATGACCGCTCTCGAAGTAATGGTCGCCCCCGCCATTTGATCGAATTGCCCCTGATCCTTTTTCAAGGCCCAGCCATTGTCGGCAGGTTCGGTTCGGGACTTTCCGGAAAAAGCCTGAAGCCAGGTATTGGGCCAGTCGGCGAGTCGACCGCCCAGCCCCGGAGTTTCCGATTGCTTGAGCGTTTTTACGCCCAGCACCTTGCCGTTTGCGCCGATGGCGATCAGCAATTCGATGGAACCCTCGTAACCCAGGGTTTGGCTGCGCAGCAACACGGCGCTGGTCTGGCCTGTTTTGGTTGCCAGGTAGCCACCTAGCAGCGTGCTGTTGGCCAACCCAGTGTTTTCGAGAGCGAGTGGTTGTTCCAGCGGCTGATTGTCGTAGCTTTCAGCAGGGAGCAGGTCCAGCAGGTTACGACTGTCGATCAGGCGCTGTTCGGCCGCAATGCGCGGCGCGCTGGTGTGCTGCAGGAGGTAAGTCGCACCAATCCCCAGGCTTGCCAGCAACACCAGGATCACAACGCTCGACGCCCGGCTCATGGCGCACCCCGTTCCAGTCTCGAGGCGGCAAACCGCTCCAGCGCCGGCACACAGAGGTTCATCAACAGCACGGCAAAGGCTACGCCGTCCGGATAACCACCCCAGGTACGAATCAGGTACGTCAGCAGCCCGACGCCCGCGCCGAACAGCAGCCGCGCGCCGGGGCTTTTTGCGCCGGACACCGGTTCCGTAACGATGAAGAATGCACCCAGCATGCTCGCACCAGTGAGCAGATGAAACAGCGGCGAGCCATGGGAGTCGGAGCCCGAGCCGTTCCAGCACAGCAGGCTAATGATGAACAGGCTGGCGAGCATGCCGACTGGCGCATGCCAACTGAACACCCGTCGTTGTAACAGAAACGCGCCGCCCGCCAGAAAGGCCAGGTTGACCCATTCCATGCCTCGGCCGCCGAAATGACCGAACGCCGGGTTAGCGGCAAACAGTTCATCCATGGTCAGGCTTTTGTTGATCCGCAGGCTGTCCAGCGCCGTGGCCTGGACCCAGGCATCAGGCGTCTGACCGAGGGTGAACCCGAACACCTGCTGCAAACCGCCGATCAGATCCAGTCCATGGAATGACGGCCAGTGGGTCATCTGTTGGGGAAAGGTCACCAGCACCAGGGCGAAGCCCAGCATTGCCGGGTTGAACGGGTTCTTGCCAACGCCGCCATACAAGTGTTTGCCGAACACCATCGCGAACGCCGCGGCACAGACCGTCAGCCACCACGGGCAATAAGGCGGCAAGGCCAGCGCCAACAGCGTCGCGCTGACCAGTGCGCTGCCGTCGCTCAAGGTCGGCTTGAGCGCTCGCTTGCGCAAGCGCAACACGGCCGCTTCAACGGCCAGTGCGGTAACCCCCGTCAGAATCAGGTTGATCAACACTCCCCAGCCATACAGCCAGAAAAACACCAGCATCCCCGGCACAGTGGCCAGCAATACCAGCTTCATGGCCTGCTGAAGACGCTCGTCGACCGATTCAAGGGGCTGCATAGGCATCCACCTGACGCTCGGCTTCATTCACCGCGAGTTCCAGTGCTTCGATCTGCTCAGATGGCGCTTCGCGGGCTTGGGCTTTCTTGAGTTCGGCGCGGCGCATGGCCAACTGGATCTTTGCCCGATTCAGCTGCGCATTTTTCGCCACAGTGACGGGTGCCTCGGCTGGCGGTGCAGTACTTTCCAGTGTCGCCAACGCCTGTTCGGCAACCTCGAACTGCTGTTGCAAGACGATCAGTTGCGACTGCTGTTCGAAGGTCGGCGGATGCCCGAACGCCTTGAGTGACTTGTTCAGTTGCGCCCGACTCATCGCCAGATCGATCTTGGCCTTTTTCAACGCCGCATCGGCATTGGCTGCCTTCTGTGCGCGGACTCGCTCAAGAGCGGCCTGAACCGGGTCGAGCGTCGCTACCTCACTGTGCTGGACGGCGCGCTGGGCTCGGGCCTGACGTTCGGCGATTTTCTGTTCTTCTTCGCGATGCAGGCGAGCGTTGCGCTGTTCAAATCGGCGCCGTGCGTGATTGCGCTTGGCCGCCCGGGCGCGTTGTTCCTCAAGACTGAACGCCAGGCCGCCGACAATCGGTAGCACTGTGTCCAGCTGCAACGGCCGCATCTCGATGCAATCCACCGGGCAGGGCGCTACGCACAGGTCGCAACCGGTGCATTCATCGACGATCACCGTGTGCATCAATTTCGCCGCGCCGACAATGGCATCCACCGGGCAGGCCTGGATGCACTTGGTGCAACCAATACACTCCGCTTCACGAATATAGGCGATCTGCGCCGGGGCCGAACCGCGACTGACGTCCAGTTCCAGCACCGGCACTTTCAACAGCTCGGCCAGGGCGGCGATGGTTTCGCTGCCGCCCGGCGGGCACTTGTTGATCGGTTCGCCGCTGGCAATGCCTTCGGCGTACGGTTTGCATCCGGGGTGGCCGCACTTGCCGCATTGGGTCTGCGGCAACAGGGCGTCGATGCGTTGAATCAGACTCATGTTTTGATCAGTCCGCTGAATCCGAGAAAGGCCACTGCAATCAGTCCCGCGCCGATCAGGTCGATGGGCAGGCCGCGAAAGGGCAGGGGGATATCATTTTCGATGGTGCGTTGGCGCAAGTCGCTGAACAGGCTCAGTACCAGCCAGAATCCCAGCCCGGCACCCAGGCTCAGGGCCATGGCGTGGAAGAAGCCTTTGTCCTCCTGAGCGTTGAGCAGCGTCAGGCCGAGTACGCCAGCGTTGCCCAGCAGCAGGGGCCAGAGGCCATCGAACGCAAGCTTTGGAAGTAACCGGGAAAGCACTTTCAGCAGCGGGCCAATCAGCAGAACGCTTAATGGCAGGAAGACGAAAAGGCGCAGCGACGTCAGCTCCAGCGGGACCAGCAACCAACGGTAGACCGAGTAGCCCAGCGTGCCGACAATCAGCATCAAACATGTGGTCGCAAGGCCCAGCGCGTGGACCTGCCGATGCTCGTTGCCCAGCAGCGGATCGACGCCCAGCGGCCAATGCAACACGAGGTTGTTGATCAGGGCAGTGCTGATAAGCGTAAGAAGCAGTTCGGTCATGATCTGTCTACCTGAAGCGTCCGTATCCACACATCGTTGGGCTGCTGGGTAAATCTGTAGGAGCTGCCGCAGGCTGCGATCTTTTGACTTTGTTTTTTGAAGACAAGGTCAAAAGATCGCAGCCTCGTTTCACTCGACAGCTCCTACAAGGTGAGTCCGGAGCTGAGAGATAGTATGGGCCAGACATGAAAATCCCACAGTCGCGCCAGGCACGACTGTGGGATCGGTCCAGCGGATCGAGCCTTACTTGATGCGCTGACCTGGCTTGGCGCCGCTGTCAGGGCTGAGCAGGTAGATTTCTTCACCGCCAGGGCCGGCCGCCATCACCATGCCTTCGGAGATGCCGAACTTCATTTTCCGTGGCTTGAGGTTGGCGATCATCATGGTCAGACGACCATTGAGCTTGGACGGATCCGGATAAGCGCTCTTGATCCCGGAGAACACGTTGCGTTGCTCGTCACCGATGTCCAGGGTCAGGCGCAGCAGTTTGTCGGCGCCTTCCACGTGTTCGGCCTTGAGGATCAGCGCGACGCGCAGGTCGACAGCGGCAAAGGCATCGAACTCGATTTCCGGCGACAGCGGATCCTTGGCCAGTTCGCCATTGCCAGCAGGCGCAGCGTCGCCGGTGTCGGTAGCGCTGGCGGTCAGGTCTTCTTTCGAGGCGTCGCTCATGGCTTGCACTTTTACCGGGTCGATACGAGTCATCAACGGTTTGAACTCGTTCAGCTGATGATTGCTGAGTAAGGTGGCATGGTCGTTCCAGGTCAGCGGCGCGACGTTCAGGAACGCCTCGGCGTCGGCGGCCAGCAGTGGCAGCACCGGCTTGAGGAAGATCACCAGCTGGCGGAACAGGTTGATGCCCAGGGCGCAGATGGCCTGGACTTCGTCTTGCTTGCCTTCCTGTTTGTTCAGCGACCACGGCGCCTTGTCGGCGATCCAGGCATTGGCACGGTCGGCCAGGCCCATGATTTCGCGCATGGCACGGGCGAAGTCGCGAGCCTCGTAGGCTTCGGCGATGCTCGGCGCAGCGGCGAGGAACGCTTCGGTCAGTTCCGGCGCGGCATTGCCCGCCACCAGTACACCGGCGTTGCCTTTGTGGATGAAACCGGCGCAACGGCTGGCGATGTTGACGACTTTGCCGACCAGGTCGGAGTTGACCTTCTGCACGAAGTCTTCGAGGTTCAGGTCCAGGTCGTCGACGCCGCGGCTCAACTTGGCTGCGTAGTAGTAACGCAGGTATTCCGGCGACAGGTGGTCGAGATAGGTCCGGGCCTTGATGAAGGTGCCGCGGGACTTGGACATTTTCTGACCGTTGACGGTCAGGTAACCGTGTACGTTGATGCCGGTCGGTTTACGGAAGCCGGCGCCTTCGAGCATGGCTGGCCAGAACAGGGCGTGGAAGTTGACGATGTCCTTGCCGATGAAATGGTACAGCTCGGCGGTGGAATCCTTGCCCCAGAACGCATCGAAATCAAGTGTAGGCGTGCGGTCGCAGAGGTTCTTGAAGCTGGCCATGTAGCCGATCGGCGCGTCGAGCCAGACGTAGAAGTATTTGCCTGGCTCGTCGGGGATTTCGAAACCGAAGTACGGCGCATCGCGGGAGATGTCCCATTGTTGCAGGCCGGCGTCCAGCCATTCGGCGATTTTGTTCGCCACGGCTTCTTGCAGGGTGCCGCTGCGGGTCCAGGCTTGCAGCATTTCCTGGAAGTCCGGCAGCTTGAAGAAGAAGTGCTGGGAATCCTTGAGCACCGGGGTGGCGCCAGAGATCGCCGACTTCGGATCCTTCAGGTCGGTTGGCGCGTAGGTCGCACCGCATTTTTCGCAGTTGTCGCCGTACTGGTCTTCGGTGCCGCATTTCGGGCAGGTGCCCTTGATGAAGCGGTCGGCCAGGAACATTTTCTTTTCCGGGTCGAAGTACTGAGTGATCGAGCGCGTGGCAATGTGCCCGGCGTCGCGCAGCTTCAGGTAGATCTGGCTCGACAGCTCACGGTTTTCTTCGGCGTGAGTGGAGTGGAAGTTGTCGAAGTCCACCAGGAACTCGGCAAAGTCGGCGCTGTGTTCAGCCTGGACGTTGGCGATCAGTTGTTCCGGGGTGATGCCTTCCTTTTCCGCGCGCAGCATGATGGCCGAACCGTGGGCGTCGTCGGCGCAGACATAAATGCATTGATTGCCGCGGTGCTTCTGGAAGCGCACCCACATATCGGTCTGGATATATTCCAGCATGTGGCCAAGATGGATCGAACCATTGGCATAGGGCAGGGCGCTGGTGACGAGGATCTTGCGTGGCTCGGACATGGGGCTCGGCTACTTGATGAAACGGAGGTCGGCCACTATAAAGCGCCAGCGCATATTTTTCACCCCCGCGACCTGTATCCACGGTCCATGTAGCAGCTGGCGAAGCCTGCGTTCGGCTGCGCAGCAGTCGTGAACCCGGACAACTCGGACTACCTGAAATACCGCGGTGTCTGGTTTTACGACTGCTGCGCAGCCGAACGCAGGCTTCGCCAGCTGCTACAGGTTGCGTCTGGCCATGGGATATTTGTGACATCTTGAAAGCATGCCGTCCGGGCGACAGAACGGTTAGGATACCCGCCTGATTTTCCAGTCTTGCTATCGGAGTTGCCCATGAGCGCCGTCAATCGCGCAGCGGTGGAAGCCGTCCTTCGCCAATACACCGACCCTTACTTGAACCAGGACCCGGTCAGCGCCGGGTGCGTACGCAGCATCGACATTCAGGGTGATCGCGTCAGCGTCCAGCTGGAGCTGGGTTATGCCGCCGGCCTGTTCGAGAGTGGCTGGGCGCAGTTGCTGCAAATGGCCATTGAAGGGCTGGACGGCGTGACCGTCGCCCGCGTCGAGATCACCAGTGTCATTGCCGCGCATAAGGCTCAAGCGCAGATCCCGGGGCTGGCCAACGTCAAGAACGTGGTGGCCGTGGCGTCCGGCAAGGGCGGGGTGGGCAAATCAACCACCGCCGCCAACCTGGCTCTGGCCCTGGCCCGCGAAGGCGCCAAGGTCGGGATTCTCGACGCGGACATTTACGGACCGAGCCAAGGCATCATGTTCGGCATCCCTGAAGGCACCCGACCCAAGGTCAAGGATCAGAAGTGGTTTATTCCGATCGAGTCCCATGGTGTCGAAGTCATGTCCATGGCGTTCCTGACCGATGACAACACGCCGATGGTCTGGCGCGGGCCGATGGTTTCCGGCGCCTTGTTGCAACTGGTCACTCAAACCGCCTGGGGCGACCTGGATTACCTGGTCATCGACATGCCACCAGGCACCGGTGACATCCAGCTGACCCTGGCGCAGAAAGTCCCGGTGGCCGGCGCGGTGATCGTTACCACGCCACAAGATCTGGCATTGCTGGACGCACGCAAGGGCGTGGAGATGTTCCGCAAGGTCAACATCCCGGTGCTGGGCGTGGTGGAAAACATGGCCGTGCACATCTGCTCCAACTGCGGGCATGCCGAGCATCTGTTCGGTGAAGGTGGTGGCGTGAAGCTCGCCAACCAGTACGGCGTCGAGCTGCTGGCTTCGTTGCCGCTGGCGATGGCCATCCGCGAACAGGCCGACGGCGGCAAGCCAACGGTGATCGCCGAGCCTGACAGCCCGATTGCGATGGTTTACCAGGAACTGGCCCGCCATGTCGGCGCGCGGATCGTGTTGCAGGAAGCGGTTTCGCCCGCGATGCCGAACATCACCATCAGCGACGATTGATTCACTGAAGAAATACAATCCCCTGTGGGAGCGAGCCTGCTCGCGATAGCGGTGTAACAGTCACCATCAATGGTGAATGATATGCCCTCATCGCGAGCAGGCTCGCTCCCACATTTGTTTTGTGTTGACCCTAGATCCGCAACCCGCCAT
Organism: Pseudomonas sp. TH39(2020); assembly: GCF_016650715.1. NCBI lineage: Bacteria > Pseudomonadati > Pseudomonadota > Gammaproteobacteria > Pseudomonadales > Pseudomonadaceae > Pseudomonas > Pseudomonas sp. TH39(2020). The sequence continues at coordinate 747,624 of NZ_JAEKFF010000006.1, read as the reverse complement.
CCAACTCCAGAATCCGACCGGAGAAGTAGTCGTTCTCGAAGATGTAGGCCGCCGAATGGGCGATCTCTTCAATCTTGCCCATGCGTTTGAGCGGAATCGCGGACGTTATCTTCTCCAGCGCCTCAGGCTTCATGCTCAGCGTCATTTCGGTTTCGATAAAACCCGGTGCAATGGCTGCCACACGAATACCGTAGCGTGCCAATTCCTTCGCCCAGGTCACGGTCATCGCGGCGACACCGGCCTTGGCGGCGGAGTAGTTGGTCTGGCCGGCGTTGCCAGCACGGGAGATCGACGAGATATTAATGATCGTGCCGCTGTTGTTCAGCTCGATCATTTTGGCCGCGACTTCACGGGTGCACAGGAATACGCCGGTCAGATTGACGTCGATGACCGACTGCCACTGAGCCAGGCTCATCTTGGTCATCTCGCCGTCCTTGACCTTGATGAGCAAGCCATCGCGCAGGATCCCGGCGTTGTTGATCAGGCCATGAATCGCACCGAAGTCTTCGGCCACCTGGGCGGCCATATGAGTCACTTGCTCTTCATTGGCGACATTGCACAGATAAGCGCGAGCCTCGACGCCTTTAGCCTTGCAAGCGGCGACGGCGTCGTCGAGCTTTTCCTGGTTCAGGTCCACCAGCGCCAGCTTCGCGCCTTTACCGGCGAAATACTCGGCCATGGAACGGCCTAAACCCTGGCAACCGCCGGTGATAATGATTACTTTGTCAGTGAGTTGCATTCGCATGCCCCAATAGCAGGTCAAAGGAGTGGTTTCCTTTTAGAGAGTAGCCTCTCGATCTGCACCTGATGGCCTGGCTGCACATGAGAACTGCCCCGATGGCGTACTGGAACTTATCCCCAGGCGCCTGTCCGTTTTTTGACGGATTCTAATAAGGAGTCATAAATTGAGCGTTGAAGCGGCCAAGAATGCCCGAGAATTGCTTCTCAAGGAATACCGTGGAGTGCTCTCGACACACTCCAAGGCGATGCCCGGTTTCCCGTTTGGCTCCGTGGTTCCGTACTGTCTGGACGAACAGGGCTGGCCGCTGATCCTTATCAGCCGTATCGCCCAGCACACCCACAACCTGCAGAAAGATCCAAAATGCTCACTGTTTGTGGGTGAGCGCGGGGCTGAAGATGTGCAAGCCGTTGGTCGGCTGACCTACCTCGCCGAAGCAGAAAAGCTCGAAAACGAGGCCGCCATCGAAGCGGCAGCTGAGCGTTACTACCGCTATTTCCCGGATTCGCAGAGCTACCACAAGGCCCACGATTTCGATTTCTGGGTGCTCAAACCGGTACGTCACCGTTACATCGGCGGCTTCGGTGCGATTCACTGGGTCGATCAGTTAACACTGGCCAACCCGTTCGCCGGAAAAGCCGAAGCGAGCATGGTCGAGCACATGAATGCCGATCACGCCAAAGCCATCGCCCACTACGTCGAACTGGCGGGCCTGCCGAAAACCGAGCTGGCGCAACTGGCGGGTATCGACACCGAAGGCATGCACCTGCGCATTGGCCAGGGGCTCTATTGGTTGCCGTTTCAAGCGCCGTGTAATACGCCGACACAAGTGCGCGAAGCCTTGGTTTTCCTGGCTCACGCCGAACATTGGCCGAAAAATGAAGTGGCCGACGCTTGAATTCACGAATCGGCGACGTCATCTAGGGAAGACTGGCAAGGCATTCTTGCGTTGAGGAACCATTTGATGCGCCCTTTTTTATTGCTCTTTGTACTGTTTCCGGTGTTGGAGCTGTTCGTATTCGTCAAGGTCAGCGGGGCGATCGGGTTTTTCCCGGCCCTGCTGCTGGTCATTCTCGGCTCGATGCTCGGCGTGTTCGTGCTGCGTATCGCTGGTCTGGCAACCGCATTGCGTGCTCGTGAAAGCCTGAACCGCGGCGAGCTGCCGGCCCAGACCATGCTCGAAGGTTTGATGCTGGCACTGGCGGGTGGTCTGTTGATCCTGCCGGGCTTCGTCACTGACGCGCTGGGTCTGATCATGTTGCTGCCGATCTCTCGTCGACTGTTGGCCAATAAAATGCGCCAGCGTGCCGAAGAGGCGGCAATCCGTCAGCGTGCATTCGCCGACGACCTTCAGCCACGTGGCGGCCCTGCGACCCGCGAGCCGCTGGGCCGTGAGCCCAACGTGATCGAAGGCGAATTCGAACACCGCGATACCAAGTAATCCACACCACCGGCACGGCACCTTCGGGTGCCGTGTTCGTTTGTGGGGCAGCAACCTGAAAAAATTTGCTTCCTCGCCCTTGTAATAAGCTTATGCGCCCTTATGTAACGGTCACCGCAAGGTTTCTGGCGATTACGCCAGACAGACTTCCGCGGTTCGCTCGACGAACCGCACCCGGCATCGCCGGATTTGTTAAACCCGCCGGGAATACACCGGCCGATGAAAACCACAATTAGGAGAGATCGACAATGAAGCTTCGTCCTCTGCATGACCGCGTCGTCGTCCGTCGCAGCGAAGAAGAAAAGAAAACCGCTGGCGGTATCGTCCTGCCAGGTTCGGCTGCTGAAAAGCCAAACCAGGGCGAAGTCCTCGCTGTAGGCCCGGGCAAAGTCCTGGACAACGGTGAAGTGCGTGCGCTGTCCGTGAAAGTGGGTGACAAGGTTGTGTTCGGCCCTTACTCCGGCAGCAACACTGTGAAAGTTGACGGCGAAGATCTGCTGGTCATCGGCGAGAGCGAAATCCTCGCTGTTGTCGAAGGCTGATTCCCCGCTCATTTTCCCGCTACTACAAAGTATTTAAGGAATATCGATCATGGCTGCTAAAGAAGTTAAATTCGGCGATTCCGCCCGCAAGAAAATGCTCGCCGGTGTCAACGTCCTGGCTGACGCAGTAAAAGCGACCCTGGGCCCTAAAGGCCGTAACGTGATCATCGAGAAGAGCTTCGGCGCTCCGACCATCACCAAGGACGGCGTGTCCGTTGCCAAAGAAATCGAGCTGAAAGATCGCTTCGAAAACATGGGCGCGCAGCTGGTCAAAGACGTTGCCTCCCGTGCCAACGATGACGCAGGCGACGGCACCACCACCGCTACCGTTCTGGCTCAATCGATCGTCAACGAAGGCCTGAAAGCCGTCGCTGCCGGCATGAACCCGATGGACCTGAAGCGCGGTATCGACAAAGCGACCATCGCTATCGTCAAAGAGCTGAAAGCCCTGTCCAAGCCTTGCGCTGACACCAAGGCCATCGCTCAGGTCGGCACCATCTCGGCCAACTCCGACAGCTCCATCGGCGACATCATTGCCGAAGCCATGGAAAAAGTCGGTAAAGAAGGCGTGATCACCGTTGAAGAAGGCTCGGGCCTGGAAAACGAACTGTCGGTTGTTGAAGGCATGCAGTTCGACCGTGGCTACCTGTCCCCGTACTTCGTCAACAAGCCAGAGACCATGACTGCCGAGCTGGACGGTCCGCTGATCCTGCTGGTCGACAAAAAGATCTCGAACATCCGCGAAATGCTGCCAGTTCTGGAAGCCGTTGCCAAAGCCGGCCGTCCACTGCTGATCGTGGCCGAAGACGTTGAAGGCGAAGCCCTGGCGACTCTGGTTGTGAACAACATGCGCGGCATCGTTAAAGTCGCAGCCGTCAAGGCGCCAGGCTTCGGCGACCGTCGCAAGGCCATGCTGCAGGACATCGCTGTTCTGACTGGCGGTACCGTTATCTCCGAAGAGATCGGTCTGAGCCTGGAAAGCACTACCCTGGAACACCTGGGTAATGCCAAGCGCGTGATCCTGTCCAAAGAAAACACCACCGTGATCGACGGTGCCGGCGTTGAGGCTGACATCCAGGCTCGCGTTCTGCAGATCCGTCAGCAAGTGGCTGACACTTCGTCCGACTACGACCGTGAAAAACTGCAAGAGCGTCTGGCCAAACTGTCCGGCGGCGTTGCAGTGATCAAGGTTGGCGCTGGTTCCGAAGTTGAAATGAAAGAGAAGAAAGCTCGCGTTGAAGACGCCCTGCACGCTACCCGTGCAGCCGTTGAAGAAGGCGTGGTACCTGGCGGCGGCGTGGCACTGGTTCGCGCTCTGCAGGCTATCTCCGAGCTGAAAGGCGACAACGATGACCAGAACGTTGGCATCCAGTTGCTGCGTCGCGCTGTTGAAGCGCCACTGCGTCAGATCGTTGCCAACTCCGGCGACGAGCCAAGCGTAGTGGTCGACAAGGTCAAGCAGGGTTCGGGTAACTACGGTTACAACGCTGCTACCGGCGAATACGGCGACATGATCGAAATGGGTATCCTGGACCCGGCTAAAGTGACTCGTTCGGCTCTGCAAGCGGCTTCGTCGATTGCCAGCCTGATGATCACCACCGAAGCCATGATCGCTGAGATCAAGGAAGACGGTCCAGCTGGCGGCGGCATGCCAGACATGGGCGGTATGGGCGGCATGGGCGGCATGATGTAAGCCAGCCTTACCCCTATAAAAAAACCCCGCCTGCGCTAAGCAGGCGGGGTTTTTTATTGCCCGGATTTCGAGGGTCACCTCGGTCCATTGTGGGAGCGAGCCTGCTCGCGAAAGCGGTGTAACAGTCGCCAGAAATGTTGAATGTTATGGCCCCTTCGCGAGCAGGCTCACTCCCACATTTTTTTATCGGTGTTCAGGCGCTGACAGGTTCTGCCTTGGTCACCCGATCAGCCTTGGAAGCTGGCCGATACAGGATGTAGTAATACGACCCCAGACAAATCAGCCAGCAGAAAATCGCCGTCCACACATTGTGCGAAAAGAAGTGCGCGCCCTGCATCATCCGGCTGATGGAAAACACCGTGCCCAACGCGAAAGCAAACACAAACGCCTTGCGTGCCAGACGCGGACGACGATCGCGCAAGACAAAGAACAGCGCAAACAGTGTGAAACCGGTCGCCGCATGGCCGCCTGGCCAGCAACGGCCGGGTTTATCTGTGTGCGGGCGAGGGCTGAGCAGTTCGCTATAGGTTTCGTGACCGCCAAACTGCTCAAGGCTCCACGGGCATTGAACGGCTGTCACTGCTTTGACTGGGGTGACAAAGGATGTAGCCAGAGCCAAAGACAGCACCAGGCAGCCCAGTTCCCGTTTGATCGGTTTGAGCCTGTCCATGAAAAAGGAGGCGATGAAACCGAAGATGGCCAACACCGAGAAGGCGATGACCACTTGCTTGGCACGGTCATGCAGGATGTCTTCCAGGAAGTAACTGTGCCGCCCGATGAAATCACCCGCGACCGGGTCATACAATAGTTTGGCAAGGTCCATGTCCAGGGACGTGAGTTCGAGCAACACCAGAGTGATCGCCGCGATGGCGGGAACGCCCAGGCACACCCAGAAATTGAGCGGGCGGGAGGCGGGACGGACAGCAATTGATGACATGGTGGATCCTGAACAAAGGAAAAAGCCCCGGGGCATCAGCCCGGGGCGATTCGATTAATGTGCGCTGACTTGGCCTGTGCCCTCCATGGGCGTCTTCCAGCCAAGCAGCTGTTGCTTGAAGCCATAACTGGCGGTTTGGTAATAGGTAATAGCACGGACAATCAATGGGTCGCTGGCGGTGGCCCGGGATTCGCGGCTCTCGGTCAGCGCGTCATCATGGCGCCGCAGCCCTTGGCGAGGGCTCAGGATCGCCAAATTCTTGCCGTCGAACAAGCCCAGATGCTGGTAATTGCCAACGACCACGCGAGGCGGCAGTGGATTGTCCTGCAGCAAGTTGCGGCCAAAGAAGGTCGATTGATAATCCAGGTTCAGCAAACCCAGCAAGGTTGGCGCCAGGTCGATCTGGCTGGCCAGTTGCGCGGTTTCCCGTGCATCGATCAGCTTCGGTGCATAGATGAACAGCGGAATCTGATAGTTGCTGATCGGCAAGTCTTCCATGCCGGCGCTGCCGGCCGTGTGGTCGGCGACGAAGACGAAGATTGTATTGTCAAACCACGGCTTTTGGCGCGCCTGATCGAGGAACTGACCAATGGCATAGTCGGTGTACTTCACCGCACCGTCACGACCGTTGCCGGACTTGATGTCAATCCGGTTGTCGGGGTAGGTATAAGGACGATGGTTGGAGGTGGTCATCACTTGCAGCAGAAACGGCTGCTGTTTCGCGTAGTCAGCGTCGGCCAGTTTGAGGGTCTGCTTGTAGAGATCTTCGTCAGCCATGCCCCAGGCATTTTTGAAGTGGATTTCTGATTCCTCAACGCTGGTCTGGTCCACCACACGGTAACCGTTGCCACTGAAAAACGCGTTCATATTGTCGAAGTAACCGCGTCCGCCATAGACGAACACGCTGTCGTAACCCACGGCGGTGAGTTGCTGGCCGAGGCTGGCGAAACCGCTTTCACGCCCCACACGCTTGACGATCGAACGCCCCGGGGTTGGCGGGATCGCCAGGGTAATGGCCTCAAGGCCGCGATCGGTGCGGGTGCCGGTGGCGTAGAAGTTATTGAAGTACAGGCTCTGCTTGCGCAAGGCATCGAGATTGGGGGTCAGGTTGCGGGCGTCGCCGTTACTGCCCATGTACTTGGCGCTGAAGCTTTCAATCGTCACCAGCACTATGTTGGGTTTGCGCGCAGTGCCCGGGTTGTCGATCATCCGGCGAATGTCCTGCGGGTCCTCGCCGATGAACCGCGCGTTGGGCTCACTCAGTTCGGCACGAATCTGCTGAGCAACGATTGCCGGTGGCAGGCTGCTGTAGAACTGCGGGTAATCCAGTTCGTTGTTACGGAATGCAGCGAAGAACTGATAGGGCCCATTGCTCGCCAATTCGTTCTGATAGGCGTTACCGCCCTGGGCGCGCGGCGAATCCTGACTGAGCAGTTGCAAGCTCAGCCCCGCGACAATCAACAGGCCCAGCGCATTCAGCAGGCGCCCGCGCAGTGGCGGCAACGGTGCGTCCAGCGCAGCATTGAAAGGTTTGCGCAACGCAAAGCTCAAGGCGACGGCCAACACGGCAAGGATGCTCAGCAGCGTACCGATCGGATAAGACTCCAACAGGTTGTTCAACACCTCGTCGGAATACACCAGGTAATCGACAGCGATGAAGTTGAAGCGCACACCGAACTCATCCCAGAACAGCCACTCGGCTACCGCGGTGAACAACATGGCGAACAGGCTGACGGTCAGCAGTCCCTGAAGGAACCAGCGGTGCCCGCGGCGACGCCACAAGGCCGGTGGGCAGAGCAGCAAGTAGAGGCCCATCGGCAGCGCTGCGTAGACAATGAAGCCCAGGTCGTAAAGCAGGCCGATGCCAAACACCGACAGAAATCCGCTACCGGCCTCATCCAGATGGGTGAGCAGCAAAACCATGCGGGTCAGCAAGAAAATGACCAGCCATGTGCCGGTCACGAGCAGGAGAAAGCGCATTGGCGCAGTCTTGAAGAAGTCCATTGTGTGTGCATTCCTTAACAACAATTGCTTGGGATTCTCGCACCGCCACTGTAGTCGGCTTGTGAATCGATAGTGAAAAACATGTTAACGCCATAATGTGGTTGAGCGAATCGATTCCTAGGCCCGTAACCCTAGCCCTCAGCCACACTTGGCCTTAAGCTGCGCGGGCCAAGACGGCCGTTACTGTGTACGCAGGAGAGACCCATGCGAATTCTATTGGTTGAAGACAACCGCGATATCCTGGCCAATCTGGCCGATTACCTGGGGCTCAAGGGTTATACCGTGGATTGCGCGCAGGACGGTTTATCAGGCTTGCACCTGGCGGCCACCGAGCATTACGACTTGATCGTGCTCGACATCATGTTGCCTGGCATCGACGGTTACACCCTGTGCAAACGTCTGCGTGAAGACGCGCGCCGCGACACGCCGGTGATCATGCTCACCGCTCGCGATCAATTGGACGACCGGCTGCAAGGCTTCAAATCCGGCGCCGATGACTACCTGATCAAACCCTTTGCGCTATCTGAATTGGCGGCGCGCATCGAGGCGGTCATGCGTCGCGCCCAGGGGGGCGGCCGTCGCACCTTGCAGGTCAGCGATCTGATCTACGACCTCGATACCCTGGAAGTGACCCGCGAAGGTCGTCTGCTGAAACTCAACCCGGTGGGACTGAAGTTGCTGGCCGTGCTGATGCAAAAAAGTCCTCATGTACTGCGCCGCGAAATTCTCGAAGAGGCGCTGTGGGGTGATGACTGCCCGGACAGCGACAGCCTGCGCAGCCACGTCCATCAGTTGCGCCAGGTGATCGACAAGCCTTTCGACAAACCGTTGCTGCAAACCGTGCACGGTGTGGGTTATCGCTTGGCCGAGGGCCGTGATGGAGTTTAAGCAGAGCCTTGCTCAACGGATCATCATCGCCTTTGCGCTGATGAGCGCATTGGTCGCGGGAGCCTTTGCCATGGGCATTGTGGCGACTGTGCACCTGGTGGAAGAAAAACTGATTTCGGCAGGTCTGGGGGGAGATTTACAACGGCTGTTGCTGATGGACAGTGTCATGGACTGGAACCATCGTCCTGAGCCGGACCAACTGTTCTATTTCAGCGGCGGGCCGGGCGATTTTCAGTTACCCAAGGATCTGCGACATCTGGACCCGGGTTTTCACGAAGTGTTTCGTGAGCAGTTGTCGTATCACGCGATGGTCGAAATCGTCGACGGCCGGCGTTACGTGCTGTTGCAAGATCAAAGTGATTTCGAAGAGCGCGAGCGGGTGCTGTTTGCCGTGGTGCTGGTGGGCTTCATCCTGAGCCTGGCATTGGCGGTGTTTCTCGGATGGGTATTGGCTCGCAAAGTGATGGCGCCCGTGGTGCGGCTGGCCCGCCAGGTCCGTCACCGTGATCAATTGTTAGGTCTGGCGCCACCACTGGCGCCGGATTACGCCGCCGATGAGGTCGGTGAGTTGGCCGTGGCCTTCGATGCCACCCTTGGGCGCTTGCGCCAGGCGTTGACCCGCGAACGGTTGTTCACCAGTGACGTCAGCCACGAACTGCGCACGCCATTGATGGTGCTGGCCAGTTCCTGCGAGCTGCTGCTGGAAAACCCCGGCATCGATCAGCGTGGTCGTGCTCAGGTCGAGCGAATCGCCCGCGCCTGTGAAGAGATGCGCGAGCTGGTGCAAACCTTTCTGATGTTGGCCCGCAAACAACGTGAAGACGCCAGCATGTCGCCCCAGCAAACCCTGAACCAGGTCGCCGATGGACTGCTCAATCTGTGGCGCGAGCCGATCGAGTCCAAGGGATTGACGCTGATCTTTGAACCGGGCAATCCGGCAAACTCCTGCTACAACGCAACCCTTCTGCACGCGGTCATGGGCAACCTGCTGCGTAATGCGCTGCATTACACCGAGCACGGGTTTATTCGCCTGACGCTGACCGCCACCGGTTTCATCGTCGAAGACAGTGGGGTGGGTATTCCCGAGGAAAAACGCGAGGCGATGTTCGAGCCCTTCGTGCGGGGCAGCGAGAAGCGCGGCGAAGGCCTGGGCCTGGGGCTTTCGCTGGTGCAACGGATCTGTGAAAACCAGGGTTGGAGCGTCAGCCTGACGAACATGGAGCCCAATGGTTGTCGTTTTCAGGTGGAGTTGTTTACGTCGGATGTGAGTTGATCGGTCGCAACGGCCCAGAGCCATCGTTGCCTCCCTGCAAAAGCTCGAAATAATTCGGGGTTTTACATGACATTTTTTTCACAACGGCATGACCTGACGCTGACACGGCGCTACCTATCGTGGGAGCCATCAGCAGCTCAGGAAACCTTGATGATGGACGGCCCGATCAAACTGGATTTTTCCGAAAAATACGACGATCAACACGCTCAACAATACCTGCGCAAACACAAGGATGGCCTTGGCCGCCGCCTGTCCCACTGGCGTGACGAGCAACTGGCGCGCAAGGCGTTGGCACTGGCTGGTGAGCCGGGGCTGATCCTCGATTTGCCCTGCGGTGCGGGGCGCTTTTGGCCATTGCTGGCGGAAAAAACCAATCGTGCGATCATTGGGGCCGACAACTCTGAATCCATGCTGAAGGTTGCCATGCAGGCGCAACCTGCCGCGGTAGTGAAACGGGTACAACCCTTGCACACTTCTGCATTCGACATTGCCTTGCCTGATAACGCCGTCGACAGCATTTTCTGCATGCGTTTGCTCCATCACATCGGTGAAGCCGAGCATCGACTGGCTATTTTGCGTGAATTCGAGCGCGTCACGCGTGATAGCGTGATCCTTTCTGTGTGGGTGGACGGCAATTTCAAAGCGTGGAAACGCAAGCGCGCCGAGAAAACCCGTGGGCAGGAAGGTTACCAAAATCGATTTGTGTTACCGGCTGCTACGGTTGAAAAGGAATTCGAGCAGGCGGGTTTTCATATTCAGGAACAACTCGACTTTTTACCGCTCTATGCCATGTGGCGGGTCTACGTATTACGCAAGAGGTAACAGAATGGCAGTGCAATGTGCAGCAGAAACGGAAGTCGCTCCTCAGGACCGCTTCGATTATTTTTGGAATCAGCGCGGTGAGTGGGTAGAAGAACCCAACGTCCGTCGCGGTGGAGAAAGCGGCGTGCAGCGCGTCGTGAGCAGCAATGGACAGCTGCTTTACGTTAAACGTCAGACCGGGCATATCCATCGCAGCTTGCTGCACCCGTTCGGTCGGCCCACGGTGTTGCGCGAGCGCGATGCGCTCATCGGCCTGAAACTGCTCGACGTTCTCGTTCCGGAAATCGTTTTCTGCGGTGCACAGCGTGATCCGGTGCATAAATGGCGCGCATTGCTGATCACCAAGTCGCTGGACGGCTTCGAGGAAATCGAACACTGGTACGCTGGCGGCGGTCGCGAGCATCACGGTGAGGCTGTGCATGATCGAGTGTTGAAGGAACTGGCCGAGAGCCTGGCCCGGATGCACAAGGGCTGCTGGCAGCATGGCTGCCTCTACTTCAAGCACGTATTCGTGCGCATCACCGGCGAAGGCGAGGCTGCCAAGGTTGAAGTGGCCTTGATCGATCTGGAGAAAGGCCGGCAGCGTTGGACCTCCCGGCAAGCGGCGATTCATGACATGAAGCAACTGCGTCGCCACTCGTCGTTCAGCACGACGGACTGGCAGAAACTCGTCTACTTTTATAAGACGGCGTTTGGCAGCGCTATCAAGGGTTTATAGCAATGAAACTCGAAATTGCACGAGGTGTATTTTTAATAGGAGCCTTGGCAGTTGCTTCACTCGCGGTGGCGGCTTGGGAGCAGCCCCGCACGCAAGTCCTCAGTTCAGTGAACGGCGGCGCACACTGTCCATTGCCACGTGTTGCGAAGGCATCCGTGGCATCCCAACCCGATCATGATTTTTTGCTGTTCATGTTCGGACTTTCTCAAGGATTGAGGCCACAAAGTTGAACAGATTGAAGCCCAAATAAAAGGCCTCGCTAATGCGAGGCCTTTTTTATTCCCGTTGACCAAGGTCGTACATTAACCATTGTGGGAGCGAGCCTGCTCGCTCCCACAGGGTTGTGCTGCATTCCCTAGGGTTTATCGGGTTTCGCCAAAAGCGTGTACACGCACGGCAGCACAAACAACGTAAACAACGTCCCGATCGACATCCCTGTGGCGATCACCATGCCAATGTCGAACCGGCTGACGGCGCCCGCCCCCGTGGCGATGATCAACGGCACCATACCGAACACCATCGCAGCAGTGGTCATCAACACCGGACGCAGACGAATGGCCGCTGCTTCCTCCACGGCTTCGCGCGGCGTCAGGCCTTTGTCCTTGCGTAACTGGTTGGCAAATTCGACGATCAGGATTCCGTGTTTGCTGATCAGCCCGATCAACGTCACCAGACCGACCTGGGTGTAAATGTTCATGCTCGACCAGCCCAGGAACAGCGGGATCAGCGCACCACAGATCGACAAAGGCACGGTCACCAGAATCACCAGCGGATCGCGGAAGCTTTCGAACTGGGCCGCCAGTACCAGGAAAATGATCGCCAGCGCCAGGGCGAAGGTGGCCCACAGCGCACTGCCTTCCTGGACGTATTGCCGTGATGCGCCGGCATAGTCGAAGGCATAACCCACCGGTGCCTCTTCCCGAGCGATCTGGCGCACAGTGTCGATCGCTTCTCCCATGCTGACCAGCGGCACCCCGGACAGGATGGCCGAGTTGAGTTGCTGGAACTGGTTCAACTGCCGTGGACGCGCCCGGTCGGTCACGGTGATCAGGGTCGACAGGGCCAGCAGTTGGCCTTGGGTGTTCTTGACGTAATAGTTATTCAGCCAGTCGGGGTTATCCCGGAAGGGCCGTTCGACCTGCGCGATGACTTTGTAGCTGCGACCTTCAATGGTGAAGCGGTTGATCTCCGCCTCACCCAGCAACGTCGCGAGCGTCCCGCCCAGGTCCTGCATGGAAACACCCATCTGTGCGGCCTTGGCGCGATCGATATCCACCACCACTTCAGGCTTGTCGAACGCCAGGTCGAGGTCGACGAAGGCGAATTTGCCGGACTCCATTGCCCTTTTTTTGACTCGGTCGGCCACTTGCAGCAGCGAGTCGTAATCGTTGGCGGAGTTGATGACGAACTGAAACGGCAGCCCCTCGCCGGTACCAGGCAGGGAAGGCAGGTTGAAGCCGAAGATCTGCAGCCCGGAAATGCTCTCCAGTTTGCGCTGGACCTCGGGGAGGATCGCCATCTGAGTGCGGCTGCGTTCGTTCCACGGTTTGAGCAGGAAGCCGCCGATCCCCGATTGCACGCCGTTGAAGCCATTGATCTGGAACGACGAGTAGTACTCGGGAAACGTCTTGAAGATCGTGACGAACTCGTCGGTGTACGCGCTCAGGTAGTCGAGGTTGGCCGGTTGCGGGGCGCTGGCTATCATGAAAATGATGCCCTGGTCCTCGTCCGGCGCCAGTTCCGACTTGGTGAACTTGAGCAGCACCGGAATCAGGCACAGCACGATCACCGCGAACACCAGCACCACCGGCCGGGTATTGAGGGTGCCATGAAGCATGCTTTGGTAGCGGCGCTTGAGGCCTTCGAATATCCGATCCAGGCGATGGGCCAGGCCGCTGGGATTTTCGTCGTGGCGCAGCAATAAGGCGCACATCATCGGCGACAGGGTCAGGGCGACGATACCGGAAATCACCACCGCGCCGGCCAGGGTCAGGGCGAACTCCTTGAACAGCGCCCCCGTGAGTCCCGTCAGGAAACCGATCGGCGCATAGACCGCCGCCAGCGTGATGGTCATCGAGACCACCGGCATGGCGATTTCCCGGGCGCCTTCGATGGCTGCATCCAGCGGCGTCTTGCCTTCTTCGATGTGCCGGTGGATGTTTTCAACCACCACAATGGCGTCGTCCACCACCAGGCCGATGGCCAAAACCATCGCCAACAACGTCAGCAGATTGATCGAGTAGCCCATCATCTGCATGAAGAACATCACGCCGATCATCGACAGCGGGATGGTGACTACCGGGATCACCACCGAACGCAGCGCGCCGAGGAACAGGAACACCACCACGATCACGATCAGCACCGCCTCGAACAAGGTTTTGATCACCTCGTTGATCGAGGCCTGGATAAACAGCGTGGCGTCGTAGGCGATTTCACCTTTGAGGTTCGGCGGCAGCTGGGCTTCCAGGTCCGGCATGATCTTGCGCACTTCCTTGATCACGTCCAGCGGGTTGGCGCCGGGCGTGGCCTTGATGCCGATGTACACCGAAGGGGTGCCGCCGAAGGAGCTGATCGAATTGTAGTTTTCCGCACCCATTTCAACCCGCGCCACATCGCTGAGCAGCACGCGACTGTCGCCCTCGACCTTGAGCGGAATCGCGGCAAAGGCTTCGGCGGATTTGAGCTCGGTATTGGCGTTGATGCTGGTGACGACGTACTCGCCTTTCACTTCGCCGGCGGCGGAGAGGAAGTTGTATTTGCGCACGGCATCGGTCACGTCGCTGGCACTCAGGCCGAAACCGGCGAGCTTGACCGGGTCCAGCCACAGACGCATGGCAAATACCTGGTTGCCGAGAATCTCGGCTTCGGCCATGCCCGGCAGGGTCGCCAGTTTCGGCTGGATGACCCGCGACAGGTAGTCGGTAATCTGCGGGTTGCTCAGTTCCTTGCTGAAGAAGCTGATGTACATCAGTGCCGAGGCGTCGGCAGCTTCCTTGCTCAGCACCGGGTCTTCGGCGTCCTGAGGCAGTTGGTTCTTCACCTCGTTGGCTTTGGCCAGCAGTTCGGTGAACAACCGGTCGCTGTTGGAGCCGATGCGCGCGTAGATCGAGATCACCGAGAAGTTCTGGCGACTGACCGAGGTCATGTAGTCGATACCTTCGGCACTGGCCAGACTTTGCTGCATCGGTTGGGTGATGTAGCCCTGAATGGTTTCGGCGTTGGCCCCGGGATAAGCGGTGGTCACCGTGATCAGGGCGTTTTCCATTTGTGGATATTGGCGCAGCGGCAACTTGCTCCAGGCCTGGAAGCCCAGCAGCACAATCAACAGGCTGACCACGGTGGCGAGCACCGGGCGACGGATGAACGGGTCGGTAAAAGCCATGGGGATTCCTTGATCAGTCCGCGCGCGGCGGGCTGTTCTTCTCGGCTAAGGTCTTGTCGTCGCTGATCGCAATGTGTGCGCCGTTGTCCAGTTTGATCTGGCCGGCCGTGACCACTTTTTCGCCGTTCTGCACACCTTTTGTGATCATCACTTGCCCATCGCGGCGCTCACCGGTTTCGATGAAACGCCGTTCGGCGATCAGGATCGGTTGGCCCTTGTCGTCTTTTTCCAGGCTGCCGTCTTCGGCTTTTTTCTGCGCAACGACATAGACCGAGTTGCCGTACAGCGTGTAAGTAATCGCGCTTTCCGGCACGACGATGCGCGGCTGCGGGTCGGGCAACAACACTTGCAGGCTGGCGAACATCCCCGGCAGCAGTTTGCCGTCGGGGTTGGCCAAGGTCGCGCGGACCTGGACATTGCGCGTGCTGTTTTCGACTTTCGGGTTGATCGCGCTGATGGTGCCGGGGAAGGTTTGTGTCGGGTAGGCCGCGACAATGATCTGCACCGGTTGGCCGAGGGCGATTTTCGGTACCGACTGCTCGGGCACGAAGAAGTCTACATAGAGGCTGCTGAGGTCTTGCAGGGTGGCGATCATGGTGCCGCTGGCGAGATAGTCACCGATGTCCACCTGACGAATACCGATGGTCCCGCTGAACGGTGCGAGCAAGCGTTTTTTGGCCAGCGCCGCTTTGAGCTGATTCACCGTGGCCCGGCTCTTTTTCAACACCGCCGAGAGCCGGTCGAATTCGCCTTTGGAAATGGCCTGGCTGCCCACCAGTTGACTGCCGCGACCGTAATCGAGCTGCGCCAGCCCCAGGTCGGCCTGAGCGGTTTCGAGCAGGGCGGTCTCTACCACGCTATCAAGCAGAAGCAGTGGTTGGCCGACCTTGACCTTCTGCCCTGACTCGAACTGCAAATCGATGACGGTGCCGTCGGTCTCCAGGCTCAGGTCCACGCCTTGCAGCGCCTTGAGCGTGCCGACGGTAGGCAGGCGTGCTTGCCACGGCCGTTCGGTGGCCGTGGCCACGGCGACACTGATCGCCGGTTTCGGCGCAGCAAAACCCTGAATCATCGTATAGATGGAGAAGGCTTTGTAACCGGCCAGGACCAGCACGATCAGCAAAACAACACCCAACATGATCAGCATGCGGCGACGCAGCATATTTCCACTTCCTTGGAGAAAATCAGGTGAGACAGTCGGGCACATTACTCTGAGTGGGAGGTTGATTCCAACTGGCAGAACTTACAGGTAGGCATCGCCCCCGACCTGTAGCAGCTGGCGCAGCCTGCGTTCGGCGGCGGAGCCGTCGTGACATCATGCACCTCAGTGTGCCAGGCAAACCACGGTGTCAGGATTTGCGACTGCTGCGCCCGAGCGCGGACCGAGCCGAACGCAGGCTGCGCCAGCTGCTACAGAGGGTTGTGATTAGATGAGGTGAAGGTGGTTGTCCCAAAGCCCTGCGGGAAGCTCCAGCGGTTTTGCAATCAAATCTGTCTGACGGCAATCGTAGTACCGGCATCGCCCTTGACCCGAGGTCACGACAAAGCCATCGGCTACCGCGCCGACCCCGGCGCAATCGGGAAGCGGCGCGTCCAGGCGCACTTCACCGCTGTCCAGGTCCCAGATGAAAAAGCGGTTGCCCCGTGGCGCGGTCAACGCCACCAGGCGCAGTTCGCTGTGCACCGCGACGCTGGCGGTGTAATGCCCCATGGCTTGCAATTGATGCTCAGGCACCGGGAAGGCCACGAACGGCTGGCCGGGCCGCTTGATCGCCAGCAGCTCCGACGACTCGTGAGACGGCCCCATGAACTGCTGACCGGCGACGATGGTGCCATCGCTGGCAATCCCCAAATGACGCACGCTGTTCATCTGCTGGGCGAGGGTTTCCTTGCTCAGCAGGGTGCCGTCGCGTTGCATCAGGACCAGGCTCGGTTCCATGGCGTTGAGGTTCATCTCGACGCGGCTTTCGGCCTCGGTGCGAATGCCGCCGTTGGCCACCACCAGGGTTTCACCATCGGGCATCCACGACACCTGATGCGGGCCGACGCCGTGGGTCGAAATCTCACCGCTGTGCACCAGCCGCTCACCTTCGAACTTATACACACCGAGCAAACCTCGACCCGGATCGGAGGTGTCGTTCTCGGTGGCGTACAGCCAGTCGCCGCTCTTGTGAATCACCGCATGACCATAGAAGTGCCGGTTCGGCAACGACGTCACGGTTTGCAGCAGCGTGCCGTCGCGCAGGTCGATCAGGTAGCTCTCGGTACCCGGACGACGGGCGACGAACAGCGCAATCGGCAGCGTCGGGTGGTTGATGATGTCGTGGCAACGCTGGCCGACCTGGGTGGCAAACACCCGGGTGCCGTCCAGCCGGTAACCGACGGCGTAGTGCTTGCCGTCGGTATCGTCCCGCGCCGAAAGCAGCAGCGGGCTTTTGTCTTTTGCTTGAACAGCGTCCAGCCGCCCAGCGTCACCGCACCCAGCAGCAAACTACCTAACGTCAGAGCCTGGCGTCGCAGCATGGAACTTGCCCTCATCAGTCACCATCGTTGGCGTTGAAGCCCAGTTGGATGCCCAGCGCCTTGGCCAGCTCGCCTTCGTGCAGGCGGTGGACGACGTTGAGGCTGTCGTAGAGGTCGTTGAGTTGCTGGCGACCGGCGTCGTCATTGAGCATCTCGGTCAGCGAGCGCTGGTTGCTGGCGAACAGTTTCAGGGACGCGGCGTAAGCGGCGTCGATCTTGTCGGCCAACGCTTTCTGCTCGCTCGGCAACAGGCCGCGCAGGCCTTTGTTGTCGACGCCTTCCCAGACCGTTTTGGCGGCGGCGAGGCTGGCTTCGAGGCCCGTCAGAGACGACTGGCTGCGCCATGCATCGGCCTGGAACGGCTGCGGCACACCCTTCGTCTGACGGCCCATCGGCGTGCCGAGTTTTTTCTTCAGGCTGTCGAGGGCGGTGACTTGCACACGCAGCAGATCGGCGATGGCTTCGTGGGAATCGGCGTAGCGCTGGTTCGGGAATTTGCTCATCTGCGCGAGCATACCGTCGGTGTTGTTCCAGCTTTTCAGAATCTCTTCGGCCAGTTGTTTCTGACGCTCGCCAATCGCGATCAGCAGCGGGCAGTACTTGGCTTTCTGTTCAGCGTTGGCCACATCAGGCTTGCTGTCGAACAGGATGTATTCGTAGGCGGACAGGCCTTGCACCACAACGCTCGACTTGGCCAGAGCGGCGGCATCGATCTGCGGCTGTGCGGTGACCAGTTGCTCGACCTGACGGCCGACGAGGTTTTTCTTGTCCGGCCAGAACTGCACCTGCCAGGCGCGATTGCCTTCGGCCAGTGGCCCGATCAGCAATGGTTGCAGCTCGGCCCAGGCTTTCTGCGCATGCAGGAAGTCGGCGCGGGCGGTGTCGAGGTTTTGCTTGCCTTCGCAGTAGGCCAGAGCGCTGACGGCCAGTTGGCGGTCGGCTTCAACCCAGCGCGTGTAGGTCGGCAGGATCACCGACTTGGCGATCGCCGCCGAAGTGACGGCCTGCGGATCCTGCGGTGAACAGGCGCCCAAGGCGAGTGCGGCAAGGCTGGTGAACAACAATTTGGGACGGAACATGTCGGGCTCCCGCTATGGAATACGTATTAAAGAGAATTCAAGAACGCCAGCAACGCAGCGCGCTGCTCGGCATTGAAAGACAAAACCTGTTGCTGCGCCGCTGTGGCTTCGCCGCCATGCCAGAGCACGGCTTCGAGCAGATTGCGGGCGCGGCCATCGTGCAAAAACCGGGTGTGGCCACTGACCGCCTGCGTCAGGCCGATGCCCCACAACGGCGGGGTGCGCCAGTCGCGGCCGCTGGCCTGGAATTCGGTACGGTGGTCGGCCAGACCGTCGCCCATGTCATGCAGCAGCAGATCGCTGTAAGGGCGAATCACTTGATTGGCCAGTTCAGGTTCGGCGGCGTTGGCGGCGGTGGTGTATTTCGGGGTGTGGCAGGACTGGCACCCGGCCTGGAAAAACAGGGTCTTGCCGGCCAGCACCTCGGGGGCGCTGACATCGCGGCGGGCCGGTACGGCGAGGTTACGGCTGTAGAACAGCACCAGACGCAGGATGTTGTCGCTGACTTCCGGCTCACCCTCCGGGCCATTGCCATTCGGTGCCTGTTTGCAGGCGGTTTGCGCGGCGGTGCAATCGTCGACGGTTCTCAGGCTCGTGGTCAGACCCATATCGCCAGAAAACGCGTGAACATTCTGTTGATTGAGGTTCGGTTGCCCGGCCTTCCAGCCAAATCGCCCAAGGACGGTTTTTTGCTGCGCGTCATCCCAGACCCGGTTCGGCCGCCCGGCGATCCCGTTCTTCGCTTTTGCCTGAGCGTCGGCATTGGCCAGGATCGCCTCGTCGGGGATCGCTTCGAGCAGGCCCAGGCCAATCATTGGCGGGGCGACCCTGGCCGAGAAACGCGTGTCAGGGTGCATCGGGCCGTAGCCGAGCTGGGTGATCTGCAACGTCGGTTTGCGCAACTCGACTTCGGTGCCGTCCCTGAAGCGAATCGGAACGGGCGTGTAATCGACGCGCACTTTGCCTTCCGGCACGACACCCGGCACGGACATGTCCTGGAATTGTCCGCCGTAGACCGGCTCCGGGACGACACCGAGTTGCTCGATGACCTTGGCATAGGCCGGCGTATCGGGAATCGACAGGCGTACCAGCATCGACACGGCGTTCTGCGCATCAGGCATGGGCGGATGACCGCGGCCGTCCTTGATGTGGCAGTTCTGGCAGGCGTTGGTGTTGAACAGCGGGCCGAGGCCATCCCGGGCGGTGGTGGTCGACGGAGCGATCACCCAGGGATTACGGAAAAAGCTGTTGCCGACACTGAAGTCCACGCGCCGTGATGGCGGCAGGTTGGCGGAGGGCAGGGAAAATGAGTTCTGATCGGTCTTGCGCACGGTTGCGCTGCCACCGGACCGGGCTTCACCGGGTTCGGCCTCGGTAAAACGTGGGGCGTCATCGCAGGCACTCAGGCCCAGGGCCAGCAACAGTGCGGACAAGCGAAGAGGCAGCGAGGGCATCAGACATCCTGCAAGACGAGCAAAACAAGGGCGCAAAGTCTAACAGGGCAGGGGAGATTGAATAAGAGGAATTATCGTTTACTTGATGTGAGGCAATGCATCCGCAAGGTATCCGCGCCTTTAAGCGTTCAGTCCCCGGTTATGCCCGGCTGTCAGTACGCGGACAGTCGGGTCATCCTGCGAGAGTCAGCGAAGCTATGCTGAACCTGTAGGTTTTGCGCATTCTGCGGGAGGTCAATCATGGACGGTTTTCTGGTGATTTTTTTTACCCAACAGAGTCGCCGTCATGAGGGCAGGATGCTTGGCGAGTGGATAGTCGATCAGGCCAAGGAACTGGGTTTGCGCGGCGCGACAATGACCACTGGCATCGAGGGCTTTGGGCATTCCGGACAGTTGCACTCTTCGCATCTTTTCGAACTGGCCGATCAGCCCATTGAAGTCCGCCTGGCCCTCACGGAAGACGAGCTGACATGCCTGTTTCAGCGTTTGGATGCCGAAGATATTTCCCTGTTTTACATCAAGACGCCGATTGAATTGGGCACCTTGGGCCAAAAAGCCAGCCAGCCCTGAAATGAAAAAAGGCGACCCGGAGGTCGCCTTTTTATTCAGCCAGCGTTGATCAGAATTCGTGATCAGCGTTGTCCGGGTTCAGGTCGCTGATGCCCAGTTTTCCAGCCGCGGCTTCGATCGAACCGGTCTGCTTGACCAGGGAGGCGATCGCGTCGCGGATGATCTGGTTGCCAGCGGTGTTGCCGGCGGCGATCAGTTGGTCGTAGTGCTCACCCTTGTTGGCGTGATCGACGATGACCTGCAACTTGGCTTCGGTCGCCGCCAGGTCGGTTTTCAGCGCAGTATCGGCAGCCGGGTCAGCCTTGGCCACCAGGGACGACAGGCTGGCGCCGGTCATTTTGGTACCGTCGACACGGGTGTATTCGCCCAGGTACACGTTGCGAATGCCTTTGGCATCGTAGAAGTGCGAGTTGTGGGTGTTGTCGCTGAAGCAATCCTGTTCGTCTTCCGGGGAGTTGGCCTCCAGGGAAACCTTCATGCGCTCGCCCGCCAGTTCGCCCAGGGACAGGCTGCCCATGCCGAACAGCATTTTGCGCAGGCCGGATTCAGCTGGCTCGGCTTCGAGGGTGGCGCGGTAGTTGTCGGCCACGTTCGGTTTCCAGTTACCGACCATCTCTTCCAGGTCGCTGACCAACAGTTGGGTCACGGACTTCATGTAAGCGCGACGACGATCGTTGTGACCGCCGGTTGCGCCTTTGCCTTCCAGGTAGTCGGAAGCTGGGCGGTTGCCGGCGCCAGGGCCGGTGCCGTTCAGGTCCTGGCCCCAGAGCAGGAATTCGATGGCGTGGTAGCCGGTGGCGACGTTGGCCTCGGAACCTCCCAGCTCGTTCAGGCTGGCGAGTTTTGCGGGGGTGATGTCTTTCACTTCGACCTTGTCTTCGCCGACCTGAACTTCAGTGTTGGCGATGATGTTGGCCGTGGCGCCCGGGTTACCCAGTGCGTGCTCGTAGGATTTGTCGACGTAGTCGATCAGGCCTTCGTCCAGTGGCCAGGCGTTCACCTGACCTTCCCAGTCGTCGATGATGGTGTTGCCGAAACGGAACGCTTCGCTCTGCAGGTAAGGAACGCGCGCAGCAATCCAGGCAGCCTTGGCGGCTTTCAGGGTGTCGGCGTTTGGTTTGGCAAGGAAGGCATCGATGGCGGTTTGCAGGGTCTTCGCGGTGGATTCGGCATCGCTGTAAACGGCGAAGACCATGTCGGCATAATGCGCGACAACGGCTTTGGCGGCGGCTTCGTCGACTTTACTGGCAGCGGCAGGTGCAGCCGCAGGGGCCGTGGTGCTGGCGGCCGGAGTCGGTGCTTGCGCAGCGACAGCTTTGTCTTTGCCTTCGCCACAACCGGCGAGGGAAATAGCGATGGCCAACAGACTGGCGGTAGCCAGAGGCATACGAATCATGGCGAACATCCTGCTTCGAGAGGGGTGGAATGGCGCAGCAAGCGCGCAAAGCTGCGACATAATGCAAATCTTTCGCATTATCTGTAAAGGGTTGTACCTGGAAATATTTCTTATTCACGGAGACCCGTGAGGTAGATCAAAAGATCGCAGCCTCGTTTCACTCGACAGCTCCTACAGAGTGAAACGAGGCTGCGATCTTTTGATTTTTTACAAAATAGCCGCGTTGCTGCGTTGGGCCTGTTTCAGATATGCGCTCAATTCCCGCGCCGGCAGCGGCTTGCTGTAGAGATAGCCCTGACCTTCGTGACAGCCCTCGGAGATGATGTAGGCCTCTTGCTCGGCGGTTTCCACGCCTTCGGCAATCACCTGCATGCCCAGGCTCTTGCCCAGCTGGATGATGGCCCGAACGATGGTCGCATCGTCGTCGTCATCGAGCAGGTCTTGAACGAAGCTCTTGTCGATCTTGATCTTGTCCAGCGGCAGGCTTTTCAGATAACTCAGTGACGAGTAACCGGTACCGAAGTCGTCGATCGCGATCAGCGCGCCGGAGCGGCGCAGGCTCAGCAGGTGCTGGGCGGCCGTGCTGATGTCTTCCATCAGACCGGTTTCGGTGACTTCCAGCTCCAGGCTGCGCGGTGGCAGGCGATACATCTGCAGCAAATTGTTGACCACCCGTGGCAACTCGGCGTGGTGCAGCTGCACAGTGGACAGATTCACCGCCATGCGCAGGTCGACGAAACCCTGGTCATGCCAGTCGCGCAATTGCTTGCACGCCTGATCCAGCACCCATTCGCCGATGGCGATGATGGTGCCGTTCTGCTCGGCCAGGGGGATGAACAAGTCCGGCGGCACCAGCCCGTGCTCGGGATGCTGCCAGCGAATCAGCGCCTCGACACCCACTACCCGGTGATCGCGATAGCTGATCTGCGGTTGGTAGACGAGGTAGAGCTGATCGCGGGCCAGGGCGTCGCGCAGGTCTTTTTCCAGCTCGCGACGGCGGCGCATCTCGGTGTCGACGCTGGCGATATAGAACTGATAACGGTTGCGCGAGCGAGTCTTGGCCAGGGTCATGGTCTGCTCGGCTTTTTGCAGGAGTTTCTCGGTGCTGTCACCGTCCTCGGGGAACAGGGTGATGCCGATGGTGGCGCGCAGGCGAATCTCCTGATGGTCGAGGGCAAATGCCGCTTCCAGGTCATCGAGAATGCTTTGGGCCAGTTCGGCCGCTTCGTAGGGTTGTTCGATGTCGGCCTGAACCAGGGCGAACTGGTCGCCGCCGAGGCGGGCGAGGGCGCCAAGGCGTCCGCTGTGAGCTCGCAGGCGATCGGCCAGAGCCAGCAGCAGTTGGTCGCCGGTCTGGTAGCTGAATTGTTCGTTGATGCCCTTGAAGTCGTCGAGGCCGACCACCAATACCGCGACCCGACGTTGCAACTTGCCAGCGTCGACCAGGATTTTGTCCAGTTGTTGCTGTAATTGCTGGCGGTTCGGCAGGCCGGTGAGGAAGTCGTACTGCGCCATGCGTAGCAGGCTGTTTTCCGCTTCGTGGCGCAAATGGGTGTTGCGCTCGATGGACTCGAGCAACTGGTTGGCGGTGTTGATCCAGATCCCCAGTTCGTTCTTTTCATGCCCCTTGAGCAGCGGGATTTTGTGTTCGCTGGGGCGATCCGGATTGATTTCCGTGAGGTGCTCGATGATCCGCGACAGCGGCTTGGTCAGCAGCCAGTGATAGACCAGGTACAGCACCAGCCCCATGGCCATCGCACGCAACACGCCGGAGATGAAGATGATCACCGAACTGACGATGAAACCCTGGCCGTAGGTGGCGGTGTCGAGGGTGATGCTCAAGTCGCCGTAATACTCGCTGTAAGGGCCGCGACCCACCAGCTGGGTGGTGAAGGTGCGTTCCTTGCCGAGGATCAGGTCGGTCAGCCAGCGACTGTCGGAATGCTGCAGCTCGCGAGACTTTTGCGCGAGCATGGCTTCGCTGGGATGGCCAATGGAGGCCTTGCGCACAGCGTCGTCCTGAAACAGGCCTTCGATCACCTGCATACCCATTTCCCGGTCCAGGCTGTAGACGGCCTGGGTCGAGGGGTCGCGGAACATGTCGAGGATGCGTTGGGCATCGCTGGCCACGGCCTGGCGTGTTTTATAGGCATCAAAAACGATCTGTGCGCAGCTCAAGACCACGCCGACGATCAATGCCGACAGGAGCACGACCCGAAGCAACTTCACCGACAAGCTGTTCTTGAGTTCCAGCTTCAAAGAGTCATTCCTTGTTCCGTGCGGGTAGCGTCAAGTTGCCATGAGTATTGGCAATCCGGTGATGGCAGTCAAAGGGACAATCAATCACATGGGGTTTTGCCTGTAGCTTGGCTGAAATGCTGTTGTCTGGAGTATTTGTACTGGTTGTACTGTGTCGGTTGTTGGGTCCTTCAACTTGAGGGGGATTTGGACATATTTTCCGTTTGATTGATGTTAGACGGCTGTGGCGGTGGGGCAAGGGGCTGAAGGCTGGTTTCATCTTGGGAAATCGCCCTGGTTTTGCGGATACACCCGGTGTACATATCCATTTCTGCGGTAACGGCCACTTGGGGTTTCGCCCTTACGGCGACTCACTTTTTTTACAAACGCCTAAAAAAAGTAAGCAAAAAAACGCTCGCCCCAAGCGTCCGGCCCCTCGCCTGGGCTCGGCGTTCCTTCGCTCCGGTATTCATCTGGGGGCATCGCCTCCGGTCGGCTTCGCTTCGACCTCCTCTCGATGTGTTCGACTGCGTCGAACGGCGCTGCGCGCCACTCCCCGGATGAACACCTCCACTCAGCCTCCCGAAGGGGCGGGTGGATCAAGGTCAAGAGCTGCAGGCGAGCTAACGCTCGGCCTGTTGAGTGGTGAGGTGCGAAAGGCATGCGCCGATTCCCTGTGGGAGCGAGCCTGCTCGCGATGGCGGCTGCACGGGCAACGGATGCGTACGTTTAAATAGCGGTAAAAAAACCAGACCTTTCCCACGAGGTTTTCAGGTTGCCCGTAGGAAGCGGGTTCAATAACCTTTTGGCTGTCGCTGAAAATCAGCGATCGGGAGTGAGATCCCCGACTAAGCAATTGGAAACCAGCGCTAGGCCCTCCATAATTGCCGCCAGCTCCAGGCTGTCAGCAATTGTTTTATGGCGGCTGTGTGCGGGCGGACTTCGGTCCGGCCGGGTTCCTTTTGCCGGTGATCTCACCCTGCACATAGCTGCCACCTCTTCTTCGAGTGAGATCGGGAATCGATGGCTCCAAACTCAAAAGGCTATGTAAGTGGATAAATTAATCCCCGACCCACCCTTCAACATCACCAAACCCTACAGTCCCAACACCATGTTCATGATCGCCCCCGACATGGATACCGAATCCCTCCTGGCCCACGCCTGTGAGTCATTGGCTTCAGCCAACGTCTTGGCCAGTGATTTCGCCACCTACCTGACCGGCTCCCAGCGCAGCACGGCGTTGGCCATTGCGCAGATCGTCATGTTGGCGGACTTAGCCGTTAATCGGGCGTTGGATATCGTCGACCCGCAGGAATAGGCGTTCAGTCAGTTCTACCGCGTCATCGTTCTTCGCGAGCAGGCTCGCTCCCACAAGTACAGTGGTGTCCTTGTGGGAGCGAGCCTGCTCGCGAAGGTCCAACTGCCGCCCCAAGACTTTTCCTGGTGCATAAAAAAACCCGGCAAAAGCCGGGTTTTTTTGACTGGCGTCGATCTTAAGCGGTGAAGGTTTTGCCTTCGAACTGCTCAGCCACGAATTTCCAGTTGACCAGGTTCCAGAACGCTTCGACGTATTTTGGACGAAGGTTGCGGTAGTCGATGTAGTAAGCGTGTTCCCAGACGTCGCAGGTCAGCAGCGGGGTGTCGCCGTTGGTCAGCGGGTTGCCGGCGCCGATGGTGCTGGCCAGGGCCAGGGAACCGTCAGCCTTTTTCACCAGCCAGCCCCAACCGGAACCGAAGGTGCCGATGGAAGTCTTGCTGAACTCTTCCTTGAACTTGTCGAACGAACCGAAGGCTGCATTGATTGCCTCAGCCAGTGCGCCGGTTGGTTGACCGCCGGCGTTTGGCGCCAGGCAGTTCCAGTAGAAAGTGTGGTTCCAGACCTGAGCGGCGTTGTTGAAGATACCGCCCGAGGAAGATTTGACGATTTCTTCCAGAGTCTTGCCTTCGAACTCGGTGCCTGGCACCAGGTTGTTCAGGTTCACGACATAGGTGTTGTGGTGCTTGTCGTGGTGGTATTCCAGAGTTTCCTTGGAAATGTGCGGCTGCAGGGCATCGTGTGCGTAAGGCAGCGGCGGCAATTCGAAAGCCATGATGATTCTCCTAATCAGGTCAGTTGCGGTGAGCGCAAGGCCGATCACGGGCGGCCAGACAAGCGCCGGGGAGTTTGTACTCTTTGCGGCGCATCGGACCGGATCATAGCACCGGGGGGGCGGCATAACCACGCAACAACTGTGTGGGATAGAGGTTCCAGAGCCTTTTGGAATAATCAGCCAGCGGCGATCAATTGAAAGGCCACGGCAAACATCATCACCGCCACCAATAGATCGAGAATCCGCCAAGTGCTCGGCCGGGCCAGCCATGGCGCGAGCCACGCGGCGCCCAATGCCAGGGTGAAAAACCACAGCAACGACGCACTGGCCGCGCCCACGACATAAGCGCCGGGCTCGGTTTGTTGAGCACCGAGAGAGCCAATCAGCAACACGGTATCCAGATAAACGTGCGGGTTAAGCAGCGTTACGGCCAAAGCACTGAGCATCACCGCGCGCAGCGAGCGCACGGTCTGGTTTTCGCCCTGTTGCAGGCTCTGTTTCGAGCAGGCCCGACGCAACGCCAGGCTGCCATACCAAATCAGAAACGCCGCGCCACCCCAACGGGCAACCGCTAAAAGCGTCGGGTTTTGCGCCAGCACCGTCGCCAGGCCGAATACCCCGGCGGCCACCAGCAAGGCATCGCAGATCACGCACAGTGCCGCCACGGGCAGGTGATGTTCGCGCCTAAGGCTCTGGGCCAACACAAACGCATTCTGAGTACCGATCGCCATGATCAGCCCCGCGGCCACCAACAGGCCGTTTACATAGCTTTGCCACATAAGATGTTTACTCCGCGTTGGCCGCCAGATCCCGCAGCACGTGCAGGGCGCGTTCGGCATCGGCCTGGCCGACGAATAAATGGTCGTGGTAATAGCCAGCGATCACGTTGCAACTGATGCCGGCCTGGCCCAATGCCGTGGCGAATGCGGCGGTCAGGCCGACGGCTTCGAGGGCCGAGTGCACGTTCAAGGTGATCCAGGCCGCGACGTAATCGAAGCTGAAACCGGCCTTCTCGGCGTGGGAGCGTTCCAGAATCACCGTCAGACCTTCCTGCTCGCGAAAGCTGCCGACAATCTCAAGACTTGCCGGCAACTTGCCGTCGCGCAGGGTGCAGAACACGTATTCGCCGACGTTAAGTTGCGGGCTCATGCTGCGCAGCAGGGTTGCCAATGAAGTTTCGCCAGCCATGTCGATGATCCTTGTTGAAGAGTTCTTGCTGGCTATTCTCCAGTGCAAAGCTGTATAAGAAAAACCAATCTTGCTGATCGCTCATTAGGAAAACTGATGTTCGACTATAAATTGCTTTCTGCCCTGGCCGCGGTGGTCGAGCAGGCCGGGTTCGAACGAGCTGCGCAGGTGCTCGGCTTGTCGCAATCGGCGATCTCCCAGCGCATCAAATTGCTCGAGGCGCGGGTCGGCCAACCGGTGCTGGTGCGGGTAACACCGCCGGCCCCGACCGAAATCGGCCGACGGCTGCTCAACCATGTGCAGCAGGTGCGTTTACTTGAACGGGACTTGCAAACCTTGGTGCCGGCACTCGACGAAGAAGGTCTGCCGGAACGCCTGCGCATCGCCTTGAACGCCGACAGTCTGGCCACGTGGTGGGCTGCAGCCGTCAGTGATTTCTGCGCCGAGCAACACCTGCTGCTGGATCTGGTCGTCGAAGACCAGACGGTGGGCCTCAAACGCATGCGCGCTGGCGAAGTGGCCGCGTGCATCTGCGCCAGCGAGCGCCCGGTGGCCGGCGCCCGCAGCGTTTTGTTGGGGGCCATGCGCTACCGTGCATTGGCCAGCCCGGCATTTATTGCCCGGCATTTCCCTGAAGGCGTGCGCGCCGATCTGTTGTCGAAAACGCCCGCGTTGGTGTTTGGCCCGGACGATTTCCTACAGCATCGCTACCTTGCGTCCCTCGGCGTCGATGGCGGATTCGAACACCATCTATGCCCCTCGTCGGAAGGCTTCATCCGTCTCACGGAAGCGGGACTCGGTTGGGGCCTGGTGCCTGAACTGCAGGTGCGCGAGCAACTGGAACGCGGTGTATTGGTAGAGCTTTTGCCCGATAAGCCGATCGATGTGCCGCTGTACTGGCATCATTGGCGCAATGGTGGTCAGTTGCTGGGGTTACTGACCGATCAGTTGGTGCGTTCGTCGAAGCAATGGCTGGTGCCGTTGGACTGACAGGCAGCGTCAAGACCTCACGCAATATGCAAAACGCAAAACGAAATATTCGGAGCAATTCATGAAAATTCTGGTTACCGGCGCAAGCGGCTTCATCGGCGGGCGCTTTGCGCGTTTTGCCCTGGAGCAGGGCCTGGACGTGCGGGTCAACGGTCGCCGGGCCGAAAGTGTGGAGCATCTGGTGCGCCGTGGCGCCGAGTTCATCCAGGGTGACTTGAGCGACCCGGAACTGGCACACGACCTGTGCTCAGACGTCGAAGCCGTGGTGCATTGCGCCGGTGCGGTCGGTTTGTGGGGGCGTTATCAGGACTTCCATCAAGGCAACGTGCAGGTCACGGAAAACGTGGTCGAGGCCTGTCTGAAACAGCGGGTTCGCCGACTGGTGCACTTGTCGTCGCCGTCGATCTACTTCGATGGCCGCGATCACCTGGGGCTGACCGAAGAACAGGTGCCCAAGCGCTTCAAGCATCCCTACGCCGCGACCAAATACCTGGCCGAGCAAAAAGTGTTCGGCGCTCAGGAGTTCGGCCTCGAAACCCTGGCCCTGCGCCCGCGTTTCGTGACGGGGGCTGGTGACATGAGCATCTTTCCGCGGCTGCTGAAAATGCAGCGTAAAGGACGGCTCGCGATCATCGGCAACGGCCTGAACAAGGTTGATTTCACCAGCGTGCAAAACCTCAATGAAGCGTTGCTCAGCAGTTTGCTGGCCAGTGGTTCGGCATTGGGCAAGGCCTACAACATCAGCAACGGCACGCCGGTGCCGTTGTGGGACGTGGTCAACTACGTGATGCGCAAGATGGATGTCCCACAGGTTACCCGCTACCGTTCCTACGGTTTGGCCTACACCGTGGCGGCGCTCAACGAGGGAGTGTGCAAGGTGTGGCCGGGTCGTCCCGAGCCGACCCTGTCGCGCTTGGGCATGCAGGTGATGAACAAAAATTTCACCCTGGACATCAGTCGCGCCCGGCATTATCTGGACTACGATCCCAAAGTCAGTCTCTGGACCGCCCTCGATGAATTCTGCGGCTGGTGGAAGGCCCAGGACATTCGCTAAGGCATGGGTTAGCGCCGCCACACTGAACCGAGTTCGGGGTTGAGGGTCAATCGATGCGGCAGTGGGGGTTATACTGCGCCGCATCAAGCCATCACCGCGTTCCACAAAGGTTGACTCAATGTCCATGCGTAACGATGCCAACGACGACTTCGACGATGTACCGAGCCTGCGTGCCGACAGCCTCGACGACGATGATTTTCCGACCACCGCTCGCACCTCCGTGCATTCGCGGACCGCGCCCGTCGTCAAAGTCAAAAGCCCGAGCACCGGCCCGCTGTGGGCGCTGGTCGGCGCCTTGTTCTTTGCGTTTGCAGGCCTTGCCTGGTGGAGCTTCCAGCAGCTCTCGCTGATGGAACAGCAA
Organism: Pseudomonas sp. TH39(2020); assembly: GCF_016650715.1. Taxonomy (NCBI): domain Bacteria; kingdom Pseudomonadati; phylum Pseudomonadota; class Gammaproteobacteria; order Pseudomonadales; family Pseudomonadaceae; genus Pseudomonas; species Pseudomonas sp. TH39(2020). The sequence goes on along the minus strand of NZ_JAEKFF010000006.1, from coordinate 718,242 downwards.
TTGGTGGCGACCCAGGAAAGTTTCGCGCGTATCAGTGAGGATGCGGCGGGGCGCTTGCAGGACATTTCCGGCAAGGTTGTCGCCAGTCAGACCAACGTCAGCAGCGACAGCGAAGCCTTGAAGCTGCAAATCAAACAGCTGGAAAGCAAGCTCCAGGATCAAAGTAAACAGCAGCAAGGCGTCCTCGGCCAGACCACCGATCTGGACAAGCGTCTGGCACAGATGACTGCCCAAACCACTGATCTGGATAAGCGCTTGGCGCAGATGACCGCTCAGACCACTGAGCAACAGACCGCCACCATTCAATTGCAGGCTCAGGTCAAAGTCTTGAACAGCGATGTAGCCGTGCTGAAAAGCAACCCGGCGGACACAGACAAATTCGACGCGCAACTTAAAAGCCTTGGCTCCGACATCGTTGCCCTGAAGAAACAAGGCAACCCGAGCGCCGCCATCGAGCGTCTGGAGCAGGAAGTCATTATTCTCAAAAGCCAACAGGACAATCGCCCGGCCGCGACACCAGGCGGGACCAATACCGCCGAATTCGATGCCTTCCGTAGCCAGGTCACCCGCACCATCAACTCCCTTCAGGCGCAGATTCAGAATCTGCAGCAGCAGCTGCGCGCCCGGCCTTGAGCCATGAATCATTCCCGGATGCCCCGGGAATGATTTCCTTACACACTGCCATTCGCTGAATATCCATACATACCCCATTGCCGTCTACGCTCTTGAAACACCAACAAGAACGAGGGATGCGCAATGGGGTTTTTGCATAGGTTGGCCTTGCTGGGCGTGATGCTTTTGCTGTGTCTTGGCCAGGTTCAAGCCGCCGGCACGGAAAAGGACGACAGCCAGGCTGCCAAAGCCTTGCTGGAAAAAGCCCTGGCGTACTACCACGACCATGGCGACAAGGCCTTCGCTGCTTTCAGCCGTCAGGGCGAGTTTGTCGACAAGGATCGTTACGTGTTCGTGGTCGACACCCAAGGCGTGATGCTTGCCAGTGGCGGGCCGTCTTCGGCGTTGATTGGCCGTGATGTGTCCGATGTGCTCGGGCCGGATTTGCAGAAAGCCTTCAAAGACGCCTTGAAAGTGCCGGAGGGCAATGGCATCCAGCAGGCCGAATACCGCTGGCAGAACTGGTCCGACGGCAAGGTCGAACGCAAGCATGTGTTCTACCAGCGCATCGGTCAGCGGATCCTCGCGGTCGGTTACTACTTGCCACGGGCCTCAGCGGAACAGGCGATGGCGTTGCTGAACAAAGCGGCGGCCGATCTGGCCAAGGACGAGAAGGGTACGCTCACCGCCATCAACTCCCTCAAGGGCGGTTACTTGCAGGATGACCTGTACGTCTTCGTCGTCGACCTGAATAACCAGCGTTATGTCGCCCATGGCACCAACCTGCGGTTGATCAATACCGATTTCAGCAAGATCAAGGATCCGGAAGGCAAGCCGGTTGGGGAGCCGATCCTGGCGCTGATGGCCAAGCAGGACTACGGCGAATACGAGTACCGCTGGAAAAACCCGGTGACCGGCAAGGTCGAGGACAAGCATGCCTACCTGAAAAAGGTCGGGCATTTTCTGGTGGCTGTCGGGTATTACAGCCCTTGATGGATTACCGTGATCGTTCCCACGCTCTGCGTGGGAATGCCTCAATGGACGCTCTGCGTCCGCTCTTGGGACGCGGAGCGTCCCGGGCTGCATTCCCACGCAGAGCGTGGGAACGATCAGTCGGAGGTATCAGCGAACCTTGTCTTCCCGCCCACGCAACACCATGTTCGGCATGGCAACCGCGGCCGCCAGCCCCAGCAGCGACACCGCCGCGCTGACCATCAGCAAATGTTGAAAGGTCAGCAGCAGTTCAGCGCGCAAGGCGTTCTGCGCATCCCCCGGCGCGGCGTTCAAACCATCGAGCAAGACATTCCCCGAACTGCCCTCGGCAATCATCGAAGAGCCGGCCAGGTGGGCAAAACTTGAGTCCTGCAACAACGCCAGCAGCAGTGCCGACATCAAGGCCACACCCACCGCACCGCCCAGTGAGCGGAACAGGTTGGTGGTGCTGGTGGCGACACCGATGTCCCGTTGTGCCACCGCGTTCTGCGTTCCGACCAGGGACGTCGGGAACTGCATGCCGCTAGCGATCCCGCTGAGCAACATGAACAGACTACTGAGCACAAAGGCCTGGGGAGGACTGAACGCCATACCGAGAATCGAGAGGGGCATGATGAGGGCCCCGGTCAGAATCATGGGTTTGTAGCGCCCGGTCACCGAGGTTCGGCGGCCGGCGACATACGCCCCGATCGGCAAACCTATCGCCAGCGGCAACAGGTGCAGCGCGGCGCTGTCGGCCCCAGCGCCGGTCACGCTCTGGAAGCGCAGCGGCATCAACACAATCAGCGAGATCGCCTGGAAACTGGTGAAGAAAATCGTGCACCAGCACAGGATCGCATTGCGATTGGCGAACAAATGCATCGGCAGCAGCGGCTCCCGCGCCCGGCGTTCATGCCAGACGAACAGCGCCAGTACCAACACCGCACAACCGAGCAGGCCCAGCACTTCGGCACTGCGCCACGAATGGCCCTGACCGACCTGGGTGATGCCCAGCAACAAGGCGGTCAAGCCGATGATCATCAACAATGTGCCGAGGTAATCGATGATCGGTTTGCGTTGCGGCACTGGCAAACCCACCAACGTTCGATTGGCCACCAGCCAGGCACCGAGGCCCAACGGCAGGTTGATCAGAAATACCCAGCGCCATGACAGGTACTCGGTCATGTAACCGCCGAGTACCGGGCCGGCCACGCTGGCCACTGCGTACATGCTGCTGAAATAGCCTTGATAGCGGCCACGTTCCCGGGGCGGCACGATGTCGCCAATGATCGCCTGGCTGACCGAAATCATCCCGCCAGCACCGATGCCTTGAAGAATCCGCGCCAGCACCAATTGCTCCATGCTCTGGGCCATGCCGCAGAAAAACGAAGCGACCGTGAACATTCCCATGCCAAACAGCATCAACGTGCGGCGACCGTACAGATCGCCCAATTTGCCGTAGATCGGCACGGCCACCGTCATTGCCACCATGTAGCCGGAAATCACCCAGGCCAGCAGGCTGACGTCCTTGAATTGTGCGGAAATGGCCGGCATCGACACGGCGACGATGGTCTGGTCCAGCGCGCCCAGAAAGATCGCCAGCATCAGGGCGATCAACACGCTGCGAATGGCCGGTTTGGGCGTTTCAGGCTGGTTGAGATTGGTCACGGGTTAGAACCTGCGGACAGTGATTAACCCGCAAGGAGCAAGGCGAGCGGGGATGCTCGCCAGTGTAAGTCGATAGCAGGCTATTCGATAGCCTCGTATGGAAGGCCGACGTAATTTTCTGCAATGGTTTTCCGACCGGCTTCGGAGTCGACGAAGTACCCCAGTTCCGACTCGGCAATCCGCTGGCTGAAGGCGTCGTTATCGTCAAAGCGGTGCAGCATCGAGGTCATCCACCAGGAAAATCGTTCGGCTTTCCACACCCGACGCAGGCAGACCTCGGAGTATTTCTCCAGCAAATCCACACGGCCTTCCCGGTAAACCTTCAGCAGAATGTTGAACAGCGTACTGACATCGCTGGCCGCCAGGTTCAGGCCCTTGGCGCCGGTGGGCGGGACGATGTGCGCGGCGTCGCCGACCAAAAACATCCGCCCGTACTGCATCGGTTCGACGACAAAACTGCGTAACGGCGCGATGCTTTTTTCGATGGAAGGTCCAGTGACCAACGACGCTGCCAACGCACAAGGCAGACGGGATTTGAGTTCATCCCAGAAGCGCTGATCAGACCAGTTCTCGACGTGCTCGTCGGCCGGCACCTGGAGGTAATAGCGAGTGCGGGTGGCCGAACGCATGCTGCACAGGGCAAAACCGCGCTCATGCCGGGCGTAAACCAGCTCTTCGTGCACTGGCGGGGTATCGGCAAGAATCCCCAGCCAGCCAAACGGATAGACCCGCTCGAACACGTTCAGGCACTCGGCAGGAATCGACTGCCGGGCCACGCCATGGAAACCGTCGCACCCGGCGATGTAGTCGCAATCGAGTCGATACAGCTCGCCGTCCTTCTCAAAAGTCACGAACGGCTCTTCGGTTTTCATCCCGTGAGGAACGACGTTGCCTGCCTCGTAAATCGTCTGCGCACCGGCCTCCCGACGAGCGGCCATCAGGTCGCGGGTGACCTCGGTCTGACCGTAGATCATCACCGTTTTGCCACCGGTGAGGGCGTGCAGATCGATGTGGACCTGACGTCCGTCGAGGGCCAGTTCGAAGCCTGTGTGGACCAGCCCTTCGGCGTCCATGCGCTGTCCCACCCCGGCCTGGCGCAACAGCTCTACCATGCCTTGTTCGAGGACGCCGGCACGGATTCGTCCGAGCACATAGTCCGGGGTCTGGCGTTCGAGAATGAGGGTGTCGATGCCGGCGTTGTGCAGCAATTGGCCGAGCAATAAACCGGACGGACCGGCGCCGATGATGGCGATTTGGGTTTTCAGCATTTTCATTGTTTTTATGACTCGCAAGCTTCACGCGACCAGGGCCGGTGAATAATTTTTATGGATCGAGTGCTTGCATTTTTCTCTCGCGAGTCTGTCAATTGAAGGGGAAAACTGAGCCGATACCTGTACATTCTGCCAATCGGTGCGATTATCGCCCGCCTACCCCCGAGGCCTGGATTGAAGTGATGAACAAGCCTGACCTACCTTCGATTCCAGTGTTCAAGCTCTACGGTGAAAGCCTGGATTGGCCGACCCCGGACTTGCTGCACTGTGAAACCATTTCCAAACGCAGCCGCGAACACCAATGGGAAATCAAACCCCACCGCCACGCCGATTTGTGCCAGCTGCTCTTCGTATTCAAAGGTCAGGCAGAGCTTGAAATCGAAGGCAAACGCACGCAATTGACTGAGCCGGCGATCCTGATCCTGCCGCCGTTATCGGTGCATGGCTATCGGTTTTCCGAGGACGTCGAAGGGTTTGTCGTGACCCTTGCCGCGCCGCTGGTTGCTCATCTTCAGGCGCAACTGGGCAACTCGGTGAACGCTCTGGCCCAGGCCGAAAGTTATCCGGCGGGCAAGGAAGGCGAATACCTCAACAGCCTGTTTTCAGCGCTGCAAGACGAATACACCGGGCACCAGCCGGCTCGCGAAATGCTCATGCATTCGTTGGTCAGCGTGATCATGGTGTGGGTCAGCCGCCAGGTGATTTCCCGCCGCAACGCCAGCCAGCGTCCGCAGCGAGCCCGGGAATACCTCAACGGTTTTATCCAACTGGTGGAAGAGACCTATCGCCAGCACGTCAAGGTCGAGGACCTGGCCCATCGGCTGGGGATTTCCGTGTCCCACCTCAACGGCACCTGCCGTGAGCTGGCGGGACAACCGGCGTTGCAGATCATGCACGAGCGTCAATTGCTGGAGGCCAAGCGCTTGCTGACCTACACCAGCATGACCATTTATGAGATGTCCGACGTGTTGGGGTTCTCTGATCCGACCAACTTCACGCGCCTGTTCCGGCGTCGAGTGGGGATCTCGCCCAAGGCATTTCGCGACCGCTTGAAGGCCGATCAGGACAACGAGGCCTGATCCCCTTCGTTACTTGAGGGCGTTGAGGGTCGCGTTGTGGGGAATGCAGCGTTCGAAGTTGCAGCTCGCGTATTCACGGGGCAGTTGTCGCAACTGCTCGACCCGCCAGGCCGCGGTGCCATACAGCGCGAGCGTGGCCGCGCAGGTGATGAAAATCGCGAGGTATCTTCTTGTTTTGATGTTCATGGCGTTGACCTCTGAACGAATACCCTTCGGTACTACTTTCAGCATAGGTCAGTGCCAGTGAGTTACCAGTAACACGGCCTGGGCATGTAACCCGACATTCAGAACAGTGATTTCCCCTGTGGGAGCGAGCCTGCTCGCGAATGCGATCAATCATTCAACAATGATGTTGGCTGACCCACCGCCTTCGCGAGCAGGCTCGCTCCCACAAGGGGATACGGTTACAGGCCGATATCCCACGCCGGATCGTCCGGGAATCTGAGCACCAGAAAATCCAGCATGCTGCGCAACGCCGCCGGCATGTGTTTGCGTGAGGCATACACCGCGTAAACGTTCATCTGCCGGGGTTCGGCATGGGGCAGCAGGCGGATCAATTCGCCGCTATGGATATACACGCCGGCCTGATAACTGGGAAGCATCGCCACCCCTGCACCGGCCATCGCCGCGCGCAACAACGTGCTGGCTTCGTTGGCGCTGATGTTGCCCTGCACCGGCACTGACACCTGCTCACCGTCCTCCTCGAAATGCCAGAGGCTTTTGCCGAAGTAGGAGTGGGTCAGGCAATTGTGCTGGCTCAGATCCTCGACCCGCCGCGGTGTCGGGTGTTCGAGCAGATAAGCGGGGGAGGCGCAGATCACCGAGCGGCAGACCGTCAGCCGTCGCGCGATCAGGTTCGGGTCCAGGTCGTTGCTGGTGCGGATCGCCAGATCGATGCGCTCATCCACCAGGTTCACCGTGCGGTCGAGCATCTGCATGTCGATGCTGACGCCGGGATAACGTTTGACGTAAGCGGCCATGGCATCCGCCAGTTGTGCCTGACCGAACGAAGTGCTGACGCTGATCCGCAACACGCCGCGCGGCGCATCGTCCGGTTCGCTGACGGCGGCCTGCATGTCCGTGGACAAGTCGAGCATCTGCCGACAACGAGGCAGGATTTCACTGCCGGCGGCGGTCAGGCTCAGCTTGCGCGTGGTGCGGTGCATCAGGCGTGCGCCGACCCAATCCTCCAGCTCCGCCAGATAGCGCGAAACCACGGGCCGTGACAGGTCCAGGTGATCGGCGGCGGCTGATTGGCTGCCGAGGTCAACCACCGTGACGAACACCCGCATTGCTTGTAGACGATCCATCATTCGCTCACTTTCAGAAACAAACTATGTCCCAGCATCGCATTTTTTGTACTGAGTCATGCAACTAAGCTCTGGTCCATCGCCACGCACGGCAATTTGACAACGGAGCAACAGATGATCGGCTTCACCTCGCTTAAACGTATTTTGCTGGCCACCGCCACCCTCGGTTTCGCCGCCCACGCGGCGGCTGCCTCGACCCTGACCCTGGACGTCTACAACCCGGGCGACAAGGCGATTTTTCCGGTGACCTCGGTGCTGGTCAGCGGCGAGAAAGACGCGATTTTGGTGGATGCACAATTTGGCAAATCCCAGGCCGAGCAAGTGGTCGAGAAGATCCGCGCCAGCGGCAAGCAACTGACCACCATCTACATCAGCCACGGTGACCCGGATTACTACTTCGGCCTCGACACCCTGACTGCCGCATTCCCCAACGCCAAAGTGCTCGCCTCGCAGCCGACCGTGGACCACATCCAGAAAACCGTCGACGGCAAACTGGCGTTCTGGGGGCCGAAAATGGGCGCCGACGTACCGGCCAAAACCATCGTGCCGGATGTACTCAAAGGCGACAGCCTGATGCTCGAAGGACAGAAGTTGCAGGTGGTGGGGCTTGAGGGCAAGCAGCCGGATCGCACCTTTGTCTGGATTCCGTCGATCAAGGCGGTGGTCGGTGGCGTCGTCGTCGCGGAAAACATCCATGTGTGGATGGCTGACACCCAGACGCCGCAGTCCCACGCCGATTGGTTGACTACGCTGCATGCCATCGAAACCCTGAAGCCGAAAACCATCGTGCCGGGTCATTACCTCGGTGAGAGCGCCCGCTCCCTGGCCGCCGTGCAGTTCACTGCCGATTACATCAAGACCTTCGACGAAGAAACCGCCAAGGCCAAAGACTCCGCTGCGCTGATCGCCGCGATGAAAAAACGCTACCCGAAGCTGGGTGAAGAAAGCTCCCTGGAACTGAGCGCCAAAGTCGCCAAGGGCGAGATGAAGTGGTAACCCGATTCACCTACTCACACTGATCCACACTGGAGAACGTCATGAGCAAGATCGCAATCATTGGAGCTACCGGTCGCGCCGGTAGCCAGCTGTTAGAAGAAGCCTTGCGCCGGGGTCACAGCGTTACGGCGATCGCCCGCGACACCTCGAAGATCGGCCAACGTGCCGGTGTGGTGAGTAAAAATGTGGATGCGCTCGACGCTGAAACCTTGCAAGCGGCAGTCGCGGGCCATGACGTGGTGATCAGCGCTGCGCACTTCGCGACCCTTCCTGCCAGCGCGGTGATCGGACCGGTGAAACAGGCCGGCGTGAATCGTCTGCTGGTGGTGGGCGGTGCCGGTTCGCTGTTGCTGCCGGACGGAACCCGCGTCATCGACAGCGAGGGTTTTCCGCAGGCGTACAAGGCTGAGGCCAGTGCCGGTGCGCTGTTTCTGGAAAACCTGCGGCAGGAAAAACAGCTGGACTGGACCTTTGTGTCGCCGTCGGCAGAGTTTGTCGAAGGTGAGCGCACAGGCACGTTTCGGATCGGCAAGGATGATTTGCTGGTGAGTAGCGAAGGGCGGAGCTGGATTACTTTTGCCGATTATGCGATTGCGATGATCGATGAAGTGGAAGCGCCGAAGCATTCTCGTCAGAGGTTTGCTGTCGGGTATTGAGCTGAAAACCACCCCTCACCCTAACCCTCCCGAAACGTCGGACCGCCGCAGAGGGGCGAGGGGACTGACCGGGTTGTCTGATCGAAATTTTGCGACCTGAGATATCGAGTCGAACTCAAGTTTTGAACGGCCCCGGATCTGCCCCCTTTCCCCCTCTCCCCTCTGGGGCGGTCCGACGTTTCGGGAGGGATGGGCGGGCGGCGTTCCGATGAGGGGTGGATCTAACTGACACACCACGCCACACACACATTCACCGCGCCTGAGCCTGCTCCACCAACCACCCCATCAATTCACGCAACTTCGGCGAAGGTCCAGGTTTATCGGGGAAAACAAGGTAATACGCCAACCCGGTCTTCACCTTCAATTCAAACGGCATGACCAGCCGCCCGGCACTCAAATCATCGCCAATCAACGACCAATCCCCGATCGCCACGCCTGTCCCTTGGGACGCCATCGACATCGCCAGGTCCAGCGTTTCGAAATGCTGACCCTTGCCGACATTGCTCAAGCGAACATCCGCGGTGGCCAGCCAGGCCTTCCAGTCTCGTTCATCCCGTGTCGGGTGCAGCAGCATGTGCTGCTCCAGATCTTCCGGCGTCAGCAGCGGCACCGGACCTTCGAGCAACGGCTTGGAACAGACCGGCGTCAGTTGTTCGTCAAACAGCCGATGGGACGCCAGTGAGGTGTCCGGTGGCACGCCATACACCACCGCTGCATCGAACTGCTCGCGATGAAAATCCACACCGTGCTTGACCGTGGTGGTCAATTCCACCGGCACATCCGGGCGCTCCCGTTGCCACTGCAACAGCCGTGGCAACAGCCAGCGCATGACGCACGTCGGGGCCTTGAGTTGCAGGGTTTCGCGCTTCTCGCCGATCTGTTCCACCGCCTCGTCGATCAGACCGAAAATCTGCTGGACCCGTGGCAGCCATTCCCGTCCTTCAGCGGTCAGGCTCAAGCCTCGAGCCTGGCGAATGAACAGTTCATAACCCAGATGTTCTTCCAGCCCGGCGATCTGCCGACTCACCGCACCTTGGGTGATGTACAGCTGTTCAGCAGCACGGGTGAAGTTGCAGCACTGCGCGGTAATCAGAAAAGTGTGCAGCGCCGGCAGGGGAGGCAATCGTTTCATTGGGATCCAAGGTATGACGTGAGGACATGGCTAGTATGACTTTTTATCCATTGTTGCGGCTACGTGTCGCCCGTTCCAATGAGGCCATCCCTGGACCTGCCCGCTCATCATAAACACTGCGCAGGTCCGGCGTCTCAAACGAACAAAAAGGGCAAAGACATGGCGACGTGCGGCGAAGTATTGGTCAAGTTACTCGAAGATTATGGGGTTGAGCAGGTGTTCGGCATTCCCGGGGTTCACACCGTGGAGCTGTATCGCGGGCTGGCCCGTTCGAGCATCAACCACGTCACTCCGCGTCACGAACAGGGCGCCGGTTTCATGGCCGACGGTTACGCTCGCACCAGCGGCAAACCGGGTGTGTGCTTCATCATCACCGGCCCTGGCATGACCAACATCACCACCGCCATGGGCCAGGCCTACGCCGATTCGATCCCGATGCTGGTGATCTCCAGCGTGCAATCGCGCAGCCAGTTGGGCGGCGGTCGCGGCAAGCTGCACGAGCTGCCAAACCAGAGCGCATTGGTCGGTGGCGTCGCGGCGTTCTCCCACACCTTGATGTCGGCGGCTGAATTGCCGGGCGTCCTGGCTCGCGCTTTTGCACTGTTCCAGGCTGGCCGTCCGCGTCCTGTGCATATCGAAATTCCGTTGGACGTGTTGGTAGAAGAGGCCGATGACCTGCTCGCCAGCGTACCCGTGAACATCGACCGCGCCGGTGCCTCGCCGAGCGCAATCAGCCGCATGACCGCGTTGCTGGCCGGTGCCAAGCGCCCACTGATTCTCGCCGGTGGCGGCGCCATCGATGCGGCCGCCGAGCTGACTGAACTGGCCGAGCTGCTGGACGCTCCAGTGGCCCTGACCATCAACGCCAAAGGCATGCTCGAATCCAATCACCCGTTGCTGATCGGCTCGACCCAGAGCCTGGTCGCGACCCGCGCCCTGGTGGCCGAGGCTGACGTAGTGCTGGCCATCGGCACCGAACTGGCCGAGACCGATTACGACGTGACCTTCGCCGGCGGTTTCGAGATTCCTGGCGTGCTGCTGCGTGTGGACATTGATCCCGACCAGACCGTGCGCAACTACCCGCCGAAAGTCGCGTTGGTAGCCGACTCACGCAACGCCGCCCAAGCCTTGCTGAGCGAACTGTCCCACCACTCGCTGGCCGAGCGCCGCAACGATTGGGGCCAGGTCCGTGCCGCACGCTTGCGCGACGAACTGGCCGCCACCTGGGACGCTCCGACCCTGGCCCAGACCCGTTTCCTGGAAACCGTTCTGCACGAATTGCCAGAGGCCGTTTTCGTCGGCGATTCGACCCAACCGGTATACACCGGCAACCTGACGTTTAACCCGGAACGTCCACGTCGCTGGTTCAACTCGTCCACCGGTTACGGCACCCTTGGTTACGCCTTGCCGGCAGCGATTGGCGCCTGGCTCGGCGGCAGCATCGAAAATGGTACCCGGCCGCCAGTGGTGTGCCTGATCGGCGACGGCGGCCTGCAATTTACCCTGCCGGAACTGGCCAGCGCCGTTGAAGCGCGCACTCCGGTGATCGTCCTGCTGTGGAATAACCAGGGCTACGAAGAGATCAAGAAATACATGGTCAACCGCGCCATCGAGCCGGTTGGCGTAGACATCTACACCCCGGACTTCATCGGCGTGGCCAAGGCGCTGGGCTGTGCAGCCGAAGCCGTCTGCGGTGTCGAGCAACTGCGCAGCGCACTGCGCGCCGCCACCGATCGCCAGGGTCCGACCCTGATTGAAATCGATCAGACTGTTTGGATGAAGGCGGTGTCGAAATGACTTTCCGCATGACTTTCCCAACGGCACTGGATGGCCTGTTCATCGACGGCCAATGGTCCGCTGGCAACGAACACCTGCGCGTGATCAACCCGGCGACCGAAGCCTTGTTGACCACCGTGAACGGCGGCGATGAACGCGCGGTCGAGCAAGCCGTTACTGCCGCAACCAACGCCTTCGCCGACTGGTCGAAAACCACCGGCGCCGAGCGCGGTGCAATCCTGCGCAAAGTTGCTGCGGGCGTGCAGGCCAGTCGCGAACGGTTGATGCATTTGCAGTCGAGCAACAACGGCAAGCCGCTGTTTGAAGCCGCCATCGACGTCGACGACGTGATCGCCACCTTCGAGTACTACGCAGGTCTGGCCGAAGGCCTCGATGCCAAGCAAGACAGCAATGTTGAACTGCCAACCGACGATTTCAGCGCTCGTGTGCGCCGCGAACCCTGCGGTGTGGTCGGCCTGATCGTGCCGTGGAATTTCCCTATGGTCACCACCGCCTGGAAACTCGCCCCGGCCCTGGCTGCCGGTTGCTGTGTGGTACTCAAACCGTCCGAAGTGACACCGCTCCCGGAACTGGAACTGGCGACGATCATCGCCGAGGCCGGTCTGCCCAAAGGCGTGTTCAACCTGGTCTGCGGCACGGGGCTGGCGGTCGGCGCGCCGTTGTCCACTGATCCGCGCATCGCCAAAATTTCCTTCACCGGCAGCAACGCCGTCGGTGTTCAAGTCATGCAACGTGCCGCAGAAACCGTGAAGGGCGTTAGCCTGGAGCTGGGCGGCAAATCCTCGCTGCTGGTGCTCAAGGACGCAGACATCGAACTGGCCGTGGAAGTGGCCTGTGGCGGTGGATTCTTCAACGCCGGGCAGATGTGTTCGGCCACCAGCCGTGTGCTGGTCGCCGATGAACTGGCGGACGAATTCCTCATCCGTTTGAAGGCCCGCGCCGAAGCCATTCGCGTGGCTGATCCGTTCGACCCGAATGTGGAAATGGGCGCGCTGGTCAATCAGGCTCAATACCAGCGCGTGCTGGGCCACATTGATCGTGGTTTGAGTGCTGGCGCCAAACTGGTTTGCGGCGGCAATCGTCCGGCAGACTTGCCGCGCGGCTATTTTTTGCAGCCGACGATTTTCACTGAAGTGCCCCCAGGCAGTGCGCTGTGGTGTGAAGAGATTTTCGGTCCGGTAATCTGCGTGCGCAGTTTTGCCACCGAAGCCGAGGCGATTGCCCTGGCCAATGACAGCCAGTTCGGTCTGGTGGCCAGCGTGGTCACCCGCGATGCGGAAGCGGCAGATCGGGTCGCCAACGCCTTGCAGGCGGGGCTTGTGTGGATCAACGCGCCGCAAGTGATCTTCCCGCAGACCGCCTGGGGTGGCTACAAACAGAGCAGCATCGGCCGCGAATTGGGGCCGTGGGGTTTGCAGGCTTTCCAGGAAATCAAACACGTGATTCGAGCGGTCTGACGGCCCGAAAAGGGTCAGCGCATGCCTCGTCATGAGGCATGCGCTGGCGTCATGGCTTCAATGAGTTTTTATCGATAGTCAGGTGTTTTGCACGACCTCAGGATGAACCCGTCGGCTCAGCGCAAGTCCTTTGAAACCGGGGGCTTTAAGCCGATTTGACCGCGCGGATGCAACGGTTGCGACCAACCTCATACTTAAAAAAACAAAGGGAGTCCTTCATGGGCGAGCATGATTTAAACAGACGTCAATTCATCAAAACCGTGGGCGTGGCGTCCGTAGCCGCGGCGGCCATGAGTTTGCCCTTCGTCAAGGCCAATGCCAGTGACACACGCTTCCAGGGCAAAACCCTGCGCCTGCTGACCTGGTCCGACGACACCGGCCTGGCCGCACTGCGCAACATCGCGGCCACCTTCGAAGACAAGTACGGCTGCAAGGTCATCGCTGACCGCACCGGCAGCACCTCGGAAATGGTCGCCAAACTCAAGGCCGGCGGTGATCGTCCGCAGTACGACATCATCACCCTGGCAGGCGTCGGCGCCGAAGGTCTGGCCGCGGCCAACCTGCTGGAAAAACCCGACCTCAACCGCATTCCCAACCTGGTCGACGTACCGGAGAAATACCGCACCGGCGCCAATGGCCACGGCATCGGTTACCTGCTCTGGTGCAACAGCCTGGTCTACAGCACCCGCACCATCAAAGAAGCGCCGGACAGCTACGCCGCCCTGTGGGACGCCGAGCTGTCGCCGAACATCTTCCTGCCGCCGCCGAACTGGACCGAAGCGATGGACCTGATCATCATCGCCGCCAAACTGGCCGGTGGTGACGAGCACAACATCGAGCCTGGCTTCAAGAAACTCGCCGAGCTGAAAGATCGCGTAGTGACCCTGGGTGAAAACCCGAACCAGATCGCCGAACTGTTCCGTACCGGTTCTCTGGACATGGGCGGCTTGTACGCGCCAGCGTTCTTCCCGAAACAGATCCGCGATCCGGCTTACGGTCTGGGCGCCACCTTCGGGATGAAGGAAGGTTTCTACACCGACCTGATGCTCTCGGTGATGCCGAAGAATCGTCCGGGCGATACCGACCTGGCCTACGCCTTCATCAACCACTCTCTGGACCCGCTGGTGCAGGGCAAGATGGCTGAGGACATCTACAACGGTCCGGTCAACGCCAAGGCGATCATCTCCGCCGAAGCGCGCAAGAGCCCGTACATCCTCACGCCTGATCAGATTGCCGAGAAGGCGATCATGCACGACAACGCCTTCCTGGCCACCGTGCATGACCAATGGATTCGTCGTTACACGGAAATCTTTTCTTCCTGATCGAGTGACAAACACAGGATCTTCAACCACTGAAGATCCCCTGTGGGAGCGAGCCTGCTCGCGAATGCGGTCTGACATTCAGCATTGATGTCGACTGGCAGATCGCTTTCGCGAGCAGGCTCGCTCCCACAAGGGGCCAAGGTGGTTTTGAGGGATGTGTTTGTCCGCTGCTTTCCATTGACGAGACCTTTGCTATGGAACACCAACCTCTGACTCATCCGGTCGTCGCCGTTCCCGCGCGCACCAATCGGGGTGTTTCGCCGACGACGCGTGCCTGGATTTTCCTCTCGCCGTCGATGCTGTTTCTGGGCGTATTGATCGCCGCCAGCCTCTTGGTACTGCGCATGAGCGTGGGCACCAAAGGCGCGGAATGGACCGGGTTCAGCCTGGCCAGTTACGCCCAACTGCTGGAACCGTACTACCTCAAATCCTTGCTGCTGACCCTGCGTCTGGCGCTGATCAGCGCGGTGATCGCGGTCGTGTTGGCGATCCCGGTGGCCTACACCATGTCGCGGCTGACCTCACCGTTTGTGCGACGGATCTTCCTCGCCGCGGTGCTGCTGCCATTGCTGGTCAACCTGCTGCTGCAAAGCTACGGCTGGCTGGTGATTCTGGGACCTGGCGGGATGCTCAACCAGGCGCTGATGGGCCTGGGCCTGATCAAGCGCCCGATCATGTTGCTCTACAACCAGAACGGCGTACTGATGGGCCTGGTGCAAACCGCGTTCCCGTTGGCCGTGCTGCCGATTGCCAGCGCCATGCGCGGCGTCGCCCGTACTTATGAAGAAGCCGCTGCAACCCTGGGTGCCAGCCGTTTGCAGGTGTTCCGTCAGGTGGTGCTGCCGATGAGCATGCCGGGGATCATCACGGGTGCGACGTTGGTATTCGCCTACAACGCCAGCAGCTTCGTGGTGCCTTTGCTGCTCGGCGGCCGACGCGTGCCGATGCTGGCCGTGATGGTGCATGACCAGATCGCCCCGCTGATGAACTGGCCTGCCGCCTCCGCTGCCGGTGTGGTGCTGATTGTCACCACGCTCGCAATCATGACCTTGTCCGAATACATCACTGGCCGTCGTCGGCGCATGCTGGAGGCTTCCCAATGAGCACCCTGATCAAGAAACGTTATGGGCTGCTGCCCGGCGAGACCGGCAAGTTTGCCGGCATCCTGTCGGGCTTCATCCTGCTGCTGGCGGTGTTGCCGATCCTGACCATGATCGTGATGTCGTTCAGCGGTGCGTCGAACCTCGACTTCCCGCCGAGCAGCTACAGCCTGCAATGGTACAAGGCTGCCTGGCACACCTTCGTGTCGCCGGATTCCAGTGATGTGCTGAGCCTCGGCAAAGCCATGACCACCAGCCTGATGGTGGCGTGCCTGACCATGGTGTTTGCAACGATTGTCGCGGTGCCGGCAGCCTATGCCCTGACCCGTTGCGAGTTCCGCGGCAAAGCCGTGGCGCTGCAACTGATGTCGCTGCCATTGGTGTTCCCGATGGTGGTGTTGGGGCTGGCGTTATTGCTGGTGTTCGACAGCCTGCCCTTTCAAATCACTACGTCGCGGCTGGTGATTGCCCACGTGATCCTGGCGTTACCGTTCGTGGTGAAAAACTGCACCGCCGCGATGCTCTCCATCGGCAGCGAAGTCGAAGAGGCCGCGCAGATGCTTGGCGCTTCACCGACCCGGGCGATTATCGATGTGGTGGTGCCGTTGATGAAGTCGGGGATTCTGGCGGGGATGCTGCTGGCGTTCATCGTCTCGTTCAACGAATTCACCGTGACCTACTTCCTCTACACCATCGATGTCATGACCGTGCCGATCTGGATGTACAGCCGCACCGTGTCATCGCTCGACCCTACCGTTTTCTCGTTCGCCGTGCTGATCGTGCTGATCGACTTCGTCCTGATTTGGGCGTTGGAGAAGCTAGTCGGTGAAGGTGGCGTTTCGTTCTGATTCTTGAGGTGCAACATGACTGGTCTGATTCTGGAAAACGTCGAGAAACATTACGGCTCGGCCTGCGCGGTAAAGGATGTGAACCTGCATTTGCCTGAGGGCAAACTAGTGTGTTTTCTCGGCCCGTCGGGCTGCGGAAAAACCACTTTGCTGCGAATGATCGCAGGGCTTGAAACCCTGAGCGGCGGCGAGATTCGCCTGGACGGTGAAGACATCGGCCACACGCCTGCGCATCAACGTAACTTCGGCATGGTGTTTCAATCGCTGGCGCTGTTCCCGCACATGACAGTGGGGGAGAACATCGCCTATCCGCTGAAACTGCGTGGCGTCAGCAAGGCTGATCAGCAGGCGCGGGTGGTGGAGTTGCTCGAGCTGATTCAGCTGAGCGAGATGATTGATCGCCCGGTGGCCAAACTCTCCGGTGGTCAACGCCAGCGCGTTGCGATTGCCCGGGCGATTGCCTCGCGGCCGAAAATCCTGCTGCTGGATGAGCCGCTGTCGGCGCTCGACGCCAAGCTGCGCGAATCGATGCAGGTGGAAATCCGCCAGCTGCAACAACGCTTGAACATCACCACCATCATGGTGACCCACGACCAGCGTGAAGCCATGACCATGGCGGATATCGTCGTGGTATTGGGTGAGCATCGGGTGCAGCAGGTGGGTACGCCGATTGAAATCTATCGTCACCCGGCCAACGAGTTTGTTGCGGACTTTATCGGCTCGGGCAATATTTTCCCGGCCACTGCGCTGGGCAACGGCAAGATCGGGCTGCCGGGTGGCGATGCGCTGGAAGTGCCGATCTGCAGCAGCATCGTGGTCGGTGAGAAAGTGAAGATGCTGATTCGCCCTGAAGATTTGCAACTGTCGCATCCGCAGGCGACGGCGGGGAATCGGCTGCTCGGTAAGGTGACGTTTGTGCGTGATATTGGCGCGACCATCGAAACGACCGTGGAGTGTTCCGGGGTGTCGTTTACGGCGTTGAGTACGCCGTGTCAGGGGTTTGGGTTGAGCATTGGTAATCCGGTGTCGGTGACCCTTCCGGCGGAGGCGTGCCGAGTACTAAGCGCCTGAGTTCCTGCCGTTAGATCCACCCCTCACCCCAACCCTCTCCCCAAAGGGGCGAGGGGGCTGACCGAGGTGTTCTTTTGAGCTACATCGACCTGAAATATCGAGTCGAACTCAAGTTCTGAAAAGCTTGGAGATCGGCTCCCTTTCCCCCTCTCCCCTCTGGGGAGAGGGCTGGGGTGAGGGGTGGATTTTGACGGCAATACACAACCTCAAACCGTCAACCGCAACCGCGCCAAATCCCTTAACGGCGGAGCCCCGAACAATCGGCTGTACTCACGGCTGAATTGCGAGGGGCTTTCATACCCGACCCGATACCCCGCCGCCGAAGCCTCCAACCCTTCCGCCAGCATCAATCGCCGCGCTTCTTGCAGGCGCAGTTGCTTCTGATACTGCAACGGACTCATCGCCGTCATCGCCTTGAACCGGTGATGCAGCGTCGACACACTCAGGTTCACTTCCTTCGCCAGATCATCGATGCGCAACGGCTGTTCATAGTTGCCGTTGAGCCATTTGATCGCCTGGCTGATGCGATGGCTCTGGCTGTTGGCGATAGCGATTTCGTACAGCCGATGGCCCTGCTGACTGCGCAACAACCGATACAGAATCTCCCGGCGAATCAACGGCGCGAGCATGGCGATGTCTTTCGGCGCATCCAGCAAACGTGCCAGACGCAACACTGCGTCGAGCATCGCGGTGTCGATCCGTTCGACATACAAGCCGCGCCCCGTCGGCCGGGTGGGCACACCGAGAGGACCAGCGTCGGCAATCAGCGCGGAGATTTCCGCCGGGTCGATATCCAGCCGCACCGCGAGGATCGGTTCTTCAGACGTGACGTTCACCACTCGTCCGCTCAATGGCATCGAGACCGACACCACCAGGTAATTCAGCGGATCGTAATTGAAGTATTCATCGGCCAGCCTGACCTCTTTACGGCCCTGCGCCATGATACACAGCGCGGGTTGCGCCAGTACCGGGGCAAACTCATGGGACTTGCTATGGCGAGACATGAAGAGCGAGCCGACGGCAGTCGCATAAGTGCCATCCTCCGCCGTGTTATGGCGAATGATAGCGGCCAGTTCCGCGCGCTGTTTCTCCATGTCGGCATCCAGCGGGGCTTTAAAGTGATCGAGCGACGACATGCAAGGCATCCTCGGTGGGGCGTCAGTAATGAGGCGAGCTTAAGTTTGTGCAAGACGAAGCGGTAGACACATCCTGCCTCAACCTTGCCTGATTCTGCACGGAGTGGATTAACGGCACCTCTATGACAGGGCCGTCCACGGAAAACTTGCTTGAAAGCCCTGTTTCATTGGCACGAAAGCTTTTACAGGTTGTTATAGGTTTTTCGAGAAGCCGCGCAGGATTGTGCAACAAGCCGGCAGGAATCGACTAACCGCGCTTCCACCGGCGCGCTTAACCTTGGATCCTGTCGCAGCCCGTCCCACGGCTGCCACTCGAGTACCTGGGAGGGTTGAACATGTCTACGCAGATCCCCGTCAGTCATATGGCTTTTGTCCGCGCCCGCGCCGGGCGTTCGGCGGAACTCGGTGCGCGCCTGAGCGCCTTGATCGAGCCGTCCCGCAGCGCACCGGGTTGCCTGAATTTTGCCCTGCAGCATTCGCAGTGCGATCCGGAGCTGTGGCTGGTGTCCGGTTTCTGGATGAACCAGCAGGCCATGACCGCTTATTTCAGCACCCCGGCCATGCAGATCTTTGCCGAGCTGGTGCAAGACCTGGTGGTCAATAGCCTGGATTTTCATACCTTCAAGGACGTATCGGCCGCCCAGGCGCTCGGTCAGTCTCAGTCGTGGGTACACAAAATGGCGGGTTGAGGGTTTAATGGCTCAATTCTCAGTTAGCCAGGATCCGCGACATGGCACGTAAAGCCTTTGAAACCTTCGAAGCCGTATCCGCCGTAGTACCCCGCGAGGGCGGTTATCACGCCGCGATCGCCACCAAAGCCATCGGTGGTTCGGGCGCACCGCGCTTTCATAAGCTGCTGGAAGAGCAAACCTTCAAAACTGCCCGCGAGGCCGATGAAGCCGCCGCGCTTGAGTTGACACGCCTCAAAGACGTCAGCGAAGACGGCGACCTGATCTGGTAATTACCTTTTCGCCCCCGGGCGATACATCTTGAACAATGCCTCAGGCCCCAGCTGGAAATAATCCGCTGGCCCGCCGCCGCGCAGGATCGGTTCTGCCGCGGCGGTGTCGTACACCCCATCCTTCAATAGCCACTTGGCGATATGCACGGCGACCACTTCGCCGAGAATCAGCCAGCTGGGCACCACTTCGCCGTCCGCCCGCTGCAACTGAATGATCTGCGTGACCTTGCACTCGAAGGACACCGGGCTTTCGGCGACGCGTGGCACCTGAATGATTTTCGACGCTGCCGGGGTTAGCCCGGACAGCTCGAACTCGTTGACCTCAGGCCCGACCATGGCCGAGCACTGGTTCATCTGCTCGGCCAGCGGACGGGTCGCCAGGTTCCAGGCGAACTCGCCGGTTCGCTCGATGTTATTCAGGCTGTCTTTGCGCCCGACACTGGAAAATCCAATGATCGGCGGAATGTAGTTGAAGGCGTTGAAGAAACTGTAAGGCGCCAGGTTCAAGCGGCCATCGGCATCCTGGGAGGAAATCCAGCCAATGGGACGTGGGCCGACGATGGCATTGAACGGGTCATGCGGCAGGCCGTGGCCGTTGGCGGGTTCGTAGAAGTGGATGTCGTCAGCCATGGCATGGGGTTCCTGAATTCGGTTCGTAGCGAAGACGGCCATAGTGCAAGGGCTGACGGGTAATTTCCAGCGTGAGATCAGTTGGTACGGGCTGCGTCGGTGTGATCGGCGCTGTCGGAAGCGACCTTCGCCGAGTCAGTGCGATCGTTTCCAGCGGAGGCGACTGCAGCGCCACTTCCGGAGGTGAAAGCGGCAGAGCCGGTGCGATCGTAACCGTCAGCGGCGAAGGTACTGGCGGCCAGTACAGAGAGGGTCAGGGCGAGGATCAGTTGGGTTTTCATGGTGTGTACTCCAGGTTCGCTTGCACAATGTAATGAATCGGCGAGGAGAGTCCGTGGAGGGCGTTAACCGCTGATTAATTCGCTCTTTTGCTTATGTGACAAATTGTTCATGGCGCACTTATTTGTCTTGATCGCACTCTTTTCAGCGTCAATGAAAAAGGGGCAGACCTTTGCCAGGTCTGCCCCTTTTTTTGTGTCGCTTGCGGAATTAGTCCGTCTCGATCCGCGAATGCTTGCGGGTGTCTTTCATGGTCACGTAGACCAGCAACGACACGGCAATACACGCGGTGACATACCAGTAGTAACCAGTTTCCATACCGATGCTCTTGAACCACAGTGCGATGTATTCAGCGGTGCCGCCGAAGATCGACACGGTCAGCGCGTACGGCAGGCCGACGCCCAGCGCACGGATTTCGGTCGGGAACAGTTCGGCTTTGACCACCGCGTTGATCGAGGTGTAGCCGCTGACGATGATCAGCGCCGCCATGATCAGGAAGAACGCGCCCCACCAAGTCTGTACGGTGTGCAGGGTGGTCAGGATCGGCACGGTGAACAGCGTCCCGAGAATACCGAAGGCAATCAGGATTGGCCGGCGACCGACTTTATCCGACAAGCCGCCGATGATCGGTTGCAGGCACATGAACAGGAACAGCGTGGCAGCGGAAATGGTGGTGGAGTCGGAGATGCTCATGCCGACGGTGTTCACCAGGTATTTCTGCATGTACGTGGTGTAGGTGTAGAACGCCAGGGTGCCGCCCATGGTCAGGCCGACCACGGTCATCAGTTCCTTTGGATGACGCATCAAGGTGCGCATCGCGCTTTCCTTGGCCTTCTCTTTCTTGGTGAACGACTCGGTTTCTTCCATGCCACGACGCAGGTACAGCGCGACCACGGCACACAGCGCGCCGATGGCGAACGGGATGCGCCAGCCCCAGGCGTAGAGCTCCTCGGTGGTCAGGGTCTGTTGCAGCACGATCAGCACTGCCAACGCGATGAGCTGGCCGGAGATCAGGGTCACGTACTGGAAGCTGGAGTAGAAGCCGCGACGATCCTTGGTCGCCATTTCGCTGAGGTAGGTTGCCGAGGTGCCGTACTCGCCACCGACCGACAGGCCCTGCAGCAAACGGGCGAAAATCAACAGGATCGGTGCGCCAATGCCAATGGTTTCATAACCCGGGCTCAGGGCAATCAGCAGCGAGCCGAAACACATCAGATACACCGAAGCCATCAGTGCTTTCTTGCGACCGGCCTTGTCGGCGTAGAGGCCCATCAGCCAGCCACCGATCGGGCGCATCAGGAAGCCCACGGCGAAGATCGCGGCGGTGTTCAGCAGTTGTGCGGTGGTGTCGCCTTTGGGGAAAAAAGCCTTGGCGAAGTACAGGGAGAAGGCGGCATAGACGTACCAGTCGTACCACTCGACCATGTTGCCGACTGAGCCGCTGAAGATCGATTTGATGCGACTGGCAGTGGTTCTTTCTTTGGCAGGCGAAGCTGCCGACCCAAGAGGCAGGGATTGTGAGTTATCCATGACGGATCCTTCATTTAATTGTTTTTGTGGAGCGCGTTGAAACGCAGCCTGCTTGGGCTATAGCAGGAGCTGTGCCAACGGGAGGAGGGCCGGTTTAGAGGGGTTTTGAAACTTGAGTGAGCGGAAATCCGCTTATTCTGGCTTGGTTGTAGGCGGAAATTTGCTTATTGCGGAAGGGCCACCCCTCACCCTAACCCTCTCCCCAGGGGGGGAGAGGGGACTGACCGAGGTGTTCTCTCGAGGTACATCGACCTGAAAAATCGAGTCGAACTCAGGTTTGCAAAGCATGGAGATCGGCTCCCTTTCCCCCTCTCCCCCGTGGGGAGAGGGCTGGGGTGAGGGGATGGATTTCAGCATCACTGAAAATCCCGCGTGAAAACTCACTCCCCCAAAAACATCTCCCGACTCAACCCATGCCGCTGCATCTTTTCATTAAAGGTCCGGCGCGGCAGTTGCAGCTCTTCCAACACCGCTTTCACGTCGCCCTTATGCCGGGTCAACGCCGCGCGCAGACAATGCGCTTCAAACGCTTCCTGCTGCGCCGCCAGCGACTGCCCAGGGTCAATGCCCGCCGGTTCCGGCTCGCCCAGCCCCAACACTTGTCGCTCAGCAACGTTCGCCAATTCGCGCACATTGCCCGGCCAGTCATGGCTCAGCAGGTGGCTCAACTGCGGGCCGCTCAGCGGTGGAAAAGTGCGCCCCAAACGCTCGGCGGCATTTTGCGCAAACGACTCGAACAACAACGGAATGTCTTCACGCCGCTCGCGCAACGGTGGCAGCCGCAACTCGGCCACGTTCAACCGATAGGCCAGGTCTTCGCGAAAGCGTCCAGCCCGGGCTTCGTCCAGCAAATCGGGTTTGGTTGCGGCGATGATCCGTAAATCCACGCGGATGCTCTGATTGGAGCCTAACCGCTCCAGCTTCTGTTCCTGCAACACCCGCAGCAATTTCACCTGTTGGGCCAGCGGCATGCTTTCGATTTCATCGAGAAACAGCGTGCCGCCATCGGCGTATTCGAGCTTGCCGATGCGTTTGCCCGAGGCGCCAGTGAATGCGCCGCTCTCGTGGCCGAACAACTCAGCCTCGAACAACTGCTCGGGAATTGCCGCACAGTTCAATGCCACAAACGGTTTGTCGGCCCGCGGGCCGAAGTCGTGCAGGCAACGGGCAACCAATTCCTTACCGCTGCCGGTTTCACCGCGAATCAACACATTGACCGGCAGCGTCGCCAGGTCCAGCACTTGCCGACGCAGCGTCTGCAAGCCACGGGACACGCCCAGCAACGTCGCATCGAGTTTGGCGCGGTTGTCCGCCTGCTCGTGCAGGGCGCGGTTTTCCAGCACCAGCCGCCGCTTGTCCAGCGCACGGCGCAGACTGCCGAGCAGGGTTTCGGGGCTGAAGGGTTTTTCAAGGAAGTCGTAGGCGCCATCGCGCATCGCTTCGACCGCCATCGGCACATCGCCGTGACCGGTCAGCAGAATCACCGGCAAGTCGGCGTCGCGCCGCTGAACTTCGGCCAGCAGTTCCAGGCCGGTCATGCCCGGCATGCGCACGTCGCTGAGGATCACCCCGGGGAAATGCTTCGGCAGCTGCGCCAGGCATTCATCGGCGCGGCTGAACAATTGCACCTCGAACCCCGACAGGCTCAGCCATTGTTCGACGGCACTGCGAATACTGCTTTCGTCGTCGACCACCATCACTGAGTTCAGCATGAGCCAGGTGCCTCCAGGTCGATGGGCAAGGTCACGGTGAACACCGCGCCGTTTGCATGATTGTCGGCGCTCAGGCGTCCGCCCGATTCGTGAACGATGGCAAAGGATACGGCCAGCCCGAGGCCCAGGCCATCACCCACCGGTTTAGTGGTGAAGAACGGATCAAACACGTTGGCCAAGTTTTCTTCGGCAATGCCGCCACCGTTGTCGGCGACCGTCAGGCGCCAGAGTTGTTCGTCGGCTTCGAGACGGATTTCCAGGCGTTTGCAGGGTTTGTCCTGCATGGCGTCCAGGGCATTGCGCAGCAAATTGATCAGCACCTGTTCCAGGCGAATCGCATCGCCACGCACCCACGCCGGGCGCGTCAGGTGCAGCACCGTGCTGACCTGTTCATCGCGCAACCTCGTGTCGAGCAGCTGCAATGATTGGTCGACCACCGCCGCCAAATCCAGTCGTTCGCGCAGCCCGCTGGGGCTTTTGCGGGCGAAGGTTTTCAGGTGGCCGGTGAGGGCGGCCATGCGCGTCAGCATGTCATCCACCGGTTTGAGCGCCTTGTAAGCGTCGTCGACCCGACCGTGATCGAGCAGCAGCCTCAGAGTAGCAAGCTGCATGCGCTGGGCGGTCAGTGGCTGGTTGATTTCATGGGCCAGCGCGGCAGACATCTGTCCGAGGGCGGCGAGTTTGGCCGACTGCACCAGACCGTCCTGAGCGGTGCGCAGGTCGCGGGTGCGTTCTTCCACCAGTTGTTCGAGTTCTTCACGACTGCGCTGGCGCAGCTTGGCCAGACGCCAGCGCTGATTGAGGAACAGCAACAGAAACACCACGGCCAGCCACAACCCGGCGGCGGCGAGCCCGGCGTTACGGCTGTCTTCGAACGAAACTTGCGGGCGGCGCAGCAAGTGTAACGTCCAGCCTTCAGTGCTCAGCGGCAGCGATTCCCACAGGTAATTCGCCGTCCCGTCAGGCCCCACGACCCGTGTCAGGTCACTGTTGTCGTCGAAGCGCCGCACCGATTGATATTCGAGCGGTGTCAGCGGTTGTTTGTCGTATTGGCGGGTGGCCTTGAGTTCGGCGTGATCGCTGTCACTCAGCGGTTTCAACGAGCGATAGCGCCAGCCCGGCTGGTTGGCGATGAAGATAATCCCGCGTGCATCGCTGACCAGCAGCGTGTCGCTGCCCTGACGCCACTCGCGCTCCAGTTCCGGAAATTCGAGCTTCACCACCATGGCGCCGAGGAACTGGCCGCTGTCGCCGGTGACCGCGCTGGACAGGAAGTAACCGGGAATGCCGCTGGTCACGCCCACCGCGTAAAAGCGCCCGGTGCCTTGGGTGCGGGTCTGGCTGAAGTAGGGACGGAAGCCGTAGTTGTGGCCGACGTAGCTGCTGGGCAAACGCCAGTTGCTGGCGGCCACGGCGAGGCCGGTGTGGTCGAGCAGTTCGAGTGTCGAGGATTGCGCCGCGCCGTTGATTTTTTCCAGTTTGCGGTTCAGTGCGTCCTGCTGTTCAGCGGATACCGAACCATTGAGGGCTGCGCGCAATTCGGGGTCCAACGCGAGCACGGCGGGCAGGGCGCGGTAGCGGTCGATCAGGGTGTGCAGGGAATTGGCGTACAACGCCAATTGCTGATTGGCGCGGGCGGCGTCTTCGACCAAGGCCTGGCGTTCTGCGTGACGTATTGACACGGTGGCCGCGATCGCAGCGCCGACGAGGATAAGAAGGGTGTACAGAATTATGCGCAAGGAGCGAGAAGACTCAAACATGCTTGGCGTTACACAAGTGTGCGGGGGGGCACCATATCATGACGAAGTTAGGCATTCCCACGCTCAAATCCACCTCCCTCAGCCTATATATATAAACGACCATTAAAAAAGGCGACAAGAGCATGGCTCATGTCGCCTTTTATTTGTCAGTCGAAGCGCTTACTGCACTTCCACCGCCAGGCTTTCACTGATCTTTTTCTGCCAGATGGCAGGACCGGTGATGTGTACCGACTCACCCTTGCTGTCGACTGCAACCGTCACAGGCATGTCTTTGACGTCGAACTCGTAGATCGCTTCCATGCCCAGTTCGGCGAACGCCACCACGCGGGATTTCTTGATGGCTTGTGCCACCAGGTAAGCCGCGCCGCCGACGGCCATCAGGTAAACGGCTTTGTGGTCCTTGATCGCTTCGATCGCGGTCGGGCCGCGCTCGGATTTGCCGATCATGCCCAGCAGGCCGGTTTGCTCGAGGATCTGACGGGTGAACTTGTCCATCCGCGTCGCCGTGGTCGGACCGGCAGGGCCAACCACTTCTTCGCGCACCGGATCAACCGGGCCGACGTAGTAGATGAAGCGACCCTTGAGGTCCACCGGCAGGGTTTCACCCTTGTTCAGCATCTCGACCATGCGCTTGTGCGCGGCGTCGCGACCGGTGAGCATCTTGCCGTTGAGCAGGACGGTTTCGCCCGGCTTCCAGCTCTGCACGTCTTCCGGGGTCAGGGTGTCGAGGTTGACGCGACGGGCCGACGGGCCGGCTTCCCAGACGATTTCCGGGTAGGCGTCCAGCGGTGGCGCTTCCAGCGAGGCCGGGCCGGAACCGTCGAGCACAAAGTGCGCGTGACGGGTGGCGGCGCAGTTGGGGATCATGCACACCGGCAACGAAGCGGCGTGGGTCGGGTAATCCATGATCTTCACGTCGAGCACGGTGGTCAGGCCACCCAGGCCCTGGGCGCCGATGCCCAGTTGGTTGACCTTCTCGAACAGCTCCAGGCGCATCTCTTCGATACGGTTGGACGGGCCGCGCTTTTTCAGCTCGTGAATGTCGATGGATTCCATCAACACTTCCTTGGCCATCACGGCGGCTTTCTCGGCGGTGCCGCCGATGCCGATGCCGAGCATGCCCGGTGGGCACCAGCCGGCGCCCATTTCCGGAACGGTTTTCAGCACCCAGTCGACGATCGAGTCGGACGGGTTGAGCATGGCCATTTTCGACTTGTTCTCGGAACCGCCGCCCTTGGCCGCCACGTCCACTTCCACGGTGTTACCCGGAACGATGGAATAGTGGATAACGGCCGGGGTGTTGTCCTTGGTGTTTTTACGAGCGCCCGCCGGGTCGGCGAGGATCGAGGCACGCAGGACGTTTTCCGGCAGGTTGTAAGCCCGGCGCACGCCTTCGTTGATCATGTCGTCCAGGCCCATGGTGGCGCCATCCCAACGTACGTCCATGCCCACGCGAACGAAGACGGTAACGATGCCGGTGTCCTGGCAGATCGGGCGGTGGCCGGTGGCGCACATCCGCGAGTTGATCAGGATTTGCGCCATCGAGTCACGGGCCGCTGGCGATTCTTCGCGCAGGTAGGCTTCGTGCATCGCCTGGATGAAGTCAACGGGGTGGTAATAGGAAATGAACTGCAGGGCGTCGGCAACGCTCTGAATCAGGTCGTCTTGCTTGATCACGGTCATGAGTCGCGCTCCTCTAAAAGACGGGAACATTCAATAAGGTGCTTGCAGCTTGGGTGCATCGGTCGGTTGCAAGCACCTTTACAAGGCACGCCGGGGCAGCTGGCGCGACGCTAAAAAGGCGCGGCAGTATACCGCGCCTCGGTTCCGGGCACACCCGCCGGTAGTCAATCGTTGGTCGCATATCGAACACAATCCCTGTAGCAGCTGGCGAAGCCTGCGTTCGGCTGCGCAGCAGTCGCAAAACCTGCGTTCATGGTCTGCCTGACACACCGAGGAGCATGATTTCACGACTGCTGCGCAGCCGAACGCAGGCTTCGCCAGCTGCTACAGGGAATGCAGCAAGGATCAGGAAATCAGTCAGCGTTCTGACGCCAGTTATCCGCCCTTAAAATTGAATGGTCATTTATCAGGCACGCTACTAAAGTGGCATTCGGTCTGTAGAGTAGGACACTCAAGCAGCCTCCCTTCGCACGGTGAGTCAACGATTGACCCATAACGCCATCCAACGCTTGTTGCTCAAACGCTTTGCCCTCGCAGCCGGCACCTACGCCCTGGCTTTGTTGCTGTTGTGGCTGGCGTTTTTCACCGGTCATTACGATGAACCCCTGTCCAACGTGGCCATCGGCAGTGCGCTGGTGGTTATCAGCCAGGCCGCGTTGTTTGCGGTGTTTTACAGCGGCTGCAACCTGCGTTTTTCCGACCCCAGCCTGACGGAAGCGCAAGTGTTGCTGGGGCTGGGTTGGCAAACCTGGCTGATCGCCCATCTGGACGAGGCACGCGGCGCGTTCCTGGTGTTCTACGTGCTGATTCTGCTGTTCGGGTTGTTCCATCTTTCGCGACTGGCCTTTTTGCGGTGCGCGCTGTTGGTGTTCGTCAGTTTCAGCGCGATCACGCTGTGGGAGGGTTTCCACTTCCAGTTACCCGACCCGGCACTGGCCGCGTTGCAGGTGTGCGTGCTGCTCATCGTGTTGGTCTGGCTGGAGCTTTATGCCCGTCACGTCCAGGCCTCCCGTCAACGCATGCGTCAGCGCCGATTTGCCTTGCAGGCGCATCAGGACACGCTGCGCGGGATGATGCGTCAGCTCGAAGACCTGGTGGCCACTGACGAACTGACCGGGCTGTTCAATCGCCGGCATTTCCTGCGCCTGGCCTCCCGCGAGCTCAAAGCCATGGGGGCCGATGTCGTGCATGGCCTGGCGCTGATCGACCTCGATCACTTCAAACGGATCAACGATGTACACGGCCACGCCGCCGGCGATCAGGTGCTGCAAGCCTTTGCCGCCGTGGCCACCGCCTGCCTGCGCGATGGCGATGTTCTGGCCCGTTACGGTGGCGAAGAATTCGTCGTGCTGTTGCCCGATTGCAACGCCGAGCGCTTGACCTCCTGTTGCGAGCGGCTGCGCATTGCGTTCACCGATGTAGAACTGATCGGACTCAACCTCGCCCATATCAGCTTGTCGGCGGGCATGACGTTGCTCGAACTGGGCGACGATCTCGATGAAGCCTTGCAGCGCGCCGATCAGGCGCTTTATCGCGCCAAGCGTGACGGCCGCAATCGTTGCGCGGCCGCGTGGGAGAACGTCGATGCCTGAGTTACGGGTCGGCGAACGCCAATGGTCGGTGGCGGCGGGCAGCAACCTGCTCGATGCGTTGAATCAGAACGGCGTATCGGTGCCCTACAGCTGTCGCGCCGGCAGTTGCCATGCGTGTCTGGTGCAATGTGTACAAGGGCTGCCGAGCGACAGTCGCCCCGACGCCCTGAGCGCAGACCAACGTCAGCAAGGCTGGCGCCTGGCGTGTCAGTGTCAGGTGGTCGAGGACTTGCAGGTGCACACCTTCGATCCGCAGCAGGATGGCCGCCCGGCCGAGGTGGCGGCTGTCGATTGGTTAAGCGCCAGTGTGTTGCGTTTGCGCCTGACCCCTCAAAACCCTTTGCGCTACAGCGCCGGGCAGCATTTGGTGTTGTGGGCGGGTAACGTGGCGCGGCCGTATTCATTGGCCAGCCTGCCGGAAGAAGACCGTTTTCTGGAGTTCCATCTTGATTGTCGTCAGCCGGGGGAATTCAGCGACGCGGCCCGTCAGTTGAAAATCGGCGATTCGATCCGCCTCGGCGAGTTGCGCGGCGGGGCCTTGCATTACGACCCGGACTGGAACACCCGACCGCTTTGGCTGATGGCCGCCGGCACGGGTTTGGGGCCGTTGTTCGGTATCTTGCGTGAAGCGCTTCGGCAAGATCACCAAGGTGCCATTCGCGTCATTCACCTGGCCCATGATGCCGAGGCGCATTACCTGGCCAAACCCCTGCAGGCCATGGCCGCCAGCCGCCCGAACCTGAGCATTGAGCTGTGGACAGCGGCCGAGTTGCCAGAGGCTTTGGCACAACTGCGGCTTGTTTCACGGCAAACCCTGGCCTTACTCTGCGGGGCCCCTGACAGCGTCGACGCCTTTGCCCGGCGCTTGTACCTGGCGGGATTGCCGCGCAATCAACTGCTGGCGGACGTCTTTGTTCTCCGCGGTTGAGCGCTGATTTTCGATGCGAGACCGACCATGAGCGATGCCATCCAATTTGAACGTGAGCGCGGCCTGCTGACCCTGCGCCTCAACCGCCCCGACAAGAAAAACGCCCTGACCCGCGCCATGTACAGCCACTTGGCCGAAGCGTTGAAACTGGCGGATTCCGACCCGGAAATCAAAGCCGTGCTGATCACCGGTACTACCGAGTGCTTCACCGCTGGCAACGACATCGCCGACTTCATCCAGCAACCGCCGAGCAACCTCGACAGCCCGGTGTTTCAGTTCATGCTCACCCTGCTCGAATGCCGCAAACCGGTGATCGCCGCCGTGGCCGGCGCTGCGGTAGGGATTGGCACGACGATGCTGCTGCATTGCGATCTGGTGTATGTCAGCCGCGATGCGCGCCTTCGCATGCCGTTCGTGAATCTCGGTCTCTGCCCGGAGTTCGGTTCCAGCCTGATACTGCCGCGACTGCTCGGGCAGGCCAAAGCCGCAGAATTGTTACTGCTGGGCGAAGGCTTCAGCGGTGAACAAGCCGCGCAGTGGGGCATTGCAACCGAAGCCTTGGACAGTGGCGAAGCGGTGTTGGCCAAGGCGCGGGAGATGGCGTTACGTTTCGAGTCGCTGCCTTCGGAAGCGGTGCGTATCAGCAAGCAATTGATGAAAGCCCCGGACCGCGAACAACTGCGCAAGGCCATAGAAGAAGAGAGCGCACAGTTCACCCAACGGCTGCGCTCGCCGGAAGCGATTGCGGCGTTGACCGGGTTTATCAAACGGCATTGATTCTGCGGTGACTGTGCGGGCCTCATCGCGAGCAGGCTCGCTCCCACATTGGATCTGTGGCGTACACAAAACCCCTGTGGGAGCGAGCCTGCTCGCGATGAGGCCAGCCCAGGCAACACATCTTCCGGATCAGAAACCAAAAAGCCCCGCCATTCACATGGCGGGGCTTTTGTTTTTCAGCAACCGGGCACTCAGACCATCTTGTCGCCAACGTGCAGGATTTTCATCCCGTTGGTGCCGCCGATGGTGTGGTAGCTGTCGCCCTTGGTCAGGATGACCCAGTCGCCTTTCTCGACTACGCCGCGCTTGAGCAACTCGTCGATCGCGGCCTGGCTGACTTGCTCAGGCGGCAGCGATGCCGGGTCGAACGGTACGGTGTAGACACCACGGAACATGGCCGCGCGGGCCTGGGTTTCGCGGTGCGGGGAGAACGCGTAGATCGGCACCGAAGAACGGATGCGCGACATGATCAACGGCGTGTAGCCACTTTCGGTCAGGGCGATGATCGCTTTCACGCCAGGGAAGTGGTTGGCGGTGTACATGGCCGCCAACGCGATGCTCTGGTCGCAGCTTTCGAAGACCTTGCCGATGCGGTGGCTGGAGGTCTTGCTGGTCGGGTGCTTTTCAGCGCCGATGCAGATGCGCGCCATGGCTTGCACCGCTTCCAGCGGGTACAGGCCGGCAGCACTTTCAGCCGAGAGCATCACGGCGTCGGTGTAGTCGAGCACGGCGTTGGCCACGTCGGACACTTCGGCGCGGGTCGGCATCGGGTTCTGGATCATCGACTCCATCATCTGGGTCGCGACGATCACAGCCTTGTTGTGGCGGCGTGCGTGCAGAATGATTTTCTTCTGAATGCCCACCAGCTCGGCGTCGCCGATTTCCACACCCAAGTCACCACGAGCGACCATGACGGCGTCGGATGCATTGATCAGCGCGTCGAGGGTTTCGTCGTCGGCCACGGCTTCGGCGCGTTCAATCTTCGCCACCAGCCAGGCCGTACCGCCGGCTTCGTCGCGCAGTTGACGGGCGTATTCCATGTCGGCAGCGTCACGCGGGAAGGACACGGCGAGGTAATCGACCTGCATCTCGGCAGCGAGCTTGATGTCGGCCTTGTCTTTTTCAGTCAGGGCCGGAGCGGTCAGGCCGCCACCGCGACGGTTGATGCCTTTATGGTCGGACAGCGGACCGCCGATCAGCACGGTGCAATTCAGTTCGGTGGCATTGGCGGTATCAACGCGCATCACCACGCGGCCGTCGTCGAGCAGCAGCTCGTCGCCTACGCCGCAGTCCTTGACCAGGTCCGGGTAGTCGATACCAACGATGGTCTGGGTGCCTTCGGTCAGAGGATGGCTGGTGGAGAAGGTGAATTGATCACCGATCTTCAGCTCGATCTTCTTGTTGGCGAATTTGGCGATACGGATTTTCGGGCCTTGCAGGTCACCCAGCAGGGCGACGAAGCGGCCGTGCTTGGCAGCGAGGTCACGCACCAGCTTCGCGCGAGCCTTGTGCTCGTCGGGGGTGCCGTGGGAGAAGTTCAGGCGGGCGACGTCCAGGCCAGCCAGAATCAGCTGTTCGAGAACTTCCGGCGAGTTACTGGCCGGGCCAAGGGTAGCGACGATTTTGGTGCGACGGACGGACATGCATAGACTCCTGAGTTCAAGCGCTGAGTGAGGCTACTATGGTCCGAAGTTGTAGTCATTGTTCGTTTGCACTACTTATTCGTTTATCTCTTTAACCGAACAATCCTGAAGATTTCTGCTCACGGGTCGATACAGAGCTCAAGACAGGAGAACCCCCATGCGATTCGTGCTCATTGCCGCCCTTGCCATCAGTGCCCTCAGCGTCACGGGCTGCACCCGTTGGTCGATGAACCATCATTTGAATAACGCCTACAGCGCCTACGACCGCGGCAATTGCGAGCAGGTGACGCTCGAACTGTCCAAAGTCGAACGCGCCAGTCGAGCTAGGCCTTATGTGTGGCCGGAAGTGTCGATGTTGCGCGGGTTGTGCCTGGAACGGCAGAAACTGTTTGTCGATGCGGCACAAACCTACCAGTTCATCATCGCCTCGTACCCGCAAAGTGAATACGCCTACCGCGCCCGCGCCCGCCTGGAAACCTTGCAGTCGCTGGGCCACTATCCGCTGCGCAGTGCTGCTGCGGTCGTGCGCCCGACGCAGTTCTGATTGTTGTAGTTGTTCAAAGGCTGGCTCACCGGCGGTGGTGAGCTATAGTCGAATAGATCGGTTTAGAGCCTTGCCTCTGATCGACGCAACACCTGTGATCGGCAGAAGTAAGCGGCAGCGGCTTTATGGACTGTCGCACCGGGATCGGGGAGAGCGCGCCCATGCCTCTGTATAAAAGAAGCAGGCCCGTTCCGAAGCATTAGTGCGGCTCTGCTTAAGAGCCTTGCTGGGCCATTTGCGCATGTTTACTGACCGCCGGATCGAGCGGCATCAACTGCCGTATTTTCTAAGAGTGTTCAACAGCGTCACCGACAAACCCATCGGCTTTCTGGGCAACGTGTCCGAAGACGGGCTGATGCTGATCAGTCAGTTGCCGATGATGATCGGCGCCGATTTCGATTTGCGCCTGAAAATCCCCGCCAGCGATGGCTGCATGCAGGTCATTGATCTTCAGGCGTGTTGCCTGTGGTGCCATGAAGACACGACCCCTCACCACTATGACGCCGGGTTCAGCCTGCAACGGGCACCGCCGGAGTATGGGCAACTGATCAGCGCCTTGAAGCAATACTTCAGTTTTCAGCCGTTGCCTGCCTCTGCCTGAACGCCCACAACCTGTAGCAGCTGGCGCAGCCTGCGTTCGGCTGCGCAGCAGTCGTAAAATCAAAGCTCGCGGTGATCAGGTAGACCGTGCATCTCGGGTTTACGACTGCTGCGCAGCCGAACGCAGGCTGCGCCAGCTGCTACAGGGGTTTAGGTCGTCTTGATCGCTGGCTCGTTAGCCAGCGACCTCTCTACCAGCATCAACCCCAACTCACTCAACTGATAAATCGCCATCGCCAGGTGACGTTCCTTATCTTCGAGGCTTTCAGCCAGGTCCAGTAACAAGGTACCGACTGATGAAAAGGTTTCGAAGGTCTGGATCAGCAGCTCCTCGGGATTTGCATCTGGGGCGACGGCGAACATCTTCATGGCTCGTTCCTCGGTGGTGTGTTCGTCGGTAAAGCGGTTTTGGGTATTGTTTTGTTTTAGGTAGTGTTTCAGAGCCTTTTTGGCGGCGGCGTGGAGCTTTTTAGGGTCGAGGGTGGCGTAGGGCGAATGGGGGATGGATTCGAATTTCTCGGGTGGAGGTTTGAACATCGGGTTAACTCCTTTGGATCGCTGATGGGTAGAGACAGGAGAACCTTAAGGTTGAACGGCCATCTTCAATAGTCAGTCAAGGCCGCTGCTAGTTGTAGGCAGAGGCGCTTGGTTTTGTAGTCGTTGTCGTTTGCTCGAATATTTGAGTAGGAAAAGAGAAAGAGCAGCTGTCCAACGATGAACATTTGTCATGCCACCAAAGCTATTCCTTCATCACAGAGCGCTCGACAAATTGAGAAATTGTCGAGCGATATTTGCAAGAGTTGAAAGTGTTTATCACTCATCAGAATGTGGTTTTTTCGGGGGCTGTACTTCTTTAAAGTCGGTGGAAACAGAGATAAGCGCCAGAGAGATAAATTCTTGGTTTCGATCTAGCGTTTGGAGCGTCCCTCGGATGTTATTTGCGACTTCAGTAGCCCCTTGCTTCTCCACCCAATTGGTTAGTTCCTCTATTGCCGCACCCATTGCCAGCTGGTTCTGAGAGATCTGGGTTAGCACTGCAGTGAATAGATTTTTCTCATCCATGATTTATTCCTCGATGTAGAGCTAAACGCTTGTTGGTTATGACCGATGCTCAAAACTGCTATGGGAAAGAATTGACCACTGCATCGCGTCCTTAAGTAGTTCAATTATCACTTCCTATAGAGGTTGTGAAGCAGCTATTTTCTATGTTGGGTACCGTTACATCATTCCCGCTTTTTTCCAACCAAGATACCGCGTCACCAGCTCGGCCCCCAACTCTGAGGGTCGAGCATCCACCACCGGAACTCCATGAGCACTCAACCGCTCATGGAGTTCCGCCCGCTCATTCAAATAATCCACCGTCCCGCAGTAAGCCAGCGCCTCCGGCAAGGTTTGCACTGGCGTGTGCCGCAGCGTGTCGAGCAAGTCTTCGCGCAGACTCGCCACCAGTACCCGATGGTGTTTGCCTAGGCGTTTGACGGCGGTGAGCAGTTCTTCATCGTCTTCGTCGCGCAGGTTGGTGACCAGCACCACCAGCGCCCGGCGTTTTTGCCGGGCCAGCAGTTGGTTGGCGGCGGCTTGGTAATCGGCGGGGCGTTGGGTGTTGTTGAGGTCGTAGACGGTGTTGAGCAGTACCTTGAGTTGTTCAGTGCCTTTGACCGGGGCGAGGTAATGTGGGCGGTCGCAGGCGAAGGTGCTCAGGCCTACCGCATCGCCTTGGCGCAGGGCGATGTAGCTGAGCAGCAGGCAGGCATTGAGTGCATGGTCGAAATGCGCCAGTTCACCGTCCTGGCTGCGCATCCGGCGGCCGCAGTCGAGCATGAAAATGATCTGCTGGTCGCGCTCGTCCTGATACTCCCGGGCAATTGGAGTGCGCTGGCGGGCGGTGGCTTTCCAGTCGATTTGTCGCAGGCTGTCGCCTTCGCGAAATTCACGCAGCTGATGAAACTCCATACCCAACCCGCGACGCTGGCGTTGGCGCACGCCGAGCTGGCTGAGCCAGTTGTCCACCGCCAGTAATTGGCCGCCGTAGAGGCGGGCGAAGTCCGGGTAGACGCGGGTGTTGTCGGTGACGTTGAGCAGGCGTTTGTCGGACCATAAACCCAATGGGCTCGGCAGGTTGATTTCGCAGTGTTCAAAGGTGAAATGACCACGCTTGAGCGGGCGCAGGCGGTAGCCGACCTGGCTGTGCTGGCCGGGTTGCAGTTCGACCGACAGGGGCAGGTTTTCGAAGCTCAGGCCGTCCGGCACATGGTCGAAAATGTGTATGTTCAGTGGTTGGGCAAAGTCATGCTCGACCTCCAGTCGCACTTCACCCCATCGACCGAGTGCAAGGCTGCCGGGCATTTGTCGTTGTACGCGGGGAGTGGGCAGGCGTTTGAGGCGGATGGCGTCGAGTACTGCCAAGGCCAGCAGTGCCAGCAGCAATCCCCAGTTGATCGACAACAGGCTCGGTGGAACCGCGAATTCCAATGCCCGCAACGCGCCCAGCACGATGCCGATGACCAGCAGCAATGCGAGCCAGATCAGCAGTAGGCGCGAGGGTTTCACAGGCGTGGCGCCGGCACTTGATCGAGCAATTGCTTGAGTACTTGATCGACGTCCAGCCCTTCGATGTCGAGCTCCGGCGCAATCCGCACACGGTGACGCAGCACCGCGAGGGCGCAGCCTTTGATGTCATCCGGGATTACAAAATCGCCACCACGCAACAAGGCGCGGGCCCGAGCGCAACGCACCAGGGCAATGGAGGCCCGAGGCCCGGCGCCGAGGATCAGGCCCGGCCAGGTGCGGGTGGTGCGGGCCAGGCGCACGGCGTAATCGAGCACCTGATCGTCCAGCGGCAGGTCGCTGGCAATGCGTTGCAAGGCCAGCACGTCCTTGGCTTGCAACACCGTGCGCAGCGGCTGCACGTCGAGCATGTCGGCTCGGGTCGAGCGGCTGACCTGGCGGACCATGTTCAGCTCCTGATCGGCGTCGGGGTAATCCATGCGCACCTTGAGCATGAAGCGATCAAGCTCGGATTCCGGCAGCGGGTAAGTGCCTTCCTGTTCGATGGGGTTTTGTGTGGCGAGCACCATGAACGGTTGCACGATGGGCAGGGCGCGGCCTTCGAGGGTGACCTGGCGTTCCTGCATGGCTTCGAGCAGCGCGGCCTGGGTTTTCGCCGGGGCGCGGTTGATCTCGTCGGCCAGCAGCAGGTTGGTGAACAACGGCCCTTTGCGCAGTTTGAATTGCTCGGTATGCAAGTCGTACACCGCGTGCCCGGTGACATCGCTGGGCATCAGGTCCGGGGTGAACTGGATGCGCGCGAATTCACCGCCGAAGCAGCGAGCGAGGGCGCGCACCAACAGTGTCTTGCCCAGCCCCGGCACGCCTTCGAGCAGTACGTGGCCACCGGCAATCAACGCGGTGAGGACGTCGTCGATCACCGTGTTCTGGCCGATCACGGCTTTCTGTAATTCGGTCCGTACTGCTTGGGCCAACTGGCTCGCGCGCTGGCGCTGCTGGGCGGCGTGGGTCTGTGTGCCGGGCTCGATCTGTTCACTCATAAGGCGTTCCTCAAGGTTTGCAGGTGGGCGACCTGACGGCTGAATTCAGCGCTGGACAGCCGCTGCTTCGGTCGCGGGCTCATGGCCTGGCTGATAGCGCGTGTGGATTGGCCGGTCAGGCGTGCGAGCACCAGCCATTGTTCGGCAACGCCGAGTTGTTCGAAACCGGGATGACGGCGCCGCACACGACGCAAGATGTCGTGCTGCAAGGCTTGCATCAGGTGTTGCTGACCGTTTCGGCGCAGCATGAAATCGGCGCTGGCGCGCAGGTGTTCCTGAAGTTGACGGCGGGCTCTCGGGGCCGGTTCCAGCAGCGGACCCTGGCGCACGCCGACGTGCCAGAAGCCAAGACCGATCAGGGCAAAAAGGGCGACCAATGCTTGGGGGAAATAGCGCAGGAGCAAGGTCAGAAGACTGTCGTGATCGGTGTTGAACAGCAGGGTCACGTTCGTGTCCGCGGTCAGGTACCAGAGCAGCCAGGCGTTGTCGTACTGGTCAATGGCCGGGGTTTTCCACAGGTCGGCGTCGGTGACCACGGTGATCGAACCGAGCCCGTGATTGAGCTGCATCATGTGCGTGGCCTTGCCGCTGTTGGCCCAGGCCTGGGCGAGGTTTTTCGGGTCTTCGAGATGGAATGCGGTATCAAAACCGACGTAGGCCGGCGCGTTTTCGTCTTCCAGATACAGCTTGGTCAGCTTGGGGTAAGGATCGTCGTCGATAGCGGGCGGCGGGTCCTTGAGGTCTTTGCTCAGCGACTGGTGCAGCTGCACCCGGTCGAGCAACAGGTCATTGCTTTGGCCGGTCTTCTCATCCCACAGCGACTGGGCGACAAACAAAAGTCGCCCGCCGGCCCGGGTCCAGTTCAACAGCTGATCGATCTGGCGCGGGGTCATGTTGTACCGGTCCCCGAGCAATAACAGGCTGTGCTGATGCGGCTCCAGGGTGGGCAGAATGTCGAGGCTGTTGGCGTGGTTCACCGACAGGCCCTGCTTGCGCAGGAAATGCTCGGCGGCGAGATAGGGGTTGGCCTGGGCTTCGGGCGAGGGGCCGTGATCGATGTCTGCCTGATAGGGCGTCGCTTTGACGTACAGATAAACGCTCAGCGCGATCAAGAGCACGGCGATGAACACGCCGACCGCCAGCCAGCGTTGCCGGTTCAACGCAACGCTCCCGGGCCGAACAGGGCTCGCCAGCCGTCACAGAGTTCCTGTTGCACATGCGCGGGAGGCAGGCGATGCCCGTAGGCCATGTTCTGCCAGTGCCCGGTCAGGTTTTTACTGAAGGCCAGCAAGGCAGGTTGTTGCAGGTGTTCGATGCGCTCCAGGACCTGGCCTTCGGTGTCGGCGGGTTTCAGCGCCATGTTGAAGTCGTGCAGCAAGTGGCTGAGCAGACCGCGATAGAGTAATCCTAGGGCCTCGCGAGGGTGAGTTTGCCAGAGGCGTTCGGCGCTGGCGGCGATGTCGGCAGGCAGGGTTTCGCGGTTGAGGTCCAGGCCGAAAGCCTGTTGCGGTAACGGCCGCGCGACCTTGCTGTTCAAGGCCGGTCGACGGCTGACGAAGGCTTGCAACCCGTCACGGTAATGCCAGATCAATAAACCAATGGCACCGATCACGACACCCCACAACACCACTTCAATCAGCGTGGCCGCTGCGTCGAAGCGTTGGTTGTCCAGCAGCTTGAGCAGCGCCTCCAGCCATTCGGGTGTTTGGTCATCGTCTGTCGTATCGGCGGCGGGTTGGTCCTCGCCAAACCGATAGCGCGTGACCGATTCCTTGTTCTTGAACGGAGGCTGATCGAGGATCGCCTTGATGCTGTCCCGGGATGCCTGACTGGTCAGTGGCTGGTCCAGCAGGCGTGGGCTGTCGGGTGAAATGACTGGCTCGGCGGCCCATACGGTGTGTGCTGTCGGTATCAACAGGAACGCTGCCAGCAGCAGGGTGACGGCGGCGCTGCTCAAGCGTTGGCGCATGCGACGGAACACCAGCTCGATATCCCAGGCCTCCAGCACTGTGCGCCGATTTAGATAAAGGCTGAAACCGCAGGCGACATAAACCGGTTCCCAGACAATGAGCACCAGTGCGTAAAAGGCGTTGGTCAGGTGTTCCAGCCATCGCCAGTCCTGTGTCGCGGCGGTGATCAAGGTCTGCCAGCTCCAGTCGAGTTCGACCTGTTGCGGCAAAAACAGGTAGAACAGCACCATCAGGCCGATCCACAGCGCGGTTTCCAGATGCACGCCGATGATGGTCAGCCACCGCGCGGCACCGGCGTTGCGCTGCAACAGCACCTGCAAGCGCTGTTGTCGCGTTTGCCCATTCAGCCCTTCGAGCTGCATCACCGGCATCAGGAAGCTGCGACTCAGGCTCAGGCGCCGCCAGGTCAGACTCACCAGCAGTTGCGGTTTGAGCAGCTGCGGAAATTGGCGCAATGCCTGCTTGAGCGTGGGCGTTTCGCCAAACATGGCTTTGGACAGTATGTACAGCGGCAGGCGGTCGAACGCCGGTTTCAGCCACCAGAAAATGAACACGGCGAGGGAGGGCGAATCCCACAGCACCCAGCTGAGCAGGGCGAAAACCGGCAAGGTCACGATGGCCCAACTGGTCATCAGCAGACACCGGTGTCGCTGGCTCAGCAGGACGCCCAGGTCCATGGCTTCCCAGGTGGTGCGCGGGCGGATGACAACCGTGGCGTCACTCAGGCGCATGGCGGGTCCGTCCGGCAAACAGCAGATAGGTCGCCACCAACAACCAGAGCGCTGCGCCGACCAGGTATTTGGTCATTGGCGCGACCCCGATCGTGGACGACCAGTAAGCTTCGATAAACGCCGCAATCAGCAGAAACAGCATGACCCCGCAAATCAGCAGTACGCTCTTGCGTGCCGCCAATCGCAGGGCTTCGGAGCGGGGCAGGCGTCCCGGCGCGATCAATGCCCAACCCAGTTGCAGGCCGGCGGCACCGGCCAGGGCGATAGCACTCAGTTCGAAGGCGCCGTGGCCAACCACGAATGACCAGAAGGTTTGCCCGTAGCCGATGTGCGTCAGGTGCCCGGCCACCGCGCCAATCATCAAACCGTTGAAGAACAGGAAAAACGCGCTGCCCAGGCCAAACAGCACACCGCTGGCGAAGGTCTGAAAGGCAATGCCGATGTTGTGCATGATGTAGTAACCGAACATCACCCAGTCTTCACTGGCCGCCCGTTCCGCCGAGCGCCCCAGGTGACCGGCCTCGGGGTCGTACATGCCTTGCATCTCGCTGACCTGCTCGGCCGGGATCAGGTTGTAGACGAAGTCCGGGAACAGATACACCAGCAGCGCGATGCCGATCAGGCTGCCAAAAAACATCAGGCCGGCGGCGAGCACGAAGCGCCACTGTTCGCGCACCAGTCGCGGGAAGTCAGCCAGGATGAAGCCCAGCACGTTGGCACCCAGTCGACTGCGGTGGCGATAAAGCTGTTGATGCCCGCGCAGTACTTGTTGCTGTAATGAGTCGATCAGAAAGCTGCTGTAACCACGTTCCTGGGCCAGCGCCAGATGCTGGCAGAGACGACGATAATCGCTGGGGAAACCGGCGACTCGCTCTGCTTCCTTGCCTTGCTCCAGCTGTTCAAGCACGAGAGCAAATTGTTCCCATTCGGCCTTGTGGCGACTTTCGAAAAGGCTTTGTTTCATGTCGGGCCCAACAAGCCGCGGGCGATGCCATTGAGTTCGTCCACGGCCCCTGGCACCGACACCTGCAACGGTTGCGCGAGTATGGCCGCCAGCTCTTTGACCCGTGCGTCAGAGAGTTCACCCTGGCGCTCGGCAAACCCGAGGATGGCGCGTTGTTCGGTCAGCGTCAGCGCAAAGGCCGGGCGCCGGGGCTGGACGGCGGGTAGTTGTGGTCGGGCGAGCGGTTGTTCGCGGTAGATCACCAGCGTGCCGGCGGCCAGATCGCCGAGGCGTTTGAAGGTGGGATGTTGCAGGCAACTGATGGCCCCAAGGAAATAGCCGAACGGCAGCATGTCGACAAATCGCAGCAGGTTGCGCAGCAGCGAAGCAGACCAGCCGATGGGCGTGCCATCGTCCTGCACCACCCGCAGGCCCATCCATTGCTTGCCTGGTGAACGACCCTGGTTGAGCACTTCGAACAGCACCATGTACCACCAGCTCACCACGAACAACAGAATCGAGCCGAGCCCTGCACCGAGTTTTCCGAGGAACGCCAGGACGATGAACAGCAGGCCGACGATCAACCCGCGCAGCCCGAGATCGATGGAGAACGCCAGCGCACGAACCATCAACCCGGCCGGGCGCAGTGGCAGGTCGATGCCTTCCGGCGTTTCGACTTGATACCGCGTATCCAGTGGCGGGGACAGCGTCGCATTCCTTGGCAGTGCTGTGGTCTCGAGCATGGGCAACCTTGATGTGGCCTGTTCGGGATTCGATGTCCGTCCGATGCTAGCAGCCTCTCGGGGGAAAACGACATAACTATGTATTGC
Source organism: Pseudomonas sp. TH39(2020) (assembly GCF_016650715.1). Taxonomy (NCBI): domain Bacteria; kingdom Pseudomonadati; phylum Pseudomonadota; class Gammaproteobacteria; order Pseudomonadales; family Pseudomonadaceae; genus Pseudomonas; species Pseudomonas sp. TH39(2020). The sequence goes on along the minus strand of NZ_JAEKFF010000006.1, from coordinate 677,154 downwards.
ACGGCACGTGGCCAGAGGTGATTGAATGAGAAGATTACTGGCCGGGGCGGGATATGAACGCCTAGACTTCGCCGATCTTCAGTTCAGGAATAGCCCGTGACCTCTATCTTCTGGTACGACTATGAAACCACTGGCGTCAACCCCCGTTGCGACCGCCCGCTGCAAATGGCGGGGATTCGCACTGACTTCGATCTCAACGAAATAGACGAGCCGGTCAACCTTTACTGCCAGCCCAGTGAAGACATCCTGCCCCATCCGGCAGCCTGTGCGATTACGGGTATCACGCCCGGCCGACTGGCCGAGCAAGGCTTGAGCGAAGCCGATTTCATGACCCGGGTGCATGCCCAACTCGCTGCGCCCGGCACGTGCGGGGCGGGGTACAACACGTTGCGTTTCGATGACGAGATGACCCGTTACAGTCTTTACCGAAACTTTTTCGACCCTTATGCGCGCGAGTGGCAGGGCGGTAATAGCCGCTGGGACTTGATCGATGTGGTGCGTGCAGCCTATGCCTTGCGCCCTGACGGCATCGTTTGGCCAACGGACGACGAGGGGCGGATAACGCTCAAACTCGAACGCCTGACCGCCGCCAATGGCATTGATCACGGAAATGCTCACGAAGCGCTTTCGGACGTTCGCGCCACCATCGCCCTGGCGCGTCTGATCCGGGAAAAGCAGCCGAAGTTGTATGACTGGTTGTTTCAGTTGCGCGGTAAACAAAAGGTGATGGATCAGATTCGTCTGTTGCAGCCGATGGTGCACATCTCCGGGCGCTTTTCGGCGGCGCGCAATTATGTCGGTGTGGTGCTGCCCTTGGCCTGGCACCCGAAAAACAAGAACGCCTTGATTGTCTGTGACCTGCACCTGGACCCTCAAGGTTTGCTCGATCTTGATGCCGACACCTTGCGCCAACGGCTGTATACCCGCCGCGATGACTTGGCCGAGGGCGAGTTGCCGGTGCCGCTCAAACTTATCCACATCAATAAATGCCCGGTGGTGGCGCCGTTGTCGGTTCTTCGTTCTGAAGATCAGCAACGTTTGGGGCTGGATATGCCGCTCTACCAAGAGCGCGCGCTGCGGCTAAGTGACGCACAAACAGTTTGGCGAGATAAAGTTCAGGCGATTTATGCCAGCGAAGCTTTCACCCCGAGCCAAGACCCTGAGCAACAGTTATACGATGGTTTTATCGGTGATAGGGATCGGCGTCTTTGTGAGCAAGTCAGGTCTGCCGACCCGGCTCAATTAGCGCAACAACAGTGGCCTTTCGATGATGAACGATTGCCTGAATTATTGTTTCGATATCGCGCACGCAACTTCCCCGATACGTTGAATTTCGAAGAGCAAGAACGCTGGAGAATATTCTGTCAGCAACGTTTGTCAGCACCCGAGTGGGGGGCGCCAAATACGCTGGAAACTTTTGTAGAAGCCGCCGCCCAATGGAGTATTACGGCTACATCGTTTCAGCGAGAGGTGCTGAATGAATGGCAGAATTATGTCGAAGGATTACGCAAACGTTTGAATCTTTGAAATCGAAAATGTTCGGGGCTGAATACCGGACATAAAAAAACGCCAGCAGATGCTGGCGTTCTTTTTTGTCGCGGATGAGTCTGCGACAAGCGCTACGGCTTAGCCCAGCAGGGTAGCCCAGCCTTCAACCACGTCACCGCCCCACTTGGCTTTCCACTCTTTCAGAGTTTTGTGGTTGCCACCTTTGGTTTCGATGACTTCGCCGTTGTGCGGGTTTTTGTATTGTTTAACTTTGCGAGCACGCTTGGTGCCAGTAGTTTTTACTGCGCCGCCGCGTGGTGCTTTGGTTTTGGACTCTGGATCCAATAGCGCAATGATGTCACGCAGAGACTTGGAGTACTCGCCCATCAGGGTGCGCAGTTTGCCTTCGAATTCCAGCTCGGTTTGCAGTTTGTCGTCTTGGGACAGGTTCTTCAAACGGGCTTGCAGCTCTTTGATAGCTTCTTCGGTGGCGCGATATTCGTTGATCAAGGACATGAGGACTACCTTATGTTGGGGCGCTGGATGGCAGGTGACAGTGCGGCAATAATAGTCAGGGTGTTTCACCAAGTAAACATTTAACCGGAGTTTTATTTAAATTAGTTGTGGTGAATAGGCATAAATTGCCGGTGTAGTTAAATAGTGTGATGCAGTCATCACGAATATTCACAATTGGGCACTTGAAGATTGGCAACAGGAACACCATCGCGCGGGTTGCAGGTGCTGCCAGAACCTGTGCCGCTTACCTTTGTGTCGGGCCACACGTCATCAATACTGCAGTTTTGCTGCGCAATCGCTAGAATGGCCGCCTTTGCGAAGTTCTGGAGTTTGACCCTCATGCGCACTTTTCGGCTGGTGATTGCTTGCCCGGACCGCGTCGGCATCGTTGCTAAAGTCAGTAACTTTCTGGCGTCACATAACGGCTGGATCACTGAAGCGAGCCATCACTCGGACAATCTCAGTGGCTGGTTCTTCATGCGTCACGAAATTCGTGCCGATTCGCTGCCCTTCGGTATCGATGCCTTTCGCGAAGCGTTTGCACCGATTGCCGAAGAGTTCTCGATGAACTGGCGCATCACCGATACCGAGCAGAAAAAGCGCGTGGTACTGATGGCCAGTCGCGAGTCTCACTGCCTCGCCGACTTGTTGCACCGCTGGCACAGTGATGAGCTGGATTGCGAAATTTCCTGCGTGATTTCCAACCATGACGACTTGCGCAGCATGGTCGAGTGGCACGGGATTCCGTATTACCACGTACCGGTCAATCCGCAGGATAAAGAGCCGGCCTTCGCCGAAGTCTCGCGCCTGGTCAAACAGCACGATGCCGAAGTGGTCGTACTTGCTCGCTACATGCAAATCCTGCCGCCCGAGTTGTGCCGCGAATATGCTCACAAGGTCATCAACATTCACCACAGCTTCCTGCCGTCGTTCGTCGGTGCCAAGCCGTATCACCAGGCATCGATGCGTGGCGTGAAGTTGATTGGCGCTACTTGCCACTACGTGACCGAAGAACTGGATGCCGGTCCGATCATCGAACAAGACGTCGTTCGCGTCAGCCACAGTGACAGCATCGACGACATGGTGCGTTTCGGTCGGGACGTCGAAAAGATGGTGCTGGCCCGTGGTTTGCGTTATCACCTGGAAGATCGGGTGCTGGTGCACGGCAACAAAACCGTGGTGTTCTGATAGCGATACAACACGGTTGAAATACGAAGGGCCTGGGCGTTCAATCGCTTCAGGCCCTTCGCCGTTTCTGCACTGAGGACATGATCATGGCCGATCCACTCGACAAAGCCACTTCCAGGGCACCCGCCACGTTGGGCGAGGGCTGTCTGAGTCGTTACGACCCGCAAGACATGAGCCCCGAAGACGGCACGGAGTTTCCCGGTGCGGCGGAGCTGTGGGAGCAGTTGAATCCGGAGTCCGACGAAGAAATGGAGGAGGCCTAAAAAGATCGTCCGAACGCGGCCCGAACCTTCGGCAGCGCCATGGAGATTTTCGGTGAATGATCCATCGTCATCGCGAGCAGGCTCGCTCCCACATTGGTCCTATGCCACACCGAAGATCCCCTGTGGGAGCGAGCCTGCTCGCGATGAGGCCCGAATCGGCGCTGCAAATCTCCATGTAGGAGCTGCCGAAGGTTCGGGCCGCGTTCGGACGATCTTTTTAGGCCTGCTTGAACTTCATCAACTTCTTCAGCAGCGGCCGCCCGAGCATCAGCAAAAACACCGGGCCACCCACCAGCAAATAAAAGTAATAAGTCACCGCCCGCCAGATCAGAATCGCCGCCGCCGCGGTGGATTTTCCCACCATCGGCGCCAGCAGCGCCGCCGACGTCAACTCCGCCGCCCCGGCACCGCCCGGCAACAGGCTGAACTGCCCCGCACTTAGCGAAAGCATCTGGATCAGAAAGCTCCAGGCCCACTGCAAATCCGCCCCAAGCCCACGCAATGCCAGATACAGCACGCTATAGCGCAAGATCCAATGCACGCAAGTCAGGGCAAACACCTTGATGAGCGTTTGAAAGGGCAACTTCAGCGTGTCAGCAAAGGCCGCCAGAAAGTGCAGGAGTTTTCGCGCCCAGCGCAGACGCGTGGTGGTTTTGACATTCAGGCGAGCGAGCAACCGACCGCTCAGACGAATCAGCACTCGATGGTAGCGAGCGACCACCACGCAACTGAACAACCCGCCGAACATCGAAATGGCGCTGACAGTCAGCAGCCATTCCATGCGTTGGCTGAGGTGCTGGAACAACGCGTAAATCAGGATCCCGCTCAGCGCGCAGAGAAAAAACAGCAGATCGCTCAGTTGATCCATGGCAAACACGGCGCTGCCCCTGGCCGGACGCACGCCATTGCGCGCCAGCAGCGCCATGATCGTCAGCGGCCCGCCGCTGCCACCCGGGGTTGCGCAATAGGCGAATTCGGCGGCCATCACCACCCCGAGGCTTTTTAGCGGTCCGACCTTGTCGCGCTGATCCCCTAGCAACAGACGCAAGCGCATCGTGTTCAGCACCCAGCACAGCAGGATCATGCCGAACATGATCAGTAACCATGTCAGCGGAAAGCTTTGCAGTCGATACCAGGTTTCGTTACCGCCCAGCAGCGACGGAATCAGCACCGCAGCGAGCAGCGCGACGAGCAGCAGAATCCCGCGACTCATGCGGCGCGACCCATACGGTCGCTTTGCAGCGCCAGCCAGCGTGCCTTGGTCATCGGCACACGTCCTTCGTCGAGCAAGCGCTTGAGGGTTTGTAGCCAGTAAGTACGCGAGAACTCATGGCGCATATCCACCGGGTGCAGGCCGAGACGAATCACCGGTGCTTGCTGCCAGCGTTGTTCGCGTTGATCACTGACGAGCTTCGACACCCCACGGCGCCAGGCACTGCGCGCACTCCAGACCAGTCCCGGCGCGTCGACCGCGGTGAAGTCTGGCAGACGATACAGATGCTGAGGATCGCTGGTGTAACGCAGGGGCAACTGGCGCAAGGCCTGGCGCGTCCCTTCGCTCATCAACCAGGCCGGGGCGACGAAGCCCTCCAGCGGCCAGTGATAACGGTGGAATATTTCGATGCCGGCGCGCAGGCGGGCGAGGGCGGTTTCTTGAGACAGGCTGTAAAACTCGCCTTCGTGGGTGTAGATCCGGCGCATGAACCAGTCTCGTGGAGTAGTGGGCGTGGGCGCTTCATCGCAATGAAAGTAACCGTGCAATGCCAGTTCGTCACCTCGGGCGATACGACGGGTGAGTAAACGTCGAAATCCCGGATGCTCCTCCAGATCGTTGTGCTTGTGGAAATCGGGCACCACCAGCCAGGTCATCGGCACCTCGCCCAAGGCGTCGACAGCTTCGACAAAGGGTTGATAATCGGCCCAGGTTTGCGGTGCAACGTCGTGCAGCACGAGTAACAGGCTGGGCGGGTTCATGGGCTCAACCATTGGCCGTCAGTGGCCAGTGGCTGCCGAGCACGGCGTGATAGTGCCCCAGCAGGCTGTTGACCACCGTGTCCCAAGAGTAATGCCGTTCGACATGGCAACGGGCCTGTTTGCCCAAAACCACGCTGCCCGAACTGAACAGCTCGCGGACTGTGTTGGCCATCGCCAATGGATTATTCGGCGGGCAGAGCAGGCCGCATTGATCGGTGATGATTTCCTGAAAGGCCCCGGCCGCCACGGCTACCACCGGAATGCCACTGGCCATGGCTTCAAGAACCACCAGGCCGAAGGTTTCCTGATCGCCGGCGTGCAGCAGCGCATCGGCGCTGGCCATCAACCGCGCCACTTGTGCTGCCGGGCAGAACTCATCGACCACGGTGACGTTGTCGGGCACCACGGCCGGCATCGACGAACCTACCAGCAGCAGGTGATAGCGTCGCCCCAGGCGTTTCATGCAGTCGAGCAGCACCGGCAGGTTTTTTTCCTTGGAGCCGCGCCCGGCGAAGATCAGCAAATGCGTGTTTTCATCAATGCCCAATTCGGCCCGCAGGCCCGTGTCTCGTGCAGTGGGATTGAAGGTTTGCAAGTCGACGCCCAACGGTTGAACGAAAACGTTCTTCACCCCCAGCCCGATCAGTTTGTCGGCCATGACCTGGCTGGGGGCCAGAACCCGATCGAAGTTGCCATAGAGCTTGCTGACATAGGCTTCGACGTTGGTGGTGACCCAGTTGCCCATGCGATTGCTGACCAGCAGCGGCAGGTCCGAATGATAAAAGCCGATCACCGGGACATCGAGTTGCCGCCGGGCATCGAGGGCCGCCCAAGCAGTGAGGTAAGGGTCGCCGACCTCGATCAGGTCGGGCTGTAAGTCCTGCAGAACATTGCGCCATGGCGCGAGACGGAGGGGGAATCGATAACCCTTGCCGAAGGGCAGGGCGGGGGCCGGAACCGTGTAAACGCCATCCTGTTCACTGAAGTAAGCCCCAGGGATCAGCAGACTGTGGCGAATGCCTGGCTTGATGCTCAGGCGACGGTGTTTTGCATCCAGATAAGTGCGCACGCCACCGCTGGCAGGGGCGTAGAACATGGTTATGTCAGCGATATGCACGATGAACATCCCTCCGGTCCGTTGGGCTCCCTTGGTTGACCTTTATGAAGGATAGATGTTCGGTTGGGGTTTTGTGGCGGGGCGTCAGTGAGGTTTTGCGGTGTGTTACAGGCCGCTATCGCGAGCAGGCTCGCTCCCACAAGGTCTGGCGCTGTACCTGTGGGAGCGAGCCTGCTCGCGATGGGGCCCTGATCAGACACTAAATACGGAAACTGCCCACCAACTGCTTCAACCGCGCCGCTTGCTGCTCAAGGTCGGCACACGCCCGCAACGTCGACTGCAGGTTTTCCACACCTTCCTGATTCAGCGTGTTGATCTCGGTAATGTCGACGTTGATTGATTCCACCACCGCCGTCTGTTCCTCGGTCGCCGTCGCCACCGACTGGTTCATCCCGTCAATCTCGCCAATACGCAACGTCACGCTGTTCAACCGCTCGCCGGCCAGGTTGGCGATTTCAACGCTGTCCTGACTATGGCGCTGGCTGTCGCTCATGGTGCTGACGGATTCGCGGGCGCCGACTTGCAGCTCCTCGATCATGGTCTGTACCTGTTGCGCCGATTCCTGAGTGCGGTGCGCCAGGTTGCGCACTTCATCGGCCACTACGGCAAAACCACGTCCGGCTTCACCGGCGCGCGCCGCTTCGATGGCCGCATTCAGCGCCAGCAGGTTGGTTTGCTGGGAGATGCTGGTGATCACTTCGAGAATCTGCCCGATGTTCACGGTTTTGCTGTTCAGCGATTCGATGTTGGTGCTTGAGGCGCTGAGCATGCTCGATAGCTGATTCATCGCGACAATGCTGCGATCCACCACTTGCTGGCCATCTTCGGCCAGGCTGCGGGCATCGCTGGCCTGACTCGATGCTTGCGCTGCGTTGCGGGCGATTTCCTGAGCGGCGGCGCCGAGCTGGTTGATTGCCGCGGCCACGCTGCTGGTGCGCGAAGCCTGTTGGTCGGAGTTGAACATCGAGGAGTTCGAGGCGGCCACTACACGCAGTGCCACTTCGTTGACTTGCCCGGTGGCCGACGACACTTCGCGGATCGAACCGTGAATGCGCTCCACGAAGCGGTTGAACGCGGTACCGAGGACGCCGAATTCGTCGTTGTTCACGATGGTCAGGCGTTTGGTCAGGTCGCCTTCGCCGTCGGCGATGTCTGCCATGGCGCGGGTCATGACGTGCAGCGGCTGGATCAGGATGCGGATCAGCATGCCCAGCAGAGCGATGATGATGGCCACGGCAATGACCGTCGCTATGACCGCCGAAGCGCGGAATTCGCTGAGCATGGAGAAGGCTTTGTCTTTGTCCACCGACAGACCGATGTACCAGTTGACTGAGGACAGCCCTTTGATCGGTGTAAAGGTCACGATGCGAGTCTTGCCGTCAACGTCGACTTCACTGAAGTCGCTGCTGATGCGCGGGGTGTTTTTCGGGTACGCCTCGCTCAGGGACTTCATCACCAGCGCTTTGTCCGGGTGAACCAGGATTTTGCCGTCGGCGCTGACCAGAAACGCATAGCCCATGCCGTCGAAGTCCAGTGCGTTGAGGCTGTCGGTGATCACCTGCAAGCTCAAGTCACCCCCGACCACGCCGATGTTTTGACCGTCCTTGAGTACGCTATTCACGATGGAAATCACCAACTGGCCAGAAGCCAGGTCGATGTAGGGCTCGGTCAGGGCAGAACCGCTGGTGCTTTGGGCGCTCTTGTACCAGGGGCGGACACGAGGGTCATAGCCGTCGGGCATCTTGCTGTCTGGGCGAATGATGAAGGTGCCATCTTTGTTCCCCAGGTAGGCGCCCATAAAGGTCGACGACACGGCCTTCTGTTCCAGCAGGTTGGAGACATTGGCTATATCTGCGTTCAAGGCAACGGTTTGCGACAGGTTTTCGATCAGCAGGCTGCGACCCGCCAGCCAGGTTTGAATGTTTTTTGCGGTGACGCTGCCCATTTCTTGCAAGTAGTTGTCCAGATCGCGGCGTATCGCATTGCGCTGCAAATAGTCGTTGTACAGCGTGAACGAGGCGAAGGCAGCAATGACGATGAGGGCGGCGGCAAGCAGGATTTTATGGCTGAAGCGCAGATTTTTGTTCATGGCTCGGGGGGTCCGCTAAGGTCTTATTGTTCGGGGCGCGTTGCTGTTAATGCGCGCAAAATGAGTGCGCAACGGAGCGAGTCGGTAATTCCTGCTCTCCATAGGGGAATGTCGGACCTTGCTTTCAATTGGGTCTCTCGCTTATTTCTATCGGCCGTGAAGGATCAAAGATTAACCATGGGTGACCAAATGCCTGACTCATTACAACTCGTTATCGGTGCTGATCTCGCCGGGCAACCCATTACCCAGGCCATGCGTCTGGCGAACCGTCATGGTTTGGTCGCAGGCGCTACCGGGACGGGCAAGACCGTCACCTTGCAACGGATGGCCGAAGCATTCAGCGATGCCGGCGTGGCGGTGTTCGCCGCCGATATCAAGGGTGACCTGTGTGGTCTGGGCGCCGCCGGCAACCCTCAAGGCAAAATCGCCGAGCGGATTGCCGGGATGCCTTGGCTGCACCATAAGCCTCAGGCGTATCCAGTGACCCTGTGGGACATTCACGGTCAGTCCGGTCATCCGTTGCGCACAACCTTGAGCGAAATGGGGCCGTTATTGATTGGCAGCCTGCTGGAGCTGACCGACAGTCAACAGTCGGCGCTGTACGCCGCGTTCAAGGTGGCGGACCGTGAAGGGCTGTTGTTGCTGGACCTCAAGGACCTGAAGGCACTGCTCAATCACCTGCGTGACAACCCCGAATTGCTGGGTGAAGACGCCGCGCTGATGACCACCGGTTCCAGTCAGGCACTGTTGCGGCGTCTCGCGACCCTGGAACAGCAGGGCGCCGAAGCGCTGTTCGGTGAGCCGGCGCTGCAACTCGAAGACATTCTGCAGCCGACCGCCGAGGGTCGCGGGCGCATTCACCTGCTCGATGCCAGCCGTCTGGTGCATGAAGCGCCGAAGGTCTACGCGACGTTCCTGTTGTGGCTGCTGGCCGAACTGTTCGAGCAATTGCCAGAGCGCGGGGATTCGGACAAACCGCTGCTGGCGTTGTTTTTCGACGAAGCGCATTTATTGTTCGCCGGTACGCCAAAGGCTTTGCAGGATCGTCTTGAGCAGGTGGTGCGGCTGATACGCTCGAAAGGCGTTGGCGTGTATTTCGTCACCCAATCGCCGGGCGACTTGCCGGATGACGTGCTGGCTCAGCTCGGTCTGCGCGTTCAGCATGGCCTGCGCGCGTTCACCGCCAAGGAACAGAAATCCTTGCGAGCGGTGGCCGAAGGCTTCCGGCCGAACCCGGCGTTCGATGCCTTGTCGGTGCTGACCGAGCTTGGGATCGGCGAGGCGCTGGTCGGCACGTTGCAGGACAAGGGCACGCCGGAGATAGTCCAGCGGGTTTTGGTGGCGCCGCCGCAATCGCGGATCGGGCCACTGAGCGAGACTGAGCGCACGGTGCTGATCGCGGGGTCGCCGTTCAAGGGACGGTATGACAAACCCGTTGATCGCGAATCGGCTTATGAAGTGTTGATGGGGCGCAAAGGGTTGGCGCCAGAGCCTGACGCTGTTCCGGGCAAACCGGCAGCCGAAGAGCCAAGCTTCACCGACAAGGCCGGGGAATTCCTCGGCACCGCGGCGGGGCAGGCATTGAAATCAGCGATGCGCCAGGCGGCCAATCAATTGGGCCGACAGTTGGTACGCGGCTTGATGGGGTCGTTGCTCGGCGGTAGCAAACGCCGCTGAACATCTGGCTGGGCGCAATCAATGTGGGAGCGAGCCTGCTCGCGAAAGCGGTAGATCAGACAACATCTATGTTGAATGTCAGGCCGCCTTCGCGAGCAGGCTCGCTCCCACATTGGGTTCTATGTCAGGTCTTGGGTTTGGCGTGAGCCGCCAGCCGTTCCAGCGCCGCCCGCAGATTCGGATCGCTGATCCCGTCGGCAGTGGCCTGAATGGTCGCGCCAGCATCGGTCGACAAGCTGATGGTATGGCCGGCCGCCCCTTGCTGAACCGTGGGAGGCTGAACCTTAAACAGAATCCGCGTCAGGCTGGCGAATTCGTCGAACATCTGTAATTGCCGTTGCAGACGCTTTTGCTGATAACGCAGGCGGGTTGCCCAATGACCGTCGGTCACTATCAGCAACAAACTGCCTTCGCGCCACGACGCCACATGGCAATGCTCGCGGGCAGCGGGCTGCAATTGGCTTTCCAGCAGACGTTGTAAATGACCCAGGCGTTGAGCGTGGCCGAAGATGGCTTTCAGCGGTTTGGCTTCGCGAAGCAGGACGGCGGGTGCTCTGGCCGTAAGAGGGCGAAATGCCATGATCAGACACCTGAAGTAACAGAGCCGCCATGGTAGCAGAAAGCACCGGATGCACCCGAGCCATTGCTTTGTGAGCGCTTTACCCATTAAATCAACAAGTAACTTGTGCCGTGAATGGCTTGAAGTTCAGCAAAAAGCCCTTATTTTAAGTGAGCCCCGTCACAGCGCTGTGCCAGCATCGTGGAATAACGCCACTTTCCTCACCATCGTTTCCGGGTAGAATGCTCGTTCGCATGCGGCCATGAGGGCTGCTCGGGCGACTCACGGGGCCGCCCTCCATCCCTTTAGTGTGGAAGATCCTGCCGATATGTTTGCGCCTTTGTTAAAGAAACTTTTTGGAAGCAAGAACGAGCGTGAAGTCAAACGCATGCTCAAGACGGTGCAACTCGTCAATGCCTTCGAAGAGCAAATGGTGGCCCTTTCGGACGATCAATTGCGTGCCAAGACAGATGAGTTCAAGGCCCGCATCGCCAAAGGGGAAACCCTCGACAAGCTGCTGCCAGAAGCCTTTGCGGTCGCCCGCGAAGCCGGTAAGCGCGTCATGGGTATGCGCCACTTCGACGTCCAGCTGATCGGCGGCATGACCTTGCATGAAGGCCAGATCGCAGAGATGCGTACCGGTGAAGGCAAGACCCTGGTGGCAACACTGGGCGTTTACCTCAACGCACTGTCCGGCAAGGGCGTGCACGTTGTGACGGTGAACGACTACCTGGCCCGTCGTGACGCCAACTGGATGCGCCCGCTCTACGAGTTCCTCGGAATGTCGGTCGGTGTTGTCACGCCGTTCCAGCCGCCGGAAGAGAAACGTCTGGCTTACGCTGCCGACATTACCTACGGCACCAACAACGAATTCGGTTTCGACTACCTGCGCGACAACATGGCGTTCAGCATGGAAGAAAAATTCCAGCGCGAACTCAATTTTGCCGTGATCGACGAAGTCGACTCCATCCTCATCGACGAAGCCCGTACCCCGCTGATCATTTCCGGTCAGGCCGAGGACAGCTCCAAGCTGTACATCGAGATCAACAAACTGATCCCGCAGCTCGAGTTGCACATCGAAGAAGTTGAAGGCGAAGTCACCAAGGCCGGCCACTACACCGTCGACGAGAAGACCCGTCAGGTTGAGCTCAACGAAGCCGGTCACCAATTCATCGAAGACATGCTGACCCGCGTTGGCCTGCTGGCTGAAGGCGAGAGCCTGTACTCGGCGCACAACCTCGGTCTGCTGACTCACGTTTATGCCGGTCTGCGCGCTCATAAACTGTTCAATCGCAACATCGAATACATCGTGCAGGATGGCCAGGTCGTTCTGGTCGACGAACACACCGGCCGTACCATGCCGGGTCGCCGTCTGTCCGAAGGCCTGCACCAGGCCATCGAAGCCAAGGAAAACCTGAACATTCAGGCCGAAAGCCAGACCCTGGCCTCGACCACGTTCCAGAACTACTTCCGTCTGTACAACAAGCTGTCCGGCATGACCGGTACCGCTGACACCGAAGCGTTCGAATTCCACCAGATCTACGGTCTGTCGGTGATGGTTATCCCGCCGAACAAACCGCTGGCGCGTAAAGACTACAACGACCTGGTGTTCCTGACCGCCGAAGAGAAATACGCGGCGATCATCAATGACATCAAGGAATGCATGACCCAGGGCCGTCCGGTGCTGGTGGGTACTGCAACCATTGAAACGTCGGAACACATGTCCAGCCTGCTCGTGAAAGAAGGCATCGAACACAAGGTTCTGAACGCCAAGTTCCACGAAAAAGAAGCCGAGATCATTGCCCAGGCCGGTCGCCCAGGCGCACTGACCATCGCCACCAACATGGCCGGTCGTGGTACCGACATCCTGTTGGGCGGTAACTGGGAAGTGGAAGTGGCAACCCTGGAAGACCCGACCCCTGAGCAGATTGCCCAGATCAAGGCCGACTGGCAGAAACGTCACCAGCAAGTGCTCGAGTCGGGCGGTTTGCAGGTGATTGCTTCCGAGCGTCACGAATCGCGCCGTATCGACAACCAGCTGCGTGGTCGTGCCGGTCGTCAGGGTGACGCCGGTTCCAGCCGTTTCTACCTGTCGCTGGAAGACAGCCTGATGCGCATCTTCGCCTCTGATCGGGTGAAGAACTTCATGAAGGCCCTGGGCATGCAGCCAGGCGAGGCGATCGAGCACCGCATGGTGACCAACGCCATCGAGAAGGCTCAGCGCAAGGTTGAAGGCCGCAACTTCGATATTCGTAAGCAACTGCTCGAGTTCGACGACGTCAACAACGAACAACGTAAAGTGATTTATCACATGCGTAACAGTTTGTTGGCCGCCGACAACATCGGTGAAACCATCGCCGACTTCCGTCAGGACGTGCTCAACGCAACTGTCAGCGCACACATTCCACCGCAATCGCTGCCTGAGCAGTGGGACGTGGCCGGTCTGGAAGCGGCGTTGCAGAGCGACTTCGGTGTGGCGCTGCCGATCCAGAAATGGCTCGACGAAGACGATCACCTGTACGAAGAAACCCTGCGCGAGAAGCTCATGACCGAGCTGCTGGCCGCGTACAACGAGAAAGAAGAGCAGGCGAGCGCCGAAGCGCTGCGCACCTTCGAGAAGCAAATCGTTCTGCGTGTGCTCGACGACCTGTGGAAAGACCACCTGTCGACCATGGATCACCTGCGTCATGGCATCCACTTGCGTGGTTATGCGCAGAAGAACCCGAAGCAAGAGTACAAGCGCGAGTCCTACACGCTGTTCTCCGAGCTGCTGGATTCGATCAAGCGCGACTCGATCCGTGTGCTGTCCCACGTTCAGGTTCGCCGCGAAGATCCGATCGAAGAAGAACAACGCCTGCGTCAGGAAGCCGAAGCGCTGGCTGCGCGCATGCAGTTCCAGCACGACGAAGCACCGGGGCTTGAGCAACCGGAACTGCTGGGTGAAGAGGTCGATGTCGCCCTTGCCACCGCGCCGGTACGCAATGAACAGAAGCTGGGCCGTAACGAACTTTGCTACTGCGGTTCGGGCAAGAAGTTCAAGCATTGCCACGGGCAGATCCAGTAAAACCCGTTTCATACGCTGAAATACCCGCGCCGCGACCGGCTTATGCCGTCGCGGCGTTTTGCCATTTAAACCACCGTTCTTCCTGAAAGCGGTGCTGACATCATTTATTAAGGAGCGCATTCATGGCTGTTGGTCTTGGTCCTTTGCCAACGTTGCACCCGGTTGCCGGTTTTGAACTCGGTATCGCCTCGGCTGGCATCAAGCGCCCGGGGCGCAAGGATGTTGTGGTCATGCGCTGTGCCGAAGGTTCCACGGTCGCTGGCGTGTTCACCCTGAACGCGTTTTGCGCCGCCCCCGTGATCCTGGCCAAGCAGCGTGTGCAAGGTCCGGTGCGTTACCTGTTGACCAATACCGGCAATGCCAACGCCGGCACTGGCGAACCAGGCCTTGCCGCCGCCGAGCGCACGTGCGCCAAGCTGGCTGAGCTGACCGGCGTCGACGCCAGCCTGGTGCTGCCGTACTCCACCGGTGTGATCGGCGAGCCGTTGCCGGTCGAGAAAATCGAAGGGGCTCTGCAAGCAGCCCTCGACGACCTGTCGGTCAACAACTGGGAAGCTGCCGCCACCGGCATCATGACTACCGACACCCTGCCAAAAGGTGCCAGCCGCCAGTTCCAGCATGACGGCGTGACCATCACCGTCACCGGTATCAGCAAAGGCGCGGGCATGATCCGCCCGAACATGGCGACCATGCTCGGCTACATCGCCACCGACGCCAAAGTCTCCCGCGACGTGCTGCAAAACCTGCTGCTGGACGGTGCCAACAAATCGTTCAACCGCATCACCATCGACGGCGACACCTCGACCAACGACTGCTGCATGCTGATCGCCACCGGTCAGGCAGCACTGCCGGAAATCACTGAAGCCAGCGGTGATTTGTTCGCCAAGCTGAAACAGGCCGTGTTCGAAGTGTGCATGGACGTGGCCCAGGCCATCGTTCGTGACGGCGAAGGCGCGACCAAGTTTGTGACCGTTGAAGTCAACGGCGGCGGCAATCACCAGGAATGCCTGGACGTCGGTTACACCGTGGCTCACTCGCCGCTGATCAAGACCGCACTGTTCGCCTCCGACCCGAACTGGGGCCGCATTCTGGCGGCTGTGGGCCGTGCCGGCGTACCGAACCTGGACGTGAGCAAGATCGACGTGTTCCTCGGTGATGTCTGTATCGCCAGCCGTGGCGCTCGTGCATCGACCTACACCGAAGCCCAAGGCGCGGCCGTGATGCAGCAGGAAGAAATCACCATCCGTATCGAGCTGGGTAGGGGTGATTGCAGCGAAACCATCTGGACCACCGACCTGTCCCACGAATACGTGAAAATCAACGCCGAGTACCGCACGTAATCAACCGTTAGACCGAGTCGCTGCATTCGCGAGCAGGCTCGCTCCCACAGGGGATCTTCAGTGGACACAGGTTTTGTGTACAGCAGGATCCAATGTGGGAGCGAGCCTGCTCGCGAAAGCGGTCTGTCAGTCACTCAATAGATTGGCTTGTCCCCTCCATCAAAAGGTCCCGAACATGAGCTTGCACCTGATCATCGGCGACAAACTGATTTCCTCCTGGTCCCTGCGCGGCGCGTTGGCCCTCGACCTGGCCGGCGTTCCTTACACCGAAGAACTGATCAAGCTGAACCAGCCGGATACGCGTGAGCGTCTGCTCAAGCACTCGCCGACCGCGAAAGTCCCGCTGCTGAAAACCGAACACGGCACCATCGCCGATTCCCTGGCGATTGCCGAGTATCTGGCAGAGCAGTTCCCCGACGCCGGCCTCTGGCCCAAAGACACCGCCGCCCGCGCCCAGGCCCGTTCGGCCTGCGCGCAGATGCACAGCGGTTTTTTCGCCATGCGCGGCAACATGCCATTCGACTTGAGTCACGACGCTGCACTGTCGCCGACACCGGCTGACGTCCAGGCCGATATCGAGCGTATGTTGGCGTTGTGGGCCGAGTGCCGCGCCGCCGCCACCGAAACCGGTCCGTTCCTGTTCGGCGGCGTGACCTTGGCGGATGCCTTCTTCGCACCGATCGCCGTGCGCCTGCGCACCTATCAGGTGAGGCTGCCCGCAGCGGACGCGGCCTATGTCGAAACCATCTACCAGTGGCCAGCCTTCAAGGCTTGGCAGAAGGCAGGTCTGGAGGAAGTAGAACGGTGAAACGAGTCCACGTAGCTGCCGCTGTTATCCGTGATGGCAGTGGCAAGATCCTCATTGCCCGCCGTGCCGACACCCAGCATCAGGGTGGCCTGTGGGAATTTCCCGGTGGCAAGGTCGAGGCCGACGAATCCGTCGAAACCGCTCTGGCTCGCGAGCTCCATGAAGAGTTGGGCATCGTGGTCAACGCGGCTCGCCCGCTGATCAAGGTCCGGCACGATTACCCGGACAAGCAAGTGTTGCTGGACGTTTGGGAAGTGTCGGCCTTTACCGGCGAACCGCACGGCGCCGAAGGCCAGCCGTTGGAATGGGTCGCGCCCCGCGATCTGCTGAACTATGAGTTCCCGGCGGCCAACCAGCCGATTGTCGCGGCTGCGCGGTTACCCGCGCAGTATTTGATTACCCCGGAAGACCTGGAAACCCCGGCCTTGCTACGCGGTATTCAAAAAGCCATTGCCGGCGGCATCAAGCTGATCCAGTTGCGGGCACCCAACGGCTACGATCCGAAGTACCGCGATCTGGCGGTGGACGCGGCGGGGCTGTGTGCTGGCAAGGCGCAGTTGATGATCAAGGGGCCGTTCGAGTGGCTGGGGGACTTCCCGTCCGCCGGTTGGCACATCACCGCCGCGCAACTGCGCAAGTACGCGGCGGCGGGCCGACCGCTGCCGGCGTCACGCTGGTTGGCGGCGTCCTGTCATAACGCTGAAGAGCTGGCGTTGGCCGAGCAGATGGGGGTGGATTTTGTGACCCTGTCACCGGTGCAACCGACCCTGACTCATCCGGGGGCTCAGCCTCTGGGTTGGGAACAGGCTTGCGCGTTGATCGAAGGTTTCAGCAAACCGGTGTTCTTGCTCGGTGGTGTTGGCCCGACGGATCTTCAGAAAGCCTGGGAGACAGGGGCTCAAGGTGTGGCAGGGATTCGGGCGTTCTGGCCTGATTCTTTGGTGTAGCGGCTGGCCTCTTCGCGAGCAGGCTCGCTCCCACAGGGGATTGTGGCGCACACAAATCCAATGTGGGAGCGAGCCTGCTCGCGAAGGCGGCCTGACAGCCGCCGACTAAACCCCAGGCTTCGCCGCTGGCTGCCACAAAATCTCGGCTATCCCCTGCCGCTTGGCAATCAACCGTGCCACCACAAACAACAAGTCCGACAACCGATTGATATACGCCAACCCAACCCCGGCCAGCGGTTCGACGGCGTTCAAGTGCTGACACCGCCGCTCGGCACTGCGCGCCAGGCTTCTGCACACATGCGCCTGGGCAATCAGCGCCGAACCACCCGGCAGAATGAAATTCTCCAGCGGCCCCAGTTCTTCATTCCACACATCGATCGCAGCTTCCAGCCGTTCGACTTCTGCCGTATTCAGTGCCTGATACACCGGCATCGCCAGTTCACCACCCAGGTCGAACAACCGATGTTGGCAGGGCGCCAAAACCTCGATCACTTCGTTCAAGCCTGGATACTCACCAGTTTCCGCCGCCAACCCGGCCAATAGCACACCCACCTGACTGTTCAGCGTATCGACCTCGCCAATGGCTTCGATCCGCGGATGATCCTTGGGTACGCGGCGGCCGTCGCCCAGCCCGGTTTCGCCTTTGTCGCCGGTGCGGGTGTAAATCTTCGACAAGCGAAAGCCCATGGTTACCTCGATAGCTGATTGAGTTCTTGAGAGACGAGCGGGGTGCCCGCCAAGGGCAGGCGCAAGGTGAAACACGTGCCTTGGCCCAGGGTCGATTGCACTTCCATCTGACCCTTGTGGTTGTTGGTAATGATGAAGTACGAGACCGACAGGCCAAGGCCGGTGCCCTGACCGATTTCCTTGGTGGTGAAAAACGGCTCGAAGGTGCGTTTGCGCACGTTCTCGCTCATGCCGATGCCGTTGTCCTCCACCTGGATTTCCGCCCACGGCGGATTCAGTTTGGTGCGCAGAATGATCCGTCCCGGCTCGCGGTCGTCTTCGCGTTGGTGAATCGCCTGAGCGGCGTTTTTCAACAAATTGAGCAGCACTTGCTCCAGTTCGTTCGCGGTCCCGGGCACCGGGCCCAACGCTGGATCGAACTGGCGAATGATCGCCTGGCCCTTGAAGTCGAAACCGATCGCCAGGTCGAAGTCGTTACCGGCGATTTCCACCGCCTGATCGATCAGTGCCGGCAGATCGCACGGGGCCATTTGCCGGGTACTGCGGCGGCTGAAACTGAGCATGTGCGTGACAATCTTTGCCGCCCGGGCGCCAGCCTGTTGAATGCCGTCGAGCAACTGCGGCACTTCGCGCGCTTGCAGGTATTTGTTGACCGTTTCCAGCGCGATCCCGGTTTGCTCGGCTTGTTCGAGGTTCTTCGGCAGATCAGGCGAAAGGCGTCGGCGTATGTTTTGCACGTTGTGCAGGATCGCGCCTAACGGGTTGTTGATCTCGTGAGCCATGCCCGCGGCAAGACCGCCGACCGAGAGCATTTTTTCCGACTGCACCATCATTTCCTCCAGCGACAGGCGCTGAGTGATGTCGTCGATCCGGATCACCACCCCGCGCCCGGCACCGCCCATCAGCGGGTAAAACGTCAGGGCGTAGTGCTTGGGTTCTTCGTCTTTGAGCCACGTCACCCGTTCAATCTTGGCCACCGTGTGCTGCTCGACAGTTTGCTTGAGTTGCGGCAGAAACGGCTTGAGTGGTTCGAAGGCAAGGAAGATCGGCTGGTTCAAGGCTTCGTCGAGGCGCGTGCCGGAGAGGGCGCTGGCTTCCTGATTCCACTGCGTCACGTAGAGCTGTTCATCAAGGGCGATCAGCGCCGAGGGCATGGAATCGATGATGCTGTTGAGGTAGTTCTGGAAACCGGTGAGCTTCTTCTCGATCTTGCTGCGCACCTGAACTTCGAGTTCCAGTTTGCGATTGGTATGGCGGGTTTCTTCGGCCAGGCCCTGAGCCTGGTCATACGCGGCCTGGGAATCGTCTCGGGCCCGCTTGAGTTGCTGCTCCCGGGCTTCGATCCGCGAGAGCATGGTGTTGAAGGCTTCGGCGAGGCTGCCGATTTCGTCATGGTTGCCGCGGGAGGCGCGCAGGGCGTAGTTCTCTTCCCGGGTCACTTGCCGGGACAGCTCTTCGAGCTGATGAATTGGCCGGGTGATCAGGCGTTTGATTTGTCGGGCAATCACCAGCCACAGCAGCACACTGAAGATCAGAATCCCAAGACTGGCGGTGAGCGTCCCGGTATAGAACGCCATCGGCAGTTCGCTGCTGGCGACCAGTAACAGGTGGCCAGGCGCGGTGCCGGGGCGGGGCAGGGTGATGATTTGATTGCTGCGAAACTCGGTGGCTTGCCAGGACTCGATGTGCCGGTAGCGCTCCGGCAGGCTCAGCTTGTCGCCATGCTGCAACTGCGCCAGACGCTCGCCCTTGCCGTCATAAAGGGCCGCCGCGCGCAACGGTGAATAGCTGTTGAGCTCATTGAGCAGGCGTTCGGCGCTTTGCGGTGACTGCAAGGCTTCGGACACCAGGCTGGGGTTGGACACCAGGCGGCCGATGGTCTGCAAGGCCTGAGGTGCCATGCTTTCCTGGGAGATGTAGTACGCGGCGCTGATAAAGGTCAGGTTGGCGACCAGCAGGACGGTGGTCAACAGCACCAGCAGGGCGGCCAGCAATTTCTGGCCGACCGGAAGGTTTTCAAGGCGCTGGCGCAATGGCATCAGGTTCATCGCTGAAAAGGAACAAGTGGCCAGCGTAGCCGCTGCTCAGTCGCTGGGCAATCCAAGGCTGTGCAGATGGGTGATCAACCTTTGCTCAAGTTGATTGAGGTGTGGCAGGTTGAGTTGATGCCTCGCGGCGACTTTACAGGCATGACCCAATAGATAGCTGATCTCGGTCCGGCGCTGGTTCGCGACGTCCTGGTACATCGATGAGTAATTGGCGGCGGTCGCGTGAATCACCCGTTCGACTTCCTGTTGAAGGTCCTCGGCTGCTGCCGGCTGACCGCACCGCTCAAGCAACTCTGTCAATTCGACGCAAAGGGTGGCGACTTCGCAGTGGTGTTCCTGTAAACCGCCATTACGGCAATCGTGCAACACGGTCAGGGGATTGATCGCACAGTTGAGCGCCAGTTTTCGCCACAGCCGGGTCAGAATATCGGTGCTCCACTCGTGGGGAATACCGGCGGCGCTCACATCATCCAGCCAGATCGGCGCCACGGGATGTCCGGCATCCCCCAGCCAGGTGTAACCGTGGCCGGCGAATACCACGCGCCAGTCGCCATCGCGAAAGGCACCTTCGGTGCTCGACGCACTAATACAGCGCGCCTGCGGCACCTGCGTGGCGACGGCGTCCTGGCTGCCAAGACCGTTCTGCAACAGGATCAGCTCGGCGTCGGGAGCCAGGCGCGGAGCCAGTTGGGCCACGGCTTTCTCGGCATCGTAGGCTTTACAGGCCACCAGCAGGCGCTTGATCGGTTCACTGCTGTCGGGTGTCTCGGCAGGCACTGGATAGCTCTGCGCTTTACCGTGTTCGACCAGCGTCAACCCACCCGCTGCCTCATATGCCTGCAAGCGTGCAGCGTCCCGCACGATCAGCTTGACCGGCACGCCGGCCCGCGCCAGTCGAGTGGCCCATAAGGTGCCAAGGCTGCCGGCGCCCAGAACATGCCAGGTGGTGGACATCAGCTTTTTGCTCTGTTTATCGCGCGCATGGGAGGCTCGCAGTGAATGATGGGAAAGACCCGTTATAATCAGCGCGGATTTTAACCGCAAGCCAGGCGTGCTCCATCGTGATCGAGCATGCCCTTTTATTGGAGAGATTACATGCCGTCGTTCGACGTGGTATCCGAACTGGACAAACACGAAGTCACCAACGCGGTCGAGAACGCCGTCAAGGAACTCGATCGTCGTTATGACCTGAAAGGCAAAGGCACCTTCGAGTTCAAGGAAAAGGACCTGACCGTCAACCTGACCGCTGAAGCCGATTTCCAGCTCGAAGCGATGATTGAGATCCTCAAGCTGGCCCTGGTCAAGCGCAAAATCGACGTGCAGTGCCTTGAAGTCAAGGATGCCTATGCGTCGGGCAAGCTGATGAAGCAGGAAGCGGTCCTCAAGGAAGGCATCGACAAAGAGCTGGCGAAGAAAATCGTCGCTCATGTCAAAGACGCCAAACTCAAGGTTCAGGCTTCCATTCAAGGTGAGCAAGTGCGCATTACCGGCAAGAAGCGTGACGATTTGCAGGAAGCCATCGCGGCCCTGCGCGCCAAGACGTTCGATATGCCGCTGCAGTTCAACAACTTCCGCGACTGACCTCTCAGGCGGGAACCTTTTGGGAGCGAGCTTGCTCGCGATGAGGGCGTATCAGTCGACATCACTGTTGAATGACACACCGCTTTCGCGAGCAAGCCCGCTCCCACCCGGATTGTGCTTAACCCAGGAGAATGTAGATGGATTTGAATACTGAAGTGGACAACCTGGTCAAGGCGTCTCAAGCCTGGATTCCGATGATCATGGAATACGGCAGCCGCGTGCTGCTGGCGGTGATCACCCTGGCCATCGGCTGGTGGCTGATCAACAAGGTGGCGCAAAAGCTCGGCGGGTTGCTGGCGCTGCGTAACGCCGACCTGGCGCTGCAAGGCTTCATCAGCAGCCTGGCGAACATTATTCTCAAGGTTCTGCTGATCGTCAGCGTCGCCTCGATGATCGGCGTGGAAACCACTTCGTTCGTCGCGGCCATCGGTGCGGCAGGTCTGGCCATTGGTCTGGCCTTGCAGGGCAGTCTGGCGAACTTCGCCGGTGGTGTGCTGATTCTGTTGTTCCGCCCGTTCCGCATTGGTGACTGGATCGAAGCCCAAGGTGTTGCCGGCACTGTCGACAGCATCCAGATCTTCCACACTGTACTGCGTACCGGCGATAACAAAACCATCATCGTGCCTAACGGCAACCTGTCGAACGGCATCATCACCAACACTAACCGTCAACCGACCCGCAAAGTCGTGTTTGATGTGGGCGTTGATTACGAAGCGGACTTGCAGAAGGCCCGTCATGTTTTGCTGGAACTGGCCAAAGATGAACGTGTTTTGGCTGAGCCGGCACCTCAGGCAGTGATTTCTACTCTGGGCGACAGTTCGATTACTGTTTCCCTTCGAGTGTGGGTCAAGACGGCGGATTACTGGGACGTGATGTTCATGTTCAACGAGCAGTCTCGTGATCGATTGAAAACGGCCGGGATTGATATTCCATTTCCACAGCGGGTGATTCGAGTGGTTCAGGAATCAGCGGTGCAGTAAGCAACAAAAAAGGCCCATCCGAAGATGGGCCTTTTTTTATTGCTTGCGAACTAACTTTCGGTAATTACAGAACCGACAGCGGGTAGTCGATGATCAGACGGAACTCGTCGATGTTGCCTTCAAACGCGTCGTCATGGTTGGCGCGATGCCATGCTTGACGAATACGGAAGGACAGATCCTTGGCCGGGCCGGTTTGAACGACGTACTTAGCTTCGACGTTGGTTTCGTGGTGTTTGCCATCTGCACCGTAGAAACCGGTGTAGAGGCTGCCCGCCGGTGTGTTGGTACCGTCGATGTCCCAACCTTTCACGTAACGGGTCATGAAGCTCAGGCCAGGTACACCGTATTCGGCCATTTTCAGGTCATAACGGGCTTGTACCGATTTCTCGCCAGGGGCGTTGAAGTCAGAGTACTGGATGGAGTTGGCGAGGAAGATCGAGTCGCCACCGCGGTTGGCGGCAGGATCGTGACCACCTACACCAATGTAGTCGAACGGAGTATCGCCATTCACTTTCTGGAAGCCCAGGGTGAAGGTGTGCGCTTTCAGGAACGAGAAAGCAGCAGCGAGCGAGTAGGCGGTGTTGTTGATTTCGCCTGCTTTAGCGTTACCGGTGTCCTTGGTGTTGTAGATGTTACCGTCGAAGTTGATCGAGTTGTCGCCACCCAGTGCCAGGGTGTAGTTCGCGTTGGCGTAGTACTGGTTCCAGATGTCTTCGAGCTTGGCACCGTAGAGCGACACGCTCAGGTCTGGGGTAATGCCGTATTTGCCACCGAAATAATCGATGGAGTTGGCTTGTACGCTAGCGTAGGTTGCCCACAGCTCGCCGTCACGAGCGTTTTTGTCCTGGCTGGTCGCCGAGTAGAAGTGACCGGCTTCGAGGTCAAGGTCTTTGACTTCGCTGCTCTGCAGTTGGATACCGCTGGCAGTTTGGTGAAGGATGCGGGAGCCGCCAACAGCGAACACCGGAGAAGTGCTTGGCTGCATGTCGCCGATTTTCAGCTCGGTCTTGGAGATGCGGAACTTGGCGGCAGCGCCGGCTTTGCCCTGGCTGTTGTTGACCTCGCCATCAGAGTCCACGGACATGTTACCGGTACCGGCATATTTGTCGGAACCGTCCAGCTTAATGGCCAGTTGACCCCAAGCTTCAACGCCAACACCGATCAGACCTTGGGTGTAGCCAGAGCTGAACATGCCCTGAATGCCTTGGGTCCAGTCTTTGTCGTCGGTTGCGCCGTCTTTCTTGTTACGGTTGTAGTAGTAGTTGCGAACTAGCAAGTCGAGCTTGCTGTCTTCAACAAAACCTTTGGCTTCTGCCTGGTCGCTTACGAAAGGTGCGGCTACTGCCAACTGAGTACTGGCTGCTGCTGCAACTGCCAGTGCGATCATGCTCCACTTCATCACGCGCATCGTGATTTGCTCCTTTGGTTTTAGAAGAGTACTGCCGTCCCACCTGATTTATTATCTGGGCGGCTCTTTCTTTTTGTGTCGGCGCAAACTTATATCACGCCGACCATGTTGGCGATACTTGCGCATCTAACCTTTCAGCTTCTTTACGACCCTGTCGCAAACGGCTTGGTAGATGTCGCAAATTTACAGCCCCGACGCAAGCGGACTGACAACTTTTAGCGTTGTTTTCCAGGGCCTGAGCATCGGTAAAAAGAGTCCCTGGTGAAACGCTTGAATCTCCATCGGGCAACCCTGCCACTGTTTTTATTTGCCTTGAAGCTTCCACTTCCAGCGGACGCTTTAGAGGCGATGTGGGTGTGAATGCAACAAGCGTGCACAAATCAGAATCCTGTTGCTGTTTTTTTCTGAAAGCCTGCCTGTTGCTGTAAAAACCTCATAAAACCGGGGTGTTCAAGCACGTCTTGTTTGGGCTTGACGCCATGGTTTGCATCGTGTTGCACCCTTGTGGCCGACTGCATGACAACCAAAAACGTTACCGGTTCACCCCGCCAGTGAGTAGATGGCGGATGCCTGACCGACTCAGCGTAGACGCAATGTGCGGTTTTGGTGCAAAAAATTTTAATCGCTGTACTGAATTCATACAGTGCGGCTGTCTGCCAAATTCGAACGCGTCGTTGTTTATCAGTCAGTTCGGCGTTTTTTGTGTGGTTGCTGGTTCTGTAATGGTGCGTCCTGAACGAAAATGACTCATGTCGGGGCGCGTGGCGGGTCGTTTGTAGTTTCTCGGGTTGGCTTCGACCATGGTTCGTCGTGAAGCCAGCGGCGTTCGCAGGTATGCTGCCGTCCTGTCGCTTGGTGCGCCGTCTCTCGGGATGGACGCTAAGCTGAAATTGATGACCTGGCGGGAGTGCGCGCAGTGTTCGCTTTAGATCCACGACTTCAACAAGACACGTTACCGATCGGGGATTTCCCACTCTGCCGGTTGCTGCTGTCCAACGATTCGAACTACCCCTGGTTCATTCTGGTGCCACGTCGCGAGGATATCAGTGAGATATTTCAGTTGGGTGTCGCAGATCAACAGCAGCTGTGGCAGGAAACGACCGCACTGGCGGAAATGCTCAAGGACTCGTTTGACGCGGACAAATTGAATGTCGCGGCCCTGGGTAACGTCGTCAGTCAGTTACACATGCATGTGATTGTGCGCAAGCGTGAGGACGCCGCCTGGCCGGCGCCGGTCTGGGGGAAACACCCAGCCAAGCCTTATGGCTCAGAGCAGATCGCGCTGATTCGCGAACGGTTGCGCCTGGTATTGACCGATGACTTCACGTTTCTGGAGGGTTGAATCATGAGCCTGGAAGAACGCGTTACCGATCTGGAGAGCCAGCTGGCGTTTCAGGATGACACCATCCAGGCATTGAGTGATGTGCTGGCGACGCAGCAGCGTGCGGTTGAGCGCCTGCAACTGCAAATGGCCGCCTTGCTCAAGCGGCAAGAGGAAATGGCCGGTCAGTTCGAGACGTTTGAAGAAGAAGCGCCACCGCCGCATTACTGAGTGTGGCCAACTGATGGGCAATAAAAAACCGCGAACAGCCAGGCTGTTCGCGGTTTTTTTTAGCCTTGGATCAGCGGCGCGGCAGTGCGGCGATCACATCTTCGGCTTGCAGGCCTTTGTCACGATTCATGACGGAGAACTCCACGCGCTGGCCTTCGACCAGGACGCGATGACCTTCGCCACGAATGGCCCGGAAATGCACGAAAATATCATCGCCGGAATCACGGGAAATAAAGCCGAAGCCTTTAGAAGTGTTGAACCACTTTACGGTACCGGTATCGCGGTTGCTCATGTCATAGCTTGGCGAGGCGGCAGCCGGTGAAGATTTGTAGAAGCTGATGGCCAGGTGCAGAAGAACGGCAATCAGGGCAGCGACCAGGCTGAACAGAACAGCAGGTTGACCGGCAATGACAGGCATTGGCGCGATCAGCGTCAGGGTTTGCAGGACGACGGTCAGAACCAGCAGGGCGCTGACCAGATTTTGCAGTTGATGACGTGGGCCTTTGTTCCAGTAGGGGATAACAGGAGCGAGGGTGAGGTTGAGCAGGCCGAAAAAGGCCAGGTACAGCGCATCAGGTTGTTGCAGGTAAGGTACGGCTTCGGATCGCAGGCTAGGGATGAAGGACAACAGCAAGGCTGCTGCGCCCATTAGCAGGTGGACAATTTTCAACATTTTGAGTAACTCACGTTAAGACGGATCACAAGGAAGAGCTGATGGAGCACGGTTCGCTTCAGAACAATAGGAGGCGTTGGACACGTACCCGGTACCAGCCTATGCGCAGCCCCCGGAAAATAGGCGGTAGCGACACACTGCCTATTTAACAGCAAAGCCTGCGGCTACTCAAATCAGGCAGTCCAGCGGTGCCCTGAGGGTCGATTTGTCGCAGGTGACCGGAAAGTCCGGGGCTGCGGGGTGCCGGCAGGCTTGCTAGAGTGGTCCTGCACCTGCTGGATGAATTTCATCACCTTTAGGGGAAACGCATGGCAATCGATATCGGTATCAGTGAAGAGGACCGCAAGTCCATCGTCGACGGACTTTCGCGTCTGCTGTCGGACACTTATGTACTTTATTTGAAAACCCATAACTTCCATTGGAATGTCACCGGTCCAATGTTCCGGACCTTGCACTTGATGTTCGAGGAGCAATACAACGAGTTGGCCCTGGCCGTCGATTCGATTGCCGAGCGTATTCGTGCCCTCGGGTTTCCTGCGCCAGGCGCCTATTCCATTTATGCTCGACTGTCCTCTATTAAAGAAGAGGTCGGCGTGCCCAGCGCCGAAGACATGATCAAGCAACTGGTCGACGGGCAAGAGGCGGTCACGCGTACGGCGCGCGGGATCTTCCCGCTCCTCGATAAAGTCAGCGACGAACCGACGGCTGACCTGCTTACCCAGCGCATGCAAGTCCACGAGAAAACTGCGTGGATGTTGCGGTCTCTGCTGGATCAGTAACCTGCCAGTGCGCGGATGACGTTCGTTGGCGTTGTTCGCGTTCTGCTTCTTGTCTCTTTAAACCCCTTTCGCGCTAGTCAAATGGCGTCTGACTATGTAGGAAAATGGCCGGCCTAGGACGGTCTCCATGATCGCCCTTCAATTGTTGGCTTCTCCTACGTTGATGGTCATAAAGTCATCTGGATATACCTTTGCGCCTGCGCTTTTATAAGGCAACAGATATTGCTCTTAAAGAAGGCAAGGATGGCTAAGGAGTGTCAACGATATGGATTACGAAGACAGGAGAAGCGAGGGGAGGGTCGGTCCGGTCAAGGAGATAAGGATTGATCCATTTGTCAGCGAATTTGATATGGGGCTGGCCCAGCCTTTATCGCGATCGGTGCGGTTGAATGGCTTCGCCACCTGCTTGCGGCTTGAACAGGTGTACTGGGATATTTTGAGTGATATGGCCAAGGTCAATTGCTGTTCGGTCAGTGTGCTGTTGTCCCATCTGGACCGCGAGGTGCATTTGCGTCACGGTGGGGTCAAGAACTTCACCGGGCTGGTGCGGGTTGTGTGTGTCGTGCATAGCCTGAAGGAAGGCGGCTGCGTCGCCATGCCTTAACCACAGGGGTGGAATGGGTAGAGTGTCGGTCTGTGCAGTCTTACGGCTGCACAGGCTGCATTTAATGGATATAATCCCGCTCTTTGCCGCAAAACCCAGCGTGTGCGGTAGCAATCTGATCGCCGAGACAACCCCCATGCCGATGTACGACTATCAATGTGCTTCCTGTGGTCATCAGTTGGAAGCCATTCAAAAGATCAGCGCAGCACCGCTGGTCGA
This sequence comes from Pseudomonas sp. TH39(2020), assembly GCF_016650715.1. Lineage (NCBI taxonomy): Bacteria > Pseudomonadati > Pseudomonadota > Gammaproteobacteria > Pseudomonadales > Pseudomonadaceae > Pseudomonas > Pseudomonas sp. TH39(2020). The sequence continues at coordinate 649,593 of NZ_JAEKFF010000006.1, read as the reverse complement.
CTGCCCTGCCTGCCAGGCGCCAGAGCTTAAGAAGATGCTGTCCATGCCGGGCTTCCGCCTTAGCGGCACCGGCTGGTACGAAACCGATTTCAAGACCGGTTCCAAGAAGAATCTGGCCGGCGGCGACAAAGCTGACTAGGGTCTTGGACCTGAGTTGAACGACACGTGCGAGGTCTTGCATCATCTGGCGCCTTTCTAAAGGGCGGGGCTGTTGCAGGATCTCCAACCGAATTTCGAATTACGAGAAGTGAAACTACGACCATGATGCGCAGCCATTATTGCGGCCAACTGAACGAAAGCCTGGAAGGCCAGGAAATTACCCTTTGCGGATGGGTTCACCGTCGCCGTGACCACGGTGGGGTGATTTTCCTCGATATCCGTGATCGTGACGGTCTGGCCCAGGTGGTGTTCGACCCGGACCGCGCTGAAACCTTCGCCGCCGCCGATCGCGTGCGCAGCGAGTACGTGGTCAAGGTCACCGGTAAGGTCCGCTTGCGTCCGGCCGGTGCCGGTAACGCCAACATGGCGTCGGGCATGATCGAAGTGCTGGGCTACGAGCTGGAAGTGTTGAACGAAGCGGAAACCCCGCCGTTCCCGCTCAACGAGTTCTCCGACGTCGGCGAAGAAACCCGCCTGCGTTATCGCTTCATCGACCTGCGTCGTCCGGAAATGCTCGAGAAGCTGCGTCTGCGTTCGCGCATGACCACCAGCATCCGTCGCTACCTGGACGAGAACGGCTTCCTCGACGTCGAGACGCCGATCCTGACTCGCGCTACCCCGGAAGGTGCTCGCGATTACCTGGTGCCGAGCCGTACTCACGCCGGTTCGTTCTTCGCCTTGCCGCAATCGCCACAGCTGTTCAAGCAACTGTTGATGGTTGCCGGTTTCGATCGCTACTACCAGATCGCCAAGTGCTTCCGCGACGAAGACCTGCGTGCCGACCGTCAGCCTGAATTCACTCAGATCGACATCGAAACCAGCTTCCTCGATGAAAAAGACATCATTGGCATCACCGAAGGCATGATCCGCAACCTGTTCAAGGAAGTGCTGGATGTGGAATTCGGCGAATTCCCGCACATGACCTGGGACGAGGCCATGCGTCGTTACGGTTCCGACAAGCCGGACCTGCGTAACCCGCTGGAACTGGTTGACGTTGCCGATCAGCTGAAAGAAGTCGACTTCAAAGTCTTCAGCGGCCCGGCCAACGACCCGAAATGCCGCGTTGCCGCGTTGCGCGTTCCTGGCGCAGCGAGCATGCCGCGCAAGCAGATCGACGACTACACCAAGTTCGTCGGCATCTACGGCGCCAAGGGCCTGGCGTACATCAAGGTCAACGAGCGCGCCAAAGGCGTTGAAGGTCTGCAATCGCCGATCGTCAAGAACATCCCTGAAGCCAACCTCAATGTGATCCTTGATCGCGTCGGCGCGGTTGACGGCGACATCGTGTTCTTCGGTGCCGACAAAGCCAAGATCGTCAGCGAAGCCCTGGGCGCGCTGCGAATCAAGGTCGGTAACGATCTGGACCTGCTGACTTGCCAGTGGGCGCCGATGTGGGTGGTCGACTTCCCGATGTTCGAAGAGAACGACGACGGCAGCTTCGCCGCCTTGCACCACCCGTTCACCGCCCCGAAGTGCACCCCGGAAGAACTGGAAGCCAACCCGGCGACCGCTCTGTCCCGTGCCTACGACATGGTCCTGAACGGCACCGAGCTGGGTGGCGGTTCGATCCGTATCCACCGCAAGGAAATGCAACAGTCGGTGTTCCGACTGCTGGGTATCAGTGAAGCGGAACAGGAAGAGAAATTCGGCTTCCTGCTCGACGCCCTGAAATACGGCGCACCGCCGCACGGTGGCCTGGCCTTCGGTCTGGACCGTCTGGTGATGTTGATGACCGGCGCCCAGTCGATCCGTGAAGTGATCGCCTTCCCGAAAACCCAGAGCGCCGCTTGCGTCATGACTCAGGCCCCGGGTGTGGTAGATGCCAAGGCACTGCGCGAACTGCACATTCGTCTGCGCGAAACGCCTAAAGCTGAGTAAGGCTGACCAGAAGGGCGCATCTTCGGATGCGCCCTTTCTTTATAGAATGGTCGAGATTTTTATTTGCCGGCTGGCGCGTCAAGGCGCGGCGGGCAATGTTTCAAAGAGAATTCGGAGCGAGATATGGCGGGTCATTCCAAGTGGGCGAACATCAAGCACCGCAAAGAACGTCAGGATGCCAAGAAGGGCAAGATTTTCACCAAGTGGATTCGTGAGCTGACCGTTGCTGCCCGTCAGGGCGGTAGTGATCCGGGTTCCAACCCGCGTTTGCGTCTGGCGCTGGACAAGGCCCTTGGCGCGAACATGAGCCGCGACATCATCGATCGCGCGGTTGCCCGCGGCGCCGGTGCCGCCGACACCGACGACATGGTCGAGCTGACCTACGAAGGCTACGGCCCGGGCGGCGTGGCGGTGATGGTCGAGTGCATGACCGACAACCGCAATCGCACCGCAGCCGCTGTTCGGCACGCGTTCAGTAAGTGCGGTGGCAACCTCGGTACGGACGGTTCGGTGGCCTATCTGTTCGAGCGCAAGGGGCAGATTTCCTTCGCACCGGGCGTCGATGAAGATGCGCTGATGGAAGCGGCGATGGAAGCCGATGCCGATGACGTGGTGACCCACGAAGACGGCTCCATCGACGTATTCACCTCGTTCGCCGGTTTCTACTCCGTGCGTAACGCCCTGGAAGCGGCTGGTTTCAAAGGCGATGACGCGGAAATCGTGATGCTGCCGACCACCAGTGCCGAACTGGACCTGGAAGGCGCCGAGAAGGTTCTCAAGCTGATCGACATGCTTGAAGACCTGGATGACGTGCAAAACGTCTACTCCAACGCGGACATTCCGGAATCGGTCGCCGCACAGCTTGGTTAAGGGCGACTAAGATTCAATGTGGGAGCGAGCCTGCTCGCGAACGCGGATTTTCAGGCAGCATCGTTGCTGAATATGAAACCGCATTCGCGAGCAGGCTCGCTCCCACATTTGTTATTCGTGTATTGAATACCGTGCTTTTACTTAACCCGCAGGCGTTATGACTTTAATTCTTGGTATCGACCCCGGTTCGCGCATTACCGGTTATGGCGTAGTGCGTGATACCGGGCGTGGTTGCGTTTACGTGGCGTCGGGCTGCATTCGCACAGGTTCCGGCGAGCTGCATGAACGCCTGCAAATCGTCTATCGCGGCGTGCGCGAAGTCATCCAGACCTACGGCCCGGTGACCATGGGCATCGAAAAGGTCTTCATGGCGCGCAACGCCGACTCTGCGCTGAAACTTGGCCAGGCCCGCGGCGCAGCCATCGTTGCCGGGGCGGAAGAAAGCCTGGAAATCGCTGAGTACACGGCGACCCAGGTCAAACAGGCGGTGACCGGGACCGGCGCGGCGAATAAAGAGCAGGTGCAAATGATGGTCATGCACATGCTGAAACTGACCAGCAAGCCGCAAATCGATGCCTCGGACGCCCTGGCCATTGCCATTTGCCATGCCCATACCCGCTCCAGCCTGTTGCCCCATGGCTTGGGTACGGCACGCAGTCGTGGCGGACGCCTGCGTCTCTGATAGCATCAGCAATCATTTTTTATGGAGCGAGGGTTTTGCGCCTGTGTCGTCGGCGCAAAACCCTCGTTCTGTCAGTCGCCAGCACTGATCTGGCCAACGCTCAAGGATCTGAAACGTGATTGGACGCTTGCGCGGCACACTGGCTGAGAAACAGCCGCCGCACCTGATTCTGGATGTAAACGGTCTGGGGTATGAGCTGGAAGTGCCCATGACCACGCTTTATCGCTTGCCGTCGGTCGGTGAACCGCTGACCTTGCACACCCATTTGGTCGTACGCGAAGACGCGCAGTTACTCTATGGCTTCTTCGGCAAGCGCGAGCGAGACTTTTTTCGCGAGTTGATCCGTCTCAATGGTGTAGGGCCGAAATTGGCCCTGGCTCTGATGTCGAGCCTGGAAGTCGATGAACTGGTTCGCTGCGTACAATCCCAGGACACCTCGGCGTTGACCAAGGTGCCAGGCGTGGGCAAGAAGACGGCCGAACGTTTGCTGGTGGAGCTCAAGGATCGCTTCAAGGCGTGGGAAACCGTGCCGGCGATGTTCGCCTTGGTGCCAAACCAGCCGGGTGGGCCAGATACGACGCCGGTCGCCACCGCCGAAAATGACGCGGTCAGCGCGCTGATCTCCCTGGGCTACAAGCCGCAGGAAGCCAGCAAGGCGATTTCTGCGATCAAGGAGAAAGGTTTGAGCAGTGAAGACATGATTCGTCGTGCCCTGAAGGGAATGATCTAAGTGATTGAAGCTGATCGTCTGATTACCGCCACACCGGGCCCTCGTGATCGCGAGGAAGTCCAGGACCGGGCGATTCGCCCTGTCAGCCTGGCCGAGTACATTGGCCAGCCGACCGTTCGCGAGCAAATGGAGTTGTTCATCCAGGCTGCCCGTGGGCGTAATGAATCCCTGGACCACACGCTGATTTTCGGCCCGCCGGGTCTGGGTAAAACTACCTTGGCCAACATCATCGCCCAGGAAATGGGGGTCTCGATCAAGAGTACCTCGGGCCCCGTGCTTGAACGCCCGGGTGATCTGGCTGCGCTGCTGACCAATCTTGAGCCACACGACGTGCTGTTCATCGACGAAATCCATCGGCTCTCGCCGATCGTCGAAGAAGTGCTGTACCCGGCCATGGAAGATTTCCAGCTCGACATCATGATCGGCGAAGGGCCGGCCGCGCGTTCGATCAAGCTTGATCTGCCGCCGTTCACCCTGGTCGGTGCGACGACGCGGGCGGGGATGCTGACCAATCCGCTACGCGACCGTTTCGGGATCGTCCAGCGCCTGGAGTTCTACAACACCGCCGACCTGGCTACGATTGTCAGTCGTTCAGCTAACATCCTCGGCTTGCCGCTGGACCCGGAAGGCGCCTTCGAAATCGCCCGTCGTGCCCGTGGTACGCCGCGGATCGCCAACCGCTTGCTGCGCCGGGTTCGGGATTTCGCCGAAGTACGCGCCAAGGGCCACATTACCAAACCGATCGCCGACCTCGCCTTGAACCTATTAGATGTCGACGAGCGTGGTTTCGATCACCAGGATCGACGTCTGTTGTTGACCATGATCGAGAAGTTCGACGGTGGGCCGGTCGGGGTCGATAGCCTCGCCGCAGCCATCAGTGAAGAGCGCCACACCATTGAAGACGTGCTGGAGCCGTACCTGATCCAGCAGGGCTACATCATGCGTACGCCGCGGGGGCGAGTGGTGACCCGGCATGCGTATCTGCACTTCGGTTTAAACATTCCGTCACGATTGGGCGAGATGCCCGTGGTAGACGAGTTCCTCGATGCCGTGGACGATTAATAACCTTTGCGCGCTGATTTATTCGGGGTTTGTGCGGTCCTAGGACCGTACTTTCGCCACAAAGCCGTGAATCAATGAAAAACAGTTGCCTGGCCGGATTGGCAACCTGAGGAGTAAGCACTAGAGTATGCGCGCGCAAAACGGGCTTGAGCCTTTCGCACTTCGTTGTCGCGTTTATTACGAGGACACCGATGCGGGCGGCATCGTGTATTACGTTAATTACCTCAAGTTTATGGAACGGGCTCGAACCGAGCGGCTCCGGGAGCTGGGCTTTGCCCAATCCCAGCTTGCAGGTGAGGACCTGTTGTTCGTCGTGCATTCCAGCGAAGCGCGTTACCACGCGCCGGCGCGACTGGACGACGAGCTGCTGGTAAGCGCTGAAGTAATCGAATTGAACCGTGTCAGCCTGCGCTTCAAACAGCAGGTCAGGCGAGCCACGGATAATGCGCTGCTCTGCGAAGGGCAGTTTTTGGTGGCCTGTGTGCGCACTAACAGTTTGAAACCCCGGGCCATTCCCGAAGCTCTACGTGCGGCCTTTGCCGACGTGAGCGGCGCGGGTACACACTCAAAGCAGGAGATAAAGCGTGGAAGCTAACGTCGTCGACCATTCCTCCATGTGGAGCCTGGTCAGCAATGCCAGTATCGTGGTGCAACTGGTAATGCTGATCCTGGTAGCCGCATCGGTGACCTCATGGATCATGATCTTTCAGCGCAGCAATCTGCTGCGCGCCGGTCGACGTGCCCTGGAGAGCTTTGAAGAGCGCTTCTGGTCGGGTATCGACCTGTCCAAACTCTACCGTCAGGCCGGCAGCAACCCTGATCCGGATTCGGGCGTAGAGCAGATCTTCCGTGCAGGTTTCAAGGAATTCTCCCGTCTGCGCCAGCAGCCAGGCGTTGACCCGGAAGCGGTCATGGAAGGCGTGGCCCGTGCCATGCGCGTGGCCATTTCCCGCGAAGAAGAAAAGCTCGAGCAGAGCCTGCCGTTCCTCGCCACCGTAGGTTCCGTCAGCCCGTACATCGGTCTGTTCGGTACCGTCTGGGGGATCATGAACTCCTTCCGTGGTCTGGCAACTGCCCAGCAAGCGACCCTGGCCACTGTGGCTCCAGGTATTGCCGAGGCACTGATTGCAACCGCAATCGGTCTGTTCGCCGCCATCCCGGCCGTTATCGCTTACAACCGTTTTGCTGCTCGCAGCGAAACCCTGCTGAGCCGTTACTACACCTTCGCCGACGAATTCCAGGCGATCCTGCACCGCAAAGTGCACACCAGCGAAGAATAAGCAGGTAATTTCCAATGGCTTTAATCGCTCGAGCTCGCAAAAAGCGCAAGCCGGTTGCCGAGATGAACGTGGTGCCTTACATCGACGTGATGTTGGTGCTGCTGGTCATTTTTATGGTGACCGCTCCGATGCTCAATCAGGGCGTGAAAGTTGATCTGCCCAAGGTTTCCAGCGAAGCCTTGCCGCAGGACAATAACACCCAGGTCCTGACCATTTCGATCAAGGCTGACAAGACCTACTACTGGAACCTTGGCAGCGAAGTCGACACTGAAAAGCAACAGGACAAGGCCATGACCTTGCCGCAGATGACCGACGCCGTGACCAAAATCATTCGCGCCGGCACTGAAGGTGGCAAGCGCACCCAGGTGTTCATCCGCGGTGACAAGACCGTCGACTACGGTTCCGTCATGGGCGCCATGGGCGGGTTGCAGAAAGCCGGGGTCGGTAATGTTGGCTTGATTACCGAGGCACCCTGATGCAGCAAATGCGAGAGCCGTCCGCCTCGGAAAGCTACTTCTGGCCTAGTGTCTGGGCGCTTGTCTTGCACGTGCTGGTTTTCGGCATGCTGTTCGTCAGTTTCGCCTTCACACCGGAACTGCCGCCGGCCAAGCCGATCGTGCAGGCGACCCTGTACCAACTGAAATCGAAAAGTCAGGCGACCACCCAGACCAATCAGAAGATTGCGGGTGAGGCGAAGAAATCCGCCGCGCGCCAGACCGAAGTCGAACAGATGGAACAGAAAAAGATCGAGCAGGAAGCGATCAAAGCCGCGGAACAAAAGAAGGAAGATTCGGCTCAAAAAGCCGAAGAATCCAAAAAGGCCGACGAGACGAAGAAAGCGGAAGAGGCTAAAAAGGCTGATGAAGCCAAGAAAGCCGATGAAGCGAAGAAGACCGCCGAAGCTAAAAAGGCCGAAGAGAAACAATTGGCTGATATAGCCAAGAAGAAGTCTGAAGAAGAAGCCAAGAAAGCAGCTGAAGAAGAGGCCAAGAAAGCGGCCGCTGAAGAAGCGAAGAAAAAGATCGTCGAAGACGCGAAGAAGAAAGCCGCGGAAGACGCCAAGAAGAAATCTGAAGCTGAAGAGGCGAAGAAGAAAGTCGCCGAAGACGCGAAGAAGAAAGCTGCTGCCGATGCTGCGAAGAAAAAATCGCAGGAAGCGTCACGTAAATCCGCCGAAGACAAAAAGGCTCAGGCCCTGGCAGATTTGCTTTCCGACACGCCGCAGCGTCAGCAGGCCTTGGCGGATGAGCAGGGTGACGAAGTCGCCGGTAGTTTCGATGATCTGATCCGTGCTCGTGCAGCGGAAGGCTGGGCTCGTCCACCTTCGGCCCGCAAAGGCATGACAGTCGTGTTGCAAATCGGCATGTTGCCGGACGGTACGGTGACTTCGGTCAGCGTGGCCAAGTCCAGTGGCGATGGTCCGTTTGACGCTTCGGCTGTAGCGGCGGTGAAGAATATTGGACGTTTGACAGAAATGCAGGGAATGAAGCCGAGCGATTTCGCTCCGTATCGTTCATTCAAGATGACATTCACACCTGAGGATCTAGCCTTGTGAGAAACCTTCTTCGAGGAATGCTTGTCGTTATCTGCTGCCTGGCAGGGATAGCGGCAGCAGATGAAAAAAACATTCTGGTCACCAGCGGCAGTGATCGGGCCACCCCGATCGCAGTCGTTCCGTTTGGCAACCAGGGCGGCAGCGTTCTGCCGGACGACATGGCCGAAATCATCGGTAACGACCTGCGCAACTCGGGTTACTACTCGCCGATTCCTAAACAGAACATGATCAGCCAGCCAAGCCAGGCCAGCGAAATCATCTTCCGTGACTTCAAGGCGCTGGGCGCCCAGTACGTCATGGTCGGCAGCATTGCTCCTGCGGGCGGTCGCCTGCAGGTCCAGTACGCACTGTTCAACGTCGCCACCGAGCAGCAAGTGCTGACCGGCAGCGTGTCGGGCAGCGTCGATCAACTGCGCGACATGTCGCACTACATTGCGGACCAGTCGTTCGAAAAACTCACCGGTATCAAAGGTGCGTTCTCGACGCGTCTGCTGTACGTGACGGCTGAGCGTTTCTCCGAGAAGAACACTCGTTACACGCTGCAACGTTCGGACTATGACGGTGCCCGTGCTGTGACTCTGCTGCAATCGCGCGAGCCGATCCTGTCGCCGCGTTTCGCACCGGACGGCAAGCGCATCGCTTATGTGTCGTTCGAGCAGAAGCGTCCGCGTATCTTCATGCAGAACATCGACACCGGTCGCCGTGAGCAGATCACCAACTTCGAAGGCCTGAATGGCGCGCCAGCATGGTCACCTGATGGCAATCGTCTGGCATTCGTACTGTCGAAAGATGGCAACCCGGACATCTACGTGATGAATCTGGGTTCGCGTCAGATCACGCGTGTCACTAACGGTCCTGGCATCAACACCGAACCGTTCTGGGGTAAAGATGGTTCGACCATCTACTTCACCTCGGACCGTGGCGGCAAGCCGCAGATCTACAAAACCAGCGCAGGCGGTGGTGGTGCGGAACGTGTGACCTTTATCGGTAACTACAACGCCAACCCAAAACTTTCGGCTGATGAAAAGACCCTCGTGATGATCCATCGTCAGGAAGGTTTCACTAATTTCAAGGTGGCGGCCCAGGATTTGCAGCGCGGAAGCGTAAAAATCCTCACTGATAGCACTCTGGACGAGTCGCCTACTGTTGCGCCCAACGGCACCATGGTAATCTACGCCACCCGCCAGCAGGGCCGGGGAGTCTTGATGCTCGTGTCCATTAATGGACGCGTAAGGCTCCCGCTTCCTACCGCACAAGGCGAAGTCAGAGAACCTTCCTGGTCCCCTTACCTGAACTGACGCGGCGCTACACGTTGTACTTAACACACTGGGGTTCATTAGGAGTTTCACGATGGAAATGCTGAAGTTTGGTAAATTTGCTGCGCTGGCTCTGGCCATGGCTGTAGCTGTAGGTTGCTCGTCCAAAGGCGGCGACAATGCCGGTGAAGGCGCTGTAGATCCAAACGCTGGTTACGGCGCAAACACTGGTGCAGTTGACGGCTCCCTGAGCGAAGAAGCTGCTCTGCGCGCAATCACCACTTTCTACTTCGAATACGACAGTTCGGACCTGAAGCCAGAAGCCATGCGCGCTCTGGACGTTCACGCCAAAGACCTGAAAGCAAACGGCGCTCGCGTTGTTCTGGAAGGCAACACCGACGAACGTGGTACTCGTGAGTACAACATGGCACTGGGCGAGCGTCGTGCGAAAGCCGTTCAGCGTTACCTGGTACTGCAAGGTGTTTCCCCAGCTCAGCTGGAACTGGTTTCCTACGGCGAAGAGCGTCCAGTTGCTACCGGCAACGACGAGCAGTCCTGGGCTCAAAACCGTCGCGTCGAACTGCGTAAGTAATTCGTCATGCGAACGTGCCGTCGTGCTGTAACTGTTTTGGCTCTCAGTCTCGCACCGCTTGCGGTGTGGGCTGCGGTTCCTGTGGTCGATAATGACTCCGGCTATAACAATAGCGGGACTAATAATCCGCCTGCGGGTTACGGTACGAACGGCGCCTATGCCGGGGGAGGGGTTTCGGCCCCTGTCTCGGCACAGGGCGAGCTGTTCAACCAACTGCAATCGATGCAGGAGCAGATCTCGCGCCAACAAGGCATCATCGAAGTTCTGCAAAATGATGTAGCGCGCATGAAGCAAGAGAACCTGGAGCGATATCAGGATCTTGATCGGCGCATAGGAACCGGCGTTGCACCAGCCGCGACTCCTGAAAATTCTTCCACCGGTGGCAGTTTGAATGCCCCTGGTGCAGCAGCGGGCGCAGCCGCAGGAGCGGCAGCCGCTCAGGCACCTGCCGCGGGTAGCGAACCGGCTGATCCGGCGAAGGAAAAGCTGTATTACGATGCAGCCTTCGACCTGATCAAAGCCAAGGATTTCGACAAGGCCAGCCAGGCGTTTGCCGCATTCCTGCGCAAGTACCCGAACAGTCAGTACGCGGGCAATGCCCAGTACTGGTTGGGCGAAGTGAACCTGGCCAAAGGCGATCTGCAAGGTGCAGGTCAGGCTTTTGCCAAGGTTTCGCAGCTGTACCCCAAGCATCCAAAAGTGCCTGATTCGTTGTACAAGCTCGCTGATGTAGAACGCCGCCTTGGTCATCCCGACAAGGTCAAAGGTATTCTGCAACAGGTTGTGTCCCAATATCCGGGCACTTCCGCCGCTCAGCTGGCCCAGCGTGATCTGCAAAAAATGTAAGGGCAGCTTGACCCGTTTTGAAGAAACCCGCGCTTGTCGCGGGTTTTTTCGTTAGAATTCACGCCCTTTTTATGAAATACGCTTTTTGGGATCTGCGCGGTGGCGGGGTTCCTTGAAGTGCCTGACGGAGGCGGACAGCCTGTTTAGCTGTTATGCCCGTGGCGACTATGCAAGACACATTGAGAATCACCGAAGTTTTCTACTCGTTGCAGGGTGAAACGCGGACTGCCGGGCTGCCCACTGTTTTTGTGCGGCTGACCGGTTGCCCATTGCGTTGCCAATACTGCGACAGCGCTTATGCATTCACTGGCGGCACCCTTCGCACGCTCGACGATATTCTTGAGCAAGTGGCCGGTTTTCGTCCGCGTTACGTCTGTGTCACCGGCGGCGAGCCGCTGGCACAACCCAACGCCATCCCATTGCTCAAGCAGTTGTGTGACGCCGGTTACGAGGTCTCGCTGGAAACCAGCGGTGCCCTGGATATCTCGGCGGTCGATCCACGGGTCAGTCGCGTCGTCGACCTGAAAACCCCGGGTTCGAAAGAAGCCCATCGCAACCGCTACGAGAACATCGAACTGCTCACGTGCAACGATCAGGTGAAGTTCGTCATCTGCTCGCGGGAAGACTATGACTGGGCCGTGTCCAAGCTGATTCAGTACGGTCTGGATCAGCGCGCCGGTGAAGTCCTGTTTTCGCCAAGTCACCATGACCTCAATGCTCGGGACCTGGCTGACTGGGTGGTGGCGGACAACCTGCCAGTGCGTCTGCAATTGCAGTTGCATAAATATCTGTGGAATGACGAGCCGGGGCGCTGAAATGACTGAACAACTGAACACTGCTGAAAAACGTGCGGTCATCCTGCTGTCCGGCGGCCTCGACTCCGCGACGGTTGTGGCCATGGCTCGCGCTGAAGGCTACAGCTGCTACACCATGAGCTTCGACTACGGTCAGCGCTCCCATGCCGAACTGCACGCCGCCGAACGTGTTGCGCGCGACCTGGGTGTGGTCGAACACAAGGTGATCGGTCTGAACCTGAACGGCATCGGCGGTTCGGCACTGACCGATAGCAGCATTGATGTGCCGGAAGTGGCGGGCGAAGGCATCCCGGTAACTTACGTGCCGGCGCGCAACACGGTGTTCCTGTCCCTGGCTCTGGGCTGGGCCGAAGTGCTGGGCGCGCGTGACATCTTTATTGGTGTGAACGCCGTGGATTACTCCGGTTACCCGGACTGCCGCCCCGAGTTCATCGAGTCTTTCGAGCGCATGGCCAATCTGGCGACCAAGGCCGGCGTAGAAGGGCTGGGCTTCCGTATTCAGGCGCCACTGCAGAACCTGAGCAAGGCGCAGATCGTCCAGGCAGGCGTGAAGCTGGGTGTTGATTATGGACTGACGGTTTCCTGCTATCAGGCCGACGATAATGGCCGCGCATGCGGCAAATGCGACAGCTGCCGTCTGCGTGCAGAAGGCTTTGCGGCAGCCGGAATCAGCGACCCAACACCTTATTTTTGATTTATTTCAAATTAGGTGTTGAATAGTCCTTAAAAATCAGTATTATACGCGCCACCACACAGCGGGTCGTTAGCTCAGTTGGTAGAGCAGTTGGCTTTTAACCAATTGGTCGTAGGTTCGAATCCCACACGACCCACCATTTTTGTAGCAGTTTTAAAAGTCTGGAAGGCCCACGCAAGTGAGGATTTCCGGATTTTTTTTTGCCCGGAAGAAAGTGCGCGACGAGGTTCTGCCCTTGTGCCTCGCTTCATACTTCGTTCGACCCCGGCATAGATCATTGCTTGCGGTTAGCCTGCCAGGTGCCTGCAGTCACGGCTGTGCTGTCGCTTCGCCTTGTTGGGAGGGGGTATCTTCATTCCACTCGATAGAGGGCGGTGGTGGCCTTACAGGGCCGATGCTGGTTTGGCGTGGAGTCGCGACTGAACTATCGGAATTTCCCATCTTGAAAAGGCTGTGAGTGGATCGTCTTTCCTACAGTGGGGGATTTTCGGTGCAGTGATTCAGTATCACTGGTTCATCTGACATACTGCGAAAAAGTGAAATTGACGCTGGAAAAGATAGATGCGCTCAAATGACTGTCAAGCAAGAAGTGGTCATATGATCTCGAGTGCTGGCATGCCAGCCTTCACGACGATTTCCCTTGTAATATCTGTACATCGCGCGGAAAAAACACCTCGTGAATCTATCGACGGAGCATGCATGAGCACTGAAAAAATACTTTTCAACCGTCCCTACATGACAGGTAAAGAGCTGTACTACATCGCGGAAGCAAAATTTGGAAATATGCTGGCTGGTGATGGCTCTTTCACCAAACGTTGTCACCGCTGGATTGAAGACAGTACAGGTTGTAACACTGCGCTTCTAACCCATTCCTGCACCGCCGCGCTTGAAATGGCTGCATTGTTGCTGGATATACAACCTGGCGACGAAGTCATTCTACCGTCTTACACTTTCGTATCGACCGCCAATGCCTTTGTACTGCGTGGTGCTATTCCGGTATTTGTGGATATTCGTAAAGACACCTTGAATCTGGATGAGACGCTGATTGAAGCGGCGATTACTCCACGTACCAAGGCGATTGCTCCTGTTCATTATGCGGGAGTGGCCTGTGAGATGGACACGATCATGCATATCGCTCGCAAACATGGGCTCAAGGTAGTAGAGGACGCGGCTCAGGGTGTGATGTCTGCTTATAAAGGACGCGCGCTCGGAAGTATCGGTGATCTTGGTGCTTTTAGTTTTCACGAAACAAAGAATGTCATTTCAGGTGAGGGCGGTGCGCTTCTAGTAAATGAACCGCAATTGTCGTTACGCGCAGAAATCATTCGTGAGAAAGGTACTGATCGCAGTCGTTTCTTTCGTGGTCAGGTAGATAAATATACCTGGCAAGAGGTAGGTTCTTCGTTTTTGCCTGGAGAGTTGATCGCCGCCTTTCTTTGGGCACAACTTGAGGAGGCTAATAGCATCACCGATCGACGTTTGGCGGTTTGGGACTATTATCATGCTGCCCTTGCACCTCTCGAGCAAAAAGGGTTGTTGCGTCGCCCTATCGTCCCTGATGATTGTCAACATAATGCGCACATGTATTACGTGCTGCTGCCGCCCGATGTCGATCGGCAATCTGTTCTGGAAGAACTGAAGCGCAACGATATAAATGCTGTTTTTCATTATGTGCCTCTTCATTCGTCACCGGCGGGTGAGCGTTACGGAAGAGTTCATGGTTCCATGGACGTCACCAACAGGCTGTCGGAGTGTTTGTTGCGTTTGCCGCTGTGGGTCGGATTGACGCCCGAGCAGCAAAATAAAGTGGTGGAGGTTTTGGCGCGAGCTATTGGTTGATCATCTCTACAGTGAATACTGCGCGATCATTTAATAGGTGTCGGACGCCGGTCATGGCACCTATTGCATAAGAAAGTAGTGCATTGAGGTCAATACCTCAGGAATAGGCGCATTCAAGTTTGCTTTCCTGGCAAGGATTTTGGGATTATGTTTTTTGCAACGCTAAAGCAGGCATCAGAAAAAATACCAGGCAGTTTGGCTCTGAAGCTGATTTTTATAATCTTGGCTTATTTGTCTTACGCTTTTCCGATGATGTATGCCTACTTTGAGTCTGTAAATTTTATATATGTGAACGCCTGGGATGAAGAAACTTATCTCAGCTTCCAGGGAGCGTTGGGGTCGCTGACGGTGCCTGGTTACTGGGCTTCCGGAGCTATCGTATACACCCTCCAGCTTCTGGGGCTCAGTGGAGGACAAATCAACGTTCTCTTTGATTGTCTTTTAACGCCTGCTACGTTTTTGCTGCTTGTGTTTGTTCTTCATAGGTTGAAAGTCGACTATGGGCGCGCATTAATATATGCCACCCTTATTTTGTTCTCTCCCATTCTCTTTAATTTCGGCAATCCACTGATAGCCCATTTAACCAGAGAGTACGGCGTTTTTGGTTATGGCTGGGAATATTATCAATCGGCGTTGAGAACGCCGGAGCCACAGTTGTCCTATTTTTTTGTTGTGCTGGGTATTGCTGCATTTCTAAAAACGAAGCGCTTGCTTTGTTTGTTTTTTTTCTTGCCGTTGCTGTATTTTTATGTTGGCATATCCTATGCGTATTTTCTGGTCTGTGGTTTTATCCTGTCCCACTCACGGCTATTTAATCAAGAACTGAATTTATGGCGTGTCGGAATCGCTGGCGTAGCGGGCTACCTGGCTATTTCTTTTGGTTTTGTATTTTTTGATTTTCTATTTTTGTCAAAGGATCCATTTATTCTTGCAATGCCGGGCGCTTATATAAGACGCCACGTACCCATGCTGCCGATTTCGGGGCTTGTAATACTGGGTCTTCTTTTGATTCAAGTGGCTCTTTCCCATCGATATTCCATAAAAGACACTCGGCATGTGTATGCCCAGTTTTTTATTATGTTGTCATTGTTTCTTATCTGTAATGTTCATGTTGTGTCAGGGGTGATGCTGTCCTATAAGAATTACATTGATTACTCATCCAGTCTTGTGGTTGGCGTGGGGATAATCATTTTTCTGGATTTTCTTAAGTATCACGCTATAAAAGGCGCAAGGCTGGTTTGTGTTGTCGTCAGCACAAGTGTCTTGTACCTTACATTCAAGGCTTATGGTTTCAATTTTAGCGAGCTGGAATACAGGTATTTTCGTGGTCTGCAGTTCAATTCCGCTGAAGAGTATAAAGCGGCGTCCAGCGATCCAATGTCTGTCATCATTCCGGACAGCGATTTGTCCGCCAAGTTGCCATACTCGGTTGCGATGATGCCGGTGCCGCTATTTTCCTATCAATATAACTTTCCCCTGGTTGCCAATGGGTGCCGTACGGTACTTGAGCGAATGGAAGCTATTACCGAGGCTATGAAGAGCCATTCGCCTGGTAATACGACGTTAAACGTTGACTATTTTCAAGCTGCAATCAAAGCGTTTTCTGGGCAGAAATATGTGCCGCTTGAAAAGCAGAGGAATTTTCCCGCAAATGTAATTTGCCGCAAGCTGCCAACGGATGGAGACGTCAAGGTGCTGGGTAATCAATTCAAAGACGATGGTTGGATCACCATAAAGTTGTTCTGATCCGCACATCAGAGAAAGGTGGGGGGGATATTTTAAGCCTCCGCTGCCATGGCACCTGTCCGTGCTGGCAAATCTCTCATCTCGTGAATATCGGGCAGCAGCTTGTCGGGTATCGGAATCAGCTCGAAATGGTCTTTTGTCTCCGATGGATATTCTGTAGCCTTGCGCAGCTTCAACGTTGTCCGTGCCTGATGATACTCACTCTCCCGGCGGTACCCTGAAGGGTCCGGAGCCGGGTGTATACTCGACTTTCGCGCGAAAGCGCCTGCAGGTCTTGCGAACATGACGCAGATTTCCGAACGCCTTCTGGTTCAAGCCCACCTCGACGCCAAGCAGCCCAAGCCGCTGACTGCCGAGGAGGAGGCCTATTACCGTGCCGCCATCGCTGCCGAGCTCAAGGCTCAGGATGCGGTGCTGGTTGCTCACTTCTATTGCGATCCGGTTATTCAGGCCCTGGCCGAAGAAACCGGAGGCTGTGTCTCCGACTCGCTGGAGATGGCCCGCTTCGGCAATGCTCACCCGGCCAAGACCGTGGTGGTCGCCGGTGTGAAGTTCATGGGTGAGACCGCCAAAATCCTCAACCCGGAAAAACGCATCCTGATGCCGACCCTGGAAGCGACCTGCTCGCTGGACCTGGGTTGTCCGGTGGACGAGTTCTCGGCGTTCTGTGATCAGCACCCGGAACGTACCGTGGTGGTGTATGCCAACACGTCGGCGGCGGTCAAAGCCCGGGCGGATTGGGTGGTGACTTCAAGCTGCGCGCTGGAGATCGTCGAAAGCCTGATGGATAACGGCGAAACCATCATCTGGGCCCCGGACAAACACTTGGGCACCTACATCCAGCGCCAGACTGGCGCGGACATGCTGCTGTGGGACGGTGCCTGTATCGTTCACGAAGAGTTCAAGTCCAAGCAGCTCGAAGACATGAAGGCGCTGTACCCGGACGCAGCGATTCTGGTGCACCCGGAGTCGCCGACGTCGGTGATCGAGTTGGCGGATGCCGTCGGCTCCACCAGTCAGTTGATTGCGGCAGCGCAGAGCCTGCCGAACAAGACCTTTATCGTCGCCACTGATCGCGGCATCTTCTACAAGATGCAGCAGCTGTGCCCGGACAAGGTCTTCATCGAAGCGCCAACGGCCGGTAACGGCGCAGCCTGCCGTAGTTGCGCACATTGCCCGTGGATGGCGATGAATACCCTTGAGCGCACGCTGAAGAGCTTGAAGGAGGGGACTAACGAGATCTTTGTCGATCCTGCCTTGATCCCGCAAGCGATTCGGCCGCTCAAGCGCATGCTTGACTTCACACAGGCAGCGCGGATGAAATTGGTCGGTAACGCCTGATTCGCCGTCAGTGAGCCAAAAAAAACGCCCCGATTTGATCGGGGCGTTTTTGCATCTGCTGGATTACTTGGTTTTCTTTGGAATCCGCACGAGTTGGGTATTGGAGTACATGTCATGCCAGCTGCGTTTCTGTTTGTCGAACAGCGACCAGAAAAAACCCAGCCCGACGCACAGCAAGGACGCGATCGACACCACAAAGCGCAGCAGCGCCTGCCACAGGCTGATGGATGAGCCGTCGGCGTTTTGTACGCGGATGCACCAGACCTGCATGCCCAGAGTCTGACCGGACCAGGTCCAGAACTTGGCGAAGAAGCCGAACAGCACAAATAGCAGCACCGTTGACAGCAATGGATCGCCGTCCAGCGCGCCGGCTTCGGTCAGGGTGCGCATTTTGTCTTCGCCGATGATCGCCATCTGGATCATCTTGTAAATCCCGCTGGTGACGATCAGCAGGGCGGTACACAACAAGAAGTCGTAGAACATCGCTGCCAGGCGACGACCCAGGGTGACGGCAGGAAAGTCGCCCTGGGGTTTGAGAAGATGTTTCGACATGGCAGCCTCTGGACGGAAAAAAGAAGCCATTTTACGGATTTACGCGCACAAAAAAGCCCCTGATGTCAGCATCAGGGGCTTTTTCGTTACAGAAGATCAGGCTTCTGCTTGTACTTCGTCAGCCTGCATGCCTTTCTGGCCTTGCACAGCAACGAAAGTCACTTTCTGGCCTTCTTTCAGGCTCTTGAAGCCGTTGCCCTGAATAGCGCGGAAATGCACGAACAGATCCGGACCGCTTTCTGGAGTGATAAAACCAAAACCTTTCTCGTCGTTAAACCACTTGACGGTACCGCTCTGACGTTGGGACATTTCTTATTTCCTTTGACGCAAAAATTAATGACAGCCTCCTTCTTGTGAAAGAGTACTGGGGCTGGTTGCAGGAGAGTAAGAAGACGTCGAACGGGATGTAGCTAACTTGTAGGCTACTGCCCAGGTCACGATTCCAAGCGACCCATGCAAACACAGTGAATAAACTCTACGCCAACTACAGGAGAAAAAACAAGCCCTGTGGAGGGCCCGGATTTGCTCGCGCCGGGGCGTTTATGTCGCAACTAGTGCTGGCTTATGCAATCGCCGTGTTCAATTGTTTTCGATCGTTATAAGCAAAGTTCATAAACGAAGCTTGCAGGTAAAGTGACGCACTGTTTTATGGCGGTTGCGTTACACATTAGTGCACTGTTAACGCAACCGCGTTACTTATAGAAACAGTCAATCAGCCGCGGTAGTAGCGTTGTGGAACAAATGGCATTTTGCTTACAAGCAAAGGCACCTTTTTCCCACGAACAATCGCCCATACCGGCGTATCGAGAGCGATATAAGCACTGTCGACGTAACCCATCGCCAAAGGGCCGCCCAGGGTCGGACCGAAGCCGCCACTGCAAACCGCACCAATGATGTCGCCTGCTTCATTGACGATTTCTGCACCTTCGCGCACCGGCGTGCGTTCCTGAGGCAACAGGCCAACGCGCTTGCGGCTGACACCGGCTTGTTGCTGTCCGAACACGGTTTCTGCGCCAGGGAAGCCGCCGGCACGTGCGCCATCAGCGCGACGAGGCTTGGAGATCGCCCACAGCAGGCTCGCTTCGATCGGGGTGGTCTCGGTGTTCATGTCGTGGCCATAGAGGCACAGGCCAGCTTCCAGGCGCAGGGAGTCGCGAGCGCCAAGGCCGATGGCCGCCACTTCAGGTTCGGCCAACAGGGCGCGAGCCAGAGCTTCGGCATTGGCGGCCGGCACGGAGATTTCGTATCCATCTTCACCGGTGTAGCCCGAACGGCTGACAAAGCAGTCCACACCCAGCAGTTTCACGCGGGCGAACTGCATGAAGGTCATCTTCGCCACTTCAGGTGCCAGGCGTGCGAGCACGGTGACGGCGGCCGGACCTTGCAGAGCCAGCAGGGCCCGTTCTTCAAACAGCGGTTCGATGGTGCACTGGTTGCCGATGTGCTTGCGCAGATGCGCCAGGTCCTGGTCCTTGCAGGCGGCGTTGACCACCAGGAACAGTTCGTCGTTACCCAGGTTGGCGACCATCAGGTCGTCGAGGATGCCGCCGGTCTCGTTGGTGAACATCGCGTAACGCTGCATGCCCACCGGCAGGTCGATGATGTCCACCGGCACCAGGCTTTCCAGCGCCTTGGCGGCATTGGCGCCGGTCAGGCGGATCTGGCCCATGTGCGAGACATCGAACAGCCCGGCCTGATCACGGGTGTGCTGGTGTTCCTTCATTACGCCCAATGGGTATTGCACCGGCATGTCGTAGCCGGCAAACGGCACCATGCGGGCGCCGAGTTCGATGTGCAGTGCGTGCAACGGGGTTTTCAGCAATTGTTCGGTGGACATATTCAGCTCCTGAAAAAGTGTGCAAATGCGCGTGAGCATCAGCACTCGATAATGTTGACCGCCAAACCGCCACGGGCGGTTTCTTTGTATTTGCTTTTCATGTCGGCGCCGGTCTGGCGCATGGTGCGGATGACCTTGTCGAGGGACACGAAGTGCTGACCGTCGCCGCGCAGGGCCATGCGTACCGCATTGATTGCCTTGACCGACCCCATGGCGTTGCGCTCGATGCAAGGTACTTGCACCAGCCCGCCAATCGGGTCGCAGGTCAGGCCGAGGTTGTGTTCCATGCCGATTTCCGCGGCGTTTTCCACTTGTTGCACGGTGCCGCCGAGGACTTCGCACAGGGCGCCGGCCGCCATGGAACAGGCCACGCCGACCTCACCCTGACAACCGACTTCAGCGCCGGAAATCGAGGCGTTTTCTTTATAGAGAATGCCGATGGCGGCTGCGGTCAGCAAAAAGCGTACGACGCCGTCTTCGCTGGCTCCGGGGATGAAGCGCATGTAGTAATGCAAAACAGCGGGGACGATCCCGGCCGCACCGTTGGTAGGCGCCGTCACCACGCGCCCGCCGTTGGCGTTTTCTTCGTTGACCGCCAGTGCGTAGAGGTTGACCCAGTCCAGCACCGACAGCGGATCGCGCAGGGACGATTCCGGGTTCTTGCACAGTTGCCGATGCAGCGCGGCCGCCCGACGCTTCACCTTCAAGCCACCCGGCAGGATGCCTTCGTTACGACAGCCGGCGTCGACGCAATCCTGCATCACTTGCCAGATTTTCAGCAGGCCGGCGCGGGTTTCCGCTTCCGGGCGCCAGGCACTTTCGTTGGTCAGCATCACCTGGCTGATGGATAAACCGTAGGTGGTGCAGTGACCGAGCAGGTCCTTCGCGCTTTTGAACGGGAAGGTCAGTGGCGTGGCGTCTTCGACGATGCGGTCGGCGCCGGCGGCGTCTTCGTCGACCACAAAACCACCGCCGACCGAGTAGTACTCGCGGCTGCGGATTTGTATGCCCGCCGCATCGAAGGCGCGAAAGATCATGCCGTTGGGGTGATAAGCCAACGGTTTGCGGATCATCGCCAGGTGCAATTTTTCATTGAATTCGATGGAGTGCTCACCGAGCAGGTTCAAGCGACCGTTGCCACGAATCTCTTGTAGACGGGCGGCGACGGTTTCGGTGTTCACGGTGTCCGGGTGTTCGCCTTCCAGGCCGAGCAGCACAGCCTTGTCGCTGCCGTGGCCTTTACCGGTGGCGCCCAGTGATCCGTAGAGTTCGACTTTGACGCAGGTGGTTGCGGTCAGCAGCCCTTCACGGCGCAAACCTTCGGCGAAGCGCGCAGCCGCCCGCATCGGGCCAACGGTGTGGGAACTGGAGGGGCCGATGCCAATCTTGAACAGGTCGAACACGCTTAAAGACATGGTTGTTCTCCGGTTTCTTGTTATAGGTATGGGCGCGATCTGGGACTTGCCACAGAACCCTTGTAGGAGTGAGCCTGCTCGCGATAGCGGTCTAACATTCAACAAAAATGTCTACAGACAGATCGCTATCGCGAGCAGGCTCACTCCCACAGTGTTTTGTGGTGTTCTCGAAAATGGGGGCGAGTAAACCCGCCCCCCTTATTCGTTTAAGCGTAGCTTTCGATCGACGGGCAGGCGCAGATCAGGTTGCGGTCGCCAAACACGTTGTCGACCCGACCGACCGGTGGCCAGTACTTGCCTTCGATCAGCGAAGCTACCGGATAAACCGCTTGCTCACGGCTGTACGGATGCGTCCACTCGCCGACGATTTCCGCCGCGGTGTGCGGGGCGTTTTTCAGCGGGTTGTCGTCCTTGTCCAGCGTGCCGTTTTCCACCGCGCGGATTTCTTCGCGGATGCGGATCATGGCGTCGCAGAAGCGGTCCAGTTCTTCTTTGGATTCGCTTTCGGTCGGCTCGATCATCAGCGTGCCGGCGACCGGGAACGACATGGTCGGGGCGTGGAAACCGAAATCGATCAGGCGCTTGGCGACGTCATCGACGCTGATGCCGCTGCTGTCTTTCAGCGGACGCAGATCGAGGATGCATTCGTGTGCCACCAGGCCGTTGCTGCCGGTGTAGAGCACCGGGTAGTGCTCTTCGAGGCGACGGGAAATGTAGTTGGCATTGAGGATCGCCAGTTGCGAAGCACGCTTGAGGCCGGCGCCACCCATCATCCGAATGTACATCCAGGTAATCGGCAAAATGCTCGCGCTGCCGAACGGTGCCGCGCAGACCGCGCCTTCTTTGCGCTCCATGGTCCCGTGACCCGGGAGGAACGGCGTCAGGTGCGACTTGACGCCAATCGGGCCAACGCCCGGGCCGCCACCGCCGTGGGGGATGCAGAAGGTTTTGTGCAGGTTCAGGTGCGACACGTCGCCGCCGAACTTGCCCGGCGCGCAGAGGCCGACCATCGCGTTCATGTTGGCCCCGTCGATGTACACCTGGCCGCCATGGTCGTGAATGATGCCGCAGATTTCGCGGATGCCTTCTTCGAACACGCCGTGGGTCGACGGGTAGGTGATCATCAGCGCGGCGAGGTGTTCGCGGTGCTCGATGGCCTTGGCGCGCAGGTCTTCGATGTCGACGTTGCCGCGGGCATCGCAGGCGGTGACGACCACGCGCATGCCGGCCATGTTGGCGGTGGCCGGGTTGGTGCCGTGGGCCGAGGACGGGATCAGGCAGATGTCGCGACGGTCTTCGCCACGGCTCTGGTGATAGGCGCGGATCGCCAACAGGCCGGCGTATTCACCCTGCGAACCGGCGTTCGGTTGCAGCGAGATCGCGTCGTACCCGGTAGCGGCGCAGAGCATCGCTTCCAGCTCGTCGGTCAGCTGCTGGTAGCCGGCGCTTTGCGCGGCCGGGGCGAACGGGTGCAGGGCGCCGAATTCAGCCCAGGTCACCGGGATCATTTCGCTGGCGGCGTTGAGTTTCATGGTGCACGAACCCAGCGGGATCATGGTGCGATCCAGCGCCAGGTCCTTGTCGGCGAGCTTGCGCAGGTAGCGCATCAGCTCGGTTTCCGAGTGATAACGGTTGAACACCGGGTGGCTGAGGATTGGCGACTGGCGCAGCAGGGCGGCCGGAATGGTGCTTTGTACGGAAGCGGCGAGGGCGGCGAAGTCCGGCAGGGTCTTGCCGTCGGCCAGCAGGGCCCACAGGGTTTCCACGTCGGCTTGCGACGTGGTTTCGTCGAGGGACAGGCCCAGACGTTCAGCATCGACCACGCGCAGATTGATCTGCCGGGCGCGAGCCTTGTCGTGCAACGCGGCAGTTTGCGCGCCGGTCTTAAGGGTCAGCGTGTCGAAGAAGTTTTCCTGCTCGACCGTCAGGCCGATTGCGCTCAAGCCTTTGGCCAGAATCGCCGTCAGGTGATGCACGCGCTTGGCAATCTGCGTCAGGCCTTTCGGACCGTGGTACACGGCGTACATGCTGGCGATGTTGGCCAACAGCACTTGCGCGGTGCAGATGTTGCTGGTGGCCTTCTCGCGACGGATGTGTTGCTCGCGGGTCTGCATCGCCAGGCGCAGGGCCGGCTTGCCGAAACGGTCCACGGACACACCGACCAGACGGCCGGGCATGTCGCGCTTGAACGCATCTTTCGTCGAGAAATACGCCGCGTGCGGGCCACCGAAGCCCAGCGGCACGCCGAAGCGTTGCGCGCTGCCGATGGCGACGTCGGCGCCGAATTCACCCGGCGGGGTCAGCACGGTCAGGGCCAGCAGGTCGGCGGCCACGGCGACCAAGGCGTTGGCGGCGTGGAAACGTTCGGTCAGTTCGCGGTAGTCGAATACATCACCGTTGCTCGCCGGGTATTGCAGCAGGGCGCCGAAGAACGGCGTCACGTCGCTCAGCTCACGCTCGTCGCCGACGACCACGTCGATGCCCAACGGCTCGGCACGGGTGCGCAATACATCGAGGGTTTGCGGGTGGCAATGCACCGAGGCGAAGAACGCGTGGCTGCCCTTGTTCTTGCTCAGGCGTTTGCAGAAGGTCATGGCTTCGGCGGCGGCGGTGGCTTCATCGAGCAAGGAGGCGTTGGCGATCGGCAGGCCGGTGAGGTCGCTGATCAGGGTCTGGAAGTTCAGCAGCGCTTCGAGACGGCCTTGGGAAATCTCCGGTTGGTATGGGGTGTAGGCGGTGTACCAGGCCGGGTTTTCCAGCAGGTTGCGCAGGATCGGCGACGGCGTGTGGGTGCCGTAGTAGCCCTGGCCGATGTAGGTCTTGAACAGCTGGTTTTTGCCGGCGATGGATTTGATCAAGGCCAGGGCGTCGGCTTC
Source organism: Pseudomonas sp. TH39(2020) (assembly GCF_016650715.1). Classification (NCBI taxonomy): domain Bacteria; kingdom Pseudomonadati; phylum Pseudomonadota; class Gammaproteobacteria; order Pseudomonadales; family Pseudomonadaceae; genus Pseudomonas; species Pseudomonas sp. TH39(2020). Next base: position 625,568 of record NZ_JAEKFF010000006.1, on the reverse strand, counting down.
GCTCAGGCCGTCTTCGAGGCCGAGGACGCTGGTGCCCTTGATGCTGTCGGGGATGACGCTGGCGCTCAGGGCTTCCAGCGAGTCGAAGCCGAGGCTGTTGAGCATGGCTTGCTCGTCGCCAGCGCGCGGACCGATGTGGCGGGCGATGAATTCGTTGGCAGTGGTCAGGCTTACTTGAGTCATGTCAGTGCTCCTCAGGCTTCGGCGTTGGCTTTGATCAGACGGTCGTAAGCGTCTTGATCCAGCAGTTTGGCGACAGCCGATGCATCGGTTGGCTGGAAGCGGAAGAACCAGCCTTCGCCCAGCGGATCTTCGTTGACCAGTTCAGGGCTGCTGTCCAGCGCCGGGTTTACTTCCAGCACTTCACCGTCCAGCGGCATGTACACGCCGCTGGCAGCTTTTACCGATTCCACGGTGGCGGCTTCAGCGCCTTTGTCGTAGGACTGCAGCTCAGGCAGTTGTACGAAAACCACGTCGCCCAAGGCGTTCTGTGCGAAAGCGGTGATGCCGACTGTGACGCTGCCGTCAGCTTCGGTGCGCAGCCATTCGTGATCTTCAGTAAAACGCAACTCGCTCATGGAAACTCCTAAGGGGGCCAGACTCGTCTGGTGGACGCGATTGAATACTCGGCAATGCCGTACTTTATGGATGGTTACTAAGCAAAAACGCGGCCAATGTTTTTTTATTGTTATAAATCAATAAGTTATGTGTTTGTTCGAAGTGCAGCGATGTGCTGTCTGTAGCGAAATCGCTACAGACCAAGGCGGAGAAAAAAGCCTAAGTGGATCAAAGCCTTGCACAGCGGTGATCAGGAGAGGGTGTAGCGATATCGTTCCGCTGTAGCGCTTTCAGTACAGATGAAGGTCGCTTTTGAGTTGAGTAAATGATCGTTCCCACGCTCCGCGTGGGAATGCCTCTAGGGACGCTCCGCGTCCAGTGACGCGGAGCGTCACGGGCTGCGTTCCCACGCAGAGCGTGGGAACGATCAACCGAGTAGAACCTATGGCTTGTTGGGAATGCCGTACTTGCGCAACCGATGGGCGATGGCGGTGTGGGAGGTTTGCAGGCGGCTGGCCAGTTGGCGGGTCGAGGGGTAGCTGACGTAGAGTTTTTCAAGCAGGGTTTTTTCGAACTCTTCCATGGCTTGTTCGAGGCTGTCGACGTCGCTGTCGCTCTGGCGCGCCACCGAGGTGCCCGCGATATCGAGGTCGCCAATGTCGACCAGGCTGCTTTCGCAAATGGCGGCGGCGCGGAAGATCACGTTCTGCAATTGCCGCACGTTGCCCGGCCAGCGATTGCCCAGCAGCGCCGGATAGGTGCCGGGCGCCAGGCGACAGACCGGGCGCTGGATCTGCGCGCAGGCCTGCTGCATGAAGTAGCGTGCCAGGAGCAGGATGTCCTGGCCGCGTTCGCGCAGGGGCGGAACTTCGACGTTCAGGACGTTGAGGCGATAGAAGAGGTCTTCGCGGAACGAACCTTCACTGACCATTTTTTCCAGGTCGCGGTGCGTGGCGCTGAGGATCCGCACATTGACCTTCACCTCACGATCCCCGCCCACCCGGCGGAAGCTGCCGTCGTTCAAGAAGCGCAGCAATTTCGCCTGCAAGTACGGCGACATCTCGCCGATCTCATCGAGAAACACCGTGCCCTGGTTGGCTAGTTCCATCAGCCCCGGTTTGCCGCCTCGTTGCGCGCCGGTGAAGGCGCCGGGGGCGTAGCCGAACAGTTCGCTTTCGGCGAGGTTCTCCGGCAATGCCGCGCAGTTCAGCGCCAAAAATGGCGAACTGTGCCGAGCGCTGTTGGCGTGGCAGGCACGCGCCACCAGTTCTTTGCCGGTGCCGGTTTCGCCCTGGATCAGCAACGGCGCGTCAAGGGTCGCAACGCGCTGGGCGCGGGCCTTGAGGGTGCGAATCGCCGGAGACTCGCCGAGCAGCGCATCGAAACCTTCGGCATGGTCGTGGTGCAGCGCCGACAGGCGTTCGCCGATGCGGTTCGGTTGGTACAGGGTCAGCAGGGCGCCGGCGTCGGTAATCGGTGTGGCGTCCAGCAGCAACGTCTGGCCGTTGACGGTGACTTCCCGCAGCGGCAGGCGGAAGCCGTTTTCCAGCAGGGCTTCGAGCAGTGCCGGGTCGGCGAACAGGTCGGCGATGCTTTCGCCGTCAGGCTCGCAACCGTACAGGGCAATCAGTGCCGGGTTGGCCAGCAGCACCTTGCCGGCACTGTCTAACGCCAAAACCGGGTCAGTCATGGCCGCGAGCAACGCGTCAAGCTGCAGGTGCCGACGCTGACCGGGAAGAATGTCGACCACCGTCACCGCTTGCACGCCGCGCACGCTGAACAACGCATCGCGCAGCTCTTCGAGGACTTCCGGGCTCAGCGTCGGGGCGTCGATGTAGACGTTGGGCGGAACCATTTCTACCGCATCCAGATTGAGATTGCGCCCACCGAGCAGGGCCAGGACTTCCTGGGTAATGCCGACGCGGTCGATGAAGCTGACGTGGATACGCATGGGGCGTTGTTGGGTTCTGGAGTGCGGAGGGTGGCAAGTATGCCTTGGTGGAGGGCTGGGGTGAAATCTTGAGATTTATGGAGGATTCAAAAACCACCCCTCACCCCAGCCCTCTCCCCAGTTGGGAGAGGGGGAAAGGGGGCAGATATTTGTCGCTTTCAAAGCCTGAGTTCAATTTGGACTTTCAGGTCGATGTACATCGAAAGAGCAACGCGGTCAGTCCCCTCGCCCCTTGGGGCGGTCCGACGTTTCGGGAGGATTAGGGTGAGGGGGGGCCTTCAGATTCGATCCAGATGCTCAGGTTTGATCGGATCACCGGATTTGACGTGGAGCTGCGCCCGCACATCTTCAAACATGGCGTCGTACTCCTTGTGTATCGAGCCGATACTGGCCTCTTTGGGCATCCCGTACTTCTGCGCGATGCGCGTGGCATGCCGGGCGAAGTCGAAGGCCTGATCTTTGGGCAGGAAGAATTCTTCCTTTAACTCCTTGTCCCCAACCGTGCCATGCATCTTGAAGAGCATGCCTTCACCTTCCTTGGGGTCCTGGCTGACGGCATATTCGATGTGCAGGTTGTAACTGTAATCGTCCTTGTTCAGCGCATGGCGCTCGATGTGCAGGTGACCGGGCTCGAACGTTGCCATTGGTGTCTCTCCTTCAAAAAGGCATTGAATCAGGGCAGACCTCAAGCCTGACCTTGGAGTTTCTTTTATTGATAGCTCATCCGGGTGTCGCCGTGTCCGAGAGTGGACCGATCGACGCGACTTTTCCAGTCTGTCGGGCGAACTGGGTCCATCCTTGGTCTGCGTGAACTCATCGGTAATCGGAGGCGTTATGAAGGTGCTGCTGGAGTATCCACCGCCCTATGACTGGCCGGCGATGCTGGGTTTTTTGTCGGCACGGGCAATTGTGGGGATCGAGGCGGTAGTCGATGGCGTTTACTCGCGCAGCATCGGGTTGAACGGTGTTCATGGCACGTTTTCGATCAAGCCTGCGGCGGCGAATGCGCTTGAATTGACCCTGGATTTTCCTGATTCAGCGGCCGTGCCGGAGATCATCACGCGGCTGCGGCGGATGTTTGATCTGGATGCGGAGCTGGCAACGATTCATCGGCAGCTGGCGGTTGATCCCTTGATGGCGCGGTTGATTGCCGAGCGTCCGGGGCTGCGGGTGCCGGGGGCGTGGGATGGCCTGGAGTTGGCGATTCGTGCGGTGTTGGGGCAGCAGATTAGCGTGGGCGCGGCGATCAAACTGGCGGGGAAACTGGTGGCGCAGTATGGCGAGCCGTTGGCTTCGTCGTTGCCCGGCGTGACCCATGTGTTTCCTCAGGCCGCCACTTTGGCGTTAGTGGATTTGGCGACGTTGGGGATGCCGAAAAGCCGTGGTCGAACCCTATCGGGTGTGGCTCAGGCGTTGCTCGATGATCCTTTACTGTTTGAGCCGGATCGGGAAGGCGGCGTTGCCCGGCTACTGGCGTTGCACGGGATTGGTGACTGGACGGCGCAATACATCGCCCTGCGGCAGTTGCGCGATCCGGATGCGTTTCCGAGCGGAGATGTGGGGTTGATCAATGCGCTGGCGGCGCTTGAAGGTGAGGCGGTGACGGCTCGGGGGTTGTCGCAACGAGCTGAAGTCTGGAGACCTTATCGAGGCTATGCGGCGCAGGTGCTTTGGACTTCTTTGAATCGGGGGGATTGAGGGGGATGTGATCTGCTTGAAATCGACCCCTCACCCCAGCCCTCCCGAAACGTCGGACCGCCCCACAGGGGAGAGGGGAAAGGGAGCCGATCTCGGTTGCTTTCAAACCTGAGTTCGACGATTTCTCAGGTCGATGTACCTCCAAGTACACCTCGATCAGTCCCCTCTATCGCCTGGGGCGGTCCGACGTTTCGGGAGGGTTAGGGTGAGGGTGAGGGGTGGATCCACTGCGCACGATGCGACCCCAATTCAGAAGCCGGAATCGTCCACTGCAACGGCGTCCCCGTAATCTTCAGCGGCACATGAAGTCGATGCGCCGGTCCCCAAGGCGTCTGCTCAACCAACAGCCCTTGATCGTTGTGATCCTCCGCCCGCAACGGCTCATCTGTTCCCGGGCCGTTTTCAATCAACAACTTCGCCGTACGCGCCAACGACAACCGTGCCGATCCACTGCGCCCCAACAATCGAATCGCACTGGCCGCCATCAAATACCCGGTGGCGTGATCGAGCGCTTGCAAGGGCAATGGCGTCGGCTTGTCCGCGCGTTTCCACTGCATGCCGGCGTCGGCGATTCCACTGCTCATTTGTACCAGGCTGTCGAAGCCGCGGCGGTTCTGCCATGGGCCACTCCAACCGTAGGCATTGAGGCTGACGTCGATCAGGCCGGGCGCCAGTTTCTGGCGTTCGGCGACACCGTAACCCAGGCGTTCCAGTGCGTCAGCACGGTAGCCGTGGAGCAGAATGTCAGCGTCCTTGAGCAGGCTTTCGAACACCGCGCGATCAGTCTTGTCGTGCAGGTCCAGGCGTGCGCAGCGTTTGCCCAAGGTGACTTCCGGCACCACGCCCGGTTCGTTCCAGGTCGGTGGGTCGATCCGCAAAACGTCGGCGCCGAGGCCTGCCAGAAAACGGCTGGCGATCGGTCCGGCGAGCACTCGGGTCAAATCCAGCACCTTGATCCCGGCCAGCGGTTGCGCCACCGAGCCTTGCCACGGTTTCGCGTCCTGGCGGCTGTTGTCAGCCAACTGAATCAGCGGCTCGGCGTTCACGGCCTGACCTTGGGGATGCGCCTGCCATTGCGCCCAGCTACGCATCTCGGCGGCGCAGCCACCGGCATCGACCACGGCCTGCTCCAGATCACGTTTGGCCCATTGAGCAACCTTGCTCGCCATCGCTGTACGGTCGGCACAGGCGCCGAGCACTTTTTCGGCAGCGGCGCGGTGATGGGGTGCGTTGGTGTGCAGGCGAATCCAGCCATCCTTTGTGGCGTAGTCACCGGCGACCGGATCCCACAGCGGCGGGACGCTCCAGCCTATCGGGCGGATCGACGTGGCGAACCAGAAAGAGGCCAGGCGGAGGTCGACCTCAAGGCTTGGCAAGCGACCGGTTTGTTGCTGCAGCCATTCGCTGACAGCCTGGCCGGCAGCGGCAATGCTGGCGCACGCCAGGTCGGTGACGGCAAACGCCGAGGGCAAGGCGCCGCTCGAGGTGAACTTGACCTGGGTGTGAGGCACGCCGAGTGCGGCTTGAATGGACGTGAGTAAATCAGTCATCGAAGGCCCTCCGGAAGAGGGCTTCATGATAGATCGTTCCCACGCTCCGCGTGGGAATGCCTCAATGGACGCTCCGCGTCCGCTTCTGGGACGCGGAGCGTCCCGGGCTGCATTCCCACGCAGAGCGTGGGAACGATCAGGGGCAGGGGGGGTTACACCCGAAACTGATCCATCAATTTCATCTGATGCGAGCTCAACGAGTTGAGGTGGCTGCTGATCTGCGCCGATTCGGTGGCCTGGCCGGTCAGGGTTTCGGTGACGGTGCGGATCGCCGAGACGTTGCGGTTGACCTCTTCGGCCACCGCGCTTTGCTGTTCGGCGGCGCTGGCGATTTGCAGGTTCATGTCGCTGATGACCGTCACCGCGTCGCTGATTTTGCTCAAGGCCTGGACGGCTTGCTGGATTTGCCCGGCGTTGCTGTGAGCCTGGGTCTGGCTCGAATGCATCGTGGCCACCACGCCGCGAGTACCGGACTGGATGCGCTCGATGACAATGCGGATTTCTTCCACTGAGTCCTGGGTGCGTTTGGCCAGGTTGCGCACTTCATCGGCGACCACCGCAAATCCGCGACCGCTCTCGCCGGCACGCGCCGCTTCAATCGCCGCATTGAGCGCCAGCAGGTTGGTTTGTTCGGCGATGCTGCGGATCACTTCCAGCACCGAACCGATCTGCTCGCTGTTAACTGCTAAGGCTTCGACTTCGGTCACCGCCTTACTGACTTCGTCGGCCAGTTGATTGATGTCGCGGGTGCTGCGTTCGATGATCTGCATGCCGTCGCGGGCCGACTGGTCGGCACCCTTGGCTGCGTTAGCCGCGTTCGAGGCACTGTTGGCGACGTCGTGGGCGGTGGCGCTCATTTCGTTGGACGCGGTGGCGACCTGGTCGATTTCGCGGAACTGCACTTGCATGCCTTCGCTGGTCTGGCGGGCAATTTCCGAAGACTGGTCGGCGGTGCCGCGCGCATCGGTGATGCTTTGTTTGATCTGCGCAATGGTCGGTTGCAGCTTGTCGAGGAAGCGGTTGAACCAGCTCACCAGTTCACCCAGTTCGTCTTTCTTGCTGTAGTGCAAACGCTGCGTCAGGTCGCCGTCACCGCTGGCAATCGCCTTGAGCATCTCGGCCACGCTGTTGATCGGCCGGGTCACGCCGGACGCCGTGAGCCAGATCAGCAACAGTCCGACCAGGCCGGCAATCACTGCCACCAAAACGGCTTTGATCGTGCCACTTTGCTGGGCGTCATCGACTAAGGCTTGCAACTTGACCGAGTCGGCCAGCAACACGTGTTTCGGCAGGTCGATCACCACGCCCCAGGCTTTGGACTCGGCAATCGGACTGACCGGGTACACCGCGCGGATCAGGTCGCCCTGTTCGAGAATCTTCGGCGTGCCAGCGCTGAGCAATTGCAGGACGTCCTTGCCGTCTGCGCCCAAGGTGTCGCCAATGCTTTTGCCGACCTTGCTCGCGTCCACGCTGTAACCGGCGAGTACGCCACTACCGGAGACGATCAACATGTGCCCGGCGCTGTTGAACAGATCACGTTGGGAGTCGACAGCCGCTGCTTGCAGGGCGTCGAGGGCGATGTCCACACCGACCACGCCGATGGATTTGCCATCCACCAGCAGCGGTACGGAAATGGTGGTCATCAGCATTTCCTTGCCGGCGACGGTGTCGGCATACGGGTCGAGCAGGCAGGTGCGCTTGCTATCGCGAGGGCAGGTGTACCAGCTGTTATAGGGTGTGCCGCTGAGGCTCAAGGTGGTTTTGGTCATGTCGTCTTCGACCATGATCGTGTTGATCCCGACACCGCCGGCACGGCTCCAGTAGCTGGCGAAACGACCGGTTTCGTTGGATTGGCGAGCGGCATCGTTGGCGAATTCACTGTCCTTGCCGTCGAGGCCATTGGGCTCGAATGCCAGCCAGATGCCGAGCACTTTGCTGTTGCGCTCGAAGGCGGTTTTCAGGCTCTGGTTCAACTCTTCACGCAGGGCACCGGCGTCAAGGGAGCGCGTGCTCGCCATGTTGCGCATGTCCTTGATCTGGTCGGCCAGGGCAGTCACCACCAGCAGGCTTTCGCCGAAGGTCTTCTGCACCCGCACTGCTTGCTCGGCGGCCTTGGCCTGGAGCAGGTTCTGCACGCTGGCGGTGAGCATCTTGCTGCTGGAGGCGCTGACCAGTTCATCGTTCTGATCGGTCTGGTAGATGTTCATGCCGACGATCAGGACGACCACGCCCAGCAGGCACAGACCGGACAGCAGGACGATTTTCAGGCGGATAGAGAGAGAGTCGAACATGGGACGAACTCGCGAATGGATGAGGTGTTGGCTGTGAGTCGGGATCGACCCGGTTCGCCAAGTCCATTCAGCGCCATTCAATGCACATCGGCGTGGGCGGAGGTTGCATGAACGCAAAGCCGACGAACGGTAACAGGTGAACGTTTGCGCAGGAAAATGCCCTGAAAAGGGCAGAAATTCAGGAAATTGTCGGCACTGATTCCGCCCGTGCGGCAGGGGGAGGCAGGAGGCTCGATCGACAAGTCCTCCTGCAGGAGCAAGCGCCCACAGCAGGGCGCATTGAGTCAGGCAAGCAACAGAATGAAGCTTTAGGCGCGGCCCAGCAGATAGGTCGCGTAATCGGGGATCCGATGTTCGTGCGCCTGCTCCATCATCGGGCTGCTGAGCAGGTAGTCGGCGCTGCATTCGTTGCAGGCGACGGGAATGTTCCAGACCGCCGCGACGCGCAATAACGCCTTGATGTCCGGGTCGTGCGGCTGTGGTTCGAACGGGTCCCAGAAGAACACCAGCATGTCGACCCGCTGCTCGGCGATTCGCGCACCAAGTTGCTGATCGCCGCCCAATGGGCCGCTGATCATGCTCTCCACTGGTAAATCCAGGCGTTGTTGCAACAACAACCCGGTGGTGCCGGTGGCGACCAGTTCATGCTGTGCGAGCCTGTCTTTCTGCCGCTCCGCCCAGTCCAGCAAAAACACTTTGCAGTGGTCATGGGCGACCAAGGCAATACGCTTGCGCGCTGCCATGGTCTTCTGCGTAAAGCTGATACCGATCATCGGTTGCTGCTCCACGGTCATTCGGCGTTGCACAGCGCCAGGCAGTTATCGAGCATGCGGTTGGAGAAGCCCCATTCGTTGTCGTACCAGGCCAGTACCTTGAGCAGCTTGCCGCTGGACTTGGTGTGGTTGGCGTCAAAAATCGACGACAGCGGGTTGTGGTTGAAGTCGCTGGAGACCAGCGGCAGGGTGTTGTAACCGAGAATCTTCGAGTGCTGGCTGGCTTCTTTGAGCAGCGCGTTCACTTCATCGGCCGACGCTTCGCGTTTGAGTTGCACGGTCAGGTCCACCAGCGACACGTTGATCACTGGCACGCGCACCGACATACCGGTCAGTTTGCCCGCCAGTTCCGGCAGCACCAGACCGACCGCTTCAGCCGCGCCGGTTTTGCTCGGGATCATGTTCTGGGTGGCCGAACGCGCACGATACGGATCGACATGATAGACGTCGGTCAGGTGCTGATCGTTGGTGTAGGCGTGAATAGTGGTCATCAGGCCGCTTTCGATACCCAGCTCGCGGTGCAACACCTGGGCCACCGGGGCCAGGCAGTTGGTGGTGCACGACGCATTGGAAATGATCTGGTGCGATTGGCGCAGAATGTCGTGGTTAACGCCATACACCACCGTGGCGTCGGCGCCTTTGGCCGGGGCCGAGATGATCACTTTGCGTGCGCCGGCCGTAATATGTGCAGCGGCTTTGTCGCGGTCGGTGAACAAACCGGTGCATTCGAATACGACGTCGATCTTCTCGGCAGCCCAAGGCAGTTCGGCCGGGTTGCGAATGGCGCTGACAGAAATACGGTCGCCGTTGACGGTCAGGCTTTCCAGATCGTGCTGGACATCGGCATCGAACGTGCCGTGAACAGTGTCGTACTTGAGCAGATGAGCGTTCATCGCGCTGTCGCCCAGGTCATTGATGGCAACGATCTGCAGATCCTGGCGATAACCTTGGGTATACAGTGCGCGTAGGACATTACGGCCAATTCGGCCAAAACCATTGATTGCGATTCGAAGAGTCATTTAACAGGGCCGCCGTCGTTTTGTTGTTGGAATTACAAGATTATTCGCATAAAAATAGAAAACAAGCCTTTTTAATGGCAATATTTTGTTCAATCTACAACGAGTGACCTGAATCAACTGGTCCGACCGAACAAGAAAACCGTCTGTCATCCCATCGACAACGGCTCTTGCTCAGCATAGACAATCAGGTCGCCACATCCGTTAGCCTGGAGTTCTAAACATGCATCCCCGCGTCCTTGAGGTCACCGAACGCCTTATCGCCCGTAGCCGCGCCACGCGTGAGGCTTACCTTGCACTGATTCGTGGTGCTGCCAGCGACGGTCCCATGCGCGGCAAGCTGCAATGCGCCAACTTCGCCCACGGCGTAGCCGGTTGCGGCACCGACGACAAGAACAGTCTGCGGATGATGAACTCCGCGAACATTGCGATTGTTTCGTCCTATAACGACATGCTCTCGGCGCATCAGCCGTACGAAGTCTTTCCTGAACAGATCAAAAAAGCCCTGCGTGAAATCGGCTCCGTCGGCCAGTTCGCCGGGGGTACTCCGGCCATGTGCGATGGCGTGACCCAAGGCGAGCCGGGCATGGAGCTGAGCCTGCCGAGCCGCGAAGTGATCGCGCTGTCTACTGCCGTGGCGCTGTCTCACAACATGTTCGACGGCGCGCTGATGCTCGGCATCTGCGACAAGATCGTCCCGGGCCTGATGATGGGCGCGCTGCGTTTCGGTCATCTGCCGACGATCTTCGTCCCGGGCGGGCCGATGGTCTCGGGCATTTCCAACAAGCAGAAAGCCGACGTGCGCCAGCGCTACGCCGAAGGCAAGGCCAGCCGCGAAGAGCTGCTGGAATCGGAAATGAAGTCCTACCACAGCCCGGGTACCTGCACCTTTTACGGCACCGCCAACACCAACCAGTTGCTGATGGAAGTCATGGGCCTGCACTTGCCGGGCGCCTCTTTCGTCAACCCGAACACCCCGTTGCGCGATGCCCTGACCCGCGAAGCGGCGCATCAAGTCACGCGTCTGACCAAACAGAGCGGCGACTTCATGCCGATCGGCGAAATCGTCGACGAGCGTTCGCTGGTCAATTCCATCGTGGCCCTGCACGCCACCGGCGGCTCGACCAACCACACGCTGCACATGCCGGCGATCGCCATGGCGGCGGGCATTCAATTGACCTGGCAGGACATGGCCGACCTCTCCGAGGTGGTGCCGACCCTGAGCCACGTCTACCCGAACGGCAAAGCCGACATCAACCACTTCCAGGCGGCGGGCGGCATGTCGTTCCTGATCCGCGAACTGCTGGAAGCCGGGCTGCTGCACGAAAACGTCAACACCGTGCTGGGCCACGGCCTGAGCCGCTACACCATGGAACCGTTCCTCGAAAACGGCGAGCTGGTCTGGCGCGAAGGTCCGATCGAAAGCCTCGACGAAACCATCCTGCGTCCGGTCGCTCGCGCGTTCTCGCCAGAGGGCGGCTTGCGGGTGATGGAAGGCAACCTCGGCCGCGGTGTGATGAAAGTGTCCGCCGTCGCGTTGGAAAACCAGGTCGTCGAAGCACCGGCCATGGTGTTCCAGGATCAGCAGGATCTGGCCGATGCGTTCAAGGCCGGTTTGCTGGAGAAGGATTTCGTCGCGGTGATGCGCTTCCAGGGCCCGCGTTCCAACGGCATGCCGGAACTGCACAAGATGACACCGTTCCTCGGTGTGCTGCAGGATCGCGGCTTCAAAGTGGCGCTGGTGACTGACGGGCGCATGTCCGGTGCGTCGGGGAAAATCCCGGCGGCCATTCACGTCAGCCCCGAAGCGTATGTGGGTGGCGCTTTGGCGCGGGTGCAAGAGGGCGATATCATCCGCGTCGATGGCGTCAAAGGCACCCTGGAGCTTAAGGTGGACGCCGAAGAATTCGCAGCGCGCGAACCTGCCAAGGGCCTGTTGGGCAATAACATCGGCAGCGGTCGCGAACTGTTTGGTTTCATGCGCATGGCCTTCAGCTCGGCGGAGCAGGGCGCCAGCGCCTTTACTTCTGCCCTGGAGACGCTTAATTGAAACTGGCTTTGGTCGGTGACATCGGTGGGACCAACGCACGTTTCGCGTTGTGGAAAAACCAGCAGCTGGAATCGATCCAGGTGCTGGCGACGGCCGACCACGCCAGCCCGGAGGAGGCAATTGCTCTCTACCTGAGCGGGCTTGGCCTGGCGCCGGGTTCGATCGGTTCGGTGTGCCTGTCGGTGGCAGGCCCGGTGAGCGGCGATGAATTCAAGTTCACCAACAATCACTGGCGACTCAGCCGCAAGGCGTTCTGCAAGACCTTGCAGGTGGACCAACTGTTGCTGGTCAACGACTTCTCGGCGATGGCACTGGGCATGACCCGTTTGCAGCCGGGCGAGTTTCGGGTGGTCTGCGAAGGCACGCCGGAACCGTTGCGGCCGGCGGTGGTGATCGGTCCGGGGACTGGCCTCGGTGTTGGCACGTTGCTCGATTTAGGCGAAGGTCGTTTCGCCGCGTTGCCGGGGGAGGGCGGTCACGTCGATTTGCCGCTGAGCAGTCCGCGGGAAACCCAGTTGTGGCAGCACATCTTCAATGAGATCGGCCATGTCAGCGCTGAAACGGCCTTGAGCGGCAGCGGCTTGCCGCGGGTCTATCGGGCGATTTGTGCGGTGGACGGTCATGAGCCTGTGCTCGAAACGCCGGAAGCGATCACGGCTGCCGGGTTGGCGGGCGATCCGATTGCCCTGGAAGTGCTGGAGCAATTCTGCTGCTGGCTGGGGCGTGTGGCCGGCAACAACGTGCTGACCACCGGTGCGCGTGGCGGCGTGTACATCGTGGGCGGGGTGATTCCGCGGTTTGCCGATTTCTTCATCGAAAGCGGCTTTGCCCGGTGCTTTGCCGACAAGGGCTGCATGAGCGATTACTTCAAAGGCATCCCGGTGTGGCTGGTGACAGCGCCGTATTCCGGCTTGATGGGTGCGGGAGTTGCGCTCGAGCAAGCCAACCCAACTTGAAATGCAATCCTGTGGGAGCGAGCCTGCTCGCGAAAGCGGTGTATCAGTCAACGAATGTGTTGAATGTAAAACCGCTTTCGCGAGCAGGCTCGCTCCCACATTGGTTTTCCCACAGTTGGTTTTGTGGTGTTTGTAGATTCAGTGCTTAAGGCATAATCCGCCCAATTCAAACAACAAGGACGCCGCCCCGTGAGCTCAGTCAACAAGTCGATTTTGTTGGTCGATGACGATCAAGAGATACGCGAGTTGCTGGACACCTACCTGACCCGCGCCGGTTTTCAGGTGCGTACCACGCCCGACGGTGCAGGTTTTCGTCAGGCGATGAACGAGGCGCCGAGCGATCTTGTGATCCTCGATGTGATGCTTCCGGACGAAGACGGCTTCAGCCTCTGCCGCTGGATCCGTCAGCACCCGCGTCAGGCTCAGGTGCCGATCATCATGCTCACGGCCAGCTCCGACGAGGCTGATCGCGTCATCGGTCTGGAACTGGGCGCCGACGATTACCTCGGCAAACCCTTCAGCCCGCGTGAGTTGCAGGCGCGCATCAAAGCCTTGTTGCGCCGCGCGCAGTTCGGTCAGGAACGTTCCGGCAGTGAAGTGCTGGCCTTCGATGACTGGCGGCTGGACATGGTCAGCCACCGACTGTTCCACATCGACGGCGAAGAAGTGATTCTCTCCGGCGCCGATTTCGCGCTGCTGAAACTGTTCCTCGATCACCCCCAGGAAATTCTCGACCGCGACACCATCGGCAACGCCACCCGTGGTCGTGATTTGATGCCGCTGGATCGCATCGTCGACATGGCCGTCAGCCGTTTGCGCCAGCGCCTGCGCGACACCGAAAAACCACCGCGGCTGATCCGTACCGTGCGCGGCAGCGGCTACCAACTGGCCGCCAATGTGGTTGCCAGCAATGGCCACTGAGTTTTTCCGCAAGCTCGCCGCACGGATCCCCATGCCGCGTTCGCTGCTTGGACGGATGTTGCTGCTGACGCTGTTGGCGGTCCTGTTCGCCCAGACGCTGTCGAGCGTGATCTGGGTCTCGCAACTGCGCGCCACCCAACTTGAAGGCCTGGTCACCAGCGCTCGTAGCCTCGCTCATTCGATGACGGCCAGCGTCAGTTACTTCCGCTCTCTGCCGGTAGCGTTTCGGCCATTGGTACTCGACCAGTTGCGCAGCATGGGCGGCACCCGTTTCGTAGTGACGCTCAACGACAAACCCTTGGGCATGGAAGTGCTGCCGATCACCCCGCGCAAAGAAGCGGTGCTCAAAGCAGTGGATGAAGTATTGCGCCAGTCCCTGGGCCAGGACACGGATATCTCGGTGACGTTCGTCAGCCCCGAAGACCTGCGGATTTTCAACAGCGGTCTGAAACTCGATGAATTGCCGCGCTCCTGGGCGCATTACGCGTTGACCCTGGAGCCGGTGAACCCACCGGTATTGGTCACGCAAATCCAGATGGCACCGGGCGAGTGGCTGTACATCGCCTCACTGTTGCCCGAGCCCTACACCAGTCTTGAAGAGCAAGGCCTGCCGGCACAGCAAGTCTGGTTTATCGTGCTCACCAGCGGCTTCTTGCTGTTGTTCATTGGCCTGCTGGTGCACTGGCAGAGCCGTCCGCTCAAGCGCCTGGCGCGGGCAGCACGGGACATGTCCCTCGGCGCGGAAGTCGAGCCAGTGGCCGAGGGTGGTGGCAGTGAAGTGGTCGAAGTCGGCCGCGCCTTCAATGCGATGCGTGAACGCATCAGCCGTTACCTGACCGAGCGCAGCCAGTTGTTCAGCGCGATTTCCCATGACCTGCGCACGCCAATTACCCGCTTGCGGTTGCGGGTTGAATTGCTTGAAGACGAAACGCTGCAAGCCAAGTTCGGCCGTGATCTGGATGAGCTGGAGCTGCTGGTCAAAGGCGCGTTGCAATGCGTGAAAGACACCGACATTCACGAAAACATCGAACCGGTGGATCTCAACCATGTGCTCGACTGTCTGGTGGAGCCGTATCTGGCGCCCAACGGTAATGGTCGCGTTACTCAGCAAGGGCGTGCGCTGGCGGCGTATCCGGGGAAGCCGCTGGCGCTCAAGCGTTGCATCGGCAACCTGATCGACAATGCCTTGAAGTATGGGCAGAAAGCGCATTTGCACATCGATGACGACCAGAGTGCGTTCATCCTGCATGTGGACGATGAAGGGCCAGGCGTGCCGGAACAGCGAATGGAGCAGGTATTCGAGCCGCACTTCCGCCTGGCCGGTCAGCAGCAGGGTTATGGGTTGGGGTTGGGGATTGCGCGAAATATTGCGCATAGCCATGGGGGGAGGTCAGCCTGCAGAATTTGCGTGAGGGTGGGTTGAGGGTGACGTTGCATTTGCCGCGGTCGATTGATTAAGGTTTCGATATTTGCGTCTGGCTTGAAATCGACCCCCTCACCCTAACCCTCCCGAAACGTCGGACCGCCCCAAGGGGCGAGGGGACTGACCGAGTTGTTTAAAAGAAATTCGGCGACCTGAAATTCCGAGTCGAACTCAGGTTCTGAAAAGCGTGAAGATCTGCTCCCTTTCCCCCTCTCCCCCGTGGGGAGAGGGCTGGGGTGAGGGGTGGCTCTTTGTCACAACCCAGTGACAAAACCTGCCCCCTTCGTTACAAGCCCGCCACCGCCCGTTGTTTAGACTGCCCTCAGTCATAACAACAAAAAAGGCACCCCATGGACACCTTCCAACCCGCTTTCAGCAGTTGGCTGAACGCCCCCGCCCATCAGCACTGGCTCGCCGACGAAGGCCTGCGCCTGCTGGCCTTCGCCAAGGCTTCGAAGCTTCCCGAAGGCTTCGGCAATCTTGATGAAAAGGGCTGCCTCCCGGCCAACGCCCAAGCCGAAACCATGAACACCGCCCGCATGACCCACAGCTTCGCCATGGCCCACATTCAAGGCTTGCCGGGTTTCGCCGAGCTGGTGGATCACGGTGTCAAAGCCCTCAGCGGCCCATTGCGTGACGCCGAACACGGTGGCTGGTTCGCTGCCCCCGAACATCGCGACGGCAACACCGGCAAGGCGGCTTACCTGCACGCCTTCGTCGCGCTGGCCGCCAGTTCTGCGGTTGTCGCTCAGCGTCACGGCGCGCAGGCCTTGCTCGACGATGCCATCCACATCATCGACGCGCATTTCTGGAGCGAGGAGGAAGGCGCGATGCGCGAATCCTTCAACCGCGACTGGAGCTGCGAGGAAGCCTATCGCGGCGCCAACAGCAACATGCACGCCACCGAAGCGTTTCTCGCGTTGGCCGATGTCACCGACGACAACCGCTGGCTGGTCCGCGCCCAGCGCATCGTTGAGCGAGTGATCCACGGTCACGCCGCCGCCAACGATTACCTGGTGGTCGAGCATTTCGACCGCGACTGGCAACCCTTGCGCGAATACAACCACAACAACCCGGCCGATGGTTTTCGCCCCTACGGCACCACGCCGGGTCACGGTTTCGAATGGGCCCGGTTGATGCTGCATCTCGAAGCAGCGCGGGTTAAGGCCGGGATGCTGACGCCGGGCTGGCTGGCCACCGACGCGCAAAAACTCTTCGACCACAACTGCCGTCACGGGTGGGATGTCGACGGGGCGCCGGGGATTGTCTACACACTCGATTGGGACAATCGCGCGGTGGTCCGCCATCGTTTGCACTGGACTCATTGCGAAGCCAGCGCCGCCGCCAGCGCTCTGCTGAAACGCACGGGCGACGACCAGTACGAACACTGGTACCGACTGTTCTGGGAATTCTGTGACAGTCATTTCATCGACCGATGTGATGGCAGCTGGCACCACGAGCTCGATCCGCAGAATCGCCCGAGCGCCGATATCTGGGCTGGTAAGCCTGATCTTTATCACGCCTGGCAAGCCGTATTGATCCCGCGATTGCCTCTGGCGCCCAGTATGGCGACTGCCTTGGCACAGTTATCCCAGAGCGCTCCTGTGTAACCATGTGGTGACATTCGAACGTCCCTTCGTTACCTGCGAAGGGATAACTCCTGTTTAAAATCCATGCAGCGCAAGCACCAGACTTGCATGCATAACAACAAGAAAGGTAATTCTAGATGAATGCGATTTCTCGCCTCGCTACTGTCATTTCTCTTGCCTCATTGCTTCCTCTCAGTGCATTCCCTCTCAGTACGCTTGCCGCCGATTCCAAAGGTTCGGTAGAAGTCGTTCACTGGTGGACCTCCGGTGGCGAAAAAGCGGCCGTCGATGTCCTCAAGGCCCAAGTTGAAAAAGACGGTTTCACCTGGAAGGACGGCGCAGTTGCCGGTGGTGGCGGTGCTACCGCCATGACCGTACTCAAAAGCCGCGCCGTGGCCGGTAACCCGCCGGGCGTAGCGCAGATCAAAGGTCCGGACATCCAGGAATGGGCGTCTACCGGTCTGCTCGACACCGACGTCTTGAAAGACGCTGCCAAATCAGAGAAGTGGGACAGCCTGCTCGACAAAAAAGTCTCCGATACCGTGAAGTACGAGGGCGACTACGTGGCCGTGCCGGTGAACATTCACCGCGTCAACTGGCTGTGGATCAACCCGGAAGTCTTCAAGAAAGCCGGTATCGAAAAAGCGCCAACCACCCTTCAGGAATTCTACGCGGCCGGTGACAAGCTCAAGGCTGCGGGCTTCATTGCGCTTGCCCACGGCGGCCAGCCTTGGCAGGACAGCACCGTGTTCGAAGCGGTGGTCCTTTCGGTCATGGGCGTCGACGGCTACAAGAAAGCCCTGGTCGACCTGGACAACGGTGCACTGACCGGTCCTGAAATGGTCAAGGCGCTGACCGAGCTGAAGAAAGTCGCGACCTACATGGACGCCGACGGCAAAGGCCAGGACTGGAACCTGGAAGCGGCCAAGGTCATTAATGGCAAGGCCGGCATGCAGATCATGGGTGACTGGGCCAAGAGCGAGTGGACCGCGGCCAAGAAAGTCGCCGGCAAGGACTACGAGTGCGTAGCCTTCCCGGGCACCGACAAGGCCTTCACCTACAACATCGACTCCCTGGCCGTGTTCAAGCAGAAAGACAAGGGCACTGCTGCCGCTCAGCAGGACATTGCCAAGGTCGTGCTGGGTGAGAACTTCCAGAAAGTCTTCAGCATCAACAAGGGCTCGATCCCGGTTCGAATCGACATGCTGAGCGACATGGGCAAGTACGGTTTCGACTCCTGCGCCCAGACCGCTGCCAAGGACTTCCTGGCGGACGCCAAGTCCGGCGGCCTGCAGCCGAGCATGGCGCACAACATGGCGACCACGCTGGCGGTACAAGGCGCGTTCTTTGATGTAGTGACCAACTTCATCAACGATCCGAAAGCCGATCCGGCTACTGCCGCCAAGCAACTGGGCACTGCCGTCAAAGCTGCCAAGTAATGCTTGGCCCCTGTAGGAGCGAGCCTGCTCGCGATAGCTGATTGTCAGACTCTGGATGTATCAACTGATACATCGCTATCGCGAGCAGGCTCACTCCTACAAGGGGGGCATTTCCAAAGTAATTTTTCCTCACGTACGGGATCTTCCCATGAGTTCTGTTGCTGTGTTCAGCAAGGCCTCGCCGTTCGATGCATTGCAGCGCTGGCTCCCCAAACTGGTGCTGGCGCCCAGCATGTTCATCGTCCTGGTGGGCTTCTATGGCTATATCCTGTGGACGTTCGTCCTGTCGTTCACCACGTCGACCTTCCTGCCGACTTACAAATGGGCGGGCCTGGCGCAATACGAGCGGCTGTTCGACAACGACCGTTGGTGGGTAGCGAGCAAGAACCTGGCGGTTTTCGGTGGCATGTTTATCGGCATCACGCTGGTGATCGGTGTGCTGCTGGCGGTGTTTCTAGACCAGCGCATTCGTCGCGAAGGTTTCATTCGCACCATTTACCTGTACCCGATGGCGCTCTCGATGATCGTCACCGGTACCGCCTGGAAGTGGCTGCTCAACCCGGGCATGGGCCTGGACAAATTGCTGCGTGACTGGGGCTGGGAAGGCTTTCGCCTGGACTGGCTGATCGACCCGGATCGCGTGGTGTATTGCCTGGTGATCGCTGCGGTATGGCAAGCCTCGGGCTTTATCATGGCGATGTTCCTCGCCGGTCTGCGTGGCGTTGATCAATCGATCATCCGTGCCGCCCAGATCGATGGCGCGAGCATGCCGCGGATCTACCTGAAAGTGGTGTTGCCGAGCCTGCGCCCGGTGTTCTTCAGTGCGGTGATGATCCTGGCCCACATCGCGATCAAGAGTTTCGACCTGGTGGCGGCAATGACCGCCGGTGGTCCGGGTTACTCCTCCGACCTGCCCGCCATGTTCATGTATTCCTTCACCTTCAGTCGCGGGCAGATGGGCATGGGTTCGGCCAGTGCGATTCTGATGCTCGGTGCGATTCTCGCAATCATCGTGCCCTACCTGTACTCCGAGCTGAGGACCAAGCGTCATGACTAGTTTCGCTGCCAAACCTTCCATCAGCCTGAGTCGCATCGCCATCTACGGCGTGCTGATCCTGGCCGTATTCCTTTACCTGATACCGCTGGTGGTCATGCTGTTGACCAGTTTCAAGACGCCGGAAGACATCAACACCGGCAACCTGCTGAGCTGGCCGACCGTGGTCAGCGGCATTGGCTGGGTCAAGGCCTGGGCCACGGTCGACGGGTATTTCTGGAATTCGATCAAGATCACCGTCCCGGCGGTAATGATCTCCACGGCCATCGGTGCGCTGAACGGCTATGTGCTGTCGATGTGGCGCTTTCGTGGGTCGCAGTTGTTCTTCGGCCTGCTGCTGTTCGGTTGCTTCCTGCCGTTCCAGACCGTCCTGCTGCCGGCCTCGTTCACCCTCGGCAAGATGGGCCTGGCCAGTACCACCACGGGCCTGGTGTTCGTGCACGTGGTCTACGGCCTGGCGTTCACCACGCTGTTTTTCCGTAACTACTACGTCAGCGTTCCCGATGCGCTGGTGAAGGCGGCGCGGCTCGATGGCGCGGGTTTCTTCACCATCTTCCGCTTGATCATCCTGCCGATGTCCACTCCGATCATCATGGTCTGCCTGATCTGGCAGTTCACTCAGATCTGGAACGACTTCCTGTTCGGCGTGGTGTTCTCCAGCGGTGACTCGCAACCCATTACGGTGGCGTTGAACAACTTGGTCAACACCAGTACCGGGGCCAAGGAATACAACGTTGATATGGCGGCGGCGATGATCGCCGGGCTGCCGACCCTGCTGGTCTATGTGGTCGCAGGCAAGTATTTCGTGCGCGGGCTGACGGCCGGCGCAGTCAAGGGGTAATCATGGCTACGCTCGAACTTCGCAATGTAAACAAGACCTATGGCCCCGGCCTGCCGGACACCCTCAAGGACATCGATCTGTCGATCAAGGACGGTGAGTTCCTGATTCTTGTCGGACCTTCGGGTTGCGGCAAATCGACCCTGATGAATTGCATCGCCGGCCTTGAGACCATCACCGGCGGCGCGATCATGATCGACGACCAGGACGTCAGCGGCATGAGCCCGAAAGATCGCGACATCGCCATGGTGTTCCAGTCCTACGCGCTGTACCCGACCATGAGCGTGCGCGAGAACATCGCCTTCGGCTTGAAGATCCGCAAAATGCCCGCTGCCGACATCGAAGCGGAAGTGGCGCGGGTGTCCAAGCTGTTGCAGATCGAACACTTGCTCAACCGCAAACCCGGCCAGCTCTCCGGTGGTCAGCAACAGCGCGTGGCGATGGGCCGTGCCCTGGCGCGGCGGCCGAAGATCTATCTGTTCGACGAACCGCTGTCCAACCTCGACGCCAAGCTGCGGGTCGAGATGCGCACCGAAATGAAACTGATGCACCAGCGCCTGAAAACCACCACGGTCTACGTGACCCACGACCAGATCGAAGCGATGACCCTGGGCGACAAAGTGGCGGTGATGAAGGACGGGATCATTCAGCAATTCGGTACGCCGAAAGACATCTACAACAACCCGGCCAACCTGTTCGTGGCGAGTTTCATCGGTTCGCCGCCGATGAACTTCATCCCCCTGCGTTTGCAGCGCAAGGACGGTCGTCTGGTGGCGCTGCTCGACAGTGGCCAGGCGCGCTGTGAATTGCCGCTGGGCATGCAGGACGCCGGTCTTGAAGACCGCGAAGTGATCCTCGGCCTGCGCCCGGAGCAGATCGTTTTGGCGGGCAGCGAGCCGAATGGTTTGCCGACCATTCGCGCCGAAGTCCAGGTCACCGAGCCAACCGGTCCCGACACCCTGGTGTTCGTCAATCTCAACGAAACCAAAGTCTGCTGCCGTCTGGCGCCGGACGTTGCACCGGCCGTGGGCGAGACCCTGACCCTGCAATTCGATCCATCGAAAGTGCTGTTGTTCGATGCCAAGACCGGGGAGCGCCTGGGGGTGGCTGGTCAGCCAAAAGCCGAGAGCCACAGCGCCAACGTCGCCCAATTCAAAGGCCGCTGAAGATTAAAAATGTGGGAGCGAGCCTGCTCGCGATGACGGACTGACATTCAACATCGATGTCGACTGATACACCGCTATCGCGAGCAGGCTCGCTCCCACAAGGGGAAATCCATGGCGGGCGGACTGTCGCCCGTCGCAACCGATGTCACCGCGTTAGATAAAAACAGTTAATAACAATAAAACGAGGATGTAGGGATGAAGAAGAAGAACAACGCTCAGCTTATCTGCCAGTTGTCGGCGATTGCGGCAATGATGCTGGCCGGTAGCGTGCATGCGGCTGACGCGTTCAGCGCCGATTCCGAGTGGATGACTGGCGATTGGGGTGGCGAACGGACCAAGCTGATCGAGCAGGGTATCGACATCAAGATGGACTACGTCGGTGAAGTGGGCGGCAACCTCCACGGCGGCTACAACAACGACAAGACCGCACGTTACGCCGACCAGTTTGGCCTGGGCGTGGCGCTGGACCTGCAAAAGCTGTGGGGCTGGGATAACACCCAGGCCAAGATCCAGCTCACCAACCGTAACGGTGAGAACATCTCCAATGACCGTGTCGGCGATCCGCGTGCCGGCACCTTGAGTTCGTCTCAGGAAGTCTACGGCCGCGGCCATATGGTCCGTCTGACTCAATTGTGGATCAAGCACCAGTTCCTCGACGGTAAACTGGACGTCAAAGCCGGTTACTTCGGCGAAGGCGAAGACTTCAACACCTTCCCGTGCGAGTTCCAGAACCTGGCGTTCTGCGGTTCCCAAGCGGGTAACTGGGCGACCAACATCTGGTACAACTGGCCGGTCATGCAGGCTGCGGTTCGCGTGAAGTACAACATCTCGCCTGAGTTCTATGCGCAGATCGGCGCGTACAACCAGAACCCGTCGCAACTGGAGCACGGTAACGGCTTCAAGCTCAGCGGCAGTGGCACTGCCGGCACCGTCTTGCCGGTCGAACTGGTCTGGTCGCCGAACCCTAACAACCTGCCCGGCGAATACCGTGTCGGTTACTACAAAAGCACAGCCAATGCCGATGACGTCCGCAAGGATGAAAACGGCAATGATGCAGCCACCAGCGGTAACGCCTATCGCAGCCACGATAGCAAGCACGGTTACTGGTTCGTGGCCCAGCAACAGCTGACCGACCACAACGGTGACAAGAGCCGCGGTCTGACCGTTTCGGCCAACGCCACGTTCCACGACAAGGACACCAACTTCGTCGACAACTACCAGTCGCTGATGTTTGTGTACAAAGGCCCGTTCGATGCACGTCCAAAAGATGACGTCGGTATCGGTTTCGCCCGTATCCATGTCAACGATGACGTGAAGAAAAACGCCGAGCTGGTCAACGCCTCCAACGGTGTTACCGAGTACGAGGATCCACTGTTCTCGCCGCTGCGTACCACCGAGTACAACTACGAGATCAACTACGGCTTCCACGTTACCAACTGGCTGACCGTGCGTCCTAACCTGCAGTACATCACTCACCCAGGTGGTGTTGATGAAGTCGACAACGCGCTGGTCGCTGGTCTGAAAATTCAGTCGGTGTTCTAACGTTGTTGCGATAAGCTCCTCTCTATGTGCGCATTTTTGCGGACAGCCTAGGCTGTCCGCTTTTTTTTGGGGGCTGCGCACCCCGGGTGATTTTCAGGACCGTGGCACATGCAAGAGCATCCGCTACAACGCTTCTTCAAATCCTTGCGCGAACGTCCGGTGTTTGCGTGGGAGCGCTATCAGAAGCGCGACGTGCTGGTGATCGACCATCCGCTGTGTCAGGCGGTGTTCAGTCGGCAGGGGGCGCAGTTGCTGCACTTCCAGCCAAAGGGTCAGAAACCCTGGCTTTGGTGTGCGGCGAAGTGGCCGCAGGTCGGCGCGATTCGTGGTGGCGTTCCGGTGTGCTGGCCGTGGTATGGCCGTCATCCGAGCGAAAACGCCTGGCCGTCCCATGGCTGGGCACGGTTGATCGACTGGAAGCTGCTGGACAGCAGCACTGATGACGATGGCGTGCGCTTGCACTGGCAACTTCAGTTGTGCGACTGGCAAGTAGACCTGCACGCACACTTGGGCGAACGCATGGATTTACGCCTGAGTACCGAGCATCAGGACAGTCTGCCGTGCCAATTGAGTCAGGCGTTGCATGCATATTGGCGTATTGGCGATGTCGGCGAGGTAGCGCTGTCTGGTCTCGACGGGGCGCAGGGTTACGACCAGTTGAACCGTCAGGTTTGTCATCAGGAAGGCGAATTGCGGGTAGAGGGTGGCTGTCAGCGGGTGTTCCAGCATGACGGCGAATTACAGATCAAGGACCACGCCTGGCAGCGTGAGTTGTGCATCGATACCGGCAACCATGCGGACACGGTGGTCTGGCATCCAGGCTCACGGCCGTTGCTGGGAGTGAGCTGGAATGAGATTTCGGAATTTGTGTGTGTTGAAGCCGCGAGTGGCGGGACCGATAGCCTGAGCCTGGCGCCGGGGGAGAGGGCGCATTTGAGTTTGCAGGCACGGACTTCCTCACCCTAACCCTCCCGAAACGTCGGACCGCCCGGAGGGAGAGGGGACTGATCGAGGTGTTCTTGGAACTGCATCGACCTGAATAACCGAGTCGAACTCAGGATTTGAAACGCTTGAATCTCAGCTCCCTTTCCCCCTCTCCCCTATGGGGCGGTCCGACGTTTCGGGAGGGCTGGGGTGAGGGGTGGCTCTTGCAGCCTCAGTTAAACTCATCCCCGATCGGATACCGACTGGCATTCAAGCTTTCCTTGATCTTGCGCAAATGCGGCTGGAAATCCACGCCTCGGCGCAAGGTCATGCCGGTGGCGAGCACGTCCAGCACGGTCAGCTGAATGATCCGCGACGTCATCGGCATATAGATGTCGGTGTCTTCCGGCAGCGGAATGTTCAGGCTCAACGTGCTGGCCTTGGCCAGTGGCGAGCCCTCGGCCGTCAGGCCCAGTACCGAAGCACCGTTTTCCCGGGCAATACGCGCCACTTCCACCAGTTCGCGGGTACGGCCGGTGTAGGAAATGATCACGAACAACTCGCCGGTGTGCGCCACCGACGCAATCATGCGCTGCATCAGCACGTCCGCGTGGGCGGTGACCGCCAGGTTGAAGCGGAAAAACTTGTGCTGCGCATCCAGCGCCACCGGGGCCGAGGCGCCGAGACCGAAGAAGTGGATCTGCCGGGCCTGGATCAACAGGTCGACGGCGCGGCTGATCAGGTTCGGGTCAAGCGCCTGTAATGCACTGTCCAAAGAGGCGATGGCGCTGCCGAAAATCTTTTTGGTATAGGCCTCCGGATTATCATCGGCCTCGACCGCACGGCTGACATACGCCGCGCCACTGGCCAGGCTCTGGGCCAATTGAAGCTTGAGTTCCGGGTAGCCGCTAACGCCAAACGAACGGCAGAAACGGTTGACCGTCGGCTCGCTGACTTTAGAGGCCTGGGCGAGGGCGGCGATGCTGAACCGGGTGGCCTGCTCTGGGTTGAGCAGGATTACTTCGGCGACTTTGCGTTCTGCCTTGTTCAGGTCTTCAAGGCGATTCTGGATCTGTTCCAGTAAATTTCGCACGCGGTCCATATATGTTCCTTAGCTCCGCAAACATGAGAGCAATGCAAATAAGGGCCCCGGCTATGCAAATTGGGACTTTGATCGGGCCCGTAACGGTGGCCTATCCTACTGATGGCTCCGACCGTCCACCACTCGGAATCTGTATTTTGCGAAAATGTTGTGGTTATTACTACATTTTCCCTTGAGTGATGCCTTAAAAAAAGGTATTTGTAGCTTAACTTGATAAAAGAACAAACATCATGCCTTCTATTACGGTTGAACCGTGCACCTTTGCCTTGTTCGGCGCCCTCGGCGATCTGGCCCTGCGCAAGCTGTTTCCTGCCCTTTATCAGCTCGATGGCGCAGGCCTCTTGCACGAGGACACGCGAATTATCGCGCTGGCCCGTGAGCCTGGCAGCGAGCAGCAGCATTTGGCGTTCATCGCCTCCGAGCTGCGCCGCTACGTCGTCGCCAAAGAGCTGGACGAAGCCGTGGTCGAACGCTTTCTGGCCCGCCTGAGTTACCTGCACGTCGACTTCCTCAAGGCTGACGATTACGTCGCCCTGGCCGAAATGGCCGGCAGCGCCCAGCGAGTGATTGCCTACTTCGCGACACCGGCCGCTGTTTACGGCGCGATCTGCGAGAACCTGTCGAAGGTCGGTCTGACCGAAAACACCCGCGTGGTGCTGGAAAAACCCATTGGTTCGGACCTGGAATCCTCGCGCAAGGTTAACGACGCCGTGGCGCAGTTCTTCCCGGAGAACCGCACCTACCGCATCGACCACTACCTGGGCAAAGAAACCGTCCAGAACCTGATCGCCCTGCGTTTCGCCAACAGCCTGTTCGAAACCCAGTGGAACCAGAATTATATCTCCCACGTGGAAATCACCGTGGCCGAGAAGGTCGGGATCGAAGGTCGCTGGGGTTACTTCGACAAGGCCGGTCAGCTGCGGGACATGATCCAGAATCACCTGCTGCAACTGCTCTGCCTGATCGCCATGGACCCGCCGGCCGACCTGTCCGCCGACAGCATCCGTGACGAGAAAGTCAAAGTGCTCAAGGCACTGGCGCCGATCAGCCCGGAAGGCCTGACCACTCAGGTGGTGCGCGGCCAGTACATCGCCGGTTACAGCGAAGGCAAACCGGTTCCCGGTTACCTGGAAGAGCCAAACTCCAATACCCAGAGCGACACCGAAACCTTCGTTGCGCTGCGTGCCGATATCCGCAACTGGCGTTGGGCCGGTGTGCCGTTTTACCTGCGTACCGGCAAGCGCATGCCGCAGAAGCTGTCGCAGATCGTCATCCACTTCAAGGAACCGTCCCACTACATCTTCGCTCCCGAGCAGCGCCTGCAAATCAGCAACAAGCTGATTATCCGCCTGCAACCGGACGAAGGCATTTCCTTGCGCGTGATGACCAAAGAACAAGGCCTGGACAAGGGCATGCAGCTGCGCAGCGGTCCGTTGCAGCTGAATTTTTCCGACACTTATCGCAGCGCACGGATTCCCGATGCCTACGAGCGGTTGTTGCTGGAAGTGATGCGCGGCAATCAGAACCTGTTTGTCCGTAAAGATGAAATCGAAGCCGCGTGGAAGTGGTGTGACCAGTTGATCGCCGGGTGGAAGAAATCCGGTGATGCGCCCAAGCCGTACGCGGCCGGGTCCTGGGGGCCGATGAGCTCCATTGCATTGATCACGCGGGATGGGAGGTCGTGGTATGGCGATATCTGAATTGAAACTGCCTCAGGGCGTCAGCGCCCATGAGTTCAAAAGCCCGGTGCTGCTGGCCGAAGGCCTGGCGCTGAATGTGGCCAAGCAACTGAGTGACGCGATCGACGCGCGCGGCACCGCGACCTTGGTGGTTTCCGGTGGACGCAGTCCGGTGGCTTTTTTCCAGCACCTGGCCAAGCAGACGCTGGACTGGTCCAAGGTTGTCGTCACCCTGGCCGACGAGCGCTGGGTTCCGGTTGAACACGCCGACAGCAATGCCGGTCTGCTCAAGCGTTACCTGTTGCAAGGACCGGCGGCCAAGGCTCAGTTCCTGAGTCTGTACAGCGCCACGGCCAACCTTGAACTGGCGGCCGAGCAGGCGGATCGCTTGCTCGCGGAATTGCCGCCGATCGACGTGCTGATACTCGGCATGGGCGATGACGGTCACACCGCCTCGCTGTTCCCCAACAGCCCGAACCTGGCTGACGCCTTGAAAGCCGACGGCACACGTCGTTGCTACCCGATGCTGGCGCCGACCGTGCCGCATCAGCGCTTGACCATGAGCCGCGCGCTTCTGGCGTCGGCCAAGACCACCGTTCTATCGATTTCCGGTCAGTCCAAGCTGACCACTTTGAGTGCCGCATTGGCCGGTGACGATGTCGCCGCCATGCCGATTCGCGCGTTTCTGCAACCTACGTTAGAGATTTACTGGTGCCCATGAGCCAAGGAACAGCCGCTATGACAACCCCATCCCCGACCGTTTCCATGGCGGACAAAGTTGCCCTGATCGACAGCCTCTGCGCCAAGGCGCGGATCCTGCCGGTGATTACCATCGCTCGCGAACAGGACATCCTGCCACTGGCCGATGCCCTCGCGGCCGGTGGCCTGACAGCACTGGAAGTGACCTTGCGTTCGCAGTTCGGCCTAAAGGCTATCCAGATTCTGCGCGAGCAGCGTCCGGAGCTGGTGACCGGTGCCGGTACTGTGCTGGATCGCAACATGCTGGCGGCTGCCGAAGCGGCCGGTTCGCAGTTCATCGTCACGCCGGGCATCACCCGTGACCTGCTGGAAGCCAGCGTCAACAGCCCGATTCCGCTGTTGCCAGGCATCAGCAACGCCTCCGGCATCATGGAAGGCTATGGCCTGGGTTATCGCCGCTTCAAGTTGTTCCCGGCGGAAGTCAGCGGCGGCGTCGCGGCTATCAAAGCCCTTGGCGGCCCGTTTGGCGAAGTGAAATTCTGCCCGACTGGCGGCGTCAGCCCGGCCAACATCAAGAGCTACATGGCGTTGAAAAACGTGATGTGCGTGGGCGGTAGCTGGATGCTTGATCCCGAGTGGATCAAGAACGGCGACTGGGCCCGCATTCAGGAATGCACCGCCGAGGCACTGGCGCTGCTGGACTGATCGGCTTTTACCAAACACTTCGTTGTGTGTTCTACGGCTTTACGGTGCGCTTGGTCGGTGCACCGTTTTTTTTTGCCCGGTGAAAACTCTTTTGGCGGTCGACTCGCTCTTTGTAGCAGCTGTCGAGCTTGCGAGGCTGCGTTCGGCTGCGTAGCAGTCGTAAAATCAGAGATTGCGGTACGTCAGGCAGACCGCGTAAGCCGGATTCACGACGGCTATGCAGCCGAACGCAGCCTCGCAGGCTCGGCAGCTGCTACAGATCGACATCATGCGATACATAGTTACCGCATCTCGCTGCTCGGCCAGCGTTAACCTGCGTTCATCTTATGGAAGAGAGAACGTCATGGACGACAACAACCCGGTTTCATCCTCACCAGCGGTTTACCTGCTTTCACCCGAACAGATCGCCGGTCCTTATTTCCGAAATCCGAAATTGATCAGAAGAAACATCAGCGAAGGCATGGACGGTATTCCCTTGGTGCTGAGGCTGACGATCGTCGATGCCATGACCGGTCAACCGGTGACTGATGCGTTAGTGGATATCTGGCACTGCAACGCGCGCGGTGCGTATTCGGGCTGGAGCAAGGTCAATCCGGATAAGGAAGTCGACGTCGATGACATCGGCTCGATCCCGCGCACCGACGACGACACTTACCTGCGAGGCGGGCAATTCACGGACAAGAACGGCATCGTGCGGTTTACCACGATCTATCCGGGGTTCTACGCCGGCCGTGCCCTGCACATTCACGTCGTCGTACGCATTGCAGCAGGCAATAACTATCTGGAAGAACGGCATGTCGCCTGGGTCGGTCAGCTCTACTTTCCCGAGGTGGCCTCACGCTCGGTACTCAACGCCAGGGAGTACCGGGGGCGGGCCGTTTCGCCACTGACCAACGATCAAGACTTTTTCTATGAAAACATGGGCGGCGAAGCTTCGACCTTGAACGTTCACACCTTGGGTCGAGACTCGAATGAAGACGGCTACTTCGGGCACACGACCATCGGCATCGACACATTCGCGGTATCGACTCAGATCAAGCCCGAGGACTTCGACAAACACACCGTGTGACGTCAGCGCAGTTCGGTCAGCGCCCGGGCCAGTAGATCCATGTCTGCACCCGTGGTGGTAAGCCCCGGGGTTATGCGAATGCACGGACCACTCGCGGCACCACTGCGCGCCACGGTAAACAGGTTGTAGTCCTTGAGCAGCCGCTCGACCATCGCCTGTTGATCGGCATGCCGGGTAAAGCGCATCGAAGTGATGCCGCAATACAGTCGCGGGTCGTCCGGGGTCATGACTTCGATCCCCGGCAACTCACGTACCGCGCTCACCCAGCGGTTGCGCAGGTAATTGAGCCGAGCGCCCTTGGCCGCGGAGCCGCCCATGGCCCGATGTTCCTCGAACACCAGCGGCAGGGTCAGCAGCGCCGGGATGTTGGGCGTGCTGTACGGCGTGCGGGCGCGAATGTCGGTGACCGGGAAATGCATCTCTCCCATGTCCGGGTCGATGTCGGCCAGGCGTTCGGGGGCGATGTAAATGAAGCCCAGGGTCAGCGGCGCACCGATCCATTTGTGTAGATTGAAACCGGCGAACGCGATCCCAAGGTTATCGAGATTGAACTGGATCTGGCCGAGCGCATGGGCACCGTCGAGGATTACGTCTATACCGTGTTCTTTGGCGGCTGCGGCAATCGCCTGCACCGGCATCACCAGCCCGGTGCGGTGAGTGACGTGAGTCAGGGCCATCAGTTTGAGTCGCGGATAACGCTCGAAAGCTTCGCGGTAAGTGGCCAGCAAACTGTCGAAACTGGCAGGGTGCGAGTGTTCGATCTCGATCACTTCGACACCGCGATGACGTGCCAGCCAGCGCATGGCCCCTTTGACCGTGTCGTACTCCAGATCACATATCAGCACCTGATCGCCCGGCATCAGACGGTTGTAGTTGCGGATCAGCGATTGCAGACCGTCCGAAGCGTTGCGGGTGAGGGCGACGGTGTCGGCTGGAACGCCAACCAGTTCGGCAAGCTGCGCGCGGATTTCAAGACTTTCGCCCTGTTCGAAGCGTTGCCGCACATGCACCGAGTTGCTGCGGTTGATCAGTTCGATGTTGCGCTGATACTCCTCGACCACCGTGCGCGACATGCGCCCGAAGTATCCGTTTTCGAGATTGACCGGGCCGGGTTCAACCGCGTATCGGTCGGCAAAGGTTCGCCAAAAGGCTTCGTCACGGGCGCGGCGGGTGTTATCGGGCATGGGTTACTCAATCAGGGGCCAGGTCTGGGTGTCGGGTCAATGGCGAGGGGCGGGTTTGCCATGTTTTGCGCGCAGGGGTTCGAGCAACTCCGACAGGCCGTTGTGATCGATTTCCTGCATCAAGGCCAGCAAGCCGCCGAGTTCGCCATGGGGGAAACCTTCGCGAGCGAACCAGTTCAGGTACTGGCCGGGGAGGTCGGCAATGATCCGGCCCTTGTATTTGCCAAAGGGCATTTCACGGGTAATCAACAGTTCGAGCTTTTCAGGGTTCATCAATCAGTCGTCTTGATTCAAACAGTCTGGAAAATACAGGCATTCTGCATGCAGGCCAAATGACAGATCATGCAAATAAAGCGGATACAGTTTTCGCGTTAATCGATAAGCAATTGAAATATAAGGAATAACTTATCAATTCAAAGCTGGCATGCAGGATGCAACACCTACTGCATCTTTCATCAACCCGCGAGGAATTGAAAATGACCGACATGAATAAAGAAGCCATCTCTGTACTCAACGACCTGATTGAAACCAGCAAAGACGGTCAGGAAGGGTTCAAGACTTGCGCTGAAGACATCAAACACCCAGAACTGAAATCGCTGTTCATGCAGCGTTCCGCCGACTGCGCCACTGCGGCTTCCGAACTGCAAGCGCAGGTGCGTGCGCTGGGTGGCGATCCGGAAACCTCCACCAGTGTCAGCGGTGACCTGCACCGTCGCTGGGTCGACGTGAAAGCGATGTTCACCGGCAAGGATGAAGAGGCCGTACTGAACGAAGCAGAACGGGGTGAAGACCATGCACTGAAGGCTTACAAAGAAGCCATCGAAAAAATCAACAAACACAACCTGGTGAGCATTCGTGATCTGGTTGAACGTCAGTACCACGGCGTGCAACGCAATCACGATCAGGTAAAAGCCCTGCGTAACCAGGCGCGAGCACGCTCGTAAGCGTTCGTTGCCTGTCGAAAACGCCAGCCAGTCTGGCGTTTTTTTGCGTCCGGGAATTAGCACTGGACGGATGTTAGTTAGCTAGCTAATAATTTGTTTATCAAGTGACTGAACCGATCCCGACTATCGTTAAATCGCCTTTCCAAGAGTCCTTTACGTGCCTATCACTTTGCAGGCTTTGTTTGCGCCTGACCGCCGCGCCTTACAGTTCGCGATCAAAACCTTGATCGGCGGCGGCCTGGCGCTGTGGCTGGCATTACGCTGGGGTCTGGAGCAACCGGCATGGGCGTTGATGACGGCGTTCATCGTCGCCCAGCCCTTGTCGGGGATGGTGGTGCAGAAGGGCCTGGCGCGGTTGCTGGGGACTCTGGTCGGGACGATCATGTCAGTGGTGTTCATGGGGTTGTTTGCCCAGACGCCTTGGCTGTTTTTGTTGGCCTTGGCGTTATGGCTGGGTCTGTGTACGGCGAGTTCGACCTTGCTGCGCAGCGCCTGGTCCTATTCATTCGTGCTGGCCGGTTATACGGTGGCGATCATCGCGCTGCCGGCCATTACTCATCCGCTGACGGTGTTCGATCAAGCCGTGGCTCGCTGCACAGAAATCTGCCTGGGCATTCTTTGCGCCACCGCCGCCAGTGCGCTGCTGTGGCCGATGCGGGTCGAACGGCAACTGGCGGATCAGGCGCGGGCAGCGTGGCAAAGC
This sequence comes from Pseudomonas sp. TH39(2020), assembly GCF_016650715.1. Classification (NCBI taxonomy): domain Bacteria; kingdom Pseudomonadati; phylum Pseudomonadota; class Gammaproteobacteria; order Pseudomonadales; family Pseudomonadaceae; genus Pseudomonas; species Pseudomonas sp. TH39(2020). The sequence goes on along the minus strand of NZ_JAEKFF010000006.1, from coordinate 593,744 downwards.
GGTATGAACGCCGCGCGTGCGACTCTGGCCGGTGATGGTCAGGCGCGTAAAGGCTTGCTGGAAATCCTCGGGAAAATCGTCGCCGTCGATGCCCAGCGCGAGCATGCCTGGTTTGAAGGAAGCCTGGGGCGGCAACGAGCACGCGCCATCAGCGGCTTGAGCCAGAAGCTGTTGATGCTGCTGCGCATCGCCCGTTCGGCGCGTCGTCAGTGGAAGCAATTGGAACCCCAGGAAGCCGAGCAACTGTTGCCCTGGATGACCGAGGTTCAAGAGGCGCTCAACAGCCCGGATACCGCGACCCTGCAAGCGCTGCGTCCGAGGTTGCTCGACGCTTCCCACGACCCGCACATCAGCTCCGCACAGAGTTACTGCCTGGTCCGTTTCACCTTGTTGCTCGATACCGCCATGGCGGCCAGCGCTGCGTTGAACGCCGTTGAGGAGGGCAAGGAAACGGTCGATCCACCGAGAACCCTGACACCACACCGTGACCTGTCATTGGCGCTGATGTTCGGTGCCCGAAGTGCGTTGGCGTTTCTGGTGGTCTCGTGCTTCTGGTTGGCGACCGCCTGGCCCGCCGCCTCCGGCGCGCTGCTGTTGACGTGCGTGGTGTGCAGTCTGTTTGCCAGCCGCGAGAACGGCGCTCAGATCGGCATGAGTTTTATGCGCGGGATCTTCCTGGCGATTCCGGCCGCGTTTATCGTCGGGCAGATTCTGCTGCCGCAATGGAGTGGTTTTGCGTTGCTGTGCATGGGCATGGGCGTGCCGTTGTTCCTCGGCGCGTTGGGCATGGCCAAACCGCAGATCGGTGCGACGGCTACCTCATTTTGTCTGCATTTCATCGTGCTGGTCTCGCCGCTCAATGCGATGAAATTCGATGTTGCGACGTTCTTCAACAGCGCTCAATCCATCGTGGTTGGTGTCGGCGCCGCCGTGCTGGCGTTCCATTTGTTGATCCTGCGCAACCCGACGTGGCATGGCCGACGTTTGCTGGCGGCGACCCTCGACGATCTGGTGCGCCTGACCCGGCGCAATCTGCGCGGTGCCGAAAGCTGGTTTGGCGGGCGCATGGCCGACCGTTTGCTGCAATTGGCGCGGCACTATCCCGAGTTGCCGGAACCGGCGCGCAGTCGCTGGGACGATGGCTTGCTCGGCCTGGACATCGGCGACGAACTGCTGCATTTGCGTTTAAGTCTGGCGGTGGCGCAGGCACCGGTCAGTGCGCCTCAGCGGCGTTATCTCGAACAGCTGGAAAAAATCCTCGAGCAAGGCCCGGCCGGCAGTCGCGCCGAGGCGTTGGCGCTGCCGAGTGAAGAATTCTTGAAGACCTTGTACGCATTGCCCCCCAGCGATGCCGTGAAACTGGCCCAAGGCGCGGTGCTGCAATTGCAAAGCAGCTGGCGCGCCTGGTGCCGTCAACAGGAGCAAAGCCATGGGCTTGCGTGAGTGGTCGGTGGGCGGCGTGCTGCTCAGTCCGTTTCTGATTTATGTGCTGCTGGCGCTGCTCGTCACTGGAGCCTTGCGCATGCTCTTGCGCCTGACGCCGGTGGGCCGCTGGATCTGGCACGAAGCATTGTTTGATTGCGCCTTGTACGTCTGTGTATTGACCTTGATCACCGTCGTCCTCGGACCTTTATAAGGAGTTGAAAATGCGAACACCGATACGTGTCGCGGTGACCTTGTGCCTGGTGGTGGCGGCGATATTTGCCGGCTTTCATTTGTGGCAGTACTACATGCTCACGCCTTGGACTCGGGATGCGCGGATCCGCGCCGACGTGGTGGTGATCGCGCCGGACGTCTCGGGTTGGGTGCGTGAGCTCAAGGCTTTTGATAACCAGCAGGTCAAGGCCGGCGATTTATTGCTGAGCATCGACCGCGATCGTTTCGAAGCGGCGCTGGAGAAAGCCCAGGCGGTGGTGCAGACCCGCCAGCAGCAACTCAATCTGCGCGAACGCGAAGCCAGCCGCCGCGCTGCCCTCGGTCCGCAGGCAATCAGTGCCGAGCTGCGCGAGAACGCACAAATCAACGCCGGAATCGCCCGTGGCGAACTGCGTGAAGCCCAGGCCGAAGCCAAGGTTGCGGAACTCAACCTCGCCCGTAGTCAGGTCCATGCGCCGCGCAATGGTCATATCACCAACCTGCGTCTGGCTGAAGGCAACTACGTGAATGCCGGGCAATCGGTGATGGCGTTGATCGACGATTCGACTTTCTATGTGCAGGCGTATTTCGAAGAAACCAAGCTGCCACGGATTCGTGTCGGCGATCCGGTGAAGGTCTGGTTGATGAGTGCGGGGGAGGCGTTGCAGGGGCATGTGGAAAGCATCAGTCGCGGGATTACCGATCGCAATACCACGCCGGATGGGCAGTTGCTGGCAGAGGTCGAGCCGACGTTTAACTGGGTGAGGCTGGCGCAGCGGATTCCGGTACGGATCAAGATTGATCAGTTGCCGGAGGGGATGAATTTGAGTTCGGGGATGACGGCGAGTGTGCAGGTGCAGGAGGGTTCACAATGATCGTTCCCACGCTCTGCGTGGGAATGCAGCCCGGGACGCTCCGCGTCCCATCAACAGCCGAACGCGGAGCGTCCGTTGAGGCATTCCCACGCAGAGCGTGGGAACGATCAGTGTCAGGTGTTCAGCCGATGCTGATTGCCGGCAGCTTAGGCAACGTCACCGTCTGTTGCTTACGCGGCGCCAGAATCTCCGCCTCGCCATCCACTACCAATTCATCACGCTGGTTAAACACGCGAGTGGCAATCCGCACACGAAACTTCGGCAGCTTCTCGAGAATCTCCAGACGCACGGTCAGCGTATCGCCAATTTTCACCGGCTTCTGAAAGCTCATTTGCTGACCGATATAAATAGTCCCCGGCCCAGGCAATTCGCAGGCAACGGCAGCGCTGATCAGCGCACCGCTGAACATGCCGTGAGCAATGCGCTCCTTGAACATGGTGGCGGCGGCGAATTCAGCGTCCAGGTGCACCGGGTTGTGATCGCCGGACATCGCGGCGAACAACTGAATGTCGCGCTCTTCGACCGTCTTGCTGTAGCTGGCGGTCTGGCCGACTTCAAGGGCTTCGTAAGGGGTGTTGGTAACCTGGGTCATCTGTTTCAATTCCTGTCACGAATAAATAAATTCAAAAAAACTATTCCGATCTGGGTGGCCGACGGTGGCTCAGCGCCTGGGCGATCCAGCTCAACACGTCATTGATCACTTCATCGCGGTTGCTCTCGTTGAACAGTTCATGCCGTGCCTGCGGGTAAATAGTCAGTTGCAGGCTCTGGCTGCCGGCCGTGCGTAGCGCATGGGCCAGATCTTTCAGACGCTTGCCTTCGCTCACCGGATCACATTCACCGCCGATGACCAGCAACGGCAGGCCCGGATCAATCTGAGCGAGATTGGACGCTTTGCTGATTTGCTGCAACCCACCGAGCAAATCGATCCACAGTTGATTGGTGCAGCGAAAGCCGCAGAGCGGGTCGTTGGCGTACAGATCGACCTCCGCCGGATCGCGGCTGAGCCAGTCGAACCGCGTCCGTACCGGTTTGAATTTCTTGTTGAACGAACCAAACGACAGCCATTCGATCAGCGCGCTGCGACCCTTCGGACCCTGGCGCAAACGTTCTAACCGAGCAATCTGCCGCGCTGCGCGATAGAGCGCCACCGGTTGGAAGTTCGACCCGCTGAGAACGGCCCCGTGCAGGCTGGCGCTGTGATGCAGCAGATAGGCCTGGGCGATGTAGCTGCCCATGCTGTGACCGAGCAGCACAATCGGCGCGCCGGAATGTTGTTGGCCGATGTGCTGGTTGAGGCTCGCCAGGTCGCCGACCACCTTGCACCAACCGTCATCGTCGGCGAAATGGCCGAGGGTCCCGTTTTCGGCAGTTTTGCCATGTCCACGCAGGTCCGGCGCATACACACCGTAACCCTGAGCGCAGAGTTTTTCCGCCAGACGGGCGTAGCGGCCACTGTGTTCCGCCATGCCGTGGGCCAGCAGGATCACTGCTTTTAAAGGCTCGGCGGGCAGCCACTGGTTGACGAAGAGGCGGCTGCGGTCGCTCGCGGTCAGCCAGAAAGTGTCGTGGATCATGGCGGTTCCTTTGCATAGGGCTGCATGTGGCATGGGCGTCGTTGCATTGTATAGCGCATCCAAAGCGTGCCGTCTGATCAGGCCACGCCACGGCAGCAAGATTCACACGATCAATGTCGACCGTGCGCATATTTGCCTGATTCGCCATAGCTGCTAGTGTCCGTGAAGCTCCGCTTTTCGCTTTTTGTTTTGAAGAAGGACAGAAAAGCGGCCCCGGATAGGTTCAGGTAAAGAGGACAAGAACAATGCAACCTGATTTCTGGAATGACAAACGCCCGGCCGGCGTGCCCCTGGACATCGATCAAGGGGCCTATAAGTCGGTGATCGAGGTGTTCGAGCGTTCCTGCAAGAAATTTGCTGACCGCCCGGCATTCAGCAACATGGGCGTAACCCTGACCTACGCCGAACTGGAACGCTACAGCGCAGCGTTCGCCGGTTACCTGCAAGCCCACACCGACCTGGTGCCGGGGGATCGCATTGCGGTGCAGATGCCCAACGTCCTGCATTACCCGATTGCCGTGTTCGGTGCCTTGCGCGCCGGGCTGATCGTGGTCAACACCAACCCGCTGTACACCGCGCGGGAGATGCGTCATCAGTTCAAGGACTCCGGTGCCCGGGCGCTGGTCTACCTGAACATGTTCGGGGCCAAAGTCCAGGAAGTGCTGCCCGACACCGACATCCAGTACCTGATCGAAGCCCGGATGGGCGACCTGATGCCCACCGCCAAGGGCTGGCTGGTCAATACGATGGTGAGCAAGGTCAAGAAGATGGTCCCGGCGTACTCCTTGCCGCAGGCCACTTCCTTCAAGAGCGCGCTGCGTCTGGGCCGGGGCCTGGGCATCAAGCCGCTGAAAGTCGGGCTCGACGACATCGCCGTGCTGCAATACACCGGCGGCACCACCGGCCTGGCCAAGGGCGCGATGCTGACCCACGGCAACCTGGTGGCCAACATGCAGCAAGTGCGGGCGTGTCTGGAGCAGTTCGGCAATGACGGCCAGCCGCTGTTGCGCGAAGGGCAAGAGGTCATGGTCGCGCCGCTGCCGCTGTACCACATCTATGCCTTCACGGCGAATTGCATGTGCATGATGGTGTCGGGCAACCACAACGTGCTGATCACCAATCCACGAGACATCAAGGGCTTTATCAAGGAGCTGACGAACTGGCGGTTTTCGGCCCTGCTGGGGTTGAACACCCTGTTCGTTGCGCTGATGGATCACCCGGACTTCAAGACCCTGGATTTCTCCAGCCTCAAACTCACCAACTCCGGCGGCACCGCGCTGGTCAAGGCCACGGCCGAGCGCTGGGAACAGCTCACCGGTTGTCGCATCACCGAAGGTTACGGCCTGACTGAAACCTCGCCGGTGGCCTGCACCAACCCGTACGGCGACAAGTCGCGCCTCGGCACGGTCGGCCTGCCGGTGCCGGGCACCACGCTGAAAGTCATCAACGATGAAGGCGTCGAGCAGGCGCTGGGCGAGCGCGGCGAACTGTGCATCAAGGGCCCGCAGATCATGAAGGGCTACTGGCAGAAACCCGAAGCCACCGCCGAAGTGCTGGATGCCGAAGGCTGGTTCAAGTCTGGCGACATTGCGGTAATCGATCCGGACGGTTTTGTGCGCATCGTCGATCGCAAGAAAGACATGATCATCGTCTCGGGTTTCAACGTGTACCCGAACGAGATCGAAGACGTGGTCATGGCTCACCCGAAAGTCGCCAACTGTGCGGTGATCGGGGTGCCGGACGAGCGTTCGGGGGAGGCGGTGAAGCTGTTTGTGGTGGCCCGTGAAACGGGTGTCAGCCTTGAAGAGCTGAAGGCCTACTGCAAGGAAAACTTCACGGCGTACAAAGTGCCCAAGCACATTGTTCTGCGTGAGTCGTTGCCGATGACGCCGGTGGGCAAGATATTGCGGCGGGAGTTGCGTGATATCGCGTAACCGCTCGTAGGTCGAGGTGCTGCCAAAAGATCGCAGCCTTCGGCAGCTCCTACAGGGGATCGCATTCCTTTGTAGGAGCTGCCGAAGGCTGCGATCTTTTGCTTTTAAGCCCCATATTTATGGGGCTTTCAAGGTTGTATAGAATCTTTGCTCTAAAATGACTGCTAGCCATTCTTGAGTCATTAAAGTGACTGTAGAGGCGGCTTTTGGCTCTAGTCGGCCCTTGGCAAAGCTGCTACTCTCGGCGCGCTTTGTGACTTCTCGGCCTATATAAATAGCCAGACTCACCAACAAACACACACCAATAATAATCGCATCAAATGCGGTGATGAAATTCGCGTTGCTGAGGAGTGGGCTTCCATGATCGAAGACTTTTGGAAGGATAAGTACCCTGCCGGGATTGCTGCCGACATCAATCCGGACGAGTATCCGAATATTCAGGCAGTGTTGAAGCAGTCCTGCCAACGCTTTGCCGACAAACCGGCGTTCAGCAACCTGGGCAAGACAATCACCTACGGTGAACTGTACGAATTGTCCGGTGCCTTTGCCGCATACCTGCAACAGCATACCGACTTGCAGCCGGGCGATCGAATCGCCGTGCAGCTGCCCAACGTGTTGCAGTACCCGGTCGCCGTCTTCGGTGCCATCCGCGCCGGGCTGATCGTGGTCAACACCAACCCGCTGTACACCGCGCGGGAAATGGAACACCAATTCAACGACTCCGGTGCCAAAGCCCTGGTCTGCCTGGCCAACATGGCGCACCTGGCCCAGCTCGTCGTGCCGAAAACCGGCGTCAAGCACGTGATCGTCACCGAAGTGGCCGACCTGCTGCCGCCGCTCAAGCGCCTGCTGGTCAACAGCGTCATCAAGTATGTGAAGAAGATGGTCCCGGCGTATCACTTGCCCAAGGCCATCAAGTTCAACGACGTATTGAGCAAGGGCCACGGCCAGCCAGTGGCTGAAGCCAACCCGGCCAGCAGCGACGTTGCCGTGCTGCAATACACCGGCGGCACCACCGGCGTGGCCAAGGGCGCAATGCTGACCCATCGCAACCTGGTGGCGAACATGCTGCAGTGCAAGGCGCTGATGGGTTCCAACCTCAATGAAGGTTGCGAGGTCCTGATCACGCCGCTGCCGCTGTACCACATCTATGCCTTCACCTTTCATTGCATGGCGATGATGCTGATCGGCAACCACAACATCCTGATCAGCAACCCGCGCGATTTGACGGCGATGGTCAAGGAACTGTCGAAGTGGAAGTTCAGCGGTTTCGTCGGGCTCAATACGCTGTTTGTCGCGCTGTGCAACAACGAAGGTTTCCGCAAGCTGGATTTCTCTGCACTGAAAGTCACCCTGTCCGGTGGCATGGCCCTGCAACTGGCCGCCGCCGAGCGCTGGAAAGCGGTCACCGGTTGCGCCATCTGCGAAGGTTACGGCATGACCGAAACCAGCCCGGTGGCCACCGTCAATCCAATCCAGAACATCCAGATCGGCACCATCGGTATTCCGGTGCCGTCGACCCTGTGCAAAGTCATCGACGATGCCGGCGTTGAACAGCCGTTAGGCGACATCGGCGAGCTGTGTGTGAAAGGTCCGCAAGTGATGAAGGGCTACTGGCAGCGTCAGGACGCCACCGATGAAATCCTCGACAGCGAAGGCTGGTTGAAGACCGGTGACATCGCGCTGATCCAGCCTGACGGTTACATGCGCATCGTCGATCGCAAGAAAGACATGATTCTGGTCTCCGGTTTCAACGTGTACCCGAACGAACTGGAAGACGTGCTGGCGACCCTGCCGGGCGTGCTGCAATGCGCCGCCATCGGCGTGCCGGACGAGAAGTCGGGCGAGGCGATCAAGATCTTCATCGTCGCCAAACCGGGCGTGACGCTGACCAAGGAACAGGTGATGGAGCACATGCGCGCCAACGTCACCGGATACAAAGTGCCGAAAGCCGTGGAGTTCCGCGATGCGCTGCCGACCACCAACGTCGGCAAGATCCTGCGCCGCGAGTTGCGCGACGAAGAGCTGAAGAAGCTCGGCGTCAAGAAGGTCAGCGCGTAACAAACAAAAGCCCCGCAGATGCGGGGCTTTTTGTTGCCTGACCGGAAAGGTTCATTGTCTGTCAGACCGCTTTCGCGAGCAGGCTCGCTCCCACATGTGACCGCATTCTTCCTGGAGGAACTCGGTCAACTGTGGGAGCGAGCCTGCTCGCGAAGCTTTTAGCTCAGAGGCGGAACTGCGCGAAATTGACGTTGGTACCCGCCGGGCGCATGTCCTGGAGGTACGAGTCCTTGTCGGCGCTCAGTTCCAGGCTCAGGGCCGCTTTGCGTTTACCTTCGTTGCGCACGACCAGACCTTCGAGCTTCTCGCGCAGGAACACCGTCGGCACTTTCAGGTGCAGCAGTTCGTCGGTATCCGGGGTGTGCATCAGCAGGTGAACCCATTCGTACTGACCAATGGCCAGGCGCGCGACCGGAATATCAAACCACCAGATGTTGCGGTTGCGGTTCAATTCGGTGAAATGGCAGTTGTTGACGCCAAGCACAGCACCGCCAAGTTCCTGGTTTCTGCGGGCAATGGCCTGCTTTTTATCGAGTTTCATAACATTCCTACGGGATTGGATCTTCAGCGCCATGGCCTGAATACGTTGCGCATTCTCGGGGGTTGGCCGGCAAACATAAAGCCCAACCTGCACTGAACGATAAAATGTCGCCGTGAAAATAAATGAAACTCCGCGCAAACGCCCCCGGTCAACCTTGTGTAACGACTTTTCTCGTTCAATTGTTCACAGGAGAAACACCATGAGCAGCACTGGCGATAAAGCAAAAGGCTTGGCCAACGAAGCAGTCGGCAACGTCAAACAAGGCGTCGGCAAGGCCACCGGCAACGATAAAATGCGCACCGAAGGCGTGGTGCAGGAAAGGAAAGGCGAAGCCCAGCAAGCGGTCGGCAAAGCCAAGGATGCAATCAAGAAAGGCATCGACAAGGCGTGATCAGGCCTTTGATGAGCAACAGAAACGGCCATCCGCGGATGGCCGTTTTTGTGTCAGCCTGAACTTGCACAAGGAAATTGTTTCAAACTCGCCAAGTAGGCTACTTTGATGTAGAAAACGGCCCCTGAGTCGCCACGACTTCAACCTTTTTGCGGCGAAAGGAGACGCTAATGTTTTTCCCTCACATGAAAGGTCAGCGCCTGCACCGTGTCATGGTGCGCACGATCACCGAGTTCGTCGACGACGAGATGTCGACCTATGCCTCGGCGTTGGCCTATCAGATGCTGTTCTCGCTGTTCCCCTTCATTCTGTTCCTGATCGCCCTGATCGGTTTCCTGCACCTGCCGGACTTCTTCTCCTGGCTGCGCCTGCAATCGGAACTGGTCCTGCCGCCTCAGGCGCTGGAGCAGGTCAACCCGGTCATCGACCAGCTCCAGCAATCCAAGGGTGGCTTGCTGTCGGTCGGTATCGTGATTGCCCTGTGGACCGCGTCCGCCGGTGTGCGGCTGATGATGAGCGCGATGAACGCCGCCTACGACGTGGTCGAAGGCCGGCCGGCGTGGAAGCGTTTCCCGCTGTCGATTTTCTACACCATCGGCATCGCCGGCATGCTGCTGGTGGCCGCTGCGCTGATGGTGCTCGGGCCGCAGGTGATGGGCTGGATCGCCTCGCAAGTCGGCCTCGAAGACTTCATCGTGACCCTCTGGACCATCGTGCGCTGGCCGGTGGTCGTGATTCTGTTGATGATGGCGGTGGCGCTGATTTATTACGTCATGCCCGACGTCAAACAAGAGTTTCGCTTTATCACCCCCGGTTCGGTGCTGGCCGTGGTGGTGTGGATCCTTGCATCGGTGGGCTTCGGTCTGTACGTCAAAACATTCGCCGACTACAACGCCATGTATGGCAGTATCGGCGCGATCATCGTGCTGCTGCTGTACTTCTACATTTCCGCCGCGGTGCTGTTGCTCGGCGCCGAGATGAATGCCGTGATCGAACACATGTCGACCGAGGGCAAGGATGATGGCGAAAAATTCCCCGGCGAGCACGACCACGAACACAAACACCACGTGTCGGGACTGGGTCGGGACCACTCGATCAAGCCGACCACTGACGAAGTCATCAAATGATCCGTGAAATTCTGAAAATGGGCGACGAGCGCCTGCTGCGCATCGCCCCGCCGGTGCCTGCCGAAATGTTCGACAGCCCGGAGCTGTGGCAACTGATCGACGACATGTTCCAGACCATGGAAAGTGTCGGTGGCGTTGGCCTGGCTGCGCCGCAGATTGGCGTTGACCTGCAACTGGTGATCTTCGGTTTCGAGCACAGCGAACGCTATCCGGACGCCGAAGCGGTGCCGCAGACGATTCTGATCAACCCGTTGATTACGCCGTTGAGCCCGACGCTGGAAGAGGGTTTCGAAGGCTGCCTGTCGGTGCCCGGCCTGCGCGGCGCGGTGGATCGCTATCAGCAGATTCGCTATGAAGGTTTCGATCCAAAGGGCAATCCGATCGTGCGTGTTGCCGAGGGATTCCATGCGCGCGTAGTGCAGCATGAGTGCGATCACCTGATCGGCCGGTTGTACCCGTCGCGCATCACTGATTTCAGCAAGTTCGGGTTTACCGACGTGATGTTTCCGGATCTCGATCCTAACGCCGACGACTGATCCGAAAACACCACAACCCCCTGTGGGAGCGAGCCTGCTCGCGAAAGCGGTGTGTCATTCAACGATGATGTCGAATGAAACGCCGCCTTCGCGAGCAGGCTCGCTCCCACCAGTCGAACTCACCAACGGTTCCAGGCCCATGGCGATCATCGGTTTGCTGCGCGCGTAGCGGCTCAAGCGTTCGCTCATGGCGTAGGGCATTTGCGGATCGAAGGAAAACCCTCGGCGTTCATAAAAGCCCCGCAAATCGGGATGGCAGAACAGCCAGACCGGTTGCTCGAGACCGCGCACCGCTTCGGCGATCAGCGCCGCCGCGATGCCTTGTTCCCGACAAGCCGGATCGACGAACAATCCCGTCAACCAATGTCCGCCCGAGACTGGTCGCAAACACAGCGCGCCAATGATCTCATCGCGTCTGGCGACCCACAGCTGAGCGTCGCGGACCGCTTTCATCGACGATTGGTGAGCGCGATAAAACTTGTTCATCAAGGGCCACAAAGGCTCGGCGAGCAAGGTGTACTGGGTGTTGGGCATGGTCTTCGACTGTCGGTGCGCAAAGCGGGCGATTATAAAAGAACGCGCGCGCAGCGATAGGTGTATACCTGATCTCACATCCCGTATGAGTGGAGTAAGTATCATGGCCAAAGGCATGGATTCAAAAAAAGCGGCAAAGAAAAAACCGGCAAAAACCGCCGATGAAAAGCGCGCGGACAAGAAGGCCAAGAAGGTGGATGTGTTCGGTCATTGATCCCGCCGCTGGTAAATGATCGTTCCCACGCAGACGGTTCGACGCCTCGACGTGGGAACGACCCTCAAAAATAATCTGCAAGAAAACCCTGCTCCATTGCACAGAAGGGGACTGGTCCCCGATCTGAGCAACGCCATGCCTCATTACTTCGATACCGCCCACCGAGAAGAAATCGAAACCCTGCGCCAACGCCTCACCGCTCGCACCGAGTGGCCGACCTGGTTGCTGCTGATCGGCGTGTACACTGGTTGGTTCAGCATTGTTTTGGGGAGCCATAGGCTGGGGCTTTGGTGGAGCACTGTGCTGTTGATTCCGTTGGTGGTGCTCTGGTTATCGGTGCAGCACGAATTGCTTCACGGTCATCCCACCCGCTGGACATCGTTGAACAAGATCCTCGGCTACGCGCCGTTCGCCGTCTGGTATCCCTACACCCTGTATCGCGACAGCCATTTGCTGCATCACCGCGACGAAGACCTGACCCTCCCGGGTCGCGATCCGGAAAGCCGTTACCTGAGCGCCGAGCAGTGGCAGGGCAGTTCACTGTTCGAACAGAGTTTGCACTGGCTGAACAAAACCGTACTCGGACGCTTCGCCCTCGGGGCACCGCTGGCCTTGCTGGCGCTGGCCAGGGAAGAACTGCAACGTCTAAAGGCAGGTGAGCGGCAGGCCTGGTTGATGTGGCTGACCCACGGCACGTTGGCCCTGCTGATGTTGCTGTTTATCGCCCACTACAGCGTGCTGCCGGTGTGGCATTACCTGTTGTTGATCAGCGTGCCGGCGCTATCGATTGCGATGATTCGCTCCTACTATGAACACCGTCCCCACGCCGAGCCCGAGCAAAGAACGGTCATCAATGAAGCCGCCTGGCCGTGGCGCTGGCTGTTCCTCAACCTCAATCTGCATTTGGTGCATCACGATCTGCCGGGGCTGCCCTGGTACGACTTGCCCCGCGCCTACCACGTGCGTCGCGAGCAATGGCTGGCGCGCAGCGGCGGGTTTTTGGTGCAGGGTTATGGCCAGTTGTGGCGTCAGCACGGGGTGAAGGCTATCGACAGCCCGCGCCATCCGTTTCACTGATTTTTATGATCGACACCTGACTCCTGTGGGAGCGAGCCTGCTCGCGATAGCGGTGTTACTGGCAACATCAATGTTGAATGTAATGACCTCGCTCCCACAGTGAAATTTTGTCGCCTGGAAGGTTTCGATGACACAACACATCGCTGAGTTACTGATGTACGTCGCCCCCGAGCCGATCCGCGAGGCCAACGAGCGCTGGCTGACGCGAATGCTCGAGCGACTGGATGCCACCTGCCGCAACGCCGAGGGCCTTTCGCTGATGGACCTCTGGTTGTCCCCGCACTTGCTGTTGACCCAAACCTGCGGCTACCCGCTGATGACAGCGTTGCGCGGTCGGGTCCGGGTCATCGGTCGTCCTCGTTATGAACTGCCGGACGCCAGCGGTGGCAACCATTGCAGCCTGTTGTTGAGTCGCGCCGATGATCCACGGCGCAGCTTGCCGGCCTTTCGCGACAGTCGTGGGGTGATCAATGGCGAAGACTCCAACAGCGGCATGAACCTGCTGCGTCACCGGCTGGCGCCGCTGCATCGAGACGGGCAGTTCTTCGCCAGTGTCAGTATCAGCGGCAGCCACCGCGAAAGCCTGCGCGGGTTGCGTGAAGGGACAGCGGACCTGGCGGCCATCGACAGCGTCACCTTCGCCTATCTGGCGCGGCACGCCGAAGAAGAAGTGGCCGGCCTGCGGGTCATTGCGCGAAGTGCGTTCAGTCCGACCTTGCCGTATATCACCGCCGCGACCGTCACCGATGAACAGGCAGAGGCGCTGCGACAGGTGATGAACACGACGTTGCAGGCATTGCCCGAAGTCAGGGAAATCCTCGGTCTGCAAGAGGTATTGCCGGCCGGCGAAAGCGACTATCAGATTGTGCTCGACTATCAGCTAGAGGCTGAAGCGCTGGGGTATGGGCGATTACGGTAGGGGGGAAGAACGCAGCCTCGTTTCACTCGACAGCTGCTACGGGAAATCGGTGTACATCTGTAGCAGCTGTCGAGTGAAACGAGGCTGCGATCTTTTGATGTTAAATTCCAATATGGAATATAAAAATACTTTTTAAGTATTATTAATGAATAAGGCTCCTTGCTAGGATCGCGTCACCGGATCACCGGACATTCAGCGACCCCTAACCCTTGGAGCCTCTATGTCCGGCACCGACCTTTCCCATCGCAACGACGTGGGCGGATTGTTCCGCGCGCATTACTCCTGGCTGTGCGCACGGTTGCGCCGGTATCTGGGCGCCAGTTCCAGCGTCGAAGACATCGCTGCCGAAACCTTTTTGCAGCTACTCGAATCGCCGGGGCTGACCCCGATTCGCGAGCCTCGTGCCTTGCTCACCACCATTGCCCAGCGGTTGATCTATCAGCTCTGGCGCCGCCGTGAGCTGGAGCGCCAACACCTCGATCAGTTGCAACACCTCGATCAGCCTCAAGCGATTTCGCCCGAAGAACGGGTGCAACTGACCCAGGCCTTGCATGGCCTCGACCGTACGCTGGAGCGCTTGCCGGGCAAGGTTCGCGCAACGTTCCTGTTGTCGCGAATCGACGGTCTGACCTACCCGCAAATCGCCGCCGAACTGGGCATTTCACAGCGCTCGGTCAGCGTTTACATGACTCGTACCCAAGCCCTGTGCGCTCGGCACAGCGCCAACCAATCCTCGAATCCCCTGACCCGGAGGTCCGCATGAGATCGATCAAAACCCTGCTCGGCAGTTCGCTGCTGGCCCTGAGCCTTGTGGCAACCCACGTTCCCGCCGTGGAGAAAACTGCGCCGATCCACTTCGGCGACATCACCTGGGAAAGCGGCAGCCTGATCACCGAAATCCTGCGATTGATTGTCGAGAAAGGTTACGGCTACCCGACCGATACCTTGCCGGGCAGCACCATCAGCCTCGAAGCGGCACTGGCCAAGAACGATATCCAAGTGATCGGCGAAGAGTGGGCCGGGCGCAGTCCGGCGTGGGTCAAAGCCGCCTCGGAAGGCAAAGTGTTTGGGCTGGGCGACACGGTCAAAGGCGCCACCGAAGGCTGGTGGGTGCCGGAATACGTGATCAAGGGCGACCCCGAACGCGGCATCAAACCCCTGGCCCCGGAGCTGAAATCCGTCGCCGACCTGGCGCGCTACAAGGACGTGTTCCGCGACCCGGAAGACCCGAGCCGAGGACGCTTCCTCAACAGCCCGACCGGCTGGACCTCGGAGATCGTCAACAGTCAGAAACTCAAGGCCTATGACCTGACCGGCAGCTTCGTCAACTTCCGCACGGGTTCTGGCGCCGCGCTGGATGCCGAGGTGGCTTCGTCGATCCGCCGTGGCAAACCGGTGCTGTTCTACTACTGGTCGCCGACGCCGCTGTTGGGGCGTTTCAAACTGGTGAAACTCGACGAGCCGGCCTTCGACGCCGAAGCCTGGAAGACCCTGGCCGACGCCAATAACCCGAATCCAAAAGGCACGCGTTCGATGCCGGCAAGCCTGGCGATCGGCGTGTCCGCGCCGTTCAAGGCGCAGTACCCGGACCTGGTGGCGTTCTTCGAAAAGGTCGACCTGCCGATCGATCTGCTGAACCACACGCTCGGCCAAATGAGCGAAAAACGCCTGCAACCGCGTCAGGTGGCCGAAGCGTTTTTGCGGGATCAGCCGCAGGTGTGGAAGGGCTGGGTGCCCGGTGAAGTGGCCACCAAAGTGAGTGCAAGTTTGTAGGTCAGTGGCGCCTGGAAGATAGCCTTCACGGGCAAGCCTTACTCCGACTCAGCGGCCAATGCAGCCTTCACGGTTTGCCGCTGATCAACCCTCGTCTGAAACCGCGCCAACGCCGGCCACTCATTCAAATCGATTGCAAACAGGTGCGCCCACCGCAACACCGTAAACAAATACGCATCGGCAATGCTGAACCCGTCAGCCATCAAATAATCCTGGCGCTCCAGCGTCTGGCTCAACACAACAAACCGCTTGAACAGTTTCTCCTTGATCAGCGCTTTGACCTCATCCGGGAACTGCGAACTGAACAGCCAGCCCAGCCCGCCATGAATCTCTGTCGAAATGAAATTCAGCCATTCCTGCAACCGTACCCGCTCGAACGTCCCGCTCACCGGTGCCAGGTTCGCTTCGGGGCGCAGGTCTGCCAGGTATTGCAGGATTGCCGGGCCTTCGGTCAGCACTTGGCCATTGTCCAGTTGCAATGCCGCGACGTAACCCTTGGGGTTGATGGCGAGGAAGTCCTCGCCGCTGGCAGTTCTCTTGGTGGTGTTGTCGACGCGGATCAATTCGAACGACAGATCCAGTTCGCGCAGCACGATATGCGGCGCCAGCGAGCAGGCGTGTGGGGCGTAATACAACTTCATTGGCAGGGCTCTGGCTGGGGATTTGCGCCAGTGTCATAGTGCGCGGCACCTTCGGTAAAATTAATCTTTCAGAAAACCACCATAAGGAAAGCTACTGCCATGATGAATCTGATGCATTGGCGAATGGTGGTGGCGGTGGCTGATACGGGCAACATTACCCGGGCTGCCGAACGGGTCGGCATGACGCAATCCGGTGCCAGCCAGGCTTTGGCGTTGATTGAAGAGACCCTGGGCGTTCAGCTGTTCAGTCGAGAGAATCGCCAGACTTTGCCGACGGCAATAGGCCTGACTGTGATCGAACACGCGAGAACCATGCTCGGTGCTCTGGAAACCATTCGCAGTACTGTCGATTCCACCAAAGATATTCAGCGCGGGACGATTCGCCTGGCCAGTTTCCCCATGGTGTTGGCGACTTTCCTGCCGCCGCTGCTGCGTCAGTTCAATCGGCTTTATCCCGGCATTCAGGTGGTCGCGCTGGAGGTCAGCGACGATGAAGTGGAAACGCTGCTCGGCGCCGGGCTGGTGGATGTTGGCGTGGTGTTGAACCCGGCGCCCGAGCGCAATGCCGGTCGCTTGGGACGTGATGCCTGGATGGCGGTGGTGCCTGGCGGCCATCCCTTGGCTCGCCGTTCCAATGAAGAAGGCGTCTCTCTGGCGGAGTTGGCGGAGCAACCTTTTGTACTGGCCACGGGCGGTTGTTCGACCAACGCTCGCAGCCTGGCAACCGATGCCGGACTGCAGCTGCACGACGTTCGGGTCGAGGTCCGTGAATGGAGCAGTGCGTTCACCCTGGTGCGGGAAAACATCGGCGTGACGCTGGTGCCGGAGATGACTCTGCCGAGCCAACTTCAGGGGCTGCGCGTGGTACCGGTGACTCCGCGTATCGATCGAGAGTTTGCCTTGGTGGCCGCTGCGAACAAGTCACCTTCGGCGGTGGTGCAGGCGTTGTTGGGGATGCTCGCTGAGACAACAGATAAACTGATACCGGCAACGTAGAAAGGGTCCCGCTAGAGGGACCCTTTTCAGTTGTTCCAGTGCCGTTAAAGCGAGGCGAGAAACTTGTCGACCACCTGGCTGCTGCCTTTGTCGCTGCTGCCGTTGTCTTTCTCGGCCTGCGCCAGTTTGATCTTGTCTTGCATGCGCTCGGCAATCTCTTTACCGATCGCCAGTTGTTTTTCCGGCGGCATGGCTTTTAAGTCATCTTCCGTCAGCCCCATCTCTTCGAGGATGCTGTCGCGCAACCGCTGCTCCGGCGTTTTGTTCATGTACGCCTTAAAGGCGTTCGTGGCTGTTTCAACATCGGCCGGTAGTTGGGCGGACGAGGCTTGCAGTCCCACGCGGGTTTTGGCGAACGCCTCGTCGACGTTATCGCTGATCCGGGTCGCTTCGCTGACCTGTTGCGTGGCGATTTGGCTGGCGGAGTCCTGGACCTGCTTAGTGGCCTGCGTGGTTTGCGCCTGCACATTGTTTTGCAGGGCTTGGGTCATGGCGGCTTGCAGGCCGCCCTGAAGTCCGGCGGCGGCGTCCGTGATCGGTTCGTCGCCGGGCCGCTTGGGGAGGGGCGCCACCAGGTTTTGTTTTGCACTGACCAACATGATGAGTAGACCTTGTAGGTATTTGCGGTGCAGTGCTTTGAGCAAATAGTATGCCTTGTTAAAAAAGCTAACAAAATCAATTATTTATGTTTTTACGTCGAGCAAGTGACGAATGATCAGGGTCAACCTTTGCCGCCGGGCGGCAGAGGTCGACCGCACGGTGGCTCAGCGATGAGCGATGTTTTCCAGTGCCAGGTTGCGGGTTCTTGGGCCGAACCAGCCGATGGTGATCATCACGATCAGCATGCTACTGACAATGAACGCCAGCACCCCCGGCGTGCCGAAGTGCTCGAGGAAAATCCCGATCAGTAAACTGCTGAACACCGTCGACAATCGACTGAATGAATAACAAAATCCCACCGCCCTGGCGCGGATGTTGGTCGGGAACAATTCGCTTTGGTAAGAGTGATAACTGAAGCTCAGCCAGGCATTACAGAAGGTGATCATCACCCCGCAGAAGATCAGGCCGAAGGCGCTGGTTTGCCAGGCGAACAGCGTACCGAAGGTCATGGCGCCCAAGGCCGATCCGACAATCTGCCACTTGTTCTCGAAGCGGTTGGCGAACTTCACGAACAGCAACGGCCCGAGCGGGTAGGCGAGGGTGATGATGAACGCGTACATCAGGCTGTGCGTCACGCTCACGCCCTGGCCGGAGAGCAGCGCCGGCAACCAGTTGCCGAAGCCGAAGAAACCGATGGCCTGGAACACGTGGAAGACAATCAGCATCAACGCCCGACGGCGATAAGGCGGCTGCCAGATATCGGCGAAACGCCCCGAGCCCTGAACATCCACCACCGCCAACTCCGGTTCATCCAGCGGCTTGCCCTGATCCTTCACGCAGCGGGCTTCGATGCCATCGAGAATCTTGCTGGCTTCGTCGAACCGTCCATGCTGGGCCAACCAGCGCGGCGACTCCGGCAACCGCGAACGCAGCCACCAGATGAACAGCGCAAACACCGCGCTCGCCAACACCACCCAACGCCAGCCGGACACACCGAACGGCGCTTGCGGCACCAGCCACCACGACATCAACGCCACCGCCGGCACCGACAGAAACTGCACGAAAAACGCAAAGGCAAATGCCGAACTGCGCATGCGTTTTGGCACCAGTTCCGAGAGGTAGGCGTCGATGGTCACCAGTTCGATGCCCAGTCCGATACCCACCAGAAAGCGCATGCAGATGATGCCGAGGGCTGAACTCTGAACGCCCATCGCCACCGTCGCGACGGTGTACCAGATCAGTGCGAAAGTGAAGATCGCACGTCGACCGAAGCGGTCGGCCAACGGGCTCAACAGACTCGCGCCAAGGAACAGCCCGAGAAACGTCGCCGAGGCGAAGGCGGCCTGATCTGAGAAGCCGAACACGCCTTGGTTGCCGGTGGCGAAGATGCCGTCGCGAATCAGGCCGGGGCTGATGTAGGCCGTCTGGAACAAGTCATAGAGCTCGAAAAAACCACCGATCGAGAGCAGCGCCACCAGCCGCCAGATCGTGGAGACGGCGGGGAGTCGGTCGATGCGGGCGGAAATTTGCGCGGCCCGGACGGGGTCGATTCCGTCAGGTTGAGCAAAGGCGGGGGAGTGAGCAGTCATGGGCTGATCCAATGCTTATCGTTGGAGAAGCTTAGCCTGCTATCGGAAATGAATGATTGTGAATCTCGGCGGCTTTGCGTCGAGATTCACTCAGTTATTGCAATGAATGTTTACATTTTAGCGATTTGTAGCGCGGGGACCGCTCAAGGCAGGCCGTTGCAGCCATGTTTCAGGAATCCCGGGCGTTGTGCCAATCGTTGGAAATACTCGTCGATGGCCGGGTAGTCGGGGCGCTCCATCGGTGTCATCAGCCACCGGTTGACCGACAGCCCGATGACGATGTCGGCCAGCGTAAAGTGTGGCCCGGCGACATACGCTTTGGTGGCCGCGAGCTGATGCTCGAGGATGCCCATTTTCTGATTCCAGCCGTGTACACCGGCGGCAATGTGATGCGGGTCCTGGAACTCCGGATCTTTACGCACCAATGCGGTGAACGCATAGCTCCAGGAGGCATTGAGTTCAGTCGCTTGCCAATCCATCCACTGTTCCACCCGAGCGCGGGCCGCGGGTTCGTGGGGTAGCAGATCAGTGTTGTGGTGTTTGCCGGCCAGATAGCGGCAGATGGTATTGGACTCCCACAGCACGCCGGCCTCATCGATGATCACCGGCACCAGTGCGTTGGGGTTGAGCCTGAGAAACTCCGGCGTGTGGGTCGACGCATAACCGCCGCCCCAGTCCTCACGTTCGTAGGCAACACCCAGTTCCTCACAGGTCCACAGGACTTTTCTGACGTTGATGGACGAGGCTTTACCCAAAATCTTCAGTGCATGTTCCATTGAGCTACTCCGTTAGCGATTCGACGCTTCAGGAATCTAACAGACATTCAGCGTTTTCAAACCGGGGCCGGCAGCGCCGAAGTTGGCAAACCAAACGTGCGATCAAACAACCAGTTGAAGGCGAAGGTGTAGCACGGGATGAAAATGATCAGCGCCGCGTCCAGCAGGAAGGCTTGCACCAGGCTGATGTTCATCCACCAGGCGATCAACGGGATGAGGAACACTATCAAGGTTAGTTGAAAACCCACGGCATGGGCGATGCGCCGTTTAACGGTGCGGGTTCGCGAAGGCTGACGACTTTCCCAGCGCTCAAACAGCGTGGTGTAGAAGAAATTCCAGGTCACCGCGATGGTGGTAATGATCACGGCCAACGGGCCGGTGCTGTCGGGCGAGGTGCCGGACAACAACGCCAGACCCAAGGCCGAGAAGGTCATGCCGATGACCTCGTAAAGCGACACGTAGAGCAATTTTCGTTTAACGCCTTGCATGGGGATTTGCCTCTTTCTGCGAACTTGAAGCCAGGAGTACTGGCGAAGGCGACAAAAGATAGCTTCAATAGGCGTGATAGAAAAAGTCGGTAGCTTTCAGTTTTATTGATAGGAAGAGGAATGAATTTCAACAGTGACAGCATCGAGTTGTTCCTCGCGGTGATCGAGCGCGGCTCGTTTTCCGCCGCTGCTCGGGCGCTGGGTAAAGTGCCGTCGGCGGTGAGCATGGGCATCGCCAACCTGGAAGCCGAACTCGGTTATCCACTGTTCGACCGCAGCCATCGCGAGCCGGTGCCGACGGCGATGGCCAGTGCTTTGGTACCGCATGCGCGGCTGATCGCCGAGCAGCTCAAACAGTTGCAAGTGCATGCAGTCGAGTTGTCGCTGGGGCTGGAAAGCAAGTTGTCGATCGGGGTAGTGGCGGACATCGACAAAGGCCACGTGATGGCGGCAATCAAGGTCATCGCCGAGCGTCATCCGCTACTGGAAATCGAAGTGCTCAGCGCGCCGCAGGACGATGTGCTGGCGATGCTCCACAGCAGCCGGGTCAGCGTTTGCCTGGCGTTCGCCGGGCTGAGCATGAACGTGCTGGAGCGGTTCCAGTTCGTCGGTACCGAGCGGATGATTGCCACGTTGGCGGCGGATAATCCGCTGTTTCAAGGCCAGGATTTGTTTCTCGAAGATTTGGTCCACGTACGGCAAATCATCGTCGCCAGCCGCGACCTGCCGATCAGCGAAACCCGGCCACTGGTGGCCGAGTCTTACTGGCGCACCGACACCCTGGCCATGGCGCTGGAAATGGTCGAGGCCGGATTGGGTTGGGGCAATTTTCCACTGTCGGTGGTCCAGCCGTTGCTCGATGCTGGAAGGCTCAAGCGCCTGAGCTTTCGCAACATCGAGAACGGGTTGGTGCTGCCGGTGCATGCGGTGTGGCTCAAGAGCCAGCCGTTGCAGAAGGGGGCGTTGGCGTTTGTGGAGTTGATGGGGCGCTGAGCGGTGATCCTCTGTGGGAGCGAGCCTGCTCGCGAAAGCGGAGGGGCATTCACCAATAATGTCGAATGACACACCGCTTTCGTCAGAACGCCGCCCGGAGCCAGCTCGCTCCCACACGGGTCAGGTGCTTTCGCGCACCTTCAACTCAAATCCCATGTCCTGCACCGGTTTCGCAACCGTATTACCAGCCATCAACGTCAACATCTGCTCCGCCGCGCGGCGGCCGATGGCTTCTCGTGGGGTGCTGATGCTGCTCAGACGCGGGACCATGTGGGCCGAGGCCGGCAGGTCGTTGAAGCCGAGGATCGCCACTTGTTCGGGGATCTTGATCCCGCAGCGCATGGCTTCGAGCAGTGCGCCCTGGGCCAGGTCGTCGTTGCCGAAGAAGATCGCGTCGACATCGGGATGGGTGGCGAGCAGTTGCAGGAACAGTTCGCCACCAAGGCCGACGGAGGAAGAGCGAGGTGTCAGCACTTCCAGGTCCGGGTCATACAAACCGGCCTTTTGCAGGGTTTTGCGGAAACCTTCGCCGCGCAGCAACGTGCGTTGATCCAGTTGCGCGCCGATGTAGGCCAGACGCTTGCGACCCCGTGACAGCAAATGTTCGGCCGCTGTCTCGCCGGCAGCGAGTTGCGAAAAGCCTACGCAATTGAGCCCGGCTGCGCTGTCCAGTTCCATCATGTACACGCACGGAATGTTGCTGGCCTCGATCATCCGGCGCGAACTTTCGGTGCGGTCGAAACCGGTCAGCAGCAAACCGCGAGGCTGATACGCCATGTAGTTGCGCAGCAGGTTTTCTTCTTCATCACGTGAGTAATGGAAGTTCCCGATCAGCACTTCGAAGCCTTTGGGGCGCAAAACCTGATGAATGGCTTCCAGCGTGTCGATGAACAATAAGTTGGACAGTGACGGCACCAATACCACCACCGAATGGCTCTGGGCCGAGGCTAACGCGCGGGCGGCAGGGTTGACCACGTAGTTGAGTTCAAGCGCCGCTTTCTGCACTTTTTCCACCAGTTCGGTGGCCACCGTGCTGACCCCGCGCAGGGCGCGAGAGGCGGTGATCGGGCTGACACCGGCCAGCCGTGCGACTTCGTTCAAAGTGGGGCGGCCAGTGGTGCGCGTATTTTTATCGTTTTTAGGGGAGATCATCGGACGGCTTGCCAAACAAAATTCGAGGCACTAAGGTAGCGCTGTCTCGACGCAGCTGCAAATGCGTGAGCGGGGTTTGCCTGATCCCCGTTTTTTGGCGTCGGGAACGAACATGCTGCAACCCACAAAAATGACAAGAAGGCGTCGGCAACTTCTGCTTTTGTTCTAGTGTCATAACTGGCAAAGGTAGCGCTGTCTGCGCGCTGAGGTGTTACATGAATCATCCCATCACCGCCCTGGTCATCATGGGCGTTGCCGGTTGCGGCAAGACTTGCGTCAGCGAGGCCTTGTGCCAACTCAGCGGCGCGACCGCCATTGAAGGCGACACTTTCCACCCTGCCGCCAATATCGAAAAGATGAGCGCGGGTATCCCCCTGAACGACGACGACCGTGCCGGCTGGCTCGACAGCCTGTGCGATGAATTGCGCCGCATTGACGCCAAGGGCGAACGCCCGGTGCTGACCTGCTCGGCCCTCAAACACATTTACCGCGAACGTCTGCGCAGCGCCTTGCCGGGCCTGGGCTTCGTGTTCCTTGAATTGACCCCTGAAGTTGCCGCCGATCGTGTCTCTCATCGACCGGGCCACTTCATGCCGTCGACATTGATCGACAGCCAGTTCGCCACCCTTGAATCGCCCGTTGGTGAGCCCCTGACCCTGGCTCTGGACGCTTCGAATCACAGCGTCGACCAATTGGCGAAGCAAGCTCATGACTGGTGGCAGGCGCATGGCCTGAAACACGCCGTATGAGTTTTGCCAGAAGAGATAGCGCTGTCCTGTTGGCTTGCGAATTACCCGCTTTAATAACAACAACAACCAGGAGACACCCCTAATGTTTGGCATGTCCCACGAGACGTTCCTGCTGCTAGACGCAGTGGTCACGGTGATCGGGCTTATCGTCCTGATCACCAAGTTCAAGCTTCATCCGTTCATTGCCCTGATCATCGCCGCCGCTTTTCTCGGGCTGACCTCCGGCATGCCGATCGGCACCATCATCAAGGCGTTCCAGGACGGCTTCGGTGGGGTGCTTGGTTTCGTCGGGATCATCCTTGCGCTGGGCACGATGCTCGGCAAAATGATGGCCGAGTCGGGCGGGGCGGATCAAATTGCCCAAACCCTGATTCGTGCGTTCGGCAAGGACAAGGTGCAGTGGGCGATGATGTTCGCGGCCTTCCTGGTCGGCATTCCGCTGTTCTTCGAAATCGGCTTCGTGCTGCTGATCCCGCTGGTGTTCATCGTGGCCCGGCGTACCGGCGTGTCGATCATCAAGATCGGTATCCCGCTGCTGGCCGGTCTGTCCGCCGTGCACGGTCTGGTTCCGCCGCACCCGGGTCCGTTGCTGGCCATCGGCGTGTTCGGTGCCGACATTGGTAAAACCATTCTTTACGGCCTGATCGTTGCGCTGCCGACGGCCATCATCGCAGGCCCGATCTACGGCACGTTCATTTCCAAATACATCCCGGGTCATCCTAACCAGGAACTGGTCGATCAACTGGCGCGCGAGCCCGAGGCGGCTGAGCTGCCGAGCTTCAGCATCACCCTGATCACCGTGCTGTTGCCGGTGTTCCTGATGTTGCTCAAGACCTTTGCTGACGTGGTGCTGGCGGACGGCAATTTCTTGCGCACCTTCATGGACCTGGTCGGTCACCCGATCTCTGCGTTGTTGCTGGCGTTGCTGCTGTCGCTGTACACCTTCGGGCACCGTCAGGGCATGGGCTCCAACAAGATCCTCAAGTTGCTCGACGCGAGCCTTGCGCCGACCGCCGCGATCATTCTGATCATCGGTGCCGGTGGTGGCTTCAAGCAGATGCTGGTGACCAGCGGTGTGGGTGATGTCATCGGCCACATGGCGGTGAACGCACAAATCTCGCCGATCCTGCTGGCCTGGCTGGTGGCGGCGGTGATTCGTATCGCCACCGGTTCGGCAACCGTGGCGACCATTACCGGCGCCGGCATCGTGGTGCCGGTGGTGGGGATGATTCCGGGTGTGAACCGTGAGCTGCTGGTACTGGCGACCGGTGCCGGTTCGTTGATCCTGTCTCACGTCAACGACGCGGGTTTCTGGCTGGTGAAGCAGTACTTCAACATGACCGTGGCAGAAACCTTCAAGACTTGGACGGCAATGGAAACCATCCTGTCTATCGTAGCGCTGGGCTTTATCCTGCTGCTGTCGATGTTCGTCTAAGCACACCGCAAAACAAATGTGGGAGCGAGCCTGCTCGCGAATGCGGTGTGTCAATCAACATCAAGGTTGACTGACACGCCCTCTTCGCGAGCAGGCTCGCTCCCACAGTGTTATGTGTAGGGCATCAGGTTTTGGTGATCAATCCATCCGCCCGGAACATCCCACGAATCCCGCGCACGGCCTGACGAATCCGGTCCTGGTTTTCGATCAGCGCGAAGCGCACGTGATCATCGCCATACTCACCAAACCCCACGCCGGGCGAAACGCAAACCTTAGCCTCGGACAGTAGTTTCTTGGCAAACTCCAGCGAGCCCAAGTGCGCATAAGCCTCGGGAATCTTCGCCCAGACATACATCGACGCTTTCGGATTCTCGACCATCCAGCCCAGTTCGTGCAGGCCTTTGACCAGCACGTTGCGACGCTGGCGATACTGCTCGGCGATGTCTTTGACGCACTGCTGATCACCTTCCAGCGCCGCAATCGCCGCGACTTGCAGCGGGGTGAACGTGCCGTAGTCGTGGTAGCTCTTGATCCGCGCCAGGGCGTTGACCAGTTCGGCGTTGCCGACCATGAAACCGATGCGCCAGCCCGCCATGTTGTAGCTCTTGGACAGGGTGAAAAACTCCACCGCAATGTCCTTGGCGCCCGGCACTTGCATGATCGACGGGGCTTTCCAGCCGTCGTAGACGATGTCGGCGTAAGCCAGGTCGTGCACCACCAAAACGTCGTACTGCTTGGCGAGGGCGATCACTCGCTCGAAGAAGTCCAGCTCCACGCATTGAGCAGTGGGATTCGACGGGAAGCCGAGGATCATCATTTTCGGTTTCGGAATCGAGCCGCGAATGGCGCTTTCCAGTTCGGCGAAGAAGTCCACGCCCGGAATCAACGGCACCGAACGCACCTGGGCGCCGGCAATCACGGCACCGTAGATGTGAATCGGATAGCTCGGATTCGGCACCAGGACGGTGTCGCCCTGGTCGAGGGTGGCCAGCATCAAATGCGCCAGGCCTTCCTTGGAACCGATGGTGACAATGGCTTCGCTTTCCGGGTCGATGTCGACCTCGTAGCGATCCTTGTACCAATTGGAAATCGCCCGGCGCAGACGCGGAATGCCCTTGGACGTCGAATAACCGTGGGTGTCTTCGCGCTGGGCGACGGTGACGAGTTTTTCCACGATGTGCGGCGGTGTCGGGCCGTCGGGGTTGCCCATGCTGAAGTCGATGATGTCTTCGCCACGACGACGGGCGGCCATCTTCAGCTCGGCAGTGATGTTGAATACGTAAGGGGGGAGTCGATCTATGCGCGCAAAGCGGCGCGGCGAACCTGGGTTAGCCATTGTTGCCTCGGATAACGTGAGCGCCCGGAACCGTCCGAGCGACGCTGGTCACTGCGGTGACCTGTGGCGGAATGTAAGGGTTGATGTGGCAAACTGTCCAGCGACTATGTAAACAAATTTGTCCGAAGGAAATCGGTTGATGGAATTTACCAGTGGCTTCTTGCTGAGCCTTTCGCTGTGCCTGGACATCGGCGTGGCCAACATCGCGATGATCACGCTGGCGATGCAGCGTGGCTATTTTCAAGGCTTCGCGCTGGGTTTGGGGACGTGTGTCGGCGACCTGATCTACGCCGTGCTGGCCCTGGCCGGGATGACCGTTTTGCTGCAATACGAAAGCGTGCGCTGGGTGCTGTGGATCGGAGGTTCGGCGCTGTTGTTGTACTTCGCGGCGAAGATGATCTATTCGGCGATTCACCATGAGGCGGTGCTGGCGCAGGCCGAAGATGTGGGACAGAACTCCCATCGGCGCGAGTTTTTCCGCGGCATCTTCCTCGCCATGTCGTCACCCAGCGCCATTCTCTGGTTCGCGGCGGTGGGCGGCACATTGATCGCTCGTTCCAGTGGCGGTGGCGCACTCAGCTCGGCGCTGTTTCTCGGCGGGTTTCTCTGCGCCGGATTGCTCTGGTGCGTCGCTTTGTGCTTCGCAGCGAGTCACGGCGGCAAGTTGCTGGGCGACAAACTGCTGCGTTACTCCTATATGGCATCGGCGGCGATCTTCTGCTATTTCGCGGTCTACGTGATCCTATCGGGTTATAACGAGTTCGTCGGCGCAGGTGCCGTCGAGCAGTTGCACGCACTGTAATTGGGCGAATCGGGTTTGGCTTCTATACTCCCAGCCGAACCCACTTTTTTGTTCCAGGAGTTGAGCCATGGATGAGCAAACAGGCGTCGAAACGGCCAAGCCACGCTTCGAGCACGGGCACTTCCTGCTCATTGCAGGGCTTGGCGGACGATTTACCGCAGACACCACTAAAGGCATTCCCGATCTCTGGGAGAAATTCATTCCCGAGATTGGCAAAATTCCCGGTCAAAAAAACGAAGTGACCTACGGCGTCTGTTGCAATCCGGATGGCAAGGGCGGCTTCGAATACATCGCCGGCGTTGAAATCAGCAAGCTCGACGACCTGCCCGAGAAATACCGTTGGATTGAGGTCCAGCCTCAGCACTATGCGGTGTTCGAGCACAAAGGCTCTCTCGATCAGTTGCCCCAGACCTTTCAATACATCTGGAAAACCTGGCTTCCGCAGTCCGGTTATCAGGCGGCGGACGCGCCGGAATTCGAACGCTACAGCGAAGACTTCAACCCGAAGCTCAACACCGGTGTGCTGGAAATCTGGCTGCCGCTCAAGCCTTGATTACCGCGGGAGGCGGGCTCGGCGTCCGCCTCCCGCCCGTTACTTGCCTTGCTTCATCCGTCGCGCCCGCAACAGGTCGATCGACAACGTGATAAAGCCAAACGAGCTGATGCCCAACAACATAAGAAGTCCGATCTGAACGCTGCTCATGGTGAGTTCCCCCTATTGATGGCCAGAGACAGGACACATCAATAATCCTCACCGACAAGCAATGACAGCGCCTATACGAAGGCTTTACGGCGCCTGCGGTGATCGATATGAACACCTTATTAATTTATGATCCCCAGCCTTTCCATCGCTGATCCCGAGCTGCCATGAACACCGTCATCCGTCACGTCACACCTGCTGATCTGGACCGTTGCTACGCCATCGAAACCGTTGCCTACGAAGGCGACGAAGCCGCCACCCGCGAGAAAATCGCAACGCGCATCGCCACTTGGCCCGAAGGTTTCATCGTGGCCGAAGTCGACGGCGTCGTAGCCGGTTTCATCAATTCCGGTGCGGCGTTTCAGGTGGAAATGTCGGACGAGGCGTTCAAGGAACTGATCGGCCACGACCCAGCCGGCCCGCACGTGGTCATCATGTCGGTGGTGGTGCACCCGGATTTTCAGGGGCTGGGGCTGGCGAAACGGTTGATGGTCGAATTCATCGAGCGGATGCGCGCGCTGGGCAAGACCAGCATCCATCTGATGTGCAAGGAGCGGCACATTCCGCTGTATGCCGGGTTCGGGTTTGCCTACATCAAGCCTTCAGCGTCTGACCATGGCGGGATGGCGTGGCATGAGATGGTGTTGGAGTTGGGAAAAGAGCAAATGAGTTCTTGAGATAAGTTTTTTAATGGCCTAAATTCAGACCTTATTGCATTGGCCATCCTGTTCGGGTGGTCAGCAGAGGAATGAATGATGCGAGTTGAAACTATCAGTTTTGTTAAAAAGAATGCGGCAGCGCTGGATCTTTCTGAGCCAATGCTCGTCACTCAGAATGGCGTTCCGGCTTATGTGATCGAATCCTACGAGGAGCGTAAGCGGCGAGACGAGGCCATCGCGCTGATCAAACTTCTTTCGTTTTCTTCTCGCGACAAAGAGCAGGGTAAGCTGATTTCTGGCGACACTTTGCTAGCCAGACTGGCGCAGCGGCGACAAATGCAGCAAGACGATAACGATGCCTGAGGTCTTCAGGGTAGAGTTTGCGACCGCTGCGGAGCATGTGGTTGTTTCGCTGGAGCACTATCTCACGCAGCAATGCGGTCAAAAAAAAGCGGCAGAGATGGTTGATCAGCTGGTGATGCAGATCGTTACGGCTTTGAGCAATCAGGCCCATGTTTACGGTGTTTGTCAGGACGCAGCGTCGCTTGGGGTCACTCATTTTCGTGAGTACTTGCCCATGGGGCAGCGGGTTTTGTATGAGGTGTTCCCGAGTGAAAACCTTGTAGTGGTCGCTTTGGTTATCGGCCAGCGTCAAAGTATCGAGAAGCAGTTGCTCGATTACTGTCTTCTCCTCTAACAGCTAGTCAAATCTCAAAAGGGTTGCCTCAAGGCAACCCTTTTTCGTGTTGGATCAGTAGAGGCTATCCCGCACTCTCGCCGGCGCTTCCCGGTCATACGTTCCTGCATCGAACTGCCCATCGTTCAACCGCTTGTGAAACGCACCCGCCGTCGGCAGGGCAGAGCGTTCGAGGTGCTTCTCAGGGTTCCATAAATCCGAACGAACGATGGCCTTGGAGCAGTGGAAATCCGCCGCTTCGACCGTCAGTCGTGGGGTTGGCCATAGAGGGCTTCCAGTTCTTCGATGCTGTCGAGCATAACCACCTCAGAAAATCAGACCCATGCGCCGTTCGTAACCGATCCGGCCCCTGTAGGCTTCGCCGCTGTCGACCCAGCCGAATTTTGCGTAAAGCGCGATGGCCGATGCGTTATCCGCATCCACCGACAACTCCAGCCCCTTTATTTCCGGAAACGCCTGACGCGCCATGTCGGGCAGGGCTTGCAGGCAGGCCTTGCCATAGCCTTTGCCCTGAGCCCGATGATCGACTTGCAGTGCGTGAAGGGTGGCGCTGTGTTCATCGGCCCACGTTGGCAATACGGGCGGGCGTTTGAGCAGCAGAAAGGCCACGGGAACATCCTCGACCAGTAGCGCAAATCCTTTGACGCCGGGGCCGGGTTTGGACAGCAAGGTGTGCAACGCACCGTGAATGTCGCCGGAGAACTTGATCTGCTCTTTGTGAACTTCAATGGCCTCGACCTGCTGGCGCTGGAGCGCGTTCAGGCTGTCGTAAGGCACGAGTCGGGTTGTCACTGGAGTGTCCTTTTTCCAACAAAATGTGGTTCGAATTCTAACGAGTTTGCGTCCATGGATTATTTTTATTTCGACTGTCGATTTGGCTTTTCGCCAGACGACTAAGGGTGTCTTCACAACAAAAACCACGGAGAACCACCATGAACGCTACCCATGAAATCCAGGCCCTGATCGACACCTATCGTCAGGCGGTCATCGCCAAGGATGTCGAGAAACTCATGCCCCTGTATGCCGAGGACATCGTCTCCTACGACGCGGTCAAGGCCCTGCAATTTCGGGGCAAGGCCGCCTACCGCGCGCATTGGCAGGAATGCATGGAAATGTGCCAGGGCGCGCACAAGTTTGATTTCGACCATATGAACATCGTGGCGGACGAGCATATCGCCTTCGCCCACTGGCTGGCCCATTGCGGCGGCACCAACGAGAAGGGCGAAACCCAGGCCTGCTGGATGCGCGTGACTGCCTGCTATCGGCGCGACGATGGGCAATGGCGCATCGTCCACGAACACTGGTCGGCCCCGTTCGACATGATGAGCGGCACGGCGCTGTTCAACCTGGAACCCTGAGCGTCAGGCCGATTCGTCGGGAATGTCGCGAAAGCGTCAATCAGCAGCCATAGTTGATCCGTTCGATTCAGGAGAGCCCCATGAAGTATTTATGCCTGGTCTACAGCAACGAGCACGAGTTGCACTCGCTGCCCGAAAGCCCGAATGACGCTGAATGCATGGCTTACGCCGAGGCGATCCAGGGCAGCGGCCGAATGGTCGCGGCCGAGGCGCTGGAATCGGTGCAGACCGCGACCACGGTGCGGATGCGCAACGGGAAGATGTCGATCACCGACGGCCCGTTCGCCGAAACCAAGGAGCAGTTGGCCGGCTTCTACCTGATCGATGCCAAGGACCTCAATGAAGCCATCCAGGTCGCCGGCAACATCCCGGCGGCCCGGGTCGGCTGTGTCGAGGTGCGTCCCGTTCGTCAGTTGAATACCGGCACCTGATGTCGGCCGAGTCGGTACGGGCGCGGGTCGAGCAGGTTTACCGCGAAGAGTCACGGCGGATTCTGGCGACCCTGATCCGTTTGCTCGGCGATTTCGACCTCGCCGAAGAAGCCTTGCACGAGGCGTTTTTCGTCGCGGTCGAGCGCTGGCAGCGTGACGGCGTACCGGGCAATCCACGTACCTGGCTCGTGTCCACCGGGCGTTTCAAGGCCATTGATGTGTTGCGTCGGCGCGCACGCTTCATCGCTTCGCAACCGATGTTGATCGCTCAACTGGAGGCGCTGGAGCAGGCCGACTGGAGTGACGAAGACGTGGAAGACGATCGCCTGCGCCTGATCTTCACCTGTTGTCACCCGGCACTCGCGGCGGACGCCCAGGTGCCGTTGACGCTGCGCGAAGTCTGCGACCTGACCACGGAAGAAATCGCTAGAGCCTTTCTGTCGGCGCCAGCGACCATCGCCCAGCGCATCGTGCGCGCCAAGGCCAAAATCCGTGACGCGAAAATTCCTTATCAAGTGCCGACCCTGGCGGAATTGCCCGAGCGCCTGGACAGCGTGCTGCGGGTGATTTACCTGGTGTTCAACGAAGGCTATTCCGCGTCCATGGGCGCGGAACTGACCCGTGATGATTTGACCCGCGAGGCGATTCGGCTCGGTCGTTTGTTGATGGAACTGCTACCCGAACCCGAAGTGATGGGGCTGCTGGCGCTGATGCTGCTGCACGAGTCCCGACGCCCGGCCAGGACATCGGCGAGCGGAGAGTTGATCGTGCTGGAAGAGCAGGATCGTTCGTTGTGGGACGCTTCGATGATCGAAGAAGGTTGCGCGTTGGTAGAGCGGGCGTTGACGACTCGGCGCTTCGGGCCTTATTGCCTGCAAGCGGCGATTGCGGCGTCGCATGCCGAAGCGCCCACGGCGGCGGAAACAGACTGGCTGGAGATTGTGGGTCTGTATGACGTGCTGTTGCGGGCGGCGCCTTCGCCAGTGATCGAATTGAACCGTGCGGTGGCGATCTCCAAACGGGATGGGCCGTTGGCGGGCTTGGCGTTGGTTGACGGGATTCTGGGTCGGGGGGATTTGCCGGATTACCACTTGGCGCACGCGGCGCGGGGGGAGTTTTGTCGGCAGTTGGGAAGGGGCGAGGAGGCGCGGACGGCTTATGAACGGGCGTTAGAGTTGACGCAGCAAGTGCCGGAACGGAGGTTTATCGAGGCCCGGTTGCGGGAGTTAGATCGCTCCCTCACCCTAACCCTCTCCCCAAGGGGTAGAGGGGACTGACCGAGGTGTTCTTTCGAATTACATCGACCTGAGATTCCGAGTCGAACTCAGCTTTGAAGCTATTGAGATCGAGCTTCCTTTCCCCCTCTCCCCTCTGGGGCGGTCCGACGTTTCGGGAGCGCTGGGGTGAGGGGTGGCCCTTACCATCGCCATCGCTACTCCAGCATCTTGCCTAACAACCAACTCCCCGCCGGCCCTGGCGGATGCAGCCGCGACCACAGTGCATCGACGAACACCGGTTTTGGCCAGCCGCGCACGTCCAGTTCCTGCAACGTCCCAGGCCCAAACCGCTCCACCAGCCACCGGGGCAACGGCGCCCAGCCGAATCCGCCCTGAGCCATTTCCAGCAGCATCAGGTAACTCGGCGCCGACCAGACGCGCCCCTTTGCCCGGCTTTCATACGGATTGACGATCGTCGCCAGACGCAGCTCCCGGTGTTGTTGCAACACGTCCTGATTGATGTGGCTCAGCGCCGCCAACGGATGTTCGCGGGACACGAACAGGGCAATTTCGGCCCGTTCTTCCATGGTCGAACTGACCAGGTCCGGCGGGTAACTGTCCTGTTTTTCGGCGAAGGCCACATGCGCCCGACCCCGTTGCACCAACGCCACCAAGTCATCGCACTCGGCGATCAGGCATTCAAGTTCCAGATCCGGATAACGCTGCTCGAAGGCGCTGAGCGCCGCTTCGAATCGGTCGGACTGATACGTGTCGGAAATCGCCACGGTCAGCTTCGGCTCGACCCCTTGGGACAGTTGGCTGGCGGTCATTTCCAGTCGGCTGTTGGCGGCCAGAATGTCCTCGGCCCGTTGCAGCATCACGTGCCCGGCCGGGGTCAGGCTCGGTTTGCGGCTGCTGCGGTCGAACAGCGTCAGGTTCAAGTCGATTTCAAGGCTGGCCACGGCGGCGCTGATGGTCGACTGACTGCGGCCCAATTTGCGCGCCGCGGCGGAAAACGAGCCTTGAGTCGCTGCCTGAACGAAGGCCTGCAACACTTCTTGAGAGGCCATGAACTATCGCCTTGATCGATGGTTATTGGTTATGAAGTATCGGATTGAAGAAGGATCATGGCAACCACAGTCACTCAGAGGAGTCTGGCCATGAGCGCCCACAAATCCATTACTGAACGTATTTTCCAGGCCATTGGTTTCGAATTGTTGGCCATCCTGATCTGTACGCCGCTGCTGGCGTGGATCATGGACAAACCGATGCTCGAAATGGGCGTCGTGACCATGGCTATCGCGGCACTAGCCCTGGCCTGGAACGTGGTCTTCAACGGATTGTTCGACCGTGCGCTCAAACACTACGACATCGTGCACAACGCGTGGGTACGTGTTGTCCATGCGCTGTTGTTCGAAGGCGGTCTGGTCGCGGTGGGTGTGCCGTTGATTGCCTGGTGGCTGAAGGTCAGCCTGTGGCAAGCGTTCCTGCTGGACATCGGTGTGCTGCTGTTTTTCCTGCCGTACACCTACGTCTACCACTGGCTCTATGACGTAGTGCGGGAGCGGGTGGTGATGCGCCAGGCTGTCTCGGGATAAAAGCAAAATCTTAAGGCGTTTACAAAAACATCCCGCCCGACGCTTCCACGCGCTGCCCGTTGATCCACTGGCTACCCGGGGCCAGCAACAGCGCAATCGCAGCACCGATGTCATCCGGCTGACCAACGCGCCCCAATGCGGTATTGCCGGCGACATAGCTGTTCACGTCGCTGTTATCACGCACCGTGCCGCCGCCGAAATCGGTTTCGATCGCCCCGGGTGCCAGGGTATTCACGGAAATGCCGCGCGCACCGAGTTCCTTGGCCTGATAACGCGTCAGCACTTCCATCGCGCCTTTCATCGCCGCGTAGGCGCCGTAACCCGGCAAGCTGAAGCGGGTCAGACCGCTGGAAACGTTGAGGATACGGCCACCGTCAGCCATCAGCGGCAGCAGGTTCTGGGTGAGGAAGAACGGCCCCTTCAGATGGATGTTCA
This sequence comes from Pseudomonas sp. TH39(2020), assembly GCF_016650715.1. Classification (NCBI taxonomy): domain Bacteria; kingdom Pseudomonadati; phylum Pseudomonadota; class Gammaproteobacteria; order Pseudomonadales; family Pseudomonadaceae; genus Pseudomonas; species Pseudomonas sp. TH39(2020). The sequence continues at coordinate 559,898 of NZ_JAEKFF010000006.1, read as the reverse complement.
TCAGTAAATCGAACTGGGCGACGGTGGTGTCAACGAAAGTTGCATTCAGGCCGATGCCGGCGTTGTTGAGCAAGAAGTCGAAGTGCTCGCGATCAAAACGGCTGCGCAAAACATTGGCGACCTGCGTGGCGAAATCTGCGAAGCCTTCACTCTGACCAACGTCCAGTTGCAGCATGACTGCACGAGCGCCGAGGGTTTCGATTTCTGTGACCAGTGCTTGTGCCTCTTCGGCGCGGCTGTTGTAGGTGCCGATGATGTCGATGCCTTGGGCTGCCAAATGCAGGGCTGCGTTTTTGCCAAGGCCGCGGCTGGCGCCGGTGATCAGTGCGATTTTACGGTTCATGGGGCTTCCTCAAGGAGCAGTGGGTGATGATGTGGAGGAAGTTTATTTATCCGTCCTGAAGTGATAAACAGGCTGAAATCGGAATCACTGGTCGGTTAATCCGAACAATAAAGGTCGGCCCATGAACAAGCTGGAACTGTTGCGCACTTTCGTTCGCGTCACCGAGATGTCGAGTTTTACCCTCGCCGGTGAAAGCCTGGGTTTGCCCAGGTCCACCGTGTCCGAGCACGTCCAGGCCCTCGAAATGCTGGTCGGCACGCGGTTACTGCAACGCACCACGCGTAAGGTTCAGGCGACTCAGGACGGCCTGGTGTTGTACGAGCGCAGCAAGGATTTGCTGTCGCACATGGACGAAATCGAAGGGTTGTTCCGCCAGGACGAAGCGTCGCTCGTTGGGCGGATTCGCATCGACATGCCGAACATTCTGGCCCGTCGGGTGGTGATGCCGCGTCTGCCCGAGTTCATGGCTCAGCACCCCAATCTCGAGCTGGAAATCAGCAGCACCGACCGCCGGGTCGATGTGCTCAGCGAAGGGTTTGATTGCGTGGTGCGAGTCGGCGCGCAGCCGGATCAATCGGTGGTCGCGCGTCACTTGTGCGATTTCACCATGGTCAACTGCGCCAGCCCCGAGTATCTGCAGCGTTATGGCGTGCCTGAACGGCTCGAAGACCTGACGCAGCATCGACTGGTCCATTACGTCGGCGTATTGGGTTCGCGGTCGGAGGGTTTTTTGTACGAGCAAGAGGGCAAGCTGCATCGATTGCCAATGGCGGGCAGCGTCACGGTCAACAGCACCGATTGTTACGAGTCGGCGTGTCTAGGCGGTTTTGGTTTGATCCAGGCGCCGCTGATGGGCATGCAGCCCCACCTGCGCAGCGGCGAGCTGGTGGCGGTGCTGCCGCAATTCAATGCGCCATCCATGGAGGTTTCGCTGCTCTACGCCCGGCAACGGCATTTACCGTTGCGGGTGAGAGCGTTCATGGATTGGTTGGGGCAGGTGATCCAGTCAACCATCTGACCTTAGAACAGCTTGGTGAAGAGCCAATACAAACTGCCCGACAACAGAATCGCCGCCGGCAAGGTCAGCACCCAGGCCATCAGCAGGTTGCGGATGGTCTTCATCTGCAAGCCGCCGCCGTTGGCGACCATGGTCCCGGCCACGCCCGATGACAGTACGTGTGTGGTCGACACCGGCAGGCCGAACATGTCCGCCGCGCCAATGGTCAGCATCGCGACGGTTTCCGCTGAGGCGCCTTGCGCATACGTCAGGTGGGTCTTGCCGATCTTCTCGCCGACCGTCACCACGATACGTTTCCAGCCGACCATGGTGCCCAGCCCCAAGGCGATGGCCACCGCGATTTTCACCCATAGGGGAATGAACCGTGTGGCGTTGTCGATCTGCTGCTTGAACAGTTGCAGCTTGCCGCTGGTGTCGGCGTCGAAGTTGCCGACCTTGTTTTTGTCCATCAGGCGAATGGTTTCGCTGGTCAGGTACATGTCGTTACGCACGTTGCCCATGGCCTCGGCCGGGACTTTCGAGAGTGAGCCGTAGCCCTTCACTTCGTTCCCGATATAGCCGGTCAAGGCGGCGAGGGCGGGGATCAGTTGGGGTGAGGCTTCCTTGCTGCGCATGTATTCGGACAACACCGCGCGAGGATCGGCGGGCGCTGGCAGCGGCGAACTTTTGACCAGCGCTTGTTGGGTGACTTCGGCCACGGCGGCAAACTGCAGCGCCTGGTCCGCCGGCATGGTGCGGTTCAGTGCGTAAGCCATCGGCAGCGTGCCGACCAGAATCAGCATGATCAGGCCCATGCCTTTCTGGCCGTCGTTGGAACCGTGAGCGAAAGACACACCGGTGCAGGTCAGGATCAACATGCCGCGAATCCACCAAGGTGGCGGCGTGTTGCCCTTCGGTGCTTTATACAGCGCACGATTCTTGACGAAAGCCCGCAAGGCCAGCAGCAACAGCGCGGCGAACGCGAAGCCGATCAGCGGCGAGAGCAACAGTGCGTATCCGACTTTGGTTGCCTGCGCCCAGTCTACGCCGCTGGTGCCGTCACGACCGTGCATCAGGGCATTGGCCACGCCGACACCGATGATCGAGCCAATCAGGGTGTGCGACGAAGACGCCGGCAAGCCCAGCCACCAGGTGCCGAGGTTCCACAGGATCGCGGCGATCAACAGGGCGAAAATCATCGCGAAACCGGCGGAGGAACCGACTTGCAGAATCAGTTCCACCGGCAGCAGGGCGATGATGCCGAACGCCACCGCGCCGCTGGACAGCAGCACCCCGAGGAAGTTGAAGAACCCGGACCAGGCCACTGCGAAATTCGGCGGCAAGGAGTTGGTGTAAATCACCGTGGCCACGGCGTTGGCGGTGTCGTGAAAACCGTTGACGAACTCAAAACCGAGGGCAATCAGCAGCGCCACGCCCAACAGCAGAAACGGCGTCCAGGTGGTCACCACGGTGCCGATTTCGTTCATGTCGTGCATCAGGCTGTAGGCGGTGAACAACAGCCCGCTCCCCAGCACTGCGAAGAAAATCACGATGGTGAGCAAGCCGGGCTTCTTGTCGAGTTGCGGTTTGGCGCTACTGGTGGGCGCTTGGGCGGCGGTGAAGGAAGGAGTAGCCATGACGGACAATCCTGAGGGAGAAGGAGTGTCGCCCATGATCGTTGCTGAATGTTACAGGGAGGCTGCGTTAGGTCAGGGTTTTGGGTTTTTGCTAATGCCGTCCATCAGAACTCACTACCCTGATCGTTCCCACGCTCTGCGTGGGAATGCCGCCCCGGACGCTCTGCGTCCAGCGTTGACGCAGAGCGTCAATGGATGCATTCCCACGCAGAGCGTGGGAACGATCAACGGGGGAGGCTCAATAATCCTGGCGTTTACGAAACGCCCAACGCCCGGCGATCACGGTAAACGTCGCGACCAACGCCACCAGAATCCAGAACCCTTCCGGGTCGCCGGAAAGCGGCACCCCACCGACGTTCATGCCAAAGAACCCGGCGATGATGTTGATCGGCAACGCCAGTACCGTGACCACGGTCAGGGTGAACAGTGTGCGGTTGCTCTGTTCGTTGAGGTTGGCGGCGATTTCTTCCTGCAACAGCTTGATCCGTTCGCCCAGCGCCGTGAGGTCGTTGATGATCAGCGCGAACTCCTCGGTGGACTTGCGCAATTCCTTCACATCCTCCTTCTGCAACCACAGCGGCGGGCGATTAAGCAGGCGCAGCAACGAGCCCGGTTCCAGCGCCAACAAGCGTTGCAGGCGTACCAGCACCCGTCGGTTGGCACCCAGCTCTGCCCGGTTGGTCGACAGCCGCGAGGACAGCAATTCATCTTCGATCTGATCGACACTGAGGCTGGTCTTGCGCACGATCTGGGTCAGCACTTCGCCCTGATCGCGCAGCAGATGCACCAGCAATTCCAGCGGCGAGCGAAAGCATTCACCGGCCTTCACCGACGAGCGCAGCTTGTCCACCGAGTGCAGCGGTTGCAGTCGCGCGCTGACGATCAGCCGACTGCGGGCGCAGACCCACAGCGTCGAAACATCGGAGGAAACCATGCTGCTGAGGTTGAACACCACGTCGTTGACCACCGCCAGCAACGCTGAATCCACATGCTCGATGCGCGTCGAACGGGAGCCCTCATGCAGCGCTTCGAAAAATTCGTCGGGCAATTCCAGATGGCTTTTCATCCAACGCTCGCACGCCGCATGAGCCAGGTTGAGGTGCAGCCAGAGAAATTCGTCGTTGTCGCCGGGCTGTTGCAGGCACTGCAACGCCTTGGCCGAATCGAGCTCCCGGCCGCGCTCGCCGGGGCGAAAACTGAAACCGTACAGCAGACCGAACAGGTCAGTGTCGCGATGGCTTTGGTCGATGCTGTGGTTCATGAGGTCTCGCTGTGAGGAGGCGCCTGTCGCGGGTTTCACAGGTTCACTTGAGCCGCATCATCGCAAGGTGTTTTGACAGTTTTGTGACAGAACGGTAGAGGCGAAATAGTGGCACTACCGACGGTCGGAATTGATTAAAGAACCGCTCTGGCACGCCGATCTTGCCTACGTTAACTTGCACGGTTTTGGCCACTGGCCAAGGTCGCAGACAGGGATGTCCGGACACCTTTCACGCCTGATCGCGGCGTGCCTTATCCCTGCCATGAGATCACTCGATGTTTTTGCAAAAATCCCTGAGAGCACAAATCCTTGCCTTGTTGAGCGGCAGCCTGTTGGCCATGTTGCTGATCGCCCTGGCCTGCTTTCACTTTCTGTCCAGCGGTGTTCAGAACTACGCGAATCTGATCGAAGGCCCGCTGCACACCTCGCAATTGATCGATGAAGCCAACCTGCAATTTAAGGTGCAGGTTCAGGAATGGAAAAACGTTCTGCTACGCGGCAAGCAGCCTGCGGACTTGGACAAATACTGGAAGCAATTCGAGGACCGTCAGCGCGACGTGCAGGGCATCCTCGGTGAACTGGCCGGGCAGAAGGGTATCGAGCCGTCACTCAAGACTCGCATCGAACGCCTGCGGGACGAACATCGTCTGTTGGGCGCGGCTTATCAGAAGGGCCGTGACGCCTACGTGGCGGCAGGCGCCGACCCAACGGTTGGCGACACGGCGGTCAAAGGTGTGGACCGCGCGACCAGCGAGCAGATGAGTGAGTTGGTCAGCGAATTGCGCAAGCAGGGTGCCGAGCAATCGAAGCTGATCAGCACCGGGGCCGACCGCACCGTGTTGCTGGGGATCATTGTGATGCTCGTCTCGGGTCTGTTGATCGGGTTGCTGAGCCTGTGGCTGGTCAACCGCAACCTGGTGGAACCGATACGCAAACTGATCGAGTACGTGGCGCAACTCAGCCAGGGTCGTTTCGCCGAACGCGTGGCCAGCACCCGTCAGGACGAGTTGGGCAAACTGGCGATGGCCGCCAATACCCTGCGCGATTTTCTTGCCGAAACCTTCAACCGTTTGCAGCGCAGCGCCTCGGATCTGGACAGCGCCAGCGGTGAGCTGAATTCCATCGCCAGCCTTATGGCCAGTGGCACTAACGAGCAGTTCAACCGCACCGATCAGGTGGCCACGGCGATGAACGAAATGTCTGCTACCGCGCAAGAAGTCGCACGTCACGCTGCCGATGCGGCACGTGCCGCCGATGATGCCGACCAGTCCGCCCAGCAGGGCGAAAAGGTCATGCAGGGCACCATTCACACCATCACCCAAATGCGCGGCGAAATCGCCAATACCGCCACGGTCATCCGTCGTCTGGAAACCGACAGCGGGCGCATCGGTAAGGTACTGGAAGTGATTCGCGGCATCGCCGAGCAGACCAATCTGCTGGCGCTCAACGCCGCCATCGAAGCAGCCCGTGCCGGTGAAGCCGGGCGCGGTTTTGCGGTGGTGGCCGATGAAGTCCGCAGCCTGGCCCAGCGCACGGCGGCATCGATCATCGAGATCAACCAGATCATTCAAACGGTGCAAACCGGTGCGGTGGACGCCGCTCAGGCGATTGAAAGTGGTCAGTCGCGCAGTGAGGAAAGTGTCGAGCAAGTGACTCAGGCCGGCGCCATGCTGGAGCGCATCACCCTTGCCGTGGAAGCCATCCGCGACATGAACCGCCAGATCGCTACCGCCGCGGAAGAGCAGACATCGGTGGCCGAAGACATCTCGCGCAACCTCACCGAGATCACCAGCATCGCCAGCACCAATCTGGATAACGTGCAGCGCACCGAAGCGGCCAGCCACAACCTGCATGGGTTGTCAGGGCAGTTGAATGAAGTCACGGCGCGTTTAAGCGCGTAACGGGAATGACTGTGTACCGGTTTGCTTACTGAGTCGGTACACAGTCGATCTCAAGTCCGCAGTGTCGATGTCGATGACCACGGTAATCCCAAATCCCAATGGAAAACCGCCATGGTCAGCATCACTTCCGTTTCGATCACCCCGACGGCCTCGACTGCTTCGAACAAGACTGCCCTCAGCGACAGCACCGAAGACACCTCAGTCACGGCAACCGCTGAGGCGTCCAGCGACACCACCAAGGTATCCGCCGGCGGCGCCCCCGCGGCGAGCGGCAGCAGTTCCAGCAGTAGCGAAGAATCCGATACGGTGAAAGAGCTGCGCAAGCAGATCGCCGAGCTGCAAAAGCAATTGCAGGAACAACAGCAGCAACTGCAAGCGGCCCAGGCCAAACAGGAAAGCGCCGAGGCAAAAGCGGCGGACGTCGCGGCGGCTCAGTCGCAGATGGCGGCCACTTCAGCTTCGTTGCAGACCGCGACGGCGGCGTTGTTGCAGGCGTTGCAGGATTCCGGTTCAAGCACTTCGGGGTCTCTGGTCAGCACTTCGGCCTGATATCCCGTTCAGTAGGCATGACCGCTGGTCGGATTCGACGCTTCAAACCCATTGATTTAGAGGGTACCTGTTACTTCTGACAGTAGACGGGGAGCGTTCCGAACGGCTTGATGATCGGGTCAGCGCAATGGCGCGATTATCCCGATAAGGAGTGTTCCTATGTCTACGCTTGAAGTGTTGGAAAAACTGACGATCCCGAGCATGACGCCGGTCGAAGGTCAGGAGTATGAGGGCGAGGTGTCTTTACCCTCGGCTCCCGGTCTGCGGGCGTTAGTCCCTGGCAAACAGGGTTTGAGCGAAGGGGATCATCTTGAGGTGGTATGGATCACCTACGCAGGCACTGAAACAGTTTTTACGCATGAGATCACCGAGATTGAAGAAGTAAACCCTGTGCATTTCTATGTGAAGGAAAGCTTCATCACACCGGGTTTGGTGACTACCTTTTACGAGGTTGTCAGAGACGACCGAATCTGGCGCTCCAAGCCGTTGATCATTATGGTCAAGTGATTCGAGCCTGGCAGATCACACCCGCAAGCTGAACGTAAACGTCGTGCCCTGTTGCCCGGTCGAGACTGCGTCCAGTTTTTCACCATGGGACTGCGCAATCAGACGGGCAATGTACAAACCCAACCCGAGGCCGGTCTGCGGTGTTCCGCTGGCCGGTCGCGAGTAGGGCCGGAACAGATGGGGCAACGCATCCTCGGCAATCAGCCCCTGTTTTTTCACGCTCAGCACAAACTGTCCTTCATTGATCTGCGCGCTGATGTCGATCGGGCCATCGGGGTCTCCGTGAGCAACCGCATTTGCCACAACTTGAAGAATCGCCGGCACCGCACTGATCCGACCGATCGTGGCGATGTCTGCTGCCGCTGCTTGCCCCCATTTCAATCCATCTCTGCATGAACAGTGTGGTGGGATTCTAGCGGGCTGATGCTGCGTTGGCGCGGCTTGATTGCCTGAATTTGACGTGCAAAAAAGCCGCGCGATCCGAAGATCGTGCGGCTTGGTGTTTGTGCATCAGGTGTCTTGTTTGTTGCTCAGTACTTTGCCGGTGGTGGCATCGAAGTCCACATCAAATTCTTTGCCGTCAGCGGTTTTCAGTTCCACTTCGTATTCATAGTTATTGAAGTGGTTGTCCAGATCCGTGTCGGTGATGGTCGCGCCCGGATGCAGTTTTAGAGCAGCCTGGTTCATTTCTTCCAGTGGCTTGATCTTGCCGCTTTTGACCAGCTCGGGAATCTGGTCGACGCGGACATCGGCCTGGGCCAGGCCAGCGGTAAGAGTCAGGGCTGCGGCAGTGAACAGGGCAGTCAGGGTTTTCATGAAGTTCTTTCCTTGGGTGAATCGTTTAAGTGGGATCAAGTTAACCGGCGCAACTTAATCCACCCTTAATTCTCCAAACACGACTGGGTAGCGATCGTTCCCACGTTCATCAATAACCGTTGTTCTGCAGCAACTGCGCAACGCTGGCCGCCGCCGGGCGCTTGTAAAACTTCAGCAGTTCGCTGGCGCGGTTGGTGAAGATGCCGTCGACGCCGGCGTCCATGACTTTCTGGTAATCCACGGCATCGTCGATGGTGTAAACGTGCACCAACAAGCCCTGATCGTGGGTGTACTGGTTCATCCAGGGTTGCACCAGGTCCGAGTAACTCTGATCGCCGCCCTTGGTCAGCGCGGCAGAAGGGCCGGTGCCGATCGCGCCCTGGGCTTTGGCGTACTCGACCCATTGCTGGAATTCGGCTTTGTCTTTCGGTTGCTGTTTGGCGTAGTAAGTGGCTTTGTCCTTGTCGCCGGACTCGGCAAACGTCACTTTGGATTTCGGCTCGATGCTGCCTTCACCGACCCACAGCAGGAGAATTTTCGGCACTTTCGGCATTTCCTTCTCAAGCAGTTCGAGGCTGCTCTTCTCGAAGGTTTGCAGCACGACCTTACCTTTGCCCTGGCCAACCGCCAGGTCGCTCTTTGCCAGTTTCGAACCCGCCGGGCTCAACCAGCCGCGATCCTGGAGTTTTTCCTTGAGGTCGCGCTCGATCCCGGGAAACTGCTTCGGCTCTTTGGTTTCGATGTACAGACCGGGCTTGTGCAGCGGATTGCCTTGGGCAATGTCGATGATTTCGTCGAGGGTCAGAATTTTCAGACCGACATACGAAGGACGCGCGCGATCCGGGTAGGCAGCGTTGAACCAGCTCCCGGCATCCAGGGTTTTCAGCTCGGCGATAGTGAACTCGTTGGCCGGGCGGTCCTTGCGCTCAGGGAATTTACTGGCGACGTCGGTGGTGCGTTGCAGGTTGTCGTCGTGCAGGGCGAACAGCACGCCATCCTTGCTGCGTTGCACGTCCATTTCCAGGTAGTCGGCACCCAGGTCGCGGGCCAGTTTGTAGGCCGCAGCGGTGGATTCCGGGGCATCGAAGGACGCGCCACGGTGGGCGATCACGGCCGGATGCGGAATGCCCATACGGGTTGCCAGTGCGGTGGGGCTTGGCTCGCTGGCGGCCTGTGCCTGGCCGAGGCCCAGCATCAGGCTCAGCAACAGGGCGCTCTTGGTGAAGGTAACAGGCATGGTCGAGGTCCTTTCGCAGATTTTCAAAGACGTCTCTTTTAACAACTGAGCGCCGCTTGCGCTATCGCCAGACCGACATAAACGTGTTTAAAGCAGATTTTTTCAGCGCTTTTGTGCGCTTCTTTGCAGTACTCTTGGCCCCGGCAGTTACCCCGGCAGAGGGAACGCCCATTCGCTTGCCCTGCGTGTAAACCATCGATCACCGGTCCTTTGCGACCTTCTGTGAGGTTTATCATGCGCATCACTTCCGAGCTCATCTGCCAGGCCGCCGACCAACTCAAAGGCTTCGTCGGCCTCAATCGCAAGACCGGCCAGTACATTGTTCGTTTCAGCGAAGACTCCTTCGGCATGGACGTGGCTGACGACGGCATTATTCCCTCCAGCGAATTCGTCTGGGCCCCAGGTTCCGCGCAGGCCATGACGCTCAGGCGTGAGTTGATTCAGTTGTTGCTGGATCAGAATATCGATGACCGGATCAACATCACCGAGCCGTTGCGGGTGTACATGAATCGGCGGGAAGTGCCGGAGATTTCGGCGGTTCGCAGTCTTGTGCAGAGCTGAGTTTTGCGGTGACTGTGCGGGCCCTATCGCGAGCAGGCTCGCTCCCACATGGATTATGTGTCGATCACAAGACCAATGTGGGAGCGACGGTGCGACGATTCGACCTGCTCGCGAAGACGGACTGAAGAGCGCCGCATCATTTACTGTTTGAACGCATACGCCCGCTCAACCTTGCACACCCGCGTATGACACGCCGAATACCACGTCGACCGCCCGCGCTCGCGAATCTCACTGTGCTCGGGATGATGTTTCCACGCCAGAATCGCCGCTTCGCTGGCCCAGTAGGACACCGTAATCCCGAGCCCGTCTTCACCCCGAGCCGATTCCACACCCAGGAAACCGGGTTGCTCACGGGCCAGTTCGACCATCCGCGTGGCGGCCTGCTCGTAACCGTGATCACCGTCGGTGCGCAGGGAGGTAAAAATCACCGCGTAGTAAGGCGCTGGTGGAGTCTTGGCGATCATGGCTTCTGCTTCTTGCAGGCGGCGATCAACGCACGGACCAGTGGCGGCAGCTTGCCCTTGAGCGCTGCTCGTTCAGGTTGGAACAGCGTCGCGACGAAGAACGGATGCCCTTTGAGTTCCACCGCCCGCAAGTCGCCCGAAGCATCGTGTCCAACGGCGCACAGCTGTTGGGTCAACAACTCACGTTCGAACGCCGGATTAACGCCGTAGCGGCAGCGATACCCTTCGACAATTTCAGCGCTTTCGTACGCCTCGGCGATCAACGAGCCTTCAACCAGATGGATGCTGTCGACGGCCTCCACCAGCGAACAGGTCAGTGGCGTGATCAGCGCTCGCGTCGCATCCGGCGATGTCTCGCCATGTTCGGCATCGTCCCAACCCAGAACATTTCGGGCGTATTCGAGTACGGCGTGTTGAAAACCGCCACAGGTACCCAGGAAGGGCCGTTGCTGCTCACGGGCAAAACGAATCGCCCGCAACGCACCGTCCATATCGCGGTAAGGGCTGGCGGGCACGCACCAGAAACCGTCGAAATCAGCCAATGGCGCATCGGCGCCGATGCGGTCGGTGGCCAACCATTGGAACTGCACGTCTGTGTTTGCCTGTTCAGCAGCCATGGCGAAGGCGATGGGAATGGCCTGGTGAGCAGTGACTTGCGGATCGTAATCGCCGATCAGGGCGATGCGGATTGGGCGGGTTTCCATGTGTGCGCTCCACGCTTGTTGATTCCTGGCACCCACTATAGATTGGCGTTCACGCACTCAATATTGGCGTTATCCCAATTGATCAATGCACCGACGCACTATCGACTGGACTACCCCGACCTGTCCCTGATCCTCGCGTTGGTACGCGGCGGCTCTCTGGTCCGGGCATCGACGTTGTTGAAGGTCGACGTCTCGACCGTATTTCGCGCCGTGCGCCGACTGGAAGCTGCGCTGGGCCAGCAACTGTTCGAAAAGAGCCGCGCCGGCTACTTGCCCACCACCTTGGCGCAAACCCTGGCCGAGCAGGCTGAGCGGGCCGAGCAGGCGCTGGAGGCGGCGCGCATTGGCGTGGAGCAGGGCGGTGAAGTCATCAGCGGCACGGTGCGCCTGACCTGCACCGATTCGGTCTTGCAGGGCTTGCTGCTGCCGGCGCTGGCGCGGTTCATGCCGTCCTACCCGGCGCTGACCATCGAGTTGAGTACCTCCAACGACTTCGCCAATCTGAGCCGCCGGGATGCGGATATCGCCTTGCGCCTGACTCGTACACCGCCCGAGCACTTGGTGGGCAGGCGATTGGCGCAGGTTTCCTATCGAGTCTGTGGCAGTGAGGCGTATCTGAAATCGGTCGATTCCGAAGACTTGGCTTCGCTGACCTGGATTGCCCCGGACGAATTCCTTCCCGATCACCCCACCGTCGTGTGGCGACGTCAGCAGTTGCCCGGCGTCACACCGGGTTATCGCTGCAACAGCATGTTGTCGGTGACTGAGCTGGTGCGGGCCGGGCTCGGTGTCGCGGCCTTGCCGGACTTCCTCATCGGTGACGGGCTGCAGCCGTTGAGCGAACCACTACACGGTTACGACACAGCGCTCTGGTTGCTGACCCGCCCGGACTGCCGCGCCTTGCGCTCGGTGGTGACGTTGTTCGATGAGTTGGGGCAGGCGCTTCGATTGCCTTAACCGAGCGCTAAACCTTCGGCTGATCCTTGCGCACGAAGTGCTGATGCATTTCCGAGGTCAGGCTTTCGATGCGTTCGGTGAGGGCCTTGGTCATTTCGGTGAGCCGGGTGTTTTGCTCGAGCAACTCCAGCAGTTGCGCGGTGTTCTGCGCCGCTTGTGCCTGACGTTCACTGTTGGCGACGGCGAGGGATTCGCGGTGCAGGGCGTCGGCTTCAGACTGGGCTTTGTCGCGTGCTGCCTGTCGGGTCTGGGCCAGGAGGATCAGCGGCGCGGCATAAGCCGCTTGAAGGCTGAAGGCGAGGTTGAGCAGGATGAACGGGTAGAGATCGAAGTGGGCCACGCCGAACAGATTGATGCAAATCCATACCGCCACGATCAGCGTCTGCGCCCCGAGAAAGGTCGGTGTGCCGAAGAACCGCGCAAAGGCCTCGGCGCGCAGGGCGAACTTATCGTTGCCGAAGGTGGGCGCAAGGTGTGCGTGGGGGCGATGAAAACGCAGATGGTCGACGGGGGCAGCGTGTTTAGTGTCGGAAGTCGTGGTGGTCATGGTGCTCTCTGCATGGCGCTGGGACTGAGGCTCACTATAGCCCCAGCGCCAGATTCATTCTGAAACACATTGCGGTGTTTTATTCCACGCTACCGGTCACCGCTAAAGCGGCGGACATTGTCATTTATTGCAGCTGATAGCAGGCCAGGAACATGTCCAGCGCCGACTCCACCACCGTGGTCTGCCTCTCGGCTGCCAGGCCGGGCAGGCCCATGGAAATCTGTGGCCAGAATGCAAAGGATTTGAGCATTCCCTGAATCTGTTGCGCAGCGAATTCGGGGTCGACCGGTTTCAAGCGGCCATCGGCCTGAGCGGCGCGGATCCACACGGTCAGGCCTTCTTCGCGCTCACCCATTCGCGCGACCATATTCTGGGCGCGCTCCGGGGAATGGATGGTGGCGGCGATGGCCACTCGCGCCAGGTCGAGAAAATTGTCATCGCCCAGCATCTGCAATTTCGCCATCAGCATCTGGCGCATCTGGTCGCGCAGCGGCAGGTCGGGGTGGTAGGGGGTTTCCTGCTCTGCCGTCACCCGCGCCCACAATTGATTGAGGATTTCGGCGAACAACTCTTCCTTGCTGGGGAAATGGTTGTACACCGTGCGCTTCGACACACCGGCGGTGGCAGCGATCTTGTCCATGCTGGTGATGTCGAAACCGTTGGCACGGAATTCGGCAATCGCCGCCTGAATAATGGCTTCGCGTTTTCGGTCGGTGAGGCGCTGTGGAGCTGTCATAAGTACGCTTCGGCAGGAAGTGGTGAGAATTACACTCGGCAGTTTACTTGCGATCGGCTTTGATGCAACCTAGAAACTACACTGTGCAGTGTAATGTTTTGTTAATCCTGTGCAGTGAAGAATAGAATCTCCGGCTGATGCGTGCGTGCCTTGGCCATTTATCGTCCCAAGCGGAAAACTGCGAGTCAGGTGGTTTTCCTGGAGTCATTCAGTCATGGCCACTTCAACTTCCCCATCGGATAACGCCTCTACGCCGCAAGCTTCCCGTCAGGTAGAAGGGCTCTTTCGAAACCATGCGCTGGTAAAGCGCGAAGGCTTTCGAAAAACCCTGCGCATCATGTGGAACATGATCTTCCACAAACCGCGTGACACCCGCCCGACGGCGCCTGTCCCGGTGCAAACCCTGACTCAGGCAGCGTTGATCGCCGCCCCTGACCACAGCGTTTATCGCCTCGGCCATTCCACCGTACTGCTGAAACTGCGGGGCAAATTCTGGATCACCGACCCGGTCTTCGCCGAGCGCGCCTCACCGGTGCAATGGGCCGGCCCCAAGCGCTTCCACCAGCCGCCGATTAGCCTCGAAGAGCTGCCGCCGATCGAAGCGGTGATCCTGTCCCACGATCACTACGACCACCTCGATTATCAAGCGGTGCTCAAACTGGCGGACAAGGCCAAGTACTTCCTTACACCGCTGGGCGTGGGCGACACCCTGATCAAATGGGGCATCGACGTCAGCAAAGTGCGCCAGCTGGACTGGTGGCAGGGCACTGAGGTCGACGGTATTCAGTTCATCGCCACACCTTCGCAGCACTTTTCCGGTCGAGGTCTGTTCGATGGCAACAGCACGCTGTGGGCCTCGTGGGTGATGATCGACGATGACACGCGAATCTTCTTCAGCGGCGACAGCGGCTACTTCGACGGTTTCAAACGCATCGGCGAACAGTACGGCCCGTTCGACCTGACGCTCATGGAAACCGGTGCTTACAACGTTGAGTGGCCGCATGTGCACATGCAGCCGGAGCAAACCCTGCAAGCGCACATCGACCTCAAAGGTCGCTGGTTACTGCCGATCCATAACGGCACGTTCGATCTGTCGATGCATGCCTGGAACGAACCTTTCGACCGCATTCTGGCGTTGGCCTGGGAGCGGAATGTGTCGATTACTACGCCGCAGATGGGGCAGGCGTTTAATGTGATGTATCCGCAACGGGGTGGAGCCTGGTGGTCGGAGATGGAAAACGTTGGCGATCAGGTGGAGCCTCAGAACGCTTGATGATGTGTCGCCGGGCCGACCCACGGAGCGGCCCGAGTTTCACAACCAAACTAGCTGCGTTGGTCCTGTAGCAGATTTAGATATTCCGAGATCTTTGCCACAGTCAAATCGCGAAATTTTCCGCGGAGCATTTCATTCAGCTCCTCCTTAGACAGTCCGAGCTTTTGTGCCGCCTCAGTCTTACTCAACCGACCGGTTTCGAGGAGTAAGCCAATCTTCATAACGTACTCAGATTTGCCCCGCATCTCACCCGCATCGGGATGTCCCAGCGCTTCATAAACACAGCTGTCGTTTCCATTGACTTCACTCATTCGCCGACACCTCACTCAACCATCGCATAATCCGCCCGCCCCACCGGATCAGGTGTCGCCCCTTTCACATTCATCCCTCTCCCCGGCGCAAAACCCGGGAAGAACACCAACCCCTCCGATTCAAACCGATAAGCCAACGCCAGCCGCGTAACATCCAGCACATCGCGTTCATCCTCAAATCGCTGAATAGCGTCCACCGAAACCCCGGATTCCCGAGACAGTTCCTCCACACTCCAACCCAGCATCGCTCGGGCCTGAACGCTATGCGCGGGGGTGAATTGGAAAAGGGCGATACGTTCCAGGGTGATTTTCATCGCAAGAGAGGCCATGGTGTTCTCCGGGCTCAAGAGTGCTGATTCAAAAAATACTGTGTTTTTGTACAGTTGTTTTGAGCCCGAATCAAACTCATTTTTTGATCGGTTCTATCTCGTCCCGTCCAGCCAGGTCGTTGGCGCCTGTCCCAGTACGCGGCGGAACATCGTGGAGAACGCCGCCGGGCTGTCATAGCCAAAATCCAGGGCAATCCGCGTCACCGGTTCGCCCACCACCAGCCGCGCCAGAGCCAGCACCACGCAGGCCCGCTGCCGCCATTGGCTGAAACTCAGACCCGTCTGTTGGCGGAACAGGCGATTAAACGTTCGCAGGCTGATGTGCAACTGATCGGCCCATTGCTGTGGCGACTGATGAGCGTCGGGCCGCTGGACAAAGCCCTGGCACAACGCGAGCAGCCGCGCATCGACGGGCAGGGGAATGTGCAACGGCAGGTGAGTGCTGCGCGCCAGTTCATGCAAAAGCAAGCCGATCAACGTACCGTCGCGCCCACGCTCGTCATACGCCAGCGGGATCTCCACCGCCTCCATCAGTAAATGCCGCATCAACGGCGAAACGCTGATCACTTGGCAGCGATCCCCCAGATCCACCGCCCCCGGCTCGATATACATACTGCGCGTGCTCACCCCCAGCATCAGCACCTCATGCGCCACCCCCGGCGGAATCCACACCGCCCGCTGCGGCGGCACCACCCAACTGCCATCATGTGTGCTGACCTGCATTACCCCCGTGGCGCCGTACAACAATTGCGCCCGCCGATGTGTATGACGAGGCAACAAATGGCCGTGGGAATAATCCGTACCGATGGCCACCACCGGCCGTGGTGTGTGGTCCAGCAGATCAATCGAAACATTGCGCATTGAGCAGCCCCACCGGTTGGCGTAAACGCGAACATTATTGGCTGACTTGCTGAGGCAGGCCAAGGCGCATCGTTCTATCGTCGACCGCTCTCAACCAACGGACGACCTCCATGTTCTATCTTCTGCTGGCACTCTTTGGCTGCATGACCGGCATTACCGCGGTGCTGTTCGGCTTCGGCGGTGGTTTCGTCGTCGTGCCATTGCTGTACCGCATGCTCATGGCCAGCCACGGCACAGACGACCCCATCGGCCAATCGGCGATGCACATTGCTGTGGCAACCTCGACCTGCGTGATGATCGTCAACGCAACGATCGCCACCGGAAAACACCGACGCGCCGGTAATCTCATTCGTCATTACCTGTGGCCGTTGGGCGGGTTTATCGGCGTGGGCGCGGTAGTCGGCGCCATAGCGGCGATGTGGGCCAGTGGCGAGGTGATTCGCTATGCCTTCATCGCGTACCTGGGCGTGACCATCGCCGATTGCGTGTTGCGACGCGGCTTTCTTACAGCGCCCGACACCGTCACCCCACGGCGATTGGGAAGGGCAGAAGTGTCTGGCGGCGGTGTAGGAATCGGCACCATCGCCACGTTTCTCGGCGTAGGCGGTAGCGTCATGACCGTGCCGTTGTTGCGGCGTTGTGGGTTGAGCATGTCCCAGGCGACGTCCATGGCCAACCCGCTCAGTTTGCCCGTGGCGCTGGCCGGGACACTGACTTACATGGCCATGGCCGGTTTCACCGAGTTTGATTTTGGGCCGTGGTTTGTTGGTTATGTGGATCTGCTTGCGTTTGCGGTTTTGACGGTGGGGTCGCTGGTGGGGATTCGGTTGGCGACTCCGTGGATTGGGCGGATACCGGATCGAATGCATGCGCGGGTGTATATCGGTTTGCTGGTGCTGGTGATGATCAGCCTGTGCCTGAGTTGAATGTTATCGGCGCGTAGCTTTCCATCGCTCGAACGATGCTTCGCCTCTTGATACCCGATCCGGAAACGCCCTGACGCTTGATGACGTGTTGTAGGTGGGCCAGGGCAAGCCACTGCAATCCGGTCATTCACCAGCTTCCGTAGGGGATGCCGTACTTTTCGATATAGCGTTTGGAATCTTCTTCCAACGAGAAATAGCTGCCATGGGAGAGCCCTAACCCAGGCCCCTTGGGTTCAATCTCGGCTTTGCTGCGTGCAACTTTGATTGCTCGTCGGCACTCATCCAACGCCCACACTTGCACTACACCGCCGGGGGCAATGCCTATCTGTATAGAAGCTGATTTATCCAGGAAAGCTGCCTCTGGAACACTTGCGCACTCCTTGGTCAATGCATCACGCATGATCTGTCTAGCTTCTTCCGGAATTTCAACCCAACCTTGATAGGTTTGAGGTTCGACTAACGATTGCCAGCGAACATAGATCCGTACCGGAAGCTTGGCACTCTTTACATCCCTCTCGGTGCCGCCGCCAGTCACCAGCCAACCATTAGCCCCTGGCATGCCATTTTTCCTTCCGCCAGAAGCTACGCCACTGCCTATTCGACGATAGAGAGTCCCATGGGTATCAATTGTGGCAGCGTCCTCAACCCATGCGTCCATTGCGTAAGGAGTAACAAAACCCAGCGCCCACGGCCCGGCGTCGGGGTCTGAACGCCCCAACGGCTCGCCCGACGCTTGGCAACCGCTCACAAAAAAAGCCCCCAACAAGATCCATAGTGTTCGCAAGATTTTCGACTCCTAGTCAGGTACATGGGGATGTTGTACGCGGATCCCGTCCGTGGTTGGGGAATTAAAGTAGAGTAAACCTGCGCTGGTTCGAGGTGTTGAACCTTGCAAATTTGTCGGTGGGTTCCAACTGGCCGAATTGTGAATGTACTTCAGTTTAAGCAATTGCTCCTCGGCGGGCGTTGTACTGTAGTCACCCGCCACAAAGCGGTCACTCAATGCTTGAAGCTCAGATGGGATGGTATAGGTCGGGTACTGCTCATCAAGGTCCTTAAATCGAACTCCCCGTTGTTTCGCCAACTCATACATGACCCGCAGGTATACCCGTGACAACTCGCCTCGCACTGGGCGCTTGAGCTGTAACGCCGCATAGACCCGCTTGTTTGGATTCAAACGGTCTTGCTGAGACGGAGGCAAGCTTCGAACGTAGGGGGTCACGATCTCCAGCATATTGGACGGCCAGCCTTTGGCCTCCCACTGCGCCTTCACCCGTTGAGCGTCCCGGTAGATCGATGTGTATTTCACGTCTGTCGTGGTGGGAACATCCAGCGCCTGCATCGGGCTAATCAGCAGGTTCTCTTCTGATTCAGGAAAGTACCCGCCGCCAAGGTCCGAGTGGACACCGGGCAATGTGATTTCCAGGTGATCGGGTTTTACTCGGGTCAAGGCGAAGTTGGCACGGATTTCATCCCGGGCAGCCAATTGGACGACATTCGGAAACAAGCTGCGAGGTAAGTACAGTTTGAGCCCTGGTTGTGTTTGGCTACGTATATAGCCCAGGTTGGCCAAACCGCCTACTGACGGTACGGTATCAAACAAGCCGATAAAACTCATTTGGATATCGTGCTGGTACTCAACGTTATAGGTTTGGTGGAAAGCCCCACGAAATATCTTGGAGATATTGCCCAGCGGACCATTCTGTCCCCGCGCGACTTCGTTGGAGAAATGTCGTGCAGCCGCTGCACCCCTGCTGAAGCCAAACGTATCGAACATTAAGTTAATGATTTTTGAATCGGGATAGGTTTGGGAAAAGTCAAAGATAGCTCGTCCGATTTTTTTAAATGCCTCATCTACCTTCGCAGTTACCCCCATCGCACCGCGCCCCATCCCGGCCCCAAGCATACTATCGGGTTGACCAGATGATGTGCCTATACCATCCACATAGACCGTTTCAAATCTTAGATGTAATGCCCCCTCATCCAGAGTATCGCGAGAGGAAAAATACAAATCGCTCAGCTTCTTGATGTTCGACTCATCGTTTGCATAACTGCTGTCTGGGTCGGACATATAGGGTTTACAACTGGCGTCCAGATCTTCGGGCTTGATGGCGTGGCTAGCGCCACATAGCAGTCCCATTTCACTGTTGTTTGCATTGTTCAGCGTGCCATCGAAGAACACGCCAATGCGCAAGGTGATACCCACCGGTTTCTCTTCATTCAGCTCTTCTTCCTCTTCTTCCTCCTCTAAAGCCGAGTCATCAGCAGCTACAGTCGGCGCTGAGGTAGGCGCCCGTACATCGACCGGGGGTTGGTAGCTGGAAGGCTCAACTAGATGCGCAGGCATAGGACTAAACGACGAAAAAGGCGCAGGTGTGAAGCTGTTGCCGATGATAATGCTCGATGACCCACTCGTGATGGTGTCGCCATGCGTTCCTTGCGAGCCGGTGACCAGCGCGGCCTGGCCATTGATCTGTACCGAGGACATGGCAGCCGTGGTCAAGATACTGCCGCAGGTGGTGCAGTCAGTTACCCGGGCAGCGGGGAGTCCATCAAAAAACACATTCGGTGACCCGGATTCGATGGCTGATCCACCACAGCGGGGACAGCTCACAGTATCGGACTTGCGTGCAGCAGGCTTGCCAGACATTTCGATATCCATATCAGCATTCATAGAGGCAGCACCTTACCCGCACCCATGAATAGAAAACAATCAGACGTTTCCCAAACTTGACTACGTAAATAGCTCGCGTCCAGGTGTCCGGCCACGTTGCATTGAAGTTGCCCTGACGCTGAATTACTTATCCGCCAACCCCGGCGCTTCCCGAACAATAAAGTGATCCAGGTTCTCAATATTGGCACTGAACACTCCGAACGTCTGCTCGGGGTTTTTCTTGCTCGGCACCTGCTTCAACTCCGGCGTCACGCCATAAAAGAAGCAATACAACTCCTTCCCGCTCTCACTGGCGTGCTTGATCTCTTCCAGAAACGCTTTGCGCTTGCGGTAGTTGTCGATCAGCTTTTTGCTCAGGTAAACGTTGACTGAATAAGGCTTCTTCTTTGCCTCGTCCGCTTGCTTGAACCAGACCTTTTGTTCGAAATCGATACGAAAGCTCTGCGTGTAATCCTTGATCTCCTTGATCTTGCCCCAGTAAATCAGCCCCTTGTTGTCCTGCAGATATTCGATCTTCTTGAAGAACGACCCATAAGGCGCCGTGTGCTCGCCAATCTTCAGCGGCATGCGCTTGAGCAACTCCTTGTCCTCGAAGTTCGACACAAAACACTCCACCGGATGGGCGAAGACACTGGTCTTGTCCGGTGCTGATTCGCGGCTCGGGTGTTCGACATCACTGGCCGCTGAAGAGGGTTTCGAGTCGTCCCGCATCACGTCAGCCGCCACCGCCGGGCTCGACGGCTTACGCACATACTCACGCCGCGTCAGCAACAACTCCGACGGGAAATGCTCCTCGCGACTGTCATCCGTTTCCGCGCCGTCCGCGTCCGCACCTGACGCCGAAGCCTTGAGACTGACATAAGGACAATCCGCCACATGCCGGGTGCTGGGCGTGTTCTTGAAGTGCGGGGTGCGCACGTAGTTCACGTTTTTGGCGTTGAACGTGGTCAAGACATTCGCCGCATCGAAGGCCAAACGACAGGCATCGTTGGGGCATTGGAAGTGTTCTTTGGCGGAGTCGAACTCCATGGTTTCGTCGAAATTCAAATCGCGCACGTCATAGATCGACAGCTTGTCGTCGAGGCTGAGGCAGTAGGCGAGGTCGAATTTCATGGGGCTTGGGCTCTTTGTGGGATCGTTTATATAGTCGCTAAGCTCTCGTCCTGCACAGCTTTTTCGCTGCCTCGCTCGACATTTCTGTGTGGCTTTACCAGAGATAGCAATGTGGTTACCGTTGTAGGATTAATTTCCTGTGGCTGTGCGCTGTTTCCTACGTCGAGTTTTGGGCTTACAGCCTGTGTCGACTGTAATAGAGCAATCGCCCGACCCATTTTGCTCACGTAGCAAGGATAGCGATTCGATGACTTCGCCTGCACTTAACCAAATCTTGTTTGGCCCTCCGGGTACCGGTAAGACGTACGCGACCATCGAGGCTGCACTGGAAATTCTTGCTCCTGAGTTTCTTCTGGCCAACAAGAACGATCGGACAGCTTTGAAGACTCGTTTTGATGAGCTAGCAGAAGATGGGTATGTCGAGTTCGTCACGTTTCATCAAAGCTTCAGCTATGAGGACTTTGTCGAAGGTCTGCGTGCAGAAAGCGGAGAAGATGGGCAACTGCGCTATGACGTTGTCGATGGTGTGTTCAAAAAATTGTGTGCCGCTGCTAACGCCAAGGTAAAAAAACCTAGCGTTCTGTTTACGAGAGGGGAGTCATTTGGATCGGGGTACATAGTCGCGACCGCATCGGTTGAGTTGCTCAATTTGATTAAGCCAAACGGAAAAGAACTACCGATTGGGATGAATATCCTCAACACGCTTGCTGAATATGTGCGTTCCGGACGATTAACTGTCGCAGATATTCGTAACAAGCTAGTTTTTGACAAGGTCTCCGAAACTAAGCTGGAGCCATTTTTGATCAATGGCTACAACAACATTTTGCCGGTTTTGGTCGAGCGTATTTTGGATACTGCATCCGATCACGTAGATGGTAAGGCGACTGCCCAATTCAGTAATACACGCGTACTTATCATCGACGAAATAAATCGGGGCAATGTTTCGCGAATTTTCGGCGAGTTGATTACGTTAATCGAACCGTCCAAACGCGCGGGAGCTGATGAGGCGTTGAAGGTGACGCTGCCGTATTCGAAGGATCATTTCAGCGTACCGAATAATGTCTATCTCATTGGCACCATGAACACTGCGGATCGTTCATTGGCAGGACTAGATATCGCACTGCGTCGCCGTTTCACTTTCCGTGAAATGCCGCCTAAACCGGAACTGTTGAGTGACATCATCGTGGGCGGACTTAACCTTGCCCAACTCTTGATAGCGATGAATCAACGGATCGAGATGCTGTTAGACCGAGATCATTGCTTAGGGCATGCGTATTTCATGCCGCTAGAAAGTGAGCCAACGCTGGAGCGATTGGGGCAAGTTTTTCGCGAGCAAGTGCTCCCATTGTTGCAAGAGTATTTTTTCGAAGATTGGCAGCGGATTCAGTGGGTCCTTAATGATCACCGCAAGGCTCCTGAAAACTGCTTTATCGAACAGCCGCCATTCAACTCAGGATCTTTGTTTGGCGATCAAGTGGTGCTGAGTAACCAGAATAACCAATGGCTAGTCAACGAGGATGCCTTTGCTCGGGTTGAGTCTTTTTGGGGGATTGTCGATCACCAAGCAGTGCCTCCAAAGGTCCAGGAAGCTATTGAAGCGGAAAAAGACGACATCCAGATTCGTCAGCTTGAAAGCGGCTCAATCGAGGTTTTAAAGTCTGGGAAGATCGTTAATCCTTCTAAACCCATTTTGCGAGAGCTTGCCGCAGCGCATGGCCTGGCAACACATCATGCAAGTGGTCTTGAGTTTAATACGCGACGACTGGGGGCTGCTGTTATCCATGCATTGAAAGGCGTGACGGCGTGAAACCTGTCATCACAATTCGCGAGTACGCGAGTCTGACGACAGATAAAATCACTGAGCCAACGTTGGACCTTGCTCAAGTGTCGGTTTCCGCTTTTGACTGGCTGTGCAAATTAAATGCTTCTTTCAGCAATGCTGGAGCTGCACTGGTTCAGCTTGAGAACCGTCGTTTACTCAAACTCGACAACTACGTTGGTGTGTTGGAAACACCTTGTGGCACTCGTATCGAAATTCTCCCCAAGCATTTTGAGCGAGAGGACTGCATCAAACAAAGCAGAGCGTTGTTGCGTCGTATGATTCAAGCCTCTCTAAATTTACCCTCCCGTGAAGTCGGTGCCGCAGATCTTCAAAATTTCGATGCGCCGTTAAGCGAATGGGTCATGGGCCGATTCTTGTTGGCGCTGGATCATTTGATAAAACGAGGCTTACGCTTTGACTATCGACGTGTGGAGGAGGAACAGCGTTTTCTGCGTGGTCGGCTAGATGTGGTCAAGCAAATGCGCCAACCCCCCGGGCGTCAGCACCATTTTCAGATACGACACGATATATATTTACCCGACCGACCAGAAAATCGCTTGCTCAAATTTGCGCTAGATCAGGTCTGCAAAACAACAACAGATGCCGGTAACTGGCGACTGGCTCATGAGCTAAGAAGTGTTTTGTTGGAGGTGCCTACAAGTCGTAACGTGCAGCAGGACTTCAAGCAATGGAGCGATGAGCGACTGATGGCACACTACGTACCGGTAAAGCCATGGTGCGAGCTGATCATCAAGCAACAGATGCCCTTGGCGGTCGCTGGGGAGTGGCATGGCATGAGCTTGTTGTTTCCTATGGAGAAACTATTCGAGCGCTATGTAGCTGCAAGTCTTGGCAGGGATCTGCAACACGATGCTCGACTTAAAACTCAAACCCACAGTCAATATTTGTGTCAGCACAAAGGCAAAAACTTCTTCCAGCTACGGCCGGATCTAATGGTTCACCATCAACAAAAAAGCTGGGTGTTAGACACAAAATGGAAGCGGTTGAACTCCTCCGATGAGGATAAGAGCTACGGTTTGAAGCAATCCGATTTTTATCAGTTGTTCGCTTATGGCCACAAATACCTAGCGGGTGAGGGGGAGTTGGTACTGATTTATCCAAGGCGATCTGCATTTGATGCCCCGTTGCAGGTATTCGAGTTTGCTCCGAAGCTCATGCTTAGGGTGCTGCCGTTTGATATGGAGCGTGGCGTATTGTTGGGAGCACCTGAAGGGTTCCCACTTCTCTCTCAGCAACTGCAATCGAGTGAACAGTCGGCTTGATGCTCATGGTTCCAAATCAAATGGGTGCAGAACGCTGCACCCTGTCTTCGACGGCTTCCTAAAATAGAAATAGCCGCGATGCTTTCCTCCACCAAGACATTTGCTGTTGGGGCCGCAGGATGCAAGGCATGTCCCGCATCCGAATCCATGGTTCATTCTGCCAATGCAGCAAACTCAGTTGCATCTGTGGCCAATCCAAAACGCTCAAGGTCGGCCGCTCAACTGCCCGCGATGGTCTTGCGTCACGCAGTGCAGCTACAACCTGATGCGTCAGCCATTCGCGTAGTGAGCGATATTCCGGGCAATAGTGATAAACCAATAATGCATACACGCCCGATTCGCTGAGCATCAGTCGTTCCTCTGCTACTCCGTGAGCGTGCACCAACAACATCCGTCGCTGATCTGTATCGAGTTTTCGGGACATTCGCTCATCCAAATACTTGCCCATCAGCCGCCCTATATCACGCGCGCAAAACCAGGCTTGGTTTTCGAAGAGTAGGGCGTGGAGATGAATGTCGTGGCGAGTGAATAGGGTGGATGCGAGAGGCTCCCACTCGTCGTTCATTGGTGTGGGTAAACTTCTGGATGCGAGTTGAGTAGACATAATCCGTGACCTCTACGTACTAAGGGGGCAGGGCTAGACCCAACGTAGAGTGGAATTAAGAAACCCCAACGAGCAAAGCCGTCACCTTCGAACGACAAACCACCATAGGGTGAATTGCGCATCTGTGTGATTGACCAAGCTTTCTACGTTGGGCGTTTCTTAGGCACCTGCAATGAAGCTTAGAGGTGCTTTGATGGGGCATCAACGCGGAAGCAGCTGTAAGTTTTGTAGGAGTTTTGACGTCGTAGCGTAGGGATGAGAAAAGCATTTTCATCCACCCATAAAAAAGCCCCGATCAGATCGGGGCTTTTGCTTTTTCGATTTGTCGATTCAGATCGCAATCATCAAATCGCGGCGAGCTCTGGAATCAATCCCAGCTCAACGCCCCACCAGTCTGATACTCAATAACCCGAGTCTCAAAGAAGTTCTTCTCTTTCTTCAAGTCCATAATCTCGCTCATCCAAGGGAACGGGTTAGTCGTCCCTGGATACTCTTCCTTCAACCCAATCTGCGACAGACGACGGTTAGCGATGAACTTCAGGTAGTCCTCCATCATCGCCGCGTTCATGCCCAACACGCCGCGAGGCATGGTGTCACGCGCGTATTCGATTTCCAGCTGAGTGCCTTGCAGAATCATCTGCGAAGCTTCTTCCTTCATTTCAGCGTCCCACAAGTGTGGGTTTTCGATTTTGATCTGGTTGATCACGTCGATGCCGAAGTTCAGGTGCATGGATTCGTCGCGCAGGATGTATTGGAACTGCTCGGCGACGCCGGTCATTTTGTTGCGACGGCCCATGGAGAGGATCTGGGTGAAGCCGCAGTAGAAGAAGATGCCTTCCAGAACGCAGTAGTAGGCGATCAGGTTGCGCAGCAATTCTTTGTCGGTTTCGACGGTGCCGGTTTCGAACTTCGGATCGGAGATCGAACGGGTGTATTTGAGGCCCCAGGTGGCTTTTTTCGCGACCGATGGGATCTCGTGATACATGTTGAAGATCTCGCCTTCATCCATGGCCAACGATTCGATGCAGTACTGGTAGGCGTGGGTGTGGATCGCCTCTTCGAACGCCTGGCGCAGGATGTACTGGCGGCATTCCGGGTTGGTGATCAGGCGGTACACGGCCAGCACCAGGTTGTTGGCAACCAGGGAGTCGGCGGTGGAGAAGAAGCCGAGGTTGCGCATGACGATGCGGCGCTCGTCGTCGGTCAGGCCTTCCGGGTCTTTCCAGAGGGCGATGTCGGCGGTCATGTTGACTTCTTGCGGCATCCAGTGGTTTGCGCAACCGTCCAGGTACTTCTGCCAGGCCCAGTCGTACTTGAAAGGAACGAGCTGGTTGAGGTCGGCGCGGCAGTTGATCATGCGCTTTTCGTCGACAGCCACACGGGCGGAGGCGCCTTCGAGTTCGGCGAGGCCTTCGGCGATGTCGAGGTTGTCCAGGGCAGCTTTTGCACGGGCGATTGCGGCGGAGTCGGACGCGGTTACGGCGCGGGCTTCTTGAGCCGCGACGCCACCAGCGGTGTCGAGGCGGTCCATGTTGGCTTCAGTTGCGTGGCCAGCGTTGGCGCCTTTTACAACGGTTTCGCCGCTGTCTTCTTTGTCGAATTCGTCCCAGCTCAGCATGACGTGTCGTCTCCTGCGTGAGGGCCAGTTGCCCGTGTGAAAACTGATTGGTTGTTTTTCACACGACCGTACTGGCCGCGTTGGATAGCGTTTTTTGCAGCGGTACACGCAGGCAAATAAACATAATTTTGTACGGGGTTCCGAGAGCCTCTGACGGGCGCAGAAATCGGTGAGGACTTCGGCGTGGGCTTCAGACTGGCTGTTATCCCTGTAAGGGAATATTGCAGGCCCGTTTAAGGCGGCATTATAGGGAAATTTTTGCGGTCGTGGT
Organism: Pseudomonas sp. TH39(2020); assembly: GCF_016650715.1. Lineage (NCBI taxonomy): Bacteria > Pseudomonadati > Pseudomonadota > Gammaproteobacteria > Pseudomonadales > Pseudomonadaceae > Pseudomonas > Pseudomonas sp. TH39(2020). Next base: position 533,596 of record NZ_JAEKFF010000006.1, on the reverse strand, counting down.
GGGGCGAATCCGCGCATGGAGCGGACGAGAAGGAGTGTTTTTCGGTCGGAGCGAGGGTTTACAGGGCTTTGGCTGGATGTCGCGGGTGCAGATTTTTTTTCATAAATTTTAGCGGGCAATTTTTTTGTTCAAAAAACAGCCAAAAAATTGCATTTTTCACTACATGTTGTGTTTTGAGTCGGTTTTCGAAGGCCCTAGACACAACTAGGCCCGACCGAAGTCGGGCTGTAACGTCACGCTACATGATCAGCTGAAGCGAGCGGCACCCACGTGATCAGCGCCATCGGCAGCCACTTTAGCAGCGCCGGTGTGATCAAAACCGTCAGAAGCGAGTTTGGCAGCGCCCGTGTGATCGGAACCATCGGAGGCGAAAGACGCCGAACCGGTATGGTCGTAACCGTCAGAAGCGACAGCCGCTTGTGTGGTGTAAGTAGCCGAGCCAGTGCGGTCGTAGCCGTCAGCGGCGAAGGTGTTAGCGGCCAGGACAGAGAGGGTCAGGGCGAGGATCAGTTTGGTTTTCATGGTAGTGGCTCCAGGTTCGTTGGCGTTTTGTGCCTTGGGTGTGGAATTGATACTACGCCAACTAATTTGATTGAAAATCGCAAATAAACGCTTAAATAAATCGTGTAAATCGATATATAAGGTTCGGCGCTTCATCTGCCTTAAATAGCGGGCGGGTGGGTCGAACCTTGGGAAGGTGAGATCGGGTGATTAGCCGTTAGAGCAGCCGTTACCCATGACGCTGTAACGAAGAATGTGGCGTTGGCCTTTGGAGTCGTCGTATTCCATTGTGGCTGGAACAACTTCACACACATTTGGGATTTCGCTCATCGAGATAACTTTGGCGATGTCCAGGTGAGTGGAGTAAGTGTATTCCTCAACGGCGGGTTGCTGCTGTGCGACATCAGTCGGGACCTCGTCTGCCATGGCGGTTGCGCACAGGCTGCTGAGGGCCAGAACTAATAAAGCTTTCATTTCAGATTTACCTTTTAGAGGTCGAGTGGGGTCACGCAACCTTTTTGGGGTTGCGTGTAGAACTTAAGTACTAGGTTTTGGATTAACTGCCTTCGTGGGGGCTGCAACTTGGTTAATCACGTTGCCTGGTTGGCGAGGCTGATTTTAGGCGTGAGGTTTACATTCATATAGGCGTGCTTTTGATAAACACTATTGGCAGATCCTGTAACAATCCTCGAAAAACGACCTTTGGCTCGCTGATGAAGCCAATTTAATAAATGCCCAAAGCCCCTGAAATCACCGCCCTTGAGCGCATTGACGAGGTATAGCCACATTTTGTAGGGGCTTGTTACTACCATCGTCGAATGGTTCTATAGGCCCGGCCCGGCTACAACTGGGTCATACAAAAACAACTATTCCACCGAGGTAACAAAGATGAGTGCGGCTTCTCTGTATCCCGTTCGTCCCGAGGTTTTGGCCAACACGCTGACTGACGAGGCGACCTACAAGGCCATGTACCAGCAGTCCGTCGTTAACCCGGACGGCTTCTGGCGCGAGCAAGCCAAGCGCCTCGACTGGATCAAGCCTTTCACCACGGTGAAACAGACTTCCTTCGACGATCACCATGTCGACATCAAATGGTTCGCCGACGGCACCCTGAACGTTTCCTACAACTGCCTCGACCGTCATCTGGCCGAGCGCGGCGATCAAATCGCGATTATTTGGGAAGGGGATGACCCTGCCGAAAGCCGCAACATCACCTATCGCGAACTGCACGAACAAGTCTGCAAATTCGCCAACGCCCTGCGTGGCCAGGATGTGCACCGCGGCGACGTGGTGACTATCTATATGCCGATGATCCCCGAAGCCGTGGTCGCCATGCTGGCGTGTACCCGGATCGGCGCAATTCACTCGGTAGTGTTCGGTGGTTTCTCGCCGGAAGCCCTGGCGGGTCGGATCATCGACTGCAAATCCAAAGTGGTGATCACGGCCGACGAAGGTGTTCGTGCCGGCAAGAAGATCCCGCTCAAGACCAACGTCGACGACGCGCTGACCAACCCGGAAACCAGCAGCATCCAGAAAGTCATCGTGTGCAAGCGCACCGGTGGCAACATCAAGTGGAACCAGCATCGCGACATCTGGTACGAAGACCTGATGAAAGTGGCAGGCACTGTGTGCGCGCCGAAAGAAATGGGTGCTGAAGAAGCGCTGTTCATCCTTTATACCTCCGGTTCGACCGGTAAGCCGAAGGGTGTACAGCACACCACTGGCGGCTATCTGTTGTACGCGGCGATGACCCACGAGCGAGTGTTCGATTACCGTCCGGGCGAAGTCTACTGGTGTACCGCCGACGTCGGTTGGGTCACTGGCCACACCTATATTGTCTATGGCCCGCTGGCCAATGGCGCGACCACTTTGCTGTTCGAAGGCGTGCCGAACTACCCGGACATCACCCGGGTGGCGAAAATCGTCGACAAGCATAAGGTCAATATTCTCTACACCGCGCCGACCGCGATCCGCGCGATGATGGCGTCGGGCAAGGCCGCCGTTGAAGGCGCCGATGGCAGCAGCCTGCGTCTGTTGGGTTCGGTCGGTGAGCCGATCAACCCGGAAGCGTGGGATTGGTATTACAAGAACGTCGGCCAATCCCGTTGCCCGATCGTCGACACCTGGTGGCAGACCGAAACCGGCGCGACCCTGATGAGCCCTCTGCCGGGTGCGCACGCGCTCAAGCCGGGTTCTGCGGCACGTCCGTTCTTCGGCGTGGTACCGGCATTGGTGGATAACCTGGGCAACATCATCGAAGGCGTTGCCGAGGGCAACCTGGTGATTCTCGATTCGTGGCCAGGCCAGGCGCGCACGCTGTATGGCGACCATGACCGCTTCGTCGATACCTACTTCAAGACGTTCCGCGGCATGTACTTCACCGGTGACGGTGCGCGTCGTGACGAAGACGGTTACTACTGGATTACCGGTCGCGTGGATGACGTGCTCAACGTGTCCGGCCACCGCATGGGGACCGCCGAGATTGAAAGCGCGATGGTCGCCCACCCGAAAGTCGCCGAAGCGGCCGTGGTCGGTGTGCCGCACGACATCAAAGGGCAGGGCATTTATGTCTATGTCACGTTGATCGGTGGCGAAGAGCCGAGCGAGCAGCTGCGACTTGAGCTGAAAAACTGGGTGCGTAAAGAGATTGGTCCGATTGCCTCGCCGGATGTCATCCAGTGGGCGCCGGGCCTGCCGAAAACCCGTTCGGGCAAAATCATGCGCCGCATCCTGCGCAAGATTGCTACGGCCGAATACGATGGGTTGGGGGATATCTCCACCCTGGCGGATCCGGGTGTGGTGCAGCATTTGATTGATGAGCACAAGATCATGAACGTCGCTTAAGCGGTTCTTGAGTCACCAAAGCCCCGCCCGGCATTGCGCCTGGCGGGGCTTTTTAATGCCTGGGGTTTTTGTATTGGCAGTTCGGGCCTCATCGCGAGCAGGCTCGCTCCCACAGGATCTCCAGTGAACACAGAACTTGTGATCACCAAAGAACTACTGTGGGAGCGAGCCTGCTCGCGAAGGCGGCCTGTCAGGCACCACATTAGCAACGGCCAATAATTATCGGCTTCGTCTGTAGGTGATTTCCCACTGTTACCTGCAAGCCTTCAAGTAACTGAATGTGTAACCGCTAGCTCCAATCCGGGGCATTGGGAAACGCAAAGCCCCGTTATTGGGTCTCTCTAGTGCTCATAAAAAATAAGACACAACGCTGCGCTTGCCGGATTAGAAGGCTTTGCCAATAATAGGCCCGTAATTTGCAGCATAGATCGGTTCACTGTCTTTTGCTCTTGCATGAATTTGCAAGGCTGTCAACGCGCCCAAGCGGCTTTCTCGGTGCTTCTGTAATTAGTTGTCGCATTGAAGAAATATCGGCTTCGGGCCTGTCGTTAGAATGCCGATCACTCGCTCGTTGTTGCTCGCGTTGAAAAAAACGCGCGATTCCTGCGACGCAGCACCGCTTTGCGGTTCCACTCATTCGCATATTGGGCTATCGCTCACTCTGCCGTTTTAGCCCTTTACCGATGGAGTCCCAAGATGAAGAAACTCGTGCTGCTTGGCGCCCTGGCACTGTCCGTGCTGTCCTTGCCGACTTTCGCCGATGAAAAGCCTCTGAAAATTGGTATCGAAGCGGCTTACCCTCCGTTCGCTTCCAAAGCGCCGGACGGCAGCATCGTTGGTTTCGACTACGACATCGGCAACGCTCTGTGCGAAGAGATGAAGGTCAAGTGCGTCTGGGTCGAGCAAGAGTTCGACGGTCTGATCCCGGCACTCAAAGTGCGCAAGATCGACGCGATCCTGTCGTCCATGTCGATCACTGAAGACCGCAAGAAGTCCGTGGACTTCACCAACAAGTACTACAACACTCCGGCTCGCCTGGTCATGAAGGCCGGCACTCCAGTCAGCGACAGCCTGGCTGAGCTCAAAGGCAAGAACATCGGCGTGCAACGTGGTTCGATCCACGAGCGTTTCGCCCGTGAAGTCCTGGCCCCGCTGGGTGCCGAGATCAAGCCTTACGGTTCGCAAAACGAAATTTACCTCGACGTCGCTGCTGGCCGCCTCGACGGCACCGTGGCAGACGCTACGCTGCTGGATGACGGTTTCCTGAAAACCGACGCTGGCAAAGGTTTCGCCTTCGTTGGCCCTGCGTTCACCGACGTCAAATACTTCGGCGACGGCGTAGGTATCGCAGTTCGCAAGGGTGACGCGCTGAAAGACAAGATCAACACCGCGATCACTGCCATTCGTGAAAACGGCAAGTACAAGCAAATCCAGGACAAGTACTTCGCCTTCGATATCTACGGCAAGTAATACGTCCCGGCGACAAGTCCGAAATGGCGCAAGCAACAGGATCTCTGAGGTTTGCGCCATTTTTTCATCCCCCTTTTCGAGGACCTGAATCATGTTGAAAGGCTACGGGGCTGTCATCCTCGATGGCGCATGGCTGACGCTTCAGCTCGCCTTGTCGTCCATGGTCTTGGCCATTGTTCTGGGTCTGATCGGCGTTGCGCTGCGTCTGTCCCCGATTCGCTGGCTGGCCTGGCTGGGCGATCTGTATTCCACGGTGATCCGCGGTATTCCCGATCTGGTGCTGATCCTGCTGATTTTCTACGGCGGTCAGGACTTGCTCAACCGCGTCGCGCCGATGCTCGGTTTTGACGAGTACATCGACCTCAATCCGCTGGCCGCTGGTATCGGCACCCTGGGCTTCATCTTCGGTGCGTACCTGTCGGAAACCTTCCGTGGTGCCTTCATGGCGATCCCGAAAGGTCAGGCAGAAGCCGGTATGGCGTATGGCATGAGCAGTTTTCAGGTGTTCTTCCGGGTGTTGGTGCCACAGATGATTCGCTTGGCGATTCCGGGTTTCACCAACAACTGGCTGGTCCTGACCAAGGCCACCGCGCTGATTTCGGTAGTCGGTCTGCAAGACATGATGTTCAAGGCCAAGCAGGCGGCAGATGCCACCCGCGAGCCTTTCACCTTCTTCCTCGCAGTGGCGGCAATGTACCTGGTGATCACCAGCGTCTCGTTGCTGGCATTGCGTCACCTTGAGAAGCGCTACTCGGTAGGCGTAAGGGCGGCTGATCTATGATCTTCGACTACAACGTCATTTGGGAGGCCCTGCCGCTGTACTTCGGCGGCCTGGTGACCACCCTCAAATTGCTCGCGCTGTCGCTGTTTTTCGGCCTGCTGTGCGCGTTGCCGTTGGGCTTGATGCGCGTCTCGAAAAACGCGGCCGTCAACATGAGCGCCTGGCTCTACACCTACGTGATCCGCGGCACGCCGATGCTGGTGCAGCTGTTCTTGATCTACTACGGTCTGGCGCAGTTCGAAGCGGTACGTGAAAGCTTCCTCTGGCCGTGGCTGTCCAGCGCCACGTTCTGTGCGTGCCTGGCCTTCGCGATCAACACCAGCGCCTACACCGCTGAAATCATCGCCGGTAGCTTGCGTGCCACGCCGAACGGTGAGATCGAAGCGGCCAAGGCCATGGGCATGTCGCGCTTCAAACTGTACAAGCGCATCCTGCTGCCATCGGCCCTGCGCCGGGCGCTGCCGCAGTACAGCAACGAAGTGATCATGATGCTGCAGACCACCAGTCTGGCGTCCATCGTGACCCTGATCGACATCACCGGTGCCGCGCGCACGGTTAACGCTCAGTTCTACTTGCCGTTCGAAGCCTACATCACCGCCGGCGTGTTCTACCTGTGCCTGACGTTCATTCTGGTGCGGATGTTCAAACTGGCCGAGCGCCGCTGGCTGGGCTATCTGGCCCCGCGGAAGCACTGATATGGAACGCATCGATCATTCATTGCCGTGGAGCCACTTGGGCAGCGAACGCCAGATTTCGGTGTTCCGCTTCGGTAGTGGCGAGCGCAAGGCCTACATCCAGGCCAGCCTGCACGCCGATGAATTGCCGGGCATGCGTACGGCTTGGGAGCTGAAAAAGCGCCTGACCGAACTTGAAGCCCAAGGCTTGCTCAACGGTGTGATCGAGCTGGTGCCGGTGGCCAATCCAATGGGCCTCGGCCAACTGCTTCAGGGCAATCATCAAGGGCGTTTTGAGGCGGGCAGCGGCAAGAACTTCAACCGGGATTTCGTCGAGCTGAGCGCGCCAGTGGCCGCCGAGCTGGAAGGGCACCTGGGTGATGATCCACACGCCAATATTCAGCTGATCCGTCAGACCATGAGTGATGTGCTCGCCGCATTGCCGCAAGCTACAAGTCAGTTGCAAGGCATGCAGCGCATTTTGCTGAGCCATGCCTGCACTGCTGACGTGGTGCTGGATCTGCATTGCGATGCCGAAGCGGCGCTGCACATGTACGCCTTGCCGCAACACTGGCCGCAATGGCGTTCGTTGGCCGCGCACCTGAACGTAAAGGTGGGGCTGCTGGCGGAAGATTCTGGCGGCAGTTCGTTTGACGAAGCGTGCTCGCTGCCGTGGTTGCGTCTGTCGCGTCTGTTTCCTGATGCGCAGATTCCCCTGGCCTGCCTGGCGACTACCATTGAATTAGGTGGTCAGGCCGATACCGGTCGCGCTGAAGCCTGCGCTTACGCGGAAGGCATTCTGGCGTTCCTGGCCGAGCAAGGCCTGATCAGCGGCGAATGGCCAAAACCTGCGCAAGATGCTTGCGAAGGCATGCCGTTCGAAGGCACTGAATTGCTGTTCGCGCCGCATCCTGGCGTGATCAGTTTCTTGCGTAAACCCGGTGAGTGGATTGAAGCCGGCGATGAGATTTTCGAAGTGATCGATCCGTTATCGGATCGGGTCAGCACGGTGTGTGCTGGTACGTCCGGGGTGCTGTTTGCCATTGAACGGCTGCGTTATGCCCAACCCGGTTTCTGGCTAGCCAAGGTGGCGGGGCGCGAAGCGCTGCGTCACGGGCGCTTGCTCAACGACTGACTGACTGTTTTTGTGAGAACCGACCGCATGTACAAACTTGAAGTCCAAGACCTGCATAAACGCTATGGCAGTCACGAAGTGCTCAAGGGCGTGTCCCTGAAAGCGGCGGCTGGCGATGTGATCAGCATCATCGGCTCCAGTGGCTCCGGCAAAAGTACTTTCCTGCGTTGCATCAACCTGCTGGAGCAGCCGCACGCGGGCAAGATTCTGCTCAACAACGAAGAGCTGAAACTGGTTGCCAACAAGGACGGCGCGCTGAAGGCAGCCGACCCGAAACAGCTGCAACGCATGCGTTCGCGCCTGTCGATGGTGTTCCAGCATTTCAACCTGTGGTCGCACATGACCGCGCTGGAAAACATCATGGAAGCGCCGGTCCACGTGCTCGGCATGTCCAAGGCCGAAGCCCGCGAGAAGGCCGAGCACTACCTGAACAAGGTCGGTGTGGCGCATCGTAAAGATGCTTACCCGGGCCACATGTCCGGCGGCGAGCAGCAGCGTGTGGCGATTGCCCGTGCGTTGGCGATGGAACCTGAGGTCATGCTGTTCGACGAACCGACGTCGGCGCTCGACCCGGAACTGGTTGGCGACGTGCTGAAAGTCATGCAGGCCCTGGCACTGGAAGGCCGGACCATGGTGGTGGTAACGCACGAAATGGGCTTCGCCCGTGAAGTGTCGAACCAGCTGGTGTTCCTGCACAAAGGTGTCGTCGAAGAAAGCGGCAACCCGCGTGAGGTGCTGGTCAATCCACAGTCCGAACGTTTGCAGCAATTCCTGTCGGGTAGTCTCAAGTAATCACTCCCGCTACGCACCAAATTAGGTCATGCTGCGCACCGCGCGCCAGATGGTCTAATTTGGTTGCAGCCGCTTTCGGCTTCTAACAGTGTTTTCGTTTCGGATTGCCCGCCATGACTGCCCATCGAATTGGTTTCCTGATTTGGCCCAGCACTAAAGCACTGACGCTTGCGCTGGCTGAGGAGGCCTTGCGTGTTGCTCAGCGTGTGCATCCGGACGTTGTCTACGAACTGTCGTTTTTGCAGGCCGAACCGCCGACCGAAGGCGCCTGGCAATTACCGGGTGAGCCGTGGGCCGGCAAGCTTGAGAACTTTCAAAAACTGTTCCTGCTCGCCGATGAGCCGCCGACCACACTTGCGCCGGCACTCAGTAGTTCGCTGAAACAACTGGTGCGTGCTGGCTGCGTGATCGGTGGTTTGTCGGCCGGTGTTTACCCGCTAGCGCAACTGGGTTTGCTCGACGGTTATCGCGCTGCCGTGCATTGGCGCTGGCAGGATGATTTCACCGAACGCTTCCCGAAAGTCATTGCTACCAGCCATCTGTTCGATTGGGATCGCGATCGTCTGACCGCGTGCGGCGGCCTGTCGGTACTCGACTTGCTGCTGGCCGTGCTGGCCCGCGACCACGGCGCCGAACTGGCCGGTGCGGTGTCGGAAGAATTGGTGGTGGAGCGCATCCGCGAGGGTGGCGAGCGCCAGCGCATCCCGCTGCAGAACCGTCTCGGCTCCAGCCATCCGAAGCTCACCCAAGCGGTGTTGCTGATGGAAGCCAACATCGAAGAGCCGTTGACCACTGACGAAATCGCCCAGCATGTGTGCGTGTCCCGTCGGCAGCTTGAGCGGATCTTCAAGCAATACCTCAACCGTGTGCCGAGCCAGTACTACCTGGAACTGCGCCTGAACAAGGCCCGGCAAATGTTGATGCAAACCAGCAAGTCGATCATCCAGATCGGCCTGTCGTGTGGCTTCTCCTCGGGGCCGCATTTCTCCAGCGCCTACCGCAACTTCTTCGGTGCCACGCCGCGGGAAGATCGCAACCAGCGGCGCAGCAGCAGCCCGTTCGAATTGTCGTCGGTGCCATCGGAGCGTGGGTGACAGAGCAATCACGTCACCTGCTGAGGTTGATTTACTCCTCTATTTCGGAGCCTTCAGACGTCGAGATCTCCATCTCTCCTCGATTGATCACCTCTTCCACGCCAAAGTCCATACCCGTCCGTTCGAAGTAGCCGATCAGCCGTAGCAGGCTCTCCCCGGAAAACCGATTACCTCGAAAACTGATGTTTTCAGCGATTTCCACCGGCAGTTCCAGCACGTCGCTGGGGACTTCGGTGATGGCGTTGCCACTGAGGTCGGCCCAGTCCAGCGCTGTCATTTGCAGCAGGCCGTGCGGTATTTCGGTGATACCGGTGTCATTCAGCAGTACGGTCGTGAGCTCCATCATCTGACTCAGGTCAGGCGTTTGCCCCAGGGGGTTGCGGGCCAGATCGAGATAATCGAGCTGTTCCATTCCCGCCAGCGCACTTGCCGATTCCATTGACAGTGCGACACGGCATTTAGGGAGCGACAGCGACCGCAGTTGACCCATCTTGAACACCGCATCGGGAATGTTGCCCAGATTACAGTCGCGCAGTTTGAGACGTTTGAGGTTGGGGAAAGACTCCAGAAAATGCCCGGTGCGGGTCACTCCGTCGGTGCTGCGTAACTCCAGCGATGTCACATGACTGAAGTCGGCGTTCAGGGTAGGCAAGTCGCCGTTGATGCAGGAGTCGAAAACGAGTTCAAAGGTGGGCTCCAGCGCCTCATTGAAATCATCCAGTTCGCTTTCATGCCGCCAGCACTGCTCCAGTGTCTGTTTGAACTGGTCGCGGTTCATGTGCTCGACAAGTTGTTGTTGGGCGGTGAACGGTTCGCCCGTCAACGGGTGTTGGGCCGGAAGGTCGGAGGTCCATACCGCCAAGTCGTTGCTCAGTTGTGCCAGCTCCGCTTCAAGGTTTGTCAGCTCGATCCGGCCGTCTGCCAGTGTGCCTGCCAGTTCATACACAAACTCGCTCGCCTGTTCGACCTCCAGGTTCGGGTACAGCGCCCTGACTCGGTTGATGTCCGCCTCTGGGGCGTAGATACCCAAATCGTATGAGCTGTCGAAGTAGTGATGCTTGATCAGTTGTCGGGCGTTATCCGAAAGCGGATTGTGCGTCAGGTGTATTGCTTGTTTGGTGTACACCGGGCTTTCGAACAATTGCGAAGGCAGCTCGCTGATCCTGTTGTGTAGCAGCTTGGCGGTATCAAGTTTGGGGTGGCGAACTACGCTGTCGGGAATGTCGGTCAGGCCGGTACGGCTCAGGTCCAGGTGAACAAGCTCAGGCATGGGTTCGACACTGGGCACCATAGTGAACGGGTTCTGGTACAGATCCAGCATGACCAGTTTGTTCAATGAAGACAGCTTCGACCAGTTGGCTGCATCGAACCTGATTCCGCAATCGCTTAACACCAGCGCATCGAGGTCCGTCATTCGAGGAATGGCCTCGGGGAGGGAGGTCAGGAAAAAGCGTTTTAATTCGAGGCGGCGCAAGCCATTGAAGCGCTGCAGGAACTCAGTAACACCCTGCACAGCATGACTGCCTTCAAGGGACAGCAATGACACATGGGGGAAATCGGCCGTCAGCGTCGGTAGATCGCCAAGAATCGGCTCGGAAAATCTGAGCGCATAGCGCGGCGTGTCATCCGGGCCATCGGCGTCCCGCTCTGATTGTCGGCGCCAACTGCGCTGGATTTCCTGGGCCAGCAGCCTGCGATTGTGTTGAACGGCCTGTCGTTCCAATTCGTTCAAAGAGGCTCGGGTTTGCGGGTGAACAGTGGGCGAGTCATTTATCCAAGTGTTCAGATCCTGCTGCAGTTGCGCGAACTCGCTGGAGAGGCGTGAGAGCTCCATGCGCGCGCCATCGGGATGCGTTTGTAACTGGAGAACAACAGACTGGAGTTCCTCCTCGGAAAGGCTGGGGTAAACCTCGCGAACACGGTCGTTGAGGGATGGCGTCGGGGAGGGGCTGCGCTGGTATCCATTTGAGCCGCCAGGCAAGCGCATGGTCGTCGGATCGTAAAACGGTTTTCGATTGGGATTTTTTGCGAACAGCTTGCGGAGTGCCGGTTGGTTCAATGCATGTTCGGCGATGCGTAGTTTGAGTGACTGAGCATTTGCGATCGATGGGCTCAACGCATTGCGCTGTGCTTGCGGCAGCGCTTGAAAGAGTCCCTGATAAAAATCACCGGGCGCCGATTCATTGTCTTGATAAACCTGATAAGTGCCGTCTTCGGCGCGCACCAGTGTTTTCAGGATTGGCGCATCGGCCTGGCCAATGCTGTCGCGGACAAGTCCGTCATGGGTGTAATCCCTCACTTCAATACGCAGCTCGGCGGGAAAGCCGGGCAGCGAACTCAGGCTATGCAAGGCCAATCGGTGGGTGTCGGTGTTGTCCAAAACGTCGGAGTAAAGGCCTTCACTGGCTCGGGTTACGCGTACGGCCTCCATGGCTTTTAGTGCCGCCTCCTTGAGCCGTGGGGGCGTGCGACCGTTGTGCAGCTGGCGTAACTCGGTCCCGGTGGCATTGCTCACCAGCTCTTGCGCGACATCGGTCGGCAATCCATTTACGTCGTCGAGCAATCGCTGAAGGAGCTGATCATCGGTTTTTTCCTGTGCGCGGTAGCGTGTCTCGAACAGCGATTGGTGGTGCTTTCGGGCGAGTTCGGCCGTTTGTTTTCTGAAGGCTTGCGTTTGGGTTTCTGGTGTCGGCATTGGCGTGTCGACAGGCCATGAATCGAAGCCGGTCAGCAGTTGGTGTTGCAGGGTCACATCGGCCTTTCGATAGCGCTCGGGTTGGTCGCTGCCGATCTGTTCGATAAAGGTTTCGATGTCCCGGTTGATCTTGAAGCGCTTGATCGTGTCTGTCAGCAGCGAAGGCGGGCGGTAATGTTCGACATGCATTTCGCGCACTACGTTGTCGTGGTAACCGCTGACTCGCAGGATCTGTTCGCGCTCGGCACTGGTGAACGACTCGACGCTATGGCCGAGGCGACGCATGACCTTTTCCCGGTCCCAGTTCAGCGGTTGCTCCAGTTCTGTGTGCCAGGCGCCGTGGTTGTTATGCAGCAGAGGTGGCTGATAAGCATCAGTTCGGTTCGGATGCTCAATCTGAAACGTGCCGGGCACGCGGAGGGGCTTCACGGCATACAGTTTTCCCTCCAGTGGCAGCAGCGTCTTGCCCTCGTTTTGATAGAGGCCGAGATGATCGGGTTTTGCTCCTTCCGGCAAAATGAGTGCTTGTTCGTAAGGCTTGAGATCCGGCTTCCAGTAGCGGGTTTTTCCTTCGGGCGTCGTGACGGGTTTGAGTGGGTCGACAAGCGCAATAGCTTCACGCGAGAGCAGACGGCTGAGGGTCCGGGCAGCGATGGCACCGCCCACCGCAAATATTCCCACCTGAACCACCGTTTCGACGAACGTCATCAGATGCCCGAACGCTTCTGTTTTCAGCCCTTCAGCCAGGTCCACTATGCCTTCGAAGGTTTCGTCGAGTAACTGGTAGGCCATGTAACCCAGCATCAATTCGCCGAGAAACGGGACGAAAGGCAACGCAACAAACGTCGCGATTTCAAGGATTGTCGAGGTCACTTTGCTGAAGGCATTCCACAATGCCCATCGCGCGTTGCTGTCGGCCGTGGCAGTGGAGACGGCGAGCGTGCTTGCATCGTTGAGGATCTTGTTCAGCTGTCGCTGATAGAGATGGTTCCACAGGTCCGCTCTGAACGGGATCGCCGAAAACCGCAAATCAGGCTTGTGGATAGGTGTTTCGCGCCAGCTCGGCAGGGGGTCGCCCTGTCGGTGTTGATGCCAGGTCACGCTCTGGAGGCGACGGTTGAGGTCCGCGAAAAAATGTCCTCTTTCCTTGTGGTCGACGAAGCGACTGAAGAACGTTTGATAAGCGGGCGAGCGCAGTTTGCGGGTCAGCTCGGCCATGAACGCCAACGTGTTCGGGTATTCCTTGAGAGGATGCTCTGGATCATCGGGAATGTAGGCAATGATCCGTGTTGCCTTGTGCGCGCGCTCCAGGCTCGCCGAGAAAATGACAATGCCGGTCAGCGAGGAGGACATCATTGTCAGGTCGTGACCATACAGCGGCTGCCCATCCAGTCGAGCACCCGAACGCCCCTCCAGAATGCGCAGGATCGAGAGATGGGCATCCGCTGCAATATCCTTTCGGATTTGCGCCATCTGCAGCGCAGATTTGAGTGCTGTTTTGTGCGAGCCGATCACCTTCGATTTCAACACCGCACCGGCCACCGGGTTGGACAGCCCCAGATTGTCTTTGAGGTAAGTGTTGTACCGGGCGCCGATATCCAGTTCCCGGCATAGCCGGGTAAAGGCCGGGACAGTGAGCTTTTGCTTGACCGCCGGCAGCGTATCGAACTGCCCTGTGGGCGAAGGTTTGGTGATGAACGTCGAGGCTGACTCGTAAGCCCCTGCCGCTGTTTCCGATTGCTGAAAGTTATGCAGGGCGGCGTCGAGCATCGACACGGTCCAGGTGCGCGCGGCGCCAGTCTTGATTCCGAAAAGCGGTACGGTTTGAGGGATGTACAGGCGCAGGAAGGTGGTTTTGACATCCAGATCCAGGTCAAACCGGGTTTTCAGGGCGTCGCTCAGCAGCGGTTCGGCAAAGGCTTGTGCGCTTTGCAGCTTCGACAGCATTGAGTCCAGACGATTTCGATGGGTCCAGTGTTCCTGACTGATCTTTTTCAGCGACTGGTGCTGCAGCGGTGTTGCGGTGCCATGCCAGTCCGGCGTCATAAGCGTGGCGTTCTTGAGTGCTCGGTGTGTACTGGACGATGCTTCTAATACCCAGACTGGCAGATTGTTGAACAGGTGATGGTAGTGATCGTCCGGTTGCGTAGCGGATCCACTGCCTCCAGTAGAGGAAAGGCGATCGTTCTCGTATCGGCTCATGCGCTATTCCCTTAGCGTTTTGAATGAGCCGCCAGCAAAACAGACGATGATCGGTTCCGTGCGGTACATATTTACCGCACCGCTCGACAACCCTGCCTATAACCTGTGCCGGCGGTTTAAACTGCGCCTTTGCGACCCTATATGTCGCATTGCCGTAAACCCGGGAAAAACCGGGGTTTGCGCTATAAGAAGTTGTCGCTTGGCGGCAAGGCCGGGCTGAAAACTGTCCTTACAATCCCCTCATCGCTCGCCAGTTTCAGGCGAGTGTTCCTCATCAGGAGACTCCGATGTCCGTTGAGCACGCTGCGGTACAACGCGCCGATTTCGACCAGGTAATGGTTCCCAACTACGCGCCTGCCGCATTCATCCCTGTGCGTGGCGCCGGTTCCCGCGTCTGGGACCAGTCTGGCCGCGAGCTGATCGACTTCGCCGGCGGGATTGCCGTTAACGTATTGGGCCATGCGCACCCGGCGCTGGTCGGTGCCTTGACCGAGCAGGCGAACAAGCTGTGGCACGTGTCCAACGTGTTCACCAATGAGCCGGCCTTGCGCCTGGCCCATAAGCTGATCAACGCCACATTTGCCGAACGCGCGTTCTTCTGCAACTCCGGCGCCGAAGCCAACGAGGCCGCCTTCAAGCTGGCCCGTCGCGTCGGTTTCGATCGTTACGGCAGCGAGAAGTACGAAATCATCGCCGCGCTCAACAGCTTCCACGGTCGTACCTTGTTCACCGTGAACGTCGGTGGCCAGTCGAAGTACTCCGACGGTTTCGGTCCGAAAATCACCGGTATCACCCACGTGCCGTTCAACGATCTGGCCGCTCTGAAAGCGGCTATTTCCGACAAGACTTGTGCCGTGGTGCTCGAACCGATTCAGGGTGAGAGCGGCGTCATCCCGGCCGAACTCAAGTACCTGAAAGGTGCCCGTGATCTGTGCGACGCGCACAACGCGCTGTTGGTGTTCGATGAAGTGCAGACCGGCATGGGCCGCACGGGCAAGCTGTTCGCCTACCAGCAGTACGGCGTGATTCCAGACATCCTGACCACCGCCAAGAGCCTGGGTGGTGGTTTCCCGATCGCCGCAATGCTGACCACCGAAGACCTGGCCAAACACCTGGTCGTCGGCACTCACGGCACCACCTACGGCGGTAACCCGCTGGCGTGCGCTGTCGCTGAAGCCGTGATCGACGTGGTTAACACCCCCGAAGTGCTGGCCGGCGTCAACGCCAAGCACGACAAGTTCAAGGCCCGCCTGGAACAGATCGGCGAGAAGTACGGCCTGTTCACCCAGGTCCGTGGTATGGGTTTGTTGATCGGTTGCGTGCTGAACGATGCCTGGAAAGGCAAGGCCAAGGACATCTTCAACGCCGCTGAAAAAGAAGGCCTGATGATTCTGCAAGCCGGCCCGGACGTGGTTCGTTTCGCGCCAAGCCTGGTGGTTGAAGACGCCGATATCGATGCCGGTCTCGACCGTTTCGAGCGCGCCGCGGCCAAACTGACTCAGGCCTGATAGGCCCTTCGACGCCTGATTTTCAGGCGTCGAAACAATTTTTTGTTCCAGACCGGACCAAATGTGGGAGCGAGCCTGCTCGCGAAGAGGGCCTGACAGCCAACATCTTTGTTGACTGACAGGACGCAATCGCGAGCAGGCTCGCTCCCACAGTGTCTCAGTGATCTGTCTGGACTATTTCCCTCAAAGAGTTTTTCGAGAAAGGAGTGACACCATGCTGGTGATGCGCCCCGCGCAAATGGCTGATCTGGGCGAGGTACAGCGTCTGGCTGCGGACAGCCCGATTGGTGTCACTTCCTTGCCGGATGACGTTGAACGCCTGAGCGACAAAATCGCGGCAAGCGAAGCTTCGTTCTCCGCCGAAGTCAGCTTCAACGGTGAAGAGAGCTATTTCTTCGTCCTCGAAGACACCGCCACCGGCAAACTGGTGGGCTGCTCGGCCATCGTTGCGTCGGCCGGTTATTCCGAGCCGTTCTACAGCTTCCGTAATGAAACCTTTGTACACGCCTCCCGCGAGCTGAAGATTCATAACAAGATCCACGTGCTCTCCCAGTGCCACGACCTGACCGGCAACAGCTTGCTGACCAGTTTCTACGTGCTGCCGGAGCTGGTGGGTTCGGCCTGGTCGGAGCTCAACTCCCGCGGCCGCTTGTTGTTCGTGGCCAGCCATCCGGAGCGTTTCGCCGATTCTGTGGTGACCGAGATCGTCGGTTATAGCGATGAAAACGGTGATTCGCCGTTCTGGGATGCCATCGGTCGTAATTTCTTCGATCTCAACTACGCCGCTGCCGAGCGTCTGTGCGGTCTGAAGAGCCGGACGTTCCTGGCCGAGTTGATGCCGCATTACCCGATCTATGTGCCGCTGCTGCCGGACTCCGCTCAAGAGGCGATGGGCCAGGTGCACCCACGGGCGCAGATCACCTTCGACATACTGATGCGCGAAGGCTTCGAGACCGATCACTACATCGACATTTTCGACGGCGGGCCGACGTTGCACGCCCGTGTCTCGGGGATCCGTTCGATCGCCCAGAGCCGAGTCGTCCCGGTGAAAATCGGCGAGCCGGTCAAAGGCGCCGGTCGTCAGTACCTGGTGGCCAACGCCCAGTTGCAGGATTACCGCGCCGTTTTGCTTGAGCTCGATTACGCGCCGGGCAAACCCGTGACCCTGGATCTCGAAGCGGCCGAAGCCTTGGGCGTCGGTGAAGGTGCCAGCGTGCGCCTGGTGGCGGTTTAACGCCTGCTGCTACGCCTGGAAAGATTGCTTGGAAAGAATGCCTAAAAAGCAGCGAGTTTCACGGGTGGCGCAAGCGGCCCGTTTGAGGAGATAGCATGATCGTTCGTCCCGTACGCAGCAGCGATTTACCCGCTCTGATCGACCTGGCCCGCAGCACCGGCACTGGCCTGACCACCTTGCCGGCCAATGAAGAGCGTCTGGCCCATCGGGTCGGCTGGGCCGAGAAGACCTTCCGCGGCGAAGCCGGGCGGGGCGATGCAGACTACCTGTTCGTGCTCGAAGATGATGACGGCCGCGTGGTGGGTATTTCCGCCATCGCTGGCGCCGTCGGTCTGCGCGAGCCTTGGTATAACTTCCGGGTTGGCCTGACGGTCAGCGCTTCGCAAGAGTTGAACATCTACCGCGAAATCCCGACGCTGTTCCTGGCCAACGACCTGACCGGTAACTCCGAGCTGTGCTCGCTGTTCCTGCACGCCGACTACCGCACCGGCCTCAACGGCCGCATGCTGGCCAAGGCGCGGATGCTGTTCATCGCCGAGTTCCCGCAGCTGTTCGGCAACAAGATCATCGCCGAGATGCGCGGCATGTCCGACGAAGCGGGGCGTTCGCCGTTCTGGGAAAGCCTGGGGCGTCATTTCTTCAAGATGGAATTCAGCCAGGCTGACTACCTGACTGGTGTGGGCAACAAGGCGTTCATCGCCGAACTGATGCCGAAATTCCCGCTTTACACCTGCTTCCTGTCGGAAGATGCGCGCAACGTGATCGGCCAGGTTCATCCGGACACCGAGCCGGCGTTGGCCATGCTCAAAAGCGAAGGTTTCAGCTATCAGGGCTACGTCGACATCTTCGACGCCGGTCCTGCTGTTGAGTGTGAAACCGGCAAGATCCGCGCAGTGCGTGACAGCCAGGCGCTGGTGCTGGCCATCGGCACGCCGGGTGACGACGCCACACCGTTCCTTATTCATAACCGCAAGCGCGAAGACTGCCGGATCACTGCTGCTCCTGCACGTTTCGCCGCCGGTACGCTGGTGGTCGATCCACTGACCGCCAAACGTCTTCAACTCAACGCCGGCGATCAAGTGCGCGCCGTTCCGTTGTCCGCTGCCAGGGAGTCGAAATAATGAATTCGCTATACATCGCAGGTGAATGGCTGGCCGGCCAGGGTGAAGCCTTTCAGTCGCTGAACCCGGTAACCCAACAAGTGCTGTGGGCCGGCGAAGGCGCTACCACTGCTCAGGTTGAATCGGCCGTGCAAGCCGCGCGCCAGGCATTCCCGGGCTGGGCCCGACGTACTCTGGAAGAGCGCATCACAGTGCTGGAGGCCTTTGCCGCCGCGCTGAAGAACAATGCTGACGAACTGGCTCGCACCATCGGTGAAGAAACCGGCAAACCTTTGTGGGAAGCGGCGACCGAAGTCACCAGCATGGTCAACAAGATTGCGATCTCGGTGCAGAGCTACCGCGAACGTACCGGCGAGAAGAGCGGCCCGTTGGGCGACGCCACCGCCGTGTTGCGCCACAAGCCACATGGCGTAGTGGCTGTGTTCGGGCCTTACAACTTCCCTGGTCACCTGCCGAACGGTCACATCGTGCCGGCGCTGCTGGCCGGTAATAGCGTGCTGTTCAAACCCAGCGAGCTGACGCCGAAAGTTGCCGAACTGACGGTCAAGTGCTGGATCGAAGCCGGTCTGCCGGCAGGCGTGCTGAACCTGCTGCAAGGCGCTCGCGAGACCGGTATCGCCCTAGCGGCGAACCCAGGCATCGATGGCTTGTTCTTCACCGGCTCCAGCCGCACCGGCAATCACCTGCATCAACAGTTTGCCGGTCGTCCGGACAAGATCCTCGCGCTGGAAATGGGCGGTAACAACCCGCTGGTCATCGATCAGGTCGCAGACCTCGATGCTGCCGTTTACACCATCATCCAGTCGGCGTTCATTTCCGCTGGTCAGCGTTGCACCTGCGCCCGCCGCTTGCTGGTGCCACAGGGCACCTGGGGCGACACACTGCTGGCGCGTCTGGTGGCGGTCAGCCGTACGATTGAAGTCGGCGCGTTTGATCAGCAACCGGCACCGTTCATGGGCTCGGTGATTTCCCTCGGCGCTGCGAAAGCACTGATGGATGCGCAAGAGCATCTGCTGGGCAACGGCGCAGTCGCGCTGCTGGAAATGACCCAACCACAAGCTCAAGCTGCCTTGCTGACCCCAGGCATTCTGGACGTCACGGCAGTGGCTGATCGCCCTGACGAAGAACTGTTCGGCCCGCTGCTGCAAGTGATCCGCTACGCTGATTTTGAGGCGGCGATCGCTGAAGCCAACGATACCGACTATGGCCTGGCGGCCGGTCTGCTGTCGGATTCCGAAGCGCGTTATCAGCAGTTCTGGCTGGAAAGCCGTGCGGGCATCGTCAACTGGAACAAACAGCTGACCGGTGCGGCGAGCAGCGCGCCATTCGGCGGTGTCGGCGCCTCGGGCAACCACCGCGCCAGCGCCTACTACGCAGCAGATTACTGCGCGTACCCGGTTGCATCGCTGGAAACCCCGAGCCTGGTGATGCCTGCGACCCTTACGCCAGGCGTGAAAATGGCGTAATGCCCGTTCGCGAGCAGTCTCGCTCCCACATTGGAATGCATTTCCCTGTGGGAGCGAGCCTGCTCGCGAAGGCCGCGCCTCGGTCTCAAAGAATAGTTACAGAAGCCATAACAACAGATTCTCGTGGAGCCTCGCTGATGAAATCCTATGAAGTCAATTTTGACGGTCTAGTGGGGCCGACCCATAACTACGGCGGTTTGTCCTACGGCAACGTCGCGTCCCAGAGCAATAGCCAGCAGTCTTCGAACCCGAAGGAAGCCGCGCTGCAAGGCCTGGCGAAAATGAAATCGCTGATGGAAATGGGCTTTCAGCAAGGTGTTCTGGCGCCACAGGAACGCCCGGACGTGGCAGCCCTGCGTCGCTTGGGGTTCAGCGGCACCGACGCTCAGGTGATCGAGCAGGCGGCTAAAGACGCGATGCCGTTGCTGGTGGCCAGTTGCTCAGCGTCGAGCATGTGGGTGGCCAACGCCGCCACCGTCAGCCCGAGCGCCGACACCGCGGATGGCCGTGTGCATTTCACCGCGGCCAACCTGAACTGCAAATATCACCGCAGCATCGAACACCCGACCACCAGTCGCGTACTGGGGGCAATGTTCGCTGACCAGAAACACTTCGCTCACCACGCTGCATTGCCGGCCGTGGCGCAGTTCGGGGACGAGGGCGCAGCCAACCACACCCGTTTCTGCCGTGAATACGGCGAAGCAGGCGTCGAGTTCTTCGTGTTCGGTCGCAGCGCGTTCGACACCCGTTACCCGGCACCGCAGAAATACCCGGCCCGTCAGACCCTCGAAGCCTCCCAGGCGGTTGCCCGCCTGCACGGCTTGAGCGATGACGGCGTGGTCTACGCTCAGCAGAACCCTTCGGTGATCGATCAGGGCGTGTTCCACAACGATGTGATCGCGGTGGGTAATGGCGAGGTGCTGTTCTATCACGAGGACGCGTTCCTCGACACCGAGCAGATGCTCGCTGAATTGCAAAGCAAGCTCGCAAAAGTCGGTGGGAAATTTCAGTCGATCTGCGTACCGCGTTCCGCGGTCACCGTGGAAGACGCCGTTCGCTCCTACCTGTTCAATAGCCAGCTGCTGACGCGTCCTGACGGCTCGATGCTGTTGATCGTGCCGGAAGAATGCCGTGGCAATGAGCGCGTCTGGCAGTACCTGCAAGGTTTGACCAGCTCCGGTGGCCTGATCCGCGAAGTGAAAGTGTTCGATTTGAAGCAGAGCATGCAGAACGGCGGCGGCCCGGCTTGCCTGCGACTGCGCGTCGCGCTCAACGAAACCGAACTGGCGGCCGTCAACCCAGGGGTTATCATGACGGCACCGTTGTACGGCACGCTGACCGAATGGGTCGACAAGCACTACCGCGACCGCATGACCGAAAACGATCTCGCGGACCCGCAATTGCTGCTTGAGTGCCGGACGGCACTGGATGAACTGACACAAATCCTTAAACTGGGCGCGGTTTATCCATTCCAGATCAATTGAACGTCGAGAGCGTAAAAAACATGAGCGATACCCTGCAGCTGATCCTTGAAGACACCGACGGCACGCAACTGGAAACTTCCTGCACCCGCGTCGCGGTCATGTGGCAAGGCAAAGAGCTGTGGATTCAGCAGGACGGCCGCGGCCAACTGCTGATCGGCGTGGATGTCGAAGAAGGTGACGCTGAATTCGCAAACCTGCTGCTGCGCCCATTGGCGACTAATCTGGTAAGTCTGCAACTGGAAATGGAACCGGCTGAAGTCGGTGACGAAGACCATGTGCACGGCCCGGATTGCGCGCACGACCACTAAGGAAACCGCTCTATGCTCGCCCTCGGCAAACTGCTTGAACTGACCCTCGCCGGCCGCGAACCGGCGGAGAAGACTCAACTGACTGTCGAAGGCGTGCGCATGCGCTGGTTGAGCGAAGGCGCGCTGGAAGTCCGGCCGCCTGAAGTTCGCGACAACGGCCTGGACCTGCTGCTATCGGCCGGCATCCATGGCAATGAAACAGCGCCGATCGAATTGCTTGATCGCCTGTTGCATGACATCGCCCGCGGCGATCTTAAGCCGCGCGCACGTATTCTGTTCTTGTTTGGCAACCCGGAAGCGATTCGCAAGGGCGAGCGCTTCGTCGAGCAGGACGTCAACCGGCTGTTCAACGGCCGTCACGAACAAAGCAGCGGCTCCGAAGCCCTGCGCGCGTGTGAACTGGAGCGGCTGGCGGCGAGTTTCTTCAGCCTGCCGGATCGCAACCGTCTGCACTATGACCTGCACACGGCCATTCGCGGTTCGAAAATCGAACAGTTCGCGCTGTATCCCTGGAAAGAAGGCCGTCAGCATTCACGCCTGGAACTGGCGCGCTTGCGCGCTGCCGGCATGGAGGCGGTGCTGCTGCAAAACAAGCCGTCCATCGTTTTCAGCTCCTACACTTACGACAAACTCGGTGCCGAGTCTTTTACCCTTGAACTGGGCAAAGCGCGGCCATTTGGGCAGAACGATGGGGTCAACGTCGATCTGCTGGAAACTCGCCTCAAACAGATTATCGAAGGCAACGAGCCGGCCCAGACCGAAGAGGCGCTGGACGGTTTGCAGCTGTTTAGCGTGGCGCGAGAAATCATCAAGCACAGCGATAGCTTCCGCTTGAACCTGCCAGCGGACATTGAGAACTTTTCGGAATTGGAAGTGGGTTACCTGCTGGCCGAAGACATCGCCCAGACCCGGTGGATCATTGAGGAGGAGGGTGCCCGGATCATCTTCCCGAACCCCAAGGTCAAGAACGGCCTGCGCGCCGGCATCCTGATTGTGCCGACTACCGACGAAAACCTTGCCTGACCCAATCTCGGGCTGAACATAAAGCCCATGTGGGAGCGAGCCTGCTCGCGAAGGCGGACTAACAAACAACATCATCGTTGAATGTTATTCCGCCTTCGCGAGCAGGCTCGCTCCCACAGGTTTTTCTGCGTTTAGACGGCTACCGCGCGGGGCTCGCTACGACGCAACGCACGCATCTTGTGCAACGTATCCGCGCACGTTTTCGCCGCTTCCTGGCCTTTATGCACAAAGTGCTCGAAGAAGAACTTCTGATGTTCTTCGCCAGCATGGAAGTGGTGCGGGGTCAAAACCACCGAGAACACCGGCACTTCGGTTTCCAGCTGAACTTGCATCAAACCGCTGATCACCGACTGGGCGACGAATTCGTGGCGATAGATGCCGCCGTCGACTACCAGACCCGCCGCGACGATGCCGGCATAACGACCGGACTTGGCCAGCAGCTTGGCGTGCAGCGGAATTTCAAAGGCGCCGCCGACTTCGAAGAAATCGATCTCCGACTCCTGATAACCCTGAGCAATCATTTCGGCAACAAAGCCTTTACGGCTCTGATCGACGATTTCCTTGTGCCAGCAGGCCTGGATGAACGCAACGCGCTCGCCCTGATGGTTTTTGCTTTTGCTATCGATTGCGGTGGGTTGCATGTTCTGACTCCTGTTTATGTAAAAAACAGGGCATATGAATCGAATGGGATTTAAGGGTACGCACGCTCGCACGAATGCCTGCGGACGGCCCTTTGGCGCCAATCCCGTTCTCTCTTCATCCGGACTATGACCGTCGGCCCCGGGATCACACCGGGTCTGCTGACCTTGCCGCCATCACAGCCATTGCCGTGCCTGTCGCCAAGCGCTCGCGGGCTATGCGCATTGCGCGCAATTACCGCCGGTGGGGAGTTGCACCCCGCCCTGAGAACGTTTTGCCGCCAGATTGTTTGGCGGCGAAGCGTTTTTAACACATATTTCTCACCTGTGCATTGCTGCTATCTGATGATTGCTATCGACTTTTTCGTCGGTTCAGGAAGCCTTTTCCTGCCCAAGGGTTGATTATTCGTCTGCATGACCGCAGTAACTCCTGACTGAAAGGGATTTTCCCTGCTTACCGAGGCCAGATTCATGAGCGTTATTGATCTTCGCAGCGACACCGTCACCCAACCGACCGCAGGGATGCTCGACGCGATGGCCAGCGCGGCCACCGGTGACGACGTTTACGGCGAAGATCCGACGGTTAATCGACTGGAAACCGAGCTTGCGAATCAGTTGGGTTTTGCCGCAGCGCTGTTTGTGCCGACGGGCACCATGAGCAATCTGCTGGGTTTGATGGCCCACTGCGAACGCGGTGACGAATACATCGTCGGCCAGCAGGCTCACACGTATAAGTACGAAGGTGGCGGCGCGGCGGTGCTCGGTTCGATTCAGCCGCAACCGCTGGAAGTGCAGGCCGATGGCTCGCTGGACCTGGCCCACGTGGCGGCCGCGATCAAACCGGACGACTTCCACTTCGCCCGCACCCGTTTGCTGGCGCTGGAAAACACCATGCAAGGCAAGGTTTTGCCATTGGAGTATCTGGCGCGGGCTCGAAGCTTTACCCGTGAACATGGGTTGCAGCTGCACCTGGACGGCGCGCGGCTGTACAACGCGGCGGTCAAGCTGGGTGTCGATGCTCGCGAGATCACCCAGTATTTCGATTCCGTCTCGGTCTGTCTGTCCAAAGGCCTGGGCGCGCCGATCGGTTCGGTGCTGTGCGGCTCGGTCGAGTTGATCGGCAAGGCGCGACGCCTGCGCAAGATGGTCGGCGGCGGCATGCGCCAGGCCGGGATTCTGGCGGCGGCAGGTTTGTACGCACTTGATAAAAATATTCAGCGTCTGGCTGACGACCACGCCAATGCGCAGTGGCTGGCCGAAGGCTTGCGAGCCGCGGGTTACGAGGTCGAGCCGGTGCAGACCAACATGGTTTACGTGCAGATGGGCGACAAGGCCGAGGCCATCAAGGCGTTTGCCGCCGAACGCGGGATCAAGTTGAGCGCTGCCGGACGTCTGCGCATGGTCACGCACATGGACGTCAGCCGCGCTCAAATCGAGCAGGTCGTCGCGACATTCGTCGAGTTTTCGCGCAACTGATAGCGTTAGCGGTCCAATTGACCGTTTCTATCGTATAAACACGCTGTACCCCGCGCGCAGGGCCGATATAATGCGGCCCTTTGCCGTCGCTTCGTCTGTTGACGTTTCGCACAGGCCTTTGGCCGCAGCCTCCGTGGAAGAACCTAATGAAAAGCGCAGAAATCCGTGAAGCCTTCCTTCGCTTCTTCGAAGAGCAAGGCCACACCCGTGTAGCCTCCAGCTCTTTGATTCCGGGCAACGACCCAACCCTGCTGTTCACTAACGCGGGGATGAATCAGTTCAAGGACTGTTTCCTGGGCCAGGAAAAGCGCGCGTACACCCGCGCGGTCAGCAGCCAGAAATGCGTGCGCGCCGGCGGCAAGCACAACGACCTGGAAAACGTCGGTTATACCGCCCGTCACCACACATTCTTCGAAATGCTGGGTAACTTCAGCTTCGGTGATTACTTCAAGCGCGACGCGATCACCTACGCCTGGAACTTCCTGACGTCCGACAAGTGGCTGAACCTGCCGAAAGAAAAGCTCTGGGTCACCGTCTACGCCAGCGATGATGAGGCCTACGACATCTGGACCAAGGAAATCGGCGTTCCGGCCGAGCGCATGGTCCGTATCGGCGACAACAAAGGCGCGCCGTACGCGTCCGATAACTTCTGGACCATGGGCGATACCGGCCCATGCGGTCCTTGCACCGAGATTTTCTACGATCACGGCGCCGACATCTGGGGCGGCCCACCGGGCTCGCCGGAAGAAGACGGCGACCGTTACATTGAAATCTGGAACAACGTGTTCATGCAGTTCAACCGCACCGCCGATGGCGTGTTGCACCCGCTGCCAGCGCCGTCGGTCGATACCGGCATGGGCCTGGAGCGGATCAGTGCCGTGCTGCAGCACGTTCACTCGAACTATGAAATCGACCTGTTCCAGAGCCTGCTGAGTGCATCGGCCAAGGCCATCGGTTGCACCAACGACAATCAGGCGTCCCTGAAAGTCGTCGCCGACCACATTCGCTCGTGCGGTTTCCTGATTGCCGACGGCGTGCTGCCGTCCAATGAAGGTCGCGGCTACGTGCTGCGCCGGATCATTCGTCGCGCTTGCCGTCATGGCAACAAACTGGGCGCCAAGGGCAGCTTCTTCTATCAGATCGTTGCGGCACTGGTCGCCGAGATGGGCGAAGCCTTCCCAGAGCTGAAATCCCAGCAAGCGCACATCGAGCGCGTACTGAAAGCTGAAGAAGAGCAGTTCGCCAAGACCCTGGAGCAGGGCCTGAAAATCCTCGAGCAGGATCTGGCCGATCTCAAAGGTGACGTGGTTCCGGGCGATGTCGTGTTCAAGTTGTACGACACTTACGGTTTCCCGATGGACCTGACCGGCGACATCGCTCGCGAACGCAGCCTGACCATCGACGAAGAAGGCTTCGAGCGCGAAATGGAAGCCCAGCGCGTCCGTGCCCGTTCCGCCAGCTCCTTCGGCATGGACTACAACAGCCTGGTCAAGGTTGATGTGGCCACCGAATTCACCGGCTATGAAGCGACTAAAGGTTCGGCGAAAGTCGTTGGTCTCTATAAAGATGGCCAGTCGGTCGACGTACTCAGCGAAGGCGAAGAGGGTGTGGTCGTACTGAACCAGACGCCGTTCTACGCTGAATCCGGCGGTCAGATCGGCGACTGCGGTTACCTTCAGGTCGGCAACGCACGCTTTGATGTACGCGACACCACCAAAACCGGCGGCGCCTTCTTGCATCACGGCGTGCTGGCGTCGGGCAGCCTGACCATCGGCGCGCCGGTAGAAACGCATGTTGATGCTGAAGTGCGTCACGCGACTTCGTTGAACCACTCGGCGACTCACTTGCTGCACGCGGCATTGCGTCAGGTATTGGGCGATCACGTTCAGCAGAAAGGCTCGTTGGTCGACAGTCAGCGACTGCGCTTTGACTTCAGCCACTTCGAAGCCATCAAGCCTGAGCAATTGAAGGCGCTGGAAGACATCGTCAACGCCGAGATTCGCAAGAACTCCGAAGTTGAAACCGAAGAAACCGATATCGAAACCGCCAAGCAGAAGGGCGCGATGGCGCTGTTCGGCGAGAAATACGGCGACAGCGTGCGCGTACTGAGCATGGGCGGTGATTTCTCCGTCGAGCTGTGCGGTGGTATCCACGCCAACCGGACTGGCGACATCGGCCTGCTGAAGATTATCAGCGAAGGCGGTGTGGCTTCCGGCGTGCGTCGTATCGAAGCGGTCACTGGCGCCGCGGCGCTGGCATACTTGAACGCTGCTGAAGAACAACTCAAGGAAGCGGCCAACCTGGTCAAGGGTAGCCGCGACAACCTGATCGACAAGCTGTCGGCTGTGCTGGAGCGCAACCGTCTGCTGGAGAAGCAACTCGAGCAGTTGCAGGCCAAGGCTGCCAGCGCGGCGGGCGACGATCTGTCGGCTTCTGCCCTGGATGTCAAAGGCGTGAAAGTGCTGGCCGTGCGTCTGGACGGTCAGGACGGCAAGGCGCTGCTGGCGCTGGTCGATCAACTGAAAAACAAACTCGGCCGCGCAGTGATCCTGCTCGGCAGTGTCCATGAGGAAAAGGTCGTTCTGGTTGCAGGCGTAACCAAAGACCTGACTGGCCAACTCAAAGCCGGTGATTTGATGAAGCAAGCCGCTGCGGCAGTGGGCGGGAAGGGCGGTGGTCGTCCAGACATGGCGCAAGGCGGTGGTACTGACGCTGGCGCACTGGATGCGGCATTGGCCCTGACTGTTCCATTTGTAGAGCAGGGTTTATAAGGCAGTGTGTCCGGCCCGCAGTCTAGTGGCGGGCCGGAACGCTGTTTGAGTGATTATTTGGGCGCCCTTCATGGGCAGAGGCGGCTTTGAAATGGCTTTGATCGTACAGAAATTTGGAGGCACCTCGGTCGGCACTGTCGAGAGAATCGAACAGGTCGCCGACAAGGTTAAGAAGTTCCGCGAAGCCGGCGATGACCTGGTGGTTGTGCTGTCTGCAATGAGCGGCGAAACCAACCGTCTGATCGATCTGGCCAAGAAAATCAGTGGCGACGGCCAACCGGTTCCTCGTGAGCTGGACGTGATCGTCTCCACCGGTGAGCAGGTGACGATTGCACTGTTGGCCATGGCGCTGATCAAGCGCGGCGTGCCAGCGGTGTCCTACACCGGCAATCAGGTGCGGATTCTGACGGACAGCGCTCACAATAAAGCGCGTATCTTGCAGATTGATGACCAGAAGATTCGTGGCGATCTGAAGGCCGGTCGTGTGGTGGTTGTCGCCGGTTTCCAGGGCGTCGACGAGCACGGCAACATCACCACCCTCGGTCGTGGCGGTTCCGACACCACCGGCGTGGCGCTGGCGGCAGCCTTGAAGGCTGACGAATGCCAGATCTACACCGACGTCGACGGCGTCTACACCACCGACCCGCGTGTGGTGTCCGTGGCTCAGCGCCTGGACAAGATTACCTTCGAAGAGATGCTGGAAATGGCCAGCCTCGGTTCCAAGGTGTTGCAGATCCGTGCGGTGGAATTCGCCGGCAAGTACAACGTTCCGCTGCGCGTACTGCACAGCTTCAAGGAGGGTCCGGGCACCCTCATTACTATTGATGAAGAGGAAACCATGGAACAGCCGATCATTTCCGGCATCGCTTTCAATCGCGATGAAGCCAAGCTGACCATCCGTGGCGTGCCAGACACCCCGGGCGTTGCATTCAAAATTCTCGGCCCGATCAGCGCCGCGAACATCGAAGTCGACATGATCGTGCAGAACGTTGCGCACGATAACACCACCGACTTCACCTTCACCGTGCACCGCAATGACTTCCAGGCAGCGCAAACCGTGCTGGAAAACACCGCTCGCGAGATCGGTGCCCGTGAAGTCGTTGGCGATATCAAGATTGCCAAGGTGTCGATCGTCGGTGTCGGCATGCGCTCCCACGCAGGCGTGGCCAGCCGCATGTTCGAATCCCTGGCCAAGGAAAGCATCAACATCCAGATGATCTCGACTTCGGAAATCAAAGTCTCCGTAGTGATCGAAGAGAAGTACCTGGAACTGGCTGTGCGCGCGCTGCACACGGCTTTCGAACTGGACGCACCGGCCCGTCAGGGCGAGTGATGCGTTAACCGAAGGGCGCGGTCTGACCGCGCCCTTTTGTTTTTTTGAATGGCGCGACTCGAGGCTGTTCTTTTGCTCGCGCTAGTCAATACTCAGGCATGTAGGGCTGCGATCGTTCAGGTTGTAGGTCAAGTGCCTTTTTTTTGCAGACTGTTGTCCCTGAAATGAAATGCGTGAGGAGAAAGGTATGCTGATTCTGACTCGTCGGTGCGCAGAAAGCCTGATTATTGGTGATGGCGAAATCACCGTGACCGTGCTCGGCGTCAAAGGAAATCAAGTGCGTATCGGTGTCAACGCCCCGAAAGAGGTTGCGGTCCACCGTGAGGAAATTTACCTGCGTATAAAGAAAGAGAAGGACGAAGAACCAAGCCATTAATTTTTATCGTTTTTTATGTTTGCAAACGGGGAAGAAGCTGGTTAATATACGCCCCGTGTTGCGGAGAGCTGGCCGAGTGGCCGAAGGCGCTCCCCTGCTAAGGGAGTACACCTCAAAAGGGTGTCGGGGGTTCGAATCCCCCGTTCTCCGCCATTATTTGCGTAGTACGTTGTAATCTAGCTTCTTCGGTAAGTGTTTGAAATTACTAGAAAAAGTGCTTTACATAGAGATTAAACGGCCTATAATGCGCGGCAACAAATGCACTCGTAGCTCAGCTGGATAGAGTACTCGGCTACGAACCGAGCGGTCACAGGTTCGAATCCTGTCGAGTGCACCATTTAAGAGTTGTTTGCAGTAATGTGAATGACTTGGCTTCAACCAGTTGTGATCTGGTATAAAAACACAAATGCACTCGTAGCTCAGCTGGATAGAGTACTCGGCTACGAACCGAGCGGTCACAGGTTCGAATCCTGTCGAGTGCACCAAACACCAAAAAGCCCGCGTTTAACGCGGGCTTTTTGCCGTCTGGGATTTGGCTTTTCCTTTGGTGCATCCTCTCTCATCGAACTCGACGTGTGCGCTACGACCTCGCTGGGTGTCGTAACGGTAGCTCGTGGCCGAATTGCGAATACTGATCTTGTCTGGCTTGCCAAGGGCGCTCTCGACATCCTGCTGGCTCATGCCGGCAACAATCCGTTGATTGATGATCGCTTCGCGGCGTTCTCTGGCGCTGATGAGGTTTCCACATTTGTCCTCGGTCTTGCCGATGACAGTCGGATCCCTCCTTTTGATTTTCATACCTGATGTTTCGCGATTCTCGGCTTCCGGCATGAGAGCGGTCACGCTGCCTGGGGTGAAGGTGCGGACATCCTGAAGCGAAAGGCTGTCTCCGGCCGCACAGCTCAACGTAGTGAAGGTAATGCGCCCGTCGGCCGCCTCGCAGCGGTGAACGGTCGTGGCAAGCGCGCAGGACGGCGGCCAGAGCAGGGTAATCAATAAAAAATAATGTGCATTCGATGGCATTAAACGTCCTCCATGACGGTCCATCTGAAGGGTAGTCGTTACATTTTTCGGCTGTGGTGTGTTTTCTTTTCAGGATGAGTCGTCGCAGTTTCATGGATCAGGGCGGTGCTCAGGATTGTCTTGCAAGCGCTTGTTTCAGCCACGATTTTTTAACGTTTAAAACCGTCGGGCGGTGTATCATTGCGCCCGTCAGCCCCGCCGGGGCTTGTGGAATACCTCCATGGACTTACCCAGTAGTTACTCAGTACCCCGTTTTTCCAATCATGAATTGACTGATTGATCCTTCCGGCGTGCCCCGCTGCTGGGAGTGGAGTTCGCCTATGTCTGAAGTTGAAGTAAAGAAAACGCAGGAAAGCTTACAAGACCGCCTCGCTCAAGTTGTTGAGCTGCTGCAGCGTCAGCGGGTGGTCGAAGACCTGACTCATCGCCAGGAAGGTCCGCATCACGACCGGGTCGAGAACCTGGTTCACCGGCAAAACCTCGTCGAGTTGCAACGCAAGCTCGATGATCTGCACTCCGCCGACGTCGCCTACATCCTTGAAGCCTTGCCGCTGGACGATCGTCTGACGCTCTGGCAATTGGTCAAGGCCGATCGCGACGGCGACATTCTGCTCGAAGTATCCGATTCGGTTCGTGAAACGCTGATCGCCGACATGGACGATCACGAGCTCCTGGCTGCGGCCAAGGACATGGACGCCGACGAACTTGCTGACCTGGCCTCCGAGCTGCCGCGAGACGTCGTCCACGAGCTGATGGAAACCCTCGATGGTCAACAGCGTGAGCGCGTCCGCTCTGCGTTGTCCTACGACGAGGAGCAGGTCGGTGCGCTGATGGACTTCGAGATGGTGACGATCCGTGAGGATGTCAGTCTCGAAGTGGTTTTGCGTTACCTGCGCCGCCTCAAGGAGCTGCCAGGCCATACGGACAAACTGTTCGTGGTCGATTACGACGGCGTGCTCAAGGGCGTGCTGCCAATCAAGCGTTTGTTGGTCAACGACCCGGAAAAACAGGTTTCTGAAGTCATGGCCAGCGACCCGGTGAGTTTTCACCCGGACGAAGACGCCTATGATGCGGCTCAGGCGTTCGAACGTTACGACTTGATCTCGGCGCCTGTGGTCGACAAGAACGGCAAGCTGATCGGCCGTCTGACCATCGATGAAATGGTCGACCTGATTCGTGAGGAGAGCGAAAACGAAGTTCTCAACATGGCGGGTCTGCGTGAAGAGGAAGATATTTTTGCGTCAGTCTGGAAATCCCTGCGTAACCGTTGGGCCTGGCTGGCAATTAACCTGATCACTGCGTTCATCGCATCCCGGGTGATCGGTCTTTTCGAAGGCTCCATCGAGAAATTGGTGGCGTTGGCGGCACTGATGCCGATCGTGGCGGGTATCGGTGGCAACTCGGGTAACCAGACGATCACCATGATCGTTCGGGCCATGGCGCTGGATCAGGTCAGCACTGGCAATACTTCGCGCCTGATGCGCAAGGAGTTGGCGGTAGGCTTGATCAATGGCCTGGTGTGGGGCGGTGTGATCGGCGTCGTCGCCTATCTGCTGTATGGCAGTTGGTCTCTGGGGGTGGTGATGACCGCTGCCATGACGCTCAACCTGTTGCTGGCGGCATTGGCGGGGGTATTGATTCCCATGACCCTGGCGCGGCTTGGGCGCGATCCTGCGATGGGCGCCAGTGTGATGATCACCGCCATGACGGACAGCGGCGGGTTCTTCATCTTTCTCGGGTTGGCGACGATCTTCCTGCTCTGACTTATCGACATAAAAAACCCGCCAATCAATCGGCGGGTTTTTTTATGCCCGAATTTCAGGCAAAAAAAAGCCAGCGATTAAGCTGGCTTGAACTTTCGGATGAAATCAGGAAGCGTCTGCGGCCATTTCGGCATCATGCGCAATCAGCGAAACAAGAGCATTCTGCTGACGGTGGGAGAGTTGGCGGAAGCGTTGCAGCAGTTCACGTTCGTGCAATGACAGCTCCGGGCTGTCCAGGCGCATGCTCAATTCTTCGCCCAACGCGCCTTCCTGAATAAGGCTTTGCTCAAGGCGCGCGATGATTTCGGAGTTCATGCTGCGATGATGATTGCGAGCCACCTCGGCAATGCGTTCACGCATTCCGTCTGGCAGACGTACGACGAACTTGTCAGCCGTACGGCTGGAATAAATTGCCTGTTTCAATGGGCGCATATATTTAACCGGTTAGTTCAGGGGAGCGGTTCTCGGGATTGGCCGCAGGATGTCTGATAGGACAAGCGGTCTGGCCAAATGTTCAACCTGAATTGATAGAGGCTCGCATCATGCCTCAAGGCAGCCAGTTCATTGGCGTCAATTCTGTGACAAATATTGAACTGGATAAAGGCGTTATGCCAGCACCAATCATCAGAAATGCGGACTGGTTTGAAAAGTTTGCCCTGGTCCGTATTACTGACCGCCTCCTCTTGCCCGACAGGTGATGTCCTGGGACGCCTGAAGGTGCATGCTGTGCAGATTCGATCAGTGTTCCTTACTTGTACAGGATAGTGGCAATTGGCCGATTTACTAGGGGAAGACGTGCAGTGCGAGGTGATTTCAAGATGGATGGCAGGCTGATTTACTTGATGGGGCCTTCCGGGTCCGGCAAGGACAGCCTCATCGAAGCCGCTCGAGAGCCGTTGCAGACGCTCAATTGTGAAGTGGTGCGTCGGGTCATCACGCGGTCGGCCGAATCAGTGGGCGAAGATGCGATTGGCGTTTCGCGGGAAGAGTTCGAACAACACAGAGTCGAGGGCGATTTCGCGCTGTGCTGGAACGCCAATGGCCTGGATTACGGTATTCCGATCGAAATAGATCAATGGCTCAATGACGGTCGGCATGTCTTGGTCAACGGCTCTCGCGGTCATCTGGCTCAGGCGCTGCGCCGGTATCCGACGCTATTGCCGGTTCTTTTGACGGTCAAGGATGAAGTCCTGCGAGAGCGCCTGCTGCGCCGTGGTCGCGAAAGTTTTGCTGAGATCGAAGCGAGGCTGCACCGCAATGGGTTATTCACGGCAGAGGGTTCAGACGGAGATGCGCGGATCCATCGACTCGACAATTCAGGTGAACTGTCCACCACAGTTGCCCATTTGCTGGACCTGTTGAGGATTAACGCAGTACCGGATCGAATTTGATCTTGCGCCCGGCAATCAGCGCCAGCACAAACAGCGCACCGAACACGCCGCTGGCGATCAAAGGCAGGGTAAGGACCGTATCCTGGACCACTGACAGATGAAGAATGCCGCTCAGTAAGGCGAGGATGAAAAACCCTGCGGCTGATTTGGACATGCGGTGCTCCTGATGGGGTGATTCAAAATACCAAACGTTCTGAAGACTGAGCCGGCAGCAGAATGCCTTCCTGGCTCACCTCCTGGCTGACAAAGCTGCGCTGATCGCTCATTACCGCCAGTTGAGGCGCTCTTTGCACCTGAAGGTAATGAGGCATGCTTTGAGCAACCGGTTCTACACCGTTCTCGGGGACAAATTGAAAGCCCAACAAAATCGCCAGAGCGATCGCGTTCGAGAGTAAAAGGGTGCTGTACATGAGGCTTGCCTCCGATGTTCTTCGAGAACAGCTAAAGCAGCCCGCATGCCAAGAGTCTAACGGTAATTAAATCCTTTAAAAACAATGAATTAAGATATTTTCCCGAAGTGCCTGCATTGCATTTTGCAATGATGTCTTTTTGCGGCGATGCAATTTGCACGGTAAACAAAGCCACGCTCCTGCGAGGCGTCTGCCTACACTTAAAAAGCCCAACGGACGACATGACAAAAGCGGGCCTGCCCGTTAACATGCACGCCGTCCATCGCACTGCGTTTCTTCGCGGTCGATTTGTGTCTCAGTAGCTCAATTGGATAGAGCATCCCCCTCCTAAGGGGAAGGTTGGCAGTTCGAACCTGCCCTGGGACACCATTAATTCGTACCTCTCCGGTCACCTTCTGACAGGGCATGTTCTCCTCGTCAGCAGGTAGCACCAAGTGGCAAAAAAAGCCCCGCCGGGCAGTTCTCCGGCGGGGCTTTTTTACGCGCCATCACCCGACGATCTACATGGAAAGTCTGTCATTGCTGTGCCTTACTCCAGACACAACTCATGGAGCGACGTCGATGCGGCGTAGAGGCACAAAATTCTGGTTATGGACCAACACGCAGTTACCCATCCATACGCATGAAGAGGTACTCAACAATGGCCTGCATATCGAGGTGCAGGCACGGGTCAGTCATGAGGGGGTTACCCAGGTGTTTATAGGCGTCTACGGCACCAATGGCTGGGCTGTTGGCGAGGAGGTTCATGACCGGCACGCCGGTGAGCATTACTGCGAGGCCTTGAAGTGGGGCGCTCAGCGGGCGAGGGAGATTGTCGCGGACACCCTGGAGTTCGTCGCACCGCACCGGGTGCAGTTGACCTTGAGTCCGGTGATTACCGATGAGTCGGAACTGGCCCTGCGGCGGATGGAAATGACCGAGCGCGAGTCTTTGAAACTCAGGTCCGACGATGCCTGGTCGGAGTACCTGGCCGCCAAGGCAGCCATGCTGGCGCTGATGCGCTCAACTAAAGTCGACCCCAGGGTCTGGACTGATCACAAGGAGCGGCTCAGGCAGGCCATCGATCGACGAGCCTGCGTACAACGCGCCTATCTGCGCTGACCCTGTCTCAGGTCTGGGAGCGTCGCAGATTCTCAATGGTGTCGATCAGCTCATCGTAGGACACCGGTTTTCCAATGTGCTGGTCAAAGCCCGATTGCCGTGATTTTTGAATGTCGCTGTGGGCGCCATAGCCGGTCAGTGCAATGGCCGGCACATCCTTGACCAGCGGCAACTGACGCAATGCGCTCATCAGCTCGTGGCCGTTCATGACCGGCATGCCCAGGTCAGAAATGATCAGGTCGAAACGGGTGCTTTTTGCCGCGTCCAAAGCCGCCACCGGTCGATCGAAGGCAATCACGTGCGCGTCTTCCATTTCCAGCAGCATTTTCAACGTTTCCAGCACATCAGCGGAGTCGTCGACCAGCAGGATCGTCAAACCACTCAGCCTGCCAGAGGCCTCTTCGACCTGGGTCGGAGATTGCGGCTCACCTTTGGTGTGGGCCAAGGGCAGGTAAACCGTGAAGGTACAACCTGTTCCCTCCCCGGCAGAGTTCACCTCAACCGTTCCCCGTTGGGCTTCGGCCAACTGGCGGACCAGGGACAAACCGATCCCCAGGCCTTCACGGTTGTGGCTGACGTGCTGCTTTTCAGCCTGACCGAACAGGTCGAACACGTGATCGAGGTTCTCGGGTGCGATGCCGGCACCGTTGTCTTTGACGTCCAGCCGCGCCATGTTTCCAATTTGGCTGGCGATCAATTGCACACGGCCGTTGGAGGGTGTGAATTTCAGCGCGTTATTCACCAGGTTCCAGATAATTTGCTCAAGGCGCGTCGGGTCTGCATGGACCATCAAGGCGCCTGAAGGCACGAGCAGTTCGACGGTGGCGTCATGTCGGTCGCTGAGCACGACGGCATGAATGTCGCGTAACACACCGGCCAGATCCACGGCGATGGGTTTCAGTTTGAGTTTGCCGGTACGCACCCGGGCGACATCCAGCAGATCATCGATGATTCGTGCCTGGCTGTTGACGGCGTCGCAGATGGTGTTGACGGCCTTGGCGGCCGGCGCCACCGACTTGGTCACCGGCAAGCGCCGCAGCAGTTCTGCATTGAGCTGAATCAGGTTCAACGGATGCTTGAGTTCGTGGGACATGACCGCGAAGAATTCATCCTTGAGGTAATTGGTGTTGCGCGTTTCGGCCAGTTGTTGGCTCTGTTCTTCATGCTGGCGTTTATGGCCGGTCAGGTCCCGGGCGATTTTGACGTAGCCTTTGAGATTGTCGCCGCTGAGCAATGTCACCTCGCCGCTGCAAAAGAAGCGGTTGCCGTCCTTGCGCACGTGCCAGCGCTCATCTTCGCTGCGGCCATGGGTGCGCACCGACAGCAGTTCGTTTTCAGGCACGCCGGACGCACGATCTTCAGGCGAGAAAATGAAGTCGTAATAGGCGCCCTCGGCCTCGGCCTTGCTGTAGCCGAAGATCAATTCGGCGCCTTTGTTCCAGGTGGTGATCACGCCCAGCTCATCGAGGGTGATGATGGCGTAGTCGCGAGTGCTTTCGGCGACCAGGCGCATGCGTTCTTCGCCCAGTCGCAGCTCTTCTTCAGCCGCCCGACGTTTGGTGATGTCGATGAACGTCAGTACGGTGCCGTCGATGTGGTCTTCGCTGGAGCGATAGGGCAGCAGGCGGGCGATGTACCAGCGGTTGTCGGTGCTGCTGACTTCGCGTTCGATCATGTTCAGCGATTCGAAGACCTGCGTCGCGTCTGCGACCAGGTCCTCGTAATGCAGGCGATGGGTAATGTCGAGCAAGGAGCGGCCGGTATCCACCGGCAACATGCTGAAGATGTCAGTGGCGCGCGGGGTGAACCACTTGATGCGCATGCTGCGGTCGACAAACACCGTGGCGATGTCGGTGGAGGCAATCAGGTTGGTCAGGTAGTCGTTGATCTTGTCGGTTTCTTCGACTTTGGTTTTCAGCTCGTAGTTGACCGTCAGCAGCTCTTCGTTGATCGACTGCAACTCTTCCTTGCTGGTTTCCAGTTCTTCGGTGGCCGAACGCAGTTCTTCGTTGATGGCCTGCATTTCTTCGTTGGAAGCCTTGAGCTCTTCGCTGGAGACTTCCGATTGTTCGATGGTGTCCTGCAGGTGCAATTTGGTGCGTTGCAGTTCGCGCTCAAGGTTGGACAGCACCTGGCTTTCGGTCTGTAGCACGGTGGTGGCCGCTCGTTCGGCAGGGTCGACCTCGACTTCCTCGAAAATCACCAGGACGTATTCGCCGTCCGATTCTTCATCCTTGTAGGGGTGCGCGACCAGATCAATCAGGTAACTGCGCTCATCACGCTTGATCGGCACTTCACGGGACTTGACCGGGAGGCCACTCTGCTGGACCTGGAACAGCGTGGTGCGGATTTCCAGGCGCAGTTCCGGAAGAATCAGTGTCAGCAAGTTACGCGACAATTCGCCGCCAACATGACGCAGGAAACGTCCGGCACTCTCGCTCATGTGCAGGATGTCGGCGTTGGCATCGATGATCACGCTCGGTGGTGCGGACTGTTCGAGGGCGCGGTGATGGATATCGCCAAATGACAATTTACGCGGCGCGCTGCTTTGCGGGACCTGTTGGGAAGTGTTGGTCCGCACATAGCCTCCACGTGGCATGGTCGGGGTGCGCCGACTGTTGGCCGTGCCGGTCTTGGCACGGAAGATTCGGTTGCGTTTATCCACCGGCGCGAACAATTCGTGGCACGCGTCCGCGCTCTCGGAAGTACCGAGGAACAGGAAGCCACCGGGACGCAGGGCAAAGTGGAACATCTGGAGGATTTCGCGTTGCACTTCGCGATCCAGATAGATCAGCAGGTTGCGGCAAACAATCAGGTCGATCTGCGAGAAGGGCGGGTCGGACAACAGGCTGTGTTTGGCGAACAAGACCTTTTCGCGGATTTCCTTGCGAATCCGATAATGATCGTCTTCCTTGATGAAGTAGTGGCGCAGCCGCGAGGGTGGCACATCGGTGATGATCGCTTGTGGATACAGGCCGGCCCGGCCGACGCTGATGGCGCGTTCGTCGATGTCGGTGGCGAATAGCTGCATCGACGCCGCACTGGCGTCCAGTTGCAATTGATCGTTGAGCAGCATGGCCAGGCTGTAGGCTTCTTCGCCCGTGGAGCAGCCCGCGGACCAGACCCGGATTTCTTCTTTTTCGGGTTGCGCGGACACGGCCGCGCTGACCAGTTGCGGCACGACATCCCGCTCCAGGGCTTCGAAAGCCTCCCTGTCACGGAAGAAGTTGGTCACGCCGATCAGCATGTCGCCCAGCAGTGCCTTGGTTTCTTCAGGGTTGTTTTGCAGATACTGGTAATAGGCACTCAGGTCCGGTTGGCCGGTGACCTGCATCCGGCGTTCGATCCGGCGCAACACGGTGGCGCGTTTGTAGTGCTTGAAGTCATGGCCGGTGCCGGTGCGCAACTGAATCAGGATGTCGCGCAGCATTTGTTCGGCAAGTGCTGCGTCGCGCTCGGACACCGCAGCAATGGTTTGCAGTTCCGGATCGTTGGCGATGGGCAAACAGATTTCCCTGGAGTTGCGCCATAGCTCCAGCAGTTTTTGTGGCATTTCCACTACGGGCAGCACCAGGTCAACCATGTGGGTTTCGATGGCGGCGCAAGGCATGCCATCGAACTCGGCGTCTTCCGGTGCCTGGACCAGTGTGATGCCACCTTGTTCCTTGATCCGTGACAAGCCCACCGCGCCGTCCGAGCCGGTGCCTGACAGCACCAGGCAGAAGGCGCGCTCGCGGTGCACATCGGCCAGGTTGCGGAAGAACAGATCAATGGACGCGTGGCGACCTTCGCGCGGATCTGTAGCGCTGACCTCCAGAAAGCCATCGTTCATTGTCAGCCGTTGCGCCGGTGAAATGACGTACACCCGGTTTTTCTCGATAGCCACCGTTTGGGTCACCTGCAGAACCGGCATCTTGGTCGATTCCTGGATGATCTTGTCAGCGATGCTTTGGTGATCGGGCGACAGGTGGAGAATGATCACGAACGCCATGCCATTGTCCTGGGGCATGTTTTCAAAGAACAGTTTGATCGCTTGCCGCCCGCCCGCCGACGCACCGATGCCCACCACCGCAAAGTCCAGGGTGCTGGGGGGCAGGGCCTTTCGCTCAGGAGCAGGGGCCGAGTGCTTGGGAGTGGTGGTCATTACGCTTGCCTTTGGCGAGGGGAAACGCCTCGAGTTCAAGTGGGGGGGGCGCCTTAATAAATCAGGATAATCCCGATTTTCAATAACACTTCAAATATTTAGCGCGTACTGAGCGGCATGGTTTCTCAAGGGAACGCCACTACTGGCCGATAACCCGAACAGTCATGGTCTTCTTCTTAAATTGCCTGGAAATCTTCGATGCTGTCGTATCACCAAAAGCGCTTTTTGATCGTCGATGATTTCTCGGATTTCCGCAGTTCCGTCAGGTCCATGCTGCGTGAGCTGGGCGTCAAGGATGTCGACACCGCCGACACCGGTGAGCAGGCGCTGCGTATGTGTTCGCAGAAGGCCTACGATTTCATCCTGCAGGACTTTCACCTGGGCGACGGCAAGAAGAACGGTCAGCAAGTGCTTGAAGACCTGATGATCGAAAAGCTGATCAGCCACGAGTCCGTGTTCGTCATGGTCACCGCCGAGACCAGTCAGGCGATGGTGCTCAGTGCGTTGGAACACGAACCCGATGCGTACCTGACCAAACCGTTCAACCGTTCCGGCCTGGCTCAACGCCTGGAGCGGCTGGAGCAGCGCAAGACCTTGCTCAAGCCGATTCTGCAGGCCCTTGACCGGGGCAAACCGGTTGAAGTGCTCAATGCCTGCATCGCCCTGTGCAAGCAAGATATCCGCTACTCGCCGTTGTGCCTGCGCTACCGCGCCGATGCCTTGCGCGACCTGAATCAGAACGAGGCGCTGGAGCGTCTCTATGACAGCATCATTGCTGATCGACCTTTGCCGTGGGCGTTTGCCGGGTTGGGTAAGCTGCTGTTCAAGCGTGGCCAGGTTGCTCAGGCCAAAGGCGTCTACGAAAAAGCTCTGAAAGTGTTCCCGATGATGCCGGCACTCTACGACGGCATGGCCGATGTGCTGGTCGCCGAAGGCGACACCAAGGCGGCCCAGCGTGTGCTGGAAGAAGCGATCCGCTTGTCGCCGCTGGCGGTGCGCCGACAAGCGCTGCTGGGCAAGTTGGCGATGGCCAACGAAGATTTTGACACCGCCTCCAAAGCCTATCGTCAGGCCGTGGCGCAGGGCGCGCAGTCACGTTTCAAGGATGCGGAGAGCAACCTTGGCCTGGCCCATGCCTTGATCAGTAAAGGCAGCGAAAAAGGTCTGGATACCCGGACTCGACTGGAAATCAACACGACGCTGAGTGCGGTGGCCAAGGAAAACCCTTCCGACCCGGGTCTGCAGATTCGTGCGCGATTGATGAAAGCCACCAGTCTGCTGCTCAACGATGCCGAAACCGCCGAGAAGCTCACCGAGCAGGCGATGATGCGCCTCGATGGCATGGAACAGTTTATGAGCGCCGAAGCGGCGCTGCTGGTGGCCAAGCAACTGCAGATGCTCGGGCAGGCCAGCGCCGGTGCCTCGATGCTGAAAAACTGCGCGGAAATCTACGGCGACGACCCGACAGTGATGAAGGGCATCGCCAAGTTGACCGACGATCCGACCATTCTCAACTCCGGCAACGCGGCTGCCGACCTCAACCGTCAGGGCGTGCGGGTGTACAAGACCGGCAACCTGGTGGAGGCGCGGCAGGTGTTCCGCAAAGCTCTGGCGCTGCAACCCAAGAACATCAGTATCGCGCTGAACATGGCGCAGTCGCTGCTGCACGGCACCGACACCAGTGTCCCTTCGGCGGAGCTGGAGGAATGTCGGACGTGCCTGAAAATGGTCGGCCTGATGCCCGACACCGATGCGCGTTTTCCCCGTTATCAGAAGTTGCGAAGCAAGGCGTTTGGCGAATGAACGACAGCGAACAGGCACTCGATTTTTCCACGGTGATTGCCTCCACCGTGCACGACATGAAGAACTCCCTGGCGATGCTGATGCAGGCCCACAGCCAATGGTTGGCGCGCTTGCCGGATCCGCAACACCACACCCCGGAGCAGGGCGTGATCGAATTCGAGTTCGCGCACCTCAATGGCATGCTCGTGCAGTTGCTGGGGCTGTACAAACTCGGGGTCAACCAGATGCCGTTGCAACCGGCCTACCATGAACTGGATGACTTCATCGAAGCGCAATTGGCCTGCCACCAGGACGTGTTCGCCAGTCGCGGCATCATGGCGACCTATGAAGTGGACCCGCTGAGCCCTCTGGGTTTCTTCGACCGGGAGCTGATTGCTTCGGTGCTGGGCAACAGCATCAACAACGCCATTCGTTACGCCCGCCACGCGGTGTTGATCAGCGTCAGCGATGAAGCCGGGCAACTGGTGCTGACCGTCAACGACGATGGCGAGGGTTATCCTCCCGAGATGATCGAGCGTCAGGCCGATTACGTGCAGGGCATCAACCACAGCAGTGGAAGCACCGGCCTGGGCCTGTATTTTGCCGGGCGGATCGCCGCACTTCATCAACGCAATGGCGTGGGCGGACGCACCGAAATCAGCAATGGCGGCCCGCTGGGTGGCGGGGTGTTCAGTCTCTATCTGCCTTGACCGGTCTTTTTGTTGGCCGCTGCTTGATATTCCGAACAGGCGGAGCCTATTTTGTACGGGTCGCCGTTCGCGGCTTGCACAACAACAAAGGATTGCGTCATGACAACCGATGGCCATAGTTCATTCGCGGAGCGATTGACGGGCATTGATGAGATCGAATGTGTTACGCCGGATTTGAATGGCGTACCCCGCGGCAAGGTAATGACCGCCGAAGGCTTTCTCGAGGGGCGGCGTTTGCAGATGGCGCGGGGGGTGCTGCTGCAATGCATCATGGGCGGATACCCGCCAGCGCGCTTTTACGGCTGCGATGATGGCGACCTGGCGCTGGTGCCCGATCCTGCACAGATCCATCGCTTGCCGTGGAGCCAGCAGCCGCGAGCCTTGGCCATTTGCGATGCACACGAGCTGACCGGCGAAAGCTCGTCTCTGTCGACCCGCGGCCAACTCAAAGCCGTGATTGCGCGTTACGCGGCTCTCGGCCTGGCGCCGGTGGTGGCGACCGAGCTGGAATTTTTTGTCTTCGCGCCCAATACCGACCCGACTCAACCGTTCCAGCCGCCGCTGGGCCTGGACGGTCGTCGCGAGGACGGTCATTCGGCGTTCAGTATCAGTTCCAATAATGGTTTGCGGCCGTTCTTCAGTGAAGTCTACGCCTGCATGGGGGCCCTGGGTTTGCCGCGCGATACCTTCATGCACGAAATGGGCGTCAGCCAGTTCGAGATCAACCTGCTGCACGGTGACCCACTGCTGCTGGCCGACCAGACTCTGCTGTTCAAACATCTGCTTAAAGAAGTTGCGCTCAAGCATGGCCTGACCGTGGTTTGCATGGCCAAGCCGCTGGCGCACACGCCGGGCAGTTCGATGCATATTCATCAGAGCATCATCGAGATCGGCAGCGGGCGTAACGTGTTCAGCGACAAGGCTGGAGAGCCGACGGCGACCTTCCGTCATTTCATCGCGGGTCAGCAGGCCGGCATGGCGGATTTGACCGCGTTGTTCGCACCGAACGTGAACTCGTATCAGCGCTTGTGCCATCCGTATGCGTCGCCGAATAATGCCTGCTGGTCCCACGACAACCGGGCGGCCGGATTGCGTATTCCGGCCAGTTCGCCCGCCGCTCGTCGGGTCGAGAACCGCTTGCCGGGGGCTGATGCAAATCCTTACCTGGCGATCGCCGCCAGCCTTGCCGCAGGGTTGTATGGCATTGAACACAAACTGGAGCCTGGCGAGCCGATCCAGGGTGAGTTCGAAGTGCCGGACAATCTTTCGTTGCCGTGTACCTTGCATGCGGCTCTTGAGCGTCTGAAACGTAGCCAATTGGCGAAGGAACTGTTTGGCAAGGAGTTCATCGAAGGCTACATCGCCTCGAAGACCATGGAGTTGACCAGCTTCTTTGATGAAATTACTCCCTGGGAGCGGCGTGTTTTAGCGGCCCAGGCCTGACGTTCCATCGTCTTCGGGCTATCTTTTCGGGTAGCCCGACTCTCACTGCAAGGAGCCGCTCGGAACGCCGATGCGCCAAATCTGGAAACCCTTTCGAGCGCTTTATTTTGCCTCGCTGATGATGTTGATCGGCTCTGGCCTGTTGAGTACTTACCTGGCCTTGCGCCTGGCCGCCGACCACGTCGACAGCCTGTGGGTCGGTGCGTTGATGGCAGCCAACTATTGCGGCCTGGTGCTGGGTGGCAAGATCGGCCACCGGCTGATTGCCCGGGTCGGGCATATTCGCGCCTATTCGGCCTGCGCCGGGATTGTCGGTGCGGCGGTGCTGGGCCATGGCCTGGTGGACTGGTTGCCGGCCTGGATCTTCCTGCGGGTCATCGTCGGCCTCGGCATG
The DNA here is from genome assembly GCF_016650715.1 of Pseudomonas sp. TH39(2020). Taxonomy (NCBI): domain Bacteria; kingdom Pseudomonadati; phylum Pseudomonadota; class Gammaproteobacteria; order Pseudomonadales; family Pseudomonadaceae; genus Pseudomonas; species Pseudomonas sp. TH39(2020). Next base: position 490,509 of record NZ_JAEKFF010000006.1, on the reverse strand, counting down.
ATGTGCCAATACATGGTCATCGAAAGCTGGCTCAATGAGCAGGCTGAAGCCTCGCAGCGCGGGACGGTATTCAGCGGCTACATGATCGCTTCGTACCTGGGGCTGGTGCTGGGTCAGCTGATTCTGGTCATGCACCCAGGCCTGGGTCTTGAGCTGCTGATGCTGGTCGCCTTGTGCTTCGCGCTGTGCCTGGTGCCGGTGGCCCTGACCCGGCGGATTCACCCGGCGCCGTTGCACCCGGCACCGATGGAGCCGCGGTTCTTCATCAAGCGCGTGCCGCAGTCGTTGAGCACGGTGCTGGGGGCGGGGCTGATCATTGGTTCGTTCTACGGTCTGGCACCGCTGTATGCCTCACAGCAGGGGTTGTCCACGGAGCAGGTCGGTCTGTTCATGGGTAGCTGCATTTTTGCGGGGTTGCTGGTGCAATGGCCGTTGGGCTGGCTGTCCGACCGTTATGACCGGGCGCTGTTGATCCGCTGTTTTGCGCTGGTCCTGGCGCTTACCGCGTTGCCGCTGGCAATCATGCAACAGGTACCGCTGGAGATTTTGTTTATCACCGGGTTCTGCTGTTCGCTGGTGATGTTCTGCCTGTATCCGCTGGCGGTGGCATTCTCCAACGACCACGTCGAGGGTGATCGTCGGGTGTCCCTGACAGCGATGCTGTTGGTGACCTACGGTGTCGGCGCCAGTATCGGACCACTGGTGGCCGGGGTGCTGATGAAGCTGTTCGGCAGCCACATGCTCTATGCCTTCTTCAGTTTCTTCGCGTTGGTGCTGGTGTGGCGGATTCGCCCGAAAGCGGTGACCAACCTGCATGTGGTGGACGATGCACCGCTGCATCACGTCGCCATGCCGGACAGTATGTCGAGTTCGCCACTGGTGGCTTGCCTTGACCCGCGGGTCGATGAGCAGGTGGTGCAAGACCAGATGCAGAGCCCGATCAACCCTGAGCCGGACCCGGAACCTGAATCAGAGCCCGAAACCGATCCGCCGCCCGAAGACCCTGATGCACCTCGCGAGCAAAGTTTTACCGAGGCCAGGCCATAACGCATAAAAGCAACGCATAAAAAACGGGCAGTCACCGCAAGGGACTGCCCGTTTTCTATTGAAGCGTCGTATTACATGTCGTCTTTGTCGAAGCGCCGCGCTTCACGCTGAAGCTGATAGACGAACCGCTCGACCTGGCGCTGCACCAGCCCGCTCATGTTGTGAAAGCGTACGCCGGCGAAGGTGATGGAGATCCTTTCTTCGAAGTGCAGGTAACGCAGCTCGACGGGTGCCGTCATGTTGCCAAAGGGCAGGGCGGCGATGAAGCGGTCATAGACCTGGCCCAGTTGCAGGCTGTCCGTGATGTCGCCTTCGAAGCGCAACTTGCAGCCGGTGGCGGAGATGTCCAATAGCTTGCCGCTGATCGGCGACTTGAGCTTTTCACCGCCCAGATCGACGTTGACCAGTTGTGCCAGCTTCAATGCTGCGCGGAATGCATTGCGACGCTGGTGGTAAACCACCTCGGCGGGCAGGGCGCCACGGTAGCAGCGACCGCCACCGGATTCGTCGATGGTCAACGGGCCGTTGCTTTCCCAGGCAATACGCACGCCGTCGTGAAAGCCTTCGACCTTGAACGGTTCGCCGGCGAGCAGGAAGCGTTCACCATCGCGGGGAATCATTTCGTCCAGGGCAATCATGTTGCTGTTACGGTCAATGTCCACCAGATAACTCTGGAAGCGCTGGCTGCGCTCATGGAACGTGATGATCAGCGGGTCATGGCTGTCTTGCAGCTGGCGCAGGGTGCCGGAGATCTCCAACGGCGTGGTGAGCACCTTGGGTGGCTGCGGAGCATCTTCCGCGCTTAAGGCATTGAACACGGTTCATCAATCTCCAGACAAAATATGACTACGACTGGCTATCATATTGCCAGCATGTCGCGCGTCTTGATAGTACGCGCTTTTCAGCAGGCTCAAGCCTGACTGAGCGGGCGTGGCTTCGCAAGCATGGAGGTTGATCCGCGCGCATCGTAGAGCGCTGGCGGCTCGCCGCCGTTGAGGATTTTCAGCTGATTGGCCGTCGCGGCCTGTTGCACCAGGATCGACTGGCCATTCTTGACGTTGGCCGCTTGGCACTGAGCCAGAAGATCGGTCAACACATCACTCTGCTCCAACAGCTGATCGCCAATACTCGAATGGCTGGCAAGTTGCTCCAGGCCGTTGCGATTGGTCGGCAGGTTGAGGCTGGCGAGGATTTCACTGCGCTTGCGGCCATGCTGATCGAGCAAAATGATCAATGCCTGTTTCTGCGCCAGAATCTCTTCGAGCAGTGGCATGTCACGACCGTGCAAGGCGAGGGACTCGGTTTGCAGTAACTCCAGCAAGTGCTGTGCTGGAGCGAAATCGTCGGTGATCAGTTGCAGTAAATTAGTGTCGTGCATGGCTGGCCTTGGGTTTTAAGCGTCCAAAAGCCTGGCGCAGGCCTGGGCCTAGCGCTGGGCTTCGAAGTTGAGCAGTTTGCTGGCTACACGGTTGCTGTCGACTTTGTAGCTGCCATCGGCAATCGCTGCTTTCAACTCGGCCACGCGGGCGTTGTCGACGGCAGGCTGATCGCGCAGCTTGTCAGTGACCTTCTGCAACTGTTGAGCCTCATTGCTGAGATGTACTGATTCCCCGCTTTTAACGGTACTGGCCTGTTCGGCCGGGGTATTCAGCGGCGCGGATTTGCCGGTTTCGGCGGTTTCCTTCGCGGTGCTGGTACGTGTACTACCGGTTAGTGACGAGGAACTGTTCAAACGGCTGAAATCGATGACCATGACAAAAAACCTCTGGGTATTTGGACGCTTGCCATGTTTTCGGCCATACCCTGGAAAACTTTAGGCCCATTTATCAATGAGCTTGCGCGCGTCAGCGCTTGCCCTGCATAGGGCACAGTCTAGGGAACAGTCGAGCGGCGCGCCACATCTTCACCAACAGAGAGTTCTACATGGCCACTTCCACCTGGCCGGGCGCGGTGACTTGCGCCTTGATGACCCGCTGGGAGTTGAGGTTTTTCACCCGAATCTGTTCGCGCAAGCCGCCGTTGGACAGCGCTTCACCCGGCATGCGCACGCTCAGCGTTCCACTGTGGGCGGTAATCACCACCTGGTCACCCTTGCTGATGACTTCTGCCTGTTCCATGTGCACCAGGGTCATGACCTGGTCGGCGACCATTGGTCGGGTAAGTTTCTGCCCGATCGCCTGGTCGACGGAAGTCAGGTAACCCTGGCTGATCAGGCTGATGTCACGCTCGCGCAGGGTCACATCCTGGGGCTCGACGATACCGGCGCGTCGCAGCGGGCGGGTGGTGGTCACAATGTCGCGAAACAGGCGCACTTGAGCGGGTACGAAGACCGTCCAGGGCGACGCGCCCTCGCAGCGAACCTTGACCGTAACCCGTCCCAGCGGCGTGGCCGGGCTCTCCAGGGACGCTGTCAATTCCTTGTCGCACATGGGCATGCGCAGCCGCGGATCAAGCTGCTTGACCTCGATCTCGTAGCGGCCTTCCGTTTGACTGGTGGCCAGATAGTCTTCTACGGTGAATTCAAGAAAGCCCTGAGTGACGCCGATAAGCATGTCAGGCAAGGTAACCGCGTCAGCAAGGGCAGGGCAGCCAGCGTTGAACAGGCAGACGGCCGACACCACGCAAAGCAATTTGCGGGCGTTTGATGTCAGGCGTCGGAAAAATGTCGGTTCTGTGTTCATAAGAGTTAAAAAGCAAGCGCCGTGCCGTTTAGTGATGAATGCGCGTCGCAACACACTTAAGCGTTGGTGTAGGAGTCTGTGCATGGCTGGTGTAATGGATGCGGTAAACCAGCGCACGCAACTGGTAGGGCAGAATCGCCTTGAGCTGTTGTTGTTCCGTCTCGACGGCCAGCAGCTGTATGGGATCAACGTGTTCAAGGTTCGGGAGGTGCTGCAATGCCCCAAACTGACGCTGATGCCAAAATCCAGTCCTGTCGTGTGCGGTGTGGCAAATATTCGGGGGGCGACCATTCCGATTCTTGATCTGGCCATGGCGACCGGTTCCGGGGCTTTGAAAGACAAGAACAATCCCTTCGTGATCATCACGGAGTACAACACCAAGACCCAGGGTTTCCTGGTGCGCTCGGTGGAGCGCATCGTCAACATGAATTGGGAGGAGATTCATCCGCCACCCAAGGGCACGGGACGCGATCATTACCTGACGGCTGTGACTCGGGTCGACAATCAGTTAGTCGAAATCATCGACGTCGAGAAAGTGCTGGCAGAAGTGGCGCCGACACCGGAAGCGATTTCCGTTGGCGTGGTGGATGTCGAAACCCAGCACAAGGCGCTCTCTTTGCGAGTACTGACGGTCGATGACTCGTCGGTGGCGCGCAAGCAGGTGACCCGTTGCCTGCAGACGGTCGGTGTCGAAGTGGTGGCGTTGAACGACGGTCGGCAAGCGCTGGATTACCTGCGCAAGCTGGTCGACGAGGGCAAGAAGCCGGAAGAAGAGTTCCTGATGATGATTTCCGACATCGAGATGCCGGAGATGGACGGGTACACCCTCACGGCCGAGATCCGCAACGACCCTCGCATGCAAAAGCTTCACATCATCCTGCATACTTCGTTGTCGGGTGTATTCAATCAGGCGATGGTCAAGAAGGTCGGTGCCGATGACTTCCTTGCCAAATTCCGTCCTGATGACCTGGCATCCCGGGTAGTCAACCGGATCAAAGCAGCAGACATCAGCCAGGGGCCTTCTGCCCCTAACGGTTAATACGATTTAAGAGGCGGCATCTTTGTCTACGGGTAATTTGGATTTCGAACAGTTCCGGGTCTTCCTGGAAAAGGCCTGTGGCATTTTGCTCGGTGAAAACAAGCAGTACCTGGTCTCGAGCCGTCTCAACAAACTGATGGAACAGCAAGGCATCAAGTCCCTGGGTGAGCTGGTCCAGCGCATCCAGACCCAGCCGCGCAGCGGTTTGCGCGAGATGGTGGTGGACGCCATGACCACCAACGAAACCCTGTGGTTTCGTGACACCTACCCGTTTGAAGTCTTGAAGAACAAGGTGCTGCCCGCAGCGATCAAGGCCGCCCCTGGCCAGCGTCTGCGGATCTGGTCGGCGGCCTGTTCGTCGGGTCAGGAACCGTATTCGCTGTCGATGTCGATCGATGAGTTCGAGCGCGTGAACATGGGCCAGTTGAAGATGGGCGTACAGATCGTTGCCACCGACCTGTCCGGTACCATGCTGACCAACTGCAAGGCCGGCGAGTACGACAGCCTGGCGATCGGCCGTGGCCTGTCGCCCGAGCGCCTTCAACGTTACTTCGACCCGAAAGGGCCGGGACGCTGGGCCATCAAGGCACCGATCAAGAGCCGGGTGGAGTTTCGCTCGTTCAACTTGCTGGACAGCTACGCGAGCCTCGGCAAGTTCGACATCGTGTTCTGCCGCAACGTGCTGATCTACTTCTCCGCCCAGGTGAAGAAGGACATCCTGTTGCGCATTCACAGCACGTTGAAGCCAGGCGGTTATCTGTTCCTCGGTGCTTCCGAGGCGCTGAACGGTTTGCCGGATCATTACCAGATGGTCCAGTGCAGCCCGGGGATTATTTACCAGGCCAAGTGATTGGCCGGCAGCGTAAAGAAACTGTCGACCTCAAAGTAATGCCAGTCAGCCAAGCTGACTGGCATTTTTGTTTTGGGCATAGGACATCGAACGCTATTGGCGGTACCCGAGATTATTTGAGGTCGCTGTACGTCAATGGGTACGCACACAGCGGTGGGTGGGAATCTGTCCATTCCCTGGCAAACGCCTTGCCGGCTTCGATTTGTTCGGGTGTGGATCGGCTGGTCAGAGTGGCCAGCAGATTGGCTGCTTCACGATGCCTGATATATTCCCGAGTGCTGTCGACCACCAGCCAAAGCAAGCCATAGCCCTTGATGTAGTCATAGCTGAAGTTATAGCGATCGAGGTTTTGTTCGGTGTCGAAATAGTGCATGAGCGCGTAGCTATAGGCGAGTACGGCGTTGAGATCATTGTGTTCAAGTCGCTTTAACAGCCAATACTGCTGATAAGGAATATTCCTGTACCTGACCCGCAGGTTGCTCAACCAGGTCATCGCAGGAGGGAAACCGGCTTGGGCGGACTTTCTCAGCATGATGTCCCGCAGGCTGTCCCAGTTTGAATCGGCAGGCCTGAGTGCCCTGTCGTTTTCGTAGAGGAGGGCCTGGATGTAGATCGCCTCTCCATTGCCCGCTACGCCAGCCTTTTTCAGCCAGGCGATATCCTTGGTCAGTTCATACATTTCAAGCATGGCGTCGCTGTCGCCAATATCGGCCCGCTCGCGCGCCAGTTTCAAGGCTTTCGCAAGAGAGTCGGTATCGCCCAGGCGCATCAACGAATAGACGTGATCTTGCGCGCCGGCCAGTTCGTACCACTTTTTGGCCGAGCCGGTGGTATTGCCTTCGCGGCGTCGAAAGATTTCGCCCAGCGCATATTGTGATTCGGCATCACCAGCAGTGGCCGCGATAGTCAGGTCGCTTTCAGCATCCAGGTATTCCCGCAGATGGTAACGCTGCAGTCCTCGTGTTTTGGCAGCCCGTTGCGGATCGGTTAATGGCGACACGAGCGAGTGGATTGATTTGATCAGTGTGTGAAGCGCCGTAAATACATCAGCGTGAATATGCATGTTCAGTCCCTGTGTGGATGCAAAGTGGAGTTGCCAACACAGGTTATCGGGGGGGCGGTGGCCAGAAGCGGTACATATTTATGGACGCCTGCCACTTTTGCGTCAGCTCCTCAGAGGCATGCGCCCATGGACAAGCGGCAGAAAAGCGGCAGACGGCGGAAACCCGTTGCCGCTTTTCTGGCATTGCCACGTTGCCACGGCCCGCAAAGCCCCGGTTTACGGGCTTTTTTGAATTGGCACGCCGCTTGCTATGTCCCTGTTACGAAAAATCAGGTCACCCGAAGGTTTCCGACATGAGCATCAGCTTCGATAAAGCGCTCGGTATCCACGAACAAGCCCTGGGCTTCCGCGCTCAGCGTGCCGAAGTCCTGGCCAACAACATCGCCAACGCCGACACCCCGAACTACAAGGCTCGGGATCTGGACTTCTCGAAAGTGCTCGCCGAGCAGAACGAAAAGACCAAGAGCGGCACTTTCGCCTTGAACATGACCAACAGCCGTCATATCGAAGCCGAAGGCCTGGGCAATGGCGACGAGTCGCTGCTGTATCGCACGCCGATGCAACCGTCGATCGACCAGAACACTGTGGACGCCCAACTGGAACAGTCGAACTACGCGGAAAACGCGGTCGGCTTCCAGGCCAGCTTCACCCTGCTCAACAGCAAATTCAAAGGGCTGATATCAGCCCTGCGCGGAGAGTAAGCCATGTCTCTATCCAGTGTTTTCAACATTGCCGGTAGCGGCATGAGTGCCCAGACCACTCGCTTGAACACCGTCGCCAGTAACATCGCCAACGCCGAAACCGTCTCGTCGAGCATCGACCAGACCTACCGTGCTCGGCACCCGGTATTCGCCACCATGTTCCAGGGTGGCCAGAGCGGTGGCAGCGACTCGCTGTTCCAGAACCAGGACGCCGCCGGTCAAGGCGTGCAAGTGCTGGGCGTGGTCGAAGACCAGAGCAACCTTGAGGCGCGCTACGAGCCGAACCATCCGGCGGCCGACGCCAAGGGCTACGTCTACTACCCGAACGTCAACGTGGTGGAAGAAATGGCTGACATGATTTCCGCGAGCCGTTCGTTCCAGACCAACGCCGAAATGATGAACACCGCCAAAACCATGATGCAGAAGGTCCTGACCCTCGGTCAGTGATAAGGGGCGACTCAGATGAGTGTTACCGATACCACCAGTGGCATTAGCCTCAAGGACATCCTGGCCAACTCCTCGATCAAGACCAGCACCACGACGGATGGCCTGGCGTCGGCGACGAACAGCGCCACCGGCAAAAAGGCCCTGGGCAAGGACGCGTTCCTGCAGTTGCTGGTAACGCAACTGAAAAACCAGAACCCGCTGGAGCCACAGGACAACGGCGCGTTCGTCGCCCAGTTGGCGCAGTTCAGTAGCCTGGAAGGCATCACCACGCTCAACGACACCGTCAGTGGCCTGGCGAGCAATTACAACTCGTCCCAGGCGTTGCAGGCGTCGTCGCTGGTCGGGCGTTCGGTTATTGCACCGGGCGACAAGGCTGTGGTCGATACCTCCAAGAGTTTCAGCGGCACCCTTGCCGTACCGGCGTCGGTGGACCCGGTCACGGTCAAGATCACCGATGCCGATGGCAAGGTTGTCCGCACCCTCAACCTGGGCAGCCAGGTCGCCGGTACTTCCAGTTTCATCTGGGACGGCAAAAACGATGCAGGCGAAGTGGCCAAGGCGGGTACCTATACCTTTGGCGCTACGGCGACCTACGACGGCAAGGCGACCTCGCTGGTGACGTACCTGCCGGCCACCGTCAACAGCGTGACCATCAGCCAGACCGGCGGTGAGTTGATGCTCAACCTGGCCGGGGCAGGCAGCATCGCCCTGTCCAAAGTACAAACCATTGGTATGTAGAGCCGACTAACACGGCACAAAGGAGTGGAATATGTCTTTCAATATCGGCCTTAGCGGTCTCTATGCAGCCAACAAACAACTGGACGTGACCGGTAACAACATCGCCAACGTCGCGACCACCGGTTTCAAATCGTCCCGTGCAGAATTCGAAGACGTCTACTCGGCGACCAAGCTGGGTTCGGGCGGCAAGACCACCGGTAACGGTGTGCGTCTGGCCAACGTTTCCCAACAGTTCACCCAGGGCGACATCAACAACACCGGTAACGTGCTGGACATGGGCATCAACGGCTCCGGCTTCTTCGTGCTGAACAACAGCGGCTCGCTGTCCTACACCCGTGCCGGTACGTTCAAGGTCGACAAGGACGGTTACGTCACCAACACCGACGGCACTTCGCGTCTGCAGGGCTACGGTGTGGATGCCAATGGCAAGATTCAGAACGGTGTGTTGACCGACCTGCGCATTGACACCTCCAACCTGGCGCCGAAAACCACCACCACCGTGTCGTCGACCATCAACCTGAACTCTTCGGCTGATGTGATTGACCAGGCGGTTGTGGCCAACAAGTTCGATCCGACCAAGTCAGCCACCTTCACCAAGCAGTTCAGCACCCCGATTTTCGACACTCAGGGCAACCAGCACACCATGGATCAATACATGGTCAAAACTGGGGCCAACACGTGGGATACCTACACCCTGATCGATGGTCGCAACCCGGATGGCAGCGACCCTGCTGTTGCCGCTACCGCTCCGGTTCCTTCGACCATGACGTTCGATACGTCAGGCAAGCTGGTTCAGGTCAGTACTCCGCCCGTTCCGACCATCAGCAGCGATCTGAAGATCATGAACTGGACTCCAGGCACTGTGACCGCTGGCGTCTGGACGGCCAACGGCGCCGCCGCCAGCGCGGCGGGCGTGACCATTTCCATGGCCAACACCACCCAGTTCAACGCCGATACCGCGCGTTCGATTCCTTCCCAGAACGGTTACGCCACTGGCCAGATCACCAACCTGACCATCGACGGTAGCGGCGTGTTGCTGGCTAACTTCAGCAACAACCAGACCAAGCCTATCGGCCAGATCTCCCTCGCCAGCTTCACCAACGAGCAAGGTCTGCAGCCAGTCGGTGGCACCAGCTGGAAAGAAACCTACGCGTCGGGTATCCCGGGCTACGATGCGCCGGAAACCGGCACGCTGGGTTCGATCGCCTCCAACTCTCTGGAAGAGTCCAACGTCAACCTGACCAATGAACTGGTCGACCTGATCAAGGCGCAGAGCAACTACCAGGCGAACGCCAAGACCATTTCCACCCAAAGCACCATCATGCAGACCATCATTCAGATGACCTGATGCGGGTTGGCTGAAAGCGCTGCACAAAGAGCCCCTCAATCGAGGGGCTTTTTTGTGGCCGGGATTTTGTCGGTAACCTGAATTTTGCATTGTCGTGCAGGGCCCCTTCGCGAGCAGGCTCGCTCCCACAATAGATCTCATTTCTCTGGCTAACTCGGTCACCTGTGGGAGCGAGCCTGCTCGCGAAAGCATCAGGCCGGCCACCACATTCCTCCAGACAAAAGAAAACCCCCGACAATCCAGAGGACTGATCGGGGGTTTCGAGTCAGCGCCTTGCGGCGCCTACCTGCTCAGCTTACTGGCAAGCTTCGCAATCCGGCTCGTCGATGGCGCAAGCCTTCGGCACTGGAGCTGGACCTGCGGGAGCTGCCAGGACCGAATCTTCACCGTGGTTGCCGCCGCTGGAAACAGCGTTCAGCTTGCCGGTGTTGATGGTCGACTTCTCGGTGCTGGTCGCGGCCAGGGCACGGAGGTAGTAAGTGGTTTTCAGACCACGGTACCAGGCCATGCGGTAGGTCACGTCCAGCTTCTTGCCCGAAGCGCCGGCGATGTACAGGTTCAGCGACTGAGCCTGGTCGATCCACTTCTGACGACGGCTGGCCGCGTCAACGATCCACTTGGTGTCCACTTCGAACGCGGTCGCGTAGAGCTCTTTGAGTTCTTGCGGGATGCGCTCGATCTGCTGCACCGAACCGTCGTAGTACTTCAGGTCGTTGATCATGACCGAGTCCCACAGACCGCGAGCCTTCAGGTCGCGAACCAGGTACGGGTTGATCACGGTGAATTCGCCCGACAGGTTCGATTTCACGTAGAGGTTCTGGTAGGTCGGTTCGATCGATTGCGATACGCCAGTGATGTTGGCGATGGTCGCGGTCGGTGCGATGGCCATGATGTTGGAGTTACGAATGCCTTTCTGAACGCGGGCACGAACCGGTGCCCAGTCCAGGGATTCGTTCAGGTCAACGTCGATGTACTTCTGGCCACGCTGTTCGATCAGGATCTGTTGCGAATCCAGCGGCAGGATGCCTTTGGACCACAGCGAACCCTGGAACGTCTCGTAAGCGCCGCGCTCGTCGGCCAGGTCGCAGGAAGCCTGGATCGCGTAGTAGCTGACCGCTTCCATCGACTTGTCGGCGAACTCGACGGCCGCGTCGGAACCGTAAGGAATGTGCTGCAGGTACAAAGCGTCCTGGAAGCCCATGATGCCCAGACCGACCGGACGGTGCTTGAAGTTGGAGTTCTTCGCTTGCGGCACCGAGTAGTAGTTGATGTCGATAACGTTATCGAGCATGCGAACGGCGGTGTTCACGGTGCGTTCCAGCTTGGCGGTGTCCAGCTTGCCGTTGGTGATGTGGTTCGGCAGGTTGATCGAGCCCAGGTTGCAAACAGCGATCTCGTCCTTGTTGGTGTTCAAGGTGATCTCGGTGCACAGGTTCGAGCTGTGAACCACGCCGACGTGCTGCTGCGGGCTGCGCAGGTTGCACGGGTCTTTGAAAGTCAGCCATGGGTGGCCGGTTTCAAACAGCATGGAGAGCATTTTGCGCCACAGGTCTTTGGCCTGGATGGTCTTGAACAGTTTGATCTTGCCTGGGTACTGGGACAGGGCTTCGTAGTACTCGTAACGTTCTTCGAAGGCTTTGCCGGTCAGGTCGTGCAGATCCGGCACTTCGGACGGCGAGAACAGGGTCCACGGGCCGTCATCGAAGACACGTTTCATGAACAGGTCAGGGATCCAGTTGGCGGTGTTCATGTCGTGGGTACGACGACGATCATCACCGGTGTTCTTACGGAGTTCGATGAACTCTTCAATGTCCATGTGCCAGGTTTCCAGGTAGGCACAGACAGCGCCTTTGCGCTTGCCACCCTGGTTAACGGCTACCGCGGTGTCGTTCACCACTTTCAGGAACGGAACAACGCCCTGGGATTTGCCGTTGGTGCCCTTGATGTACGAACCCAGTGCACGAACCGGCGTCCAGTCGTTGCCCAGGCCGCCCGCAAATTTCGACAACATGGCGTTGTCGTGGATCGCGTGGTAGATGCCCGACAGGTCATCCGGCACGGTGGTCAGGTAGCAGCTCGACAGCTGTGGACGCAGGGTGCCGGCGTTGAACAGGGTCGGGGTCGAGGACATGTAGTCGAAGGACGACAACAGGTTGTAGAACTCGATCGCACGGTCTTCCTTGTTCTTCTCTTCGATCGCCAGGCCCATGGCCACACGCATGAAGAAGATCTGCGGCAGTTCGAAGCGGATACCGTCCTTGTGGATGAAGTAACGGTCGTACAGGGTTTGCAGGCCCAGGTACGTGAACTGCTGATCGCGCTCGTGGTTGATCGCCTTGCCGAGTTTTTCCAGGTCGAAAGTGGCCAGGACCGGGTTCAGCAATTCGAATTCGATACCCTTGGCGATGTACGAAGGCAGGGCCTTGGCGTACAGGTCGACCATTTCGTGGTGAGTCGCGCTTTCGGCGACTTCCAGGAAGCTCAGGCCTTCGGCACGCAGGGTGTCCATCAGCAGGCGAGCGGTCACGAACGAGTAGTTCGGCTCACGCTCGACCAGCGTACGGGCGGTCATCACCAACGCGGTGTTGACGTCGGTCAGGGCCACGCCGTCGTACAGGTTTTTCAGGGTTTCGCGCTGGATCAGGTCGCCGTCGACTTCTTCCAGGCCTTCGCACGCTTCGGTAACGATGGTGTTCAGGCGGCCCATGTCCAGAGGAGCAAAGGTGCCATCGGCGCGGGTGATGCGGATCGACGGGTGAGCGTTGACTGCTTCCTCGGCCGGTGCGTGGGCGGCGCGTTCTTTCGAACGACCGTCACGGTAGATCACGTAGTCGCGCGCCACTTTCTGCTCGCCGGCACGCATCAGGGCCAGTTCGACCTGGTCCTGGATTTCTTCGATGTGAATCGTGCCGCCCGAGGGCATGCGACGCTTGAAGGTCGCGGTGACTTGTTCGGTCAGACGGGCAACGGTGTCGTGGATTCGCGACGAAGCGGCAGCGGTGCCGCCCTCAACTGCGAGAAACGCTTTGGTGATGGCGACGGTGATCTTGTCATCGGTGTAAGGAACGACAGTGCCGTTACGCTTGATCACGCGCAGCTGGCCAGGCGCGGTGGCGGACAGATCCGAAGTCGAATCAGCGGCCTGCGGCAAGGTGCCCTGCGGGTTCTCGCGAGTTGTGTCGGTTTGCATGGGGGGTTGTCTCCACATTCTCTATGTTTGTTTGGGCACCATCTGGGTGCCCACCGTTCCGTCCTGAAGCACTACAACCGGCGAGGGGCCGGGCATACCAACTTCGGGACAGATCAGGAAGGGGCAATTGGGGCGCCGCTTCCATGCCGAAGTCTTTGGTCTCAGGCCTTGAACCTGAAACCGGGATCCTTTTGGGTGGCAGTAATTGACTGCAACACCCGTACCGTTAACGCCGTTTTCGGCTCAAAAACAGTAGCCATCCGCACGCGCGGTTTGGTCTTTCGAAAATACGTTTGGTTCAACCGGACAGAGGCAATAAAAGCGCTTGAAATCGGTGTCTGATTTGTGTTTGGTTTTTTACGCAAAACCCTACATGTAGGGTTTTTTTGGCGCCGGGGTACAAGATAATGCGTTTTGGGGGGTGTTGCAACGTACTACCTGTGGATAAACCTGTGCGTAAATTGTGTGTGAAAGGTGGAACGGGCGTGTAGGCCGCGACCTAGCTGGAGCGGACCGTTTTTCACTGATTTTCACCGATTGAAAACAGTCGCTCGGGTTTTTAAGGGCGCGAACCCTATCACAAAAAACCGCGTTGTCCGAACGCATTTACCGGCTTGTGTTCTTGGCGAGTGGCGTTTATACAATCGGCCAATGCAGATGCATTCTTATCCTCCCCAATCATTACAAAAAGACGGGCGGATCCTTCCTTATTAAGTGTTGTTGGCAAGCAGAGGTCACCGTGGAGCAAGAAGCCTGGCAGGTATTGATTGTCGAGGACGACCAGCGTCTGGCCGAACTGACCCGCGATTACCTGGAAGCCAATGGCCTGCGCGTATCGATCGAGGGTAACGGCGCCTTGGCCGCAGCCCGAATCATCAAGGAGAAACCGGACCTGGTGATCCTCGACCTCATGTTGCCGGGCGAAGATGGCCTGAGCATCTGCCGCAAGGTCCGCGACAAGTATGACGGCCCGATCCTGATGCTCACCGCCCGCACCGACGACACCGATCAGATTCTTGGCCTGGACCTGGGTGCCGACGACTACGTGTGCAAACCGGTTCGCCCACGTCTGTTGCTGGCGCGCATCCAGGCCTTGTTGCGACGCAGTGAAGCCCCGGAAGTGGCGCCGGAAAAACAACGGCGTCTGCAGTTCGGTCCGTTGGTGGTCGACAACGCATTGCGCGAAGCCTGGCTGAACGACAACGGCATCGAATTGACCAGCGCCGAGTTCGACCTGCTCTGGCTGCTGGTGGCCAACGCCGGGCGCATCCTGTCCCGGGAAGAGATTTTCACTGCATTGCGCGGCATCGGCTATGACGGCCAGGACCGTTCCATCGACGTGCGCATTTCGCGCATTCGCCCGAAAATCGGCGATGACCCGGAGCATCCGCGGCTGATCAAAACCATCCGCAGCAAAGGTTATCTGTTCGTTCCGGAAGCCTGCACGCTGTGAACTCGATCTTCCTGCGCATCTATGGCGGCATGTGCGCGGCGCTGATTCTGGTGGCGGTACTCGGCGTGCTGGCCTTGCACCTGCTTAACCAGGTGCGCGGCGAGCAATACCGCGAACGCCTCGCCCACGGCACGTTCTCGCTGATGGCCGACAATCTGAACCCGATGAATGAAACCGAGCGCCACCGTGCCTTGCTGGTGTGGGAACGGTTGTTGGGGATTCCTCTGGCACTGAAGACCTTTGCCCAAACCGACCTCGACCTCACCCAGCGCACCCGCGTGCTGCGCGGTCAGGCGCTGGTGGAACAGACCGGTCCGCATGCGGCGAAGGTTTACCGGTTGGTCAGCGACAAGGAACAGCTGGTGCTGACCGGCGAAGTCCAGCAGATCAGCGAACAACTGGCCCGGGCGACTATTTACCTCTTGGCCGACGAATTGGTGCGCTACCCGGTGGCCGAGCAACCCGATCGCCTGGCGCAATTGAAGCGCGATAAAGGGTTTGGTTTCGACTTGCGGCTGGTGACGATCGAACAGGCGGATATGGACGAGGACCAGAGTCGCCGGGTGTCCGAGGGCGACACGGTGATGGCGCTGGGCAAGGGCGGCGATTCGATCCGGGTGTTTGCCGGCATGGTCGGTACGCCGTGGGTGCTGGAAATCGGCCCGTTGTATCAGATGAATCCTTATCCGCCGGAGTGGCTGGTGCTGATCGCCGCCCTGGGTTTGAGCCTGATCGGTTTGATCGTCTATTTGTTGGTGCGCCAACTTGAGCGACGTTTGCGTGGCCTGGAAGCGGCCGCCACGCGCATCGCCAAGGGCAGCCTGGAAACCCGCGTGCCGGCACGCGGCGCGGACTCGGTGGGGCGGCTGGCCTCGGCGTTCAACGGCATGGCCGAGCACTTGCAGCAACTGTTGGCAATTCAGCGTGAGCTGGTGCGCGCCGTCTCGCATGAGCTGCGCACACCCGTGGCGCGGTTGCGATTTGGTCTGGAAATGATCGGCTCGGCCACCACGCCGCAGGCGTTGGAAAAATACTGCGAAGGCATGGACAACGACATCGAGGATCTCGATCGACTGGTGGACGAGATGCTCACCTACGCACGACTGGAACAGGGTTCACCGGCGCTGAATTTTCAGCGGATCGATCTGGATGCGTTGGTCGATCAGGTGATCGAAGAACTGGCGCCGTTACGCGCCGAGGTCACGGTGCAGCGCGGTTTGTGTTTGTCCGCCGCTGACAACGACGACGCTTGGGTCGAGGCCGAGCCGCGCTACCTGCACAGGGCGTTGCAGAACCTGGTGAGCAACGCCATGCGCCACGCTCAATCACGGGTGACCGTCAGTTATCAGGTCGGGCAGCAGCGCTGTCGAGTGGATGTCGAGGATGACGGGCCGGGCGTGCCGGAAACGGCCTGGGAGAAGATCTTCACGCCATTCCTGCGCCTCGATGACAGCCGTACCCGCGCCTCGGGCGGGCATGGATTGGGGTTGTCCATCGTGCGGCGAATCATCCATTGGCATGATGGCCGGGCGTTGATCAGCAAGAGCAAAAGCCTGGGCGGGGCGTGTTTCAGCCTGAGCTGGCCGAGGAATCAGGAGAAGCGTTGAGGCTTGGCGTATGACCTGTAGCAGCTGGCGAAGCCTGCGTTCGGCTGCGCAGCAGTCGTTAAACCAAACAACTCGGTGCTTCAGATAAACCGCATGCACAGGATTTACGACTGCTTCGCAGCCGAACGCAGGCTTCGCCAGCTGCTACAGGGATCGCGTTCTCAGGCCTTGATGCTGACCAGACTCAACAACTGCCCATCCACCACCCCAAACTGCGCATCCAACTCAGTGCCATTGCACCATTCGCTGGACAGATCAGTCAGCAACCGCAGCCGCACTTCACCGCTCTCGGTCCACTCCAGCACTTCAGCGTGCTCGAAATAGAAGCGCTGCTGAACGATCGGATACAGCGCCTTGAACAGGCTTTCCTTCACCGAAAACGTCAGGGTTACCAGCATCGCCAACTGATCGCGACGGCCAGCGGTCATGCGTTGCAACTCGGGCGGGGTGAGGATTTCCCCGGCCAGTCGCTCGGCCCGTTCGGGGTTGAGCAGGTTTTCCAGGTCCATCCCCAGGCCGCGCCAGTGGGTTTTCTTCGCGACAATCGCCGAGGCCCGGCCGGTGCTGTGGGTAATCGAGCCCGTGATGTGCGTCGGCCATACCGGTGCCCGGTCTTCGCCGATGGCCGGGATGAAGCTCAGCCCTTCCAACTGTTGCAGCGCAGCCCGAGCGCAAACTCGCCCGGCGAGGAACTCGGCCTGACGCTTGGCGACCGAACGCTGGATGGTGGGCGGCGGCTCGATGGCGCTGCGCTGGAAATCATCGCTGGCCAATTGCGAGGTATCGAAGTGAGTGCTCAACAGCACCGTATCGGGCAGCGCAAACGGCAGCGGCCAATGGGCATCGAGTGGGGTGCAGCAGACGGGGAGGGCGGGGGCGGGATTCATGTGGGGCATTTTGCCGGGTTGCTCTCAGGCTGGGTAGCCCCACACTGATCGTTCCCACGCTGGGTACCCCCCATGCTGATCGTTCCCACGCTCCGCGTGGGAATGCCTCAAGGGACGCTCCGCGTTCCAGCTCCCGAAAGGGACGCGGAGCGTCCCGGGCTGCATTCCCACGGGGACCGTGGGAACGATCAAGGTGTCAGCCGAAGATTTTCTTGAAAAACGCCTGCATGTCCGCCCAGGATTTTTCATCCGCCGCCTTGTTATAGCCAATGTCCGGCCCGGCATGATCGCCATGGCTCAAGCGATCCGCATCAGGATTACTGAACCCATGCTTGGCGCCCTCCAGGCTGACGAACTTATAGTCAGCCCCGGCCTTGTCCATTTCAGCCTTGAACGCTGCAACGTTATCCGGCGTGACCATGCTGTCCATCGCCCCATGCTCAACAAGAATTTTCGCTTTCACACTGCCAGGCGTCGCAGGCGTGTTAGTCGCCAGCGCACCGTGAAAACTCACCACGCCCGCCAGCGGCAAACCCTGACGTGCCGCATTCAGCACCACGCCGCCGCCGAAGCAATAACCGATAGCGGCGAGTTTGTTCGGGTCGGTTTGCGGTTGCTTCTTCAACAGATCGAGCCCGGCCTGAAAGCGCGCGCTGGACGCGGCACTGTCTTTCATTGCCGCTTGCATGAAGGCCATGGCGTCCTTGGGATGCTCGGTGTTCTTGCCGTCGCCATACATATCGATGGCCAGCGCGCTGTAACCCAGGCCGGCCAGATCACGGGCGCGGCGCTTGGTGTAGTCGTTGAGCCCCCACCATTCGTGCACCACCACCACGCCCGGACGCTGGCCTTTAATGGCGTCGTCGTAGGCGTAATAGCCGATCAGCTTGGTGCCATCGGCACTCTGATAGGGGATTTCCTGAGTCTTGATAGCCGCCTGGCTGAGCCCGCTCAGGGCCAGCAAGACGAAAGCGAGAAACATGCGCATGGTCGGATCTCCAGACAGAAAAGTCATCAAAACAGCTTAGTCGGTTTGATTCAGCTCAGGTTCAGAGTGCGTTCAGGGGGAGTTCAGGGCCGGGTGAGTAACCTTGCCCCGTACCCAAATAGCACATAAGGAACTCCCCTATGACGGGCTTCAAAAAACTGCTTCTGGCTTTCACTGTCCTGAGCGCGAGTACCGCGGCTTTCGCTTCCGACGACAATTTCGCCAGCCTTACTTTTGGACAGACCAGCGACAAGGTCAAAAAGTCCCACGCCCTGAACGACAACCTCAACAGCCCGAACGCCGACGGCGTGATCGGCAAGGACAACACCTGGGGTGTGCGTCTGGGCCAGCAAAACAGCCAGGGCCGCTACTACGCCACTTACGACAACGTGTCGGGCTCGCACAATGGCATTAAACTGCGTCAGGAAAACCTCTTGGGCAGCTACGATCTGTTCTACCCGGTGGGCGGCAGCACCAAGCTGTTCGGCGGCGCCACGGCCGGTTTAACCAAAATGACTCAGGAGTCGCCAGGCTTCAGCCGCGACAGCGACATCGGTTACGCCATCGGCGGCCAATTGGGTGTCCTGCAACAGGTTTCGCAAAACACCTCGGTGGAACTGGGTTACCGTTACCTGCGCAGCAACGCCAGCACCGAGATGAGCGAGCGCGGTGGCAGCAAACAGGGTTCGCTGGACCTGACCAGCAGCGCCCAGACCTATCTGTCGGCGAACTACGCTTTCTGACAAGGGCATGCGCCAATGCCAGTGAGTTAAGCGATACCCTGTGGGAGCGAGCCTGCTCGCGAAAGCGGTATTTCAGACGACATCAATGTTGACTATGCCGCCGCCTTCGTCGGAACGCCGCCCGGAGCAGGCTCGCTCCCACAGGTTGCGCTTAACTGACCGTTGCCATGTTAGCCATCGAGGTACGCGTGCCTCTGGAGATGTTGATTTGCGTAGGAGAGCGTTATGAAACTGCTGGTCGTCGAAGATGAAGCACTGCTGCGCCATCACCTGCAAACCCGCCTGACGGACAGCGGCCACGTGGTCGAGTCCGTGGCTAACGCCGAAGAGGCGCTGTACCAGACCGAGCAGTTCAACCATGACCTGGCGGTGATCGACCTCGGTCTGCCGGGCATGGGCGGGCTCGACCTGATTCGTCAGCTGCGCTCGCGCGGCAAGACCTTCCCGATCCTGATCCTCACCGCCCGCGGCAACTGGCAGGACAAGGTCGAAGGCCTCGCCGCGGGCGCCGACGATTACGTGGTCAAGCCGTTCCAGTTCGAAGAACTCGATGCCCGGCTGAACGCGTTATTGCGCCGTTCCAGCGGTTTCACCCAGTCGACCATCGTCGCCGGGCCGTTGCTCCTGGACCTCAATCGCAAACAGGCGTCCCTCGATGAACAACCGCTGGCGCTGACCGCTTACGAGTATCGGATCCTCGAGTACCTGATGCGGCATCACCAGCAAGTGGTGGCCAAGGATCGCTTGATGGAGCAGCTCTACCCGGACGATGACGAGCGCGATCCGAACGTGATCGAAGTGCTGGTCGGCCGTCTGCGCCGCAAACTTGAAGGCCCGGCCGGTTTCAAACCGATCGATACCGTGCGTGGCCTCGGCTACCTGTTCAATGAGCGCTGCACTTGATTCGTTCCCTTCGTGTCCGGTTGATGCTCGCCGCCACGATCCTGGCGGTGTTGTTCATGCTGGCGTTGCTGCCAGCGATGCAGGGCGCGTTCAGCCTGGCGTTGCAGGACTCGATCGAACAGCGCCTGGCGTCAGACGTCACCACGCTGATCTCCGCCGCCCGGGTGGAGAACAACCGCTTGCAGATGCCGGCGCAGTTGCCCGATGAGCGTTTCAACCTCACTGACGGCCGATTGCTTGGCTACATCTATGACCGCGAGGGGCATCTGGTCTGGCGCTCGAAGGGCACTCAGGAAGAGCACATCAACTACAAACCGCGTTACGACGGACGCGGTAACGAGTTCGCGAGAATCAGCGAAGCCAACGGCCAGGAATTCTTCGTCTATGACGTCGAGGTCAAACTGCTCGGCGGCAAGAGCGCGGCGTTCAGCATCGTCGCGCTGCAACCGGTGCGTGAGTACGAAGCCACCCTCGAAGGCCTGCGGGAAAACCTCTACCTCGGATTCGGTGCCGCCTTGCTGGTGTTGCTCGCGCTGCTGTGGATCGGTTTGACCTGGGGCTTGCAGGCATTGCGCCGGCTCAGTCAGGAACTGGACGAAATCGAAAGCGGCACCCGCGAAAGCCTCAGCGAACAACACCCGCGCGAACTGCTGCGCCTGACCGGCTCCCTCAACCGCTTGCTGCACAGCGAGCGCGAACAACGCAGCCGCTATCGCGATTCCCTCGACGACCTGGCCCACAGCCTGAAAACCCCGCTGACCGTGCTGCAAGGCGTCAGCGAAGACATGGCCAAGCGCCCGGCCGATCGTGATCAGGCCTGGGTGCTGCAAACCCAGATCGAACGCATGAGCCAGCAGATCAGCTATCAACTGCAACGCGCCAGCCTGCGCAAAAGTGGCCTGGTGCGCCATCAGGTACGCCTGCGCCCGGTGCTGCAAAGCCTCTGCGACACCCTGGACAAGGTCTACCGCGACAAACGCGTGCGGGTGGCTTTCGATATGCCGGAGCCGTGTTATGTGCCGATCGAACAGGGCGCCCTGCTGGAAATGATGGGCAACCTGCTGGAGAACGCCTATCGCCTGTGCCTCGGCGAAGTACGCATCAGCGTGCGCGAAAGCCTTGGCGGGATTGAGTTGTGCGTTGAGGATGATGGGCCGGGCGTGCCACCGGATCAGCGAGCGCGGATTCTGCAGCGTGGAGAGCGGCTGGATCGGCAGCATCCGGGGCAGGGGATTGGTCTTGCGGTGGTGAAGGACATTATTGAAAGCTACAGCGCCAAGCTGACGCTGGGGGATTCGCCGATGGGCGGGGCGGCGTTCCGGATTCATTTTCCGGTGGTTTGATCGAAAGGTTGATTGTGTTCTTTCGGGCCTCATCGCGAGCAGGCTCGCTCCCACAATTGGATCTGCGGCGTTCGCGAAAAGTGGATGCTCCGCAGATCTCCTGTGGGAGCGAGCCTGCTCGCGATGAGGCCAGCCCTTACGGCGCAAATCCCACAGATTCTCTGCAATAAACAGCGATGTTTAAAACACATCTCCAGACACTCACTCAGGCTACACAACCTTGCGCCGCTGCCTACGACTACGCCAGAATCCGCCGGCTTGTGCGCCTAAGGGCCGGGCTCTATCGTTTGCCGGTCGCTGAAAAACAGCGATCGGGTTTGGTAGCCCGGTTCAATCTGGCGCATTGCGCAACCTAATGCAGGGACTTTTTTCGTCTTCTGTTTTTATGGTGGCCATGCGTAGGGCGCCCTTGGGCGCGCCGGGTTGCCAGATGACCGGTCTACCAACCTCCGTATGGCCGCCACCCTCGTTTGGTAGCGAGGGTGATGGCTCCACTTTTATTATCTGGAGTTCCATCAATGTTCAAGATCACCCCCAATCCCCCAGAAACCGACGACGTTTCCCCGCACGAAACCCCCGATTCCAAAAAACTCAACGAAGCCGCCGACCGCGCCCTCGATTACTACCTCAACCCGGCTGCCCACCTCAAAGCCACCCCGCGCACACCCGGCACCATGTTCATCGTCAACCCGGAACTCGATACCGAAACCCTGCTGGCCCACGCGTGCGAGTCGCTGGCCTCGGCCAATGTCATGACCATGGACCTGGCGGATCATATGGAGGGGCCGAGTCGCAATTCGCTGTTGGGTATTGCGCAAATCATCATGCTGGGCGAACTGGCGGTGAATCGGGCGCTGGATAACATCGATCCCCGAGACGCTTAACGTACAGATCGTTCCCACGCTCTGCGTGGGAATGCCTCAAGGGACGCTCCGCGTTCCAGCTCTCGAAAGGGACGCAGAGCGTCCCGGGCTGCATTCCCACGCGGAGCGTGGGAACGATCAGTGCGCCTTCAGTTCTCTTGTGCGCGGTAGGCCCCAGGCGTTAGCCCCGTCCACTTCTTGAACGCCCGGTGAAACGCTGAAGGCTCGGAGAACCCCAACTGCTCGGCAATCTGCTGCAACGACAAATCCGCCCGCCCCAGGTGATAAATCGCGATGTCCCGGCGCAGCTGATCCTTCAATTCCTGGAAACTCGACCCTTCCTCCCGCAAATGCCGACGCAAGGTTTGCGGGCTGATGTGCATATGCGCAGCCACCGCTTCAAGGTCCGGCCAGCGAGAACTGTCGCGGCTGAGCAGCCTTCGCAACTGGCTGCTCAAACTGTCACCGTCATCCGGGCGCGACAACAAGTCGGCGGGGGAGCGTTCGAGGAAATGTTTGAGCGTCCGTTCGTCCTGCAACAGCGGCATGCTCAGGTAGCGACTGTGAAACAACAGGCTGCTCTGAGCCGTGGAAAAGGCCGTCGGGCAGGGGAACAGCAAATCGTATTCGGCGCCGTGCTCGGGTTTCGGGTAACTGAACGTCGCCTGTTCCAGGCGTATACGCTGGCCGATCAGCCAGCTGCCGAGTCGATGCCACACCATCAGCTGGCTCTCGGTGAGGAAGTGGTCCGGGTCTCGGAACTGCGAATCGTCGAGGCTCAGGCGAATCATTTCGTCTTCGCGGGTCAGGGTCAGACGCGGACTGTCGGGGAATAAGCTATAAAACAATAAGCCGCGATGGAGTGCTTTCTCCAGATTGCGGCAGTGGATCACCGCATGGCACATCATCGCGAAGCTCCCGGTTTTGCTCGGGACCGGCCCGAAGCCCAGGTATTCGTCGTCCAGTGCCAGCCACAGTCCCTGGATCAATCGGGTGAACTGTTCAGGCGCGATTCGCGCACGCGGCTCTTCAAGCAACTCGGGGCTGATGCCGAGTTGTTGCAGTAAACTTGAATAGTCATAACCCAGCCGGCGTGCGCCACCGAGGGCGGCACGGGCGAAATGACTGGCGATGGTGCGTTCGCGCATAGAAGGCAAGTCCGTCCATTGAACGGCCGATGGTAGCCGTGGAGCCTGATGATGGACAAGGCGGATATCCGCCAATTTGTAGGACGAGGTCTGGTCGATGGGCGGGAATCCGCCACTTTGCCGTAACCGTTTGGTGACAAAGAAAAACCTGCAACCCTTGATGTCAACAGGCTTGCTGGCGATTTGACGAAGGTGGCACGGGCCTTGCGATACAACCGGCAGATGCCTGCCGTTGCGCAGCTCGACAAAACAAATCCCTCCAGTGCAGGAGGGTTCGCAATTGAAGTGTTCAGGGCAACAGATGGATGTTGTCACCGGGCACTCTTGAGGAACTTTGCAATGACGACTCGTCAGCCACTGTACAAATCCCTGTATTTCCAGGTGATCGTTGCCATCGCCATCGGCATCCTGGTCGGTCACTTCTACCCACAGACCGGTGTGGCCCTCAAGCCGCTGGGTGACGGGTTCATCAAACTGATCAAAATGATCATCGCCCCGATCATCTTTTGCACCGTCGTCAGCGGTATCGCGGGCATGCAGAGCATGAAGTCGGTCGGCAAGACCGGCGGTTATGCGCTGCTGTACTTCGAAATCGTGTCGACCATTGCGTTGCTGGTCGGTCTGGTGGTGGTCAACATCGTGCAGCCGGGTGCCGGCATGCACATCGACGTGGCCACGCTGGATGCCTCCAAAGTCGCTCAATATGTAGCGGCCGGTGCTGATCAAAGCGTCGTTGGCTTCCTGCTGAACGTGATCCCGAACACCATCTTCGGTGCGTTCGCCACCGGCGATATCCTGCAAGTGCTGATGTTCTCGGTGATCTTCGGTTTCGCCCTGCATCGCCTGGGTGCCTACGGCAAGCCGATCCTGGACTTCATCGATCGCTTCGCCCACGTGATGTTCAACATCATCAACATGATCATGAAGCTCGCGCCACTCGGTGCCCTGGGCGCCATGGCCTTCACCATCGGTGCCTACGGTGTGGGTTCGCTGGTGCAACTGGGTCAGCTGATGGCCTGCTTCTACATCACTTGCCTCGTGTTCGTACTGGTCGTGCTGGGCGGTATCGCTCGCGCTCACGGCTTCAGCGTGCTGAAAGTGATTCGCTACATCCGTGAAGAACTGCTGATCGTGCTGGGTACTTCTTCTTCGGAGTCGGTGCTGCCACGCATGCTGATCAAGATGGAACGCCTGGGCGCGCAGAAATCCGTTGTGGGTCTGGTGATCCCGACCGGTTACTCGTTCAACCTCGACGGTACTGCGATCTACCTGACCATGGCGGCAGTGTTCATTGCTCAGGCAACCGACACCCACATGGACATCACTCACCAGATCACCCTGTTGGTGGTATTGCTGCTGTCCTCCAAAGGCGCTGCGGGCGTGACCGGTAGTGGCTTCATCGTGTTGGCGGCCACCTTGTCCGCCGTTGGCCACTTGCCGGTTGCCGGCCTGGCGCTGATCCTCGGTATCGACCGCTTCATGTCCGAAGCCCGTGCCCTGACCAACCTGGTCGGTAACGCTGTTGCCACCCTGGTTGTCGCCAAGTGGGTCAAGGAACTGGACGTTGACGTGATGCACGCTGAACTGGCTTCTGGCGGTCGCGGTATCTCCGACGAGCGCGTTGAAGACGACCTGGGCGTGGCCGAAGGCCCAACCCCAACCAACGTCAAATAAGACGGCAGCACTGAAAAAACCCGCTTCGGCGGGTTTTTTCATGCCTGGGATTTGAGCGCAACGGTCAGCGCAACTGATGCATAAGGTGATTGCTGCAATGTCGTTGGCTGCCTAGTCTGGAGGCATCGTTTACGGAGAACGCCCATGCTCGGTCCACTGGCATCACTCAAGGTTCTGGATTTCTCGACACTGCTGCCGGGGCCGTTCGCCTCGTTGTTGCTGGCAGACATGGGCGCCGAGGTGCTGCGCATCGAATCGCCAACGCGCATGGACCTGCTGCGGGTTTGGCCGCCTCACGATCAGGGCGTCTCCGCCAGCCACGCCTACCTCAATCGCAACAAGCGCAGCCTGGCGCTGGACCTCAAGCAGCCTGAGGCGCTGGAGGTGATCAAGCAGTTGCTGCAGGACTACGACATCGTGCTGGAGCAGTTCCGCCCCGGCGTGATGGAACGATTGGGCCTGGGTTATGAAGCCTTGAAGGCGATCAATCCGAAACTGATCTACGTGTCGATCACCGGTTACGGCCAGACCGGCCCCTACAAGGACCGCGCCGGCCACGACATCAACTACCTGGCGCTGGCGGGGCTGGCGAGCTACACCGGCCGCGCCGACAGCGGGCCGCTGCCGTTGGGCATGCAAGTGGCGGATATCGCCGGGGGCTCGTTGCACGGGGTGATCGGGCTGCTGGCGGCGGTCATCGCCCGGCAGCAAAGCGGATTGGGGCAACACCTGGATGTGAGCATGACCGACTGCGCGTTCAGCCTGAACGCCATGGCCGGCGCCGGGTATCTGGCCTGTGGCGAGGAGCCGGGAAGGGAGGACCAGATGCTCAACGGTGGCAGTTTCTATGACTATTACCGTTCCCGCGATGGGCGCTGGTTCTCGGTGGGCAGTCTGGAGCCCGCGTTCATGAAACAACTGTGTGCGGCGCTCGGTCGGCCGGAACTCGCGGCACAGGGGCTCTCTCCCAAGCCTGCGGAGCAACAAGCGCTCAAGAATGAGTTGAAAGCCGAATTCGAGAAGCATGACTTCGCCCAGTTGTGCGAGTTGTTTGCCGGCGTCGATGCTTGCGTGGAGCCGGTGTTGAGCCTGAGCGAAGCGCTGCGGCATCCGCAGATGAAGGCTCGGCAACTGGTCACTGATGTGCCGCGTGGTGACGGGACGACTCAGGCGCAGATGGCGTGTCCATTGAAGTTTTCGCAAGGGTTGCCCGAGCCGCGGCATATCGGCGCGGCCATAGGGCAGCATACGGATCAGGTGTTGGGGGAGTTGGGGTACAGCGTTGAGCGGATTGAGGAATTGCGGCTTGCCAAGGTGGTTGTGTAGCGCTTGTCAGGATGCCTTCGCGAGCAGGCTCGCTCCCACAGGGGATCTTCGGCGTGACATAAATCCAATGTGGGAGCGAGCCTGCTCGCGAAGAGGCCTGCTCCGGCACCACAAATCTGTACTACTCGATCCGCATTTCCCCACTGAACACCAACGTGCTCCGGCACCGTCGACACAAATACCGCCGTCCTTGCCGCACCAAACCATGGCGCTGGGCGGAGAACGGGAAGTCACTGTCCGCGCACGGGCATTTGTAGATGTAGCGGGTCACGCTGCGGCGTTTGACGTCATAGGTGTGGCATCGATTGGGCGGCAGTTCGTACACGCCGCGCATGATCAGTTGCCACTCCTCGCCATGCGGCTGGATGCGGTCGCCGAACAGCTGATGGGCGATCAGGTGCGCTACCTCGTGGGCCACGGTCTGCTTGAGGAAGTCTTCGGTGTTTTCCCGATACAACTGAGGATTGAAGCGCAGCAGGTTCTCGTGCAAATGCGCGACACCGGCTTTTTGCCCGCGCAGCTTGAGGCTCACCACGGGGCGTTTGAAAGGTCGTTTGAAAAAGGATTCGGCGAGTTGGTAACAGTCTTCGACGCGGGTATTGAGTTGCTCGGGCATGCTTGATGGATCTCCAGAGACGTCGAGTATGCCGCAACCCTCGGGACTTGCGAATCGCTGAGGCGCCGAATGGTCGTCACCGTTTTCTATCCTTGAGCATTAGAAGGCCGCCTTGCGGCGGCCTGTGTTGGCAGATCTTGTTTTTGGGTGATGTGTTGCTAGTTCGTATAGACCGGCCCCACGCCGAGTCCCCAAACAATTACCGTGAACGCCATGATGGCCACCAGCACCACCAGGCCTACCGCAAGCACCGAACTCGAAAACAGAAATCCCTCGTCTGATGGAATGTTCATGAAAGTGGGTAGCCCCACATACAGCAGGTACACCGTGTAGCAGATGGCCGCGGTGCCGACGATCATCCCAAGCCACATGTGTGGGTACAGCGCCGCCAGACCGCCGATAAACAGAGGTGTCGCGGTGTAGGTCGCAAATGCAACGCAGCGTGCCAGGCTCGGGTTGGCGTCATAGGTGCGAGCCATCCAGTGGATGAACGCGCCCATTACCGCCACACCGCCGAGCATCGCCAGGTACGACATGACCGTCATCCATATCGCGCTTTCCACCGTCAGCATCACCGGTGCGCGACTGCCAATGACCCAGCCGACCTGTGTGGTGCCGATAAACGCCGACACCGCAGGGATCGCCGCCAGAATCAGGGTATGAGTGAGATACATGTGGCTGATGCTTTCCTCCTGGTCGCCACGAATCTCTTTCCATTCTTGGTCAGGGTGGGTGAATAGCCCCACTACGTGATGGATCATGCCAGTCACTCCTCTTGTTTTTACCGTCGCCCCCCAGTGGAGCGCCTACGGGCCAAAGTGGCCGAGTAAGGAAAGGTCTGGATATGTGTGCGACCTTAAGTCGCAGTATAGAAAGGTCTTAACGACGCAGGTTGCAGGGCTTTAGAGCAAATTGCGCTGTAAACCCTTCTGTTAATCGCCGCAGGGTCTGTAACCATCAATCCCACAGGGGATAGGGGGCTCTTCGCCCGTGACCGGTTTTTGCGTAAAATGCCGGCCTTTCGTCACACCTCACGGATTTCGCGTCATGGGCACTCTTACGGTCAACCAGAACAAACTGCAAAAGCGCCTTCGCCGCCAGGCCGGTGAGGCTGTTGCCGATTTCAACATGATTGAAGACGGCGACAAGGTCATGGTCTGCCTGTCCGGTGGCAAGGACAGCTACACCATGCTCGACGTGCTGATGCACTTTCAGAAGGTCGCCCCGATCAAGTTCGAGATCGTGGCCGTGAACATGGACCAGAAACAACCAGGTTTCCCTGAACATGTGCTGCCGGCCTACCTCAAAGAGCTGGGCATCGAGTACCACATCGTCGAGAAAGACACCTATTCGGTGGTCAAGGAGCTGATCCCGGAGGGCAAGACCACCTGTTCGCTGTGCTCGCGCCTGCGTCGCGGCACGCTCTATACCTTCGCCGACGAAATCGGCGCGACCAAGATGGCCCTCGGTCATCACCGCGACGACATCGTCGAGACCTTTTTCCTGAACATGTTCTTCAACGGTTCGCTCAAAGCCATGCCGCCGAAGCTGCGCGCCGACGATGGCCGCAACGTGGTGATCCGCCCTCTGGCCTACTGCAACGAAAAAGACATTCAGGCCTACTCGGACTTCAAGCAATTCCCGATCATCCCGTGCAACCTCTGCGGTTCCCAGGAAAACCTGCAACGCCAGGTGGTCAAGGACATGCTTCAGGAGTGGGAACGCAAGACGCCAGGCCGCACCGAAAGCATTTTCCGCAGCTTGCAGAACGTGATCCCCTCGCAACTGGCGGACCGTAATCTGTTCGACTTCACCAACCTGCGCATCGATGAAACCGCGGCGTCGCGGTTCGTCAACGTAGTAAACCTCTAAACACAATCACTGTGGGAGCCAGCCTGCTGGCGATAGCGGTGGGTCAGACACATCATTGTTGACTGACCCACCGCTATCGCCAGCAGGCTGGCTCCCACATGAATCTATTCACTTACTCATCAGGAAAGGGCATGCGCGATTACAAGTGGCTGCACGAATACTGTCTGAACCGCTTCGGTTCAGCGGCTGAACTGGAAGCCCATCTGCCCGTTCCGAAAACCCCGGCGCAACTGCGCAAGATCAGCGACGACCGCTACCTCTCGACCATGGCGCTGCGCGTCTTCCGCGCCGGGCTCAAGCACAGTCTGGTGGACGCCAAATGGCCGGCGTTCGAAGAAGTGTTCTTCAAGTTCGACCCTGAGAAAGTCGTGCTGATGAGTGCCGAACACCTTGAGCGTTTGATGCAGGACGCGCGGATCATTCGTCATCTGGGCAAACTCAAGAGCGTGCCGCGCAACGCGCAGTTCATTCTGGATGTGGCGCATGAGAAGGGCAGCTTCGGCGCGTTGATCGCCGATTGGCCGGTCACGGATATCGTTGGGTTGTGGACCTACCTGAAAAAGCGCGGTCATCAATTGGGCGGGTTATCGGCACCGCGGTTCTTGCGGATGGTGGGCAAGGATACGTTTGTGCCGAGCTACGACGTGGTCGCGGCGTTGAATGCGCAGAAGATCGTCGACAAGGTGCCGACCAGTCTGCGGGATCTGGCCACGGTGCAGGGCGTGTTCAACCAGTGGCATGAAGAGAGTGGTGGGCGGCCGATGAGCCAGATATCGATGATGCTGGCGTATACCGTCAATCACTGACGAAGATGATCGTTCCCACGCGGAGCGTGGGAACGATCATCGTAGGGGCTGTCAGGCGACGGAGATTTCGCCCTCGCCAGCCAACTTGCGATTCAACTGAAACCGCCACCGCACATACAGCAGCGCCGAGCAGAACACCGCCAGGCTCGCGCCCATCTCGAGCAAACCAAACAACTGCCGGTTCGGGTCATACGCCGCCAATGCGCCCTTGATGAAATACAGGTTCACCACAAAACACATCCATGAATGCCCGCGCGCGCTGCCGATAATCATCCCCGGCGCCAGCAACAGCAGCGGCACCAGTTCGATCAGCAGAATCACCCACGGCCGGGCGCCGTGCAGGTCAGCGATCACCAGGTAGTAGGCGCACAGCAAACCCACCAAACCGAAGTAACACAGCAGGCTGATGACGCGCATCGCCCGAACGCGCGGTTCGAGCCATTCGATGGAGGGCAAAATCTTTGGCTTCTTGGCCACATCAGTTCCCCAGTTTCTGTGCAGTTTTCGCCAAGCGCAGGCCCAAGGCCCGACACAGCGCGACTTCGTGTTCATTCAAGCCGCTTTTGCCATCGGCCCCGGCGTGATGGCTGGCGCCGTAAGGCGTGCCGCCGCCACGGGTTTCCAGCAGGGCCGATTCGCTGTATGGCAGGCCGGTGATCAGCATGCCGTGGTGCAGCAAGGGCAACATCATCGACAGCAGCGTGGTTTCCTGGCCGCCGTGCAGGCTCGCGGTGGAGGTGAAAACGCCAGCCGGTTTGCCCACCAGAGCGCCGGTCAGCCACAGGTTGCTGGTGCCGTCGAGGAAGTATTTGAGCGGCGCCGCCATGTTGCCGAACCGGGTCGGGCTGCCCATGGCCAGGCCCGCGCAGTTCTTCAAATCGTCGAGGCTGGCGTACAGCGCGCCTTCGTCCGGGATGTCCGGCGACACGGCTTCGCACTCGGTGGAAATCGGCGGCACCGTGCGCAGGCGCGCTTCCATCCCGGATTGCTCGACACCCCGGGCGATCTGCCGGGCCATTTCATTGGTCGAGCCGCTGCGGCTGTAATACAGAACCAGAATGTACGGCGCACTCACGGCAGCAACTCCAGCACATTCTCCGGTGGCCGGCCGATGATGGCTTTGTCGCCGACTTCCAGAATCGGTCGCTCCATGAGCTTCGGGTTGGCGGCGATGGCGGCGATCAATTGCGCTTCGCTCAGGCTGCTGTCGGCCAGGTTGAGGGTTTTGTATTCGTCCTCACCGGTGCGCAGCAGTTGCCGGGCGCTGATGCCGAGCTTGGTCAGCAGGCTCTGGATTTGCGCAGCGTCCAGCGGGGTGTCCAGGTAACGGACCACCGTCGGGGTCAGGCCACGGGCTTCGAGCAGTTCGAGCGCACCGCGGGATTTCGAGCAGCGCGGGTTGTGATAAAGCGTCAGATCGGTCATGTGCGGTTCGCATCTTGCGTAAGGTGACGGCTATTCTAACTGTGCAGCGCGTAATCCAGAACCTTGGGAGGCGATGGGTCGCAGGCGCATTCAATTTTGAACAAGGAATACGACATGACTAGGCGACTGGCAGCGGCATTGGCGATCATCGGTACGTTATTGCTGGGGGGCTGTGGTAACGACTATGGCATCGACCAGAGCGGCCGGAAAGTCGCCGCCGAACGTCTGGACAAACAATGGCTGGTGCTCAATTACTGGGCTGAATGGTGCGGGCCGTGCCGGACCGAGATCCCGGAATTGAACACCCTCGCCGATCAGCTCAAGGACAAGAATATTGGTGTGTTCGGGGTCAACTTCGACAATGTGCAGGGTGAAGAGCTGAAAAGCGCCAGTGAAAAACTGGGCATCAAGTTCACCGTGCTGGCTTCTGATCCGGCCGATCTTTTTGAGTTGCCGCGCAGTGAGGCGTTGCCGGTGACTTACATCATCGATAACAAGGGCAAGGTACGGGAACAGTTGATGGGCGAGCAGACGGCGGCGGGGGTGATGGCCAAGTTGGAGGCGTTGCAGGCGAAGAACTAATCAGTTAAGCGCGTAACGCGATCCTGTAGCAGCTGGCGCAGCCTGCGTTCGGCTGCGAAGCAGTCGTGAAACCTGTGCTCGCGGATTACCTGAAGGACCGCATTGCTTGATTTGACGACTGCTTCGCAGCCGAACGCAGGCTGCGCCAGCTGCTACAAGTGCAGCGTTGCGTGGATCAACCCTCTTCAAGCCACCAACGCAACGGCTTCCCTTCTGCCGGCCAGAAACGCATCTGGTCGATCGGCGAGACGTCCCAGCGCTGAACGTTTTCCAACGCCTGAAGGAAGCGTTTTTCCTGCTCCATCAACGCCGGCGCACACAGTTTGCGGGTGCTGCCAACCTTGCCGAAGCTCAGCTTGTCGCCTTCCAGGGTGTACGGCGCGAACCAGTGGTTGCAGCCGCCGTTGCCGTAGGCCCGACCGTCTTCACCGAGGGTGACGGTCAGGTGGCTGTAATCCATCAACGGGCGTTCGCCAATCCACTCCAGGATGTAGCTGCGGTTCTGTTGCAATTGCACCGGCTCGGCGGCGCAGCCCAGCAGGCTGGCGCCAACCATCGCGGTCAGAGCGAGGTGTTTCATCACGCGGGCTCCTGGCATTTCGGGCACAGGTGCTTCTCGCCGACCGTGGTCCAGCCCAGTTCGGCGATCCGTGCGGTGGCAGCAGGCTTTTCAGCCTTGTTGCCCAGCTTGGCGTCGACCGCGAACTCGAAGTTCAGCTCTTTGGCGCAGCTGTCGCAGTTCACTTTCCAGGTGTGGATCGCCAGTTCACCGAACACCGGACCACTGGCCACCGCGACCCATTGGCCAGGCGGATTGATCAAGTGGCGAACCGTTTCGACGGTCAGGCGCATGGACAAGTCCTTGGCGCCCTTGAGGGTCACTACCAGCACGTCGTTGTTACGAATCGAGCCGCCGTTGCCGGTGACTTGATAACGCCCCGGCACAAGTGCGCGGCATTCGGTGAGGGTGTGTTGCGGGTTCATCAGGCTATAGCGGAAATCGTGTTCGACCATGGGTCCTCCAAATATGCGCGGCATGCTAGCACGGACATCAGCGCAGCATGGCGCGGGCGTATGACCTTCGATCTGGTTCAAATTACCGGCCGACTCATGGCACACTGCCGCTTTTGCATCTCTAAGGAATGGACATGGCGTTAATCGAATGTGTTGAGTGCAAGCAAAGCATCAGCTCCATGGCGCCTGCTTGCATTCATTGCGGTGCACCGGCGGGAACGGTGCAAGCGGCTACTTCAACGGCAGCGCCTGTGCAGGCACCCCTTTCCTTCGGGCGATTGCCGGCCGATGAGAAAGTAGCCAGGGTGACCCCGGCCGCGTTCGGACGTAGACGGAAAACTGAAGTTGCAGCCGAGGTTGCGCCACCGATTCCCACACCCAGCGGCGTGCGTCCGGTGGAACTGTGGTTGAAGCTGATGATTTTTTTCCTGCCGCCGTTTTTTGTCTGGTTCCTGCTGCGTCGTGGGCATTCCGTGGGGCAACGCTTGCTGGGCTTCGGCTGGCTGGGCCTGATGATCCTCCTGTCCAAGGCCTGATCGGCTCAGCCCTCGACCTGATTCTGCGGCGTGCCGGCGGCCCAGGCGGCGATGTTCTGCAAGGTGGTCGCGGCAATCGCGCCCAGGGCTTCGCGGGTCAGGAAGCCCTGGTGAGCGGTGATGATCACGTTCGGAAAGGTCAGCAGCCGCGCCAGCACATCGTCCTGCAGCGGCAGGTCGGAACGGTCCTCGAAGAACAGCTGCGCCTCCTCTTCATACACATCCAGCCCCAGATAACCCAGTTGACCGTCCTTCAATGCATCGATCAGCGCCGGTGTGTCCACCAGACCACCGCGGCCGGTGTTGATCAGCATCGCACCCGCTTGCATGTGGGCCAGTGACTCGCGATTGATCAAGTGTTTGCTCTGCTCGTTGAGCGGGCAGTGCAGGCTGATGATCTGCGACTCGGCCAGCAGTTCCGGCAGGCTCAGGTAGCGGGCACCGAGGGCTTCGACTTGCGGATTGGGGAAGGGGTCGTAGGCCAGCAATTGGCAGCCAAAACCGTTCATTATTTTCGCGAAAGTCGCGCCGATCTGCCCGGTGCCGACCACGCCGACGGTCTTGCCTACCAGGTCGAAGCCGGTCAGCCCGTGCAGGCTGAAATCCCCTTCGCGCGTGCGGTTGTAGGCGCGGTGCAGACGTCGGTTAAGCGCCAGGATCAGCGCCACCGCATGTTCCGCCACCGCATGGGGCGAGTAGGCCGGGACGCGCACAATCGCCAGCCCCAGACGCTTTGCCACTGCCAGATCGACATGGTTATAACCGGCCGAGCGCAGGGCGATCAGGCGTGTACCGCCCGCGGCCAGGCGTTCGAGCACCGGCGCGCTGAGGTCATCATTAATGAAGGCACAGACCACTTCGTGATGCTCTGCCAGCGCCACCGTATCAAGGCTCAGTCGCGCTGATTGAAAGTGCAGTTCAATGCCGGCCGGTAGCTCGGCACTGAGAAAACTGTCGCGGTCGTAAGTCTGGCTGCTGAAAAGAATCGTACGCATGCGGTCCTCCTGGAACGTGCATCAGGCATTTATACGGGCATGGGCGGCCAGGCGATTGATGGCCCGGTCGAGGTCTTCCAGTGCGCTGGGGGCTTTCGGGTCCTGTTGCTTGAGCAGGGTTTCGCTGCGTTGGCAGGCGGCGCGCAGTTGCGGGACGCCGCAATAGCGTGTCGCACCGTGCAGGCGATGGACGCGCTCGATCAGGGCGTTCTGGTCGTTGGTTTCCCGGGCGAAGCGAATCGCCTCGCGGTCGGCTTCCAGCGACGCCAGCAGCATTGCCAGCATGTCCGCCGCCAGATCAGCCTTGCCGGCGGCCAGGCGCAAACCTTCTTCGTGATCGAGCACCTGCAACTCATGACCGCCACCGTGGCTGTCGCTGGAGCGCTCCGGCCCATGATTGCGCAGCGCGAGGCCGGTCCACTTCAGCACCACTTGGGCCAATTGCCGTTCGCTGATCGGTTTGGTCAGGTAGTCGTCCATGCCGCTTTGCAGCAGCGCGCGTTTTTCGTTGGCCATGGCGTGAGCGGTGAGGGCAACGATTGGCAGCGGTGTGCAATGCCGCTCACTTTCCCACTGGCGAATCGCTTCGGTGCTTTGCCGCCCGTCCATGCCGGGCATCTGAACGTCCATCAGCACCAGGTCGAAGGTTTCGGTCTGCACCGCTTTGACCGCCGCGTAACCGCTTTCCACCGCGAGGACTTTGGCGCCCATGTCTTCGAGCAGGGTTTGCACCAGCAGCAAGTTGGCCGGGTTGTCGTCGACACACAGCACTTTTGGCGCACGGCTGGACACCGGTTCGCCGGGTTCGCTGCGTTGCTGGCGCGGATTGACCAGGTCGGACAAGGCCCGCCGCAGCTTGCGGGTGCAGGCCGGTTTGGCCTGGAGCTGGCTGTGCGGATTAGGCACCGAGAGGTGGAACAGCGTCTGTTCGGTGGTCGGGCACAACACCAGCACCTTGCAGCCCAGGTGTTCGAGGTCCCAGATGTGTTGATTGAGGCGCTCTGGTGGCATGTCGTTGCTGGTGATGCCGAGCACCGCCAGGTCGATCGCCTGATCGGTCTGATGCGCGCCGGTCACGCCATTGGTCAGGCTTTCCAGCGTATTGAACGGAGTCACTTCGAGGCCACAGTCTTCCAGTTGATGCTGCAAGGCCTGACGGGCCAGTTCGTGGTTTTCCAGCACTGCCACCCGACGCCCGAGCAACGGCGGGCCGGGCAGGTCTTCGGCGTCGTCGCGGGTTTTGGGCAGGCTCAGGCTGATCCAGAATTCCGAGCCTTCGCCGGGCGTACTGTCGACACCGATCTCGCCGCCCATCTGTTCGATCAGACGTTTGGAAATCACCAGCCCCAAACCAGTGCCGCCAGGTTGCCGGGACAGAGAGTTATCGGCCTGGCTGAAGGCCTGGAACAAGGCGCGCACGTCCTGGTTCGACAGCCCGATACCGGTGTCCTGAATGCTGATGCGCAGTTGCACGCTGTCTTCGTGCTCTTCTTCGAGCATGGCCCGGGCGACGATGGTGCCTTCGCGGGTGAACTTGATCGCATTGCTGACCAGGTTGGTGAGAATCTGCTTGAGCCGCAGCGGGTCGCCCACCAGCGACAGCGGCGTGTCGCGATAAACCAGGCTCACCAGTTCCAGTTGCTTGGCATGGGCGGCCGGGGCGAGGATGGTCAGCGTGTCCTGGAGCAGGTCGCGCAAGTTGAACGGAATATTGTCGAGCACCAGTTTGCCGGCCTCGATTTTCGAGAAGTCGAGAATCTCGTTGATGATCCCCAGCAGGCTGTCGGCGGACTTTTCGATGGTGCCCAGATAGTCGAGCTGGCGCGGGGTCAGCTCGCTTTTTTGCAGCAGATGCGTGAAGCCGAGAATGCCGTTGAGCGGCGTGCGGATTTCATGGCTCATGTTGGCCAGGAACTCGGATTTGATCCGGCTGGCTTCAAGGGCTTCCTTGCGCGCCAGGTCCAGTTCGATGTTCTGGATCTCGATGGTTTCCAGGTTCTGGCGCACGTCTTCGGTGGCCTGCTCGATGCTGTGCTGCAATTCTTCCTGCGCGTTCTGCAGGGTGCCGGCCATACGATTGATGCCGGACGCCAGTGTGTCCAGCTCCTGGCTGCCGAGGGGCGGCAGACGGGTTTCCAGATGACCGTCCTTGAGTTGCGCCACCGCTTGCTTGATCTGGCTCAGCGGCCGATTGATGCTCCGGCCCATGCGCAACGCCAGCAACGCCGCACCGGCCAGGCCTGCGCCGATCAGCAACAGGCTGGCGAACAAGCTGCGATAACCGCGCAGGAGCATGCCGTTGTGGGACAGTTCGAGTTCTACCCAGCCAAGCAGGCGGTCGGCTTCTTCAGGAATCAAATCGCCGGCCAGATTGCGGTGCTTGCCGAACACCGGCAGCAAGTAGCGCGTCGCGTCATTGCCGCTGCGGCGCAGCATCTGCGAACTGTTGCCGACTGGCGCCGGATTGAGCATGGTCGGGCCGGCATGGGCCAGCAGGGAGCGGTCGGGCGCGAGGAACGAAACGGCGCGAACGTCCTGTTGTTCCAGCGATTGGGTGGCAATGCGTTCCAAAAGCTCGGTGTTCTTGTGGCCCATGGCCGGGGCCACCAGGGGCGCCAGTTGTTCGGCGATCATCTCGCCACGCTGCATGAGCTGGGTTTGCAGGTCGGATTGCTGCATCCAGGTGAAATAGCCGCCCAGAACCAAGGCCATCAGGCTGGTCGGTAACAGGGTCAGCAATAGCACGCGGCCTTTTATTCCCAGTTTCTTGAGCACGCATCTCTCCTGCATCCAGCTATTTAATGACCTGCACGTATGTCCAGCACGCGCCACCTGCGCAGTGTAGCGATTTGCAGGCGGGCAATCTTCGTAAAATTGATGTCGGCATTCGTCGGCTGGATCACCACTTTTACCTCACGGGCAAACCTTGTGTTGCTCGCAGCAAGGCAATCTTGAATAATCGGCGACTGAGAATTATTTGCAGATACTCATGACTCCCATCACTGCTCGCCATCCTCGCATCCTGTCTATAGAAGACGACCTCGTGCTCGGTGCTTATGTTCATGAGCAACTGGGACGTTGCGGTTTTCAGGTGACGTGGTGCCAGAACGGTCTGGAAGGCTTGACCATCGCCCGCCAGCAGGCCTTTGACGTGGTGCTGATGGATATTCTGCTGCCGGGCCTGGACGGGCTGAATGTTCTGACAAAATTGCGTCAGAGCCATTCCACCCCGGTGGTGCTGATGTCGGCGCTCGGTGCCGAGGCGGATCGCATCAGTGGTTTTCGCCTGGGCGCCGATGATTACCTGCCCAAACCCTTCAGCATGGTCGAGTTGCGGGTACGCATCGAAGCGATCCTGAGGCGTGTCGCGCTCGACCGCCAGCCAGCGCCAGCACCGATTACCCCTTCGGCGGACAGCCTGCATTTCGACGATGAGCGCTGTGATGTCTTTTATTGCGAACACGCTGCCGGCCTGACCCGCAGCGAATACCGGTTGCTGGAAACGCTGAACCGCAATGGCGATGAAGTCCTGAGCAAAGCCTTCCTTTACCAGCACGTGCTGCAGCGCGGCTACGCGCCCCATGACCGCAGCCTCGACATGCATATCAGTCAGATCCGCCGCAAGCTCAAGGCCGTCGGTTACCTCGAGCGCGAAGTGCGCACGGTGTGGGGCAAGGGTTACGTGTTGAGTGCTGTCGATGAAGTGGACTGACCTGCCGGGCAGGCATTCGCTGTTCTGGAAACTGGCGTGTTTGTTGGTGGCGTTCTGTCTGCTGATGATCTGGCTCAGTTGGTCCTGGGGGCGCTACATGGAACAGAAAAACCTGTTCCTGTCCGACGAGGCACGGGGCACGGGGCACGCTGACGCGCTACGCCGCCGAGGCCGAGCAGGTGTGGAATGAGCGTCAGAGTGCAGGCGTCGATGTCTGGTTGCAGAGCGTCGGCCATCGCGAGTCGACATGGGTCGGTGTGATTGGCGGCGATTTGCAGTCATTGAGCAGTTACCCGCTGACGGAAAAAGAAACCCAGCGCCTGACCTTTTTACGCGGTCTGGATTGGCCGACGAGTCGCCATACCAAAGGTTTGCCGTGGTTGAGAGTGCCGTTTCCCAAGGACCCGTCCGCTGGCAGTCTGGTGATCGAACTGCCCCGGCGTTTCGTACCCGGGCACTACCGGGTGTTCTGGCGCGTGATCACCAACGGGGTGATTCCCGGGTTGTTCACCTTGCTGCTGTGCGTCGGTCTGTATCGGTTGCTTGTCGTGCCTTTGAACAGTCTGCGCGAACAAGCCAATGCCTGGCGTGCCGACCCGTTGAACGTGCGGTTGTCGAGCCGCCTCACCAATCGCCCGGATGAGCTGGGTGAGCTGGGCCGGGCCTTCGATCACATGTCCGAGCGCCTGCAAAGCACGGTGGCCCTGCAGCAACAACTGCTGCGCGACCTGTCCCACGAATTGCGCACGCCACTGAGTCGCCTGCGGGTGGCCAGCGAAAGCGAGCAGGGGTTGACGCCATTGCGCGAGCGCATTGGCCGAGAGGTCGATGGCATGCAGCGTCTGGTGGAAGACACTCTGCAATTGGCCTGGCTCGACACCGAGCGCACTCGGTTACCCGACGAATCGATCCAGGTTCAGGCGTTGTGGGAAATGCTCACGGAAAATGCCTGCTATGAAAGTGGCTGGCCGGCGAGCCAGTTGCAGTGTGCGGTGAATTCGTCCTGCTGGGTGCGCGGCCATCTCAATACGTTGGCTCAAGCGTTGGAAAACATCCTGCGCAATGCCATTCGTCATTCACCGCAGGGCGGCGTTGTGCGTCTGGGTGGGCTGCGCGATGGTGACTTCTGGCATGTGTGGCTGGAGGATGAGGGTGGCGGGGTGGCTGATGAAGATCTGGAGCGGATGTTCTCGCCGTTCATCCGACTTGACGGATCGCGGCCGGGGGATGGTGGATTTGGCTTGGGATTGAGCATTGCGAGGAATGCGGTGCAGCGCCAGGGCGGGAGTTTGTGGGCTGAGAACACTGAGACCGGGTTGCGGCTGAATATGCGGTTGGTGGCTGATATTGATGGCGTCAGTGATGACGCCTTCGCGAGCAGGCTCGCTCCCACAGTGGATGTGTGTCGGCCACAAATGGTGTGATCACCCCGATCCCCATGTGGGAGCGAGCCTGCTCCGGGCGGCGTTCCGACGAAGAGGTCCTCTCCTGCACCACTGTTCTGATTTTGCCGGAGCGTTCCCGTTATTTTGTACGACCTTTCCTAAAGGGTATTGCCGACACCTTAAGCCTGTTTCGACGGAATAGACTCGCGTTTTTCCTCGTCCTCCAGGAGTTCGGCATGAATGCATCCAGCGTCCCCGGTAACGCAGCCGACGACCGTTTCAATGAAGTGCTTGCGCTGATTCACAGTGCCAAGCAGCAAGCTATACAGGCGGTGAATACCCAGTTGATCGAGCTGTATTGGCAGGTGGGTGCTTACATCAGTCGCAAGCTGGAAAAAGCCGAATGGGGCGATTCTGTGGTCAGCCAACTGGCCGAGCATCTGGCTCAGACTCAACCAGGGTTGCGCGGGTTTACCCGGTCGAATTTGTTCCGGATGCGCCAATTCTATGAGACTTATCACGCTGAAGAGAAAGTCGCACCACTGGTGCGACAATTGTCCTGGTCGCACAACCTGATCATTTTCAGCCAGAGTAAACGGCCGGAAGAGCGGGAGTTCTACGTCCGTTTGGCCGTTCAGGAAAAATGGTCGAAGCGCGAACTGGAGCGTCAGTTCAAAGCTGCACTGTTCGAGCGAAGCGTGACCCAACCAGCAAAAATCTCAGCAGTGCTGAGACAAGCCCACCCGGCAGCGCTTGAGATATTCCGCGACGCCTACATGCTCGAGTTTCTCGACCTGCCGGGTGGCCATGCCGAAACTGATCTGCATAAAGGGTTGATGGCGCGCCTCAAAGAATTCCTGAGCGAGCTCGGCCGCGATTTCTGCTTTGTCGGTTCCGAGTATCCGCTTCAAGTGGGTGGGTGTGATTTTGCCCTGGATCTGCTGTTTTTCCACCGTGGCCTTAATTGTCTTGTAGCCATTGAGCTTAAGGTCGGTCGTTTTAAACCGGAGTATCTGGGCAAGCTGAACTTCTATCTGGAAGCGCTGGATCGCAAGGAGCGCAAACCCCACGAAAACCCTGCCATTGGTGTGTTGCTGTGTGCCAGCAAGGATGACGAGGTGGTCGAGTACGCCCTTAACCGCAGCCTGTCGCCAGCGCTGATCGCTGAATACCAGGTGCAGCTACCGGACAAACAATTGTTGCAGGCCAAGTTGCATGAGTTCTACGCATTGAATGTCGCGCAAGGCGAAGAGTACTGATCCAGCCCCTTATTCCCATAAACCATAAGCACCGTACTTTGCGTGATATGGCCTGGGTCGGTTTGCCGGTATGATAGGCGCCCCCGCAGTCTGGATTGCGAATACACCATGACCTTGCAGTACCCAACCATCGCCGATTGCGTCGGCAACACTCCGCTGGTTCGTTTGCAGCGCCTGCCTGGCGCCACCAGCAATACCCTTTTGCTCAAGCTCGAAGGGAATAACCCGGCGGGTTCGGTCAAGGACCGTCCGGCGCTGTCGATGATCACCCGCGCCGAACTGCGCGGGCAGATCCACGTCGGCGATACGCTGATCGAAGCGACCTCGGGCAACACCGGGATCGCGCTGGCGATGGCTGCCGCGATCAAGGGTTACAAGATGATCCTGATCATGCCCGACAGCTCCAGCGCCGAGCGCAAGGCGGCGATGACCGCCTATGGCGCCGAGCTGATTCTGGTCACTCAGGAAGAGGGCATGGAAGGCGCCCGCGACCTCGCCGACCGGATGCAGGCCGAAGGCCGTGGCAAGGTGCTGGATCAGTTCGCCAACGGGGACAACCCCGAAGCGCACTACACCACCACCGGCCCGGAAATCTGGCGTCAGACCGAAGGCACCATCACCCATTTCGTCAGTTCCATGGGCACCACCGGTACCATCATGGGCGTCTCGCGCTACTTGAAAGAGCAGAACGAGAGCGTGCAGATCATTGGCCTGCAACCGATGGAAGGCTCGGCGATTCCGGGCATCCGTCGCTGGCCGCAGGAATACCTGCCGAAGATCTACCAGGCCGAGCGCGTGGACCGGATCGTCGACATGGCGCAAAGCGAAGCCGAAGACGTGACCCGTCGTCTGGCCCGCGAAGAAGGCATCTTCTGCGGCGTCTCCTCGGGCGGTGCGGTGGCAGCGATGCTGCGTCTGTCCAAAGAAGTTGAAAACGCGGTGATCGTCGCGATCATCTGCGACCGTGGCGACCGTTACTTGTCGACCGGCATTTTCGACGCGCCTAACTGATGGCCAAGCAAGAGAGAGGCCTGCGCTTCCAGCCCACCGGTGGCAGCAAGGCCCCGCAAATTCCGACTGGCAAAAAGCAGCGCTTGAGTATCGAGCGCCTGGCTAATGACGGTCGCGGTATCGCGTTTTTTGAAGGTCGCACCTGGTTCGTCATCGGCGCATTGGCCGGTGAAGAAGTCGAAGCACGCGTGTTGGGTGCCCACGGCAAAGTGGTCGAGGCGCGCACCGAACGGGTGTTCCAGGCCAGCGAACTGCGCCGCCCGGCACCGTGCCCGCATGCCGGTCGCTGTGGCGGTTGCAGCGTGCAACATCTGCCACACAACGAACAACTCGCCCTGAAACAGCGCATGCTCGCCGAGCAGTTGTCGAAGGTCGCCGGTGT
This sequence comes from Pseudomonas sp. TH39(2020), assembly GCF_016650715.1. Classification (NCBI taxonomy): domain Bacteria; kingdom Pseudomonadati; phylum Pseudomonadota; class Gammaproteobacteria; order Pseudomonadales; family Pseudomonadaceae; genus Pseudomonas; species Pseudomonas sp. TH39(2020). The sequence continues at coordinate 448,875 of NZ_JAEKFF010000006.1, read as the reverse complement.
GGAACCCGAAGAGTGGGCCGCGCCGTTGAGCGGTCCGGAATTCGGTTACCGCCGTCGTGCCCGGGTAGCGGTGCGCTGGGACATGAAAGCTAAAAAACTCGAAGTCGGTTTCCGCGCGGCGGGCAGTCAGGACATCGTTGCGATCAACGAATGCAGGGTGCTGGTACAGCCCTTGCAACCGATCATGACCCGCTTGCCGGAAATGCTCCGGCGCTTGAGCAAACCTCAGGCGCTGGGGCATGTGGAGTTGTTCAGCGGTTCGTCGTTGGCAGTGTTGCTGAGGCACATGGCGCCGCTGTCCGACGCCGACATGACGATCCTCAAGGATTTCTGCGCGTTCCATGAAGCCCAACTGTGGCTGCACGGTGACGGTGAACCACAACCGGTCGAGGCTGACCAGTCGTTGGGTTATCGACTTGAACAGTGGGATTTGAACCTGGCGTACCGACCGGGAGATTTCATCCAGGTCAACGCTGGGGTCAACGAAGCGATGATCGCCCAAGCGTTGGAGTGGCTGCAGCCGACGGCGGAGGAACGAGTTCTCGATCTATTCTGTGGTTTGGGTAACTTTGCGTTGCCGCTGGCCAAGGTCGTTCGCGAAGTGGTGGCGGTGGAAGGTGTGCAGGCGATGGTCGAGCGAGCAGCCGCGAACGCTGCTAGCAACAATCTTCATAATGCGAAGTTTTTTCAGGCCGATTTATCCCAGCCTTTGACCGATGCCGAATGGGCGCGCGAAGGCTTTTGTGCGGTACTCTTGGACCCACCGCGTGACGGTGCTTTCGAGGCAGTGCGCAAGCTGGCGTCCCTGGGCGCCAAACGGTTGGTGTATGTGTCGTGCAATCCGGCAACTCTGGCGCGCGACACGGTCGAATTGATCAAGCAGGGCTACCGGTTAAAACGTGCCGGGATTCTCGATATGTTTCCTCAGACGGCACATGTCGAGGCCATGGCGTTATTTGAAGCGAGCTAGGACGGCTCGTCTGGTCCGACTGGCCTGCCCGCACCACTCTCGCATTAGCCCCGCGAGCGTCCACGGGTAACGAAAGGTCAGCGATTTGACGCATTGAATCTGCGTCGTAGGGAAGGTAAGCAAGATGGTACAGGTGAGAGCACACCAGCCGATCAACACCGACGGCAGTATCAATCTCGAGGCTTGGCTCGATCACGCGGTCAGTGTCGATCCGGCACTGGATCGCGAAGCCTTGAAGGAAGCGTGCGAGTTTGCTCGTGCGTCTGAACAACAAGCCAATGCGGCGAAAAACCTGTGGTCCGAAGGGACCTCGAGTTTCCGCACGGGCCTTGAGATCGCCGAGATTCTCGCCGACCTCAAACTCGATCAGGATTCGTTGGTTGCCGCGATCCTGTATCGCGGCGTGCGCGAAGGCCAGATTGAGTTGCCGGCGATCAGCCAGCGCTTCGGTCCGGTGGTCGCCAAGCTCATCGACGGCGTGTTGCGCATGGCGGCGATCAGCGCCAGCCTCAGCCCCCGTCAATCCCTGGTGCTGGGCACTCAGGGCCAGGTAGAAAACCTGCGCAAGATGCTCGTGGCAATGGTCGACGACGTACGCGTCGCGTTGATCAAACTGGCTGAGCGCACCTGCGCGATCCGTGCGGTGAAAACCGCCGATGACGAAAAACGCAACCGCGTCGCCCGTGAAGTCTTCGACATCTACGCGCCGCTGGCTCACCGTCTCGGGATCGGTCACATCAAGTGGGAGCTGGAGGACTTGTCCTTCCGTTACCTCGAACCCGATCAGTACAAGCAGATCGCCAAGCTACTCCACGAGCGGCGTCTGGATCGCGAGCGCTTCATCGCCGACGTGATGAGCCAACTGAAGAATGAGCTGACCGCCACCGGCGTCGACGCCGACATCAGCGGCCGGGCCAAACACATCTATTCGATCTGGCGCAAAATGCAGCGCAAGGGTCTGGAATTCAGCCAGATCTACGACGTGCGCGCCGTTCGTGTGCTGGTGCCGGAAATGCGCGACTGCTACACCGCGCTCGGTATCGTCCACACCCTGTGGCGGCACATCCCGAAAGAATTCGACGACTACATCGCCAACCCGAAAGAGAACGGCTATCGCTCGCTGCACACTGCGGTGATCGGCCCCGAGGGCAAGGTGCTGGAAGTGCAGATCCGCACCCACGCCATGCACGAAGAAGCCGAGCTGGGCGTTTGCGCGCACTGGCGCTACAAGGGCACCGACGTCAAATCCGGCTCCAACCACTACGAAGAGAAAATTTCCTGGCTGCGCCAGGTCCTCGAGTGGCATGAAGAATTGGGCGACATCGGCGGCCTGGCTGAACAGCTGCGGGTCGATATCGAGCCGGACCGGGTCTACATTTTCACCCCGGACGGTCACGCCATTGACTTGCCGAAGGGCGCGACGCCGCTGGACTTCGCCTACCGCGTGCACACCGAAATCGGTCATAACTGCCGTGGCGCGAAGATCAACGGGCGCATCGTGCCGCTCAACTACAGCCTGCAAACCGGTGAACAGGTCGAGATCATCACCAGCAAGCACGGCACCCCGAGCCGCGACTGGCTGAACCCGAACCTGGGTTACATCACCACCTCGCGGGCACGGGCGAAGATTGTTCACTGGTTCAAATTGCAGGCGCGCGATCAGAACGTCGCCGCCGGTAAAACCTTGCTGGAGCGCGAACTCAACCGCCTCGGTCTGCCAGCGGTAGATTTCGACAAGCTGGCCGAAAAGGCCAACATGAAAATGGCCGAAGACATGTTCGCCGCGTTGGGCGCAGGCGATTTGCGTCTGGCACAACTGGTGAACCTGGCGCAGCAACTGGTCGAGCCGGAGCGCGGCAACGAACAGCTGGAACTGATTCCGCGCAAAGCCACCGGTTACAAACCAGGCAAGCGCGGCGACATCCAGATCCAGGGCGTCGGCAACCTGATGACCCAGATGGCCGGCTGCTGCCAGCCGCTGCCGGGGGATGCGATCGTCGGTTACATCACCGTGGGCCGCGGCGTGAGCATTCACCGTCAGGACTGCGCCTCGGTGCTGCAACTGGGCGGGCGCGAGCCCGAGCGGATCATCCAGGTCAGCTGGGGGCCGGTGCCGGTGCTCACCTATCCGGTGGACATCATCATCCGCGCGTACGACCGGTCCGGTTTGCTGCGTGACGTTTCGCAAGTGCTGCTCAACGAGCGGATCAATGTGCTGGCGGTCAACACCCGCTCGAACAAAGAGGACAACACCGCGTTGATGTCCCTGACCATCGAGATTCCGGGGCTGGATGCACTGGGGCGGTTGCTGGGGCGGATTTCCCAGTTGCCGAACATCATTGAAACCCGTCGTAACCGGACGCCGTGATGAGCAGCGCCGATCCAATGTGGGAGCGAGCCTGCTCGCGAAGAGGGCGTGTCAGTCGACATCAGTGTTGTCTGACACACCGCTTTCGCGAGCAGGCTCGCTCCCACAGGATTTTGCAGTGAGAGAAATTGATGTACAGCCTTGAAGACTTGCTGCACCTGATGAGCCGTCTGCGCGACCCGCAGTACGGCTGTCCGTGGGACATCAAGCAAACCTACGAAACCATCGTCCCGCACACCCTTGAGGAAGCCTACGAAGTCGCCGACGCCATCGAGCGCGGTGACTTCGATCACTTGCAGGGTGAGTTGGGGGATTTACTGTTCCAGGTGGTTTATTACAGCCAGCTGGCACGGGAAGAAGGGCGCTTCGAATTCGCCGGTGTCATCGACAGCATCACTCGCAAGCTGATCCGCCGTCATCCTCATGTGTTTCCTAGCGGTGATCTTTACGCGCCGCTGGATGTTCCGCGCCTGAGTGAAGAGCAGGTCAAGCAGCGCTGGGAAGAGATCAAGGCTGAAGAACGGGCAGAGAAATCTTCGGCCCCCGAACAGTTGTCCTTGCTCGACGATGTACCCGCAGCGCTGCCGGCATTGTCCCGTTCGGCGAAGCTGCAGAAGCGCGCGGGGCAGGTCGGTTTCGACTGGCCGGACGCCTTGCCGGTGCTCGACAAAGTGCGCGAAGAGCTCGATGAAGTGCTCGAAGCCATGGCTGACAATGACTCGGCAGCGATTGCCGATGAAGTCGGTGATCTGTTGTTTTCCGTGGTCAATCTGGCGCGCCATCTCAAGGTCGATCCCGAAACTGCACTGCGTGGCGCCAACAGCAAGTTCGAAAGACGCTTCCGTTTTATCGAACAGGCATTGCGCGACACCCACCGTCCCATAGAAGATTGCACCCTCGAAGAGTTGGACGCCTTGTGGGGCGAAGCCAAACGTCAGGAAAAGAATTTGCCCAGCTGCGGTTGAGCAGTTGCCTAAGTGAGTAATAAGCACCATGAGCATTTCCCTTCGCGACCAGTTGCTCAAAGCAGGGCTGGTCAACCAGAAGCAGGCCAAACAGGTCGGCAAAGAGAAGCAGAAACAGCAGCGTCTGGCCCACAAAGGTCAGATCGAACTCGATGACTCGCAGCAGCGGGCGGCTCAGGAAGCCATGGCCGAGAAGGTCAAGCGCGATCAGGAGCTGAACCGTCAGCAACAGGAGAAGGCCGAGGCCAAGGCTCGCGCTGCTCAGGTCAAACAGTTGATCGAAGTCTCGCGTCTGCCGAAGCTGACGACCGAGGACTACTACAACTTCGTCGACGACAAGAAGGTCAAGCGCATCTGCGTCAACACCCTGATGCGCAACAAGCTCAGCAGCGGTTCGCTGGCCATCGTGCACCATGCCGGCGGCTACGAAGTGATCCCGCGTGAAGCGGCCCTGAAGATCCAGGAACGCGATCCACAGCGTATCGTGCAGATGAACGTGAAGACCGAAGAAGTCGCTGCCGAGGACGATCCGTATGCGGCCTATCAGATTCCGGACGATCTGATGTGGTAAGCCATTAAAGGCTGCAATAACGACAAACCCCGCTCATGGCGGGGTTTGTCGTTTTCAATGCTGTCATTGCTTATGCGGATTGGAGCTCTCGTTGCTGCTCCAGTTTTTCCAGTTCGGCCTTGTAGCTGTGGGCATCGGTTTCGGAGTGGAACATCCCCACCAGCATGTCTTGTTGGTGCACGTCCCAGATCCGGATACCGGCGGCTACGCCTTCGTGGGACTTATGTGAATCGTCGCGTTCAGTTACTTTTACAGTCATCTGCTAGCTCCAATCTCTGTTATCTGCAGCAAGGCGTGTGCAGGACTCCGTTATATGTTTGGTTAGCCTGCTAAGTAAACGACTGAGTTTGGTAACGAATTTTTGCGAAATCTGCAATAGTCCTGCAGCCCGCCAAATACGCGGCATTTGGTCGCAGGGCGTTGAGTTTCATGACAAAAGCTTCATGTTCGCGACGACGAAAACCGAGAGTTCAACACAGAACCTGTGGGAGCGAGCCTGCTCGCGAAGACGGCATCACTTTCAATATCAATGTATCTGTCAGACCGCCTTCGCGAGCAGGCTCGCTCCCACAGGGATTGCGTTGTTCCATATTATTCAGGCACAAAAAAAACGCCCCGAACCAGTCGGGGCGTTTTTGTGTGCAGCGTAGCGGGGTGGGGTATTACTTACCGGCCCAGCGCTTCAGTACCAGCGTGGCATTGGTGCCACCGAAGCCGAAGCTGTTGCTCATCACGGTGTTGATGGTGGCGTCTTCACGAGTCTTGGTCAGGATCGGCATGTCAGCCACTTCCGGGTCCAGTTCGTCGATGTTGGCGGAACCCGCCATGAAGTTGCCTTCCATCATCAGCATGCAGTAGATCGCTTCGTGAACGCCTGCGGCGCCCAGGGAGTGACCCGACAGGCTCTTGGTGGAGCTGATGGCCGGAGCCTTGTCGCCGAACACTTCACGCACGCCTTTCATTTCCATGACGTCGCCGACCGGAGTCGAGGTGCCGTGGGTGTTCAGGTAGTCGATCGGAGCGTCAACGGTGGACATGGCCATCTGCATGCAGCGGATGGCGCCTTCGCCGCTTGGAGCGACCATGTCGTAGCCGTCGGAGGTCGCGCCGTAGCCAACGATTTCCGCATAGATCTTCGCGCCGCGGGCCAGAGCGTGTTCCAGCTCTTCGACCACGACCATGCCGCCACCGCCGGCGATGACGAAACCGTCACGCTTGGCGTCGTAGGCACGGGAAGCTTTTTCCGGGGTTTCGTTGTACTGGCTGGACAGTGCGCCCATGGCGTCGAACAGGAACGATTGGCTCCAATGCTCTTCTTCACCGCCGCCGGCGAACACGACGTCCTGTTTGCCCATCTGGATCTGTTCCATGGCGTTACCGATGCAGTGAGCACTGGTGGCGCAGGCAGAAGCGATGGAGTAGTTCAGGCCCTTGATCTTGAACGGCGTGGCCAGGCAGGCGGAAACGGTGCTGCTCATGGTCCGCGTGACGCGGTATGGGCCGACGCGCTTGACGCCTTTCTCGCGCAGGATGTCCAGCGCTTCCATCTGGTTCAGCGTGGAGGCTCCACCGGAACCGGCGATCAGGCCAGTACGCGGGTTGGACACTTGCTCTTCGGTCAGGCCGGAGTCAGCAATGGCGTCTTTCATGGCCAGGTAGGCGTAAGCCGCCGCGTGGCCGACGAAGCGATAGATCTTGCGATCGATCAGCTCTTCGAGGGGAAGGTCAATGGAGCCGGAAACCTGGCTACGCAGACCCATTTCGGCATATTCCGGGTTGAACCGGATGCCAGGGCGGCTTGCACGCAGGTTAGCGGAGACGGTCTCTTTGTCATTGCCCAGGCACGAAACGATGCCCAGACCAGTGATAACGACGCGGCGCATGCGGATAACCCTTAGAAGTTGTCAGTGGAGGTGAAAACGCCGACCCGAAGGGCTTCGGCGGTGTAGATCTCGCGGCCGTCGACGCTGACCGAACCATCGGCGATGGCCAGGTTCAGCTTGCCCTTCAGTACGCGCTTGATCTGAATGTTATAGGTTACTTTCTTGGCGGTCGGCAGAACCTGACCGAAGAATTTCACTTCGCCCGAACCCAGGGCGCGACCGCGGCCCGGCAGACCTTGCCAGCCGAGGAAGAAGCCGACCAGTTGCCACATGGCGTCGAGGCCCAGGCAGCCTGGCATCACCGGATCACCTTCGAAGTGGCAGGCGAAGAACCACAGGTCCGGAGTGATATCCAGCTCGGCGACCAATTCACCCTTGCCGTACTTGCCACCCTCGGCGCTGATATGGGTGATGCGATCCACCATCAACATGTTCGGGGCGGGCAGTTGTGCGTTACCTGGGCCGAACAGCTCACCGCGACTGCAGCGCAGCAGGTCTTCCCGAGTAAAGGCGTTTTGTTGGGTCATGCGAGCTCCTCAATAGTCCCATGCGGCAGGTGGGGCAAATCTTCCCGGCCGATCGAAGCGTTCATGCCTCGAGTCAGCAGCCTACTCATAGACTATTGCGTTGTGGTGAAAGTCACAGCACCAAGGACATGAATGTACACTTGTGCACTGAAATTATTATTCAAGCCCCTTTTCGGGCCTGTTCGGGTGCCTAAGACTGCCGCACTTTCGCCTTTCACGCCAGTCGCAGATAGCCGAAAGGCCTGCACTACTGCACCCAACGCTGCAGAATTTGCTGCAAATCTGTGCGTTTGAAGGGTTTGGCCAGGTAATCGTTCATTCCCGCCGATAAACAGGCTTCGCGGTCACCCTGCAAGGCGTTGGCGGTCAGCGCGATGATCGGCAAGTCTGTGCAGCCGGGTAATTGGCGAATCTGTCGGGTGGCCTCGTAGCCGTCGATGATCGGTAGCCGGCAGTCCATCAGAATGGCTTCAAAAATCAAACTCTCCGCACTGCGTACTGCCTGGGCGCCATCGGTGGCGACGCTGACAGTAAAGCCCAGACTGCGCAACATTGCTTCGATGACCGTCTGATTGACCGGATTGTCTTCCACCAGCAACACGTTGCGCCCTTCGCCATCACCGCTGCCGGTCGGTATGCGCGGCGCCAGTACGGGCAGCGTCTGTTTATAGAGCGCCAGCGGGATTTCCAGGGTGAACACCGAGCCGCGACCTTCCTCGCTCTGGGCGCGCAATGTGCCGCCCATGCGTTCAGCCAGCGTGCGAGCAATCGGCAGGCCCAACCCGGTGCCACCGTATCGCCTCGAAATAGAACTGTCGGCCTGCTGGAAGGCGTTGAACATCAATTCCAGGCTTTCAGCCGAGATACCAATCCCGCTGTCGCGCACCGTGCAGGTGAACCACAGCAGTTCGTGATCCAGCGACTGCCATTGCGGTTCGATGCTGACGCGGCCCTGTTCGGTGAATTTCAGCGCATTGCCAATCAGGTTGACCAGGATCTGCCGGATCCGCGTCGGGTCGCCCTGCACCTGCAACGCGCGCATGTCGTCCGGGATCGACAGCGCCAGGTCGAGCCTACGTTGCACGGCGCTGTGCGAGAACGACTGGGCGCAACTGCCGATCAGGTCTGCGAGGTTGAATGGAATGTGCTCCAGCTCCAGTTCCGAACGCTCGATGCGCGAGAAATCGAGAATGTCGTTGATGACTTTGAGCAGGTGTTCGGTGGACTCCGAGGCAAGCGCCGCGTATTCGACCTGCTCCTCGGTCATCTCGGTGGTTTCCAGCAGTTGCAGCATCCCCAGCACGCCATTCATCGGCGTGCGCAGTTCATGGCTCATCATCGCAAGGAAATCGGATTTGGCGTTGTTGGCCTTTTCCGCTTCCTCGCGAGTCTGAATCAACTGCGCCATCGCTTGATGCTGTTCGCGACTGGCTAGTTCGAGCCCGTTGGCGAGGTTGTTGATGTGTTGCGACAACGCGCCCAGTTCGGTGTCGTCGACGATCGGCAGCGGCGTTTTGTAGTCGCCGTCCTGAATCGCCTTGACCGCGTTGCCGATGTCGCGGATCGGTTGCGACAGGCTGCCGGCCAGGCGCCGGGCGAGCAGAAAAGTGAACAACAGGGCGAACAGCGCCAGGATCCCGGCCTTGAGCAGGATTTCCTGCTGACGCTGGCTGAAGGCGTCATTGGACAGGCCGACGATCACCCGGCCCAGATAATCCTCGGTGGGCGCCGTGTTGGCGACGCGGCTGCCCTGCAGGAAATCATTGTGCAGCGGGATTCGTTGCAGCCGCACCGGGGCCTGGAACACTTCGACCTGGTGCGAGCGGTTGTAGGTTTCCGACGGTTGCTCGACGTACACCAGAATCCGGTTGGCGCTGTCCTGGACTTCCAGAAAGCGCACATTGGGCGTGGCCAGAGTGGCCTTGAGCAAACTGTCGAGCACCTCGTTGTTGCCCGAGATCACCCCGTATTCGGTGGCCGGCGCCAGTTGGTTGGCGATCAGTTGCCCAGTGTGATTGAGCTCCTGACGCAGGTCCTGGATCCGCACAAAGGTGAAGAAACTGATCAACAGCAATGTCAGCAACAGGGCAGGGCCGAGGCTGATAATTTGTGTGCGGGTGTTGATGTCCCAACGGCGACGGAAGGTCATGGGCGGTTTTCTCCTTCGGCCAACTGTGTTGCGACAGACGCTTCATTCATCTGTTCAATCCCTAATGAACGAGCCACTTGCGGGTTGCTTAAGACTTTGAAGCGTTGCGGGTAGTGCGTGCGTGGCCACGTGGCCGGTGGCCGGTCGAGCAGTTCGTCGAGCATCGCCAGCCAATCACTCTGATCGCTGTAGGTGCTGGCCAAGCTCCCGGCCCTGACGAACCCGGCGTTAGGGCCGATCAGCGCCAATTGCCGTGCATAGCTGCTGAGCAACAGGTTTTTCGCGGTTTTCGGGTTGTACAGATCCGGGTCGTCGAGGCCCAGCAACACGTCGCTGTTCTTCAGCAAGGTCTGCAGCGGCCGGCTGTCGTTGGTGTTATCCCAGCGCTCGGTGACCACCTCAAGGCCCAGGGAGTGGGCGGCCTGATGCAATTCTTTCAAAAGGAATTCGCTGTGGCTGTCGAAGAGCACGCCGACCCGTTTGGCCTGAGGCAGCAGCAGTCGGGTCAGGCGCAATTGTCGTTCCAGGGGCGGATCGCTCCAAAGCAGGCTGAGGTGTGGGGGCAGGGTGGCGCCCAGATGCTGGCGAGCTTGCAGGCGGCTGATGCGCAGCACTAGCGTCGCCGGGCCCTGAGTGTCTTGCAGGCGCCAGTCGAGGCTCGGCAGGTCGAGCAGAATCAAACGGGTGCCGGCGGGCAGTTTGCCTGGCGCCGGCAGGCTGGCCAGTGGCTGGAAGCGCACGTTATCGGCAGGCCGCAAGGCGCTCAGGGCCTGGGTGAAGGATTGCATGCCCGGGCTGTCCTCGGCGCCGGTCAGCAAAATGTCCGCGGCGGTGGCCTCCAGGCTGCTCAGCAGTCCGGCAAACACCAGGCACAACCCGGCCAGCAGGCGGCCAAGAATTGGCGTCTTGCGTGACGGGCTATACAGCATCTTAGAACGCCAGCTCTGCGCTGAAGTAAAGCACCCGGCGCTCGTCGTAGTTGTTGTCGACGAAGGTCGTGGGCTGGCTGTCGAGGCGTTGCTGGAGCACACCGGCCAGTTCCAGGCTCGTCTTGCCCAGGCCGATGCGTTTGGCGATGCGCGTGTCGACCCGTTCGAAGCGGTAGCCGTTCAGGGCATCGTCACCATAGTAGAAGAGCGCGCTGTTCCAGCCGTGGCCCCAGTTGTGCAGCCAACCGGCGGAACCGCTGTTTCGAGCGGTCTGTTGTGCATCCTGCGGGTTGCTCGCCTCGGCATCGACGTAGGCATACGTCAGACGCAGGCGATCGGCGCTGCTGATTCTCCAGTCGAGCTGGGTTTCTGCCCCGGAGAAGCGGGCGCTGTTTGAGTTGCTGGCGATGTACTGATTGTTGCGCAGCGGTTCGCTGATCATCCCGGTGATTTCGTCGTAGAACAGCTTCACATCGACCGCCAGCCCCACTTCGGCAAAGTAGCCGTTATAGCCCAGCTCCCGGGAGCGCATGTGTTCCTGTTCGAGGTCGCCGGGGCCACGGGTCTTGACGAAATAACGGGCACTGGACTGGCCATAAGCGCTGGGCCGCAGGTTCTTTACCTGATAGCTCCAGTTGACGTTGTTCTCGAACATGTCCGGCGAGCGGGTGGCTTCCGAGTACACCGCTCGCAGGCCATGGCGTGGGTTGATCAGGTAGTTGACCGCCACCCGGGGGGTGAGCGAACTGCCGATCAATTGCGTGTCTTCGAACATCGCGCCGCCCTGCAGCAACCAATGCTCGGTGGCGCGCCACTCGAGTTGGCCGAACGCCCGCCAGGTGGTGTCGTCGAGGGTGCCATTGAAGTAGGTCTCGGAATCTGCCCGGTCGTAACGATAGTTCATGCCGCTGACCAGCCGCAGACTGTCGGACAGGCTGAGGGTGTCCTGTAATTCAAGGTCGTAGCGCGATTCCCGGGTGCTCTGGTCAATATCGCCACAGAGGGTTTGCCGGGCGCCGTTTCGCCATTGGTCGAGCACTTGATTGGCCAGTGCGCGCTGGGCCGGATCACCTGCGGGCGCGCCGGGGCCGGTGTAGCGCTCCATGTTGCGCGCCAGGTGTTCGGTGTAATTCGGGTTGAGCTGCCAGAGTTCGGTCAACTGCGGGCTGAACGAAACCTCGGCATCGCAGGCACGCCAGGTCTGCTGACGATCCCAGTGCTGCGCCGAGCCCTGAATGTAAAGGCTGTGATCGGGATTGATGTCGAGGTTCCAGCGCAGCGAGCCGGCGTAGTCCTTGGCGATGACGTCGGAATTGTTCCCCGCAGCCGTAATCCCCGAGAAGACCGGGCGGTAGGTATACGGACGCTGGTTGCTCCCGTCCTTGGCATTCAATTGCCAGTCAATGCTCTGGTTTTCAGTGAGCGTCTGGCTGACGGCGAGGTTGAAGCGGTTCAAGCGGCGGCTGTCGCGGTAGTCGGCGCCATTGCGGTCCGAGTCGAAGCCGTCGTCTTGTTGGCCGGACAGTGACAGGCGCAGGTCGCCGCTGTCCCAGCCCACGCCCTGGCTGGCGTAAAAGTCGTCGATGCCGCGCTGCCCACGGGTGACTTTCATTCGCGTGCCGTGGCTGTCGGCCGGGTTGCGCGTGATGATGTTGACCACCGCCATCAGCGCATTGGCGCCATAGCTGACGGTGTTCGGGCCGCGGAAAACTTCGATGCGTTCGATGTCTTCCAGGGCCACCGGAATGTCACTCCAGTCCACCGTGGCCAGGCCTGCGCGGTACACCGAGCGGCCATCGATCAACACTTGCAGGCGTCGCGCTTCGGTCGCATTGGTGCCGTGATAGTTCACCGCTGCCTGGTTGCCGTTGATGTTGCCGACCATCATTCCCGGCACCAGTCGCAGCAACTCACTGATGTCCCGGGCGCCGCTGGCGTTGATCAGTTCGCTGTCGATCACCGTCATGCTCCCCGGTACCGCGGCCGGCGACTGCTTGAGTCGCGTCGCGGTCAATACTTGCGGCAGCGGCTCGCTGTCGAGGAACAAGTCGTCGGCGAGTAATGGCGAGCTGAACATCAGCGCCAGTACCAGCGGCGAGCGAGGTGATGGAGAGCCAAACGACACAACACATCCTTGATAGCGAACAATTGGCGCGCATGTTAACCGAGCGCAATGACTTTTCCAGTCACGTTGTGGGCATTTTCCTCGGTTTTCTTGGTCTTCTTCCTACAAGTGTCGGTAATTGATGCGGGGGCTGGCCGCCACTGGGCCGCTCCGTATAATGCCGACATCGCCACTGGTATGGATTAACGGATTGCATATGACTGAACAGCGCCCAATTGCGGTCCTGGGAGGCGGAAGTTTTGGTACCGCCGTGGCTAATCTGCTGGCCGAGAACGGGCATCAGGTCCGGCTGTGGATGCGTGACCCCGAGCAGGCCGAGGCCATTCGGGTCAATCGCGAGAACCCGCGTTACCTCAAAGGCATCAAGATTCTGCCGGCCGTGGAAGCGGTCACCGACCTGCTGGCCACTCTGCAAGCCTGCGACCTGTGCTTTGTCGCCCTGCCGTCCAGCGCGCTGCGCTCGGTATTGATGCCGCACGCCGAACGTTTGAGCGGCAAATTGCTGGTGAGCCTGACCAAAGGCATCGAAGCCCACACCTTCAAGTTAATGAGCGAAATCCTCGAAGAGATCGCCCCGCAAGCGCGCATCGGCGTGCTGTCCGGGCCGAACCTGGCCCGTGAAATCGCTGAACACGCGCTGACTGCCACGGTGGTCGCCAGCGAAGACGAAGAACTCTGCCAGCGGGTCCAGGAGGCGTTGCATGGCCGGACCTTTCGCGTGTACGCCAGCGCCGACCGCTTCGGCGTGGAGTTGGGCGGGGCGCTGAAAAACGTTTACGCAATCATCGCCGGCATGGCGGTGGCGCTGGGCATGGGCGAAAACACCAAGAGCATGCTGATCACCCGGGCGCTGGCGGAAATGACCCGCTTTGCGGTGAATCAGGGCGCCAACCCGATGACCTTCCTCGGTTTGGCGGGCGTCGGCGATTTGATCGTCACCTGCTCGTCGCCGAAAAGCCGTAACTACCAGGTCGGATTCGCCCTCGGCCAGGGTTTGAGCCTGGAAGATGCCGTGACGCGCCTGGGCGAAGTCGCTGAAGGCGTGAACACCCTCAAGGTGCTCAAGGCCAAGGCTCAGGAGGTGGGCGTGTACATGCCGCTGGTCGCCGGGCTGCATGCCATCCTGTTCGAAGGGCGCACGCTGGAGCAGGTGATCGGTCTATTGATGCGTGCCGAGCCGAAAACCGACGTCGATTTTATTTCCACCAGTGGTTTCAACTAGGCATCAGGGAGAGCGAGACATGAACGATCCGAAAACAGAAGCCAAGTACGAATCCATCCTGCTGCGCGTGTTGTGGATGATCGTCTACGTGCTGGTATGGCAAGTGGCGCAATTCATCCTCGGCGCCGTGGTGTTGGTCCAACTGATCTATCGTTTGATCTATGGCGCACCAAGCGCCAGCGTGATGAACTTCGGCGACAGCCTGAGCCAGTTTCTGGCGCAGATCGGTCGATTCGGCAGTTTCCACAGTGACCAGAAGCCCTGGCCGTTCGCCGACTGGCCGACGCCGCGTACACCGGAAGGTGAAGCGCCGCACGCTGTGGCGCCGGCACCACACCCGGCCCGAGATGAGGAGCCCAAGCTATGAAACTCTGGATACTGCGTCATGGTGAAGCCGAGCCACACGGCAAGCGTCCTGATTCGGAGCGGGCACTGACCGCCCATGGTCGTGAAGAAGTGCTGCGCACTGCCGCCGAGCTGGCCGGCAAGCCGCTGACCGCGATCTATGCCAGTCCTTACCTGCGAGCGCAGGAGACCGCAGAAATTGTGCGTACAGCGCTGAATTTCGCGCCGGAGATTCGCACCGTCGACTGGCTGACTCCCGACAACCGCCCGCAAGCGGTGGCGGAGCAGTTGGTGTCTGTGGATCACGCGTTGCTGGTCAGTCATAACCCGCTGGTGGGCAACCTGTTGGGTTACTTGCAGCACGGCCATGTGCAAGACCCGGAAGCGGTGAAAACCGCCGGCCTTGCAGAACTTGAAGGTGATTTGCCGCTGGCCGGCGCGATGAAACTCAACGGCATCAAGCACCCGTAAAATAGTCAGCCGAGCAACTGCTTGGTTGGCTACGCTTGCTCCAGACCAAAAATAAAGGAGCGAGTCGCATGCCTGCTGCTTTTCGTTTGCCGCTGGACGTCTTCTACGAGCGTGAGGCCCGTCATCCTCGCCAGCGCTTTCTGGTCCAGCCCACGGGCGGCGGACAGGTCGAGACCCTGAGCTGGGCCGACGTCGGTCACCAGGCGCGCTGCGCCGCGCATTGGCTGCGCGCACGCGAACTGCCCCAAGGCAGCCACATCGCCCTGATCTCGAAAAACTGTGCGCACTGGATCATCGCCGACCTGGCGATCTGGATGGCCGGTCATGTGTCGGTGCCGCTCTACCCGAACCTCACCGCCGAGACCGTGGCCCAGGTCCTTGAACACTCCGAAGCGGCCCTGGTGTTCATCGGCAAACTCGATGACTGGCCAGGCATGTCTCGCGGGGTCAGCGCCGATCTGCCGACAATCAGTCTGCCGTTGCATCCGCCTGGTACTTTCGACTACAGCTGGGCCGATCTGCAAAAGAGTTCACCGATCCAGGACGATCCCAAGCCGTCCGCCGACCAGTTGGCGACCATCATTTACACCTCCGGCACCACCGGCATGCCCAAAGGCGTGATGCACAGTTTCGCCAATCTGGGGTTTGCCACCACTCGCGGCACGCAGTTGTTTGGCTTGAGTGAGTCGGATCGGTTGCTGTCCTACCTGCCGCTGTGCCATGTCGCCGAGCGGATGTTCGTCGAGCTGGCGTCGATCTACACCGGGCAAACGGTGTTTTTTGCCGAGAGCCTCGACACCTTCCTGACCGATTTGCGCCGTGCGCGACCGACCGCGCTGTTCGGTGTGCCAAGGATCTGGACCAAATTCCAGATGGGCGTGTACAGCAAGATCCCGGCAAAGCGCCTCGACTTCCTGCTCGGTCTGCCGATCATCGGCAAGCGGGTCGGCCACAAAGTCCTGGCCGGGCTTGGGCTGGATGCCTTGCGCATCGCCTTGTCCGGTGCCGCGCCAGTGCCGCAGACCTTACTGCTGTGGTACCGCAAACTGGGGCTGGATGTGCTGGAGGTCTACGGCATGACCGAAAGCTGCGGCTATTCGCACGTTGGCCTGCCGGGCCAGAACAAACCCGGCTGGATCGGCAAGCCCTGCCCGGAGGTCGAGGTGCGGATCGCTGAGTCGGGCGAGGTCATGGTGCGCAGCGGCGCGACCATGCTCGGGTATTTCAAGGAGCCTGAGAAAACCGCCGAAACCATCACCGAAGACGGCTTCCTGCGCACCGGCGACAAGGGCGAGGAGGACGCCGAAGGCAACCTGCGCCTGACCGGGCGACTGAAGGAAATATTCAAGACCAGCAAAGGAAAATACGTTGCTCCGGCACCGATCGAGAATCGTCTGGCGGAGCATTCGCGCATCGAGCAGGTGTGCGTGGTGGGCGATGGCCTGAGTGCGCCGCTGGGTTTGTGCGTGCTCTCGGCGGTCGGTCAGCAGGACGCCAGCGGAACGGCGCGGGCGGGCCTGCATTCAAGCCTGGAAAAACTGTTGGAGGAGGTCAACGGCGTCCTCGACAAACACGAACGCTTGCGTCGATTGGTGGTGGTCAAGGACAGCTGGGCGGTGGAAAACGGCTTTCTGACGCCGACCCTGAAGATCAAACGCAACATGATCGAAGCCGCCTACGGTGCCCGCTTCGAAGAATGGAGCGAGCGCAGCGAAGCGGTGCTGTGGCAGGATTGAGTCACGAATAGAACCAACAAAGGAAAGCAACAATGAGTCTGTGGCGTACCACTCCCAACGTCGAGCAGTTGAACGCAATCCAGAAAAACACCATCGGCGAAGTGCTGGATATTCGCTTCGAAGCCTTCGACGAAGAGTCTCTGACCGCGAGCATGGTCATCGACCACCGCACTCACCAGCCTTACGGCTTGCTGCACGGCGGCGCCTCGGTGGTGCTGGCCGAAACGGTCGGCTCGATGGCCAGTTACCTGTGCATCGACGCCAGCAAGTTTTATTGCGTGGGCCTGGAAATCAACGCCAACCATCTGCGCGGCTTGCGCAGCGGACGGGTCACGGCGGTGGCCAAGCCGATTCACATTGGCCGCACGACGCATGTCTGGGATATCCGTTTGACCAGCGATGAGGGCAAGGCCAGCTGTGTGTCGCGGTTGACGATGGCGGTGGTGCCGTTGGGTGAAAATCCGCCCGCCCGCTGAGAGTGTGTTTCTTCAATTAGATCCACCCCTAACCCTCTCCCCACAGGGGCGAGGGGACTGACCGAGTTGTTCCTGGAGCTACATCGACCTGAAATATTAAGTCGTACTCAGAGTTTGAAAAGCTTGAAGATCTGCTCCCTTTCCCCCTCTCCCCCGTGGGGAGAGGGCTGGGGTGAGGGGTGGATCTTGAGGCTTGCACCAGACTCAGAACATCCACAGTCTCGCATTCCCCTTGACCGGACTGTCATCACTCCTGTCACTTACAGTCATTGCTGTAGCCGCCAGTGTTACGGACAATCAACCCTTGTTTTCGTTGATGGATCACCGGTATGTCGCAACAGATATTTTTCGCCCACGCCAACGGCTTCCCCTCGGGCACCTATGGCAAGTTGTTCGCGGCGCTGGCGCCCGAGTATCAGGTGACGCATCTGCAGCAGCACGCCCATGACCCGCGTTTTCCGGCGGACGACAACTGGTACAACCTGGTCGACGAGCTGATTCATCACCTCAAGCAGCAACCGGAACCTGTGTGGGGGGTCGGCCATTCCTTCGGAGGCGTGCTGCATCTGCACGCGGCGTTGCGGTGCCCCGAGCTCTATCGCGGCGTGGTGATGCTTGATTCGCCGGTGCTGACCCGCGCTGATCAATGGGTGATCCGCGCCGCCAAACGCTTCGGTTTCATCGATCGCCTGACCCCGGCCGGCCGTACGTTGGGACGTCGGGAAGAGTTCGCTGATCTGGAAGCTGCACGCGTGTATTTCGCCGGTAAAACCCTGTTTCGCGGCTTCGACCCGGAATGCTTTGACGCTTACCTGCAACACGGCTTGCACAAGGTGGGCGACACGCTGCGCCTGCGCTTCGACCCGGCCACGGAAATCAGTATCTACCGCGGCGTGCCGCACACCAGTCCCGGCCGCGCACGGCAATTGAAAGTGCCGCTGGCGGTAGTGCGCGGGCACAAGAGCCGGGTGGTGATGCGTCATCACGCAAGCCTCGTGGGGCGCTTGCCGCTGGGCGAATCCCTGACCATGCCCGGCGGCCACATGTTTCCCCTCGAACGTCCCCAGGACACGGCCACGCTGCTGAAGAATCTGTTCAGCCGTTGGGAAGGTCGCCGCCAACAGGATTGCGCATGAGCAACGTCGTTGAAGAAGTTCGCCTGAGCCTGCCGCATATCGAGTTGGCAGCGCACCTGTTCGGCCCCGAAGACGGCATGCCGGTGATCGCCTTGCATGGCTGGCTGGACAACGCCAACAGCTTCGCCCGGCTGGCGCCGAAGCTCAAAGGCTTGCGCATCATCGCACTGGACATGGCCGGTCACGGTCATTCCGGGCATCGGCCGACCGGTGCCGGTTACGCACTGTGGGACTACGCCCATGACGTGCTGCAAGTGGCCGAGCAATTGGGGTGGAAGCGCTTTGGGCTGCTGGGGCATTCCATGGGCGCGATCGTTTCGCTGGTGCTGGCCGGTTCGTTACCGGAACGCGTGACCCATCTGGCGTTGATCGACGGCATCATTCCTCCTACAGACAAAGGCGAAAACGCTGCCGAACGGATGGGCATGGCCCTGCAAGCGCAGCTGGATTTGCGGGAGAAGCGCAAACCGGTTTACAACACCCTCGACCGGGCTATCGAGGCGCGCATGAAAGGCTTGGTAGCCGTCAGTCGCGAAGCCGCAGAACTGCTGGCCCAACGTGGATTGATGCCGGTGCCGGGCGGTTATACCTGGCGTACCGATAACCGACTGACATTACCGTCGCCGCTGCGTCTGACCTCTGAACAGGCGATGGCCTTCGTCCAGCGAGTCAGTTGTCCTGCAAAACTGGTGGTGGCTGCCGACGGCATGCTCGCCAAACATCCCGAGTTGCTGGAGCGTCTACCCTTTAGCCGTGAACAGCTGCCTGGCGGCCATCATTTGCACCTGAATGACGAACCCGGCGCCGACCTTGTCGCAGACTGTTTCAATCGGTTCTTCGCCGTTCCTTGACTTGCGCCGGGCAACTGTCGAGGCTGGGCGGGTTGAAATGGGAGACAACCATGATAGATCTCTACACTGCTGCGACCCCGAATGGCCACAAGGTCTCTATCGTGCTCGAGGAACTCGGCCTGCCCTACACGGTGCACGCCTTGAGTTTCGACAAAAAGGAACAGAAGTCCGAGGGCTTCCTCAAGATCAATCCCAATGGCCGGATTCCGGCGATTGTCGACCGCGCCAACGGCGATTTCGCCGTGTTTGAATCCGGTGCGATCCTGATTTACCTGGCTGAACTGAGCGGCAAACTGCTGCCAAAAGACCCCAAGGGGCGTTCAGTGGTCCTGCAATGGCTGATGTTCCAGATGGGTGGAATCGGCCCGATGCAAGGCCAGGCCAACGTGTTTTTCCGTTATTTCCCGGAGAAGCTCCAGGGCGCCATCGATCGCTATCAACATGAAACCCGCCGCCTCTATGAAGTGCTCGACACGCGCCTGCAAACCGTGGAGTTTCTGGCCGGTGAATACAGCATTGCCGACATCGCCACTTATCCGTGGGTCCGTGGCCATGAGTGGTCGGGCGTCGAGGTCGACGGTTTGCCGGCCCTGCAGCGCTGGATGGCAACCATGGAGGCGCGTCCGGCGGTACAGCGCGGTTTGCTGG
The DNA here is from genome assembly GCF_016650715.1 of Pseudomonas sp. TH39(2020). Lineage (NCBI taxonomy): Bacteria > Pseudomonadati > Pseudomonadota > Gammaproteobacteria > Pseudomonadales > Pseudomonadaceae > Pseudomonas > Pseudomonas sp. TH39(2020). The sequence goes on along the minus strand of NZ_JAEKFF010000006.1, from coordinate 429,503 downwards.
TGCCTGAGCGCATCGATGACGCCAGTATCATCAAGGGTGCCCAGGCCATGCTGATCCGATGAGTCTATCCATGCGTTCACTCAATCTTCTGGCGCTGTGTTGTTTCAGTCCCCTGTTGTTTGCCGCTGATGTCCCGGGCAGTCAGGACCTGCTGATCGTGCCGCGTATGGCCGATGCGCAGATCGTCGACTATCGTCCAGTCGCCGAACTTGAGCGGATCTATCCATTGGGTTCGATCCGCAAAATCAGCGGCCAGCTGCGCTTTGACGGCCAGGTCGCTGCCCGAGGGCAAACCACTTCGGTAACCTACGAGTTGCCACCGGAGCATTCCTCCACCGAGGCCTTCACCGCCGCTCGTGAAGCCTTGCAGAAGCAGGATGCCGAGTTGCTGTTCTGGTGCCAGGCCCGTGATTGCGGCGAAAGCAGCCTGTGGGCCAATGATGTCTTCGGCAATGCCAAGCTCTATGGCGCTGATGATCAGCAAGCCTTCTTGCTGTTGCGTCTGGCGGCCCCACAGGACAACACGCTGGTGGCGCTTTACAGCATCACGCGCGGCAATCGCAAAGCTTATCTGCACGTCGAACAGTTCGACGCCGCTGCGCCGCTGGGCGATTTGCTGCCGACCTCTGCAACCTTGCTTCGAGAGCTCAAAAGCACCGGTGAGCTCGATTTCCCCAAATTGACCGGCGATCCTGACGATACCTGGCTACGCCTGATCTCTCGTGGGCTGAATCTGGACACCACGTTGCGGGTCAGTGTTTCGGGGCCGAAGGCCGAAGCCTGGCGTCAGGCACTGATCGGGCAGGGTGTGCGTACTGCCAGGATGGAAGCGGGTAGCGTCGAAGGTGCAGGCTTGCACATCCAACTGTTGCGATAAGCTTTATCAGGCGAACGTACACGCTGCGTTCGCCTACTCTTTTGCGGACTGACTTTTTTCGAGATTTAGATGATCAATAACGATCGGCTGTTGGTGCAGATCCTGCTCCTGGTGCTGTTTGGCGCGAGCTTCTGGGTGATGGCGCCGTTCTGGTCGGCGCTGTTCTGGGGCGCGGTGCTGGCATTTGCCAGTTGGCCGCTGATGCGTTTGCTGACCCGTTTGCTTAATGGTCGTGAATCGCTGGCGGCGGCTTTGCTGACGCTGGGCTGGATGTTGCTGGTGGCAGTGCCATTGGTCTGGCTGGGGTTCAACCTCGCGGACCATGTGCGCGATGCCACGGCGTTCATCAAGGATGTGCAGGTCGACGGGCTGCCGGAAGCGCCGATCTGGCTGGGCAGTATTCCCTTGGTGGGCGAGCGGCTGGTGGGGGTCTGGAACAGCATCGATCAGCAGGGCGCGGCGATGATGCTGGCGGTCAAACCTTATCTGGGTCAGGTCGGCAATTGGTTGCTGGCGCGCAGCGCGCAGATTGGCGGCGGGATTCTTGAGCTGACGTTGAGTATCGTCTTCGTGTTCTTTTTCTACCGTGACGGGCCGCGTCTGGCGGCGTTTGTCCACGGGTTGCTGGAACGTCTGATTGGTGACCGTGCCGCGTATTACATTGAATTGGTGGCGGGCACGGTGCAGCGGGTGGTGAACGGCGTGATCGGGACGGCGGCGGCCCAGGCGGTTCTGGCGTTGATCGGGTTTTTGATTGCCGGGGTACCCGGGGCGCTGGTGCTGGGGATCGTGACGTTTTTGTTGAGCCTGATTCCGATGGGGCCGCCGCTGGTGTGGATTCCGGCCACGGCCTGGCTGGCCTGGAAGGGCGAGTACGGGATGGCGGTGTTTCTCGGAATTTGGGGGATGTTCATCATCAGTGGCGTCGACAACGTGCTCAAACCGTACCTGATCAGCCGGGGCGGGAATTTGCCGTTGGTGATTGTCCTGCTCGGGGTGTTTGGCGGGCTGATTGCCTTCGGGTTTATTGGCTTGTTCATCGGCCCGACGTTGTTGGCGGTGGCCTACAGCCTGCTGAACGACTGGAGCAAGAGTCAGGCTCGGGTTGAGGATCGCCGGCCCTGAGATTTTTGTTGGGGCTTAGGGCCTCTTCGTCGGAACGCCGCCCGGAGCAAGCTCGCTCCCACATTGATTTTGTATCGATAACAAATTATGTGATCAATGCAGATCAACTGTGGGAGCGAGCCTGCTCGCGATGCTTTTGACTCAGGTCGCGACGTTCAGGTACTTACCCACGGTCGCCACGTTGTCGAGCGAGTACTGCTTGCTCAGGTTGGCGATCATTTTGTTCAGGGCTTCGGTCACGTTCGACTGATCGGTGGAGCTATCGGTGTTTCGCTCGCGGCCGGCTTGCAACGCCGCTTTCAACTCGTCGCTGCTGACGCCGCCATTACTGTCGCTATCCAGCACTTTGAGCAACGCGGCGCTGGTGTCGGTGTTGGTCGATGAGGTGCTGCTGGTCTGCAACGCGCTGGTCAGTTCGGTGGCGCTGACACTGCCATCGCTGTCCGCGTCGAGTTGGCTGAACAGTTCTTCGCTGGACACTTGTTGAGGTGGCGGCGGCGGAGGGGCGAGGCTGGCGGCGAGTTCGTCCTGGCTGACGGAGCCGTCTTCGTTCTTGTCCAGAGCCGAGAAGATTTCTGTGCTGTCGGCGCTGCTGCCGGCGCTGGTCAAGCCGTTGCTCAGTTCATCGCTGCTGATGGCGCCGTCCCCGTCGGCATCCAGGGCGCTGATCAGCGCGTCAGCCAGTTCGGTGTTCGGTGCCTGGTCCCGTGGCGGTGGCGGTGGAGGGGCCATCGCGGCCATCTCTTCACTGCTCAGGCTGCCGCTTTCGTCGCTGTCCAGGTCGGCGAAATTCTTGCTCAGGCTGACCAGCAGACCGTCGTCGGTTTTCTGCGACAGGGCGCTCTTGAGTTCATCCTGATCCACCGCACCGTCGCTGTTGCTGTCGAGTTTGGCGAGCAATTCTTTCTGAAATTGCTGGCTGCGGGCGGTGCTGGTGGTGGTGCTGTTGGTGCTGGTATAGCTCGTATAACTGCTGACGCTACCGATCATTGCGCTCACTCCTTGGAATGGATAACCGGTGGGTGCACCGGCTTATGCAGCCTCAAGGGGCAAGTTGTCGTGGGTATGTGAAATTTGTACCGAGTGGTACACAGAACACGAGGGGGCCGTGTAGCAGCTGGCGAAGCCTGCGTTCGGCTGCGCAGCAGTCGTCAATTTTCCTCCTCGATAAATCTGAAAGAACGCAGCGCTTGATTTCACGACTGCTGCGTCCGAACGCAGGCTTCGCCAGCTGCTACACCGATCGAGGTAAGCGGATCACTGCGGTCAAACCGCCACCGGGGGTTTCTTCCAGGCTCAACTGCCCACCCAGGCGTTGGGCCGCCTCGCGGGCGATGGTCATGCCCAGTCCGACGCCACCGGAGTTGCGGTTGCGCGATCCTTCCAGACGAAAGAATGGCTCGAACACGGCTTCACGTTTATCCGCCGCAATACCCGCCCCATGGTCGATAACCCGGATCACCAGGGATTCGCGCGTGTCTTCGAGCGTAATCATTGCCTGCCCGGCATACCGCAGGGCATTGTCCAGCAGGTTGTTGATGCACGAGCGCAAGGCCATCGGCTGCACTTGCAACGGTGCGCAGTGGCCGCTGGTCAGAACATCGGCGCCCTGGTCCTGGGCGTTTTCACTCAGGGATTCGACCAGCGCCTGCACATCCATCCATTGCAGGGCCTCACTGGTGCGCTGCTCGTGCAGGTAGGTGAGCGTGGCATCGAGCATGCCAATCATATCGTTCAGATCCTGACGCATCTGGCCTTGCAGTTTGTTGTCGTCGATCTGCTCCAGTCGCAGCTTGAGCCGCGACAGCGGCGTGCGCAGGTCGTGGGAGACGGCGCCAAGCATCCGCGAGCGTTGCTGCACTTGTTCACGAATGCGTTGCTGCATCTTGTTGAAGGTGTGTGCCGCTTGCCGTGCTTCCCGTGGGCCGGACTCATCCAGAGGCGGGCTGTCGAGGTTTTCGCTCAGTCGCTCGGCAGCATCGCTCAGGCGCTGGATCGGCCGGCTCAGCAGTTTGGCACCGTACCAGGCGGCGATGATCAGCGAGACCAGCTGAAAAGTCAGCGGCACCAAGGGGCCGCCGAACCACGGACGCGGCGGCCGATTTCCGAAGCGCGGGTCCATCGGCGGGCGCTGTCCCTCGAAGTTTTCGGAAAACCCCGGCGGCGGAGGGGGCGGCGGCGGGCCGTAATAGTGAAACCAGAAAAACGCCAACAAGTGCGCCAGGATGATCGCCACCAACAGCATGCCAAACAGGCGGCCGAAGAGCGTATCGAAGCGCGCACGCATCAGCCGATGTCTCTGGCGTCGAACAGATAACCCTCACCGCGAACGGTTTTGATCAGTTGGGGGCTTTCGGGTCGTCACCGAGTTTCTGGCGCAGGCGCGAGACCAGCAAGTCGATGCTGCGATCAAAGGCTTCGATCGAGCGACCGCGAGCGGCATCCAGCAGTTGTTCGCGGCTGAGTACCCGGCGCGGACGTTCGATGAACACCCAGAGCAAACGGAACTCGGCGTTGGACAGCGGCACCACCAGGCCGTCGGCAGCGATCAACTGACGCAGCACGCTGTTCAGGCGCCAGTTGTCGAAACGGATGTTCGCCCGTTGTTCGGTGCGATCGTCGCGTACCCGGCGCAGGATCGTCTGGATGCGCGCCACCAATTCTCGCGGTTCGAACGGCTTGGCCATGTAGTCGTCGGCGCCCAGTTCCAGGCCGATGATCCGGTCGGTGGGTTCGCAGCGGGCAGTGAGCATCAGAATCGGGATGTCCGATTCGGCGCGTAGCCAGCGGCACAGTGACAAACCGTCTTCGCCGGGCAGCATCAGGTCGAGCACCACCACGTCGAAATGCTCCGCTTGCAGCGCCAGGCGCATCGCGGCGCCATCGGTGACGCCGCTGGCGTGGATGTTGAACCGGGCCAGATAGTCGATCATCAGTTCGCGAATCGGGACGTCATCGTCGACGATCAGGGCGCGAATGCTCCAGCGTTTGTCGTCGCCGGGCGCTTTTTGATCGTCGTTCACAGGTGCGTGGAGGTTGTGCATGCGTGCGTTCATCTGCCAGGTAGGCTGCCAACCACAAAGATGGGCTGCGAGGTTGTGGTTTCAGCATAGGCGTCCGGCCCGGAGGCGGGAAGTGCTGTAAGGACGTGTTGCGGCTGCCGAAGGTAACGTTGAAGGGTGTTGCAGGCGTGTCATGTGTGTATCTGACTCGACACAATGGGCGCAAGGGCTAGTCTTGCTTGAGCCGCCTCGACGAATTACCGATCATCGGGTCCCGCAGAGGCGCTGGTTCCGCTACAATGCGCGCCGATTTCGACCTGCCTGAGAGCCCACTCATGTCCGCCTGCCAGACTCCTATCATCGTCGCCCTGGATTTCCCCACCCGTGACGCCGCACTGAAGCTGGCCGATCAGTTGGACCCGAAGCTGTGCCGGGTCAAAGTCGGTAAAGAACTGTTCACCAGCTGCGCTTCGGAAATCGTTGGCACCCTGCGTGACAAAGGGTTCGAAGTGTTCCTGGACCTCAAGTTCCATGACATCCCGAACACCACCGCCATGGCCGTCAAGGCGGCTGCGGAGATGGGCGTGTGGATGGTCAATGTGCACTGCTCCGGTGGTTTGCGCATGATGGCCGCGTGCCGCGAAGTGCTTGACCAGCGCACCGGTCCGAAACCACTGCTGATCGGCGTGACCGTGCTGACCAGCATGGAGCGTGAAGACCTGGCGGGTATCGGTCTGGATATCGAGCCGCAGGAGCAAGTGTTGCGCCTGGCCGCGTTGGCGGAAAAAGCCGGGATGGACGGTCTGGTGTGCTCGGCCCTGGAAGCCCATGCCCTGAAATCGGCGCACCCATCGCTGCAACTGGTCACTCCGGGGATTCGTCCAGCGGGAAGCGCCCAGGACGACCAGCGCCGCATTCTGACGCCGCGTCAGGCGCTGGATGCCGGTTCCGATTATCTGGTGATCGGCCGTCCGATCAGCCAGGCGGCGGATCCGGCCAAGGCTTTGGCAGCCGTAGTCGCCGAACTGGCCTGATCAAACACTGAAAATTCAAATGTGGGAGCGAGCCTGCTCGCGAAGACGGAGTTTCAGCCGACATCAATGTTGACTGATACACCGCTTTCGCGAGCAGGCTCGCTCCCACATTGGTTTTGTGGTCATTTCAAATATCGGGTTAAACCTTCAACACCAACTTCCCGAAATTCTCGCCGCTGAACAATTTCATCAGCGTCTCCGGGAACGTCTCCAGTCCTTCAACAATATCTTCCTTGCTCTTGAGCTGCCCCTTGGCCATCCAGCCGGCCATTTCCTGTCCGGCGGCGGCGAACTGCGCGGCATAGTCCATCACCACAAAACCTTCCATCCGCGCACGGTTGACCAGCAGCGACAGGTAGTTGGCCGGGCCTTTGACCGCTTCCTTGTTGTTGTACTGGCTGATGGCGCCACAGATCACCACCCGCGCCTTCGTGGCCAGGCGACTCAACACCGCGTCGAGGATATCGCCGCCGACGTTATCGAAATACACATCGACGCCTTTCGGACACTCGCGCTTGAGGCCGGCCTGGACGTCTTCGTTTTTGTAATCGATGGCACCGTCAAAACCCAGTTCGTCGATCAGGAACTGGCACTTGTCTGCGCCCCCGGCAATGCCGACTACCCGGCAACCTTTGATCTTGGCGATCTGCCCGGCAATGCTGCCCACTGCACCGGCCGCGCCCGACAGCACCACGGTGTCGCCAGCCTTTGGCGCGCCGACATCGAGCAGGGCGAAATAGGCGGTCATCCCGGTCATGCCCAACGCCGACAGATAGCGCGGCAGAGGCGCCAGTTTCGGATCGACCTTGTAGAAACCTCGTGGCTCGCCGAGGAAGTAATCCTGCACACCCAGGGCACCATTAACGTAGTCCCCGACCGCGAAGCCCGGATTATTCGAGGCAACGACTTTGCCTACGCCCAATGCGCGCATCACTTCGCCGATACCGACCGGCGGGATGTAGGACTTGCCCTCGTTCATCCAGCCACGCATGGCCGGGTCCAGGGACAGGTATTCGTTTTTTACCAGGATCTGACCCGCAGCCGGTTCGCCGACCGGTACTTCTTGATAGGTGAAGGTCTCGCGGGTCGCCGCGCCCACCGGACGTTTGGCGAGCAGGAACTGGCGATTGGTCTGGGTAGTCATGACAGGCACTCAAGATGAATGAAGACTTGTTGATAGACCTTCATGATCGATGCCGCAAGTTTGGCTGATGCGGCGAATGCATATCGATCCAGTGCAGTGATAGTCGAACCGGCGGTTTTATCACTGCCACTCATGGGCGACCAACCGGCCTTCTGATAGTGCTGCCGCGCCGCAGGCCCTTGTGGCTAGATTGCGAACACGCGATCCCCCGCATCTTCTCTTTGAGGACATAACAATGAGCATGACGTTTTCTGGCCAGGTCGCCGTTGTAACGGGCGCCGCCAATGGCATTGGCCGCGCGACCGCCCAGGCATTCGCTGCTGAAGGCTTGAAAGTGGTAGTGGCCGATCTGGACGCGGCGGGTGGCGAGGGCACGGTAGAGCTGATTCGTACCGCTGGCGGTGAAGCCACCTTCGTGCGCTGCAACGTCACGCTGGAAAGCGATGTAAAAAATCTGATGGACGAGGTGGTCAAAACCTACGGCCGTCTCGACTATGCCTTCAACAATGCCGGCATCGAGATCGAGAAAGGCAAACTGGCCGAAGGCACGGTCGATGAGTTCGACGCGATCATGGGCGTCAACGTCAAAGGCGTCTGGTTGTGCATGAAGTACCAGTTGCCATTACTGCTGGCTCAGGGCGGCGGTGCAATCGTCAACACCGCATCGGTAGCCGGCCTCGGGGCTGCGCCGAAGATGAGTATTTACGCGGCGTCGAAACATGCGGTGATCGGCCTGACCAAATCGGCGGCCATCGAATACGCCAAGAAAAAGATTCGGGTGAACGCGGTGTGTCCGGCAGTGATCGACACCGACATGTTCCGCCGTGCCTATGAAGCTGACCCGAAGAAAGGCGAGTTCGCCAATGCCATGCACCCCGTCGGGCGCATCGGCAAGGTCGAGGAAATTGCCAGCGCGGTGCTGTACCTGTGCAGCGACGGCGCAGAGTTCACCACGGGGCATTCACTGGCGGTGGACGGTGGCGTTACGGCGTTCTGAAACCAGGCACTGCAACGTAGGAAAAAAACCCGCATTTGTGCGGGTTTTTTTTCGGTTCCCTAAAGGGGTCGGCCAATGTGTTTCAAATGGTTAGAACCGAGGGTTTTGGCGGCGTTGTCGCACAGCTGATCGACCGCTCTTGTGATTAACTGTTTCCCGCAAAACGGACAGGAGTTTGCTTGCTCATGGAGTTGAGAATCGATCGACAGGCAATGGTGCCGGTCGTACAGCAAATCGTTGATGCGCTAGCCTGCTGGCTTCGCCGTGGCGAGATGCCGCCGGGGACGCGTTTGCCTTCCGTGCGGCAAATCGCCCGGATCAATTTGCTCAGTCAATCCAGCGTCGCTGAGGCCTGTGAGCGTCTGGTGGCTCAAGGGGTGCTGTCGTCGCGTCATGGCGCCGGTTTCATTGTCGCGATGCCAGCGCTGGCCGCTCAGGGGCAACAGGATTGCCGCTGGTTTGAGGGGGCAGAAGTGAAGCAGGGCGGCACCTCGGGCGAGCTCAAACTGGGGTGTGGCGGACTGCCCGAGAGCTGGCGTGAAACTGACGACCTGAGCTACGCGATCCGTCAGGTCAGCCGCACCGATATGGCCGGCCTGTTCAACTACAGCACACCGCTGGGCCTGCCAGCCTTGCGCCAGCAGATCCACAAACGCCTGAAACATATGGATATCGTGGTGGAGGAAAACCGGATCCTGACAACGGCGGGGGCCAGTCAGGGGCTGGACCTGATCGTGCGGACCTTGTTCAAGCCAGGTGATTGCGTGGTAGTGGAAAATCCCGGTTATTCCTTGCTGTTCGACCTGCTCAGATTGCATGGGGTCAGCATGATCGAGGTGCCGCGAACCCCGCGCGGGCCGGACATTGAAGTGCTTGAGGCGCTGCTGGTTAAGTACAGGCCCTGCGGGATCTTCATCAATAGCTTCTATCACAATCCCACTGGCAGCAGCCTGGCGCCGGCGGTGGCGCAGCGGGTTCTGCAACTGGCCAAAACCTACGGCCTTCTGGTGATCGAAGACGACGTCTATGCGGATTTTCACAGCGGCCCCGGTACGCGCCTCGCTGCGTTGGGTATCGATGACAACGTGATCTACGTCGGCAGCTACTCCAAAACCCTCAGCAGCTCGTTGCGAGTCGGTTTTGTAGTGGCCGGCGTCGGGGTTATTTCGCGGCTGGCCGAAGTCAAGATGATCAGCAGCATGGGCGCTTCACGGTTTTGCGAGTCGGTGCTGGCAAGCCTTTTAGCCAGCGGTGCCTACCGCAAACTGGTCCAGCGCCAGCGCCAGCGTTTGAGCAATGACAGGGAGGCTGCGTTGCAAGTGCTTGAAGACGCCGAGTGGGAGGTGTTTGGCAAGCCCGTCGGTGGCTTGTTCATCTGGGCGAGATCGCGGATGTCCGACTACGCTCAGGTGCGCAAACAAGCCCAGCGCTTCGGTGTCCTGTTGTCTTCTGCGACGGCATTCAGTCCCACCGCAGAGGCCAGTGACTGGCAGCGTATCAATGTGGCCTATGCCTGTGATCCGCGAGCCCGGGCGTTTTTTCAGGCTACCGCTCGGGATCGACCTCAAGCGTTCTGAAAACGACGTGAGCGTAGCTTTTTGCCATTATTCCGACGCCAGAGACTTGTGTTGATACAGGCCCGTTGCGAATCTGCGTCAACAGACTATGTCAGGGGACTAAGTGCAATGATTTCGGCCGTGCAAGGACGTTTTGCCAACCTCGGTATGGCGAAAAAACTGGGTGTCGGGTTTGTACTGGTGCTGCTGTTGACTGCCTTGGTGGCGGCCATCGGCGTATGGTCCCTGCAAACCATCAGCCTGCGCTTTGACGGGCTCAAGCAGATGTCGTCGCTCAACAGCGGTTTGCTCAAGGTGAGACTGCTCGAGCAGGAATACGCCTTGCACGGCAACCCGAAAACCGCTGATGCGCTGCGCGAGGGCGTTGACGGCCTGATCGCTCTGGCAACCCAACTGAAAGCGGCGTCTACGGCCAACGTGCCGGTGATGAATGACGTCGAGCAGTCCCTGGGGGCTTACCGCAAGGCCTTCGACGAGTTCGTCTCGCTCAGCCAGGCCAAGGACCTGGCACTGGAGATGGCCAGTTGGTCGGTGTCCAGCGTGGCCAACAACCTCGACGTGCTGCAGGCCGGGCTGGCCGATGACGGCGCTTATAGCTTGAAGGAATCCGAAGGCAAGGACGGTGGGCAGTTCATCGAACAGGCCAATCAGGTCAGCCAGGTGTCGCGGTTGATGTTGCAAGCCTTGAACGAAGCGCGTGTGCGCCTGGACCTGAGCCGCAAGGGCGACGACAGCGCAGGGCAGGGCAAGATCGAGCAGGCCGACCAGGCACTGACCCAGGCCGAGCAGCTGAAAACCACGGTCAAGGATGAGGGTTACCAGACGGTCCTCAATGAAGTGGTCGGGCACATTGGTGGATTCAGCGAAAAACTCGCTGAGTACACCGGCCTGCTGGCGCAGGAAAAAACCGTTTATCAACAGCTGCATCAGCGCGCCACTCAGGTGGTGGAACGGGTGGATCAGGCCTATGTCGCCGAAGACCAATCGATGCAGGCGGAGCTGAAAAAGAACTCGCTGCTGATCATTGGTTCCTCGGCGCTGGCGCTGCTGGTCGGGCTGATTGCGGCCTGGGTGATTACCCGGTTGATCGTGGCACCGCTGCGCAGTGTGATCCGTGTTGCTCAACAGATTGCTTCTGGCGATTTGAGTGCGACGGTTGAAGTGACCCGTCGTGATGAGATCGGGCAGCTGATGCAGGCCATGCAGCAGATGGGCGCAGGGCTTAGCAGTATTGTCAGCGGTTTGCAGGCCGGTATCGAACAGTTGGCCAGTTCAGCGCAGTCACTGTCGGCGGTGACCGAGCAGACCAATCTTGAAGTCAGCAGCCAGAAGGAAGAAACCGAACAGGTTGCTACCGCGATGAATCAGATGACCGCCACTGTGCACGACGTTGCGCGTAATGCGGAGGAGGCCGCTCAGGCAGCGCAGACGGCGGACGGCAAGGTTGAAAGTGGTCAGCAGGTGGTGCGCCAGAGTATGGCGCGGATCGAACAGTTGGCGGATTCAGCCACCTCGGCCAGTTCGAGCATCGAAAGTTTGAGTGCGGAAATCCAGAACATCGGCACGGTGCTGAGCGTCATCAAGAGTGTCGCCGAGCAGACCAATCTGTTGGCCCTCAACGCCGCGATTGAGGCGGCTCGAGCCGGCGAGCAGGGCAGGGGTTTTGCGGTGGTGGCCGATGAAGTGCGGGCACTGGCCAAGCGTACTCAGCAATCGACCGAGGAGATTGAACGACTGGTGAGCGCCTTGCGTTCGGCGGCTCGGTCTTCTGTTCAGCAGATTCAGAACAGTGGCGAGCTGGTGAAGCTGGCGGTGAGTGATGCGTTGCAGACTGAGAGTGCGCTGGGGAGTATCGCAGCGGCAGTGTCTTTGATTCAGCAGATGAACCAGCAGATCGCAGCAGCTGCCGAGGAGCAGAGTTCAGTGGCTGAGGAGATTAATCGCAGTGTCACGAGTATTCGGGCCAGTGCGGATCAGTCTTCGTTGGCGATGCAGGGGAATGCGGCTTCCAGTATTGAGTTGGCGCAGTTGGGGGTTGAGTTGAAGGGGATGGTGGGGCACTTTCGGCTCTGAGGTGGGAGCTATGTTTTGTTGACTGAGTACATATCCGTTGCTGCGGTAACGGCCACTTAGGGTTTCGCCCTTACGGCGACTCACTTTTTTTACAAGCGCCTAAAAAAAGTAAGCAAAAAAACGCTCGCCCCGAGCGTCCGGCCCCTCGCTTAGGCTCGGCGTTCCTTCGTTCCGGTATCCATCCGGGGACACTGCCCTCCGGTCTGCTTCGCGACGACCTACATGCAGCGTGTTCGACTGCGTCGAACGGCGCTGCGCGCCACTCCCCGGATGCACACCTCCACTCAGCCTCCCGAAGGGGCGGGCAGATCAAGATCAAGAGCTGCAGGCGAGCTAACGCTCGGCCTGTTGAGTGGTGAGGGGCGAAAGGCGTACGCCGATCCCCTGTGGGAGCGAGCCTGCTCGCGATGGCGGCCTGATAGCCGATGGGTGTACACGCCAAACTCAACGCAAAAAAAAAGCCACCTGTTCAGGTGGCTTTTCTGCTTTTTGTGATCAGTCGTAGATCACTTTTTTCTTCCAGTCCGCATCGGCCTCGACGTCTTTGAGGCCTTCGGTCAGCTGATTCACTTCGCCTTCTACCGGGGCGATGTTGTCCATGACTTGTGCGTTGGCGCGAGCCAGGAGTTTTTCCAGGTATTCCAGTTGTTCGGCGTAGACCTGGGGGTCCTGTTGTTTGCGCAGGTATTGCACGCCGCGTTCGAATGCCAGGCGGGCCTGGCCGGGCTGGTTCTGTTGCAGGGCGTGCTGGCCAAGGTTGTTGAAGAACTCGATGTGCAGCAGGACCAGGATGTGGCGAACTTCGCGGATCCAGCGTTTGGCTTCGTTGGTTGGCAGGAAGCCGTCCTGTGCGGCACGAGTGATTTGGCCGTGCAGGGCTTCGAGCAGGAAGCGTACGTCTTTGGCTTTAGCTTCGGTCTGGATCGGTGCTGGCGGGTTGTTGACCGGGATCGATTCGCCTTGGCCAACCAGGGCGCTCAGTTCGCCAATCCGTGCCTTGAGGTTGGAGCTGGTTTTTTCCAGATGGAGCAGGCGTTGGCAGACGTTCAATTCCAGACGGGTCAACAGCAGCTTGAGTGCCGGTGTCATCAATTGGCCGGGAAAGGTCTCGGTGATTTCGCCGCAACGACGCAGACGATCGTTGAGCTCAACTTTGGCGCGGGCCTTTTCCAGCTTATTGTTTTCCACCACATGGTTCATGTAGCCAATGGCGATCAATAGTGCGATCCCGGCTACGACTAGCAGGGTGATCATGAGTGGTGTCACCGGTAAGACCTCTTTATGGGGTTCGCGTGCGAGTGTAGTGGCTTGGCATTGGGACGCATAGCGCCACTCAGCGAGTTGAATCGGCTACTGCACTGCCTGTATCGGCCGCGTTCCTGCTTATATAAGTAATAGCGTGCGAGGTGCACATTGCCATCATCTTTGGCGTGGGTGGACTATAACGTCTTGGCGGGTGTCAGAATATAGGCGTCAAACGCCGGGCGACGGAAAAGCCCGATTAGTGTCTGAAAGCGGGGCGAAGTCATTGATTTAAATAAATTTATATCTGGGGGTTGACGCCCCCTCAATCCATCCATAGAATGCGCGCCACTTACAGCGTAAAGCACACAGCGAAACGCGGTAGGGAGTGAATGTTGTACGTGTGTCCCCTTCGTCTAGTGGCCTAGGACACCGCCCTTTCACGGCGGTAACAGGGGTTCGAGTCCCCTAGGGGACGCCATATGCGGGAATAGCTCAGTTGGTAGAGCACGACCTTGCCAAGGTCGGGGTCGCGAGTTCGAGTCTCGTTTCCCGCTCCAATTTTAAACAGCGTTGCTTTCGGGCAGGGCTGAGTGAAACCAGAACCGGTATCTTCGGATACGGATTTGGGCACTGAAATACACACCATGTGTTTCAGTTAGCGTGTCCCCTTCGTCTAGTGGCCTAGGACACCGCCCTTTCACGGCGGTAACAGGGGTTCGAGTCCCCTAGGGGACGCCATTTGCGGGAATAGCTCAGTTGGTAGAGCACGACCTTGCCAAGGTCGGGGTCGCGAGTTCGAGTCTCGTTTCCCGCTCCATATTTAACAAAACCGCCGCTCAGCAATGAGCGGCGTTTTTGTTTGTGCGTCTTTCATGAAAAAACAAAAAAAGGACCTCCGGGTCCTTCTTTGTTTGTGTTGCATTCAAGACGATCAAAGAATCGGACCCGCCAAAATAGCGGGTCCGAATAGGGCGTCAGAGTTTCGGCAACTGCCCAATGCGCCCCATCATCTCGGTCACGATCTGAAGATCCAGCAGGAACTGGTCGACAGTCTTGAACTCGTTGTCAGTGTGGCCGGTGTATTTGACTTCGGGCCTGGCCAGGCCGAACTGCACGCCGTTGGGCAGCTCATGGACCGAGGTGGCGCCAGCGGAGGAACCGAATTTGTGTTCCATGCCCAGGTTTTCAGTGGACACGGCCAGCAGGGCCTTGACCCATTCGCCCTCGGGGTTGCGGTACATCGGCTCGGCGATTGAGTAGTCGAAGGTCGCCGTAACGTGAGTTCTCTCGCTCCAGGCGCCAATCTTTTGAGCAATTTTTGCCTTGAGCGCTTCCGGGGACTCACCTTTCGGCACCCGCAGGTTGACCGCGAGCTTGAAGACTTTGTCATCCATCGCGACATAGGTCAGGGAAGTGGTAAGCGGTCCCATGAAGGCATCGGAAAAGCCGACCGCCAATTTGCCACCCAGGTAGTCCAGCCCCCAGTTGTCGGCGGCGTAGCGAGCAGCATCGGTAATGTGGTTGTGCTTGAGTGCAACTTTTCCGTCGAGGCTGTGGATGAGGTCCAGCATCCTGGATACCGGGTTAACGCCTGACTCGGGCTCGGAGGAGTGGGCCGAAACGCCGGTGACCGTCAGCTTGACGTCCTTGCCGACGACCTTGGCGGTTACCTCGAAATTGCCGCCGTTGCGCTTGGCATAATCGCTACCGGCCTTCTGCAGGCTGGCGGCTAACTTGGCAGGCTTGTCACTCAAAAGGGTGACGACCGATGTCGACGGAATCTGGTTGGTGGCCATGCCGCCCGTCATCGATATGATTTCAGCGCCCTTGCCCTCTGCCTTGCGCTTGGCGAAGTTCGCCATGACAGTGCCGTAGCCTTTCTCGGCAATCACAACCGGGTAGCCACCATCCAGCGCCAGGTTGTAGTTGGGTGTCGGATTGTTTTCGAAGTAATAGGGGATGGCGTCGCCGGTGGTTTCTTCGGTGGTGTCGACCAGCAGCTTGAAATTCCTGGCCAGCGGCAGCTTCTCTTCCTTGATGACCTTCATGGCATAGAGCGACACCACGATGCCGTTCTTGTCATCCTCGGTGCCCCGGCCATACAGGCGGTCGCCGATCAGAGTGACCTTGAACGGATCAAGTCGGGTGCCGTCTTTCAGGACCCAGTTCTCCGGCGTCACGGGCACCACGTCGGCATGCGCGTGAATGCCCACGACTTCATCGCCGCTGCCTTCCAGGGAGATCTCATAGACGCGATTGTCGATGTTTCGAAAGTTCAGGTTGAAGGCTTGGGCAAGGCTCTTGATCTTGTCGGCGATCTTGATGAATTCGGGATTGTCGTGCTGGGCCACACCGTCCACGCGGAAGGTCGGGATTGCCACCAGCTCGCGCAGAGTCTCGGTGGCGGCGCTGCCGTACTTCACGCGTGCATAGAGGCCGAGCAGGCGATGGATCTCGTTCTGCTGTTCTGAAGAAAGGGTCTTGTTGTCGAGAAAGGCACTGATAGCCGGGCCGAGGTCGTCGGTTTTGCCAAGGTCGCTTTTGGCCAGGCCTCCCAGGAACTGCCTGAAATCCGTTACCGATGCATCGCTGAAGGTCTTGAGGATTGCCGCGCTCTGTTGCGGGGTGATGTTAGCGTGCGCTGTCAGGGTGAACGACGAAAGGCTGGCCAGTATCAGGGTCGACGCGGCCAGGTGCTTGAGTGAGAAATTCATTGCTGGGGGCATTCCTTTGCAGGCGTGTGTGAGAAGTTTCTGATCGATGGGACAAGAAAACGTTCCCAAGCTAACACCCCGAGTGAGCAGTACGGGAGTCCCTGAAGTGAGATCTGTCGCACAGAAATGTAAAAGCGACGCAGAAACGAAAAAGGCCCGCCAGTCGACTGAGCGGGCCTTTTGCGTGGGCGCAGGTTTTACATCGATAGAATCAGGCGCCCCGCGAACAGGATCAGAATCACCCCCATGGAGCGTTCGAACCAGTGCCCCATGCGCATAAACAGCAGCCGTACCCGGGCACTGGAAAAGAACAGCGCGACGATCACAAACCACAGCGCATTCACAAAACACATCCAGATTCCGTAAAGCGCCTGGATCTTTAGTGGCGTTGTGGCGCTGATGATGGTGGTGAAGATCGCCAGGAAAAACAGTGTGGCTTTCGGGTTGGTCGCGTTGGTCAGGAAACCGGTGGTAAATGCCTTCAGCAACGTTTGTTCTACGACCGGTTCGTCAGGCTTATCGCCTTCCAGTACGGTCTTGGGCTTGCTGCGCAACAGGCTGACACCGAGGTACAAAATGTAAGCGCCACCCACAACCTTGGCCACCGTCAGCAGCCAAGGCGTTGTGTGCATCAGCGCGCCGACGCCGAGCAAGGTGTAAAGCACATGCACCGAAATGCCCGCGCCGATGCCCAGTGCCGTACAAATCCCGACCAGTCGGCCGAAACGCACGCTCTGACGGATGGTCACTGCGAAGTCCGGTCCGGGTGCAACCACGGCCAGAAAGTGAATAGTCGCCAGCGCCAGAAACTCGCCCAGGTAATTCGAAAGCATCTCAACTCCAGAAAGTAAGGGGTGAAGCATTGCCGCGATAGCCGACAAAGAACGAAAGGCTCAAGCGCGGATCAGCCACACCCGGTGTCACCGAGTGCATGCAGCGCGAATTGAACATGATGAAATCACCCGGTTCGGGAAGAATCTCCAGGGTCGGAGTCCCGAGCAGAGCCGGATCGATTCCGTAACTGTCGCCACGCATTTCGTCGAACTGGTCCGGGGAGATGTCGTGGTCCCACATCTGCAGTGCACCGCCTTCGGCGGGCATGTTCAGGTAAACATTGCAGGCGAACTGCGCTTCCAGGCTTTTGGCCTGGTAACTGTCCGGGGCGTCCTTGGCGAAAATGTCGTGGTGGGCCAGAAAACAGATCCCGGGTTTCACCACCCGGGACAGTCCGACATACATCTTGCGACCGTACAGATTTTCCAGGTGCGCACCCGCCGGCCAGGACTCGTCGAGCATGCAGCGCAGGGTGTCGACGGGGGACGAATAGGGCGCACACCGGTTGCGCAATTCCGCAATGTTGCGGGTGGCGCGATCGAAATAATCTTCGATCAGCAGCGGCTGGTTTTCCGCTTCATAAAACGCCATGCCGATGCGACCGATGCTCGGCGCATTGATATAGCCTTCGAAGCCCGGGGCGAGGATCTTGTCGCCAATCTGAATCGCCAGCGGCTTGGGCAACAAGCCTTTGACGCGGATGGCGAGCACTTCTTCGTTGGCCAGCTTTTTTATGCACGTCTCATCGAGACGCTCGACGTCAAGCATCATGTCTTAGGTCCATCTATCAGATAGTCAACAGAACCCGCGACCGCAGGTTCCCCCGGCGTCAGGCGATGACAGGAACGGCATCGCCCAAATGCTCAATCCACGCTGTAGTGGACTGACAGCGTTCCCTTCTTCAGTGAAAGGGACGTGATCGTGACCGTGCCCAAATCCTTCAGGCTGCGTACATGGGTGCCGCCGCAGCCGTAGGCGGGCAGTTCACCGAAACCGATTTCCCGGGCGCCTTCACGCAGCGACGTCAGGCGCGGCAGATCATTGGCGATCCACTGCTCGATGCCGTGCAGAATCATCTCGGCATCAACCTCTTTTGCCGACTCTGCCGGTTTGAATTGCACGCGTCCTTCACCCGGCCAGTGATGAGCCTTGATTGGCATCCAGCCCAGGGCCTGGACGAAATGGCCGATCAGGTGGCCGAAGGAATGCATGCGTGAATTGAACTGGCGGCGTTGTTCGTCGACACGAATCTGAGTCATGCCCGGTTTTACCGGATGGTCGACGAAATGAATGATCCGGTCCGGATCCTGAACAACCCGCAGCACCCGGCTTTCGCCGATCCAGCCGGTGTCAAAGGGTTGTCCACCGCCTTGGGGATGAAACAACGTGGCGCGCAGCACCACGGCAAATTCGTTCTCGTGGGGCGTGCAATCCAGGACTTCCACATTGGCCTTGAGGTCATCACTATGGAAAAAGAGGCGAAGCGTCATATTCCATGCCCTTATTAACAATTCTATTTTTTATTATATGAAGCGTGGAATTGCGTGATAATCCGTTCAAACATCAAAGGACTGTTGCGCTGTGAGCATAAATCTCCCACTACCGCTGCTCGGTGAAATGGCGATCTTCGTCAAGGTTGTCGAGACCGGCAGCTTCTCCGAGGCCGCTCGCCAATTGGGTTCTTCTCCCTCGGCGGTCAGTCGCAGCATTTCGCGCCTGGAGAAGGCGCTCGCCACCCGTTTGCTGCAGAGAACCACGCGCAAGTTGCGCTTGAGCGACGGTGGGGAAGAGGTGTTCAAGCGTTGCCAGGAGATGGTCAGCGCAGCCAAGTCGGTGATGGAAATCAGCGGCCAGTTCACCCATGAAGCGGAAGGACTGGTGCGCGTCAGTGTGCCGAAGGCGGTGGGGCGTTTTGTGATTCATCCGCATATGCCGGAATTTTTGCGTCGCTATCCCAAAGTGGATGTGGAGCTGTTGCTTGAGGACCGCCAGGTGGATTTGATCGACGACAACGTTGATCTGGCGATTCGTATTACAGATCGGCCACCAGCTGGACTGGTCGGGCGGCAATTGCTGACCATTGATCATTTGCTCTGTGCAACGCCGCAATACCTGGCCGAACACGGCACACCGACCCATCCCCACGACTTGCTCAACCACAGCTGCATCTACCTGGGCGAAACCCCGAGCGATGCACGCTGGAAATTCAAGAAAGGCACCAAGGCTGTCACCGTTGGCGTGCGCGGACGTTATGCAGCCAATCACACCGGTGTGCGGTTGGGCGCAGTGTTGCAGCACATCGGGATTGGCAGCCTGCCGTACTTCACCGCGCGTTATGCGCTGGAGCAGGGGCTGATCGTGCAGGTGTTGCCGGATTGGACCTTTCTGGCGTCATACCACGGCGGTGCCTGGCTGCTGCATTCACCAACCCGTTATTTGCCACCGAAGTTACGGGTGTTGATCGACTATCTGGTGGAGTGCCTGGAGAAGGAGCCGACGCTGAGCAAACCGGGTAAGCCGAGTGCGTTGGGAAAAGTCGCTGCGCAGTATGAGTTGCCCGAGAGTGATGGGTTGCTCTGACGAGCCTCATCGCGAGCAAGCTCGCGATGGCGTCAGCCAAGCCACTACATCTTTCGGCAATGCCAAAAAAAGGCCCGCATGAATCACCATGCGGGCCTTTTGCATTTCTGACCGAGGATCAGTGCTTGCTGTCGTCTTTCGACATCGCCAGCAGCTGTTTTTCCTGGTTCCAGTCGAACGGTTCGTCGTTTTGTTCAGCTTCGAAACGACGTTCTTCCAGCGCCTGGTACAAGTCGATTTCATCGTCGGGCATGTAATGCAGGCAGTCACCGGCGAAGTACCACAGCAGGTCGCGCGGGACCAGGTGGGCGATTTGCGGGTAGCGGGTGATCACCTGGCACAGAATGTCCTGGCCCAGGTATTGGCTTTCGATCGGGTCGACCGGCAGCAACGCACGCAGTTCGTCGAAGCGCTCCAGGAACAAGGCATGGCTTTCTTCGGGAACCTGTTCGGCCTCACCTACGGCGACCAGGATGCTGCGCAGGTGGTCGAGCAAGACAAGATGATCGGCAACGACATTGGACACGAGATAAGTCCTCAAGAGCAAAACGGGCGCGGGAGTATAAAGCGCCCGCGCCCTTTTTTACAGGTAGAAGGCACATGGCAGCGGGATCAGCGGACCTTTCCTTTGCCCAGCGCCAGTTCCTTTTTGTCGAAATCATCGACATCAATCACCTTGCGTCGCGCCGCTTCAGCATCACGCAGGGTCTGTGCTTCCACGGGCTGCAACACGCCAGCCTCCAGCGCGGTGTCGATGATGTGTTCCCCGGCGACCGCTTTGACCTGACCGCTTTTGAGTGCGACATGCAGCTTTTTCTGCAGCGGTTGCGCGGCACTCAGCAGGTTACACGCATGTTGCAGGGCGCCGACCGGGTCATCAGTGGATTGCGGCCGGTAGCAACCGCCGAGCAACTCTTCCAGAGTCGGATCGCCCTTGGCGCGGCCGATCACCGCCGCCACTTCTGCGCCGAGTTTGTCCGATGGCCCTTTGTGACGACGACCGAACGGGAACACGATCACCCGCAACAGGCAACCCAACACCTTGTTCGGGAAGTTGGTCAGCAGTTCATCCAGCGCTCGTTCCGACTGACCCAGGCTTTCTTCCATGGCCCAGGTAAACAGCGGTGCCATGTGCTCCGGTGAATCGAGGTCGTGGTAACGCTTGAGTGCGGCGGAGGCGAGGTACATGTTGCTGAGCACATCCCCCAGACGTGCCGACAGACGTTCGCGTCGTTTCAATTCGCCGCCCAGCAGCATCATGCTCAGGTCGGCGAGCATGGCGAACGCAGCAGCCTGGCGATTGAGGGCGCGGAAGTAACCCTGGCTGAGCTTGTCGCCTGGCGCGTGTTCGAAGTGACCGAAGCCAAGGTTCAGCACCAGCGTGCTGGCGGCGTTACTCACGGCGAAACCGATGTGTTTGAGCAGCAGGCCATCAAATTCGGTGAGGGCCTGATCCTTGTCTTCACGACCGGCGAGGGCCATTTCCTTAAGTACAAATGGATGGCAGCGAATCGCGCCCTGACCGAAAATCATCAGGTTGCGCGAGAGAATGTTCGCGCCTTCCACGGTGATGAAAATCGGCGCGCCGTTCCAGCTGCGACCGAGGTAGTTGTTCGGCCCCATGATGATTGCCTTGCCGCCATGAACATCCATGGCGTGGCTGATGCACTCGCGGCCGCGTTCAGTGAGGTGGTACTTGAGAATCGCCGACAGCACCGATGGCTTCTCGCCCAAATCCACTGCATTGGCCGTGAGCATCCGCGCCGCGTCCATCATCCAGGCGTTGCCGCCGATACGCGCCATCGCTTCCTGAATACCTTCGAAGGCCGACAGTGGAACATTGAATTGCTCACGGACCTGAGCGTACTGACCGGTCACCAGACTGGTGAACTTGGCGGCACCGGTGCCGACCGCTGGCAACGAAATCGAACGTCCGACTGACAGGCAGTTCATCAGCATCATCCAGCCTTTGCCGATCATTTCCTGGCCGCCGATGAGGAACTCCAACGGTACGAAGACATCTTTGCCAGAGTTCGGGCCGTTCATGAATGAAGCGCCCAACGGCAAGTGACGGCGGCCGATTTCGACACCGGCGGTATCGGTCGGGATCAACGCCAGACTGATCCCCAGGTCTTCCTCTTCACCCAGCAGGTGATCCGGGTCGTAGGCCTTGAACGCAAGGCCGAGCAGGGTGGCGACAGGGCCAAGTGTGATGTAACGCTTTTCCCAGTTCAGGCGCAGGCCCAAGGTTTCCTTGCCTTCCCATTCACCTTTGCAGATCACCCCGGTGTCGGGCATGGAGCCGGCATCAGAGCCGGCCAGGGGGCCAGTCAGTGCGAAGCACGGGATGTCATCGCCGCGTGCCAGTCGTGGCAGGTAGTGGTTGCGTTGCTCGTCGGTGCCGTAATGCAACAGCAGTTCAGCCGGGCCCAGGGAGTTGGGGACCATCACGGTAGAGGCAAGGTCGCCGCTGCGGGTCGCCAGTTTCATCGCCACTTGGGAATGGGCATAGGCGGAGAAACCTTTGCCGCCAAACTCCTTGGGAATGATCAGGGCGAAGAAGCCGTTTTCCTTGATGTAGGCCCAGGCTTCGGGAGGCAGGTCCATGGTTTGACCGATCTGCCAGTCGCTGACCATGGCGCAGAGTTCTTCGGTCGGGCCGTCGATAAAGGCCTGTTCCTCTTCGCTCAACTGTACTTTTGGATAGGACAGCAGTTTGTTCCAGTCCGGGCGACCGCTGAACAGTTCACCGTCCCACCACACCGTGCCGGCATCGATCGCATCGCGTTCGGTTTGCGACATCGGCGGCAGGGTTTTCTGGAACCAACTGAACAGCGGCGCGCTGAAATATTTACGGCGCAGGTCTGGCAGCAACAAGGGCGCTGCAACAGCCGCGATCAACACCCAGAAAACCAGCAGCAACCAGCCTGGCGCGCGGCTGAAAGCGCCCATCGCCACCACGTAAACGGCAACGACGCACAGGGCGGGCAGCGGGGCGACACGACGGTGGGCTAAATAAGCAATCCCGACAACCAGAACCAGTATCCACAACAGCAGCATATTTAATCCTCCGTGAAACCAGGGCAAAACCAACTTTCAGAGCTTAGACGGCATCCGCAAAACAGGGTGGTCAGAGCGATGTGATTGAATTCGTGGGAAACCATGGATGAGTTTTGTAGGCCCGGTGGGCAACAGGCCGGGGAAATCGTTCGTTGGGCGGGCGGCAAAGCGTCCATGTTTGGCCGAAACGTCGTTATCTCTGTGCTGAACGTGTCGCTAGACTCGTGGCTTCCCCAGGAGATTGTTCTCATGCACGAGTATCTGAGTCCCGGCCGCTTCATCGATAGTGACCACCCGTCGGTGGTGGAGTTCGCCGAAAAACATCGCGGCAGCCGTCGCGATCCTCTAGAGCAGGCGATCAATCTCTATTACGCCGTGCGCGAAGCCGTGCGTTACAACCCTTACACCTTCAGTCGCGACCCGGATACCTTGCGCGGCAGTTATGCGCTGGTAGCGGGGGAGAGTTATTGCGTGCCCAAAGCCACGCTGCTGGCAGGTGCAGCCCGGCATTGCGGGATTCCCGCGCGGATCGGTCTGGCGGATGTGCGCAATCATTTGTCGACGCCGCGGTTGCTCGAGTTGCTCAAGAGCGACGTGTTCGCCATGCACGGTTACACGGAGCTTCACCTGAACGGCCGCTGGGTCAAAGCCACGCCAGCGTTCAACCAAGGCTTGTGCGAACTGTTCAATGTCGCACCACTGGAATTCGACGGAATCAACGACAGCGTTTTCCATCCGTTCAATCTCGACGGCGAGCAACTGATGGAATACCTGATCGACCACGGCCAGTTCACCGACGTGCCTGAAACGTTCTTTTTCGAGCACCTGGAGAAGTGCTATCCGCATCTGTTCAGCGACACACTGCCTGCGCTGCTGGGTGACATGCAGAGCGATTTGAGTCGCGCCTGATCCGGCGTATGCTGCCTGCGCATTCATCCATAAAGAGGCGGTCATGCTGAAGATCTGGGGTCGGAAAAACTCGTCGAATGTCAGAAAACCGTTGTGGGCCGCCGAGGAGCTGGGCCTGGCTTATGAAGCCATTGATGCGGGCGGCGCCTTTGGAGTAGTCGATACGCCGGAGTACCGCGCGATGAACCCCAATGGTCGCGTGCCGGTGATTGAAGACGAGGGTTTCGTGCTGTGGGAATCCAATGCCATCGTGCGTTACCTGATGGCTCGCCACGCCAACGGCACGGCCTGGTATCCAGAGGATCTGCAGTCCCGGGCTTCTGCCGACAAGTGGATGGACTGGACCACTTCAAGTTTTGCCGGGCCGTTCCGCACGGTGTTCTGGGGCGTGTTACGTACGCCGGAAAGTCAACAAGACTGGCCCGCAATCAACGCCGCGATCAAGGAGTGCGATGGCCTGCTGTCCATGGCCGATCAGGCGCTGGCGACCCAACCCTACCTGTCCGGCGATGAGATCGGCATGGGCGACATTCCTCTGGGCAGTTTCATTTATGCCTGGTTCGAGATGCCGATCGAGCGCGCACCGCAGCCTCATCTGCAAGCCTGGTATGCACGCTTGAAACAGCGTCCGGCGTATCAGAAAGCGGTTATGACCGCGTTGACTTAATACTCACTATCGACACACTTGACTGTACTTGTGTGGCGGCGACAAGCACCATTGCGCTCGTGCGCCGTGGTTGTATTAGTCGCCGCCCGCCCTTATTTGTCCCTTTCTTCCCTTCTTGGTGCGTAAATCCGATATGAGTTCCGCTCTGTCCATCCGGCAGCTAACCAAAACCTACGGCAACGGTTTCCAGGCCTTGAGTGGTATCGATCTGGACGTCGCCGAAGGTGACTTTTTCGCCTTGCTCGGCCCTAACGGCGCTGGCAAATCCACGACCATCGGCATTCTCTCGACCCTGGTGAACAAGACCAGCGGAACGGTGAATATCTTCGGTCACGACCTGGACAAGAATCCTGCAGCACTCAAGCGCTGCATCGGCGTGGTGCCCCAGGAATTCAACTTCAACCAGTTCGAAAAAACCTTCGACATCGTCGTGACCCAGGCCGGTTACTACGGCATCCCGCCGAAAATCGCCAAGGAACGCGCCGAGCAGTACCTGACCCAACTCGGCCTGTGGGACAAGCGCGATGTGCCGTCGCGTTCACTGTCCGGTGGCATGAAGCGTCGCCTGATGATCGCCCGTGCGCTGGTTCACGAACCGCGCCTGTTGATCCTCGACGAACCGACGGCGGGTGTAGACATCGAACTGCGCCGCTCGATGTGGACGTTCCTCACAGAGCTGAACAAGAAAGGCATCACTATCATCCTCACCACCCACTATCTGGAAGAGGCTGAGCAGTTGTGCCGCAACATCGGCATCATCGACCACGGCACCATCGTCGAGAACACCAGCATGAAACAGTTGCTCAGCCAACTGCATGTGGAAACGTTCCTGCTCGACCTCAAAAACACGGTGAACGTCGCGCCGCAGTTGCTCGGTTACCCGACCAAGTTGCTCGACAGCCACACGATTGAAGTTCAGGTCGACAAGGCCATGGGCATCACCGCGCTGTTCACCCAATTGGCGCAGCAGAACATCGAAGTGTTGAGCCTGCGTAACAAAACCAATCGCCTCGAGGAGTTGTTCGTGTCCCTGGTGGAGAAAAATCTGTCGAAGGTGGCGGTATGAGTTCGGAGCTGCAACCCAACCTCGTTGCCCTCAACACCATCGTTTACCGAGAGGTCAAACGCTTTACCCGGATCTGGCCGCAGACGCTGCTGCCGCCGGCCATCACCATGGTTCTGTACTTCGTGATCTTCGGCAATCTGATCGGCCGGCAGATCGGTGACATGGGTGGTTTCACTTACATGGAGTACATCGTGCCGGGGCTGATCATGATGTCGGTGATCACCAACTCCTACGGCAACGTGGTCTCGAGTTTCTTCGGCAGCAAGTTCCAGCGTTCCATCGAAGAATTGATGGTGTCGCCCGTGTCGCCGCATACGATTCTGATCGGCTACACCCTGGGCGGCGTGCTGCGCGGCTTGATGGTCGGGATCATCGTGACCCTGCTGTCGCTGTTCTTCACCCATTTGCAGGTGCATCACCTGGGCGTGACCATTCTGGTGGTGGTGCTGACGGCGACGATCTTCTCGCTGCTGGGCTTCATCAACGCCGTGTTTGCGCGCAACTTCGATGACATCTCGATCATCCCGACGTTCGTGCTGACACCGCTGACCTACCTGGGCGGGGTGTTCTACTCGATCTCCTTGCTGCCACCGTTCTGGCAGACCGTGTCCCTGGCCAACCCGGTGCTGCACATGGTCAACGCCTTCCGTTACGGCATTCTTGGCGTTTCGGACATCAGGATCAGCGTGGCCATCACCTTCATGCTGGTGGCGACCGTGGTGTTGTACATCGGTTGTGCGCGGTTGCTGGTCAGTGGTCGCGGGATGCGCACGTAATCGCGCACTGCTCAATCAGAAACGGCACCTCAGGGTGCCGTTTTTTTATTCTTGCCCCCGTCGTTTCTGGCGCCGCCGCCACTGCCGCCCCACCCACCAGCGCCAGTACATCATGGTCAGGCAATAGGCGAGCGCGCCGAGCACCAGTCCCGTCACCACCGAACCGAGCAAAAACGGCTG
The DNA here is from genome assembly GCF_016650715.1 of Pseudomonas sp. TH39(2020). Classification (NCBI taxonomy): domain Bacteria; kingdom Pseudomonadati; phylum Pseudomonadota; class Gammaproteobacteria; order Pseudomonadales; family Pseudomonadaceae; genus Pseudomonas; species Pseudomonas sp. TH39(2020). Next base: position 403,643 of record NZ_JAEKFF010000006.1, on the reverse strand, counting down.
CCAAAGAGTCGAGAGTTCGCCGCTGATCCATTCCCAGGTCAGCTCGTCCGGCAAATGACGGGTGGGAACGTCCATCAGCCAGGCACCGGTCTGGTAAGTGCAGAAGAACACCGCCGGCATGGTGATCGGATTGGTCAGCCAGACCAGGCTGACCGCAATCGGCATGTTTCCGCGCACCATGATGGCGAGAATGGCGGCGACCAGCATCTGCAACGGAATCGGCAGGAACGCCGCGAACAGACCCACCGCCATGGCCCGTGCGACGGAATGGCGGTTGAGGTGCCAGAGGTTCGGGTCATGCAGCAGGGTGCCGAGAAAGCGTAAGGACTTGTGTTCCCTGATGCTGGTCGGGTCTGGCATGTAACGTTTGAATAAGCGCCGGGGCATAAGGCTTCTCGGTCGGTTAAGGCGGCAAGTATGTCTGGATTCTATGAGCCGCCCATTCAGACTTTGTGACAATTAATAACGATGCCTGTGCGGTTTGCCGGCTATGCCTAGGTGGGGACTCTCAAGGACGGGCGTATGCGCACAGGGATGATGGCGCTGGCGTTGGGTCTTTTGATCCTGCGTTTTTTACCGGTATTACCGCCGGTCTGGTTATGGATAGTGCTGCCGGTCATCGGTTTGATGTTGCTGCCGTTTCGCAGCTATCCACTGGCTTTTTTGCTGTTCGGTTTCAGTTGGGCAGGCGCGAATGCACAGTGGGCGCTGGATGATCGGCTGCCGATGAGCCTCGATGGCGAAACCCGTTGGGTTGAAGGTCGGGTGACGGGATTGCCCCAGAACAATGAGGCCGTCGTGCGTTTCGAGTTGGCGGACGCCCGGTCGCGACGCAGCAAGGTGCCGCAACTGCTGCGCCTGGCCTGGTATGACGGGCCGCCGGTCAACAGCGGCGAACATTGGCGACTGGCGGTCAAGTTGAAGCGTCCTGCGGGGCTGCTCAATCCCCATGCCTTCGATTACGACGCCTGGCTGTTGGCGCAACGCATCGGCGCTACCGGGACGGTCAAGGCTGGCGAGCGGCTCAAGGAAGCCCAATGGGCCTGGCGCGACGGCATCCGTCAGCGCTTGCAGTCCGTGGATGCCCAGGGGCGAGCGGGAGCGCTGACGGCGTTGGTGCTGGGGGATGGCGCCGGACTGAGTCGCGAAGACTGGCAGGTGCTGCAAGACACCGGCACCGTGCATTTGTTGGTGATTTCCGGACAACACATCGGGTTGTTGGCAGGGCTGGTGTATCTGTTGATCGCCGGGCTGGCCCGCTATGGCCTGTGGCCGAAACGTTTGCCTTGGCTGCCGTGGGCCTGTGGACTCGCGTTCGCGGCCGCTCTCGGTTATGGGCTGCTGGCCGGTTTCGAGGTGCCTGTGCGGCGGGCCTGCGTGATGATCGGTCTGGTGCTGTTGTGGCGCCTGCGATTTCGTCACCTCGGCGCCTGGTGGCCGCTGTTGCTGGCGCTCGACGGTGTTTTGCTGCTGGATCCGCTGGCGAGTCTGCAACCGGGTTTCTGGCTGTCGTTCGCGGCGGTAGCGGTGTTGATCTTCACCTTCGGTGGTCGGCTGGGCCCATGGCGTTGGTGGCAAACGTGGACCCGCGCCCAATGGCTGATCGCGATTGGTCTGTGCCCGTTGCTGCTGGTGCTCGGGTTGCCGATCAGTCTCAGCGGGCCGGTGGCCAATTTGCTCGCGGTGCCGTGGATCAGTCTGGTCGTGCTGCCTCCGGCATTGCTGGGTACGTTGTTTTTACCCCTTCCTTATGTGGGCGAAGGGTTGTTGTGGTTGGCAGGAGGTTTGATCGACCTCTTGTTCAAGGGCCTGACGCTGATGGCCGGGTACTTGCCCGCGTGGGTACCGGTGGCCATCCCGTTATGGATATGGGCACTTGGCACACTCGGTGCCTTTCTACTATTGATGCCTCGAGGTGTGCCGTTTCGCTCGTTGGGTTGGCCGATGCTGCTGTTGCTGGTTTTTCCACCCAGGCAGGTCTTGCCTGAAGGCATCGCCGAAGTCTGGCAGCTGGATGTCGGCCAGGGTTTGGCAATCCTGGTGCGCACCCGTCATCACGTACTGTTGTATGACACCGGGCCACGTTTCGGCGATTTCGACCTGGGCGAGCGGGTGGTGCTGCCGACCTTACGCAAACTGGGGGTGGAGGGGCTCGATTTGATGCTGATCAGCCATGCTGACGCCGATCATGCGGGCGGCGCCCGGGCCGTTGCCAATGGCTTGCCGGTGAAACGGGTGGTCAGTGGCGATCCCCTGGCGCTGCCGGTCGAGTTGCAGGCAGAAGGCTGCGAGAGCGGCAAGCAATGGGGCTGGGATGATGTGAGGTTCCAGCTCTGGCAATGGTCTTCGGCCAGCGACAGCAATCAAAAATCCTGCGTTCTGCAGATAGAAGCCAACGGTGAGCGTCTGTTATTGACCGGTGATATAGACGCCGCCGCCGAGCGGGCACTGCTCGACAGTCCACTGGCCGTCACCACCGATTGGTTGCAGGCGCCGCACCATGGCAGTCGCAGTTCATCTTCCATGGCGTTGCTTACCGGGCTGCAACCCAAAGCAGTGTTGATTTCCCGCGGTCAGGGAAATTCATTCGGTCATCCCCATCCCACGATCATGGCGCGCTATCGAAAGCGCGGCATATCGATCCATGACAGCGCCGAACAGGGTGCCATCCGTCTGCAACTGGGACGCTTCAAGCCACCATGGACGATGCGTCAAGAACAGCGTTTCTGGCGCTCTGCGCAATGACTCCGTGTGATTAACGCCCGACCGGATGCGACATCGCGGTTTTCGGTGCGCCGACCCCCTATGTTAGAGTGGCGCACTTTTTCGAGGGGACTGACACTGTGTGGGAATTAGTCAAATCCGGCGGCTGGATGATGCTGCCGATCATTTTGAGTTCCATCGCGGCAATGGCGATTGTCGCCGAGCGTCTCTGGACCCTGCGAGCCAGCCGTGTGACCCCGGAGCATTTGCTCGGGCAAGTCTGGGTCTGGATCAAGGACAAACAACTCAATAAAGAAAAACTCAAGGAACTGCGCGCCAACTCGCCGTTGGGCGAAATCCTGGCGGCTGGCCTGGCGAACTCCAAGCATGGTCGCGAGATCATGAAAGAGTGCATCGAAGAGGCTGCCGCGCGGGTCATCCACGAGCTCGAACGCTACATCAACGCGTTGGGCACCATCGCCGCCATGGCCCCGTTGCTGGGTCTGTTGGGTACGGTGCTGGGCATGATCGACATTTTCAGCGCGTTCATGGGCACGGGCATGGGCACCAATGCTGCGGTGCTGGCCGGCGGTATTTCCAAGGCCTTGATCACCACAGCTGCGGGCCTGATGGTCGGTATCCCGGCAGTATTCTTCCACCGGTTCCTGCAACGCCGGGTCGATGAGTTGGTCGTGGGCATGGAGCAGGAAGCGATCAAACTGGTCGAGGTGGTACAGGGTGACCGTGATGTCGACCTGAATGGGGGCAAAGCGTGAAATTCCGCCGCAAACCGCGGGAAACGGTAGACATCAACCTCGCGTCGCTGATTGACGTGGTGTTTATCCTGCTGCTGTTTTTCGTGGTCACCACCACCTTTACCCGTGAAACCCAGTTGCGCGTTGATCTGCCGGAAGCGGTCAGCGGCTCGCCTGCCGAAGACCAGCAGGTCAAACACCTGGACGTTGCCATCAATGCTGAAGGCGCATTCTCGGTGAATAATCAGGTATTGCCCAAGAACGACCTGGCGACGCTGATGGATGCGTTGCAGAAAGAATCCAGTGGCGACACCAACCTGCCGCTGTCCATCAGCGCCGACGGCAAGACTCAGCATCAGTCCGTCATTACCGCCATGGACGCCGCCGGTAAACTCGGTTTCAGCCACCTGCGCATGACCACTGTCGAGGCGGCGCCGCCCGCGCCCTGATGGCCATGTCCGATCGCTTGCTCGCCGCGTGGTACCAAGGTCATCCGGCCCTGAAGCTGTTGCAGCCGCTGGAGTGGTTGTATCGGCGCGTGGTCAATAACAAGCGCAAGCGTTTTCTGGCGGGAGAGGGCGAGATCTATCAACCGCCGGTGCCGTTGATCGTAGTGGGTAATATCACCGTCGGCGGCACCGGCAAGACGCCGCTGATTCTGTGGATGATCCAGCACTGCCAGCGCAGCGGTTTGCGGGTCGGCGTGGTCAGTCGGGGTTATGGCGCCAAGCCGCCGCAATTGCCGTGGCGGGTTGAGGCGGATCAAAGCGCCGATACCGCAGGCGACGAACCGCTGTTGATCGTCCAGCGCACCGGCGTTCCGTTGATGATCGACCCCGACCGCAGCCGTGCCGTCAAAGCGCTGCTGGCGAGTGAGCCGCTGGACCTGATCCTGTCCGACGACGGCATGCAGCATTACCGTCTGGCCCGGGACCTTGAACTGGTGCTGATCGATGCCGCCCGAGGTTTGGGCAACCAGCGCTGCCTGCCCGCAGGGCCGTTGCGTGAGCCGGCCGAGCGCCTGCAAAGCGTCGACGCGGTGCTGTACAACGGTGCCGATGCCGATCGCGACGGCGGTTTTGCCTTCCAGCTTCAACCCACTGAACTGGTCAATCTGCACAGCGGAGAGCGGCGTCCCCTCGACCACTTTCCCGCTGGCCAGGCGCTGCATGCCGTGGCCGGGATCGGCAATCCGCAGCGTTTCTTCACAACCCTCGAAACGCTACACTGGCAGCCAGTCCCGCATGCGTTTGCCGACCACGCCGAATACAGCGTGCAGGTCTTGAATTTCACACCGTCATTGCCGTTGGTGATGACCGAAAAGGACGCGGTGAAGTGCCGTGCCTTCGCCGCCGCCGATTGGTGGTACCTGGCGGTCGATGCTGCGCCATCACCGGCCTTCGTGGCCTGGTTCGATACGCAGTTGATGCGCCTGTTGCCGGCTCGTCTTTTGCCTTAAATCCATTTATCCAGGGAATGCTCATGGACACCAAATTGCTCGATATCCTTGCTTGCCCGGTCTGCAAAGGCCCGCTCAAGCTCAGCGCCGACAAAACCGAGCTGATCAGCAAGGGCGCAGGTCTCGCTTACCCGATTCGCGACGGCATCCCGGTGATGCTCGAAACCGAAGCCCGCACCCTGACCACCGACGAGCGTCTGGATAAATGACCACAGCCTTTACCGTTGTCATTCCATCGCGTTACGCCTCCACCCGCTTGCCGGGCAAACCGCTGCTGCTGATCGCCGGCAAGCCGATGATCCAGCACGTCTGGGAACAGGCGAGCAAAAGCACTGCCCAGCGCGTGGTGGTTGCCACTGACGATGCGCGCATCGTCGAGGCCTGCAACGGGTTTGGCGCTGAAGTGGTGCTGACCCGCGAAGATCACAATTCCGGCACCGACCGCTTGGCCGAAGTCGCCGCGAAACTGGGCCTGGCGCCCGACGCCATTGTGGTCAACGTTCAGGGTGACGAGCCGCTGATCCCGCCGAGTGTGATCGATCAGGTTGCCGCCAACCTGGCCGCCCACACCGAAGCGCGCATGGCCACGCTGGCCGAGCCGATCGAAGACGTGGAAACCCTGTTCAATCCCAACGTGGTCAAGGTTGTCAGCGACCTTAATGGTCTGGCGCTGACCTTCAGTCGTGCCACGTTGCCGTGGGCCCGCGACGCGTTCGCCAAAAGCCGCGAGCAATTGCCGGAAGGCGTACCCTATCGCCGCCACATCGGCATCTATGCCTACCGCGCCGGTTTCCTGCATGACTTCGTCAGCTGGGGCCCGTGCTGGCTGGAAAATACCGAATCCCTCGAACAGCTGCGTGCCCTGTGGCACGGCGTGCGGATTCACGTCGCGGACGCGCTGATCGCACCGCCGACCGGCGTCGATACCGTCGAAGACCTTGAGCGCGTTCGTCGCCTGCTGGAGGCCTGATGCGGGTTTTGTTTGTCTGCCTGGGCAACATCTGCCGGTCACCCACGGCCGAAGGCGTGCTGCGACACAAACTGCGCGAAGCGGGGCTGGCCGATCAAATCGAAGTCGCCTCCGCGGGTACCGGTGACTGGCACGTCGGCAAGGCCCCGGACAAGCGCAGTCAGGCGGCGGCCAGGCTGCGCGGTTATGACCTGTCCGCTCAGCGCGCCCAGCAAGTGTCCCGCGCCGATTTCGCCACCTACGACCTGATTCTGGCGATGGACCACAGCAACCTGCGCAACCTCAAGGCCTTGCAACCGGCCAAGGGCAAAGCCGAGCTGGATCTGTTCCTGCGTCGCTACCAGTCGGAAATCGATGAAGTGCCGGATCCGTATTACGACGGCGACCAAGGCTTTGAGCAGGTGCTGGACCTGATCGAGCGCGCCAGTGATTTGCTGGTGATCGAATTGAAGGGACGGTTATGAGTTTGCAGGTGCATGCCCAGGTTTCGCTCAAGCCGTTCAACAGCTTTGGTGTCGACGTTCAGGCCCGGCTGTTTGCCGAAGCCCACAGCGATGCCGACGTGCGTGAAGCCCTGGCTTATGCGCTGGAACATGACGTGCCGCTGTTGGTGATTGGCGGTGGCAGCAACTTGCTGCTGACGGCCGATATCCAGTCGCTGGTGCTGCGCATGGCCACCCGCGGGATTCGCATCCTGAGCGATGACGGCAGCAAGGTCGTGATCGAAGCCGAGGCCGGCGAGCCTTGGCATCCGTTCGTGCAGCACACCTTGGCGCAGGGTTTGTCGGGGCTGGAGAACCTCAGCCTGATTCCCGGCACCGTCGGTGCGGCACCGATGCAGAACATCGGCGCCTATGGTGTGGAGATCAAGGACGTGTTCGCCGGCCTGACCGCGCTGGATCGCCAGACCGGCGACTTGCGGGACTTCACCCTGGAAGAATGCAACTTCGCCTACCGCGACAGCCTGTTCAAACAGGAACCGGGGCGTTGGTTGATCCTGCGGGTTCGTTTCATCCTGGACCGCGCCGCACACCTGCATCTGGAGTACGGCCCGGTGCGCCAGCGCCTGACCGAGCAAGGCATCGATCATCCGACCGCCACCGATGTCAGCCAGGCGATTTGCAGCATCCGCAACGAAAAGCTTCCGGACCCGGCAGTACTCGGCAATGCCGGCAGCTTCTTCAAGAATCCTTTGGTGCCAGCGGCGCTTGTCGCGCAACTCAAAGGTGAATACCCGGATCTGGTGGCGTACGCGCAACCCGACGGGCAGATGAAACTGGCGGCGGGCTGGCTGATCGAGCGGGCCGGCTGGAAAGGTTTCCGTGACGCCGATGCCGGCGTGCATAAATTGCAGGCGTTGGTGCTGGTCAACTACGGCAACGCGACAGGTCTGCAATTGCTCAACCTGGCGCAACGCATTCAGAAAGACATTTCAGAACGTTTTCATGTCGACTTGGAAATGGAGCCCAATCGGTATTGAGGCTACGCTTTCAAGACTGATCTCAAAGCCCTGCACACGTTTAATTGTGCAGGGCTTTTTTGTTAATGCTGGGTTAACTTAGCCACCTAACGATGCAAACGTTTGCTCCACCAAGGCCCGATGCAGACGCTACCGTCCGCATAAGAGAGCCTCATTAGCCTGAGCCGATCTGCGTGATGCCAACCGCCAACCCCAGGCGGCAGATTGCTCGACCCCATAACCAATAACTATGCGGGCGTGCCCATGATTACCCTGAAGCTCAATGGTCAAGACCATCAACTCGATGTCACCGAGGACATGCCGCTGCTCTGGGCGATCCGCGACGTGGCCGGTTACAACGGCACCAAATTCGGCTGCGGCATGGGCCTGTGCGGTGCCTGCACCATCCATATCGAAGGCGCCCCGGCGCGCAGTTGCATCACGCCGATCGGTTCGGTGGTCGGCCAGAACGTCACCACCATCGATAACCTGCACGCCGACCCGGTCGGGCAAGTCGTCCAGCAAGCCTGGCTCGACACCGCTGTGGCCCAGTGCGGTTTCTGTCAGGGCGGGCAGATCATGTCCGCCACGGCGCTGCTCAAGACCAACCCGAACCCCAGCGACGAACAGATCGAAGAGGCAATGGTCGGTAATATTTGCCGCTGCGGCACCTACAACCGCATCAAGACCGCCATCCGCCAGGCATCCACTCACCTGAAGGAGGCCAAGGCATGAGCCAGTTACCGAATGATTTCGCGCTGAGCAACCTCAGTCGTCGCGGTTTCTTAAAAGGCGTTGGCGCCACCAGTGCGCTGGTACTGGTGGCGAGCTGGGGCTGGCAAGACGCTTTCGCTGCCGAGAAAGAGAAGAAATTCGGCGCCGATGGCATGCCCAACGGCTGGATCGACGATCCCAAGGTATACGTCAGCATCGCTGCTGATGGCACGGTGACTGTGGTCTGCAACCGTTCGGAAATGGGCCAGGGTGTGCGCACCAGCCTGACGATGGTGGTGGCCGATGAGCTGGAAGCCGACTGGGCGATGATGAAGGTGCAACAGGCGCCGGGCGACGAAGTGCGCTTTGGCAACCAGGACACCGATGGCTCGCGCAGCATGCGCCACTGGTACGAGCCGATGCGTCGCTGCGGTGCTGCCGCGCGGACCATGCTTGAACAAGCGGCTGCCGGACAGTGGAAAGTGCCGGTCAGCGAATGCCACGCGCAACTGCATAAAGTCATTCACCAACCGACCGGTCGTGAACTGGGGTACGGCGCCTTGGCCGCCGCTGCTGGTGCGTTGGCAGTGCCGGCGCGTGACAGCCTGCGACTCAAGCAGCCGTCGGAGTTCCGCTACATCGGCAAGGAAGGCACCAAGGCCATCGACGGTGCCGACATCGTCAATGGCCGCGCCATTTACGGTGCAGACGTCCATTTCGATGGCATGCTCTACGCCACCATTGCGCGCCCTGCGGTGTATGGCGGCAAGGTCAAGTCCGTCGACTCCAGCGCCGCGATGAAAGTCCCGGGCGTGATCAAGGTCGTGCAGATCGAAGGTCATCCGCTGCCGTCGGAGTTTCAGCCGTTGGGCGGCGTGGCCGTGGTGGCCAGCAATACCTGGGCCGCGATCAAGGGCCGCGAGGCGTTGAAAATCGAGTGGGATGATGGTCCTAACGCCAGTTATGACTCAATCGCCTACCGCAAGGAAATCGAGGCAGCCTCCCTCAAACCCGGCAAAGTGGTGCGCAATACCGGCAACATCGACGAAGCCATGGGCAGTGCCAACAGCACGCTCGAAGCGTCCTATTACCTACCGCACCTCACGCAAGCCCCCATGGAACCGATGGTCGCCATCGCCCGTTTCAAGGACGGCGTGTGCGAAGCCTGGGCTCCAAGCCAGGCCCCCCAAGTCACTCGCGAACGCATTGGCGAGCGCCTCGGGATTCCGTTCGATAACGTCACCTTTAACGTCACCTTGCTGGGCGGCGGTTTCGGGCGTAAATCCAAACCGGACTTCATCATCGAAGCGGCCATCCTCGCCAAGGAATTCCCCGGCAAAGCAGTGCGGGTGCAATGGACCCGTGAAGACGACATCCACTGCTCCTATTTCCACACGGTGTCGGCCGAGTACCTGAAAGCCAGCCTGAACAAGGACGGCCTGCCGTCCGGCTGGTTGCACCGCACCGTGGCGCCGAGCATCACCGCGTTGTTTGCGCCGGGCATGAACCACGAGGCGGCCTTCGAACTCGGCATGGGTTTCACCAACATGGCCTACGCGATCCCCAACGTGCGCCTGGAAAACCCGGAAGCAGCGATTCACACACGCGTCGGCTGGTATCGCTCGGTGTCGAACATTCCTCACGGTTTTGCGATTCAAAGCTTTGTCGATGAGTTGGCGCACAAGGCCGGCCAGGATCCGCTCAAGTACCAGATCAAATTGCTTGGCCCGGACCGGCAGATCGATCCGCGCACCTTGAGTGAAGAGTGGAACTACGGCGAATCCCCCGAGCGTTATCCGATCGACACCGCGCGGATGCGCACGGTGCTGGAAACCGCCGCCAAAGCCGCCGGTTGGGGCCGCGAGTTACCCAAGGGCCGAGGTCTGGGGCTGGCGGTGCATTACAGCTTCGTGACTTATGTGGCGGCGGTGATCGAGGTCGAAGTCAAAGACGACGGCACGCTGATCGTGCACAAGGCTGACATCGCCGTGGATTGCGGCCCGCAGATCAACCCCGAGCGGATTCGCTCGCAGTTCGAAGGCGCCTGCGTCATGGGCCTGGGTAACGCGGTGCTGGGGGAAATCAGCTTCAAGGACGGCAAGGTCCAGCAGGACAACTTCCACATGTACGAAGTAGCGCGCATGTCCCTGGCGCCGAAGGAAGTTGCGGTTCATCTGGTCACACCATCGGGTGATGTGCCATTGGGCGGTGTCGGTGAGCCGGGCGTGCCACCGATTGCGCCAGCACTGTGCAACGCAATCTTTGCCGCCACCGGCAAGCGCATCCGCAACCTGCCGGTTCGCTATCAGCTGCAAGGTTGGCAGAAGGCGCAAGCCTGATGGACAGTGTCGATCTGAACGTCCTGCGCAGCGTGCTCGAATGGCGCCGCGCCGGTCAGCGGGTGGTGTTGTACAGCGTGGTCCAGACCTGGGGCACCGCGCCGCGGGCACCTGGCGCCATGCTGGCCTTGCGTGAAGATGGTGTGGTGATTGGCTCGGTGTCCGGTGGTTGTGTCGAAGACGATTTGATTGCCCGGCTGCATGACGGTCGTATTCCAGCCGATGGGCCGCCGGTGCAATTGATCACTTACGGCGTCACCCGTGAGGAGGCGGCACGCTTCGGTTTGCCGTGTGGCGGCACCTTGCGCCTGACCGAGGAGCGGGTCGGTGACCCGGCGTGGGTTGCCGAATTGCTGGCGCGCTGCGAGGCGCACGAAATCGTGGCTCGCTCGCTCAATGTCGAGACGGGTGAAGTCATGCTGCAACCGGCTGACAAGACTGATGTGCTGACGTTCGATGGCAAGACGTTGCGGGCCATTTACGGCCCGCGTTGGCGGCTGTTGCTGATCGGTGCGGGGCAGTTGTCCCGTTATGTCGCCGAGATGGCACGTTTGCTGGATTTCGAAGTGCTGATCTGCGATCCGCGCACCGAGTTCGTTTACGGCTGGGAAGAGCAGCACGGGCGATTTGTTTCGGGCATGCCCGATGACGCGGTGCTCAGCATCCAGACCGACGAACGTACGGCCATCGTCGCACTGACCCACGATCCTCGCCTCGATGACATGGCGCTGCTCACGGCTTTGGACTCTAAAGCGTTTTATGTCGGTGCGCTGGGCTCCCGGGTCAACAGCTTGAAGCGCCGGGAAAACCTCGCTCAACTAGGCTTGTCACAAGGGGCTATCTCTCGGTTGCACGGCCCGATCGGTTTGCACATTGGCAGCCACACACCGGCGGAAATCGCCTTGTCGCTGCTGGCCGAAATCGTGGCGATCAAGAACGGCGTCGAACTGAAGCAGAAGAAGCTGTTGCAGGAGGTCGTATGAGCGAACCTATCGGCGTCATCGTGTTGGCGGCGGGGCAGGGCAGTCGGTTTCGACAGGAGGCCGGTGCCGAGAGGGACAAGCTGGTGGCGGATTGTACGGGGCGCGAGGGTGCTATTCATTCAATGATCGAGCAAGTGCTGGTGAATTTGCCAGCTTCCCTTGAGAAGCGCGTCCTGGTGACCACTGTGGATCGACCGCAAGTGATTCGCATGGCCAAGGCCTATGGCTGCGAGATTGTGCTGATCGAATCGACCGGCATGGGCGACAGCATCGCGGCCGGGGTGGCGGCGTGTCCGCAGCTCAGTGGCTGGCTGATTGTGCTGGGGGATATGCCGTTCATCCTTCCAGCGAGCATTGAACGGGTGGTGGCGGAGATTGCTGATGACGCCGTCAGTGTTCCGGTGCATCAAGGCGAGTTTGGGCATCCGGTGGGATTTGGGCGCAGCTTTGGTCCGGCGTTGATGGCGTTGTCCGGTGATCGAGGTGCCAAGGCGTTGTTTGCGCAGGCGAGAGTAGTCGAGGTGGCGGTGGACGATCCCGGGGTGTTGTGGGATGTGGATGTGCCTGAGAAGCTTGTTTACCCGTAATGATCGTTCCCACGCGGAGCGTGGGAACGATCAACAGCGTGGGAACGATCGGAAGACATAAAAAAAGCCCCGCCTGGATCACCAGGCGGGGCTTTTTAGTGGCCGATGGAATCAGACGAGAGGTTTAGGCTCGTGTTCTTTTTCCAGGGCTTGCTCGTGTTGCTCTACCGCGTCCTGAACGGAGCGCGGTGCTTCGTCGATCACCGATTCAACGGGTTCGGCAGCAGTGACTTCAGCAGCCGGGGCAGGTGCTGCCTCGACGACTTCAGCGACAACCAGTGCTGGTTCGACAGCAGCCGGAGTAGCAGCGGCAGCCAGTTCAGCTTCTTTCTGCAGACGCTCGGCTTCACGCTTGCGGCGACGCACTTCACGTGGGTCGTTCGGCGCACGGCCACTTGGCGTCAGGGCGCTGACAGGGGCAGCTTCGACTTCCGGTGCGGCCACTTCGGCAACAACCGGCGCTTCAACCACCGGAGCAGGCTCGGCAGCAGCAACCACTGGCTCGGACACCATGGCCTCGGCTTCTGGCGCTTCGGCGGCGACTGGCTCGGCAACCCAGTTGAACGCGGTTTGCTCTTCGCGAACTTCACGGACAGCTTCGGTTACTGTTTCGGTGGCTGTTTCGGCAGCCGGTTCTGCGGTAACTACTGGCTCAGCGGCAGCTTCAAATACAGGCTGTGCTTCACGAACCGGTGCCACTTCGATTTCCGGGGCGGCGGTGGCTTCGACCGGAGTCGTTGCTTCAACCACTGGCGCTTCCACTGGAGCAGTTTCCAGGGTGGCGGCAGTCGCGCGTTCGGCTTGCTCGTTAGCCTGTGCTTCGGCTGGAGCGCTGATCACGGTGCTGGCAACGGCTGCGGTAACAGCCAGGCCGGCGGCCAGATCGGCAGCGCTTGGCGCTTCGTTGGTTTCAGCAGCTTCGTTACCTTCGGCGGACTCGGATTCTTCCGAACCTTCGATCACATTACCGTTGGCATCGCGTTGACGCTCGCGACGGTTGCTGCGACGACGCTGGCCACGGGAGCGGCGGCGTGGACGATCGCCTTCGGCGCCGTCCTGGCCGTCTTCCTGCAGTTGCTCTTCGTTGGTAACCAGCTCTTCTTCGGCAACGGCGGCAACGGCTTGCTCGGCACGTGGCTGACGTTCTTCACGCGGTGGGCGTGGAGCACGTTCTTCGCGTGGCTGACGGGCTGGACGCTCTTCAGCGGTAGCAGCAGCGGCGGCGGCCGGAGCGGCATCCAGAGGCTCACGCAGTTCACGAACCGGGCGTTCTTCACGATCGCCACGTGGCTTGCGATCTTCGCGAGGAGCGCGCGGTGCACGTTCTTCACGAGGGGCACGAGGTGCGCGTTCTTCACGTGGAGCGCGTTCTTCGCGGGCTACGGCTACTGCTGGCGTTTCCTCGCGGGCTTCACGTGGCTCACGTGGTGCGCGCTCTTCACGCGGTGCACGTTCCTCGCGAGGCTTGCGCTCTTCATCGCGGCGACCGTTACGGTTGCGGCTCTGCTGACGACCGTTGCGACGCTCTTCGTTACGGGCCGGACGCTCGGTGGCTGGTTTTTCAACCACAACCGGCGCAGCAGGCTCTTCTTTGGTCGCGAACAGGCTGACCAGCGACTTCACCAGGCCTTTGAACAGGCTTGGCTCTGGCGCGGCGACCGGCGCGGCAACAGGTGCGGCAGCGACGACTTCGGTCGGAACCGGAGCGTTGGCGCGGGCCGGAGCCGTCTTGACCGCGGCTTCCTGGCGAACCAGGGTGCGGGTCGCAGCGGCTGGCTGGACTTCTTCGACTTCGGCAGCGGCAGCAGCGATTTCGTAGCTGGACTGGCCGACCGCGGCTTCCGGGCTGTCATCGCGCAGACGCTGAACTTCGAAGTGCGGCGTTTCGAGGTGATCGTTCGGCAGAATGACGATGCGGGCACGGGTGCGCAGTTCGATCTTGGTGATCGAGTTGCGTTTTTCATTGAGCAGGAACGCAGCGACCGGGATCGGCACTTGGGCGCGAACTTCGGCAGTGCGGTCTTTCAGGGCTTCTTCTTCGATCAGGCGCAGAATCGCCAGCGACAGCGATTCAACGTCACGGATGATGCCGGTGCCGTTGCAACGCGGGCAAACGATGCCGCTGCTTTCGCCCAGGGATGGACGCAGGCGCTGACGGGACATTTCCAGCAGGCCGAAGCGCGAGATGCGACCGACTTGCACGCGAGCGCGGTCGGCTTCCAGGCATTCGCGGACTTTCTCTTCCACGGCGCGCTGGTTCTTGGCAGGGGTCATGTCGATGAAGTCGATGACGATCAGGCCGCCGATGTCGCGCAAGCGCAACTGACGGGCGATTTCTTCGGCGGCTTCAAGGTTGGTCTGCAGAGCGGTTTCTTCGATGTCGCTGCCTTTGGTGGCGCGCGCCGAGTTGATGTCGATGGACACCAGGGCTTCGGTCGGATCGATAACGATGGAACCACCGGAAGGCAATTCAACGACGCGCTGGAAAGCGGTCTCGATCTGGCTTTCGATCTGGAAACGGTTGAACAGCGGAACGCTGTCTTCGTACAGCTTGATCTTGCTGGCGTACTGCGGCATCACCTGGCGGATGAAGGTCAGGGCTTCGTCCTGGGCTTCAACGCTGTCGATCAGCACTTCGCCGATGTCCTGGCGCAGGTAATCGCGGATGGCGCGGATGATCACGTTGCTTTCCTGGTAGATCAGGAACGGCGCGGAGCGATCCAGCGAGGCTTCTTTGATGGCGGTCCAGAGTTGCAGCAGGTAGTCGAGGTCCCACTGCATTTCTTCGCTGCTGCGGCCCAGGCCAGCAGTGCGAACGATCAGACCCATGTCGGCTGGTGCAACCAGGCCGTTCAGGGCTTCACGCAGTTCGTTGCGCTCTTCACCTTCGATGCGACGGGAGATACCGCCGGCACGCGGGTTGTTCGGCATCAGAACCAGGTAACGACCGGCCAGGCTGATGAAGGTGGTCAGGGCTGCGCCCTTGTTGCCACGTTCTTCTTTTTCGACCTGAACGATGACTTCCTGGCCTTCGCTCAGGACGTCCTTGATGTTGACGCGGCCTTCAGGGGCTTTCTTGAAGTATTCGCGGGAGATTTCTTTAAGGGGCAGGAAGCCGTGGCGCTCAGAGCCGAAATCGACAAAGGCAGCCTCAAGGCTTGGTTCGATGCGAGTAATTCGGCCTTTATAGATGTTGGCCTTTTTCTGCTCGCGTGCACCGGATTCGATGTCCAGGTCGTAGAGGCGTTGGCCATCTACCAGTGCAACACGCAACTCTTCGGGTTGAGTTGCGTTAATCAGCATTCTTTTCATGTAGTACCGTCGGTTTCCGGGCTGCCGGAAACGGCGTTCGGCACACACGACTTCTCATGGTCGGTGTCAGGTGCGTCAGGAGTGGTTGGACACTCCAGTGTCTAGCGAACCCCGACCAATTGGGCCGGCGTCGCGACGTACGCGTCCTGCTTGCTGTGGCTACTTAAGCACTCAGTCAGGAGGAGGAATCAACCAGCGGCTGTGGACGAGATGAAGCGTCTTGATAAAGCCTATTGCTACACAGTCCAGCGGTTGTGCATCTCCACCCTACACGTATCCCTGATAATTCGGGTGCTGCCGCGCGCAGAATCCGCAGCGGGTTGGCATTTACCGTGAGCTCCGAAAGGGGGAGGTCACGCATCATGGCTAATTTAGGCGTTGTTTCCGAAGCATTCGCTCGGGGTTGTTCGTAGCTGACTGCACTTTGTGAACTGGCCGTGAATATTTGCTCGCAAGGCGAGTGAAAACTCTGCTTTGCGGCATGCTTCAGGCCTCATGTCACCTGCGCTCGTTACAACTGCAAACTCTACCGTTTCGTAGCGAAAGCCCCGTAGGACGGCCTCTCGTCCTCGTGAATTGCGTTGGTCAGGGCCGGTTTTTGACCGTTAGTCCGCTGTCCAGGCCACTTTTGGCGGCGTTCGCGACTATAGCAGCAATGATTAAGTGCTTCAATTCCATAAAAAATTGTTATCATCCGCGCCATGACGACTACTGCCCCTTCGACCCCAGCCGTACAACTGCTGGAGGTCTCGCCGGAATATGCCGGCCAACGTATTGATAACTTCCTTCTCGCTCGGCTCAAAGGCGTGCCCAAGACCTTGATTTACCGCATTTTGCGCAAAGGCGAAGTGCGAGTGAACAAAGGTCGGATCAAGCCCGAATACAAGCTGCAGGCGGGCGATATCGTGCGCGTGCCGCCGGTTCGCGTGCCTGAGCGCGACGAGCCTGTGCCACTGGCCCAAGGCCTGCTGCAGCGCCTCGAAGCCTCGATTGTGTTCGAGGACAAGGCGTTGATCGTGATCAACAAGCCTTGCGGCATCGCGGTTCACGGTGGCAGCGGCTTGACTTACGGGGTGATCGAAGCCTTTCGTCAGTTGCGTCCCGATTGCAAGGAGCTCGAACTGGTTCACCGTCTCGACCGTGACACCTCCGGCCTGTTGATGATCGCCAAGAAGCGCAGCATGCTGCGTCACTTGCACACGGCTTTGCGCGGCGATGGCGTCGATAAGCGCTACATGGCGCTGGTTCGCGGCAACTGGGCAGCCTCGATCAAGCAAGTCCGGGCGTCGCTCGGCAAGAGCAACCTGCGCTCCGGCGAGCGTATGGTCGAGGTCGACGAGGAGGAGGGCAAAGAGTCCGTGACCGTGTTCAAGGTCCTGCGTCGTTTTGGCGACTTTGCCACCCTGATCGAAGCCAAACCGATTACCGGCCGGACTCACCAGATCCGCGTCCATACCCTGCACGCCGGGCATTGCATCGCTGGCGACACCAAGTACGGCGATGAAGGCTTCAGCAAAGAGATTCGTGACCTGGGCGGCAAACGTCTGTTCCTGCACGCCTACATGCTGACCGTGCCGCTTCCGGATGGTGGTGAGCTGAAGTTGCAGGCACCGGTCGACGAGATGTGGGCCAAAACCGTGGAGCGATTGAGTGCGCCCATCTGATTACAAGCTGCTGATTTTCGATTGGGACGGCACTCTCGCCGACTCCATTGGTCGGATTGTCGAGTCGATGCATGTCGCATCCGAGCGCTCCGGGTTTCAGTTGCGCGATGATTTTGCCGTCAAGGGCATCATCGGTCTGGGCTTGCCGGAAGCGATTCGTACGTTGTATCCGCAAATCAGCGATGCCGAGCTGATCGCATTCCGTGAGCATTATGCGGATCACTACATCGCCTCGGAGGCTGTTCCTTCGCCGTTGTTCGAGGGTGTGGTCGAGTCGATGGAAGCGTTTCGTGCCGAGGGTTATCACTTGGCGGTCGCGACCGGCAAGGCCCGTCGCGGGTTGGATCGGGTGTTGAAATCTCACGGCTGGGAAGATTATTTCGATATTACCCGCGCGGCCGACGAAACCGCCAGCAAACCCCATCCGCTGATGCTGGAGCAGATCGTTGCTCATTGTGGGGTTCGCCCGGAGCAGGCGCTGATGGTGGGCGATTCGTCCTTCGACTTGCAGATGGCGCGCAACGCCGGCATGGATTCGGTGGCCGTCAGCTATGGCGCGCAATCGATCGAGGCGTTGAAATTATTCGAGCCGGCACTGGCCATTGATCGTTTTTCAGAATTGCATGCCTGGCTGAGTCAGCGGGCTTAATAGGTTTTTGCTGGGGTAGATGTCATGACCGACGAATGGAAAGCGCCCGCCAAGGCGAGCGCAGAGAGCGGTGACGAGAAAAGCTGGAAGCTGCTGGAAAAGACCCTGCTGGCCAGCGTGCAGGAGCAGCGCCGGTCCCGTCGCTGGGGGATTTTCTTCAAGCTGCTGACCTTTGTGTACCTGTTTGGTGCGTTGATCCTGTTCACGCCGCTGATGGACATGGAAAAAGCTGCCACCCGCAGTGGTAACTACACCGCGCTGATCGACGTGACCGGCATGATCGCCGACAAGGAGCCTGCCAGCGCTGACAACATCGTCGGCAGTCTGCGTGCAGCCTTCGAGGACGAGAAGGTCAAGGGTGTCATCCTGCGAATCAACAGTCCGGGCGGCAGTCCGGTGCAGTCGGGCTACGTCTATGACGAAATTGTCCGTCTGCGCGGCTTGCACCCGGATACCAAGGTGTACGCGGTGATCTCGGATCTGGGTGCTTCCGGTGCTTATTACATCGCCAGTGCGGCGGATCAGATTTACGCCGACAAGGCGAGTCTGGTCGGTTCCATTGGTGTGACGGCGGCCGGTTACGGCTTTGTCGGCACCATGGAGAAGCTCGGCGTCGAGCGTCGGACTTACACGTCGGGCGAGCACAAGTCGTTCCTCGACCCGTTCCAGCCGCAGAAGCCCGAGGAGACTCAGTTCTGGCAGGGCGTGCTGGATACGACACACCAGCAGTTCATCAATAGTGTGAAAAAGGGCCGTGGCGACCGTCTCAAGGACAAGGAACATCCGGAGCTGTTTTCCGGGTTGGTCTGGAACGGGGAGCAAGCTTTGCCGCTGGGCCTGATCGATGGTCTGGGGAATGCCAGTTCGGTGGCGCGTGACGTGATCGGCGAGAAAGAGTTGGTGGATTTCACCGTTCAGGAATCGCCGTTCGATCGCTTCTCGAAAAAACTCGGAGCCAGCGTGGCTGAGCATCTGGCGATGTGGATGGGCTTTCAGGGACCTTCGTTGCGCTGATTTTCTCGCTGCATAAAAAAACCGGCTTTTGCCGGTTTTTTTAAGTCAAAAGATCTTTAAGGTATCTGCACACCTTCGGCCAGCAACATGTCCACCAGGCAAATCAATGGCAGGCCGATCAGGCTGGTGGCGTCAGGGCCTTCGGTGCTTTTAAACAGGCTCACCCCCAAACCTTCGGCTTTGAAGCTGCCAGCGCAGTCGTAGGGCTGTTCGGCGCGCAGGTAACGTTCGATGCGTGCGGTGTCGAGTGTGCGCATGTTCACGGTGAACGGCACACAGTCGACCTGGCAATCGCCGGTCTGGCTGTTGAGCAGGGCCAGGCCGGTAAGGAAGGTCACGCGGTTGCCGCTCGAGGCCAGTAATTGTTCGCGGGCCTTTTCGAAGGTGTGCGGTTTGCCGATGATCCGATCGCCAAGTACGGCGACCTGATCGGAGCCGATGATCAGGTGAGCGGGATGGCTGCTGGCCAGCGCGCGTGCTTTTTCCTCGGCGAGGCGTTTGACCAGCTCGATGGCGGACTCGTCCGGA
The DNA here is from genome assembly GCF_016650715.1 of Pseudomonas sp. TH39(2020). NCBI lineage: Bacteria > Pseudomonadati > Pseudomonadota > Gammaproteobacteria > Pseudomonadales > Pseudomonadaceae > Pseudomonas > Pseudomonas sp. TH39(2020). The sequence goes on along the minus strand of NZ_JAEKFF010000006.1, from coordinate 384,507 downwards.
CGATGGCTTTCGTCAATATCCGGTGAGCTGCAGGTAAACGGCAGCTGCAGGCGGGCCAGCAATTCCCGGCGATAAACCGAGCTAGAAGCGAGTAATAAAGGCAGCATGCGCATCTCCAGAAGACAGGCACGAATTCTAGCGAGGCTTCCAAGTGACGGACAGGGCTGAATTTCCTTTGACATGGCTGGGGGCATCCCTATAATGCTGCGCCTATGTTGAATGACCCGATTCCACCTCACGTTGACCCGCGCAAATTGGCTGATCGTGGCACCACCCTTCAAGGTGAACTGCTGCTGGCCGATTTGGAGAGACTCTGCGACCCGCTTTCCGATACTGTCGGTACGGTGCAGGCTAAATTCGTTTTTGAACGAGATGAACGTAAGTCTGTGGTAATCCACAGTTTTATCGACACCGAAGTCAAAATGGTTTGCCAGCGTTGTCTTGAGCTGGTCACCCTGCCGATCCATAGCGAATGCAGTTATGCTGTGGTGAAGGAGGGTGCGAATACCCAGTCGTTGCCGAAAGGTTATGACGTGCTGGAACTGGGCGAAGATCCTTTGGATCTGCAGTCACTGATCGAGGAGGAGCTTCTGCTCGCCTTGCCCATTGTGCCTGCTCATCATCCGGAAGAATGCCAGCAGCCGGCGGGTCTCGATGAGCCCGAACCGAGCGAGGACGAGGTAACGCGGTCCAACCCGTTCAGTGTATTGGCGCAGTTAAAGCGTGACCCAAACGTTTAGGAGTTAATCAATTATGGCTGTTCAGCAGAACAAAAAATCCCGCTCTGCCCGTGACATGCGTCGTTCGCACGACGCCCTGACGGCAAGCACTCTGTCTGTAGAAAAAACCACCGGTGAAATTCACCTGCGTCACCACGTATCGCCAGAAGGCGTATACCGTGGCCGTAAAGTGATCGACAAGGGCGCTGACGAGTAATCACTTGTCTGCTCAAGTCATCGCGATTGACGCAATGGGCGGGGACTTCGGTCCCCGCAGCATTGTTCAGGCCAGCCTTGCTTGTCTGTCTGCTACGCCCTCGCTGCACCTGACCCTCGTCGGTCAACCCTCCCTTCTTGAAGAATTGCTCTCTGGCCAATCGGCTGTGGATCGCTCGCGTCTGTCGATCGTGCCGGCGTCCGAAGTCATCACCATGGACGAAAAACCTGCCCAGGCCCTGCGCGGCAAGCCCGACTCGTCGATGCGCGTGGCGCTGGAGTTGCTGCGCGATGGCAAGGTCCAGGCCTGCGTCAGCGCCGGCAATACCGGTGCGCTGATGGCGTTGTCGCGGTTTGTGCTCAAGACCTTGCCAGGCATTGATCGGCCGGCGATGGTGGCGGCGATTCCGACGCAGAAGGGTTATTGCCAGTTGCTCGACCTGGGCGCCAATGTCGATTGCAGCGCCGAGCATCTATTGCAGTTCGCTGTGATGGGGTCGGTGGCGGCGGAAACCCTGGGCATCGTTCGTCCGCGAGTGGCGCTACTGAATATCGGTACCGAAGACATCAAGGGCAACCAGCAGGTCAAGCTCGCTGCAACATTGTTGCAAAGTGCCCGTGGTATCAACTACATCGGTTTTGTCGAAGGTGACGGTGTGTACCGTGGCGAGGCGGATGTGGTGGTGTGTGACGGTTTTGTCGGCAATATCCTGCTCAAATCCAGCGAAGGCCTGGCGACCATGATTGCCGCGCGCATCGAAGCCTTGTTCAAGAAAAACCTTGCGTCGAAAGTGGTCGGTGCTCTGGCATTGCCGCTGATGAAGCGCTTGCAAGCTGATCTCGCGCCTGCGCGGCATAACGGTGCAAGCTTCCTCGGGTTGCAGGGGATTGTGGTCAAAAGCCATGGTTCGGCGGGGGTCCAAGGCTTCCAGAGTGCCATTCAGCGCGCCTTGATCGAGATCCAGGAAAACCTGCCGGAACGCATTCACGGTCGTCTTGAGGATTTGTTGCTTTAGGCGTTTTCGTCGGACAATGCTTAAATGTGACCGCTCAGTTCAATTTGCCATCCAACTGTCAGTTTCTTGCGTCCCCCAAGCGGGACGTCAATTCTCCGACGACAAGATCATTAGGGGCTTGTTACATGTCTGCTTCCCTCGCATTCGTCTTTCCGGGACAGGGTTCGCAGTCCCTCGGCATGCTGGCCGAGTTGGGCGCACAACATCCGGTTGTCCTCGAAACATTCAAAGAAGCTTCCGATGCTCTGGGTTACGACCTGTGGGCACTGACCCAGCAAGGGCCGGAAGAGCAACTCAACCAAACCGATAAAACCCAGCCGGCCATTCTGACCGCCTCGATTGCCTTGTGGCGTCTGTGGCTGGCTGAAGGCGGCGCGCGTCCGGCTTATGTTGCCGGTCACAGCCTGGGCGAATACAGCGCTCTGGTCGCCGCGGGCAGTCTGAGTCTGGGCGACGCGGTGAAGCTGGTTGAACGCCGTGGTCAGTTGATGCAGGAAGCCGTTCCGGCCGGGCAAGGTGGCATGGCTGCCATTCTCGGTCTGGACGATGCTGATGTGCTGGCAGCCTGTGCCGAAGCGGCGCAAGGCGAGGTGGTCAGTGCGGTCAACTTCAACTCCCCTGGCCAAGTGGTCATCGCCGGTGCCAAGGCAGCGGTCGAGCGTGCCATCGAAGGCTGCAAGGCCCGTGGTGCCAAGCGCGCCATGCCTTTGCCGGTCAGCGTGCCGTCCCATTGCGAGCTGATGCGTCCGGCAGCCGAGCGTTTCGCCGAGTCGATCGCAGCGATCGACTGGCAGGCGCCGCAGATCCCGGTGGTTCAGAACGTCAGCGCCCATGTGCCGGCTGATCTGGAAACCCTCAAGCGCGATCTGCTTGAGCAGCTTTACAAGCCTGTACGCTGGGTCGAATCGGTTCAAGCGTTGGCTGCCAAAGGCGCTACCCAGTTGGTCGAATGCGGCCCAGGTAAAGTGCTGGCTGGCCTGAACAAGCGCTGCGCCGAAGGCGTGTCGACATCCAACCTCAATACCCCCGACGCCTTCGCTGCCGCTCGCGCAGCGTTGGCCTGAATCAGGAGAAGCCTGCATGAGTCTGCAAGGTAAAGTTGCACTGGTCACTGGCGCGAGCCGCGGTATCGGCCAGGCTATCGCCCTGGAACTGGGTCGTCAGGGCGCCATCGTTATCGGCACCGCGACGTCTGCCTCGGGTGCCGAGCGCATTGCGGCAACCCTGAAGGAAAACGGGATTCAAGGCACTGGCCTGGAACTCAATGTCACCAGCGACGAATCCGTTGCGGCAGTACTGGCGAGCATTACATCGCAGTTCGGTGCGCCGGCGATCCTGGTCAACAATGCCGGTATCACCCGCGATAATCTGATGATGCGCATGAAAAATGACGAATGGCATGACGTCGTCGATACCAACCTGAACAGTCTGTTCCGCCTGTCCAAGGGCGTTTTGCGCGGTATGACCAAAGCCCGTTGGGGACGAATTATCAGTATTGGCTCAGTTGTGGGTGCCATGGGCAACGCAGGCCAAGTAAACTACGCAGCCGCCAAGGCCGGTCTGGAAGGTTTCAGCCGTTCATTGGCGCGTGAAGTCGGTTCGCGTTCGATTACGGTAAACTCGGTGACCCCTGGGTTCATCGACACCGATATGACCCGCGAACTGCCCGAGGCACAGCGTGAAGCCTTGCAGACGCAGATTCCGCTGGGCCGTCTGGGGCAAGCTCAAGAGATCGCGTCTGTGGTCGCTTTTCTTGCGTCCGACGGTGCGGCTTACGTTACTGGGGCTACAATCCCGGTGAACGGCGGGATGTACATGAGTTAAATGTGACGGGTTGCTTCAAAAAAATGTCATACGAGCTGTCTAAAATCCGTTATAAAGCTGCAATCTATTTATAGGCAGAGGGTCGTCGGGTTTGAGGAGTGAAGCTTTCAGTTGAAAAACTGAAAAGTCTTTCTATACACTTACCCACTGGCCAGCTGCCTGAATTTGTCCATTAGGAGTGAAAACAAGGTATGAGCACCATCGAAGAGCGCGTCAAGAAAATCGTTGCTGAGCAACTGGGCGTTAAAGAAGAAGAAGTGGTCAACACTGCTTCCTTCGTTGAAGACCTGGGTGCCGACTCCCTTGACACCGTTGAGCTGGTGATGGCTCTGGAAGAGGAATTCGAGACCGAAATCCCTGACGAAGAAGCTGAGAAGATCACTACTGTACAAGCCGCAATCGATTACGTTACTAACCACCAGGCTTAATAGCTTGTAATCGTTGCTTGCTGTCATGGAAAAACCGCACTGCCATCACGGCGTGCGGTTTTTTCTTTAGGCCTGATGCAAAGTCGTCATTTGAAAAAGGAGAGTGCTGTGTCGCGTAGACGCGTCGTAGTCACCGGTATGGGTATGTTGTCGCCACTGGGCACGGATGTGCCGAGCAGTTGGCAGGGCATTCTGGCTGGCCGCAGTGGCATTGGTCTGATCGAACACACCGACCTTTCTGCCTATTCCACCCGCTTTGGCGGCTCGGTAAAGGGCTTCAATGTCGAGGAATACCTGTCGGTCAAGGAAGCTCGCAAGCTCGACCTGTTCATTCAATACGGTCTGGCCGCAGGTTTTCAGGCAGTTCGTAACTCCGGTCTGGAAGTCACCGACGCCAACCGTGAGCGCATCGGCGTGGCCATGGGGTCGGGTATTGGCGGACTGACCAATATCGAAGAAACCAGCCGCACGCTGCATGATTCCGGCCCACGACGGATTTCTCCGTTTTTCGTGCCTGGCTCGATCATCAATATGATTTCCGGTTTCCTGTCCATCCATCTGGGCGCACAGGGACCTAACTACGCCATCGCCACTGCGTGTACCACCGGTACGCACTGCATCGGCATGGCGGCACGCAACATCATGTACGACGAAGCCGACGTGATGATTGCCGGCGGCGCTGAAATGGCAGCTTGCGGTTTGGGCATGGGCGGCTTCGGTGCCTCCCGCGCACTGTCGACCCGCAACGATGAGCCGACCCGCGCCAGCCGTCCATGGGACAAGGGCCGTGATGGCTTCGTGCTGTCCGACGGTGCCGGGGCTCTGGTTCTGGAAGAGCTGGAGCACGCCAAGGCCCGTGGTGCGACGATCTACGCCGAGCTGATCGGCTTTGGCACCAGTGGCGATGCGTACCACATGACTTCGCCACCGGCTGATGGTGCAGGTGCTGCACGTTGCATCACCAATGCGCTGCGCGATGCCAGGATCAATGGCGATCAGGTTCAGTACGTCAACGCCCACGGCACCTCGACGTCGGCCGGCGACCTTGCCGAAGCCTGTGCGCTCAAGTCGGTATTCGGCGATCACGCTTACAAACTGGCGGTCAGTTCGACCAAGTCCATGACCGGTCACCTGTTGGGTGCGGCTGGCGCGGTCGAGGCGATCTTCAGTGTGCTGTCGATCAACAGTCAGGTAGCGCCGCCGACCATCAACCTTGATGAGCCGGACGAAGGTTGCGACCTCGATTTCGTACCGCATACCGCGCGCAATATGGATATCGATGTGGTGCTGTCCAACTCCTTCGGGTTTGGCGGCACCAACGGCTCGCTGGTGTTCCGCCGGTTCGCTGACTGATGGAGAGCTGGGTCGACGGTCAGCCGGCTGACGCTTTGTCGCTGAAGGATCGCGGCCTGGCTTACGGCGATGGTCTGTTCGAGACCATTGCCGTGCGCAACGGCGCTCCGGTGTTGCTGGATCGGCATCTGGTGCGTTTGGTCAAAGGTTGCCAGCGGCTGGCAATTAATCTCGATCATGCGGCTGTCTGCACAGAGTTACTGGCCTATGCCCAAGCGTTGGGCGAAGGTGTGCTCAAGCTCATCGTCACGCGTGGCGAAAGCGCGCGCGGTTATGCGCCCGATCCTTCGGCTCAGGCGCGCCGCATCATGCTGGGCAACCCTCCTGCGGTTTATCCTGCTGCCAATGCGGAGCAGGGCGTTCGCCTGTTCCCCTGTGCGACGCGACTTTCCAAGCAGCCTCTGCTCGCCGGACTCAAACACCTGAACCGTCTTGAGCAGGTCATCGCCCGCTCCGAATGGCAAGACACCGATCATGCCGAAGGCTTGATGCTCGATCAGGCCGGGCGCGTCATTGAAGGCGTGTTCAGCAACCTGTTCCTGATCCGCGATGGCGTGCTGATCACGGCTGATTTGAAGCGCTGTGGCGTGGCCGGCGTGATGCGTGCCGAATTATTGTTTCAAGCCGAGTCATTGGGGATCCCCACACAAATCACCGACATCACCCTCGATCAGCTGCAATGGGCTGATGAAGTCTTTGTCTGCAACAGCGTGTATGGCGTTTGGCCGGTGCGCGCCTATGCAGCACTGAGCTGGCCGGTTGGTCCGCTCACCCGTAAACTCCAAACCATTGCCCGCGCGCTACTGGATGCTTGATACGTGAGACGTAAATTCTTGCTGCTGCTGGAAACCGGATTGGTTCTGGCAGGGCTGTGTCTGGGCGCTTCCGCCTGGAAAATCCATTCGGCGCTGGAACAGCCGCTGAACATCACCCAGGAAGAGCTGCTGGAAGTGCCCAAAGGCACGACACCGACCCGCACCTTCTATCGACTCGAAGCCGATGGCGTCATCAAGGACGCTTTCTGGCTGCGGGTGTATTGGCGCTTCAATCTTGCCAAGCAACCGTTGCACAAGGGCGAATACCGCATGCTACCCGGCATGACCGTCGAAGGCCTGATTGACCTGTGGAAGCGCGGGGAAATGGTTCAGTACAGCCTGACCCTGGTCGAGGGCTGGAATTTCCATCAGGTCCGCGCTGCTCTGGCCAAGGATGAAAAACTCGAAAAGACCCTCGACGGTTTGAGTGATAGCGAGGTGATGGACAAACTCGGCCACAGCGGGATTTTTCCGGAAGGGCGATTCTTCCCTGACACCTATCGCTTCGTGCGCGGCATGACCGATGTCGAGCTGCTGAAAAAAGCCTACGACCGCCTCGACGAAGTCCTTGCCAAGGAGTGGAGTCAGCGCGCCGCTGATGTGCCGTACACCGAACCCTATCAGGCGCTGATCATGGCCTCGCTGGTGGAGAAGGAAACCGGCGTGCCGCAGGAGCGCGGGCAAATCGCTGGCGTGTTCGTGCGTCGCATGGAAATGGGCATGCTGCTGCAGACCGATCCGACCGTGATCTACGGCCTCGGTGATCGTTACACCGGCAAATTGACTCGCGCTCATCTCAAGGAAGCGACGCCGTACAACACCTACATGATTTCGGGACTGCCGCCGACCCCGATCGCCATGGTCGGCCGCGAAGCGATTCATGCAGCGCTGAATCCGGTGGCTGGCAATAGCCTCTATTTCGTTGCTCGTGGTGATGGCAGCCACGTGTTCTCCGATGATCTGGACGCGCACAATAACGCTGTGCGTGAGTTCCAGATCAAGCGCCGTGCCGACTACCGCTCCAGCCCCGCGCCCACCACGGCGCCAGAGGCGACGGATGAGCAGGCACCGATTCCGGCTGCTTCGCCCGACACAGCCCCCGAGGCTTTGCCGCAAGTGGCGCCGCAAGAGCCTGCTCAGGCGGCGCCACCAGAGCCGCAAGCGCCTGAACAGTCGCCATCACCGGAGCCGGCGCAAGAACCCGCTCAAGAACCCGCAGCCGCACCCGCGCCCGAACCGGATGCAACCGCTCCGCAAAGCCCGCAATGACTCTGACTAAGGACTGCCTGTGACTGGCTTGTTTATTACCCTGGAAGGCCCGGAAGGGGCCGGCAAGAGCACCAATCGCGAATACCTCGCCGAGCGCCTGCGCGCCGCGGGTATCGAGGTCGTGCTGACTCGCGAACCAGGCGGTACGCCGTTGGCCGAGCGGATCCGCGAAGTGTTGCTGGCGCCGGTTGACGAAGTCATGAACCCCGACACCGAGTTGCTGTTGGTGTTCGCCGCGCGAGCCCAGCATCTGGCCGAGGTGATTCGCCCGGCACTGGCCCGCGGTGCGGTGGTCCTGTGTGATCGCTTTACCGATTCGACCTATGCCTATCAGGGGGGCGGTCGCGGCCTGTCGCTGGAGCGCATCGCGACTCTGGAAGCCTTTGTCCAGGGCGATTTGCGCCCGGACCTGACGTTGATTTTCGATCTGCCGGTGGAAGTGGGCCTGGCCCGCGCCAGCGCTCGCGGTCGTCTGGATCGCTTCGAACTGGAAGGCCGAACCTTTTTTGATGCGGTGCGCGGTGCTTTCCTCAAGCGTGCTGAAGCGGATCCTGCGCGTTATGTCCTGGTCGATGCCGCCCAGCCGCTGACGCAGGTTCAGCAGTCACTGGATGCCTTGCTGCCACGTCTGCTGGAGTTGACCCGTGGCTGAAGCCTATCCGTGGCAGGACAGTCTCTGGCAGCAGTTGGCCGGTCGCAAGCAACATGCTCACGCCTATCTGCTCCATGGCCCCGCCGGGATCGGCAAGCGCGCGCTGGCCGAGCGCTTGATGGCCAGTTTGTTGTGCCAGCGTCCGAGTGCGGCCCACGATGCTTGCGGCGAATGCAAATCCTGTCTGTTGCTCAAGGCCGGCAGTCACCCTGACAACTACATTCTGGAACCGGAAGAAGCCGATAAGGCGATCAAGGTCGATCAGGTTCGTGATCTGGTCAGCTTCGTGGTTCAGACCGCGCAGATGGGTGGGCGCAAAGTGGTGCTGATCGAACCGGCGGAGTCGATGAACGTCAACGCCGCCAACGCCTTGCTCAAAAGTCTTGAAGAACCGTCCGGTGATACCGTGTTGCTGCTGGTCAGTCACCAGACCAGTCGTTTGCTGCCGACGATCAAGAGCCGCTGCCAGCAACAGGCTTGTCCGCTGCCGAGCGAGGCGATGAGTCTGGCGTGGTTGGCGAAGGCGTTGCCGGATTGTTCGCAAGACGAACGCGTCGAACTGCTGACCCTGGCCGCCGGTTCGCCACTGGCCGCCGTCAACTTGCAGGCCCAGGGCGTGCGTGAGCAACGGGCGCTGGTGGTCGATGGCGTGAAGAAGTTGCTCAAGCAGCAACAGTCACCGACGCAACTGGCCGAAGGCTGGAATGCGATTCCGCTGTTGCTGTTGTTCGACTGGTTCTGCGACTGGTCGAGCCTGATACTGCGCTATCAGCTGACTCAGGACGAAGAAGGCCTGGGACTGACGGACATGCGCAAGGTGATTCAGTACCTGGCGCAGAAAGCTGGCCAGGACAAAGTCCTGAATATTCAGGACTGGATTCTCGCCCAGCGCCAGAAGGTAATGAGCAAAGCCAACCTCAATCGGGTGTTGTTGCTGGAGGCGCTGTTGGTGCAATGGGTGGGTTTGCCTACCCAGAAGTGACCGTCTGTGCCTAGACTCTGGTCATCAGCAATGGAGGTCAGCATGAATGAAGCCGTTAATCCGGGGCCGCGCAATGGCATTTTGTCCCTGACGATCAAGGACAAGTCCGTGCTTTACGCGGCCTACATGCCGTTCATCAAGAACGGTGGCCTGTTTATCCCGACCAACAAGAGTTACAAGTTGGGCGATGAGGTATTCATGCTGTTGAACCTGATGGACGAGCCGGAGAAGATTCCGGTCGCCGGCAAGGTCACCTGGATCACCCCCAAAGGTGCGCAGGGTAACCGGGCCGCCGGGGTCGGTGTACAATTCAACGATGGCGACAATACCGCGCGCAGTCGAATCGAAACCCATCTGGCCGGAGCCCTGAAGTCCGACCGTCCCACTCATACGATGTAAGTTGCAGCCCTTTTATGCTCGTAGATTCCCATTGCCACCTTGATCGCCTCGACCTCGCCGCCCACGACGGCTCTCTGGATGCCGCACTGGATGCGGCCCGTCTGCGCGGGGTAGGGCACTTTCTGTGTATCGGCGTCAGTGTCGAGAATGCCGCCGACGTCAAAGCCCTGGCCGAACGTTACGACGACGTCGACTGTTCGGTTGGCGTGCATCCGCTGGACGTGCAGCCGGGCGCCGCGCCCGCACTGGATTGGCTGTTGCGCGAGCTCAACCACCCGCGTGTGGTGGCGATTGGTGAAACCGGTCTGGATTATCACTACGAGCCTGAAGCCGCGGAGTTGCAGCAGGAGTCGTTTCGCCTGCATCTGCAAGCGGCACAGCAGACGGGCAAACCGGTGATCATCCACACCCGTGGTGCCCGCGCCGACACGTTGAACCTCCTGCGTGAAGCGGCGCTGCCCCAGGCTGGCGTGCTGCATTGTTTCACCGAAGACTGGGACATGGCCAAAGCAGCATTGGATATGGGGTATTACATTTCCTTGTCCGGGATTGTCACTTTCCGCAATGCCGACGCTCTGCGTGACGTAGCCAGTAAAGTGCCGGCTGACCGATTGCTGGTGGAAACCGACTCGCCTTACCTGGCGCCGATTCCTCATCGCGGCAAGCCGAACCTGCCGCAGTACGTGCGCGACGTAGCGGAATTTCTGGCAATGTTGCGAGGTGAGCCCTACGAGCGGTTTGCCGAACAAACCACCGAGAATTTCAAGCGACTGTTTCCGCTGGCGCATGTGAAAGGTTAAATCGCAGGCAAAAAAAACCCGGGTTCTGGGGGGTGAATCCGGGTTAAGACCATTAGGAGTAAAACAAAGGCACGCGGTCCGTTGGTACCTATATCGGCGCAACACTTGGGGGAGATGTCCCGCCGACAGTTGAAGTATTGATCAGTATTGCGCCGAGTCCAGTTTACTGATCGCGGTTTTTAAACAAATTTGGAATACGGGCGCTTCGGTTGAGTTCTCATTGATCTGCGAGGCTGCCGTAATTCATCAAGAAACACATATATGGTCGGATGATCCGTGCATTTTTGCGCAAGTTAGGCATAATACGCGGCTTCGAATTTTGACCCCTACAGACCTTTTCTTATGCATAAAGAACCTCGTAAGGTCCGTGAGTTTCGTCGCCGCGAGCAAGAAATTCTCGATACCGCGCTCAAGCTGTTCCTCGATCAAGGTGAAGACAGTGTCACCGTCGAGATGATTGCTGATGCCGTCGGTATCGGTAAAGGCACGATCTACAAGCACTTCAAATCCAAGGCCGAGATCTATCTGCGCCTGATGCTCGATTACGAGCGCGATTTGAACGAGCTGTTGCATTCGGCCGATGTCGACAAGGACAAGGAAGCCCTGTCCCGGGCCTACTTCGAATTCCGCATGCGCGATCCACAACGCTATCGGTTGTTCGATCGCCTGGAAGAAAAGGTGGTCAAGGGCAATCAGGTGCCGGAGATGGTCGAGGAGCTGCACAAGATTCGCGCCTCGAACTTCGAACGTCTGACCCTGCTGATCAAGGGCCGGATCAGTGAAGGCAAACTTGAAGACGTACCGCCTTACTTCCATTACTGCGCATCCTGGGCGCTGGTGCACGGCGCCGTGGCGCTGTATCACTCGCCGTTCTGGAGCAATGTGCTGGAAGATCAGGAAGGTTTCTTCCAGTTCCTGATGGACATCGGCGTGCGCATGGGCAACAAGCGCAAGCGCGATAGCGACACCCCGAGCAGCTGAACCATTCAGTTGCCTTATTGCGCCATTATTTCGCTACGTGGCGCAGTACCGCAGGAATATACTCAGGCATAGGACTTGCTAAAACTTGATTTGTGAGTCAAGTTTTAGCGGTCCGAATATTCTTCCGCCGGAGTAATCCATGATCGTTGACCGTCAAGGCAGGCGTTTTCGCAATTTGCGGATCAGTCTGACTTCAGCCTGCAATTACGCGTGTACCTACTGCGTGCCCAACGGCAAGCGGTTGGTCGCTGCGCAGGATGAATTGTCGGCTGAGGCCATGGCGCGTGGCGTGGCCTATCTGATTGAAGCGGCGGGCATTGAGCGTTTGCGCATCACCGGCGGCGAGCCGCTGGTCAGCCCCAAACTCGAAGCCTTCATGACCGCTGTCGGGCAGATGGGCCTGGCGGACATCAGCCTGACCACCAACGGTCAGCTGCTGGCGAAAAAGCTGCCACTGCTGGTGGATGCCGGCATTCGTCGCATCAACGTTTCCCTCGATACCCTGGATGCCAGCGCCTTTCGCAGCATTGCCCGTGGTGGCGATCTGGCGACTGTGCTCGACGGAATGGATCAAGCCAGCGCCGCCGGCCTGAAGATAAAGGTCAATATGGTGCCGCTGCGTGGACAGAACCTCGATCAAGTGATGCCGCTACTCGATTACTGTCTGGAGCGCGGCTATGAGCTTCGTTTCATCGAGTTGATGCGCATGGGCCACCTGGCAAGCGACTCCAATGCTTTCCTGCAGCAGTTTGTCAGCCTTCAGCAGTTGCTCAGCCTGATCGGCGAGCGCTACGAATACCTTCAGGCCGATGCGCCGGTAGACGCCACCGCCGTGCGTTACGAAATTCCGGGGCAGGGCTACTTCGGCGTAATCGCCAACGAAAGCGTTCCTTTCTGCCGCACCTGCTCGCGGCTGCGTCTGTCCTCTACGGGCTGGCTGCATGGCTGCCTGTCGTCGAGCAACCGCCACTATGTCGGCGATCTGCTGGACAAGCCCCGTCATCAAGCTTTGCCCGCCTTGCAGAGACTCTTGGTGAAAGCCTTGGGCGATAAGCAGGAAGTAGCGTTCTCCGGTGGCGCGACCATCATGAAAATCATCGGCGGCTAAACACGATCCCTGTAGCAGCTGCCGAGCCTGCGAGGCTGCGTTCGGCTGCGCAGCCGAACGCGTCCTTTGGCAGCGGCAACGAGATTGTGTTTCTCCCGAGCTGGCGCGGAAGCTGCATCCCATGGCCATTCGCCGGTTTTCCGTCACCGGCCTCTGGAGGGTAGGATGCGTAGCCTGGTTTTGCTGCTGGCCGTTTTGGCGCTTGGTGGCTGCATGAATGTCAGCGATCTGGCTGAAGGGACTCGCTACCACATGAGCGACGCAGGGTTGCTCGACCATAGCGACAGCCGCCGTGTGAATAACCTGCGCATCCAACCGGACTCATTCGTCTATATCGCCCAGGGCGCCTTTGTGCCGCCAGGCAGTACTGTCTACCCACGACCTAACGTGATAGCCGAAGTCGCCTTCGATGGCTTTGTCGAATACTTTCCCATGGTCCGTCGCGCCCGTGCCCCGGAAGGTCTTGATCAAGCCATGGGCGAAGCCCGTGCCGCCGGTGCCCATTACCTGCTCTATACCCGGTTCGCCAAGTCTGATGACCGTATCGGCAACTCGGACGAATGGCTCGATCAGGAAGCCCTGGATCGCCTCGGTATCGATGGCGGCGTGATTCAGATCATGTTGATCGAGACCAGCACCCAGTATTTGATTGATACTGCACGTATCAAGGGTCGTGGCGGTTTACTGACGTTCCACGACAAAAAGCCAGAAGACCTGATGGGCCCGCCGCTGGAACAATACGCGCGCAGCCTGCTGGGGCTCAGCGACCAGTAATTCAAAAGGAGAACGCCATGAGTGGCCCGCAAAAAGCCAACGATCTGTTGGGGCAAATCCCCAAAACCAAAGGCTTGCCGCCGGTCCACCTATGGAACCCCGACTTCTGCGGCGACATCGACATGCGTATCGCCCGTGACGGCACCTGGTATTACCTGGGTACGCCAATCGGGCGCAAGCCGATGGTCAAGCTGTTCTCCACCATCATTCGTCGCGATGGTGACGATTACTTCCTCATCACCCCGGTCGAGAAGGTTGGCATCAAGGTCGACGACGCGCCTTTCGTGGCGATTGCCGTGGATGTCGAAGGCGAAGGTGAAACCCAGGTCTTGCGTTTCACCACCAATGTTGACGAGACCGCCGACGCCGGCCCCGAACACCCCATGCGCGTGGTGATCGACCCGGTCACGCAGGAGCCTGCGCCCTACGTGCATGTGCGCACCAACCTTGAAGCGCTGATCCATCGCAATGTGTTCTATCAATTGGTGGAGTTGGCGGTGAGTCGTGAAATCGACGGGCAACGTTGGTTGGGCGTGTGGAGTGGTGGCGAGTTCTTTCCCATCGGGCTTGAGCCGTAACGCGCGATGATTTTTGTTCTGGAAAAATGGCCCGCGGTTCAAGCGGGCCATTTTTTTGCCTACAAACCTTTGTCCTTGAGTCGGGCCGCATGCTCAAGATAGAGGTGGACCGGGCTTACGTTCCAACTCGTGATCCCGGCCATTTGATTGACTGCGTCGAAATGGTCCATCGGGTAATCCGAACGAATGACTTTGCCCAGGTGCGAGCTGTACTGTCCGACGAGCCCATCGTTGGCGTGTTTCTCTTTATAAAATAACTTCGACAGCACGATACAGTTCAAATGGGACGGATCGAGCGGTTGCAGGCTTTGAAAGTTCTGCACGATCCCACTCCAGGAGTAGTAATACACGCCGTTTTCAACTTCGTTGCCTTCACCGCCCCAGTGTTTCGGCACCCCTTGCGGGTACTTTTTATTAAAGGCTGCCAAACCCTCGCTGGTCAACGATTCGAAGGCCGCGCGGGCATCTTGAGGGTTTTCCGGGTGGCCACTGATCAGCGATATAAAAGTGCCAACCGCGGCAAACAGCGCCAGCACGAACGCTTCCGGCAACTCTCCGGGCGTCAAAGCCTTATGCAACTGATCGGCAATTTCGGAACCATGGTTGGGACAGCTGACCGAGGTGACTGACGCTACCTTTTCCGGGTGCAGCGCTGCTACGTAGCGTGCAGCCAATGGACCTTGGCTGTGGCCGATCAGATTGACCTTGGTGGCTCCCGTTTCCTGCAAAATACGGTTGACGTGTTCGAGCAGTTTTTTGCCGCGCTCCTCGTTTCCGTTAACGGTTGGAATGTTGACGGAAAACACCTTGGCCCCAGCATGTTCCAGCGCTTCCTTGATCTCGAAGAAGTAGGGATAACCGGCAATTTTATCGAAGCCAAAGAGGCCGTGGACCAAAACAATCGGGTATTGAGTAGACGCATCCATGTTCATGCTTATACCTGTCGATAGCGGACTTGAGTGGAACAGATGCTATTGACTGCTTGATCTGTCGCGGCTAACCGTAGGTCACAATAGGGGTTCGTTCAAATTGCTCGCTTGGACGCCATCAGACAGAAAAATTCAAATTGACACTCAATCGTATGATGATTAGCGTGGACACTCATCGCGAACGGCTTTGTGCTGTCCCTGAATTGAGGTGTCCATGTCCAGCAGTTTTCATGCGTCGACGGTCGATTGGCTGGGTTGCTGGATCGCCACGGGGCAGGTCAAACCGGGTGAGACGCTCAAGGTCGAAGCCGACCTGGGCGAGCAACTCGGTGTCAGTCGCACCGTTATCCGCGAAGCCATCAAAACTCTGGTCGCCAAGGGCATGCTCGAAGTCGGGCCGAAGGTCGGCACGCGGGTGCTGCCGGTGCGCCGCTGGAACCTTTTCGATCCGCAAGTCGTAGGCTGGCTGTCGCGCAGCGGCTTGCCGGAAAACTTCGTCGACGACTTGCTCGACCTGCGCCGCACCATCGAACCCATGGCCGTACGCTGGGCTTGCGAGCGCGCTACCGTCGAGCAGGTTCACGCCATCCTTCAGGCTTACAACGCATTGGAACGGGCAGTGGACAGCGGCATTGATTACAACCGTGCCGACCAGTTCTTCCACGAGTGCATCCTCGCTGCCAGCCACAATCAATTTATCGAACAAATGGTCCCGGCCCTCGGCGCGCTGCTGGCGGTGTCGTTCGAAGTGTCCGCCGCCGACCCGGACGAACTGCGCCGCACGCTACCGATTCACAAAGACATGGCCGAGGCCATCGCCGCCCGGGATGCCGCGCGGGGAGTCTGGGCCTGCATGACCCTGATCGATAACGCCGACCTGGCCATCAAGCGCTTCTACCCGCAAGTCATGGCCGACAAGAAGGCCAGCTGACAATGCAGAATCCTGTGGGAGTGAGCCTGCTCGCGAAAGCGGTGTGTCAGTTAACAGTGATGTTGAATGTGCTGACGCTTTCGCGAGCAGGCTCGCTCCCACAAAAAACAAGAACAATGCAGGAGGTTTCATGACGTGGACTGCGGTTACCGAACACCGGGCACGGCTGGGTGAAGGCCCGTTCTGGGACGCGCCGACCCAGGCGCTGTACTGGGTTGATATCGCCGGTCAACAGGCGCTGCGGCTGATTGGCGCCAACGTGCAGATCTGGCAGATGCCCGAGCATGTGTCCGCCTTCATCCCCTGCGAAAGCGGCGATGCACTGGTGACGTTGAGCAGCGGCGTGTATCGACTCGATCTGGATTCCCCAGGCCTGGAGCCGCGACTGACCTTGCTCTGCGTCGCCGATCCGCAACCCGGCAATCGCGCCAATGAAGCTCGCTGCGATGCTCTGGGCCGGCTCTGGCTCGGCACCATGCAGAACAACATCGGCGAGCAGGGCGAAGACGTGCCTATCGTCCGGCGTTCCGGTGGCCTGTTTCGCATCGATCGCGATGCTCGGGTCACGCCGTTGCTTCGCGGGTTGGGCATTCCTAACACGTTGCTGTGGAGCGAAGACGCAACCACCGTGTATTTCGCCGACAGTCTCGACAGCACGCTCTACCAGTACTTCATCCGCACCGACGGCAACCTCGACCCGGCCCAAGTCTGGTTCGGGCCCCATGAACGCGGCGGGCCGGATGGCTCGGCGATGGATGCCGAAGGTTACCTCTGGAACGCCCGTTGGGATGGCAGCTGTCTGCTCAGGCTGACCCCGGACGGACAGGTTGATCGCGTGATCGAGTTGCCAATCAGCCGCCCCACCAGTTGCGTATTCGGGGGTGAAGACCTAAAAACCCTTTACATCACCAGCGCCGCGAGCCCGCTCAACCATCCGTTGGACGGCGCTTTGCTGTCGATTCGAGTTGATGTGCCCGGAAAAACCTGTACTCGGTTCGCGGGATAAATCCCAAAATATGGGATGTAAAATTATATATTGAGATTATTTGGCGGTCGGGTTTATAGTCGGCTCCATCAGTTACACGCACTCACACTTAAAAAAACAAAACAGGTGAAGTGATGCAGCGATTTTCCAAAAAGCCTTTTGACCGGACATCGACAGATGCCCGGTTTTTGTCGTGCCTTCAAAAAGGAGTCTTGATCCATGGCTGAACCTCTTTCCTTGCCATCGGTGCCCGAACCGCCGAAGGGCGAGCGCCTGAAAAACAAGGTCGTGCTGCTGACCGGTGCTGCTCAGGGTATTGGCGAGGCGATTGTCGCGACCTTCGCTTCCCAGCAGGCCAAGCTGATCATCAGCGATATTCAGGGTGAGAAAGTCGAAAAGGTCGCGGCGCACTGGCGAGACAAGGGCTACGACGTTCAGGCAATCAAGGCTGACGTTTCCAACCAACAAGACCTGCACGCCATAGCCAGACTGGCGATCGAGCGTCACGGACGGATCGATGTGCTGGTCAACTGCGCCGGGGTCAATGTGTTCCGCGATCCGCTGGAAATGACTGACGAAGACTGGCGCCGCTGCTTCGCCGTCGACCTCGACGGCGCCTGGTTCGGCTGTAAAGCCGTGCTGCCGCAGATGATCGAGCAGGGCATTGGCAGCATCATCAACATCGCCTCGACCCATTCCACTCACATCATTCCCGGCTGCTTTCCGTACCCGGTGGCCAAACATGGCTTGCTCGGCCTGACCCGCGCCCTGGGCATCGAGTACGCGCCGAAAGGCATTCGCGTCAACGCCATCGCGCCGGGTTACATCGAAACCCAGCTGAACGTCGATTACTGGAACGGTTTTGCCGACCCGCATGCCGAGCGTCAGCGCGCTTTCGATCTGCACCCGCCACGTCGCATCGGCCAGCCGATTGAAGTGGCCATGACCGCCGTTTTCCTGGCCAGCGATGAAGCGCCGTTCATCAATGCCTCGTGCATCACCATCGATGGCGGTCGCTCGGTCATGTACCACGACTGAGTCAATCGGGTCTCAGGCGCGGAACTACGCCTGAAATCCAATCATCATACGATATGACTATTAGCTGTACGGTTTGATTGGCTTTCAAATAACGCTCAAAAAAAATAACAAGGAGTCAGCTTATGAATCGTCGTCGTGGGATCCGTTCCCTGTGCTGTGCCGCTTTGGCGGTCACCGCGGTCAGCCTGAGCAGTTCGTTGCTGGCGGCCGAGGAAGTGAAAATCGGTTTTCTGGTCAAGCAGGCGGAAGAGCCCTGGTTCCAGACCGAATGGGCCTTCGCGGAAAAGGCCGGCAAGGACAAAGGCTTCACCGTGATCAAGATCGCCGTGCCGGATGGCGAGAAAACCCTCTCGGCAATCGACAGCCTGGCAGCCAACGGCGCCAAGGGCTTTGTGATTTGCCCGCCGGACGTCGGCCTCGGCCCGGCCATCGTCGCCAAAGCCAAGGCCAACGGTTTGAAAGTGATTGCGGTCGATGACCGTTTCGTCGATGCCAACGGCAAGTTCATGGAAGACGTGCCTTACCTCGGCATGGCGGCGTTTGAAGTCGGTGAGAAACAGGGCAATGCCATGGCCACCGAAGCGAAAAAACGCGGCTGGGACTGGAAAGAAACCTACGCGGTGATTAACACCTTCAACGAACTCGACACCGGCAAGAAGCGCACCGACGGTTCGGCCAAGGCGCTGACAGATGCCGGCTTCCCGAAAGACCACATCCTCTTCACTGCACAGAAAACCCTCGACGTCCCTGGCAGCATGGACGCCACCAATTCGGCGCTGGTGAAACTGCCCAGCGGCGCGAAAAACCTGATCATCGGCGGCATGAACGACAACACTGTGCTGGGCGGCGTGCGCGCCACCGAAAGCGCCGGTTTTGCCGCGGCCAACGTGATCGGCATCGGCATCAACGGCACTGACGCCATCGGCGAATTGAAGAAGGCCAACAGCGGCTTCTTCGGCTCGATGCTGCCGAGCCCGCACGTCGAGGGCTACAACACCGCCAGCATGATGTACGAGTGGGTCACCACCGGCAAAGAACCGCCGAAGTACACCGCGATGGACGACGTTACGCTGATCACTCGCGAGAACTTCAAGCAGGAACTGGAAAAGATCGGCCTCTGGAACTGAGGCGCGGTTGATTTCACGGCGGCCCTGGCGACGGGGCTGCCTGATCTGTGTGATGAGGTGGTTATGGCGCAAACAACAACACAACAACACAGCGGCTGTTCTTCTAGTGGCAGCTTGCGCTTCAACGGGATCGGCAAGACCTTTCCCGGGGTGAAGGCGCTGGATAGCATCAGCTTCGTCGCCCACCCGGGGCAGGTTCATGCCTTGATGGGCGAGAACGGCGCCGGTAAATCGACCTTGCTGAAAATCCTCGGCGGTGCTTACACCCCGAGCAGCGGCGACCTGCAGATCGGCGAGCAGACGATGGTCTTCAAGTCCACCGCCGACAGCATCGGCAGTGGCGTCGCCGTGATCCATCAAGAGCTGCATCTGGTCCCGGAAATGACCGTGGCAGAGAACCTCTTCCTGGGGCATCTGCCGGCCAGTTTCGGCCTGATCAATCGTGGCGCACTGCGGCAACAGGCATTGGCTTGCCTCAAGGGCCTGGCCGATGAAATCGATCCGCAAGAGAAAGTAGGGCGCCTGTCCCTCGGTCAGCGGCAACTGGTGGAAATCGCCAAGGCCTTGTCCCGTGGTGCGCATGTGATCGCGTTTGACGAACCGACCAGCAGCCTCTCGGCACGGGAGATCGATCGTTTGATGGCGATCATCGGTCGCCTGCGCGACGAAGGCAAAGTGGTGCTTTACGTCTCCCATCGCATGGAAGAAGTGTTCCGCATCTGCAACGCGGTGACGGTGTTCAAGGACGGTCGCTTTGTGCGCACGTTCGAGGACATGAGCGAGCTGACTCATGATCAGTTGGTGACCTGCATGGTCGGTCGCGACATTCAGGACATCTACGACTACCGCCACCGTCAGCGTGGCGCAGTGGCGCTCAAGGTCGACGGCCTGCTGGGTCCGGGTTTGCGTGAGCCAGTGAGTTTCGAGGTGCACAAAGGCGAGATTCTCGGGCTGTTCGGTTTGGTCGGCGCCGGTCGTACCGAGCTGTTCCGCATGCTCAGTGGCCTTGAGCGCAACACCGCCGGACGCCTGGAATTGCGCGGTCATGAACTGAAGTTGCGTTCACCCCGCGATGCGATCGCCGCCGGGATTCTGCTGTGCCCCGAGGACCGCAAGAAAGAGGGCATCCTGCCGCTCGCCAGCGTCGCCGAGAATATCAACATCAGCGCCCGCGGCGCCCACTCCACCTTTGGCTGCCTGTTGCGTGGCCTGTGGGAGAAGGACAACGCCGACAAGCAGATCAAGGCGCTGAAAGTGAAGACCCCCAACGCGGCGCAGAAAATCATGTACCTGTCCGGCGGCAATCAGCAGAAGGCCATTCTCGGCCGCTGGCTGTCGATGCCGATGAAAGTGCTGCTGCTCGACGAACCGACTCGCGGCATCGACATCGGCGCCAAAGCCGAGATCTACCAGATCATCCACAACCTGGCCGCCAGCGGCATCGCGGTGATCGTGGTGTCCAGCGACCTGATGGAAGTGATGGGTATTTCCGACCGCATCCTGGTGCTCTGCGAAGGCGCGATGCGCGGCGAGTTGTCTCGCGCAGAGGCCAATGAATCCAACCTGCTGCAACTGGCTTTGCCGCGCCAACGCGCTGACGGCGTGGCGAACTGAGAGGTGACTATGACAATCCAAAACAACGCTTTGCCCACCCAGCGCAAACCTCTGGACCTTCGGCGCTTTCTCGATGACTGGGTGATGCTGCTGGCGGCCGTCGGGATCTTCGTGCTCTGCACCTTGCTGATCGACAACTTCCTCTCGCCGCTGAACATGCGTGGCCTGGGCCTGGCGATTTCGACGACGGGGATTGCGGCGTGCACCATGTTGTATTGCCTGGCGTCCGGGCACTTCGATTTGTCGGTGGGCTCGGTGATTGCCTGCGCCGGCGTGGTTGCAGCGGTGGTGATGCGCGACACCGACAGTGTGTTTCTCGGTGTGGTGGCGGCGCTGTTCATGGGGCTGATCGTCGGGTTGATCAATGGCATCGTGATCGCCAAGCTGCGGGTCAATGCGTTGATTACCACACTGGCGACCATGCAGATCGTTCGCGGCCTGGCTTATATCTTCGCCAACGGCAAAGCGGTGGGCGTGTCGCAAGAGCAGTTCTTCGTCTTCGGTAACGGCCAGTTGTTGGGTGTACCGGTGCCGATCCTGATCACCATCGTTTGTTTCCTGTTTTTCGGCTGGCTGCTGAATTACACCACCTACGGGCGCAACACCATGGCCATCGGCGGTAACCAGGAAGCGGCGCTGCTGGCCGGGGTGAACGTTGACCGGACCAAGATCATTATCTTTGCCGTGCACGGCGTGATCGGGGCGTTGGCTGGGGTGATCCTGGCGTCGCGCATGACGTCCGGTCAGCCGATGATTGGCCAGGGTTTTGAGCTGACGGTGATTTCTGCCTGTGTGTTGGGCGGGGTGTCGTTGAGCGGCGGGATCGGCATGATCCGGCATGTGATTGCCGGGGTGCTGATTCTGGCGATCATCGAAAACGCGATGAACCTGAAGAACATCGATACGTTTTATCAGTATGTGATTCGGGGTTCGATCTTGCTGTTGGCTGTCGTCATTGACCGTCTCAAACAACGCTAGCCCCCCGCTAACTGATCGTTCCCACGCTCCGCGTGGGAATGCCTCAATGGACGCTCCGCGTCCGCTTTGGCAGGGACGCGGAGCGTCCCGGGCTGCATTCCCAAGCAGAGCGTGGGAACGATCATGTGTAACTCCTTCCGTCACTTCCCCTAAATATTCCTTGCTCGCCCCAGCCCGTTTCGGTTATCACTTTGTACATGATTAGACAGGTACGATTTGACAAGAAACAACGGGTGGTCGATGAACTCATCCGGCGCATCGAAAGCGGCCTCATGGAGGACGGCTTTCTGTTGCCGGGCGAGCATCAGTTGGCTCAAGAATTCAAAGTCAGCCGCGGCACGCTGCGCGAAGCCCTGGCTGAATTGAAACGGCGCAATTACATCGCGACCCAGAGCGGGGTGGGTTCCATCGTCACCTTCGACGGCGTGGTGCTTGATCAGCGCAGCGGCTGGGCACAGGCCCTGGCCGACAGCGGGGCGCTGATCAATACCGAAGTGCTGCGGCTGGAGGCGGTCACTCGTCCTGATCTGTTGCCGCGTTTCGGCACCGACCAATTCATCACCCTCGACCGTCGCCGCCGTTCCAACGAAGGCAAGCTGGTCTCCCTTGAACGCTCATTGATGCCCGCCACCGGAGGCCTGGAAAGCCTGCCGCGGGTCGGCCTTATCGACAACTCCCTGACCATCACCCTGGCCGCTTACGGTTATATCGGCGAGCGTGGCGATCAATGGATCGGCGCCGAACCCTTGAACGCCGAAGACGCCGAACTGCTGGGCCGTCCGCAAGGCACGGTGTTCCTCAAGGCCTTGCGCACCACCTACGACCGGCAAAACCGATTCATGGAGCAGGTCGAAAGCTTGCTCGACCCAGTGCATTTTCGCCTGCACTTGCAGTTTGGAGAGTCAAAGTGACCGCGCTCAACCGTGCCCTCGGCGCGTTCTACGGACTGGCCCTGGGCGATGCGCTGGGCATGCCAACTCAATCGCTGAGCCGTGCCGAGATCAAGGTGCGCTTCGGCGAGATCACTGGCCTGGAAGATGCGGGCCCCGATCAACCGATCGCCGCCAACATGCTCAAAGGCTCGATCACCGATGACACCGAACAGGCGATTCTGGTCGGCCAATTGCTGGTTGAAGGCGAGGGCCGGATCGAACCGTCGGTGCTCGCCCAACGGTTGATCGAATGGGAAGCCGCGATGCAGGCCAAGGGCTCGCAAGACTTGCTCGGCCCTTCGACAAAGCGTGCCATCGAAATGATCCTCGCCGGCCACTCGCCGGAAGAAGCGGGGCGCTACGGCACCACCAATGGCGCGGCAATGCGCATCACGCCGATCGGGATCGCGGCGGATGTCGCCAACCCTGAGCGTTTCATCGACGCTGTCGTGCAGGCTTGCCAGGTCACCCACAACACCACGCTGGGCATTTCCAGCGCGGCGGCGGTGGCGGCGGTGGTTTCGGCCGGTATCAACGGCATGGACCTGGGCGAGGCGTTGAACCTCGGCCAGCAAATCGCTCAGCAAGCTGAAAGCCACGGTTACTGGGTGGCTGGCGGACGCATCGCCTCGCGCATCAGCTGGGCGCGGACCATCAGTGTCGACAGCGACAAGGCATTGCTGGCGGATTTGATGTACGACGTGATCGGCACTTCGGTGGCTTCACAGGAATCGGTAGTGGTCTCGTTTGCCCTGGCCCAGCAAGTGGCCATAGGCGAAATGAACGCTTTCGAAGCGCTGTGCATGGCCGCGAGCCTTGGCGGTGACACTGACACCATCGCGGCGATTCTCGGTGCCATGCTCGGGGCCTGCCTGGGCCTTGAGAGTTGGCCGGCGGCAATGATCGACAAGGTCAAAACCGTTAACCATCTGGAGCTGGAACCGTTGGTGCAGGGGCTTTTAGCTTTGCGTTGACTGGACTGACGCTTTCGCGAGCAGGCTCGCTCCCACAGGGATAGTGCAAACCTTAAGGGACGCGCCGTACCTGTGGGAGCGAGCCTGCTCGCGAAGGACGCGCTGCGCACTCAAATTCTTTCACCCGCAACGGAAAGCACGAATACGGCCAGGACCGCCGGGATGTTATGACGACTTCCGAAACTGCCCACAACCACAACAAAGGCAACAGGAGCATTTCACATGAGTTCATCAAACGCCGGGCAAAGCGCCGGGCAACTGGAAACCCGAGGCATCGAGCCGGTGCCGGAAGCGGAGTGCAACGGTCATCCGTTGCAACTGTTCTGGGTCTGGTTTGCCGCCAACATCTCCATCCTCGGCCTGCCGCTGGGCGCGACCCTTGTCGCCTTTCGCGGCTTGGCGATCTGGCAGGCGATCATCGTCGCGATCCTGGGTGCTGCAGGCTCCTTCGCAGTGGTCGGGATCATCTCCATTGCCGGTCGCCGTGGTCGCGCACCGAGCCTGACGTTGTCGCGAGCGATCTTCGGCGTACGCGGCAACATCGGTCCGACCCTGGTCTCGCTGATGTCGCGTCTGGGCTGGGAAACCGTCAACACCACCACCGCCGCATTCGTGTTGCTGTCGTTGTGCTCGATCCTGTTCGGCTCGCCCGTGGAAGCCAAAAGCGCACCCGTGCTGACGTTGATCTTCATTGCGATTTTCGTGCTGCTGACCCTGTCGGTGTCGGGCCTCGGTCACGCCACCTTGCTGGTGATCCAGAAGTGGGCGACCTACGTGTTCGGCGCACTGAACATTCTGGTTGGCAGTTTCCTCTGCGCCACCATCGACTGGAGCGCGGTGTTCAATGCCACACCGGCACCGTTGAGCGCGATGATCATCGGCGTCGGCACCATGGCTGCGGGCACCGGGATCGGTTGGGCCAACGCCGGTGCCGACATGTCGCGTTATCAGCATCGCAGCGTCAAAGCCGCGCGCCTGGTGGCCTCGGCGGCGTTCGGTGCGGGGATTCCGCTGGTGCTGCTGATCACCCTCGGCGGTCTGCTGTCAGTGGGCAACAATGACCTGGCCTCGGCCACCGACCCGATCATCGCGATCCGCGACATGCTGCCGACCTGGATGGCCGTGCCGTACCTGATCACCGCGTTCGGCGGGCTGCTGCTGTCAAACAACCTGTCGGTGTACTCCGCCGGTTTGACCACGCTGACCCTCGGCCTGAAGGTCAAGCGCGTCTATGCAGTGGTGGTGGACATCGTCGCGATCTTCGCTGGCTCGATCTATTTCATGCTGATCGCCGACAGTTTCTACGGCCCGTTCATTACCTTCATTTCGCTGCTGGCCGTGCCGATCACCGCGTGGGTCGGGATCTTCGTCGTCGACCTGATTCACCGTCACTACTACAGCCCCAAAGACCTGCTGGACGTCAGCCCGAGCAGCGCTTACTGGTACAGCGGCGGTGTCGAGTGGCGTGCTTTCGGTGCGTGGGCATTGGCGATCACGCTGGGCTTCAGCTTCACCACCATCGGTACGACCGAACAAACCGTGTGGTTCCGCGGTTTCCTGTCCGACTCCTGGCTGGGCCATAACGGCCTCGGCTGGATCGTGACGTTCCTGGTGGCCGGCGGCATTTATTTTGTACTCGGCGGGGCCAAGGATCGCCGCGCCGCGATGACCGAGAACGCTCATGCCTAGATTGCTGCACACCGGCCAGGTCATGATCGACCTGGTCATGGCCGTGGATAAACTGCCGCATTCGGGCGGTGACGTGCTGGCGCAATCTGCCAGTTTCGAGGCTGGCGGTGGCTTTAATGTGATGGCTGCTGCCCAGCGCAATGGCTTGCCGGTGGTTTACCTTGGGCGCCACGGTACCGGGCGTTTCGGCGATCTGGCACGAGAGGCGATGAAGGCTGAAGGCATTCGGATCGGCATCACTCACCGCGCCGAACGGGATACGGGATTGTGCGTCGCGTTGACCGAAGCCTCGGCCGAGCGCAGTTTCATTTCCTATATCGGTGCGGAAGGTGAGCTGACGGCCGAGGATTTGTCCAGCATGCCGGCCGAGGCGGGTGACTATGTCTACGTCAGCGGCTACAGCCTGCTGCATGGCGGCAAAGCCCAGGCGCTGGTGGATTGGGTGCTGGATTTACCGAGGGGGATCAACGTGGTGTTCGATCCCGGCCCGCTGGTGGATTCGCCGGATGAGCCGTTGATGCAAGCCTTGCTGGCGCGCATCGATTTGTGGACCAGCAACAGTGTCGAGGCGTTGAAGTTTACCGGTGCGGCGGACATTGCCGAGGCGTTGAACCGGTTGGCCGATCACCTGCCGGCCGACGTGTTGATGGTGGTTCGTGACGGCCCGCAAGGGTGCTGGATCAGCCAGCGTGGAGACCGCCAGCATGTGCCGGGTTTCAAGGTTGAGGCGGTGGACAGCAATGGTGCGGGGGATGCGCATGCCGGGGTATTTGTGGCCGGGTTGGCGCAAGGATTGGTACCGGTTGACGCGGCGCGGCGGGCTAATGCGGCGGCTGCGTTGGCGGTGACTCGATGGGGGCCGGCGACTTCGCCGGGGACTGCCGAGGTGGATGAGTTGATCCGCAAGACCGTTGGCGGCGTTCCGACGATGGGGCCATCAAATTAAACAAAAATCCTGACCTTACCCAGCCTTGCGCAACGCCTCGATCAACGCCTGCTTGCGCATGCTCGACCGCCCCGGAATCTTCTTCGCCCGGGCTTCTTTCATCAAACTGTCGACGGTCTGGGTTTCGCGCGAAGCCTTGCTGTTACGCGAATGACCTTCACGGCTGACCACCGCACGACGAGCTGATTCCTGGCGATCTTGCGACTTGGCACTTGCGGGTTTCTTGCGGCCGGACCCACCTTTGCGCTCACCGCCACCCGACTGCTTGTTGACGGTCGCCCAGGCCCGGGCTTCGGCTTCTTCTTTCGAGACACCTTTGTGCTCGTAGCTCTCTTCGATGTGCTCGGCCTTGCGCTTCTGCTCGGCGGTGTATTTGTCTTTGCTTCCACGAGGCATGGGATTTCTCCTGCTGCTTGTAGAGTCTGTCAAACGGTCGCAGCCGCGCACGACTGCGACCTGATTCGTCTTGTTAAACGTCCAGCTTGCGCGCCGCCTCAACCCCTGCAGCACTGAGTTTGATCGGCAAGTTCAACGAGTGCTCACCGGCCTCGTTGCAGATCACATGACCATGCTGGATCAATCCACGATCCTGCAGCGTGGCGAGGGTGCTGGCCACGACTTTCTCCCCCCGGTAATTGTCCAGGACCTCTTTGCCCATGCCGCTTGGATGGGCATGCAGCAGACGGGTCAGGACTTCTTTCTCAAGGTTTTTATCGACGTTCATGGTTACCTCTTCATGGATGTGGATAGGTCCATTTAATTAGAGTCCTTACCTGGGTTGGTCCGCCCCCGATTTGGATTGGTGCCTGATGAACGACGAACGGTCTAGGCCTGCTGCAACGTTTTGCGGGTAACGGCTCGGCGCCAGACTAGCCGGCCGACGCTGATCAGCCAATTCAGTACAGCAACCGCCAATACCGTGAGCAACAGCGTCGCCATCCCCTGTTCCACGATGATTTTCCCGGCCAGCAACGGAAAGCCGAACACGCCGATGAAGTAGGACAGACTGAACAGCAGCAAGGATTGTGCGGTGGTGCCGCTCGGCGCTTCGTTGGCTGCCAGGCCGTTGATCACCGAATAGGTCAGCCCGTAACCGACCCCGAGCATCACCGCCGCCAGCACGTAGCTGAACCCGTCGTCGACGACAAACCCGAACATCAGGATTGAGCCCATCATCAAGCCCGACAGCAGGCAGGACGCCCAGAACGGGTCGCGCTTGACCACGAAACCGGCGATCAGCATGCGGCTGCTGATCGCTGCGCTCATGAAGCCGAGGAAGAACAGTGAATAGTCGAGTGAACGCGCCGCCGCGTAGCTGGTTTGAAAACTCGACAGACCGCCGAAAACACAACCGCCAAGCCCGACCATGATGATCGGAAACACCGCTCTGGACGACAGCACTTGCGCCGCTGCACACCAGGAAATTCGCGACACCGCCGCCGAGTGGGCCGGCGCTTTTTTCAGCTGCGAATCCAACCGCCAGAACAGCAACACGCCGATCAGGCTGGCCAGCGCCGCGAGGTAAAACGCCGCGGTGATCGGATACCCGAGGGCACTGGCAGCGCGGCCTAACAAGGGACCGCTGCCGATCCCGGTCATCATGCTGCCCGACAACAGCGCAAAGTATTTCGCGCGTTGGGCAGGCGTTACCAGACTCGCCACGATGATCGGCCCGAGGGTGTAGAACACGCCCCAACCCAGCCCCAGCAATAGCCCGAAAAACAACAGCAAATTGCCGAAGCCTGGCGCCAAGGCGAAGCCCAGGCTGGCGGCCACCAGCAAGACGCCGAACAGCGCAATCGAGCGCGCCGCGCCGAGCAAATCGGACAAGTGCCCGGAGACGATCACCGCTGCAAACGTACTGAGCATCGCCGCCGAAATCACACTGCCGGCATCGTGCTCGTTACCGCCGCGGGAACCGATCAACAACGACAGCAAAAAAGTCGAGCCATAGGACAGCGACAGCAAATAGCTGGCCAGGCAAAACAGGCCGAACAACCTGCTTGAGACTTGGGGTGTTGCGCTAGGCATGACGCGGTTCCTTGACCCGATAGAAGAGAGCTTCATCTATCTATCACGCAAGGCGTCGATGTTAGGTCTGAGGTTATCGATTTCAGGGTTAGTGTTGGCCGGAGTAAAGCCTTTAGCAGACGCCTATTTCTTCCTTGAACAGCTCCATGAACACCTTCAGGCGCTCGTGACGAATCCGCGCCGGACGTTGGCCGGTGGTCGTTTTGAATCCGTCCGCCAGGTGCAGCAGCTTGGTCTGGAAATGGTCGAGGCAAAAACGTTTGTCATCGTATTCCCGTGCCTTCGCCTCAGGGTCCTGCGGATCGTACAACGCGCTGCCCATACGTCCGGCGATGTAAAAGGTGCGCGCCACGCCGAGCATGCCGAGGGAATCGAGGCGGTCGGCGTCCTGCAAAATTTTGGCTTCGAGCGTGGTTGGCGCGATGTTAGCGGAAAAACTGTGTGCTTCGATGGCATGGGCAACCGCGCTGACTTTTGCGTCTGGCCAGGCCAGGCCCGCCAGCGTGATCGATGCCTTTTTGGCCGCCAGTCGTGACGCCTGAGAACGCAGTGGCGAGTTCTTTTCTACCGCCACGCAATCGTGCAAGAGCACCGCCGCCAGCAGCACCTCAAGATCGCCACCCTCTTCAGTGTGAAGCGTACGCACGTTGTGCCAGACCCGCTGCAAGTGCGACAGATCATGGGCACCATCTTCCGACGGCTCAAGCGCGTGGGGCAGCAGTTGCGCAGCGAGGAATTGCAGTGGCGCGAAAGCATCAGTGTTCATAAACATCCTGTTAAGTAAAAACGTCTTTTGCCGCGACCTAGCCCTGTAGCAGCCGAACGCAGGCTTCGCCAGCTGCTACACATGCTCCATGGATCAGCTTTGAATTTCCAGTGTGACGAGCGCCGCTTGCCGACTTAGTATGGCGTTTTCAACTTTTGACGAAGGCACGTCCATGACGATCGAGATCCGCCCGGCGACCCCGAGCGATGCACCGCAAATCCTCGGGTTCATCACCGAACTGGCCGACTACGAACGTGCCCGCCACGAAGTCATCGCCAGCGTCGCCGACATCGAGCGCAGCCTGTTCAGCGAAGGCGCCACCGCCCACGGCCTGATCTGTCTGCGCGACGGCCAGCCGATCGGTTTCGCGGTGTTCTTCTTCAGCTATTCCACGTGGCTCGGCAGCAACTGCCTGTACCTCGAAGACCTCTACATCACCCCCGATCAGCGCGGCGGCGGCGCGGGCAAAACCTTGTTGCGCCACCTGGCGAAAATCGCCTGCGCCAATGATTGCGGTCGATTTGAGTGGAGCGTGCTGGACTGGAATAAACCGGCGATCGAGTTCTACAAGTCATTGGGCGCGCAGCCGCAGGAAGAGTGGGTTCGGTATCGGATGGATGGGGCGGTGTTGCGGGAGTTTGCCGAGGGCTGATCGCAACCGGCGTCTATTAAAGATCGCAGCCTTCGGCAGCTCCTGCACCTATCCGTAGGAGCTGCCGAAGGCTGCGATCTTTTTTTGACTGTATCCCGATATATGGGAATGATATTTATATATTGAGATTTTGCTGCGTCCGGGTTTATAGTCCAGCTCACTCACTGCCAATAAACAAAACAGGTGAAGCGATGCTGGCGCAATTGATCGCGCTCGATTGGGGGACAACCTCATTACGTGCTTACAAACTCGCCGCGGGTGACCAGGTGCTCGAACAGCGTTCGCTGTCGTCGGGGATCATGCAGCTGCCCAGGACGCCGCGAATGATTGCGGGTCAGGAATGTACCGACGGTTTTGAACTGGCCTTCGATGAGGCCTGCGGTGACTGGCTCGACGCGCAGCCCGATCTACCGGTGATTGCTTGCGGCATGGTCGGCAGCGCACAAGGCTGGCGTGAAGCGGCTTACCGCGATACGCCGGCGAACGTCGCCAATCTCGGAACTTCCCTACAAACGGTTCGCAGTCTTCGCGGTGTCGATGTGCACATTGTGCCGGGCGTGATTCAGCGGTCTCGTTTGCCAAACGTGATGCGCGGCGAAGAAACCCAAGTGCTCGGCGTGCTCCAGAATCTACCGGCCGAGGCGGGTGATGATCTGTTGATCGGCCTGCCGGGCAGTCATTCGAAATGGGTGGAAGTGGCCGACGGCTGCATCGTGCAGTTCGATACCTTCATGACTGGCGAAGTCTTCGCCGTGCTCAGCGAGCACAGCATTCTGGGGCGCACCCAGCAAAAGGGCGCGTCCTTCGATGGCCAAGCCTTTGATCGTGGTGTGCAGGTGGCGCTATCGGTGGATGGCGAGATCGGGCCGTTGTCGACATTGTTCAGTGCCCGCAGCCTCGGGTTGACTGGCGAACTCAGCGCCACTGCTCAACCGGATTACTTATCCGGTCTGTTGATCGGCCATGAACTGTCAGCGTTGGCGACTGTTCAGCGACGCCGACGCAACAGCGTTCATCTGCCTTCGATCATCCTCATCGGTAATGCCCAGCTCTGTGCCCGCTACAGCCGGGCGCTCGACGCCTGTGGTTTTGCCCGGGTGACCCTGGCCGAGCAGGCCACCGAACGTGGCTTGTGGCAGCTGGCGGTTGCCGCCGGACTGATCACACCCAACCCATCCCGTTAAACCTGACTGGAGGTCTGACATGCTCAAGCAAGCATTGGCGCAAAACGGTCTGATCGCGATTTTGCGTGGCCTGCGCCCGCAAGAAGCGGCAGCCATCGGCGAAGTCCTTTACGCCGCCGGATTTCGCGTCATCGAAGTGCCGCTCAATTCCCCTGAACCGTACGAAAGTATCCGCATCCTGCGCAGTACTTTGCCCGCCGATTGCCTGATCGGTGCGGGCACGGTGTTGACGCCGGAGCAGGTTGAGCAAGTGAAAGCGGCGGGCGGTCAGGTGATCGTCATGCCGCACAGCGATGCCAAGGTGTTGCGCGCAGCGAAAGCGGCGGGGTTGTTCCTGTCGCCGGGTGTGGCGACACCGACTGAAGCCTTTGCGGCATTGGCCGAAGGGGCGGACGTGCTGAAGATGTTCCCGGCCGAGCAGATGGGCCCGGCAGTCGTCAAAGCCTGGCTCGCGGTGCTGCCAGCGGGAACGATTCTGGCGCCGGTCGGCGGGATCACGCCGGACAACATGCAGGTGTTTATCGACGCGGGCGTCAAAGGCTTCGGCCTCGGTTCCGGGTTGTTCAAACCGGGCATGACGCCAGAGGAAGTGGCGGTAAACGCCAAGGCATATGTCGCTGCATGGAACGCTCTGCGTTAAGACTTTTTGGCGCCGAGCGCGCTGCATCTATAAGAGCTGCACTTATAAAAAGAGAGCAAAAGATGAAAATCACCAAACTGACCACCTTCATCGTTCCGCCGCGCTGGTGCTTCCTCAAGGTCGAAACCGACGAGGGCGTAACCGGCTGGGGCGAACCCGTAGTCGAAGGCCGCGCTCACACGGTTGCCGCCGCCGTTGAAGAATTGTCCGACTACCTGATCGGCAAAGACCCACGCAACATTGAAGACATCTGGACCGTGCTTTACCGCGGCGGCTTCTACCGGGGCGGCGCGATCCACATGAGTGCGCTGGCCGGTATTGATCAGGCGTTGTGGGACATCAAGGGCAAGGCCCTGGGTGTGTCGGTCAGCGATCTGCTGGGCGGTCAGGTACGGGACAAGATTCGCGTCTATTCGTGGATCGGCGGCGACCGGCCGGCGGACACCGCTCGCGCTGCGAAGGAAGCCGTCGAGCGTGGTTTCACTGCGGTGAAAATGAATGGCACCGAAGAGCTGCAATTCCTCGATTCCTTCGAGAAAGTCGACCTGGCCCTGGCCAACGTCGCCGCCGTACGCGATGCGGTGGGCCCGAACGTTGGCATCGGCGTGGACTTCCATGGCCGGGTGCACAAGCCCATGGCCAAGGTGCTGATGAAGGAACTTGATCCGTACAAGCTGATGTTCATTGAAGAGCCGGTACTCAGCGAAAACTACGAAGCGCTGAAAGAGTTGGCGCCGCTGACCAGCACCCCGATTGCCCTCGGTGAGCGGCTGTTCTCGCGCTGGGATTTCAAGCGTGTGCTCAGCGAAGGTTACGTCGACATCATCCAGCCGGACGCGTCTCACGCCGGCGGTATCACCGAAACCCGCAAAATCGCCAACATGGCCGAAGCCTACGACGTGGCGCTGGCGCTGCATTGCCCGTTGGGCCCGATTGCACTGGCGGCGTGTTTGCAGCTGGATGCGGTTTGCTACAACGCGTTCATCCAGGAGCAGAGCCTGGGCATTCATTACAACGAGAGCAATGACCTGCTGGATTACGTCAAGGATCCGCGGGTGTTCGACTACGACAAAGGCTTCGTGAAAATCCCGAATGGCCCGGGCCTGGGGATCGAGATCAACGAGGAATACGTCATCGAACGCGCGGCCGTCGGCCATCGCTGGCGTAACCCGATCTGGCGCCATGCCGATGGCAGTTTTGCTGAGTGGTGAGTTCTCCCTGACCCACCGCAAGTCCCTGTGGGAGCCAGCCTGCTGGCGATTTGGTCGGCACCCCCAGCATTCTTGGTGACTGACACACCGCTATCGCCAGCAGGCTGGCTCCCACAGTTTGATCTCCATGGACAGGGAGATTTGCGGCAACCCCGGATTTCACATCGACCTCAATAAACATAAGAAGAGGCATTCCCCATGCAACCGCAAACCCTCACCGGGCAGGCGTCGTTGGTGACGCCCAGTCGCAAGCGTTTTTTCATCATGGTGCTGCTGTTTATCACCGTGGTGATCAACTACCTGGACCGCAGCAACCTGTCTATCGCCGCCCCGGCACTCACCAGCGAACTGGGCATAGACCCGATTCACGTCGGGCTGATTTTCTCGGCATTCGGCTGGACCTACGCGGCCATGCAAATCCCCGGCGGCTGGCTGGTGGATCGGGTTCCGCCGCGGATTCTTTACAGCGTCGCACTGCTGCTATGGTCGATCGCCACCGTCATGCTCGGCTTCGCCGCCAGCTTCATCGCACTGTTCGTGTTGCGTATGGCAGTCGGTGCACTGGAAGCGCCGGCGTACCCGATCAACAGCCGTGTGGTCACCACCTGGTTTCCTGAGCGCGAACGCGCCACGGCCATTGGTTTCTATACCTCCGGGCAATTCGTCGGTCTGGCGTTCCTGACGCCGGTTTTGGCCTGGCTGCAGCATCAATATGGCTGGCACATGGTGTTTGTCAGCACCGGTGCGGTGGGCATTCTCTGGGCGGTCATCTGGTACGCGGTGTATCGCGAGCCACGGGATTTCAAAGGTGCCAATGACGCCGAAATCGAGCTGATCCGCGAGGGCGGCGGACTGGTGGATATCCAGGCTGAACAAGCCAAAGTCAAAGCCAAATTCAGCTGGATCGACCTCGGCATCGTTCTGACCAAACGCAAGTTATGGGGTATCTACCTCGGCCAGTTTTGCCTCAACTCGACGTTGTGGTTTTTTCTGACGTGGTTCCCGACCTACCTGGTGAAATATCGCGGTATGGACTTCATCAAGTCCGGCCTGTTGGCGTCGCTGCCGTTTCTCGCCGCCTTCGTCGGTGTGCTTTGTTCGGGGTTCTTCTCCGACTGGCTGATCCGCCGCGGCTACACCGTGGGTTTTGCCCGCAAGTTGCCGATCATTGGCGGCCTGCTGATTTCCACTTCGATCATCGGCGCCAACTTCGTCGAGTCGACACCGCTGGTGATTGCCTTCCTCGCGTTGGCGTTCTTCGGCAACGGGCTGGCTTCGATCACCTGGTCGCTGGTGTCAACGTTGGCCCCGGCGCGATTGCTCGGGTTGACCGGTGGGGTGTTCAACTTCATCGGCAACCTGTCGGCGATTACCACGCCGATTGTCATCGGTTTCCTTGCTACCGGTGATTCGTTCGCTCCCGCGATCACCTATATCTCGGTTCTGGCGTTGATTGGCGCGCTTTCCTACATCTTGCTGGTCGGCAAAGTCGAGCGTATCAAGTTGTAGTTGCGGCATTCGGGCGACCATAATGCCGCCCGTTCACTCGCTCAACGGTAAAGGCTGGATATGCAGGAAGACGCCCCAAAAATCGCCAAGGATGCCGCACCGACCGGCACTCAGACACTGCTTCGTGGATTGGGTGTGGTTCAGGCCGTGGCCAGTGGTGCCCGCGATCTCAAGGAGATCGCCCGGCTGATCGGCACCACGCGCAGCACCACTCATCGTCTGGCCAGTTGCCTGGTGGACGAGCGTTATCTGCGGGTGGTGCCGCAAGTCGGTTATCTATTGGGGCCGAAGTTGATCGAGCTGGGCTTCCAGGCGCGTGAAGAACTGCCACTGGTGACCTTGGCCGGGCCGTATCTGGATGAGTTGTCGGCGTTGACCGGCGACACCATTCACCTGGCGATTCGTGAAGGCGACGAAGTGCTGTACCTGCACAAGAATCCGGGGCGCAATGGCCCGGAAATGCGTTCGCGGGTCGGCCATCGCATGCCGTTGGCGCGCACCGGGATCGGCAAGGCGCTGATGCTCGATGACACGCAGGAAGAATGGCAGCGGCTGTACGAAGTCAGCTTGCCGGCGGGTGGGAAAAATCAGTTCTGGCCACAGCACCCGGAGCAGTCATGGGAGCAGTTTCAGCAGCGCATGGTCGAGTATGTGGCGGGCGGTTATGCGTTCGATCTGGAAGATAACGAACCGTCGATCCGCTGTGTGGCGGCGCCGATCCGTGATGCCAGCAAACGCATCGTTGCCGGCATCAGTATCGCCAGCACCGTGCCGTATATGCCGCTGGAGAAAATGGCCGAGCTGATTCCCCTGATCAAAGGGGTCACGGCTCGGCTTTCGGCGGAGCTTGGCGCTAAGGTTTAGACCTTCAGCGTTGCCATGTCGATCACGAAACGGTACTTCACGTCGCCGGCGATCATGCGGGCGAACGCTTCGTTGATCTGATGGATGTTCAGCATTTCAATGTCGCAGGTGATGTTGTGCTCGGCACAGAAATCCAGCACTTCCTGGGTTTCTGCGATGCCGCCGATCAGCGAGCCGGCCAATACGCGACGGCTCATCACCAGTTTGCCGGCGTGGACCGGTGGATCGACTGGTTCGATCAATCCCACCAGAATGTGCACGCCGTCGAAACGTAGCGTATCGAGGTAGGGATTGAGGTCGTGCTGCACCGGAATGGTGTCCAGCAGGAAGTCGAAATGTCCTGCGGCAGCCTTCATCTGTTCGGCATCGGTGGACACGATCACGTGGTCCGCGCCTTGGCGACGACCTTCTTCAGCCTTGCTCGCCGAGCGGGTGAATAACGTGACTTCAGCGCCCATCGCCTTGGCGAATTTGATGCCCATGTGGCCGAGGCCGCCCATGCCGAGAATCCCGACCTTGTCGCCCGCCTTCACGCCGTAGTGCTTGAGCGGCGAGTAGGTGGTGATACCGGCGCAGAGGATTGGCGCGGCGCTGGCCGGGTCGAGTTTCTCGGGAATGCGCACAACGAAATGTTCGCTGACCACGATGCTGTCGGAATAGCCGCCCATGGTGTTGCTGCCATCGACGCGGTCCGGGGTGGCGTAGGTCATGGTCGGACCTTCGAGGCAGTATTGTTCGAGGTTCGATTGGCAGGCTTCGCAGCTGCGGCACGAATCGACCATGCAGCCGACGCCGACCAGATCGCCGACTTTATGTTGGGTGACGTTCGCACCGACGGCGGTAACTTTGCCTACGATCTCGTGGCCGGGCATCAGTGGGTAAACGGCAATGCCCCACTCGTTGCGTGCCTGATGGATGTCGGAATGGCAGACGCCGCAGTAGAGAATATCGATCGCAACGTCGTCAGCACGTGGGCTGCGGCGCTCGAATTTCACGGGGGCGAGGGGAGTGGTGGCCGACTGGGCGGCGTATCCGATGGCGGTGTACATGATGAACCTCGCAAAAAGCTGTGACGGGTGAGGTGGCGCATTCTGGGCGCCGTACCGGCCACCGGCCATGGCGATTCCTCCGGGTGTCATGCCTAATCCTCCGGCATCAGCCTTCAATGGGTCGCATTGGCCATCAGACCTGCGATGATGCTTTCATCCCGATTTCTGCGACTTTTTCTGTGAAGAGCTCCTCATGTTGTTGACCCGTCATCTCGATGCCAATGCCACCCTGGTTTCATTGATCCAGCCGCTGACCACGCGTGACGGTTTCGCGCCTACGGCATTGCCGGGCGTGCAGGTTTTGCGGGCCAGTTGTGATGTGGCTCGCGGCCCGCAGATTTACGAGCCGAGTCTGGTCATCATCGCCCAGGGCAGCAAGTTGGCGTATCTGGGGCCGCGTACGCTGGAGTACGGCGCCGGGCATTATTTGATTCAAGCATTGCCGGTGCCGTTCGAATGCGAGACGTTTTCAGCCCCTAATGGCCCGATGCTGGGCGTTTCCATCGCCATTGACCGGGTGTTGCTCGGTGAGTTGGTCTTGGCCATGGGGCTGGCGCCGGGGCGTAGTATTGCGGCGCAAACGCCAGAGTCCATGACCTCGGCGGTGCTCGACGATGCGATGCGTGGTTGTGTTGAACGGCTGCTGCGTTGCCTGCACGATCCGCTGGAATGCCAGGTTATGGGGCAGGCGCGATTGCGCGAGTTGTTGTTCGTCGCCTTGCGCGGGCCGCAAGCCGATGTGCTGCGGGCGCTAGTCGAGCAACAGGGGCAATTTGCCCGGATCGCGGCGTCGCTCAGCCATCTGCATGCGCATTACACCGAGCCGCTGAACGTCGAAACCCTGGCCAGTTGCGCGAACATGAGTGCGTCGACCTTTCATGAGCATTTCAAACGCAGCACGCTGTTATCGCCCGTGCAGTACTTGAAGCGCTTGCGCTTGCTGAAGGCGCAGACGTTGCTGGTGGCCGAAGGTTTGGGCGTGGCACAGGTGGCGCATCGAGTGGGGTATCAGAGCACGTCGCAGTTCAGTCGCGAGTACAAGCGCTACTTCGAGCGTAATCCCGGTGACGAACGCGCTGCCTGACACGGCGATGTCCCTTGTGGGAGCGAGCCTGCTCGCGATAGCAGTGTGTCAGTCGACATCTATACCGGATGATAAACCGCTATCGCGAGCAGGCTCGCTCCCACAGGGGATTGGGGTGAGTTCTGGATTTCGGGCAACAAAAAGGCCCCCGTTCGGGAGCCTTGATGTTCAGGCATTCGACTTACATGTTCGGGTAAGTCGGGCCGCCAGAACCTTCCGGCGCCACCCAGGTAATGTTCTGTGCAGGGTCCTTGATGTCGCAGGTCTTGCAGTGAACGCAGTTCTGGGCGTTGATCTGGAAGCGCTTCTCGCCGTCTTCCGTGGTCACCACTTCGTACACGCCGGCCGGGCAGTAACGCTGGGCAGGCTCATCGTAGAGCGGCAGGTTCTTGGCGATCGGGATGCTCGGATCGGTCAGCTTCAGGTGGCAGGGCTGTTCTTCTTCGTGGTTAGTACCGGAGATGAACACCGAGCTGAGTTTGTCGAAGCTGATCTTGCCGTCCGGCTTCGGGTAGTCGATCTTCTTGCAGTCGGCCGCAAGCTTGAGGCAAGCGTAATCCGGCTTGGTGTCGTGCAAGGTGAACGGCAGTTTGCCGCCGAAGATGTTCTGGTCGAGCCAGTTGAAACCGCCGCCGACGATGGCACCGAACTTGTGGATCGCCGGGCCGAAGTTGCGGCTGGCGAACAGTTCGTCGTAGAGCCAGCTCTTCTTGAACGCGTCGACGTAAGTGGTCAGCTCTTCGGTGCCGTCCTTTTCAGCGAACAGCGCTTCGGCCACGGATTCAGCGGCGAGCATGCCGGACTTCATGGCGGTGTGGCTGCCTTTGATCTTGGCGAAGTTCAGGGTGCCGAGGTCGCAACCGATCAGCGCGCCGCCCTTGAAGACCATTTTCGGCAGCGAGTTCAAGCCGCCTTTGCTGATGGCGCGAGCGCCGTAGCTGATGCGCTTGCCGCCTTCCAGGTACTGCCTGAGCACCGGGTGATGCTTGAGGCGCTGGAACTCGTCGAACGGCGACAGGTAAGTGTTGCTGTAGGACAGGTCGACGATCAGACCGACTACGACCTGGTTGTTTTCCAGGTGATAGAGGAACGAGCCACCGGTGTTCTCGGTGCCCATGATGTCCAGCGGCCAGCCGGCGGTGTGGACCACCAGACCTGGTTGATGCTTGGCCGGGTCGATTTCCCAGATTTCTTTCAGGCCGATGCCGTAGTGCTGGGCGTCGGCATCGCTGTCGAGGTTGAAGCGCTTGATCAACTGCTTGCCGATATGGCCGCGGCAACCTTCGGCGAACAGCGTGTACTTGCCACGCAGTTCCATGCCTGGGGTGTACAGGCCTTCTTTCGGGTTGCCTTCGCGGTCAACGCCCAGATCGCCGGTGATGATCCCGCGAACCACGCCGTTTTCGTCGAACAGTGCTTCCTGTGCGGCGAAGCCTGGGTAGATTTCAACGCCCAGGTTCTCGGCCTGCTGGGCCAGCCAGCGGCACAGGTTGCCCAGGGAGATGATGTAGTTGCCTTCGTTGTGCATGGTCTTGGGCACAAAGAGGTCAGGAATCTTCTGCGCGCTGTCAGCGTTCTTGAGAACGAAGATTTCATCGCGGGTGACTGGCGTATTCAGCGGGGCGCCGAGTTCTTTCCAGTCAGGGAACAATTCGTTCAGGGCGCGTGGTTCGAACACGGCGCCGGACAGGATGTGAGCACCGACTTCGGAGCCTTTTTCGACCACGCAGACGCTGATTTCCTTACCGGCTTCAGCAGCCTTCTGCTTCAAGCGGCAGGCGGCGGAAAGACCCGCGGGGCCGGCACCGACGATGACCACGTCGAATTCCATGTATTCGCGTTCCACAGGTTATCTCCTACTCAAGGCTCAACAGTTTTTTTTCTAATTGGAGGTTTGGTGTCGCATCCATGAATCCCTGCGTAATGCAGGAAGAGGACAATCGATGAGCCACCTTTCTCTCTAAGGTGGCGCATTATATCTACACCACTCCTAGCGTCCAATACAAACGTTTGTTTGAATCGGCTCAAAGCCAGAGAAATCAAAGTCACGCGGCTTATGACTGGCCATTTTGCCGTATTGACCGGAATAGGTGTTCCGGTCAAGATACGGTCGGTTTTGCGCTCGCCGTAGGCTGACTGTAGGTTTCAAGAGCACCTCTAAAGACAGGGCGATGGCAGTACAAGGTGATGCGCAGCGCAGGTTCTGGCGCGCAGTTTACACGTCGCGATAATGAATGACTCGTCAGTCACCACTGACGAACGGTCATCTTCATCGTGAGCGCTTGTCACTTGACACCTTTGCCAGCGTTTTTAGAGGTGCCCTTGCGCCGATGAGCATCAAACCGCCAGGTTCGCCTAGGCGACTTTCTTTTCACCGGAGAGTAACGAGGAATCCATGAAGGTTCTTGTAGCTGTCAAACGCGTTGTGGATTACAACGTCAAGGTTCGCGTCAAGGCGGACAATTCCGGCGTCGACCTCGCCAACGTCAAGATGTCGATGAACCCGTTCTGCGAAATCGCAGTGGAAGAAGCCGTACGCCTGAAAGAGAAAGGTGTTGCGACTGAAATCGTCGTCGTCTCCGTCGGCCCGTCCACCGCTCAAGAGCAACTGCGCACCGCGCTGGCTCTGGGTGCCGACCGCGCCATCCTCGTCGAATCCGCTGAAGACCTGACTTCGCTGGCCGTTGCCAAGCTGCTCAAGGCTGTTGTCGACAAGGAACAGCCTCAGCTGGTGATCCTTGGCAAACAAGCCATCGACAGCGACAACAACCAGACTGGCCAGATGCTTGCGGCATTGAGCGGCTACGGTCAGGGCACCTTCGCGTCCAAAGTCGAAATCAGCGGCGACACCGTTGCCGTGACTCGCGAAGTCGACGGCGGCGCGCAGACGGTTTCCCTGAAACTGCCGGCCATCGTCACCACTGACCTGCGTTTGAACGAGCCGCGTTACGCGTCCCTGCCAAACATCATGAAAGCCAAGAAGAAGCCTCTCGAAGTGCTGACTCCGGACGCTTTGGGCGTTTCCACCGCCTCCACCAACAAGACCGTGAAAGTCGAAGCGCCAGCTGCACGCAGCGCGGGTATCAAGGTCAAGTCGGTGGCTGAACTGGTCGAGAAACTGAAAAACGAAGCGAAGGTAATCTAAATGACTATCTTGGTTATTGCTGAACACGACAACAAAGTGCTGGCCCCGGCCACGCTGAACACCGTGGCTGCCGCCGTCAAAATCGGTGGTGACATCCACGTGCTGGTTGCAGGTCAGGGCGCTGGCGCCGTGGCTGAAGCCGCGGCGAAAATCGCTGGTGTGAGCAAAGTCCTGAACGCTGACAATGCCGCTTACGCGCATCAGCTGCCGGAAAACGTCGCTCCACTGGTCGCTGCTCTCGTTCAAGAAGCGGGGGGCAAGGGCTACAGCCACATCCTGGCTGCTGCCACTTCCAACGGCAAAAACATCCTGCCGCGCGTTGCCGCTCAGCTGGACGTTGACCAGATCTCCGAGATCATCTCGGTCGAAAGCGCTGACACCTTCAAGCGCCCGATCTACGCCGGTAACGCCATCGCGACCGTTCAATCGAACGCTGCGGTGAAAGTGATCACCGTGCGTGCCACCGGTTTCGACCCGGTTGCTGCTGAAGGTGGATCTGCTTCGGTTGAAGCCGTTGGCGCTGCACACGATGCGGGTATTTCCAGCTTCGTCGGTGAAGAACTGGCCAAGTCCGATCGTCCGGAACTGACCGCTGCCAAGATCGTCGTTTCCGGCGGCCGTGGCATGCAGAACGGCGACAACTTCAAACACCTGTACGCCTTGGCTGACAAGCTGGGCGCTGCTGTCGGTGCTTCCCGCGCCGCAGTCGACGCCGGTTTTGTACCCAACGACATGCAGGTCGGTCAGACCGGCAAGATCGTTGCTCCACAGCTGTACATCGCCGTCGGTATCTCCGGCGCGATCCAGCACCTGGCCGGCATGAAAGACTCCAAAGTGATCGTTGCGATCAACAAGGACGAAGAAGCGCCGATCTTTCAGGTGGCCGATTACGGCCTGGTGGCGGACTTGTTCGAAGCCATCCCTGAGTTCGAGAAGCTGGTCTAATCCAGCGGCCTGACTTATAAAGAGCCCGACCTTTTGGTCGGGCTTTTTTTTGTTCCGGATTTGAGTGGGAGAGTGATGCCATGGATCTGCGCCGCGTTTACGGCTGGTCATTGCTGCTGGGGCTGACGGTATTACCGGCGCTGTCCGTCGCCGCGGGCAAGTGCGAGCGCCTGGTGGTGACCGGCAGCCCGGACGCGCCGCCGTACCTGTGGCAAGACCCGCAACACCCCAAGCACCTGATCGGCGCCAGTGCTGACCTGTTGCAGCAAGTGGCGGGAGAGCTGGGGATCAAGGTCGAACTGCTTTACGCCGGCAAACGCTCCCAGGCCCTGGACGAAGTGCGCAGTGGACGAATGGACATGCTGGCAGATGCGTCATTGACGGTCAGTGAGCTGGACACTCTGGATTACATTCATCCTCCGTTGCTGGAAAACGATTACCTGGTCTGGACCCGCAAAGACTCGACGCTGGTCTACAACGAAGCGCAGGACCTTCACGGTCATCCTGGCGCGTTGTCGGAAAAGTCTCGTATGACCCCGGCATTTGGCACCTTCGCCGAGCAGCAATTGACCCTTACGCGCACGCCTAACCTGACCCAGGCCTTTCAGAAATT
Source organism: Pseudomonas sp. TH39(2020) (assembly GCF_016650715.1). NCBI lineage: Bacteria > Pseudomonadati > Pseudomonadota > Gammaproteobacteria > Pseudomonadales > Pseudomonadaceae > Pseudomonas > Pseudomonas sp. TH39(2020). Next base: position 342,757 of record NZ_JAEKFF010000006.1, on the reverse strand, counting down.
GCTGCTGGGCGAGGTGGAATTTGTCCTTGCCGGACGCTACTCGGGCGTGGCGGCTGCGCAGGCACTTAACCTGGCCAACGACCTGACTGCCCGTCCCCAACCTATCGACAAACCCGGCCTGTTCCTCGCGGTTTCCCACAACTCCGCCTGCAACGATCCGTGGTTGCGCGGACAGCTGGCCAAAAAGATGACAGAATTGCCCGCGTCCGGACTGACGGAAGCCGTGCTGCAACGCAATATCGAGCGCTGGAAGGCGCAACTGTCACAACCGCAGCAACAACCTGTCAGTACCCCAAAACAGTAGGGATTTTTAGTGAGTATTCGACCTCTTTTCGCTGCCCTGGCCGTTCTGGCTCTGGCGGGTTGTGCAGCCGATCCGGCGCCGAATGAACAAATGCGCCTGACCGAACAGGCACTCGAACAGGCCAAGGCAGTAGGCGCCACCGCCGCCGACGTGCCGGAAATGAAACTGGCCGAAGACAAGTTCAACCGCGCCAAGGGCAGCATGAACGACCAATCCTTCAAGAACGCGCGCATGCGGGCCGAGCAGGCCGAGCTGGATGCGCGTCTGGCCGAAGCCCGGGTTCTGACCCTCAAGAGCGAGGAGCAGTTGAACGTGCTAAATACCCGCATCACTCGCCTGCGCAAGCAACTGGGAGATGCCCAATGAGCCTCAAGACCAAAGCCCTGAGCGGTTTGATCCTGGCAGGCTGCGCCAGCCTCTATGGTTGTGCCGGTCAGCACAGCGAGGCCGCGTTGCAACAGGCCAGTACTGACTTCCAGAAGGTCAAGGAAGATTCCAATGTGCTGCGAATCGCGCCCAAGGACGTGATTCGCGCCGGTGAGTCGCTGGCCCGTGCCGATCGTCTGTCCAGTTACTGGGGCAGTGGATCGGACGTGCTGCATTACGCTTACCTGAGTGAGCGCTATAGCGAAATCGCGCGCGAACACACCAATCAGGTGCTCAACGAAGAACGTGCGGCGAAGCTCGAACTGGAGCGTCAGCGCCTGCAGCTGGCCCTGCGCGAATCCAAACTGCTCAGCGTGCAGCAGCAGGGCAAGTGGCTCGAAGAACAGATTGTCGCGTTGGCGACCACCCAGACCGACCGCGGGCTGGTGATGACCTTGGGCGACGTGCTGTTCGACACGGGCGAAGCAGAGTTGAAAAACTCGGCGAACCGCGTGGTGTTGAAGATCGTGCAGTTCCTGCAACTCAACCCCAAGCGCGTGGTGCGCATCGAAGGCTACGCCGACAGCACTGGCGGCAAGCAGGAGAACCTCAGGCTGTCCCGTGACCGTGCGCAATCGGTGGCAGACGTGCTGATGGATTTGGGCATCGACGACAAACGTATTCAGGTCGAAGGCTACGGTGATGAATACCCGGTCGACGTGAACGCCTCCGAGCGGGGTCGTGCACAGAACCGCCGGGTAGAAATTGTGTTCTCTGACGAAAAAGGCCAGCTCGGCGCTGCCCGCTAAGGGCTGCGTCACTGGAAAACCCGGCCTGTCCGTCAGCGCCGGGTTTTTTTACGCCTGCTAATCAACTCACAAAACAGTACAGTTTTTGCTGACACTGCACTGTACGGTCGACTATTGTGGCAACTGTCCCAGTACACTTCTAAACTGTTCCGGTATTGTTTCACACAAGAATAAAATGCCCGTGAAATCGAGTGCTGCGTCATGACCAATCTCTTGCTCTACCAACGTATTGCTCAACAACTGGCCGAAGACATCCGCCGTGGCGTCTATCAACCGGGGGAGCGCGTGCCTTCGGTGCGCAAGATGAGCTCGCAGCTCAACGTCAGCCATGCGACGGTGTTGCAGGCTTACGCCAACCTCGAGGATCAGGGGCTGATCCGCGCCCGGCCGCAGTCCGGTTACTACGTGCACCAGACCCCGGCCTTGACCGCGCCGACACCGGACATCGCCCGGGTCGAGCGTCCAGGTCTGGTCACTCGCAGCAGCATCATCCAACAAGTTCTGGTCGAATCCCGCCGCGAGGGTGTGTTTCCCTTGGGCGCGGCGGTACCGAGCGTTGATTATCTTCCGGTGCGGGCGCTGCATCAGCAACTGGCCAAAGTCACCCGTTTCCATAGCCCGCGGGCGTTCAGCTATATGTTCAGCCCGGGTTTCGAACCGTTGCGCCGACAAGTGGCGATCCGCATGCGCGATGCCGGCGTGGTGGTCGATCCGTCGGAAGTGGTGATTACCCACGGCTGCGTTGATGCCTTGCAGATGTCCCTGCGGGTGCTGACCCGCCCAGGCGACCTGATCGCCGCCGAGTCGCCGACCTACTACGGTTTGCTGCAACTGGCTGACCTGCTGGGCCTCAAGGTCATCGAGATTCCGAGCGATCCGGCCACCGGTATGAGCCTCGAAGCTTTGCAGCTGGCGGCCAACCAGTGGTCGATCAAGGCGCTGGTGCTGACCACTCGTCTGAGCAATCCATTGGGCGGCACCATGCCCGAAGAGCGGCAGAAGCAACTGCTGCGCCTGGCCTCGGATTTCGATATCCAGATTGTCGAAGACGATATCTACGGCGAACTGATGTTCGAGCAGGGGCGCACCAAATCACTTAAAGCCTACGATCGGCTGGATCGGGTGATCTATTGCTCAAGCTTCTCCAAAACCCTGTCGCCGGGCGTGCGGATCGGCTGGATGATTGCCGGCAAGTACCAGCAGGAAATCCAGCGTTTGCAGACATTCAGCACCCATTCTGCCTGCAGCGTCACGCAGATGGGCATTGCGGCGTACCTGGAGAACGGTGGTTACGACCGGCATTTACGCTACATCCGTCAGGAGTACCGCAAGAACCTCAGCGCTTTCCAGTTGGCGGTGCAGCAATACTTCCCGGAAGGCACGCAGATGACCCGGCCGACCGGCGGCTTCATTCTGTGGGTCAGCCTGCCGGGGCGGGTCAACACGCAGGAGCTGCACGTTCGTGCGTTGCAGCAGGGCATCAGTATCGCGCCGGGGCTGATTTTCAGTAACACCGAGCAGTTCAATCACTGCATTCGGCTGAACTGCGGCACACCCTGGAACCGTGAAGCCGAACGTGCATTGATGACCCTGGGCATGCTCGCCACCCAGCTCTGTCAGGAGATGGCCAACGGCTTTTGACGGGGCGGGCAGGTTGTTCCTGTCCGTGCTTGTCTTGTTGCGTGCAACAGGCGAGCATATGGCCTCCTGCCGTTTGCGCTGTTGGGTCCATGAAATCGATTTTCCCCGCCGTTTGGCTATCGCTCTGCCTGCTGATGACCTTCCAGGCGGAAACCGTCATGGCGGCCTCCGTTCAGGAAAAACCGACAGCCAGCGTCACTCCCGCTAAAAAAGCCACGCCGGTCAAAAAGAAAGCGGCCCCGGTGAAAAAGCGACCGCCGATTGCCTCCAAGTCCAAACCCGCCAGTGAGGTCGTGAAAACCAAGCTCCCTTCGGCCGACCTGGATTTGAGCCTGCCCCAAGGCATGGTCGAGGAACTGAAACCGATCGGTACGGTACCGTTGCCCCGACACGATGCGGTATTGCCACAAATGTTTGGTGACAAGGCCGGCAGCTCTCCATTTCAGCTCAACGGAAGGCTGATCAGCAACGAAATGAAGTTGCAACTGCGCAACGACGAGCGCCGCGAAGTCGAAGGCGCCGCCCTGGAATTCGAGTTCAAACGATAATTCCTTCCTATCTGTGACCCGCTGGCCAGACGCTTTGTCGGAGACTGGTCAGTCACGCTCGTTTAAGCGTAAAAAGCTGGTCCAGGTAATTTTAAACAAGTGTTTTAGCGGTTACTCTGTGCCCCGTCCTTTAACACATCGCCCGTCGCGAGGAGCTCGTCGTCATGAAATGCCGTGAAGGCTGTGGCGCCTGTTGCATTGCCCCTTCCATCAGTTCACCGATTCCCGGCATGCCCAATGGCAAACCCGCCGGAGAACGTTGCGTACAACTCTCTGTCGAAAACCTGTGCAGTATTTTCGGCAATCCCGAACGACCAGCCGTTTGCTCGGCATTCGAAGCCGACGTCGAAGTCTGCGGAAGCAGCAGCGATGAAGCGATCAAATTGCTGGGTTGGTGGGAGCAAATGACGGCGGCGTGATGTGTTCAACGAACGGAACTTCAACAATAAGGAATAAGACTATGGGTTCGCTGCAACGTATGGCTGTGCTGTGTGGTTTGACGGTTTTGCTGGTCACCACGGCCGCTCAGGCCGAAGACTGGAAAGTCGCCAAGAACGAAGACGGCATCAAGGTTTCCCTGAGTGAAGTGCCTGGCTCCGATTACAAGGCCTACCAGGGCGTCACCCTGATGAAGACCACCATGGCCAAACTGCGCGCGTTGCAGGAAGACGTGCCAGGCGCTTGCGCCTGGATTCACGACTGCAAAACCCAGAAATTGCTCAAGCACGAAGGCGATCAAAACTGGACCTACACCCAGTTCAATACTCCTTGGCCGGTTACCGCGCGTGACTCTGTGTTGCATGTCACCACCATCGAGGGGGCTGACGGCAGCCTGACCCGCAAACTCGAAGGTGTGCCAAAGTACATTCCTGAAGAAAAAGGCTTTGTGCGGGTTACCAAGGTTGATGGTTTCTGGAAGTTCGTACCCAAGGGCGATCAGATCGAAGTGACTTATCAGGTGCACACCGAGCCGGGCGGTAGCATACCGTCGATGGTGGCCAACAAGTTTGTGGTGGATGCGCCGTTCAATACCTTGAAAGCCCTGAAAGAACGCGCTGAGAAATAATTGCTCTTTTGATAAAGCGCCCTGACTGGTTCGGGGCGTTTTCTATTGGGTAGGGCGGTTTATTTGATCGGGGGCATATCCGTTTCTGCGGTAACGGCCGCTTAGGGTTCCGCCCTTACGGCGGGTCACTTGGAAAAGCCCCAAGTAACCAAGGGCTCTTGCCCCTGACGTTCAGTGCCTCGCCCAGGCTCGGCATGCCCTCGCTCCGGTCCTGCTCCGTGGGCCCGCCGCCATCGGCCATCTATGGCCGGGGGCGGCGGGTTGACGGAGAGGCTCAGGGCGTGAGGGGGCGAGTACCGCAAAAGCACCACGAGGCGGCCTTACCGGCCGACCTGCCTCTTTAAGTGTACGCATTCCCCTGTGGGAGCGAGCCTGCTCGCGAAAGACGTGAACGATAACGCGTGCTGTCTGAATGAACGCGGTGTCCGGACGTTTTTCGCGAGCAGGCTCGCTCCCACAGGTACAACGCCGGGCTTTGGCTTTTGATCTTGATCTGCCTGCCCCTTTCCCAGAGGCCGAACGCAGGTATTGCGCAGGGGGCACCGCGGCAAGGATGCCGCGGTAGCCGCCCCCGGCCATGGATGGCCGATGGCGGCGGGCCCCTGGAGCAATGCCGGAGTGAGGGCATGCCGAGCCACAGCGAGGCACCGAATGGCGGGGCAGGAGCCCTTGGTTACTTGGGGCTTTTCCAAGTGACTCGCTGTAAGAGCGAAACCGCCCGTCGCCGTTACCGCAGAAACGGATACGCCCCCGAGCTAACGGGCATCAGGAGCTGGGGACTTTAATTTGTTTCCGAATATGCGTTGCACGAAATTTTCACAAAGCCTCCAAGACAATTCGCCCGCGCCAAACATGCCGGACAGTAATCAATGGCAATGCCGCGAGTGATCGTGCAACATTTGCGCATCGTGCAAGCCCCGGGGCCGAGTACTGGCCAACAGAGGGCAAGGCGCAGCCGTATTTTTGAAACTTCAACTTCCAATGGGTCCTAAAACGACATGGCAAACCCGGACGCCCTGAGTCAGCAGCGAGCTTCTAGTCGCCTGCTGCAACCGACCGTCAAATCGCATCTGGCCTACACGCTGCTGTGTGCCCTGGTCATGATGGTCATGTTCAGCCTGCTGCGCGTTGCGCTGCTGGTTTACAACCGCGAGATGATCCTCGACACCCCGGCCTCGACCTTTCTCGAAGCGTTCGCCAACGGTCTGCGTTTCGACCTGCGCCTGGTGGTCTACCTCAGCATTCCATTGCTGCTGGCGCTGTTCAGCGCCCGGGCGATGGCCGCACGCGGATTCTTCCGGTTCTGGCTGACCATTGCCTCGAGCATCGCCCTGTTCCTCGGTCTGATGGAGATGGACTTCTACCGCGAGTTCCACCAGCGCCTCAACGGCCTGGTCTTCCAATATGTAAAGGAAGACCCGAAGACCGTGATGAGCATGCTCTGGTACGGTTTCCCGGTGGTTCGCTACCTGCTGGCCTGGGCCGTGGGCACGTTGATCCTGACCCTGGCGTTCAAGGGCGCCGACCGCGCCACCCGTCCTCGGGGTCCATTCAGTGGCGGCAGCATTGGCACGCGCCAGATCGCCCCATGGTATGCACGCATCACGGTGTTCGTCGTCTGCCTGATGGTTTGCGTGGTAGCCGCTCGTGGCACCCTGCGTCAGGGCCCGCCACTGCGTTGGGGTGACGTCTACACCACCAACTCGAACTTCGCCAACCAGTTGGGCCTCAACGGCACCTTGTCGCTGGTCGCCGCGGCCAAGAGCCGGATATCCGAAGATCGCGACAACGTCTGGAAGGCCACCTTGCCACAGGCTGAAGCGCAGAAAGTCGTGCGTGACATGCTGGTGATGCCGGACGACAAACTGGTAGATGCGGAGATCGCCGCCGTGCGTCGCGATTACACGCCGCCGGCCGACAAGACCCTGCCGATCAAGAACGTCGTCGTGATCCTGATGGAAAGCATGGCCGGTCACTCGGTGGGCGCCTTGGGTGCACCGGGCAACATCACGCCGTACCTCGACAAATTGTCGAAGGAAGGCCTGCTGTTTGACCGCTTCTTCTCCAACGGCACCCATACCCACCAGGGTATGTTCGCCACCATGGCCTGCTTCCCGAACCTGCCAGGTTTCGAATACCTGATGCAGACGCCGGAAGGCAGCCACAAGTTGTCCGGCCTGCCGCAATTGCTCAGTGCCCGTAAATATGACGACGTGTACGTCTACAACGGCGACTTCGCCTGGGACAACCAGTCGGGTTTCTTCAGCAACCAGGGCATGACCAACTTCATTGGTCGTAATGACTTCGTGAACCCGGTGTTCTCTGATCCGACCTGGGGCGTGTCCGACCAGGACATGTTCGACCGTGGTCTGGTCGAGCTCAAGGCGCGGGAAAACGGCAAGCCGTTCTATGCGTTGCTGCAAACCCTGTCCAACCACACGCCATACGCCTTGCCCACCCCATTGCCGGTTGAACGCGTGACCGATCGCGGTAGCCTGAACGAGCATTTGACCGCTATGCGTTATGCGGACTGGGCGCTGGGCCAGTTCTTTGAAAAGGCCCGCAAGGAACCGTATTACAAGGAGACCCTGTTTGTCATCGTCGGCGACCACGGCTTTGGCAACGAGCGTCAGATCACCGAAATGGACCTGGGCCGCTTCAACGTGCCGATGTTGATGATCGCGCCGGGCATCCAGGAAAAATTCGGCCAGCTTGACCATACCGTGGGCACGCAGATCGACATCGTGCCGACCATCATGGGCCGCATTGGTGGCGAAGTGCGTCATCAGTGCTGGGGTCGTGATTTGCTCAATCTGCCTGAAGGCGACGCCGGTTTTGGCGTGATCAAGCCATCGGGTAGCGAGCAGACCACCGCCATCATCACGGCTGATCAGATTCTGGTGCTGCCGAAAGAAAAGGAAATGGCGCCGAAGATGTACCAGTACGAACTGGGCGCGACACCTCACGCCGAGATCGTTCCAAATGCACCGCGTACCGCTGAGCTGAAGCTCAAGCTCGAAGCGTTCCTGCAAACGGCGACCAAGAGCCTGATCGACAACACCGCCGGTGTGGTTGACGGCAAGCCGGACTAAGTCTTGATGCAATAAAAAAGAGGCCCTTGAAAAGGGCCTCTTTTTTTTGCCTGTTAAACCTTTATATCTTGCCGAGCAACAGCAGGATCAACAGCACCACCAACACCACGCCGATGATACCCGACGGGCCATAACCCCAACTTCTGGAGTGCGGGAAGACTGGTAAACCACCAATCAGCAAGAGGATCAGGATTACGATAAGAATTGTGCCCATGTCTATTTCCTTGTTGGAAGTGTTCTGGATTACCTGGCGTTTAAGTGTCAGCCGGGATGCTAAAAACCAGGCTGCTTACAAAATCCGACTGTCGAGCATGAAAGAAAATTCCAAGTTTTTTTAATGTTTTTCGAAGAAAGGCTTATTCCGTTTTTTATTACTCTAGTTGGTTCAGACGCTCCCACGGTTTGCTCGGGCCATTCAGCAATCTGATGGAGCGTGGGTCGGGCATTGTCCTTCGCTACACTCGACGCATCTTCCCCGGAACAACAAGGCTGTTTGCTATGCAAAATCGCATGATGATCACTGGCGCGGGCTCAGGCTTAGGTCGCGAAATCGCGCTGCGCTGGGCGCGTGAAGGCTGGCAGCTGGCCTTGTCGGATGTCAGCGAACCCGGTCTGCAAGAAACCCTGAAGCTGGTTCGCGAAGCCGGTGGCGACGGTTTTATTCAGCGTTGCGACGTGCGCGATTACAGCCAGCTGACCGCCTTCGCCCAAGCCTGTGAAGAGAAACTCGGTGGCATCGATGTCATCGTCAACAACGCCGGCGTTGCCTCGGGCGGGTTCTTCAGTGAACTGTCCCTGGAAGACTGGGACTGGCAGATCGCGATCAACCTGATGGGCGTGGTCAAGGGCTGCAAGGCCTTCCTGCCGCTGCTGGAAAAAAGCAAAGGCAAGATCATCAACATCGCGTCGATGGCCGCCCTGATGCAAGGCCCGGCCATGAGCAACTACAACGTGGCGAAGGCTGGCGTGGTGGCGTTGTCCGAAAGTCTGTTGATCGAGCTGGCGCAGGAGGAAATTGGTGTGCATGTAGTGTGCCCATCGTTCTTCCAGACCAACCTGCTGGACTCCTTCCGTGGCCCGACACCGGCCATGAAAGCCCAGGTCGGCAAGTTGCTGGAAAGCTCGCCGATCACCGCGGCCGACATTGCGGACTACATCTATCAGCACGTCGCTGCCGGCGAATTCATGATTCTGCCTCACGAACAGGGCCGCATGGCCTGGGCGCTCAAGCAGAAGAACCCGCAACTGCTCTACGACGAAATGACCGTCATGGCCGACAAAATGCGCGCCAAGGCCAAGCAAACCGCAGGTTGAGCTTGCCCCCAACACAACACCGTCGTTAGGGTGGCCGCCATCGGCCATCCTCACGAGACGTTTGCATGCTCAATTACCTGTGGTTTTTTCTCGCCGCGCTGTTCGAAATTGCCGGCTGTTTCGCCTTCTGGATGTGGCTGCGCCAGGGTAAAAGCGCCTGGTGGGTCGTGCCGGCTCTGCTCAGTCTGACCTTGTTTGCGCTGCTGCTGACCCGCATCGAAGCGACCTACGCCGGTCGCGCCTATGCCGCTTACGGTGGCATCTACATCATCGCGTCGATCGGCTGGCTGGCGGTGGTCGAGCGGGTTCGTCCGCTGGGCTCGGACTGGCTCGGCGTGGCGCTGTGTGTGATCGGGGCGAGCGTCATCCTTTTCGGCCCGCGCTTCTCCGCTTCCTGAAGGATCGGTCCTTCATTTAATGAGTTTGTCAGACGTTTCCATAGGAGCTGTTCGGAGTGCGCTGTAGGGCGGGACTGATTTGTTGCTGTCGCATTGTAGGCCCGTTGAGCGCAGGGCATCTTCAGGGTTCGATAACCCTAAAGGACGAATGCCATGCTTGTACTCAGTCGCGTTGTGGGCGAGTTGATTTCCATCGGTGACAACATTTCCGTGCGCATTCTTGCCGTCAACGGAGGCAGTGTGCGCTTCGGTGTCGAAGCGCCGCAAAACGTCAACGTGCACCGGGCCGAGGTCTACGACCGCATCCAGCTCAAACTGGCGAAAAACAAAAGACGCTGAGGTCTCAGTCGAACAGGTGCTTGGGCACATCGTGCTTGAGCATCAACTGGCATTGCTCGCTTTCCGGGTCGAAGACAATCAGCGCCTGGCCCTTGGTCAATGCCTGGCGAACACGCAGAACACGGGTTTCCAGCGGCGTGTCATCGCCGTTGTCCGTACCGTCACGGGTCACGAAATCCTCGATCAGGCGGGTGAGGGTGTCGACTTCAAGTTGGTCGTGGGGGATCAGCATAGGCACCTCGGCTAAACAATGGCGCGATGCTACGGCGAATGAAGGGATGCGGCTAGCTTGGGAACTGTGTTGTCTGATCTGGCGCCTTCGCGAGCAGGCTCGCTCCCACAGGTGACCGCCTACTCCTGTGGGAGCGAGGCTGCTCGCGATGGCAATCTTTCAATCACAGCCTATCTCAAGCAAGACTCAGCTATCGGAGCGCTGCCCCACCAGGCTATCCACCGACGGCACCCGCGTATCACTTTCCATCTGCGTCTCATGTTCGATCTGATGACTGAACCGGTCCAGCGACCCCTTGGCCGGTTGTGCATCACTGGCAAACACCGGCGGACTCAGAATGTAGGCGCCGAGCAGGCGGCTGAGGGCGGCGAGGCTGTCGATGTGGGTGCGTTCGTAGCCGTGAGTGGCGTCGCAGCCGAAGGCGAGCAGGGCGGTGCGAATGTCATGCCCGGCAGTGACCGCCGAATGGGCATCGCTGAAGTAGTAGCGGAACAGGTCACGGCGCACTGGCAATTCGTTGTCACTGGCCAGGCGCAGCAGATGCCGCGACAGGTGATAGTCGTAGGGGCCGCCGGAATCCTGCATTGCCACGCTCACCGCGTGTTCGCTGGAATGCTGACCTGGCGCGACCGGGGCAATGTCGATGCCGACGAATTCGCTGACGTCCCACGGTAACGCCGCTGCCGCGCCACTGCCGGTTTCCTCGGTAATGGTGAACAGCGGATGACAGTCGATCATCAGCTCTTGGCCGCTGTCGACGATCGCTTTCAGCGCCGCCAGCAATGCGGCAACGCCGGCCTTGTCATCGAGATGACGGGCGCTGATGTGGCCACTTTCGGTGAATTCCGGTAAAGGGTCGAAGGCGACAAAATCACCGACGCTGATGCCCAGCGAGTCGCAATCGGCACGTGTAGCGCAATAGGCGTCCAGGCGCAGCTCGATGTGATCCCAACTGATCGGCATTTCATCCACGGCGGTATTGAACGCATGCCCGGAAGCCATCAGCGGCAGCACGCTGCCACGGATCACGCCGTTGTCGGTAAACAGGCTGACCCGGCTGCCCTCGGCAAAACGGCTGGACCAGCAGCCGACAGGCGCCAGGGTCAGACGACCGTTGTCCTTGATCGCGCGAACCGCCGCACCGATGGTGTCGAGGTGAGCGGAGACCGCGCGGTCGGGACTGTTCTTCTTGCCCTTGAGGGTGGCGCGGATAGTGCCGCGGCGGGTCATCTCAAAGGGAATGCCCAGCTCTTCAAGCCGTTCGGCGACGTAACGCACGATGGTGTCGGTGAACCCGGTCGGGCTGGGAATGGCGAGCATTTCCAGCAGGACTTTTTGCAGGTAGTTCAGATCCGGTTCCGGAATTTTGCTGGTCATGGAAACTCCTGATGAGTTAAGCGTTGATCGTTCCCACGCTCTGCGTGGGAATGCCTCACTGGACGCTCCGCGTCCGCTTTTGGGACGCAGAGCGTCCCTGGCTGCATTCCCACGCGGAGCGTGGGAACGATCAGGAAGGGGGGCTAAGCCGCCGGCTGACTGTGCGGAAACAACAAATCCACAAACCGCTCGGCCGTCGGCTGCGGTTCATGGTTGGCCAGGCCTGCGCGCTCATTGGCTTCGATAAACACATACTCCGGCTGATCGGCAGCAGGCACCATCAGGTCGAGCCCGACCATCGGAATGTCCAGCGCCCGCGCCGCGCGTACCGCCGCATCCACCAACGTCGGATGCAGGATCGCCGTGACATCCTCAAGAATGCCGCCGGTATGAAGATTCGCCGTACGCCGTACGAACAAATGCTCCCCGGCCGGCAGAATGCTGCTGTAGTCATAACCCGCCGCGTGCAAGGTGCGCTCGGTCTCGTGGTCCAGCGGGATTTTGCTTTCACCGCTGGTAGCCGCCTGACGACGCCGGCTCTGCGCTTCGATCAGCGCACCGATGGAATGTTGACCATCACCGACTACTTCTGCCGGACGACGAATCGCCGCGGCGACCACCTCAAAACCGATCACCAGAATCCGCAAATCGAGGCCTTCGTGGAAACTCTCCAGCAGCACTCGACTGTCGAACTGGCGGGCGGATTCGATGGCTTGCTGGACCTCTTCGATACTCCGTAAATCCACCGCGACGCCCTGGCCCTGTTCGCCATCCAGTGGCTTGACCACGACCCGTTCGTGCTCGTCGAGAAACGCCAGATTGTCGTCGGCGTTGCCGGCCAGTTGCTGCGACGGCAGGTTCAAACCGGCGGCTTTGAGCACTTTGTGCGTCAGGCTTTTGTCCTGGCACAACGTCATGCTGATGGCGCTTGTCAGATCGCTGAGGGATTCACGGCAACGTACGCGGCGACCGCCATGGATCAAGGTGAACAGACCGGCATCGGGATCATCGACTTGCACTTCGATGCCGCGACGGTGAGCTTCCTCGACGATGATCCGTGCATAAGGATTGAACTCGGCTTCGGGACCCGGGCCCAGAAACAACGGCTGATTGATGCAGTTCTTGCGCTTGATCGCGAAGGTCGACAGGTTGCGAAATCCCAGCTTGGCGTAAAGACTTTTCGCCTGCCGGTTGTCGTGCAGCACGGACAGGTCCAGGTAACTCAACCCACGGCTCATGAAGTGCTCGATCAAATGCCGCACCAGCACTTCACCGACACCCGGTCGCGAACATTGCGGATCGACCGCCAGGCACCACAGGCTGCTGCCATTTTCCGGATCGTTGAACGCCTTGTGGTGATTGAGGCCCATGACGCTGCCGATGATCGCGCCGCTGTCCTCATCTTCGGCCAGCCAATAGACCGGTCCACCCTGATGACGGGGAGTCAGCAGACTTGCGTCGATCGGCAGCATGCCGCGCAACTGATACAGCTGATTGATCGCCTGCCAGTCCGCGTCGCTCTGGGCCCGGCGGATGCGAAAGCCGCGAAACACCCGAGTCGACTGGCGGTAATCACTGAACCACAGGCGCAAGGTGTCGGACGGGTCGAGAAACAACTGGGCCGGCTCCAGCCCCAGTACTTGCTGGGGGGCAGCCACATACAGGGCGATGTCGCGTTCACCGGTGTGCTCGTTGAGCAGCTCTTGGGCCAGGCTCGCCGCATCCGGGAAGGTATGGCCGATCAGCAACCGGCCCCAACCGCAATGCACGGCGATCGGTGCAGCGCCCAACTCACTGCCGTCTTCGGCCAGGCGTGCCTGCAAACGTTCGTAAGAGGGCGCCTGACCGCGCAACAAGCGTTGGCTGTAGGCCGTGGCGTGGGGTTTCATCGATCAGATTCCTTGTTCGCTGAGCCACAGGTTCAGGGCCGCCAATTGCCACAGCTTGGAACCGCGCAACGGGGTCAATTGACCTTGTGGATCGGTCAGCAGGCGGTCGAGCATCTCCGGTTTGAACAGGCCGCGATCCTGACTCGGATCGAGCAACAGTTCGCGCACCCAGTTCAGCGTATCGCCCTGCAAATGCTTCAGGCCCGGCACCGGGAAGTAGCCTTTCTTGCGATCGATCACTTCACTCGGAATCACCAGCCGCGCAGCTTCTTTCAAGACTTGCTTGCCGCCATCCGGCAGTTTGAATTTGCCCGGCACGCGGGCCGACAGTTCCACCAGGCGGTAGTCGAGAAACGGCGTGCGCGCTTCCAGGCCCCAGGCCATGGTCATGTTGTCGACGCGTTTGACCGGGTCGTCCACCAGCATGATCGTGCTGTCCAGACGCAGGGCTTTGTCCACCGCTGCATCGGCGCCGGGCTGTGCGAAATGTTCCTTCACGAAGTCACCAGCGGCGTCATTCGCTGTCAGCCATTTCGGCTGCACGGTGGCGGCGTAGTCGTCGTAGCTGCGGTCGAAAAACGCATCGCGATAGGCGGCGTACGGATCTTCGGCACCGTCGACTTGTGGATACCAGTGATAACCGGCGAACAACTCGTCTGCACCCTGGCCGCTTTGCACCACCTTGCAATGCTTGGCCACTTCACGGGACAGCAGATAGAACGCGATGCAGTCATGACTGACCATCGGTTCGCTCATGGCGCGGAACGCTGCGGGCAATTGCTCGATGATCTCTTTTTCGTCAATGCGCAGTTGGTGATGCTGTGTGCCGTAGTGCTTGGCGATCAGGTCCGAATACTGGAATTCGTCGCCACGCTCGCCGCCGGCATCCTGAAAACCGATGGAGAAGGTCGACAGGTTTTCAACACCGACTTCACGCAACAGACCGACCAGCAGGCTCGAATCGACACCGCCCGAAAGCAGCACACCGACGTCGACTGCCGCACGTTGACGGATCGCCACCGCGTCACGGGTGCTGTCGAGTACACGGTCACGCCAGTCTTCCAGTGTCAGATTCATCTCGTCGGCGTGTGGGCCGTAGGGCAGGGTCCACCAGGTTTTCTGCTCAGTGGTGCCGTCCGCTTCGATGCGCATCCAGGTCGCCGGTGGCAGTTTTTCGATGCCGGCCAGCAAGGTGCGCGGGGCCGGGACCACGGCGTGGAAATTCAGATAATGATTGAGCGCCACCGGATCGAGGATCGGGTTGATGTCGCCGCCCTTGAGCAGCGCCGGCAGCGTCGAGGCAAAGCGCAGGCGCTGTCCGGTGCGCGACAGGTACAGCGGCTTCACGCCGAGACGGTCGCGGGCGATGAACAGACGTTGGGCATCGCGCTCCCAAATGGCGAAGGCGAACATGCCATTGAGCTTGGGCAGCAAGGCTTCGCCCCAGGCGTGATAGCCCTTGAGCAGCACTTCGGTGTCACCACCGGAATAGAAGGCATAACCGAGGCTTTCAAGCTCAGTGCGCAGTTCCGGGAAGTTGTAGATCGCGCCGTTGAAGGCCAGAGACAAGCCCAATTGGTTGTCGACCATCGGCTGCGCCGAGCCGTCCGACAGGTCCATGATTTTCAGGCGACGGTGGCCCAGGGCCATCGGCCCTTGGGCATGAAAGCCCCACGCGTCAGGGCCGCGAGGGGCCAGGTGATGGGTGATTCGCTCAATGGCTGCAAGGTCTGCAGGTTGATGATCAAAACGTAACTCGCCAGCTAATCCGCACATAAATTCCTTACCGGTTTTTCCGTTGGGGAGGGTCAATCGATACCGCGCCAAAAACGGCGGGTACTCAGAAACTGACCCGGCTGAATCCCCGGAGTTTTAGACCGATAAGTTATAAGGCGCGCCGTCAGACTTTTCCGCGGATCAATTGGCGCACCGCAAAACGGTTGGGATGACAGGCCTCGGCGACCGCTCTGGGCAGAGGTAAAGGTTCGTTTTCGATCCATGCCGCGAGCAACTCACCCGACAGCGGCGCGGTGATCAGGCCGCGAGAACCGTGGCCGCTGTTGACGTAAAAACCCTCAAGCCAGGGGCAGGGAATATCCGGTACTTGCCGGGCGTCCTTGCTCAGCACGGCGTAGGCATCGGCGAAGGCCGCTGGTTCGGCCAACGGGCCAACGATCGGCAGGTAGTCCGGACTGGTGCAGCGGAACGCGGCGCGTCCTTCAAGCTGTTGCGGGTCCAGTTCCTGTGCATGCAGTCGAGTGGCCAGGTCGGCGGAGATTTCTTCGAGCAAAGCCAGGTTGCCGAGGTGTTCGGCGAGGGTTGGGGTCAGGTCATTGCTCTTGAAGTCGAAGCTGGCGCCGAGGGTGTGTTCGCCCAGTCGAGCGGGCGCCACATAGCCTTCGGCGCAGACGACGGTGGCCAGGCTCTGGCTTTCAGGGGTTTGCGCGAGTCGGGTGATCTGGCCACGAATGCGTTTGAGGGGCAGTTCGGCGCTGTGCGGGAAACGCTTGATCTCGGCGGCGCCGGCCAGGATCACCACGGGGGCACTGGCCAGCAAATCATCACCGTCCCAGGCCTGCCACTGATCATCCACCTTGCGCAGTTCCAGGACATCGCGATGGGGCAGCCACTGGATGTTCGTTGAGGACGCCTGCCAATGGCACAACGCCGGGGGATGAACCCAGCCACCTTCCGGGAAGAATAATCCGCCGTGCTCCAGGGCGATCCCGGCCTGAATCTGGGCTTGCGGTTGATCGAGCAAGTGCACCAGGTCTGGCGAAAAAGCGGCGGCCAATTGCGCCTGACGCTCGGCTTCCTTGGCGTTGAAGGCCAGTTGCAAGACCCCGCAATCGTCCCAGTCGACGCCCCGTTGCAGATGCTCAAGCAAGCGTCGGGTGTGACCGAAACCACTGACAATCAACTGCGACAATGCGGTGCCATGGGCCGAAAGCTTGAGGTACAGCACGCCCTGTGGATTGCCCGAGGCTTCCTGCGCGAGTGCATTGTGGCGCTCCAGCAGACTGACGTGCCAACCCCGCGCCGCGAGACTGGCTGCCGTGGCGCAACCGGCCAGGCCGGCGCCGATCACCATTGCCCGACGTTCGCCGGTCAGTGGCGTCGGGCGCGCGAACCATGGTTTGGCCGCGGCGGGCACCGGGACTACTTCAGGCCAGCCGAGAAACACGCCCCGCAGGATTTCCCATTTATGGCCGATGCCTGGCGTGCGCTTCATCTTGAAGCCCGCTGCATTCAGCAGACGGCGCACCCAACCGGTGCTGGTGAAGGTGCTGATGGTCGAGCCGGGGGCCGCCAGACGTGCCAGTTCGGCGAACAGCTCGGCGGTCCACATGTCAGGGTTTTTCGCCGGGGCAAAACCGTCGAGAAACCAGGCGTCGATCTGCGCGTCGAGTTGTGGCAATTGCTCCAGCGCATCGCCGATCAGCAGGGTCAGGGTCACGCGGCCGTTGTCCAGCACCAGGCGCTGGAAGCCTGGGTGGATTGCGATGTATTGCGTCAGCAGTTGATCGGCAAACGGTTTGAGCTCCGGCCACAAGGCCAAGGCACGCTGCAGATCGGGCAGGCTCAGCGGGTACTTTTCGACACTGACAAAATGCAGTCGTGCTCCGGCCACCGCATGCTGTTCGAATAGCTGCCAGGCGCAAAGGAAATTCAGCCCGGTGCCGAAACCGGTCTCGCCAATCACCAGTCGACCGCCGGCCGGCAATGCGGCAAAGCGTTCACGCAACGCGTTCTGTTCGAGGAATACGTAGCGGGTTTCGTCCAACCCCGACAGATCGGAGAAATACACATCATCGAACACCCGCGAACGCGGGAGCCCTTGGTCGTCCCAGTCGAGCTGGGCGTGGGGCAATACAGGTTTCATGGCAGGCTCGGCAACGGCAAGGCGGCCATTCTAGCCGATCGCCGGAGCGGTGCTTGATCCCTGGCAACGCGTGCGCTCGCAGATTCGCGGAAAATCTGTAGCAGCTGGCGCAGCCTGCGTTCGATCGCGTAGCGGTCGCAAAATCAGCCGATGTATTTTTTCAGGTAAAACGTGCACTCAGGATTTACGACCGCTGCGCGATCGAACGCAGCCTTCGGCAGCTGCTACAAAAAAATATCGTTGCTGCGAAGTAAGGGATTTCTCCCACGGAAAACAACTCAATCCGCTAGTCTTGCTCAATCCTGGAAGGAGCCGTCCCATGTTCGAATCCGCCGAAATCGGTCACGCCATCGACAAAGAAA
The DNA here is from genome assembly GCF_016650715.1 of Pseudomonas sp. TH39(2020). Classification (NCBI taxonomy): domain Bacteria; kingdom Pseudomonadati; phylum Pseudomonadota; class Gammaproteobacteria; order Pseudomonadales; family Pseudomonadaceae; genus Pseudomonas; species Pseudomonas sp. TH39(2020). Next base: position 325,137 of record NZ_JAEKFF010000006.1, on the reverse strand, counting down.
CCTACGACGCCGAAGAACCGGCCCTGCGTGAAGCCTTGCTCGAAGCGCAGTTCGAACTTCACCAGCAGCGCCGCTTTCCGGTGATCATTCTGATCAATGGCATCGAAGGCGCCGGCAAGGGCGAGACGGTCAAGTTGCTTAACGAATGGATGGACCCACGCTTGATCGAGGTCCGCACGTTCGATCAGCAGACCGACGAAGAGCTGGCGCGGCCACCGGCCTGGCGCTACTGGCGGATGCTCCCGGCCAAGGGCCGCATGGGGGTTTTCTTCGGCAACTGGTACAGCCAGATGCTGCAAGGCCGGGTTCATGGCTTGTTCAAGGACCCGGTGCTGGATCAGGCGATCAACCAGTCCGAGCGCTTTGAAAAAATGCTCTGCGACGAAGGCGCGCTGATCTTCAAGTTCTGGTTCCACCTCTCCAAGAAGCAAATGAAGGCGCGGCTCAAGGCCCTGGCGGATGACCCGCTGCACAGTTGGCGCATCAGTCCGCTGGACTGGCAACAATCGCAAACCTACGACAAGTTCGTGAAATACGGCGAACGCGTGTTGCGCCGTACCAGCCGCGACTACGCGCCTTGGCATGTGATCGAAGGAGTGGACCCTCATTACCGCAGCCTGGCGGTGGGCAAGATCCTGCTCGAAGGCCTGCAAAATGCTCTGAAGCGTCCCGAGGTCCATCCCGACAAGGTCAATGCCGCGCCGTTGCCCATCCATGTCGATCAACTGAACCTGCTCGACAGCCTGGATTTGACCCAGCGCTTGGACAAGGACGACTACGAAGAACAATTGATTACCGAACAGGCACGATTCTCCGGCCTGATGCGCGACAAACGCATGCGTCGGCACGCCTTGGTGGCGGTGTTTGAGGGGAATGATGCGGCAGGCAAGGGCGGGGCGATCCGCCGGGTTGCGGCAGCCCTCGATCCACGCCAGTACAGCATCGTGCCGATTGCCGCGCCCACCGAAGAGGAACGGGCGCAGCCGTACCTCTGGCGGTTCTGGCGGCACATCCCGGCCAAGGGCAAGTTCACGGTGTTCGATCGTTCGTGGTACGGGCGGGTGCTGGTGGAACGCGTCGAAGGCTTTTGCCCGCCGGCTGACTGGTTGCGGGCCTACAGCGAAATCAATGATTTCGAAGAGCAGATCGCTGAGGCCGGGGTGATTGTGGTCAAGTTCTGGCTGGCCATCGACAAGCAGACGCAACTGGAGCGTTTCCAGGCCCGGGAAGCAATTCCCTTCAAGCGTTTCAAGATCACCGAAGATGACTGGCGCAATCGTGACAAATGGGACGACTACCGCGCGGCGGTCGGTGACATGGTCGATCGCACCAGCACCGAGATATCGCTCTGGACGCTGGTGGAAGCCAATGACAAGCGCTGGGCGCGGGTCAAAGTCCTGCGCACCATCAATCTGGCGCTGGAAGAGGCTTTCGAAAAGTCCGACAAACACGACAGGAAAGTGAAACAGCACAAGAAGTGAGCGATGGTTGCGCATACGCGGGGTGAATGATTGTCGCGGTCGGTAATGCAGTGGACTTATGCTCGGTCCACTCTCAACCGACAACAACAATGAGGTATGCCATGCGTGAAGTGGTGATCGTCGACAGCGTGCGGACCGGCCTGGCCAAATCCTTTCGCGGCAAGTTCAACCTGACCCGTCCGGACGACATGGCGGCCCACTGCGTCAATGCGCTGCTGGCGCGCTCGGGCATCGACCCGGCCAGCGTCGAGGACTGCATCGTCGGTGCCGGTTCCAACGAAGGTGGCCAGGGCTTCAACATCGGTCGCAACATCGCGGTGCTGTCGCGCCTGGGCACCGGCACTGCCGGCATGACCCTCAACCGTTTTTGCTCGTCGGGCCTGCAGGCGATCGCCATCGCCGCCAACCAGATTGCTTCGGGTTGCAGCGATATCATCGTCGCCGGTGGCGTCGAGTCCATCAGCCTGACCATGAAAAGCATCAACACCGACAACCTGATCAATCCGCTGCTGAAAGAGCAGGTGCCCGGCATCTATTTCCCGATGGGCCAGACGGCCGAAATCGTCGCTCGTCGTTACGACGTCACTCGTGAAGAACAGGATCTGTACGCGCTGCAAAGTCAGCAACGTACTGCTCAGGCTCAGGCCGCTGGATTGTTTGACGATGAAATCGTGCCGATGGCGGTGAAGTATCGGGTTGAAGACAAGGCCACCGGTCAGGTGCAGATTCTTGACGGCATCGTCGATCACGATGACTGCAATCGCCCGGGCACCACCCTGGAAAGCCTGGCGGGATTGAAACCGGTGTTTGCCGAAGACGGTTCGGTGACGGCGGGCAATTCTTCGCAGCTGTCCGATGGCGCGTCGATGACGCTGGTAATGAGCCTGGAAAAAGCACTGGAACTGGGGTTGAAGCCCAAGGCGTTCTTCCGTGGTTTCACCGTGGCGGGTTGCGAGCCGGATGAAATGGGCATCGGTCCGGTGTTCTCGGTGCCGAAGTTGCTCAAAGCCAAGGGTTTGCAGGTTGCCGACATTGATCTGTGGGAACTCAACGAAGCGTTCGCCTCGCAATGCCTGCACAGCCGCATTCGGCTGGAAATCGATAACGACAAGTACAACGTCAATGGCGGCTCGATTTCCATCGGCCATCCGTTCGGCATGACCGGTTCGCGTCAGGTCGGGCATCTCGTGCGTGAATTGCAGCGCCGCAACGTGCGTTACGGCATCGTCACCATGTGTGTGGGTGGCGGGATGGGTGCGACCGGGTTGTTTGAAGCGGTGCGTTAAATCCGCAAGATTTGCATTGCCTGATTAACCGCCTTCGTCGGATCGCCGCCCGGAGCCGGCTCGCTCCCACAGGGATCTAGTGTGCGACATAGATCCAATGTGGGAGCGAGCCTGCTCGCGAATGGAGGCGCCGCGGTCTACAGGCTCATACGCAAAAGCAGCATCCGCTCAATGTAAGCCTGTACCTCCCGCGCCAACTTCTCCGGATTTTCAAACGGCCCTTCAAGGGTGTTTTCCCGGGTGCTGAAATACAAACTTCCATTCACGCGACACACCCGGTCACAGCGAAAGTGAGTGGCGGGGGCATTGTCCTGGGCGCGCTTGCCGTACATGGCGATCTCCTGAGGAATGTTCCTGTTGGCGAATCCCATGAGCTTATGCATGAACCACTTGCAACGCCTGGCCAGCCGATCGACGGCATAGCGCCAATTTAATGGTGCGACCCGCACAGTTTCATTCGCGGCCAACGCCCAACTGTCCCTGTGTGCCGAACGGCTCTGAGCCTAGAATGACCTTTCTCGCCACTTGGCTTCGGGGTTCGCAATGCACATTTCATCGGGTCGCTGGGTTTACGGTCTGTTCCTGGCCTTGGTGACCGCGCTGCTGTGGGGAATCCTGCCGATCAAACTCAAGCAAGTGCTGCTGGTGATGGACCCGGTGACGGTGACCTGGTTTCGCCTGATCGTATCCGGCGGGTGCCTGTTCATTTATCTGGCGGCGACCAAACGCCTGCCGAGCCGCAAGGTGCTCGGGCCGCGTGGTGGCTGGTTGGTGTTGATGGCGGTGCTCGGCCTGGTGGGCAACTATGTGCTGTACCTGAAGGGCCTGAACCTGCTTAGCCCCGGCACTGCGCAACTGGTGGTGCAGATGGGGCCGATCATGTTGCTGATCGCCAGTCTGTTTGTGTTCAAGGAACGGTTCAGCGTGGGGCAGGGGATTGGCCTGCTGGTGCTGTTGATTGGCTTTGCCCTGTTTTTCAATCAGCGGCTGGCCGAGTTGCTGACCTCGCTGACCGATTACACCGCCGGCGTGCTGTTGGTGTTGTTGGCGTCCACGGTCTGGACGTTCTACGCCTTGGGTCAGAAGCAATTGCTCACGGTGTGGAATTCGCTGCAGGTGATGATGGTGATCTACCTGTTCTGCGCGCTGTTGTTGACGCCGTGGGTGCATCCGCTGGAAGTGCTACAACTGAGTCCGCTGCAAGGCTGGCTACTGCTGGCGTGCTGCATGAACACCCTGATCGCCTATGGCGCGTTTGCCGAAGCTCTGGCGCATTGGGAGGCGTCGCGGGTCAGTGCGACGTTGGCAATCACGCCGTTGGTGACGTTCGTTGCGGTGGCGGTGGCCGCATGGATGTGGCCGGACTATGTGCATGCCGAGACGATCAATGGTCTGGGTTATGGCGGGGCGGTGCTGGTGGTGCTGGGGTCGGCGCTGGTGGCGTTGGGGCCGTCGTTGATTGCCGGGCTCAGAGCCCGTCGCGTTAGGATTGCAGCAGGGTAATCCGGGTCATCGTTCTTCGCGAGCAGGCTCGCTCCCACAGGAGGATGCGATCCAATGTGGGAGCGAGCCTGCTCGCGAAGTCGATCTGATGGTCGCTACAAAGCTTAACCCTTGGCGCCAGCCTCCAGCATATTCTCCGGCCTTACCCACGCATCAAACTCTTCATCCGTCAGATACCCCAACTGCAACGCCGACTCGCGCAAGGTCAGCCCTTCTGCATAAGCCTTTTTGGCGATTTCCGCCGATTTGTCATAACCAATGTGCGGATTCAGCGCCGTCACCAGCATCAACCCACGCTCCAGATGTTCAGCCATTTTCTCTGCATCCGGTTCCAGACCAGCGATGCAATGCTGCTGGAAGTTGCTGCAGCCATCGCCGAGCAGGCGGATCGATTGCAGCAGGTTGTGGATGATCACCGGTTTGAACACGTTCAGTTGAAGGTGCCCCTGACTCGCGGCAAAGCCAATGGCGACGTCGTTGCCCAATACCTGACAAGCCAGCATCGACAGGGCTTCGCACTGGGTCGGGTTGACCTTGCCCGGCATGATCGAGCTGCCCGGTTCGTTGGCCGGCAGTTTCACTTCGGCAAAGCCTGCTCGCGGCCCGGAACCCAGCAGGCGCAGGTCGTTGGCGATTTTCATCAGGGTCACGGCGAGGGTCTTCAGCGCACCGGACAGCGTGGTCAGCGGCTCATGGCCAGCGAGGGCAGCGAATTTGTTGGGTGCGGTGACGAACGGCAGGCCGGAGAGGGCGGCCAGCTCGGCAGCGATGGCTTCGCCAAAACCGTGGGGCGAGTTCAGCCCGGTGCCGACTGCGGTGCCGCCCTGGGCCAGTTCACAGACGGCCGGCAGCGCGCTGCGGATCGCCCGCTCGGCGTAATCCAGTTGCGCGATGAACGCCGACAGTTCCTGACCGAAGGTAATCGGCGTCGCGTCCATCATGTGGGTGCGACCGGTCTTGACCAGTTTCATGTGTCGTGCGGACAGCTCGGCCAATCCGCCCGACAGTTCGTTGATCGCCGGCAGCAATTGCTGTTGCACTGCCTGGGCTGCCGCGATGTGCATGGCGGTCGGGAAACAGTCGTTGGAACTCTGGGAGCGGTTGACGTGATCGTTAGGGTGAACCGGCGACTTGCCGCCACGAGCGTTACCGGCCAGTTCGTTGGCGCGACCGGCGATCACTTCGTTGACGTTCATGTTGCTCTGGGTGCCGCTGCCGGTCTGCCAGACCACCAGCGGGAACTGGTCGTCATGGCTGCCGTCGAGCACTTCGTCGGCGGCTTGTTCGATCAGCCGGGCGATGTCGGCGGGCAGGTCACCGTTGCGGTCATTGACCCGCGCCGCGGCTTTCTTGATCAGCGCCAGGGCATGCAGCACTGCCAGCGGCATTTTTTCGTTGCCGATGGCGAAGTTAATCAGCGAGCGTTGCGTCTGAGCGCCCCAGTAGGCTTCATCCGGGACTTCCACCTGGCCAAGGCTGTCGGTTTCGATACGGCTCATCATGCACACTCCTGTAGGTCTGATAGCGCAGTTTAGGCTGTGATCGCCGGCCGTGGTTCCATCAGTCTGGAATTTGACCGTTCAACCCCTCTAAATCAGGCCCGACAAGGCTTGGGGTTGAGTGACACACTTTTTTAGGTGCAGAATGGTCGCCCTTGGGGTAATGACCTCGCCTGCTAGAAAAGGAAACTCGATGACTCGTCTTCGTGCCATCTGTACCGCGGTTGCACTGGTTTGCGCCAGCGGCCCTGTTTTTGCCGATACCGCCAGCCACAACGCCAGTGCCGAAGCTTTCCTGACCCTGGCGCACGCTGACAAATTGGGCACTCCGGTGTACATGCAAGTGCAGCAAATGTTCGCTCAACGCTTTGAACAGACCAAAGCACCTGAATCGAAAAAAGCCTTGCTGGAAACCTACCAGGCCAAAGCCAACGCCGCGCTGGACCAAGCCATTGGCTGGAACAAGCTGAAGCCGGACATGGTCAAGCTCTATACCACCAACTTCAGCGAATCCGAGCTGAAAGACCTGGTCGCGTTCTACCAGTCGCCACTGGGCAAGAAAGTCCTGGAAAAAATGCCGCAGCTGACTCAGCAATCGGCCCAGATGACTCAAGCCAAGCTGGAAAGCGCCGTGCCTGTGGTCAACAAACTGCTGGCTGACATGACCGCCGAGCTGGAGCCTAAAGGCGCCGCTGCTCCAGCCAAGAAAAAGCCTTAAGCGGAGTTCGGTATGACCATGCAACAACGCATCGAATCGACGCTGGGCCTGTTGCAGCCGCAGCATCTGCAAGTGCTGGATGAAAGCCACATGCACAGCCGTGGGTTGCAGACCCACTTCAAAGCCGTGGTGGTCAGCCAGCAGTTCGAAGGGCTCAACCGCGTCAAGCGTCACCAGAAAGTCTACGGCACGCTCGGCGAGCTGATGGGCGAGTTCCATGCGTTGGCGCTGCATACCTACACGCCAGAGGAATGGGCACAGATCGACGCGGCTCCGGCCTCGCCGACCTGTGCTGGCGGCAGCAAGCATTAAGCATCGGTTTTTTGCTAGAATCCGCAACGCGCCGCTCACCCGGCGCGTTTTTTTTCGCATCCGGTTCACCCCTTACGAGGGTAGCCACCTGGAGAATCACCCATGACACAACAGATTGTCGTGGCGGCACTGTATAAGTTCGTCACCCTGGAAGATTACGTCGCCCTGCGCGAGCCGCTGCTGCAAGCGATGGTCGACAACGGCATCAAAGGCACCCTGTTGATCGCCGAAGAAGGCATCAACGGCACCGTGTCCGGCAGCCGCGAAGGCATTGACGGGCTGATGGCCTGGCTCAAGAACGACCCACGCATGGACGACATCGACCACAAAGAGTCGTACTGCGACGACCAGCCGTTCTATCGCACCAAAGTCAAACTCAAGAAAGAAATCGTTACCCTCGGCGTCGAAGGCGTGGATCCGAACAAGAAGGTCGGCACCTACGTCGATCCAGAGAACTGGAACGCGTTGATCAGCGATCCGGAAGTGCTGTTGATCGACACCCGCAACGATTACGAAGTCTCGATCGGCACCTTCGAAGGCGCCATCGACCCGAAGACCACCAGTTTTCGCGAATTCCCCGACTACATCAAAGCCAATTTCGACCCGGCCGTGCACAAGAAAGTCGCGATGTTCTGCACCGGCGGCATTCGTTGTGAAAAGGCGTCGAGCTATATGCTCAGCCAGGGCTTCGACGAGGTCTACCACCTCAAGGGCGGCATTCTGAAGTACCTCGAAGAGGTGCCGCAGGAAGAAACCAAATGGCAGGGCGACTGCTTCGTGTTCGATAACCGCGTGACCGTTCGTCATGACCTCAGCGAAGGCGACTACGATCAATGTCATGCCTGTCGTACACCGATCAGCGCCTCCGACCGCGCGTCCGAGCACTACGTGGCCGGCATCAGTTGCCCGCATTGCTGGGATAAGCTGAGCGAGAAGACTCGTCGCAGTGCCATCGACCGGCAAAAGCAGATCGAACTGGCCAAGGCTCGCAACCTGCCTCACCCGATCGGCTACAACTACAAGCAAACTCCTTCCGAGGCTTGAACCATGTCTGTGCAACGCCTGCTCTATGTGATGGACCCGATGTGTTCCTGGTGCTGGGGCTTCGCGCCGGTGGCCAACGCGCTGGTCGAGCAGGCGCAAGCAGCGGGGGTGGACGTGCACCTGGTGGTGGGTGGTTTGCGTACCGGCAGCGGCTCCGCGCTGGAACCGACCACCCGGCGCTACATCCTTGAGCATTGGCAGGCGGTCACCGAAGCCACGGGTCAACCGTTCAAGCTGGAAGGCGCGTTGCCCGACGGGTTTGTCTACGACACCGAACCTGCCTGTCGGGCGCTGGTGACCGCGCGCAGCCTGGCGCCGGATTGTGCGTGGAAACTGCTCGGGCTGATTCAGCATGCGTTTTACGCCGAAGGGCGCGACGTCACTCACGCCAGTGTTCTGGTGGAGCTGGCGGAGCAGGCCGGTCTGCCGCGCATCGAGTTCGCCGCTGCGTTCGACCGTGCCGATATGCACGCCGCGACGGCTGCCGATTTCACGTGGGTCCAGGACCTGGGCATTGCCGGTTTCCCTACCTTGCTGGCTGAACGTGATGGTCAATTGGCGCTGTTGACCAATGGCTATCAGCCTCTCAGCGTATTGTCTCCGTTGCTCGGCCGCTGGCTGGAGCGCGCTGCCTGTGCATGACCAGCCTGACAACGCCGCAACCGCTACACGTGTCGACCGTCTAAGCTGGGCGGAAATCCGTCGCCTGGCCTTGCATCACAAGAAGTCCCTGTGGATCGCCAACGGCGTGGCCGTGCTGGCAACGTTGTGCAGCGTGCCGATTCCCTTGCTCCTGCCGTTGCTGGTGGACGAGGTGCTGCTGGGCCATGGCGACTCTGCGCTGAAGATCATGAACCACGCGCTGCCCGAAAACTGGCAGAAAGCGGCGGGCTACATCGGCCTGATGCTGCTGGTGACCTTGTTGCTGCGCTGTGGCGCCTTGCTGTTCAACGTGGTGCAGGCAAAGTTGTTTGCGGCACTGGCCAAGGACATCGTGTATCGCATTCGCACACGGCTGATCGAACGACTCAAGCGCATTTCCCTGGGCGAATACGAAAGCCTGGGCAGCGGCACGGTGACCACGCATCTGGTCACCGACCTGGACACTGTGGACAAATTCGTTGGCGAAACCCTCAGTCGTTTCCTTGTGGCCATGCTGACCTTGGTCGGCACCGCGTCCATCCTGATGTGGATGCACTGGAAGCTGGCGTTGCTGATCCTGCTGTTCAACCCGCTGGTGATCTACGCCACGGTACTGCTGGGCAAGCGGGTCAAACACCTGAAGAAACTCGAGAACGACAGCACCTCGCGTTTCACCCAGGCACTCACCGAAACCCTCGATTCCATTCAGGAAGTGCGCGCCGGCAACCGTCAGGGCTTTTTTCTTGGGCGCCTCGGTCAACGTGCTCGTGAAGTACGCGATTACGCGGTGACGTCGCAGTGGAAAACCGATGCCTCGAACCGTGCCAGCGGCTTGCTGTTCCAGTTCGGTATCGATATTTTCCGTGCGGCGGCGATGCTCACCGTGCTGTTTTCCGACCTGTCCATCGGCCAGATGCTCGCGGTGTTCAGCTACCTGTGGTTCATGATCGGTCCGGTGGAACAGCTGCTGAATCTGCAGTACGCCTATTACGCGGCCGGCGGCGCGCTGTCTCGGATCAACGAGTTGCTGGCCCGGGCCGATGAGCCTGAATACCCGGGTGGAGTGGACCCGTTCAACGGTCGCGAAACCGTGGGCATCGAAGTCCAGGGGTTGAGTTTCGGTTACGGCGACGAACTAGTGTTGAACCAGATGAACCTGTCGATCGCCCCCGGCGAAAAAGTCGCGATTGTCGGCGCCAGCGGTGGCGGAAAAAGTACCTTGGTGCAGTTGCTGCTGGGCCTGTACACGCCGCTTGCCGGGACGATCCGCTTCGGTGGTTCGACCCAGCAAGAGATCGGTCTGGAAACCGTGCGGGAAAATGTCGCCGTGGTCCTGCAACACCCGGCGCTGTTCAACGACACCATCCGCGCCAACCTGACCATGGGCCGCGAGCGCAGCGACGAAGCCTGCTGGCAAGCGCTGGAAATTGCGCAACTGCACAACACCGTTCGGGAATTGCCCAATGGCCTGGACAGCATCGTCGGACGTTCCGGCGTGCGGCTATCCGGCGGGCAGCGTCAACGCCTGGCGATTGCGCGGATGGTCCTGGCCGAGCCCAAGGTGGTGATCCTCGACGAAGCCACCTCAGCGCTGGATGCCGCCACCGAATACAACCTGCACCAGGCGTTGGCGCGGTTCTTGAGCAATCGCACCACGCTGATCATTGCGCACCGGTTGTCCGCGGTGAAGCAGGCTGATCGGGTGCTGGTGTTTGATGGCGGACAAATTGCCGAGGATGGCGACCATCAGCAGTTGATTGCCGATGGAGGGTTGTACGCCAAGCTTTATGGGCATTTGCAGCAGCACTAGCCAATGCGCACAGCAGCACATCGCTCAAGGGCGATGGAGTGCGGGTCCGAATAATAGATAGGTGATGGAAAGTCTTGCCGTGGAGCTGTTGTTCGCTTTGTTTGTCTGCTGCGCTTCAAAAAGCAGTGACTTATAGACACTTCCCCGCAGCAGTAGCGGCTACTCGCTTGCCGGGATCGAGAACGCACCCTAGTCTAGCTGTAGCGATCACGTTGGATGATGATCGGGCAGTGCTAAAACAAGGGACCTCATGAATCAAGCGCGGACTCTCGGAACGCCACGGTTGTTGGGCATCGTCTGGCCATTCATCGCCGTCGTGTTATTTCAGGCCCTGTTGGGGGGTGTCAGTCTTTACGTTCTGTCGGCGGTTCGCGGCTACGTTGCCGGGGAAAGCCTGTGGTCCAAAGGCCAAAAAGACGCCATCTATTACCTTAATCTCTACGCCGACAGCCGCGACGAGACGATTTACGTCAAATACCAGAACGCCATTGCCGTACCGCAGGGGGGCCATGAGTTGCGAGTGGCGCTGGATCATCGGCCACCCAATATCGAAGCGGCACGTGTGGCGATCCTCAAGGGAGGTAACCACCCGGATGACGTTTCCAGTGTTATCTGGCTTTACCTCAATTTCCGGCACTTCAGTTACCTCGAAAAAGCTATCGACCTTTGGACAGTGGGCGACGCGTACCTGGTGCAACTCGATGACGTTGCGAAGGAAATGCATCAGCACATTCCTGTCAGTCAGGCCGCCGAGGCTGACATCAAGCGCTGGAAAGACCAGATATTCGCCATCAATGAGGGTGTGACACCGGCGGCGAAAGCCTTCAGCGATGCCTTGGGCGAAGGTTCACGGGTGATCCTGCGGCTGTTGCTGGTGACCAACCTCGCCACGGCCCTGGGCTTGATTGCGCTGGCCTTGATGCGCACCCACAAACTGCTCAAGCACCGCAATGCGTTCGCCGAGGCCCTGCAGTTGGAGAAGGACCGAGCGCAGATCACCCTGCAATCGATTGGCGATGGCGTGATCACCACGAATGTCGAAGGCGCAATCGCCTACATGAACCCGGCCGCCGAGGCGTTGACTCACTGGAAGGCCGAGCAGGCGACGGGTTTGCCGCTGGCGGCGCTGTTCAATCTGCTGGACGAGAACGCTCAGGCCGAAGGCTTCACGTTGATCGAGCACATTTTGAGCGGACAGCTGAGCGGTGGCAGCGAACACTCAAAACTGATCCAGCGCCTGGATGGCAGCACGGTTTCGGTCACTCTGGTCGGTGCGCCGATCCGCAACGCCGGGAAGGTCAGCGGCACGGTGCTGGTGCTGCACGACATGACCCAGGAGCGACAGTACATTGCCAATCTGTCCTGGCAGGCGACCCATGACGCCTTGACCGGGCTCGCCAACCGCCGCGAGTTCGAATATCGCCTGGAACAGGCGCTGCACATCCTGGCGCGGCATTCGGGGCGCCATGCCTTGATGTTCCTCGATCTGGATCAGTTCAAACTGGTCAACGATACCTGCGGCCATGCGGCGGGTGACGAGTTGCTGCGGCATATCTGCGCTCTGTTGCAATCCGGTTTGCGCGAAGGCGATACCCTGGCCCGCCTGGGTGGCGACGAGTTTGGCATCCTGCTGGAGAACTGCGCCCCGGAAGCCGCAGAAAAAATCGCCGAGGGCCTGCGTCAGACCGTGCAGAACCTGCACTTCGTCTGGAAAGGCCGACCGTTCGTGACCACTGTGAGCATCGGGCTGGTTCACGTCGCTCAGAATCCGACCACTCTCGAAGCCTCGCTGCGCGCTGCCGACATGGCCTGCTACATGGCCAAGGAAAAGGGCCGCAATCGGGTTCAGGTCTATCACGCCGATGATTCGGAACTGTCCCTGCGCTTCGGCGAGATGGCTTGGGTGCAGCGCTTGCACATGGCGCTGGAAGAAGACCGCTTCTGTCTGTACGCCCAGGAAATCGCGCCCCTTGGTCATATCGAGAAGGGCGGTGGACATATCGAAATTCTGTTGCGCCTGCATGACGAAGCTGGACGCATGATTTTGCCCGACAGCTTTATTCCGGCTGCTGAGCGCTATGGTCTGATGACGTCCCTTGACCGCTGGGTTGTACAAAACGTTTTCAAAGTTATTGCCCAATGCATAGCCGAACAGCACAAAGGACCGTTGGCCATGTGTGCGATTAATCTGTCAGGCACAACTATCGGAGATGAGGCGTTTCTGCACTTCCTGCGTGAACAGTTTGTTACTTACTCCATACCGCCTGAAATGATTTGTTTTGAAATCACTGAAACCAGTGCTATTTCCAATCTCGGAAGTGCAATCAGATTTATTAATGAACTCAAAGGTTTAGGTTGCCACTTTTCACTGGATGACTTTTGCGCCGGAATGTCCTCATTCGCATATTTGAAACATTTACCTGTAGACTTCTTGAAGATCGACGGGAGTTTCGTAAAGGATATGCTGGACGACCCGATTAACCGCGCCATGGTCGAAGTGATCAATCACATCGGTCATGTTATGGGTAAACGTACGATTGCCGAGTTTGTTGAAACACCCCAGATCGAGCAGGCATTGCTGGAGATCGGGGTGGATTACGCTCAAGGGTATGTTATTGAACGCCCGCATTTGTTTACCAGCGACAGTTTACAAAGTCGTCCAGCCAGGCCTCAGCCTTTGTTATTCAAGGCGCCTGGCACGTTCCGTTGAAATCTCTTGCTGATCCTTATAATCACAATCAAAAGGAGCTCGACAGTGATCGACACATTCAACCGAACCGGACCACTCATGGAAGCTGCAAGTTATCCCGCCTGGGCTCAACGCCTGATCCAGGATTGCAGCGAGAGCAAACGCCGGGTTGTCGAACACGAACTGTATCAGCGTCTGCGTGATAACAAACTCAGTGCAAAGACCATGCGCCAGTACCTGATTGGTGGCTGGCCGGTAGTCGAACAGTTCGCGTTATATATGGCACAGAACCTGACCAAGACTCGCTTTGCCCGCCATCCAGGTGAAGACATGGCACGTCGCTGGTTGATGCGTAACATTCGCGTCGAATTGAACCATGCCGATTACTGGGTGCACTGGAGCCGTGCTCACGGCGTCAGCCTGGAAGATCTGCAAGCGCAAAAGGTTGCCCCTGAACTTCACGCCTTGAGCCACTGGTGCTGGCACACCAGTTCGTCGGATTCGCTGATCGTTGCCATTGCCGCCACCAACTACGCCATTGAAGGTGCGACCGGGGAGTGGTCGGCGCTGGTCTGTTCCAGTGGTGTCTACGCGGCCTCATTCCCGGAAGAAGATCGCAAGCGGGCCATGAAGTGGTTAAAAATGCATGCCCAGTACGACGATGCCCATCCGTGGGAAGCCCTGGAAATCATCTGCACGCTGGCGGGTATGAATCCAAGTAAATCCCTGCAAGTGGAATTGCGTCAGGCCGTCTGCAAGAGCTACGACTACATGTTCCTGTTTCTGGAGCGTTGCATGCAGCTTGAGCGTGCGCAAATAGCTCCTGTCGCGCGTGAACGCATGGAGCTGGCCGAGAGCTGATCGGTCAATACACACCATTGAAAAAGCCCGCTCCCCCTGTCTATATCAATAGGGGTGGCGGGCTTTTTCGTAATGGCAGCAAACAGTCAGGCGCTGATCTTCAGCCCAACCAGCCCGGAAATGATCAACGCCACACTGGCGAGCCTGAACAACGCCATGGATTCACCGAACAGAATGATCCCGGCAATTACCGTCCCGACCGCACCGACACCCGTCCAGATCGCGTAGGCCGTGCCCAGCGGCAATTCCTTCATGGCAAGGCCCAGCAAGCCAAGGCTGATGGCCATGGCGGCAACGGTCAATGCGGTGGGGAGAGGGCGACTGAAGCCATCGGTGTATTTCAGGCCGACGGCCCAGCCAACTTCGAACAGGCCGGCGAAAAACAGAATGATCCAGGACATGAGAGACCTCCATCGATTGACGGGGTCGTCCCCAGATTAATGACTCGATCGAGCCGCGAGGTCGTCCTCGCGTTGTGCGATAGAGTGCCCATCATTAACCGGGGGATCAAGTTTTCGGATCAGTCGATAGCCTGCTGCGCCGCAGTTTCCCGATCCTCTTTCTCGCTCATCCGGCGGAAATACGTCGAGAGCAGCGCCCCGGAGATGTTGTGCCAGACGCTGAACAACGCACTCGGCACCGCCGCCAGCGGTGAGAAGTGCGCACTGGCCAGGGCCGCACCCAACCCGGAGTTCTGCATGCCGACTTCCAGCGCCAGGGATTTACGCTGGGCCAGTGGCAACTTGAACAGCCTTGCGGTGAAGTAACCCAGCAGATAGCCGAAGCTGTTGTGCAGCATCACCACGGCCATGATCAGCAGGCCGGATTCGGCAATCTTCGCTTGGCTGGCGGCCACCACGGCTGTGACGATAATGACGATGCTCACCACCGAGATCAGCGGCAGCACCTCCACCGCGTGGCGAACCCGATCACCCAGCAGGCGCTGGGCAACCACGCCAAGCACGATCGGCAACAGCACCACTTGCAGGATCGACCAGAACAGCTCCATGAACGACACCGGCAACCAGGCTGAGGCCAGCAGCCAGATCAGAGCCGGGGTCAAGAGCGGGGCGAGGAGGGTAGTGACAGCGGCGATGGCCACCGACAGCGCCAGATCGCCGCGGGCCAGCCAGGTCATCACGTTCGACGAGGTGCCGCTAGGGCAGCAACCGACCAGGATGACGCCGACAGCGATCTCCGGCGGCAAGTGGAAAGCCTGGCAAAGCAACCACGCCACACCGGGCATGATCACGAAGTGCGCAACCACGCCCAGGGCCACGCGCCATGGATGGCGAGCGACTTCGGCGAAGTCTTCAAGTTTGAGGGTCAGGCCCATGCCGAACATCACCAGCCCCAGCAGCGGCACGATCGCACCCTTCAGGCCGATGAACCAGGTCGGTTGCAGGAACGCCACGACGGCGAAAATCAGCACCCAGTAAGCGAAGGTGTTGCCGACGAAGCGGCTTAAAGCGGCGAGGGCACGCATGGCCTGATCCTTATTCTTGAGTAACACCATAAAACCAGTGTGGGAGCGAGCCTGCTCGCGAAAGCGGTCTGTCATTCAACAATGATGCTGACTGATATGACGCCTTCGCGAGCAGGCTCGCTCCCACAGTGGGATATCACAAAGTTTTAGATTCCTTGCGGAGTCTCTTCGCCGCCTAGCGCTTCAACCAGCGCCGGCAGGAAGTCGCCGAAGGTCAGCATCATCAGGGTGAAGCTGGCATCCAGTTGGCCGAGGGCTTCTTCGCCACCGTCCTGTTCCGCCTGGTCTTGCAGCAGGTCTTCGAACTTCAGGCGCTTGACCACCATCTTGTCGTCTAGAACGAAAGACAGCTTGTCTTGCCAGGCCAACGACAGCTGAGTGACCACTTTGCCGGTGCTCAGGTGCAGCTGGATTTCTTCGCTGGTCAGGTCCTGGCGCTTGCAACGCACGATGCCGCCGTCTTCGTGGGTGTCACGCAGCTCGCACTCGTCCAGCACGAAGAAATCGTCCGCGGCTTTCTGGGTGGTGACCCATTCAGTCATGGTGGCGGTCGGCGACATTTTCACGGTCAGCGGACGTACCGGCAGCGTGCCGATGACTTCACGCAGGGTGGACAACAGGTCTTCGGCACGTTTCGGGCTGGCCGAGTTGACCAGGATCAGGCCTTGTTTCGGCGCAATGGCAGCGAAAGTCGACGAACGACGAATAAAGGCGCGCGGCAGGAAAGCCTGGATGATTTCATCCTTGATCTGATCGCGTTCCTTTTTGTAGACCTTGCGCATTTGTTCGGCTTCGATCTCTTCGACCTTTTCCTTCACCGCGTCGCGCACGACGCTGCCCGGCAGAATGCGTTCTTCTTTACGGGCGGCGATCAGCAGGAAGTCGCCACTGATGTGCGCCAGCGGAGCATCTTCGCCCTTGCCGAATGGCGCGACGAAACCGTAGGTGGTCAACTCCTGGCTTGCACATGGACGCGCCAGTTTGGTGGCCAGTGCAGTTTCCAACGCCTCGGCATCAAAAGGCAGATCTTGGGTCAGGCGATAGATAAGCAGGTTTTTGAACCACATGGGGCGAGTCTCTCCTTTATACAAAGGGGGGCATTATTCTCTTCGCAGCGCCATAGGCCAACCCTTCTCTAAGCCTTTGGAAGGCCTGAAAAAATTAATGTAAAAAGTGCTTGCCAGAGATGTGGTCGCTCCGTAGAATGCGCGCCACACCGAAAGTGAAGGGTGATTAGCTCAGCTGGGAGAGCGTCTGCCTTACAAGCAGAATGTCGGCGGTTCGATCCCGTCATCACCCACC
Organism: Pseudomonas sp. TH39(2020); assembly: GCF_016650715.1. NCBI lineage: Bacteria > Pseudomonadati > Pseudomonadota > Gammaproteobacteria > Pseudomonadales > Pseudomonadaceae > Pseudomonas > Pseudomonas sp. TH39(2020). The sequence continues at coordinate 308,504 of NZ_JAEKFF010000006.1, read as the reverse complement.
ATTCGCTTCCAGTGTTACGCGCAGCGGTAGTTCAGTCGGTTAGAATACCGGCCTGTCACGCCGGGGGTCGCGGGTTCGAGTCCCGTCCGCTGCGCCATATTCGGTTATCTGGAACGCTGAACGCCAGGTCACCACGGAAAAGCCCGCTTAACGCGGGTTTTTTCTGCCAAAAGTTTGCAAGTTGTTCCTGCAGGTCGCGTCGTTTTATGGGTTTTCAGATTTTTTTGAAAAATTATTCAATTAAATCAACACTTTATGAAAATCTGTGGCACAATGCGCCCCGCAACGAAGGTAAAGGGTGATTAGCTCAGCTGGGAGAGCGTCTGCCTTACAAGCAGAATGTCGGCGGTTCGATCCCGTCATCACCCACCACTTACTTTCAACGCTACGCGCAGCGGTAGTTCAGTCGGTTAGAATACCGGCCTGTCACGCCGGGGGTCGCGGGTTCGAGTCCCGTCCGCTGCGCCATATTCGGTCACCTGGAACGCTGAGCGCCAGGTCACCACAGAAAGCCCGCTTGATGCGGGCTTTTTGCTGTCTGGGGTTTGGCTTCTGCCGAGGCTCCACCGAGAAAGCGACCTTCGGGTCGCTTTCTTTCGTTCTGCCTTCTTATTGTTCGGCGTTGCGGCTGTGTCGGTAGTCGCTCACGGCTTCGTACACGGCTTTGCGCAACCGATTGATGCCGCCAATGGGGCGATGAGCCTCAAGGCCAAACCACGGGTTGAACGACTGGTTATCGCATTGCACGTTCAGCACAGGCGTATCGAAGTCCTGGGCGGGTACTTTGATCCGCGCCACGGTCTCGAATGGAGCATCGCTTTGCTGCCACTCAATGCTCGTGTCTTCGATCGGCATGTACCTGGCCGGGTCCTGGCGCTGAATCTGCAGGACGAAGCAGGCCGGCATCCGGTCGGTCGACAGTTGCTGGTTCAGCGCATTGCGCAGGAAGTTCGGCAAGTTCTGGTTTTGCGCAGGCAGGGTGTAAGTCGGGCAGCTTGCCGGATCGGGCATGACGCGGAACTTGGCATTGGCTTCGCCGAATTTGTAGGGCGAAACCGAAAAGTAAGTCGTCTGGGCCGGGCTTTCCGGGGCGGGTGAGAGTGTCGCCAACGCGATAAACAGATGGCGAACCTGCCAGGTCCGCGGGTCCCAGCGCGGAAAGAACGCCATCAGCTTCTTGCCGTCAGCCTGTGCGGCTACATTCTGACGATACTCGGCGACATCGCTGACGAAAAAATTCGGATGGCTGAACATCACGAAGTCCTGTTCACCGCGACTCTGTTGGTCATGCAGCAGTTGTTTACCGGGCACATCGAGCAACTTGATTGCCATGCCCCGTGCATCGCGGATGCTGTCGAACTGCGGGTAGGCATTGCCGTTGGACAGCCGCATCGTCGCTTGCCAGGTTTTGCCGGGTTCGTTGAACACACCCTGACGCAGTTCGCCCGCCAGATCCGGCAGCACCTGAACCTCGGCTTTCACGCAGCCATGGGCCTTGGCATGGGCGTCGCGCAGGTAGCGGGTGCTTTCACGGTGCTGATCGACAATGCGCACGGCCGTCTGGATGATGTCTTGGGTCATCGCTGATTCACCATCCGGAATCAGTTCTTCAGCCGAAACCGGGCCGCTGTGCTGCCAGGTGAACCACGCCGTGGCCAGCGCCCAGCCGAGCAATCCAAGGCCCAGCGACCACAGCAGGGTTTTGCCGAGAAAGGCGCCAAAACACATCCAGAGTCTGCTCATGGCAATTGTGCCTCTAACGGACCGCCCAACACTTTCAGATACTCCAGCAGCGCCCAGCGCTCTTCTGGTTGCAGCAGGCGACCAATGACGCCGTTGCCACGCTTGCCTGCCCGGAATTCGTGGCCGCTGTTGTGATTGCCGGTGATGCGTGTGTCGAACATGAAGCCATTGGTGAAGGCCTCGGTGCGATAACCCAGGTGCCTGGGGTCGTACTCGAAAGTGCCTTTGTAGAAGGTGGTTGTGCGTTCATCCTGGGGCGAGAGCAACTGATAAATACTCGGTACCGAACCGTTATGCAGAAACGGTGCGGTCGCCCAGACTCCCGCCAATGGTCGCGCCTTGTAGGCGCGCAATTCGCGCACGCCAATCGGCAGGCCGAAGCCATCCATGTCCGGTCGTTCGGCCGTAGGAATGTTTGCTTCAAGGAAGGCCCGGTTTCCGACGAAAGCGGTGACGTAGGCTAACCCTTTAGCCGACGAGAGCTTGCTCAAATCCAGCGATTCAGTGGGCGTCGGCTGCAATTGCACATCCAGTTGCGCCAGCTCTGCCGGGTCCCATTGCAAGGCTGTGAGGTCGAAGCGATGGTCGGCGATGTTATTGGCCGCGCCCGGGTCTGTGCCGATGAACTCCACGGGCAGCATTTTCAAATGTTGCACCCAGCGCCCGTCGCTCTGGACCGATCGAGGTACATGGCAGCCGGCGCAGTTCTCGGTGAATAACTCACGACCTTTTGCAGCCTGGGTTTTGTCGATGGTGCCCAGCAGTTCTTCCGGCCAGGCCGGTGGTTTGAGCCGTTGCAGGGTTTGTTCGATCAGGTGCAGATCCCGCAAGCGGACACTGGATGGATAACGGGCGTCTCCTTTAAACGGTTGGCCGTTAGCGTCGAAGAAATTCAGCGTGGCGCCCACACCCAAGGCCTCACCGATGTTGCGGGCCATCGGTTGCTGCGCCGAACCGTTCCACTGCACCCAGTCGAAGGTCCACATGTCCCACAGTTGCGGATAGTCGACCGGAGCGTTGGCTACACGGTAGTTGGCGGGGGAAATCGCATCGCCGAAACTGGCGTTGGCAATGCGGCCGAAAGCGTCGGTGCGGCCGGGGCCTTCTTCGGTGGGATAGAGCCCGCGATGGGTGTCGTTCCAGGCCACCTTCAAGAAGGTGTCGAGAGAGACTTTGAAGTCTTTGCGCATTTGTTGATGCCGGGTATCGTAGTCCTGGCCCAATACGTTGCGTGCGAAACGTTCGAATTTCCACGGGTTGTAGTAAGTCGACGTCAGACTCGCTACCAGCGCTTGTCCGAAACTGCCGCCGCGCAACGTAGGAACGCTGGATGGCAGAACGTGCTGCGCCGAGCCGCCATCGATGCGCACGGCCTGGCCGTTAAAGCGCAGTTCGCCGGTGTGGCAGGCGGCGCAAGTAATATCCAGAAACTCGTCCTGGCTTCCAGGGTTCTGATGACGGGCAAAGCCCACTGGCAGATTGCCGGGGTTGTTCGGCGTGGGTCTCTGCCTGGGGTCGATCAGAAAACCGAAGCGGGCGAGGTATTCGGGAGCTGCGAATCGCTGTTGCGAGAACGGTAATTCGAGGGCCTTGAACCAGTCATAGCGCAAGCCTTTGACCTGAGTACCCTGGGGCGTGAAGTAGTAAATCTCGCGGTCGGCGGCGCTCCATTGCTCCAGATAGTGCACCTGCTGCGCGGGTGACCAGGCCGGCAGTTTCGGGTTGGCGACGTAGTACAGCACCACGGCGAGGCCTAGCCCCAGCAGCACTGCGAGCAAAACCAGCAAGCGGAAGAAGAAGCGCAAGATAAACGTCCTTGTCGATTTATAGCTTCCTTATGCCTCAGCACCTAGGGTGCGGCAAGTGGCCATTACGCCAGATGCTGGGGGATCCGGTATCGGTCTCTGATGAGCGCAAAGATGACAGAAGCTTCATCGGCTCATTCCCGAAATGCGTTGAAACACCTGAACTTATCAGAAGTTTCCTGCTCTCATGCCGGTAGCCATTGGTCGTGGCCGCCTGATAAGCTCGCGGCTTTATTCGATTGCCCTTTAGGCGCATGAACAAGGAAATAGCATGAAACAGCATCGGTTGGCGGCGGCGGTGGCCCTGGTTAGCCTGGTACTTGCGGGTTGTGATTCGCAGACCAGCGTAGAGCTGAAAACTCCGGCGCAAAAAGCTTCCTACGGGATTGGCCTGAACATGGGCAAGAGCCTGGCTCAGGAAGGCATGGATGATCTGGACTCCAAAGCCGTAGCCCAAGGCATCGAAGATGCCGTCGGCAAGAAAGAACAGAAGCTGAAGGATGACGAACTGGTCGAAGCCTTCGCAGCACTGCAAAAGCGTGCTGAAGAGCGTATGGCCAAAATGAGCGAAGAGTCGGCAACTGCCGGCAAAAAATTCCTCGAAGACAATGCCAAGAAAGCCGGTGTAACCACCACCGCTTCGGGCCTGCAGTATGAAGTAGTCAAGAAAGCCGATGGCGCACAGCCTAAGCCGACCGACGTAGTGACCGTTCACTACACCGGTACCCTGACCAACGGCACCGTTTTCGACAGTTCAGTCGAGCGTGGCAGCCCGATCGATCTGCCGGTCAGCGGTGTGATTCCGGGTTGGGTCGAAGGCTTGCAACTGATGCACGTTGGCGAGAAGTACAAACTGTACATCCCTAGCGAACTGGCCTACGGCGCCCAAAGCCCAAGCCCGGCGATTCCAGCCAACTCGGTGCTGGTATTCGACCTGGAACTGCTGGGGATCAAGGATCCAGCAAAACAAGACGCTACTGCCAAGTAATCAGCGTCTGCTTTAAAAACAACGCCTCGCTTATGCGGGGCGTTGTTGCATCTGGCGTTCAGCGAAGGTAAACAAAGCGAACGGATGCTGTAGGCTGGAGTCATAGCCATTGAGGACGCCCGTGCTAGCCGCGCCAGAGCGCCAAGTCAATGAAATCTTGGGTTTTTTTATGTGAGTAAAAAACGCCCGATCTGAGTTGGGCCCTTATGAAACGGGGCTTTCAGCCATGAAAAGCAGCTCTGTTCACAAGGTTATCCACAATTTGTGTGGATAACATTTCAGTGGGAGGAATGATGAAAACACCCTGGAGTTTCGCTCGTTTCCTGCCTCTGGCCGGACGCCTGCTCGCGCGTGGACGTTTGCCAACCTTACTCTTCGCCGTGGCCAGCAAAGGTGCCAGCCAGGGTAACCGGTTGGGTAAGCTCAAGGATGATCTACGCCTGTTGCAGGCACTTTGCCTGGCTTACTGGCGCGGAGAATATCGGGCCATCAGCCCAAAAGCCCTGATATCGGTCGTGGCTGGCCTGATGTACTTCCTTAGTCCGGTGGATGCCATACCGGATTTCATCCCCGTGTTTGGCATGCTCGATGACATCGCGGTGCTGGCCTGGCTGATGACAGTCCTCGACGACGAACTCAATGCCTTCCGCGCCTGGCGCAAGCGTCAGTTGCCGGAAAAGCTTGCAGTGGTTGAACGCCTGCCCGATACCCCGGAACAACTTCAACTTCAGGGTCCGAAAAAAAACTGAATTGATTCAGTCTCATCCATAGATTGATACCCCCGCGACCTTGGCCGCTGTTAGGATTACACTTCTAGGGAAAAGTGCCGACTCGCTAAGTGTTGTTGTCCTACGGGGTAGTCATGGATATTCAGATAATTACACGCGAAGGAGAGCCTGAGTATGCGGTTCTGCCATGGGCTCAGTATCAGGCTCTACTAAAAGCAGCAGGCATCAATGAACAACCGCCGCGGGTCGCCCCAGAGCGTCACGCAGCAACACCAGACCAGATTCTTCCGGGTCTGGATCAACTACGCAGTTTGCGCGAAGGGAAGGGCATCGCCATCGAGGCGTTGGCCCGCACGGTAGGCATCAGCCCGTCTTATCTGGCCTTGATCGAAAGTGGCGAGCGTCTACCCGACGCAGCGATTCGCCGCAGCCTGGCCTGGGAGTTGACGGTGCCAGGGTGGAGGGATGAATCGTGAGCGTACGCATCAGTCGTCAACATTGGGACGGGTTGCTGGGCGAACTGGATCAGGCACGCCGCCAGCGTCATCTTCTGACATACCGGGCGTTGCTTGAACGTTTGCAACTGCCCACACCGGCCATGCAAACCTTGACCGCCGCCCTTGAACATCTGGCCGCGCTGGACGCCAAGGCCGAGCAGCCATTGCGCAGTTCGCTGGTGATCAGCCAGGGCGCCAGCCGCCTGCCGCGCACTGGATTCTTTGAATGTGTCGAGCGTTTAGGGCGTTTCTCCGGCCCTTCCGATGGCATCGCCGCAGCGTCGTGGCATGCCTCGGAAGTGGTGCGGGTGTTCGAGTACGAGTACCCGGAATCGGCGGAGGCCTGAGTGTTTTTAAAACTCAAAGCACGGGCCAGCTACTGGCTGGCTCGCCGCTTGTTTCACTGGTCGTGGTTTGTGCGTCAGCCGCGTGGCTGGAGCTGGCTTGAAGGCCAGTTCGCACGCATGGCGAACCTGGGTGATGTTGGCGCCCAGAGCTTCTACGGCCACATCCTGACCTTTCGCGGCGTCGGCCTTGGGGCTCGTGAGGAGGGTGTTCGATTGCTGCGCCTGGCGGCGTTGGCGGGGGATGGCAAAGCGGCGTATCAAGTAGGTGTGATCAGTCTCGCCGGAACGCCGAGCAAGGCGCCGGATGCGGTTGAAGCCGCGCGGTTTTGGGAGATGGCCGCCAAAGCAGGACATCCGTTGGCGGAGATCAAACTCAAAGAGCTGGAGTCTCGTCACTCCGAGCCTCCAATTACGAATTAAGGTTGCCTTAGTTGAATGATCGTTCCCATGCAGAGCGTGTGAACGATCAAGATCAACAATCACCGCTGCCCGACGAGCAATTCTTCTTCGGCTTCAGGCACCGCCAGGCTATCAATCACATGCACGCTATACCCCGGCACATTCTTCGCGTGATGCTTGGCCTGCGATGCCATCTCCGCCAGCTGGCTTGCATCGAGTTGTCCACAGGCCTGGGGATGTAAATGCACCACGCCGATCGACAGTGACAGTAATGCAAACTCCTGACGCACACCCTGGCGGTTTGGGGCGATGAAGCAGCCGGCTTCCAGATGTTCGCTGCGATAAAAGCGTCGGCATTGGCTTTGGAAGTCGTCCAGCAACTGGTTCAAGCGTTTGCGCCAGTCTTCCGGGCCGAGTACCAGCAGGAAGTCATCGCCGCCGATATGGCCGACAAAGTCGCGGGAAGGGTCGACGCGATCATTCAGGCATTGCGCCAGGCACAGCAGGACTTCGTCTCCACGGCCGTAGCCGTAGATGTCGTTGAAGGGTTTGAAACTGTCGATGTCGACGTAGCAGATCACCGACTCCCGTTGCTGTTGCAGCAGTCGCGACAGGCATTGCTGGATCGGCACGTTGCCCGGCAGCAGGGTCAGCGGGTTGGCGTAACGGGCTTGCTGGATCTTCAGTTCGGTAATCAGTTTGAGTACGTCGATCACTCGGCCCAGCCCCAGGTAACCGCCGTTGAGGGTGATGATGAAGTCTTCTTCGATGCGCTGCCGCGCGCGGCTGGTGATCAGGCGACTCACTTGTTGCAACGACTGGCTCATCTCAACGGCGAGGAAGTCATCACTCATTAAACGGCTGATCGGCTTGCGGGCGAACAGGTCGGTGGCAAAAGGCTTGAGCAAGGCATCGGAGAGCGAATGCCGGTGGACGATGCCGCAGGGCTGGCCTTGCTCGTCGAGTACCGCCAGGGAGTTCAGGTTGGCCTGGCGGCGAAAGGCTTCCAGGACGGTGGCGGTCGGTGTATCGCGACCCACTGCCGGTTGGTCGTTGAGCAGGGCGCTAAGGTCACTGCCTTCATCGTTCAGCGCCACGGCGCAGCTGTCGTGTTTGGGCATCATCGCTCGGGCATCCCGGGGCGGGTGCTCTTGAGGCCGACAGAGCAGGTAGCCCTGGACCAGATCGACGCCCATCTCGCTCAACACTGCGAGTTCTTCCGATAACTCGATACCTTCTGCGATCACTTGTGCCCGTGAGGCCTTGGCAATTTGCAGGATCGAGCCGACAAATTCGCGCTTGAGGGCATCCTGGTGAATGCCGTCGATGAAGTGTCGATCAATCTTCACGTAGTCCGGACGCAATTCAGACCACAGCCGCAAACTCGAATAGCCTGCGCCCAGATCATCCAGGGCAATGGAAAACCCCATCGCTCGATAGTGATGCAGCGCGGCTTGCAGCAGCTCGAAATCGTCGGTCGGGGTTTGTTCAGTCAGTTCGATCACCACCTGACTCGGCGGTATGCCGAAATCCTGCAGCAGTTGCAGGGTGCGACCGGGTTGGTGGGCGGCTTCGAGCAGGGATTCAGGGGAAACGTTGAGGAACAGTTTGCCGGGCAGTTGCTGATCATTGAAGCGTCGGCAGGCGCTTTGACGGCAAGCGATTTCCAGCTCGCTCAGGCGGCCGGCCTGACGGGCGACGGCGAACAGTGCGAGGGGAGAGTGCAGCGGGCTGTTGGAGGGCCCGCGACTGAGGGCTTCGTAACCGACAATACGTCGCTCAGAGAGGGAAATGATCGGCTGGAACAAGCTGTGCAAACCGCTTTGAGCCAGTATGGAACTCAAGGCACTCAGCTGTTCTGTGGTGGTCATGGCTTTCTCTGGCGATAAAAAAAGGACTGGGAGCACTCTCTTGGATTAAAGAGGGGCTCCCAGTCCTTTATTTCACGACAGAATGATGACTGTATGATGACGCTCCGGAGAGCGTCAGCATTAAATTGCCATCATCTTGCTTGTAACAACTTAGTGCTTGGCTACCGCGGTATTGAGTTTCAGGTAGTCCAGCAGAATCCGCCCGGTCTCGCTCAGGTAGGCATCGTCTTCTGGTTTGGTCTTGTCTGGCTCGGCCGCGATCGCGTCTTCGTCTTCTTTCTTCAGCTCTTTGAGCGGCTCTTCACCCTTGGCCTTGCGACGGATGTTTTCCATGGCAAGTTGCTTGGCTTCGATATCGGCGTGTTGTGCACGACGGTCGGCTTCATTGAGGCTGACGGTTTTTTCCGCCATCAGTTTCTGCGCCAGGGCCAGTTTGTCGCGGATGAACACGAACTCCGCGTCTTTGGCCGAGCGTACGTCATGCTCGGACTTGAGCTGCGAAATGTACGGCTTGAACGGGTCGACCGCAGGCTTGATGGCTGCGCGGATGGTGTCCCACGGCATGGCTTCAGGCAGTGCGCTTTCGCCGATTTCCTTGGTGTCGATGATCGACGGGTAATCGATGTCCGGCAGTACGCCCTGATGCTGGGTGCTCTGGCCGGAAACCCGGTAGAACTTGGCCAGGGTCAGTTTCAGTTCGCCATGGTTCAGCGGCTGAATGGTCTGCACGGTGCCTTTACCGAAAGTCTGGCCGCCTATGATCAACGCGCGGTGATAGTCCTGCATGGCGCCGGCAAAAATCTCCGAAGCCGAGGCAGACAAACGGTTGACCAGCAACGCCATCGGCCCTTTGTAGAAGGCACCCGGGTTCTCGTCTTCCAGCACATCGACCCGGCCATCGGCATTACGCACAAGAACGGTTGGACCTTTGTCGATGAACAGACTGGTCAGCTCGGTGGCTTCCTGCAGGGAACCTCCGCCGTTGTTGCGTAGATCGATGACCACGCCGTCGACCTTGTCTTTCTGCAACTCGGTCAGCAGTTTCTTGACGTCGCGAGTGGTGCTCTTGTAATCCGGATCGCCAGCACGGAAAGCCTTGAAGTCCAGGTAGAAGGCCGGGATCTCGATGACGCCGAGTTTGTAGTCCTTGCCGTCCTGTTTCAGGTTGAGGACCGACTTCTTCACCGCCTGGTCTTCAAGCTTCACCGCTTCGCGGGTGATCGGGACGATCTTGCTGGTCTGGTCGTTCGGCGCATTGCTGGCCGGGATCACTTCCAGGCGCACCACGGTGCCTTTTGGCCCACGGATCAATTTGACCACTTCGTCCAGGCGCCAGCCGACCACGTCGACCATTTCTTTGTTGCCCTGGGCAACGCCGATGATCTTGTCGGCCGGTGCGACTTGTTTGGTCTTGTCGGCCGGGCCGGCAGGTACCAGGCGTACGACTTTCACCTGGTCGTTGTCGCTCTGCAACACGGCGCCAATGCCCTCGAGGGACAGGCTCATGTTGATGTCGAAGTTCTCCGCGTTATCCGGCGACAGATAGTTGGTGTGCGGGTCGTAGGACATGGCGAAGGTATTGATGTAAGCCTGGAAGATGTCTTCCGCACGGGTCTGGTCCAGGCGCGTCAATTGGTTCTTGTAGCGCTTGGTCAGGGTTTCCTGAATCTGCTTGGAGTCCTTGCCCGCGATCCTCTGCCGCAAGACTTCGTCCTTGACGCGTTTGCGCCACAGGTCGTCGAGTTCGGCGGTGGACTTGAGCCAAGGGGCGTCCTTGCGATCGATCAGCAAGGTTTCCTTGGTGGTGAAGTCGATCTTGTCGACGCCTTTGTTCAACTCGGCAAGGGCGAAGTCCAGACGCGCTTTGACGCGGTCCAGGTAGCGCTTGTAGATGGTGAACCCGGCGTTCAGGTCGCCGCTTTTGAGGAAGTCGTCAAACTGGGTTTTCCACTTGTCGAATTCGGCAATGTCGCTGGCCATGAAGTAGCTGCGCGACGGGTCCAGCAGCTTGAGGTAGCTGTCATAGATGATCGCGGAGCGCGCATCATCGAGCGGCGGCTTGCTGTAGTGATGGCGCTTTAGCAATTCGACGACGTTCAGGCTGGCGATCACTTCGTCACGATCAGGCTGAAGCTTGTCCCAGCTATTGGCTGCAAACGAATTGGTCGACATCGGCAACAGACCGATACCAATGAATAGGGCTAGGGCGGTGCTGGGGAAAAAATGCTTCATGCTGATTCGACGCGGGGACAATTGATCACGCATATTAGGCCGTCTTTGAAGTCGCCGGTACCACTAGTCTCTGTACGAAAACTGCCTGCTAGCTTTCGTATAGGCCCAGGGCCGGTCGCATAATGCAAGAAAGCCCGGCGCTACAGCAACGGGCTCAGTCCAGACTCACTATGGAGGCACTGTGAAAGCATTGCAAGGCGTTGAAGGTCAAGTGGAGTGGGTTGAAGAGCCCAGTCCTACATGCGATGTAGGACAAGTTCGGATTCGAGTGGCGGCAGCGGGTCTCAATCGAGCCGATTTGTTACAGAAGGCGGGTCTTTATCCGCCACCGCCGGGAGCCAGTCAGGTACTGGGTCTTGAGTGTTCGGGGGTAATCAGCGAGGTGGGGCCAGGCTCGTCCTGGCAAGTCGGGGATCGGGTTTGCGCCTTGCTGGCCGGGGGCGGGATGGCCGAGGAGGTAGTTGTCGACGGACGGCATGTGTTGCCGGTTCCCGAAGGTTTGTCCCTGGCTGAGGCGGCAGCGTTGCCGGAAGTGTATGCGACCGTTTGGCTGAATTTGTTTCAACTGGCTGCGCTCAAGCCGGGTGAGAAAGTTCTGCTGCACGCCGGAGCAAGTGGAATCGGTTCAGCTGCCATTCAGCTGTGCAAGGCGTTTGGTAACCCGTGCTGGGTCAGCGTCGGTTCCGCCGAGCGTTTGGCTTACTGCGAAGCGCTGGGCGCCCAAGGTGGGGTCGTGCGCAACGGGGATCTGGACAGCTTGAGCGACCTGGGGCCGTTCGATGTGATTCTCGACCCGGTGGGCGGCAACTACGCCGCGTTGAATCTGAAACTGATGGCGCTCGATGGTCGTTGGGTGCTGATCGGCCTGATGGGAGGTCGTGAGGCGCAGCTGGATCTGGCGCAGGTACTGGCCAAGCGCGTGCAACTGCTGGGTTCGACATTGCGCAGTCGCGACGATCAGTTCAAGGCGGATCTGTTCAGCGATCTCAGCCAACATGTCTGGCCGCTGTTTGCTGAAGGGCGTTTAAGCCCGCAATTGGCCAAGACCTTTGCGATCAAGGATGCCGAAGCGGCGTTTGCGGAGTTGGCGACTAATCAGGTGTCGGGAAAGTTGGTGTTGGTGATCGACGAAAGCCTGGTGTAATCACTGTGGGAGCGAGCCTGCTCGCGAAAGCGGACTTACATTCAACACATAAGTTGAATGACACGCCGCCTTCGCGAGCAGGCTCGCTCCCACAGGGGGTATGGGTTATTTCCAGATATGGATCGGCCAGCCGGCTTTTTCTGCGTGTTCAAGCAGCACCGGATCCGGGTTTACCACGTGTGGGAAATCTACTTTCAGCAGCAACGGCAAATCATTGCGTGAGTCTGAGTAGAAACTCGCGCCTTCCAGATTTTCCTCTTCCGCATCCAGCCACTCCAGCAAACGAGTGATCTTGCCTTCGCGGTAGGTCAGCGTGCCAACGGTGTGGCCACTATAAACCCCATGAGCCACTTCCAGCTCGATGCCGAGAATCTCGTCAACGCCCAAACGATCGGCAATCGGCCTCACCAGATGCGTACCCGATGCCGATATCACCAAAATCCGATCACCGGCCTTGCGATGGGCAGCAATGGCTTTGGTGGCGTCACTGAAAATGATCGGCTCGATGAAGTCTTCCACCCACGGCCCTACCAAATGGTCGACCTCTTCCGGCGTGCGCCCGATCATCGGCTCCAGGCTGAAGGTCATGTACTCCTCCATTCTCAGTTTTCCGTGGCTGTAGGCGTCCATCAGTTCGTTGTTCTGACGCATGAACGACTCGGGATCGACCCAACCCAGGCGGCCCATTTGCTCGCTCCAAAGGGTGGCGCAGTCGCCGTGGATCAGGGTTTCGTCCAAATCAAAAATTGCCAGGGCCATCAGTGCGGTTCTCTCTTCAACATCAGCAAAGTCATCAGGCTACCTCACACAGGGCCGTCGGATCGATGGAAAGCGCCAGACGCTGACCATCGGGATGCAAATCGGCCGCCGAGCGGTTCAGCACATCCACCACCAATTCCACGCCCCGGGCTTCGACCCGGTAGCGAATCACGTTGCCCAACAGGCTGTGGCTGCGGATTTGTGCATCGAGTTCGCCGTTCAGGCTCAGCTCGATGGCTTCCGGGCGAATCGCGATGCGGTGGGTAATTGGTCGCTGCAGCAGTTTTGTGGCGCTGTCGGCATCCAGCAGGTTGTAGTTGCCGATGAAACCTGCGGCAAAGAAGTCGATAGGGGCGGTGTAAAGGGTCTGGGCGTCACCGCTTTGTACGATCTTTCCCTGATTCATCAGGAAAATCCGGTCGGACATGGTCAGGGCTTCTTCCTGATCGTGAGTGACGAAGATCGTGGTCAAGCCGAGTTCACGCTGGATCTGACGGATCTGTTCGCGCAAGTGCTTGCGAATCCGCGCGTCGAGGGCCGACAGCGGTTCATCCAGCAACAACAGACGAGGCCGGGTCACCAACGAGCGGGCGAGGGCGACTCGCTGGCATTGGCCGCCCGACAGTTGATGCGGATAACGCGCGGCAAAGTCGTTGAGTTCCACCAGTTTCAGTACTTCGGCAACACGCCTATGGCTGTCGTCGGCGTTGACCTTCTGCATGCGCAAACCAAAGGCGACGTTCTGCTCAACGGTCATGTTCGGAAACAGCGCGTAGCTCTGGAACACCATGCCGATCCCGCGTTTCTGCGGGCTCAACGGAACGAGGTCCTGGCCATCGAGCAGGATTTTGCCGCCATCCACCGAGGTCAGCCCGGCGATGCAGCGAAGCAGTGTGGACTTGCCGCAACCGGATGGGCCGAGGAGGGTGACGAACTCACCCTTCTGGATTTCACAGTTGATGTCGCTGAACACCGTGGTGCCTGCGTAGCTTTTCAGTAGGTGTTGGACGCTGACGAAGCTCATTGGCTTTTGTCCTTGTTCAAGATATTGGCAGCCCAGGTCAGAACCAGCACAAAGAAGAAATAGGAAATCACCAGCGCACTGGTGAAGTGGCCGCTGCTGTTGCGCATGTTGTTGAGGTAGACCTGCAGGGTTTCGTAGCGGGTTCCCACGAGAATGTTGGCGAACACGAACTCACCGAACAGGAACGAGAACGACAGCAGCAACGCCACCATCAAACCTTTGCGCAAGTTTGGCAGCACCACCAGGAACGCCGCTTGCCAGGTGCTGGCACCGAGCAGTTGGGCGGCGTCCATCAGGTCGCGCAGGTTGATCGCCTGCAGGTTGTTGGTGATTGCCCGGTACATGAACGGCAGCGCCACGGTGAAATAACAACCGATCAGAATCCACGGCGTCCCGACCATCGCAAACGGCCCGGAACCATAGAGCTGCAACAGACCCACCGACGACACCACCGGCGGCACCGCGAAGGGCAGCAGGATCAGGATGTTCATCAGGGCATCGAGTTTCGGGAAGTGGTAATGCACCACAAACAGCAACGGCAGAATCAGCACCACGGACAGAATCAGCGAGCCGACGCAGACCAGCAGCGATTGACCGAATGAATGAAGAAACCGCGGGTCGCTCCACAGCTCCACGTACCATTTAACGGTGAAGCCGCTGGGCAGAATAGTCGCCGACCAACTGCTGGCGATCGAGTAAATCAGCGTCCCGAGTAACGGCAGTAGCAGTATGGCGAACAGCAAATACACCACCACCCGGTGATAGACACCGACGGGACCCAGTTCAGCGCGAGACATGGTAGCTCCTCTTCAACAGCAGCTGATGCACGATGGTCACCAGGGTCATCAACGCCACCAGCACCACAGCCAGGGCACTGGCCAGGTTCGGGTCCAGGGAGATGTCGCCGGAAACCATCGCCGCGATACGGATCGTCAGCACATTGAAGTTGCCGGTGGTCAGGGCGTACACCGTGGCGTAGGCGCCCAGGGCGTTGGCCAGCAGGATCACAAACGTACCGAGCAGCGCCGGGGTCAGCACGGGCAAACCGATGTGCCGCCAGAACTGCCAGCCATTGGCGCCGAGCAGCGCGGCGGATTCACGCCAGTCTTCGCGCAGGGCATCAAAGGCCGGGTAGAGCAGCAACACGCCCAGCGGAATCTGGAAGTAGGTGTAGAGAATGATCAGCCCGGTTTTCGAATACAGGTTGAAGTCCTGAATAATCCCGGCCTGCTTGAGCATGATGGTGAAGCTGCCGTTGAAGCCCAGCAGAATGATGAACGCGAAAGCCAAAGGCACGCCGGCAAAGTTGCTGGTCATGTTGGCGAAGGCATTGACGAAGTTGCGCAGTTTCGAGTCGACCCGGCGCAGGGAGTAGGCGCCGAGCACCGCGATGATGATCCCGAACACGCTGGACCAGAAACTGATCTCGAGGCTGAACTGGATCGCCTGCAGATAGAACTTCGAATTGAAGATCCTGGTGAAGTTGGCAATGCCCCAGCCGAACTCTTCCGATTGCAGGCTGTTGATCATCACCCAGGACAGCGGCGCGATCTGGAACACGATAAAGAACAGTGCAAAAGGCACCAGGCACAAGGCTGCCAGCCATTTTCCGCGCGTCATGGTGTTCACTTGAGCAGCTCCCAGCACACAGGTTTGTCGTGGGCCACACCCAGCAGTTCGCAGACGGTGCCGCAGATTTCAGTCTGTTTCGGTGCGGCGTTGGCATTGAAGCTGAAAGCGTCGCCGAGCACGAACAACGGTACTTCGCGCTCTTCCTGCAGCAGGCCGTTGTGCGAGCGGTCGTTGTTCATGCCGTGGTCGGCGGTCACCAGCACCTGATACCCGGCGTCGAGCCAGGTTTGCAGGTGGTCGGCCAGAATAATGTCAGCCGAGCGGGCACTGTTGCGGTATTGCGGGGTGTCGAGGCCGTGCTTGTGCCCGGCGTCGTCGATGTTCATGGGGTGGACCAGTAAAAAATTCGGCGCATGGCGCAGGCGCAGGTTTTCAGCGTCGGCGAACAGGTGCGAGTCCGGGTAGTGATCGTTCCAGTAGAAATGACCGTGCTGGATTGGCAGGTCCGGGTCGTCGGTGTGACGATCCCGCGCTGCAACAAACGGCGAGCGGTTATACAGCTCACTGACCCAGTGATAGGCCGCGGCGGCGGTTACAAGGCCGGCATCGCTGGCGTAGTGATAGATGCTGCGCTGGTTGGACAGGCGTGAGACGTTGTTGTGAACGATGCCACTGTCGATCGGCGTGACGCCGGTCAGGATGCACTCGTAAAGCGGTCGGGACAGGGCCGGCAGTTCGCACTCCAGTTTGTAGAGCGCCGCGCGTCCTGCGCCGACATAAGCCTGCAGGTGCCCCATGGCGTGACGGGCGACCTCGTAATTGAGGCCGTCGAGCACGACAAGGATGACGTTGTGCTTCATAGGGGCGATGACTCCGCAAACAGATGATTCAAGTACGCAACGAATCCCTGTGGGAGCGAGCTTGCTCGCGATAGCGGTATGACATTCAACATCTGCGTCGAATGTTCAGCCGTCATCGCGAGCAAGCTCGCTCCCACATTGGATCTCCATCAGATCTCCAGATGGGGATCTACCGCATTACTGCTTCATGTTGACGATGACTTCTTCCTGCCACTTCTGCGGAAGGGCTTTGGAGGTCTTCTCCCAGGCATCTGCGTCCTTGATCGGCGTGACCTTTTTGTACTGCTCGTTAGGCAGCAACTGGGCCTGAACCTCGGGCGGCAGAGTCAGATGCTCGGCGCGGATCGGACGGGCGTTACCGCGTGCCAGATTGGTCTGGCCGGCGTCGCTGAAGATGTATTCGCGGGCCAGTTTGGCGGCATTCGGGTGCTTGGCGTATTTGTTGATGATGGTGGTGTAACCGGAGATCACCGAGCCATCGGATGGAATCAGCACGGTGTAGTCATCCGGGTTAACCATTTTGGCCTTGTAGCTCAGACCGTTGAAGTCCCAGACCACGCCGACTTCGATTTCACCCTTTTCCATGGTGGCAATTGTCGGGTTGGCCATCGACAGGCGGCCTTGCTTGGCGATCTCGGAAAACAGATCCAGCGCCGGCTGGAGATTTTTCTCATTGCCACCATTGGCGAGCGCGGCAGCCAGAACACCATTGGCGGCTTGGGCAGCGGTGCTCACATCACCGATGGAGACTTTGTATTTGCCGTCTTTAAGGTCAGCCCATTTGGTCGGAGCGTCGGAGCCGTGCAGCAACTTGTTGTTGACGATGAACGCGATGGTGCCGGTGTAGGCGAGCGCCCAGTTGCCGTCCTTATCCTTTGCCCAGCTCGGGATCTGATCCCAGGTGCTTGGCTTGTAAGGTTGTACAACGCCTTGCTTCACCGCGATCGGACCGAACGCTGCACCGACATCACCGATATCGGCCGTGGCGTTGTCTTTTTCAGCGGCGAACTTGGCGATTTCCTGAGCCGAGCTCATGTCGGTATCGATGTGTTTCAGGCCGTAGTTCTTGGCCAGGTCATCCCAGGTGCCTTTCCAGTTGGCCCAGTTGTCGGGCATGCCGACGCTGTTGACTTCACCTTCCGCTTTCGCCGCGGCTTCCAGGGTTTTCAAATCGCTATCAGCCGCCATCGCGGCGGTACACATGGCAATGGTCGAGCCTAACAGTGAGGCCAGGAAAAGCTGTTTCATCCGAAGCTCCTTTGGGCGTTTTCAACGCTGCGATTGCGGTTGTGTTGGTCTAGGTCAGCAATACCTGAGCCAATTTAGGCGCCTCTGATGACATTTTGATGTCGACGATCGGTCGGCCTATATTTCTTGAGCGGCAATGCTCAGGCTTCGGAGTAAGCGTAGACCATGGCTAATAGGCTGATATAAAAGGACTTGGCCGTGAATTTGCAGGTGTCTGGATCAACCGTTCGGCGGCTTTGTCATCTGTCAGTCATGTGCAGTGCCTAGGCTTGTCGGGAGTTGAGGGAACCGATTTGAATCGCAGTTCCGCCCCGAAACAGTGCTGGTCTAGTCCAGATAGGTAACGTTGATGCGCATCGAGACAACCAAAGCGGTGACAGCCATCGGGCAGGTTCTGCAGGAACAGCTCGACCATGGCCTGTTGGCGCCCGGGAGCAAACTGCCGGCCGAGCGCAAGCTCAGTGAGTTGTTCGGTACCACCCGGATCACCGTGCGTGAAGCGTTGTTGCAACTGGAAGCCCAAGGGCAGATTTATCGGGAGGAGCGCCGTGGCTGGTTCGTGTCGCCACCGCGCCTGGCCTATAACCTGATGCAGCGCAGTCACTTTCACGCGATGGTCAGTGCACAGGGGCGAGTGCCGTCCACCGAGGTGATTTCGGCGCGATTGCAACCGGCGTCGGCGGCGGTCTGTGCCTGGTTGCAGTTGCCGGCGTTGTCCAGTGTGATTCAGATTTGTCGGGCACGGCGGATTGATGAGCGGCTGGTGTTGTATGTGGAGCACTATTTGAATCCGCAGTTTTTTCCGGGGATTCTGGATTTCGATTTGAATCAGTCGATTACCGAGCTGTATGCGCGGCACTACGACTTGCACTATGGGCGGGTGCGTTTCGAGATTGTGCCGACGGCGTTGTCGGTGGATGCGGCGGCGGCTTTACGGGTGTCGGTGGGGAGTCCGGGGTTGCGCATCGCTCGGGTCAATTACGATCAGCATGAGCGGTTGATCGATTGTGATCTGGAGTTTTGGCGGCACGATGCGATTCATGTCGGGGTCGATGTGGTCTGAGCCTGGGCGCCACAGGCCTCGGTTCTATCATTACCCAAATCGGTAAATGTCCATGCCCAGGGCGCCCATGGTGAATCCCTTGTGGCTCACGCTGAATGTCCCTCCCGCACCGCGCGCAAAGTACAACGGCAACAAATGTTCATCACTGGGATGGTTGCGCACGGCATTCGGTGCTTGCTGACGGTAATCGTGCAACGCGGTTTCGTCGTTGGCAGCGAGTTTTTCGATCATCCAGTCACGAAATGCCTGGGCCCAGGGTTCGACGCTTTCCGGACCGGCGTGCCAGTCCAGTTCGCGCAGGTTGTGGGTAATGCTCCCGGAACCGATCAGCAGCACGCCGTGTTCGCGCAGACTGGCCAGAGCATGACCGACGCGGGTTTGCAGGGCCGGGCCGCCGCGGGTGGGCAGCGAGACTTGCACCACGGGGATGTCGGCTTGTGGATACATCAATGACAAGGGCACCCAGACACCATGGTCGAACGGCCGTTCGGCGTCGATGCGTGCGGGCAGGCCATCGCTCTTCAACAGTTCGACAACCTCTGCGGCCAATTGTGGATTGCCGGGCGCCGGGTATTGCACGTCGAACAACGCCTGCGGAAAGCCACCGAAGTCATGCCAGGTTTCAGGCTGGGGATTGCCGCTGACGAGCAACTCATTGCTTTCCCAATGCGCAGAAACAATTACGATGGCTTTGGGTTTCGGCAATTCTGCGGCCAGGCGAGCGAGGGCAGGCCCGCTGGCGCCCGGTTCCAGTGCCAACATGGGCGAGCCATGGGATATGTACAGGCTGGGGAACATGAATGAGCTCCTGAGGGGTAAGATGGCACCATCTTCAGTCAGATCATTGATCTAAATCTAATATAAGTTTTAGAGTCTTTTGATCGAATTTTCGGGATTAATTATGCAGCCGGAGTTTTGGCACAAGCGGTGGACGTCGAATCAGATCGGCTTCCACCTGCCGGAAGTGAATCCATATCTGCAACGGTACTGGCCGCAGCTGGGCCTGGAAGAGGGCTCGCGCGTACTGGTGCCGCTATGTGGGAAAAGCCTGGATCTGCTGTGGCTGGCGAAATGCGGTCATGAGGTGTTGGGCGTCGAGCTGTCGGAAAAAGCGGTGGAAGACTTTTTCCACGAGCACCAATTTGACCCGGACGTCAGCGACCAAGGCCCGTTTACTGTCTATCGGGCAGGCTCGATCGAGATCTGGTGTGGTGATTTCTTCGCGTTGACGGCCGGCGATGTCGCCGATTGCAGTGCGCTGTACGACCGCGCTGCGTTGATCGCCTTGCCACCGAAGATGCGGGAGCAATACGCCGAGCATCTGAAGCGGATTGTGCCGAAGGATTCGTTGGGGCTGCTGATTACCCTGGACTACGAGCAGACGCAAATGGACGGTCCGCCGTTTGCCGTGCTGGATGACGAAGTACAACAGTTATTCGGTGCTTCGTGGGAGTTGAAGATTCTGGAGGACCAGGACGTTCTGGGCGAGAGCTGGAAGTTCCTGGAAAGCGGTGTTACGCGGCTTGAAGAGCGGGTTTATCGGGTTTCTACTCGGTAAATGATGTTGTTTGTTCTGTGGCCCCTTCGCGAGCAGGCTCGCTCCCACAGTAGACAGCGTCCGCCTGAGCGACTCGGTCCACTGTGGGAGCGAGCCTGCTCGCGAAGGGGCCAGAATGAGCACCACAACATTCAAGCAGACAAAAAAAGGCCCGCATTCAATGCGGGCCTTTTCTTTTAGTGCGGAACGTCTCAGCCCCGACGACGCAGTGCGTCGATGCGCTCTTCCAGCGGCGGGTGGCTCATGAACATGCGGGCGAACCCTTGTTTGATGCCACCGTTGATGCCGAAAGCCGTCAGGGTGTCCGGCATGTGCACCGGCAGCCCCTGTTCGGCACGCAGGCGTTGCAGGGCGCCGATCATTGCGGCGGTGCCGGCCAGACGTGCACCGGCTTCGTCTGCACGGAATTCGCGTTTACGCGAGAACCACATGACGATGGCGCTGGCCAGAATGCCCAGAACCAGTTCGGCGAAGATGGTCGCCACGTAGTAGGCGATGCCCTGGCCTTCTTCGTTCTTGAAGATCACCTTGTCGACAAAGTTGCCGATGATCCGTGCGAAGAACATCACGAAGGTGTTCACCACGCCCTGGACCAATGCCAGGGTGACCATGTCGCCATTGGCTACGTGGCCGATTTCGTGGGCCAGAACGGCTTTCACTTCATCTGGCGAGAAACGCTCGAGCAGCCCTTGGCTGACCGCGACCAACGCGTCGTTCTTGTTCCAGCCGGTGGCAAAGGCGTTCGCCTCGTAGGCCGGGAAAATACCGACTTCGGGCATCTTGATCCCGGCTTCCCGGGACAATTGCTCGACGGTTTGCAGCAGCCATTGCTCGTGACGTGTGCGCGGCTGGCTGATGATTTGGGTGCTGGTGCTCATCTTCGCCATCCACTTGGAGATGAACAGCGAGAACAGCGAACCGGCGAAACCAAAGACCGCACAGAAAATCAGCAGCTGATTGAGGTTGAGATCAACCCCGTTGGCCGCCATGAACCCGTTGAAGCCGAAAAGGCTCAGGGTGATGCTGGCAATCAGCACGACCGCCAGGTTAGTGGCCAAAAACAGCAGGATGCGCATCATGGTTGTAGAAATCTCCTCATGCTAAAGATGTAGCGTACTGCGGGGTATATAAGGTGCTGACCCGGGCTATTCAACCGGGTGACTATTTCAAACTGTGTCCTACGGCAACAGTCTAGCTGCTTGCAGGGCATTTCCGACGCAGGCGCCGGAGGAGTTTGTCAGCCGATTAATCGCCCAGGCCCCCGTCGTTGTTAGACACGAGCACACAGCGAGTCATCATTGAGCGCTTCAAGCAACGATGTGCGGCAGGGCGCAAAGATATGTTGCTGAATTAATCACCGTGCGACTTTCTCAAGCCGTCGCACGGTGACAGTCAGCTTATTGGCGGTAGGACTTGAGGAAGTTGCCGATACGTCCGATGGCCATGTCCAGGTCATCCACGCGCGGCAGGGTCACCACACGGAAGTGGTCCGGCCATGGCCAGTTGAAGGCGGTGCCTTGCACCACCAGCAGCTTCTCCGACAGCAGCAGGTCGAGCACGAATTTCTCGTCGTTATGGATCGGGCAGACTTTCGGGTCGATCCGTGGGAACGCATACAGCGCGCCCATTGGCTTGACGCAGCTCACGCCGGGAATGTCGTTGAGCAGTTCCCAGGTGCGATTGCGCTGTTCCAACAGTCGTCCGTTGGGCAATATCAGATCATTGATGCTCTGGTAGCCGCCGAGGGCGGTCTGGATCGCATGCTGGCTCGGTACGTTGGCACACAGGCGCATGTTCGCCAGCATGTCGATGCCTTCGATGTAGCTCTGGGCGTGGTGTTTCGGGCCGGAAATGGCGATCCAGCCAGAACGGAAGCCGGCCACGCGATAAGACTTGGACAGACCGTTGAACGTCAGGCACAGCAGGTCTGGCGCCAGGGAAGCCGTGCAGATGTGCACGGCATCGTCGTACAGAATCTTGTCGTAGATCTCGTCGGAAAAAACCACCAGGTTGTGCTGACGGGCCAGTTCCAGCATGCCCAGCAGGACTTCTTTCGAATACACCGCGCCGGTCGGGTTGTTTGGGTTGATGATCACCAGTGCTTTGGTGTTCGGGGTGATCTTGGCCTTGATGTCGGCCAGATCCGGCCACCAGTTGGCCTGCTCGTCGCACAGGTAATGCACCGGGTTGCCGCCCGACAGGCTCACCGCGGCGGTCCACAGCGGGTAGTCCGGGGCCGGCACCAGCACTTCGTCGCCGTTGTTGAGCAGGGCCTGCATCGACATCACGATCAGCTCGGAAACGCCGTTGCCCAAATAGATGTCTTCAATGCCGACGCCTTCTACCTGCTTTTGCTGGTAGTACTGCATCACGGCCTTGCGGGCGCTGAACAGGCCTTTGGAATCGCTGTAGCCCTGAGCAGTCGGCAGGTTGCGGATGACGTCCTGGAGGATTTCATCCGGCGCTTCGAAACCAAAAGGCGCCGGGTTGCCGATGTTCAGCTTGAGGATGCGATGGCCTTCCTCTTCCAGGCGTTTGGCGTGCTTGAGCACTGGGCCGCGAATGTCGTAGCAGACGTTGGCGAGCTTGTTCGATTTGCTGACCTGCATGGCGATGTGTTCCCGAAAATGAACGATCCAGGCGGCGTATGAACGACCGTACTGGGAATCCTGCGTATTCACACAGGCCTGACGCCTTGAGAGGCAGCACCCATAAATCCGTTTGAATGCGCGTGGTCTGGCTGCCAGACTGGCGTTTGACGAGGCGCAATCATACGTGCCGCCCGATCCGTGGAAAAGGTACAGATCGGGCTTTTTCAACTGCTGAGGTGTGACGATGGAAAAGTTGGAAAAAACCCTGGAAGAATGGAAAGCAATGCTCGACCCGGAGCAGTACAACGTTTGCCGCCTCAAGGGCACCGAGCGACCGTTCTCCGGCAAATATAACGACACCAAAACCGACGGTGTTTACCACTGCATCTGCTGTAACGAGCCGCTGTTTGATTCCAAGACCAAATTCGACTCCGGCTGCGGCTGGCCGAGCTTCTACGCACCAATCGGCGACAGCGCCATGGTCGAGATCCGTGATGTCAGCCACGGCATGATCCGTACCGAAGTGGTCTGCGCCAAATGCGAAGCGCACCTGGGGCACGTGTTCCCGGACGGCCCGCCGCCGACCGGCCTGCGTTATTGCATCAACTCGGTGTGCCTGGACCTGGTACCGCGCTCGTAATGCGAGCCCTGCAGGAGCTGCCGAAGGCTGCGATCTTTTGATCTTTCGCTTCGATTTCAAGTGAACCCGAAAAGATCGCAGCCTTCGGCAGCTTCTACAGTTGATCGACGATTGATTTATTAAATTGCACGCAATTCAATTGCTCGCTATGTTTGTCTCATCTTCCCTCATTTTGAGTCCTAACCATGAGCGACAACCTGCTGAGCATCCCTTGCACCACCATCAAGGGTGAGCAAAAGACCCTGGCGGATTTCGCCGGCAAGGCCGTGTTGGTGGTCAATACCGCGAGCAAATGCGGCTTCACCCCGCAGTACAAAGGCCTTGAAGAGTTGTGGCAGACCTACAAGGATCAAGGTCTGGTGGTGCTGGGTTTTCCGTGTAACCAGTTCGGCAAGCAAGAGCCAGGCAACGAAGGGGCGATTTCCGAGTTCTGCGAGTTGAACTTCGGCGTCAGTTTTCCGCTGTTCAAAAAGATTGAGGTCAATGGCGCCGATGCCCATCCGCTGTTCGTTCAACTGAAAAAGCGCGCGCCGGGTGTGCTGGGCTCCCAGGGCATCAAGTGGAATTTCACCAAGTTTCTTATTGGCAAGAATGGCCAGTTGGTCAAGCGCTTCGCCCCCGCGACCAAGCCGCAGGACCTGACCCGCGAGATCGAAGCCCTGCTCAAATGAACACCTTGTCAGTCGATTCCCTGAAGCTTGACAGTCAACTGTGCTTCAAGCTGTACGCCGCTTCCCGGGCGGTGATCCGCGCCTACAAGCCGATGCTCGATCAGCTCGGCCTGACCTACCCGCAATACCTGGCGATGCTGGTGTTGTGGGAATGGCAGGAGGCAGCCCCAGAGCAGCCGACGGTCAAGGCGTTGGGCGAACGCCTGGCGCTGGATTCCGGCACGCTGACGCCGTTGCTCAAGCGTCTTGAGCAACTGCAACTGGTTCAGCGTCAGCGCTCGGCGCGGGACGAGCGTGAAGTGCACTTGAGCCTGTCGCCAACCGGCAAGGCCTTGCGTGATCAGGTCGGGCCGCTCAAGGCTCGTCTGTTATGCGACAGCGGTGTGGATCTGGATCGCCTGAATGCTCTGCGCGATGGTCTTGATCACCTTTTGGGGCAAATCAAAGCACTGTCGTAGCAGGGACCCACAAGTCCAGCAGCGCCGCCAACTCTTCCCGGCGGAAGGGTTTTGCCAGGTAATCGCTCATGCCTGCCGCACGACAGCGTTCGCGCTCTTCGGACATGGCGTTGGCGGTCAGGGCGACGATGGGCAGCTGTGGCCAGCGTCCGCTGCGACGGATTTGCCGACTGGCCTCGTAGCCGTCCATCACCGGCATGTTGCAGTCCATCAGCACCAGATCGAATTCGCTCTGCTCCAGCTGATCCAGCGCCTCACCACCGTGACCGGCGACAATCACCTCGCAACCGAGTTTTCCGAGCATCCCCTTGGCCACCAGTTGGTTGACCGGATTGTCCTCCACCAGCAGCACGCGTCCGCGTCGTTGTGGGGAGAGGGCGTCGAGCCGTGCACCGTTGATCGTGTTGAGTTCCGGCTGCAGGGTTCGCCGTAGCGTCTGGTACAGCGCGTTGCGTGCCAGAGGCCGCGCCTGTTGCTGTAAGGGGGCAAGGGCGAGGGCTTCTTCGCTGGGCATGAAACTGCCGTAAGCGGTGACCAGCAGAATGGGCGCTGTACACGAAGGACGCAGGCCAAACAGGCATTCGGGACAATCGGTAATCAGAACATCCGGGTTCAGGCCCAGCAACGAGTCATCGATGGAACGCTGCTCATAGTCGAGCCCCCAGCCGGGCAACACACTGCTCAACAGTTCTGCCAGACCGCTGCTGGCGGCGGTGATGGCGATGACCTTGCCCTGTAAAGAGGCGGGGGGAAGGGCGCGGGTGTGGCTGGGCAGCGGCAGATCCGCACAGAACTGGCTGCCGAAGCCTGCTTCCGAGCTGATGGTGAGGCGCCCTTGCATGGCTTCGCAGAGGTTGTAGGTCAGTGCCAGGCCCAACCCGGTCCCGCCGAATTGCCGGGTAATGCCGGCACCCGCTTGCGTGAAGGGCTGGAAGATCTTGACCTGGGCGTCCTGGGCGATACCGATGCCAGTGTCGCAGACTTCGATCCTGACGCCGTCCTCGAACGTCGACAGGCGCACATCGACCCGACCGAAACGGGTGAACTTGAGGGCGTTGGACAAGAGGTTGCTGACGATCTGTCGGACCCGGGTGGGATCCCCGAGCACCAGGGCCGGAAACTGCGGGTCGATCAGGCAGCTCAGCTCGACACTTGGCGCGGCGTTTTGCGATAGCAGGTTGGCGGTGTCTTCGATCAGCGAGCCGAGGTCGAACGGAATATGTTCGAGCTCAAGTTGGCCGGCATCGAACTTCGACAGATCGAGAATATCGTTGAGCAGTTCCACCAGTACTTTGCCCGAGTCATGGGCGATGGACAGCTGTTGCTGTTGCTCGGCGTTGAGCGGGCCGTCCAGGGACAGCGCGATCATCCCCAGCAGGCCGTTGAGCGGCGTACGGATCTCGTGGCTCATGTTGGCCAGGAACACCGAGCGCGCTTCGGCCATGTCCAGGGCGGTCCTGCGGGCGACTTCCAGCTCCTCGTTGGATTGGCTGAGCCGGGAGTTGATCGCCTTGAGTTCCGCGGTGCGGGCCGAGACGATGTTCTCCAATTGCCCGAGGTAGTCGGTCAGGCGGTTTTCCGCGTTGCGTCGCTGCTGGATTTCGGTGGCGATGTTTTCGAATTGTTGATTGGCAACCTTGACCAGTACACCGATTTCATCGTTTTCATGGTCCGTCGGACACTCCAGCGACGTCGACTCCGTGCTGCGCGGGTCGCGACTGCTAAGTTCACGGATGACCCGCACCAACGGCTTGGTCAGCATCACGTAGAACAGCGCCAGCAGGATGCCAGTCAGCAGCAGGCTGCGAGCGAAGCCATTGAGCAGGGTCACCTCGGCTCGACGCAGGAACCGGTTGCCGAATGAATAGGTGTCGACATCCAGGCGCAGGGTGCCGAGGGATTCGGTTGGCAAGTGATCCAGGTAGAGACGGTCTTCGAACTGTCGGTTGGCGCCGAACAGGAAGTCACTGATCACCCGATAACTGCTTTGCACGCCCGGGCGTTTGACGTTGGCCAGCACGGTATTGTTGTTGTCGGTCAATTGCGCGCCGATGATCGCCGGCGAGCGCAACAGGCCCAGGGTCAGTTCCTGAGCGAGTTCGGCGTCGATGTTGTAGGCGATACGGGACGCGGGGTTGTGGCTGATTTCCAGCAATGACAGGATTTCGCGGTTGATGGAGGCGTCTTCACTGGCATAATCGATGCCTATTTGCAGCAGACTGAGCAGCGTGCCCAGAATGAAACCGACCAGCACAGTAAGCCTGGCTTGCTTGTAGGACAGCCGGTTGGTGAACTTGATATCCATGGGGTGTTGAACCACTTCCGTTTCCCTTCGCTGCTCAAGCATAGTCGATCATGCATGGATACCGATGTTCTCGCGAGCCCTTGTGCAAAGGGATGAACCGGACACCGAACGCTGTGTGTTGTTGCTGTATCGCCATCATTACTGTGAACGTGCCCGAGGAGAAGACGTGGATTCCCGATTGAATGCTTTTCTTGAACGCGCCGATGCCGTTCTGGCCCGTATCGAACCGCTGCTGCCAGCACCTCGGCAAACCATCGACTGGACTCACTGCCTCGCAGCGCGCTGGCAACGTGAGGGCCGCAGCGGTTTTCTGTTGCCGCTGCAAGTCAGCCTAGACACGCGTTTGACCGACCTGATCGGTGTCGACCGTCAAGTGGAGCAACTGGGGCGTAATACCCTACAGTTCCTCGACGGCATGCCGGCCAACCACGCGCTGCTCTGGGGCTCGCGTGGTACCGGTAAATCGTCGCTGGTTCGCGCCTTGCTGGCCGAACACGCCGAAGCCGGTTTGCGCTTGATCGAAATCGAGCGCGATCACCTGGCGGACTTGCCGCGTATTGTCGAACAGATCGCCAAGTTGCCCCAGCGTTTCGTGCTGTTCTGCGATGACCTGTCGTTCGAGTCGGGCGAGGGTGACTATCGCGTGCTCAAGAGCGTGCTCGACGGCTCTCTCGAACAGGCGCCGGATAACGTTTTGCTGTACGCCACGTCCAACCGCCGCCACCTGGTGCCGGAAAAGGAAAGCGATAACGAAAACTGGAAACGCGTGGACGGCGAACTCCATCCCAGCGAGGCGGTGGAAGACAAGATTGCGCTGTCGGATCGCTTTGGATTGTGGCTGTCGTTCTATCCGTTTACCCAGGAACACTTCCTCAACGTCGTCGAACACTGGATCGGTCAACTGGCCGACAAGGCGGGCCTTAAGTGGCAGCGAGACGAAGAACTGGACATCCTCGCGGTACGCTGGGCCACGGGCCGGGGCAATCGCAATGGACGTTGCGCGTATCAATTTGCCCGCTATTGGGTCGGGCTGAAGCTGTTGGAGCACAAGGCATGATCGATTTAAAGAAGAGCGGCCAGGGCCTCGAAGGCTACGGCATGCTGTGGGCGCAATTGGAGTCATTGCTGGCGGACGAGCGGGATTTCATTGCCAACGCCGCGCAGTTTTCTGCGTTCCTGTTCAACCAGCTCGAGGACCTGAACTGGGCCGGTTTCTACCTCAATCGCAACGAAGAGCTGGTACTTGGCCCGTTTCAAGGGCAGATCGCTTGCGTACGAATTCCGTTTGGCCGGGGCGTGTGCGGAGCGGCGGCGGCCACCTTGCAGACCCAATTGGTCGAGGACGTGCACGCGTTCCCCGGGCACATCGCTTGCGACAGTGCGTCGAACAGCGAGCTGGTCGTGCCACTGGTCAAGGACGGTCGCCTGATCGGCGTGCTGGACCTCGATAGCCCGAAACTGGCGCGTTTTACCGCTGAAGATCAGGCCGGTATCGAGCAATTGGCGGCGATTTTCCTGCGCCTGACCGACTGCTGATCATGCCTGCAAGCCTGCCTTGACCAGCAGGCTTGCCGGATCAACCGCATCGATCTGTTTGGGATCGAGGAATCGATCGGCGTACTGCAAGTAGATTTGCGCGTTGATGAACAGCCCGAACAACTCAGGATCGATGTGGGCATCCCGGCACATCGTGGCCATGATGCCCAGCGCTTCGCTCAAGGACTTGGCTTTCTTGTAGGGGCGATCGGCGGCGGTCAGTGCTTCGAAAATATCGGCAATCGCCATCATCCGCGCCGGCAGGCTCATTTCTTCGCGCTTCAACTGTTTGGGATACCCGGTGCCGTCCATTTTCTCGTGGTGGCCGCCGGCGATCTCCGCGACGTTGGTGAGGTGACCGGGGAAGGGCAGGTGGCTGAGCATCAGAATCGTCTGCACCATGTGGTGATTGATGATGTAACGCTCCTCGCGGGTCAGGGTGCCTCGGGCAACGCTCAGGTTGTAGAGCTCGCCCCGGTTGTATTTGTAGCGCGGAACATCGAGTTTGAACCCCCAGGGATTATCCTCCGGAATCAGTTCGGCTTCGGCCCGTTCGAACAGGTGCTCGGGTTTGTCCGCCAGCAATGGCTCGCTGACCGGCAGTGTCGGTGCCGGGGTCCGCGCCTGACGCCGGTTCTCTTCCCAGGAAACGCCCAGTCGGTCATCCAGGGTTCGGATCCAGGTGCGTTGGGCGATGCTGCGCAGGCGTTGCTGGTCGGACTCGGCCATCGCCTCGCCACCCAGGTTGCAGCGGGCAACGAACGCGAAATCATCGTCCAGCCCTGCCAGCGTGGCGTTGCGCAGTCCGGCCAGGTGCTGCTCGTTACCGCCCAGGGCCGTGGCTTGCCAATAGCTGATCCAGGCATCGCGCTTGAGCACTTCGAAGCGGGTGCGGATTTCATGAATACGGTCGTTAAGGGTTTCCAGCTTCGTGGCTTTATCGACCACATATTCCGGAGTGGTGACCTTGCCGCAGTCGTGCAGCCAGGCGGCGATGTGCAGCGCTTCCCATTCATCTTCGGTGGGTTGATAGCCACTGAAGGCCGGGTCCTGGCTGGCAGCGGCGGCTTGGGCGAGCATCAGGGTCAGCGCTGGCACTCGCTGGCAGTGACCGCCGGTATAGGGGCTTTTGGCGTCAATCGCACCCGCCAGTAGTTGAATGAAGGAATCCAGCAGTTGTTTTTGTTTGGCTTGCAGACGCTGACTTTCAATACTCACGGCGGCCGCGCCGGACACGGCCTGGAGGAACGCGATGCGGTCCGGACGAAGTTTCTCCAGATCGCACTGATTGCCGGTATCGGCCAACAGCAGGATCAGCAGGCCCACGGTTTCGTTATGACGATTGTGCAGCCGAATACCGATCAGGTGAACGCGGGGACACTCCAGCGCAAGCAACACCTTCTGCAAATCCCCGGCTTGTTCAAAACCCAGCGTGGTGACGATGTTGTCGGCATTCGACAGCTGTTGTAGCCATGCAGGGCTTTGCGGAGCCTGGAGATCGTGTCCTCGAAGATCAAATGACGGCAATGCCTGAGAGGTGCCGTTGACGACCAGACCATGGGGCTCCATGCGATCGCCATCACTTTCGCGCAGGTAGATCAGACCGGCCTCGGCCTGGCCGATTTTCACGGTTTCAAACAACACCCGTTCCAGCAAGGGGGCGAAGCGGGTCTCGGCGCTCAGGCTGTCGGTAATCTGGAAAAAACTCGCCACGGTCTCTTTCATGCGAGTCATCGACACACTCAGTTGGTCGACTTCGAGCACGGGAGAGCGACGTGAAGCCGGAAAGTTGAAGTCAAAACTGCGAACCGCATCAGCCTCCCGCACCAGCGCGCGCAGGGGTTTAACCAGAATCCGCGAGGTCAGCCAGCCCAGCGGCAGGCACAGCAACAGCGTGGCCAGGGTAATCAGCGCGCCTTGCCAGCGCATGCGGTAGGCATCGACGAGTAACTCATCTTCCGGCACCAGCAGCGCCAGTTGCAGTCCCTGGGGGCCGCCCTCTTGCATGTGGCTGCGGGCAACGATCCATTGACGACCGGCGACATCCAGGCGATTACCTGCGGGGGGATTGTTGAGCAATGCGCCGAGGCTGGGGCTCAGGTCGGCGGCTTTGATCAGGCGAGCAGTCTGATCGTCGATGATCAGTTTGCTGCTGTCGGGATACGCGAGGGCATTCCCTTCAGCATCGAATAGCACTATTTCGGTACTGGGAGTCACGACATGTTTGGCCAGGGTTGCGGAGAGTTCCGCCAGGGTCAGGTCGGCACCCATGACGGCCTGTTCGCCGCTGCGCCGGGCAAGGGTAGTGCCGACATTGTGGGTGGAGAAAAAAATGTAGGGTTCGGTAGTGATCTGATCGCTGTCGCTGCGGGCGTTGGCATACCAGGCGCGGGTTCGCGGATCGTAGGTTTCGTCGGGGTTGTCCTGGCGGCTGATGAGGGCCAGATCCTGATCGAAAAACAATGATTGGGAGCGGACCTGACCGCTGTTGCCTGTTCGCTCAATGCTCCATACCTGATAAGCCGCAGTATCCGGTGCCTTGAGGAGCGTTTTCAGGTCGGGGGTTCGCAAGGGGCGAACCATGAAGAAATCGCCGTTGCCATAGCCCAGATACAGCGAGGCCAGGTCGGGATTGTCCTTCAGCGACTGGCTGAAGGGTTTGAGCAGCGCCAGGCGTTGCGCAAGGTCAGGTGCCTGGGCCGCCGGGTATTCCGCCAGCAGGGTCAGCAGATGGCGAATCGGCTCATAGGTGGCGTGCAGGTCGAGACGGACGTCCTGTTCGATGCGGTTGAAGAGCTTTTCACTGCTGGAAAGAATGATCTGCGTGGTTTGCTGGTAGTTGAAAAGGCCCAGCACCACGCCAGTCAGCAACAGCAGGAAAGTGAACATCACGCTGATATGGACGTGCAGGGGAAACCGACGTTGATCCGGGCGCAGTGGGCTGGGCATTGCAGGTTTCTCCATGATAGTTAACGCACTGCTCAGCGTCCAAGCATAGTTAAGGCTCTGTCATTCTGCTTTTATCGTTTTGGCCGATCTGTTGCTGCAATGCTTGCTCCAGTTCGAGCATGGCGCGCTCTATAGCCTTGCTGCAATCGGCCACTTCGTCGTGATGAAACACTTCATGGCAGGCCTTTTCCAGCGCCTCGCAGCTGTCGATCACCCGGGATGCCTGGACGATTCGGGCGGCGCCCTTGATTTTGTGGGCGACGTCGAGAAATGGCTGAGGTTCATTGGAGGGGGACAGCGCCAGCAGTTCTTGTCGGTCCAGACGGTTGCTGTTCAACAGTTCGGTCAACAGTCGCTGGTCCAATACCGGATCTCCGCCGGTCAAAAGACGCAATCCTTGCAGGCTGAACGCGGGATTGCGGACGGTTGGCCTGATACCTTCAACCCACTGACTCAAGGCTGTCAGGGTAAGGGGCTTGAACAGGCAGTCGTCCATCCCGGCTTGTTTGCAGCGTTGTATTTCTTCCGGTTGTGCGTTGGCGGTAAAACCCAGCACGGTACAGGGCGGGCGGCGCGTTTGTTGTTCATGTCGGCGGATGGCGCGGGTCAGTTCGTATCCGTTCATGATCGGCATATTGCAATCGACAATCACCAGATCGAACGGCTCGACTTCCCATGCCTGAAACCCCGCCTGGCCATCCGGCGCGACGCTGAATCGGTGACCCAGAAACTCCAGTTGCTGGCACATGAGCAAGCGATTGGCGGGATGATCGTCGACCACCAGAACATTCAAGGGGGTCGTCGTGGTGCGGATTTGCGCTTCAGCAGGCTCCGGCATCTGTACGAGTGGCAGGGTTGGCAGGTGCAACGACACCTCGACGTGAGTGCCGACACCCTGCTGGCTGCTGAATTTCAGGCTGCCGCCCATCATTTCGCACAGGCTGCGGCTGATCACCAGCCCAAGCCCCGCACCGCCTCTGGCTGACTGCCCGGAGTGATCAGCCTGAGCGAAAGGTTCGAACAACCGCCGCTGATCCTGTTCACTGATCCCTATGCCGCTGTCGTGAACCTGCAACAGCATCCGGACCCGCTCAGTCTCGGCGGTTGGCTGCAGGTCGACGATGATTCTGATTTGGCCGTGCTCCGTAAACTTGATGGCGTTGCTTACCAGGTTGGACAGCACCTGCTTGAAGCGCATCGGGTCCAACAGGACATCAAACCCCGGATTGGCAGGGCGAAATTCCAGCAGCAGCCGGAGACTTTTCTGGCGCGCCAGTCCATCGAAGACCCGTACCACCGAGGCCACGATTTCACTTGGATTGACCCGCTCCGGGCTCAGGCTCAGCCGTCCGGATTCAATCCGTGCAATGTCGAGGATGTCCCCGATCAGCTCCAGCAGGTCCTTCGCCGAGTTGTACGCCACATCGATGGCCGGGCGATCCGGGTGCTCATGATCGATGCGTTTCAGCGTGAGTTCGAGCATGCCGATGACCGCATTCATTGGGGTGCGGATCTCATGGCTCATGGTCGCCAGAAAAGTGGTTTTGGCTCGGTTGGCTTCATCGGCACGTTCTTTGGCATAGCGCAGATCATCGAACAGTTGCCGCCGTTCGCTGATGTCGATCCAGCCGCCAATGATGCCTTGTACTTCACCGCTCGAATCACGGTAGGGAAGAATCCAGTGGTAAATCGTCAGTCTGCGGTCGCCGATGTGCAGCGCACGATCGAGAATCAGCGGTATGCCCTCGGCCACGACGCGCTGGTAATCGGCCTGATATTCCCGGGCTTCGAACGCATTGCTCATGTTGGCTTGCATGACGCCTTTGCCGATGACGTCTTCACGTCTCGCGCAGAAGGCTTCCAGGTAACTGTCGTTGCAGCTTTGCAGCAGTCCCTGGCGATCGCGCACATAGATGGGATGAGGCGTCCCGTTGACCAGTGATCGCATGAATTCGAGTTGATCGTTCAACGCTCGCTCGGCCGCCTGACGCTGCTTTATCTGGCGACGCATGTAAGCGTTCCAGGCAATGGAAATCAGCAGCAGCACCCCGGCACCGATAACGATTTGGTAGAACAGACGGTGATAGTTGCGCCAGGTACTTTGCGAGGACGCCGAATAGCCGCGCCAGCGGCTGTTGATGATGCCCAGTTCTTCCGGCGCAATACTCAGCAGTGCCTTGTTGAGGATGGCGTTCAGTTCTTTGGCTTCCCTGCCTGTGGCCAGGGAGAACGCGGCCTGCCGGGTGCCGATGGTGGTACTGATTTGAAGGGTGTGCTCGAAGAGCTGCGATGAGATGAAGTAGTTGGCAATCACCAGTGAGTTCACCGCACCTTCTGCCTTGCCCTCGGCCAGCAACTCCACGGCGCTGAACGTGTCCAGGGTTTCAATCAGCCTGATCCGCGGGAACTCGCTGCGCAGGTAATCCACCAGGGGATTGCCTTGGGCGATTGCCAGGCGTTTGTCCTGCAACTGCGCAAGGCTTGCCGGGCTGTCGGCGGCTTTGCGAGTCAACAGGACAAAGGAGTTTTGCAGGTAGGGGCGGGTGAAGTTCAACGTCGTTTCACGTTGGGCGCTGGGGAGCAGGGCGGCGATCAAGTCGGCCTTGTTGTCCCTGATCTGCTCGATCATCTCGTCATCACTGCGGCTGCGACGGACGTCGAAGCGCATGCCGGTGCGCAATCTGATCAGCTCTAGCAAGTCCGCGGTAACCCCACGAAAGTTGCCATCACTGTCAAAAAACGACAGCGGCGCAAAAGCCTCATTGACCACCACACGCACTACCGGGTGTTGCGCCAGCCAGCGCTCCTCGTTGTGGGTGAGCTGCAGTTTTTGATCGGTGAGCAGCATGTCACTGCCGGCACTCCAGCGCTTGGCAATGTTGTCTCGTTCGCTGGAGGGGATGGCCATGAGCATTGCGTTGATGATCCCGAGCAGTTGCGGGTTGTCCTTGTGCACGGCAAAGCTGAAACCGTGTGCTTCGTGTTTGCCGAAGTTGGCCATGCGGATGTTGTTCAGATACCCCTTGTTGATCATGTAATGGGTAGAAATGGTGTCACCCAGAAAAACGTCAGCCTGGTCGAAGGCAACGGCATTGATCGCATTCTGGTAGGACGGAAAGGACGTGATGATCGCCCCCGGATACATTGCCTTGACCTCCTCCAGTGGCAAATAGTGATACACCATGCTCAGCCGTAGACCGGCCAGGCCATCGGTCAAGGATCTGGTTTCATCTTCGCGTGTCACCAGAACCGGCTGGTCTACGGCGTAGGGAGTGGAAAGTACGATGTCAGCGTTGTGAGCTTCAAATCCATTGGCGGTCCCCAGCAAATCAATCTCACCGTTTTCGAGTGCCTCGATCGCGATCTCCCGGGACACAAAGCGCAGAACCTTGATGGGCAAACCGGTTGTTTTGCCAAGGATACCTGCGTAATCGGCGGTAAAACCTTCGTAGTCGTGACCACTGATGGTCAGGTCAAAAGGGGGGTAGTCCGGGGCTGACGTGCCAAGGATCAGTTCCTGTTTATTCTCAATCCATTGTCGTTGTGATTTATCCAGTTGGACTTCCTGGTGTCCGGCCATCGAGCGACTCATCAGGGTGTAGTTCTCGCTGACGGTCTGCGCCGTGGCCACTGAGGTGTTCAGGCATAAACCTGCGGCCATGAGTGTCAAATAATCCTTTATACGACTGGGCATCCTGTCCCTCACACTAACGCGTTACGTTTTGCCATATCGATGAGTTCAACCAGGGATTTGGCCTTGAGTTTTTGCATGAGGCGTTTTTTATAAGTGCTGACAGTCTTGTTGCTCAGAAACATGCCTTTGGCAATTTCCTTGTTGGTGCGTCCTTGGGCAAAGAGTTGCAATACCATCAGTTCCCGGTCATTGACTGACTTGAACAGTTCCAGGTCGGCGAAACGTGCGTCATCACAGCGAACAGGATTCAAGGCCTGACTTGGGAAATAGTTGTAACCTGACAATACGGCCTTTATAGCACTGACCAGCTCACTCAGGTCTTCCTGTTTGCACACATATCCCGATGCGCCGGATTGCATGCAGCGAATACCGAAAAGTGTCGGGCACTGTGCTGTTAATACCAATGTTTTCAGGCGGGTACTCATTGCGTTGAAACGAGCGAGAACTTCCAGCCCATCCAGTTTGGGAATACTGATGTCGAGAATGACCAGGTCAGGCATGCATTCGCGAACCATCTGCATGGCGTCGACCCCATTATCAGTTTCGCCGACGACTTTGTAACCTTCATGTTCAAGTAACATTCTGACGGCAAGGCGGATGACCGGGTGATCGTCGACAATAAAAACGGAGTTCATAATCAAATCCCATACGAGCTCTAATAAAGCGCGCACCTTAGCTCAGATAGTTGAGGCGACGCATGAGCTGACGGACCTGCAGCGGCAATATAGGAACAATCCTACAGCTGAAGAGGAATAGGACTACGTATCAACTAGGTTTTTTATGTAGAAGGGTAAAGGTTGTTGATAGTTAATCGAGAAGTTGGAAGTGTTAAATTGTAAGTTTTGAGTCATGTTCGGGTTGAATTTTTAGTGCGCTTGTTATGCGATTTTTTACAATGAGGCCAAGGTCAACAAGTTTCTAAATTCGGATTGTTTCAGCGGTTTGATCAAGTACCCCAACAATGGCAGTCCGTGTTCGTTGGCCTTTTTTTCAAGTTTATCCAGTTCAACGGATGTCAGGCTGCTTAACAGTATCGCCTGTCTGATCATCCCCCGGTGGCTGGCGAATTCGACCAGATCAAGCCCGCAGAGGTCGGGCAGACATTGATCGCACAAAAGAATATCAAACGGTTGCACAGCCTTGAGCATTTGTTGCAAGGCGCCATTGGCACTGTCGGTGGTGGTCAGTTGGGTGAAACCGTAACTCTCAAGCAGGTATTGAGTCGCCCGGAGTTGGAAGGGATGGTCTTCCACTATCAATATGCGCAGATCGTCTTTGAACATAGGAGTATTCACGCTTCTTCTGTCGGGCTGAAGGAAGCGAGATTATTTCGCGAGGTTACCGAATAATCGATCAGTTAGCTCAGCACATGTTGTAGGGGGATTCGGCGAACGTTGAGTGCACTTGGGCTTTGAGAGGTCAATCAACCATTGCAGGCGGCGTAATGGTTGATCACCCGGGTCTCATCAGTGGCTCGAACGACCGGTCATCTCCAGCGCCATTTCGCTTGCATAGCTGTCGGTCATGCCGGCGATGAAATCAATCATCCGTAGAAATGAGGCGTGCAATGGGCCGTGGGGATCGGGCGCATTGTTACCCAAGAGGTCGAGGACTCGGCGACTCTTGAAGGACGGCGTTCGACCGTTATGCTGTTCCAGTGCCGCGCCGCAGAAGGCATTGAGCAGGATTTCCAGCGTGGTGTAGGCGCCGATTTCATGCAGGGTCTTGCGCTTGTCCTGGAAGATTTTTTTTCGCGCCATGTCCTTCGCATTCAGGACGCAACGCTTGGCAGGGCCGTGCATGTGCTCCACCAGATCACCGGGCAGCGTGCCGGCCAGTAACGCGTCCTGTTGCTCGACAAAGGCCCGGGCTGCGGCGTTGGTCAAGTGTTCAATGGCTTTGCCTCGCAGGATTGCCAGTTTGCGCCGGCGCGAATCCAGTGGACCAAGCTGGCGATAGGTTTCCGGCAAATCGTCACCCACAAGGTCCAGCAACAGGGACTCGACTTCGGCGTACTCCAGCAACTCCATTTCCAGACCGTCTTCCAGATCAATCAGCGCGTAACAGATGTCATCGGCAGCTTCCATCAGATACACGAGCGGATGGCGCGCCCAACGCTGTTCCTCGAGTTGCGGCAGGCCGAGTTTATGGGCGATTTGTTCCAGAAGCGGTAATTCGCTCTGATAGCAGCCGAACTTGTGTTTCTTGTAGCCCAGTGAATCCGCGTGTTTTGCCGTCCATGGATACTTCAGATAGGTACCCAGCGTGGCGTAGGTCAGCCGGGTGCCGCCGTCGAACTGGTGATATTCCAGCTGGGTGAGTACCCGGAAGCCTTGGGCATTGCCTTCGAAATTGAGGAAGTCATTACGTTCGACTTCGCTCATTGCATCCAGCCAGCCACGGCCGGCGGCTTGCTGGAACCAGTGGCGAATCGCGTCTTCGCCGGAATGGCCGAAGGGCGGATTGCCGATGTCATGGGCCAGGCAAGCCGATTGCACCACCATGCCCAGGTCGCTGGGCTCGCACCAGTCGGGCAGGGCGCTGCGGATGGTTTCGCCAACGCGCATGCCCAGCGAACGGCCGACGCAGCTGACTTCCAGCGAGTGGGTCAGGCGCGTGTGGATATGATCGTTGCTGGTGACCGGATGGACCTGGGTCTTACGCCCGAGGCGGCGAAACGCACCCGAGAAAATGATCCGGTCGTGGTCTTTGTGGAAAGGGCTGCGGCCGAGTTCTTCCGGGCTGTGCAGAGGCTTTCCGAGGCGTTCGCGAGTAAGCAGGGTTTGCCAATCCAAGGCGGGTTCTCTCCGTCAGGTGTTTGATTGCTTAAGCTTCCGGGTTCGCGTCCGGACCTGCAAGCGGAACTACAGCCCGGCGGCGTCGATATCGATGAGCAGCAGTCGCTCGCCGTGGTCGAAAAATTGCCCGGCGGTGAGGCAGTACTGGTTGGTGGTGGCATCGCGGTAAGTATTGGAGAGCGTCAACCTGCGCTCATCCCAACCCTCTGCCAGCAGATGATAGAAGTAGGGACGCCATGACCAGTTGTGACCCAGGTAGCGATTGTCGGCCTCCCAGCCGTTGTTGCGCCATTCAAGGTTGGGCGTCAGCTGCGTGCCGTGGCGGTCGCATTGGTAGAAGCGCAGCAGCCAGGGAAATGCATCCAGTTGTGGCAAGGCGCTGAGCGGTGCTCGGGCCTGAGCCCATGCTTGCAGGATGGTCATTAGCTCGCTGAGTTGCTGGCGCATGAGCATCAGGCGACCGCGCTCAGCCAGCTTCTGCTGAACGTAGCGCTGACGCAGTTGCGCGAAGCGCTCGACAAAGGCGTCCGTGGCAAAGAAACCGGCTTGTGCCCGGGCGAACAGAAAACCCTGAACGTAGCGCGAACCGCACTCCAGGGCAAAACTCAGTTGAGCTTCGGTTTCCACCCCTTCGGCGATGATCCAGCAACCGGTTTTCTCCGCCATTTGCGCCAGAGCCTTGACCACGTCGCTGCTCGGTCCACCCAACGCAGCAGCCTGGAACAGGCGCATGTCGAGCTTGAGAATGTCCGGTTGCAGCGCGAGCACGCGATCAAGCTGAGAGTAACCGGCACCGAAATCATCGATGGCGATCCGCGCGCCGGCCTGTCGGTAGCGCGCCACAACGTCGGCCAGGCGCTGAATATCGCCCCCCAGTTCGGTGATCTCGAAGACAATGCGTTGCGGGTCGACGTTGTGCTTGCTCAATTGCTTGAGGCTCGGTAGAGCCTGGTCCGGCCGCAAGCGGTTGATCCAGCGTGGCGATATGTTCAGGCTCAGAAACCAGTCCTCGGGCGCTTCATGCAGGCGGCTCAGCGCGTTATCGCGGATCTGGCGATCCAGACGACGCAGCGCGATAGCGGGCGTTCGCGGGTCGGCGAACAGCGGCCCCACCGAAGCCAGTTGTCCGTCAGCGTGGCGCAATCGACCCAGGGCCTCGATGCCAGCGATACGGCCGGTGGCGGTATCGATGAATGGTTGAAAGCAGGCGAGCGGTTGCCCGTCGATCACGAGGCCTCCTTGGTCAGGTCTTGTTATTGGATAAAACCTGTTCACCGGGTAGGCACGCAGGATTGAACCCCTCGATAAAGAGGTTCAATCCCGATGTTGCAAGAATGCAGCCAGATAACGGCCTTAGTGTTTACGCGAAGAGCCTTGCATGACCAGCTTGATCAATGGCCCCAGCGTGGCGCCCAGACGAACCAGTCGAGTGAGGCTGCTGACGCCACCGCTTTTGGCGCCCTTGCCCGTCAGAAAGCCCAGCAAGGTGACGGCTGCCACGCCCCAGAGTGGAGCGTGCTTGATGCCGAAGCCATCTTGCAGGTTTTGCGTCATCCCGCGCATGCGCTGCAAGGGTTGCAGCAGTTGCGCGGATTCGTGGCGGATTTCCTGACGATGCATTTCCATGCGCAGGCGGATTAGCGCCTTGCGCATTTCGGTGCGCGAGCTGTTGTGAGGCAGTTCAGGCAGGCTCATGGCAGCAGACGCTCCCGATCGTTGGCCAATTCTTCCAGAGTGCCGTGGAAGGGTGAGGACTCATCGAAAATCGCCGCTCTCAAGCGCATCCCGCAGAAGACGCAGGCAAGGGTGTAGAACACGCAGAGCGCGATGATGGCGGGCAAGCGATAGGTGTCCCAAAACAGGATCATCACCAGCGTCGACAATCCCACCAGCAACAGCAAGGCAAAAACCAGCGCCAGGCCTGCGAATAGCAATAGGCTTACCGTGCGGGCTTTTTGTTCCTGCAATTCGATGCCGAACAGTTCGACATGGCTGTGCAGCAGTCCAAGAAAAGCAGCACCCAGGCGCCGCGGTGAGGAGCTTGGGCCCGTCGCGGACGAGCCGGATTCGCCGATCGCCATATCAGCGCCGAGTGGCCAGCAAGCCAATCAGGAAACCCACGCCGGCCGCGATCCCGACCGATTGCCATGGGTTGGCCTGGACATAGTCTTCGGTGGCGGTAACGGCAGCCTTGCTGCGTTCGCGCAGGGAATCTTCGGTCAATTTCAAGGTTTCGCGCGCACGCAGCAGACTGTCGTGGATTTGCTCGCGCAGCTCATCAGCCTGATCGCCGGCCAACGTTGCCGTGTGTTCCAGCAACCGTTCGGTGTCGTTGACCAGAGTCTGAAAATCGGTCATCAGGATTTCTTGAGCAGTCTTTGCCTTGATGCTGGCCATGGGTGGATCTCCGTAAGTGGCTTCTGAAGCGTTCGAGTATGAGCCTTGCGCGAAGGTTCAGTACAAATGACTGGTACAACTTTTGCTACGTCGTGGTGCGTCTGCCTGCGCCGTTGCGCTGTTGCTGGGCAGGATTCGAGCAAAACCTTATCTCAAATAATGAAAACTCGCGCAAAGGTTCCAACCTTGTGCGCCAAGGCGGCTCATCGGGGGCTATCTGCTGATCCCGACAAGGTGCAATTTGGTGCATGAATTGTCTGTGCGAACTGCTTTGGTGCTTTTTTAGCCTTCAGGTCTGCCAACCCCATGGAAAATCTGCAAAGCGCTGTGGACAGTCTGGTCCATAGCTCCAATACATTGTTCATTCTGATCGGCGCGGTCATGGTGCTGGCGATGCACGCCGGTTTTGCCTTTCTTGAAGTCGGCACGGTTCGACAAAAGAACCAGGTCAATGCCTTGTCGAAGATTCTCAGTGACTTCGCCATTTCGACCCTGGCCTACTTCTTTATAGGCTATTGGATTTCCTATGGGGTGACCTTCATGCAACCGGCGGCTGTGATCAATGCTGATCATGGCTATGGGCTGGTGAAGTTTTTCTTCCTGCTGACCTTTGCTGCGGCGATACCCGCGATCATTTCCGGGGGCATCGCCGAGCGTGCCCGGTTCGTTCCGCAGTTGTGCGCCACGGCATTGATCGTAGCGTTCATCTATCCGTTCTTCGAGGGCATGATCTGGAACGGCAACTTTGGCTTGCAAGCCTGGTTGCTGGAGCACTTTGGCGCCAGTTTCCATGATTTCGCCGGCTCGGTGGTGGTTCACGCCATGGGCGGTTGGCTGGCTCTGGCGGCGGTGTTGTTGCTCGGGCCGCGCAATGGTCGTTATCGCGAAGGACGACTGGTGGCGTTCGCGCCCTCGAGCATTCCCTTTTTGGCGCTGGGGTCGTGGATCCTGATCGTTGGCTGGTTCGGTTTCAACGTGATGAGCGCGCAAACCTTGCAAGGTGTCAGCGGACTGGTGGCGGTGAACTCGTTGATGGCCATGGTCGGCGGTACCGTGGCGGCGCTGATCGTCGGGCGCAATGACCCGGGCTTTCTGCATAACGGCCCGCTGGCCGGGCTGGTGGCGATCTGCGCCGGTTCCGATCTGATGCATCCGGTGGGCGCGCTGATCACTGGCGTCATCGCCGGCGCATTGTTTGTATGGTGCTTCACTGCGGCTCAAGTCAAATGGCGCATCGACGATGTGCTGGGGGTTTGGCCGTTGCATGGTTTGTGTGGCGTCTGGGGCGGAATCGCCTGCGGCATTTTCGGCCAGAGCGCGCTGGGTGGGCTGGGCGGCGTGAGTCTGATCAGCCAGTTGATCGGCACTGCGTTGGGGGTGGTTGTGGCGCTGGCTGGTGGCTTTGCCGTGTATGGCACGATCAAGGCGTTCCATGGTCTGCGCCTGAGTCAGGAAGAAGAGTATTACGGCGCTGACTTGTCGGTGCACAAGATTGGCGCTGTGAGCCAGGACTAGGTCTCTTCGTCGTCAGCGCCAGGATAGAAACCGTGCAGCAGACGATAGCGGTCGTGCCGAATCTGGTCGGCCCGCTCCTGTACCTGATGCGCGGGTAATCCCAGCATGATCAGCGCGTGGGAGGCGAGCATCAGGCTCGACTCCAGCAGTTCAGGCACGACTTCGCTGGCGCCGGCTGCCTTCAACTCGGCCAGTTGGCTGTCGTCACGCGTGCGCACCAGAATCGGCACGGTCGCGTTCAGTCGCCGCGCTTCCTTGAGGATCAGCAGCGCGATGTCGGCCTGATCCACGGCGATCACCAACAGCCTGGCGCGCTCCAGCCCTATCGCGACCAGCAGTTCACCGCGACGTGAGTCGCCATAATGCACACAGGCTTCACCAACGGCGGCTTCGTGGACACGCACCGGATCGGTATCCAGTGCGATGTAGGGTTGCTGCGCGTTGCGTAGTGCGCGTCCGATTGACTGACCTACACGACCGTAGCCACATATAACGACATGGTTGTGTAACCCGGCGTTGAGCGCGCTGATTTCTTCAAGTTTTGCTTCTTCGTTGGGTTTGCGATGCAGGCGTGTGGCGATGTGGGGGGCGGCGCGCAGCAACAACGGCGTGACGAGCATCGAACAAAAGGTCGCCGCCAGCAACAGGCCGCCAAATTCCGCGGGCATGAGTTTGTTCTGCTGCATCTGTGCCATCAGCGCAAAGCAGAACTCGCCGCCCTGGGCCAATGCCAGGCCGCTGCGCCAGGCGGTTTCGCCATCGCTGCCACGCCATTTGACCAGCAGCGCAACGACGCTGCCCTTGAGCAGCAACAACCCCAGGGTCAGGCCGAGAATCAGCAGGCCGTGACTGACGAACAACTGCAAATCGATCATCATGCCGATACTGACGAAGAACAGCCCGAGCAGGATGTCGCGGAACGGGCGGATGTCGGCCTCGATCTGATGCCGGTAGTGGCTTTCCCCCAGCAGCATGCCGGCGAGAAACGCACCCAGAGCGGGGGAGAGACCGAGCAGGTGCGTCAGCCACGCTGTCAGCAGAACAATGACCAGCGCCAGTAGCACGAACAGTTCCGGGGAACGGGCAGCCGCCACTTCATGGAACAGCCGCGGCAGTACCCAGCGACTGGCCAGCAGCAGACCGACGAACAATACGACGGTTTTACCCAGCGTCAGTGGCAGCGCCCAATACCAGGCCTGGTCGCTGCTGCCAGCGAACACCGGCACCAGGGTCAGCAGCAATACCGCCACGACGTCCTGGAACAGCAACACGGCGATGGCATTCTGGCCGTGACTGCTGAAAATCTCGCCGAGACTGCTCAGCTCTTTACTGACAATGGCCGTGGAAGACAGCGACAGGCCGGCGCCGAGTAACAGCGCAGGTGTGATCGGCATGCCGAGCAGCATCAGTAAACCCCCTAGCAGCATCCCGGAGCACAGCACCTGTAGGCTGCCAAGCCCAAACACCACTCGTCGCAACGCGAGCATCTTCGACAGGGAAAATTCCAGCCCGAGGGAGAACAGCAGGAACACCACGCCTAACTCGGCGAGGTCCGGCAGCTCTTCGTTTTCGTTAACCCAGTTGAATGCGGTCGGCCCGATCATCAGCCCCACGCACAGGTAGCCCAGTACTGGCGGCAATCGCAGGCGCTGGAACAGTGCAATCACCACCAGGGAGGAGGCGAGGATGATCAACAGGTTGGCGAACACAAAAAACTCCGGGATGGACGCTGACCAGTCAAGCGTAGAGGCAAATAATCCGTGAGCATCGCGCAAAGGATGTTGAAGGCGACTGATGTGCGTCAGCGTATTGCCGCTCTCCGTTGCCGATATGACTCAAGGGTAGAGTATTCAATGGCTCGACGGCTTTTCAGGGCAGGCCTAGAATAGTTACTTAATTTTTTTTCGGTTGAGCGCTCATGCTTCCTGAATGTCAGCTGTTCGGCACCGTTGGTTGCCATCTTTGTGAAGTCGCTGAAGCCATGCTGATGGAATTTGTCGAGCGCGAGGGTCTGCTGGTGGAGCTGGTGGATATTGCTGACGACGAAACATGGTTCGAAGCTTACAGTCTGCGTATTCCGGTGTTAAGACGGGTCGACACCGGCGCTGAGTTGGCCTGGCCATTCAGCACCGAGCAGGTGGTGGCACTCCTGCGTTGATCGGTTTTTGCGGTGGCGGTGTTCCCGCCTGTCGAACTTTGCGATGGATCCCCTTGGCTTTACCGGCACTGATCGGATACTGTATGCACATACAGTTATTCGTGATGCCTGCCTTGCACCCCTGGTTTTCGGGTTTGGGCAAGCGGTCCGGGCGTGAGAGGGATGAATCGTGGTCAATGTCGAACAATTGAAGAACAGCGTGAACCGGATGTCGGCGGACGTGGTGCGCGAGGCTGTCCTCGAATTGCGTCTGGATGGCCTGGTGACAGAAGGGAAAACTCCCTTCAATAAACTGCATTTCAATACCTGTTTCGCCGAAATCGAAGCCTTGTTCCAGCGCGCGGGCTATCACCGGCAGTTGGATGTCGTGGGCTATCAGGGTTTGTTGTATGCGCTTTATGACCCTGGTCGATGGGAGGCGGTTGATGTGCTGCGCTGGCTCAAGGAGTTCACCGAAGCAGCAGCGCGCAC
Organism: Pseudomonas sp. TH39(2020); assembly: GCF_016650715.1. NCBI lineage: Bacteria > Pseudomonadati > Pseudomonadota > Gammaproteobacteria > Pseudomonadales > Pseudomonadaceae > Pseudomonas > Pseudomonas sp. TH39(2020). The sequence goes on along the minus strand of NZ_JAEKFF010000006.1, from coordinate 264,483 downwards.
GCAGATACCGGCTTGAGGATTCTCTTCTAGGTTCGTTCCGGCCGCTGTTGGATAATGCCGCCCTGTATTGAGGGTTAGAACTTTCGTATGTCCACTTCATCTTTTTCTGCTGCACACAACCAGGCCAGCACGCTCTACTTGCCGCCTGGTCCGTGGCAGACCGTACTCGATTGTCTGTGCGAACACTTCAGCGCCATCGGTCGTGAACAATGGCTGGACAGAATCGCTCGCGGTCGTGTTCTCGACGGTCACGGCATGCCGATCGCCCTTGATCTGCCTTACAAGGAAGGCTTGCGGATTCATTATTTCCGTGAGGTGCCGGACGAAAAGGCGATCCCGGTGGTTGAGTCGATTCTGTACGCGGATGAGCATCTGGTCGTGGCGGACAAGCCGCATTTTCTGCCAGTGACTCCGGCGGGTGAATACGTGGAACAGACCCTGTTGCGACGGCTGATCCGTCGACTCGATAACCCGCATCTGGTGCCTTTGCACCGCATTGACCGGCACACAGCGGGGCTGGTGCTGTTTTCCGCCAACCCTCAGAGCCGTTCTGCCTATCAGTCGTTGTTTCCGACACGGCAGATCGAAAAGCGCTACGAGGCAATTGCCCGAGCGTTGCCTGAACGCTCTTTTCCATTGGTCCATAAGAGTCGCCTCATTGATGGCGAGCCTTTCTTCCGCATGCAGGAAGGTCCGGGCGTCAGCAATACCGAAACGGCTGTCGAAGTCAGGGAGAAGAACGGTGATCTCTGGCGTTATGCGCTTTACCCGGTGACAGGCAAGAAGCATCAGTTGCGGGTGCACATGACAGCCTTGGGCGCCAGCATCTGCAACGACCCGTTTTATCCGCAGGTACTCAAGGATGTTGAGGATGACTATGCCAATCCTTTGAAACTGCTCGCTCAGGGATTACGGTTTGTGGACCCGGTCACCGGCGAGGAAAGAGCATTCGAAAGCACCATCACCCTGCAGTGGTGATCAAGAGGTTCAGCGAATCTGCTGATCTTCAGCCACGAAAAAGCCCGCATAAAGCGGGCTTTTCCATATCCGGTTGTCACCGCAAAAATTACAGCTCTTTAACGGTACGAACCTGATCCTTGTTGATGCGGGTCTGCTTGCCATCCAGTTGTTCGAATTCGTAGAAACCCGAATCCTTATCGAACTTTGGCGCGTCGACAGCCTGGATTTCTCGACCGTCATTCAAGGTGATCACTGTAGGCGATGCGCAACCGGCGAGGGTAGCGAGGCCCAGTGCGAGCATGAAAGTGGCGAGGGACCGTTGAGTCATGAGTGTGTCTCCGAATATGAATTCTTTTGGTTACTGAGCTTGAGACGTGTACAGCGCGCGCAAGTTCCTTCTCCTGTCAGTCTGACACAGTGTAGTTGGCACTTAACAGTTCGGGTGTGTTGAGGTTGGCCAGGCGTGGGTCATTGTCGGGGCATTGCAGGGCGGTAGCGCCCAGTTTGCGCATGAGGCGACCCGGACTGCGTTCGCCGTCGTTCCAGGCACTGTCGAAATCGGCCGAGAGTGCCACGGGGATTATGCACAACAGCGGTTCCCAGTGTTCGCCATGGCGCAGCATCAGCGGTTGATCCGGGTGCTGGCTGGCGGCGTCGCGCATGCTATTGAGCAGCGCGGCATCGATGCGCGGTACGTCACACGGCAGCACCAGCAGATGCGCATGGCGGGCGGCCTTCAGGCCTGCGCGAATCCCGGCCAGGGGGCCAGGAAAGTCGCCTTCATCGTCATGAACGAGCTGGTCGGCGTAGGGCGCGTACTTTTCCAGGTTTCTGTTGCAGGAGATGATCAGGTCATCGCTCAGTGAACGGGTCTTGCGGTGCAAGTGGGCAATCAATGGCTCGCCGTGCCATTCCAGCAGCCCTTTGTCCTGACCGCCCATGCGTTGGCCACGACCACCTGCCAGGAGCAGAATGGAGCAGGGCGGCAAATGTGTATTCGAGGTCATGGCAGGTCTCCATGGGGGCGGCGAAAAAATGAGGCGCTGTGATATAACACCGGGCTGTTTCTCCTACAACTGGATGAGCCTATGAAAGCCAAGGCTGATGTACCTTTCGCACCGCTCAACATCGCGGTGCTGACGGTCAGCGATACCCGTACTCTGGAAACCGATACCTCAGGCCAGCTCTTCGTCGACCGTTTGAGCGCTGCCGGCCATAACCTGGCGGCCCGGGTTCTGCTCAAAGATGATCTCTACAAAATTCGCGCGCAAGTCGCCACGTGGATTGCCGACGATGTCGTGCAGGTGGTGCTGATCACTGGCGGCACCGGTTTCACGGGACGCGACAGCACTCCGGAAGCGGTGAGTTGCCTGCTGGATAAACAGGTCGACGGTTTTGGTGAGCTGTTCAGGCAGATATCGGTGGCGGATATTGGCACCTCTACTGTTCAGTCCCGTGCCCTGGCCGGTTTGTCCAATAGCACGCTGGTCTGCTGTTTACCGGGTTCGACCAATGCCGTGCGCACCGGTTGGGATGGCATTCTTGCCGAGCAGCTGGATTCGCGGCACCGGCCGTGCAACTTCGTCGCTCATCTCAAACAGGCGGCACCCTGTGAATCCCGCGGGTAAGCCAGGCAAGACTGGCAGTCTGATGGCTGTCGAGGTGGCACTGGCACGCTTGCTGGCAATGGCCGAAGCCTCACCGATTCGTGAGCGTGAACGCTTGCCATTGGCGCAGGTTCAGGGCCGGGTGCTGGCCGATGACATGGTCTCGACGCTTGATCTGCCACCGTGGCCTAACAGTGCCATGGACGGTTATGCCTTGCGCGTGGCCGACTGGACTGGAGAGCCACTGGTGGTCAGCCAGAAGATTTTTGCCGGTCAGGCTCCGGAGCCCTTGAAGCCTGGCACCTGTGCACGAATCTTCACCGGTGCGCCAGTGCCCGCTGGTGCAGATTGCGTCGAGATGCAGGAAAACACCGAGGTTCAGGTGGATGAGCGAGTACGTTTCACCGAAACCATGGCCCCAGGACAAAACATTCGTCCTCAAGGCCAGGAAGCTACTGTTGGTGAATTGATTCTGCCAGCCGGCACGCGCCTCGGACCGATCGAACAGGGGTTGGCTGCATCGCTGGGATGCGCAGAGCTGGACGTGATTCGCAAGGTTCGCGTTGCTGTTCTGTCCACCGGGGATGAACTGATTGAGCCGGGTCAGGCTCTGGGGCCGGGACAGATCTACAACAGCAATCGAGTGTTGCTGTGCAGTTGGTTGCAGCGCTTGGGCTGTGAGGTGATCGATGCCGGTATTCTTCCGGATGATTTAGCAACCACTCGCGCTCGCCTGGGTGAATTGAAAGATGTCGATCTGATCCTTTCCACCGGTGGTGTCTCGGTGGGAGAGGCTGACTTTCTGGGCATTGCCTTGCGTGAAGAGGGCGAGTTGACGTTGTGGAAACTCGCCATCAAACCCGGCAAACCGCTGACATTCGGGCATTTTCGCGGCGTACCTGTGATTGGTTTACCTGGCAATCCGGCTTCAACGCTGGTGACCTTTGCTTTGTTGGCAAGGCCCTATCTCTTGCGCCGACAGGGTGTAAAAGAGGTTGAGCCCCTGAAGTTTCAGGTGCCAGCAGGGTTTGCATGGCCAAAAGCAGGCAATCGACGCGAGTACTTGCGCGGACGTCTGGAGAGTGGCCGGGCAATTATCTACAGGAATCAGAGTTCTGGTGTACTGCGTAGCGCTGCCTGGGCTGATGGTCTGGTTGAGGTGCTGGAGGATCGCACGCTGATCGAAGGTGACTACGTGGGCTTCATTCCGCTGAGCGAAGTCCTGAGCTGACTCCTGGCGCTGACTTACTGCGCAAACCCGGTTGATCGAACCGGGTTTTGCGTTCATGGCTTACCCATGGTGAGCCAGGAGTGTCACGACCTGGTCGAAACGGCTATTGGCGATCCAGGCCAGAACCCCGATGACGACGGCTGTTCCAATAGCCGAATAGGCAAGCCTGTGTTTTATGGATTTGACGTCACTACGGACTTCATCCATGTCTCGTCGGATGTATTTGAGGTGTGTCTCCAATTCAACGACGCGAGATTCCATGGCAGCTTCTCCAATGGGCTTTTCGCTGTTTTTGAATTCAGCTTGATGATTGGCGCGTTTTTCTGCGAACGGTGCAACCGGAATGACCGGTGACTTGATCTCTTGGCTTTGCATGGCACGTCCCTGTGTAGTTCCTGCTGATGTTTGATAACTGCAGGCGCCAAGGTGTACCAATCGCATTGGTCGGTCAATTGAGCCGATTCCTCACATCTTGTAAGAAAAAGCCCCGCCTTGTAGGACGCCATACTGCTCGACTTCAAATAATTCAAATTCTTGCGACTTTTATGTGGCGAGATGAGGTCAACATCTCCCAGACGGAATTCAATCATGGGAGTGACAACTAATGAGCGAACGCAAGGCGCTGTTGATTCTGCATGGCAAGCAAGCGCTTAACGAGGCGGTTCGTTCTGCCGTTGCCGAAAAGCGCAAACAGGGTTGGGAGCTGGCCGTTCGAGTGACCTGGGAAGCGGGCGACGCACGGCGTCTGGTAGATGAAGCACTGGCGGCAGGCTACACGCAGATCATCGCCGGTGGCGGTGACGGTACCTTGCGTGATATTGCCGAAGCCTTGGCGTCGCATTCGACGCAGGCCAGTCTGGTACTGATGCCCTTGGGGACCGCCAATGATTTTGCGCGTGCCGCCGGTGTGCCTCTGGAGCCAGCGCAGGCGCTGGAACTTCTCGACGCTGCGCCGAGCGCCATTGATCTGGGGGAGGTCGGTGGGCAGGTGTTCCTGAATATGGCCACGGGCGGTTTTGGCAGTCAGGTCACGGCAAACACCTCGGAGGACTTGAAAAAAATCCTCGGGGGCGCGGCTTACCTGTTCACCGGTTTATCACGCTTCAGTGAGTTGCACGCAGCCTATGGAGAGTTGCAGGGGCCTGATTTCCAGTGGAGTGGCGAGCTGTTGGCATTGGGCATCGGCAATGGCCGGCAGGCCGGCGGTGGACATGTGTTGTGTCCAGAAGCGCTGGCGGACGACGGTCTGCTGGACATCAGTATTCTGCCTGCGCCGCAGGAAGTCGTCGGCACCTTGAAAACCCTGCTCGCCGATGGCTTTGGCATCGACAACATGTTTGTGCGAGTCCGGTTGCCATGGGTCGAAATCAAGGTCTCGGAAGGCCTCTACATCAACCTTGATGGCGAACCTCTGGAAGGTGACAACTTGCGTTTCTCGACACGTCCAGCGGCACTGCGCGTGCATTTACCTGAAAACTCGCCGCTGCTGGGGTCATCGCAATTGATCAATCATCCAGGCTGATGATCTGCTCGCGCACGGCGAACAGAACCAGGCCCGCCACATCGTAGATCTGCAAGCGCTTCATGATCTGCGAACGGTGGGTTTCAACGGTCTTGATGCTGAGGCCCAGGCCATTGGCAATTTCCCGGGTGGATTTTCCGCGAACGATCAGCCGAAGGATTTCCAGCTGACGCGCTGTCAGGTTGTGCGTGTCTGCAGGTTCCGGCTGGTTTTTCTGAGTTCGGGTCAGCGCCTGGTTGATGACAGTGTGGGCGATGGCCGGGCTCAGGTAGCGTTCGTCGTTACGCAAGGCATCCAGGGCATGTTCGAGCTCGGTAGCCGTGGTGTCCTTGAGCAGGTAACCATGTGCACCGGATTCCAGTGCCTGCATGATCAGAGCAGGATCGGTGTGCATCGACAGGATCAGCACCTTGCTCTGCGGGCGTACTCGCTTGAGTCGCTGCAAGGCGTCAAGGCCACTGGTTTCCTTCATGGAAATATCCAGCAGGATGATGTCGGGGGACAGTTGCTCGACCATCTCGAGCAACTGCGAGCCGTCATTGGCCTCACCGATTACCGCGTAGCCGGGAATATCCAGCACCAGAGCGCGCACGCCTGCCCTGATAAGCGAGTGGTCATCCACCAGAAGTAAGTTACAAGTCAACGCATAACCTTATTCGTACTGGCCCGTTCGAGCGCACGAGGCGCCCAGGGGAAGAGTGCTTCGATTTGAGTGCCTTTGCCCGGCTCGCTGGTCACGCTCAGTGTGCCTCCCAGCTGATTGATCCGTTCCGACATCCCTGCCATTCCACGTTGCCCTTCACGACCTGGATCGGTCGCTGGCGCGAATCCCAGGCCATCGTCACTGATCAACAGTGTCAGGCCCTGCGGCAGACGTTGCAGGCGGACCAACAGATTTTTCGCTTCGGCATGGCGCAATATATTGGTCACCGCTTCCTGGGTGATTCGAAAGGCGGCCAGCGTCATTTCCTCCGGTATACCGGACAAGCGTTGATGGCATTCCAGGCTCCAGTGCACCGGCGTGTTGGCCAGCGTCTTGAGTAAATGAGCACGCAGACTGGCTTCCAGCCCGAGACTGGTCAGTTGCCTCGGATTGAGAATGGCCGATACGTCTCGCACTTTGGTCAGGGTTTCTTCCAGCGTGTCGCAGAGTACCGAACACTGGCCCTGAAGTTCTTCGGGCATTCGGCGTTTGAGCCAGTCGCTTTGAAGTTTTGCCGCGGTCAGCAATTGGCCGATGTCATCATGCAGTTCCCGACTGAGCCGGTGACGTTCGTTTTCCTGAACCTCCAACAGTCGGTCAGCCAACTCCTGGGGTTGAAACTTTATCGACTTGCGCGAAAGACAATACTGCACCCAGACGCAGGCCAATGCGGCGATATTGAGTACCAGCAGACTCAGCGGCAAGCGAGTGGACAGGCTATAAATCAGCAGGCTGCCAAGCGCCGAGCACGTACACAACACAAGCGTGACCAGACGCGCGTTTTTTGGGGAGGGTGGCCTTAGGGTGATTGACTTGAGGCTGGCGTACATAGCGGATGGAGCCAATGGATGTTCGCTGCGGGAAGACCGGGCATCGAAGATGACGGGTCTCTGTCTGGAGTCACTCTGCCATTAATTGACGTCAACTAATGGGCGGCATAATACCACTTAAGATACCGTTGGTCGCGTTTGGTATATATGTCTGCAGAGTCAGGAAATAAGCATTTATGGACAGCAGTTCCATAATGGAAAAAGTTGGGTGGCAAGAATGGTTTATTTGTTTCGAGTTGTCGTAAGCAGGTACGGGATATTCAATTGCGACATGAAACCGCTAAAGTTTAGAGAGGCTGTCACGGCAATAAAAATTCGCAGCACGGCATAGGGGCTCGATAATTCAGGCTTGCCGACCTGCAAAGGAAACGAGTGTGAACGGTTTGGAATTAGCGGGGGGTTGAAACTGACTTTGTCCGATCTGAAAGGCGAAGGCTTCGATCAGGGATGTCTGCTCGCTGTCATCAAGGCTGAGTTGGCCGGTTTTCTGATCGATAAGCTCGAGTTGCCAGGCGATCAACGTCAGGCAGTCTTTCAGCGCACTCAGGGCCTGGTCGTGTAAATCCATGTGATTCTGGGCATGGCTCAGCAAACCATGGATGTGCCGCGAAAACTCCGAAACGGCAGCCAGAGCGAGGACATCGGCCTTGTTGGCCAGTTTGAGCAGGGAGCTAAGCATGCAGTCGATGGCATCCTTGTCATTGCTGATCAGTTGCAAATGACTCAGGCATTCCTCGGTTTTAACCAGGAGTGTCTCTGCTTCGACGAGAAACTCAGGGAGCCGATGAGCCCACTCTTTACGATCGTTCGGCATGCTTATCTCCACAACGTCATGTCAAATGAGGGGATGTCGTGTGTGTCGACGGGGACGATCAGAGTCCCCGCATTGCCATGCCGTCGTGAGATCGCGCGCCGGCCTGTCTGGCTGCAGGCTAGGGAACTCGATAGGGTGGATGGCCACTTACCTGCGATCGCACACAAAAGCCTGACTCCGTTCATGCAATGAGAATGGCGTCACATTAATGGCTATTGGATATTGCGAATATCAGGTCGGGCCTGATTGCTACTAGGGGAATCCCTTACGCTGGGGAACCAACCGAACGAAACGAGGTCTCGCGGCAGGCAATGAGGCAGATGAAATCACTTGGCCAGTAAAGCATGATGCTAATGTGACATCAATGTTTGGTCGTGGCATTTTACAGGGGGTCAAGGTCCGGCAAAAACAGCCGATAACCCCCTTTAGTGAATTCATCAGAACAAGCCCAGGAGTCATTGATGGCCGGCATTCTCGACACGGTAGACCAACGCACGCAACTGGTGGGTGAGAATCGCCTGGAAATTCTCATGTTCCGGCTGGCCGGACGGCAATTGTTCGCGATCAACGTGTTCAAAGTGCAGGAAGTGCTGCAACTGCCGAAGCTGACCCTGATGCCCCAGCGTCACCCATTTGTCTGCGGCGTGGTTAATCTGCGTGGCCAGACCCTGCCAGTGATCGACCTGTCCCAGGCCATCGGTATGCGTCCGCTGGTGCCAAGCCCTACCAGTACGATCATCGTTACCGAGTACAACCGTTCGGTGCAGGCGTTCCTGGTCGGTGGTGTGGACCGTATCGTCAACATGAACTGGGAGGCCATTCTGCCGCCGCCGGCCAGTGCTGGCCGTCAGCATTACTTGACCGCGATCAGCAAGGTCGACGATCAGTTGGTGGAAATCATTGACGTCGAAAAAGTCCTGGCGGAAATCGTCCCGTACAACGCCAAGGTCTCGCGCGACAAACTTGACGATCCGATTCTGGAACGTGCCCGTGGCCGCGAAGTGCTGCTGGTGGACGACTCGAACGTGGCCCTGTCGCAATTGCGTGACACCCTGGGTCAGTTGGGCGTGAAGATGCACATCGCCAGCGATGGCTTGAAGGCACTGAACATGCTCAAGGCCTGGGCCGATACCGGTGTGAACATGACCGACAAACTGCTGATGGTTTTTACCGACGCGGAAATGCCGGAAATGGACGGCTATCGCCTGACCACGGAAATTCGTAACGACCCGCGTCTGCGTGGTCTTTATGTGGTTCTGCATACCTCGTTGTCCGGCAGTTTCAACGACTCGATGGTGAAGAAGGTCGGCTGCGATAACTTCCTCTCCAAATTCCAGCCGGACAAACTCGTCGACGTGGTGCGCCAGCGCCTGATGCTTGATGAAGTGCCTGCCTGACACCACCCGCGGAGGCTGACTTGACGTCAGCCTTTGATTCGGCGATCAAGCTCGTATAGGGTGGCGTTTTTGCCCACCAGGGAGCTGGCCATGTTGCGTCTGAGCGCGCTTTATCGTTATCCGTTGAAATCCGGCAAGGGTGAGATCCTGCAGCGGGTCAGCCTCGACAAGCTGGGCCTGGACGGTGATCGACGCTGGATGCTGGTGGACGAGGCCAGCGGGCGCTTTCTGACTCAACGTGCAGTGGCGCAGATGAGTCAGCTGTCGGCGTTGTGGAATGCCGACGGGGGCTTGACCCTCAGTGCGCCGGGCCGCTCACCGATCGATATCGCCTTGCCTGCCAGCAACGCGGAACTGCGCGGCGTGACCATCTGGCGCGATACGTTGCGTGTGCCGGATGCCGGTAACGAGGCGGGTGCCTGGGTCAGCGAATTCATTGGCAAACCGACTCGCCTGGTACAAGTACCCCTTGATCGCGCACGGACCACCCAGGCCGGCTACGGCAAGGACGACGATCAGGTGGCCTTCGCCGATGGCTTTCCGCTGTTGCTGATCGGACAGGCCTCACTGGAGGACTTGTCGCAAAAGGTCGGCCGCCCGCTGGAAATGCTGCGCTTTCGGCCGAATCTGGTGATCGAGGGCAGCGAAGCCTATGCCGAGGATGGCTGGAAGCGCATCCGCATTGGCGATGTCGAGTTCCGCGTGGTCAAGTCGTGTTCACGCTGCATTCTGACCACCATCGACCCGCAAACCGGTGAGCGCAGCGAAGATCGCGAACCTCTGGCCACGTTGCAGAAATACCGTTCCGAAGCCGACGGCGCGATGTTCGGACAGAACCTGGTCAACGACAGCAATGGCCAACTTGAAGTCGGTATGCCGGTGACGATCCTTGAATAAGACCATCTGAACAAAAAATGCCCGTGTCCAAGGACACGGGCATTTTTTTTGTCGCTGTGAAAACCCAGGGGTTTAGCCGCGGTATTCGCACAGGTAAGCGGTGTCGACGGCTACTTTCAGCTGGAACTTGCTGTTGGCGGGCACGTTGAACTGGCTGCCGGCGGCGAAGGTTTCCCAGTCGCTGCTGTCCGGCAGTTTGACGGTCAGGGCGCCGGACACCACGTGCATGATTTCACGCTGGCTGGTGCCGAATTCGTATTCGCCCGGTGCCATGACGCCGATGGTCGCAGGACCTTCAGCGGTGCCAAAGGCGATCGACTTGACGGTGCCGTCGAAGTACTCGTTGACTTTAAACATGGGCGATTCCTCGAAAAGGGCTAAAAAGGGCCGGCCAGTATGCACAAGGCCCATGCTGGCGTCACCTCTCTAAGACGGAAGAACGAGTGGCAATAATCGTGCGGTATTGCGCGCATCTTCCAGCGCCCGATGTTGTTGGCCACTGAACTGCATGCCCGCCAGTTGCAGCGCGCCGATAAGCCCCAGCGGCCGTTCCAGTCGGCGAGTCTTGGCAAAGCGCTGTTTGAGGTTCATGTGCGGCACTCGGCTCAGGGCGCTGTCGAGTTGCAGGCGATCCCACTCCTGAACCAACTGTTTGCGATCGTAATCGCCCCAACTGGCCCAGCCTTCCAGGAGCGATTGATGCTGGCCGAGCCAGTGTTCGAACGACGCCCAGACCTCGCTCAGAGGCTGCGCGGCGTCGATGTTGGCCTGGGTGATGTGGGTCAGTTCCCGGCAAAACGGCGTCAGCAAAGGCCGACGCGTCGGACGCACGAAGCGCTGAAAGCTATCCAGTTCTCGGCCTTTTCGGTCCACCAGAGTGGCGCCGATTTCGATGATTTCCATCTCTGTTACTGGCCAACCACCCTCATCGGTGGTGGCTTCTAGATCAATGACCAGCCAGTGAGGCATCGCAGGGTTCCTGGTATCCGCGTCCTGATAGGGCTTGAGCGTAGCCAAACCCGGCGGATCCGCCTAGCGGCTTATTCGACCTCCAACAAAATCTGACGATTTTTCACCTGGTCACCGACCCTGACCTGCAAGCGTTTGAGCACGCCGTCGATGCCCGACTTGAGCGGATGCTCCATTTTCATGGCCTCCAGCACCACCAACAACTGCCCTTTACTGACCGGGCTGCCCTCAGTCACCAGCACGTCGACGATCGCCCCGTCCATCGGGGCCCTGAGGGCGCCGGAGCTGACGCTGGCCTGGCTGCTGACCAAGGCCTGCGTCCGGTCCACCAGCCGCACACTGCCGGGACGGGTGAACAGCCAGAGTTGCCCGGCCTCGAGACGGTAAGCATGGCGTCGCCGGATACCGTTGATTTCCAGGCTGGCCCAGCGTCCGTCGCACTGGATGATCTTCAATTCAAAAGGCGTTGTGGCCACTTGAATCCGATACGGTTGACCCGGCACAGCGTTCAATTCCACCGGCCAATCCTGGTCCTCAAGGCCGATTCGATAGTGCAAGGGCACGCTGGCGTTGTTGCGCCAACCGGCCAGTGGCACGTGATGAACCTGTGCCGAGGCCTGATAGAACAATGCAGCAGCGATGGCCAGTTCTTCGGCGCTCGGCACATGCGCATGCAGGCAACGATGCTCGGCAAAGTGTGCCGGGATGAACCCGGTACTGAACTCGCCACTGATGAACTGCGGGTGTTCGAGCAGGCTGGCGAGCAAGCGCTGATTGCTTTGCACGCCGAGCAGCACGCTGTCCTGAACCGCCCGCAGCAACTTACGCCGGGCTTCTTCGCGGGTGGCGCCGTGGGCGATGATCTTGCCCAGCATCGGGTCATAAAACGGGCTGACTGTCTGGCCTTCGATCAAGCCATGATCGATCCGCACGCCGCTCTGCAACGCAGGCTCCCAGGCGGTGATGCGACCGGTCTGTGGCAGAAAACCGTGTGCCGGATCTTCGGCGTACAAACGGACTTCCATGGCATGGCCGCTGAGCTGAACCTGCTCCTGTCGCAAGGGCAGAGGCAGTCCTTCGGCGACGTGCAACTGCCAGGCCACCAGATCGAGGCCGGTGATCAATTCGGTCACCGGGTGTTCCACCTGGAGTCGGGTGTTCATCTCCAGAAAGTAAAACTGCCCGCGCGCATCCAGCAGGTACTCGACGGTGCCAGCCCCGACGTAATTCACGGCGTGTCCCGCCTTGAGCGCCGCTTCACCCATAGCCTGACGCAACTCGGCGTTCATCACCGGGCAGGGTGCTTCTTCGATGACTTTTTGATGGCGACGCTGGATCGAGCAGTCGCGCTCGCCAAGGTAGATCAGGTTGCCGTGCTGGTCGCCAAACAGTTGAACTTCGACGTGACGCGGGTCGATCAGCGCTTGCTCGAGAATCAGTTCGTCACTGCCAAACCCATGCAGCGCTTCGGAGCGGGCGGTGCGCAGTTGTTCGAGCAAATCATTGGCCTCGTGCACTAGGCGCATGCCACGCCCGCCACCGCCGGCACTGGCCTTGATCATCAGCGGATAGCCGATGCGTGCGGCTTCGCGGCTGAGGGTGGCGTCGTCCTGTTCTTCGCCCTGATAACCCTTGATGCACGGCACACCGGCATCGAGCATGGCGAGTTTCGACAGGCGTTTGCTACCCATCAGTTCGATGGCGTCGGGACTGGGGCCGATGAAGGTGATGCCGGCATCCTGGCAGGCGCGGGCGAACCCGGCGTTTTCCGAGAGGAAGCCGTAGCCCGGATGGATTGCGTCAGCACCGGTGCGCCGGGCGGCGTCGAGAATGGCCGGGATATTCAGATAGGACTGCTGCACCGGGGCCGGGCCGATGTTCACGGCTTCATCGGCCATCTGCACATGCAGCGCATCGGCGTCGGCATCGCTGAACACCGCGACCGTGCGATAGCCCAGGGCCTGGGCGGTGCGCTGGATGCGGCAGGCGATTTCACCGCGGTTGGCGATCAGGATTTTGCTGAAGGCGGGCATGGGGTCTTCTCTGAAGTTGTGCGGTGAAGGTGACGGCCTCTTCGCGAGCAGGCTCGCTCCCACAGGGGAATGCATTTCAAATGTGGGAGCGAGCCTGCTCCGGGCGGCGTTCCGACGATGCTTTTAAGGCGCCCACCCGGGTTTACGCTTTTGCACGAAGGCCATGGTCCCCTCAATACCTTCAGCCCCGGTCACCGCCTCGCTGAACCAGTCGGCCGCTTCATCCAGCAACGCACTCGATGGTTGTCCGGCACTCGCGAGCAAGAGTTTTTTGGTCGTCGCATTGGCCTCCGGCGCGCAGCACAACACATGGGCCAGAATTTCATCGAGACGCTCGGCCAACGCTTGCGCGTCATGCTCGACAAAATGCACCAACCCCATGCGCCGTGCGTGTGTGCCATCGAAACGTGCCGCGGTCAGCGCCAGTCGGCGAGTCTGAGTCAGGCCGATGCGCTGCACCACGAACGGCGCGATTTGCGCGGGCAGCAGACCGAGGCTGGTTTCCGGCAGACCGAATTGCGCCTGGTGATCGGCCAAGGCGACGTCGCTGACGCAGGCCAGCCCAAAACCACCGCCGAGCACCGCGCCTTGCAGCACCGTGATCACCACTTGTGGTGCGTGTTGCACCTCTTGCAGCAGCGCACCGAACGCGCGATTCAAGTCGCGATAGGCGCTCGGGCCTTGAGCGCGTGCGTTGGCCATGTCCTTGATGTCGCCACCGGCGCAAAAATGCCCGCCGGCACCACCGATCACCAAGGCACGAATCTCACGGTCATCGCGCACGGCCAACAGCACGGCACGCAGTTCCGCGACCATCAACAGGCTCATGGCGTTGCGGCTTTCCGGGCGGTTGAGGGTGATGTGCAGGACACCGTTGTGCGATTCCAGCAACAAGGTCTGGCAAGCAGGCAGGGTGCTCATTTCTTTTTCCCCGGCAGGATGCCCATGAGTTTGCAGATGATCCCCAGCATGATTTCGTCGGCACCGCCGCCGATCGACACCAGCCGCACATCGCGGTACGCGCGCGCCACCGGGTTGTCCCACATGAAGCCCATGCCGCCCCAATATTGCAGGCAGCTGTCGCTGACTTCCCGGCCCAGCCGTCCGGCCTTGAGTTTGGCCATCGACGCCAGACGGGTGACGTCCTGGCCTTTGATGTACTGCTCGGTGGCCTGATAGACCAATGCCCGCAGGCATTCGATTTCGGTTTGCAGTTCGGCCAGGCGGAAGTGGATGACCTGATTGTCGATCAGCGCATTGCCGAAGGTTTTGCGTTCCTTGCAGTACTCGATGGTGCTGTCGACGCAGTACTCCAGGCCCTTGATCATGTTCGCCGCGCCGAACAGCCGTTCCTCCTGGAACTGCAGCATCTGCATCATGAACCCCGCGCCTTCATGGCCGATGCGGTTGCGTTGCGGCACACGCACGTTGTCGAAAAACACCTGAGCGGTTTCCGAGCTGCGCATGCCGAGCTTGTCCAGGTGCGAACTGAGGCTGATGCCAGGGGTGTTCATCGGCACCATGATCAGCGATTTGTTGATGTGCGGTTTGTCGTCTGAGGTGTTGGCCAGCAGGCAGATGAAATCCGCGCTCGGCGAGTTGGTGATCCACATCTTGCTGCCGTTGATCACGTAGTCGTCGCCGTCCTTGCGGGCGGTGGTTTTCAAACCGGCCACGTCGGAACCGGCGCCGACTTCGGAAACACCGATGCAGCCGACCTGTTCGCCAGTGATCGCCGGCCGCAGGAATTCTTCACGCAACTCATCGGAGCCGAAACGCGCCAGCGCCGGGGTGCACATGTCGGTCTGCACGCCGATGGACATCGGAATGCCGCCGCAGTGGATGGTGCCAAACTCTTCAGCCGCGACGATCGAATAGCTGTAATCGAGCCCCATGCCGCCAAACTTTTCCGGTTTGGAAATCCCCAGCAGGCCGAGGTCGCCGGCCTTGCGAAAGATCTCGTGGATTGGAAAGCGTCCGGCCTTTTCCCATGCCTCGACGTGAGGATTGATTTCGTGCTCGACGAATTGGCGGACAGTGCGGCGCAGTGCTTCGTGTTCCTGGGTGAAGATCATTTTTTATTGTTCTCCTGAGCGCCCTTAGAAACGGGCTACGCCAAAACTGTTGGATTGCAGCGGCCGCACTTCGGCTTCATGACAGATATCCAGCAAGTACCCGAGCAAGGTCCGGGTATCGCGAGGATCGATCAACCCGTCGTCCCACAGGCTGGCGCTGCCGTACAGCGCGGTGGACTGGCTGTCGAGTTTCTGCGCGGTGACCTGTTCCAGCATGTCGAGCATTTTCGGGTCGGGCACCAGACCGTCCTTGGCCTGTTTGGCCTCGGTGACGATCCGCAGCACTTTGCCGGCCTGGGCGCCGCCCATCACCGCCGTGCGGCTGTTGGGCCAGGCGAAAATGAAGCGCGGGTCGAGGCCGCGGCCGCACATCGCGTAGTTGCCGGCGCCGTAGGAGCCACCGACGACGATGGTCAGTTTAGGCACGCGGGCATTGGCCACCGCTTGAATCATTTTCGCGCCGTGTTTGATCACGCCTTGCTGCTCCGACTCGGTGCCGACCATGAACCCGGTGGTGTTGTGGAAGAACAGCAACGGGGTCTTGCTCTGGTCACAGAGCTGAATAAACTGCGCCGCCTTGCTCGCACCCTTGGGCGTGATCGGCCCATTGTTGCCAATGAACCCGCAGGCGCGGCCTTGAATCTGCAAATGGCCGCAGACGGTTTGCTGATCGAACTCACCCTTGAATTCGAGAAAGTTAGAGCCGTCGGCAATCCGCGCGATGATTTCACGCACGTCGTAAGGTTTTTTCGCGTCGTCAGGAATCAGCCCGAGCAACTCGTCGATGGGGTAGAGCGGTTCTTCCCACCGACGTTCGGGGACCCAGGGCAACTGATCATTCCACGGCAACAGGCTGACAATCTCGCGCACCTGGCGCACGCCATCGGCATCGTTCTCGGCCAGGTATTCAGCGGTGCCGGCGATTTGCGTGTGCATCTCGGCGCCGCCCAGTGCTTCATCGGTGGCGACTTCGCCAGTGGCGGCCTTGAGCAGCGGCGGGCCGGCCAGAAACAGCTTGGCCTTGCCACGCACCACCACCACGTAATCCGACAACCCTGGCTGATAGGCGCCGCCCGCCGTGGCAGAGCCATGGACCACCGTGATTTGCGGCAGGCCCATGGCCGACATCCGCGCCTGATTGGCAAAGCTGCGGGCGCCTTCGACAAAAATCTCCGCCGCGTAATTGAGGTTGGCGCCACCGCTTTCGGCCAGGGTAATGACCGGCAGTTTGTTCTCCATGGCGATCTGTTGCAGGCGCAGGGATTTTTTCAAGCCGCTGGGGGAAATGGTCCCGCCCTTGATCGCACTGTTGTTTGCCACCACCAGCACGCGCACGCCGGACACGTAACCGATCCCGGCAATCAGCCCGCCGCCAGCGGAGCTGCCATCCTTGTCGTCATGCAGTTTGTAGCCGGCCAGGCTGGCCAGTTCGAGGAACGGCGCGCCAGGGTCCAGCAGCAGATTGAGGCGTTCGCGGGGCAACAATTGGCCGCGTTTGTCGAACCTGGGTTTGGCTTCGGTCGCCTTGTTCAGCAAGTTCTGTTCGAGCTGGCGGACGTGCTCGATGCCGACCAGCATCGCCGCGCGATTGCGCGCGAACTGTTCGCTGAATGGGTCCAGTTGCGACTGAATCACCGGCATGACTTATTCCTTGTCCTTGAGCACGTCCGGCAAGTAGGCGCGATGGAAACCGTTATACGACTCGCTGATCTGCGCCTTGTGTATCGGCCAGGCGCGCCCGCCCAGGCTGGCGGCGCCGTCGATGCGCAAGGTGCTGCCACTGATAAACGCCGCTGCCGGGCTGAGCAGGAAAACGATCGCTGCGCTGACTTCCGATTCGGTGCCGATGCGTTTCAGCGGAACGTGCTCGCGCAAGGTCGGGATCACCGCTTTGAACGCGCCTTCGTAGGTGTCCATCCCACTGGATGCGATCCAGCCCGGCGCCACGGCGTTGACCCGCACCCCGGCATAACCCCATTCGAACGCGGCGGTCTTGGTGAGGTTGTCCATGCCCGAACGCGCCGCGCCCGAGTGGCCCATGCCGGGCATGCCGCCCCACATGTCGGCGAGCATGTTGACGATGGCGCCGCCGTGTTTGCTCATGGATTGGTTGAACACTTCCCGGGCCATCAGGAAACCGCCCATCAGGTTGGTGCGCAACACCGTATCGAAGCCTTTTTGATTGATCGACGCCAGCGGTGACGGGTACTGCCCGCCGGCATTGTTGACCAGGCCGTGAATCGGTCCGTGCTTGCGGATCAACTCGCTGACCACATGCTTGACCGCTTCTTCCTCACGAATATCGCAGACCATCCAGTCAGCCTTGCCACCATCTTCGGTAATCTCGGCCGCGACGTTTTTCAGCTTGTCGGCCTTGCGCCCGAGCAGCAGCACATGGGCGCCGAGGGCCGCCAGTTCGTGAGCGGTGCAACGTCCGATGCCGCTGCCGCCACCGGTGACGATGATGTTTTGCCCTGCAAACAAACCGGCTTTGAAAATCGAATCGTAAGCCATGGCGACAGTCCTCTAGTTGACCTGGTCGGCGATGCGCTGAGGCACCGGTATCTGGATTTCCAGCAGTTGCTGGGCGAAGGCTTTGCCTTGCGGATCGATCCGCAGGCTGGCCACGCCACCACCTCCCAGGGCGTTTTCCAGCAGAAAATTAAGGCTGTGGGTGCCCGGCAGGTACCAGCGTTCGACACGTCCGTGGATCGGATCGAGGACATGACTCATCCAGTCGACGATCACTTCCGGCGTCAAGGCTTCGGCAATCCACGGCAGGTACTCCGGCTCGCGGGCCATGACGCCGATGTTGCTGTGGTTACCCTTGTCACCGGAGCGCGCCACGGCGAGTTTGACCAGGGGCACGCTGGCATCGGCCCGGACTGAGGGTTTCGGTGGAGCGCACGCCACGGGCAGGTCGGCGGTGTCGAGTACATCAACGGCGGGCAAGGCGCAGGGGTGGCGCTGGCCCTTGAGATCAATTTCCAGCGTGCAGGCGGTTTTGTCGATAAGGAACGAGAACAGCCGGATCAGCGGATACACCGTAGGCCGTCCACCGACAATCCCGGTCAGTCCCGGCGCCATGCCGGTGGCGGCCTGGGCGATCTCCCGGGAGAACACAATCGACGCCTGTTTAACCGGATGGCGCACCGCGAGTTTGATGACCACTTCGCGGCTGTCCTGACGCTGACCGTGGGGGCCGTAAGTGGCTTCGCTGCCGAGCAGTTCGATGTTCACTTCGCTGTAGGGTGGCCAACCGCGCTGACTGAAGATTTCCGACGTCTTGTTGATGATGGCTTCGCTGACTCGACGCGCCTTGTCGACCGCATCGATCCCGGCGATCAGGCAACTGGCGGTGCAGCGGAAACCGTCCGGGTACGTCGCGCTGACCTTGTACTGATCGGTCGGCGGCAAGCCTTTTGCGCCGTGCACCTGGACCGCGTTTTTGCCTTGTTGCACGAGTTTGACTTCAGTGAAATCGCAGACCACGTCCGGCAACAGATACGCCTGCGGGTTGCCGATTTCATACAGCATCTGCTCGCCGACCGTCAGGGGTGTGACCAGTCCGCCGGAGCCTTCGGGTTTGCTGACGATGAACTGGCTGTCGGCGCTGACTTCGACGATAGGGAAGCCGATGTGTTCGTAGTCGGGCACCTCGCGCCAATCGGTGAAGTTGCCGCCGGTGCATTGGGCGCCACATTCGATGATGTGCCCGGCCAATGCGGCCTGGGCGAGTTTGTCGTAGTCGTGCCACGACCAGCCGAATTCATGCACCAGCGCGGCGCTGACCACGGCGCTGTCGACCACACGCCCGGTGATGACGATGTCGGCGCCCAGACGCAGGGCTTCGACGATGCCCGGTGCGCCGAGGTAGGCGTTGGTCGAGACACACATTGGCGGCAGGGGCGCGCCGCTGAACATTTCATGGATGCCGCTGCTGCTCAGCTGTTGGAGCTGCGGCTGCAAGTCATCGCCCAGCAGCACGGCGATTTTCAGCGTTACCCCGGCTTTGTCGCAGGCCGCTTGCAGGGCGGCGGCGCAGGCTTGCGGGTTGACCCCGCCGGCGTTGCTGATGACGCGGATTTTCTGTTCGGCGAGTTGACCCAACAGCGGGCTGAGGACTTCGATGAAGTCGCTGGCGTAACCGGCCTGAGGATCTTTCATCCGCGCGCCGGCCATGATCGACATCGTAATCTCGGCCAGATAGTCGAAGACCAGATAATCCAGACGCCCACCTTCCACCAGTTGCGCGGCGGCGGTCGAGGTGTCGCCCCAGAAGGCGCTGGCGCAACCGATGCGGATTGTTTTTGGCACAGTCAACTCCATAGCCACCTCCGATAGAAGTGCATCGAGACTACCAAGCAAGCGCTTGGTTTGTAAACGGCTTAACTATCTTCTGCCCGAGCGCTTGCTTGGTCGCGCCGGCCAGCTTAAATTGCCCGCGCAACCCCGCAGTTTTAGCGGCGAGCGGCGTATTTGATTGATCGACTGTAGGAGAGAACGGGTGGACGAGCAAAAAGCCCTGAGGGTGATGCGCGAATTGGTCGACAGCGGCCAATTGACCGACCCGGACAGCGCCCGCGGCAAACTGCTGCAAGTGGCCGCTCACCTGTTCCGCAACAAAGGTTACGAACGCACCACCGTGCGCGATCTGGCCGGCGCCGTGGGGATCCAGTCCGGCAGTATTTTTCATCACTTCAAAAGCAAGGACGAGATCCTGCGGGCGGTGATGGAAGAAACCATTCGCTATAACACTGCGTTGATGCGTGCAGCCCTGGCAGAAGCCGGCAGTGTGCGCGAGCGGGTACTGGCGCTGATTCGTTGTGAATTGCAGTCGATCATGGGCGGCAGCGGCGAGGCCATGGCGGTGTTGGTGTATGAATGGCGCTCGCTGTCCGCAGACGGGCAGGCGCAGGTGCTGGCGCTGCGCGACATTTATGAAGAACTCTGGCTACAGGTGCTGGGCGAGGCCAAGGAGGCCGGTTTTATTCGCGGGGATGTGTTCATCACCCGCCGTTTTCTGACGGGTGCGTTGTCCTGGACCACCACCTGGTTTCGCGCAGGCGGCAGCATGAGTCTCGATCAATTGGCCGATGAGGCGTTGATTCTGGTGCTGGAAGAGAAGCAATAAGTTTGTTCAGGTCGAAGGAAACTGGCTAAGTAGCCGAAACCGCCTAGCTTGAATGCATTGAGGCGTATTTTTTTGGGGAGTGGTTGTTTTGATGTCTTCGCCAATTCGGACGGCTTCGCGGCTTTTGCTGGCGACGCTTGCGGTGTTATGCGTGGTTCCATCCCAGGCCGCACAGCTGGTGCGGGTCGGTGCCGCACATTTTCCCCCTTATACCGTGCGCCCGGAATCCGGTGCCGACACCGGTTTGCTGCCGCAGCTGGTCGAGGCGCTCAATGCCTTGCAGAACGACTATCAGTTTGTGTTGGTGCCCACTTCCATTCCCCGGCGTTTCGGTGACTTCAAGCAAGGCCGGGTGGACATGGCGATTTTCGAGAATCCGGACTGGGGCTGGAAGGACATCCCGCACACCACTGTCGACATGGGGCTGGAAGACGCCGAGATTTTTGTCGCGCAACGCCAGCCCGATGGCCAGCCGGTTCGTCAGCAGAGTTATTTTGCCGACCTCGCCGGCAAGCGTCTGGCGCTGTTCAGCGGCTATCACTACGAATTCGCCAACTTCAATGCCGATCCAAAATTCCTCGCGCAAAACTACGACGCAACGCTGACGTATTCCCATGACAGTAACCTGCTGATGGTGCTGCGCGGGCGTGCCGACGTTGCCCTGGTGACACGCTCTTACCTGAGCGATTACTTGCTGCGCAACGAGAAAGTCGCGGATCAGCTGCTGGTGTCTCAGCGTATCGATCAGATCTATCACCACTACGCCATCCTCCGGCCAGCCGCACCGATCACTGGCGAGGCTTTCGGCAAGTTGCTGCAAGGGTTGCGGGACAATGGCCAGATGCTGAAGATTTTCGATCCCTACAAGATCGCCGTGGTGCCGGCCCCGGGTACCTGAGATCATTTGTGAACACCGGAGATCAAGTGTGGGAGCGAGCCTGCTCGCGAAAGGGGCGACGCAAATTTCGGATCTTAGCGGCGGGCAAAGGTATCCACACGACTGCCCGACACCTTGCGGCAGTGCACCAGCGCATCGCGAATCATGAAGTTGACCAAGGTCGGCGAGACGCCAAGCTCCTTGGCGATGTCCTTTTGCGGCACGCCGTGCAGGCGATACATCTCAAAGGCATAGCGGGTGCGGCTGGGCAGCTCGGTCAGCGCGTCGGCGATGTGTTCCAGCGTCGAGAAGTTGATGTGCGAGGTTTCCGGCGAAGCACCTTGAATCACCACGTTCAGGCCTTCCTCTTCCGGGCCTGAGTACTTCTGCTCCAGCGCCTGTTTGCGGTAGTGATCGATCGCCAGGTTGCGCACGATCTGGAACAGGTAGCTGAGCTGAGCCTTGAACGAGGACGTGATCTGCGGCGCGGATTGCAGCCGGAAGAACGCATCCTGCACCACGTCTTCAGCACGCGACCGGCAGCCGGTAATGCGGGCTGCAATCTTGACCAGAATCAGTCGATTGTCGACGAATGCCTGAAGTAGCGGTGAATCGCACCTGCTTGTGGACACTTGTTCCGTCATTGGAAATCACCTTGCTGCAAATAGGTTCGTGGGACGGCAAGCGGGGGCTGAGCCGTCCAACACATCGAGCGACAAATTATTCTTAATGATAATTATTGTCAAATGAGAAAGAAAACTAATGCTCCCCAAAGGTGTGGAGTGATAACTGCGACACGCTGACGCACTTGGCCCTGTTGTGTTTCAAGCCTGCGGACGGACCGGGTGGCCTTGCGTTTTCTCGCCGAAACCCAGTACGCGGTCAAACGTGGGAGCGGCGGTGCGACGATTCGACTTGCTCGCGAAGGCGTCGGCGCAGTTTGCGCGGATTTGCGCGTTGACTGTCTCTTCGGACCGGCTCAGGCTGCCTGTGCTTTTTTTAGTGGATCGTAATTCACAAAGGAGACAGTCAATGCCCTTCGTTACGGTTGATGGACAACCCCTTCACTACATTGATCAAGGCACCGGCCCTGCCGTTCTGCTGGCCGGCAGTTATCTTTGGGACCAGGCCATGTGGGCGCCGCAGATTGCCGCTCTGTCGCAACACTACCGGGTGATTGCTCTGGACCTGTGGGGCCATGGTGAATCCGGGCGGATGCCCGAGTGCACAAGGTCGCTGGATGACGTAGCGCGCCAGGCACTGGCGCTGCTCGATCATCTGGACATCGACCGTGTCACGCTGGTCGGTCTTTCGGTCGGTGGCATGTGGGGCGTGCGTCTGGCGCTGTCGGCCCCGCAACGGATCAACGGTCTGGTGCTGATGGACACCTACGTTGGTGTCGAGCCGGAACCGACTCGCCAATACTATTTCTCGCTGTTCAAACAGATCGAAGATACCGGCGTGATCGCGCCGCAGCTGCTCGATATCGTCGTGCCGATCTTCTTCCGCCCGGGCATCGATCCGCAGTCGGCGCTGTATCAGGATTTTCGCGGAAAACTGGCCGCACTGCCGGCGGAGCGTCTGCGCGAGAGCATCGTGCCGATGGGGCGGATTACGTTTGGGCGCGATGATCTGTTGCCGCGACTGGGCGAGTTGAATCCTGAAACCACGCTGCTGATGTGTGGCGATCAGGACAAACCGCGACCGCCGTCGGAGACAAGGGAAATGGCCGAGCTGATCGGTTGCCCCTCTGTGCTGGTGCCAGAGGCCGGGCATATTTCCAATCTGGAAAACCCGGAGTTTGTCACCGAGGTTTTATTGAAGTTTCTGGGCGAGCGAGCCTGATCGATCTTACGGACGCCTTCGCGAGCAGGCTCGCTCCCACAGGGATATGCGATCACCTGTGGGAGCGAGCCTGCTCGCGAAAGGGCCGGTGAGGTTACTTAGGCCCGAGAATTTGCAGCAACTTGTCCGGCGAAGGCGCGCCTTGCTGTTGTTGCAGCTCGCCCTTGTCGTCCATGTAGAAAATCGCCGGAGTGGCCTGCAGCTCCAAGTCTTCCATCAACTGCATGTTCGCCGCCAGCTTCGCCTGAATCGCCGGTGGCACGTTTTTCAGGGCTTTTAGCGAGCTTTCCTTACCTGACTTCTCATGGTCTTCCAGGGCTTTCTGCGGATCCTTGGCGGCCAGCAGCGCAGCCGATTTCCCCGGACTGTCTTCGCGAATGATGCCGACCATAATGTGCCGCAGCTGCACCTTGCCCGCCTTGACCCATGGTCGTGCCTGTTCCCAGAACATGTTGCAGTAAGGGCAGTTCGGATCGCTGAACAGGTACACGACCCGCGGCGCATCTTTCTTCCCGTCGCCGATCCAGTTGCTGGCTTCCATCTTGCCCCAGATTTCCTTGGCCATCGGTGCGTAAACCAGCTTCTGCAACGGCGCGCTGCTCAGGTCGTTGCCGTCGGCGTCGTACAGATTGCCGAGCAGCACGTGCTTGCCATCCGGGGTCAGGTACAACGCCATGCCCCGGTTCTGGTACTGCGCCGCATAACCGCGCAAGCCGTCGGGTGCGTCGAATTGGCCGACGATTTTCGCGCCCTTGGCTTCGATTTTCTTGATCGCTTCGGGCAATTCTTCGGCGGCCTGCACTGACGGTAAATGCAGCAGGGCGGCGCCCAGGGTCAACGTCAGCAGGTGGCGGAGGCGGGGCATGGCAGTTTCCTTGAAGAGGTGGCCGGTGCGGCAGGATTCGGGGTGTCGAAGTTTTCCAGAGCGCGGGCCAGGGTGGCTTCCGACAGCTCGCCCAGATGGCTGCCCAGCAGGCGACCGTCGGGGCTATAGAACAGCGTAGTCGGCAACGCCATGGAGCCGACGGCCTGGCCCAATCGGCCACTACCGTCGAACAGCACGTTGGACAGGCTCAGGCCCTGGGTTTCCAGAAAAGTACTGACGCTTTGCATGCTTTCAGCCTGATTGACGAACAGGAACGTCAGGTCCGGGCGGTGTTGTTGGGCGTTTTCCAGCACCGGCATTTCCCGACGGCACGGCGGACACCAGGTGGCCCAGAGATTGATCACCAACGGGCCGCCCTTGTAATCGGTCAGTTGCACGGTTTCACCGGCGGCATTGCGCAGGGTAATTTCCGGCAGGCGTGTGCCTTGTTCATAGAGGGTCAGGGAGAAAGTCGCCAGCAGCCAGAACGCCAGACCGCTGGCCACGCCAAAGCCTAACGGGCGGCGCAAGCCCGGGCGACGCCAGCCTCGATACAACGCGGCCAGCAGCAGTACGATCACGCCCGGCCAGGCGAGGAAACCGCCGTCGCGCAGGTCGATGATCTGCCACGGATCATCGCGATAGTGCGCCCAGTAAACGGCCACGAAGCCGACCCGGGCGGCGAGCATGCCCAGCAGGAACAGACTGAACAGCACCGACTCCGGATTCTCGCCGCCGCGCTTGGCCACCCGCCAGCCGACGAAGGTCGCCAGCGCCAGGGCACTGATCAGCAGCAGGTGATTAAGCGCGATGGCAAAAGTGCCGAGGGTAAAGGTCAGCATTAACGGGCGTCTCGGGTAGTGGTCCAGCGTTGCAGGAAGGTGCCGGCATCGACCTCGCCGGTGATGCGCTGGCTGCGACGCTCGATGCCGTCGGCGCCGATCCACAGCAGGCTCGGTGGCCCCGGCACTTTATAACGGCCGAGCAGTTCGCGGCTGGCGGCATTGTCGGCGGTGACGTCCAGCCGTAGCAAGCGCACATCGCTCAAGGCTTGCAGTACGTGGGCTTTGCCGAACACCTGTTTTTCCATGACCTTGCACGACACGCACCAGTCGGCGTAGTAGTCCAGCAGCACCCATTGGCCTTGAGCCTGCGCCGCGTCGAGCTCCCGTTGCAGAGCTGCCGGGTCCTTGATCGTGGTGAATGCGTCGTGGCCGACCGGGTTTGCGGCGCTGCTCGAGTTTGAAGCGCTGTAGACCTGCAATGGCTTCACCAAGTCGTCGCTGCCGCCGGCGGCACCGATCATCAGCAGGCTGCCCCACACACCCAGCAATAGTGAGCTGGCGCCGAACAGATGGGCGACGCGACCGAAACCTTCCGACTGCTTCCAGGCGCTGTACGCGGCAATCAGCAGCAACGCACCGCACAAACCAATCCACAGTGATTCATCCAGCACCGGACGCAGCATCAGCAACGCGGTGGCGAGGAACAGGAAGCCAAACACACCCTTGAGCAGGTTCATCCACGCGCCGGGTTTGGGCAGGAAGCGATTGCCGACAGTCACCAACAGCAGCAGCGGCACACCGATGCCGATGCCCATGGCGAACAGAATCAGCCCGCCATGCAGCGCATTGCCGCTTTGGGCGATGTAGAGCAAGGCGCCCGCCAGCGGGGCGGTCATGCACGGGCCCACCAGCAAACCGGACAAGGCCCCCAACACACTGGCCCCGAACAGGCTGCCGCCACGCTGATTGCGCGAGACATTTTCCAGTCGATCACGCACGGCCACCGGTAGTTGCAACTCGAAGAAGCCGAACATTGGCAACGCCAGCAACACAAACACGGTAGCGAAACTGCCCAGCAACCAAGGGTTCTGCAACAACGCCTGCAGATTCGCCCCGAGCAGCGCGGCCAGCACGCCCATCGCCGCATACACCAGCGCCATGCTCACGACGTAGCTAGTGGCCAAGGCGAAACCGCGCTTGGGCGTGGCGCCACTGCCGACGATCAAACCGGCCAGAATCGGCAACATCGGCAACGAGCAGGGCGTGAAGGCCAGCAACAGTCCCAGACCCAGGAACACCAGCAAACTCCAACCCAGCGCCCGCTGTTGCAGGCCACTGGCCAAGGCTTGGTCCGGTGCTTCGTCAGTCGCAGCGACAGTCGATTGACCGCCCAGATCCACGATCTGAGTGTGCGGTGGATAACACAACCCGGCGTCGGCACAGCCCTGGAAGCCGACCTTGATCTGGCCGGTCGCACCTGCCGGGATCTTCAGTTCCAGGCCTTGGCGATAGACCTGCTGTTCGCCGAAGAACTCGTCGCTGTGCGCTTCGCCGTCAGGCAATGCAGGCTTGTGTTCCGCGGGCAAGCCATCGAATTTCAGGCGTTGCTGGTAAAGGTAATAACCATCGGCGATCTGCCAATAGAGCTGGGTTTCACCGGAATCGAGGCGTTCGGAGGTAAAGATGAACGCCTTGCCGACGGGAAGAAAGTCGGGTTTGGTCGCGAACGGATCAGTCCCTGCCTGGGCCACACCCGAGATCAAGAGAACCAAAAATAGAAACAGTCGACGCATGGGTAAGCCTTATCCCTGTGCAAGTGAGATGCACAATGGGAGGCGGCGATTAACCGATGATTAACCACAGTTGCCTTGTGGCAATGGCGCTTGCGGCATAATGTCCGCTTAATCGGCCGCCGGCCTAATCACCTTTTTTCAACAGGTCTCACCATGCACGTACTGGTTTGCGAAGACGACGAGTTGATCGCCAGCGGCATTGTCGCCGGCCTGACCGCACAGGGCCTGACGGTGGAGCACGTCGCCACCGCGTCGGCTGCCCGGGCAATGCTCAAAGTGGCTGAGTTCGACGTGATGGTGCTCGACCTGGGCTTGCCCGATGAAGACGGCCTGAAGCTGTTACAGCAGTTGCGACACAGCGGTCTGGAAATTCCGGTGCTGATCCTCACCGCCCGGGATTCAGTCACCGACCGCGTCGACGGCTTGCAAGCCGGCGCTGACGATTACTTGCTCAAGCCTTTCGACCTGCGCGAACTGGCCGCGCGCCTGCACACCCTGCTGCGACGGGTGGCGGGGCGCAGCGTCAATCTGATCGAGCACGGCCGTCTGACTTACGACCCGAGCAGCCGTGAAACCATGCTTGGCGGCCAGCCGGTGGACCTTTCCCGTCGTGAGCAGTCGCTGTTGCAGGCCTTGCTGCATAACCGGGGCCGGGTGTTGTCGACCGAGCAACTGAAAGACAGCGTTTATGGTTTTAACGATGAGCTGGAAAGCAACGCTCTCAATGTGCATATCCATCACCTGCGGCGCAAACTCGGCAATGGCATTGTCGAGACGGTGCGCGGCCTGGGCTATCGCCTGGGGCCGGCCGAAGGTGCAGAGGAATTGAAAAAGTGATGAGCCTGCGTTTGCGCCTGAGCCTGACACTCGGCGCCGCTTTTGCGCTGATCTGGGCGTTGGCGGCGGCCTGGATGCTCAGCGATTTGCGCAATCAGATGATGTTTTCCCTCGACCAGCGGCTGGTGGCGTCGGCGCGGATGGTCGCCGGCCTGATGGAGCAGTTGCCGGCATTGCCGAGCAAGGGCGAGGGCACCCATTTCAGCGCTGAACAACTGAATATCCCCGGCGGCATGGCCTGTCAGGTCAGTTCGCTACGTGGCGAAATCCTCGCCCGCAGTCACACCGATCCGCAACAAACCCTCGAAGCCGAGAAGATGGGCTTTCACGACCAGATGATCGACGGCGCGCCGTGGCGCAGTTTCACCCTGGCCCGCGGCGATGTGCGCATCACCACCGCTGATCGGCAGATCGAGCGTGAGGCGCTGAACATGTCGATCCTGCTGGCTGCTTCGGTGCCGGTGGGCGTGGCCTTGCTCGGCTGCCTGTGCCTGCTTTGGCTAGGGATCGGCCAGGGGCTGGCGCCGCTGAATCGCATGCGCGATGCCTTGATGCGCCGCAGCGCCGATTCTCTCGAACCCTTGCAAATCCAGCCGCTGCCCAGCGAACTGCAACCGTTGCTGGACACCCAGAATCAGTTGTTCCAGCGCATCGGCAAGACCATCGAACGGGAACGCCGTCTGACCGGTGACGCTGCCCATGAATTGCGCAGCCCACTAACAGCGATCAAGACCCACCTGCAAGTGGCGCGCATGACCGACGGCGCGGCCCGGGATCAATCCCTGGCCCGGGCCGAAGAGGGCGCCGATCGCCTGCACCGGACCCTTGAGCAATTGCTGTTGCTCGCGAGGGTCGAGGGCAGTCTGTCGTTCGATGATGGTGTGCAATGCAGCGCCGAGCAGGTGGCGAAACTGGCGATTCAGGACGCTGCCAGCGGTGATCGTCAGCGGATCAAATTTCAGATGCCGCCGAAAATCTCCCACGCCCCGGTGCAAATGCCCGCGGTACTGTCGATTGCCGCGCTGCGCAACCTGCTGGACAACGCGCTGCGGCATACCCCGGGTGACGGCGCGGTGGAGTTGAGCCTGCAAACCACCGGCAACCGCGTGCAGTTTGTGGTTCGCGACCACGGGCCCGGCATTGCCGAAGACGATCTGCAACATTTGACCCAACGCTTCTGGCGTAACGGCCAGAGCACTGGCTGCGGTCTGGGCCTGGCGATTGTCCAGGCGATTGTCCAGCGTTGCGGCTGTACGTTGCATTTCGACAGTCGGCCGGATGGGTTGCGAGTCGAACTGACCATGCCGTTGCAACCCATCTAACAACCACAAAAATCCCCCTGTGGGAGCGAGCCTGCTCGCGAAAGCGATCTGTCAGTCACATCAATGCTGGATGTGCTACCGCCTTCGCGAGCAGGCTCGCTCCCACATTAGCTCTGTGTTGCACACTAAATGTAACGTCTCTCCAATAGCCACCCACTCGCCACAGCGCTATCGTCCCCGGCAGCTTTGACTCAATGGATTGAGGTAACAGCGCCATGGATGCCCCCCTGAACATTTGCAAGGCAACCCCCGCCGACGCCGGCATCATCAGCCGGATCGTCGAGCGATCCATCCGTGTGGGTTGCGCGCTCGACCATCGCAACGATCCGCTAACCGTCGCCACCTGGACCCACAACAAGACCATCGAACACGTGCAGCCCTGGCTGACCGACCCGCGGTTTTACCTGAACATTGCCCTGTTGCAGGACAAACCGGTCGGCGTCGCGATGGCGGCGATCAGCGGCAAAGTCGCGTTTTGTTACGTGCAACCGGAATGGTTTCGACGCGGGGCCGGGCAAGCGCTGGTGCACGACCTCGAAGGCTGGTTGACCGATCAGGGTTTGCGCCAGGCACGACTCAACAGCACCCGCACCAGCGAAGCGTTTTACCGTCATCTGGGTTACCAGCCTTGCGCTGAAACCTTCACGGTGGCGGGGCTCCACGCCATTCCCATGCATAAAGCACTGACACCCCCTTCGTAGAAAGCTGATCGAGGGTCTAAATCCTCGGCGTCCTGCTCACTGAGTCACCGCGCAAAAAGAAACCCGCTGAACCAGTAAGGTCAGCGGGCTTTTTCATATCTGGAATGGGTGTTGTTTGTGAGGCCGCCTTCGCGAGCAAGCCCGCTCCCACAGTGGATCGGTGTTGAACATTAATTCTGTGTACACAGCCGATCCCCTGTGGGAACTATCATTGGGTCAACCCTGGCTGAACATCTCCTTCGCTCGCTGTTCAATCTGTTGCTGAGTCAGATCTTCCTTGCGCGTGGCCAGAAACCACAGATGGCCATAGGGATCCTTCAAGGTTCCCGAGCGGTCGCCATAAAACTGATCCTTGACCTCGGACACCACCGTGCCGCCAGCCGCAATCGCCTGTTTATAAGACTTGTCCACATCGTTCACATACAGGTGCAGGCCCACGGACGGCGACGTGTCCGGATTGCTCAATGGCCCCTGATCGCACGGCGTGCCAAGCATGATCGGGCAATCGCCGATGCGCAGTTCGGCGTGGCCGATGCTGCCATCGGGCATGGACAGGCGCATGACTTCGGTGGCGCCAAAGGCTTTCTTGTAGAACTCGATGGCTTCGGCCGCTTTTTGAATGCCCAGATACGGGGTGATGCTGTGATAACCCTCGGGAATAGGTTTGACGCTCATGATGGTTCTCCCTGATTTTTTTGTAGATGGAAGATTTCACTTCGCCGCTTTTCAGCAGGATCATCAAGTGTAGGTGCTGCCAAAAATGGCGATGTCTTGATTTTGATCTTCGGCACTCACCAAGTTCACAAAAAAGATCACTGCCCGAGGCTGCATCACCACTGTTCAGCCATCAACAGCGAAGCAGCAGAATGCTCTGGTTAGTCATGAAAAAAACCTCTGAGCTGCCCAGTACTCCCCCCGAAAACATTGGCTCGGACGGTCAGACACAGAAGATGCAATGCCCTCTGGTAAACATGGGGGCCGAGAGACTTGTATGCCTGAATCTGCCGTTTATCCGATCAACCCACCGGCCGCCCATCGGATCGCCAACGAAGCCGAAGCCTTGCGCGTCGCTGAATGCATTGCCACGGTGTTGCTGGAACGAGACGCCGAACGCGACTGCACCCGCCCACTGGCCAAGGCATTGAATTCCGATGAGGTTCGGCAGTTCATCCTGACTCGCTACAAAGGGCAGATTGCGCCGGGGGTTCTAAAACCTCATCGACTGACAAGCCGCCTTCGTCGGAACGCCGCCCGGAGCCGGCTCGCTCACACATTGGTTCTGTGAACGCCACAGTTCAAATGTGGGAGCGAGCCTGCTCGCGAAAGTCGCGCCACTATTTCGGCTCAGCCTTCGATTCAAGGAGCTGCGCCCCCGGCCCTCGCTCCCCGAGCACATCGCCAAAGTTGCGCAACGGACACGCCTCCATCGACAGACACCCACAGCCAATGCAGCCATTGAGCCGATCCCGCAGCAAGGTCAGTTGATTGATCCGCTCATCCAGATCCCGACTCCACTGCGCCGACAACACCTTCCAGTCCGACGCCGTCGGGGCGCGGTTATCCGGCAGGGACTTGAGCGCCTCGCCAATCTCCGCCAACGGAATGCCCAATCGCTGAGCCACTTTGATCAACGCCACCCGTCGCAACACTTCCCGTGGATAACGCCGCTGGTTACCTTGGTTGCGATTACTTTTGATCAAGCCCTTGGATTCGTAAAAGTGCAGTGCGGTGACCGCGACGCCGCTGCGCGCAGCCACTTGGCCGACGGTGAGTTCTTTATGCAGATTTTCCGAGGTGATCATTTAAAAAATGCCTCTTGACCTCAAGTTTACTCGAGGTTTTACCCTGCAGGCCTTCGGATCGCAAGATCCGGCTTACAAGTCAGTGGGGACTCTTCATGCAAGCGTCAGAGAAAAATCGCAGCTTCACCCAATTGATCGAATTCGAGATCGAACCCCATCAACAGCCCGCACTGGTGTCGGCACTGTCGAAACAGACCGAACGCCTGGCCCAGGACTTCGCAGGTTTTTTGAGTGCCAGCATCCAGGCCAGCGACGATGGCCGGCGAGTGCTCAACTACCTGCAATGGCAAACACGCGAGGCGGGAGAGGCCGCGTTTCAAAGCTTTGAAAGCGGCGAGCAGGATTTCTGGCAGCTGATCCGCGCTCACCAGGCGAAAACCGTGACCTTCGGCTCGTTCCAGGTGCTGCATAGCCTGGAACGCAGCCACGACAACGCGCTGCACTGCAATCTGGTGGGTTAGATCGACAGCTGCATGACACGCTCGCCCTGAAGGTTTTCCGTGGGCCGGCGTTTGTTTACCGCCAGTTCGCCGATCTTGATCAGTCGCGTGCGCGTTACGTTGCGGCTCAAGCCCAGCAGTGCTGCGGTGTGCACCTGGTTGTAATGACTGAATCGATAGGCGGCTCGCAGTAACGCGTCTTCGACTTTCTCGTGCAGCGCCCCGGCCTGTTCTTCGAAGAGCTTTTGAAAGGCCCGATCGAGCAGGGCTTCCGGTGAATCGTCGACGTTGCTGTGGTAGTCGTCCTGACGCTCGATGCGCATGTTCGACAGGCGCAGGTCGTCGCGTTCGATCACGCCGTTGCGGCAGATCAGCAGGGTGTGGTGAATGACGTTTTCCAGTTCGCGGATGTTGCCCGGCCAGCTGTAGCTGCGCAGTTTCAGTTCGGCCTCTTTGCTGATGGTGATGGTGCCGTAGCCTAGGCGCTGGCTGTAGGCTTCGACGAAGTGTCGGGTCAGCGGCAGGATGTCGCCGGGGCGGTCGCGCAGCGGGCTCAATTCCAGGCTGACCACGTCGAGGCGGTAGTACAAATCCTCGCGGAAATGCCCGGCGTTGATGGCTTTCTCCAATTGCACGTTGGTCGCGGCCAGCACGCGCACATTGATGGGGATGCTCTTGCGCGAACCCAGTCGCACCACTTCGCGTTCCTGCAACACCCGCAACAACTTGACCTGAATCGCCATCGGCAAATCGCCGATTTCGTCGAGGAACAACGTGCCGCCGTCGGCCTCTTCGAACCATCCGGCCTTGGCGCTCAGGGCACCCGTGAATGCACCTTTTTCATGGCCGAACAGCTCGGCCTCCACCAAAGATTCGGAGAACGCGCCGCAGTTCACTGCCACGAAAGGCCGGTTACGTCGGGCGCTGAGGTTGTGGATATGTCGCGCCACCAGCTCTTTGCCGGTGCCGGTTTCGCCGATGATCAGCACGCTGGCTTCACTCGGTGCGACTTGTTGAATGTGGGCGAGCAAGGCCTGGGATTTCGGGTCTTCGAACACCTGCGCCGTGGCGCGGATCGAGGTAGCCAGGGCGGGCGAGGGCGGTAAGGTCAGCAGTTGCATGGGCAGGCTCCATGAATAGAAGGCTATGAATAGAAAGTCGGAACCGGCAGGGACTGGTTGAGCGCCCAGTCACCCAGTTCATGGAGTTTGTAATCCACCGGGTCGTGCAGGGTTTGCGTGCGCAGATTGCGCCAATGGCGGTCCAGTCGCAGTGAGGCATGGGTTGAACGGGCGCCGGTCACTTCGAACAACCGACTACAGAGTTCCAGACCGTTGCGGGTGGCAGCGACCTTGGCCGTGGCGATGGCGTTAGCCAGGTGTCCACGTTCTTCGGTGCTGAGGTTCGGGCCTTTGGCCCAAGCCTTGTCGAGCAGCCCGGCAGCGCGCTCCACCAGCAGTCGAACACTTTCGAGGGCGACCCAGAGTTCGCCGTAGTGGCCGAGTACATAAGGGTCCTGACGCACATCCTGAGCACTGGATTTGTGCCACGGACGGGTCTCGGTGAGGGTGTATTGCCGCGCTTCTTCGAAGGCACCTTCGGCGATGCCGAGGAACATGTGGGTGAAGGTCAGCTGGGCAATCAACGGCCGAAGGCAAGCGAATGGCGTACTTAGCGGACCCGGATCGAGCAGCAATTCCGACTCTTCGACCCGTACCCGTTCGAACGTCGCGCTGCCGCTGTCGGTCTGGCGCTGGCCCATGTTGTTCCAGTCGTTGTGCAAGGTGATGCCGCTTCGACCGCTGGGAATCGCGGCGATCAACAGCTTGCCGCCAGCGCTTTCGTCGACGGCCGAGGCGATCAGCATTTGCGAATCGCTGGCGCCGGAGCAGAAGCTTTTCTTGCCGGAAAACTCACGCCAGCCACCGAGGTTTTTCACCACGGTGCGGGAGTCCAGCGGGTTCAGGGCGTTGCCCCAGAACCAGTTCTTGCGCGCGGTCTGTTCGAACCATGGCTGCCACTGCTCGGGCCGGGCGAACAGGCGCGCGGTGGCAAGCATCAGGTGATGAAAGCCGAAGACATGGGCAATCGAACTGTCGACCTTGGCGAACTCGCGCACGATGGTCAGGGTGTCACTCCAGCTGGCGCCGAGGCCGCCGTACTGCACGGGAATGCTTAAGGCGAGCAGACCGCTGTGGCGCAAGGCGTCGCGTTCGGCTTTGGGCGTACCGCCACGTTCATCGCGCTCGACGGCAGTCAGGGCAAACTCGGCCGCCAGTTGGCGGGCGGTGTGCAAAGGGGAGAGCAGGGCGCTTTGTGGTTTGGCCGTCACGCGGGGTTCCTCATAAAAATCGACACAGGTCCCCTGTGGGAGCGAGCCTGCTCGCGAAGAGGCCGGAACATCCAACATCAGTGTTGACTGTACGGACGCCTTCGTCGGAACGCCGCCCGGAGCCGGCTCGCTCCCACAGGGATTGCATGTCAGGCCGTGGCTTTGGCCGGGAGTACATCGTTGGCGATCATTTCGCCAAACGGCCCGGTGAGATTAGTGACGCCGCGCCCCGCAAGGCTGGCGTACGGCTCAGGCAACAACGGGAACACCAACTCGGCAAAGCGATAAGCCTCTTCTAGGTGCGGATAGCCGGAGAAGATGAAGCTCTCGATCCCCAGGTCCGCGTACTCCTTGATTCGCGCCGCCACTTGCTGCGGATCGCCCACCAACGCCGTTCCTGCACCACCACGCACCAGGCCGACACCGGCCCAGAGGTTGGGGGATATTTCCAGATTGTCACGACGCCCGTCATGCAACGCCGCCATGCGTCGCTGACCTTCGGAGTCGAAACGAGAGAACGACTTCTGCGCGGCTGCGATGGTCTCGTCGCTGATGTGCTCGATCAGTTTATCTGCGGCGTTCCAGGCCTCTTCGGCGGTCTCGCGAACAATCACGTGCAAGCGAATCCCGAACTTCACCGTGCGACCGTTTCGCGCGGCACGCTCACGCACATCGGCCAGTTTTTCCGCCACGGCGGCCGGTGGTTCGCCCCAGGTCAGGTAGACATCAACCTGCTCGGCGGCCAGTTCGTGCGCGGCTTCGGAGGAGCCGCCGAAGTACAGCGGCGGATAAGGTTTTTGCACCGGCGGATACAACGCCTTTGCGTTCTGCACTTGCAGGTGTTTGCCTTCGAAATCCACCGATTCGCCTTGCAGCACCCGGCGCCAGATTTGCAGGAATTCGTCGGTCACTTCGTAGCGTTCACTGTGATCGAGGAAGATGCCGTCGCCACGGTTTTCATCCGGGTCACCGCCCGTGACCACGTTAATCAGCAAGCGGCCGTTGGACAGTCGATCCAGTGTCGCGGCCATGCGCGCAGAGACTGTCGGCGAAATGATCCCCGGCCGGATCGCTACCAGATAGCGCAGGCGTTCGGTCAGCGGCACCAGCGCCGAAGCAATCACCCACGAATCCTCGCAGGAGCGCCCGGTGGGAATCAGTACACCGTGGTAGCCGAGGCTATCGGCTGCCTGGGCCACTTGTTTCAGGTAGTTGAGTGTCACCGGGCGAGCGCCCTGAGTGGTGCCCAGGTAATGGCCGTCGCCGTGAGTCGGCAGGAACCAGAAAACATCCATGAAGAAATCCTTAAGCGATTTTCAGCAGATTTTTGGGGTGCACGCCAAACAACGGCGCGGCGCGTTCTGCAGCAAGACGAATGCGGGCCTTCAAGGGCTCACTGGTTATTTGATAATTGGAGAAATCGGCTTCGGTGGCATAGACGCCAATCGGCAGGGTCAGGGCCTGGAAGAAACTGAACAGCGGCCGCAACTGATGATCAAGGACCAGCGCATGGCGTTCGCTGCCACCGGTGGCGGCCAGCAATACCGGCGTGTCGATCAATGCATTGAGGTCGATCAGGTCGAACAGATGCTTGAGCAGTCCAGGGTAGGAACCGCGATAAACCGGCGCGGCGACAATCAGCAGGTCAGCGTTCTCGATCGCTTGCAGCTCGGCTTCGATCTCGGCGTTCAACTCCTGGCGGGACAGCGCGGCGCCCAACGGTCGGGCGATGTCACCCAGTTCAATCAGCTTGCTTTCAATCGGCAGTTGCTCGGCCAGTTGCGCCAACAGCGCCTGGGTCAGCACCAACGTGCGGGACGGACGCCAGGTACCGCCGGAGAGGGCAACGACTTTCAATGGACGCGACATGATCAGTTCCTTTTTAAACAGTTGCTCAGGGAGCAGTGAGTAGTCACTGACAGAGAGCAAGAGCTGTACCAATCCCTCGGAGCTCCTATTTACGGGGCTTTCAGCGCGTTGGCCGGTAGACGCTGTTCGAATGGCAGAGCTGTTTGTTGAATGACTGTTGCCTGGCAAACAGTTGCTTGGGCAACAGTGCGTGAAGTGATGACCGTTGTTATAAAGGCTCGGTGTTATTCCGTAAAAGACATTAAATTAATATTTATAGATCTTTTAGAGATATGAGGCGTTCTACCTGAGCAGCATTAGTCAAAGTCGATAGCCACTATCGAGAGCGTTGATTTCTGCTGATCGGATGCCCGGCGTAGCCTGTGTTCATTGCCTCGAACCCAGATGTCAGGACACTCACAATGAAACCTCTAATCGCTACTTTCTTGCTGCTTGCGGTCTCCGTGCTCGCCGGATGTGCCAGCCATGTTTCCCCGGAATTACGGCCGTACACCGCAGAAGAAACCAAGGAGCTGGCACTTGAGGCGTTGAATCGTCGAGGTTTGTCCTTCGATGAATACCACGCGAAAAAAGCCGAGTTGCTCGGCCAACCGCAAAAGTCGTTCAGTTTCGACAAACGAGGCGAGATGAACGCCGAACGTGCTGTACAGCTTCACGGTCGTCCTAGCTGATCGAAAACTGTACCGCTTGAAGTTTCACGCAACTGTCCATGGGTTTCCCTTAAAGCCTGCGATAGGGTCAACACCTGACTGACCCCAATGGACTGCCACCCATGATGCTCTCGCTCGATTTGCTGCTGGGCTTCGCCCTGTTTGCGCTTGTCACCTCGATTACTCCCGGCCCCAACAACACGATGTTGCTGGCATCGGGTGTGAACTTCGGCTTTAACCGCACCATCCCCCACATGCTTGGCATCACCTGCGGCTTCTTCGTGCTGGTGGTGGCAGTAGGTTTCGGCTTGGGCGCAGTGTTTCAAACCTATCCTTTGCTCTACAGCGTGCTGCGCTACGTCGGCGCGGCGTATTTGTTGTATCTGGCGTGGAAAATCGCCCATTCGGGACCGGTTTCCGAGAGTGAAAAGGGCGAGAACAAGCCGATCAGCTATTTGGGCGCCGCAGCGTTTCAGTGGGTCAATCCCAAGGCCTGGATCATGGCCATCGGAGCCATCAGCACCTACACGCCAATGCAGGGTTATTTCACCAACGTGATCGTGATTGCGGCCGTGTTTGCCTTGATCAACCTGCCGAGCGTCAGTGTCTGGGCATGCTGCGGCACGTTGTTGCGCAACGTGCTGAAGGATCGTCGCTGGTTGCGGCTGTTCAACTGGGGCATGGCCTTGTTGCTGGTGGCTTCGCTGTATCCGTTGTTGCTCGAAAGCTTTAGCTGACGCATTGCTTCAACCGGTTGCCCGATGCCTGTTAAGCTCGACTTCAGGAGCGTTCCTACGCACTTTTAAATGAAGTTGTTCTTCTTTAACGGCCTCCGATCAGGTATTTCTAACGCTCTGAATGATCGGCGCAGCTCACGAGGTTGCGCTTTGACGTTTCAGTGACGAGCCTCCTGATCCCGGAACATGCTCTGCGAGTTTTCTATGAATAAACGTCCTCTGTATTTCGACTACGCCGCCACCACGCCGGTGGATGAACGAGTCATCAAGGTCATGGTCGAGTGTCTGGGTTTTACCGGCAACTTTGGCAATCCGGCGTCCAGCTCCCATGCGTTCGGTCAACAAGCCCGGCAATCGGTCGAGCAGGCGCGGCGTCAGGTCGCCGAACTGGTCGGCGCTCAGGCGGACCAGATCGTCTGGACCTCCGGCGCCACCGAATCAAACAACCTTGCCCTCAAGGGCGTGGCCCAGGCCCGCGGCGTTTCTGGCGGCCACATCATCACCAGCCAGATCGAACACAAAGCGATTCTCGACACGGCAAAGCAGTTGCAGGACGCCGGTGTTGCGGTGACTTATCTGGTGCCTGACGCCGAGGGTTTGATTACCCCGCAAGCGGTCAGCGAAGCGATGCGCGAAGACACCTTTCTGGTGTCGCTGATGCTGGTCAATAACGAGCTGGGCACCGTCAACGACATCTCGGCCATCGGCGAAGTCGTGCGTGCTCGCGATGCGTTGTTCCATGTCGACGCGGCTCAAGGTGCAGGCAAAGTGGTGATCGATCTGGCCCGGTTGCCAGTGGATCTGATGTCATTTTCCGCCCACAAGATTTACGGCCCCAAAGGCATCGGCGCGCTGTACGTCGGGCCACGCGCGCAGCAGCGTTTGCAGGCGCAGATCCACGGCGGTGGTCACGAGGGCGGTTTGCGTTCCGGCACCCTGGCGACTCACCAGATCGCTGGCATGGGTGTGGCGTTCGCCTTGGCGGCCTCTTCGTTCGATGAAGAGAAAGCCATGATCGTCCGGTTGCGCGAGCGCCTGCTCGAACAGCTGCTGAGTATTCCCGGGGTTCGCCTCAATGGCAGTCCGACCCAGCGCATCCCCCATACCCTGAGCCTGACCTTCAACGAAGGCGAGTTCAATTCCGCGGCGTTAAGCACCTCGATCGCGTTTTCCGCGACCTCGGCCTGCAACTCGGCCAGCAATGCGCCCTCCCATGTGCTGCTGGCCCTGGGGCATGACGCCCGTTCGGCGAGTCGCACCATTCGCTTGAGTCTCGGCCGGTTCACCACCGAACAGGACATCGACCAAGCGGTACACCTGATTAAAGCGGCCTGCGCCAGTGCTCCGGCATTTTGGCAATAGGGTCTGAAAGTGCCGGCGTTGATCGGCACTCAACAATAATGATGAAGTGATTAGCAGGAGACATGATGAGTACGCAGCCTTCGATCAATGGATCGGTGCCTCAACGTCTGGCGCAAACCCGCGAACTGATGAGCCGGGAGGGCATTCATGCTCTGCTGGTGCCGTCGGCCGACCCGCACCTGTCCGAATACCTGCCGGGTTACTGGCAAGGGCGGCAATGGTTGTCGGGCTTCCATGGCTCGGTCGGCACGCTGATCGTTACGCCGGACTTTGCCGGCGTCTGGGCCGACAGCCGTTATTGGGAACAAGCGACCAAGGAACTCAAGGGCAGCGGCATCGAACTGGTCAAGCTGCAACCGGGTCAGCCCGGCCCGCTGGACTGGCTGGCCGAGCAAACCCCTGAAGGCGGCGTCGTCGCGGTAGATGGTGCGGTAATGGCCGTGGCTTCGGCGCGTACTTTGGGTGGCAAGCTCGAAGAGCGCGGCGCACGTTTGCGCACTGACATCGATGTGTTGAGCGAAGTTTGGAGCGACCGTCCGACGCTGCCAAATGAGCCGATCTATCAACACCTGCCGCCTCAGGCGACGGTCAGCCGCGGCGAGAAACTGGCCAAGCTGCGTGAGGTTTTGAAAGATCGCGGCGCCGACTGGCATTTCATCGCCACCCTTGACGACATCGCCTGGCTGTTCAACTTGCGCGGTGGTGACGTGTCGTTCAACCCGGTGTTCGTTTCCTTCGCGTTGATCAGCCAAGAGCAGGCAACCCTGTTCGTAGCCCTGAGCAAGGTCAATACCGAACTGCGCGCGGTCCTTGAACAGGACGGCGTGACCCTGCGCGATTACAGCGAAGTGGCCGTCGCCTTGCGCGCCGTACCGAGCGGGGCGAGCCTGCAAGTCGATCCGGCGCGCGTCACCGCCGGCTTGCTGGATAACCTGGATAGCGGCGTGAAGCTGGTCGAAGGCCTGAACCCGACCACGTTGGCCAAGTCGCAGAAAAGCCTGGCCGATGCCGAGCACATTCGTCAGGCCATGGAGCAGGACGGCGCGGCGCTGTGCGAATTCTTCACCTGGCTGGACACAGCGTTGGGTCGTGAGCGCATCACCGAACTGACCATCGACGAACACCTGACGGCGGCGCGTACCCGACGCCCGGGTTATGTTTCGCTGAGCTTCAACACCATTGCCGCGTTCAACGCCAATGGCGCAATGCCGCACTACCACGCCACCGAAGAAGAACACGCGGTGATCGAAGGCGACGGTCTGTTGTTAATCGACTCCGGCGGCCAGTACCTGGGCGGCACCACTGACATCACGCGGATGGTGCCGGTCGGTACGCCCACCGATGAGCAGAAGCGTGATTGCACGCGGGTTCTCAAAGGCGTGATTGCGTTGTCCCGTGCACAATTCCCTCGAGGCATTCTCTCGCCGCTGCTCGATTCGATTGCCCGCGCGCCGATCTGGGCTGAAAGCGTTGATTACGGTCACGGCACCGGTCACGGCGTCGGCTACTTCCTCAACGTGCACGAAGGCCCACAGGTCATCGCCTATCAGGCCGCCGCTGCGCCGCAAACCGCGATGCAGCCGGGCATGATCACTTCCATCGAACCGGGCACTTACCGTCCGGGCCGCTGGGGTGTGCGGATCGAGAACCTGGTGTTGAACCGTGAGGCGGGCAAAAGCGAATTCGGTGAGTTCCTGAAGTTCGAAACCCTGACCTTGTGCCCGATCGACACTCGCTGCCTGGAGCCATCGTTGCTGACCGATGACGAAAAACAGTGGTTCAACGCCTACCACGCCGAGGTGCGCCAGCGCTTGAGCCCGTTGCTCGACGGCGCAGCCCTTGAGTGGTTGAACACCCGGACTGCGGCTATTTGATCGGTTGGAGTTCAGGCGCTTCTTCGAGCGCCTGGCTCATGTAGTCGACAAAGGCTTTGACCCTGGCGGATTGGCGACGATTCGCCGGGGACACGGCATGAATCGGCAACGACTGCGCGCTGTATTCCAGCAGAATCGCGGTCACGCGCCCCGCCTTCAAGTCCTCGCTGAACAGCCAAACCGGTGACAACGAAATCCCCAGTCCCC
The DNA here is from genome assembly GCF_016650715.1 of Pseudomonas sp. TH39(2020). Classification (NCBI taxonomy): domain Bacteria; kingdom Pseudomonadati; phylum Pseudomonadota; class Gammaproteobacteria; order Pseudomonadales; family Pseudomonadaceae; genus Pseudomonas; species Pseudomonas sp. TH39(2020). Next base: position 224,013 of record NZ_JAEKFF010000006.1, on the reverse strand, counting down.
CCAACACCATCTCGCGGATCGCCTCGGAGTTGTTGCTTTGTGCGTTTCCCTTGATTCGCACTTCGTGACGTTGGGCATCTCTCTCATAAACCCATAGGTTCTGACTGTTCAGCAGGTTGAACTGCAGGCAGTTGTGCTCGCTCAGTTCTTGAGGTGTTTGCGGGTTGCCGTGTTGCTCAAGGTAGTCGGGCGCTGCGACGGTCACCCGGTGGGTGGTGCCGATGTGGCGGGCAATCAATCCGCTGTCGTTCAACTCGCCGATCCTGAACGTGACGTCCAGTCCTTCACTGACCAGGTCCTGATTTTGATCGCTCAGTTGCAGATCAATTTGCACCTGGGGATGTTTTTTGAGGAATGCCGGCAGTCGCGGAGCAATCTGTAAGCGCCCGAAACTCACGGACGATCCGATTTTCAGGTTTCCGGCAACAGCCTCGCGGCCGGAGTGAAAACTGTGTTCTGCAGCGTCTACGGCCGCCAGAATTTGTCGACATTCGCTGTAGTACCGCTGACCTTCGTCAGTCAGGGACAGTTGCCGGGTGCTGCGGGAAATCAGCTTTCCACCCAGCTTAGATTCCAGTGCTCGCAGCACTTTGCTGATGGTCGGCTGACTGGTCTGCAATTCCCGGGCGACGGCAGAAAAGCTGCCACGTTCGACAACGCGGACGAAGATCGCCATTGCATTGAGTTTGTCCACGGGGTTTCTCATTGATGCCAAATGGGCATGGTCACTATAGCTATATAGCGTCTTATCGGCATGAGTGAGGGGGAGGAAGATTAATCCCACAGCCACCTCTGACGGGAAATTGCGAAATGACTGACTCATTTGAAATGCGCGCTCTGATTGTTGATTCGGCCAATGGGCCTTTACGCTTGGCTTCCATTGCACAGCCCGTGCCTGGAGTCGGTCAGGTGTTGGTCAGGATCAAGGCCAGTGGGGTGAACCCTCTGGATGGAAAGATTCGCTCGGGTCAGGCTGCTCATGCGCGCCAGCCGTTGCCGGCGATATTGGGTATTGATCTTGCGGGAACAGTGGCGGCATTGGGGGAAGGCGTCAGTGGATGGCTGCCGGGTGATGAGGTCTATGCGATGGCCACTGGCATTGGCGGTACGCAGGGTTCACTGGCTGAATACGCCGCCGTCGATGCACGGCTGCTGGCGCGCAAGCCAGGCAATCTGAGCATGCGCGAGGCCGCAGGGTTGCCGTTGGTACTGATCACGGCGTGGGAAGGATTGGTGGATCGTGCGCGGGTGCGGGCGGGTCAGAAAGTGCTGATTCACGGTGGTGCGGGTGGTGTCGGGCATGTGGCTGTGCAAATTGCCCGGGCTTTCGGTGCTGACGTGTTTGCCACCGGGTCGGCCGGGCAGCAGGCGATCATCGAAGGGTTCGGTGCGACGTTTATTGATTATCGAAAATCTTCGGTTGAGGAGTATGTGGCTGAGCACACGGCGGGGGAGGGCTTCGATATTGTCTACGACACGGTGGGTGGTAAGACGCTGGACGCTTCATTCCAGGCTGCTCGGATCTACGAGGGACATGTCGTGAGTTGTCTTGGGTGGGGGCAGCACAGTCTTGCGCCGCTCTCGTTTCGTGGGGCGACTTATTCTGGAGTGTTTACCTTGTTGCCGTTGCTCACAGGCAAAGGGCGTGAGCACCATGGGGAGATACTTCGGGAGGCTGTGCAGTTGATCGAGGCGGGTCAGTTGAAACCGTTGCTCGACCCTCGGCAGTTCACGCTGGAAACAGCCGAGGCCGCCCATGAGCTGCTCGTTTCGGGAGCGGCGCAGGGACGGCTGGTTGTCGAGATTTAACTCAGGGCTTCAAGGACGAAGTCCAGGCGATCCTGGCCAAAGAACAGCTGATTGTCGACAAACATGCTCGGGGCCCCGAATACGCCCCGTTGCACTGCTTTCTCTGTGTTGTCCTTTAGCGCGGCTTTGACTTCCTCGTCGGCGGTCAGGGCCAGCACCTCATTTGGGTCGAAACCGTTCTGTGACAGTACTGACGCGACGGTCGCCAGGTCATCGAGGCTGCGGCCTTCAACCCAGAGGGCTTGAAACAGGCAATCGATGAATGCCTGAAAGCGCTCGGGATGGCGCAACTGCATGCCGGTGACAGCGCGCATCAGCATCAGGGTGTTGATAGGAAAGTGGGGATTGAACTTCAGTGGCACGCCATAGCGCTTGGCATAGCGGTCCAGGTCTTGAAACATGTAGCGGCCCTTGGCAGGGATCGTCGCGGGGGAGGCGTTACCAGTGGCTTTGAAGACGCCACCCAGCAGGATGGGTATGTAAATCAACTGGCTGTCGGTCTGCTCGCAGATCTTCGGCAGTTGGGTGTAGGCCAGGTAGGTGGCGGGGCTGCCGAGGTCGAAATAGAACTCCACGGTTTTGCTCATGGTCGATGCGCTCTGTTTATTATTGTGGGGGAGGGCTTACCAGCGTTCGCTCCAGGGGCGTAGGTCCATCTCGAAGGTCCATGCGTCACGGGGCTGGCTGTGCAGGTACCAATAGTTCTCGGCAATGTGCGCAGGATTGAGAATGCCGTCCTGGTCCTTGGTCGCGTACTTTTCGGGGAAGCTTTCGCGGATAAAATCGGTATCGATGGCGCCGTCGACTACAACATGGGCGACGTGAATATTCATCGGCCCCAGTTCACGCGCCATGCTTTGCGCCAGGGCACGAATTCCGTGCTTGGCGCCAGCGAACGCCGCAAATCCTGAGGCCCCACGCAGGCCGGCGGTAGCGCCGGTGAACAAAATAGTCCCGCGTTGACGCTTGGCCATGCGCTTGGCCACTTCACGAGCGTTGAGAAATCCTGAGAAACAGGCCATTTCCCATATCTTGAAATATTTGCGCGCGGTTTCTTCGAGAATGCTGCAAGGCACATTGGCGCCGATGTTGAAGATGAACGCTTCGATTGGCCCAATCTGGCTTTCGATCTGCTCAACCAACGCAATCACGTCCTCTTCCTTGCGCGCATCGCAGGCAAATCCGTGGGCTTCGCCGCCATCGGCCTTGATGGCGTCCACCAGCGGCTGGAGTTTGTCCGCGCTGCGGCGGGTGACACACGCCACAAACCCTTCCTGCGCAAAGCGTTTTGCAATTGCGCCGCCGGTAGCATCCCCTGCACCTACAACCAGTACGACCTTCTTGTTATTCATGGATAGATCCTTTTGCTAAACGATCGTTAACTAAACGAACGTTATGCTACGATCTGGCAAGCGTCAAGGCGATCAATCCTGAGGGCAAGGCAATGCGTTACTCGGCCAATCACAAACTGGAAACCAAAGAGAAACTACTTGAAAGCAGTGCGGTGTCGGCGAAGAAGTCTGGTTTTTCAACGGTGGGTGTCGACGGTTTGATGAAGGCGATCGGCTTGAGTGGCGGGGCTTTCTACAGTCATTTTTCATCGAAGGATGAGCTGTTCGCTTCAATCGTCGAGCGTGAGCTGTCTCAAAGCCTGGATCGATTAGGGGCGGACCAGAATCCTGAGAAGCTCCAGCGCTGCCTGAAACACTACCTGAGCATGGCCCATGTCGAACACCCGGAATCTGGTTGTGCTTTGCCGGCATTGGGAGCTGAGATAGCACGCTCGGACGTGATGATTCGCCAGCAGGCGGAGAACTGGATTTGTCGGCTTCAGAAGAGTTGGGCGCAGGTTTTGGAAAGCGACAGCCTGGCATGGGCAATTCTGTCGCAATGTATCGGTGCGTTGGTCATTGCACGAATGCTGGCCACACCGGACATCCAGCGCACGGTGCTGAAGTCCAGTTACGATGAGATTGGCCGCCAGATCGCAGGTTCACGAACCTGACAAGACGGCATCAATCTATTTGCAGATGACGATCATGCTGCGGCTGGTATAGCCGGCAGGGTTGAGGCCGAATGGGTAATCGCCTGGTTCTTCCACAGCGTCCCCTGACTTGGCGATGACCTTGTAACCTTTGGGAGCGCACGAGTTGGCAGCGCTGGTGTAGCACTTGTCCCAGGATGACGAGAGCCCGGAACAGTTGATATGCAGCCCTCTCTTGCCGTGTTTTACCTGGGTTTTCGATGTCGCCGCGCAGCCCGCAACCGCAAGTACGGCGATCAGTATCAAAATTCGTTTCATTACTGTCCTTATAGCGTCCCCGGATCTTTGCGCCCGGGTTTGGCTGCATTCGCTTTCGCTTGAAGCGTTCTGATATCCCTATCTGAAAAATCCATGTCTGACACTAGGTTGCGGGCCTAAACATGGCCTAATTGCGCGGCAAATACCAGACCCTCGTCAAATCCTGTCTCAATCTGCAGCGACAGCAGGCTTGGCCGCACTCCCCATGGTCATGGTCGCGCCTATGGAAGCCAGAATGATGCACGTGATGGCCATCCATTGTGAGAGTGAAAGGTACTCATGGAGAAACAACAGGCCTGACAGTGCGCCGATCGCAGGTTCAATGCTCATCAACGTGCCGAATGTCCGGGTCGGGATTCGGGTGAGGGCTACCATCTCCAGCGTGTAGGGCACGGCGGTGGACAGAATGGCGACAGCGATGGCCACGGGGATCAGTGAGGGAGTGAGCAGCGCGGCGCCAGCATGGACGATGCCGATAGGGGCTACAAAAAATGCCGCAATCATCACCCCCAGTGCCGCGGTCTGCACGCCATTGTCGGCGCCGGCCTTTTGGCCGAACAGAATGTACAGCGCCCAGCAGACACCTGCGCCCAATGCGTAACCGGCGCCCATCAGATCGATTCCCGCGGTCGTTTCTCCCATAGGTATTAACAGCAGCAAGCCGATGGCGGCCAGGGCTATCCACAAAAAGTCGATCGCGCGACGTGAGGCGTAGATGGCTACCGCCAGTGGGCCGGTGAATTCCAAGGCTACCGCGATACCGAGGGGGACGGTTTGCAAGGACATATAGAAGAGGAAGTTCATGCCCCCTAACGCCATCCCGTAGACGATGACGGTGCGCAGGGATTTTGCGGTGAGCTTCGCTCGCCAGGGGCGCAGTATCAACATCATGATCACGCTGGCGAAGATCAGCCGCAGGGTGGTGGTCCCTTGCGCACCGATAATGGGGAACATGCTTTTAGCAAGGGAGGCTCCTGACTGGATTGATGCCATGGCTATCAATAGCAGGCCAACCGAAAACAGGGTCGAGGCAAGGCTGCGAGGTTGGTCGTTCATGGCGTGGCATCGTCCGAAGTAGGAAGCGAAAGTGTTATTGGGCAATATACTGCGCATTCATGGCGGGCGCGTCTATATATAAGCAGCGATTTTGAGCATCCTTATAGAAAACCGTAATTAAGGGTTGACGGCAGATTCTGGAAGTCTATAATTCGCCCCACTTCCGGCGCAGTCGAAACGGAAAACTCCTTGGTAAACAATGAGTTACGCAGTTTTCGACAGCGAGTTGCTTCAGGTCATCGAAGCCCAGAAGGAGTTGAAAGAGTGAGGTTGTTTGGCTCTTTTAACGATTCGATCTTCTCGGTCGAAAGCGGTGTAAAAGAGGTGTTGACAGCAGCGAGTAACGCTGTAGAATTCGCCTCCCGCTAACGAGAGATCGGAAGCGCAAGTGGTTGAAGTTGCAAAGGAAACTTTGAAAGCTTCGAAAAATAACCGCTTGACAGCAACAGAGGCTGCTGTAGAATGCGCGCCTCGGTTGAGACGAAAGATCTTAACCAACCGCTCTTTAACAACTGAATCAAGCAATTCGTGTGGGTGCTTGTGGAGTCAGACTGATAGTCAACAAGATTATCAGCATCACAAGTTACTCCGCGAGAAATCAAAGATGTAACCAACGATTGCTGAGCCAAGTTTAGGGTTTCTTAAAAACCCAAAGATGTTTGAACTGAAGAGTTTGATCATGGCTCAGATTGAACGCTGGCGGCAGGCCTAACACATGCAAGTCGAGCGGTAGAGAGAAGCTTGCTTCTCTTGAGAGCGGCGGACGGGTGAGTAATGCCTAGGAATCTGCCTGGTAGTGGGGGATAACGCTCGGAAACGGACGCTAATACCGCATACGTCCTACGGGAGAAAGCAGGGGACCTTCGGGCCTTGCGCTATCAGATGAGCCTAGGTCGGATTAGCTAGTTGGTGAGGTAATGGCTCACCAAGGCAACGATCCGTAACTGGTCTGAGAGGATGATCAGTCACACTGGAACTGAGACACGGTCCAGACTCCTACGGGAGGCAGCAGTGGGGAATATTGGACAATGGGCGAAAGCCTGATCCAGCCATGCCGCGTGTGTGAAGAAGGTCTTCGGATTGTAAAGCACTTTAAGTTGGGAGGAAGGGCATTAACCTAATACGTTGGTGTCTTGACGTTACCGACAGAATAAGCACCGGCTAACTCTGTGCCAGCAGCCGCGGTAATACAGAGGGTGCAAGCGTTAATCGGAATTACTGGGCGTAAAGCGCGCGTAGGTGGTTTGTTAAGTTGGATGTGAAATCCCCGGGCTCAACCTGGGAACTGCATTCAAAACTGACAAGCTAGAGTATGGTAGAGGGTGGTGGAATTTCCTGTGTAGCGG